>CAWIJE010000001.1:0-51271 GCA_963836415.1 uncultured Solirubrobacterales bacterium
CTCGTCATTTGGGGCACCTTACTTGCTCGTGATGAGGTCAACGGGCTTGCTGGTGATGAGGTCAACGGGCCGAACCTCGACGTTCTTTTCCGAGAGCCGGGTCATCCGCCTTTTTTCGGTGGTTCGAGCGAGACGAGGCTGAGATCGGCATCACTGTTGCGGATCTTTAGCGTCGCGATCTGGCTCTGGCCGCCCTTTTCGACCACCGTGCAGGTGAATGTGGCGCCCGCCTTGACCTCGACGTCGGAGGGGCAATCGACGGACTTGATCTTCAGCCCTTCCGATTTTTCCAGCGTGCTCTTGATCGTGTCGGCGGTCTTCGCGTTATCGACCACCGTTTCCCCACAGCCGAGGAAAGCGAGGGGGAATATGGCGAGCGCGACGACGCTTACGGCGAGGGTTCTCATCGCGGCGGAGTATCTCAGGCAGCTGCGGGCGGGTGGCCCGTCGCAAGGGGCCGAGAACGAAAACCTCGCCCGCAGGCCCCTTGCCACGGGACAGGACCCAGCCCGCCCTCGCCCGCAGGCCCATCGCCCTGTGACGGGCCCCGCCCGCCTGTCGCCCGTCGGATAGGGTTCCCCGCCGCTATGAGGTTCTACGAGTTCGAGGCAAGAAAAATCGTCGAGTTGGCGGGCATCCCCGTCACCAAATACGGCTTCTGCACGTCCGCGGACGAGGCCCGCGCCGCGGCCGAGGAGATCGGCGGCCCGGTCGTGATCAAGTCCCAGGTGCTGACCGGCGGCCGGATGAAGGCCGGCGGGGTCAAGTTCGCCGACACGCCCGAGGAGGCGGCCGAGCACGCCGCCGCGATCCTCGAGCTGGAGATCAACGGCCACATGCCGCGCGGCGTCCTCGTCGACCCCAAAGCGGAGGTCAAGCAGGAGTACTACGCGAGCGTCGTCTGGGACGGGACCGCGAAGCGCCCGCTGATGCTGTTCAGCGACATGGGCGGCATCGACATCGAGGAGGTCGCCGAGAACCACCCCGACCACGTCGGCCGCGGCCACCTCACCAACCTCTTCCCGATCCCCGACTTCGAGGCCAAGCAGACGATCGCGGCGACCGGGGTGACCGGCTCGCAGCTCAACCGGGCGACGCCGATCCTGGCCAAGCTCGCCCGCCTCTTCCGCGAGAACGACATGACTCTGGCCGAGATCAACCCCCTCGCCGAGCTCACCGACGGCAGCTTCGTCGCCCTCGACGCCCACATGGAGATGGAGGCCGAGGCGGTCGGCCGCCAGAAGGGGCTGCTGCGCAAGCAGCTCGAGATCGCCGAGGACGACACCCGCGACACCTACGAGCCCTCCGACTTCGAGCGCAACGTCGGCGCGATCGACGCCGCCGACCACCGCGGCGTGATCCAGGGCAAGGACCATGGCTTCACCGGCAACATCGGCCTCGTGATCGGCGCCGGCGGCGGCTCGCTGACCCTGACCGACGCGGTCCGCAACCAGGGCGGCAACCCGGCCAACTACTCCGAGATCGGCGGCAACCCCTCGGTCGCCAAGGCCTGCGGCCTGGCCAAGGAGGTGCTCGGCAAGGACGGTGTCGAGAAGATCGCGGTGATGATGTCGATCGTCTCCAACACCCGCGTCGACATCGTCGCCCGCGGCGTGATCAAGGCCTGCCTCGAGCTCGGTAAGGACCCCGGCGAGACGATCGCCATCTTCCGCATCCCGGGCGCCTGGGAGGAGGAGGGGTTCAAGATCCTCGACAAATACGGGGTCGAGTACTGCGACCGCTCGGTCTCGATGTGGGAAGCGGCGAACCGGGCCGTGACCAAGATCCAGGGAGTGTCATGAAATTCCGATCACTTGCTCTGCTTTCGCTCCTTCGCAATCAGATGACCGGAAGCCATGCTCACTCGCTTCCGCGGTCGCAAGTGATCGGGTCGGTGGTTTTCCGATGAGCATTCTCTTGACCGAGGACACGACCTTCATCGTCCAGGGCATCACCGGCCGCGAGGCGGTCAACCTGACCCGTGAGTGCCTCGACTACGGCTCCAAGATCGTCGGCGGCGTCACCCCGGGGCGCAAGGGACGCGAGGTCCACGGGGTCCCGGTCTTCGACACCGTCGCCCAGGCGGTCGAGAACCACGGCGCCCCGATCGACGGCTCGGTCGTCACCGTCCCCCCCGCCTTCACCAAGGACGCCGTCTTCGAGGCGATCCTCAACGGGATCAAGCTGATCGTGATCGTCACCGAGCGGATCCCGCGCGGCGACGTCGCCCAGATGGTCGAGCTCGCCGATCTCGAGGGCGCCCGCATCATCGGCCCCAACTGCCTCGGCCTGATCGCGCCCGGCGTCGCCAAGATGGGCGGCATCGGCGGCCCCGCCAAAGACGCCGCCAAGGCCTACGCCCCCGGCCCGGTCGGCGTGATGAGCCGCTCCGGCGGGATGACCACCGAGATCTCCTCCTCGCTGACCCAGGCCGGCCTCGGCGTCTCGACCGCGGTCTCGATCGGCGGCGACGCGATCATCGGCTCCACCTACGCCGAGCTGATGCCCTACTTCGAGGCCGACGAGCAGACCAAGGCGATCGTCATCTACACCGAGCCGGGCGGCCGCATGGAGGCGCAGCTCTCCGAATGGGTCAAGGACAACAACAGCCGCCTGCCGATCATCGCCTTCATGGCCGGCAAGTTCATGGACGACGAGGAGATGAAGGGCATGAGCTTCGGGCACGCCGGGACGATCGTCGAGGGCAAAGAGGACACCGCGACGGAGAAGATCGCCCGGCTCGAAGCCGCCGGCATCCGCGTGGTCGAGCGGATCGACGAGATCCCCGACGCGGTCAAGGAGAAGCTCGGGGTGAGCGCCTGATGGCCGAGACGCTGAACGGAGTCTTCATCGAGGTCACCGTCGACGAGCCGGCGAAGAGCGATGCCGAGCTGGCCAAGAAACTGGAAGAAGTCTGCCCCGTCGACATCTTCGAGGCGACCGCCTCGGGCGTCGAGATCGCCGAGAAGAACCTCGACGAGTGCGTCCTCTGCCGCCTCTGCATCGAGGCCGCCCCGGACGGCAGCGTGCACGTCAAGAAGCTCTACGACGGCACCGAGCTCGAGTAACTCGGGGCAGTGCGGCTCGAGAGCCGGCGCCAGCTCCTGCGGCCGATCTCGAGTGTTGACCTGGACGACCTCGTCGCTCTGCACGAGGATCCCGAGATCACGAGTGCTGCGATCTGGGTGCCATAGGCCCCATAACGGAGCACTCGATCCCAGCGAGCGCAGTATGTGATTTAGATCACGTTACTCGCATATAAATTTATATTCGGGTAACTTCGAAGGAAATGGCCTCCGCCGCTCCCCGAACCCGCCTCTCCCGCGCCGAGCGCATGGAGCAGACGCTTGCCGTCGCCCGCACGCTGTTCGCCGAGGGCGGCTACGCGGCGGTGACGATGGACGAGGTGGCGGGCGAGGTCGGCGTCACCAAGCCGCTGCTCTACAACTACTTCGGCAACAAGGAGAGCCTCTACATCGCCTGCATGGAGCGGGCCGGGGACGCGCTCTCGCGGACGATCGCCGACTCGGTCGCCGATGCCACCACGCCGAACGAGGCGCTGCGGGCGGGTGGCCAGGCCTTCTTCGCCTTCCTCGACTCCGACCGGGCCGCCTGGGAGGTGCTCTTCGACGAGACCCTCCCCCGCGGCGGCGAAGTCGCCAAGCGCGTCGCCGTCCACCGCGGCCGCATCCTCGACCTCGTCACCGCCTCGATCATGGGCCAGGTCCCGCCGCACATGCGCGAGGCCGCCAAGGTCGAGGTCGAGGCGCTCTCGGTCTCCCTGCTCGGCGCCGCCGAGGCGCTCGCGCACTGGTGGCTGCGGACCGAAGCGCTCTCCGCCGAAGCGGCCGCCGACCTGCTGATCGCGACGATCGAACCGGGCCTGCGCCTGCGCTGGGCACCGGTTGAGAAGTCGACCTCCAAAGCCAAATCGAAAGGCAACCGCAAGTGATCGACAGCCCCAACAGAGTCGCCATCGTCGGCGGCAACCGGATCCCCTTCTCGCGCTCTGACAGCGCCTACGCCCACGCGACCAACCAGGACATGCTGACCACCGCGCTCGACGGCCTGATCGACCGCTTCAGCCTCGAGGGAGAGACGCTGGGCGAGGTCGCCGGCGGCGCCGTGCTCAAGCACTCGCGTGACCGCGACCTGACCCGCGAGAGCGTGCTCAGCACCCGGCTCGCCGCCGAGACCCCCGCCTACGACGTGCAGCAGGCCTGCGGCACCGGCCTGGAGACGACGATCCTGGTCGCCAACAAGATCGCCCTGGGGCAGATCGAGGCCGGCATCGCCTGCGGCGTCGACACCACCTCCGACGCCCCGATCGCCCTCAACGAGGGCCTGCGCGAGACCCTGCTCGAAGCCAACCGGCAACGTTCGACCGGCGGCAAGCTACGGGCCCTGACCGGCATCAGGCCCGGCCACATCGTGCCCGCGATACCGCGCAACGAGGAGCCCCGCACGGGGATGTCGATGGGCGAGCACTGCGCGATCATGGCCGAGGAATGGGAGATCGGCCGGGCCGAGCAGGACGAGCTCACCGTCGCCAGCCACCAGAACCTCGCCGCCGCCTACGAGCGCGGCTTCCTCGACGACCTGATCACCCCCTACCTGGGCCAGGAGCGCGACCAGAACCTCCGCCCCGACTCCGACCTCGAGAAGCTGGCGAAGCTGAAGCCGGTCTTCGGCGGCGAGGCGGGGACGATGACGGCCGCCAACTCGACCCCGCTCAGCGACGGGGCGAGCGCCGTCCTCCTCGCCGGCGAGTCCTGGGCGAAGGAGAGGGGCCTGCCGATCCTCGCCTACCTGACCGAGGCCCAGACCGCGGCGGTCGACCACGTCCACAAGCGCGAAGGGCTGCTGATGGCACCCGCCTACGCGATGCCGAAGATGCTCGACCGGGCCGGGATCGGCATCGGCGACTTCGACTACTACGAGATCCACGAGGCCTTCGCCGCCCAGGTCCTCTGCACGCTGAAGGCCTGGGAGGACGCCGAGTTCAGCAAGGAGAAGCTGGGCCTCGACGGCCCCTTCGGCTCGATCGACAGGGCAAAGCTGAACGTCAACGGCGGCAGCCTCGCCGCCGGCCACCCCTTCGCCGCGACCGGCGGCCGGATCGTCGCCGGCCTCGCCAAGCAGCTGCACGAAGACGGCAGCGGCCGCGGCGTGATCAGCATCTGCGCCGCCGGCGGCCAGGGCGTCGTCGCCGTTCTCGAAGGACCAGAGTCATGAGGATCCGAACCGACACGGTCATTTCTGGAAATTCGAGTCCGGGTCGATTCGGATCCGAGTGGAGGGTGTCATGAGCGACCGCTACGCACAGCTCGTCAACTCGCCGGGCATCGCCCAGATCGCGGGACAGCTCGGCCTGCCGCGGCCGGTCGAGCTCGAGCGCCGGCGCGCGGACGGCCCGCTGCTGAGGGGCAAAGTGCTCTCCGGCGCCGCCCAAGGCGGCCGCCTCGAGCGGCCGCTGAAGGCGCTGCTCGACACGCTCAAGGTCGAACGGGCGGGCGCCGAGGGCAAGGCCAAGGCGCTCGTCTTCGACGCCTCCGGGATCTCCGACTCGACCGAGCTGGTCGAGCTGCAGCGCTTCTTCTACCCGGCCGTCGGCCGGCTCGAGCGCAACGGCCGCGTCGTCGTGCTCGGCACCCCACCGGCCGAGGCCGGGACCCCGCGGGCGGCGACCGCGCAGCGCGCGCTCGAGGGCTTCACGCGCTCGCTCGGCAAGGAGGTCGGCGGCCGCGGCGCGACCTGCCAGCTCGTCTACGTGAACCGAGACGGCGAGGACCAGCTCGAGTCGACGCTGCGCTTCCTGCTCTCGCCGCGCTCCGCCTACGTCTCCGGACAGGTGATCACGGTCGGCGGGGGCGTCGCCCCGATTCCCGAGATTGATTGGCAGCGACCGCTGGCCGGCAAGCTGGCCCTGGTCACCGGAGCCTCGCGCGGGATCGGCGCGGCGATCGCCGAGACGCTCGCCGCCGACGGCGCCGAGGTCGTCTGCCTCGACATCCCGCAGGCCGCCGCCCAGCTGAGCACGGTCGCCGCCGCGGTCGGCGGCCTCGAGCCGCTCGAGCTCGACATCACCGCGAGCGACGCGCCGGCGCTGATCGCCGAGCGCTTCAAAGACGGGGTCGACGTCGTCGTCCACAACGCCGGCGTGACCAAAGACCGCACGATCGCGAAGATGCCCGAAGAGCGCTGGGCGCAATTGATGGAGATCAACCTCTCAAGCGAGGAGCGGATCGACGACGCGCTGCTCGACGCGGGCCGCCTCAACCCCAACGGCCGCATCGTCTGCGTTTCCTCGATGTCGGGGATCGCCGGCAACTCGGGCCAGACCAACTACGCCGCCTCGAAGGCCGGGGTGATCGGGATGGTCGAAGCGCTCGCCCCCGAGCTCGCCGCCCGCGGGGCGACGATCAACGCTGTCGCCCCCGGCTTCATCGAGACCCAGATGACGGCGGCGATGCCGATCGGCCCGCGTGAAGCGGGCCGCCGGATGAGCAGCCTCTGCCAGGGCGGCCTGCCGGTCGACGTCGCCGAGACGATCGCCTGGTTCGCCGGGCCCGGCTCGACCGGCGTCAACGGCAACGTCGTCCGCGTCTGCGGCCAGAACCTGTTGGGGGCGTGATGAACAGCCGCGTCCTGCAGAGCTCGCCGAGCATCCTGCCGCTCTACGCGCGCGCCGCCGCGCCGATGATCCCGGGCGCCTCGATGCTCCCCTTCGTGCCCGGCGGCGGCGGCGAGATCCCCGAGATCGAGCTCACCCTCGAGGGCGTGCGGGCCGAGCCCGAGGCGGTCGCCGCATACGCCAGGGTCTGCGGCTTCACCCTGCGCGACCGGCTGCCCGCCACCTACCCCCACCTGCTCGCCTTCCCCCTGCACATGGCGGTGATGGCCGACGGCAGCTTCCCCTTCGGCGCGGTCGGCCTGGTCCACATCGAGAACCGGATCGAGCAGCACCGGCCGCTCTCGCTCGGCGACGAGCTCGACGTCAGGGTCCACCCCACCCCGCTGCGGCCCCACGCCCGCGGCAAGACCTTCGCCCTGGTCACCGAGGCCCTGGTCGACGGCGAGCTCGCCTGGGAGAGCACCAGCACGATGCTGCGCCGCGGCAGCGGCTCCGGCGAGCGCCCGACCGCCAAGGGCGACGCCTCGGCCGCGGCCGAGGAGAGCTTCGCGGCAACCGCCGAGTGGCGGCTCGGCGGCGACCTCGGCCGCCGCTACGGCGCCGTGTCCGGCGACCGCAACCCGATCCACATGCACGCGCTGAGCGCCAAGCCGCTCGGCTTCCCGGCGGCGATCGCCCACGGCATGTGGACCAAGGCGCGCTGCCTGGCGGCGCTCGACTCGCGCCTGCCCGACTCCTTCACCGCCGAGGTCGGCTTCCGCAGGCCGATTCTGCTCCCGGCCCGGGTCGAGTTCGGCAGCCGCGACGCCGGCCCGGCCCAAATCGACTACTTCGTCCGCGACGCCAAGACGCACACACCGCACCTGAAAGGGACCATCAGATGAGCACCAAGACAAACCAGACCGTCGCCGATCGCGGCATGGGGCTCGGCCTGAAGGCGCTCAATCGCCTCGCCGGCTCGGACCTGCTCGACCGGATCAAGATCCGCAAGCAGGTCGAGAGCCTGGTCTACCGCGGCTCCAAGAACGGCTTCCGCACGGCGACCGCAGCCGGCCGCACCTTCAAGGCCGCCCAGCAACTCGGCAAACCGGCCCGCCAGAAGAAGGGCAAGTCGAGCGGCCTCTTCGACGTCAGCGCCGACGACGAGCAGCAGATGTTCCAGGAGGGCGGCCGCGCCTTCGCCGAGGAGAAGATCCGCCCGGCGGCGCTCGAGGCCGACTCCGACTGCTCGACCCCGCCGGAGCTGCTCGGCCAGGCGGCGGAGCTCGGCATCAACATGCTCGGCGTCCCCGAGGAGCTCGGCGGCGTGATGGTCGAGCAGGCGGCGGTGACCAGTGTCCTGATCGGCGAGGCGCTCGCCCACGGAGACCTCGGCATCGCATACGCGGCGCTCGCCCCCGGCGCCGTCGCGACCGCGATCGGCCACTGGGGAAGCGCCGAGCAGGAGTCGACCTACCTGCCCGCCTTCACCGGCGAGGACACGCCGGTGGCGGCGCTCGCGATGCTCGAGCCGAGGCCGCTGTTCGACCCGCTGGCGCTCGAGACCAAGGCCCGCAAGGAGGGCGGCGACTGGATCCTGAACGGGACCAAGTCCCTGGTCGCCCGGGCCGCCGACTGCGAGCTCTTCCTGGTCGCCGCCGAGGCCGAGGGCATCGGCCCGGCGCTGTTCGTGATCGAGTCCGGCGCCGCCGGGCTCTCGACCGAGCCCGAGCCGGCGATGGGGCTGCGGCCTGCGGCCACCGGGCGCCTCGTGCTCGAGGACGTCCGCCTGCCGGCGAGCGCGATCCTCGGCGAGGGCAAGCCCGAGGACTACGTCGAGTGCGTCAACCGCGCCCGGATCGCCTGGTGCGGGCTCGCGGTCGGCACCTCACAGGCGGTGCTCGACTACGTCATCCCCTACGTCAACGAAAGGGCCGCCTTCGGCGAACCGATCTCGAACCGCCAGGGCGTCGCCTTCGTCGTCTCGGACATCGGCATCGAGGTCGGCAGCATGCGGCTGACCACCTACCGCGCCGCCAGCCGCGCCGACCGCGGCGAGGACTTCGCCCGCGAGGCGGCGCTGTCGCGTCGGCTCTGCGCGGCGAAGGGAATGGAGATCGGCTCCGCCGGGGTGCAGCTGCTCGGCGGCCACGGCTTCGTCAAGGAGCACCCGGTCGAGCGCTGGTACAGAGACCTCAGGGCGGCGGGCGTGATGGAGGGCGCCCTGCTCGTCTAGCCCAGGCCCGAGCGAAAGGCAACAAATGATCAATCTCGAGACACCGAAGAAGTTCAAGCCACTGGCCAGCCAGGCCAACCAGGTCGCGACCGAGGTCTTCCGGCCGATCTCGCGCAAGTACGACGAGGCCGAGCACGCCTACCCGAAAGAGCTCGACATGCTGGCCTCGCTGATCGACGGCATGAACGACGCCTCCGAGCACGGCGCCTCCGGCGCCGCCGGCGTGCGCCGCGAGGACGTCGGCGACGAGTCGGGCGAGAACCGCAACGGCACCAATCTCTCGACCGTGCTCGGCATCATCGAGCTCTGCTGGGGTGACGTCGGCCTGCTGCTGACGATGCCGCGCCAGGGCCTCGGCAACTCGGCGATCGCCTCGGTGGCGAGCGAGGAGCAGCTCGAGAAATACGGCGGCAAGTGGGCGGCGATGGCGATCACCGAGCCGGAAGCCGGCTCGGACTCGGCGGCGATCCGCACGACCGCCGACCTCGACGGCGACGAGTACGTCCTCAACGGCGAGAAGATCTTCGTCACCTCGGGTGACCGCGCCGATCTGATCGTGGTCTGGGCGACGCTCGACCGCTCGGTCGGCAGGGCGGCGATCCGCTCCTTCATCGTCGAGCGCGACAACCCCGGCCTGAAGCTCGACCGGCTCGAGCACAAGCTCGGGATCAGGGCGTCCGACACCGCCAACTTCACGCTGCAGGACTGCCGCGTGCCGAAAGACGCGCTGCTGGGCAGCTCCGAGGTCGAGGACAAGGAGAAGCAGGGCTTCGGCGGGGCGATGCAGACCTTCGACAACACCCGGCCGCTGGTCGCCGGGATGGCCTGCGGCGTCGCCCGCGCCTCGCTCGAGGAGACCCGCCGGCTGCTCGCCGAGGCCGGGGTCGAGATCGACTACTCGAGGCCGGCGCTCTCCCAGCACGCGGCGGTGGCCCGCTTCATCGAGATGGAGGCGGACTACGAGGCCTCGCTGCTGCTCACCCTGCACGCGGCCTGGATGGCCGACAACAACAAGCCGAACTCACTGCAGGCTTCGATCGCCAAGGCCAAGGCCGGACGCACCTGCGTCAACGTCGCCCTCGGCTGCGTCGAGCTCTGCGGCGCGGTCGGCTACGGCGAGCACGACCTGCTCGAGAAGTGGGCGCGCGACGCGAAGATCCTCGACATCTTCGAGGGCACCCAGCAGATCCAGCTGCTGATCGTCGCCCGCCAGCTGCTCGGCAAGAGCTCCTCGGAACTCAGGTAACCGGGAGGGCCAGCTCGGCCATGGCTCCCTCCCGGAGTGGATCCGGGAGGGAGACCATCGCCCGCAGTCGCTCGAGCGCGTCTAGGTCGCCCTCGACCTCGGCGTGCTCGTCCACCTGATCGCCGGCGACCAGCGTCGCCAGCACCTCCAAGGGGGTGCCGCGGAGGACGAGGTCGGCGCCCTCCACCGATCCCCGCCGGGCGCCGATCCAGCCCTCGGCGAAGCGCAGGACGTAGTCCTGGCCGCCGCTGCGCAGGCCGAGGCTGAGCTCGAAGTCGGGCGGCGGCAGCAGGATCACCCTGAGGGCATTGGGCAGGGAGGTCGGCGCCAGGTCCCTGATCTCGGCCGGATCCTGGAAGTGCAGGCCCCAGCGCCCCATCTCGAGCAGCGGCCGCTCGAGCTCGAAGCCGAGGTCGGTCAGCTCGTAGACGGTCGCCGAGGCGGGCGGCGGCAGCTCGCGGCGGCGGACGATCCCGGCCTCGCCGAACTCCCGCAGCCGTTTGGTCAGGACGTCGGTAGGGGCGCCGCCGACGTTGCGGGCGAGCTCCGAGAAGCGCAGCGGGCCGAGCAGCAGCTCGCGCACGATCAGCATCGACCAGCGCTCCCCCACCTGGTCGAGAGCGCGCGCCAGGCTGCACACCTGCCCGTATTCGCGGCGACCCATCGGGCGATGGTAGCAACGGCACTTTGATTAGCAAAGTCCTCGCTTTGGAATCTGGTACGGTCCGGCCCGGATGATGAACCGCGTCGCCGACCTGACCTGGGAGCGCCCGAAGCTGGTGCTCGCCGCGGTCGCCGCCTTCTTCGTCCTCGCGGTCGCGATCGGCCACGACGTCGAGCACCACCTGAAGGCGGCCGGCTTCACCGACCCCGCCTCGGAGAGCGAGCAGGCGAAGGGGCTGCTCAGCGGCGCCCTCGGCTACGACCCGAACCCGGGCATCGTCCTCGTCGTGCGGGCGCCGGGCGGTGGGCCCCTGAACACGGACAGCCCCTTCGTGCGCCGCGAAGTCGCCCTGCTCAGCCGCCGGGTCGCCGGCGTCGAGTACGTCGGCCGGGTCGTCAACCCGCTGCGCGACCGCCGCGCCGCCGCCGACCTGATCGCCGCCGACGGGCGCTCGCTGGTCGTGATCGGCAACCTCTCCACCGCCGACTCCGAGAACGCCGGCGGGATCGCCGCCGAAGGCGCCCAGGAAGCTGTCGACGCGAGCCGCCTCTCGGTCTCGATGGGCGGTTTCGCCCCCAGCTTCAACGAGGTCAACGACCAGACCAAAACCGACCTGACGATGGCCGAGCTGATCGCCTTCCCGCTGCTCGCGCTGCTGCTCCTGATCGTCTTCCGCGGCGTCGTCGCGGCCGCGATTCCGCTGCTGATCGGGGTGATCTCGATCGTCGGCACCCTCTTCGTCCTGCGCCTGATGTCGATGTTCGTCGACACCTCGGTCTTCGCCCTCAACATCGCGACCGGGCTCAGCCTCGGGCTCGCAGTCGACTACGCCCTGCTGATGGTCTCGCGCTACCGCGAGGAGGTCTCGGGCGGCGCCGACGCCCGCGATGCCCACCGGGTGACGGTGACCGCGGCCGGGCGCACCGCCCTCTTCTCCGGCTTCACCGTGGCGGCGGCGATGGCGGCGCTGGTGATCCTGCCCCAGCGCTTCCTCTACTCGATCGCGGTCGCCGGGGCCTCGGTCGGCGTGCTCTCGGCGATCATCGCCGTCCTCGTCGTCCCCTCGCTGCTGGCGATCCTCGGCCCGGGGATCGACGCGCTCTCGATCCGCAAGGGCCCAGCCGTCTCCGACGAGTCCGGCGGCTGGTACCGGCTGGCGCGCGGCGTCATGCGCCACCCCGTCGGGGTCGCCCTGGCCAGCAGCGCCCTCCTGCTCGCCGCCGCGGCGCCGCTGCTGTGGACGACGCTGACCGGGCCCAGCGCCGAAGCGGTCCCCCACGGCAAGCCCTCCTATGCGGCCAACTCCTACGTCGAAGGCCACTACCGGCGCGAACTGATCGAGGCGGTCACGGTCACCGTCGACGGCGCCGCGAGCCCGCGGGCGCTGGCCGGCTTCGAGCGCCGCATAGCCGCCCTGCCCGGCATCGTCCGCGGCACCCCGTTCGTCGCCGCCTCGGGCCAGGTCGCCTTCGCCAACTTCGGCCTCCAGGGGCCGGCCCTGGACGAGGGCTCGCAGGAAACCGTGAAGGAGATCCGGGACCTGCCCCCGCCGGCGGCGACCCGTTCGCTCGTCTCCGGCAACACGGCCGAGTTCGTCGATCAGAAGCAGAGCCTCCTCGACCACCTGCCGCTGCTGGTCGCGATCATCTGCGCGACGACCCTGATCCTCCTCTTCCTGCTCACCGGCTCCGTAATCCTGCCGCTGAAGACGCTGCTGATGAACGCGATGACGCTGGCCGCCACCCTCGGCATCCTCGTCCTCGCCTTCCAGGACGGCTGGCTCGACGGGCTCTTCGACTACCAGGGCCCGGCGGCGATCGAGGTGACCAGCCTGGTCTTCCTCTTCGCCGTCATCTTCGGCCTCGCCACCGACTACGCGGTCCTGGTCATGGCCCGGATCAGGGAACAGCACGACCTCGGCAAGAGCAACGAGGAGGCCGTCGCCATCGGCATCGCCCGCACCGGCAGGGTGATCACCGCGGCGGCGCTGATGATCGCCGTCGTCTTCCTCGCCTTCGGCGTCAGCTCGGTCTTCTTCATGAAGGAGATCGCGCTCGGCATGGCGGTCGGCGTGATGCTCGACGCGACCGTGGTCAGGGCGCTGCTGGTGCCCTCGCTGATGCGCCTGCTCGGCGAGTGGAACTGGTGGGCGCCCGCCCCCCTGCGCCGCGTCTACCTCCGCCTCGGCCTCTCCGAGGCCTAACCCCCCGCCGACGGGCCGAATTGCGACGCATAGCGTCGTCAATCGGCCCGTCGGCGGGGGCGGTGGCAGACTGGCGGCGTGAATTTCATCGAAGACGTGATTGAACGGTTTCCGTTTGCGCGCCGGGCGTTGATCGAGGTCAGCGCCGAGGGCGAGCTGCGGGTCCACCACTTCGGCGAGCTCTACGCCCGCTCGGCCGGGCTCTCGGGGGCCTTCGCGGCGCGCGGCGTCAAGCGCGGCGACGTCGTCATGACCCTGGTCGGCAGCCGGGTCGAGTGGGTCCTGGCGCTGCTCGCCTGCTGGCGGATGGGGGCCGTGGCGCTGCCCTGCAACCCGCAGCTCCGACGCAAGGACCTTGCCCTGCGCGCCGCCGCCGCCGACCCGAAGCTGGCGGTCGGAGAGGCCCGCTACCTGGGCGAGCTGCCCGACGGCATCCCCTATATGGACCTCGACGACCTCGCCCGCGTCTTCGACGAGGACCTGCCCCAGGAGACGCCAGCGGCGATCGCGGACCTCGACCCCACCGACCCGGCCTCGATCGTCTTCACCTCGGGGACGACCGGCGAGCCGCGCGGCGTCGTCTACCCGCAGCGCTACCTCGGCGGCCAGCGCCTGCAGGCCGAGCACTGGTTCGGCGCCCGCCCGGGCGAGGTCGCCTGGTGCACCGCGGCCCCGGGCTGGGCGAAGTCCACCCGCAACGCCTTCATCGCCCCCTGGCTCGGCGGCGCGGCGGCGGTCCTCCACGACGGCCGCTTCGACCCCGCCGAGCGCCTGCGGCTCTGTGCCGAGCTCGGCGTCAACGTGCTCTGCCAGGCGCCGACCGAGTACCGAATGATGGCGGCGCGCGGCGAGCTCGAGAGCGTGCCCGGGCTGCGCCGCCTGGTCTCCGCCGGCGAGCCGATCGAGCCCGACGTGATCCGCCTCTTCCGCGAGCGCCTCGGAGCCGCGATCGGCGACGGCTACGGCCAGACCGAGACCGGCGCGATCGCCGGCGCCCGCCCCGACGAGGACGACCCCGCCCATGACGGCTCGATGGGCCGGCCGCTGCCCGGCCTGGCCACCCGGATCGTCGACGGCGAGCTGCAGCTATGGCCCGCCTCCTCCCCCACCTTCTTCGACCACTACCTCGACGGCAGCCGCTTCGAAGGAGAGTGGTGGCCGACCGGTGACCTGGTCCGCGAGGACGAGGACGGCTACCTCTGGTTCGAAGGGCGAAACGACGACGTGATCCTCTCCTCCGGCTACCGGATCGGCCCCTTCGAAGTCGAGTCGGCGCTGGTCTCCCACCCCGCGGTGGCGGAGGCGGCCGCGGTCGCCGCGCCCGACCCGGAGCGCGGCTCGATCGTGCGCGCGATCGTCGTCCTCCAGGACGGTCAGACCGGGTCGGAGCGCCTCGCCGCCGAGCTCCAGGAGCACGCCAAGGAGCAGACGGCCCCCTACAAGTACCCGCGGATCGTCGAGTTCGCCGCCGAGCTGCCAAAGACCGCGAGCGGCAAGATCAGACGGGCGAAATTGCGCGAAAACTGAGGTGGTGCGGGCCAACTTCTGCCGATAGCGTGCGCCTTCTGGACGAATATCCGGCTGTCGGCCCGACGTCAGCGCCAGACCTACAAGGGAGATCCTTCGTGAGACGCAGCTTGATCCTCGCCCTGTTCGCCACCCTCGCCCTGGCGATCGGCTTCAGCGCCAGCGCCGCCGCCGTCGAGGACGGCGCCGATGCGTCGGCCAAGAAAGGCAAGAAGTGCAAGAAGGGCAAGGGGAAGGCGAAGGCGCGGACTTCGTCGGCCGCGATCAGCCTCAAGAAAAAAGGCAAGGGCTGCAAGAAGGGCAAGGGCAAGAGCCCGGCAGGCGGCCCGGGGTCAACGACGAAGAACCCACCCGCCACCCCGACGACGCCGACCCTGCCGCCGCCAGCCGCCACCTGGCCTCCAGCCGACGGCAAATACAACGACACCGGGACCAATGGGCTCCTTCTGACGATCAAAGCCGGTGGCACGCAGGCGAGTGCCGTGCTGGGCGGAGACGACACATGCATCGGGACCCTGTCCTTCCCATCCCCTGACGCGCCGGCCCAATCGACGCCGACGACGTTCAGCGCCAGCAGCGAGCCCTTTTCCTACTTCGGCAAAGCCGGAACGGCAAAATGGTCGATCGCGGTGACCACCGACCTGCAGTACACGCTGACCATCGATTCCTCCCTGGCGTTCGCGGAAACGACACCCTGCGACAAACCCGGCGTCGTCCACAAAGGCACGCTGGTCAAAGCTCCATAGCCGCCACTTCGTCGCACCCGCCCGCCCGGGTTCATCCGTGCGGGCGGTGCGGTGCGGCTAGGCTGATGCCGTGGCCGGGATCGACCGCAAGCGCATCGCCGCGCTGACCGAGGGGCAGCAGGAGCAGCTGCGCAACCGGACCGGCGAGTCGGCGCGGACCTTCGAGCGCGCGGTCGAGGTGATGCCCAACGGCGTCCCCTCCTCCTTCCAGGAGCGCGACCCCTGGCCGATCTACCTCACGCGCGGCAGCGGCAGCCGCGTCTGGGACGTCGACGAGAACGAATACGTCGACTTCCACAACGGCTTCGGCGTGATGTGCATCGGCCACGCCAACCCGACCGTCGGCGACGCGGTCAAGGCGCGGATCGACGAAGGCACCCACTTCGCCGCCCCCACCGACGGCTCGATCGCGGTGGCGAGCGAGCTCAGACGCCGCTTCGGACTGCCGCAGTGGCGCTTCAACAACTCCGGCACCGAGGCGACGATGGACGCCGTCCACCTCGCCCGCGGCGCCACCGGCCGCGACACGATGCTGAAGATCGAGGGCTCCTACCACGGCCACCACGACTCGGTGATGGTCTCGGTCTACCCGCCGCTCGAGGCGCTCGGCGAGCGCGACGACCCGCTCAGCGTGCCTTACGGCGGCGGCGTCCCCCTGGCGCTGACCGAACTGACCCGCGCCGTCCCCTTCAACGACGCCGAGGCGCTGGAGAGCGTCCTCGACAAGATCGGCGACCAGGTCGCCGGGCTGATCATGGAGCCGGCGATGATGAACATCAACATCATCCCGCCCAAGGAGGGCTACCTCGAGCGCGTCCGCGAGCTGACCGCGGCGCACGGCGTGAAGCTGATCTTCGACGAGGTCAAGACCGGCTGCACGATCTCCGCCGGCGGCGCCACCCGCCGCTTCGGCGTCACCCCGGACATGATCACCCTGGCCAAGGCGAGCTGCGGCGGCTACCCGGGCGGGGCGATCGGGATGACCGCCGAGCTGGCCGCGGTCGTCGCCGACGGCACGGTCAAGCAGTACGGCACCTTCAACGGCAACCCACTGGTGATGGCCGCCGCCGAGGCGACCCTGACCGAAGTCCTCACCGACGACGTCTACGAGACCTTCGAGGCGACCAACAGGCGGCTGCTCGACGGCTGTCAGGCGATCATCGACGCCCACGGCCTGCCCGCCTACACCGAGGGGCTCGGCGCCAAGGGCTGCGTCGTCTTCTCGCCGGAGCGGCTCGTACGAGTACCGCGACTACCTGACCAAGGTCGACGACGAGCTCTCGGCGCTCGCCTGGCTCTACCACATGAACCACGGGATCTTCATGACTCCCGGGACCGAGGAGGAGTGGACGCTCTCGATCGCCCACTCCGACGAGGAGATCGAGCGCTACCTCGACGCATTCGAGGCCTTCGCCAAAGACGTCAGCGGCTGAGGCTGCGATGGAGGCGAACGCGACGAGCTCGGACGCGGCCACCGTCGGCAGGGCCTACTTCGAGGCGATCGGGCGTCACGACCTCGAGGCGATGTGCGCCTGCTGGAAGGCAGACGGGGTCGATGTCCTGCACGGCCTGGTCGAGCTGCGCGGCACCGCCGCGATCCGCGACTGGTTCGGCGCCACCTTCGCCGCCATTCCCGACTTCGAGATGGCGGTCGAGGACGTGCTGGCCGCGGGCGAGAAGGTCGCGATGCACTGGCACATCACCGGCACCTTCACCGGTCCGGGCAGGTTCCAGGGCATGCTGCCGACCGGGGCCCGGATCGATCTCGGCGGCTGCGACGTGCTGACCGTCCGCGACGGCCTGATCGAGCGCAACGACGCCTACCTCAACGGCGCCCAGATGGCTCAGCAGCTCGGCGCCCTGCCCGCCAACGGCTCGGGTCAGGAAAGGGCGATGATCGGCGCCCTCAATCTGGTCACGCGGGCGAAGGGCCTGTTAGGCCGCTAGCGCCTCGTCGATGTCGACCGGCCTGCCCAGGTGATAGCCCTGGGCCATGTCGACGCCGAAATCACGCAGCATTTCGGTCGTCGCCTCGTCCTGGACGTACTCGGCGATCGTCGTCTTGCCCAGCCCGCGGGCGATCTGGACGATCGCCTGAACGGTGAGCTGGTCGGCGTCCGAGCTCGGCATGTCGCGGACGAAGGCGCCGTCGATCTTGATCAGGTCGAAGGGCAGCTCTTTGAGGTAGTGAAACGGGCCGAAGCCGCCGCCGTAATCGTCGATCGCGACCTGGCAGCCGAACTCCGCGAGGCGGTCGGCGAAGCCGCCGGCCTTGGCGTAGTCGGTCACGTGGGAGGTCGCGGTGATCTCGAAGGTGCAGTGAGAGGGGTCGGCGTCGCCTTCGTCGAGGTGGCGCTCGATGAACTCGAGCACCGAGAAGTCGGTGATCGAAGCTCCCGAGAGGTTGACGTGGAGCCTGACCGGCGCGCCCTCGCGCTGGCGCCGGCCGATCAGCTCGAGCGCCCTGGCGACGACCCAGCGGTCGAGCTCCTGGATCATCCCGGAGCGCTCCGCGGCGCCGATGAAGGAGGCCGCCGGCAGCAGCTCGCCCTCGTCGGAGGTCATCCTCAGCAACAGCTCGTAGCGCTCGATGCCGCCCGAGGCGAGGTCGCGGATCGGTTGGGTGTGAAGGCTGAGGCGATCATGGGTGAGCGCGTCGCGAATCCGCGCCGAGGCCGTCTGGCTCCGCTCTGGCGAGCGCTTGGGGGCGCCGGGCGGCTCCGCCAGGGAGACCTGGTTGCGGCCTTCCTTCTTGGCGTCGTACATCGCGCCGTCGGCGGCGATCAGCACCGCCTCCGGGCCGTCGCCGTCCTCGCCGCCGAACATCGCGATGCCGATGCTGATCGTCACCGGCTCCATCTCCGGCGCGGGCCGCGCCGACTCGGCGATCTGCGAGCGCAGGTCCTCGCCCAGCTGCATCGCGCCCTCGCTGTCGGTCTGCGGCATCAGCACGGCGAGCTCGTCGCCGGAGAGGCGGGCGACGATGTCGGTGGTCCGCACCCGTTCGCGAAGGATCTTGGCGACCTGCTGGATCAGGTTGTCGCCGGTGTGGTGGCCGTGGCTGTCGTTGACCGCCTTGAGGCCGTCGATGTCGATGATCATCACCGCGCCCTGCCCGCCGTAGCGTTCGCTGAAGGAGGCGAACTGGTCGAGCTCGGCGCGAAAGCGGCGGCGGTCGAGCAGGCCGGTCAGAGAGTCGTGATCCGCCAGGTAGCGGAGTTCGGCCTCAGTCTTCTCGGCTCGCTTGAGGGCGCCGAGGATGACGCGGCGATCCTCCTCGTCGAGTTTCCTCAGGGCCGCGTCGATCGCGGCGTCACTTTGCGCCGGCAGGCGCTCTCCAGACATCGAAGCACCGTAGAGGTTCCCGGGCCGCGGGCAAAATGCCGCATACCCCGGAAAGCCAGATCGCCCAAGTATCGGCGACCCGCTGTAGGCGAAAAGTAGGCTGGAGCGATGGCCAACCGCCTCGCCCGCGAGACCAGCCCCTACCTGCTCCAGCACAGCGAGAACCCGGTCGACTGGTACCCGTGGGGCGAGGAGGCCCTCTCCAGGGCCGTCGAGGAGGACCGCCCGATCCTGCTCTCGGTCGGCTATTCGGCCTGCCACTGGTGCCACGTGATGGAGCGCGAGTCGTTCGAGGACGTGGAGACCGCGGCGTACATGAACGAGCACTTCGTCAACGTCAAGGTCGACCGCGAGGAGCGCCCCGACGTCGACGCGATCTACATGGAGGCGGTGCAGGAGATCAGCGGCCAGGGCGGCTGGCCGATGACGGTCTTCCTCGACCCCGACGGCGTCCCCTTCTACGGAGGCACCTATTTCCCGCCGGACGACAGTCGCGGCATGCCGAGCTTCCGCATGGTGATGGAAGCGGTGCTCGATGCGTTCGAGGGCAGGCGCGAGGAGATTCGCGAGCGGGCGCCGCGGACCCGGGCCCGGCTCGGCGCGGTCGGCCTGGTCGAGCCCGCCGCCGAGCCTCCCGAGGCGGCGCAGCTCGAGGCCGCGGTCGAGCGCCTGCTCGCCGCCGCCGACCGCGAGCGGGGCGGCTTCGGCGGGGCGCCGAAGTTCCCGCCCGCCTCCTCCCTGGAGCTGCTGCTCGCCCGCGGCGAGCGCGAGATCGTCGCCGAGACGCTCGACGCGATGATGGCCGGCGGCATCTACGACCAGCTCGGCGGTGGCTTCTCCCGCTACACGGTCGACGCCGCCTGGCTGATCCCCCACTTCGAGAAGATGCTCTACGACAACGCGCTGCTCGCCGGCGTCTACCTGCACGGCTGGCAGGCGCTCGGCGACGAGCGCTACCGGCGCGTCTGCGAGGAGACGCTCGATTGGGCGCTGCGGGAGATGCGCGGGCCGGAGGGCGGCTTCTACTCGGCCCTCGACGCCGACTCGGAGGGCGAGGAGGGCCGCTTCTACGTCTGGACGGCGGCGCAGATCCGCGACGCCCTCCACGCTTCCGCCACAGCGTCTGAGAATCCCATCAACTTCGCCATGCATGACCTGGAGAACTTGATGGGATTTTTGGGAGTCACCGAGGCGGGCAACTTCGAGGGCGGCGCGACCGTCCTGCACCTGCCCGGCGGTGCTCCGGGCGCGGCGCCGGCCCGCTTCGAGGAGGCCCGGCGGGCGCTGCTCGAGGCGCGGGCGGCGCGGGTCCGGCCCGGCCTCGACGACAAGCGGCTGACCTCCTGGAACGCGCTGATGATCGCCGCCCTGGCCGAGGCCGGGGCGGCGCTCGGGCGGGCCGACTACCTCGACGCCGCCCGGCGCTGCGCCGAGTTCGTGCTCGCCGAGCTGCGCGACGAGGACGGCCGGCTGCTGCGCACCTACAAGGACGGCCGCGCCCACCTCAACGCCTACCTCGAGGACCACGCCTTCCTGGTCGAGGGCCTGCTGACCCTCTACGAAGCGACCTTCGAGCGGCGCTGGTTCGAGCAGGCGCAGGCGCTGGCGGAGACGATGATCGCCCGCTTCGGCGACGAGGAGCGGGGCGGCTTCTTCACCACCGCCGCCGACCACGAGCAGCTGATCGCCCGCCGCAAGGACGTCGGCGACCACCCGATCCCCTCCGGCAACAGCTCCGCCGCCCTCGGCCTGCTGAGGCTCTCGGCGCTGACCGGCGATCGCTCCTACGCGAGCCGGGCCGAGGGCGTGACGCGCCTCTTCGCCGAGCCGGCCGCCCGCCACCCCGACGGCTTCGCCCACCTGCTGCGCGCGGTCGACTTCCACCTCGCCGCGGTCCGCGAGGTCGCCCTGATCGATGACGACGGCGGGCTCGCGGCGGCGGTCCGCGGCGCCTTCCGGCCGCACCTCGTGCTCGCCGGCGGCTCCGAGGGCGAGGACTCCCCTCCCCTGCTCGCCGAGCGCACCGCGCTGGGCGGCGCGCCGACCGCGTACGTCTGCGAGAGGTTCGCCTGTAAGGCGCCGGTCACAACCGCCACGCATCTGACCGCCCTGCTCTGAAAGGATCGGGCATTCCGTGCGTGGCTCGTCCTTCACCCTAGCCGCCGGTCGCCGAGCGAAGTGGATCGTCTTTGCGATCTGGATCGCGATTTTCGCCTTCGCGTCCGGCGCCAAGCTGCCCGAAAAGTTCGAAGACGCGGAAAGCAACGAGGCCACCTCCTACCTGCCGGGGAGCGCCGAATCGACCCACGCGCTGAAAGCGACCGAGTCGCTGCAGAACGGCGAAATCGCCCCGGCGGTGATCATCTACCGGCGCGATGGCGGCCTGACCGCCGCCGACAAGCGGACGATCGAGGAAGACGTCGGCAAGATGACCGAAGAGCGCTTCCCCGGCGTCGTCGCCGACGGCTCGACCGCGGCGGCCGGCGGCGAGAAGTCCGCGCAGACCGAAGCGAAGGAAAGGGCCGCCGCCAAGCACCTGCCCGCCGGTTGCGGCACGCCGACGACCACCGTCCCCGGCCAGCCCGCCGGCTACGCCCCGTTCGTCGGCCCGATCTGCTCGACCGACGGCAAGGCCGCGATCCTGACCGCCTACATCAAGGGCAACGGCGAGGGCGATCGGATCCTCGACCCGGTCAAGGACTGGCGCGACAAGATCTCCAACCCCGGCGGCGGCCTCGAGGTCAAGATCACCGGCGGCGCCGGCTTCTCCGCCGACGCGATCGAAGTCTTCGAAGGGATCAACGGGACGCTGCTGCTGGCCGCGGTCAGCCTCGTGATCTTCCTCCTGATCGTGATCTACCGCTCGCCGATGTTCTGGCTGATCCCGCTGGTCGCGGTGATGTTCGCGGAGATCCTCTCGCGCTCGCTCGGCTACGGGCTGACCGAGATCGGCGTCACCGTCAACGGCCAATCGAGCTCGATCATGTCGGTGCTGGTGCTGGGGGCGGGGACCGACTATGCCCTTTTGCTGGTCTCCCGCTACCGCGAGGAGCTGCACCACACGGTCGATAAACACGAGGCGATGAAGACGGCCCTCGCCTCGGCCGGCCCGGCGATCTTCGCCTCTGCCCTGACCGTGATCGCCGCCCTGCTCTGCCTGCTGATCGCCAAGGTCAACGGGACCTCCGGGCTGGGTCCGATCGCCGCCATGGGCGTCGGCTGCGCCGCGCTCTCGATGCTCACCCTGCTGCCGGCGCTGCTGACGATCTTCGGTCGCCGCGCCTTCTGGCCCTTCGTCCCGCACACGCCGGAGACCGCACCGTCGACGGCGACGATCCCGGCCTGGTCGCAGCGCAGGATCGTCGATGGCAATGGGTTCGTCGCGCTCCTCTTCGTCGTCCTCGCCTGCGTGATCGTGATCATCCCGCCCGTTCTCGCCTTCATCCTGCTCAACTGGCTCCTGCACCGGATCAGCGGCAGGCGGATCCCATCGCTGTTCGAGCACACCCTCGACCGCGCGATCTTCACCCCATACGAGGCGCGCCGCCACCAGAAGGAGCACGCCGCCGACGTCACCCACGGCTTCTGGGCGCGGCTCGGAAATCGCATCGCGGTCTCACCGAAGCGGATCATGGGCGGCACGATCGTCGTCCTCCTAATCCTCTGCTGCGGCCTCGCTTTCTTCTCCACCGACCTGACCAGCGAAGACAGCTACCGCAACGAAGTCGAGTCGACCGAAGGCCAGCACCTGCTCGACAAGAGCTTCCCCTCCGGCACCACCGCGTTGACCGACGTCGTCGTGCCGAAGCGGGCCGAAGTGCCGGCCGTGCGCCGGGCAGTCGCCGGCGTCGACGGGGTCGAGGCGGTCTCGCAGCCGGTCGCCGAAGGGCCGCCCGGAACCCTGGTCCAGGCGATCCTCGAACCGAATCCGTACTCGACCGAGGCATTCGACCTGGTCGACCCGATCCGCGAGGCCGCCCACTCGGCCTCTCCGCAGGCCCTGGTCGGCGGCCCGACCGCGGTCGAATTCGACGTCCGCGACGCTGCCGGCTGGGACTCGACCGTGATCCCGCCGCTGATCCTCCTCGTCGTCCTGCTGATCCTGATCGGGCTGCTGCGCGCCGTGGTCGCGCCGCTGATCCTGATCGGCACCGTGATCCTCTCCTTCGCGGCGGCGCTCGGAGTCGGCTACTTCGCCTTCAAGTTCATCTTCGACTTCCCCGGCTCCGACCCGTCCTTACCCCTCTTCGCCTTCGTCTTCCTCGTCGCGCTCGGGGTCGACTACAACATCTTCCTGATCGCCCGCGCTCGCGAGGAGACGATCCGGCACGGCTCCGAAAAGGGGATCCTGCGCGCCCTCGCCGTCACCGGCGCGGTCATCACCAGCGCCGGCATCGTCCTCGCCGGCACCTTCTCCGTGCTCGCCGTGCTGCCGCTCACCTTCCTCACCGAGCTCGGCTTCGTCGTCGCCTTCGGCGTCCTGCTCGACACCTTCCTGGTGCGCAGCATCCTTGTCCCCGCCGCCGCCCTCAGCGTCGGCGACAGGTTCTGGTGGCCCTCCGCCCTTTCCAGGCCGGCCGCTCCTCCAGTCAAGCCTGACTAGGACGCAGCGAGCGACGCGTGCGAACGCACGCGAGCGACCGAGGACGCCGTCGGGCGCCGGCTAGAGGACCGGCAGGAAGCTTTCGATCTCGTAGGGGGTGACCTGGACCCGGTAGTCGTCCCACTCCTGCCGCTTGATCTCGATGAAGCGGCGGAAGGTGTGCTCGCCGAGGGTGCGCAGGACCAGCTCCGAGTCGGCGGCGACCTCGATCGCCTCGCCCAGGGTCGCCGGCAGCTGCTCGATCCCCTGGTGCGAGAGCTCCTCCTGCGAGAGGTGGTAGAGGTTCTGCTCCATCGGCTCGGGCAGCTCGTAGCCCTTCTCGATCCCTTCCAGGCCGGCGTGCAGCATGCCGGCGAAGCAGAGATAGGGATTGCATGACGGGTCGGGGCAACGCAGCTCGGCCCGGGTCGCCCCCTCCTTGCCCGGGTGGTAGAGCGGCACGCGGATCAGGGCGGAGCGGTTGCGGCGCGACCAGGCGAGGTAGACCGGCGCCTCGTAGCCGGGCACCAGGCGCTTGTAGGAGTTGACCCACTGGGCGAAGAGCGGCGAGATCTCACGCGCGTGCTTGAGCTGGCCGGCGATGAAGGCCTTCGCCGTCGGCGAGAGGAAGTACTGGTCATCGGGATCGAAGAAGGCGTTCTTGCCGTCTTTGGTCAGCGACTGGTGGACGTGCATCCCGGAGCCGTTCTCACCGAAGAGCGGCTTGGGCATGAAGGTCGCGTGCCAGCCGTATTTCATCGCGTACTCCTTGACCACGATCCGGTAGGTCATGCAGTCGTCGGCCATCTCGAGCGCGTTCTTGTAGCGCATGTCGACCTCGTGCTGGGAGGGCCCGACCTCGTGGTGGGTGTACTCGACGTGGATCCCCATCTTCTCCAGCGCCAGCACCGTGTCGCGGCGCACGTCGGAGCCGGCGTCGAGCGTGGTCAGGTCGAAATAGCCGCCCTCGTCGAGCACCTCGGGGACGCCGCCGGCCGGTTTGGCCGATTTGAAATAGAAGAACTCGAGCTCGGGGCCGACGTTGTAGTCGTCGAAGCCGAGATCCCTGGCCCGCTCGAGGGCGCGGCGCAGGATCCAACGCGGGTCGCCCTCGTAGGCCTCGCCGCCTGGCACCTGGACGTCGCAGAACATGCGCGCCACCGTGTTCTCCTCCTCCGGGCGCCAGGGGATCAGCTCGAAGGTCGAGGGGTCTGGCATCGCGATCATGTCCGACTCCTCGATCGGGTTGAAGCCGGTGATCGAGGAGCCGTCGAAGCCCATGCCGCCGTCGAAGGCGTCCTCGAGCTCGGAGGCGTTGATCGAGAAGCTCTTGAGCTGGCCGAGGACGTCCGTGAACCAGAGCCGGACGAAGCGCACATCGCGTTCCTTGACCATCTCGAGCACGTCGGCGGCGCTCTTCGTCTGCTCTGCCATTCAGGTCTCCTTGACTCCTTTTGCCCGCGAGAGGGCGGAACGATAGGCGAACTGAACCACGCAGGTGCCAAACGGCGTATTGATGGGTAAAGAAAGGTCGACCGGCGAGCTTGCGAGCCGGGTGGAAAGTAGGTATAACTTACCGGAAGTAAGTTGATAGCCAAAAGTAAAGTGAAGGCTAAGTAAAGGCTCTGTAAAGCCAGATACAGCCATCCGAGAGCTGAAAGCAGGATGCGACCGTGACAGTAAAAACTGATGT
Organism: uncultured Solirubrobacterales bacterium; assembly: GCA_963836415.1. Classification (GTDB taxonomy): domain Bacteria; phylum Actinomycetota; class Thermoleophilia; order Solirubrobacterales; family 70-9; genus VRUE01. The sequence goes on from CAWIJE010000001.1 coordinate 24,856, forward strand.
GAGCAGGTTCCAGATCCACGACGAGTTGACCGCTCCCGACGACAGCGCCCCCCTGATCAAGACGATTCAGGCGACGGGTGGCGCGGTGACCAAGTTCGTCGGTGTCCTCGCCGGATCCCCCGCCGTGCTCCGTGCCTACACCCGGATGCGCTCGGAGCTGCGCGGCGGCATCCTCCCCCAGGCGACCCGCGAGCGGATCGCGCTGGCGGTGGCGGAGCATCGAGACGACACCTACAGCATCGCCCAGCACGCAAAGTCCGCCCGGCGGGCGGGCCTCGGGCTCGACGAGGTCTCCAAAGCGCGCAGCTTCGAATCGGGCGACGAGAAGGAGCAGACGCTCCTCACCTACCTCAAGGCGACCCTCGAGGCCGACAGCCGCCCCCCCCATCACCTCCACGAAGAGGCGCTGGAGATCGGCTGGAGCGAAGAGGAAATCCTCGAGGCGGTCGGGCACCTGGCGCTGAACGAGTTCCAGTCCCTGATCGCCGGAGCGGCGGCTCTGCCCAAAGACCAGGCGACGCCGCGGGTTCTTCCCGAAGCGGCTTAGTCAGGAGGGGGCGCTCAGCCCTTCCCCCGACCCGCCGCCTGCGGCGGCTCAAGTGTCGGGAGAAGGGCTACGCGCCCCCTCCACTCAGGCGCCTCGGGGAGATCCCGCTCGGCGCCCGAGCATCAACCGGCGCCATAGGTGATCGTCCGTCAAGGGCTGGGCTCGCTATTGACGTGTCCCGGTCAAGCAGGCCAAGGACGCAGGCTGCGTGGCGTGCTCCGCACGCGAGCAGCCGAGGACGCCAGGATGCGCCGACCGGGGCGCGTCAATTCTCGACGACAGTGACCGTGTACAAAAGACGCGCCGTCGAGTACTTGCAGCCGTAGGTCGCCCGCCTGCCGACCTGCAGCTGCGGCTCGCCCTGGCGGACGTCGGTCGAGTTGGTGCATTTGCCCGGTTCGCGGCTGGCGCGCCAGACGTTTTTCGCCGACAGGCCCTGCGAGAAGGCGGGCGCCCAGGTCGGCACCGTGATGCCGACGATGTCGCCCTTCAGCACTTTCAGGTTGGCGCCGAACTTGACCGTCTGGCCCAGGTATGAGCTGAGGACGTGGATCGAGCCCTGGCTGATCAGGTTGTAGCGAGGCGGGTTGGTGCCGGCGACGCGGCGCAGGATCGCGAGGCGGGCCTCGGGCGGCGTGCCGAAGAAGCCGTTGAAGAAGGAGCGCTGGCTGTTGGTCGGCTGGGCCAGGGTCAAAGTCCACGACTTGACCGTGCCGGGCTTGCCGACGCGGAAGGGCAGGTTGGTCTGGTCGTTGCTGACCTGGAAGCCGGTGACGCTGCCGACGGCCTGGCAGGGAAGCGCCGGGCAGGAGGGCTCGGGCTGGGTCGAGGTGCTGCCGAGGACGACGGTCGTGTGCGCGGTCTTGGCACCGGCGCCGCTGACGCCGAGCGCAGCCACGGCGATCGCGAGGCAGCCGAGCAGTGCCGTCAGCACGGCCCACCGCCCACGCCTTCCGGTCGATCCTCCGCGGATCGCCGCCACTTCCTTGGACGACATCGACATGCCGGGGCTCCTCTCTAGGTTCAACACGACTGCGGAGCGCAGGTTAGCCACCCCAACGGCGCTAACACGCCGAATCGGTGAGGGTCGCGTTGATCCGCGGCGGAACCGCCTAGCGGCGGGCGAACTGCAGGGCCACCGCGTAGCCGATCTGGCCGGAGCCGTTGAAGCCGAGGGCTTCGCGGGCGCCGTTGGTCAGATCCCAGGCATTGCCGGTCGTGTAGGGCCCGCGGTCGATGACGCGGGTGACGATCGCCTCGCCGTGGTAGACGAAACGGACCGCGGTGCCGCAGGGCAGGCTGCGGTGGGCGACGCCGATCGTGCCCGGCCGCAGGGTCTGGCCGCAGGCGGTCTGGTGCCCGTAGAACCCGGGGCCGTACCAGGTCGCGCCGCTCCAGCGCATCGGGCTGAAGACGATGTCTTTGCCCGCCTGGGCGTCGCTGGAGGCGATCGTCGTCGCGCCGCCGGTGTCGGCACGGGCCGAGGAGGCGCCGGCCAGGGCCGAGAGCGCAAGGGCGCAGGCAAGCAGAATGTTTGTGCGTTTGCTCATCTCTTTGCGACGCTTACGGGGTTAGCTGACGGGCTCGCGCTGAAAGAGCTGCGCTACGCGGCAGAAGCCGGCGATTCGCCCCAACTGAGTGGGTCCCCCGAACTCCGCGCCTATTGGGTGCGGAGACTCAGCGAGGCGCGGACATTAGCAAACGCTAAGACGGAAAAAAGGATTTCGCTCCCTGACATGGGAAAGGCCCCTCGAGAGGGGCCTTTCCTTTAGCGGGCCTGTAAGCCGGATCCTGTCTTGAGCGGCCATCTATCTCCCCGGCTTGCGCCGGGGGGGCCGTCGTTTGACGGCCCTGCGGCCTACCTGGACCTCGCCGGGCAGGGTCGACGGTCCTGCTTGGCCTTGCACCGGGCGGGGTTTGCCTGGCCGCCGCGTCGCCGCGACGCCGGTGCGCTCTTACCGCACCATTTCACCATTGCCTGTGCGCGACTCACGTGACTGTCTACGCCATCGGCTGTGTATTTCTGTGGCACTTTCCCGCGGGTTTCCCCGGGTGGCATAACCCACCGCCTTGCCCTCTGGTGTCCGGACTTTCCTCGAGGGGTTTTCTCTCCCCCCGCGGTCGCTCGGCCCGCACGTCGATGGTAGCCGCCGGGCCCGGGAACCGCACTGCCAAGCCAATTTGCGCCGCACTTGTTGCAATCGGATCGAATACCCTGTCCAATCACCAATGGCTGCGGCGGTGGTGACTGGAGCGGGAAGCGGCCTCGGCCGGGCGATCGTGGTCGAGCTCGCCGGCCGCGGCTTCGTCGTCCTCGCCACCGACATCGACCCCGAGGCGGCGGCCGAAACGGCGGCGGCGATCGGTGCCGGGGCGACCTCCTTCGCGCTCGACGTCCGCGACCAGGAGGCCTGCCGGGCGGCGGCCTCGGCCGTCGTCGCGCGGGCCGGCTCGCTCGACCTCTGGGTCAACAACGCCGGCGTCTTGATCACCGGCAACTCCTGGGAGCAGGACGAGGGCAGCCGGCAGACGATGGTCGACGTCAACGCGATCGGCACGATGAACGGCACCGTCGCCGCGCTCGAGAAGATGACCGCAAGCCGCTCCGGGCACGTGATCAACGTGATCTCGCTGGCCGGCCTGGTCGCCGCGCCGGGCGAGGTGACCTACTCGGCGAGCAAGCACGCGGCGATGGCGTTCACCCTGGGAACGCTCTTCGACCTGCGCCGCGCCGGCCAGACTGAGATCGAGCTCAGCGCGGTCTGCCCGGACGGCATCTGGACGCCGATGCTGGAGGGGAAACTCGACGACCCCGACGCCGCCGGCTCATTCTCGGGCACGTTGCTGACCCCGGAGCGGGTCGCCGCCGCGGTCGGCCGGCTCACCGACCACCCCCGCCCGCTGCTCGTCCTGCCGCGCTGGCGCGGCCCCCTCCTGCGCGCCTTCGACCTCTTCCCCCGCCTCGCGGTCAAACTGCTGCCGCTGGTGATGGCCGACGCCCGCAGGCGTCAGCGGCGCTACAAACGCCTGATCGAATCGAACAAGTGGCCCTGAGAAGCGACTAGGCAAGGACGCAGGCTGCGTGGCGTGCTCCGCACGCGAGCAGCCGAGGACGCCGCTTAGCCGCTTCTCAGCCGACCTTGCGGAAGACGCCGACGACGCGTCCCAGAATGCGGGCTTCGGTGGTGCGGATCGGCTCCATCGTCTCGTTCTCGGGCTGCAGCCGGACGTGGTCGGACTCGCGGTAGAAGCGCTTCACCGTCGCCTCTTCGCCGATCAGGGCGACGACTATTTCGCCTTCGCCGGCCTCCTCGGCCGGGCGCACGACGACGTAGTCGCCCTCGAAGATGCCGGCGTTCTTCATGCTCTCGCCGCGGACCTGAAGGATGTAGTCGCCGTCCTCGCCGCCGATCACATCGGGGATCTCGATGTACTCCTCGATGTTCTCCTCGGCCAGGATCGGCTCACCGGCGGCCACCGTGCCGACCAGCGGCAGGCCGTTGCCGGGCATGATCGTCTTCTTGGCCCGGTCGAAGAGCAGTTCGATCGCGCGCGGTTTGGAGGGATCCCGTTTGAGCAGGCCGATCTTCTCCAGGTTGGCGAGATGGGCGTGCACGGTCGACGACGAGTGCAGGCCGACCGCTTTGCCGATCTCCCGCACGGTGGGCGGATATCCGGTTTTGGCTGCGTAGCGGCCGATGAAGTCGAAGATCTCCTTCTGCCGCTTGGTCAGGTCCAGGTCCAAGTCAAAGCCTCCTAGCCGGGCCCGTTTTGTCCCCGGGCCGGGTATCCATTCGTCCGAACACTTGTTCGCAGGCTACCTGCTCGTGTGGATGCTTTCAAGCAGGGCCGGCCCATGCCCCCGCGCGCCGAGCATCTAGAATCACCGCCCCCGCGGCTGTGGCGGAACTGGTAGACGCGCAAGGTTGAGGGCCTTGTGGCCCTAACGGGCCGTGATGGTTCGACTCCATTCAGCCGCATCAAGAAAGCCCCCGCAAGTCGGGGGCTTTCCTTTGCGTAACCGGTCCGTGGGCCGCTACCCTGGGTTCTGGGTTCAGCGACCTCGGCGAACTGCGGGGCGCATCGAGCGGGGATGGACTGGGAGCAGAAGGTGAGGCAGGGGCACAGCTGGAGACCGCCATGGCGACGGGCCGTCCCGTTGCTGGTGATCGCGCTCGTGCCGGTCGGCCTGGCCGCGGCCGATGGGCACGGCACCAGGCCCCTCAGTGACGGTTCCTGTTTCGGTAAGCCCGCCACGATCAGCGGCACCGCGAAGGCCGACAGGCTGGCCGGAACGGCCGGGGACGACGTGATCGTGGCCGGTGGCGGCAACGACACGGTCAGGGGCAAGGGCGGCGACGACCTGATCTGCGGCGGTCGCGGCCGCGACCTGTTGATCGGCGGCGCCGGCGACGACTCGCTCAACGGCGGCCCGCAGAAGGACAGCTGCGAAGGAGGGACGGGCGGCAACCGGCTGGTCGAGTGCGAGCTCACCGACAGCATCCCCGTGAGTGCCGCGCCGACCGCCAACCATCCGCCGCGGGCCGGCGACGCCTCGGCCTCGACCGACGAGCGTTCTCCGGTCTCGGTCGACGTCGTCGCGGCGGCCGCCGATCCCGACGGGGAAGCGCTGACGGTGAGCGGCGTCGATGGATCCGGGACCGTCGGGGACGCGACGGTCGACGGGCCGCACTCGGTGAGATTCGACCCCGCGGGCCGCTTTCGATCGCTGGCGCCTGGACAGCAGGCCTCGACCAGCTTCGGCTACACCGTCGCCGACAACCGTGGCGGCAGCGCCGCCGCCCGGGTCACGGTCACCGTGAGGGGCGTGGACGACCCGCCGCTCGCGATCGGCGACACGGCTCACCTCGACGCAGGGGCCGGGGCAACGGCGATCGACGTGCTCGCCAATGACACCGACGTCGACGGCGGGCCGAAGTCGATCGTCTCGACGACCAGCGGCGCCCACGGGACGGTCGCGATCACCGCCGGCGGCAGCGGGCTCACCTACACACCGGACAGCGGCTACTGCAACGACGGCGAAGCAGCCGACACCTTCACCTACACCCTCAACGGCGGTGCCTCGGCGACGGTCAAGGTCACGATCGCCTGCAATCCCGCGCCGGTCGCGGCCGACGACGCGGTCACCCTCACCGAGGGTGCCACGGCGTCGGCGATCAACGTGCTCGCCAATGACACCAGCGGCGGCGGACCGAAATCGATCGTCTCGAAGACCAACGGCGCCCACGGGCCGGTCACGATCACCGCCGGCGGCAGCGGGCTCACCTACACACCGGACAGCGGCTACTGCAACGACGGCGAAGCAGCCGACACCTTCACCTACACCCTCAACGGCGGTGCCTCGGCGACGGTCACGGTGCGCGTCACCTGCGTGACGACGGTGGCGACGAGCACTGCTCTCGAACCGTCATTCGACCCCGCGATTCCCGACTACACGACGAGGTGCACCGGCGCTCCGCTCGAGGTCTCCGGAAGGACGGCGACGGGGACCACCGTGGCCATCGATGGCGCAGGCCCGGAGGAAGGCGCCTTCCAGGCCACCGTGCCCTTGCAAGAAGGCCAGGAGTTCGGCTTCTCGACGGTCGAAGGCGACGAACAGCGCGATTACCACGTGCGCTGCCTGCCGTCGAATTTCCCGCTCTGGGAATACACCGCGCTGAAGCCGGCCGCTCGCGAATTCTATGTCGTCACCCCGACCCTCGGCGCCGGATTTTCCCCGTACGTGGTGATTTTCGACAGACACGGAGTGCCCCTCTGGTGGCACTCCGATACCCAGGGCCCGAACGACGCCAAGATCGTCGCCGCCGGCCGAATCGCCTGGTGGGGCGAATCGGAAGGCGCAACCGGTTATGAGATCCGCAACCTGAACGGTGAACTGTTTCGGACCGTCCGGATTCCGGATGGCACGACGGACATCCATGAGCTGCAGCAGGAGCCGAACGGCAACTGCCTGTTGATCTCCTACCAGCCCCGGGAACACGTCGACCTCACCGAGTTCGGCTGGGGTGCGGACGAAACGGTCGAAGACGGCGTCGTCGAGGAGATCGACTCGTTGGGTAAACAGATCTGGCGCTGGAGCACCGCGGGACACGTGGCGCTGAGCGAGACAGGGCGCTGGTGGCCCACGCTCACCGCCTCCCCCAGGGACATCGTTCACATGAACGCGATCGAGCCGGTCGGGGACGATGCGGTGCTGATCTCCCTCCACTCCACCGACGCCGTGTACAAGGTCGACAAGGCGACCGGCGAAGTGATCTGGAAGCTCGGCGGCACCTGGACGCCGAAGAGCCTGACGGTCGTCGGCGATCCGCAGGGGGCCTACCCGTTCGGCGGGCAGCACGATGTCCGCCTGCTGCCGGACGGGACGATCACGGTCGATGACGACAACACCAATCTGCCGAACGCGCCCCGGGCGGTCCGTTACAACATCAACGAAGCCAACCACACCGCCACCCTGATCGAACAGGTCACCGACCCGCTGGCCCCGTCGAGCTACTGCTGCGGCTCGGCACGGAGATCGACCGACGGCTCCTGGTTGATCAGCTGGGGGAGCCGATCGCTGGTCACCGAGTTCAACGCGGCGCGCGAACGGACCTTCAAATTGAGCTTTGGCGGCACCGTCTTCTCCTACCGCGCCGTCTCGGCGCCGGATCGGGTGCTGAGTGCCGCCGCGCTGCGGGACGGCATGGACCACATGTATCCCCGCTGACCCCGGGGTCGCCTTTCCCGCCGAGCTTCGAGGCCGGCCCAGGCGCATAGGCTGGCCGCGTGGACGGCTGGCCGGCGATCGAGGATCGCGAGCTGCTCGAGCGGCTCGGCTTCGACGACGCCCGCTTCGAGCGCTACGTCCAGGCCGTGCTGGCGGCGCTGCCGGCACGCGAGTACGACGCGGGGGTGCTGGCGCGCGCGCTCGCCTACCCCTGGGCCCGACCGGGCGGCCCCTACGTCCTGCGCGACGGCGCGGCGACGGCGCTCGACGAGATCGAGGAGCCACGGCGGGCGGCTCTGATCGAGGGCTTTGCCGCCGACCCGGGCCGGCGGCCGGTGCTCGCGATCGGGTCCAACGGCGCGCCCGAGCAGCTCAGCCTCAAGTTCGCCCACTTCCCCGAGCTCGAGGACCGGACGGTTCTGGTCCTGACCGGGTGGCTGGACGATTTCGACGTCGGCGCCGCAGCCCAACCGGCGCTCTACGGGGCGATGCCGGCGACGGTCTTCCCCAGTCCCGGCACCCGGGTGCGGGCGGCGCTGCTCTCGGTGACCTCGACCCAGTTCACCCAGCTCGCCTGGTCGGAGATGAGCTACCGGCTGGGCAAATTGCGCACCGGTTTCGAGCTCGACGGCTCGGGGCGGCGCTTCGACGAGGTCCTCGTCTTCGTCTCCCGCTTCGGCGCCTTCCATCGCGGCGACGGCGAGCCCGTGGCGCTGGCCGCGGTGGCGGCCGAGGGGCGCTCGGCGGTGGCGCTCGAGCAGGAGCAGGTCCTCGATGCCGCGGCGGCGATGGCGCTCGGCCCGGGCGCCGGCGCCGAGGCCCTGGTCAGGGCCGCCTTCGACGATGCCGGCGCCCTCGCCGAGAGGCTGGCGGCGACGGTGCGGCTCAGCTCGATCCCGTTCGAGTCCGAGCGCTGGACGCCGTTCAGTCCTCCCCGGGGTTGACCAGCGCGGCGAGCCCCGCCCGTTCGACGTCGAGCTTCTGGTAGACGTGGCGCAGGTGGGTCTCGACCGTCTTGGCGGTGACGAAGAGGCCCTGGGCGATCTCGCGGTTGGTCCTGCCGCCGGCCGCCAGGCGGGCGACGCGCAGCTCGCTCGGAGTCAGCGACTCGACCCCGGTGAGGACCGCCGAGCGCGGCCTCGCCCCGGTCGCCTCGAGCTCGACCCTGGCGCGCGCCTCGAGCGCGGCCGCCCCGCAGCGGTGGGCGAGGTCGAGGCCCTCGGCCAGCGGCTCTCGAGCGTCCTTGCGGCGGTTCGCGCGGCGCAGCGCGGCGCCGAGATCGACCAGCGCGTGGGCGCGCTGCAGCGGCGCCGAGGTCCGCTCGAGCAGGTCGGCTGCTTCGCGCAGGTCGGCCGCCCCCTCCTCGCCGCCGGCGATCGCGCCGCGGTGGCGGAGGGCGATGCCGATCGCCCGCTCGCCGCCCGCCTCGCGCGCCAGGGCGAGCGCCTCGTCGCCGAGGCGGAGTGCCTCCTCGCCGTTCCCCTCGGCCAGCTCGACCCGGGCCAGGCCCGTGCGCCAGCCGAGGATCTCGGGATTCGGATAGGCCAGCCACTCGACCCGCTCGGCCGCTTCGACGAAGTCCTCTCGGGCCTCCGCGAGACGACCCTTGGCGAGCAGCAGCTCGCCGCGGGAGACGCGTAGGGCCGCACCGGGATAGCCGTCGACGCCGCCCCGCTCGAGCCCGTGCGCGCTGAGGGCGGCGCCCTCCTCCTCGGCGCCACGCCGCTCGGCCTGGACCTTGACCAGCATCGTCAGGCTGAGGGCCAACATCACCTCGGTCTTGGTGCCGGCCGAGAGCTCGAGGGCGAGCTGGGCATCGGCCTCCGCCTCGGCCAGGTCGCCACGGGCGTAGTGGCAGAGCGCCCCGATCAGCGCCGTCAGCCCGGCCCCCACCCTCGAGGCACGACGGCTCAGCACGGCCTCCATCTCGGCGAGGCGGACGAGGGCGAGGTCGGCATCCCCGGTCAGGATCAGGGCGGCGAGGGCAGGCGTTCCAGGCATGCCCACTTCGGAATCCTCGATCACCGTCCGCGAATCCCCGACCGACGTGCTGGCGGCGCTGACGGCCGCCGCGACCGGCCCGAGGCCGAGGATGACGAGGTAGGAGCCGACCGAGAGCAGCAGGCGCTCGACCTGGGTCTCGCCGCCGACCGCCTCCATCTCGGCGAGCAGGGGGGCGGGATCGCCGAAGCTGCCGCCGGTGTAGGCGATTTTGACCAGCTCCGAGCGCAGTCGCATCGCGAGCTCGGCGTCCGAGTCCCCCACCTCCGCGATCGACTCCCGCAGCAGCGGCCCGACCTCCCGATGGCGTCCGCGGATGCCGAACGACTCGGTCAGTTTGGAGGCGACCTCGGCGCGCAGGATCGGGTCGTCTGACTCACGGCGGACGGCGAGCAGCTCCTCGATCCCATCCGGGTCATCGGCGAGCAGCAACGCCAGACCGGTCTCGCGCCTGATCTCGAGGGCCTCGAGATGGTCGCCGTCCTCGCTCTGGGCGCGCCTCAAGTAGCGGGCGGCGCCGGCGGGGGCGCCGCGGGCGAGCGCGGCCGCGGCGGCCCTGCGCAGGGCGTCGACCACGTCCGGGTCGCCGGCGGGCGGTGTCAGCAGCAGGTGGGCGGCGACCGAGTCGGGCTCGGCACCGGCATCGCGAAGGAGCTTCGCCGCCTCGGCGTGGAGCAGCGCCTGGCGCGGCCCGCGCATCTCCGAGTAGACGGCGTTTCGGACCAGCGGATGGACGAACGAGAGCTCCTGGCCGTCGCCGACCAGGCCGGCCTCGATCAGCCGCGCCGCCGCCTCGGCCGCCACTCGCGTCGCGACCCCGGCGAGGGCGGCGACCCGCTCGAGCGTCGCGTTCGGCTCGAGCACGGCGATCGCCCGCGCGACCTCGACCTCGACCGTGCCGAGCCGGGCGAGGCGGGCCTGGATCGTCCTGGTCACGCCCTCCGCCGCGAAGCCGTCGACCCGGGCGGAGTTCTCGTCGATCGGCGCCAGCCCCTCCGCCCGCAGGCCCCTCACCAGCTCGACCGTGAGGAAGGGATTGCCGGCGCCCGCCCGGCGGCAGGCCTCGACGAAACGCTCGCCCGGGTCCTGCCCGAGCCCGGACGCGATCAGCTCGGTGGCGGCCACGGCGCTCAGCGGCGCGGGGTCGATCGCGACGCTGCCGTCGATCGCGCGCAGCTCATCGGTGAGCGCGACCGGCGCGTCGGGCTCGCCGCTGCGGATCGTCAGCAGCAGCGCGACCGGAAGCTCGTCGAGGCGCCGCGCCATGTAGAGCAGCGCCCGCAGGGACGGCTCGTCGGCCCACTGCGCGTCGTCGACCAAGAGCACCAGCGGCGGCGCGGCGGCGGCCAGGTCGGAAACCAGCCAGTAGATGCCGTGCTGGGCCGCGAACGAGTCGACCCCGGAGCCCAGCGCCGGGTCGGCCTCGAAGACCGGTTCGGCTTTCGCCGCGGCGCCGACGAACAACTGCTCCCGGCTTCCCGCCTCGGTCAGCTCGGCCTCGAGCAGCTGCCGGACCACCCCGTACGGAAAGTCGCGCTCGTGCTCCCCGCCGCGGGCGCGGAGGATCTTCGCCCCGCGCTCGAGCGCGATCTCGGCCGCCGCGTCGAGCAGCGCGGTCTTCCCCACCCCGGCCTCGCCTTCGATCGAGAGGACACCGCCGCGCTGGCCGGCCGCGGCCTCGATCAACTGCCCGATCGCGCCGAGCTCCTCCCCTCGCTCAAGCAGTGCTCTGGTCGCCGCCATGCCGCTCGACGTCGATCCTACGCTGCGGGCGCGAGGCTCAGGCCGCAACCACCCCACTCGCCACTCCGGGGGTCAGGGTCAGGGTCATCGCCAGGGCGAGAGCGCTGAGCCGGCCCGGCCCAGGCGGGCGGGCGGCCTCGATCAGTTCCGGCACCCGCGGGTCGATTTCCGCCGCGGCCGTCCCCTGGCCCGAGTAGGCGAGCGGCACGACCTCGTAGAGCCGGTCGATCTCGCCACCGCTCAGCACCGCGCCGCCCAGAGCGGCCAGGCTCGTCGCCAGGCGGCCCGCCTCGGTCGAGATCGGCCGCCGCGAGGGGCCGGGAGGCGGCCCGGCGTCGCCCGGCTCTCGGCCGGCCAGCAGCGCCTCGATCTGGCCGCCGGCGATCAGGGCCAGCGAATCCCCGTCCAGCCCCGAGAAGCGCGCGCAGCGCAGGGTGATCGCGAGCTGCGTCTCGACGTCCATGTAGGGGGCGTCGCTGCCGTAGAGGATCCGTCCCGGCGGCACCTGGCCGAACAGCGCGAGCAGGTCGACGGTGCTCATCCAGGAGGTGTCGAAGTAGATGTTGGGGTGGTCGGGGACCACCTGCCAGAGCCAGGCCAGGTCGGAGACGCCGGCGTGGGCGAGGATGATCGGGCAGTCGCGGTGGCGGCCGGCCAGCTCGGTCAGGATCGGGCCGAAGGAGCCGACCCCGCCGCCGGCGTGAATCAGGACCGGCGCCCGCGCCGCCGCGGCGACGCCGAGGATCGCCTCGACCGCCGGGTGCTCGAGCCGGAACGACTCGCCCCGCGGGTGCAGCTTGAAGCCCCGGGCGCCTCCCTCGAGGGCGGCGACGGCGTCGGCGGCCGCGCTCACCCGCGGGTCGAGCCGCGCGTATGGGACGAGCCGCTCGGGGTGTCGCTCGGCCTCGACCACCACGCGCCGGTTCTCCGTCTCGTAGCCGCCGCTGACGCAGAAGGGGAAGATCGCCGAGCGGCCGTCGATCGCCTCAAGGGCGGCGACGTGCTCCTCGCTGGTCCGGGAGGAGCCGTCGAGGTCGACGCCGGTGTGGGCGTGGGCGTCGAATGGCCGGAGGCCGCCGGCGCCGAGCGCCTCGAGCTCTGCCCGGATCAGCTCCCGCGTGCTCAACGGCGGCTGCCGGCCCGGCGCCGCGGCCCCGCCTCGTCGGCGCCCAGTTCGCGCCGCATCCATTCGTCGAGGCCGGGCGGGTAGAGCAGCGCCATCTGCGAGGCGACGGCGAAGGCCTGGGCGACGCCGGCCGCCGTGCTCCTGGCCGCGTCATTACGTCGGAGTGCCGCGAACGAGATCTTCATGTCCAGATCCTCGGCGAGCCCGCTTCGCTTCACATCAGGGTCCCCCCCTGATATTTCTGGACCGATGAGAGCCCTGGTCCAGCGCGTCAGCCAGGCGGCGGTCGACGTCGAGGGCGACCGGGTCGCCCAGATCGGCGCCGGCCTGCTCGTCCTGCTCGGCGTCGCGGTCGACGACGGGCCCGAGCAGGCGGAGCGCCTGGCGGCCAAGGTGCGGGCGCTGCGCGTCTTCGACGATGCCGAGGGGCGGCTCAACGAGCCACTCGGCGAGCGCGAGGTGCTCTGCGTCAGCCAGTTCACGCTCTACGGCGACACCAGCCGCGGCAACCGGCCGAGCTACGCCGGCGCCGCGCCGGGCGAGGCGGCCGAGCCGCTCTACGACCTCTTCTGCGAGCGCCTCGACGCGAAGAAGGGCGTCTTCGGCGCCTGCATGGGCGTCGCCCTGATCAACGACGGCCCGGTCACGGTGATGGTCGAGGCATGAGCGCGGACGGCGCCCTCTACGACGAGCTCGGCAAGGGCTACGCCGGCGTGCGCAGGCCCGACCCACGGATCGCCGCCCGGATCGAGGCGGCGCTCGGCGATGCCGCCAGCGTCGTCAACGTCGGCGCCGGGACCGGTTCCTACGAGCCACCCGACCGCGCCGTCACCGCGGTCGAGCCCTCCGCCGAGATGATCGCCCAGCGCCCCGCCGGCGCCGCTCCGGTGATCCGTGCCGCGGCCGAGGCCCTGCCCTTCGCCGACGACTCCTTCGACGCGGCGATGGCGGTGCTCACCGTCCACCACTGGGACGACCTCGACGCCGGCCTCGCCGAGATGCGGCGGGTCGCGCGGCGCATCGTCCTCGTCACCTTCGACCCCGGGCCGCTGCGTGAGCTCTGGTTCGTCCGCGACTACTTCCCGCTGATCGTCGGCCTGCACTCCGACCGGGTCACGAGCGGCGGCCTCGCCGCGCGGCTGCCGGCGGCGAGCGTCAGCCCGATCCCGGTCCCGCACGACTGCACCGACCTCTTCTTCGCGGCGCTCTGGCGCCGTCCGGAGATGGTCTTCGACGAGGACGTGGTGCGGCCGATGTGGGTCTGGAACAGGCTGGCGCCCGAGCTGCGCGCCGAGGGGCGCGAGCGGCTCGCCGCCGACCTCGCCGACGGAGCCTGGGAGCAGCGCAACGGGCACCTGCGCGAGCTCGAGGAGCTCGACGTCGGCCTGCGGCTGGTGGTCTCGGGGTGAAGCCGCTGACCGCGCCGCTGCGAGGGTCGATCGTCGAGCTCGAGCCGCTCTGCGGCGAGCACGTCGAGGAATTGTGGGAGGCGGCCCAGGCTCCCGAGATCTGGGCCTGGCTCGCCCACCTCGGCGAGAGCCGCGAGAAGTTCGACGCCTGGATCGAGCTCAGCCTCGAGGCCGCCGGCGAGAACCGCGAGGGCCCCTTCGCGACGAGACTGCGCAGCAGCGGCAGGCTGGTCGGCAGCAGCCGCTACCTGAACGTGCGGCCGCCCGACCGCGTGGTCGAGATCGGCTGGACCTGGCTCAACCCGGCTGCCTGGCGGACCGGCGCCAACATCGAGGCCAAGCTGTTGATGCTCGAACACGCCTTCGGCGAGCTCGAGTGCGTCCGGGTCGAGTTCAAGACCGACGCCCGCAACGAGCGCTCGCGCAATGCCCTGGCGGCGCTGCCTGCCCAGTTCGAGGGAGTGATGCGCAACCACATGATCGTCCCCGACGTCGGCCAGCGCGACTCCGCTTACTTCAGCGTGATCGACGAGGAGTGGCCCGCGGTGAAGGCGAACCTGCGCGACCGGCTCGAGCGGGGCGGCGCTGGCTGAACCACGGCTGCGGGGGTAGGCTGGCTGCGGGCTGGCCGGTCGGCCAGCCGGACATCCTTGGGAAGAGGAGGACGAGATGTACGACTACGTGATCGTCGGCGCGGGCTCGGCCGGCTGTGTCCTTGCCGCCCGCCTCTCCGAGGACCCGGAGGTGAGCGTCCTGCTGCTCGAGGCCGGCGGCCCCGACCTCAAGCAGAACATCCACGTGCCGCTCGGCTACCTGAAGCTGCAGCGCACCGACGTCGACTGGGACTACGTCTCGGCGCCCGAGCCCAACTGCGGCGGCCGCCGCATCGCCCTGCCGCGCGGCAAGGTGCTCGGCGGCTCCTCCTCGATCAACGCGATGGTCTACATCCGCGGCAACCACGCCGACTACGACGAATGGGGCGTCGACGGCTGGGCCTGGGACGACCTCTTCCCCTACTTCCTCAAGGCCGAGGACAACGAGCGCGGCGCCTCCGAGTGGCACGGCGCCGGCGGCCCGCTCCCCGTCTCCGAGCAGCGCTCGGGAATGCCCGCCTCGGGCGCCTTCGTCGAGGCCGGGGTCGAAGCCGGCCAGGCCCGCAACGACGACTTCAACGGCGCCGAGCAGGACGGCGTCGGGCTCTTCCAGGTGACCCAGAGAGACGGCCTCAGGGCGAGCGCCTCGGTCGCCTACCTGCACCCGGCGATGGAGCGCCCGAACCTGACCGTGCTGCCCTTCATGCACGTCAACCGGGTCCTCTTCGAGGGCACCCGCGCGGTCGGCGTCGAGGCATCGCAGCTCGGCCAGGCGCAGGAGCTGCGGGCCGAGCGCGAGGTGATCCTCTGCGGCGGAACCTTCAACTCGCCGCAGCTCCTGATGCTCTCCGGCGTCGGGCCGGCCGAGCACCTGGCGCTGCGCGAAGTCGAGGCCCTGCTCGACCAGCCGGCGGTCGGCGAGAACCTCAGCGACCACGCCTGCGCCTACAGCGTCTGGACCGCACGCGAGCCGAGCAGCCTGCTCGACGCGCTGGACCCGGCCGCCCTGGCGCAGTTCGAAGCCGACAAAACGGGCGTCTTCACCTCGAACTTCGCCGAGGCCGGCGGCTTCGCCCGGGTCGGCGACGGCGCCCAGGCGCCCGACATCCAGTTCCACACCGTGCCCCTGCAGATCGTCGACGAGGGCTTCTCCGACCCCGAGGGTCACGGCGTCTTCTCTTCCGCCTGCCTGCTCACCCCGGAGAGCCGCGGCTCGGTGAGGCTGGCGTCGAACGACCCGACCGCGCAGCCGGTGATCCGCAACAACTTCTTCGGGGCCGGCTCGGACCTGGAGCGCCTCGAACGGGGACTGCGCCTCGTCCATGAGATCTGCGGCCGGCCGGCGATGGAGCCTCACTGCTCGGAGCCGTTCTCGGGCCCGGACGGCGACTCCGACCAGGCCTTCCGTGACCACGTCGCCCGCACCACCTTCCCGATCTACCACCCGGTCGGGACCTGCGCGATCGGCTCCGTCGTCGACACCGAGCTTCGGGTCGAGGGCCTCGAGGGGATCCGCGTCGTCGACGCCTCGGTGATGCCGACCGTGCCGCGCGGCAACACCAACGCGCCGGTGATCGCCGTCGCCGAGCGCGCCGCCGACCTGATCAAGGGCGAGACGCCGCTAGGGCGAGAGCAGGGTCAGAGCCCAGCCGTCCCCGTCGCGGGCGAATAGGCGGCGCTCGTGGATCCGGTCATCTGCTTCGCTCCATAGCTCGATCGCGTCTGGGCGCACACGCAGCGCCCCCCAGTCGGGCGGGCAGGCGGGAGCCGTCTCCTGGACCGTGGCGAGGTGGTCGAGCCGTTCGCGGATCGGCGCCAGGTCGTCGATCGGCTCACCCTGGCGCGAGACCACCGTCTGCAGCTGGTGGAAGAGGTCGCGCTCGTCGAAGAGCTCCTCGGCCAGCGCCCGCTCGGCGAGCTCGGCCCTGCCCATGACGTGGACCTGGCGGCCGAGCTCGGGCCAGTGGAAGAGCAGGGCGACGTTGGGGTTGGCCTCGATCTCGCGCGCCTTGCGGGTCCAGAGGGCGCTGGTGAAGACCAGGGCCCTGTCTTCGAGCCGCTTCAGGTTCACCGTCCGCGCCGACGGCCGGCCGCGCTCGCCGACGGTGACGAAGGCGGCGCTCGCCGGCTGCGCGAGGCCGCGCTCGCGCGCGTCCTCGATCCAGGCGCGGAGACCGGCGATCGGGTCGGGTGGGCTCACCGGCCCAAGATATCCCGCCTGCCGCTCGTAGAATCGGCGCCGATGTCACGCCAAGACTTCTACGCCTCGCCGCTCGGCGCCGGCTACAGCGCGTACATGGAGCGGCCCCGCCTCAGCCGCAGCCTCGGCCGCGTCTTCTGGGGCGGCGACACCAGGCCCTACTACGAGAGCATGCGCGCCGCCGGCGAGGTCGCCGAGGGCGGCACGATCGTCGACTGTCCCTGCGGCGCCGGCCCTGCCCTGCGCGCCCTGCGCGTCTATCGGCAGCTGCGCTACCTCGCCCTCGACCTCTCCCCCTCGATGCTGCGGCGGGTGCGCGAACGGGCGCAGGCACGAGGCCTCGAGAGCACGATCGAGGTGATCGAGGCCGACGCGGCGGCGCTGCCGCTCGAGGACTCGATCGCCGACCTCTTCTTCTCCTACTGGGGCCTGCACTGCTTCCCCGACCCGGAGGCTGCCGTCGCCGAGATCGCCCGGGTCCTGAAGCCCGGCGGCCGCCTGGTCGGCGCCAGCTTCGTCCGCGGCCCGAGCCTGCGCCAGCGGCTCACCCTGCGCCCCAACGTCGGCGGCTTCGGCCCGATGGGGACGGAAGAGGACCTGCTCGCCTGGCTCACCGACGCCGGCCTCGAGCTGACCGGCAAAGGCCGCTCCGGCCTCTACATGTTCTTCGAGGCGCGCCTGCCCGAGACCGCGGCGTCAGCCGCCGAGCTCGGAGACCAGCAGCCGTAGGCCGAGGTCGAGCTCCGGCGTCTGCTCGCGGAGCTCGCCGTGGCGCCGATCCCAGGCGCCGCTCTCGAGGTCGTCGCGAAGGGCCTCGATGCCCTGCTCGATCTCCTCCTCGCTGAGCTCGTGCCAGACGCTGCTGGCGCGGCGGACCTCGGGATCCAGGTGCATCTCCGGCCGGTCCCAGAGGGCGAAGAAGAAGCCGTCGGTGCAGCGGCGCGGGATCGGGACGACCTCGACCGCGGCGCCTCCCATCAACCCGCTCAGCTCCCCGACCGCGGGCATGAACCCGGCGTGGATCTCGAGCGCGCGGGGAAAGTACTCGCGGACGAACCAGAGCTCGGCGAGTGGCTCGGGCTCGAAGCTGAGGACGACGACCCGGTCACGGGCGACACGGCGCATCTCCCCCACGCCCGCCGCCAGGTCGCGCCAGTGATGGACCGTGATCATCGCCATCGCCGCGTCGAAGCTGTCGTCCTCGAAGGGCAGGTCCTCGGCGCTCGCCTGGACGACCGGGGCCGCGCCCGGCGGCCGCTGCTCGATCATCACCCGCGACGGCTCGACCGCGGTGACCTGCCGGTCGGAGGGCTCGTAGGAACCGGTGCCGGCGCCGACGTTGAGCACCGTGCGGGCGTCGCCGAGGCCGGCCTCGACCCGGGCGGCGATCCGCGGGTCCGGCTGCCGCACCGCGGCGTAGCCGACGCCGGTGCGGTCGTAGGTGGTCACGGCCGCCTAGGCCGCGACGCCGAGCGCCCGGTCGATGAAGGGGCCGAGCAGCTCGCCGGTCTGCAGCGCCGTGCGCTCAGGGTCGGCGCTGGGCGCGGTGACGTGGCTGATCGCCAGCCGCACCAGCGATTCGGCGAGCAGCTGCATCGCCTCCGGCGGCGCCTCGGGCCAGCCGGAGCTGATCGTCTCGAAGAGGCGGGCGGTGGCGAAGACGACGACCGGCATGCCCTGCGTGGTGACGAAGGGCAGCATGCCGCCGGTGCCGTCGTCGCTGAGCAGGACGCGGATCACCGGGTCCTCGGAGGCGGTCCGCAGGAAGGTCTCGAGGGCGGCGCCGATCGCCGCCCGCGGGTCGTCGAGGTGCTGGCGGACCGCGGCGTCGACGTCGTCGAGGAAGCGCTCGCCGACGTGGATGACGAAGGCCTGGGCGAACTCGTCGCGGCTGCCGAACTCCTTGTAGAGGGTCTGGCGGCTGACGCCGGCGGCGCTGGCGACGTCGGACATCGTGATCTCCGACCAGGCGCGGCGTTCGAGCTCGTCGCGCATGGCGCCGAAGAGGGTCTCGCGCAGCAGGTCGCGGGCGGCCTGCGGGTAGGGGGTGCGGCCGGAGGCGATGCCGCCGACGGCTTCGGCCTCGGTCAAGCGTCCTGCTCCGCCGGCTCGAAATCGATCTTGTCGCGGACGCCGCAGTCGGGGCAGGCCCAGTCGTCGGGGACCTCGCTCCACGCCGTCCCCGGCGGGAAGCCCTCGCGCGGGTGCCCGGCAGCCTCGTCGTAGGTGTAGCCGCAGCTGGGACAGCGGTAGGCACTCACGCGGTAGCCGTCCCGTACTTGGCGAGGATCCGCTCGCGCTTGCGCGGCTGGATGTTGGCGCGCTCGATCTGGCCGTCGTAGTGCTCGACCAGACGCGGGTCCATCACCCGGCGCCAGAGCGGCGGGAACCAGGCGAGGACGATCATCCCGGCGTAGCCCGTCGGCAGCTGTGGGGCCTCTTTGAAGTGACGCAGACTCTGGTAGCGGCGGGTCGGGTGGGCGTGGTGGTCGGAGTGTCGCTGCAGGTGGTAGAGCAGGACGTTGGAGGCGACGTTGTTGCTGTTCCAGCTGTGTTCGGGCAGGCAGCGCTCGTAGCGGCCGTCCTCCTTCTTCTGCCGCCGCAGCCCGTAGTGCTCGAGGTAGTTGACGACCTCGAGCAGGCTGAAGCCGAGCACGGCCTGGAGCAGCAGGTAGGGCAGGACGACCGGGCCGAAGACGATCGCCAGGGCGGCGAAGAGGACGACGGTCATCGCCCAGGCGCCGACGATGTCGTTGCGCAGGCTCCAGTGGCTCTTGCCGAGGCGGTCGAGGCGGGCCGCCTCGATGCCCCAGGCCGAGGTCAGGCTGCCGTAGACGGTGCGCGGCAGGAAGGCCCAGAAGCTCTCCCCCAGGCGCGAGCTGGCCGGGTCCTCGGGAGTCGCGACGCGGACGTGGTGGCCGCGGTTGTGCTCGATGAAGAAGTGGCCGTAGCCGGTCTGGGCGAGGGCGACGCGGCTGAGCCAGCGCTCCGAGCTCTCGCGCTTGTGGCCGAGCTCGTGGGCGGTGTTGATGCCGATGCCGCCGACGACGCCCATCGTCACCGCCAGGCCGAGGGATTCGAAGACGTTGAGGTCGCCGCTCGCCCACAGGTAGCAGGCGAAGACCAGGCCGATGTACTGGATCGGGATGTAGAGGTAGGTGCACCAGCGGTAGTAGCGGTCCTGCTCGAGCCACTTGAGGACGCTGTCGGGCGGGTTGGTCGGGTCGACGCCGATCGCGATGTCGAGCAGCGGGAAGGCGCCGAAGACGAGGATCGGGCCGAAGAACCAGAAGCCGCCCCAGCCGGTCGCCTCGACCGAGGCCCAGGCGATGAACGGGCCGAAGGGGATGATCAGGCCGAGCAGCCAGGCGTAGCGCTTGGCGTCGGTCCAGGTCGCCGGATTGAGCTCGACCTCCGGCCCGTGGTCGTGATGGTGATCGTGTTCCTCGTGCGAGTGTGCAGCTGCCTCCATGGGCGCGCTCCTCCTTGTCAAATCGACTGTTTGCGTACTGTCGATTGACAAACTAACGCACTTTGTAAATCAACGCAACACGAGTTCAAGATCTGTCCAGGATCGGCCTACTCCGCCTCCTCCTGCTCCGGCGCCGGGCCCTGCCGCATGTACTGCAGCCACTGGTCCTCGGCGAGCCGCAGGGCGCCGAGCGCCAGGGTCGGGTTGCCGAGGTTGTGGCGGATGCGGAAGTTCGAGCCGCCGCCCGGGCCCTCGATCTCGACGATCGTGATGATCGCGCCCAGCCGGAAGCCCTCCTCGTCGGCGAAGTCTTTCTCGATCGCCTCCATCTGCGCCGCGACCTGCTGTCCCGCTTTGCTCGTGTCTATTGCCATGCCGCCCTCCTCTCCTCGACGAATTCGGGGGGACTCTGCCATTTCGCGCGGCGGGACGCATCCGACCCGCGGCCTACGCTCGGCGGGTGAAAATGGACGTGAAAGCGGGGATCGGGCGGACCGCGGCGATCCTGCTCGGCATCGTCGTCGTCCTCGTCATCCTCTGCCTCGGCTGGATCGGCGGCGAGCTCCACTACAACAACTGCCTCGAGCAGGCGCAGATCGAAGGCAAGTCGGTCAGCTGCTCGCGACTGCCTTAGGTGGTCTAGCGCCCCCGGGCGCCGCTGCGGCTACACTTCTCGGCCGTGTACACGTTCCTGGCCATCCTGCAGGTGATCATCTCGGGGGTTCTGATCTTCCTGATCCTCCTGCATTCCGGCAAAGACGCCGGCCTCTCCGGCGCCTTCGGCATCGGCGGCGGCGGCAGCTCGTTCGGCGGCGGCTCGATGGTCGAGCGCAACCTCGACCGCGCGACGGTCTTCTTCGCCATCCTCTTCGTCGTCAACACCCTCGTACTGCTGAAGATCTAGCGCGATCGTTCTGCTGAAGATCTAGCGCGATCTGAAATCTCATCAAGTTCGCCATGCGATACATGGCGAACTTGATGGAATTTGGCTGGGGCTATGCCGGCTCGCGGTCGAGGATCTCGACCGCCTCGCGGCGCAGCTCGGCGTCGAGGATCGCGAAGTCCTGGTCGGAGAGCTTGCCGGCGGCGTGGTCGAGCTCGGCGTCGCGGATCTCGCGGTACTTGGCTTCCTTCAGCGCCTCGAGCTCGCGATCGGCGGCGGCGGTGCCGCGGCCCGCCTGCGCTCGTCGGCCAGAGGGCGATGATCGCGCCGAGCAGCGAGATCAGCCCGCCGATCCAGATCCAGGTGACCAGCGGGTTGACGATCACCTTGAAGGTCGCCGGGCGTGCTTTCGGCGGCGTAGCCCTTGGCGATCTGCGCCGCGGTCCGCTGCCTGCAGGCTTTCGATCTGTGCCGCCGCCGGCGGCCGCCAGGCTCGGGTTCGCCACCGCCGCCCGCATCAGGGCGGCGAGCGCGTTGCAGGCGGCGGCGTTCCGGGGCCGCCGCGGACGCAGTGCTTGAAGCCCTTGTCGGCGTCGCGCGCTCGGCCGATGACGCCGCCGAGGTCGGGCTGCACGGCGATCCAGAGATCGCTGCGGGCGCCGGCCGCAGAGCCACGTCGCTGTCCGCTTCGCCGGCGAAGCGGCTGCCGATCGTCGTCTGCGGCGTCCGGTGGGGCGGAAGTAGCGGCGGCTCGGTCTGCAGCGGAGTAGGTGTTGCCGCCGTCTTCGATCCGGAGCAGGGCGCCGAAGGCGATCGTCGCGCTTGTCGACCGCGACGGTCGGCTTCACGTAGGTGATCTTGCGGCCGTCGACGGTGGCGCTTTCGCCCGGCTTGAGCCGCACGTCGCGGTTGGTCTGGAAGCTCGAGGAGGCGGCGATCCCGATCAGCAGCACGGCGATCCCGGCGTGGACGATGTAGCCGCCGTAGCGGCGCCGGTTGCGGGAGACGATCGCCGCCAGCGCCGCGGGCAGCGAGCCGCCGGCGAGCTTGCGCCGGGCGGCGGCGCCGCGCCAGAACTCCTGGGCGAGGCCGGCCAGGGAGAAGGCGGCGAAGGTGAAGAGGGCGAAGGCCCAGGGCTCGCTGGGCGGCGTCGGTGAAGAAGAGCAGGACGAGCGCGACCGCGATCGCCGACAGCGACGGCACCAGGAAGATCCGCTTCGCCGAGGCCCAGCTGACCCGGCGCCAGGCGAGCAGCGGGCCGATCCCGGTGAAGAGGACGAGCAGGATCGCCAGCGGCGTCGTGTAGCGGTCGAACCAGGGCGCCGCCAGCGAGGACTTGTCGCCGGTGAAGAGTTCCGAGATCAGCGGGAAGAAGGTGCCCCAGAAGATCACCACGCAGAGCGCCGACCAGCAGCAGGTTGTTGACCAGGAAGACCGCCTCGCGGGAGATCAGCGAGTCGATCCGCTTCTCCGAGCGGAGGTCGTCGAGGCGCGAGACGATCAGCGCCGGTCGAGCCGATCAGGACGACCCCGATCAGGGCGAGGATGTAGGGGCCGACCGTGCTGTCGCCGAAGGCGTGGATCGACTGCAGGACGCCGGAGCGGACGAGGAAGGTGCCGAGCAGCGCCAGCGAGAAGGTGGCGACGATCAGGCAGGCGTTCCAGACCTTGAGCATCCCGCGCTTCTCCTGGACCATGATCGAGTGCAGGAAGGCGGTGCCGATCAGCCACGGCATCAGGGCCGCGTTCTCGACCGGGTCCCAGGCCCAGTAGCCGCCCCAGCCGAGCTCGGTGTAGGACCAGCGGGCGCCGAGCAGGAGGCCGAAGCCGAGCAGCGCCCAGGCGATCAGGGCGAAGCGGCGGGTGGCGCGGATCCATTCGGCGTCGAGCCGGCGGGTGATCAGGGCGCCGATCGCGAAGGCGAAGGGGACGGTGAAGGCGACGTACCCCGAGTAGAGCATCGGCGGGTGGATCATCATGCTCGGGTGCTGCAGCAGCGGGTTGAGCCCGACCCCGTCGACCGGCACCGGGCTGAGCGTGGCGAAGGGGTTGACGCCGCCGGCGAAGAGCATCAGCCCGGTGAAGAAGCTGGCGATGCCGGCCATCACCGCGGTCGCGTAGGGGACCAGGTCGCGGAGCTTGTTGCGGGTCGAGTAGAGGGCGATCGAGGAGAGCGATCGAGAGCACCCAGGCCCAGAGCAGCAGCGAGCCTTCCTGGCTCGACCACATCGCCGCCATCTTGTAGAAGAACGGCGTCTCGATCGAGGAGTGCTGCTGGACGACGTTGAAGGAGAAGTCGTTGCTCGCGAAGGCGATCTCGATGATCACCACGCAGGCGGTGAGCAGGCCGCAGAGGCGCGTAGACCGCGCGCCGGGAGAGGATGACCCGGCGCTCGTCGCCGCGCCCGGTGAGCGCGAGGACCACGGCGAAGATCGCGGTCAGGAAGGCGAGCGCCAGCAGGGCGCTGCCGAGGCTAGCTGTCATTCGCCGTCGTGAACTTCGACGGGCACTTGGTCACCAGGGTGTCCTTTTCGCCGACGAAGATGCCGTTCTCGACCTCGCCGCTGAGGACGATCTCGCGGCCGCCGCGGAACGGGTCCGGGCACGGGCCGCTGTAGGTGACCGGCAGGCTCTCGCCGCCGCCGCCTTCGCGGTCGGCGACCCGGAATTTGATGCTTCCCCTTCGCCGTCGCTGCGGCTGACCGAGCCCTTGACCACCCTGCCGGTCAGCTCGTAGCTCGATGCCGGGGGCGGCGTTGACCAGTTCGGAGGGCTCCTTGGCCTCGCTCGAGGCGCTGAACGAGGTGTAGACGAGGGCGACGGCGAGCAGCACAGCGACGCTGAGCGCGACGACGAGCCGGATCTTGCGCTTGCGCTGGGGATCCACGGACCGCGAATTATCGCAAAGGCGAGTGCGGGCAGTCTGTGCGGGGATCGAGCGCGGAGGATCCGAACGACCCGGTCCTGCTGATCACCGGCGCCAGCAGCGGCATCGGCGCGGCGACCGCGCGGGCGGCCGCCGAGGGCTACCGGCTGGTGCTCGCCGCGCGCCGGATCGAGCCGACTGAGCGAGCTGGCCGCGCGAGCTCGGCGGCGAGGAGCGGGCGCTGGCGGTCCGCTGCGACGTGACCGAGTGGGACCAGGTCGAGGCGATGGCCGCGGCCGCGATCGAGCGCTTCGGCCGGATCGACGCCGTCTTCGCCAACGCCGGCTTCGGCGCCACGCGCGGCTTCCTCGAGGAGTCGGTCGAGCACTGGCGCTCGATGGTCCTGACCAACGTCTACGGCGTCGGCGCTGACGATCCGCGCCACCCTCCCCCACCTGCTCGAGCGCGGCGACGGCCACTTCGTGATCACCAGCTCGATCGCCGGCCGCCGCGCCCTGCCCGGCTCGCTCTACTCGGCGACCAAGTGGGCGGCGACGGCGATCGGCGAGAGCCTGCGCGGCGGAGCTGCGCGAGATGCACGACAACGACGAGATCCGGGTGACGCTGATCGAGCCCGGGATGACCGACACGCCGTTCTTCGACAACCGGCCCGGCGAGTGGGCGCTGCAGCGACGACGACATCGCCCGCGCCGTGCTCTTCGCGCTCGACCAGCCGGCCAACGTCGACGTCAACGAGATCCTCGATCCGCCCGACCCGCCAGCCCTAGGCCGGGCGGAGCGAAAGCACCGCCGCCGGCCGCCTAGCGGTGCTTGCGGCCCCGATGCGCCTTGTGCTTCTTCTTGCACATCGGCGTCTTCAGCTTCGGCTTGCTGTGGATCTTCTTCCGTTCTGCGCCTTGATCGGCCGACGTTCGAGCGGACCGTCGCTTTGCAGAGGTCACGGGTGTTGGTCAGCAGGCCCTTCCCGCCGCCCTTCATCGTCAGCACGAACTTGCTGACCGGCACGTCGGGAGCGGTGAAGATGTTGCGCAGGCGTCCGGCCTTGGTCGATTCGATCGTGCCGCGCAGGCGGATGTCGACCTGGCCGCGAAGGTCGACCAGCAGGTCGGGAAGGATGTGGTTGCCGGGCACCAGGTAGACCGGGCCCTGGAGCTTGTTGCCGAGCAGCGGCGTGGTCGCCGCCGCGTGGCCGTAGATCGAGTTCTTCGGGCAGGCGCCGGCGGCGAGCTGGGGACGGGTGCAGATGGTCTTGATGTGGCTCTGGTCGAGGATCAGCGCTTGCGGCAGGGTGACCACCGTGCGGTCGAGGTTGGCGTCGCCGCCGCGGGCGACGAGGGTGGCGCGGAATTTCGGGTTCTGGGCGCGGAAGGCTTTCTTGCGCTGCCGAAGATCCGGGTGTAGAGCTTGGGGCGGAACTTCGAGCTTGCCGCAGTCCGTGGTCTGGAAGGGCGCGAGACCGGCTTCGGCATGAAGGCCGCCGGGTTGGTCGGGTCGGCGCCGCCACCGAGGATCGCGCCGTCGGTGGCGAGCTGGCCGCAGCTGGTCGGGTTGAGGATGAATTCCTTCTTGTTGGCGTTGACGTCGATCGAGCGGATGCTGAGCTTGGCGCCGCCGAAGACGTCGGGGATCGGGTCAGAGACCGCGCTGATGCGGGCCGTTTCGGGGTCGACGAAGAGCGCCACCCGGACCACGACCGTGCCGAGGTCGAAGGGGCCGGCGGTGGCCGGGGTGACGACGCCATCGAGAGCGGCGCCCCCTTGTAGGGGCCGGCGAGGAAGGCCTTGCCCTTGATCGTGATCGGCGAGCTGCCGGAGCCGGCGCGGATCGGTCGCGACGCCGATCAGGCTCTTGTCGGGGCAGCTGGCGTTTTTGGCCTCGGCCGCCCCGGCGCGGGCTTCGGCCGCGGTCGATCGCTTTCGGCGGGCAGTACGGGGATGCCCTTGAGCTTGCCGGTGACCCCGGCGGGCAGGGTGACGTCGACGCCCTTTACCTCCTGCTGGCCGTCGGCGCGGCCGACGTGGATCGCGAAGGGGCTGAAGGCGCCGGCGACGACACTGTTCGAGCGGGTCGAGAAGCCCGGCGTGAACGGCCGCGCCGCCATCGTTTTCGCGCAGGTGCCGCCGCCCGGGGCTTTGCTCAGCGAGAAGCTGCCTTTCGGTTTCGCCGCGGCACCGCCGCTGTAGGGGGAGATTTCGCCTTCGGTCGCGTTCGGCCCGCAGGTCGGCGGGCTGGTCAGCACCGATTTGGCGCCTGGTCGAACTCGAGCTTGAAGGCGGTGAACGGCAGCTGCGGGTTTTCGGCGAAGGTCGCGGTCAGCCGCCCGGTCGTGCGGTCGGCGCTGACGTTGCCGATCAGGCGGACCGAGACGCCGTAGCGGGCGGACTCGACGTCGACGAAGATCCGGTACTCGTCGCCCGATTCGGGATTGCGGCTGAGCTGCTTGCCGAGGTAGACGCTGCCGCTCGAGCGAGCCCGCCGGCAGCGGCGGCGTTTCGATCGTAGCGGTGCCGATCTTCGATTTGGCCGGACAGGCGACGGCTTTGCGCGTGCCCTTGCCGAGCTGGCCGTCTTCGCAGAAGACGAGGCCTTCGGCGCCCGACGGGTTGAGGCCCATCCCGAGCGGCAGCGAGGTCTTCGCCGTCTGCACGTTGGAGTTGGCGATCGGGGCGCCGGGATCGAAGGGGACGGTGACTTCGACCTGGGCGCCGCTGGGCGAGTCGGTCTGGTTGGTGCCGGGCGCGGTCGCGACGCCCGGTTTGAACGGCACCGCGGCGCAGCCGTCGGGTTTGACCCCTGGCGGCAGCGCCGCCTCGAAGGGGGTCGA
>CAWIJE010000002.1:0-800280 GCA_963836415.1 uncultured Solirubrobacterales bacterium
CCGTCGGATCAACTTCCAGACCGAAGCGATGCCGGCCAACGCCTTCGGCCAGCAGATCGAAGCCGGGCCCTACAACGCCTCCAACGGCTTCAGCCAGGGCGCGACGATCCTCGTCAAGATCCCGGGCATCGAAACCGCCGCCGACGTCAGCGCGATCGGCGCGGCGCCGATCAACCACATCGGCCGCTACACCGAAGCCGAACGCGCCGGTCGTCGTGATCGACGCCAAGACCGGTAACCGCTGGCCGATCTGGACCGAGATCGACTCCGACGCCACCGACCACAGCAAGGCGCTGATGGAGATCCATCCGGCGGTCAACTTCGAATCCGGGCACCGCTACATCGTCGCCCTGCGCAACCTCAAGAACGCGGCCGGGACGAAGATCGAAGCGCCGGCGGCATTCCGCTACTTCCGCGACGAAATGCCCTCCGAACAGAAACAGATCAACGCGCGGCGGGCGCACTTCAAGAGCATCTTCAACACCCTCGAAGAGGGCCGG
Source organism: uncultured Solirubrobacterales bacterium (assembly GCA_963836415.1). GTDB lineage: Bacteria > Actinomycetota > Thermoleophilia > Solirubrobacterales > 70-9 > VRUE01. The sequence continues at coordinate 501 of CAWIJE010000002.1, forward strand.
CATCCGCCGCTCAAGCCTCTACCTCGCCTGGGACTTCACCGTCGCCACCGACCAGAACAACGCTCAGCGGAGCTGGCGATGCGCAACGACGCGTTCTCGCAGCTCGGCGACACAACCTCGCCGACGGCGTCGTCCAGGGCGCCTCGCCCGACGTTCACCGTGACCAGCAGTCGAAAACAAACCGAACCCGGGCAAATCGCCCGCCGGGTCAAGGGAACGTTCGACGTCCCCTGCTACCTCTTCCCGAGCTGCGGCCCGGGCGGCACGATGCACCTGGACGCCGAACGGCGACCCGACCCAGAACGGGAACTGGACGGCCAACTTCGACTGCATCGTCCCGCAGTCGGTGACGACCGGCGCCGGCCGGACCGGCGCGGCCCGTCGCTCTACGGCCACGGCCTGTTCGGCAGCGCCGCCGAGGTCGGCCGGCGCCCGCAGCGGAGACTCGCCGCAAGAGCACAAGATCGTGCTTCTGCGCGACCGATGAGATCGGCATGTCCGAAGCGCGACGTCGGCAACACGGTCGGCGGATCCTCAACGACCTCTCGAAGTTCCCCCAGCTCGCCGACCGCCTGCAGCAGGGGCTGCTCGACGAGCTCTACCTGGGCCGGGCGATGATCAGCCCGACCGGGTTCACGCACCGACCCCGCCTTCCACCAGGACGGCACGCGCGGCAGCGACATCGGTGCTCGACACCAGCCACCTCTACTACAACGGCAACAGCCAGGGCGGGATCATGGGCGGCGCGCTGACCGCGCTCGCGCCGGACTTCACCCGCGCGGCGCTCGGCGTGCCGGCGATGAACTACTCGGTGCTGCTGCCGCGCTCGGTCGACTTCGACGAATTCGCCGCGCTTCCTCTACCCGGCCTACCCGACGAAACCGCGCGGCCGCTGGTCCTCGACCTGATCCAGATGCTCTGGGACCGCGGCGAGCCCGAACGGCTACGCGCACCGGATGACGACCAACCCGCTGCCCGACACGCCGGCCCACAAGGTGCTGATGAACGTCGCCTTCGGCGATCACCAGGTGACCAACTACCAGGCCGACGTCGAGGCGCGCACGATCGGCGCCTCGGCGCACACGCCGGTCCTCTACCCGGGCCGCTGGCCGGACATCGACGTGCTCTGGAACGTGCCGGCGATCGGCCGCTACCCGTTCACCGGCTCGGCGATCTACTACTGGGACATCGGGCCGGTCCGGCCGAATGCCCGCCGAACCCGGGCAAAACGATCGGTGTACCGCCGCCGCCGCTACGCAACCTGCCGAACCGCGTCGGCGAGGACCCGCACGGCGCACCGCGCGGCGCGCCGCCGAGCAGCAGCTCGTCTCCGACTTCTTCGAAGGGGCGATCCAGGCGAGCGACCAGCTGCGGCGGCGGGCCCTGCTACGCGGGCACCTTCACCGGCCCCTAGGCGACGCTGAAATAAAAATCGCGGCCGTGGGACCTCCGCGGCCGTCCCGCCCGTAGTAGAGGATGTGGTCTCTGCCGCATTCCGAGCAACCGGGCATGGCGAAGACGGGCGAACGCGCCCTGATCGCCGCCGCCCAGGGCGGCTCGGAGGCCGCGGTCGAGGAGCTCTTCAGGCGACATTGGCCCCAGACCCACCGGGCCGCGTACCTGATCGTGCGTGACGCCGCCGCCGCCGAGGACATCGCCCAGGAGGCCTTCCTCTCGGCGCTGAGCGCGCTCGGGGGCTTCGACCGGCGTCGTCGCTTCGCGCCCTGGCTGCACCGGATCGCCGTCAACCGGGCGATCGACTGGAGCAGGGCGCGCAGCGCGCGGGCCGAGGTGGCGGCGACCGAGGCGCTGCAGGACCATGTCTCGCCCCGTGCCGATCCCGCCGCGGAGATCGCCGGGCGCGACGAGATCGGCACGGCGGTGGCCGGGCTGCCCGCCGACCAGCGCGCGGTCGTCGTTCTGCGTTACCTGCTCGAGTACACCCCGGGCGAGATCGCGAAGATGCTCGGCCTGCCCAGGGGGACGATCAACTCGCGCCTGCGTCGCGCCCTCGACCGCCTCTCGCAGACGATCGGGGAGGTGGCGCCATGAACGAGGAGCGGCTGCGCCGCGCCCTGCGCGACGCCGAGGTGCCGGACGCCGATGGCGCCGCCGAGCGCGGGCTGCGTGTGGTGCGGGCGAGCGGCGCCGCGGCCGAGGCCGCTCCCGGGCGCGGCCGGCGCCGGGCCGGGCGCGCCGCCCAGCTGGCGCTCGTCGCCGCCCTCGCCGTCGCCGTCGTCAGCCCGGCCGGCGCCGCGGTCCGCCACTGGGTGCGTGACGCGGTCGACGACAGCGCCCCGCCGGCGCTGCCGGCGCTGACCTCGCTGCCCTCGCCGGGGAGCCTCCTCGTCGACTCCCCGCAGGGGCCGTGGGTCGTGCACGGCGACGGCTCGAAACGCCTGCTCGGGGCCTACTCGGAATCGACCTGGTCCCCGCATGGCCTCTACGTCGCCGTCACCGGCGGCGGGCAGCTGACCGCGGTCGAGCCCGACGGCACCGTGCGCTGGGCGCTGAGCCGGGCGCGCCCGGTGCGCGACCCGGCCTGGTCGGCGGATGGCGAACGGATCGCCTACCTCGAAGGCGAGGACCTCAGGCTCGTCGCCGGCGACGGCAGCGGCGACCGGCTGCTCGCCGCCGGGGTCTCGCCGCTGGCGCCCGCCTGGCGTCCCGCGCCGGAGCACGAGCTCACCTACGTCGACGGCGGCGGGCGCCTGCGGAGCGTCCTCGTCGACACCGGCCGCGCCGCCTGGACCGCCGCGCCGCCGCCGGGCCTCACCTCGCTCGCCTGGTCGGCGGACGGCTCGCGCCTGCTGTTGACGGCGCCCGGGGGGATCGAGGTCCGCGGCTCCGGCGGAGAGCCGGAGCTGCGGCTCGAGCCGCCGGCGGGCACCCGCTTCGCCGACGCGGCGATCTCCGGCGAGGGCGCGATCGCCGCGATCGCCGAGTCGCGCTCGGGCTCCCGAGCTGAGCTGCTGCTCTACGAGGCCGGCTCGCAGCGGCGGCTCTTCTCCGGCCTCGGCGCGCTCAGCCAGGTCCTCTGGTCGCCCGACGGCCGCTGGCTGCTGGCGACCTGGCGGAGCGCCGACCAGTGGCTCTTCCTCAACCCCGAGCGGCCGAACCGGATCGTCGCGGTCGCCGACATCGCCGCCCAGTTCAACCCCGGCGCCAGCTCCTCCAGCGCCTTCCCGCACGTCGCCGGTTGGTGCTGCCCGCCGCGCTGACCCCGGTTTGCGAGGGACCTCTTCGGGGGGCGGCGCCGTATAAGGGGCATGAGACGACTGACCGGCATCCTCGCCACCGCCCTGCTCGCCGCCGCGCTCTCCGCCTGCGGCTCGGATCAGCCGACCACGGCCGCGACGACGGCGTCGCCGAAGCCGCTGCCGGCATCGTTGACCGATTACGACGTGATGCGGGACAAGGTCGTCCTCGGCCTCGCCAAGGACTTCCGCGCCGGCACCCACGCCGGGCCGACGGGCTACGCGATCTGCGTCCGCCTCGGCGTCAGGAGGGCGCTCGGCGTCGATCAGCTCAACCGGCTGGTGGCGATCTACCGCAGGCCGGACGGGCAGCCGCTGGCCGCCCAGGCGCTGAATCGGCTGGCGGCACCGGTCGGCGCCGAATGCGGCGGCGCCAAGTTCGTCCCCGAGCTGGTCACCGCCTCCGCCGCCCTGGCCGGCCGCTACCCCCTGAGCCGGCTGGCGATCGCCGCCCGCCGCCTCGGCATCACCTACGGCCCCTACCTCGGCCTGACCTGTCGCGAGGCGACCTCGACCCGCTGCGACGAAGTCGGCATCGACCTCGTCCTGCGCCGCGAGGCGAGGGCGGTGAGCACAAGGGTCGGCGGTCGCAGGATGGTCCTGCGCACCCCCGGCGAACACGACGGGGTCGCCGGCAAGGACTGGGTCGGGCGCCTGCGCCGGGTCGGCCTCGAACGCCCCGGCAGCCCCTTCCGGATCCCCGTCAACGGCCGCAGCGCCAAGACCTGGGCCGGCAACCCGCCGGTCAACCTGCCGGTGCGGATCGCGGTCGTCTACCCCGACGGCGCCAGGGTCGCCGGCACCGTGCCGCGGGTCTTGCTCAGCCCGGGGTGGGGATGAGCGCCCTGCTCAGGCTCGGCGCCGTGCTCGGCCTCGGCCTTGCCGCGCTCTCGGCCTCCGGGGCGATCGTCTCGGGCGCCGGCGAGCGGTCGGGCGGGGCGGTCTACCAGGACTCCCGCCACGGCCTCGAAGCGCCGCTGCCCGAGGGCTGGCACGCCTCGCCCCGCCGTCTCGTCGACACCCTGCTGATGCCGAGCGAGGTCTTCTCCGCCGGCACCTTTCCGATGCCGGTCGGCGGCGGCGGCGACTGCGACCGCGAACCGGTCGCGGCGCTACGGGCGATGGCGCCCGGAGACGCGATGCTCACGGTCCAGGAATACGCGGTGACGGCGAGGATGCGCGCCCACCTGAGCCGGAACTTCCCGGCCAAGGCGGAGCGCTCCGGGCTCGCCGGCCTGCGCTTCGGCCGGGTCGCCGAGGCGGGCCCCGGCCCCGGTGTCGCGGCGACCCACGCGACGATCTCCTTCAGCGAAGCGGGGCGGGCCTTCGATGCCCTCGTCTACTTCCGTGGCCGTCCCACGCCGGAGCTGAGGCGGCAGGCGGCGCTGGTCCTGGCCGGGCTCCGCTTCGAGCCGCTGGGCTAGGCCTCGTCGGGCAGGACGTGCTCGCCGGTCGCCGTCGGGTCGCCCTCGGCGGGCTCGACCGAGAGCCGCGGCAGGATCCGGTCGAGCCAGCCGGGCAGCCACCAGGCGCGGGCGCCGAGGATCTGCATGATCGCCGGGACCAGGATCGAGCGGATCACGACCGCGTCGATGAGGACGGCGGAGGCGAGGCCGAGGCCGAACAGTTTCGTGATCGGTTCTTCGGTCAGCATGAACGAGGCGAAGACGGTGATCATGATCGCCGCCGCCGCCGTGATCACGCGACCGGTCAGCGCCAGTCCGCGGGTGACGGAGGGGCTCGCGTCTTTGCTGTGTTCCCACTCTTCGTGGATGCGCGACATCAGGAAGACCTCGTAGTCCATCGAGAGCCCGAAGACGATCGAGAAGAGGAAGATCGGGAAGAAGGAGATGATCGGCCCGGTCCCTTCGATCCCAATCAGGCTGCCTCCCCAGCCCCACTGGAAGACGGCGACGATGATGCCGAAGGCGGCGCCGATCGAGAGCAGGTTCATCAGGATCGCCTTCAGCGGCACCAGCACCGAGCGGAAGACCGCCATCAGCAACAGCGCCGAGAGCAGGATGACGACGCCGATGAAGAGCGGCAGCTTTTCGGCGATCGCGTCGCCGAAGTCCTCGAAGATCGCGGTGATGCCGCCGACGTGCAGCTGGGCGCCGCTCTGCGCCTCGATCGGCGGGATCACGTCGTTGCGGATGTGGTCGAGCAGTTCCGTCGTCTCCACGCTCTCGGGCGAGGATTCCGGGTAGAGCTGGAAGACCGCGGTGTTCTTGGCTTCGTTGAGCGTGATCGGAGTGACGCCGGCGACCCCGTCTTCGCCTTCGACCTGCTTGTGCAGCTCGGCCAGGCCCTGGTCGTCGCCCTTGGAGGGCAGCGCCGCGACCATCGAGAAGGGGCCGTTGAAGCCGGGGCCGAAGCCTTCGGCGAGCAGGTCGTAGGCTTCGCGCGTCGTCTTGCCCTTCGGGTCGTTGCCGGCGTCGGTCGAGCCGAGCCGCAGCGAGAGGGTCGGGATGCAGAGGACGATCAGCAGGCCGCCGGAGAGCAGTGCCGCCGCCCAGGGCCGCTTCTGCACCTCGCGGCTCCAGCGGAACCATTTGGTGTCTTCGGCGGTCGAGGCCTTGCGGCTGCCGAGGCCGGGAATTCGAAGGCGATCGACCCAGTGCCCGGCGATCGCCAGCAGTGCCGGCAGCAGCGTCAGCGCCGCGACCATCGTGCAGAAGACCGCCAGCGCCGCGGCCAGGGCGACCCCGTAGAGGAAGGTGATGCCGAGCAGCAGCATCCCCATCAGCGAGATGATCACCGTCACCCCGGCGAACAGCACCGCGCGGCCGGCGGTGTCGACCGCGGCGATCGCGGCGTCTCGCTTGTCGAGGCCTTCGTCGAGGGCGTTGCGGAAGCGGGTGAGGATGAAGAGGGCGTAGTCGATGCCGACCCCGAGCCCGATCATCGCCGCCAGCACCGGGGCGAAGTTGGCGGTGTCGAAGACGTGGGTCCCGAGCGTCACCAGGCTGAGCCCGACCCCGAGGGCGAACAGCGCCGTGAGGATCGGCAGGCCCATCGCGATCGCCGAGCCGAAGGTGAGGAGCAGGATGACGACGGCGGCGAGCAGGCCGATGAAGAAAGAGGCGTCGCCGCCTTCTTCTTCGGCTTCGGCGATCGGCTGGCCGCCGAGCGCGACCGTCAGGGTCGAGCTCGAGGCTCCTTCGGCCGCTTCGATCAGTTCGCTGGTCTGGTCCTTGTCGAGCTTGTTGCCGAAGGCGTCGTACTGGATCGTCGCGTAGGCGATCGTGCCGTCCTTGCTGATCGCCCCGGCGCTGTCGCCCGCGTAGGGGTTGGCGACTTCGCTGACGTGGTCCATCCCTTCCGCCTTGTGGAAGAGCGCCGTCATCTGCTTCTTGACGGCGGGGCTGCGGACGCCGCCCTGGGCCTTGAAGGCGATCGTCGCCGTGTCCCCCGACTGCTGCGGGAAGCGGTCTTCGAGCAGCTGGAAGGCTTCCTGTGAGTCGGAGTCGGGGAGTTTGAATTCTTCGGTGAAGTCGGAGCCGGCCGAGCCGGCGGCCATCGCGATACCGACCAGCGCCACCAGCCAGCCGAAGATCACCGTCTTGCGGTGGCCCGTCACCCATGTCGCGAAACGTCTCATCGAGTCGGCCACCGTAGCGAAATCGTCGGCCTGGCTTGGACCTCGGGCCCGGTAGCTAGATTGCGGGCCATGGCCGATCCCAGCATCGTGCGCTTCCGGCGAGTGGTTACGAGCGCCTACGCCTACCTCGACGAGCGCCGGGAGGAGGTCAACGACCTCAATGTCTTCCCGGTCGCCGACGGCGACACCGGCGACAACATGGCGATGACGATGCGCGCCGTGATGGAGGAGCTCGACCGCCTCGACGGCCAGGAGATCGACGAGATCGGCCGCACCGAGCTGGTCCAGGCGCTGGCCCGCGCCGCCCTGATGGGCGCCCGAGGCAACTCGGGCGTGATCCTCAGCCAGATCGTCCGCGGCGCCGCCGAGGAGCTCGCCAGCCGCCCCGGCGAGCTGATCGACCCGGTGCTGGTCGCCTCGGCCTTCGCCAGCGCCGCCGACGCCGCCTACGCCTCGGTCCGCGAGCCGGCCGAGGGCACGATGCTCACGGTCTTCCGCGAGATGGCGCACTCGATCGCCCGCCAGCTCGCCCACCTCGACTCGAACAGCCAGCGCCTCGATACGGGGGTCAGCGAGGACCAGCAGGACGCGATCCTCGCCGCCGTCCTCGAGAACGCGATCGCCGATGGCCAGAGGGCGGTCGAGCGGACGCCGGAGCAGCTCGACGTGCTGCGCGAATCGGGGGTCGTCGACGCCGGTGGCTATGGCCTGGTGCTGATCCTCGCCGGCGTCGTCGCCGGCCTGCGCGGCAACGAGGGCGAGGTGCCGGCGATCGACCACCAGGAGGCGCCGCGGCTGAGCCGCCCCCACCACGAGGACAGCCGCTTCCGCTACTGCACCAACTTCATCGTCTCCGGCAGCGGCCTTGCCGCCCGTGACTTCCTGCCGCGGCTCGAGGGCCTCGGCGACTCGGTCCTCGTCGTCGGCGACGAAACGACGCTCAAGGTCCACGTCCACACCGACGGCCCGGAGGACGCCGTCGCCCTCTTCGACGGGGCGGGCGAGGTCACCAACCTCGACGTCGCCGACATGCGCGAGCAGGTGGCGGAGCGGCGGGCGCGGCTCAGCTCCGGGCGGACCGGGGCGCTGGCGGTCGCCGCCGGGGCCGGCTTCGAGCGGCTCTTCGCCGACCTCGGCGCCCACGTGGTCCCGGGCGGCGAGACGCTCAATCCCTCGACCTACGAGTTGCTCGCCGGCATCCACCAGGTGCCCGCCGACGAAGTCCTGGTCCTGCCCAGCTCCTCGAACGTGATCATGGCGGCCGAGCGCGCCTGCGAGCTCTCCGAGAAGCCCGCCCGGGTCGTGCGCTCGACCTCGCAGCAGGCGAGCCTCCTCGTATTGGTCGAGCTCGACGTCGACGTCGCGGCCGAGGAGAACGCCGCGCGGCTCGAGGCGGCGCTCGCCGAAATCGCCTCCGGCGGCGTCGCGTCCGCCGCCCGCGACGACCCCCAGGGACGCTTCCGCACCGGCGACGCGGTCGGCTTCGCCGACGGTGAGATAGTCGCCTGGGGCGGCGCCGGCTCGACCTTGGCGGCGACGATCCAGCAGCTCGCCGCCGACGCCGAGATCGTCACCGTGATCGCCGGCGAGGGGGCGCCGATCCCGCTCGAGGAGATCGACGCCCACGTCCCCGACGGAGTCGAGATCGAGACGCACGACGGCGGCCAGCCCAGTTGGTGGTGGCTGCTGGCCGCCCAGTAGTCCGTGCGCTCCTTCGCCGGCGCCTCCGAGCCGAGCGCGTCCGAGCTGCGCGAGGCCGGCGTCCACTGGCCGCGCCCGAGCGTCCTCGAGGCCGGCCTGGCGGCGCTCGCCGGGATCGGGCCGAAACTTGCCGAGGCGGCGGCTGAGAGCGGGATCGAGACGGTCGGCGACCTGCTCCTGCGGCTCCCGCACAGCCACCGCGACCGGACCGTGGTACCGGTCGCCGAGCTCGAGCCGGGAGGGGAGGGAACGATCAGGGTCGAGGTCCTCGGCAGCACGCCGCGGCCCTTCCGCCGCCGTGGCGGCCTCTCGATCGTCTCGGTCAAGGTCGGCGACGAGTCCGGCTCGCTGCGGGCGACCTGGTTCAACCAGCCCTGGGTGGCGCCGAAGCTGACCCCCGGCGCGCTGCTCAAGCTGACCGGCTCCCGTGACAAACGAGGCTTCCGCGTCTCCGAATACGAGTTGCTCGGCGCCGCCGAGGCCGGCGGCGACGGCGGCCTGATGCCGGTCCACCCGGCGACCGAGCAGCTCAAACCGCAGCGGATCCGTGCCTGGGTCGAGCAGGCGGTGGCGCTGGCGCCGAACCTGGTCGAGCCGCTGCCGGCCGAGCTGCGGGCACGGCGCGGGCTGGCCGGCGTCGCCGACGCGATCTCGGTGGTCCACTTCCCGGATACCGAGGCCGAGGCCGAGGCCGCCGCCGAGCGCCTCGCCTTCGAAGAGCTCTTCCTCTATCAGGCGGTGCTCGCGACCCGTCGCAGCTCGCGACGGGCGGCGAGCCCGGCGCCGAAGCTCGGCCGCCCCGGTGAGCTCGTCGGCCGCTGGATCGACTCGCTGCCGTTCGAGCCGACCGCCGACCAGCTCGCCGCCTTCGACCAGGTCGACGCCGACATCGGCTCCGGCGAGCCGATGGCTCGGCTGCTGATGGGCGAGGTCGGCTCGGGCAAGACAGTGGTTGCCGTCTACGCGATGCTGCGCGCGCTCGAAGCCGGTTTCCAGGCGGCGCTGATGGCGCCCACCGAGACCCTCGCCGAGCAGCACGCGGCGACGCTCGGCCGCCTGCTGGCGGCGGAGATGGTCCCCTTCGCCCTGCTCACCGGCTCGACTCCGGCGGCCACGCGCGGTCGCGCTTTGGGCCAACTCGCCAGTGGCGAGCTCGGGCTCGTGATCGGGACCCACGCCTTGATCGAGCCGGCGGTCGGCTTCGCCCGCCTCGGCCTCGTCGTGATCGACGAGCAGCACCGCTTCGGCGTCGAGCAGCGCGCGGCGCTCGACCGCAAGGGCCCGACCGGGCTCGCTCCCCACGTGCTCCACATGACCGCGACGCCGATTCCCCGCACCCTCTCCCTGACCGCCTACGGCGACCTCGACACGACGGCGCTGCGCGAGCTGCCGGCCGGGCGCCAGGCGGTGACGACCAGGCTGGTGGCGGAGGGGGAGAGGGCGTCCGCCTACGAGCTGCTCCGCGGCCGCCTGCGCGAAGGGCGCCAGGCCTTCGTCGTCTGCCCACTGGTCGTCGCCTCCGAGAAAGCCCAGGGCAAGGCCGCCGAGCTCGAGGCTGCCCGCCTCGCCGAGGGCGAGCTCAGCGAGTTCGCCGTCGACGTCCTGCACGGGCAGATGCACTCGACCCGCAAGGCGGAGGCGATGGCGCGTTTCTCCTCCGGTGATACCGACGTCCTGGTCGCGACAACCGTGATCGAGGTCGGCATCGACGTGCCCAACGCGACGGTGATGGTGATCGAGGGGGCGGAGCGCTACGGCGTCTCGCAGCTGCATCAGCTGCGCGGCCGGGTCGGCCGCGGCGAGCACGAGTCGATCTGCCTGCTCTTCCCGGAAGGCTCGGGTGCGACCGCCCGCCGTCGCCTCGACGCCGTCGTCGCCGAGGGCGACGGCTTCAAGCTGGCCGAGGTCGACCTCGCCCTGCGCGGCGAGGGCGAGGTGCTCGGCACCCGCCAGCACGGCCTGCCGCGCTTCGCCGCCGCCCAGCTTCCCGAGGACACGCCGACCCTGATCGCCGCCCGCGAGGAGGTGCTCGAGCTGCTGCGCGAGCACGGCTCCCTCGACGCCCCGGCCCTCGGCCCGCTGCTCGAGGTCGCCAAGCGCCGTTTCGGCGGCGGCGAGCCGATCGCGCTCTAATCAGTCGATGCGGATCGTCGCCGGAGAGTTCAAGGGCAGGAACCTGGTCGCCCCGCGCGGCCACCGGGTGCGGCCGACCGCCGACCGGGTGCGGGAGGCGATCTTCTCGGCGCTCGGCGACCGCGTCGACGGCGCCCACGTGCTCGATCTCTTCTGCGGCACCGGGGCGCTGGCGCTCGAGGCGCTCTCGCGCGGCGCCGCCGACGCCGTCCTGGTCGACCGCGACACCCGGCCGGCGCTCGGCAACGTCGAGATGCTCGGCCTCCGCGACCACGCCGAGCTGGTCCGCGCCGACGCCGCCGCCTGGCTCTCCGGGCCGCCGCCGGAGCGCGGCTTCGACCTGGTCTTCGTCGATGCCCCCTATAGACTCGCCGACCGCATGGAGCAGCTTCTCGAATCTCATATCCCCTCGCTTCTCGCCGCGGACGGAAGGGCGGTCGTCGAGAGCAGCGCCCGTGGGCCGCTCCGCCTGGGCAGCCTCGAGCAGCTGCGCCAGCGCCGTTACGGCGCCGCCGACGTCACCTTCTACGCGTCCGCCAAGGAGCGCCGGTGACGGCGGCCAAATCCGGCGGCATCGTCGTCTGCCCGGGCAGCTATGACCCGGTCACGAACGGCCACGTCGACATCATCACCCGCACCTCCGCGGTCTTCGAGCGCGTCGTCGTCGGCGTCGTCAACAACCCGATCCGCAAGGAGAAGACGCTGTTCACCGCCGAGGAACGCAAGGCCTTCATCGAGGAAGCGACCGCCGAGCTCGGCAACGTCGAGGTCCAGACCTTCTCCAACCTGCTGGTCGAGTTCGCCCGCGAACTCGGGGCGAAGGCGATCGTCAAGGGCCTGCGGGCGATCTCGGACTTCGAGTACGAGTTCGAGATGGCGCAGCTCAACCGCAAGCTCGACCCGACCATCGAGAGCATCTACGTGATCGCCTCGCCCCACTACAGCTTCCTTTCCTCGACCGGCGTCAAGGAAATGGCGACCTTCAAAGGTGATGTCTCCGACCTCGTCCCCGCACCCGTCGCCGCCGCCATGGCGGAGCGCTTCGGCGACCGATAGGCTTGCCGATGTCGATGGCTGTTGTGGGCGAGAGTTTGCAAAAAGCCGAGCAATTCACGGCTTCTTCACTAAAAGCGTCGCTGACACGTAGGCTTACGACCTGCTGATGGATGTCCTGGTCCTAATAGACAAGCTGGACGATGTGGTCCACAACGCGCGCGCCGTCCCGCTGACGGACCAAGTGCGCGTCGACCGCGAGGAGATCTATGACCTCCTGGACCAGATGCGGGCGACGATCCCCGAGGAGATCAAGCAGGCCCGCTGGATCGTCAAGGAGCGCCAGGAGATGCTCGCCGAGGCCAAGCGCGAGGCCGAGCGGATCGTGCGCGAGGCGCGCGAGCAGCAGGCCCGCCTGATCTCCGACGAAGAGGTGACCAAGCAGGCCGAGCGCGCCGCCGACGAGATCGTCGAGGACGCCCGCGCCCGTGAGCGTGAGATCCGCCTCGGCGCCGAGGACTACGCCGACGAGATCCTCAACACCCTCGAGGTCAACCTCCAGAAGTTCCTCGCAGCCGTGCAGCGCGGCCGCGACCGTCTGGCCGGCCGGGACGAAGAGCCTGTCGCCGAGCTGGACGAGCAGCCCTCCGAATAGACAACAGGCTTAGCCGTCAGGGAGGTCCCGATGGGGTCTCCAGAACGCGCTTCGCGCTGAGTGTTCTGGAGACCCCATCGGGACCTCCCTCATGCGCGTACGTCTGTTGGCTATTCGACGGGCTGGCCGATCGAGCACTTCATCAAGAAGTTCTCTACTCGAGTTTGAGGTTGTCGAGGGCGGCCCAGCGGGGGTCGGTGGGTTTCTCGTGTTCGTGGTCGGCGGGGTCGGCGTCGTTGAGGGACTTGCCGCAGTCGGGGCAGAGGCCGGCGCAGTCGGGCCGGCAGAGGATCTGGTTGGGCAGGGCGAGCACCGTCGCGTCGTGGGCCCAGCCCTCGACGTCGAGGGCGTTGGCGTCGTCGACGTAGGGGCTGCGCAGCTCCTCGTCTGCGGTTTCGCTCTGGTCGACCTCGCGGGCGTCGACCTCGGCCGCCAGTCGCGCGCCCTCGAGGCAGCGCATGCAGGGACCCTCGAGGTTGACCGCGAAGCGCAGGCGGAAGGCGTAGCCGCCGCTCGGCCGCGAGACGTCGAGGCGCGCCTCGACCGGCTCAGGCGAGACCGTGTAAACCTGGCCGCCGAGCTCGAGCGGCTCGACCGCGAGCTCGAGGTCGAGGCGGGTGCCACCCCCGGATGGGAGTGATAGTCGGTCTAGATCGATGCGTGGCACTTACGATTGCACCTCCCGACGAGAGTAGAAGATGGGTCAATTCGACTGGACACCGGACGAGTACCTGGAGCGGATCCGCCTGCGGATCCCCCGCTACGACGAGCTGCAGGAGCAGGCGATCGCCGCCGTCCCCTTCGCCCCCGAGCGCGTACTCGAGCTCGGCATGGGGACCGGCGAGACGACCCGACGCCTGATCGAAGCCCATCCCGACTCCTGGGTGATCGGCCTCGACGCCAGCCCCGACATGGTCTTCCGCGCCCGCCAGACCTACGACGACGTGCAGTTGGCGCGGATGGAGGACCCGCTGCCCGACGGCCCCTGGGACCTGGTGATCGCCGTGCTCTCGATCGGCGACCTCGACGACGAGACCCGGCGGGCGCTCTTCCGCCGCGTCCGCGAGCACTCCCGGTCACTCGTGATCGGCGATCTCTTCGAGCCCGGCCAGATGGAGGACGTGCTCGAGTGGTCGGGTGGAGAGATTGCATGGCAGGCCGACGGCCTGGCCGTCGTCCGCGCGGTGTATTGAGCGAGGAGGGGTGCCCGGCCCGCTATCGCTACGATGTCCGACCGATGGCCGTCCCGAAGAAGAGAACTTCAAGCGCCCGCCGCGACAAGCGGCGTGCGACGCACAAGGCCGGCAAGGCGCGGCTCAACAACTGTCCGCGCTGCCACAGTCCTCGCCTCCCGCACCGCGTCTGCCCGACTTGCGGCACGTACGCCGGTCGTGAGGTGATCTCGCACTCGATCGTCGATCCGACGACGGGCGCGACCGACGCCCAGGGCTGATGCCCGCCGGGCACGGCGTGACCGTCGCCCTCGATGGCTTCGGCGCCGAGCAGGGTTTCGAGACCCTCGCCGAGGGCGCCCGTGCCGCCGCCGCCGACGGCATTCGGCTGCGCGTCTTCGGCCCGCCCGAGCGGCTCGGCCTCGCTCGCGTCGACGGGGTGGAGGTCGTTCCCTGCGGCGAGTCGATCGGCAACGAGGACGACGCCGTGCCGGCGGTGCGGGCCAGGCCCGAGGCCTCGATCGTGCGGGCCGCAGCCGATGTCGCCGACGGCAGCTCCGACGCGCTCGTCAGCCACGGCTCGACCGGGGCGACGATGGCGGCGGCGACCTTCGGCCTGCGCCGGATGCAGGGAGTTCAGCGGCCGGCGCTCGCGGTGCAGCTGCCGGTGCCGGGCAAACCCGTCCTCTTCCTCGACGTCGGCGCCAACGTCGACGTCCGCGCCCAGCACCTGGTCCAGTTCGCCTTCCTCGGCTCCGCCTTCAGCGAGGCGGTGCTCGGGGTCGAGCGGCCGCGGGTCGGCCTGCTCTCGGTCGGCGAGGAGGCCGGCAAGGGGCGCGAGGAGGTGGCCGAGGCGCACGGGCTGCTCAAGCAGGGCGGAGGAATCGATTTCGTCGGAAACGTCGAGGGCGGCGACCTGCCCGCCGCCGCCGCCGACGTCGTCGTCACCGACGGCTTCACCGGCAACATCGCCCTGAAGCTGATGGAGGGGACGGCGAGCACGGTCGCCGGTGCGATCCGCGGCGCCGCCCGCTCCAACCCGCTCTCGGCGCTCGGCGGCCTGCTCCTGCGGCCGGCGCTCGGCGGCCTGCGGCGCGAGCTCCATCCGGACTCGACCGGCGGCGCGATCCTGCTCGGCCTGCGCGGCATCGCCGTCGTCGGCCACGGCAGCGCCGGCGCCGAGGGCATCGCCAACTCGGTGCGGCTCGCCGCCCGCGCGGTCGAGGCCGGCGCGATCGAGCGCACCGCCTCCCTGCTGCGCGAGGGAGGGGCGACCCGCGGCGTGATAGGAAAAGGCCGATGACCAAGGACGAAGTCCTCACCCTGGTGCGCGACCACCTCGCCGAGGAGCTCGAAGTCGACGGCGCGAAGATCGAGCCCGGGACCCGCTTCAAGGAGGACCTCGACGCCGACTCCCTCGACCTCTACGAGCTGGTCATGGAGCTCGAGGACAACTACGGCGTCGCCGTCTCCGAGCAGCAGGCGACCCAGATCAAGACCGTCGGCGACGCCGTCGACTTCGTCGTCGCAAACGCCCCTTGAACCGCCCGCCGACGGGCCGATTCCCGTCGCCATACGTCGCCGATCGGCCCGTCGACCGATGACGAGCACCCTGGCCGAGCTGATCGCGGAACTGCCCGAGGAGCTGCGCGGCCAGGCCCTCACCCACGCGACCTGGACCGCCGAGCGCACCGACTCCTATGAGCGGCTCGCCTATCTCGGCGACAGCGTCCTCGCCCTCGCCGTCGCCGCCGACCTGGTCCGGCGCTTCCCGACGATCGATGCCGGCGGCCTGACCAAGATCCACAATCAGGCGGTCAGCGGCGTCTCCTGCACCGAGGTGGGACGGGTTCTCGACGTCCCCGCGCTGCTGACCGGCGCCGAGCCGGACTCGGAGCTGGCGATCCCGGCCAAGGTCCTGCTGGGCGGCGCCCGGGCACTGCCCGAGGTGACCGAGGCGCTGATCGGCGCCTGCTTCCTGGCCTTCGGCTATGAGCGCACCGCGCCCGCCGTGGTCGCCGCCTTCGAGCCGCAGATCGAGGCCGCCGAGAGCTCTCCGGTCGATTCCAAGTCGGCCCTGCAGGAGCTGCTCGCACAGCGCGGCGAGCGCGTCACCTATGAGGTGATCGCCGAAACCGGGCCCGCCCACCAGCGCACCTTCGAGGTCGAGGCGATCGTCGATTCCGACCGTTTCGGGGTCGGCCGCGGGCGCAGCAAGAAGGCGGCGGAGCAGGAGGCGGCCGACGAGGCACTGGGCCGCATCCGGGGATCGGGCTAGGGTCAGCACGCGATGTATCTGAAATCGATCGAGATGAAGGGATTCAAGTCGTTCCCCGAGCGGGCCAGGCTGGAGTTCTCGCCGGGCGTCAGCGTGATCGTCGGGCCCAACGGTTCGGGCAAGTCGAACATCACCGACGCCGTCCTCTGGGCCCTGGGCGAGCAGAGCCCCGGCGCGATCAGGGGCGCCTCGATGCAGGACGTGATCTCCGCCGGCGGCAAAGGCGTCGGCCGCCGCCGCGCCGCCGAGGTCGAGGTCGTGATCGACAACTCCGAAGGCCGGGCCGCGAGCGAGTTCTCCGAGATCGCGATCGAGCGCACGCTCGACCGCTCCGGCGACGGCGGCTACCGGCTGAACGGCGCCCGCTGCCGCCTCACCGACGTCGTCGAAGTCCTCTCCGACACCAACATGGGCCGCGAGATGCACTCGGTGATCAGCCAGGGCCGGGTCGAGACGATCATCCACTCGAAGCCGCGCGAGCGGCGCCTGCTGGTCGAGGAGGCCGCCGGCCTCGGCAAGCACCGCAAGCGCCGCCGTCGCGCCGAGCTCAAGCTGCGCTCCGCCGGCGACAACCTCGACCGGGCTCTCGACCTCGAGCGCGAGGCGCGGGCGCGCCTGCGGCCGCTGAAGCGCCAGGCCCAGGCTGCCGAGCTCGGCGCCAGGATCGAAAAGGACGAGCTCGAACTGCGCGGCAGGCTGGTCGCCGAGGAGTTGCGCTTCGGCGAGGACCGCGCCCAGGCCGCCGAGAAGGTGGCCGAGGGAGCGCGCGCCGAGCGCGCCCGCCTCGACGGGGCGCTGGCCGAGGTCAGCGGTAAGCGGCGCGAGGCGGAGGAGCGCTTTGCCGCCCGCGACCGCGAGCGCACCCAGGCCTGGGGCGTCCTGACCAAGCTCCGTTCCGAGCAGCAGCGGGTCGGCCTGCGGGTCTCGACCCTGACCGACCGCCGGGCCGAGATGGAGGCCAGGCTGGAAGCGCTCAACGCCGAGCTCGGCCCGTTGACGCTCGACCTCGACGACGCCGCCTCCGCCTCGCCGGCCGAGCGTGCCGACAAGCTCGAGGAGGAACTGAACGAGGTCGAGTCCGGGCTCACCGCCGCCGGCGAGGGCCTGGCCAAGGCGCGCGCCGAGGGCGAGAGCGAGTCGAGCAGGGAGCGTGCCCTGGGCGGCGTCCGCAGCGGCGCCGAGCGCGCCATCCACCACGCCCGCCGGGCCGAAGGGCTGGTCGGCGAGCGCTACCGCGAGGCGCTGCGCAAGCGGCTCGCCGACGGTGAGCAGCTGCTGGCCGAGGTCGGCGCCGCGATGACCGCCGCCGGCGCCGCCGAGGCGGCGCTGCGGGCGCGGGTCGCCGCGATCGAGGCCAAGGTCGTCGGCAGCGAGGGCGACGGCGACGAGATCGCCGAGGAGATGCGCGCCTGCTCGCAGCGCGAGTACGAGATCCAGGCACAGCTGACCGCCGCCTCCGACAAGCTCACCGCGGCCGAGGTCGAGGCCGCGCAGCTCGGCGACCGCCGCGCCGAGGCGGCCAAGGAGCTGGCCTCGATCGCCGAGCGGCTGGGCGCCGAGGTCGAGCCGGCCGAGCAACCGCTCTCCGAGGAAGAGCGGGCCGAGATCGACCGCAAGCTCGAGCGCCTCGACCGGCGCCGCGCCCAGATCGGCCCGGTCAACCCGCTGGCCGAGCGCGAATACGAGGAGGAGCGGGAACGGGTCGAGTCGCTGCAGGCACAGCGCGAGGACACCGAGCGGGGGATGCGCGAGCTGGAGGCGCTGATCCGGGACATCGACCGCGAGATCGAGCGCGCCTTCGAGGAGACCTTCGAGGCGACGTCCAAGAACTTCGAGGAGATGGTCGAGCACCTCTTCCCGGGTGGCCGCGGCAAGCTGCGGCGGGTCAGCCTCAAGCCGGTCCGCGAGGCCGAGCGGCCGAGCGGCGAGCAGGTCGCGCCGGCCGACGGCGTCGAGGCCGAGGTCGAGCCCGAGCCCGAGGAGGAGGAAGAGCAGCGCGAGGAGCTCGGGGTCGAGATCGAGGTGACCCCGGCGGGCAAGTCGACCCGCAAGCTCTCACTGCTCTCCGGCGGCGAGAAGTCGTTGGTCGCGCTCGCATTTGTCTTTGCCGTCTTCCTCGCCAGGCCGTGCCCGTTCTACATCCTCGACGAGGTCGAGGCCGCCCTCGACGACGCCAACATCGACCGCTTCCTGCAGCTGATCCGCCGCTTCGCCGATCGCGCCCAGTTCGTCATCGTCACCCACCAGAAACGGACGATGGACGCGGCGGACGTGCTCTACGGGGTGACGATGGGCGACGACGGCGTGACCAAGGTCGTCTCCCGCCGCCTGCCGCGCGAATCCGCGGCGGAAGAGGAGCCGGCCGCTCCCGCCGCCGGGGCGCCGCCGCCGTTCGCCGGGATCGAGCCCGACGGCGACAATGAGGTGGACGAGGATTCCGAGGCCGCCCTGGAGCCGCCGGCGCGCCCCCTGCCCGGCTCGGCCGAAGCCGCCTAGCGGCTCCGCCGCTATCCTGATCCGGCGGATTCGGCATCGCGCCGAGCGGGAAGGAGAGGGTCGATGGCGCAGCGCCACATGGATAGGTTGACGTCGTTCGATACCTCGTTTCTGACCAACGAGAAATCGAACGGGCACATGGCGATCGGCGCGATCATGGTCTGCGAGGGCTCGGCGCCGAGCTACGACGACTTCGTCACCCACATCCGCAGCCGCCTCCACCTGCTGCCGCGGCTGCGCCAGAAGCTCGCCTGGCCGCCGCTGCGCATGGGCACCCCGATGTGGGTCGACGACCCCGACTTCGACGTCTCCAAGCACGTCGGCCACGTCACCCTGCCGTCGCCCGGCACAGACGCCCAGTTCCACGAGGTGATCGGCGAGTACCTCTCGCCGCCGCTCGATCGCTCCAAGCCGCTCTGGGAGCTCTGGCTCACCGACGGCTTCGAGGACGACCGCTTCGGGATCATCTACAAGACCCACCACTCGATGGCCGACGGGATCTCGGCGACCGACGTCGGCATGCTGCTCTTCGACGTCGAGCCCAAGGACGAGATCGTCCGCACCGAAGAGCCCTGGCGACCGAACGCGCCGCCCTCGAAGGCGCACCTGCTGAGCCTCTCTGTGCGCGGCTTCTTCGGCATGTTCCGGCGCTCCTTCAACTGGCTGCGCGCCGCCCTCGAGGATCCCGGCAAGGCACGCAAGCGCAGCCTCGACGGCATCGTCGGCCTCTGGGAGGTGGGCTGGAACCTGACCAAGCCGACGCCCCCGGTCGCCTTCAACACCGACATCAGTCCCGATCGCAGCTTCACCTGGACGACCAGCGAGCTCGACGGCTTCAAACTGATCAAGAACACGCTCGGCGGCACCGTCAACGACGTCAGCCTCGCCGTCGCCGCGGGAGCCCTGCGCCGCTGGCTGGTCGAGCGCGACGTCGAGGTCGACCGGCTCGAGCTCAGCGCCCTGGTCCCGGTCTCGGTGCGGACCGAGAACGAGCACGGCGAGCTCGGTAACCGGCTGACCGCGATGCGCGGGCCGCTGCCGGTCCACGTCGCCGACCCGGTCGAGCGGCTGCACTTCGTCGCCCAGGAGATGAACAAGCTGAAGGCCTCCAAGCAGGCGCTGGGGGCGGAAGCGATCTGGGGCCTGAACGACTGGTTCCGCGATTTCGCGCCGCCGGTCCTGCTCAACCCGACCGCCGCGATCAACTTCTCGACCCGGCTCTTCAACATGCTGGTCACCAACTTCCCCGGCCCGCAGGTGCCCTTCTTCGTCCTCGGCCGCGAGCTGACGGCGGTCTACCCGATCGGCTTCCTCGCCCAGGACCACGCGCTCGCGGTGGCGATGTTCAGCTACAACGGCCACATGCACTTCGGCCTGCTCGCCGACCGGGCGACGGTCGACGACCTCGACTCGATCGCCCGCTACATGGACGAGTGCGTGCAGGAGCTGCTCGACGCCTCGGGGGCGAGCGCCGCAGAGGCCAGCCCCCAGCTGGTCTAGCGACAGCGCGCGCCAGATAGCCTGCCGCGACCGATGGCGACCACCTGGCAGGAGATCCTCGACCTCGGCGCCCGCGCGCCGCAGCCGGCCGCGGTCGATGACTCCGCCGGTCAGGACTCGGGCCGCGGCGTCTTCCGCCGCCTGCGCGAGTCGCTCTCGAAAAGCCGCAAGGCGCTGACCGAGGAGATCTCGGCCAGCCTCTTCGAGAGACTCGACGACGAGGCCTGGGAGCGGCTCGAGGAAGCGCTGATCCTCGCCGACGTCGGCGCCCCGACCACGGCCAAGGTGGTCGAGCGGCTCGAGCAGGAGGTCGAGGCCGGAACCGTCTCCGCCGACGGCGAGGCGGTGCGCGAGCGGCTGATCGCGATCCTCGCCGAGGTCGCCTCGACCGCCCGGGCGCCGATCGACCTCAGCGGCGAGCCCGCGGTGCTGCTGATGGTCGGCGTCAACGGCACCGGCAAGACGACGACGATCGGCAAGATCGCCTGGCACCTCTCGCGCGAGTTCGGCCTCTCGGTGATCCTCGCCGCCGCCGACACCTATCGCGCCGCCGCCGCCGAGCAGCTCGCCGAGTGGGCGGAGCGGGCCGGCGCCGAACTGATCCGCTCGGCCCCCGGCGGCGACCCGGGCGCGGTCGCCTACGACGCGATCGACGCGGCGCGCGCCCGCGGCGCCGACGTCGTCATCGTCGACACCGCCGGCCGCCTCCACACGGAGAGCAACCTGATGGAGGAGCTGGCCAAGGTCCGCCGCGTGATCGCCAAGCAGATTCCCGAGGCGCCGCACGAGACCCTGATCTCGATCGACGCCACCACCGGCCAGAACGGGCTGCGACAGGCGAAGGTCTTCGCCGAATCGGCGGAGGTCGACGGCGTCGTCTTGACCAAGCTCGACGGCACCGCCAAGGGCGGGATCACGCTGGCGATCGCCGATGAGCTGGGGATCCCGGTGAAACTGATCGGCACCGGCGAGACAGCTCGAGGACCTGGGCCCGTTCGACCCGGACGAGTTCGCCCGGGCGCTGCTCTCCGAGTAGCCTGGATCCGTGTTCGACCAGCTTTCAGAGCGGCTCCAGGCGACCCTCTCCGACGTCCGCAATCGCGGCACCCTGAACGAGGGCGACGTCGACGCCGCGATGCGCGAGATCCGCCTCGCGCTGCTCGAGGCCGACGTCAACTTCAAGGTCGTCAAATCCTTCACCGCCAACCTCAAGGAGCGCTGTCTCGGCGCCGACGTGCTCGAGAGCCTCGACCCGGGCCAGCAGGTGGTCAAGATCGTCAACGAGGAGCTGGCGGCGCTGATGGGCGGCACCGGCAGCGAGCTCGCCTTCGCGCCGATGCCGGGCCCGACCGTGATCCTGATGGCCGGCCTGCAGGGCTCGGGCAAGACGACCGCCTGCGCCAAGCTCGCCAAGCACCTGAAGAACAGCGGCAAAGACGTCGCGATCGCGGCCTGCGACGTCTACCGGCCGGCCGCGGTCGAGCAGCTGGTCACGGTCGGCGGCCGGGCCGGCGCCACCGTCTACGAGCAGGGGACCGACGCCGACCCGGTGGATATCGCCGCCTGGGCGCTCGAGCGCGCCAAGGAGGAGCGGCGCGACGTACTGATCGTCGACACCGCCGGGCGCCTCCACGTCGACGCCGAGCTGATGGGCGAGCTGGCCCGGATCCGCAAGAAGACCAAGCCGCACGACGTCCTCCTCGTCGTCGACGCGATGACCGGCCAGGACGCGGTCGGGGTCGCCGAATCGTTCGCCGAGGCGGCCGAGTTCGACGGCGTCCTGATGACCAAGCTCGACGGCGACGCCCGCGGGGGCGCCGCGCTCTCGGTCAAGGCCGTTACCGGCAAGCCGATCCTCTTCGCCTCGACCGGCGAGAAACTCGAGGCCTTCGAGCGCTTTCACCCGGACCGGATGGCCTCCCGCATCCTCGGTATGGGCGACGTCATCAGCCTGATCGAGAAAGCCGAGCAGCAGGTCGACGAGGACGAAGCGGAAGACCTGCAGCGCAAGCTCGAAACCGAACAGTTCACGCTCGAGGACTTCCTCAAGCAGATGCGCCAGGTGCGCAAGATGGGCCCGCTCAGCGGGCTGATCGGGATGCTGCCCGGGATGGGGGCGATGAAAGGCATGAAGAACGCCGACGTCGACGAGGGCGAGCTCGACCGGGTCGAGGCGATCATCCTCTCGATGACCCCGGGGGAGCGCGCCGACCCCGGGTCGATCAACGGCTCGCGGCGGAAACGGATCGCCGGCGGCTCGGGGACCAAGATCCAGCACGTCAAGCAGCTGGTCAAACAGTTCGACCAGATGAAACGCCTGATGAAGTCGATGGCCTCCGGAAAACCGCCGACCCCGCAGCAGATCGCGCAGCTGCAGGCGGGCGGCGCGCCCCGTCCGAAGATCCGGCGCCGTTAGTCGGCCGCCGATTCTGTAACCTCACCCGCTCATGGCCGTTCGGATAAGACTCAGAAGGGTGGGTTCGAAGAAGAACCCGATTTGGCGGATCGTCGTCGCCGACAAGCGCTCGCCGCGTGACGGGCGCACGATCGAGACGATCGGCCGCTACAACCCGCAAACCGAGCCCTCGACGATCGAGTTCGACGAGGAGCGCGCAAAGCATTGGCTCGAGCACGGGGCCCAGCCCTCCGAGACGGTCGCGACGCTGCTGCGCACCAAGGGCATCGCCGCCTCCGGCACCTAGGCCGAACTATGACCGAGCTGCTCGAGTTCATCGTCAAAGCCCTGGTCGAGGACCCGTCAGCGGTCTCGGTCGAGGAGCTCGAAGAGGATGGCGACCTCGTCTACGAGATCACCGTCGCCGACGAGGACCTCGGTCGCGTGATCGGCAAAGGCGGCCGTGTCGCCAACGCGATCCGCACAATCGCCAAGGCCGCCGCGGTCCGCCTCGACCGCCGCGTCATCGTCGACATCCTGGACTGAGAAGCAAACCCGCCATCTCCTCAGCTTCGCTTCCGGGGATGGCGGCAATCGCCGAATGGGCGACGCTCGCAGGAGTCAGATCGTGATGCTCGCTGATCGGTTCTTCTTCCCTCGACCTTGGGGCCTGGAATCGCATCAAGTTCGCCAGGTATCGCATGGCGAAGTTGATGGGATGTCGCTGGCCGGCGACGTGGATCGATCAGAATGAGCGGATGAAGCTCGACATCTTCACCCTCTTCCCCGAGGCTTTCGACTGGTTCCAGACCCAGCGCTCGGTTCGCAACGCGGTCGCCAAGGGGAACGAGCTGCGGCTCTTCAACTACCGCGACTCGACTCCGCTCGGGGCGGGCCAGGTCGACGACGCGCCCTACGGCGGCGGCGCCGGCATGGTCCTGCGGGTCGACGTCGTCGACGCCGCCCTGCAGGCGGCCTACCCGAGCGGTGAGATGCCGCGGGTCGTCCTGCTCTCGCCGACCGGGCGGATGCTCGACGACGAGCTCGCCGACGAGCTGACCGCGGAGCCGCACGTCGCCTTGCTCTGCGGGCGCTACGAGGGCTTCGACGATCGCGTCCACGAGCACTTCGCCGACGACGAGGTCTCGATCGGCCGCTACGTGCTGGCCGGCGGCGAGCTGCCGGCGATGGTCCTCGCCGACGTCGTCATGCGCAAGCTCCCCGGCGCTCTCGGTCATGAGAACTCCGCCGTCGAGGAGTCCTTCAGCCAGGTGCTCGAGGGGATGCCGGAGTACCCGCACTACACCCGCCCGGCGAGCCATCGAGGCTGGCAGGTGCCCGACGTCCTGCTCTCCGGCGATCACGAGGCTGTGCGGGACTGGCGCCTCGAACAGAGCCGAACTCGAGCCGAGCAGTTCGAAAGCGGCGCGGAGTAGGTACCATTCCCCGACCGCGCGGCGCTCCGATCCGGGGTCCGGCGGTTTTTTCTCGCAAGGAACAGCTTATGAGCAGCGTCATCGACAGCATCGAGCGAGCCCAGTTGAAGAAGGGACTTCCCTCCTTCGACCCAGGCGATCGTGTCCGCGTCCACTTCCAGGTGATCGAGGGCAGCCGCCGCCGTACCCAGGTCTTCGAGGGAATCGTCCTCAAGCGCCAGGGCTCCGGCGCGCGCGAGACCTTCACCGTCCGCAAGCAGTCCTTCGGCGTCGGCGTCGAGCGGACGTTCCCGCTGCACTCGCCGAAGATCGAGAAACTCGAGATCGCCGCCCGCGGCGACGTGCGCCGCGCCAAGCTCTACTACCTGCGAGGCAGGATCGGCAAGGCCGCCCGCGTCGCCGAGCGGCGCTGGGGCATCGACGAGGAGCTGATCTCAGCCCCGGCTGCAACCGAGGAGCCCGCCGCGGTCGACGCCGAGGGCGTCACCCAGGAGGAGGCTCCGGCCGCGGTCGAGGGCGAGGAGACGAACGCAGGGGACACGAGCCCAGAGGAGACGGCGGCGGAGGAGTCGAGCGAGGACGCCCCGGCCGCCGAGCAGACGAGTGAGGACCGGAGAGGACCCGAGCGAGGAGGCGGCCCCGACAGAGGAGCCGGCCCAGCTGCGGAGGCACCTGACGCTGAGCAAGGTGACGCGGCCCCGCCGGAGGCGGAGGCAGAGGCGGGCACTGAGGCGGATGGTGGCGCCGAGGAGCCGGCCGAAGAGGGCGGCGACTCCGGCAAGGACTCGGACTGAAACTCTCGATCCCGAAGCCGCAGAGCCGGGCGGGGGGTCTCGTCGAGCTCGTCGTGATCGTCGCCCTGGCGCTCGGCGCTGGCGCTTGCGATCCAGGCCTGGCTGGTCAAGCCGTACCAGATCCCTTCCGAATCGATGGAGCCGACGCTCGACGTCGGCCAGCGGGTCCTCGTCAGCCGCTTCATCTACCACTTCGAAGACCCCTCGATCGGCGACATCGTCGTCTTCCACCCGCCGGCGGGGGCGGAGTCCGAACCGAATGCGGGGCCACGGTCGACGGTCAGCGGCCGGTCGACGTCGGCGAGGCCTGCCCGAAACCGACCGCGGGCGAGTCCGACCAGAACTTCATCAAGCGGATCGTCGCCGGGCCCGGGGACACGCTCAGCGTCAAGGACGGCCACCCGGTCGTCAACGGCGTCGAGAAGACGGACGAGCCCTACATCACGCCCTGCGGCAACGCTCGACGCCTGCAATTTGCCGAAAACGATCACGATCCCGCCCGACCACTACTTCATGATGGGCGACAACCGTGGGGAAAGCGACGACAGCCGCTTCTGGGGACCCGTGCCTCGAGCCTGGCTCATCGGCAAGGCCTTCGCCACCTACTGGCCGCCGAACCGCATCGGCATCTTCTAAGACCCACAAACGGCGCCTGGCGCGCAGCCGGCGCCTCTTCGCCTTCGATCGCGGGCTCGGCAGCCGCTACGTCGCCGGCGCCGACGAGGCCGGCCGCGGCTGCCTGGCCGGGTCCGCTGGTCGCCGCGGCGGTCCTGATCGACTACGAGGGCCTCTCCAACGCCGACCGCCGCGCGCTCTCCGGCCTGCACGACTCCAAGCAGGTGACCGCCGAGCGCCGCGACGAGCTCTTCCCCGCCGTGCTGCGCGCCGCGGCCCGGGTCTGCGTCGTCATCCGCAGCGCCCGCGGCATCGACGACCGCGGCCTCCACGTGACCAACCTCGAGGCGCTCTCAACCGCGCTCGAGCGCCTCCGGCCGGGGGAGGAGACGACCTGCCTCGTCGACGGCTTCTGCGCTGCCGCCGCTGCTCGGTCCCGCACCGGGCCGTGGTCGAAGGCGACGCGACCAGCGCCGCGATCGCCGCCGCCTCGGTGCTCGCCAAGGTCACCCGCGACCGCTACATGCACCGCGCGGCCAGCCGCCATCCGGGCTGGGGCTTCGAGGAGCACGTCGGCTACTCGACTCCCGAGCACCGCGAGGCGATCGAGCGGATCGGGATCTCGCCACTGCATCGCCGATCGTTTCAGTCCGTCGCGTACTCACAGCTCGGCCTCGTCTAGCCGGCGCGTTTCTGCGTCCTCAGTCCATTGGGCGTGCAGAGCACCACGCTCGCTGCATCCCTTGACCTGCTTGGCCAGACGAGGCCTCTAGAAAGCGTTCTTCAGGTGTTCGTATTCGGCGACCTTGCCGGCGCGGTCGAAGGTGACGCCGACGGCATCGAAGCGGATCTCCTCGTAGCGGTGGATCCCGCCGCGGCGCTCGGCGATCCAGGCGGTCGCCAGGCGGCGGATCCGTCGTTGCTTGCGGGGGCCGATCGCGTGGACCGGGCGCTCGGGGCCGAAGTCGGCGCCGGCCCGGCCGGCCTTGACCTCGACGAAGACCAGGGCGCGGCCGTCGAGGGCGACGATGTCGAGCTCGCCGAAGCGGGTCCGGGCGTTGCGCTCGACAGCTCCCAGGCGGCGGCGGCGAGGCGGGCTGGCGACCAGGTCCTCGGCGGCGCGGCCGGTGCTGCTGGCGGGTGGCGCGTCATCGACGGCGACCGTACGCGCCGGCGCTGCACGAGTCTCGCCTCGGCTGCAAGGAAATGTCGGCACAGTCTGCGCGCCACCCGCCGAGCCGGCCGACCTAGGTTGATCGCCGTGCTCGCCACGGCCCAGACCTTCACCCTCGACGGGATCGCGGCGCGCCCGGTCCGGGTCGAGGTCGACGTCCACCGGGGACTGCCGGCCTTCTCGGTCGTCGGCCTGCCCGACGCCGCCGTGCGCGAGGCGCGCGAGCGGGTGCGGGCGGCGCTCACCAACTGCGGCTTCGAGTTCCCGCTGCGCCGGATCGTCGCCAACCTCGCTCCGGCCAGCCTGCGCAAGGCCGGCCCCGGCCTCGACCTGGCGATCGCGGCGGCGCTGCTGACCGCGTCGGGGCAGCTCGAGTGGCCAGCCGCTTCGCGGGTCGCGCTGGTCGGCGAGCTCGCCCTCGACGGCTCGGTGCGGCCGGTCCCCGGCGTCCTCGCGATCGCCGAGGCTGCGCGCGCGGCTCGGTGCCGAGGCGATCGTCGTACCGGCCGAGAACGGGCCCGAGGCGGCGCTCGTCGAGGGCATCGAGGTGATCCCGGTCGAGAGCCTCGGCGCAGCTGCCGGGACTGGCGACGGGCGAGTGGCTGCCGCCGCGACCCGAGCCGCTGTCGCTGCAGCTGACGCCGGGGGTCGAGGGGCCGGACCTCGCCGACCTGCGCGGCCAGCGGCACCTGCGCCACGCGCTCGAGGTCGCCGCCGCCGGCGGCCACAGCCTGCTGATGGTCGGCCCGCCCGGGGCGGGCAAGTCGCTGGCCGCCGGCCGGCTGCCCTCGATCCTGCCGCCGCTGGCCGCGGAGCGAGGCGCTCGAGGTGGCCCGGATCGCCAGCGCCTGCGGCCGCCTGCGGGCGAGGCCCGGGCGGCGGCGGGCGGCCGTTCCGCTCGCCGCATCACACGATCAGCCCGGCCGGCCTGATCGGCGGCGGCAATCCGCCGACGCCGGGCGAGGTGACCCTGGCGCATCGCGGCGTTCTCTTCCTCGACGAGCTCTGCGAGTTCCGGCGCGACACGCTGGAGGCGCTGCGGGCGCCGCTCGAGACCGGCTCGGTCTCGATCGCCCGCGCCGGCTCATGGCAGCGCCTGCCCTGCCGCTTCATGCTGGTCGCGGCCGCCAACCCGTGTCCCTGCGGGCGCGGCGAGTCCGACGCCGAGTGCAGCTGCGCGCCGCTGGCCGTCCAGCGCTACCGGGCGAAGCTGAGCGGCGCGCTCGCCGACCGGATCGACATCATCGTCGCCGTCCGGCAGCCCAGCGCCGGGGAGATCGGCGGCGCGCGGCGGGGAGCCCTCGGCGACGGTGCGGGAGCGGGTCGGCGAGGCGCGCGAGCGGCAGGACGAGCAGGCTCGGCCAGGGGCGCTGCAACGCCGAGATGACGCCCGGCGGAGGCGCGCGAGTGCGGGCTCGATCGAGCCGGCGGCCGAGCTCCTCGCCGAGGCCTACGCGCGGCGGCGGCTGAGCGGGCGCGCCCACGACCGCGTCCTGCGGCTGGCGCGGACCGTCGCCGACCTCGCCGGCAGCGACGGATCGAGCGCGACCACATGGCCCAGGCGCTCGAGCTGCGACGGCGGGAGGGCGAGTGAGCGCCGCCGGGCCGGGCGCCTGCCCCGAGTGCCTGCGGCGGGCTCGGCTGCTGGCCCGCCTCGCCCCCTACATCGAGAAGGTCGCGACCGGCGCGCCCGGCACCCGCTCGCCGGAACTGCTCCGCCTCTCCAACGAGGACCTGGTCGACGCCGTCGCCCGCAAGGCCGCCGATCGCCTGCTGGACGAGGTCGCGGCGATCCCCGAGGCGCCGACTCTGCGGCTCGCTCGAGGCGGCCGGCTGCTGGGCCTGCTGCCGGCACGACGACCTGTTCCCGTCGGGGCTGCGCGATGCGCGCGGACGCGCCCTGGGCGCTGATCGGCCGCGGCGACCCGTCGCTGCTCGAGCAGCTCGACCAGACCTCGGCGGTCGTCACCGTCGTCGGCGCCCGCCGCGCGACCTCCTACGGTCGGGAGGTCGCTCGCGACCTCGGCCGCGAGCTGGCCGCCGCCGGCCTGGTCGTCGTCAGCGGCATGGCCTTCGGCATCGACGCCTGCGCGCACCGCGGCGCGCTCGAGTCGGGCCGCACGGTCGCGTGCTCGGCTGCGGCGCCGACGTCTCCTACCCGGCGACGCACCGCTCGCTCTGGCGGCGGATCCAGGAGCGCGGCCTGGTGCTCTCGGAGCTGCCGCCGGGGACCGGCGCCTGGCGCTGGTCCTTCCCGGCGCGCAACCGGATCATGGCGGCGCTGGCCGGGATGACCGTCGTCGTCGAGGCGGCGGAGCGCTCGGGATCGCTGATCACCGCCGACCTCGCGGCCGACCTCGGCCGTGACCTCGGCGCCGTTCCCGGCCCGGTCAACTCGCGCGCATCCGCCGGGCCCAACGCGCTGCTCGCCGGCGGCGCCTGCCTGGTGCGCGGCGCCGAGGACGTGCTCGACGCGATGCTCGGCGCCGGCGCCCACGGCGATCGAGCGGCTCGGGCCGCCGCTCTCGGCATCGCAGGAAGACGTGCTGACGGCCGTCGGCGCCGGGTTCGAGGGCAGCGACGCGATCGCCGCCGAGACCTGGGCTGAGCGGGGCGGAGGTCGCCATCGCCCTGGCCGACCTCGAGGGCCAGGGCTACGTCACCTGCTCGCTGGTCGGCGCCTCGTCGCGGACCGGGCTCGGCGGCGCCGGTCGCCCGAACTAGGCTGGGCCGATGGAAGATCAGCGCAGGGTGCCGGCGGTGCTCTCGATCGCGGGCTCGGACTCCGGCGGTGGCGCCGGCATCCAGGCCGACCTGAAGGCGTTCGCCCGCTGCGGTGTGCACGGGATGACGGCGATCACGGCGATCACGGCCCAGAACACGGTCGGGGTCGAGGCGGTCGAGGCGGTCGCGCCGGAGATCATCCTCGCCCAGGTCCGGGCGGTCGCCGAGGACATCGGCGTCGACGCGGTGAAGGTCGGGATGCTGGGCACGCGGCGACGGTCGAGGCGGTGGTCGAGGCGCTCGGCGATGCTCGGCGACGCGCCCGTCGTCGTCGACCCGGTGATGGTCGCCGAGAGCGGTGCCACCCTGCTCGACCCCGGCGCCCGCGAGGCCCTGGTCGGCAAGCTGCTGCCACTGGCGACGGTTGTCACCCCGAACCTTCCCGAGGCCCGGGTGCTGGCCGCTGCCGGGGAGGAGGAGGCACAGGAGGATCTCGCCCGCGCCGTGCTCGCACTGGGGCCGGCGGCGGTCGTCGTCACCGGCGGCCACGCGAGCGGCGGCGATGATCTCTTCTTCGACGGGGTGGAGACGGTCGCGATCGGCGGCGAGCGCCATCCCGGCGGCGCCGCGCACGGCTCGGGCTGCACCCACTCCTCGGCGCTCGCCGCCTTCCTGGCCCAGGGCCAGTCGCCGCTCGAGGCCGCCCGTTCGGCCAGGCGCGTCGCCTCCGAAGCGGTCGGCGCGGGGCTGCGCGGGATCGGCGAGGGCGCCGGCCCGGTCGACGTCTTCGGTCTCGCCTGAGAAGCGCCGTCCGGGATTTTCACCACTCCCGTGGGGTGAATCCCCGCAACCGTGGACAGGTTGGGTAGTTCGAGGGGGCCGCGAATCGCGATCTGGTCATCTCGCCGAGCGGCACGCCCAGTAGATTTCGGCCATGAGCACCAACGGCGCCAAGACCACCGCCCTGCCGCGACCACGTTCGGCCACCGTCTTCGACGGCCCCGATCGCGCCCACTCGCGTGCCTACATGAAGGGCATCGGCTTCGACGACGACGCCCTCAGCCGGCCGACGATCGGGATCGCCAACACCTGGACCGAGGCGATGCCCTGCAACTTCCACCTCCGCGGTCTCGCCGAGCACGTCAAAGCCGGCGTCCGGGCTGCCGGTGGCACGCCGATGGAGTTCAACACCGTCGCCGTCTCCGACGGGGTGACGATGGGGACCCAGGGGATGAAGGCCTCGCTGGTCAGCCGCGAGGTGATCGCCGACTCGATCGAGCTGATGGCCCGCGGCTACCAGTTCGACGCGATCGTCGCCCTCTGCGCCTGCGACAAGACGATCCCCGGCTGCGCGATGGCGCTCGCCCGGCTCGACGTGCCCTCGGTCCTGCTCTACGGCGGCTCGATCGCCCCCGGCCACTGGCACGGGCGCGACGTCACCATCCTCGACATCTTCGAGGCGATCGGCGCCCACAACGCCGGCGACATGACCGACGAGGAACTGAACGAGCTCGAGGGCGTCGCCAGCCCCGGCGCCGGCGCCTGTGGCGGCCAGTTCACCGCCAACACGATGGCCTGCGCCTTCGAGGCGCTCGGGATCAGCGCCGGCGGCTCGGCGATGGTGCCGGCCGAAGACGACGACAAGGGCGGCGTCGCCGAGCGGATCGGCGAGCTGGTGATCAACGTCCTCGTCGACGACATCACGCCGAGCAAGGTCATAACCCGCGACGTCCCTAGAAAACGCGATCGCCTGCGTCTGCGCCTCGGGCGGCTCGACCAACGCCGTCCTGCACCTGATCGCGCTCGCCCATGAGCTCGGGATCGAGCTGAACATGGACGACTTCGAGCGGATCTCGCGGGCGACGCCGCTCTACGCCGACCTCAAGCCCGGCGGCCGCTTCGTCGCCACCGACCTCTACGCCGCCGGCGGCGTCCCGGTCATCCTCAAGCGCCTCGCCGAGAAGGGCATCCTCCACGAGGACGCGCTCACCGTCACCGGCAGGACGATCGGCGAGGAGGCCGCCGCCGCGACCGAGAAACCGGGCCAGGAGGTCGTGCGGCCGCTCGACGACCCGGTCAAGTCCGAAGGCGGGCTGGCGATCCTCAAGGGCAATCTCGCCCCCGATGGCGCCGTGGTCAAGCTGGCCGGCACCGAGCGCACGGCGCAGACCGGCCCCGCGCGGGTCTTCGAGTCCGAAGAGGAATGCTTCCGCGCGGTCAAGGACCAGCAGATCAATCCCGGCGACATCGTCGTCATCCGCAACGAGGGGCCGGTCGGCGGCCCCGGGATGCGCGAGATGCTGCAGGTGACGGCGGCGATCGTCGGCGAGGGGCTGGGGGAGAGCGTCGCGATGGTCACCGACGGCCGCTTCTCCGGCGCCACCCGCGGCCTGATGATCGGCCACGTCTCGCCAGAGGCGGCGAAGGGAGGCCCGATCGCGGCGATCCAGGAGGGCGACACGATCACCGTCGACATCGAGAACCGGGCCCTCTCGGTCGACCTCGACGAGCAGACGATCGCCCAGCGGGTCGCCGCCTATCAGTCACCCCCTTCGCCCTTCAGCACAGGCGTGATGTCGAAGTACGCGGCGACGGTCAGCTCGGCCTCGCACGGCGCCGTCACGATCTAGGCCGGCTCCGGGCAGCCGCGGAGCCCGTCGTCAAGTGCCCGACGACGGGCCCGTGGCCAATGCGTTCCATACAACCGAACCGTCAGCGAGAGCTGGCTGGTCGCCTTTGCCTGGTATGCGGGCTCTCGCCTGGATCGGCTTTCTCTTCCGCTACCCGGGCCACGGCCTCTAAACCAGGCCGACGAGGAATACGGCGCGGCGCCCTTTCCGCCCTAGGCGTAGCCCATCCGTTCGAGGATCGGGATCTCGCGGATCTGCGGCGGCTGCAGGTGGTCCCAGAGCAGGCCGCGGGGGCGGTCGTACTGGCGCTCGACCTCGATCACCGCGCGGGGCGTCGCGATCAGGTCGATCGGCAGGTCGTGGGCGGTCATCATCAGGTGGCGGCGAAGGATCTGGGTGGGGTGGACCGTGGTGCCGACGACGGTGTGCTCGTCGATCTTGCCGGCGTCGACGAGGATCCCGAACTCGAGGTCGGAGTAGCCGCCGCCCTTGCCGACGCGGGCGCCGCTGAGGTTGACGGCGACCGAGCCGCAGAGGACGAAATCGACCTCGGGCAGCTCGTCGAGGGCGACGAGGGCGCCGTGCTTGAGCGCCCCCTTGATCGTCGCCGCCTCTTTGATCGCCGCCTTCGTCAGCTTGGTCGGGTCGAGGACCCGGAACGGGTGCGGGTCACGCAGCCTCGGCACCGCCATGATCACCGTCTTGCCCTGCTCGAGCGCCGCCCGCCGCACGTGCGTCTGCGGCGAGTCGGGATTCGCCTTGACCACCCGGGCGCGCTTCCAGACGCGGTGCCCGGCGAGCTTGTCGGCGGCGAGCCGGGCGCCGGCGAAATTCGGGATACGACCATCGGCCCCGGGGAAGCGAGAGACGCCTTCGCTTTCCATCGCCGCCCAGACATCCTTGCGAACCTCATCCTTGGAGAGCACGTGCCGAAACATATCCACCGGGCCACCCGTAGCGGTACCGCCGATTGCAGGGGTATACAGACGCTGAGGCGAATGATCCGAGTGCTTACACTTTCCGCAGGTAATCCAGAGAGGCCGCTGTCTCCAAGTCGAGGCTAGTTTTGGGACGCAAGACCAAAATCGGGATCATCGCCGTCGCCGTGCTGCTGGTTCTGGGCGCGGTCGGCGCCTACGCCTACGACAGCTCGCAGAAGGGGACGATCGCCGACGGGGTGACGATCGGCGGCGTCGACGTCGGTGGCATGACCGCCGACGAGGCCGAAGTGGCGGTCCGCAGGCAGCTGCTCGCGCCTCTGCGGCACTCGCTGAGGGTCGGCTACGAAGGCCAACGCTGGCGCCTGCCCGGCAAGCGGCTGAAGATCCATGCCGAGATCGACTCCGCGGTCGACAAGGCGCTCGACGAAAGCGAATCGGGCGGATTGCCCGGCAGGCTCGTCCGCTACGTGACCGGCGGCGGCGTCGACGAGCAGATCGCCGCCGACATCACCTACTCCCAGCCCGCCGTCAATCGCTTCGTCCGCCACGTCGCCGGTGAAGTCGACCGCGAGCCGAAGGACGCCACGGTTGAAGCGAGCGGCGACGCGCTCGAAGTCGTCTCCGCCGAAAACGGCCGCAAGCTGCGCGACAACAAGCTCACCCGCGAGATCGAAGCGGCGGTGCTCAACGCCGACGCCGATCACACGATCGCTGCCGCGACCCACTCGGTGAAGCCCGAGGTCGTCCGCAGCGAGGTCGCCGACGAGTTCCCGAGCTACCTCACCCTCGACCGGGAAAGCTTCCAACTGCGGCTCTGGAAGGACCTGAAGCTGGCCAAGACCTACACGGTCGCGGTCGGCATGGAAGGGCTGGAAACACCGGAAGGGCTCTACCACATCGAAGAAAAGCAGGAAAATCCCTCCTGGCACGTTCCCGACTCCGCCTGGGCCGGCGACCTGGCCGGACAGGTGATCCCGCCGGGCCCCGACGACCCGATCAAGGCGCGCTGGATGGCGATCTTCGAAGGGGCCGGCATCCACGGCACCGAAGAGACCGAATCGCTCGGCTCCGCCGCCTCGCATGGCTGCGTGAGGATGTCGATTCCCGACGTCGAAGAACTCTACGACCAGGTCGAAGTCGGAACCCCGATCTACATCGGCTAGAGGCACGCCGCCTTCGGCGGCGAATGTCCCTGGTGCCTTGATCGATTGGAACGAATCCCTGCGCGCGTTTGATCGTGACCTCGGCGCCCGCAGCGTCGCCGAGCGGACCCGCCGCGCCTACGCGACCGACCTCGGCCAGTTCGCCGAGTGGTCGGGCGAGGCCGCGGTCGAGCCGACCGAGGTCCGCCACCGCGACGTGCGTCGCTACGGCGCCGCTCTCTCCGAGGCCGGCGCCGCGCCGGCCACCGTGGCCCGCAAGCTGGCGGCGATCCGCAGCCTCTACAGCTTTCTCGTCCGCACCGAGCGCGCCGAGAGCAACCCGGCCGACCTCGTCTCCAGCCCGAAGCGCGAGCAGAAGCTGCCCAAGGTGCTGAGCGCCGAGCAGGTGCGCACCCTGCTCGAGCGGATCCCGGCGCACACCCCGCTCGAGCTCCGCGACCGGGCGATGCTCGAGCTCGCCTACTCCTGCGGCCTGCGCTGCGAGGAGATCGTCGACCTCGACCTCGGCTCGCTCGATTTCGAGTCCGAGCGGGTGCGGGTGATGGG
Source organism: uncultured Solirubrobacterales bacterium (assembly GCA_963836415.1). Lineage (GTDB taxonomy): Bacteria > Actinomycetota > Thermoleophilia > Solirubrobacterales > 70-9 > VRUE01. The sequence continues at coordinate 34,705 of CAWIJE010000002.1, forward strand.
CAAGGGCTCGAAGGAGCGGCTGCTGCCCGTCGGCGAGCCGGCCCAGCGCGCCCTGCGCCGTTATCTCGAGAGCGGCCGCCACGTCCTCGGCGCCGATCGGGCCGAGCAGGCGCTCTTCCTCTCGAAGAGCGGCCGCCGTCTCTCGAACTCCGACATCACCCGTCGTCTCGGCCTCTGGGTGCGCGAGGCGGCGCTCGCCGGAGGCATCTCACCGCACAGCCTCCGCCACAGTTTTGCCACCCATCTGCTCGAAGGAGGGGCCGATCTGCGCACGATCCAGGAGCTGCTCGGACACGCCTCGATCTCGACCACGCAGGTCTATACGAGGGTCGATGCGGCCCGCCTCAGGGACGCGTACTCGGCAACTCATCCACGCGCGTGAGCCAGGAACCCCCCTTCGAACGTAGAATTTGGCGATAGGCATGGAAACTGGGGTGAAGGAAGTCGAGCTGCGGGACCTCTGGCGTCGTTATAAGGACGACGGTGACGCGACCGCGCGCGAGCGCCTGGTCGTCGCCTACTCGCCGATGGTCAAATTCGTCGCCGGCCGCCTCGGCGCCGGCCTGCCGTCGCACGTCGACGACGCCGACCTCATCTCCTACGGCCTGATGGGCCTGATCGGCGCGATCGAGCGCTTCGAGCCCGAGCGCGGAATCAAGTTCGAGACCTTCGCGATGACCCGGATCCGCGGCGCGATCATCGACGAGCTGCGCTCGCTCGACTGGGTGCCGCGCTCGGTGCGCTCGCGGGCCCGCGAAATCGAGGCCGCGCAGGCAAAACTCGAGCACGAACTGCAGCGGGCGCCGACCGAGGAGGAGCTCGCCAACAAGCTCGGCATCGACGAGGAGGAACTGCGTTCCTCGCTGCTCGAGATCGCCAACTCCTCGGTCTACGCGCTCGACGAGCTCTGGACCGTCTCGGACTCCTCCGGCGACCAGGTCTCGCTGCTCGACACGATCTCCGACCCGCGCGCCGACGACCCGCAGGAATCGCTCGCCAGCAGCGAGGTCAAGGACCGGCTCACCGACTCGATCGCGGGCCTGCCCGAGCGCGAGCAGCTCGTCGTCGCCCTCTACTACTACGAGAACCTGACCTTGCGCGAGATCGGCGAGGTCCTCGGCGTGACCGAGTCACGCGTCTCCCAGCTGCACACCAAGGCCGTGATGCGGCTGCGGTCGAGCCTGCAGCAGGACTAGCCGCCGCCGACGAAACTCGCTTCCCAGCACCGTCTCGCGACCCCGCCCCGCGCGAAGGCCGATGTAGGTTGGCGAGGTGATGCCCGATCGCACCTGTCCCACCGCGCCTGGAGCCAATGTCGGCCGCAGGCGCCGGGCCGAGGCGGCGGAGCCACCGGCCGGCAGGTTCGAGTACGCGCTGGAGCGCTTCAACGCGAGCGAGGCCGCCCGGGTGGTCGCCGGCCTGACCCGCACGCTCGGCGAGCCCTCGGTCTCGGTCGGCGCCGCGGCGGGCTCCCCGAGCGAGGTGAGGATCACCGTCGCCTGGAATCTCTCCTGGTACCAGTGGGGGGTCGACGTCGACGATCTCTCGCGGGCTGTCTTCCCGCTTGCCAAGGGCAGCGAGATCGACGAGCTCGACGGACCGGCGCGCCAGTGGAACGCCGGCGTCGCCGAGGAAGGCCGCCTCTACATCGGCCGCCCCGGCAGGCGCGAGGGTGGCGAGGCCCGCCGGCGCCTGCGGCGGCGCAAGATCTTCCGGTGAGGGTCATCGTCAACGTCGACGGCGGTGCCCGTGGCAACCCCGGGCCGGCGGCGATCGCCGCCGTCGTCCAGGACACCGAGGGCGGCGTGCTCGAGGAGCGGGGCGAGACGATCGGCAGGGCGACGAACAACGTCGCCGAGTACCGGGCGCTGCTGCTCGGCATCGAGCGGGCTCAGGCGCTGGGCGCCGACGAGGTCGAGCTGGTCGGTGACTCGGAGCTGATCGTCAAGCAGGTGAAGGGCGAATACAAGGTCAAGGACGCCGCCATGCGCGAGCTGCACGGCGAGGTCAAGGCCGCGCTCGCCGGCTTCGGCGGCTGGTCGATCCGCCACGTCCGCCGCGAGCAGAACGCCGAGGCCGACAGGCTGGTGAACGAGGCGCTCGATGGCGGCTGAGGAGGGCTTCGAGCCGATCGACCCCGGCGTCGACATCGGTCACGTCCACCTCAAGGTGGCGGACCTCGATCGGGCGCTCGACTTCTACACCGGCGTGCTCGGCTTCGAGCTGCAGCAGCGGATCGGCGACGAGGCCGCCTTCGTCTCGGCCGGCGGCTACCACCACCACATCGGCCTCAACACCTGGCAGTCGCGGGGCGGCTCGCCGCCTCCGCCGGGGACCACCGGCCTCTTCCACGCGGCGATCCGCTACCCCAACCGCCGCGCCCTGGCCGTGGCGCTGCGCCGCCTGGCCGAGGCCGGGGTGCCGATCTCGGGCGCCTCTGACCACGGCGTCAGCGAGGCGATCTACCTCTCCGACCCCGACGGCAACGGCCTCGAGCTCTACTGGGACCGGCCGCGGGAGGAGTGGCCGGCCCCGCGCGGCGAGGGCGACGCGGTCTCGATGCCGACCAACCCGCTCGACCTCAGGGGCCTGATCGCCGAGCTCGACGACTAGGCGCCGAGGATCGCTTCGATCAGGCTCGCCTTGAACGGCTTCGTCCCGGGCTCGAGGCGCAGGCCGGTGAAGGAGCTGTGTGAGCGCAGGTAGGCGAGCTCCTTGCCGAGGTCGCCGACCCCGTTGGTCGCCGGCAGGGGCGCCAGCTGCAGGGTGCTGAGGACGCCGATCGCCTGCCCCGATTCGTTGAGGAAGCCGCTGCCCGAGTCGCCCGGGACGCCGGGGGTCAGGGTGACGACGATGTGGCTCCAGCCGCCGCCTTCTTCCTGCAGCAGCACGCCCTGCTTCGGGCTGAGTTTGGAGATCCCGCCGCGCAGTTCGGAGTTGCCGTAGGAGAACACGGTCGAGCCGGTTCCAGCGGCGTTGCCGACGCCGCTCGGGCCGCCGAAGCCAGGGATCGTCGGGTCGACCTTGCCGACGTCGGCGGCGGCGATCTTGATCAGCGCCAGGTCGTTGTACCCGCAGGTGTCGGGATCGGTCTCCCCGTTCGCCTGCATCGTCAGCCAGGAGTTGTAGACGAGGGTGCCCGGCTTGCTGGCGCCGGTCACTTCGACCGGCGTGCCGAGCGGTAGGGAGCCGCTGCTGCAGCCGTCGGTTTCGGTCTGGCCGCCTGTCCCCGAGCAGTGCGCGGCCTGGCCGAGGAAGACGTCCGAGCCTTCCTCGAAGACGAAGTTGGAGGTGCACTGGGCGCCCGCCGTGAAGACCTGGACGCCGGGGTGGATCGGGCCGGCGGCCGAGGCGGCGGGGACGACGACGAAGGCCGCCACCGCGGCGACGATCGTGGCGAGCAAGGTGGTCCAACCTCGTTTCATCGGGTCCGTCTCCTTCGTGATTGGGCTACCAAATTTTGTGTACTTCTATCACATAATTACGGTGAGTTCTGCGGCGATTCGCCCGTATCGGCGGCGCTGCAGGACTCGTGCTCGGCGCCGACGAATGGGGGTCCCATGCACACTCGCTTCGCGGTTTCCCTTGCCCTGGTCGCCCTCGCCGTTTTTGCCGCCGGCTGCGGCTCGAGCTCTGATCAGACGACCGGCTCGTCGTCGGACGGCTTCCGCCTCGGCCTCGAGGCACCGCTCTCCGGAGAACAGGCGATTCTCGGCCAGGGGATGTTGAAGGGCGCGGAACTCGCCGCCGAGAAGGCGAACGCCGCCGGCGGGCTGCAGGGCAAGCAGATCGAGATCGTCCCGATCGACGACGCCGCCGACCCCGCGACAGGTGTCGAAGCGGCCGAAGCGGCGATCGACGACGGGCTCGACGGCATCGTCGGCCCCTACAACTCCTCGGTCGGCGAAAAGACCCTGCCGCTCTACATCAAGGCCGGTCTGGTCCCGATCAGGCTCACCTCCGACACCTCGACCAACGGCCTCGGCTACACCCTGCAGCCGATGAGCGACCAGATCGCCCCTGTCGCCTCGAAGGCGCTCACGGACTGGCTCGGAGCGAAGAAGGTCGCGATCGCCTACGACCCGACCCCCGGCTACACGCTGACCGTCTCGAAGGCCGTGAAAGCGGCGCTTGAATCCGAAGGCGTCGAGGTCACCGCTTACGAGAAGGTCGAGCCGGGCAAGGACGACTACACCGACGTCGTCGACAAGCTCGCCGCGACCCACCCCGACGTCATCTACTCGGCGGTCTACTTCCCCGAGGGCGGCCTGATCGCCAAGGAGATGAAGGAAGGCGGGGTCAAGGCCCAGTGCGTGGCCGACTACGCCTCCTATGACACCGGCTTCGTCGAAACCGCCGGCATCGCCGCCGCCCGCGCCTGTCCGGTGGTCGGCGTGCCGGCGCCTGACGATTTCAAGGGCTCGGAGCCATACGTCTCGTCCTTCGAAAAGGAATTCGGCGAAGCGCCGGGCACCTGGAGCCCCTACACCTATGACTCCGTCAACCTCCTCGCGCACTCGGTCTCCGCGGCCGGCAGCACCGACGCGAAGAAGCTTGAAAAGACCCTTGACGGGACCCGCGGCTTCAAGGGCTGGACGGGCGTCGCCAACATCGAAGCCGCCCATGGCAACCGGCAGCCGGCGACCGTCGTGATCGTCGATACCGACGCCAAGGGCGCGCTCCACGTCGACGAGTCCTGGGCGAAGGCCGTCGGCGCTCCCTATTAGCCGAGTGCAGGAAACGACCTCACCGGGGTAGAATCCCGCCCAATGCGGCTGTAGCTCAGCTGGCTAGAGCGTCTGCTTGCCATGCAGAAGGTCGTCGGTTCGAATCCGATCAGCCGCTTCACACGAAATCCCGCTTCCGGCGGGATTTCGTCGTTTACGAGGCGAAGAGCCCGACCCGCCCCGGCGCTTGCCGGAGCGGGTCGGGACGATCACGACTGCCTACTTCTCCAGGGTTACGTTCACCTTGGTTCCCGGCACGCGGGTCGTGTTCTGCTTCGGATTCTGCTTGCTGACCTTGCCGTTCTTGGCGGTGGCGCCATCGATCATCTTGACCTTGCCGAGCTTGCAGCCGGCGTTCCGCAGCCGGTTCTTGGCGGCGTTCAACTTGTTCTTGTTCAGGCTGGGCACGACGCACGCCTTGTAGGTAAAGCGGTCGCCGCCGGCGGCGAGGCTGGTACCGGCGACGGTGGTGACGGCGATGTCGACCCGGCCGGCCTTCTTGGTCGCCGGCGCGGTCGCGGTCATTTCGGTTTCGGAGACGACCGCGTAGCTGGCCGCCGGCGTGTCGCCGAATTGCACCGCGCTGGCGGCGGTGAAGTCGGTCCCGGTGATTTTGACCACGGTGCCGCCGGCGATCGAGCCGGAGCTGGGGCTGACCGAGGCGATCGTCGGGGTCGGCTGGACTTCGGCGCTGAGCTCGAGCTCGAGGCCGGTCTTCGGTTCCCGGGCCGCCACGGTCGCGCCTTCGAAGGGTCGCGGGAAGATCGACGTGAAGCCGGCTCCCGGCACTTCGGCGATGCCGATTTCGTCGGTGGCGTTGGTCGGGTCGATGCCGATCAGGTCGCCGGCCTTGACCGGCAGGTTGGCGGTGAAGGTCTGCAGGCCGGCATCGGTCGGCGTCACCGCACCGCTGGTGCCGTTGGCGGTGTAGGCGCCGGTCCCGTTCGGGTGCAGCACCCGCAGGAAGAAGGGGCCGCCTTTGGCGCCCTGGAGCCTCCAGCGCACGATCGCTCCGCTGACCGGCGAGACGAGGTTGGCGCCTTTCTCCGGCAATGCCGTGTTCAGCTGGGTCTGCACTTCGCCGAACGGTTTCGAGGCGAAGCCGGGCGGCAGGACGCTGCCGACCGTGATCGTCGATGCCTGGGCCGCCGTCGCTCCGAACAAGGCGACAGCCGCCATCAGGGTCGTGACAAGACCAAGTTTCCGTTTCTGTTTCATGGTTTCTCCCGTGCTAGTCGTTGCTCCCGCACGCCCCTGTCGTGCACGGCGGGACTCTGAGCTCTAAACACGCGCCTCGACCAAGGTTGCGTTTTGCTCACGACTTGCTTGCAGTTCGCTCACATCTGCCCTGCGGGAGCCCGCTGCCAGAACTCCAGTCGTGCTCCCGATCGACCGAAGTAGATCTCCTCGTCCAGGAACCAAACGAATCGGGGAATCGAGATGGAGAAGCGGCCGCAGCCCAGGTTGACCTACGCCAACGTGATCGCCACCGTGGCGCTGTTCCTCGCGCTCGGCGGTGCGACCGCCTTCGCGGCTTCGACGCTCGGCAAGAACAGCGTCGGCACCAAGCAGCTGAAGAAGAACGCCGTCACCGGCGCGAAGGTCAAGGACGGCTCCCTGTTGGCCGGAGACTTCAAGGCGGGCCAGCTCCCGGCCGGCGAGCGCGGGCCGCAGGGTGCCCCGGGCGCCCCGGGTGCTGCGGGCGCGACCAGCGTCGTCGTTCGCTACGGCGACCGGGTCGGGTTGAAGGATGCGGGAGAAGTCGGGCAGTCGCTCGCCACCTGCGCGCCTGGTGAGGCTCTGACCGGCGGCGGCTTCGACCTCGACAGCGAGCCTGAATCGGCAACTCCGATCTCGCCCTACACGCTGATCGTCGACCGTCCCGGTGGCGAAGGGGTCGAAAGCGAAGGCGAATTCATCTACCCGGACCCGACCAACGGCGCTCCGGCGAGCAGCTGGACCGTGGTCCTGCGCAACGAGCTCGACCCGACGATCTTCTTTCGCGCCTACGCGATGTGCGCCCGGCCGTAGTTCTTCAGAGGAAGGAACGCAGGACGAGCATCCCCTGGCTCGAGACGAGGTGCTCGAGGTCGTCTGACAGGCGCTGGACGTGTTCGCTCCCCTGCTGCTCGAAACGCTCGACTCCGAGGATCTCGGCGATCAGCACGTAGTCGGCTTGACCGATCGCCTGTCCGGGCACGTCCGCCGGCCGCATCAGCCGCCAGTCCGAGACCGTGTCCAGCGACCCCCGGACGATGTCGCGATCGCTCGCCATCAGGGCCTCGAAGTCCGCCGCCATCTCCGGCGAGCGCAGCTGGAACCAGATCAGAAGGGTTGCGGGGGGACTCATTCGGCGGTTCCCCCCTTTCCTCGTGGATCGGACGATTGACGGCGGGTGCGCCGATTGCGCAGATCCTCTCATCCGGTCCACCCCCGCTGTCACGGGCCTTCCTGAGCGGGTCAGCGCCACAGCTCGCGGCGCAGCATCGCGTTGCCGCGCTCGAGCTGATCGATCGTGGCGCCGGCGACCGAGCGCGCGCGGGTGGCGCGGTTGATGCGGGCCTGGATCTCGCGGTGCGACTTGCCGGTGCGGCGGGCGACGTCGGCGACCAGGCGGCTGCGCTCGCCGCGCAGCCGCTCGCGGGTCGCGTAGGCCGACTCCCGCTCGGGTTCGAGGTCCTCCGGCGCGGCTTCGGGCCTGGCGCGGGCGGCCGCCTTCTTCGTCTCGGCTCGGGGTCGTCGGTCGGGAAGAGCTGAAGCGTCGGTCTCGCTCATGATCGCCTCGTCCAGCTCGGCGTCGCCCGAGCTGAGGACGGCGAAGCCGCCGCCCGGCTCGCCCCGCTCCGGATCGATCTCGTCCAGCTCTTCTTCCCCTCCTCCTCGGCGTCCGGCGAGAGGTCGAGCGCGTGGCGGCGCTCCAGCTCGATCTCGTGGGCGAGCGCCTTCAGCCGCGAGTCGGCCGGCATCAGGAGGTAGCTCATCTGCCGGCGCGGCCCCGGGGTGGTGCGGATGAAGCGACCGACCACCTGGCGGAAGAAGAGCTCGGTCCGGGCCGCCGTCGCGTAGACGCCGACCCGCAGGCGGGGGATGTCGACGCCCTCGGAGACCATCAGGACCGAGACCAGCCAGCGTCGATCGGAGGAGGCGAACTCGGCGATGCGCCGGCTGGCGCCGGGCTCGTCGCTCATCACCAGCTCGGGCTGCTCCCCCGAGATCGACCCGAGCCGCGCCGCGATCGCCCGCGCGTGATCCTGGTCGGAGGCGATGACCAGGCCGCCCGCGTCGGGGTGCCCGTCGGCGCGCACCTCGCTCAGCCTGGCGTCGCCGTCGCGCAGCACCTCGCCCATCCACTCGCCTTCCGGGCTGAGCGCCGTCCGCAGGCGCCGGGCCGACTCCGCCGCCGGCAGGACGAGGTCGAAGTCGGCGCTGCGCAGCCGGCCGTCCGAGAGCCACTCCATCTCGCCGTCATAGGGCAGGAAGGTGATCGGGCGGCAGACCCGGTCGACCAGCGCCTGCGGGTAGCCGTAGGCGTAGTCGGCCCGGCTGAGGCCGTCCTCGTCGTAGGTGACCCAGGGGATCGCCGAGTTGTCGGAGCGGAAGGGCGTGCCCGAGAGCAGCAGCCGGAAGCGGGCGCCGTCGAAGGCCTTGCGGGTCCGCAGGCCCCAGGCGGCCAGGTCGCCCATGTGGTGGGGCTCGTCGGCGATCAGCAGGGTCGGCCGGCGGCCGGCGGCCAGCCGGTGCATCTCCGGCCCGGCCGCGATCGTCTGGTAGGTGACGGCGACGCCGTGGAAGTCGGCCGACTCCGGCCCGTCCGAGTTCGGCCGGTTCGGCTCGAGGTCGATGCCGTAGCGGCCCGGCGTCGGCGGCCCACTGGCGGCAGATGTGGGTGGTCGGGCCGGCGACGACGACGCGCGAGACGAACCCGGCGCTCAGCATCCGGTGGGCGATGTGCAGGCCGAAGGTGGTCTTGCCGGCCGCCGGCGTGGCCGAGGCCAGGAAGCTGGCGCGCCGAGTGCGCCCGCACGGCTTCGGTCGCCTCCTGCTGCCAGGAGCGGAGGGGTCGGGCGTCGGGCCAGTCCGGAAGCGATCGGGCACGCGCCCCGCCGCCGATCAGGTGCTGAGAGGCGTCGTACAAGGGCGCGCAACAATAGGGTCGCCCGCGGCGGAGGCCGGCCTGGCCTGCTGGGGAGCCAAGTCCGACAACGGAGGCGACCATGAGCAACCTCGATCAGCAGATGGCCGTAGCCCACTTCATCGTCTCGGAGGACGTCGAGCGTTCGCGCCGTTTCTACACCGAGGTGCTCGGCGGCGAGGCGGTCGTCTCCGGCGAGTCCGGTGATCAGGTGACCTACGTCGCCCTGGCCAACACCTGGATCATCATCAACGTCGGCGGCGGGCCGACCGACGACAAGCCGACGGTGACGCTGGAGACGCCTCCCGACCCGGATCGGGTCAGCAGCTTCCTCAACATCCGGGTTGCCGACATCGAGGCCGTGTACGAGGAGTGGAGCGCACGCGGCGCCGAGTTCCTGACGCCGCCGAAGGAGCACGAGACCGAGATCCGCTGCTACATCCGCGACCCCGACGGCCACATCATCGAGGTCGGGCAGACGACCCTGGGCAGGGGTTGGCGCCCGCCGTCGACGGCGATCTAGGGACTGACAACGGGGCCTGCGCCCCCGTTTCTGTGACGCCGGCGTCGAGCCGGCGGCCGCACGCGCCGGGTTTCGACCTGGCTTGCGCCAGGCCCTACATTGGATGGGATGCAGGTCGATGAGACGAGCCAGGAGTGAGTTCCACCGCGATCGACGACACACTCGCCCGCGCGGCCGGCGGAGACGAGGGAGCCCTCGGCGAGATCTTCCGCGAGTTCCACCAGCCGCTCTACCGCTACTGCCTGGCGATCCTGGGCAATCGGCAGGACGCCGAGGATGCCCTGCAGGAGACGATGGTCAAGGTCCTGGGGGCGCTGCCGGGCGAGCGCCGCGAGATCGCGCTGAAGCCCTGGCTCTACCGGGTCGCCCACAACGAGTCGATCGACCTCCTGCGGCGACGGCGCCCGAGCGTCTCGCTCGAGGAGGGCGAGCCGCTCGCGGAAGAGGGGCTCACCGAGCGGGTGGAGACCCGCCAGCGGCTGCGGCAGCTGATCGTCGACCTGGGCGCGCTGCCCGAGCGCCAGCGCGGGGTGCTGCTCATGCGGGAGGCCGGTGGGCTGGACTTCGAGGAGATCGCGGCGGCGCTGGAGACCTCGCAGGCCGTCGCCCGGCAGACCCTCTACGAGGCGCGCCTCGGCTTGCGCGAGATGGAGGGCGGGCGTGAGATGGAGTGCGCGGCCGTCACCCAGGCGCTCTCGGACGGCGACCGCAGGGTCCGGCGGCGTCGAGACGTCCGCGCCCACCTGCGCGACTGCGCGGGGTGCCGGCAATTCGCGGAGCAGATCGACACGCGCCGTGAGGACCTGGCCGCGATCTCGCCGCTTCCGGCGGTCGCGGCGGCGGCGCTGCTCCACGGAGCGCTCGGCGGCGGCGGGGCCGGCGCGGCGGCTGCGGGGGGAGTGGGGGCCGGCCCGGGGGGCGGCGCCGGCGGCGCGATCGTGGGAGGCGCGGCCAAATCGGTCGGCACGGCGACCTTGCTGAAAGGGGCGGCGACGGTGGCCGTGGTCGCGGTGGTCGGAGCCGGCGTGGCGGACAGGGAGGGCCTGGTCCATATCGGCAGTCACCAGGAGACGCCGGCGAGTCACTCAGGCGCCGGCCGCGAGGGCGGCTCATCCGGGGGCGGGACTTCCCTGTCCGGGGGTGTATCCAGCTCAGGCCCGGCGAGTGCCCGGTCGACCCGAGCTGCGCGGAAGGGGTCGCTCGACAAGGCCCGCTCAGTGTCCCCGGAGCTTGACCACGGCAACTCGGCGAGTGCTGCACCGGCGACTCCTGTCGCACCCGCGGCGGAGGCTGAAGCCGGCTCCCCGTCCCCGGGCAACTCCGGGGCCGAACATCCGCACGGGCGGGGCCACGAAAAGCAGACGCCGGCGGCCGCGGCCCACGGCCAGGAAACGGCGGCGAGCAAGCCGGAAAAGAGCACCGGCTCGCATCACCCCGCCGCGGTCGAATCGGGGGGCTCGGCCACCGCCCCTGACCCTCATCCGGTGCACCCGACGCATCCAGCGCACCCGACGCATCCAGTCAAGCCCGAAACTCCCGCCGAACCCGGGTCGCCGGGCAAGTCCGAAGGCAAGAAGCCCGAATAGCGCCTGACATCGGGGGACCCCACCCGTTCTTGCTCTGCACAACGACATCCGCCCTCGCGGGCCGGTATGCAGAGGAGGATCGATGAAGCTCACGTCCAAATTCGCAGTGTGCGTAAGCGCCTTGGCGCTGGCCCTGACGCCTACCGTGGCGTTTGCCCAGGGTACGGAATACACCCCCGCCCACCCGGAGCACCCGGCCCATCCAGGGCACCCCGCCCACCCGGAGCACCCAGGCCACCCGGCGCACCCCACGCCGGGCCCGAAGTCGCCGCTGCCCGAAAAGGCGAAGGCCTACGGGGTCTACTGTCGCGGCTTCTCGAAGAAGCACGCCGCCGGTGAGAAGGGCACGCCCTTCAGCCAGTGCGTCACGGCGATGGCGAAAGCCGTCAGCAGCGACGGCACCAGCGCGCGTCAGGCGTGCCGTGGCTTTTCCAAGAAGCACGCCGCCGGTGAGAAGGGCACGCCGTTCTCCCGATGCGTCGTCGCCGCCTCGCACGCGAAGAAGGCGCAGGGCCAGAGTTGATGACTCAATTCTCTTCAAGTAGCGCCTGACAAACGCGCCCCCTTTTCGTTGCAGGGCAAAAGGGCAAGAAAGCCCAATCGGTGGTTGAAGGATGTTCGGCGTCGCACGGCTCTCTGAGCTCTAGGGCTACGCAGACCGGCGAGGTTTGTCGGTTGCAGACGAGAGGAGGGATTCGATGTCCGTCGTGCTGATTGTCGTAATCGTGATCGTCGTATTGGTCCTCGCCGGGGTGGCGGCCGGGCTCGCCAGCCGCGCGGCGGCGCGGCGCAAGCTCGAGAGACAGCGTCTCGCCGAACGGGCCGGTGCCCATAGAGACGAGGCGCAGTCTCGTGCCGCGAAGGCGAGCGAGCACTCTGAGCAGGAGAAGGCGAAGCGAGCCGAGGCCGAAGAGGCCGCGCAGGAGGCCGAGCGCCTCGCGCGCCTCGCCGAGCGCCAGAAAAGCCGCTCCGACAAGTTGGCCGTCGAGTCGGAGGGCGCGGCTCAGCGGGTCGAGCGCGAGCGCCAACAGGCCCGCGTCCACGGCCGCAAAGCCGACGAGATCGAGGAGGACCTATGAGCCTCCCCGTGTCCCCGACTTTCCCGTCCCGACCACAACGAAGGAGCCCCGCATGACCATCGTAGGAATCCTCATCGTCGTCATCCTGATCCTGCTCGCCATCTACCTATTCCGCCGGGTCGCGTAGGGCGCGGCGCGAGATGACCTTCGCGGGCAGCATCTTCCTGATCGCGGTGGGAGCGATCCTTCGCTTCGCGACCCACCTTCACGTCAAGGGGCTCGACCTGAGGACGGTCGGCCTGATCCTGATGATCGCCGGCGCCGTCGGCTTGATCATCGCGATCTGGCAGTGGGCCGTGTGGTCCCGTCGATCGCGTCAGGCGGAAGTCCTGGTCGACGATCGGCGTGCCGTCGACCCGCGCCGCCAGCAGCCGCCGGCGGGCGAGTACCGCGACCCTCCGGGCTACTGAGGCGCGAGCGGTGGAATCACGATTTTTACGCAAATTGGGTTTTGCAAAGCAGGTAAGAGGTAGTAGCAACGAACGGGTTTCGGACAGAGGGCTGATGACGAGCACTCCGACGCTCAGGCGCAAGTCTCCCGCTCGACGGGGCCTGCGTTCCTCAGGTCTACTCAGGAGAGAGCGATATGGCTGAGACGAAAACCAAAAAAGCGAAAAAAACGAAACGAGCGAGTCCGGGCAGAGCCAAAACGGCGAAAGCCAAAACGGCGAAAGCGAAAACCGCTCGGAAAAGGGCCTCGAGCTCACGCGCGAAATCGACCGGCAGCGCCAAGGCCACCCGCAACGGCGGTTCGAAATCGAGCCCGACCAAGGCGATCGGCAAAGCCGTCGGAAGCGCCGGCAAGGACGCCGGCCATGCGACCGGTGAGGCCGCGCGCAAGGCGCGAATCCCGCTGCTTGCCGGAGGGGCCGCCATTGCCGGCACCGTCGGCGGCGTCGTGCTCGGTGCGACTCGCTCCGGCGGGAAGGTATTGGGAGTCAAGCTGCCTGCGCCAAAACGGGTCAAGATCCGGTCCAGCGACCTCGCCAAGGCGGCGAAGGAGGTCGGCCGCTTCGGCGAGAACGTCGGCGATCTGACGACGGAGCTCCGCAGGGCGCGCGAGGGACTGGCGAATGGAAACGGCAAGCACAATTCGCCGATCGAGGTGCTGCTCAAAGGATTGACCAACCGGCGCTGAGATCAGGCCGGGGCGGAGATCGCCGAGCCCCAGACCAGGGGCTTGACGATCGCCGGCATCCCCTTCCAGCAACCGGACTCGACCGACTCCACCCGCATCTGGGCCTCGATCGTCTCCAGGGTGGGTCGGTCGCAGCGGCAGCCGTCGGCGAATGCCGCCCAGGGGCGCGCCGAGGCCCGTTGCAGGGCCTGCCGCCATCCGGGCTCGGCACGCACGTGCTCGAGGAACAGCAGGCGGCCTCCCGGCCGTAGGACCCGTGCCACCTCGGCGACTGCCCGCTCGGGGTCGCTGACCGTGCAGAGGACGAAGGTGGAGACGACGCTGTCGAAGCTGTCGTCGGCGAAGGGGAGGCTCTCGGCGGGCGCCCGCTCCAACCGGGTCGCCACCGCGTTCGGGCCGCCGTCGATGTCTATCTGGGCGCTCATCCTGGCGCCCGGCTCGGCGAGCACGAGCTGGTCGAGGCCGGCCGGATAGTGGGGGAGGTTGTGACCGGTGCCGGCGCCGATCTCCAGCACCGCCCCCTCCGCCCTGGCCAGCAGCTCCTGCCTGCGGGCGGCCGTGCCGCGCTTCTCGGCGAGCCAGAGGAACGGGTCGTAGAGGGCTGCGGTGAGGCGGCTTTCGATGACTTCGACGGGCGGGCTCACGTTTTTGGGGTCGGTCGTGTCGGTAGGCATGGTCGACATTCCAGCGGCTGCGGGCGGCTTCCGCTTCGCCTTTTCCGGCCAAATTCACTGGCCCGTTCGGGCCATCCGCGGTGCCCTACCCTTGCTGCGTGGAAGAGCAGGCGATCCACTTCACCGGGGAGGAAGGGCGGCGGATCGCCTGGGCGCGGAGCGGCGACGGCCCCCCGGTCGTGTTTTCGGGCTGGTGGATGAGCCACCTGGAGCTGAACTGGCGGGACCCGCGCTTTCGCGCCTTCGTCGAGGCATTGGGACGCCACCGCACCGTGATCCGCTACGACGCGCCCGGCACCGGAGTCTCGGCCGGCGACGCCCCGTCACCGGCGAGTGCCGAGGAGGCGGCGACGGCGCTGGCGGCGGTGGTCGAGGCGGCGGCCGCAGGCCCGGTCGATCTGATCGGCGCCTCCTCCGGGGCCCCGGTCGGAATCGCCTACGCCGCCGCCCACCCGGAGCGGGTGCGGAGGCTCGTGCTCTACGGCGGTTACGCCTCGGGGTCGCGCATCGCCGATTCCCGGGACAGGAAGGCGATCGTCGATCTGGTGGCCGAGCACTGGGGCCTCGGGTCCCGGGCCCTCGCCGACATCTTTGTCCCGAGGGCCGATGCGCAGGAGCGCCAGGCCTTCGTCGAGTACCAGCGCGAGGCGGCGAGTGCCGAGCGGGCGGCCCGCTCGCTCGAGGCCGTCTACGACTTCGACGTCACCGAGCTCCTCGGCCGGGTGAGCGCCGAGGCGGTCGTCCTGCACCGGCGCGAGGACCGCGCGATCCCGTTCGAGTTGGGCCGGGAACTGGCCGCGGGGCTGCCGCGGGCGACTTTCGTCGCGATCGAGGGGGCCGATCACTTCCCCTGGGTCGGCGATGCCGGGCAGGTCGCGGGCGCGATCCTGAGCGGCCTCGGGGTCGAGGGGGTGGTCGAGCTCCCGGCGCGGAGTGAGGGCCAGGTCGAGGAGGCGGACGAGGGGGAGCTGAGCCGGAGGGAGACCGAGGTGTTGGGCCTGGTGGCGAACGGTCTTTCCGATCGCGAGATCGCCGAGCGCCTCGTGCTCAGCCCGCACACCGTCCATCGCCACGTCGCCAACGTCCGCACCAAGCTCGGGCTGCCGACGCGGGCGGCCGCGGTCGCCGCCGCCGCCCGACGCGGCCTGCTCTGAATCGAGGCCTCGCCTGCGGAGGCTAGGCGTTGAGGGCGACCGCCTCGCGGACCAGCGCCTTCAGCGCCCCCTCGTCGATCTCGTCGCCCTCGTGGAAGTCGATCGCGCGCCTGGTGTTGCCTTCGAGGCTGGAGTTGAACAGGCCTGACGGGTCCGCCAGCGAGGCGCCCTTGGCGAAGGTCATCTTGACCACCTGCTTGTAGGTCGCGCCGCGCCAGTCGTCGAGCTCCGCGATCCGTCCGTCGATCAGCTCAGAGGGGGTGGAGTCTCCCTTCGCCATCTAGGCCTCGGCGGGCTCCGCGAACCAACGCTGCACTCGCTCGGCGCTCAGAACCTCTGAGGGCTCGACCAGGCGGCTGTAGGAGTCGCGCAGGTCCTGTGCGGCGTCGTCCTCGCTCGCCCAGCCCTTGAACAGAGCCTCCGTTTTGCCTCCGGGGAAGTTGCCCCAGAGGAAGGACCACTCGTAGTGCTCGGCGGCGCGCGCATCGCGCCACCTGCCGTAGTCGGCGAGGCCCGGGTCGTCTCCCGTGACGCTCTCGGCGACGTGGATCGCCTGCTCGACCGCGTCGCCGATCCCCTGTGCCGTGCCGGGATGCTTGAAATGACAGGCGTCGCCGACCAGGGCCCAGCCGGGGCCGGCGGCGGTGCGCAGATAGCCGCGCATCAGGGACTCAGGGGCGACGATCACGTCGCTGACCATCTCGGCCCGCTCGAGCTCCTCCGGGGAGATGGTCTCGGGGAACCGCCCGAGCAGCCCCAAATACCGCTCGAGCCGCTCCTCCCTCGACCCCCGGGTGAACTCGACGTCGCCCCAGGCGGTCAGCAGGTGGACGCCATCCTCGCCGGCCCAGCGGCTGACGATCTCGTCCCCCCTGATGTTGGAGTTCGCGTAGCCGTCGTCGGGGAGGCCCTGCCAGTAGGCCATCAGGTAGGCGACGCTGCCGGAGAGCGGGCGCTCTTTCTCGACCCCGAGGTGGGCGGCAACGGTCGAGGCCCGGCCGTCGGCGCCGAAGACCCATCTGGCCCGGATCTGCTCGCCGCCCTCGAGCACGACCCCGCGGACCGGGTCGGCATCGGTACCGGCGCCGATCAGTCCGCTGACCCGCTCGCCGAAGCGGGTGTCGACCCCGGCGGCGAGGGCGGTGTCGACCAGCGCCTGGTCGAGGGCGACCCGACGCGGCGCCGCGGCGCAGTTGAAGCCTTCGATCGGGGTGAAGTGGCCGCTGATCTCATGGCCGAGGCCGATGATGCGGAAGCCGAGCATCGGCACTTCATGCGCGGCGCGCAGGGTCTTGAGGACACCGAGCTGATCGAGGCGGGCGAGGGTGTTCGGAAAGATCAGGTGGGTCGAGATCGTGTCGCTCGGGAACTCATCGCGGTCGACGACCAGAACGTCCCATCCGTGCCGGGCCAGGGCGAGGGCCAGGGTCGACCCGGCACAGCGGGCTCCGACGATCACCGCGTCCCTCTCCTCCATGGGCGATCAGCGTATCGCCACCCGACGATCCCGCCGATGAAGGCGACGGTCGTCACTCAGATGCCCTTCATGTCTGCCTGGAAGCCTGCGGCCGATGGACTGGAGCCTGCTCCACACGCTCAACGACTTCCTCTTCCGCCACGACCAGGTCGAGGATCCGCTGCTCTTCTACGTCAACGCCTCCGAGGCGCTGTTCATCGCCACCCTGGCGGTCGTCTTCCTGCTCGCCCACGGCCGTCGCCACATCGCCTGGCGCCGGGCGACGGTCGCCGCCGTACTCAGCGCCGGCCTCGGGCTCGCCGTCGCCAAGGTCATCTCCGAACTGGTCGACC
Source organism: uncultured Solirubrobacterales bacterium (assembly GCA_963836415.1). Taxonomy (GTDB): domain Bacteria; phylum Actinomycetota; class Thermoleophilia; order Solirubrobacterales; family 70-9; genus VRUE01. The sequence continues at coordinate 51,527 of CAWIJE010000002.1, forward strand.
GTGCGCGGCCCTTCGTCGCCGACCCGCACGGCGTCCACCTCTTCTCCGGCCATGCTGCCGATCCCGGCTTCCCGAGCGACCACGCGACGGCCGCCTTCGCGATCGCGACGGCGATCGTGCTGCGCAAGCGGGGCGCGGGGATCGCCGCCCTGGTCGCCGCCACGGTGCTCTCGATCGGCCGCGTCGCCCTCGGCATCCACTACCCCAGCGACGTGATCGCGGGTGCCGCGGTCGGCTCCGCCGCCGCCCTCGTGCTCTGGTTCGACCCGATCCGGCGCCGGGTCGAGGCGATCGCCGATTACCTCGGCGGCGGCTGGGATCGGGCTCTGGCCTGGGGTGCCGACCGCGCCGGCATCGCCTGGCGTCCCTGAGCTAGGAAACGGCTCCTGCCGGGTCGACGGCCTCGGCGAGCAGCTCGACCGACCGGACACGGCCGGCGACCGATGCCGGAGTAGTGGACGGTGATCAGCTCGTCGGCGCCGCTCAGTTTCTGGAAGCTCTCGACGTAATCGGCGACCTTCTCTGCAGTGCCGACGGCGGTGTAGGTGAGCATCTCGTCGACGGCGGCGGCCTGTGGTGAGCGCAGGATCTCGTCGACCTCGTCGTCGCTGAGGCGCCGGCCGCCACGGCCGAAGAGGTTCTTGGCGCGCGCCCTGCGGGTCAGCTCGAGCTGCTCCTCCGCGGCGCTCTCGGTCTCGGCGGCGATTACGCCGAGGCCGGCGATCAGGTGGGGCTGCTCGAGCTGGGTCGAGGGTTTGAACTGCTCTCGGTAGATCCGCGTCGCCTCGTGCAGCACCTGTGGCGCGAAGTGCGAGGCGAATGCGTAGGGCAGCCCGAGCAGCGCCGCCAGCTGGGCGCCGAACAGCGAGGAGCCGAGAATGTAGAGCGGCACGTGCGTGCCCTTCCCGGGGATCGCGCGGATCCCCGGCAGCGGGCTCTCGTCGCTGAGCAGGCCCTGCAGTTCGACCACGTCGTCGGGAAAGGTTTCAGAGGATCGGGGATCCCGTCGCAGGGCCCTCGCCGTCGGCTGGTCGCTGCCGGGCGCGCGGCCGAGGCCGAGGTCGATGCGGCCGGGATGGAGGCTCTCGAGGGTGCCGAACTGCTCGGCGATCACCAGCGGCGAGTGGTTGGGGAGCATGACGCCGCCGGCGCCGAGCCGGATCGTCTCGGTATGGGCGGCGACGTTGGCGATCAGCACCGCGGTCGCCGAGGAGGCGATCGAGGAGATGTTGTGGTGCTCCGCGTACCAGACCCGCTGGTAGCAGGCCTTCTCCGCGGCCCGCGCGAGCTCGACGCTGCCGGTCAGGCTCTCGGCGATCGACTCGTCCGGCCCGACCACGGCGAGGTCGAGGATCGAGAGTGGGACGGAGGCGGCCACGCCGGGAACGATAGGCGTCCGGGAGCGCCGGCCCTCGGGCCGGAGTTTCAAATGTGCTGACGCGGGGACCAGACAGAGACTTCAAATCGAACGAAAGGCGGACTCTTGTCCATCGTCGGCATCCTCATCATCATCATCCTCGTCCTGCTCGCGATCTACCTCTTCCAGCGCGTCCGCTGATCGATGCCCGATCAGGAGGAGAAACTCGACGAGCAGCTCGCGGTCGAGCGGCTGAATTCGGCGCTCGAGCAGCAGTACCGCTCGGCGCTGCAGTACTCGGTCGTCGCCGCCAGCCTCCGCGGCCTCGAGGCGCAGGCGCTCGGCGAGCAGCTCAAGCGCTTCGCTGACGAGGAGCTGAGCGGCGCCCGCGAGCTGGTCGAAAAGATCGTCTCCTTCGACGGCGAGCCCAGCGTGCGGGTCGCCGGGCTCGAGTTCCATGCCGGCGCCAAGGATGCCCTGCGCTGGCTGGTCGAGTGCGAGGAAAAGGTCGTCGACTCGCTGCAGGCGGCGATCGAGCCGACCGGGCGGGAGGGCCGCTCGGAGGCGTTGGAGCACATGCTCGAGCACCTGATCATGCGCAAGCAGCACCAGGTCGACTTCCTCGAGCGGGCGGCCGCCGAGGGCTGAGCCGCGCCGGGCTGGGGCTCAGTCGTCGTGCTCTTTGTCCCGCGGGCCGTCCTCGCCGGGGTGGGTGAGCTTTTCGGCTCGTTCGCGGAATTCATGCCCGGCTTCGCGGGTCGCGGCCGCCGCCTCGTCGCCGACCGCCGCCAGGCCCTCGCTGGGCTTGCCGCCGACGATGTCGCGGAACGCTTCCTTGAAGCGCTCGGTGCGGCGGTCGGGCGAGAAGCGCGCTTCGGCCTTGGCCTGCTTCTTCGGCCGCCGCTCGCCGTACCTGTAGCGGGCCCAGGCCGAATGGGGCTTGCCTATGCGCAGTGCCCCATAGATCGCGATCGGGCCGACGAAGACGCCGGTCGTGCCGTGCAGGATCCGTCCCTTGGCGAAGCAGACGACGACGAAGGCGAAGAAGAAGAGGGTGGTGAGGATGCTTCCGATCAGCGCCGCCGGCGAGCCCGACTCGATCGCCACCGGGCTGATCCCGAGCACCATCAGGCCCATCAGCGATGCGGCGATCACGGTCGCGTCGATCGAGCTGCGCCCCTGCTCCGCCCAGTAGACGTCTTCGAGGTGGACCCAGAGTGCGAACTCGTCGATCGTCAGGCCGACCCCGACGCCGAAGAGGAAGGCGCAGATCTCGATGTATGGGCTGCGGCCGTCGGCGACGAAGCCGAGGGTTCCGGCGACCATCATCGTGACGATGCCGAAGACGAGGTGGTGCAGGTGCAGGCCGGATTCGCTTTCGATGTTGCCGGGCCACCAGGAGACGCTGCCGCTGCGGATGATCCGCGTGCTCATGCGGATGAAGGCAAAGGAGCCGAGGAAGCCGACGAGGACGAGGAACACCGCCTGCTCGTGGTGCTGTTCCAGGTTCTCCCAGAAGTTGGAGATGATCGAGGCGGTGACCATGCGAGGACGAGTCTAAGAGCCAGCACCCACTGGGATTCGATCGGGCTCAGGTCGGCAGCGGGCCGGGGTGGAGGACGCCTGGGTCGTGGCCGGGGCGGACCTCGGCGCCGGCTTCGCGCAGTGAACGCAGCCTTTCGGCGGATTCGGCCTGGGCGGCGTGGTCGTCGGCGAAGACCGGGAAGCGGTGGTCGTCGAGGCCCGAGGCGTAGTGGCTGACGTCGCCGCCGATCACGAGCCGCTCGCCGACCCGGACCGATTGGTGTCCCGGGGTGTGGCCGGGTGTCAGCAATAGCTCGACCGAGCCGTCGCCGAGCAGGTCGTGGTCGCCGTCGATGAGGACGACCCGCTGCTCGATCTCGGCGTAGTCGGCGGGCAGGTAGAAGTTGCGCGCGATCGCCTCATCCTCGTGGCCGGCCTGCCACTCGCGCCGCTGGACCACGACGGGCAGGTCGGCGGGCAGCAGCGCCAGGCCGCCGGCGTGGTCGAAGTGCAGGTGGGTGAGCACGACCCGGGTGACGGTCGCCAGGTCGAGCTGGTCGTCCAGGGCCGCATCCTGCTCGAGCTCAAACATGGCCAGGGCGTCCTCGCGCCCGTAATGACGGGCCGCGTCCTCGACCGCGGCCGGGTGCAGGCCGGTGTCGACCAGGATCCGCTCCTCGTCGGTCTCGATCAGGTAGGCGGGGACGGGGAAGCGAACCTTGCGGTCGAGGTCGTCGTCGCGTCGCCAGATCCCGGCGGCCGCGGTGAACCAGCCGACGTTGAGCATCTCAACCCTCATGGAGACCCCGACCGTAGTGATCTCGGCCGCGAGGTAGGCTGGCGCCGTGATCATCGTCACCACCAACGACCTGCCGGGCTATGAGATCGAGGAGGTCTTCGGCGAGGTCTTCGGCCTCACCGTGCGCTCGCGCAACGTCGGCTCCCAGATCGGCGCCTCGCTCAAGTCGCTGGCCGGTGGCGAGCTCAAGGGGATGACCAAGATGCTCGCCGAAGGCCGCGTCCATGCGACCGAACGGCTGGTCGAGGAGGCGGAGTCCAAGGGCGCCAACGCGATCCTCGCCTTCCGCTACGACTCCTCCGAGCTCGGCACCACCTGGACCGAGATCTGCTCGTACGGCACAGCGGTCAAAGCCCGCAAGCTCTGAGGGTGAACGCCTGGTTCGCCGCTCGCGAGCGCTAGCGGGCCCCGGAAGCATCACTACTCTGGTCGCCGTGGCTGATCGCGACCGGTATCGCGCCGCTCTCACCGGCGAGCCGCCGCCCGGCTGGCTCGGGCCGGTCGTCTCGCTCGCCGTCGTCGCCGTCGCGACCGGGTTGATCTATCCGCTGAAGTCGGTCGCGCCGGCGGTCTCGCTCGGCATCGTCTACATCCCCGGCGTGCTGCTCGTCTCGGTCTTCTGGGGATGGCGCCAGGGCCTGCTCGCCGCCCTGCTCAGCGCCGCCGCCTTCAACTTCTTCCACCTGCCGCCGACCGGGCGGCTCGCCGTCGGCGACAACCGCGACGTCGTCGCCCTCGTCGTCTTCGCGATCGCCGCCGTCGCCGCCGGCAGCCTCGCCGGCTACGCCAGGGCCCGCGCCGAGGAGGCCGAGCGCCGCCGCGAGGAGGCCAGCGAGGCGCTGCGCCGGGCCGAGGAGCTGGCCCGCCAGCGCGACGAGATGGAGGCGGAGGCGATCGAGGCGGAGGCGCTGCGCCGCGGCGACGAGCTGAAGACGGCCCTGCTGCGCTCGGTCTCGCACGACCTGCGCACGCCGCTGACCTCGATCATCGCCGCCGGTGGCGCCCTCGATTCCGACAGCGTCACCGCCGAGGAGCGTCGCGAGTTGAGCGAGTCGATCGTCGAGAGTGGCCAGCGCCTCTCGAAAATGGTCGGCAACCTGCTCGACGTCTCGCGGCTGGAATCCGGCAACGCCGAGCCCCACCGTGAGCCGGTCGCCCTCGACGAGCTCTTCGAGGCGGCGCGCGCCTCGATCGGCGCCGGGGGTGAGGAGGTCAGGCTGGCCCTCGACGAGGGGCTGCCCCCGATCAGCGCCGACCCCACCCAGCTCGAGCGGGCCTTCGCCAATCTGCTCGACAACGGCGTCCGCCACGGCGCCGGCCACCCGGTGCTGGTCCGCTCCCGGCTGATCGGCGAGCGGGTCACGGTCCGGGTCGTCGACCAGGGTGCTGGCATCCCCGAGCCGATGCGGGCCCGCATCTTCGAGCCCTTCTACCAGGGGGGCGGCGGAGGACAGAGCAGCGGCGCCGGCCTCGGCCTGGCGATCGCCAGGGGCTTCATCGAGGCCAACGGCGGCGAGATCGAGGTCGAGTCGCTGCCCGGCCAGGGAACCAGCTTCGTCGTCAGCTTCGAGCTCGGCGAGGGGGGCGCGTGAGCGGCGAGGGGCGGCGGGTCCTCGTCTGCGACGACGAGCCGCAGATCCTCCGCGCCCTGCGCGTGATCCTCCGTGACGCCGGCTTCGAGGCGGTGGTCGCGAGCAGCGGCGAGGAGGCGCTCGACCTGGCCTCGGTGCGGCCGCCGGAAGCGGCGATCATCGACCTGATGCTTCCCGACATCGACGGGATCGAGGTGACCAGGAGGATCCGCGCCTGGAGTGAGATGCCGATCATCGTCCTCTCCGCCGTCGGCGAGGAGGAGGCGAAGGTCGAAGCGCTCTCGGCCGGGGCCGACGATTACGTGACCAAGCCGTTCGGCCCACCGGAGCTGGTCGCCCGGTTGGAGGCCGCCCTGCGGCGGGCGAAGCCGGAGGCCTCGGAGCCGACGATCGTCGCCGAGGGCCTCGAGATCGACCTGCCCGGCCGCACGGTCCTGCGCGACGGCGAGCCGGTGCACCTGACGCCGACCGAGTTCGAGCTGCTTCGCGCCCTCGCCCAGAACCGCGGCCGGCTGATCACCCACCGCACGCTCCTGGTCGAGGTCTGGGGGGTCGAGTACGAAGACGACACCCAGGTCCTGCGCGCCCACATCGCCAACCTGCGCGGCAAGATCGAGCCCGCCGACGGCCCCCGCTACATCCAGACCGACCCCGGCGTCGGCTACCGATTCGCCGCCTGAGCGGCCCGCTCCGCCGACTGGCGGCCGTTACAGTTGGGGCGGAATATGACTCCTGATCATGTCGACGTTCTGATTGTCGGCGCCGGCATCTCCGGCGTCAGCGCCGCGCACCACCTGCAGCAGCGCAACCCGGGCAAGAGCTACGCGATCCTCGAGGCCCGCGAGGAGATGGGGGGGACCTGGAGCCTCTTCCGCTACCCGGGGATCCGCTCCGATACGGATATGCACACGCTCGGCTTCAGCTTCGAGCCCTGGGTCGAGGAGAGCTCGATCGCCGACGGCGACTCGATCCTTCGCTACGTACGCCAGACCGCGGAGGATGCCGGCATCACCGACCACATCCGCTACGACCACAAGGTCGTCGCCGTCAGCTGGTCCTCCGAGACCGCGCTCTGGACGGTCGAGGCCGAGCGCTCCGACGGCGAGAAGGCCGTCGTCACCTGCAACTTCCTGATGATGTGCAGCGGCTACTACCGCTACGACCAGGGCTACAGTCCCGAGTTCCCGGGGATCGAGCGCTTCGGCGGTGAGGTCGTCCATCCCCAGCACTGGCCCGACGTCCTCGACTACGAGGGCAAGCGGGTGATCGTGATCGGCAGCGGCGCCACGGCGATCACCCTGACGCCCGCGCTGGCGGAGAAGGCCGGTCATGTGACGATGTTGCAGCGCTCGCCTTCATACGTGATGGCGGTCCCGACCCAGGAGCCGCTGATCGGCTTCCTGCGCCGCTTCCTGCCGGCGAAGACCTACCACTCGATCGCCCGCTGGATGTACATCGGTGTCCAGACCCTGCTCTACCAGGTGGCGCAGCGCTGGCCCGGCGCGGTGAAGAAGATGATCCGCGACGGGGTCGAGAAATCGCTGCCACCCGGCTATGACGTCGACAAGCACTTCAAGCCCAAGTACGACCCCTGGGATCAGCGCCTCTGCTTCGCTCGGGAGGGCGACCTCTTCGAGTCGATCGCGAGCGGCCGCGCCGAGGTCGTCACCGATCACATCGAGACCTTCACCGAGGGCGGGATCAAGCTCGAATCCGGAGAGGAGCTCGAGGCCGACATCGTGATCACCGCGACCGGACTGAACCTGCTCTTCCTCGGCGGCATTCAGTTCGAGGTCGACGGCGCGCCCTGCGACCCGACCCGATCGATGACCTACAAGGGCGTGATGCTCAGCGACATCCCGAACTTCACCTTCACCCTCGGCTTCACCAACGCCTCGTGGACGCTGAAGGCGGACCTCACCTCGGAGTACGCGGCCCGCCTGGTCGAGTACATGGACGGCCACGGGTACGAGCAGGCGGTGCCGGTCGTGGATCGCACCAAGGTCGACGAGCAGCTGCTCTTCCCGCTGATGGCCGGCTACGTCCTGCGCTCCATCGACCAGATACCCAAACAGGGTTCGAGTGAGCCTTGGATGCTGCGCCAGAACTACCCGCTGGCGCTGCGGTCACTACGTCACGGCGCGATCGCCGACGGCGCCCTCCGGTTCTCCCGGGCCCAATCGGCCTCGGCGCCGCCCGAGCCCGCCACGCAGGCTGCCTAGCAGCGGAACCTGCGGCTGACCGCGGTCGCCGAGTCGACCATGTCGCCGTCTCGGTCGAGCGCTTCGCCGCTCGTCGTCGTCTGCCAGGCCCCCGCGACGCAGCCGGGGACGCTGACCTCGGCCTTCACCCGGCGGCCGCTGCCGCTCGCCGTTTCGCAGCGCACGTCGAAGGAGCGCAGGCCGAACTTCTTCCGCAGGCAGACCGTCACCCGCAGCTGCGCCCGCGAGACTTCGCTGACGTAGGAGCCGGCGCCGACCAATTCGAGGCTGCTGCCGTCGTAGGCGGGCTGGCGGGCTCGCGCTTCGGAGTCGCCCGCGGCGCGCGCGACCTGGGCCGCGAGGGCCGCGAGCAGAAGGGTCAAGGCGAGGATGTAGCGTCCGTTCTTCATTTGAGCCTCTCGGGGTACGAACACTTTTGCAGCTGACCGACACGCAGCGCCGCATCCTCGACGCGCTCAGCCGACCTGCCCGCGGCGGGACCGGCTTCGCGCCGCCGGCGACCAATCAGGAGATCGCCGATGAGGTCTTCCTCAGCGTCGACGCGGTCAAGGCGCACCTGCGGACCCTCTACCGCAAGTTCGGGATCGAGGACCTGCCCCACAATCAGAAGCGGGCGCGACTGGTCGAGCTCGTCCTCGAAGGCGGCTACCTGGACGGGGACGGCGGGGCGCGACGGCCCGGCCGCGGCTCCCTGCGCGACCGGCGCCCGACCTCCGCTTCCCGGGGCGCGACCGCTTCACTCCGCGACGACTGGGGATCGCCGCCGCGGTGGCGGTGGTTCTCGTCGCGCTCGCCGTGCTGGCGCTCGCCGGAGTCTTCTCCGGCGGCTCTGGATCCGAGCACACTGAGCCCGCCGCGTATCGCGCCGCGGTCCGCGGCTACTGCCGGCTCGCCCTCGGGACAGAGGAAGGGCGAACCGGCGTAACCGCAGCGTCGCGGGCGCGCTCCTACCTGGCGGTGATCGAGACCGTGCGCGGCCGGGTCGGCTCGCTGCCGCCGCCGGCGGGGAGCAACCCGGCGCTCGAGCGCTTCCTCAGCGGCCTCGACACGGCGCCGCCAACTTCACCAGCGTCGTCGCCGAAGGCCCGCCCCCGGGCGGCATCGCGCGCGCAGGCGAACGCGGTCGCCGAGCTGACCTTCGCCGCCGGCCAGGTGCAGGCCGGTGCGCTCGGCTACGAGCTCGGCCCGAGCTGCGTGGCGATCGGCGACCTCGTCGGCCGTTCGGCGCGCAACGCGGCCCGCGCCCCCTGAGCGGGACGCGGAAGGGGCCCCGGCTCTGGTGTCCCTTCCGCGTCCCCTTATGCCAGGGAGATCCATTTCGACCTCAGGGGGTTGTCTCTTTGACCGGCATGGCTGCCCGGTTACCAAAGCGGGGCGCCGCCGATCGCGCAAGGCACCCGAGGGCTACGGCACTGGCACCCGGGTGTCCCACACCATGGTGTGGGCACGAAATCCCCTCAAAGCCGGTCGCCGCCGTGCATTAGCCTTGCGGCATGGACGACGACAGAGTGCTGAGCCGGATCGACGAGCTGGTCAAGGAAGAGGAGGAGCTGCTCCACCGCCACGAGGCCGAGGAGACCGGCCTGACCCCTGAGGAGGAGACCAGGCTCGAGGGCATCAAGGTCCAGCTCGACCAGGCCTGGGACTACCTGCGCCAGCGCCGCTCGATGCGTGAGACCGGGGGCAACCCCGACGACGCCAGCGAGCGTGACGCCGGCACGGTCGAGAACTACGAGGGCTAGCCGCCCTCAGAGCTCCGCTCTCCGCCGCTAGGCTTCACGCTCGCTCGGCGCCTTGGCGGAGTGGCTACGCAGCGGCCTGCAAAGCCGTTTACACCGGTTCGATTCCGGTAGGCGCCTTTCGCTCTCAGACGCTGCGCTGCAGGAAATCGAGCTGGTCGCTGACGACTGTGTCAAAGAGGGGATCGACGTAGGGATCGAAGTGGCCACAGTCGTAGCTCAGGACCTCGCCCTTGGGAATTCGCTTCGCGGCCTTGAGGGCCACGGCGTATGGCGTTATCTCGTCATGTTTGGCGAGTTGAACAAGCGCGGGTGCGATGATCTTCGCCGCAGCCCGGCCGGGTGAATAGGTCGGGACTCGGAGTGCGATGCGGGCCGCGACGTTGTTCTCAGGGAGAAGTTCCTCGTATTTGTCGCCAGCGAGGCGTTCCGTTATCCCGACCGCGTCCGGCGAGATCATCATCCCCAACTCCCCAGGCACCGCCATGGCGGGAACGCGGTAGGGCTTTCGACCCAGTGCGTGGCCGAGTTGGTCATAGAGCCCGGCGAGCGCCAGACGGATCACCATCACCGGCGAGTTGGCGCGGACCGATGCGGGCCCGTTGACGTGGGGAACCTGGGCCACGATGGCGGCCAAGTCCCGATCCTTGGCTGCGAGGCTCAGTACGTGTCCCGGCTCCAAAGGACGAACCCCAGGCAATGACGCGACTTGTATCGACGCCATCAAGCCCGCGGGCATAGGCGAGCGCAGCCCGCCAGTCGTCCTGCTGGGCGCCGATGTTGAGCACCCGACGCGGTTCGCCTGGGCTGTCGCCCCAGCCTCGGTAGTCGAAAACCAGCACGGCGAAGCCGGCTTCGGCGAAGCGCTCGGCGTAGGCGGCGAGGCGCAGGGCGCGGATCGCGGCGAAGCCATGGCCCATGACGATGATCGGCGGGCGCTCGACACCCTCTGGCCGGTAGAGCCAAGCGGCGCAGGCCAATCCGTGAGAGTCGAAGGTTGTGTCTTCTCGGGTGTAGGTGCTCATTCGGGCAGCACCTTAAGGCCTGAGTCGAGGCTCAACCTTGAGCCAGCCGGCTCGATTCTTTCGGGTCCGACGCAGGCTGCGGATGGCGGGGGTGGCCCGTGGTGAGGGGTTTTGCCCGTTGTACGGCAGGCGCAGTCACAGGCGATAGGAGCGCGATCCCCAGCGCCCCCACACAGCAAAGGGGCCCTGAAGTCCATGCAGTCGATGGTGCATCGTCAAGTCTGCCGGCCATCGGTTCCGTGTCAAACGGTCGTCAGGCCAGCGGAGAGGATCTCCCCAGGGCTCCCTTGGTCCTAGGCCCCAGTACCTAAACCCACAAGCTCCATGCGGCGATGGGGTCAAGGTGGCTGCCTGACCGTGCTTGAATGGCTCGCGCGAGTCTCGTCTAGCCAGGAGGAACGATGAAGCTGATTCGAGGGAAGCTCACCTACGCCAATGTTGTCTCGACGCTGTGTCTGTTCCTGCTCGTCGCCGGGGGTACGGCCTTCGCCGCGAGTCAGCTCGGGAAGAACTCGGTCGGCACCAAGCAGTTGAAGAAGAACTCGGTAACCGCTGTGAAGATCAAGGACGGGGCTGTTACCTCGGCAAAGCTCGACAGCTCCTCCAAGACGGCGCTTACGGGGCCACAGGGCCTTAGGGGGGAGCCTGGCGCTGCTGGGGCGAACGGTTCTGCCGTTGGCTTTGCTTACGTCGAAGCTTCCGCAGCCGGTATCACCGTGAACCCCGCCCTCGCGCACAACCTCACCGCGGCGAACATCACCCAATCCGTCGCAGGCGTCTACTGCTTCCACGACCTGCCGTTCACGCCCAAGAGCGTCATGGCTATGGCCGATGCGCACGGTTATTACGACAGCCTCGCCAGGGGCACGCTTACCTCAACCTTCGCCTGCGAATTTCCACCCAACCAAGCCGTCGTGCAGATCCAGCGGCCCGTCGAACACCCGGGATCATGCTGCTATGACGACAACTTCTTCGTCTGGTTTGAGTAGGCACGCTGAGAAGGCCCGGTGCCTAACCCGACACCGAAGATTGACCCGGGCCGAGAGCAATCGGAATCGTTGGTTCGGACACTGACTTCACCATCGCCATGCGGCACAATCACGTGCTCCTGGCGGGTCCTGTTGGAGCCCGGGGAAATCCAGGCAGCGAGCACGTTCGCCGTGTTGACTGGCATACAGGCGCTAAACCGCTCTAGAGAGCCAGAAAAAGACCCCGGTCAGCGGCCTGCAAAGCCGTTCACACCGGTTCGATTCCGGTAGACGCCTTTCGCTCCGGCCTGGGCGGCGGTCGAGGCTTCTAGGCGTTGGGCAGCTGCGCCGTGACGCTGAGGCCCCCGCCGGCTCTGGGTGCGAGGGTGAGGGAGCCCTCGTGAGCTTCCACGATGCTCTTGACGATCGCCAGCCCGAGGCCGACCCCCGTGTGGTCCGTGTGGATGCGTTCGGTGCCGCGGAGGAACGGCTCGGTAAGGGTGGCGACCAGGTCGGGCGCCAGCTCCTCGCCGGTGTTCTCGACGGTGAGCACGATTCCCTGAGGACGTGCATCGGTTATTACCCATACCGCGCCTCCCTCGGGGAGGTTGTGGACGATCGCGTTCCGCACCAGATTCGCGGCCAGTTGCGAGAGGAGCGCCTGCGAACCGACGGTTGGGGCCGCGCCGGCGGCGGTCTCGATCGCGACGCCGCGCTCGGCGGCGAGCGGCAGGAGTGACTCCGTGGCTTCTTCGACGATGAGGGAGAGGTCGACCTGGTCCCGCCCGAAGGATCGCTGGTCGGTGCGGCTGAGCAGGAGCAGTGCCTCGGTGAGGTCGATCGCCCGGGAGTTGACCGCCTGAAGGCGCTCGACCAGCCGCCCGTCGTCGCTTTTCGGATCGCTGTGGGCGACGTCTAGGAGCGCCTGCGTGGTCGCCAGAGGGGTGCGCAGCTCGTGTGAGGCGTTGGCGGCGAACCGCTGCTGTTCGGCGACATGTGTCTGGAGGCGTGCGAGCAGACCGTCGATGGTGTCGGCGAGGTCTCGCAGCTCGTCGCGGGGGCCCGTGACCGCGAGCCGTTCGTCCATGTTGTGCTCGGAGATCTGGCGGGTGGTCGCCGTCATCGAGCGCAGCGGCCGCAGAACCATGCCCGCGACCAACCAGCCGAGCGCGATCGAGATCAGGGTCATGAGCGCCAGCACGATTACGGCGCGGAGGAGGCCCTGGTGGAGTACGTCGGTGGAGCGGGCCACAGCTTCATGGAATCTCAGTTCGGTTTCGGCATCTGGGCCGTTTGAGCGAGCACTGGACCCGGTCGGGACGATCAGGTTGACGCCGGCGGCGTCGCGGAAGAACAGGTAGCTGATCGCAACCAGCACCAACCCCGAGAGGAAGAAAAGGCCGCCGTAGAGCATGGTCAGGCGCAGGCGGACGGTCGGCGAAGAGAGTCGGCGCATGATCAGGCTCGCGCTTCGATCCGATAGCCGACGCCGGCGACGGTGGCGATAACAGCGGGCTCGCCGAGGCGCTTGCGAAGACCCGACACGGTGATCCGCACGGCGTTTGTGAACGGGTCGGCGTTCTCATCCCACGCCTGCTCGAGCAGCTCCTCGGCGCTCACGACTCCGCCTTCGGCGGCGACCAGAACCTCCAACACGGCGAACTGCTTCCGCGTCAGGGCGACGTAGTTGCCGTCGCGGTAGACCTCGCGGCGGAACGGGTCCAGGCGCAGGCCGGCGATCTCCTGCACCGGCGGCCGATTGTGGGCGCGACGGCGGTCGAGGGCCCGGAGGCGGAGCACCAGCTCCTGCATCTCGAAGGGCTTGGTCAGGTAGTCGTCGGCGCCGAGCTCGAACCCCGATGCCTTGTCGTCGAGTCGGTCGGCGGCGGTGAGCATGAGGATCATCGGCATGCCGCTACCGGAGGCGACGATGCCTTTGGCGATCTCATCGCCGGAGGGACCGGGGATGTCGCGGTCGAGTACGGCGATGTCATAGGCGTTGATGCCCAAGAGCCCGAGGGCGGTGTCGCCGTCGGCGGCGATGTCGGCGGCGATCGCCTCAAGGCGCAGGCCATCCCGGATGGCTTCTGCCAGGTAGGGCTCGTCCTCGACGATCAACACACGCACATCCCGAATGATCGCGGCCAGGGCCTATCGCCGGCATATCGAGAAGCGCATACGTGCCGACAACTCTGCGCTGCGCAACCTGCAGAGGTCACTACGGCGACCCCGGCATTGGCGGGGCGAAAGGACTCGGCATGAGAAAGAAGGACTGGTTGGTGGTGGTTTCGACCTTGGCGCTCTGCGTCTTTGGGTTGATGGGCTGCGGCAGGGGCGGCTCGAGCCCGACCTCGAGCGCGGAGGGCGGCTCCGAAGAAGAAGCGGCACTCGCATTCACCGAATGCATGCGCACTCACGGTGTCGAAGTGGAAGACCCGAAGCCGGGGCAGAAGAACATCGAACTCCCCGATACGAGCGACCCGACGGGCAAGAAGGCAATTGCCGCCTGCAACGGCAAGCTCGGCAACGCCGGTCAGGAACTGTCCTCCGGAGAAGAAGAGGAATTCAAGGAAGGCGCACTGGATCTGGCTCAGTGCCTGCGAGAACAGGGCATCGACATGGGCGACCCGGAGTTCCTCGGCCCCGGCAAATTTCACCTCGACATCGCCGGGGTCGACACGAACTCGCCGGCATTCAAAGCCGCACAGGAAGTCTGCGCCGACAAGCTGCCTGAACTGCCCGGCATTTCCGTCGGCGGCTAGCGTGGTGGGCAGTCGGCGTAAAGCACTGACAGCGGTGGCGGTACTAGCCGGGGCGGGCATCCTCGTGCTCGTGTTCCGCGGCTCCGGCGGCGACGCCTCTTCCGGACGGTCCTCGCCCTCCAGCGCCACTGGCACGGTCGCCCGCCGAACCCTGTCCGAACGCCTGACCGCCACCGGGACGATCGGTTATGCCGGCGAGACATCGGTACTTGCCCGGCTCTCTGGGACGGTGACCGCGCTGCCCGCGATCGGCGCGGTGATCAAACGCGGCGAGCCTCTCTATGCGCTCGACGACGAACCCGTCCTGCTGCTCTACGGCTCGGTGCCGGCCTACCGAACCCTCGCCGACGGCGTTTCCGATGGCGGGGACGTCGAAGAGCTCGAGCGCAATCTGGTCGCGCTCGGTTACGAACCCGGCTCCGTCGATGAGGAATTCACCTCCCAGACGACCGAAGCGGTGGGCGCTTGGCAGGAAGACCTCGAGCTCGAAGCCACGGGCGAAGTCGAACTCGGAAGAGTTGCCTTTCTGCCTGGGCCACAACGGGTGACGAAGTTGGAGGCGACCCTCGGCGAAGCCCTCGTCAACGGCAGCGGTGGCAGCGGCACCGGTGGCGAGATGGTCGCCTGGCACCCCGAAACCGAATCCCTCGCCGAGGCGGAAGTACCGGCCGAAGGGACACAGCAAGCGGCCGAACAGCAGGAAGCCGAAGAGATCCAAGAACGGGAAAAGCGGGAACGGGAAGCCGAACGGGAACGGGAAAAGCGGGAACGGGAAAAGGCCAAGGCGGAACGGGAAAAGGCGAGGAAGGCGCACGAGTCGCCGCCGGCGCAGGGAGCGGAAGAGTCCTCGCCAGGCCCGGAGGACAACCCGCGGGATGACGAGAGCGGTACCGAAGAAGCCGAACCAGAGCCCGCTTCGATCCCCGTCCTCCGCACCAGCTCTATCCGCCGAGTGGTCAGCGTCGGGCTCGAAGCAGACCAACAGTCGATCGCCCGTCGCGGAGAGAAGGTTCGGGTCCTCCTTCCTGGCGGCGCCGAAGTACCCGGCAGGGTGCGTGGGCTGGCCGCGGTCGAAGGATCGAGCGGCGAGGACAACCCGGGAGAAGAGGTCGAACCGGGTGTTGAGGCGACGATCTCGGTGACCGGGAAGCACCGTATCCCCGCGCTCGACGGGGGGACCGTCAGCGTTCGCTTCACCCAGCGGGTCCGCAGGCACGTGCTGAGTGTGCCGCTGACCGCGTTGCTCGCAATCGGTGGCGGGCGGTTTGCTGTCGACGTCCGAGGAGACGGAGCCCGGCAGCGAATCGCCGTTACTCCCGGCCTCGCCGCCGACGGCTACGTCGAGGTCAAGGGCGGGGGGCTGCACGCGGGAATGACGGTGGAGGCGGGCGAATGAGCGAGGCACCGGTCCTCGAGCTGCGCGATGTCCGCAAGGCCTACCCAGGTGGCGTCGAGGCGCTTCGCGGCGTATCGCTTGAGATTGAGCGTGGCGAGCTGGCCGCGATCGTCGGCCCCTCGGGCTCCGGCAAGTCGACTCTGTTGCACGTAATGGGGACGCTCGACCGTCCCAGCGAAGGCAGCGTCGCGATCGAGGGCCGCGACCTCTCCCGCGCCTCAGACGACGAGCTCGCGGGTCTCCGCGCGACCCGAATCGGCTTCGTCTTCCAGCGCTTCTATCTGCTTGAGGCCGCGCCGGTGATCGATAACGTCGCCGACGGGCTGCTCTACGCCGGCGTGCCGGCGAACGAGCGTCGCCGTCGCGCATCCGCCGCCCTCGCTCAGGTCGGGCTCTCCCACCGCGAGCGCCACAGCGCCGCCAAGCTCTCCGGCGGTGAGCAACAGCGCGTCGCCGTGGCGCGAGCACTCGTGGGCGAGCCGTCGATCGTCCTCGCCGATGAGCCGACGGGCAACCTCGACACCAAGACCGGCGACGAGTTGATGGAGTTGCTGCGAGGCCTGAACGAGGCCGGCACGACCTTGGTGATCATCACCCACGATGAGGAGATCGCCGCCTCGGTACCCCGCAGGGTGGCTGTCCGTGACGGACTGATCGAGCGCGACGACCGATGAGTCGGCTGCGGGCGCGCGATTTGTTGCGGCTGGCGACCGTCGGCCTGCGTACCCGAAAGCTCCGCGCCGCCCTCTCGGTGCTCGGGATCTCGATCGGGATCGCCTCCCTGGTCGCGGTCCTGGCGATCTCCGAAACCAGCAAGGCGGACCTCTTGGCGAAAATCGAAACGCTGGGAACCAGCCTGCTCACTGTTGGCCCGGGGGAATCGCTCTTTGGCGGCGAAGCGAAGCTGCCGGCGGCTGCGGCAGGGCGGATCAGCCTGGTGGACGGCGTCGAAAACTCGGCCGCGGTCACAACGGTGCGAGGCGCCACGGTGCGACGTAGCTCTTACGTGCCGTCCGAGATCACCGGCGGGATCTATGTCGCGGCGACCGATCCGAAGCTGTTGGGAACGCTGGAAGGCACCCTCGCCTCCGGGCGCATGGTCAACCGGGCGACCGAACGCTTCCCGACGGTCGTGCTGGGCGCCAAGGCAGCGGCGCGGCTCGGGGTCCGCGGTGTCGGCGGCATCGTCCAGGTCTACGTCTTGGGCAGGCTCTTCACCGTGGTCGGCGTCCTCAATCCGCTGCCCCTCGTCCCCGAACTCGACAGCGCGGCATTGATCGGCTATCCGGTTGCGACGCGCCTGTTCGGGACCGATCGAAGCCCATCGACCGTCTACGTCCGCGCCCGTGACGGCGAAGCACAGGTGCGCGCCGCGGCGGCCTTGCTGCCGAGCGCAGCAGACCCCTGGGACCCCGGAGAAGTCGCGGTCAGCCGTCCTTCCGATGCCCTCGAGGCGCAGGCCGCTGCCGAAGGAGCCTTCACCTCGCTCTTCCTCGGACTCGGCGCCATCGCCCTTCTCGTCGGTGCGATCGGGATCGCCAACGTGATGATCATCTCGGTGCTGGAGCGACGCTCGGAGGTCGGCCTGCGTCGGGCCCTGGGCGCTCGCCGGCGACATATCGCCGTTCAATTTCTCGGCGAGTCTTTCGTCTTGGGAATCGCCGGCGGCGTCGTCGGGGTGATCCTTGGTGCCGCGGCGACCGCTGCCTATGCCGCGATCGAAGGCTTCACGCTGCTGGTGCCCCCTGCCGCCGTCGCCGGTGGTCTCCTGGCCGCCTGTCTGCTCGGCGCTCTCGCCGGCCTCTATCCGGCGGCTCGGGCCGCCCGCCTCACTCCGACCGAGGCGCTGCGGACCACGTGAACCCGCGCCTCTACCGGTCTGCAGGGTGTGGCCGCCGAAGTGCCTTCGGGTGAAGCGTCGTACCGGCCATAGATGGCCGAGCGGGTCTATGGGAGGGTGGGCTCTCGCGACCTCGGTCGCTTCGACGAGTACGTGTCGATCCGGCATTTGCCGACCAAACCAGACGAGGAGACGGAGTGACCGAGCTGACCGACATGCAGGCGGAGTTGTGCGAGAAGAACGAGACCGACTACTCGGACCTGAGCGCCTTCTTCATCAACTGCACCCTGAAGCGCAGTCCCGAGCTCTCGCACACGCAGGGGCTGATGGACATCTCGATGGAGATCATGCGCCGCAACGGGGTCTCGGTCGAGGGCATCCGCGCGGTCGACCACGAGATCGCCACCGGCGTCTGGCCCGACATGACCGAGCATGGCTGGGATCGGGACGAGTGGCCGGCGATCTTCGAGCGGGTGATGGCTGCCGACATCCTCGTCCTGGGGATGTCGATCTGGCTGGGGGAGAAGTCCTCGATCGCGACCAAGATCGTCGAGCGCCTCTACGGCAACTCACACCTGCTCAACGACGAGGGCCAGTACGCGTACTACGGCCGTGTCGGCGGCTGCCTGGTCACCGGCAACGAGGACGGCGTCAAGCACTGCGCGATGAACACCCTCTACTCGCTCCAGCATCTCGGCTACGTGATCCCCCCGCAGGCGGACTCGGGCTGGATCGGCGAGGCCGGTCCCGGCGCCTCCTATCTCGACGAGGGATCCGGCGGCCCGGAGAACGACTTCACCAACCGCAATACGACCTTCGCCGCCTGGAACATGCTGCACCTGGCGCGGATGCTGAAGGAGGCCGGCGGCATCCCCGCCCACGGCAACCAGCGGACCAAGTGGGACGCCGGCTGCAGCTTCGACTTCCCGAACCCCGAGTACCGCTGAGAAAGGCGTTCGGTCAGGACAGTGAGGTGGGCGACACGGCCCTGAGGGCCCGAGCGCTGAGGTACAGCCCGAGCCCATAGGTGGCGTGCGTGCGCAGGTTGCGCAGGCGGGTGGCGGTCGGGTCGGCGGTCTTCGCCCCCGCGAAGCCGAGCCCGAAGGCGGGCTGCATCAGCAGCCAGGGAGCGGCGATCGAGCCGAGGCCGACGGCCATCGCCGGGGCGAGCGTCGGCCGCTCGGCCCAGCCGGGTCGCGACACCAGCAGGACGGCGGCGAAGCCGACGCCGATTGAGTAGTGGGCGACTAGGCCGAGCTGCCTCTCGGCGAAGACCGGGTCCGCCTCGGTGATCTTGGCGTGGGTGAACCGTCCCCTGGGCATATGCCCGATCCACCGCGCCAGCAGCCTGTAGTCGAGCGGCTCGACCCCGGTAGTGCGCCGCGCCAGCTCGGCGCCGGCGTCCAGGATCGCCGTCGCTCCCAGGCCGAGCAACACGGACCTGGCGACCGTGGTGCCGACGCGATCCACCCGTGTGGTCGTCATGGCCCCGATGGTAAGGGCCGGCGCCGCGACCCCGGCCGGGCTACATTTTCTGCATGGACCGCTTGGACTCGCCGCGGCTGCTCGCCCCGGAGGAGAGGGCGACGCTCGCGGCCCTGCTCGAGTACGCGGACTTCCCTGGCCGAGACGAGCTCCGCGCCCAGGTGGACGCCGTCCAGGTGGTAGGCAAATGCGGGTGTGGGTGCGCCTCCGTCTACTTCTCGGCCGGCGGTGACCCGGCGACGAGTCGAGAGCGGGTCCCTGCGCCGATCCCGAACGAGGCAGACGTGCTGGATAGGGAGGGCGCGAAGATCGGCGGCATCCTGGTCTTCGCTCGCGACGGCAGGCTGTCCCAGCTCGAGGTCTACGGTCACTCCGACGAGCCGATCAACCCATTTCCGCCCGTCGGCGACCTCGAGATTCACAGCCACCGGCACTAGAAAGGGCGCGCCGCAACTTTCGCCGCGTTCGGGAATTATTCGGGCAACGGATCTACGCAGGGGGGAGGATGCGGGTGATGGCGAGGGGACGAACGTTGGGGTTGGCGGCGGCGATCTGCGCGCTGGCAACGTTGTTCTGGACCGGCTCGGCTGCGGCCGCCGGCGGCGAAATCCACGGCACCGTCACCGATCATCTGGGAGACCCGATCGCGGGTGTCACCGTCTGCGCCGAAGGGCTCGAAATGTTCGTCGGCAACGAATGCGACTGGGCCACCGACGCCGAAGGGAAGTACTCGATCGGCGGTCTCGAGGCCTCCACCTACCGGGTCGGCTTCTACGTCGAGGGCGACCGATCGCTGAACTACTTCCCTCAGTGGTACAACGGCCAGGCCCACCCCGAAGAAGCCGACCCGGTCCAGCTGGCCTCGGGGGAGAGCAGGGAGATCGACGCCCAGATGCAGGCCGGCGGGGAAGTCCACGGCACCGTCGCCGATGTCGAAACCGGCGACCCGATCGAAGGGGTGCGGGTCTGCGCGAACTCGGTCGACTTCTTTCAGACCGGCGAATTGGGCTACTGCGGCGAAAGCGACGCACAGGGCGAATTCACCGTCAGGAATCTGGGCACCGGGAACTACCGGCTCGAATTCCAGACCGAGGGGCAGGTCAACTACGTCGAAGAGGAGCTGCCGCAGGCGCCTGGCTCCATCCACCTGACTGCGCCCGGGGTACTCGAGATCGAAGCGCACCTCGTTGCCGGGGTCAAGATCGAAGGGACGCTGACCGAAGCCGGGACCGGCGCACCGATCGAAGGCCTGCCGGCCCCCCACTCGACACCCGCGGTATGCGCTCTCGATCAGACCACGCAGGAACGCGTCAAGTGCGCCTCGGTCGGAACGGGCGGCCACTACTCGATCGCGGGACTGCCGGCCGGGACCTACGCGGTGTCGTTCGCGGTCGACTGGATCGACGACGGCTTCGACCTGCACCCCGACGGATACGTGCGGCGCTACTGGAACGAAGTCCCGGCCTTCGGCGAATCGACGCTGCTCTTCGGAACCGCCGGGGCGGTGCTCGAAGAAATCGACGCCGTGCTCACCCCGGGCGACGAAGTCTTCCCCAACTGCGAAGTGCTGAGCGCCTGCCCGCAGCCCCCCTCTGGTGAATCGCTCTCTCCCGGCATCGTCGGCCCGCCGACGACGACGACGACGGTGCTGCCTCCGGTGACCAGGCAGGTCGTCCCGCGGCCGGGACCGCGCTGCAAGAAGGGTTATCGCCGGGTGAACAAGAATGGGCATAGGCGATGCGTGAAGACTCCGCGGAAGCAAAGGCACCCACGACCTCATCACCTGGCCGGCTGACGATGGCTCGGAGGGCATTGATCGCGCTTCTCGCGGCGGTGGCGTGCTCCGCGCTTCTCGTCCCCTCGGCCTTCGCCGCCGAAGGGACAGTGTCGGGCAAAGTGACCGATGCCGAAAGTGGTTTGGGCATCCCCAACGCACAGGTGTGCTTCGAAGCCCTCGGCGGCGTCGAACTGGGTATCTGCCAGTACGTCGAACCGGACGGCACCTACAGCCTGAAACTGACCGCCCACGAATACGTGGTCGAATTTTGGGATCCCGCGGAAGGCTTCGCGACCCAGTACTGGCACGACAAGGAATTCTTCGAAGAAGCCGATCCGATCAAAGTCACCTCGGGCGGATCGCTCAGCGAAGTCAACGCCGCGATGACACCCGCGAGCCGGATCGACGGGACCGCGACCGCCTCGGGAAGTGCGGTGGCGGGCATCTTGATCTGCGCCTTTCCGACAGGAAGGGTGGAAGCGGCGGAGTGCGCCGAGACCGACACCCAGGGGAAATACTCGATCGAAGGCCTGCAGCCGAGCGAGTACCAGGTCGAGTTCACGGCCGGTGAGAGCGGCCTCGAGCTGGCCGACCAGTGGTGGGAGGGCAAGGCGACCCGAGCCGAAGCCAAATCGCTTCTGCTCCCCGCCAACGGCGGCGCGATCGAGATCAACGCCAACCTCCTGCCGCCTGCACCGCCATTGAAACCGGTGACGACGCCGATACCGACCATCACCATGCCGGCGCCGATCGCCACGAAGCCAGCGCTCAAGTGCAAGAAGCACTTCCGGAAGAAGACGATTCACGGCAAGGCGCGCTGTGTCAGGGTCAAGAAGAAACCGAAGGGCCATCACCGCCGCTGAGCGGGAAACCACCTTCACAGGATCTGTATACGGAGCCCGCCGATCTTGATGCGGGCTTGACGGGAAGGGGCGCACGATGAGCGTGTGCTCTTCGTCTTCGGTGACATCTTCCCCGGCGGTGGCGGTCCTCTCGCCGATCTCCTCTCGGTAGCGATCGCCGTCGGCCTCTTCGCCCTCCTCTACTGGGCGGTCGACCTGATCGATCGGATATGACCCCGGTCCTCGCCACCTTCACCGGTGCCGACGTCTTCGGCCTGATCGTCTCGGCGCTGGTCTGCGTCTACCTCGTCTACGCGCTGCTGCGGGGGGAGGAGCTCTAGGTGCTGCAGGGATGGGCGCAGATCGCGATCTTCATCGCCGTCGTGCTGCTGCTGGTCAGGCCGGTCGGCGTCTACATGGCGCGCGTCTTCAGCGACCAGCGCGTCTTTCTCAGTCCCGTCGTCGGGCCGCTCGAGCGCCTCGCCTACAGGGTGCTGCGGGTTCGGCCCGAGGAGGGCCAGGACTGGAAGGGGTACGCCCGCAGCCTGATCGTCTTCTCGCTCTTGTCCTGGGTCGCGCTCTACCTGATCCTCCGCACTCAGGGCATCCACCCGTTCAATCCCGAGGGCTTCAGATCAGCGCCCTGGGACCTCGACTTCAACACCACCTCGTCCTTCATCACCAACACCAACTGGCAGTACTACGGCGGCGAAACGACTCTCTCGTACTTCTCTCAGATGGCCGGGCTGGCGGTGCAGAACTTCGTCTCGGCCGCGGTCGGCATCGCGGTGCTCGTCGCCCTGATCCGCGGCATCGCCGCCCGCAGCGGGCAGGCGATCGGCAACTTCTGGCAGGACCTGGTCCGGATCCTGCTCTACATCCTGGTCCCGATCTCGATCGTCGGCGCCCTCGCCCTCGTCTCCCAGGGCGTGATCCAGAACCTCGGCGGCTCCTCGGTGATCCACACCCTCAGCGGCGGCTCGCAGACGCTCGGCCAGGGCCCGGTCG
This sequence comes from uncultured Solirubrobacterales bacterium, assembly GCA_963836415.1. Lineage (GTDB taxonomy): Bacteria > Actinomycetota > Thermoleophilia > Solirubrobacterales > 70-9 > VRUE01. The sequence goes on from CAWIJE010000002.1 coordinate 73,863, forward strand.
CCTCACAGGAGGCGATCAAGATGCTCGGCACCAACGGCGGCGGCTTCTTCAACGTCAACTCGGCCTTCCCGTTCGAGAACCCGACCGGCTTCAGCAACTTCATCGAGATGCTGCTGATCCTGGTCATCCCGACCGGCCTCACCTACACATACGGGCGAATGGTCGGCAGCCAGCGCCAGGGCTGGGCGATCTTCGCCGCGATGTTCGTCCTCTTCCTCGCCGGCGTCGCCGTCGTCTACACGGCCGAGCAGCATGGGACCCCGGCCCAGCACCTCGCCGGCCTTCACACCCACGCCTTCGACGGCTCGACCGGGGGCAACCTGGAGGGCAAGGAGCAGCGCTTCGGCATCGCCGACTCATCGCTCTTCACCGCGGTCACCACCGCGACCTCCACCGGCGCGGTCAACTCGGCCTTCGAGTCGCTGACCGGCCTGGGCGGCGCGGTTCCGTTCAGCAACCTCGCCTTCAGCGAGGTGATCTTCGGAGGCGTCGGCTCCGGCCTCTACTCGATGCTGCTCTACGTCATCCTCGCCGTCTTCATCGGCGGCCTGATGGTCGGCCGCACCCCTGAGTACCTCGGCAAGAAGATCGGCGCGCGTGAGATCAAGCTGATCTCTCTCGGGGTGCTGGTGACTCCGCTGACCGTGCTGCTCTCGTCCGGGATCGCCTCCGCGACCCGGGCCGGCACCCGCTCGCTCTACGCCGGCTTCAACCCGCAGGGCTTCTCGGAGACCCTCTACGCCTACCTCTCGCAGGCCAACAACAACGGCTCCGCCTGGGCCGGCTACACCGGCTTCGTCCAGCCGAACGCGCCCGGCAACGTCGGCTCCTACGGGATCAGCTTCGCCGACCTGCTCGGCGGCGTCGTCCTGATCGGGGCCCGCTTCCTGCCGATCCTCTTCGTCCTCGCGGTCGCCGGCTCGCTGGCCGGCAAGAAGGTCTCACCCGCCGGCCTGGGGACGATGCGCACCGACAACCCGACCTTCGTCTTCCTCCTGGTCGGGATCGTGATCCTCGTCGGCGCCCTCACCTTCTTCCCCGCCCTGCTGCTCGGACCGGTGGTCCAGAGCCTGACCACGAGGTTGTTCTAGATGCGCCGCGACCTGACCACCTCGCTGCTCGCGGTGATCGTGCTCACCGTCTGCCTCGGCGTCGTCTACCCGTTGGCGATCACCGGCATCTCGCAGCTGGTCTTCCCGGGCAAGGCCGACGGCTCCAAGGTCAGCTTCGACGGCAGGGTCGTCGGCTCGCGCCTGATCGGACAGGAATTCAAGGGCAGGGCGTACTTCCACTCGCGCCCGTCGGCGACCGAGTACAGCGGCAACGTCACCTTCTTCGGCAACGTCGGCCCGAATTCGGTCGAAGGCCGCGAAGAGGTGCGCGAAAACCTCGCCGCCTACCTCGCCCGGGAGAAGCCGTTCGACCATGGTTTGACCAGGGACCAGGTTCCTGTCGACGCGGTCACCCAGTCGGCCTCCGGCGTCGACCCCGAAATCTCCGAGGCCAACGCCCTGATCCAGGCACACCGGGTCGCCGCCGCGCGCAAGCTGTCGCTGGCACGGGTCGAAGACCTGATCTCCGCCAACACCGACGGCCGCTTCCTCGGCCTCGTCGGAGAGCCCGGCGTCAACGTCCTCGAGCTCAATATCGCCCTCGACGAGGAAGCGCCGCTCAGATGACCACCGAGAGCCAGGCCCGCTCACTGTTCGATCCGGAGATCCTCCGCCCGGCGCTGCTCGAGTCCGTCCGCAAGCTCGACCCGCGGGTCCAGGTCCGCAACCCGGTCATGTTCGTGGTCGAGATCGGCGCCCTGATCACGACCGTCGCCTGGTTGATCCAGCTCTTCGGCGGCAGCCCGCTCGGCGGCGGTCACGAGCCCTCCTGGTTCAGCTTCAGCGTCACCGTCTGGCTCTGGCTGACGGTCGTCTTCGCCAACCTCGCCGAGGCGCTCGCCGAGGGGCGGGGGAGGGCGCAGGCGGCGAGCCTGCGGGCGATGCGCACCGAGTCCACGGCGAAGATGCGCGACGGTGGCGAGAAGTCGGCGGCCGAGCTCGTCCGCGGCGACGTCGTCGTGGTCGAGGCGGGGGAGGGGATCCCCGGCGACGGCACCGTGATCGAGGGCATCGCCTCCGTCGACGAGTCGGCGATCACCGGCGAGTCGGCGCCCGTGATCCGCGAGGCCGGCGGCGACCGCTCGGCCGTCACCGGCGGCACCCGGGTCCTCTCCGACCGGATCGTCGTCGAAATCACCCAGGAGCCCGGCGGCTCCTTCCTCGACCGGATGATCGCCCTGGTCGAGGGCGCCGAGCGCCGCAAGACGCCGAACGAGATCGCCCTCGGCATCCTGCTCTCGGCGCTGACCCTGATCTTCGTCATCGTCGTCGTCTCGCTGCGGCCGTTCGCGCTCTTCGCCGGCACCGAACTCTCGGAGACGACCCTGATCGCGCTGCTCGTCGCCCTGATCCCGACCACGATCGGGGCCCTGCTCTCGGCGATCGGCATCGCCGGCATGGACCGCCTCGTGCGCCGCAACGTCCTCGCCCTCTCCGGCCGCGCGGTCGAGGCCTCCGGCGACTGCGACGTCCTCCTGCTCGACAAGACCGGGACGATCACCCTCGGCAACCGCGAGGCGACCGAGTTCGTGCCGATGCCGGGCGTGACCGAGGCCGAGCTGGCCGAGGCGGCGCAGATGTCCTCGCTCGCCGACGAGACCCCGGAGGGCCGCTCGATCGTCGTCCTCGCCAAGGGCTTCGGGGTCCGCGAGCACGACTTCGCCGGCCACGAGCCGACCTTCGTCCCCTTCACCGCCCAGACCCGGATGAGCGGCGTCGACTTCAACGGCACCCGGCTGCGCAAGGGCGCCGGCGACTCGATCGAAGCCTGGGTCGCCGAGGAGGGCGGCCGGGCCCCCTCCGAGCTCAAAGAACAGCTCGACCGGATCGGGCGTGAGGGAGGGACGCCGCTGGCGGTGGCCCGCAACGAGCGCGTGCTCGGCGTGATCTATCTCAAGGACGTGGTCAAGGAGGGGATGAGCGCCCGCTTCGACCAGCTGCGGGCGATGGGAATCCGCACGATCATGGTCACCGGTGACAACAAGCTGACCGCGGCGAAGATCGCCGAGGAGGCCGGCGTCGACGACTTTCTGGCCGAAGCGACTCCGGAGCGAAAGCTCGAGCTGATCAAGGAGCAGCAGGCCGACGGGCGGCTGATCGCGATGACCGGCGACGGCACCAACGACGCGCCGGCGCTGGCGCAGGCCGATGTCGGCGTCGCGATGAACACCGGCACCCAGGCGGCGCGCGAGGCGGGCAACATGGTCGACCTCGACTCGAATCCGACGAAGCTGATCGAGATCGTCGAGGTCGGCAAGCAGCTGCTGATCACCCGCGGCGCCCTGACCACCTTCTCGATCGCCAACGACGTCGCCAAGTACTTCGCGATCCTGCCGGCGATGTTCGCCGCCACCTACGCCGTCGGCGGCGGCAGCGGCCCGCTCGACGCCCTCAACGTGATGTCGCTGGGGACGCCGCGGTCGGCGATCCTTTCGGCTGTGATCTTCAACGCGCTGATCATCCCGCTGCTGATCCCGCTCTCGCTGCGCGGCGTCCGCTACCGGCCGATCGGCGCCACCGGGCTCCTGCGCCGCAACATGCTGATCTACGGCCTCGGCGGCCTGATCGTCCCCTTCGTCGGGATCAAGGCGATCGACCTGATCGTCCACAACCTGCTCGGAGCCTGAAAATGCCCGCCGACGGGCCGATCCCCGACGGTATGCGGCGGGAATCGGCCCGTCGGCGGGAGGGAGCGGGGCGTTACAAGGTCTTCCTCGGGATGGCCGCCGGGGTGGGGAAGACCTACCGGATGCTGCAGGAGGGTCACGCCGAGGCCGCGGCGGGCCGTGATGTGGTGATCGGCTACCTCGAGCCTCACGAACGAGACGAGACCAGCGCCCAGGCCCGCGGCCTGGAGCAACTGCCGCGCCGCCGGGTGGCCGTGCGCGAGGTCATGGTCGATGAGATGGACCTGCCGGCGCTGCTCGCCCGCGGCCCCGAGCTGGCGCTGATCGACGAGCTCGCCCACACCAACGCCCCCGGCCTCGAGCACGGGAAGCGCTACGAGGACATCGCCGAGGTGCTCGACGCCGGCATCGACGTCTTCTCGACCGTCAACGTCCAGCACCTGGAGTCGCTCAACGACCAGGTCGCCGAGCTGACCGGGGTCCGCGTGCGGGAGACGCTGCCCGACTCGGTGCTCGGCTCGGCCGACGAGATCGTGCTCATCGATCTCACCCCCGAGACCCTGATCGAGCGGCTGCGGGCGGGCAAGATCTACCCGGGCGAGAACGTCGACGCCGCCCTCAACAACTTCTTCAAGCTCGAGAACCTGGCGGCGCTGCGCGAGGTCAGCCTGCGACAGGTCGCCGAGGACGTCGAGTCGAAGCGGCTCGTCGCCGGCGAGTCCGGGCCGGTCGGCACTCGCGGCGAGGGCGGAGTGTCGGAGGAAACCCGCAAGGCGGTCGGCGAGCGGCTGCTGGCCCTGGTCCGCCCCCAGCCCAGCGCCCAGCGGCTGGTGCGGCGGGCCTGGCGCTCGGCCCAGCGGCTCGGCACCGACCTCGATCTGCTCTGGGTGAAGCCGCCGGGAAAGCCGATCGAGGGCGAGCAGGAGCGCCAGGTCACGGCCCTGCGCCGGCTCGCCTCGGTGCTCGGCGCGACGCTGCTGATCGAGGAGCACGACGACCTCGTCGCCGCGGTCGCCCGCGTCGTCCGCGAGCGCGGCTCCACCTACATCATGGTCGGCGAGGGCGATCGGCCGCGCGGGTTCGCCCGCCTGCGCGAGCCGCTGCCACAGCGGCTGATGCGGGCCACGCCGCCCGGCGTCGACGTCCGCATCGTCGCCCACCGCGGCCTCAAGGACGCCGAGAAGTGATCGAGCACGTGCTTGTCGTCGTGGCTTTGGCCGGCGGACTCGGCGGCGGCTACCTGATCGCCCGTTCGCGCCTGCGGGGCGATCACTCCCAGGCCGAACCCGTTCACCAGATCCTGCTGCCGTTCACCGGCACCGAGATCTCGCGACGGGCGCTCGACGCGGCCCTGCGCCTGGCGCGGGCCGAGAACGCGACGCTGATGCCCGCCTATCTGGCCGAGGTGCCGAAGAGCCTGCCGCTGGAGTGCTCGATCCCGAACGAGGCGGGACGGGCGATGCCGATGCTGGAGGCGATCGAACAGCGGGCGAGCGCCCAGGGAGTCGCGGTCGACGCGCGGATCGAGCGCGGCCGCTCCCACCGCCATGCGCTGGAGCGGCTGCTGGCGCGCGAGGCCTTCGACCGTGTCGTCGTGCCCGCCGGCGCCTCGGGCGCCACCGGCTTCTCCGGCGAAGACCTCGTCTGGCTGCTGCGCAAGGCGCCGGCCGAGGTGCTGATCCTGCGGCCCGGGCCTGAGGACCGGCGGGTGGTCGGAGTCGACGGGGCGCGGCCGTCGGCCAATGGGGTCGCCGCTTGAGACGGAGAGCGGGTCAGGCGCCGGCGCTGACCTCGACCAGGCAGCCGGCGCGCTCGGGGTCGTGCGGGCTCGAAGCGGACCAGCTCGGCCTCGGGGTCGAGCTCGGCGAGGATCCCGATCGTGATCCCGCGGTGCAGGGTGCAGACGACCTCGTGCGCTCTCGCGCACCGAGTCGCGGTAGGGGCAGTTTTCGAGCGAGCAGGTGAAGCCGCCGTCGGCTTTGAGGTCGAGCGTCGGCTGGAAGCCGAGCGCCGCGATCGTGTCGCGGAAGAGCTCGACCGGATCCTCGCCCGGCGCCGGCGCCAGCTCGACGGCCGATCTCCTCGCCGGTGCGCTCGAGCTCGCGCAGGCGGCCGGGGTCGGCGGGGATCGCGCGGGCGAGCCAGCGTGCCAGGTCGGCATAGGCGTGCGGCCTGCTCCCGCCGGGGTGGGCGTCGGCGGAGACCGCCCAGTTGTCGCGCGGGCGGCCCTGTCCCTCGCGGAGCTGGCCGCGGATCACGAAGCCGCCCTCCTCGAGCCGCTCCAGGTGCCGGCGCACGCCGTTCGGGTGAAGGCCGAACTGCTCGGCGATCTCCTCGGTTCCGGCCGGGCTGCGCCGCTCGACGAGGAAGGCGAAGATCTGGGCCCGGGTCGGTTGGGCGAGGGGCCCGTCGGGGGGCTCTGGAAGGTCCATCGCGCCGAGCTTTTCACAGCGGATCTGTGCAAACAAGGCGCTCTTGCTACTTTCTCCACTCTAGATGTGTGAAAAGACTATCCCCCGGAGGCAGCGCGATGGCGTATGTGATCACCGAGCCCTGCATCGGCACCAAGGACAACTCCTGCGTCGAGGTCTGTCCGGTCGATTGCATCCACCCGACCCCCGACGAGGCCGACTACGAGCAGCACGAGCTGCTCTACATCGATCCGGAGGAGTGCATCGACTGCGACGCCTGCGTCGAGGCCTGCCCGGTCGACGCGATCTACCCGCAGGACATGGTGCCGCCCGACTCGAAGAAGTACATCGAGATCAACGCCGCCCACTTTCGCGACTAGCCGTGACCGCCGGCCGCGGCGTCGGCGCCGCTGATCGTCGTCAACGCGATCGCTTCCGCGATCTGGGTCGGCGGCCTGGTCGCGATCTTCGTCGCCGCGCGGGCGGCGTCGAGCACCCTCGAGCCGGCCCGCGGCGTCGCCTTCTTCCGGCGCTCGGCCGCTACTACGGGGTAGTCGGCGGCCTGGCGCTGATCGTCGCCCTCGCCAGCGGGGCCGCGATCCTCTCCGGCCACGCCTGGGACGGCCTGCTGGTCGCGAGCGCGATCACCGCCGGCGGCCTGCTCCTCGCGACCGCGATCGGCGTCGCCCAGGCGCGGGCGATGACCCGGCTGCGCCGGCGGGCCGCTGGGCGCCCCGACGACGTCGAGCTCGCGCCCGGGTGCGGCGGGGCGCGGTGCTCGCCGCCACCCTGCGCGGCCTGATCGCCCTGCTGACCCTGGCGCTGGTCGGCCTGGGCTCGGCGCTGGCGGCCTAGCCGCGGCAAGGCGCTAGATCGCGCACTCGCCCTCGCCGCGCTCGACCTTGTACGGGCTGGAGCGGTTCCAGTCGATGAACTCCTCCATCGTCTCGAGGCTGAACTCGGCCGGCAGGGTCAGCTCCTTGACCTCGGCTTCGAAGCGCTCGTTGCCGACCCGCTCGGCGTAGCGCTCGAAGTCCTCGCCCTCGCTCGCGCTCGGCCTCGTACATCCGCAGCCAGCGCTCGACCGCGTCGGGCACGCGCTTGGCCGGCAGCCGCGATTTGAGCCGCTTGCCGAAGGCGACCTCGCCGTCGGCGGCGCGGCCGCCGATGTGGGGGATGTAGGCGGGCATCTGGCGCTCGCCGACCTTGAGCGAGGCGCCGTAGAAGCCGATCGTGCCGATGTGGTGCTGGCCGCAGCCGTTGGGGCAGCCGCTGATCTTGACCTGGACGGCCCTGGTCAGTGGATCCTCGATCGCCATCGAGTCGAGGCGCCCGGAGATCGCCTCGTTCAGGCCCATCGAGGCGGTGATCCCCATTTTGCAGCTGTCGGTGCCGGGGCAGCTGATCACGTCGTCGATTTCGAGCGCGCCGGAGCCGGCCAGGCCGAGCTCGTCGAGCCGGCGCCAGACGTCGTAGAGCGCCTCGTCGCGGACCCAGCGCAGGACCATGTTCTGCTCGACCGTGCTGCGCGCGTAGCCGCCGCAGTACTCGCGCATGATCGACGCCAGGCCGCGGAACTGATCCGGGGTGAGGTCGCCGCGGGTCACCTTGACCGCCACCGCGAGGAAGCCGGGCTGGCGCTGCCGCGCCACGTTGCGCTCGGCGAATAGGTCGAATTGCGAGCGGTCGCCGTTGGGCGAGCCGTGGTCGGCGCCGGGGGCGGGGGCGCCCGCCTCCTCGTCGACGTCGAAGCGCAGCCGCTCGAGCTCGGCGGCGAAGTCGCGCTCGGCGACCCACTCGCCCTCGAGCTCCTCGTCGACCAGCGCGCGGAAGGCGTCGGGGCCGATTTTGTCGAGCAGGACCTTGATCCGGGCGCGGGCGCGGTTCTTGCGCAGCCAGTCCTGGCGGTCGAAGATGCGGACGATCGCCTCGGTCACCTTCAGGTAGGAGCCGTCGTCGACCGCGACGAAGTCGTAGATCTGGTGGGCGAGGCGGGGCATGATCGCGGTGCCGCCGCCGACCCAGACCTCGAAGCCGCGCTCGCCATCGCGGATCACCGGCAGGAAGCCGATGTCGTGGATCGGCACGATCGCGCGGTCCGCCGGGGAGGAGGAGAAGGCGGTCTTCCACTTGCGCGGCATCGCCTGGGTGACCGGGTGGCGGACGAAGTAGCGGACGTAGGCGCCGGCGTAGGGGGTGGGGTCGAAGACCTCGTCGGCGGCGACCCCGGCGTAGGGGTCGGCGGTGACGTTGCGGACCGTGTTGCCGCAGCCCTCGCGCGAGGAGAGCCCGGCCGCGCCGAGCTCGCGGATCAGCTATGCCGCGTCGGCCAGGGGGACATGGTGCAGCTGGATGTTCTGGCGGGTGGTGATGTGGCCTTTGCGCAGCGGCACCCAGCGCTCGATCACGTCGGCGAAGGCGTCGAGCTGGTCGGGGGAGACGCCGCCGAAGGGCAGCTTGACCCGGATCATCTGGACGTCGGCCTGGCGCTGGCCGTAGACGCCCTGTTTGAGCCGGAAGGGGATGAAGGTGTCCTCGCCGCTGCGGCCGCCGAGGAAGCCGTCCGCCTCGGAGCTGAAGTCGTCGAACTCGTCGGCGAGGATCGGGATCACGTGGCCCGGGACGTTCTCGAAGACCTCCGGGTTCTCCCGCGAGCCGGGCGCGCCCTTGCCCTGCTGGCGCTTGCCGTGATCGACGTCGAGCCCCTCGAGGACCGCGGTGGCTCCCCCTTCGATGGCGGTTGATGCATCCATGCCGCTGGCGTTCTCCCTTGGATCGGTGTCAGATCGGCCGCTTAAACACAGCCTGGGTGGGAAAAATAGCAACGCCGATCCGCGCTCAGGTGCTCGCGCTTCGCGCCCCCTTGCTCAGCGCTCGCCGCCGATCGTCAGCGCCAGCAGCTCCTGGCGGGTGCGCGGGTCGTCGCGGACCTGGCCGTGCAGGGCCGAGGTGATCGTCGTCGCGCCGAACTTCTGCACGCCGCGCATCGACATGCAGAGATGCTCGGCCTCGAGCACGACGCCGACGCCCTTCGGCTCGAGCTGCTCCTGGAGCCAGTCCGCGATCTGCGTGGTCAGTCGCTCCTGGACCTGGAGGTCGCGGGCGAACATCTCGACCACGCGGGCCAGCTTCGAGAGGCCGACGATCCGGCCGCCGGGCAGGTAGCCGATGTGGGCGAGCCCGTGGAAGGGGAGCATGTGGTGCATGCAGAGCGAGTGGAAGGGGATGCTCTTGACCAGGACGAGCTCGTCGTAGCCCTCCTCGTTGGCGAACGTCGTCGCCCGGAACGGCTGCGGGGTCAGCAGCTCGGTATAGGCATCGACCATGCGGCGTGGGGTATCGCGCAGTCCCTCGCTGTCGAGGTCGGCCCCGAGCGCGACCAGCAGCTCGGCGGCGGCGCGCCGGGCAGCCTCCTGGTCGATCGACCGGTCACACTGCCGATCGGACCGCTTGACGGACGGAGTGGCCTCTCTGAGAGTTGTCATCGACGGGGTTTGCGTCGCCGGCCGGGCGTTTCTTACCCAGGGTCCGTAGCGGGACGGTGAGGCGCGCCTCGAGCTCCTCGAGATCGGCCCTCGCGGCCCGCTCGGGGCCGGGGAAGAGCAGGACCTCGGTCGCCGGGAAGGTTCGCAGCTCGTCTTCGGCGCTCTGCACGATCCCCTCGTCGCTGAGGTGGGCGCTCGCCTCGACCCCCGCCTTGGCCAGCGAGGCGACGCTCAGCATCAGCGACTGACGGGCGCTTTCGCGGCCCTGCTCGAGGTCGGAGGTCCAGCGGGCCAGACGGCTGTGGCGGGCCGGCGCGGCGAGCAGCAGGGTGGGCGCGAGCGCGCCCGGAGCCGGCGCCAGGTCGTCGAGCAGCGACTCGACCGCCGTCGTGTCCTCGAGCGGCGCCGCGATCAGGATCAGCACGTGGCGGCGGAACTCGCTCGGCAGCGGCGGCTCGATCGGGTAGAGCGGCGGCTTGCGAATCGCCAGCACGATGATCGTCGAGGCGGCGAGGGCGCCGATCGCCATGCCCAGCCCCGGGCCGCCGAGATAGAAGCCGGCGACGATCGAGACCGCGATCGCCGCGACGATCAGGGGCAGCTTCCAGGCCGCTATCGGGGTGATCACCCGGGAGGGCATCTCAGCTCCCATCCTCGCCGCGATCGCCCTCCGAAATCAAGTCGCGCAGGCTGCGGAAGTCCTCGGCGCAGGCGGGGCAGCCCTCGAGGTGGGCGCGCATGCCCGGCACGCAGCGGTCGGCGTCCTCGGCGGCGAGGGCCAGCTCGGCGTAGCGGTCGAGCTCGGCGAAGCACTCCTCGCAGGTGAGCTCCGGGGCCGCCGGCCCGAGCAGGCCCGACAGGTATCGGTTCATCGTTCCTCCTCTCGGTCGCCGGTCGGCGTCAGTCCGCGTTCGGCGAGCGCGGCGCGCAGCTTGCCCCGCGCGTCGTGCAGGCCCTTGTAGAGGGCGCCGCGGGTGGTCTCGAGGCGCTCGGCGAGGACGTCGATCGGGACGTCGTTGAGCACCACAGCGACCAGGATCTCCCGCTGGCGCGGGCTCAGCCTCGCCGCGATCTCCTCGCGCAGGATGAGCAGCAGCTCGGAGTCCTCGGCGCTCTGCTGGGCCGAGGCGCCGCGGTCCGAGAAGCCGGCCCAGGCCTCCTCCTCGAGCGGGATCTCGCGTCCCTGCCAGGCGCGGCGGCGCAGCTTGACGGCGGCCTCGAGCAAGGCGAACTTGTAGGCCCAGGTGGTGAAGCGGCTTTCGCCGCGGTACCGGCCGAGCTTGGCGAGCACGGCGACCAGGGCGTCGTCGGCGCTCTGCTGGGCGAGGTCGTCGAAGTCGTTGCCGCGCAGGTGCGAGAGGGCGGCGCGACGGCGGCCCACCTCGAAGCGCGCCGCGCCGAGCAGCAGGGCATGGAGCTCCCCGACAGCCTCCTCGCGGGCCGCGCCCTCGCCGTTCAACCGCGCCAACCAGTCGCGCGACTCTGGGTCGAGTCCGCCGTCTCGGTCGGTCGGTGTGTCGGTGGGCGCCGTCATCGTCGCTGGTGCCATGCATTGTTAGCGACGGGTCGAGGCCGATCCTTACCCGGGGTAAGACCGGGCGCGGCGGGGACGCAGAGGGACCACACACCCACCTCGACTGGAGGCCGCATGTCCACAGCAACCGCAGCACTCGATCGTGAGCCGAAGCTGGTTCTCGCGCCCGGTTTCACCGACAAGCTCAGGAGCGACCCCGCCTACCAGGCGTTCCTGCTTCTGAGGATCGCCTTCACCGTCGCCCCGATCCTCTTCGGGCTCGACAAGTTCTTCAACCTGATGGTCGACTGGGAGGGCTACCTGGCGCCGTGGATCAACGACGTCGTCCCCGGCAGCGCCTCGACCGCGATGCACCTGGTCGGCGTGGTCGAGATCCTCGCCGGCGTATTCGTCGCGCTGAAGCCCCGCTACGGCGCCTACGTCGTCGCCGCCTGGCTCGCCGGGATCATCCTCGACCTGCTCACCTACTCGGGCTTCTACGACATCGCCCTGCGCGACTTCGGCCTGATGCTCGGCGCCCTAACCCTGGCCCGCCTGGCGAGCAGGTACGACCCGCCGGGGCTGCGGATCAGCCTCTAGGCGGGCTCTCGGAGGTGGGGCGGTCGGCCAGGTAGCGCAGCAGCTCCGGCTCCCGGGAGCGCAGCTCGTCGACCGCCTCGCCGTGGCAGGTGCAGAGCTCGACCGTGGCCAGGCCGCCCTCGATCGACCTGGTCCGCCAGAGGGCGCCGTTTCGCTCCCAGCGCTCCAGCGTGATCAGAGGGTGCTCGGACATGGGACCGGTCTCATCGTGACACCGCGGGCGGCGCGGTGAGCCGGTTTGGCGTCGGTTAGGCTCATCGCGCTATCCGGCAACCGGGAGGGGTGGATCGTGAAGCTCGTGATCGGCATCGTGCGGCCTGAGAAGGCCAACGAAGTGCTCGAGGCTCTCTATCGCGCAGACGTGCGTGGGGTCTCGATGAGCAGGGTGCAGGGCCACGGCGGCGAGCTCGAGCGGGTCGAGACCTATCGCGGCACGACCGTGCAGATGGGCCTCTCGGAGAAGGTCCGCTTCGAGATCGCCGTCTCCGACGAGTTCGTCGACCCGACGGTCGAGGCGCTCTGCAGCGGCGCCCGGACCGGTGAGGTGGGGGACGGCAAGATCTTCGTCGTCGACCTCGATCGGGCGGTGCGGATCCGGACCGGGGACACGGACACCGGGGCCGTCACCCCGGTGGACAAATGAGCCTCGCGCCGGTCTGGGCGGTGGCGGGGATCAGCGCCGGGGACACCGCCTGGATGCTGGTCGCGACCGCGCTGGTGCTGATGATGACCCCGGCGCTCGGCCTCTTCTACGCCGGCCTGGTGCGGTCGAAGAACACCCTCAACACCTTCATGATGTGCATCGGCGCGATCGCCGTCGCGACCGTCACCTGGGCGGCGGTCGGCTACTCGCTCGCCTTCGACGGCAGCGGCAGCATCGTCGGCGGTCTCGGCAACGCCTTCCTCAGCGGGGTCGATTTCGCCCCGCGCGAAGGGACGGCGATCCCCGAGCTCGTCTTCTTCGCCTTCCAGGCGACCTTCTGCATCATCACCGTGGCCCTGGTCTCCGGCGCCGTGGTCGAGCGGATGCGCTTCGGGCCCTTCCTCGTCTTCGCCGCCCTCTGGTCGGTCCTGGTCTACGCGGTCCTCGCCCACTGGGCCTTCGGCGGCGGCTGGTTGCAGGCCGGCGGCACGCTCGACTTCGCCGGCGGCGTCCCGGTCGAGATGGGCTCCGGCTTCTCGGCCCTCGCCGCCGCCCTGGTGATCGGCGCCCGCAAGGACTACGGGCGCCAGGCGCTGTTGCCCCACAACGCGGTCTACGTCCTGCTCGGCGCCGGCCTGCTCTGGTTCGGCTGGTTCGGCTTCAACGGCGGCAGCGGCTTCTCGACCGGGGACCCGAGCGTGCTCGCCTTCACCAACACCCTGCTCTGTCCCGCCTGCACGCTCGTCGTCTGGTTCGGCCTCGACCTGATGCGGGGCAGGAAGGTGACGGCGATCGGCGCCGCCACGGCGATCGTCGTCGGCTGCGTCGCGATCACCCCGGCGGGCGGCTACATCAGCCCCGGCTGGGCGATGCTGCTCGGCGCCCTGGCGGCGCTGCCGAGCTACGCGATCATCGTCCTCCGTACGCGGACCCGGGTCGATGAGACCCTGGACGTCCTCGCCGCCCACGGGACCGCCGGCCTCTTCGGCATCCTCTTCATCGGCTTCGTCGCCCAGGCGACCTGGAACGGCAGCGCCGACGGGCTCCTCTACGGCAACCTGGCGCAGCTCGGCGACCAGGCCCTGGCGGCACTCGCGGCGCCGGTCTACGCCTTCGTCGCCACCTTCGTCCTGCTCAAGCTGATCGGGCTGGCGACGCCGCTGCGGACGAGCGAACACCACGAGGCGATCGGCATGGACGTGACCCAGCACGGCGAGGAGGCCTACGTCACCGGTGAGGGCGCGATCCTGATCACGACCGAGATCGGCGCCGATCCCAAAGCCCAGCCGGCCGAGCGCGCCTGAGTCGGGAACAGACGAGAGGCCCGCACTTGGGGGCGGGCCTCTCGAGTCAGACACGACCTGGCTTGGGAGAACAGCCGCGCCTGTGGTGACGGATACGGTGGATCTGCCGGCAGGGATCAATCGGAACGGCCTAAATGGGCCGGAGGCGAAGCAATTCGGCCGGCCGGAGCGCACCCACCGCGCCTAGAAGAGGCCGCCGAGGATCTCGATCAGGCGATCGTCGCTGCCTTCGCCGGCCGGGGCGTTGCTGAGCAGCGCCGAGGCCCAGGCCAGCTCGTCCAGCGAAGGCTGTCGCTCGACCAGCAGCCGGGCGAGCCAGCGCCGGGCCATGCCGTCGAACTGCTCGGGGCTCTTGCGCGCGGCGAGCAGGGTCAGGCGCAGGGCATCGGCGAGCGAGACGTGGGGGAGATCACGGGCGATGTTGAGCGCCAGCCCGTAGCTGCCCGTCCGCAGAGCGGTCCTGAATTCGCCATGGCGGCTGCCTGAATTCCCCATCGAACGTATGTTCGCATCCGAGTCAAGGGCTTACACAAGGGCCATCGCGACGTAGCGGAGGCCGACGGCCACGGCGAGCACGCCGGCCAGGCGCCGCAGGGCGACTTCCGGCAGCCGGGGCTGCAGCATCGCGCCGAGGTAGGAGCCGAACAGGCCGCCGATCCCGAGCGCGATTCCGACAGCCCAGTCCGGCGCGATGTCCCCGTGCCCGTCGAGGCTGAGCAAGGCGAAGGTGAGGACGCCGGCGATCGAAGTGATGAAGGTGGCGACAAGCGCCGCCGGCGCGACCTCGACCCCGACGAAGCCGATCCCGAGCAGGACGGGCGCCAGGATCGAGCCGCCGCCGATCCCGTAGACGCCGCCGATGACGCCGACGGCGAAGGCGAAGAGCAGCAGCGGGCGGGAGAGCCGCGGGCTGGCGGTGCGGCGGCGGCGCGGTTTCGCCAGCAGCAGCCAGAGGCCGATCGGGACGAGGACGGCGGCGACGACGAGCAGGAACGCGTCCGGCCCCGAGAGCCACTCGACCCGGACCACGGCGCCGACGACGACGCCGGGCAGCGTGCCGGCGACCAGGAAGCGGGTCAGCGGCCCGAGCAGGTCGCCGACCCGCCGGTAACGGACCAGCGCCCCCGGGATCGCGATCAGGTTGTAGAGCAGGTTGGTCGGCGTGACCGCCGGGTTGGCCGTGCCGAGGATGCTGACCTGGACCGGGACGAGGAAGACGGCGCCCGAGATCCCGACCGGTGCGGTCAGGGTCGCGATGACGAAGGCAAAGGCCGCGCCGAGCAGTGCGTCGCCGAGCATCGTCCCAGGCTACGGCCCTGGCTCAGCCGAGTTCGATCACCGTCGCCTTGAAGGAGGCGGCGATCGGATTGCAGCCACCGTTGGTGACCGCGACCGCGCTGAAGGTCACCGGTTTCCCGCTTTCGAGCAGGCCCAGGGCGGCGCTGTTGCTGCCGGTCGACTGGACCTTGTAGACGTCCCAGCGGCTTGACGTGTCGGCGGAGATGTACGCCCAGGTCACGGCCTGGCCGTTGGCGAGCACGATCACTTCGCTGTAACAGAACTGGACCCCGTCGCCGTCGGCGTCGACCGGGTTCCCTTTCATTTCGGTGAGGATCTCGTACGACTTGCCGGCGGCCGGGGTGAACGCCGTGGTCCCGGCGAGCGGCACCGGGGTGCCCGCCGAAGGGCTTTCGGTGGCGCCGAGCCCGGGAACCGCGGCCGAGGAGAATTCAGCGACCTGATGGCCGCTGACGGTGCCCGGCGCCAGCTGGGCCGCGGTCAGCGACCCGGCTTTGACCTTGGTCGCCGTGATCGCGTTCTTGGCGATGTTGCTTGCCTTGACCGCGTTCCTGGCCAGGTTCTTGTTCTTGACCGCGTGAGGGGCGATGTTCCTCGACTTGACGGCGTTCTTGCCGAGCTGGCCGGCCGCCCAGGCGGCGCCGCCGCCGAGGGCCAGGAAGAGGGCGAGCGTGGCGATCACGTTCGCGTAGGTCAACTTCGATCGGACCATCTGTGCGCATCTCCAGTTCGTGGGGTCGGGCGGCCAAACCTAGGGCTTGGAGCGGCGTTCCCCGAGGTGGGTGATGCAGAGGACGACGAAGGCGATCGCGCAGATCAGGAAGGCGAGGGAGAAGACGTTGGCGAGGTACAAATGCATCGAGCCGTCTTCTTCGAGGTGGGCGAACATCGTGCTCAGGATCGCCAGCGCCACGGCGGCGAGGCCGAGGCGCAGGAGGAACATCCGGCTGATCAGCACGCCGCCTAGGTTATTCGGGCGGTCCTAGATGCCGCCGCCGAGGCGAGTTCGGCGGGCCGCGGAAGCGACCCGCCGATCACCGCGTCAGTTCGTGCCGCGGTGCTTCTTCTTGCTGCCGTGGTGGGAGCCCTTCTTGTGCTTCTTGTGCTTCTTCTTGCCGCCATTTGAGCCGGAGTCACCCTTGGGGCCGCGGTCGCCCTTGGGGCCGCGGTCGCCCTTGGGGCCGGCCGGGCCTGCGGCGCCGGTCGCGCCCTGTGACCCGGTCGCCCCCTTGGCGCCCGTCGCGCCAATGGCACCGGTGGCACCGGTGGCGCCGGTGGCGCCGGGGTCCCCGGTCGCGCCCTGCGGTCCGCTCGGCCCGGCGGGGCCCTGCGAGCCCGTGGGGCCGGTCGGCCCGGCGGGACCTTGCTGACCATCCTGTCCGGGGGGGCCCTGCGGGCCGGCGGGCCCCTGCGGGCCGGCTTCGGCGGCGACGATCGTCGCCGAGACGGCCGAGGTGATCGTCTGCGAGCCGACCGCGTTTTCGGCGCTCAGTTCACAGGCGACCGTCGAGCCGACGTCGGCCGCGGTCGGGATGTAGATCGAGTCGGTTGCGCCGGCGATCGGCGTGCCGCCCTTGAGCCACTGGTAGGTCAGTTCGTCGGTTGCGCTGAAACCGTGCCCGAGGCAGTAGATCGGCACCCCGGCCGTGGCCTGGGGGGTGAGGCTGACGGTTCCGTCCGGCGCCAGCACTCCTTCGCCGGTCACGGCGGCGGTCGTCACCGGGCCGGGCGTGTTGCTGATCACGAAGACCGAGGCGCCACGTTCGCCGGCGCGGTTCGGGGTGAAGCCGATCGTGACTTCGCATTCTTCGCCCGGTTCGACCAGGGTCTGCGTGCAGCCGTCTTCGGTCAGCGGGAAGTTCTGCGGTGAGCCGGAGATCACCAGCAGCTGCTGGACCTGGAGCGTGAAGTCGCCGATGTTTTTCAGCTTCACGATTTTCGGGGTCGCCGCCGAGCCGACCTCGATCGGGCCGAAGTCGGTTTCAGCCGGCGTGATTTCCACTTCAGGCCCTTTGAGGACGGTGATTTCGATCGGGATCACGATCGGATTTGCGATGCCGACGTTTTCGATTTCGAGCGCGGCTTCGTAGTCGCCCGGTTCGCCCGGGTTGAAGCCGAGGTTGAAGTTGCAGCTGTTGCCGGGGTTGATGAACTGGCCCTGGCAGTTGCCGTTGAAGTAGAAGTTCCCGGCGTTCGGGCCGCTGATCGAGACATTGCCCACCACCGCCGTGTAGGGCGAGGGGTTGTACAGGTTGACGCCGCTCTGCTGGCCGCCGAAGTAGGCGGGCTGGGTGTTGAAGTTGGGCCCGCCGATGTTCAGTTCGCCGGTGACGCCGGAGCCCGCGAGCGGAACTTCGACGATCTGCGGAAGGGTCGGGTCGGCGTAGCCGAGGGTGAGGGTCCCTTCGTAGGAGCGCACTTCATTCGGCGTGAAGACGACGTTGTAGCCGCAGGATTCGAGCGGTTGGAGTTCGATGTGCTCATCGCAATCCGAGGCTTCGAGGTTGATGCTGAAGGCGCCGAGCCCGACGACCGGGGTCAGCCCGACTGCCGGTTCATCGCCGACGTTGGCGATCTTGATCGTCGCGGTCGCGGTCTGGCCGCGGGTTTCGGTCGGCGGGAATTCGACCTGCGCCTGGTCGGCTTCGATCACCGCGGCGGCGGAGGCAAAGGCCGGAGCCGCGAAGAGCGCGGTGACGATGAGGGAGAGGAGGATGATGGTTCGGCGGATGCGAGGCATGGTCAGGCTCAGCTCTTTCGGGTTCGTGGAGACGAGGACGCCGCTTCATCGGCAAACCCGGTCCCTCGCTTGAAACGGTTTGACCATTTGGGATGACTGAACCATTCATCCCGCGACGATCTGTACATGCGGCGACGCCTGGGCACGGCATGGGCGAAAAGATGCGGCGGCTGTCGATTCCGGGCCTCGCCGTTCGTCCAAGCTCAAACGAACCTCGCAAAGGAGGAAACATGAAGTACGTGTTGCTGATCCACCAAGGCACGACCCCGACCCCGCGCAGCGATGATTGGGGCGATCTATCCGAGGAGCAGCAGAAGGCGGTCTACAGCGCCTACCGGGAGATCAACGAAACCCCCGGCGTCACCCCGGGCACCCAGATGAGCGATCCCGAGACCGCGACCACCGTGCGGGTCGAGGACGGCAGGACCCTGACCACCGACGGGCCCTTCGTCGAGACCAAGGAGGCACTGGGCGGCTGGTTCGTCCTCGAGGCCGACGACCTCGACGCCGCGATCGAGCTGGCGGCGAAGGTCCCGGCGGCCTCGATGGGCGGCTGGATCGAGATCCGTCCGGCGGAGGGCAACTGATCGAGCGCCTCTTCCGAGAGCAGTGGGGGCGGGTGCTCGCCTCGCTGATCGGCCTCCTCGGTGATTTCGACCTCGCCGAGGAGGCCGCCCAGGAGGCTTTCGCCACCGCCGCCGAGCGCTGGCCGCGCGACGGTGTCCCGGAGAACCCGACCGCCTGGTTGGTGACGACCGGCCGCAACCGCGCGATCGACCGCATCCGCCGCGAGCGCACACGGCTCGAGAAGACGAAGCAATTGGACCCGCCGGAGCCGATCGAGATGGAGCTCGAGCAGACCGACTTTCCCGACGAGCGCCTGGAGCTGATCTTCACCTGCTGCCACCCGGCGCTCGCGACCGAGGCGCAGGTGGCGCTCACCCTGCGCACGCTGGGAGGCCTCGAGACAGAGGAGATCGCCCGCGCCTTCGTCGTCCCGAAAGCGACGATGGCGCAGCGGATCGTCCGGGCGAAGAAGAAGATCAAGGCCGCCGGCATTCCCTTCCGGGTGCCGCCCGACCACCTACTGCCCGACCGCCTCGCGGCCGTCCTCGCCGTCCTCTATCTGATCTTCAACGAGGGCTACGGCGGTCGCGCCGAGCTCGCCGACGACGCGATCCGGCTCGGCGCGGCGCTCGCCGAGCTGATGCCCGACGAGCCCGAGGCGCACGCCCTGCTGGCGCTGATGCTGCTCAACGACGCCCGCAGCGAGGCGCGCTTCGAGGACGGCGAGCTCGTCCTGCTCGCCGACCAGGACCGCGGCCTCTGGAACGAGGAAGAGATCCTCGCCGGCCGCCTCGCCCTGCGGCGGGGCCTCGCCCTGCACGGCTCCGGGCCGTACCTGCTGCAGGCGAGGATCGCCGCCCTCCACGTCGACCAGACGCGCGACTGGGGGGCGATCGCCGAGCTCTACGCCCAGCTCGCGCGCCAGACCGGCTCCGCCGTGGTCGAGCTCAACCGGGCGGTGGCGATCGCCGAAGCCGAGGGCCCGGGCGCCGGCCTGGCCGCGACCGAGGGCCTCGACCTCGAGGACTACCTCTACCTGCACTCGACCCGGGCCGACCTGCTGCGCCGGCTCGGCCGCCGCGAGGAGGCGCGCTCGGCCTACGAGCGGGCGCTCGAGCTCGCCCACGCCGAGGCCGACCGCCGCTTTCTCTCCCGCCGCCTCGAAGAAATGGAGCGTTCATAGGCTCGTTGGCACCCCTGATCTGAGCTAGGCTGGATCCGGAAGAGGGGAGAAGCCGTGTCGTTCGAGAGCATCCTTTGTGGAGTCGAAGGGAACGCGTCCAGCACCGAGGCCGCGCGGCAGGCGATCGCCCTCGCCCAGGAGGGCGGCACGCTCAAGTTCACGGCGGTCTACACCAGCTTCGAACTCGGCCCCGACTTTCACAAGGACGCGCTCGAGGAGAGTCTCGAGGAGGCGGCGACGCTGGCCGGCGAGGCGGGCGTCTCGGCCTCCTACGAGCTGCGCGAAGCGCGCTACGCGATCGACGTCCTGCTGCCCGAGAGCCGGAGCACGACCTGCTCGTGCTCGGCACCCACGGCAAATCGCGCACGCGGGGGATCCTCTTCGGCAGCACCGCGAGCGAGGCCGCGCACGGGACCGAGGGCCCGCTGCTGATCGCCCGCGAGACCGCCGGCGCCGCCCGCTTCCCGCACAAGATCCTCTTCGCCAGCGACGGCAGCCCCGGCTCCTGGGCCCCGGCGCGGACGGCGGCGCGTCTCGCCGCGAGCTTCGAGGCGGAGCTGGCAGTCCTCCACGTCGACGACGGCAAGCACCCCGACGAGGCCTCCGCCGTGGTCGCCGACCAGGTCGCGGAGATGGCGGAGGCGACCGGGTCGGAGCCGGAGCTGACGGTCGAGCAGGGCAACGCGAAGAAGGCGATCGTCGACTCGGCGGCGGACGTCGGCGCCTCGCTGATCGTCGCCGGGCGGCGCGGCCTGCGCGGGATCAAGGCGCTGGGCAGCGTCAGCGAGCGGGTGGTGAGCAGCGCCGGGGCGTCGGTGCTGCTGATTCCCGCCGACGACGACTAGGGCCGTACGGCCCCGGGAACGGAAAAGGGCCCCGTGAGGGGCCCTTTGTTTCCGAAGGACGTACCACCAAGTGAATCGTCTGTCCCCTGGCTCGTCGGTCCTGTTTGACTAAGGAACACTCCTCAGCCCAAAATGTTTCGCCGTATGCAATCGGCCTTTGCAGGGAGATCCTTTAGGAATCGCCGCCCGCTACCGCGCTGCTAGATTCAGGCGCCCCCGGGCGTATAGCTCAGTTGGGAGAGCGCCAGCTCGACAAGCTGGAGGTCACAGGTTCGAGCCCTGTTACGCCCATTCCCCGTATCTCCTTGCCTGCCGCGGATTCGGAGGTAGGTTGGCGACGCCAACCAACCAAGGAGCCCGCATGCCGACTGTGATCGTCCATCACGACGTCAAGGACAAGGACCACTGGCTCGCCGCATCCACCCGCGAGGACTTCTTCGGCCCGCTCGGGGTGACGAACATCAGGGAGTTCGTCGACCCGACCAACCCGACCCGGGTCGGTCTGCTGATGGACGTCGCCGACATGGATGCGCTCACCGACGCGCTGCAGACCCCGGAGGCCGAGCAGGCCGAGGAGCGCGACGGCGTCGTCAAGGAGACGATCGTGATGCTGGTCGAGGCCTAGGCGGGCGGCCGCGACGTCCTGCGGCACGGGGTGGACGGGGCGCGCACACGACGTGCGCCCGTCCACCCCTGTGCAGGCCTCAGACTCCCGCGGGCAGCTTCACCTCGGTCAGGCGGATCGAGTTGCCGGACGGGTCACGAAAGCCGGAGTCGATTCCGTAGGGCCGCTCCTCGGGCGCCTCGGAGAACTCGACCCCGCGGGCCTTGAGCTCCTCGTAGCTGGCCTGGCAGTCGTCGGTGGTGAGAAAGGCGGTGCCGGCGAATCCCTTCGAGATCAGGCTCTTGACCTGCTCGGCGGTCTCGGTGTCCATCACCGGCTCGCCCGGGATCGCCATCAGCACGATCGAGACGTCCTGGCCGGGAGGCCCGACCGTGAGCCAGCGGAAGTCGCCCATCTCCGGCATCGTGACGTCGGCCTGCACCTCGAAGCCGACCTTCTCGGTGTAGAAGGCGAGGGCCTCGTCCTGGTCGTGGACCCAGAGCTGTGCGTTTGCGATCTTGATCATCGTTTCCTCCTTGGAAGTTGACTGTCGCGGCGATGCTAGGTCGGGGCCTGCTCCTTGTCTTCTCGAAACGTGCGGCGTTTGGGCCGGGCGTAGGCGCGGGTGATGCAGGCCGGGACGACCGCGTGCGCGGCGGCCGGCGGGTGCGCCGCACGGTAGGCGGTCGGGGTCAGCTCGAAGTGGCGCTTGAAGCTGCTGGTGAAGGAGCCGACCCCCTGCAGGCCGACGTCGAGGCAGATCTCGGCGACCGAGCGGTCGGTATTGCGCAGCAGGGCGGCGGCGCGCTCGAGCCGGCGGGTGAGCAGGTAGGAGCGCGGCGACTCGCCGAAGGCCTTCTTGAACTCGCGGCTGAAGTGGGCGCGGGAGAGGCCGGCGGCGCGCGCCATGTCGTCGACCTCGATCTCCTCGGCGTAGCGGGCGTCGGCGAGGTCTTTGGCGCGCAGCAGGTGGCGGGCTGGGGGGACGAACGCCATCTCCGCAGTCTAGGCTCGCCGCCTGCATGATCGGGACCTACGCGGCAACCGCGGCGCTCTGCCTCTCCTCGTTGGCGATCGGCCAGGCCGCGATCGGGCTCTGCGGCGTGCGTCGCTGGTCCTGGCTCTCGCCCGCGGTCGGCCTGGCGCTGCTCTGCGCGATCTGCTGGGGCACGGTGCGGCTGCCCGGCGACGGCGTCTGCGCGGCAATCGCCGTGCTGCTGCTGACGGTGGCCGCGGTCGCCTACCTGTGGCGGCGGCTCGAGGGCGGCAGGGAGGCGCTGCGGGCCGGGGTGCCGGTCGCCGTCGTCGCCCTGGTCGCCGCCTCGCTGCCCTTCGCGGCCGAAGGCCATTTCGGCATCCTCGGCACCAGCTTCGACCCCGACATGTCCCAGCACCTGCTGGCGACCGACCGCCTCGCCCACGGCTTCAGCTCGCCGCTGCTGCACCAGGGCTACCCGCTGGGGCCGCACTCGATCGTCGTCGCCCTGAACAAGGGCCTGGGGATCGGCCTCGTGCAGGGCTTCGACGGCCTCTCGGTCGCCGCGATCGTCCTCGCCGGCCTGACCGCGCTCTCGGCCTTCGCCAAGGAAGGGGCGCTGTGGCGCGCCGCCGCCGCCCTCGTCGTCGGGCTCACCTACCTGGTCGCCTCCTACTACGCGCAGGGAGCGTTCAAGGAGGTGATGCAAGCGCTCTTCGTGCTCGCCTTCGTGCTCTGCCTGCGCGAGGTCGCCCGCGGCCCCGATTGGCTCGACGCGCCGCTGCGCTTCGTCCCCGCCGCCCTGGTCGCGGTCGGCTCGGTCTATGCCTACAGCTACGCCGGCCTGGTCTGGCTGGTCGCGGCGGCGGCGATCTGGATCCTCGCCGAGCGCCTCTTCAGCCGTTGCCCGGCGACCGGCGCGAAGCCGCTGCGCGCGATCGGCCTCGCCCTGCTCGTCTTCGTCGTCCTGGTCGCCCCCGAGATCGGCCGCATGATCGAATTCCGCAACTTCGAGACCTTCGACCCCAACGGGCCCGGCCTCGGCAACCTCTTCGGCCAGGTCTCGCCCTTCGAGGCGCTCGGGATCTGGCCCTCGGGGGACTTCCGGCTCTCGCCGGGTGACGGGGCGGTTCCCGCCCTCGGCTACTTCCTCGGCGCCGCCTTCGCCTCGATCCTCTTCCTCTACGGCGTCTTCCTCGGCCTGCGGCGACGCGAGTTCGTCGCTGCTCTCCAGTCTCGCCGCGGTGATCGGCGTCTACGCCCTCGCCCGTGTCGCCGGGACCCCGTACACGGCGGCCAAGGCGCTGGTGATCGCCGCCCCGATCGTCGCCCTCGTGATCGTGCTGCCGCTGCTGCGCCGGCCGGTCGCCGCCCTCTACCTGCTCGCGGCGGGCGTCTGCTCGCTGCTCGCCTTCGCCAACGCGCCGGTCGGCCCGACCGCGTACTCGCCGGCGCTGACCGGACTGCGGCCGATCCTGGCGCCGGCCTCGACCCTGGTCCTCGCCCCGGAGCGGCTGCTCGAAGACGAACAGGGCGAGCCCTACCTCGCCTGGGAGCTGCGCGGCGGTCGCGTCTGCATCAAGGCCGCACCGGACTACTTTGTCGGCCCGGCCCACGCGGAGCGCTCCCCGCCCGGCATCCGCTTTGTGATCACCGGGGGCAACCAGCCCGAAGCCGATGCCTCCCGTTTCGAAGCGGTGGCGCCCTACTCCGGCCTGCGCCTGCGCAAGCTCACCGGCGACTATGCACTCTGGGAAACGGTCCGTCCCCCTCGCGGCAAGAGCCCGTGCCCGCTAATCGCCGTCCGCCAGGCGCGCCAGGCGCCGCCCCGCTAGATCCGACGGAGGTCGGGCTCGGGTCGAGTGCTGTGTATTCGGGTCTATAGGCCCCAATAGACAGCACTCGGCGGCGCGGGGGTCGCGGGTAGCATGGCCGACCTATGGAGGCAAGCACCCAGATCACGGTCAGGCTGCCCGACGGCAAGCCGCTCGAGCTGCCCGAGGGGGCGAGCGGGGCGGACGCGGCGGCGGCGATCGGGCCCGGCCTGGCGAAGGCGGCGCTGGCGATCCGCGTCGACGGCGAGTTGCGCGACCTCTTCGCGCCGCTGCCCGACGGCGTCGAGATCGGCATCCTCACCGACCGCGACCCGGAGGCCCTGGCGCTGATCCGCCACGACGCCGCCCACGTCATGGCCGAGGCGGTCCAGGAGCTCTACCCCGGCGTCAAGGTGACGATCGGGCCGTCGATCGAGAACGGCTTCTACTACGACTTCGCCTTCCCCGACGAGGTCAAGGTCACCGAGGACGACCTGGCCCGATCGAGGACAAGATGCGCGAGCACATCGCCGCCGACGAGCAGTTCTCGCGGCGCGACGTGCCGGTCGCCGAGGCGATCGAGATCTTCAAGCTGCAGGACGAGGCCTTCAAGGTCGAGCTGATCGAAGACCTCGTCGCCAAAGAAGGGGTCGAGACCGTCTCGCTCTACCGCAACGGCCCCTTCGAGGACCTCTGCCGCGGCCCCCACGGGCCCTCGACCGGCCGGATCAAGGCGCTCAAGCTCAACTCGGTCGCCGGCGCCTACTGGCGTGGCGACGAGAGCCGCCCGATGCTGACCCGGATCTACGGCACCGCCTTCTTCTCGAAGAAGGACCTCGCCGCCCACCTCGAGCGGATCGAGCAGGCGAAAGCGCGCGACCACCGCCGGCTCGGGCCCCAGCTCGGCCTCTTCATGTTGCGCGAGGAGGCGCCGGGGATGCCCTTCTGGCTGCCCAACGGCACCACCCTGCTGCACCTGATCGAGGCCGAGGTCCAGGACCAGCTGCGCAAGCGCGGCTATCAGGAGATCGCCACGCCACAGGTCCTCGACGAGGAGCTCTGGCACCGCTCCGGCCACTGGGACAACTACCGCGACGACATGTACTTCATGGAGGCCGACGGCCGCCGCTTCGCCCTGCGGCCGATGAACTGCCCCGGCGCCTGTCTCGTCTTCGGCTCCGAACGGCACTCCTATCGCGAGCTGCCGCTGCGCCTGGCCGAGTTCGGCCGGGTCTCGCGAAACGAGCGCGAGGGCGTCCTCCACGGCCTGCTGCGGGTGCGCGCCTTCACCCAGGACGACGCCCACGTCTACTGCACCGAGGAGCAGATCACCGACGAGGTGGCGAGCATCTGCGAGGCGATCGACGAGCTCTACGCCCGCTTCGGCTTCGAGGACGTCAAGGTCGAGCTCTCGACCCGGCCGGAGAAGTCGATGGGCAGCGAGGAGCAGTGGGACAAGGCCGAGGCGGCGCTGACCGAGGCGCTCGAGCGCCAGGGCCGCGAGTACGAGCTCAATCCCGGCGACGGCGCCTTCTACGGGCCCAAGATCGACTTCCACGTCACCGACGCGCTCGGCCGCTCCTGGCAGTGCGGCACCTGCCAGCTCGACTTCCAGATGCCCGAGCGCTTCGACCTCAGCTACACCGGCGCCGACGACGCCGCCCACCGCCCGGTGATGATCCACCGCGCCCTGCTCGGCTCGATGGAGCGCTTCGCCGGGATCCTGATCGAGCACTACGCCGGCCGTTTCCCGGTCTGGCTGGCGCCGGTGCAGGCGATCGTCCTGCCCGTCTCCGACCGCCACAACGAGCACGCCGCGGACCTGCTCGACGCGCTGCGCGAGGCCGGGGTGCGGGCGACCGTCGACGACCGCTCCGAGTCGGTCGGCAAGAAGATCCGCGACGCCGAGCTCGGCCGCTATCCCTACATGCTGGTAGTCGGCGACAAGGAGCAGGAGGGCGGGACCGTCGCCGTCCGCGGCCACGCCGAGGGCGAGCTCGGCGCGATGCCCCTGGCCGAGTTCGCCGCCAGGGTCCGAAGCGAGAGCGACGGCGCCTGATCCTTGCGCGCCCGCCGATACTGCGCTCTATACTGCGCCAACTTGTCGCTACGCGGGCACCAAAACCCTTTGAAGCCACACGGCTCGTCCCGATAGTGCCGGTTCCCCGCAGATTCGACCGGCGACTCCCGGAGCGCGACTCCACTCGGATCAACGAGCGCATCCGCGTTCCCCAGGTGCGCCTGATCGGCGCCGACGGCGAGCAGCTCGGCATCGTCGACACCCCTGAGGCGCTGAAGAAAGCCCAGGACGCCGACCTCGACCTGGTCGAGGTCGCGGCCAACTCGAAGCCGCCGGTCACCCGCCTGCTCGACTACTCGAAGTACAAGTACGAGCAGGAGCAGAAGCTGAAGCAGGCCCGCAAGCACCAGCAGCAGGTCAACGTGCGCGAGATCAAGCTGCGGCCGAAGATCGCCCAGCACGACTACGAAACGAAGAAGGGCCACGTCGAGCGCTTTCTCAAGCACCAGGACAAGGTCAAGGTCACGATCATGTTCCGCGGTCGCGAGCAGGCCCATCCCGAGCGCGGCCGCAATTTGCTGCAGAGGCTCTTCGAGGACCTCGACGGGCTCGCCGTGATCGAGTCCGCGCCGTTGCAGGAAGGCCGCAACATGAGCATGCTGCTGGCCCCCGGCAAAGCGGCGGCGCAGGTCGGTGAGGAGAAGCCCGAGGAGGGCGACTCCGGCAACACTGACGACGACGCCGCCGCGACCGCCTAGGCGCGCTCGGCGACGATCTCGGCCAGCCGCTCGGCGGCATGGCCGTCCCAGAGTGGCGGCGGCTCCGACGGTGCGTCCCCGCGCTGCTCGAGAGCGGCGGGGATGCCGGCGATCGCCGCCGGGTCGAGGCCGAGCAGGGTGTTGGTGCCGAGCCGCACGGTCACCGGCCGCTCGGTGTTGTCGCGCAGGGTGAAGCAGGGGATGCCGAGGAAGGTGGTCTCCTCCTGGATCCCGCCGGAATCGGTGAGCACGGCGCCGGCGTCGGCGATCAGGGAGAGGAACTCGAGGTAGCCGAGCGGCTCGATCAGCTCGAGCCCGGCGGGGGTCGGGATCCCCTCGCTCTCCATCATCTTGCGGGTGCGCGGGTGGACCGGGAAGACGACCGGCATCGTCGCCGCGAGCTCGCCGAGGGCGGCGATCGTCGCGCCCAGCAGCGGCCCGTCGACCAGCGCCGGCCGGTGCAGGGTGACGAGGGCGTAGGCGCCGGGCTCGACCCCGAGGCGGGCGGCGGCGCCCGCCTCGCGGATCCGTGGCGCGAGCGCGACGAGGGTGTCGATCATCGTGTTGCCGACGAAGTGCATGCGCTCGTCGGCGATCCCCTCGGCGCGCAGGTTGTCGATCGCCTCCTCGCTGTGCAGGAAGAGCAGCGCGGAGAAGTCGTCGGCGACGATCCGGTTGAGCTCCTCCGGCATGGTCCGGTCGAAGCTGCGCAGCCCGGACTCGATGTGGCCGAGCGGGATGCCCATCTTGGCCGCGGTCAGAACCGCCGCCAGGGTGGAGTTGACGTCTCCGGGGGCGAGGACCAGGTCGGGACGCTCGGCGATCAGCACCGGCTCGAGGCGCTCCATCGTGCGCGCGGTCTGCACCGCGTGGCTGGCCGAGCCGACCTCGAGCATGTGCTCGGGCTCGGGCATGCCGAGCTCCTCGAAGAAGATCTCCGACATCTGCCGGTCGTAGTGCTGTCCGGTGTGGACGACGACGTGGGCGGACTCGGGCAGGCGGGCGCGCAGGGCGCCGATCACAGGCGCCGTCTTGACCAGGTTCGGTCGTGTCCCGACCACGTAGAGGATGCGCATCGCGGCGCAAGCGTAGCCTCGCCGCAGGCGCGAGCCGGGCGCGGTCTGCTTCAATACCGGACCCGATGCCGAAGATGAAGACCCACTCGGGCGCCAAGAAGCGCTTCCGCAAGACCGCCAAGGGCAAGCTCCGTGGCCGTCGCGCCTACTCGAGCCACATCCTCGAGAAAAAGTCGCCGAAGCGCAAGCGCCAGATGGCGCGCCCTGTGGTGATCGCCAAGGCCGATGAAAAGCGGGTCAGGACGTTGCTCGGGGGTAAGAAGTGAGCCGCGTCAAGCGTTCCGTGCACGCCAAGAAGAAGCGGCGCAAGGTACTGAAGGAAGCGAAAGGCTATTACGGCCGCAAGCACTCCTCATACCGTTTCGCCAAAGAGCAGGTGCAGCGCTCGGGGATGTACGCCTACCGGGACCGCCGCAACCGCAAGCGCGAGTTCCGCAAACTCTGGATCACGCGGATCAACGCCGCCGCCCGGCTCGAGGGCATGAGCTACTCCGAATTCATCCACGGCCTCGGCAAGGCTGAAGTCGAGGTCAACCGCAAGATGCTCGCCGACATCGCCGTCACCGACCGCGATGCGTTCCGCCGATTTGTCGAGCTCGCCCGGGAGGGTGCGGCCGCCTAGTCGCGTCCACACACTTCTCTCCCAGGCGGGCCGCTTGATTTTCAGGCGGCCCTTTTTTGTTCCAGGAGAAGAAAGCCAAGACCAGAACAGACACAACGATGATCTCCAGCCCCCAAAACGAGAAGCTCAAGCTGGTTCGCAAGCTCGCCGAGCGCAAGCATCGGGAGCGCGAGGGCCTGTTCGTCAGCGAGGGCGAGGACCTGCTCGCGGCCGGCCTGACGGCGAGCGCCGAGCCGCGCTTCGTGCTGGTCGCCGCCGGCTCGGGCCTGGCGGGGGAGGAGGTCGAGGCCGACCTGCTCGACGCCGCATCGGGGCTGGGCTCGGGGACGAGGGCGATCGCGGTCTGGGAGCGCGCCTGGGCGGAGAGCCCGCCGCCGGCGCCCTGCGTCTACCTGCACGGGGTGGCCGACCCCGGCAACGTCGGCGCGATCGTGCGCTCGGCCCACGCCCTCGCCGACGCGGTCGTCGTCCTCGGTCCTGGCTGCGCCGACCCCTTCTCGCCGAAGGCGGTGCGGGCGAGCATGGGCTCGATCTTCGCCAAGCCGCCGGCCCGCGCGCCGGGTGCGGAGGGGACACCGCGGCCGCGGGTCGCCCTCGTCGCCCACGGCGGAGACAGCCCGGAGGCAGCCGAGCCGGCGGCGACGGTCTGCCTCGGCGCCGAGCGCGAGGGGCTGCCGGCCGAGGTGCTCGAGGCCTGCGACTCACGGGTGACGATCCCGCTGCGCGGGGCGGCCGAGTCGCTCAACGTCGCGGCGGCGGCGGCGATAGCGTGCGATCGCATGCGGGCGGAGGCCAGGCCGGATGCTTGAGCGGATCGAGGAGATCAGGAACGAGGCGACCGCGGCGATCACGGCGGCGTCCGGGACCGCCGAGCTCGAGCAGCTGCGGGTCCGCTACCTGGGTCGCAAATCGGAGTTGACCTCGATCCTGCGCGGCATCTCCGAGCTGCCCCAAGAGGAACGGGGCAAGGTCGGGAGCGGTGCCAACCGTGCCCAGAAGGAGCTCGAGCGCGTGCTCGAGGAGCGCGCCGCCGAGCTCGACGCGAGCGAGATCGAGGAGCGCCTCGGCGGCGACCGGATCGACGTCACCCTGCCCGGCGCGCCACCGGTCCCGGTCGGCCACCTGCACCTGATCACGCGGACGACGCGGCAGATCGAGGACGTCATGGTCGGCCTCGGCTACCGGGTGATGGAGGGCCCCGAGGTCGAGCACGACTACTACAACTTCACCGCCCTCAACCATCCGCCCGGCCACCCGGCGCGGATGCTCCAGGACACCTTCTACGTGCAGTCCGACCCGGAGCTGCTGCTCCGCACCCACACCTCGCCGGTGCAGCCGCGCTCGATGGAGGCGCAGCCGCCGCCGATCTTCATCATCGCCCCGGGCAAGGTCTACCGGCGCGACTCCGACGCCACCCACAGCCCGATGTTCCACCAGGTCGAGGGGCTGGCGATCGCCGAGGGGATCACCCTCGCCGACCTGCAGGGGACGCTGAACGAGATGTTGAGCGCGATCTTCGGCCCCGGCCGCAAGGCCCGCATGCGGCCCCACTTCTTCCCCTTCACCGAGCCCAGCGTCGAGTTCGACGTCTCCTGCTTCCAGTGCGACGGCACCGGCACCCTCGCGGACGGCGGGCGCTGCAACCTCTGCAAGGGGATCGGCTGGATCGAGGTCGGCGGCGCCGGAATGGTCGACCCCAACGTGCTCGGCTTCGTCGAGTCGAGCGGCTACGACAGCGAGCGGGTCCAGGGCTTTGCCTTCGGCATGGGGGTCGAGCGGATCGCGATGCTGCGCCACGGCGTCCCCGACCTGCGCCGTTTCTTCGACAACGACGTCCGCGTTCTGGGGCAATTCTCATGAAGGTGCCGTACTCCTGGCTGCGCGAGCACTGCGACCCCGGCCTCGGCGCCGGCGAGCTGGCCGAGCTGCTGGCGATGACCGGGACCGAGGTCGAGCGGGTCACGTCGGTGGGGCCGGAGTCGGGCGAGGGCTTCGTCGTCGGCCGTGTCCTCACCCGTGAGAAGCACCCCGACGCCGACCGCCTCAGCGTCTGCTCGGTCGACACCGGCGACGGCGCCGAGCGGACGATCGTCTGCGGCGCGCCCAACGTCGATGCCGGCCAGACGGTCGCTGTCGCCCTGCCGGGCGCGCGCATGCCCGGCGGCGAGAAGCTGCGCAAGGCGAAGCTGCGCGGCGTCGCTTCCGAAGGGATGATCCTCTCCGCCGCCGAGCTCGAGCTGGGCGAGGATCACGACGGGATCCTGGTGCTCGAGGAGGGCCCCGAGCCGGGCGCGCCGCTGCACGACGTCCTGCCCCTGGCCGAGCCGGTGCTCGAGCTGGAGGTGACGCCCAACCGGGTCGACTGCTTCGGTATCTACGGCGTGGCCCGAGAGGTGCACGCGGTGACCGCCGCACCGCTCGGGCCCAAGCCTTGGACCGAGGCGGAGCAGGCCATGGGTGAGGGGGATGTGGCCGACCACGCCTCGGTCACTGTGGCTGTACCCGATCTCTGCCCGAGATTCACAGCCCGCGCCTTCACCGGCGTGACGATCGGCCCCTCGCCCGACTGGCTGCGGGCGCGGCTGACCGCGGCCGGCCAGCGCCCGATCAACAACGTGGTCGACATCACCAACTACGTGATGCTGCTCACCGCCCAGCCCCTGCACGCCTTCGACCTCGACAAGGTCCCGGGCGGCGAGCTCACGGTCCGCGCCGCCGAGCCGGGGGAGAGGATGACGACGCTCGACGGGGTCGAGCGCGAGCTCGACGCCGAGACCGTCCTCGTCTGCGACCGCGACGGGCCGACCGGGATCGCCGGGATCATGGGCGGGCAGGTCTCCGAGGTCTCGGCGCAGACGACCAGCGTCCTGCTCGAGGTCGCCAACTGGAACGGGACCAACATCCTGCGCACCTCGCGCCAGCTCGGCCTGCGCTCGGAGGCCTCCTCGCGCTTCGAGAAGCAGCTGCACCCCGAGCTCTGCCTGCGGGCCCAGTTGATCGCCTCGAAGCTGATGGTCGAGCTCTGCGGCGCGACTCCGGTACCGGGCATGATCGACGTCGCCGCCGCGATCCCGGATCCGCGGCAGATCGTCCTGCGCACGGCGCGGGTCGGCGGCCTGCTCGGCATGGAGATCGATCAGGCAGATCAGATCGCCTACCTCGAGCGGCTCGGCTTCGGGGTCGAGCCAGAGGGGGAGGACCTGCGCGTGACCGTGCCTCCCGACCGCCACTACGACGTCACCCGAGAGGTCGACCTGATCGAGGAGGTCGGCCGCGTCCACGGCCTCGACCGGCACCTGCCCTCGACCCTGCCGGCCTCGGCCGGGACGGTCGGCGGCCTGACCCGTGACCAGCGCCTGCGCCGTCGCGCCGAGGACGCCCTGCGGGACCTGGGCTTCGACGAGATCGTCGGCTGGAGCTTCACCGACCCCGGTGAGCCGGGCCGGCTGCGGATTCCCGCGGACGACCCCCGGGCCGGCGCCGTCGTCCTCTCCAACCCGCTCTCCGAGGAGCAGTCGGTGATGCGCACGAACCTGCTCGGCTCACTGCTCGACGTCGCCCGCCGCAACCGCGCCCGCGACGCCGACCGGGTCGCCCTCTTCGAGTCCGGCCGCGTCTACCTCAACACCCCGCCGACGGGCCGAAACCCGACGGATAGCGACGGGAATCGGCCCGTCGACCCGCTGGGGGGACGGTTTGCGGGGGAGCGGGAGGCGCCGTTCCATGAGCCGCATCGGCTCGGCGCTATCGCGGCGGGGCCGCTGGTGTCGTCGAGCTGGCGGGGCGGCGGTCAGCCCGCCGACTTCTTCGCCCTCAAGGGCGTGCTCGAGGGTCTCGCCGGCCAGCTCGGTGCCGGGCTCGAGCTGCGGGCAGCCGCCGAGCCCTTCCTCCATCCGGGGCGGGCCGCCGCGGTCGAGATCGAGGGAGTCGTCGCCGGCTGGATCGGCGAGGTGCATCCGCTCGTCTGCCGGGCCTGGGACCTCGAGTCCGCCGTCGCCTTCGAGCTCGACCTGGCGCCGCTGCTCGCCGCCGCCACGGCCGGCGAGGAGCTCTTCGCCGAGGTCAGCGCCTTCCCGACCGTGCGCCAGGATCTCGCCGTCGTCGTCGCCGAGGAGACCGCCGCGGCTGAGGTGAGGGCCGCCGTCCGCGCCGCCGCCGGCGACCTGCTCGGCTCGGCCGAGGTCTTCGACCTCTACGAAGGCGAGCAGCTCGGCGAGGGGCGCAAGAGCCTCGCCCTGCGGCTCGAGTTCCGCGCCGCCGACCGCACCCTCACCGAGGAGGAGATCGCCTCTGCCCGTTCGGCGATCGAGGCCGCGCTGGAGGCTGACGTGGGAGGGTCGATCCGTGAGTGACCCAGGCAGCCAGCCACTCGCCGGCGAGCCGGCGGCCCGCGTCCTCGTCGCCGGCGCCTCCGGCTTCGCCGGCGCCCTCGCCGCGAACCTCGTCTGGCACCACCCGCGGCTCGAGCTGGTCGCCGCCACCTCGCGCAGCGAGGCGGGCAGGCGGCTCGACGAGGTCTACCCGCGCTACCGGGTGCCGATCGAGCTCAGCGAGCTCGACCTCGACCAGGCCGAGGAGGTCGACGCGGCGATCGTCGCCTACCCGCACGGCGCCTCGGCGCCGACGGTCGCCGCCCTGCGTGGGCTAGGGGCGCTCGTCGTCGACCTCTCCGCCGACTTCCGCCTGCGCGACCTGCCGACCTACGAACGCTGGTACGGCCCGCATGGCGAGCCTGAACTGCTCGAGGGCGCCGTCTACGGGCTCTCCGAGCTCTACCGCGAGCAACTGCGCGACGCCGAGCTGGTCGCCACGCCGGGCTGCTACCCGACCGCCAGCCTGCTGGCGCTGGCGCCACTGGCCGAGCGCGGCGTGCTGGCCGAGGTCCACGTCGCCGCCATGCAGGGCACCTCCGGCTACGGGCGCAGCAGCGACGACACCGTCCACTTCACCTCGATGACCGAGAACGCCTTCCCCTACAAGACCGAGGGACACCGGCACCGGCCCGAGATCGAGCAGGAGCTGGCCGCGCTCGGCAGCCCGGCACCGGTCACCTTCGTTCCCCACCTGCTGCCGCTCGACCAGGGCGAGCTGGCGACCTGCTTCGCCCGCGTCTCCGATTCGCTCTCCAAGGACGAGGTGCAGGGCCTCTACCGCGATCGCTACGCCGAGGAGCCCTTCGTCCACGTCCTCGACCGCCCGCCGGACCTGCGCTCGGTGCGCGAAACCAACGACTGCCACGTCTACGTCACGGTCGAGGAGCGCGGCGGCGTGATCGCCTTCTCGGCGATCGACAACATCTGGAAGGGCGCATCCGGCCAGGCGATCCAGAACCTCAACCTGATGCTCGGCCTCGATGAGACGGAGGGCCTGAGATGACGCCGGATCGGGTGCCCCCGGAAGCGGACGCGAAGCGGAGCATTCCGGGTGACGGATTCTTCCGCTCGCGCTGGGTCGAGCCGCCGGCCGGCGTCGAGGAGCTCGAGCCGGCGCTGCTGGCGCCTGGCTTTCGCGCCGGCGCCGCCCACTGCGGCCTCAAGGGCGGCGGCAAAACCGACGTCTGCCTGATCACCTGCGACGCCGAGGCGGTCTCCTCCGCGATCCTGCTGACCCGTAACGCCTCGGCCGCGGCGCCGGTCCGGGTCTGCCGGGAGCGGGTCGATCGCGGCGCGATCCGGGCCGCCGTCGTCAACGCGGGCAACGCCAACGCGGAGACCGGGGAGAGGGGGCTCGCCGACGCCTGGGCGATGTGCGGCCGGGCGGCCGAGGAGCTGGGGCTCGCGGCCGAGCAGGTCGCCGTCGCCGAGACCGGGATGATCGGCGTCCCGCTGCCGATCGACGCCGTGCTCGGCGGGATCGGCGAGGCCGCCGGCCGGCTCGCGGCCGATGGCGGCGATGCCTTCGCCGAGGCGATCATGACCACCGACCGCTGGACCAAGAGCTGCACGGTGCGGGCCGGCGGCGTCACCCTCTCCGCGCAGGCGAAGGGGGCCGGGATGATGCAGCCCGACTTCGCCACGATGCTCTGCTTCGTGCAGACCGACGCCATCGTCGATGACCCCGACGCGACCCTGCGGGCCGCGGTCGAGTCCTCCTTCGAGCGGGTCACGGTCGACGGCCAGACCAGCACCAACGACACGATCCTGCTGCAGGCGACGGGCGCGTCCGGCGCGCCGCTGCCCGAGGGCCTGCTCGAGGCGGTGCTGCTGCAGCTGGCGATCGAGATCGTCGCCGACGGCGAGGGCGCTGCGCGGGTCGCGCGGATCGCGGTCGAGGGCGCCGCCTCGACGCCGAGGCCGAGCGGGTGGCCCGGGCGATCGCCAACTCGCCGCTGGTCAAGACCGCGCTCTACGGGCGCGACCCGAACTGGGGCCGGATCGCGCAGGCCGCCGGCATGGCGCTCGCCGGCGAGGACCTCGACGAGATCGGCGCCGACTCGATCGACGCCACCGAGCTCGGCTCGGAGGCGCCGGAGGCGGAGATCGGGTTGCGGCTCGACCGCGGCGACGGCGCGGCCCAGGTCTGGTTCTCCGATCTCGGCTACGAGTACGTGAGGATCAACGCGGAGTACACGACATGAGCGAGGGCGGGGGAGAGATGAGCCGACAACCGGAGGCCAGCGTCGAGACGCTGCTCGAGGCGCTGCCCTACATCAGGGAGTTCCACGGCCGCACCGTGGTGATCAAGTACGGCGGCGCGGCGATGCGGGACCCGGCCCTGCGCGAGGGCTTCGCCACCGACGTCGTCCTGCTCAAGTACGTCGGCCTGAAGCCGGTCATCGTCCACGGCGGCGGCCCCGAGATCACCGAGTACATGGAGAAACTCGGCCTCGAGGTGCGCTTCCACGAGGGCCTGCGGGTCTCCGACGCGGAGACGGTCGAGGTCGCCAGCATGGTCCTGCTCGGCAAGCTCAACTCCGACATCGTCCAGCGCCTCAACCGGGCCGGGCAGCCGGCGGTCGGCCTCTCCGGCCAGGACGGCTCGCTCTTCGAGGTCGCGCCCGTCGCCAACGCCGAGCAGGTCGGCTTCGTCGGCACGATCGAGCGCGTCGACGTCGACGTCCTCAATCACATCGCCGCCGACTACATCCCGGTGATCGCCTCGGCCGCGTCCGATCGCGACGGCAACCCCTACAACGTCAACGCCGACGAGGCGGCGGGCAAGGTCGCGGCCGCGCTCGGCGCCTACAAGACGATCTTCCTCACCGACGTCGTCGGCTGGCTCGGCGACGCCTCCGACCCGGGCTCGCTGATCTCCCGGGCGACGGTCGACGAGGTGACGGAGAAGCTGAGCGAGATCGATGGCGGCATGAGGCCGAAGCTCGGCGCCTGCCTCTCGGCGATCAACGGCGGCTCCCAGTCCGCCCACATCATCGACGGCCGCCGTCCGCACAGCCTCCTGCTCGAGCTCTTCACCGACGCCGGCATCGGCACGATGGTGACGCCGTGAACGAGAGTAAACCGACGGCTGCTCAGCTTCTGGACAAACCGACGGCTGCTCAGCTTCGCTTCCGCTGCCGTCGGCAGATGCGCGGACGCCCTGGCCACCCTGGGCCGCTCGACCCGCGACTGCGTCGCTAGCGCGGACGATGGACCTTCAGCGACTTCAGAGCCTTGAGCGGGAGTACGTGATGCAGACGTACACGCGGGCGCCGGTCGAGTTCGTGCGCGGCGAGGGGGCCGTGCTCTGGGACGCGGAGGGCGAGGAGTACCTCGACTTCCTCGCCGGCATCTCGGTCTGCTCGGTCGGCCACTGCAACCCGGCCGTGGTCGAGGCGGTGCGCGAGCAGGCAGGGCGCCTGATGCACGTCTCCAACCTCTTCTACACGGAGCCGATGGTCCAGCTCGCCGAGCGGCTCTCCGGGTCGAGCCTCGGCGGCCGGGTCTTCTTCGCCAACTCGGGCACGGAGGCGAACGAGTGCGCGATCAAGATCGCCCGCAAGCACGCCCACGACCGCGGCATCGCCGAGCCCGAGATCATCAGCTTCGAGCGCGATTTCCACGGCCGCAGCTATGGCTCGCTGGCGGCGACGCCGGCGCTTGCCGGCAACCGAGGCGCTGGGACCGATGCTGCCCGGGTTCCGCTCGGTCCCGTTCGACGATGCCGAGGCGTTGCGAGAGGCCGTCGGCGAGCGTACCGCCGCGGTCCTGATCGAGCCGATCCAGGGCGAGAGCGGCATCTACCCGCTGGGTGAAGAGACGCTGATCGAGGCCCGGCGGGCCTGCGACGAGGCCGGGGCGCTGCTGATCCTCGACGAGATCCAGACCGGGGTCGGGACGCACCGGCTCACTCTGGGCCTACGAGCAGACGCCGGTGCGCCCGGACCTGATCACCAGCGCCAAGGCGCTCGGCGGCGGTTTCCCGATCGGCGCCTGCATCGCCGCGCCGCAGGCCGCCGACGTGCTCGAGCCCGGCGACCACGGCTCGACCTTCGCCGGCGGCGCCGTGGCGGCCGCGGCCGCGCTCGCGGTGCTCGAGATCGTCGACGACCCGACCCTTCTGCGCCGGGTGCGCGAGCTCGGCGCGCTGCTCAGCTCCGGCCTGCTCGAGCTGGACGGCGTGCGCGAGGTCCGTGGCCGCGGGCTGATGCTGGGGGTCGGCCTCGAGGACGGGATCGACGCCGCGGGGCTCGGCGCGGACCTCTTGCGCCGCGGCCTGATCGTCAACGTCCCCGAGCCCGGCACCCTGCGCCTGCTGCCGCCGCTGATCGTCGACGAGGATCAGATCGAGCGCGCTATCGGCGTCCTGCGCGATGGTCTCCTGGACGCTGTCTAAGCTAAAGGCCATGAGCAGCAGCTCCGAGAAGCTCCCGCCCGAGACGCCCCGCCCTTCGGCAAGAGCGGCGGAGCGCCTCGCCTCGATCGTCGACGCCGCCGAGCGCGCGGCGCTGGCCGTGATCGACGAAGCCGAGAAGGAAGCCCAGCGCTACCTGGAGGAAGCCCGTGGGCGGGCCGACCTCGTCGTCGCCGAACGCCTGCGCGAGGAGGCCGACCGGCTGGAGCGCCGCGCCGCCGGCGCCGCGCCGGTAGATCCCGAGGAGCCGGTGCTGCGCCGGGTCTCGAGCCAGGATGTCGCCCCGCCGCAGCCGCCCGCGCCGCCGCCACAACGGCCCGCGACGCCGCAGCCGCCCGTCCCTCCGCAGCCGCCGGTCGTGCCGGTCTCCACGGATGAGGTCGCCCAGGCCGCCGGCGCGGTGCGTTACGGCGGGGGCTCTGCCGCGGCCCGCCTGCTCGCCACCCAGATGGCGGTCTCCGGCAGCAGCCGGGAGGAGATCGAAATGCGCCTGCGAAGTGGCTTCCAGATCGAGGACTCGGGCGAGATCCTCGACGCGATCCTCGGACCGGAGGCGGGCGGCGATGCATGAGGACCCGACGCGCTTGATGGGCCAGCCCAACGGCAACGGCGACGAGCACCGCCCGCACGGCAACGCGCGGCTGCTGATCGCCGCCCTGATCGCCGTGATCGTCGGCCTGGTGATCGCGATCGTCGTCATCGCCGGCGACGACAGCGGCAGCAGCAGCGACAGCTCCTCGATCAGCTCGGAAACGACGACCCTGCCGAGCACCGAGACCTCGGAATCGACGGCGACCACGGAGTCGACCGAAACCACCGAGTCCGAGCCGACGACGGCGCCGACCACGCCGACGACGACCACCACCACGACTGAAACCACGCCCGCGCCCGAAGAAGGCGGCAGCGGCGGGGTCGAAGCGCCCTAGCCGGGCTTCGCGGCGGAGCCGGCCATGGTCCGGGCGAGTTTCTGGCGGATCAGGCGGGCGAAGACGATGTAGCGGTGTTCGGCGCTGTAGAGCGGGTGACAGGCGCTGAGCACGAGCCGCTCGTAGCCGGTCGGGTGCACGATCTGGACGTCGGTCGGGTCGACGATCGCGGTCTTCTGCACTTCATAGGTGAATTTGGCGTACGGCATCTCGAGGTAGATCGTGTCGCCCTTCTTGACCGAGTCGATGTGGCGGAAGGGGGCCAGGTAGGTCGTCCGGTGGCCGGCGATCCCGACCGTGCCGCGCTGCCCCGGGAAGGGCGTTTCGGGGTAGTGGCCCGGGCCCTTCTGCAGGCTGGTCTCGTCGGTCCCCTGGACGACGACCATGCTGAGGCCGTCCATCGAAGGGGCGACGATCCGGCCAAACGCTTCGCCGGTCCCGGTGTGGGCTTCGAAGCGCTTCGAGAGCGCTTCGATCTGGCGCCGTTCGTCGCGGATGTGGTGCAGGATCCGGGTGTCGGCGCGGCTCGGGAAGTCGGCTTCGAACTGCTTCAGCTGGTCGGCCGCTTCGCCCTGCCGGATCGAGCCGTAGATCGAGGAGAGCGGCTCGCGGTAGGCGAGGGTCAGCCCGGCGTCGGCGATGACGACGATGCCGGCGGTGATCAGCACGATCGAGAGGATGTGTCCGATGCGGCGCACGTCCACAGCACAGTAATGGGAGACTTCGGCGCCAAATGAGCGCCAGCCCCCTAGACCAGAAGCCGACCGCGAGCTACGAGGCCGACCCCGCCGAGGTGCGGCGCGTGCTCCTGCTCTACTCGGGCGGCCTCGACACCAGCGTGATGCTGAAGTGGATCCAGGACTCCTACGAGGCCGAGGTCGTCTGCCTCACCGTCAACCTCGGCCAGCCCGGCGAGGATTACGACGTGATCGCCGACAAGGCCAAGTGGCTGGGGGCGCTCGAGTGCCGGGTCGTCGACGCCCGCGAGCGCTTCGCCGCCGAGTACCTGGTGCCGGCGATCAAGGCCAACGCGCTTTACGGCGGCGGCTACCCGCTCTTCACTGCGCTCGGCCGGCCGCTGATCGCCCAGCTCGCGGTCGAGCACGCGCGCGAGACCGGCTGCGACACGATCGCCCACGGCTGCACCGGCAAGGGCAACGACCAGGTTCGGATCGAGGCGACGGTCGCGACCCTGGCACCGGAGCTGAAGACGATCGCCCCGGTGCGCTCCTGGCAGATGGGCCGCGAGGAGGAGATCGCCTATGCGCGCGAGCACGGCATCCCGGTCAAGGGCGGCACCGAGGTCACCCCCTACTCGATCGACGACAACCTCTGGGGGCGCTCCTCGGAGGGACGCTGGATCGAGGACCTCGACCACGCTCCCGAGGACGACGTCTTCCAGTTGGTCACCCGGCCCGAGCTGGCGCCGGACGAGCCGCAGGTGGTCACGGTCGAGTTCGAGGCCGGCGTCCCCGTCGCCTTCGACGGCGAGCGGATGGAGTTGGTCGACCTGCTCGAAGCGGCGGCCGAGGTCGGCGCCCGCCACGGCGTCGGCATCGTCGACCACATCGAGGACCGGATCGTCGGCCTCAAGGTCCGCGACATCTACGAGGCGCCCGCCGCGGCGATCATGCTGACCGCCCACCAGGAGCTGGAGAAGCTGGTCTCGACGATCCACCAGAACCAGTTCAAGGCCGACCTCGACCGCCACTGGGCCTACCTCGTCTACGCCGGCCTCTGGTGGGAGCCGCTGCGCGCCGACCTCGACGCCTTCATGACCGCGGCCAACGTCCAGGTCAGCGGGACGATCGGGCTCAAGCTCTACAAAGGGAGCGCCCGCGTCGTCACCCGCTCCTCGCCGAACGCCGTCTACGACGCCGACCTCGCCTCCTTCGCCGAGTCGGGCGGCCTCTTCTCGCAGTCGGCCTCGCCCGGCTTCATCGAGCTCTGGTCGCTGCAGTCGCGACTCGCCCACCGGATCCGCGAACGCGGCGAGGGGGAGTAGGTGTACGACCGACTCGGCAAGGCCGCGATCCGCTTCTCGATCACCTTCCTGCGGCGCCGCTACCGGCGCCAGATCCGGATCGGCGCCGGGGCCCTCGCCCTCGCCGTCGCGATCGCCGCCTTCTTCGCCACCCGCAACGTCCCCGAGGGCTAGCCGCAAGTTTCGTTGCAACTTATTAGGAGTCGCTAACAAAGGCTGTAGCCTCAGCGGCTTTGTGCGAGTCAAGCTAGCCACAGCAATGTGCCTGCTCGGCCTGCTGTCCATCGTGGCGGCTGCCAGTGCGGGGGAAATCGACTCGCTGAAGAGCAAGGTCGAGGGGGCGAAGGCCGAGGCCGGCGAAATCGCCGGCCGGCTCAAGGCCGCCCAGAGCGAACTGACCGCCGCCAAGGAAGAAGCCTCGCGCGCCGCCGCCCGCGAGGACGAGCTGAGCGGCCTGCTCGCCGAAGGAGAGCAGCACGCGGCCGAGCTGGCGCGCGAAGTCGAGCGCTCGAAGGCGCGCCTGGTGACCGCGAAGCGGCGGCTGAAACGGGCCGAAGGAGCGCTCGGCGAGCGTCTGGTCGCGATGTATGAGAGCGGCGCGCCGAACGAAGCGAGCCTGATCCTCGGCTCCGGCGATTTCGACGAACTGGCGACCCGGGTCGGCTACCTCGACGAAATCCAGACTTCCGACCGGGCATTGGCGTCGCGGGTGGAGCAGGTCCGCGACTCGGTCCGCGGCG
This sequence comes from uncultured Solirubrobacterales bacterium, assembly GCA_963836415.1. Taxonomy (GTDB): domain Bacteria; phylum Actinomycetota; class Thermoleophilia; order Solirubrobacterales; family 70-9; genus VRUE01. The sequence goes on from CAWIJE010000002.1 coordinate 114,502, forward strand.
AGCTCGACCGGATCAGCGCGCTGAAGGCCAAGGCCGACGCCTACAACGAACGACTGGTCGCCGCCCGCGGCGAAATCGCCTCGGTCCGCGACCAGGCGGAAGCGGCGGCGGCGAGGCTGGACTCGGTCGCGGCGTCGCGCTCGGCCGCGCTGGCCTCGCTGAAATCGAAGATCGGCGGCTGGGTCAGCGACATCGAAGCGGCGGAAGCGGCGAGTCGCGAAGCCGCCGAAGAAGAGGTCGGCCGCTGGCTCGGCGGCCCGTTCACGATCCCCTCCTACATCGTCATGTGCGAGTCCGGCGGCGACTACGGCGCGATCAACCCCTCGAGCGGCGCCGGCGGCGCCTACCAGATCCTGCCCTCGACCTGGGAACTGTACGGCGGCCAGGGCGAGCCCCAGAACGCGCCCAAGGCCGAACAGGACACGATCGCGGCGGAAATCTGGGCCGACTCCGGGCCGGGCGCCTGGGTCTGCGCCGGCTGAGCCGAGCGACCACCGCGCCGGACCTCACAAACCGCGCCGAATACCCCCGGAGTTAGCGCGAAAGTTCGCAGTCGCGGCCCGGTGGCATCTGCCCCGCTTGGCATAGTCGCTGGCGCCTTGAGTAGCCCCACCGCAGTCCACCTCCACGCCCACAGCGAGTACTCGCTGCTCGACGGCGCCTGCAAGATCGACGCCATGGCCGCCCGCGCCGCCGAGCTCGGCCAGCCGGCGCTCGGACTCACCGACCACGGCGTGATGAACGGCGCGATCGACCTCTACAAGGCCTGCAAGAAGCACGGGATCAAGCCGATCGTCGGCCTCGAGGCCTACTTCGTCGAGGATCGCGTCGCGATCAAGGAGCAGGTCCGCTACGAGCGCAACCACCTCACCCTGCTGGCCGAAAACGACACCGGCTTCGCCAACCTGGTCAAGCTCACCTCGGCCGGCTTCCTCGAGGGCTTCTCACGCGGCAAGGCCAACGTCGACATGGACCTGCTCTCCCAGCACTCGGAGGGGGTGATCGTCCTCACCGGCTGCCTGCAGTCGCGCTTCTGCCGGCGCCTGGTCGAAGAGCGCGCCGACGACGCCCGCGCCCACCTCGACGACCTGATCCAGGCCTTCGGCCCCGAGCAGGTCTACTTCGAGGTGCAGAAGAACGGCATCGAAGAGCAGGACAAGGCCAACGAGGGCATCGTCCGCTTCGCCCGCGAGCTGGGCCGGCCGCTGGTCGGCACCGCCGACGTCCACTACCTGACCCGTGAGGACTTCGACAACCATGCGGCGCTGCTCTGCGTGCAGACCAAGTCGACCTTGGAAGCGCCGAAGATGAGCTTCGACACCAACGAGTTCTACATAAAGAGCTCCGAGGAAATGGCCGAGTCCTTCGCCGAGTGGCCGGAGGCGGTGCCGAACTCGCTCGAGATCGCCGAGCGCTGCTCCCTGGACATCGAGCTCGGTTCGCTGCTCCTGCCCCAGTACCCGACCGAGGACGACGAGGTGCCGGAGGCGATGCTGCGGCGGATCGCCGACGAGGGCCTGCGGGCGCGCTACGGCGACCCGGTCCCGGCCGAGGCCCGCGAGCGGCTTGAGTTCGAGCTCGGCGTGATCGAGGAGATGGGCTTCTCCTCCTACTTCCTGATCGTCTGGGACTTCGTCCGCTATGCCAAGGAAAATGGCGTCGCCGTCGGCCCGGGGCGCGGCTCGGCGGCCGGCTCGATCGTCTCCTACGTGCTCAGGATCACCGACCTCGACCCGCTCGCCGAGGGCCTGATCTTCGAGCGCTTCCTCAACCCGGGGCGCAAATCGATGCCGGACATCGACATCGACTTCTCGGTCCGCGGCCGCGAGCGGATGATCCGCTACGTCGCCGAGAAATACGGCCGCGAATCGGTCGCCCAGATCATCACCTTCGGCAAGATGGCGCCGCGCGCCGCGACCCGTGACGCGGCCCGTGTGCTCGGCTTCGACTACGGCACCGGCGACCGCCTGGCGAAGCAGATCCCGGAGCCGATCATGGGCCGCAGCCCGTCCTTCAAGGAGTGCCTGAAGAAGGGGCAGGAACTGAAACAGACCTATGACGCCGAGCCCGACGCGAAACGGATCATCGACGTCGCCCAGGGCCTCGAGGGGATCATCCGCAACAACTCGATCCACGCCGCCGCGGTGGTGATCGCCGATCGGCCGCTGCAGGAGATCGTCCCCCTGCAGCTCGCCGAGGACAAGACCGCGCCCGCCGTGCCGAACGGCAACGGCAACGGAACGGGCAAAGGCGAGCGCCAGTACAAGATCGTGACCCAGTACTCGATGGGGCCGATCGAGGAGATCGGGCTGCTGAAGATGGACTTCCTCGGCCTCCGCAACCTCGATGTGATCGAGGACGCGATCGACATCATCGAGCGCTCGCGCGGCGAGCGGATCGAGATGGACTCGATCCCGCTCGACGACGGCAAGACCTACGCGATGCTCGCCGGCGGCGACTCGACCGGCGTCTTCCAGTTCGAGTCCGAGGGAATGCGCGACGCCCTGCGCAAGGTGAAGCCGACCGAGTTCGCCGACATCGTCGCCCTCGGCGCCCTCTACCGGCCGGGGGCGATGGCCTACATCCCCGCCTACGCGAAGGGCAAGAAAGACCCCTCGACGGTCCGCTATCCGGACCCGCGCCTGCGGGCGATCACCGAGGAGACCCACGGCTGCGTCATCTACCAGGAGCAGTTGATGGAGATCTCGCGCTCGATGGCCGGCTTCACCGGGGCCGAGGCGGACGACCTGCGCAAGGCGATCGGCAAGAAGAAGCGCGACCTGATGGCGACGATGAAAGACAAATTCATGCAGGGCCTGGAGGAATCGAAGACTGCTCCCGGCGTCGCCAAAGACCTCTGGAAGCTGAACGAAGCGGCGGCCGACTACTCGTTCAACAAGTCGCACGCCGCCTGTTACGGCCTGATCTCCTACCGCACCGCCTACCTCAAGGCCAACTACCCGGCCGAGTACATGGCGGCGGTGATCTCCTCGGTGATGAGCACCAAAGACAAGGTCCCCTTCTTCGTCAACCGCTGCGAGGAGATGGGGATCGAGGTGCTGCCCCCCGACGTCAACTCCTCCGACCACAGCTTCGTCGTCAGCGAGAACGCGATCCGCTTCGGCCTCGACGCGGTCAAGAACGTCGGCCACTCGGCGGTCGAGGCGATCCTGCTGGCACGCGAGGACACTCCGATCGCCTCGATCTGGGACTTCTGCGAGCGGGTCGACTCCCGCGCGGTGAACAAACGCGCGATCGAATGCCTGATCAAGTGCGGGGCGCTCGACTCGACCGGGGCGACGCGGCAGGGCATGCTCGAGGCGCTGCCGGCTGCCCAGTCGGCGGGTCAGAAGGCGCAGGAGGACGCCCAGCTCGGCCAGGGCTCGATCTTCGACTTCGGCGGCGACCAGGCAGGTGGGGAGGGCGGACCGCAGAGCTCCTCCGCCCACCAGCACCGGCCGCCGATCTCCGCTGTCGAGTTCGACCAGGCGGTCCTGCTGGCGCTGGAGAAGGAGACGCTCGGCACCTACCTCTCCTCGCACCCGCTCTCCGACGTGCGCGACGCGTTGCGGGCGCGGGTCGACTGCTCGATCGCCGATCTCGCGAGCAAGCCGGACGGCTCCTGGGTCACGGTCGGCGGCATCGTCGCCGCGGCGAAAAAGATCCGCACCAAGAGCGGCTCGCAGATGATGTTCGCGACCCTCGACGACGTCGAGGGCCAGGTCGAGATGCTGGTCTTCAAGGCGGACGAGTCGGAGAGCGCGGCGGTAATCGAGCCCGACGCGATCGTCGTCGTCCGCGGCCGCCTCGACCACAAGGACCGCGGAGAGACCAAGCTCGTCGTGCAGGAGGCCGAGCGCTTCGAGCCCGACGCGGAGGAGGTCTCGCGGGCCAGCGCCGCCGCCAACGCGCCCTCGATGCCGCTGCTGCTGACGATCGACGCGGCCAAGTTCACGCCGGGGCTGTTCGACGAGCTGAAGGCGGTCTTCGAGCACCACAAAGGCGAGGCCGACGTCCACGTGGCGATCGCGCCGGTCGAGGGCGAGCCGACCCGGTTGGTGCTCGGCGACGAATACCGGGTCCGCAACTCCAACGGCCTGCGGGCCGAGCTCGGCCAGGTTCTTGGGCCCGACTCCCTCGCCGCCTAGAATTTCCCAGTGCCTGCGATCAAGGAGAAAACCGGCGAGTGCCGCCAGTGCCGATCCTTCTGCGACAAGATGATCGAGCCGCGCGGCTGCATCGAGATCGGCTGCCGCTACGTCTACAGCTACAGCGACATGCTCACCGGGGTCCAGTACGTGGGCTGCATGCAGGGCGTCTACGGCGCCAAGGTCGAACTCGACGCGGTGCTGCAGCCGCAGGGCTTCGGCGGGGTCAAGATGACCGGCGACGCGCTGCCGCACTGCCCGTTCTCGGTCGAGCGCGCCTACGAGGGCGCGGGCGCCTCCTACGACTGCGTCAACCGCCGCTTCTTCGACTGCGCCGACGACGGCGCCGAGGGCCTGCGCGCCTTCGACCTGCGCGACGCGATCTGACCGCTTCCGGCGCGCCGGTTCGACACCGATCGCATGTAGCATGCCCGCCTCATGGCGACCAGTGACGCAGCGGCAGAGGCAGAAGCGATCGTGGCGGAGGCGGCCGGCAACGGTGGCTCCGACGACGCTTCAGGGGGCCCGAGCTTCACGCTCGAGCTGAACCAGGACCAGAAGGACATCCGCGATTGGGTTCACGGCTTCGCCGAGAACTCGTGCGCCCGGCGGCCTCCGAGTGGGACGAGCGCGAGGAGACGCCCTGGCCCGTGATCCAGGAGGCCGCCAAGATCGGCCTCTACGGCTTCGAAGGGCTGGCGCAGTTCTGGGCCGACGAGACCGGCCTGACCCTGCCGATCGTCAACGAGGAGCTGTTCTGGGGAGACGCCGGCATCGGCATGAGCATCTTCGGCACCTCGCTGGCGGTCGCCGCGATCTTCGGCCAGGGCACGCCCGAGCAGCTCGGCGAGTGGATCCCGCAGTGCTTCGGCAGCGCCGAGGAGCCCAAGGTCGCCGCCTTCTGCGCCTCCGAGCCCGACGCCGGCTCCGACGTCTCCGCGATCCGCACCACGGCCAAGTACGACGAGGCCAAGGACGAGTGGGTGATCAACGGCCAGAAGGCGTGGGCGACCAACGGCGGCATCGCCGAGATCCACGTCGTGATCGCCTCGATCGACCGCGAGCTCGGCTCGCGCGGCCACGCCGCCTTCGTCATCCCGCCCGGGACCCCCGGCTGCGAGCAGGGCGCGAAGGTGAAGAAGCACGGCCTGCGTGCCTCGCACACGGCCGACGTCCACCTCGACGACTGCCGCGTCCCCGGCGCCTGCCTGCTCGGCGGCAAAGAGAAGCTCGACGAGCGCCTCGCCCGCGTCCGCGAGGGCAAGAAGTCGAAATCGCAGGCGGCGATGCAGACCTTCGAGGCGAGCCGGCCGACGGTCGGCGCCCAGGCGATCGGGATCGCCCGCGCCGCCTACGAGTACTCGCTCGACTACGCCAAAGAGCGCGAACAGTTCGGCCGGCCGATCATCGAGAACCAGGCGATCGCCTTCGCCCTCGCCGACATGAAGCTCGAGATCGACGCCGCCCGCCTGCTCGTCTGGCGCGGCGCCTGGATGGGCCGCTCAGGCCAGACCTTCGAGAACGCCGAGGGCTCGATGGCGAAGCTGAAGGCCGGCGAGGTCGCGGTCTGGGCGACCGAGCGCGCGATCCAGATCCTCGGCGGCAACGGCTACACCCGCGAGTTCCCGGTCGAGCGCATGCACCGCGACGCGAAGATCTACACGATCTTCGAGGGCACCTCGGAGATCCAGCGCCTGGTCATCTCCCGCGCGATCTCGGGCATGCAGATCAAATAGCGCCGAGCCCGACCGTGTCGCGCTCGTTCGGAGCTGCTCCTGAGGGCGGACAGGCGCGACGCCGCGCGGGCGAGCGACGGGCTTTGAGGCCCTCGCGCAAGGCGCTTCGCCGCGGTACTTCTTTCTTGTCCGAGCCTTTCTTGTTCGGGCCCGGGGTCTCGAGCGTCGCCGGCAGGCCCTCGAAGCGGGGCTCGGAGAGGAACCACTGCAGGCCCTTCTTGCCCATCTCGCCCTTGCCGATGTTGGCGTGGCGGTCGCGGTTCGAGCCGAGCGGGACGGCGGCGTCGTTGACGTGCACGCGCGCCGAGCCGGTCGAGCCCGACCTTCTCGTCGGCTTCATCGACGATCGCGGTGAGGCTGCGCGCGGTCGGTCACGTCGTAGCCCTGGACGAAGAGGTGGCAGGAGTCGAGGCAGAGGCCGAGGCGCTTGCCGCCGCCGGCGCCCTCGATCAGCGTCGCGGTCTCGTCGAAGTCACGGCCGAGCAGGCCCTTGTGGCCGGCGGTCTGCTCGAGCAGCAGCGGGCAGCTGTCGGTCTCCTCGAGCGCGGCCTTGATCACTTTCGAGGCCCGTTTCATCGAGGGGCCGTGCGGCTCGCCTTTCTGGGCGCCGGGGTGGAGGACGACCCCGGCGGCGCCGATCCCGTCGCCGATCCGCAGCGCATGGGCCAGCGAGTTCAGGGACTTCTTGCGCAGCTCTTTGTCTTTGGTCGCGCAATTGATCAGGTAGACGGCGTGGATGATCACCGCTTCGACCGGCGAGGCCGCCATCGCCTCCTTGAAGGCGGCGAAATCCTCCTCGCCGTAGTTCGTCGGCCGCCACATGCGCGGGCTCTGGTTGAAGATCTGGATCGATTCGCAGCCGAGCTCGCTGCCGCGCTCGATCGCCTTGTCGAGCCCTCCGGCCGTCGATACGTGTGCGCCCACGATCACGCCCGCATCCTGTGGCCAGCGGCAGGCTTCTCTAGCCGCGACCGGGAGTCAGGCGGTGTCGGTGTGGAAACATGCGCGCCGCCGATGACATCGACCGACCCCGCCTCCGTTTCGCCCCCTCGCCGACCGGCGCGCTGCACATCGGCGGCGCCCGCACGGCGCTCTACAACTGGCTGGCGGCGCGCCACGCGGACGGCGAGCTGGTCCTGCGCATCGAGGACACCGACCGCGAGCGCTCGACCGAGGAGAACGTCGCCCAGATCCTCGACGCGCTGAGCTGGCTCGAGCTCGACTGGGACGGCGAGCCGGTCTCGCAGGTCTCGCGCAGCGAGAGCCACGAGGTCGCCCTGGCCGGCTGCTGGAGTCCGGAGCGGCCTACCGCGACACGGCCACCGCCAAGGAGGTCGAGGCCTGGAAGGCCGAGCACGGCGCCGATCGCGGCTATCGCGGCGAGGCCGTCACCGACGAGGGAGCGGCGGTGCGCCTGCGGGTGCCGGACGACGGCGAGACCGTGGTCGAGGACCTGATCCGCGGCCGCGTCGCCTTCCCCAATCGCAGCTACGACGACTTCGTCATCGCCCGCGGCGACGGCAGCGTCCTCTACAACTTCGCGGTCGCGGTCGACGACGCCGAGATGGGGATCACCGAGGTCGTGCGCGGCGACGACCACCTCTCGAACACGCCCAAGCAGCTGCTCGTGCTCGAGGCCCTCGGCCATCGAGCCGCCGCGCTACGCCCACCTGCCGCTGCTGCACGGGCCGGACGGCCGCAAGCTCTCCAAGCGCCACGGCGCCGCCTCGGTCCAGGAGCTGCGCGAGGCCGGCTACCTGCCGGCGGCGATCCGCAACTACCTGGCGCTGCTCGGCTGGGGCGCCGACGACGACGCGACCCTGCTCTCCACCGCGGAGCTGATCGAACGCTTCCGGGTCGAGGACGTGGGCAGCGCGGCGGCGATCTTCGACGAGAAGAAGCTGCGCTGGGTCAACGGCCGCTACATGCGCGAGCTCGGCCTCGACGAGTACACGGAGGCGGTTGCCCGTCACCTCGGCCGCGAGCCCGACCGGCGCCTGCGCGAGGTCTGCGCGATCGCCCAGGACAAAGCGCAGACGCTGGCCGAGGTCTGGCCGCTGATCCGCTTCGCCTTCGAGCCGCCGGTCGACGACCGAGAAGGCCTGGCGCAAGGTGATGAAGGAGGACTCGGCGCCGATGCTGGAGGCCGCGCGCGAAGCGCTGGCCGCGGCGTGCGGCGATTTCGACGCGGCCGCGGTCGAGGCGGCGCTCGCCCCGCTGCCGGACCGCTTCGGGGTCAAACCGGGAAGGCTTTACCAGCCGATCCGGGTGGCGATAACCGGAACCTCGGTCTCACCTGGGATTTTCGAGTCGGTCGCCGTGCTCGGCCGAGGATTCCACCGTGGAGCGGATTTCGGCCGCTATTTCACGCCTGCGCACGCCCGATTCCGGGAAGAATTCCTGAGTAATCCCCCCGGTGGCCCTTCGGGCCGCGGAATTCATCCCCAATTTTGGGGATGTGCAGGTTAAACCGAACGTCCTCTTGTGCCGATGGTTAGGCGACGTCGCCATGCCTTCAACAAAGACACAGACAAACGGCAAGGTCAAGGAGCACGCCGCACGCGCAGAGGAACCGGGAAAACCGGCGCCCGGCGCACGCTTGGCCGCGGCCTTCGAGGCGGTCGAGCGCTTCCCGGTCCTGCTCGAGTCACAGGCGAGGGTGATGCAGGCGGCGACGGCGGAGACGGCGCGCATCGGCGACCTCGTCGAAGCGGTCGAGTCCGACGTCGCCCTGGCGATCGCCGTGCTGCGCGCGGCGAACCGGGAGCGGACCCCGCCCGGCGGCGCCGCCACCATCCCCGAGGCGGTCGAGATCCTCAGGCCCGTCCGGCGTCCTCGCGATCGCCGGCACCGCCACCGTCTTCGACTTCTTCGAGACCAACGGCGGCCGCGAGCTCCGCCCCGAGCAGTTCCGCGTGCACGCGCTCGCCGCGCAGCACACCGCCGAGAAGATCGGCCGCGCCGTCGGCTGGCCCGAGCGTGACGAGCTGGCGGTGGCCTCGCTGCTGCACGACGTCGGCAGGCTCGTGATCAGGAGCCTGCATCCCGGCCAGCGCTCCTACTTCGACGCCGTCACCCGCACCCCCGAGCAGCGGATTCGCGAAGAACGCGACCTGCTCGGCATCGACCACGCCCTCGTCGGCGGCGTCCTCGCCCGGCGCTGGAACCTGCCGCAGAGGATCGCCGTCGCGATCGAGCGCCATCACGCCGACGACGCCGAGGGCCTGGCCGCGATGGTCGCGCTCGCCGACATGATCGCCCACTACTCGCAGGGGGAGGCGGTTTCCGCCGATCGCCTGCGCCACACCGCGCGCCGCTGTGGCCTCGAGCCCGAGGCGATGCGGCAGCTGCTCTACGAGCTGCCCTATCCCCGTCACGCGAGCGACCGGGTCAGCGAGCCGTGCCCGCTCTCGGCCCGCGAGCTCGACGTCCTGCGCTACCTCTCTGACGGCATGGTCTACAAGCAGATCGCCGGCGAAATGCAGCTCTCGGTCTCGACCATCCGCACCCATCTGCACAACGTCTACGGCAAGATCGGCGCGGTCGATCGCGCCCAGGCCGTGCTCACCGCGCGCGACTGCGGCTGGATCTAGCCCTACTGGATCAGGCTCTCGCGCAGCGCGATCGCGACCGCGTGGGTGCGGTTGCGGGCGCCGAGGCGGCCGATCACGTTCTTCATGTGGGTCTTCACGGTTTCTTCGCTGAGGCCGAGTTCCCGCGAGGCGCGGATCGTCGATTCGCCGTCGGCGAGGCGCTGCAGGATTTCGCGCTGGCGCCGGGTGAGCTTGCCGCGGCTGCCGGGTGGCGGCACCTCCGGGTCGACGAAGCTTTCGAGCGCGAGCGCCGCCTCGGTTGCCCTCTTGAGCTGCTCGGCGCCGGCGGTGCGGGCGACGTAGGCGCTGGCCCCGGCCTGCAGCGCGGTGTTCGCCAAGTAGCGGTCGGCCCGCTCTCCGTGGGCGACGATGCCGAGGCCGGGCTCGACTTTGCGCAGCGCCCGGATCGCCGCGTGGCCGCTGAGCGAGGCTGCCTCCTCACTGGGGTCGAGCCGCCAGCGCATGTCGACGATGGCGACGTCGAAGCTGCCGAGGTCGCGCACCAACCCGACCCCCTCGTCGCGGCTCGTCGCCTCGTCGATCTCGAAGCGCTCGCGAAGTGCGTTGCGAACCCCGAGCCGGACGAGCGGATGATCATCGATCACCAGGCAGTGTGGGCGCTCGCTCACCAAGGCGATCCTAACCCAGCCGGGTCCGAGGGGTGCGGTAGAAAGAAGGGGTGATCTCGATCACCTCCAAGTCACGCTACGCGGTCGTCGCGATGGCCGAGCTTGCGCGCTCGGGAGACCGCCCGGTGCCGATCAAGGAGCTCGCCGAGCGTCGCAAGATCCCCGAGCAGTTCCTAGAGCAGCTCTTCTCGACCCTGCGCCGCGGCGGCCTGCTGACCAGCCACCGGGGGATGAAAGGCGGCTACACGCTCTCGCGCCCGGCCGACGAGATCACCGTGCTCGAGGTCGTCCAGACCCTTGACGGCAAGGTCGGCCAGGAAGCCGACGAGGCCGGCGGCATCTGGGGCGAGGGCGTCGCCGCCCTGCGCAAGGTCTTCGGCCAGACGACGATTGCCGAAGTCGCCCGCCGCGAGGCCGCCGAGGCGGGCTCCGGCATGTACTTCATCTGAGCACGGACCCCCGGCGCCCTCGGGGCCCAAGCGAAGCCCCGCGTACCGATTCAACCCACCGCGATACAGGCGTATCCGCCGTCGCTCCCGTCGGCATGGTTCTGGATACAAGTGAAGCTGGTCGAAGGACTGCCGCTGCTCTGGCGGATCGCTTGGAACGAGAAATAGCTGATGCCAGAGGCATCGAAGTTGACATCTGCGGAGGCCCCAGCTTCCAAGCCTTTTTCGAAGCCATGGAAAAGGCTGCTCGCGTAGAAGCCGACCCCGGCGACGTAGAGTCAGACCACGATGATCGCGAGTGTCAGCCATCCCTCCGCTGGCTAATTCAGTTCCCCGCGACCCGCTCGCTCCGGCGGCGGCGGTCAGTCACGAAAAGAACGAAGCCGACCGCGAGGATCACCAAGGCAAACAGCGGCGAGGCAAAGATGACCAGGGCAACGGCAATGATCGTGAACAGGATCAAGATCACACGAGTCGCCTACCCCGCTTGCCGGCTTCAAACCACACGGTGAACTGCCGGAGTAATTCGGCGTTACTCCCGCTTGCCGGCCCGATCGGCTTGCTCTACGCTCATGCCGTGAAGCTGGGGAGACTCACGGGCGTCGCGACAATCCTGATCGCGTTGGCGGCCGCGAATGGGGCAAGCGCCGCGACGATCACCGAGTTCGAAGCGGACCCGGGCAAGGCCTCTTTCCCGCTCAACATCACCAGCGGCCCGGACGGGAACCTCTGGTTCACCGACCTCGGGCAGCAGCCCGGCATCCACCGGATGAGCCCGAGCGCTGAATATTTCCCGGTGATCCCAGACAACGATGAACCAATCGATCTCGTCGTCGCCCCCAGCGGCTGGGCCTCTTGGACCACAGAAAAAGGGGTGGCCAGCCGTTCTCCAGCCGGAGGGGTGGAAATTTCGCACGAGTACAAACACGGCGGCGCGATCGTGCTTCAACCAAATAACCAGATCCGCGTGGGATTCGGACTGCAGTCAAGCCCACCGCAGGCGATGATCTGCAAGACCGCGCTCGATCACGTCGTCGCCTTCGACCTCTCCTGCGCGGGCCCCGCAACCGGGTTCGGGGCGGTCACCGGGATGGGTGCAAGCGCGGCCAATCTCTTCGTTGCCTTCTACGAATGGAACCAAGTCGGGATCTACAACTCCGCCGGGAATTTTCTTAGTTTGGTCGGGCTCCCCGATGACTCTGGTCCTGCCGGGATCGCCATCGGGCCCGAAGGCGACGCTTGGGTGGCGATGTTCGAAGCCAATTCGATCGACCGCATCACTCCGACCGGCGCGCGCACCAGGTTCCTCCTACCGTCAGGAAGAAAGCCCGACGACCTCGTGCTCGGTCCGGACGGCGCCTTCTGGATTGCCGAGTTCGGCGCCGGCAAGATCGGGCGGATGACCACCGACGGCGTGCTCACAAACGAGTATTCGGTGCCCAGCGGGGAACCCGGGCAGACCGGGATCACCGTCGGACCGGACTCGAACATCTGGTTCACCGATCCCGAAGCGGCGAAGATCGGCAGGCTCGTCCCCGATCCGCCCGCCCCGGGCGCCGGGCCGCGCTCCGCCAAGGACACAGTCGCACCCAGCTTCACCGGCGCCCCCGCGTTTTCGCCCGCTCGCTTCAAGGTGGCGAACGTGAATGCGGCGGCCTCCGCCCATGGCGCGCCCTCGGGGAGCACGCTCAAGCTCTCGCTCTCCGAGGCGGCGACCGTGACGGCGACGATCGCCCGCAAGGCGCCAGGGCGCAAGCTCGGCAAGAAGTGCACCGCGCCGGGCAAGGCGAAGGCCACGGCAAAGAAATGCACTCGCTACCTGACCAAAGGGACGATGACCCTGAACGGCGCGGCCGGTGCCAACCAGTACCCCTTCTCAGGCAAGCTCGGGCGCAAGTCGCTGGTACCCGGGAGCTACCTGGCGACGCTGATCGCCCGCGACGGTGCCGGCAACGACTCGGCGCCAAAGGCGACCGGATTCACGATCGTCCGCTAGGACCCTCCTCTTCGCGGTCTAGTGGCTGTGATCGTGGCCGCGCACGGTTTGCCACGAATCCCAGGTGATTCTCAGAATGACAACGGTGATCCCGAGCCCGATGAGGGGATCTGCGATGGGCAGGCCGAGGGCGACGACAGCCGCACTGGCGATCACGGCAAGGCTCACGTAGGCGTCGGCCCGAGCGTGGTTTCCGTCCGCGATGAGCGCGGGGCTGTCGAGCCGCTTTCCTGTGCCGGTGCGGATCACGGCGGCGACCGAGTTACCCGCGTAGCCGATCGCGCCCGCGGCGGCGAGGGCAACAAGGTGAGTAGGTGCCTGCGGGTGGATCAGCCTCGACACGGCCTCGACTCCGGCAACGCAGGCAGAGGCGAAGATCGCCGCCACCACGAAGAGGCCCGCCAGGCGCTCCCCTTGAGCTGACCGAAGCAGGAAGGCGATGGCGAGGGGGGTGGCGGTCGCGGCGTCGCCGAAGTTGTGGATCAGATCAGCGAGCAGGGCGACGCTGCCAGACGCGACGAAGATCGCGAGCTGTGCGGCCGCCGTGAGCCCCAGTACGGCCAAGGAGAGCCCAACCGCAATCAGCCCGTCCCGGGAGCGTTTGATGCTCTCATCGACCAGACCGTGTGAGTGACCATGGGCATGGTGCTGATGGTCGCGGCCGTGAATATGCGGTCCTGAGTGCGGGTGAGAGTGGGTCAGCCCTCCCGCATGGCGATGAAGCTCCCCGCCAATCGGCTCATAGGTGATGGCAGACACCCAGCGAGAGTAGCCAAGGCTGATTCCGCCTCGGCCGCGCGCTGCACCGGTTTTCAGCCGCGACGGCTCAGCCCGAGTACTGCGCGGTGCCGTGGACGACGCAGCCTTCAACTTGCCCCCCTGGCGCCAGGACGGAATCATCGCCAAGCTCGAATTGGGCTGTCGCCACGGCGCCCGCCGCCGTCCGATAGACCAGCTGGCCCTGGACCGCGTCTCCGCTTTTATCGCCGATTTCACCGGCGATATCGAAGATCGTGCCCGGGAGCAGTTCCCCATTCGTCTTGCCCTTGTACGTGCCGCTGAAATTGCCGCTTGCGTCGATTTCAGCGGGCGTGCTCGTCGTCGCGAAGAAGGAGACCTCATGGCTCACGCACTGCGCCGTGAGGGTCAGCCCGACGGCGCTGAACACGACGGTCGGCGCGGAGTTTTCCCCGCTCTGGAAGCGGATCGTCGCGAAATGGGCGCCGTTCACGGCGTCGGCGCTGGCCGCACTGGCGGCACTGCCGGCGGTGTTGGCGCTGCCGGCGGTATCGGCTCTGGTCGCATGATCGGCAGAGGTTGCGTGCGGCACCGTGCCCAGCGAGCCGAGCTTGATCTTTCCCCCGGTTATCGCCCCATCCTTGATTTTCGACGCGGTGACCGCGTTCTTCTTCAACTGCTTGGCGCCGACGGAGTTCTTCGGCAGCTGAGTTGCCGCATAGCTCGCGCCTCCGAGTGCGACAAACAGCGCGATCACCGAGACCACGTTGGCGAACGTCAGCTTCCCCTGCAGCAGCTTCATGTTTCCTCCCAGTTGGACGAGACCGGCGTAAGCGGGCAATTCAACCATGGCGACGCCGACCGCGAGGTGACGGTCGGTACTACGCGCAGACGCGTATCGATGCCGTTCCGGTGCCGGATACGAGGGGTACGGTGCCTCGCGAAATCGTTCTCAACCGGGAGGCAGAAATGGGTCGTGGGTCGTGGCGTGTCGCAGGGTCGGTAGCGGTGGCGGTGGTCGCGCTCGCGCTCGCGGCCACGGCCCTGGCCAAGCCGGTCACAGCCAAGACCGGCGTCTTCGCGGGCACCGTGGTGAGCCCGGGCCTGCCGGTGGGGGTGCCGGCCGAGTTCAAGGTCTCGAAAGCCGGCGGCAGCCGGCTCGCGGTCGAACTGACTATCGACTCACTCCACCTGACCTGCAATTCGAGCGTCGGATCCCTTCCCGTCGACACGACGGGCATCTCGACCAAGCAGCTCAAGCAGAACGGCAAGGGCGCGCCGCTGGCGATCAAGAACGGCAAGTTCTCCTACAAGGGACCGATCTACGGTGGCCCCTCGACCAGCCCCGGAAGCGCCGAAATCTCGGGCAGCTTCAAGTCTCCGACCAAGGTCGTCGCAACCGCCTCGTTCAGCTGGGAAAGCGTCACCCTGGTGCCCGGACAGACCGCGCCCTGCGAAACCGGCAAGCTCTCGTTCAGCGCCAAGCACCCCTAGGGCCGGGCCTAGTCCGCCGTTTCCGGCCAGGCCCCGCGCTCGAGCCCGAGCTCGGCGATCTTGGCGGCGTCGTCGCGGCGCCTGTCGGCTTCGCGCCGCAGGCGCACCAGCTCGCGCGCCTGGCTGAGGCCGATCTCGGCCATCACCCGCGCGCAGTGGGGACAGCGCTTGGCACCTTCCTCATGTGTCTGGCGCAGCTCGACGTAGCCGCAGTGGCGGCAGGCGACAAGTTCTCGTCTGAACATCGGACCTCCGGATTGCAACGCAATGCCGGAGTGCCCGCTGCGGCCCTTGGGTCCGGAAATTCGCGCCCGCATTGAAAAGGCTACCCGGTCGTGCCGCCTTTAATGTCCGCGAGATGAGGATCGGCGCGGAGGCATCGGCGGTCGTCGGCGAGACGCCGATGGTCGACCTGCAGAACCTGGTCGAGGGACTGGGGGGGCGGGTCTGCGTCAAGCTCGAGTACTTCAATCCCGGTGGCTCGGTAAAGGACCGGATCGGGGTGGCGATGATCGACGCCGCCGAAGAGGAGGGCCTGGTCGGGCCGGGGCGCTCGGTGATCGTCGAGCCGACCAGCGGCAACACCGGGATCGCGCTGGCGATGGTCTGCGCGGCACGCGGCTACGAGTTGATCCTGACCCTGCCCGAAGGGATGAGCAGGGAGCGGGCCAAGCTCCTGCGCGCCTATGGCGCCGAGGTCCGCGAGACGCCCTCGCTCGGCGGCATGACCGAGGCGGTCGAGCTCGCCGAGGAGATCCGCGAGCAGCGCCGGGCGTTCATGCCGCAGCAGTTCTCCAACCCGGCCAACCCGGACGTCCACCAGCGCACCACGGCCGAGGAGATCTGGCGCGACACCGACGGTGAGATCGGCGCCTTCGTCGCCGGGGTCGGCACCGGCGGCACGATCACCGGGGTCGGGCGGATGCTCAAGGAGCGCGCCCCTGAGGCGCTCGTCGTCGCGGTCGAGCCGACCTCCTCGCCGGTGATCTCGGGCGGCGCCCCGGGCCCTCACAAAATCCAGGGGATCGGCGCCGGCTTCGTCCCCGCCGTCTTCGACAGCTCGGTCGTCGACGAGACGATCGGGGTCAGCGACGAGGACGCGCTGGAGACCGCCCGGCTGGTCGCCAAACGCGAGGGCATCCTCGCCGGGATCTCGGCCGGCGCAAACATCAAGGCGGCGCTCGAGGTGGCGGGGCGGCCCGAGATGGCGGGCAAGCGGGTGGTGACGATCGTCTGCGACTCGGGCGAGCGCTACGTGTCCCTACCCTTCTTCGCACCGTGATTTCCCGGCGGAGAAAGCGATGAGCGCCCTCGGGCGCGTGCTGCACGAGATCAAGGCGGACGTCGCGGCCGCCCGCGACCGCGATCCCGCCGCGCAGGGCGTCTCCACCCTCGAGATCCTCTTCAGCTGGGCGGGCGTGCAGGCGCTGCTCGCCCATCGCGTCGCCCACGCCATGCTCGAGTCCGGGGTGCCCGTGGCGCCGCGGATGATCGCCTACCTGACCCGGGCCGTGACCGGGATCGAGATCCACCCGGCGGCGAGGATCGGCCCCGAGTTCTTCATCGATCACGGCGCCGGCGTCGTCGTCGGCGAGACCACCGTGATCGGCAAGTGCGTGACGCTCTATCAGGGGGTGACGCTCGGCGGCACCGGCTTCCAGCGCGGCAAGCGCCACCCGACCCTGGGCGACAACGTCACGGTCGGCTCCGGCGCCAAGCTGCTCGGCCCGATCGCGGTCGGCGACGGCGCCAAGATCGGCGCCAACACAGTCGTCGTCGAGGACGTGCCGCCGAGCTCGACCGTGGTCGGCAACCCGGGCCACCCGGTCAAGGTCGAGGGACGCCCGGTGCAGGGCCCCGACGCCGACTGGATCCACCTGCCCGACCCGATCGCCGAGGCGATCAAAGCGCTCTCGGCGCGGATCGCCGAGCTCGAGGGCCGGCTCGCGGCACTCGACGGGGCCGAGCCCGGCGTCAATGGCGAGGAGGGCGAGCTGCGCCCCCGCACCGGCCGCTCCTCGGCCGGCGGCTGATGCCCCGCTGCCTCGTTCTCCTCCTTGCCTTGCTTGCCTCGGCGCTGGCCCTGTCCGCCTGCGGCAGCAGCGAAAACGACGAAGAAAAGATCTCCAAGGCGATCACGGCGTCGCTCACGGGCCACGACCCGGCCGAATGCGAAGAGCTCTCGACCCTCGCCTACATGGAACAGCTGACCGACGGCAGCGGCGAAGAAGCGGTCAAGGCCTGCGAAGCGGAAAAGCCGGAAACCGCCGATGACCCCGACGCCGTCAAGGTCACCGCGGTCACGGTCGACGGTTCGAAGGCCAACGCCGACGTCGCCTTCACCGGCGGCAACTTCGGCGGCCAGAAGATCGAGGTCGGCCTGGTTGAAGAGGACGGCGACTGGAAGCTGGACGGAATCGAGCGCTTCGTCGTCTTCAGCAAGCCGAAGCTGATCGCCGTCTTCAGGCGGACCTTCGAGGAATCGAGCGACATCGCTCCCGGGCTGGCGAGCTGCATGACCGCCGCCCTCGAGGCGAAGAGCGACGAGGCGCTGGAAAAGATCGTCCTCGAAGATCGGGAAGCGCTGTTCAAGGTCCTGGTCGGCTGCGAAAAGCCCGCCGCGGGCTGAGGTAGCCTCGCGCCCTCCTGCCCCGCTCGAAAGGAACGCCTTGACCCGCCGTCTCGCCCTGCCCCTGCTGGTCCTCGCCTCCGCGCTGCTCCTGGCCGCCTGCGGAGGTGGCGGCGGCAGCGAAAGCGACGAGGACCAGATCACCGATGTGATCACGACCTCGGTGACCTCGACCGATCCCGCCAACTGCGAAGCGCTCGAGACCCTGGCCTTCATGGAACAGCAGGCCGGCACCTCAGACGGCAAGGAAGCCGTCGCCGAATGCGAAGAAGAAGCGAAGGACTCGAGCGGCAAGCCGAAGGAAGCCAAGGTCACCAAGGTCAAGGTCAGCGGCGCCGATGCGACCGCCGACGTCGCCTTCGTCGGCGGCAGCTTCGACGGCCAGAAGGTCACCGTCGCCCTGGTTGAAGAAGACGGCGACTGGAAGCTCGACCAGATCGAAGGCTTCGTCGACTTCGACAAGGAGAAGCTGGTCAGCGGCTTCGAAAAGGGTTTCCAGGACGCAGAACTGAGCCCCGAACAGCAGGAATGCATCTCCGAACAGCTGCGCGAGGCGTCCGATTCCGACCTCGAAGAACTGGTGCTCAACGGCAGCGAAGAAGCCTTCGTCGAACTGGTCGCCGCCTGCATCGAAGGCGGCTAGAGAGGGCCATCCCCCGCCGAGCGCCTGGCTATCCTCGGTAGGTGGCTCTGCAAGCTGAATTCGAGGCGGTTCCAGACCCGGCCGCCGGCGCCGAGGGGGCACCGACCGAAGTAGGAGCCGATCGCGCCGAGCGCCTGCTGGTCGACCTCAACGAGCCCCAGCGCGAGGCCGTCCGCCACGGCGAGGGGCCGCTGCTGGTCATCGCCGGCGCCGGCTCGGGCAAGACCCGCGTCCTCACCCACCGGATCGCCTACCTGCTGGCAACCGGGAAGGCGCGTCCCGGCGAGATCCTCGCGATCACCTTCACCAACAAGGCGGCGAGCGAGATGCGCGAGCGGGTCGGCGACCTGATCGGCCGCTCGGTGCGGGCGATGTGGGTGACGACCTTCCACTCCTCCTGCGCCCGCATGCTGCGCGCCGACGCCGAGCGGCTCGGCTACTCGCGCGGCTTCACGATCTACGACGAGGCCGACTCGCTGCGGATGATGAAACGCTGCATGACCGAGCTCGGGGTCGACCCCAAGCGCTACCCGCCGCGGGCGATCCGGGCCCAGATCTCGGGCGCCAAGAACAAGCTCGTCGACGCCGGCGAGTACGCGCAGGCCCAGGGCAGCGTCTTCGAGGAAACCGTGGCCGAGGTCTACGCCCTCTACGAAAAGCGGATGCTGGCCGCCAACGCGATGGACTTCGATGACCTGCTGGTCCGCACGGTCAACGCGATGGAGCTCTTCGAGGAGGTCCGGGAACGCTGGCGCAGGGTCTTCCGCTACGTCCTAGTCGACGAGTACCAGGACACCAACCACGCCCAGTACCGGCTGCTGCAGCTGCTCTCCTCAGAGCACGGCAACCTGATGGTCGTCGGCGACGAGGACCAGTCGATCTACGGCTTCCGCCACGCCGACATCCGCAACATCCTCGACTTCGAGCGCGACTTCCCCGAGGCCGAGTCGATCAAGCTCGAGCAGAACTACCGCTCGACCCAGACGATCCTCTCTGCCGCCAACGCCGTGGTCGAACGTAATCGCGAGCGCCGCGAGAAGCGCCTCTGGACCGAGATCGCCGGCGGCGAGCCGGTGCAGCTGGTCGAGGTCGGCGACGAGCACGAGGAGGCGCGCTGGGTCGCCGGTGAGATCCAGCGGCTCGGCGAGGAGGACGAGGTGCGCCGCGAGGACGTCGCCGTCTTCTACCGGACGAACGCGATGAGCAGGGTGCTGGAGGACACCCTCAACCGCTTCGACGTCGCCTACCAGGTGATCGGCGGCACCAAGTTCTACGAGCGGGCCGAGGTCAAGGACGCCGTCGCCTACCTCAGCCTGCTCGTCAACCCCTCCGACCAGATCTCTCTCAGCCGGGTCGTCAACAGCCCGCGGCGCGGGATCGGCAACACCACCCAGGGCCGGCTCGCCGCCCACGCCAACACGACCGGGCTGCCGATCTGGGAGGTGGTCGGCAGGGTCGAGGAGGTCCCCGGCCTCGGCGGCGCGGCGATCAGGTCGCTGGGCCAGTTCCACGAGCTGATCGAGAGCCTGATGGAACGGGTCGAGCGCCGCGAGCCGGTGGCCGAGATCATGCAGGCGGTGCTCAGCGAGAGCGGCTACCTGGAAGCGCTCGAGGCGGAGCGCACGATCGAGGCCGAAGGGCGGATCGAGAACCTCGAGGCCCTGGTCGCCGGCGCCGCCGAGTTCGACGTCGAGCGCGAGCGAGAGGGGGAGAGCGAGGTCCCGCCCCTGGAGGAGTACCTGCAGCAGATCTCGCTCTACACCGACCAGGACGGGATCGACGCCGACGAGTCACTGGTCACGCTGATGACCCTCCACAACGCCAAGGGGCTCGAGTACGACACGGTCTTCATCGTCGGCTGCGAGGAGGGGGCCTTCCCTCACATGCGGGCGCTCGAAGAGGGAGGCGAGGAGGAGGAGCGGCGCCTCTGTTACGTCGGCATTACCCGGGCCCGCCGTCGCCTCTACATGACCTGGGCGCGTGAGCGGCGGCTGTTCGGGCGGGCCGAGCGCAACCTGCCCTCGCGCTTCGTCGACGAGATCCCCGCCGAGCTGACCGAGCGCCAGGGCGGCAGCCGCCCCGGCGCCGCCGGTACCTGGGACGCCGCCGCCGGCGCCGCGGCCGCGCAGCCGGTCGACGCGGGCCCGGCGCTCGAACTGCGGATCGGCGATGACGTCGAACACGCCAGCTTCGGCGACGGCGTCGTCACCTCGGTCGAGCCCGGCGGGGTCGTCGTCGTCCGCTTCTCCAGCGACGGCTCGGAGCGCAAGCTGATGGCCGACTACGCGCCGATCCGGAAGCGCTGAGCGCCATGGCCGCCCGTGTGATCGACGGCAAGGCGGTGGGCGCCGCCGTGCGCGAGCGGGTCAAGGTCGACGTCGCCGCCTTCGTCGAGGAGGCGGGCAGGGCACCGGCGCTGGCGACGGTGATCGTCGGCGACGACCCGGCCTCGGAGATCTACGTCCGCAACAAGCACAAGGCCTGCGCCGAGGCCGGCATCGACTCGGTCCACCATGGGCTCGAGGCGGCGACCAGCGAGGCCGACCTGCTGGCGCTGGTCGGCGCTCTCGGCGAGGACGACGCGGTCGACGGCATCCTCGTCCAGCTCCCGGTTCCCGACCACATCGACCCGAACGCGATTGTCGCCGCGATCGACCCGGGCAAGGACGTCGACGGGCTGACGCCGACCAACGCCGGCCTGCTCGCCCACGGCACCCCAGGGCTGGTCCCCTGCACCCCCGCCGGCGTGCTCGAGCTGCTGCGCCACGAGGGGGTCGGGCTCGAGGGCGCCGAAGCGGTCGTCGTCGGCCGCTCGAAGCTGGTCGGCATCCCGGTCGCCAGGCTGCTGCTGAGCGAGAACGCGACGGTCACGATCTGCCACTCGCGCACCGCCGACCTGGCCGCGGTCTGCCGCCGCGCCGACGTTCTGATCGCCGCGGTCGGCGTCCCGCGCCTGCTCGGCGCCGACGCGGTCAAGCCCGGCGCCGTCGTCATCGACGTCGGCATGAACCGGGGCGAGGACGGGGTTTGCGGGGACGTCGACTTCGACCCGGTCGCGGAGGTCGCGGCGGCGATCACCCCGGTGCCCGGCGGGGTCGGCCCGATGACGATTGCCATGCTTTTGGTCAACACCCTGAGCGCAGCGCGGCGCCGGGTGTAGTGTCCGCGCAAATGCATGAAATCCAGGAGGAATCCGCATGACCGAACGCCCTTCCCCAGGTGAGCAGCTGGCCGGGATCGCCGGCCTTGCGTTGATTCTGGTCATGTTCCTCTTCGCCTGGTACGGCGTCGACCTGCCCGGCGTCAGCGGCTTCGACGCCTTCGACTCCTACGGCGACTGGTTCAACATGATCATGGTCGCGGCGGCCTTCTGCGGGATGGCGATGGCGCTGTTCGGCAGCGGCACCGAGCGCTTCACGATCTCGCTCAGCGTGATCACCACGGTGCTCGCCGGGATCTCGGTGATCATCCTCCTGATCTACATCATCAGCCCGCCCGGGGTTCCGGGAATCGGCGAAGCGACGGTCGAAATCGACCTCAACCGCAAGATCGGGCTCTGGCTCGGGCTGATCTCGCTGATCGCGCTCACCGTCGGCGGCTACATGGCGATGCAGGAGGAGGGGATCTCCTTCGGCGGCGCCGCCGACCGCCTTTCCGGCTCCGGCAGCGGCAGCGGCCACCAGCCGGTCGGCACGACCCCGCCGCCACCGCCGCAGGACTACCAGCCGCCCTCGCACCAGGCGCCGCCTCCTCCGCCTCCTCCCCCGGCGCAGCAACCGCCGCACCCGCCAGCGGGGCAGCAGCCACCGCCGCCCCCGCCGCCTCCTCCGGCCTGAGTCCGGAGGTCGGCGCTAGCGGGAGGCGATCCCGGCGGCGACCTGCTTGGCGAAGGCGATGATCGTCATCATCGGGTTGACGTGGACGGCGCTCGGGAAGAGCGAGGCGTCGGCGACGAAGAGGTCCTCGACGCCGTTGAGCGCGCCGCGGCTGTCGCAGACGCCGCCTTCGCTCGAGATCCGCGCGGTTCCCTGCGGGTGGAAGGCCTCGAGGCGCAGTTCGGAGGCGCGGAAACGGGTCCGCTCGAACTCGGCGACCTGGTTGGGCTTCAGCACTCCCGCCCGCGGAATGTTGGGGTAGACCTCGGTGGCGCCGGCGGCGAAATGGATCTCCGCGGCGCGGGCGATGCCGAAGACGAGGCGGGCGGTGTCGTCGGCGGTGAGCCGGTAGCGCGCCTTCAGCGAGCCGTCGCCGAGCAGGCCGACGCGGCCGGCCGAGTGGTCGGCGAGCTGGACGCCGATCGAGGCGATGTGGCCGAAGTCGAGCATCGCTTCCTGGTGGCGGCGGCCGGCGCCCTGCAACCAGGCGCCACCGAAGGCGAGCGGGGTGAAGGTCGCCTCGAGCAGGATCCGCTCGGTCTGCTCCCACTCGTCGACGTAGTAGCTCTGCATCACCCCGTCCCAGCCGCGCACCTCCTCCTCGTAGCGGGCTCCGACCCAGCAGGCGGGGTGGATGTGGAGGTTGCGGCCGAGCTGGCGGCCGCCCAACCCCGAGCGCATCAGCAGCTCCGGGGTGCCGAAGGCGCCGCCGGCGACGATCGTCGCCCGCCGGGCGCGCACGGTGTAGGACGAGCCGCGGCCTCCGGCTGAGCCGGTGACGCACTCGACCCCGACGGCGCGCCCGTCCTCGACGATCAGTCGCCGCGCCTCGACCCCGGCCCGCAGCCTGGCGCCGGCGGCCACCGCGCGCGGTAGGTAGCTGACGTGCATGCCGCGCTTGGCGTCGATCTCGCAGCCGAAGGGACAGGAGCTGCACTGGATGCAGTTGCCGGCGTTGCGTGAGATCGGCCCGCCGGAGACGCCGAGCGCCGCCGCGCCCTCCATCGCGAGCTGGCCGTTGCGGCCCATTCGCTCGGGGTCGAGCTGCGTCACCCGCAGGAACTCCTCGGCCTCGGTGAAGTATGGGTCGAGGTCCTTGGCCCACTCGATCCCGTGCTGATCGCGCCAGCCCTCGAGGACCCCGTCGGGAGCGCGGAAGCAGGTGCCCGAGTTGATCACCGTGGTGCCGCCGACGGTCTGCGCCACGGGGACGGGGATCGGCGGGTTGCCTTCGGCGATCGTCAGGCCGCCGTCGCGGTAGAGGGTGGCGATCGCGTCGAGTCGGTCGCGCGGGTAGGACTCCCTGTCGTGATTGCCGCCGGCCTCGAGCACGAGCACGTCGAGGCCCGCCTCGGCCAGCGCCGCGGCGGCGGCCGCGCCACCGGCGCCGGAGCCGATGATGACGACGTCGCAATCCTCGCCCTCGCCGTCGGGCTCGGTGTCGCCGAGGCTGCCGGCGGGCTCGGGCAGGGTGCCGTCGGCGAGCCGGCAGCTGATCTCGATCCCTATCCGCTCCTCGACCGCGGGCTCGACCGCATAGCCGAGGGTCGAGAAGATCTTCGCCATCAGCAGCAGCTCGTGGTGGAGCCTGAACGAGGACCCCTCCATGCGCTGCAGAAAGTCGTCGCGCGCGGCGGGCTCGAGGCGGCTGAAGCGCCAGGGGAAGGGCAGCCACTCGAAGGCGCGCAGGCCGAGCTTGATCCGGGTCAGGACCCGCGGCGAGACCGAGGTGAGGAACTCGGCGACCGGGCCTGAGACGTCGACGTCACGCTCGGCCGCCGGCAGGCCCTCGATGCCGGGGCCCATCGCCTCGCAGATCGCGCTAAGGGTGCGCTGCTCGGCGACGGAGAGCCCCGGCGCGCTCCTTCAGCCCGGCGCGGGGCGGCGGTCGATGCGGCCGATCAGCGACCAGAGCCAGAGCGCGACCAGGACGAGCGAGCCGTCGACGAGGAAGTTGAGCAGGTAGATGAAGACGTCTTCGTCGAAGATGAAGAAGGCGAGCGCCGTCAGCGAGGAGGCGGTCTTGCCGGCGGCGAGCACCAGCAGCAGCGCCCGGTAGCGGACGACGTCGGTCTGCGCCAGGAGGCAGATGCCGGTGATCACGACCATGTAGGAGAAGCCGAGGGCGAGCCAGAGCTGCTCGGTCCCGTGCGGGGCGCGGGTGAAGCCGCCGAGGTCGTCCCCGAGGTCGGAGATCACATCGAGGACCCCGTTGGGAACGGCGATGAAGAGGATGCCGACGATCGCGAAGCTGAGCGCCAGGGCGCGCAGGCTGAAGACGACGAACCTCTCTGCGGACGCTCCCCTCATGCCGCGCGCACTCTAACTGGCTGGGCAGCCAAGATGCGGCGCGCGGCTTTGCCATTGCCAAAGTTCGCTGTACCTTCCCCGGCATGGGTCGAGGGAGAAGGCTGTCGGTGCTGCTGGCGCTGGCCGTGGCGATGATGCTCGCGGCGCAGGCCGCGCCGGCCAAGTCGGTCCACGTCTACACGGTCCACCTGACGATCGAAGCCGACGGCGGCAAGCTGCACGGCACGGTCGTCTCCGCGGCACCCTATGAAGAGTGCGAAGGGGCGAAGGTGAAGATCAAGCAGGTGCTGCCCGGCGCCGACAAGACCGTGGCCAAGGTCAAGCCGGCCGCGAGGGAATGGAGCCTGGCGACGAGCGGCGACCTGCGCGGCGCCGCCGTCTACGCCGAGACGTCCGCCTACGAGGTCCCGGCCAAGGCCGTGCGCTGCCTCGGGGCGCGCTCGAAGACCGTCACCGCGCCCTGAGCCTAGAATCCCGGCCGTGATCGAGCGGGAGCAGGTACTTCACGTCGCCAGGCTCGCCCGCCTGCGCCTCGACGACGCCGAGGTCGAGCGGATGACGGGCGAGCTCTCCAGCATCCTCGAGCACGTCGACCGGATCGCCGCGCTCGACCTCGAGGGGGTCGCGCCGACCTCCCACGTCGTCGCCCTCGAGAACGTCCTGCGCCCGGACGAGCCGCGGCCGAGCTGGCCCAAGGAGACGGTCCTCGCCTCCGCTCCGGACCCCGCCGACGGTGCCTTCCGCGTGCCCTCACCGCAGGCGGGAGAGTAGGTGTCCGAGCTGCTGGCGCTGACGGCCCTCGAGGCCCACGAGGCGATGGTCGCCGGCGAGCTCGATGCCGCCGAGTACGCGCGCGCCTGGAGCGCGGCCGCCGCCGGGGACGAGCTCAACGCCTACCTCTGGCTCGACCGCGACG
The DNA here is from genome assembly GCA_963836415.1 of uncultured Solirubrobacterales bacterium. Classification (GTDB taxonomy): domain Bacteria; phylum Actinomycetota; class Thermoleophilia; order Solirubrobacterales; family 70-9; genus VRUE01. Next base: position 139,658 of record CAWIJE010000002.1, read on the forward strand.
ACGGCGAGGCCGAGGCGATCGCGGTCGAGCGACCGAGCGTCGCGCCGATCGCGGTCAAGGACATCTTCACCACCGAGGGGGTGCCGACCACGGCGGGCTCACGCATCCTCGAGGGCTACCGGCCTCCGTACACGGCGACCGCGGTACGCAGGCTGATCGAGGCCGGGGCGCCGATCCTCGGCAAGACCAACATGGACGAGTTCGCGATGGGCTCCTCGAACGAGAACTCGGCCTATGGGCCGGTCCTCAACCCTTGGGACCGGGCAAGGGTCCCGGGCGGCTCCTCGGGTGGCTCCGCCGCCGTCGTCGCCGCCGGCCTCGCCCCCTGGGCGATCGGCACCGATACCGGTGGCTCGATCCGCCAGCCGGCCTCGCTCTGCGGGATCGTCGGCCTCAAACCGACCTACGGCGCGATCTCGCGCTACGGGATGATCGCCTTCGCCTCCTCTCTGGACCAGTGCGGCCCCTTGACCCGCACGGTCGGCGACGCGGCGCTGCTGCTGGCGATCCTGCAGGGGGCGGACTCCTGCGACTCGACCTCGGTCGGCCTCGAGCGCCCGCCCAGCCTGCCCGACCGCGAGGACCTCGCCGGGCTCCGCTTCGGCGTCCCGGCGGGGATGACGGGAGAGTCGGTCGAGGCCGGGGTCGGGCGCGTCTTCGAGCAGACCCTGAGGACGATCGAGGGGCTCGGCGGCGAGATCGTCGAGATCGACCTGCCTCACGCCGAGCACGGCATCTCCGCCTACTACGTGATCGCCCCGGCCGAGGCCTCCTCCAACCTCGCCCGCTACGACGGCGTCCGCTACGGGATGCGGGCGGAGGGCGCCGGCGACCTGGTCGAGATGTACGAGCGGACCAGGGCCGAGGGCTTCGGCGACGAGGTCAAGCGCCGCATCATGCTCGGCACCTACGCCCTCTCCTCCGGCTACTACGACGCCTACTACGGACAGGCGCAGAAGGTGCGAACGAAGATCGCGGGCGACTTCGCGGCGGCCTTCGGCAGCTGCGACCTGATCGTCACGCCGACCTCGCCCTCGGTCGCCTTCGGCCTCGGCGAGAAGACCGCCGACCCACTCGAGATGTACATGAACGACTTCTTCACCGTGCCGATGTCGCTGGCCGGCATCCCGGCGATCTCGATTCCCGCCGGACTGGCCGAGCCCGAGGGCGGTGGCGACGAGCTCCCGGTCGGCTTCCAGATCGCGGCGCCGGCCTTCGCCGAGCAGGGCCTGCTCGAGGCCGCCCACGCGCTCGAGCGGGCGATCGACTTCAACGGCACGCAGGCGTCGAGGATCCCGTGGCTGCGAGGGGCCGGCGATGGCTGAGCTGGAGCCGGTGATCGGGCTCGAGATCCACGTCCAGCTGGCGACCAGGACGAAGATGTTCTGCGGCTGCGCGCTCTCCTTCGGCGATGAGCCCAACGTCCACACCTGCCCGGTCTGCCTCGCCCATCCGGGCGTGCTGCCGGTGCCGAATGAGAAGGCGATCCTCTACGCGCTGAAGATCGGCGCCGCGCTCGGCTGCGAGGTCGCCCCGCGCTCGATCTTCCATCGCAAGAACTACTTCTATCCCGACAGCCCGAAGGCGTACCAGATCAGCCAGTACGACATCCCGATCTGCTCCGGCGGCAGGCTCGGCGAGGTCCGCATCCACCGCGCCCACCTCGAGGAGGACGCGGCGAAGATGATCCACGTCGGCGAGTCGGGGCGGATCCACGGCTCCGGCGCCTCACTGGTCGATTTCAACCGCGGCGGCACGCCGTTGGTCGAGATCGTCACCGAGCCCGACCTGCGCTCGGCCGCCGCCGCCGCGAGCTGGGCCCGGCTGCTGCGCGAGACCGTGCGCCAGCTCGGCGTCTCCGACGTCAGCATGGAGGAGGGCAGCCTGCGGGTCGACGCCAACGTCTCGGTCCGCCCGGCCGGCAGCGAGGAGCTCGGGACCAAGACCGAGCTGAAGAACATGAACAGCTTCCGCTTCCTCGAGCGCGGGGTGGAGGCAGAGATCGAGCGCCAGCGGCAGATCGTCTCCTCCGGCGGCACGGTCGAACAGGAGACGCTCCACTTCGACCCCGGCGACGGCTCGCTGACCTCGCTGCGCTCGAAGGAGGAAGCCCACGACTACCGCTACTTCCCGGAGCCCGACCTGGTCCCGCTGGCGCCGACCGAGACGATGATCCGCGAGGCCCGCGAGTCGCTGCCCGAGCTGCCGGAGGCCCGGATCGAGCGCTACGTCGAGGAGCTCGGCCTGGCCCCGGACACCGCCGGCCTGCTCGCCGCCGACCCCGAGACCGCCGCCTACTTCGAGCAGGTCGCGGCGGCGACCGAGGCCGAGCCGCGGGTCGCCGCCAATTGGGTCACCGGCGAGCTGGCGGCCGCCCTGCGCCAGGCCGAGGCCGAGGAGAGCCCGGCCGACTCGAAGGTCGGGGCGGCGGAGCTGGCGGCGCTGATCGACATGGTCCAGGCCAAGCAGGTGTCCCACGGAAGCGGCAAGACGGTGCTGGCGGCGATCGTCGCCGAGGGGGGGACCCGGCCGCGATCGTCGAGCGCGAGGGCCTCGGCCAGATGTCCTCGGAGGGCGGCGAGCTGGAGGGGATCGTCGCCGCCGCGGTCGAGGCCAACCCCGAGGCCGCCGAGCAGATCAAGGCCGGCAACGGCAAGGCGATCGGCGTCATCGTCGGCTTCGTGATGAAGGAGACCAAGGGCCGCGCCGACGGCGGCGAGGTCAACCGCCTGATCAAGGAGAAGCTCGGCACTTAGGGGGGTTATCCCCTTGACGCAGGGTATAGCCGGGATCTAAGGTCACCGCGATGGCTGACAGAGAAAGGCAGAGCTGGCGGGCGCGGCTGTGGTCAGGGTTGGCAGGAGTGGCTGGCGATGTGGACGCCGTTCGCTCCGTCGATCCCCTTGAGCGCTCGCCCTGGAGTGAGGCTCGTCTTCTCAGGGCCGAATGGCCCCAGCGCCCGGGCTGGAGCTTCACGATCTGCACTGGTCTCGCCCCAACCGTGGGGACGATAGTGGGGGCACTCCTGGCACAGGATGGGGCGTGGAGTTCCGGTGCGCAGATTGCTGCAGCCGTCCTTGGCTTCCTACTGGGCCTTCTTGTCCTTTGGATGGTCTCTCTTGTCGTCTTCGCGATTCAGGCGCCGGCTCAGGGCCTGAGATCGGCAAAGACACAGCTCGCTGCCGTCAATAGGCGACTGGTGGAGTACGAGGCAGACGCACCGGAACTGTCTTTTGGTCGCGCACAGATGGAAAAGCACTCCCAGCACTTCTCTCTGGGTCTGCCTGAGACTGGCCATCCCCAGTACCAGCCGTACGGTCGCGTTGTGAGAGTCCCCGTTATCAACGCGCACGGGGCGGGCACGGCCCTAGCGGTCCAAGTCCTTCTCACCATCCTTCCCGACGACAAGGAGGGGGCGTTTTCACCGCGAGATCCGGTGCTGGCCGAGTGGGACAGCGATTACCCAACGACGACGAAAATTGATCTTCCGGGCAACGGACAGCCCCATCTCTTTGACGTTGTTCTCGTTACAGAGAAAAAGTATCCAAACATCTATGAGTGGTCTCGCCGAAGCAAGGCAGCCGCGCTCCAGGGATTCGCTATCGCGTCGTCCCTTGTGGAGATCGAAATAGAGGTCCGGGGCAGCGGTCCCGGAAAGGCCGCTCCGATGCTGCGAGACACACTGAAAGTCGAAGAGCGTGGGTCAATTCTGGTAGCCGACTGGGCAAGCGCTAACTTCAACGATGAGGGCACCAACTACGTGCGTTGGTCGCCAAGGAATTGGTAATGCGGTGCCTAGTCAGTCGTGCCGTGGACAAGCTCCTCAAGCGGCAGCGTCTCGCCCTCAATCATCCGCAGCAGCGTGTCGCGGAACAGGAAGGCGTTGTCACGGTTGTTGAACCGGAAGGCCATCTCGTCCAAATAGGCCGGAAGGTGCTTGGCCGAAAGCTGGTGGTAGGTGCCGATCACAGAACGCTTGAACAGGCTCCAAACGCCCTCAATTGTGTTCGTGTGGACGATCCCGCGCACCCATTCTTCTTTGGAGTGATCAACTTTCCGATGCTTGGTGTCCCAGTCCGTCATCTCGCCCCAACTGGAATCGGAGTCCGAGAAGAGGAACGGCGCTTTGTCGTCCACAACCTCTTTGACGAACCCTCGGTAGGAGATACGGGACTCGCGCCCCGGACCTTTGCGGACCTCAAGGCGAAGGTCGCCGCCACGTTCCACGGCACCAAGCACCATCGACTTATGGCCCCGGCCCGAATCGTGCTTCGACTTTTTGCGCCGACGCCCACCGATGTAGGTCTCGTCAATCTCCACGATGCCCATGAGCGGCACAGGCGAGTCTTCCTCCATCGCGGAGCGGACGCGGTGACCGAGATACCAAGCGGTCTTGTAGGAGACGCCCAGCGTCCTTTGAAGCTGCTTGGCGCTGATCCCCTTCTTGGACTCGCCGATCAGGTAGATGGCGATAAACCACTTCCAAAGGGGCAGGTGAGAGTCGTGGAAGACGGTCCCTGCGGTCACAGAGAACTGGTAGCGGCATGTTGACTCGTTGCACTCATGCTGCTTGCGCTTCTCGATCCATGAAATCGAGTCGAAGCCGCAGCGAGGACAGCGGACGCCGTGGGGCCAGCGCAGGTCTTCTAGGTATTCACGGCATTTGTCCTCAGACCGGAACTGCTCGATCAGATCAGGGAGGTTCATAGTGCCGCGCCCCAAAAAGAAGGCCCGCGAGCTGACCGACAAAGAGCTAATGCGGAAGTTGTTCCCAAAGCCCGCTCGGGACGAGTTGAAGAAAACCGCTCAGGAAAGCCAGAAACGTTCATCTAGGAAGGACCCTAGCTGAGTGGCTACCCTGTGTCAAGTACATAATCCCCGCACTTAGTACTTTGTGACACGTTGTTACAAAGTGCTACCTTGGGGTCATGGCCTGGAACGTCGTGATCGCGGGTGGTGGCTTCGGCGGTGCGATGGCCGCCCGCGAGCTCGAGCGGGTGATGCCGAAGCAGTCGGCCCGCCTGCAGCTCGTCAACGACGTCAACTTCATGCTCTACACGCCGTTCCTGCCGGAGGCGGCGGCGGGGACGCTGGAGCCGCGCCACGTGGTGACGCCGCTGCGCGAGATCCTCGACCGCACCTACCTGCGGCTGGGCTCGATCGAGGCGCACGACCCCGGCGCCCGCACGGTGACCCTGCGCACCCGCGAAGGCGAGGTCGAAGAGCTGCCCTACGACCAGCTGCTGCTCGCCCTCGGCTCGGTCTCACGGGTGCTGCCGATCCCCGGGCTCGCCGAGCACGCGAAGGGCTTCAAGTCCCTCGCCGACGCGATCTGGCTGCGCAATCACGTGGTCGAGACGCTCGAGGCGGCCAACGCCACCGACGACCCGGCGCGCCGCGAGGAACTGCTCACCTACGTCTTCGTCGGCGGTGGCTACGCCGGCCTCGAGGCGCTGGCCGAGCTGCAGGACTTCGCCGCCGACGCGATCGAGAGCTACCCGAAGGCCCGGCTGCACGGAATGCGCTGGGTCCTGGTCGAGGCCGCGGACCGGGTCCTGCCGGAGATCGACGCCGAGCTCGCCGACTACGCCCTGCGCGAGTTGCGCGGGCGCGGCATCGACATCCGCCTCGGCACCACCCTCGACGAGGTCCGCGCCGACTCGGCGACGATCTCGACCGGCGAGAAGCTGGCAACCCGCACCGTCGTCTGGACCGCCGGCGTCGCCCCGAGCCCGAGCCTGAAGCGGCTCTCGGTGCCGCTCGATGAGCGCGGCCGGGTCCCGGTCGACGACCACCTCCGCGTCCAGGGCATGGACTCGGTCTGGGCGATCGGCGACTGCGCGGCGGCTCCGCAGCCGAACGGTGACGGCTACCCGCCGACGGCGCAGATCGCGGTCAGGCAAGGGCCGGTGGCGGCCCGTAACATCGCCGCCGCGCTCGGCGTCGGCGAGGCGTCCTGCTTCGACTACGGCGGCAACGCTTCGTTCGTCAACCTCGGCCGCTACAAGGCGGTGGGCCGGGTCGGCGGCCGCACCTTCCGCGGCTTCCCCGCCTGGTGGATGGCCCGGACCTACCACATGAGCCAGATCCCGGGCGCGGCCCGCAAGGCGCGCGCGGTGATCGACTGGACCTCGAGCCTGCCGTTCCGCAGGGACCTGGCCGAGGTTGGGACGATCGGCCACCCGGAGCGCCTAGGGGGGACAATGGAGCCGTGGGATTCGAGTACCCCTTCATCGCCTTCACCTTCGGCCTAGCGACCGCGATCATCGGCCGCGCCAAGGGCAGCTCGTTCTGGCTCTGGCTGCTGATCGGCGCGATGCTGCCGATCCTCGGCCTCTTCGCCGTGATCCTCTACCGGACCGAGAAGGACGAACCGGAACGGCAGTGCCCGAACTGCCACAAAGAGCTGAAGCTCTACGTCCAGGTCTGCCCGCGCTGCGGCACCGACCTCTACCTGCCGGACCCGGCCGCGGTCCGCCACCCGGGGGTGAAGGCGTGAGGCGGCTGACCGCGGTCATCTGCACCGCCGCGCTGGCGGCACTCTGTGGGGCGGGCTCGGCCGACGCGGTGAGCCTGCAGAAGGTCGCCGAATTCGAACAGCCGATCTTCGTCACCTCCGATCCGGCCGACGCCGACCGGCTCTTCGTCGTCGAGCGCAAAGGCAAGGTCGAGGAATACGTCGACGGGGAGACGCATCTCTACGCCGAACTCGGCTCCCTGGTCGCCTGCTGTGTCAGCGAGCGTGGCCTGCTCTCGATCGCCCTGCCGCCCGACTTCGACGCGACGGGCCGCTTCTACGCGGCCTACACCGGCACGACCGCCGCCGGCGGCAACGAAGGCGACATCCACGTCGACGCATTCACCGTGCCCGCCGGGCAGCCGGGGGCGATCAGCCGCCAGCAGATCCTGACCTGGCCGCACTCGGTCAACGCCAACCACAACGGCGGCCAGCTCCAGTTCGGACCCGACGGCCACCTCTACATCGGCGCCGGCGATGGCGGCTCGGGCGGCGACCCGGAAGAAAACGCGCAGAACAAGGCCGTCCTGCTCGGCAAGATCCTCCGCATCGACCCGCACCCCGGGGAGAACCCGCCCTACACGGTGCCGGCCGGCAACCCATTCGCCACCGAAGCGGGCAGCCGCCCGGAGATCTGGGCCTACGGCCTGCGCAATCCCTGGCGCTTCTCCTTCAACTCGCTGAACGGCGACATGGTGATCGGCGACGTCGGCCAGGACCTCCACGAGGAGGTCGACTACGCCAAGAGCCCCGGCGCCGGGCAGGTCGGCGGCGGCGGTCGGAACTACGGCTGGAACTGCCGCGAGGGCTTCTCCGCGTACACCAGCCCCGGCGACAGCTGCGTCGGCGCCGGCGGCTTCACCGAGCCGATCCTCGACTACCCGCACTCCGACCCCGGCGGCGGCGGCTTCCACGGCTGCTCGATCACCGGCGGCTATGTCGTCCGCGACCCCGGCCTCGGCGACCTCTACGGCCGCTACCTCTACTCCGACTTCTGCAGCGGCGGCATCCGCTCGCTGCGGCTGCCCGCCGACGGCGTCGGCCCGGCGCAGGAAGACCGCGCCGAGAACATCTCCACTCCGGCGGGAAAACCGGTCGCCTCGCCGGTCTCCTTCGGCGAAGACTCCTGCCACCGTCTCTACGTCGTCTCCAGCGACGAAAACGTCTACCGATTCGTCGGCGAGGCCGAGACTGCCTGCAAAGGGATCACCCCTCTGCCGCCGCCTTCCCCTCCGGCCGCCGGCGGCTCCTCGTCGGCACATCAGTACGAAGACGCCCTGCCTGCGACGCGCGGGGGCCGGGTCAGGGTCCGGTTGACGGCGACAGCGGGGAGGCGTCCTGGCCGTTTCACGATCGAGGCGGAGGCGACCGGCTGCGCGCCGCGAAGCGACGACCGGATCATCCTCAGCCGCGGCGGCGAGCCCCACGCGGGCAAGCCGGCCGGCGCCGACTGCACGGCGACCTTCAGGGTCGCGGTCGGGCACCGCTCGACCTTCCGCGCCTATTACAGGGTCGCCACCGGCGAGCCGGCGGGCCGCTCGCGCAGGCTCTCCCTCGGCTAGGCGCTCAGCGCAGCCAGGTACGGACGATCGCGTTGGCGAAGCCGACGCCGTAGCGGAGGACCGCAGGCTTCTTCGAGCTGCCGTGGAGGCGCTGCTCGACCGTGATCGGCACCTCCTTCGCCGGGATGCCGCGCTTGATCGCCTCGATCATGAACTCGGAGGTGTGGAACTGCTCCTGGCGCAGGACGAGCTGCGGCAGGACGGTCGTGCGCACCGCGCGGTAGCCGTTCGAGCAGTCGGTGACGTGGGTGCGGGTGATGATCGAGACGACCCGGTTGAAGAAGACGATGCCGAGCTCGCGGGCGAAGTGATTGCGGTCGGCGTGGCCGAGCACTCGGGAGCCGTGGGCGACGTCGACCTCGCCGTCGACGATCGGCTGCACGAGGCGGTCCATCTCCGACGGCAGGTGCTGCCCGTCGGCGTCGAGGGTGACGACGATCTCGGCACCGGATTCGACCATCAGCCGGTAGCCGGTGCGGAGCGCGGCGCCGCCGCCGCGGTTGGTGACGTGACGGGCGACCGGCGAACCGTGCTCGGCTGCGGCGACGTCGGTCCCGTCCCTGGAGCCGTCGTCGATCACCAGCGTCTGGATCGGCAGGCCGCAGACCTCGTCGGGGATGCGGTCGAGGACGTGGCCGATGTTGTCGGCCTCGTTGTAGGCGGGGATGACGACGGCGACCTTGTCGCGGAAGCGCTGCGGCAGCCCTGCCCGGCGGAACTCCTCCCAGGCGAGGCCCTCGAGCGCGGCCGAGAGCTGGCGGGCGTTCTGCGCCGACTGCGAGAGGGCCCTGAGGATGAGGATGAAGAGGATGAAGATGGCGAAGACGGCGAGGCCGAGGATGCGGCCGCCGTTGCCCTTGTCGAAGGAGAAGGCGGAGAGCACCCGATCGGTGATTTCGGTGCCGCTGACCAGCGCCAGGCCGAGCCCGGCGAGGAGCAGGATGACGACGTCGACGTTGCGCATCGAGCGACGGCGCAGGACGGCGTAGGCGATCAGCGCGAACGCGGCGAGCAGGCCGGCGCCACGCAGCGCCGTCAGTTCGGCCGGGAAGATGCTGGCGAAGGGGGTGGAAGCCATGCGCTTCCGGAGAATAGGGTGCCCCCGGCTCGGGCCAGGGCGGCGCCGGCAAGCGGAAAGACGAGTGTCATCAGCACCTCATTGCGCCTCGTGGCCGCCAGCGAGGCGGCGCCGACGGCGGTGACGAGCACGATCGGGGTCGCCATCGCGACCAGCTCCCACCACCAGCGCCGCAGCGCGAGCAGCGCCAGGCCGGCGAGAGCGAGGAGGACGATCAGGACCTGGATCAGGCGCCCCGGGGTCGAGCTCATCGCTTCGCCGACGCCGCCGCTCCACATCCGGCCGACCTTGCGCACGGTCATTTCGAGATAGCCGACGGGGTCTTCGCCGAAGTAGTCGGAGAAGTCTTCCTTGCCGATCTTGCCCAGCGCCGAGTCGCGGGGCAGGTCGGGGTAGCGATCGGCGACCCGGTCGAAGAGCGGCGTCGGGTCGACCGCGTCGAGCGCTTCGGACCCCGGCGCCAGGTCACGGTGCAGGTAGCGCTTGACGAGCAGCGCCTTGACCCGCAGGTATTCGCCGTCGGCGGGCAGGTAGGTGCCGACGTAGAGCGCCTTGCCGCCGCCGGTCGAGATCGGCACGGTGCGGTCGAGGACTACCTGGTTGCGGATCGTCCAGGGGACGATCGGCAGCAGGAAGGCGATCAGCATCAGGGCGACGGCGGCCGCGGCGGGTCGCCACCCCGCCGAGGAGCCGACCCAGATCGCGGCGAGGACGAGGAAGGCCGCGCCGACCAGTAGGTACTCCGGCCGCGCCAGTGCCGTCGCGCCGAACAGCAGGCCCGGGAGCAGCCACCTCGCGCGCGGGCCGTCCTTTGCCCAGAGGAACGCCAGGACCGCGGCCGGCAGCGTCAATAACGCGGGCGGCTCGCTGTAGAGGGCGCCGACGGTGTGGATGAACGGGGGGTAGGCGGCGACGCCGAGGGCGGCGATCAGCCCGGCGGCGGCGGAGCCGGCGGCGATCCGGCGGGCGAGCAGGTAGGCGACGACGATCGTCGCCATGCCGAGCAGCAGCTCGACGATCCGCGCGGTCCCTTCGCGGGCGCCCCCGGTGGCGTAGAAGGAGGCGGCGTAGAGCAGCGGCGCGCCGGGAGACCAGTCGCTCGAGTCTTCGAATTCGGGCCCGCCGTAGCTGCCTTCGGTGTAGAGCGCCTTGGAGAGCGCGTAGTAGGCGTGGGCATCGTCGCCGGGCGTCGGCAGCGGCTGGACGACCCGGTAGGCGCGCAGCCCGAAGCCGAGGACGAGGATCGCGGCGAGCAGGATCAGGGTCGTTCGCCCGTGGCGCTCCGGTAGAGCGCGGAGATGAGCGGCGATCGCGGACACGGCGGCAGGCTACTCGGGCGCGGAGCGGCCCCGCCCGAGCCTGGCGAGCGACCAGGTCAGGCCGAGGCCGGCGAGGGCGGAGAGCTCGGGCACGAGGATCAGGGTGCGGCGCGGCGAGGCGATGAACGCCATCTGGATCACGCTGACGACCGCGAACAGGGTCGCGTAGAGGATCGCGTCGAGGCTGCGGCGGGCGAGGCCGACCGCGAGGCCGACCGCGGCGGCGATCAGGAGCGCGATCTGCAGCGCCCGCCACGGCGGCAGGCGCATCACACCGCGGGCCGGGCCGGTCCAGGCGAGCCAGGCCTTGCCGGCGAGGAAGCCCGCCAGCCGCCCCGGTTCGTGGACGGCCGCATGCCCGTAGGCGTCGAGGGCCATGCCGCGCAGGGCGGTGTCGGCTTCCTCGCCGGGGTGCTCGCGTTCGGCGATCAGGGCGACCGCCTGGCCGCGGTAGATCGGGCCGGGACGGGGTCCGAGCTCGGCGCGGATCCAGGGGTGCTTTTCGAGCAGGACGGGGCCGATCCGTTCCGGGTCCGGGCCGGCGGGCAGGTAGCTGCCCTCATAGAGGACCTGGCCGCCGCCGGTCGAGATCGGCACCAGGCGATCGAAGACGACGAAGTTGCGCACGGTCCAGGGCAGGATCGCGAGGCAGGCGCAGCCGAGCGCCAGAGCCGGGCCGAGCAGCGCCCGGCGGCCGGGCCCGCGCTCGGCTCCGCGGAGGGTGCGCCAGGCGCCGAGCGCGGGCAGGACGATGATCAGGACCGCGTACTCGGGCCGCAACATCGCCAGGGCGCCGGTCAGCAGCCCGGTCAGGGCCCAGCGCCCGCCGCGCCGCCCGTCGCCGTCACAGGCCCAGAGGAAGGAGAGGGCGGCCCCGGCGAGCACGGTCGTGCCCAGCGGCTCGGTCATCAGCATGCCGCCGTACTCGAGCAGCGCCGGGTAGGTCGCGACCGGCAGCGTCGCCACCAGGCCGGCGTTCGGGCCGCCGAGACGCCGGCCGAGGACGAAGGCGAGCGGGATCGCCAGCGAGGCGAGCAGGGCGAGGACGATGCGGACGGCCGTTTCGTCTTCGGCCCCGCGCAGCTCGTAGAGCCCGGCAGCGAGCAGGGGCAGCCCGGGCGAGTAGTTGGAGGCTTCCATCAGGTGGCTGTAGCCGGGCCCGTCGCCCTGGCTGAAGCCCTCGCCGTGGTGCAGCGCCCGGGCGATCCGCGAGTAGGCGCGGGCGTCGTCGACCGGCGCGTCGGGCGCGCGGATCGCGTAGTCGAGCCGCAGGCCGAGGCCGACGAGGCAGACGGCGAGGACGAGGAGCGCCCGGCCGCCGCCCCCGCAGGCCCTCTGGAAGCGCTCCATCACCGGCGGCAGTGTACGCCCGGGGCCGCGCTCGCCGGCCACCCTCTCCGCTACGCTGCCGCCTCCTATGCGCGTTCTTATCCTCGGCGGCGACGGCTATCTCGGCTGGCCCACGGCCCTCCGCTTTGCCGCCCGCGGCCACGAGGTCGCTCTCGTCGACAACTTCGTCCGCCGCCGCTGGGTCGAGGGGGTCGGCAGTGACTCGCTGACCCCGATCCTCGACCTCGACCAGCGCCTCGCCGCCTGGACCGAGAACGGCGGCGCCGAGATCCAGAGCTACCCGGGCTCGATCGAGGACGGCGATTTCATCGAGGGCGTCGTCGCCGAGACCAGGCCCGAGGCGATCATCCACTACGGCCAGCAGTCCTCCGCGCCCTTCTCGATGGCATCCCGCGAGCAGGCGGTCGAGACCCAGTTCGGCAACGTGATCGGCAACCTCAACCTGCTCTTCGCGATCCGCGACCACGTGCCCGAGTGCCACCTGGTCAAGCTGGGGACGATGGGCGAGTACGGCCAGCCCAACATCGATATCGAGGAGGGCTACATCGAGATCGAGCACAAGGGGCGCAAGGACACGCTGCCGTTCCCCAAGCTGCCGGCCTCGCTCTACCACTGCTCGAAGGTCCACGACTCGACCAACATCCACTTCGCCTGCCGCATGTGGGGCCTGCGGGCGACCGACCTGAACCAGGGAGTCGTCTACGGGATCGAGACCGAGGAGACGGCCGGCGACGAGCGGCTGATCACCCGCTTCGACTACGACGAGGCGTTCGGGACCGTCCTCAACCGCTTCTGCCTGCAGGCCGTGATCGGCCACCCGTTGACCGTCTACGGCTCCGGCGGCCAGACCCGCGGCTTCCTCAACATCCGCGACACCCTCAGCTGCGTCGAGCTGGCGGTCGAGAACCCCGCCGAGGGCGGTGAGTTCCGCGTCTTCAACCAGTTCACCGAGCAGTTCTCGGTGATCGAGCTCGCCGAGCTGGTCAAGGCCGCGGGCGAGCACCACGGCTTCTCGGTCGAGATTCAGCACTACGAGAATCCTCGGGTCGAGAAGGAGGAGCACTACTACAACGCGATCCACACCAAGCTGCTCGACCTCGGCCTCGAGCCCGCCCTTCTCGGCGAGGAGCTGGTCGAGTCGATGCTGGGCCTGATCGAGCGTTACAAGGGCCGCGCGATCGAGGCCGCGATCGACCCGCGCACACGCTGGAATCCGGCCAAATCGCCTGCTGGCCGGGCATAACGCCGCTGCTACGATCGCGGGACCGATGAGAGCCGCGGACGCACTGATGGAAAGCCTCAAAGCGGAGGGTGTCACCGACATCTTCGGCATCCCCGGCGGGGCCAACCTGCCGACCTACGACGCCCTGGTCGACGCCGGCTTCAACCACGTCCAGGTCCGTCATGAGCAGGGCGGCGGCCACGCCGCCGAGGGTTACGCCAAGGCCTCCGGCAAAGTCGGGGTCGCCTTCGCCACCTCCGGCCCCGGGGCGACCAACCTGGTCACCGCGATCGCCGACGCGATGATGGACTCGGTGCCGACCGTCTTCGTCACCGGCCAGGTGCGGACCGAGTTGATCGGCACCGACGGCTTCCAGGAGGCCGACATCCTCGGCGCCACGCTCCCCTTCGTCAAGCACTCCTTCCAGGTCACCGACCCGCGCCAGATCCCCGACTACGTCCACGAGGCTTTCCACATCGCCTCGACCGGCAGGCCGGGCCCGGTCCTGCTCGACATCCCGCAGGACCTCTCGCGGGCCGAGATCGACTACCAGCCGCGGACCAAGCCGGTCGAGCTGGCCGGCTACAAACCCTCGAGCGCGGGCAACATCAAGCAGGTCAGGATCGCGGCGAAAGCAATCGCCAACGCCCGCCGGCCGGTTCTCTACACGGGCGGCGGCGTCGTCAACGGCAACGCCTCCGAGGAGCTGCGCGAGCTGGCCGCGGCCGACCGCTTCCCGGTCACCTCGACCCTGATGGGCCTCGGCGCCTTCCCCTCCACGAGCGAGCAGTGGCTCGGCATGCTCGGCATGCACGGCACCGTGACCGCCAACCTGGCGATGGACAACGCCGACCTGATCGTCGCGATCGGCGCCCGCTTCGATGACCGGATCACCGGCAAACTCGCCGAGTTCGCGCCCAACGCGAAATTCATCCATATCGACATCGACCCGGCCGAGATCTCGAAGAACATCGGCGCCCACATCCCGATCGTCGGCGACGTCAAGCAGGTGCTGCCGGCGCTGACCCGCGAGTACCGGGCGCTGCAGACCGACGCCTCGCGGCTCGACGCCTGGTGGGAGCAGCTGCGCACCTGGCAGGAGGAGCATCCGCTGCGCTACGCGCCCGGCGAGGGCGGCGAGATCAAGCCGCAGTTCATGATCGAGGCGCTGCACCGGGCGACCAAGGGCGAGGCGATCATCACCTCCGACGTCGGCCAGCACCAGATGTGGACCGCGCAGTACTACGGCTTCAACCAGCCCCGCCGCTGGATCAACTCCGGCGGCCTCGGCACGATGGGCTTCGGCCTGCCGGCGGCGGTCGGCGCCAAGGTCGCCAATCCCGACGAGACCGTCGTCTGCGTCGCCGGCGACGGCAGCCTGATCATGAATGTGCAGGAGCTGGCGACCTGTGTCAGCGAGGAGATCCCGGTCAAGATCTTCCTCATGAACAACGGCTACATGGGCATGGTGCGCCAGTGGCAGGAGCTCTTCTGGGACCGCCGCTACAGCTCGGTCGAGATGGGCGCCAGCCCCGACTGGGTGAAGCTGGCCGAGGCCTTCGGCGCCACCGGCCTGCGCTGCGAAGTCGCCGACGAGCTCGAGGCGACGATGTTCAAGGCGCTCGAGACCGAGGGCCCGGTCCTGCTCGACGTCCGCGTCGCCCAGGAGGAGAACTGCTACCCGATGATCCCGCCGGGCCAGGCCGCCCGCGACATGGTCGAGGCGCCGGAGACGGTGCGCTGATGGAGGCCGGGACCCCGCAGCTGGTCAAACTCGAGGACCTGCACGTCCCCGGTCAGCTCAGCGGCCGCAAGCACATCCTCTCGATCCTGGTCGAGAACACGCCCGGCGTCCTGGCCCGGATCTCCGGCCTCTTCTCGCGCCGCGGCTTCAACATCGACACGCTCGCCGTCGGCCCCACCGACGACCCCAGCATCTCGCGGGTGACGTTGACGCTCGACGGCGCCGTCCACCCGATCGACCAGGTCACCAAGCAGCTGCACAAGCTCGTCAACGTGCTGAAAATCCGCGACATGGAGCCAGAGGAGACCGTCGCCCGTGAGATGGCGATGTTCAAAGTCTCGGCCGCGGTCGAGAACCGCGCCGAGATCATCCAGTTCGCCGAGATCTTCCGCGCCAAGATCGTCGACGTCGCGCGGCGCACGATGACGATCGAGGTCACCGGCTCCGCCGACAAGATCGAGGCCTTCGAGCGCATGGTCAGGCCCCACGGCCTGGTCGAGATGGTGCGGACGGGCGAGATCGCCATCGCCCGCGGCGCGGACTGACAATGACGGCCCAGGGCGCCGACATACGGCGTCCTCGGTCGCCCGAATAGCGCCGCTATTCGGGCTCCCTGTGTCCTTGTCTGTCGACACCCTGGTCTCGTCATTGGCAGCCCGCCTAGGGGCGAGCCTGGATCAGGCAACCCGGCGGCACCGGCGGACGCTGGTCAGCGTCACGGTCGAGACCGAGCTGGCCGATCCCTGCGCGGCGGTCTTCGCCTCGCGGCTCGCCTCCGACCGCTGGTTCTGCTGGGAGCAGCCCGATCGGGAATTCGCCCTCGCCGGCGTCGGGGTCGCCCACGAGGCCGTCTCGCGTGGCCCGCAGCGTTTCGGCGACGTCGCCCGCGAGTGCCTGGCGGCCAAGGCCGAGGCGATTCTCGATCAGCCGCACGGCCTGCCCGCCGGCGCCGGCCCGGTCTGGGCGGGTGGCTTCGCCTTCGATCCGGACGGCTGCTCGGACTCGAGCTGGTCCTCGCTGCAGCCCGCTTCCCTCTGCCTGCCCGAGCTCTCCGTCTGCCGCGCGGGCGAGAGGTCCTTTCTCACCGTCAACGCTCTGGTCAATCCCGGCGCCGACGTCGAGTCGGTCCACGCCGGCCTGGAGCGGCGTCTGAGTGGGTTGCGCCAAGCGCCGCTGCCGATGCTCGACCCGCATCCCAGCACCCAGGCGGAGATCCGCAGCGTGCGGCCGCCGGCCGACTTCGAAGCGACCGTCGCCGAGGCCACGCGCCGAATCGACGACGGCGAGATGCGCAAGGTCGTTCTCGCCCGCGAGGTGGTCGTCTCAGCCGCCTCCGCCCACGACCCGGGCACGGTCTTCGGCGCGATGCGCGAGCAGTTCACCTCCTGCTTCTGCTTTTGCGTCGGCACCCCGGAGGCGGCCTTCATCGGCGCCAGCCCCGAGCTTCTGCTGCGCCGTTCGGGGGCGAGCGTCTCGAGCGTCGCCCTCGCCGGCTCGACCCGGCGCAGCTCCGACCCCGCCGTCGACGATCACCTCGGCGAGCAGCTCCTGCGCAGCGATAAGAACCGTCGCGAGCACCGGATCGTCGCCGAGCGGATCCTCCGCAAGCTTCGCCCGCACGCCGTCTGGGTCGAGGCGGGGGAGGAGCCCGAGGTGATCAAGGTCGCCAACATCCAGCACCTGGCGACGCCGGTGATCGCGCAGCTCGCGGAACCGCGCTCGGCGGTCGAGCTCGCCGCCCTGATGCACCCGACGCCCGCGGTCGGCGGCGAGCCGGCCGAGAAGGCGCTGGCGGCGATCGCGGAGCTCGAGCGGATGGATCGCGGCTGGTACGCAGGCCCGGTCGGCTGGATGGACGCGACCGAGGACGGCGAGTTCTGCGTCGCCCTGCGCAGCGGCCTGCTGCGCGACCGCGACGCCCACCTCTACGCAGGGGTCGGCGTCGTCTCCGGCTCCGACCCGGAGGCGGAGCTCGAGGAGACCGAGATCAAGCTCAGGGCGCTGCTGCCGCTAGTGGCCTGATTGCTCGGCGGGGACCAGGGCCACCTCGCGTGACGGCCTGCGGCGCGGGCCGTTGAGGACCCTGCCGATCGCCGTGTAGCGGACCAGGACCGGATAGGTGGCGAGCGAGGCGCCGATCGCGCCCGCCGTGACGAGGACGAATGCCGGCGCGGTGCCGAGCGGGGCGCCGGCCAGCAGGGCGATGAGGAGGACGACGACCGGCATGTGCGAGAGGTAGATCCAGTAGGAGGAGTCGGCCAGGTAGCGCAGGCGCGGGCGCCTCCGGTCGAGGTAGAGGTTGGCGAGGCCGATCAGCGCGAAGAGGCAGGTCAGGGTCGCGACGGCGTCGGCGGCGACGATCGCGGCGCGGACGTAGGGGCGATCGCCGAGCGCCGAGTTGTGGGCGCTGAAGAGGATCGCGGCGACCAGGGTCGCGGCGACCGCGCAGCCGGCCCAGGCCCAGGCGCGATCACGGGCCGCGGCGACCAGCTCGCGGTGGGCGCAGAGGCAGGCGCCGAGGGCGAAGAAGATCGCGTTGTAGGCGAGCACCGAGGGTTCGGGCAGGTAGCTGTCGGTCGAGGCCGGCAGGCCCGCCCATTCCGGCTGGGCGAGGAGGATCGCCGCGGTCGGGATCGCGAGCAGGACCAGGCCGCGCACCGGCCTGCTCAGCGCCCAGCGCAGCCCATGTCCCGCGGCCGAGAGCACTCGTGGGGCCGCCAGGTAGGCGACGATGGCGATCGCGTCGAGGATCAGGAGGTACCAGAGGAACCAGAGGTAGCTGAGCTGAAAGCCGAATTGGCTGCCTTCGCCGGACTGCCCGTCGCCGCTGGTGACGGTGAGCCCGGGCGCCTCGCTGACCAGGTAGAAGAGCGGCACGACGGTGACCAGGCCGACCGCCAGCGGCACGGCGATCCGCAGCGTGCGGTTGCGGAGGGTCTGGCCCAGGCCCTTGCGCGAGACGAGGAAGACGAGAAAGAACCCCGACATCGCGAAGAAGAGCGGCAGGCGGAAGACGTGGACGAGCCAGAAGATCGCCACCGACCAGCCGCCCGGGTGGCCGTTGAGGGCGAGTAGCGCCGCGGCGTGGACGGGGACGAGGAGGAACATCGTCGAGGCCCGGAGCGCATCCATCGAGTGGATGCGATCTGCCTCGGGGTTGCCCACCGGGTGACCCTACCCAGACCGAAGGGCGCTTCGTCTAAGTGGCCAGGGCCGCCGAGACGCGCTCGGCCATGTCCCGGCGCAGGGCGACGCTCGAGCCGCGATCGACGCCGACCTCGATCACGCCGGTGCCGGCGGCCAGCGCCGCGGGAAGGTCCGCGAGCCGCTCGAGGCGCAGGTGGGGGAGCCCGAAGAGCGCCGCGGCAGCCGCCGCGTCGACCCCACGCGGGGTGCCGAGCAGCGCCTCGAACTCCTCGCCGTCGAGGGCATCCGCCTGCGGCAGGAAGTGGAAGATGCCGCCGCCGTCGTTGTCGATGACGACGATCCGCACCGGCGTCTCGACCCCGCGCAGCGCCGCCAGCCCGCCGAGGTCGTGGAGGAAGCCGAGGTCGCCGGTGACGATCGTCGTCGGCCGGCCCGAGGCGGCGGCGGCGCCGATCCCGGAGGAGAGCAGCCCGTCGATCCCGTTGGCGCCGCGGTTGCAGAGGAAGTGGGCGTCGGTCGCGCCACCCCCCAGGAAGGCCTCCTGATCGCGGATCGGCATGCTCGAGGCGGTGTAGACGAGGTCGCCGTCCGCGTGGGCGGCGCCCAGGGCGCGGTGCAGGGCGGGCTCGCTGAGGCCGCCATCGGCAAGCGCGGCGTCGATCGCCGCCTGCGCTGCCGCCTCGGCCGCGATCCAGCGCTCCGGCAGCGCCCGGTCCTGGCCCTCGAGCCGCGCCGCCCAGCCGGCCGCCAGCTCGCCGGGATCGGCCCGCAGCAGCGCCGCCGCCCGGCGGCTCGGCTCATTCCAGCCGCCGAGCGGGTCGACGACGATCTGGTCGGCGCCGGAGCCGGCCAGCCATTCCCGCAGCGGCTTGCTCGTCGGCAGCTCGCCGAAGCGCAGGACGAGGTCGGGGACGACCGAGCTGGCGAAGTGCTCGTCGCGGAGCAGCAGGTCGTAGGCGGCGATCACGTTGGAGCGCTCGTGGGGGCCGCTGCGCAACTGCGAGGTCGGCTCGGCGAGGATCGGGAAGCCCGAGGCGCGGGAGAGGCGGGCGAGCGGCTCGCGCAGGTCGGGGTCGAGCTGGCGGCCGGCGACGATCACGCCAGAGATCGCGTCGCCGATGTGCCCCGCCACCTCGTCGAGTAGGAAGGCGGTCGGCTCGAGGTCGATCCTCGTCACCGCGGTCAGCGGCCGGCCCTCACGGCCCGCCAGCGCCAGCGGGTCGGTCGCGGTGACGGCGCCGTCGACCGCGATCGGTGCCAGCGGCTCGCGCCAGGAGAGATTGAGATGCACCGGTCCGGGCCGCGGCTCGCCGCGGGCGGCGGCCAGCGCCCGACAGGCGGTGGAACGGAGGTGGAGGAGGCCGCTGTCGTCGGCCTCGTGCGTCCCGACCTCGCTGAACCAGCGCACGGAGGAGCCGTAGAGCTTGACCTGGTCGATCGTCTGGCCGGCGCCGATCCCGCGCAGCTCGGGCGGCCGGTCGGCGGTGAGGACGAGTAGCGGCAGGGCCGACTCGTCCGACTCGCAGACGGCAGGGTGGTAATTGGCCGCCGCGGTCCCCGAGGTGCACAGCAGCGCCACCGGCTCGCCCGTCGCCTGGGCCGCGCCGAGGGCGAAGAAGGCCGCGGAGCGCTCGTCGACGATCACGCTGACCTCGATCTCCGGCTCGCGCCACAGCGCCACCGCGAGCGGGGTCGAGCGTGAACCGGGAGAGACGACCGCCCGTCGCACACCGCCCCGCGCGAGCTCCTCGACGAAGGCCGAGGCGAGAGCGGTGTTGGCGTTGGTCGAGTCCATCGGCGCGGCGACTTATGCGCCCATAGCGCCAGGAAGTCGCCGCATCAGGCTAGAGCCGGTGGGCATCGAGCGCCGCCTCGTCGATCTCGACCCCGAGGCCCGGGCTACCGGGCGCGTGCAGGAGGTTGCCCTCGAGCCGGCACCCGACCGCGGCGATCGTCGTCGCGAAGAGCCGCTGGGTGGCGAGGCCGTGCGCCCGCTCACCGCTCGCCGGCCAGGGCAGTGGGTCCAGTTTCGCCGCCAGGCGGGCGCCGAGCGCGATCCCGACCGGTCCGTCGAGGGCGCTGGATGCGTAGGCCGGCAGGTTGCCGGCGATCCGCAGCGCGGCGAAGAGGCCGCCGACCTTCGAGAGCTTGATCCCGGTCAGGCGGAAGGCGCCGGTCCGGGCCGCGCGCAGGGCGTCGTCGGCGGTCTCGATGCTCTCATCGCCGGCCAGCGGGATCGCGGTCGAGCCCGCCAGTTCGGCGGCGCGCTCCATAGTCGCCACCGGCTGCTCTGCCAGTTGGACCCCGAAGGGCTCGATCTCGCGCAGGACCGTCCGCGCGGTCTCCAGGTCCCAGGCCGCGTTGGCGTCGACCCTGATCTGCGCCCCCGCGCCGAGCGCCTCGCGCACCGCCCGGACCTGTGCCACCTCCTGGCCGGTGCCCAGCTTCAGCTTGAAGGTCGTGAAGCCGTCGGCGGACCAGCGCAGCGCCTCCTCGGCGACCGCCTCGGGCTCGCCGGCGACCAGGGTCGCGTTGCAGGGCACTGGGGAGGTCTCAGGTCGAATCCCCACGCGCCGCTCGCCGAGGTCGAGCAGGGCGGTCAGCGCCGCGCAGCGGGCGGGCGCCGAGAGCTCCAGCCGCGGCGGCAGGCGCGCCGCCTCGCCGACGTTGCCGGCCTCGACCGCGGCGGCCAGCACCGACCCACGGTCAAGGCCCTCGAGCTCCTCGACCACCTGCTCGATCGTCGCGCCACCGCGCAGGGCGAGCGGAACCGCTTCGCCGAGCCCGACCACCCCGTCGCGGTCGCGCAGCCGCAGCAGGACCATCTGGCGCTCGGTGAGGCTGCCACGCGCGGTGACGTAGGGCCGCCGGAAAGGGAGGGCGTAGGGGATGACCTCGACCGAGGCAAGGCTCATGGCGGGCTCAGGCGGCGATCAGCAGGCCGGCGGAGACGAGCAGGCTGTAGGCGCCCAGCAGGGCGCCGGTCGCGGCCAGGGCCCCGTTGAGGGAGGGCCCGTCGGTGCGGTTGGTGATCGTCCTCATCGGCCCGATCGCCAGCGGCAGCGCCAGCAGCCCGATCAGCGGCAGGGCGCTGGCTTCGCCGGTCCAGAGCGCGATCGGCAGGACGACGAAGGCGCCGAGCACGAGCGAGCGGTAGAGGGCGATCGCGTTCTGCCTGCCCATCCGCACGGCGAGGGTCATCTTCCCCGCCCGCCGGTCCGTGTCGGCGTCGCGGACGTTGTTGACGACGAGGATCGCGGTGGAGAGGAAGCCGACCGCGATCGAGAGCCCCAGCGGCAGCGCGTCGAGCTGCTCGAGCTGCACGTAGTAGGAGCCGTTGACGGCGACCAGGCCGAAGAAGAGGAAGACGAAGATCTCGCCCAGCCCCGCGTACCCGTAGGGCCGCGGCCCGCCGGTGTAGAGCACGCCGGCGGCGATCGAGAAGACGCCGATGACGAGGATCGCCGGGCCGGCGACCAGCGCCAGGTAGATGCCGCAGGCGATGGCGACGGCGAAGGCGATCCAGGTTGCGGTCAGCACCCGGCGCGGGGTGACCAGACCGGCCGAGGTGACCCGCACCGGCCCGAGCCGGTCGGTGGTGTCGGCGCCGCGCTTGGCGTCGGAGTAGTCGTTGGCCAGATTGGTCCCGATCTGGATGAAGATCGAGCCGATCAGGGCGGCGACGAAGGCGCCGACCCGGGGCAGGTGCCCCGCCGCGTAGACGGCGGCGGCGGTGCCGACGAAGACCGGCGCGATCGCGGCCGGCAGGGTTCGAGGCCGCGCAGCCATCAACCAAATTCTCATAATGCGCCGCCTCCTCCGCTTCGCGTCCGGGGGCGGCGCCTGCCGCCATATCGGCGCCGCTCGCAGAGAATCAGACCGTGATGCTCGCTGATCGGTTGACTCGCCTTTCCGTTGCAGCCTCCGGGCAGGCGAAGGGAATCCCACCCCGACGCCACCCGCGGACACGCGCCACACAGAATCTTGCTGCCGGAGTCGCTGGAAGTTCGGCCCGCCACAGCCCGCCACAGCGGCCGGGGGACGATGCTGCATCGCTTCAGCGATTGGAGGGCGGGGCAGGGGGGTTGGACGCGAGCGTCCGTAGGTTGCGGAGGGCGAGTCCCCAACCCTACGGGCGCAATGTCCCTCCGCCCGGAGCAGCGCGAAGGACGCCGAGCGGGTAACCCGCCTGCGCCGCCCCCTGACCGCCGGAGCACTCACGCTCGCCTCGGGAACTTCGAGTAGTCCGGCGCTCGTTTCTCCTTGTACGCCTCGCGCCCCTCTTTCGCCTCATCGCTGCCGTAGAAGAGGAGGTTGGCGTCGTGGGCCAGCTGCTGGATCCCGGCGTAGCCGTCCTCGTGGGCGTTGAAGCTGGCCTTGACCAGGCGCAGCGCGAAGGGGGAGAGGGCGAGCATCTCGCGGCACCAGGCGACCGTCTCGCGCTCGAGGTCGGCGAGCGGGACGACCGTGTTGACCAGCCCCATCTCGCGCGGCCTCCTCGGCGTCGTAGTGGCGGCAGAGGAGCCAGATCTCCTTCGCCTTCTTGGTGCCGACGAGGTCGCGCAGCAGCGAGGCGCCGAAGCCGCCGTCCCAGGAGCCGACCTTCGGGCCGGTCTGGCCGAAGCGGGCGTTGTCGGCGGCGATCGTCAGGTCGCAGCAGAGATGAAGGACGTGGCCGCCGCCGGCAGCCCAGCCGGCGACCATCGCGACCACCGGCTTCGGCAGGCGGCGCATCTGCACCTGCAGGTCGGTGACGTGGAAACGGCCGACCGAGGCGCCCTCCTCGATGTAGCCGGTGTCGCCGCGGACGTTCTGGTCGCCGCCGGAGCAGAAGGCGTCGGGCCCCTCGCCGGTGAGGACGATGACGCCGACCTCGGTGTCCTCGCGGGCGAGCTCGAGCGCGGTGGAGATCTCGATCAGCGTCTGCGGGCCGGAAGGCGTTGCGCACCTCGGGCCGATCGATCGTGATCTTGGCGATCCCGTCCGCCGTCTCGTAGCGGATGTCCTCGTACTCTCCGGCGGCGACCACTCGATCGGCGCGTAGAGTTCCTCCTCGGGCGGGGCGTCCCTGTGGCGTTGTGGCATGGTGCGCACGATAGCCAGGGTCGCCCGGGCACGCGCCTCTACCGATGAAACTCGACGACTGGCTCTCACAGAGATCGCTGAGCTGCCCCGACCGGACGGCGCTGGTCGCCGACGGCGCCGAGGTCACCTACGCCGAGCTCGAGGCGGAGGCGACCTGGGTCGCCCGCCGGCTCGCCGCCCACGGCGTCCGCCGCGGCTCGATCGCGGCCGTGACCATGCACCCGCGGCGCGAGCAGGTCGTCCTCATCCACGCCCTGATGAAGGTCGGCGCGGTCGTCCTGCCGCTCGGCCCGCAGCTCTCCGACGGAGGAGCACGCGGCAGATCATCGCCGCCGAGGAGGCCACCGTCGACCTCCTCGATCCCGGCCAGCTGACCCAGAACGAGGCCGACCTGCCGCTGCTCGGCGAGCACGACATGGACGACGTCGCCGCCCGCGTCCTGACCGGCGGCAGCACCGGCAGGCCGCACCCGGTCAGCCTCACCTACGGCAACTTCCTCTGGAGCGCGGTCGGCTCGGCCTTCAACGTCGGCGTCGACCCCGACGACCGCTGGCTCTGCTGCCTGCCGCTCAGCCATATCTCCGGCCTCAGCATCGTCATGCGCTCGGTGATCTACGGGACCACGGCGATCGTCCACGACGGCTTCGACACCGACCGGGTCGCCGCGGCACTCGCCGACGACGACGTGACCCTGCTCTCGCTGGTGACGACGACGCTGGTCCGCCTGCTCGACGCAGGCGCCGACCTCTCGGCGCCGCGGGCGATCCTGGTCGGCGGCGGGCCGGTGCCGGAGGAGCCGCTGGAAGAGGCGATCGCCCGCGGCGCGACAGTGGTCCAGACCTACGGGCTGACCGAGGCCTGCTCGCAGGTGACGACCCTGGCCCCCGGCGACGCGAAGCGCAAGCTCGGCTCGGCCGGGCGGCCGCTGCTGACCACGCACCTGCGGATCAAGGACGGCGAGATCCTCGTCCAGGGCCCGACGATCGCGACGGAGAGCAGCGACGGCGACGGCTGGTTGCACACCGGAGACCTCGGCCGCATCGACGACGAGGGCTTCCTCTACGTCGAGGACCGGATCGACGACATGATCGTCAGCGGCGGCGAGAACATCGTCCCCGCCCAGGTCGAGCAGGTCCTACTGCGCCACCCCGACGTCGCCGACGCGGCGGTGGTCGGCCGCGAGGATCCCGAGTGGCAGCAGGCGGTGACCGCGGTGGTCGTGCTCGAGGACGGCTCCTCGGTGACCCCGGACGAGCTGCGCCGCCACTGCGCCGACTCGCTCGCCGGCTTCAAGGTCCCGAAAAGGGTCGAGCTCGCCTCGGCGCTGCCGCGCACGCCCTCGGGCAAGTTGATGAGGCGGGCACTTCGTTAGCCTGCCCAGCATGCGCACTGACGACATCTTCTACGACAAGGACGCCGACCTCTCGAAGCTCGAGGGGAAGACCGTCGCCATCCTCGGTTACGGCTCGCAGGGCCACGCCCATGCGCTGAACCTGAAGGACTCGGGGGTCGACGTCATCGTCGGCCTGCGGCCCGACTCGAGCAGCCGGGCCAAGGCCGAAGAGGCCGGGCTCGAGGTCTTCGACATCGCTGAAGCGGCCAGCCGCGGTGACGTCGTGATGATCCTGCTCCCGGACGAGAAGCAGGCGGAGGTCTGGGAGGCGGAGATCGCCGACGGGATCGCGCCCGGCAACCTGCTGATGTTCGCCCACGGCTTCGCGATCCACTTCGAGCAGATCGTGCCCCCACCGGGCGTCGACGTCGGCATGGTCGCGCCCAAGGGCCCGGGCCACCTGGTCCGCCGCCAGTACGAGGAAGGCAACGGCGTCCCCTGCCTGATGGCCGTCCACGAGGGCGCCGGCGGCAGCGCCCACGACCTCGTCCTCGCCTACGCCTCGGGGATCGGCGGCGGCCGCGCCGCGGTCATCGAGACCACCTTCAAAGACGAGTGCGAGACCGACCTCTTCGGCGAGCAGGCCGTCCTCTGCGGCGGCGCCAGCGAGCTCGTCCAGGCGGGCTTCGAGACCCTGGTCGAGGCCGGCTACGACCCGCGCCTCGCCTACTTCGAGTGCCTGCACGAGCTGAAGCTGATCGCCGACCTGATGTACGAGAAGGGGATCCAGGGGATGCACTACTCGATCTCCAACACCGCCGAGTACGGCGACCTGACCCGCGGCAAGCGCGTGATCACCGACGAGACCAAGGCGGCGATGAAGCAGATCCTCAGCGAGATCCAGTCCGGCGACTTCGCCCGCGAGTTCATCGCCGAGAACAAGGCCGGCAACGAGAACTTCAGCCGCATGCGCGAGGAGCTCCAGGGGTCCGAGATCGAGGACGTCGGCAAGGACCTTCGCGACACGATGCCTTGGATCGACCAGAAGTTCTAAGTCGGAGCGTTTGGGTCGAGGGGCGGTTGCCCCTCCACTCAGCAGCCCCGGTGATTCAAGAGCAGCGATGTGCGGTTTCGCTCGGTTCAGGGGCTGAGCTTCGGAATCCGTCCGTCTCAGCAGCTGCTCAGCCGCGGCAGCAAGGCTCGCTGCGGCCGATCACGGGGCGTGTGGAGAGATGGGTCGGTTGGTCTCTGGGTGAATGTGCCGAAGGCGCGATATGCAATCTGTCCTGGGGCGCGGCGAAGCCGCGCACTGAGTTGGAAGCCGCCGCCGGCGGGTTCCCCCAATTCACCCAGAGACCAACCGACCCATCCCCCTACCCAAACCGTCAGAGCGGCTGCAGCCGAGTCTTCTGCACCCGCGCCAGCTTGCGTTTGAGCCGCTCCAACTGCTTCTGCTGCGCCGGCGTCCGTTCGTAGCCGCTGTAGGCGAGGTTGGTCTTCTCCAGCGGGTCGGTCTTCAGGTCGTACATCTCCCACTGCGGTTTTTTCTTGCCTTCGACGTCGTGGTACTTGGCGATCTTCCAGCGCTGCTCGCGAATGCTGACGATGTGGTTCGGCGGTTTCGGGTAGGGCCCGTTCTTCTGGCCCGACTGGAAGTCGTCGTAGGTGAAGACGACGTAGTCCTGGGTCGTCTTGCGCGAGGAGGGGTGGAGGACCAGCGAGGAGTAGTCGACTCCCTGCCACTTCGGCGCGGGCGCTCTTCGGCGTCGCCGCCAGGCTCGCCAGGGTCGGCAGGAAGTCGACGTGGGAGACCAGCGCGTCGGTCTGGAGCGGCTGCGGGAAGAGCTTCGGGTTGGAGTAGACGAGCGGCACCCGCGTCGCCTCCTCGTAGAAGTTGAAGTTCTTCTGCCTCATGCCGCCGTGGGTTAGGCCCATCTCGCCGTGGTCGGCGGTGCGGACGATCAGCGTGTCGTCAAGAGCCCGGTCTGTTCGAGCTTGTCGAGGACGTTGACCATGTAGCTGTCGGAGGAGCGCATCAGGTTGCCGTAGAAGTTGAGGTAGTTGCGCTTCTGCTGCGGCGTTTTCGGCTTCCCGGTGAGGTTGAAGATGCGCAGGAACTGTTCCTGCACCGAGGGCTTGGTCGAGAGGTCTTCGTCGACGGTCGCCGGCAGGCCGATGTCGCCTTCCAGCCAGGTCTGGTCGTATTCGTCTTCTTCGAAGGATTCGTTCGGGTAGAAGAGGACGTCGTGCGGGTTGACCAGTGAGATCACCAGGAAGAAGGGCTGTTCGGCGGCGGCGTTGGAGCCGAGGTACTGCAGGACCCCTTCCGCCTTGCCGCTGCCGGTCGAGTTGATGAAGCGGCCGTCGTTGTCGGTCTTGCCGCCACCGGCCTCCGGGACGTCTTGGTTGGCGCCGGCGTCCGGCGGGTTCCAGCGTGAGAAGCCGTACTTTTCGAGGTCGGCGGGGGTCGCTTCCTTGCCCGCTTCCGGTTTCGAGCAGTGCCACTTGCCCTTGTAGATGACGTTGTAGCCGGCGGCCTTCATCACCGAGGCCAGGTTCTTGAGGTCGAGGGGTAGTTCGACCTGCGGGTATTCCGAGGCCGGCATGTCTTCCTCGAGCGTGTATTTGACGCCGTGCTGGGCGGGGAAGTAGCCGCTCATCAGGGTCGAGCGGGCGGGGGAGCACATGCAGGCGTTGGTGTAGGCGCGCTCGAAGCTCAGCCCGTGGCGGCGCAGTCGCCGCATCCCGGGCAGGTTCTGGCGCAGCCAGTTCGGCGGGAAGTGCTGGATCGCCCGTTCCTGGTCGGTGAGGAAGAGGACGATGTTCATCCCCTTCAGGTCCTTGCGCTTCTGCGAGGCGGCGAGGGCGCTCTCGACCCCGGCTGCCTGCGCCGCCAGCAGCGCCGATGCGGCCGTGGCGCCGGACGCGAGCAACTCTTTGCGGGTGAGCCCGCCCTTCACATCGCCTGCCATTGCGCTCCTCTCCGTGGGCGGACGCCGGGATGCCGACGCCCGCGGGGACGGTACTGCCCGGCGGGGCGTCAAAAGGACGATCGTCCAGGCCGGTCTGGCATACGATCCGACCGATGCTGATCGACGGCGACCCGCTGGAGCGCCCCGCGGCGCCGCTCGACGACCTGCTGCGCGTCGGCCTGTCCGCGGCGCGGGAGCCGGCGCTGGTCTCGGCCGACAGGGCTCTCACCTGGGCCGAGCTCGAGGCCGAGAGCGAGGCGCTGGCCTCCGCCTACCGCGCGCTGGGGCTCGAGCCCGGCGACCGGGTGGCCTCGCTGATGCCCAACCGGATCGCCCTGCTCGTCCACTACCTGGCCTGCTTTCGCGCCGGGCTGGTCGCCACGCCGCTCAACTACCGCTACACCTTCCGCGAGATCGACCACGCGCTCGAGGTCAGCGGCGCCCGGGCTCTCCTGGCCCACGTCGAGCGGGCCGAGGACGTCGCCGCCAGCAGCCTCGCCGCCGGCCTCGAGCTGGGCAAGATCGGCTTCGGCGCCGCCGAGGCCTCCTCCGCCGCCGGCGTCTGGGAGCACGAGTTCGATTCCCTGCTCGAGGGCGACTTTCCCAGCGCCGTGGCCGATCCGATCGACCCGCAGGCGCCGGCGGCGATCTTCTTCACCTCGGGCAGCACCGGGCCGGCCAAGGGCGTCACCCACACGCGCGAGTCGCTGCGCTGGATGATCGCCAGCGCGGCGACGGCCTTCGGCCTCGATGCCGACGACGTCTTCCTGCCGGGCTCCTCGATGTCCCATGTCGGCTCCTTTCTCTGGGCGCTGAGCGCGCTCTCGGTCGGCGGCCGGGTCGTCGTCGCCCGCACCACCGACAGCCACGAGCTACTGCCGCTGCTGCGTGAGCAGCAGCCGACGGTGATGGCGATGATCCCGGCGGCGCTCTCGGCGCTCGTCCGCGATCACGACCTGAAGCCGGGCGACTTCAGCTCGCTGCGGATCTGCCGCGCCGGGTCCGACAAGGTCTCGACCGAGCTGCTGACCGAGTTCGCCGCCGCCGCCGGCTTCCCGATCGTCGAGGGCTACGGGATGACGGAGGTCGGGCTGGCGACGCTCAACCCACCGTCGGGCGTGGTCAAGCAGGGCTCGATCGGGCCGCCGATCTGCGGCTTCAGCATCGCCATCCGCGACGAGGACGGCGAGCCGGTCGGGGGCGGAGGCCGTCGGCCGCATCTTCATCCGCTCGCCGAGCCAGATGTCCGGCTACTGGCAGGCGCCGGAGGCGACCGCCGAGGTCGTCCTCGACGGCTGGCTCGACTCAGGTGACCTGGCACGCGCCGACGAGGACGGCTATCTCTGGTTCTTCGGCCGCAAGAAGCAGGTGATCGTCCACGACGGATCCAACATCAGCCCGCTCGAGATCGAGGGCGCCCTGGTCGAACACCCGGCGATCGGCCTCGCCGGCGTCGTCGGCGTCCACGACACCGTCCACGGTGAGAACGTGCGCGCCTACGTCACCCTCCGCGAGGGCGCCGAGCGACCCTCGAGCGCCGACCTGATCGTCTTCTGCCGCGAGCGCGTCGGCTACAAGGCACCGGAGGAGATCATCTTCCTCGACCAGATGCCGCTCAACCCGACCGGCAAGATCGACCGGGTGGGGCTCAAGGCGATGGCCGAGGATCACCTCCACCCGCACGGCCTGAACGGCTGAGGCGACCAAGCCCGGGGGACCGGCGGGTCCTTCGCGGGAATTGACGGGCCCGCCTATGGCGGGCGCCGGATGTCTGAGCGCGCCCTGCGGGCGCGCAAAACACCAGATTGCATTTCGCCGCTTCGCGACATTCCCGCGAAGGACACCGCCACCCCGCCCTCCTGTGCTCGTCGCCGCTAGTTGGGTGCGGACGAACGAGCCTCCCGGCTCCGCAGCCACCGGGGGGCGTGGGGAGGAGGTCGGGTGTGCTCTGGGGGAATGTGGCC
This sequence comes from uncultured Solirubrobacterales bacterium, assembly GCA_963836415.1. GTDB lineage: Bacteria > Actinomycetota > Thermoleophilia > Solirubrobacterales > 70-9 > VRUE01. The sequence goes on from CAWIJE010000002.1 coordinate 168,951, forward strand.
GTAAGGCCGCGAAATGCAATCTGGTGATTGCGCGGCCAAAGGCCGCGCTCTACCTCCCGGAGGCCCGCCATAGGCGGGCCCCGTCAATTCACCCAGAGCACACCCGACCTCCTCCGGGCGACCCCCGAAAGCTCAGGCGCCAGGAGGCGCGTTGTCGCCGAAGCGGCTGTCCTCACCCGGCGGAAGCTTGCCGTCGCGGCCGACGTAGCCACCCTTGCCGCCGATCACGACGTAGACGGCATCCTCGGAATCGCTGGTGTTGCGCAGCTTGCGCACGGTCGAAGCGTCGACCTTGGCCACGCCGCCCGGGGAGAGGGCGTGGCTGCTGCCGTCGCCGAACTCGATCTCGACCGCGCCGCTGTGCAGGAAGTAGAGCTCCTCCTGCTCCTCGTGCAGGTGGCGGCCGGTCTCATAGGACGGGGGGATGACGATCGCGTTGACGCCGAAGGCCTCGACCCCGAGGCTCTTGCGGATCTTGCGAAACCCCGGGCCCGTCGCCGAGGTCGTCGATATTCGCGACCGCGTAGCCGTCGCCCTTCGTCATCTGTGACTGCTCGTTGTCGCTCATGGCGCCAGCCTAGTCAGAGGGAGCGGGTCGGCTTCGCGGAGCGCGCCCGGCGCTTTTCGGCTCTGCGACCCGGTCACGCAGCTGCCGTCGCGAGGTCAATAACCTGTCGCGTCGATGAGCGTCGAGACCGCCACCCAGATCCCCGCGAGCTGAAGCCCGAGGACGGCCGTTTCGGCTGCGGGCCTTCGAAGGTCCGTCCGGAGGCGCTCGCGGCCCTCGCCGAGCGCAGCGACGTGATGGGGACCTCGCACCGGCAGGCGCCGGTCCGCGACCTCGTCGGCCGCATCCGCGACGGGATCGGCGAGCTCTTCGCGCTGCCCGACGGCTACGAGGTCGCGCTCGGCAACGGCGGCACGACCGCCTTCTGGGAGGTGGCGGCTGCCTGGCTGGTGCGCGAGCGCGCCCTCCACCTGACCTACGGCGAGTTCTCGCAGAAGTTCGCCAAGTCGACCGCGGCGGCGCCCTTCCTCGCTGATCCGATCGTGATCGAGGCCGAGCCGGGCGACGCCCCGGCGCCGAGCGCCGACCCCGCGGCGGACGTGATCGCCTGGGCCCACAACGAGACCTCGACCGGGGTGATGGTCGACGTGCGGCGCCCCGACGGCGCCGGCGACTCGCTCGTCCTCGTCGATGCCACCTCGGGCGCCGGCGGCCTGCCCCTGGACGCGGCCCAGGCCGACGTCTATTACTTCGCCCCGCAGAAGGCCTTCGGCGCCGACGGCGGGCTCTGGCTGGCGGCGATGAGCCCCGCCGCCCTGACCCGCGCCGAGCAGCTCGACGGCGCCGAGGGGCGCTGGCAGCCGGCCTTCCTCTCGCTGCCGACCGCGATCGACAACTCGCGCAAGAGCCAGACCTACAACACCCCGGCGGTGGCGACCCTGATCCTGCTCGCCGATCAGGTCGAGTGGATGCTCGAGGGCGGTGGCCTCGACTGGTGCGTCGAGCGCACCTCGGCCTCATCCTCGAATCTCTACGACTGGGCCGAGGCCTCCGCCGTCGCCGGCCCCTTCGTCGCCGACCCGGCGAAGCGCTCGCTGGTCGTCGGCACGATCGACTTCGACGATTCGGTCGACGCCGCCGCCCTCGCCGCGACCCTGCGGGCAAACGGCATCGTCGACGTCGAGCCGTACCGCAAGCTCGGTCGCAACCAGCTGCGGGTCGGGATGTTCCCAGCGGTCGAGCCCGCCGACGTCGAGGCGCTCACCGCCTGCGTCGATTGGGCGATCGAGAACGGCGAGGGGATGACCCGGTGAAGGTCCTGGTCAAGGAGAAGATCGCCGATACCGGCGTCGAGCTGCTGCGTGAGAACTTCGACGTCGATCTCGGGCTCGAGATGTCCGACGAGGAGCTGAGCCGAGGCGATCGGCGGGTACGACGCGATCCTGATCCGCTCGGCGACCCAGATGACCGCCGAGTTGATCGACCAGGCGAAGCAGCCTGAAGGTGATCGGCCGCGCCGGCACCGGGGTCGACAACGTAGACATCGCGGCCGCGACCAAGCGCGGCGTGATCGTCGCCAACGCGCCCGAATCGAACTCCGTCGCCGCCGCCGAGCACACCCTGGCGCTGATGCTGGCGCTCTGCCGCAATGTGCCGCAGGCGCACGCCTCGCTGACCGCCGGCAAGTGGGAGCGGCCGAAGTTCAAGGGCTCCGAGCTCTACGGCAAGACGCTCGGCGTGATCGGCTTCGGCCGGATCGGCCAGCTCGTCGCCAAGCGCGCGCAGAGCTTCGAGATGGACGTCGTCGCCTTCGACAAGTTCGTCTCCGCCGAGCGCTTCAAGGAGCTCGGGGTAGAGGGCGCGGAGACGCTGGAGGAGCTGCTCGGCCGGGCCGACGTGATCACCCTGCACACGCCGAAGACGCCGGAGACGATCGGCCTGATCGACGCCGACGCGGTCGCCGCGATGAAGGACGGCGCCCGCGTCGTCAACTGCGCCCGCGGCGAGCTGGTCGAGCTCGACGCCGGTCCTCGCCGGCCTCGAGAGCGGCAAGCTCGGCGGCGCCGCGCTCGACGTCTTCCCCTCCGAGCCCTTCACCGAGCACCCGATCTTCGCCCGCGACGACGTCGTCGTCACCCCGCACCTGGGGGCCTCGACCGCCGAGGCCCAGGACCGGGCCGGCATCGTCACCGCCGAGCAGGTGACCGCGGCGCTGACCGGCGGCGTCGTCACCAACGCGGTCAACATCGCCGCCGTCCGGCCCGAGGAGATGGAGGCGCTGGCGCCGTTCGTGCCGCTCTGCGAAAAGCTCGGCCGGCTCGCGCAGGGCCTCGGCACCGGGCTCGGTCGATCGGGTCGCGGCCGAATTCCGCGGCCGGATCGCCTCCTTCGACACGCGCCTGCTCGGAATCGCCGTCCTCGCCGGTGATCCTCTCGGGCAACACCGAGGAGCAGGTCAACCTCGTCAACGCGCCGCAGATGGCGGAGGAACGCGGGATCGAGCTGGTCGAGACGAAGGACTCGGGCGCCGAGGACTTCAACGAGCTGATCACGGTCCGCCTCGGCGACGGCGAGGACGCGGTCGAGGTCGCCGGGACCGGGGTCGGGCCGCGCAACGAGCCCTACCTGGTCTCGGTCTGGGGCGAGAGCTTCTACCTGCCCTTCGCCGAGCACCTCGCGGTCTTCCGCTACGCCGACCGGCCCGGGATGATCGGCCGGGTCGGCACCGCCTTCGGCGAGGAGGTCGGTCAACATGATCTCGGCCGCTGTCGGCGCCGAGGCCGGCGGCGAGCGCGCGGTGATGGCGCTGACCACCGACGCGCCCGTGCGCGAGGAGACGATCGGCAAGATCCTCGAGATCGACGGCTTCACGGTCGGCCGCTCCGTGGACCTCTAGCCTGCTCCGCAACGTCGGGCGGTTTTGGGTTGTTGTCCGGTAGGTCCCCGAATCTCCGGCCCGCGCGGGTGGAAGGCAAGATGAAGAAGGCGATAGCTATCTCGGTGCTGGTCCTCCTGGCCTACTCGCTGGGCGCTCGGGGCCGTCGCCAGCCGGATGAAGCCGAAGGCGGGCGAGATCACCTACAACGTCCTGCTCGCCGGCGGGGCCGAGTCGAACGCAGATGCGGATCTCGCTCACGGCCGACGGTCGCAGCTACGTGATCGACTCCAGCGTGCCGCTCGAAGTCGGCGGCACCGTCTGCGAAAACCCGCCGGAAAACCGAACGAGCTGATCTGCCAGGCGGTCCAGGTCAGCGCCTTCGAAGTCAATGCCGACGGCGGTGACGACTAGGTCCGGCGTCTCCCACCAGGTGACGATCCCGGTGACGATGCGGGGCGGCGCCGGCAACGACATCCTGGTCGGCGGCTCCGGCGCCGACAAGCTCTACGGCGGCGAAGGCAACGACAGGCTCGTCGGCCGTGACGGGAACGACGTGCTGAGCGGCGGCGAAGGCGTCGACGAACTGGTCGGCGGCAACGGCGACGACCAGCTGCGCGGCGGACCCGGGGTCGACACCCTGCTCCGGCGGCCCCGGCGAAAACGTCCTCCTCCAGAACTGAGCGCCCCGCCTAGCCCGAGGCGCCGGCCGGGTCGGCCCGCGCGAACAGCCGGCCGCCGACGAAGAAGAGCGCGATCAGGAAGCCGATCAGCGAGAGGCCGGCGTCCAGCCTGAACGCCGCCGGACGAAGGCCCGATCGGACGGAGAAGACGGTCGTCGTCAGGCCGAGGCCGATCGAGCCGCCGGCGATCTGGAACATGTAGACGATGCCGCCGGCGAGGCTGGTCTGCGAGTCGTCGACCGAGGTGACGCCGGCCGTCGTCGCGGTCGGGTAGAAGCTGCCGATCCCGAGCCCGAGGACCAGCATGCCCGACGATCAGCGAGTCGTAGCCGGAGCCGGCGTCGATCTGTGAGAAGAGGAAGGGCGCGATCGTGATGCAGGCGGCGCCGAGCACGGCGAGCTTCTTCGCCCCGACCCGCTCGTAGAGCGGCCCGGCGACGAAGGAGACGACGCGCGAAGGTGCCGAGGAAGGGCAGGATCCCGACCCCCGCTTCGAGCGGCGAGTAGCCGAGCTGGGTCTGCATGAACTGCGGCAGGTAGAGCAACGAGGCGAAGAAGGTCGCCGACATGAAGAGGATCGCCAGGCACGAGGCGCGGAAGCTCTCGTTGCGCATCACCGCGCGCGGCACCAGCGCCCGGCTGCCCGCGCGGCGCTCGATCGGGACGAAGGCGGTGACGAGGACGGCTGCGAGCGCGAGCAGGCCGATCACCCGCGGGTCGCCCCAGCCCCAGTCGTCGACCTGGTCGAGCGCGATCAGCAGCGAGACGAGGCCGATCGAGAGCGGCGCTGATCCCGAGGTAGTCGATCCGGCGCTCGCCGGCCTCGGGCTCCTTGACCTTGACCAGGACGTAGGTGACGAGCGACGGCGAAGATCGCGATCGGCACGTTGAGGAAGAAGATCCAGCGCCAGCTCAGGGCGTCGGTGAGGACGCCGCCGATCAGGGGCCCCATCGCGTTGCCGAGCCCGGCGGCGCCGAGGATGATGCCGCCGGCGAGGCCGGCGCGGTCCTCGGGAAGGATGGCGAAGGTCATGCCGAGGATCGCGGGCCACATCAGGGCGCCGCCGATCCCCATCAGCACCCGCGCCGCGATCAGCCAGGTCTCGGTCTGGCGCGGCGCCGCCGAGAGCCGACATCGTCGCGAAGATCCCGGCGCCGAGGAAGAACGCGTTGCGGCGGCCGAACATGTCGGCGAGGCGGCCACCGGTGACGATCATCACGCCGAAGGTCAGGGCATAGGCGTTGACCACCCACTGGATCGTGTTGACGTTGGTGTGGAAGTCCCGCTCCATCGTCGGCAGGGCGACGTTGATCGCCGAGAAGTCGTTGGCGATGACGATCACCGCGATCGCCATCGCGAAGAGCGACAACCAGGTCGCGCGGCTGAGCGGGGCGCCCGGCTGGGGCTCGGCGGCGGGGCTGGTCGGGTCCGGCATGCTCGGCGCCAGCCTAGGCGAGCAGCCCGACGACGAGAAGCACGACGCCCGCGGTGGCGGCGGCACCCGCCGCCCCGAGCAGCCAGCGGCGCCGGGCGATGATCGAGACCGAGGCGAGCACGATCCCGACCTGCAGGCCGACCTCGGCCAGCTCGTACTCGACGTGCTGGGTGTTGGCGTGGTCGATCTCGGCTTCGTGGGCGGCGATCTCGTCTTCGAGGTGGGCGTCGACCGGCTCCAGGACCCGCCCGATCCTGGCCTCGTGGGCCTGCGCTTCGGCCGCCGCCGCGGCCTGCTGGGCAGTGCCGGCGCCGAGCACCCGGAGCAGGTCCGAGTTGCCGTTGGCGATGTCGATCTTGACCTGGTTGCCCTCCAGCCGGGCGCTGGTCTCGGCCCGGTGCGTCTCGCCCGTGATCACCTCTTTGACCGCCTCGTTGGAGAGGAAGGTCGCGATCGCCAGGAAGGCCGCCATGACGGCCACGACCAGCGCCGCGTTGCGGCCGTGGTGGGGTCCCGCGTGTGGCCCTTCACCGCTGGTCAGATGGTGGTCGTGCTCGAAGCGCTCATAGGATTTATGGGCCTCCACGACCACGGGTTCCTAGCACCTGAGCGAAAGCCATGCGCTAAGCTGGCGACGAATGACGTACCGGTCCCACACCCTCGCGCTTCTCCTTCTCCTCCCCCCTCGGGGGGAATAGCGCTGGGCGGCGCGATAGCCGCGAGAGACAAGGTCATTCGAGTCGATTAGAGAAGGAGGAGGTTCCCATGGGACCCACATCTGACGCCAACCGCGTCCACATCTTTGACACCACGCTGAGAGACGGCGAGCAGTCGCCCGGCATCTCGCTCAACACAGGCGAGAAGGTCGAGATCGCCCAGCAGCTCGCCCGCCTCGGCGTCGACGTGATCGAGGCCGGCTTCCCGATCACCTCGCCCGGTGACTTCGCCGCGGTCGAGGCGATCGCGCGGGGGGTCGAGGGCCCGGTGATCTGCGGCCTCGCCCGCACCCACAAGGCCGACATCGACGCCGCCTGGGGGGCGGTGAAGGACGCGGAACGACCCCGCATCCACACCTTCATCTCGACCTCCGACATCCACATCGAGCATCAGCTGCAGACCGACCGCGAGGACGTCAAGGGCCAGGCGAAGGCTGCCGTGGCGACGGCCAAGGCGTTCTGCGATGACGTCGAGTTCTCGCCGATGGACGCCACCCGCGCCGAAATCGAGTTCACCGCCGAGGTCTGCGCGATCGCCGTCGCCGAGGGGGCGACCGTGATCAACATCCCCGACACGGTCGGCTACACGACCCCCGAGGAGTACGCCGAGTATTTCCGGCGGCTCTACGAGCTGGTCCCCGGCCTGCGCGAGGTCGAGGTCTCGGTCCATTGCCACGATGACCTGGGGCTGGCCGTGGCCAACTCCTACGCAGGCGTCCTCGCCGGCGCCCGCCAGGTCGAGTGCGCGGTCAACGGGATCGGCGAGCGCGCCGGCAACTGCTCGCTGGAGGAGATCGCGATGTTGATCCGCACCCGCGAGGACGTCCATGGACTGACGATCGGCCTCAACACGCGGGAGCTGGCCCGGACCAGCCGCATGGTCTCGCGACTGACCGGCTACGCGATCCAGCCCAACAAGGCCGTGGTCGGCCGCAACGCCTTCGCCCACGAGTCCGGGATCCACCAGGACGGCGTGCTCAAGGAGCGCACCACCTACGAGATCATGGACGCGACCGAGGTCGGGCTCGAGTCGAACTCGATCGTGCTCGGCAAGCACTCCGGCCGTCACGCCCTGCGCGACGCCCTGGATCAGCTCGGCTTCAAGGTCGAGGGCAACGCCCTGAACGCCGCCTTCAAGCGCTTCAAGGAGGTCGCCGACCGCAAGAAGCAGGTGACCGCGCTGGACCTGGAGGCGATCGTCTCCGACGAGATGCGCGAGAAGGAGGACTCGCACGAGCTGGCCTGGTTCGAGGTCGAGGCGGGGTCGCGGCGCGAGCCGCTGGCGCGGGTCGCGGTCAAGGTCCCCTCGGGCGAGGAGCAGGTCGGCGAGTCGAGCGGCGACGGGCCGGTCGACGCGATCTTCCTCGCGATCCAGAAAGCCACGGAGACCGAGTGCGAGCTGCGTCAGTACACGGTCGAGGCGGTGACCGGGGGAGAGGACGCCCTCGGCCAGGTGACCGTGATGCTGAGGGCCGCCGGGCGCCTGGCGACCGGCCAGGGCGTCGCCACCGACATCCTCGAGGCCTCGGCACGGGCCTACGTCAGGGCCCTGTCCAACGCGCTCGAGGGCGCCGCGATCCGCGAGGCCGAGGCGGCCACCGCGGAGGCGGCCGTCGAGCGCACCCCCGGGCCCTAGCTAGCCGCGGCGGGCGAAATCGACCGTATAGGTGGCGGCCCCCGGGCCGCCACCGTACGGGAAGCCGCGCCAGACGCCGACGCCGAAATCGCGGAAGCCGGGGTCGAGGATGTTGGCCCGGTGTTCGGGGCTGCCCATCCACTCGCGAAAGACGCCATAGGGGGAGCCGTAGCGGCGCCCGGGGCCGCCGCCGATGTTCTCGCCGACCATCGACCAGGTCCCATAGCCGGCCCTCGTCACCCGCGAGGAGACGGCGCCGCTGCCCCAGTGGGAGAAGTAGCCGTAGCGGACCATCGCCCGCGAATGGCCGGTCGCCGATTTGCGCAGGCTGAGGTTGTAGGAGAGCGGGGTGAGCCCGTGGTTGCCGCGGGCGTCGTTGATCAGGCAGAGCAGCGAGGAGCGCATCTCGTGCAGGGTCTCCCGCTGCGGAGGCCGGGCCGGGTCGCCGCAGTCGAGCTGGCCCGCGGCCGCGGGCCTGGGCAGGAGCAGCGCCAGGAGCAGCGCCGCCGCGAAAAATGACGCGATCGTCCGCCAATACGTTTGTATGTGATAACGTACGGTCAAATCATGGCCCCGACAAAGACGAAAACCCCTTCCCAATCGCAAGATCATCACAAAGTGCCCTCGTTTGGCAAGCGAGTGCACGCGCTACGCGAGGCAATGGGCTTCTCACTGCGAGATCTTGCCGAGAAGACCGGCGTCAGCGCGCCGATGCTGTCACAGGTCGAGCGCCAGGAGACCAGCCCGACCCTCGCCGTCGCCTCGCGGATCGCCGCCGGCCTCGACCTGACGCTCTCGCAACTGCTGCGGCTCGACGAGGGCGAGCACGTCTCGGTCAGCCGCGCCGGCAAGCGCCGTCGCTACGAGCGTGGGGGACACCGCTTCGAGGAGCTGACCCCGCCGCTGCCGGGCCAGCGCGCCGACGTCTCCCTCCACACTCTGGAGCCGGGAGCGACCACCGGCGGCTCCGATGACCCGCCGATGCACGAGCCGGGCGCCCGCGAGACCGCGGTCGTCCTCGCCGGCACCCTGGCCCTGATCGTCGACGGCAGCCGCCACGAGCTGCACGGCGGCGACTCGGTCACCTTCGACGCCGACCTTCCCCACCATTTCGAGAACGAAGGCGAGGAGCCGACCCGGTTCCTGGCCGTGATCGCCGCCGGGCTAAGGAGGAGCTGACGATGCCCAAATCCATGTTCGACAAGCTCTGGGAGGCCCATGAGGTCTCGGACGGGCTGATCTACATCGACCTGCACCTCGTCCACGAGGTCACCTCGCCGCAGGCCTTCGACGGCCTTCGGCTCGCCGGCCGCGGCGTGCGCCGGGCGGACAAGACGCTGGCGACCGCCGACCACAACACGCCCACGGACGGAACGATGGCGGCGCGTCTGATCGCCGACGAGCTCTCCCGGGTCCAGGTCGAAACGCTGGAGCGAAACTGCGAGGAGTTCGGCATCCCGATCTACTCGCTGGGCTCCGACAGGCAGGGGATCGTCCACGTGATCGGCCCGGAGCTGGGCGTGACCCAGCCGGGGATGACGATCGTCTGCGGCGACAGCCACACCTCGACCCACGGCGCCTTCGGCACCCTGGCCTTCGGCATCGGCACCTCCGAGGTCGAGCACGTGCTGGCCACCCAGTGCATGGTCCAGAAGCGGCCGAAGACGATGCGGATCTCCTATGGCGGCGAGCTCGGCAACGGGGTGACGCCGAAGGACCTGATCCTGGCGACGATCGGGCGCCTCGGCACCGGCGGCATGGTCGGCCACGCGGTCGAGTACGCCGGGCCGGCGATCGAGTCCCTCTCGATGCCCGGCCGGATGACGATCTGCAACATGTCGATCGAGGGTGGCGGCCGTGCCGGCATGATCGCGCCCGACGAGACGACCTTCGAGTGGGTCCGCGGCCGCGATGCCGCGCCGGAGGACTTCGAGGCCGCGGTCGAGCGCTGGCGCCTGCTGCCGACCGAGGACGGCGCGACCTTCAACAGCGAGGTCGAGATCGACGCCGGCAGCCTCTCGCCGATGGTCACCTGGGGGACCAACCCAGGCATGGTTGTCGAGGTCACCGACGCGGTTCCCGACCCGGCGGCGATGGAGTCCCCGGCCGACCGCGAATCGGCCGAGCGGGCGCTCGCCTACATGGCGCTCGAGCCGGGCACGCCGATGACCGAGGTGGCGCCGGAACGGGTCTTCATCGGCTCCTGCACCAACTCCCGGATCGAGGACCTGCGCGAGGCGGCCGAGATCGTCGACGGCCGCAAGGTCGCGGCCTCGGTGCACGGCATGGTCGTCCCCGGCTCCCAGCCGGTGAAAGCGGCGGCGGAGGCCGAGGGCCTCGACGACGTCTTCCGCTCGGCCGGCTTCGAATGGCGCGAGGCCGGCTGCTCGATGTGCCTGGGGATGAACCCCGACACCCTGAGCGAGGGCGAGCGCTGCGCCTCGACCTCGAACCGGAATTTCGAGGGCCGCCAGGGCAAGGGCGGCAGAACCCATCTGGTCAGCCCGAGGATGGCCGCCGCGGCGGCGATCGAGGGACATTTCGTCGACATCAGGGATTGGAGCTGAAGATGAGGGCAATCGACGTGATCGAGGGCAAGGTCTCGGTCCTGGACCGAGCGGATGTCGACACCGACCAGATCATCCCCAAGCAATTCCTCAAACGGGTGGAGCGGACCGGCTTCGGCGAGTTCCTCTTCTACGACTGGATCCGCGACGGCGAGATCGAGCTCGAGCCCAACCCGATCCTGGTCGCCGGCCGCAACTTCGGCTGCGGGTCCTCGCGCGAGCACGCCCCCTGGGCGCTCGAGGACTTCGGCTTCGAGGCGATCGTCGCGCCCTCCTTCGCCGACATCTTCTACGTCAACTGCACCAAGATCGGGCTGCTGCCGGCGATCCTCGACGAGGAGCACTGTCGGGCGGTCGCCGAGGCCGGCGAGGCACGGATCGACGTCGACGACGAGACCATCACCTGCGCCGCCGGCGTCTTCGAGTTCGGAGTCGAGCCCGACGTCAAGTTCCGGCTCCTCAACGGCCTCGACGACATCGGCATAACGCTCGAGAACGCCGCCGCGATCGACGGCTTCGAGCAGGCAGGGGGCGCTGCCAACGGCCCCGTGACCACCGCGCTCTGAGGGGGTCCAGATGACCGCGTCGAAGACCCGCGACTGGGACGCGAAGAGCTATCAGCGGCTCTCGATCCCGCACGAAGAGTGGGCGGCCTCGATCCTCGACCGGCTGGCCCTCCGCGGCGACGAGGTCGTGCTCGACGCCGGCTGTGGCAGCGGCCGGGTGACGAAGATGCTGATCGAGCGCCTGCCCGAGGGGCGGGTGATCGCTATCGACGGCTCGAGCTCGATGATCGAGCAGGTCCGCTCGGTGCTGCGCCCCGGCGACGAGGCGGTCGTCGCCGACCTGCTCGAGCTCGAGCTCGGCGAGCAGGTCGACGTCGTCTTCTCGAGTGCCGTCTTCCACTGGGTGCTCGACCACGACGCCCTCTTCCGCAGCCTGCGGGCGGCGCTCAAGCCGGGCGGGCGGTTGGCCTCCCAGAACGGCGGCGAGGGCAACATCTCGCGGCTCAAGCGCAGCGCCGGGGAGATCGCCTCGCGCTCGCCCTACTCCGAGCACTTCGATGGCTTCGGCGAGCCCTGGAACTACGCCGGCCCGAAAGAGACCGAAGAGCGCCTGGCGCGGGCCGGCTTCGAGCCCGCCCGCTGCTGGCTGCAGCCCTGGGACATCGTGCCGCCGGAGCCGGCCGAGTTCCTGCGGACCGTCTGCCTCGGCCCCTACCTGGACGTGCTGCCCGAGCAACTCCACGAGCCCTACGTCGCCGACGTGATCGCGCTCGAAGCCGATCCCCTCGTCCTCGACTACGTGCGCCTCAACATCGAAGCCACCGCTAGCTAGAGTGGCGCCCGTGAGCGAGCCACCGCGCATCGTCGTCCTGCCGGGGGACGGGATCGGCCCCGAGATCGTCGCCGCCGCGCGGCGCCTGCTCGAGCAACTCGGCGAGTTCGAGTTCGACCAGCGGCTGATCGGCGGCTGCTCGATCGACGAGCACGGCACGGCTTTGACCGACGAGGTGCTCGAGGCCTGCCGGGCCGCCGACGCGGTCCTGCTCGGCGCCGTCGGCGGGCCGAAATGGGACACCACCGACCCCGACGCGCCGCGACCCGAGCAGGGACTGCTCGGCCTGCGCAAGGGGATGGGCCTGTTCGCCAACCTGCGCCCGGTGCGCCCGAGCCCGGCCCTGATCTCCGCCAGCCCGCTGCGCGAGGAGCGGATCGCGGGGACCGACCTGCTCGTCGTCCGCGAGCTGACCGGCGGCATCTACTTCGGCGACTCCGGCCGCGACGGCGACTCCGCCCACGACAACTGCGAGTACTCGGCACTCGAGATCGACCGCATCGCCCGGGTCGGCTTCGACGCCGCCCTGCGCCGCGGCGGCAGGGACGGCAAGTCGCCCCGCCTCACCTCGGTCGACAAGGCCAACGTGCTCGAGACCTCTCGCCTCTGGCGCGAGGTGGTCGGCCGCGTCGCCGCCGACTACCCGGGGGTCGAGCTCGACCACCTGCTCGTCGACAACGCCGCGATGCAGCTCGTCTCGCGACCGGCCGACTTCGACGTGATCGTCACCGAGAACCTCTTCGGCGACATCCTCAGCGACGAGTCGGCGATGCTCACCGGCTCACTCGGCATGCTGCCCTCGGCCAGCCTCGGCGCCGAGGGTGAGCCGGGGGTCTTCGAGCCGGTCCATGGCTCGGCGCCGGACATCGCCGGCCAGGGCGTCGCCAACCCGCTCGCCACCTTCCTCTCGACGGCGATGATGCTGCGCGACGGCCTCGGCCGCGACGACGAGGCGACGCGGATCGAGGCGGCGGTCGACGCCGTGCTCGAGCGCGGCCTCCGCACCGCCGACCTGGCGGCGGCGGGGGAGGCCACGGTCGGGACCGACGAGGTCACCGAGGCAGTGCTCGGCGAGCTCTCCGCCTAGGGCGCCGTCACCGCCCAGACTCCTTCCACGTTGTTGCCGATGTTCGGTTCCGTGAAGCTGGCGAAGAGGCCGAACCCGAGCCTCTTGACCGAGCCGTCGGCGAAGGCGACGGTACTGAGGCCGCCCGATTCGGTGATGTAGAGGCAGAGCTGGCCGGCTGCCGCCTGCGGTTTGGTCCCGCCGCCGCTGCTCGGGCAGGCGCCGTTCGTTTCGCCCTGTTTGAGGATGTTGTTCTGGAAGGCCGGAGCGTTGGCCAGCGGGAACTGGAAGGTCTCCGAGTTGAGGTCGGTTTTCACGTCGCCGCCGAGCGCAAAGACCCCGCGCAGGGTCTGGCCGGCGGCCAGGTTCCCTTCCTGGGTGAGCAGCAGGCCGGGGTCGAGCTTGGCGGCGGTGACGGCGCCGTTTTTGATCGCGCCGGTGGTGACCGCCGAGCCGGCCAGCTTCGACGATGTGACCGCGTCGTTTTTGAGCGCGCCGGTTGTCACCGAGTTGGCACCGAGCTTGGAGCTGTTGACCGAGCCGTTGCCCAGCTTCGAGTTGGTCACGGAGCCGTTGGCCAGCTTCGAGTTGGTGATCGCGGCGCCGGAGATTTTGCCCTGGGTGACGGCGCCGGCGCCGAGCTTGTGGTTGGTGACCGCTTCGCGGTGCAGTTTCTTGGTCGAGACCGCGCCGTTCTTGAGCTGCTTGTTGCCGACGCTGTTCTGCGGCACCCCGGCGGCGACGGCGACGCCGGTCAGGGCGGCGAACAGGGCGATGCTGGAGATCACGTTCGAGTAGGTGAGCTTGTTGCGGATGCGAGCTGTCATTCCGTTCTCCTCTTCGTATTCGGCATACTTCTCTCTTCAACATGGAGCAGGCGGAATTGATTTGGCATAACGGTGAGTTCGTGCCTTGGGACGAGGCCAAGGTCCACGTGCTCAGCCACGGCCTGCACTACGGGACGGGCGTCTTCGAGGGTATCCGCTGCTACGAGACCGAGCGCGGCCCGGCGATCTTCCGCCACAAGGACCACCTCGACCGCCTGAAGAAGTCCGCCGGGCACTTCTACATGGAGCTCCCCTTCCCGCTCGAGGAGCTCGCCGAGGCGACCCGCGAGCTGATCCGCCGAAACGGCCTCGACTCCTGCTATATCCGGCCGCTCGCCTTCCGCGGCTACGGCGAGATGGGGCTATATGCCGACTCGCCGATGGAGGTCTCGATCGCGGTCTGGCCCTGGGGCGCCTACCTCGGTGACGAGGGCAAGCGCTCCGGGATCCGCGCCAAGGTCTCGAGCTGGCGGCGGATCTCCCCGGCCGGGCTGATCCCGCACGCCAAGGCCTCCGGCCAGTACCTGAACTCGATCCTGGCCAAGACCGAGTCGAAGAACGCCGGCTACGAGGAGGCGATCCTGCTCGACGAGCGCGGCTTCGTCTGCGAGGGCTCGGGCGAGAACATCTTCCTCGTCCGCGACGGCGAGATCGTGACGCCGCCGCACGTGGCCGCGATCCTCGACGGGATCACCCGCAAGTCGATAATCCAGATAGCCCGCGATCTCGGTTACACGGTGGTCGAGCGCGACATCGCCCGCGCCGAGCTCTACCTGGCCGAGGAGATCTTCTTCACCGGGACCGCCGCCGAGCTGGTCCCGGTTCGCGAGGTCGACGATCACCCGATCGGCGATCCGGGCGAGATAACCCGCGTGATCCAGGGCAAGTTCGAGGACGCCCTGCACGGGCGGGCCGAGGAGTACCTGGAGTGGCTCGACCCGGTCGGGACCGCGAGCGGGGCGGAGCAGCCCAGTAAGGTGAGCTCCTGATGTCAGTCAGTCGTATCGAGGCAATCGGGCGAATTACCGCAGCCGCCTAGCGGCTGGCGCGGCTATGCCGCGCAGGCGGGCCAAAGGAAGGCCCACTCCCCGATCTCTCGAACGAAAGACATCAAAATGGAACAGGTCAAGCTTTACGACACAACCTTGCGTGACGGCATGGGAGGGCATGGCATGTCCCTCTCCGTCGGCGAGAAACTGAAAGTCGTCGAGGCCCTCGACGCGCTCGGCGTCCACTTCATCGAGGCCGGCTTCCCGGCGTCCAATCCGAAGGAGGCGGAGTTCTTCGAGCGCCTCGCCGAGGTCGAGCTCGCCGTCTCGGAGGTCGTCGCCTTCGGCATGACCAGGCGCCGAGACAGCCGCGCCGCCGAGGACGAGGCGCTGGCGGTCGTCGTCGGCTCCTTCGCCCCGATCGTCTGCCTCGTCGGCAAGGCTTCCGCCTTCCAGGTCGAGCGCGTGATCCGGGTCAGCCCCGAGGAGAACCTGGCGATGATCTCCGACTCCTTCGCCCACTGCGTCGCCGCCGGCAAGCGGGCGGTCTTCGACGCCGAGCATTTCTTCAACGGCTACCGCGCCGACCCCGGCTACTCGCTCGAATGCCTGCGGGCCGCGGTCGAGGCCGGGGTCGAGAACGTGACCCTCTGCGACACCAACGGCGGCAGCCTGCCGAGCTTCGTCGCCGAGGCGACAGCGGCGGCCGTCGCCGCCGTCGGCGACTCGGCCGAGATCGGGATCCACACCCACAACGACGCCGAGTGCGCGGTCGCCAACAGCCTCGCCGCGGTCGAAGCCGGCGCCCGCCTCGTCCAGGGCACCGTCAACGGCTACGGCGAGCGCTGCGGCAACGCCAACCTCGCCTCGATCCTGCCGGCGCTGCAGCTGAAGATGGGCTTCAACGTGGTCGGCGCCGAGCAGCTGCGCGGCCTGACGCCGACCGCCCACTACCTCGACGAGCTCTGCAACATGGCTTCGGACCCCGACCAGGCCTACGTCGGGCGCAATGCCTTCGCCCACAAGGCCGGCCTGCACGCGGCCGGGGTGGCAAACGACGCCAGCAGCTTCGAGCACCTCGACCCCGCCGCCGTCGGCAACGGCCGCGAGATCCTGCCCTCGGAGCTCTCCGGCAAGGCGACGATCCGCAGCCAGGCCGAGCTCGCCGGGATCGAGGTCGACGACGAGGCGGCCGCGCGCGCCGTCGAGAGCCTCAAGCAGCGCGAGCACCGCGGCTACCACTACGAGGCGGCGCCGGCCTCCTTCGAGCTGCTGCTGCGCCGCGAGGCCGGCAGCTACGCCTCGCTCTTCACCCTCGAGAGCTTCCGGGTGACGACCGAGAAGCGGGCCGGGGGAGAGGTCGAAACAGAGGCGACGATCAAGGTCGAGGTGGACGGCGAGCGCTACGTCAAGGTCGCCGAGGGCAACGGCCCGGTCAACGCGCTCGACCGGGCGCTGCGGGCGGCGATCGTCGACCGCCACCCGGACCTGGCCGGGATCGAGCTGACCAACTACAAGGTGCGGATCCTCGACGAGACCCACGGCACCGAGGCGGTGACGCGGGTCCTCCTCGACTCCTCCGACGGCGAGCGCGAGTGGGGGACGATCGGCGTCTCGGAGAACATCATCGAGGCCTCCTGGGAGGCGCTCGTCGACTCGCTCGAGTACGCCTTCCAACCACGATGAGCGCCGAGCAGATACCGCTGGCGAAGCCGGAGCTCGGCGGGCGCGAGGAGCAGCTCGCGCTCGAGGTCCTGCGCTCCGGCCGGCTATCCCTGGGCCCGATGGGGGAGCGCTTCGAGCGTGCCTTCGCCGAGTGGCTCGGGGTCGAGGACGCGGTCGCCGTCTCCAGCGGCACCGCGGCGCTCCACCTCGGCGTGCGGGCGCTGGGCTGGGGGCCGGGCGACGAGGTGGTGACCAGCCCTTTCAGCTTCGTCGCCTCCGCCAACTGCCTGCTCTACGAGGGTGTGCGACCGGTCTTCGCCGACGTCGACCCGGAGACCCTCGACCTCGACCCGGCGGCGGCGCGGGCGGCGCTCGGCGAGCGCACGGCCGGCGTCCTGCCGGTCCACATCTTCGGCTACCCGGCGGCGATGGCGGAGCTCGAGGCGCTCGGCGCCGGCGCCGGCCTCGCCCTGCTCGAGGACGCCTGCGAGGCGATCGGCGCGGTCGATTCCGAGGGCAGGGGGGTGGGCACCCGCGGCAACGCCGCGACCTTCGCCTTCTACGCCAACAAGCAGATGACCACCGGCGAGGGCGGGATGATCGTCCCCCCCGACGCCGCCGCGGCGGCGCGCCTGCGCTCGGAGCGCAACCAGGGGCGGGCGGCCGACATGGGCTGGCTCGACCACGGCGGCATCGGCTTCAACTACCGGCTCGGCGACCTCGCCGCCGCGCTCGGGGTCGCCCAGGTCGAGCGCCTCGACGCGATGCTCCCGCGACGGGCCGAGGTCGCCGCCCTCTACGCCGAGGCGCTCGCCGACCTCGACGGGGTCGAGCCGCCGGCCGCCGGCCGCGACCGCGAGCGCCGCAGCTGGTTCGTCTACCCGGTGCGGCTCGCGGCTGAGATCGACCGCGACGCGGTGATCGGGCGCCTCGCCGAGCGCGGCGTCGCCGCCAAGGCCTACCTTCCCTGCATCCACCTCTTCCCGCACCTGCGCGAGCTCGGCTACGCCGAGGGCCAGTTCCCGGTCGCCGAAGAGGCTTCGCGGCGCTCGCTGGCGCTGCCCTTCTTCACCTCGATCACGCGGTCCCAGGTCGAGCGGGTGTGCGAGGCTCTCGCCGATTCCCTGAGCTGATGTCGCGCTTTCGAAAAGACCCGGACCCCCGTTTCTGGCGGATCAACCGCTCGCTCGAGTTCGACTGGGCGTTGGCCCCCTACGATCTCGACCAGTCCCAGGCGCACGCGCGGGCGCTGCGGAGGATCGGGGTCCTCGACGACGCGGAGCTGGAGCGGATGATCGCCGGCCTCGAACGGGTCGGCGAGCGGATGGCCGAGCATGGCTTCGCCTTCGACCCCGGCGACGAGGACATCCACATGGCGGTCGAGCGCCTGCTCGGCGAGGAGATCGGCCCGCTGGCAGGCAAACTGCACACCGGCCGCTCGCGCAACGACCAGGTCGCCACCGACGTGGCGATGGCCGTCCAGGCGCACTCGCTGCGGGCGATCGAGCTCTCCGGCGCGGCGATGGCGCAGTTGCTGGACCTCGCCAAAAGGCACGAGGACTGGCCGATGCCCGGCTACACCCACCTGCAGCGGGCCCAGCCGGTCTACCTCGGGCACCACCTGCTGGCCTACTTCTGGATGCTCGCCCGCGACGTGCTGCGCTTTCAGTTCGCCCTCGACAGCGCCGGCGTGATGCCGCTCGGCTCGGGAGCGCTGGCCGGCGTCAATTGGGAGATCGATCGTCGCTCCGTCGCCGATGACCTCGGCTTCGAGCACGTCACCGCCAACTCGATCGACGGCGCCTCCAACCGCGACTTCGTCCTCGACTACCTCTCGGCGGCCTCGATCTGTGCCATGCACCTCTCGCGGCTCGGCTCCGAGATCGTGATCTGGAGCTCCTCGGAGTTCGGCTTCTGCGAGCTCGACGAGTCGTTCTCCTCGGGCTCCTCGATCATGCCGCAGAAGGTCAATCCCGACTCGGCCGAGCTGCTCCGCGCCAAGAGCCCCCGCGTCGCCGCCGACTACCTCGCCCTGCTCGGGACCATGCACGCCCTGCCGCTCACCTACGGCAAGGACATGCAGGAGGACAAGGAGCCCTTCTTCGACGCGGTCGACACGGTCGAGTCCTGCCTCGATGCCGTCGAGGGCATGCTCGCCGGCATCGCCTTCGACCGCGAGCGCCTCGAGCAGGCCTCCGGCGACGAGATGCTGGCTGCGACCGAGGTCGCCGACCTGCTGGTCCGCAAGGGGGTGCCCTTCCGCGAGGCGCATGGCATCGTCGGCGGCCTCGTCCGCGACGCGGTCGAGCGCGGCAAGACCCTCTCGGAGCTGACCCGCGACGAGCTGCGCGAGCGCTCCGAGCTGCTCGACGATTCCTACTACGAGGTGCTCGAGCGCAGCAGCTGGCTCGAGTCGAAGCGGATCGAGGGCGGCACCGGCTCGGCGCCGCTCGCCAAGCAGTTCGCGCTGGCGGCGGAGACGCTGGCGGCGGTCAAGGCCCGGGTCGCCGAAGAGCAGGAATGACGGCCGCGGCCGAGCGGCTGCCGCCGGCCTTCTTCGAGCCCTCCGTCCACCAGGTCGCCCGCGAGCTGATCGGCTGCGGCCTCTTCTACGAAGGCCGCGGCGGGACGATCGTCGAGACCGAGAGCTACGACCGCGACGACCCCGCCTGTCACGCCTACGTCGGCCTGACGCCGCGGACGAAGACGATCTTCGGCCCTCCCGGGCGCGCCTACGTCTACCTCTCCTACGGCATTCACAGCCTGCTCAACGCGGTCGCCGAACCCGACGGTGAGGCCGCCGCGGTCCTGATCCGGGCGCTGCTACCGACGGCCGGGCTGGAGGCGATGCGCGAGCGGCGCGGGGATCGCCCCGACCTCGACCTCTGCTCGGGCCCCGGCAAGCTGACCGAGGCGCTCGGGATCGGCCTCGGCGACAACGACGCCGACCTCTCGCGCGACCCCTTCCTGCTGACTCCGCGCCCTCGGGGCTGGGACGAGCCGATCGCGGTCGGGCCGCGCGTCGGCATCACCAAAGCGGTCGAGCGGCCCTGGCGTTTCTGCCTGGCGGGCTCGCCCTACGTCTCGAGGCCGCGGCTCTAGCCGGCGGAGATGCCGCCACCGCCGCCGGTTTCGGCCGGCGGCGCTGCTTCTTCGGCCGGCGGCGCTGCTTCTTCCGGCGCTTCCGCTTCTTCGGGAGCGACTTCTTCTTCTTCGGGGGCCGCTTCTTCTTCCGGCGCGACTTCTTCTTCGCCGCTGGGCGGAACATAGGTTTCGGTTTCCGCTTCGGTGTCTTCGCCCGAGTCGGAGGAGTTCTCCTTCTTGCGGCTCGCCCTTTCGGCGTCGATTTCGGCCTTGATGTCCTGCCAGGCGGAGACCACGCTGGCCCAGATCAGGGCCGGGAAGGTGCCGCCCATCACCGGGCCGCCGTTGAAGAGGGTCGTCATCGGCGTCGTCGTGTCGGCGTAGCCGACCCAGACGCAGGCGGTCACTTCCAGCGCCCCGCCGCAGAACCAGGCGTCGCCGTTGTTCTCGGTGGTGCCGGTCTTGCCCCACTGGCCCGAGGCGCCCATCTGGGCGGCGGTCCCGGTGCCGCTGCTGACCACCGATTCGAGGATCCGCCGCGCTTCTTGCGCGGTGGTTTCGGAGATCACCTGCTCGTGGGTGGAGTCGTTGTCGCCGCCCTTGATCGTGTGGCCGTCCTGGTCCTTGACCTGCGTGTAGGCGACGGGGCTGTCGCCCGGCACCGGGGCCAGGCTGCCGCTGACACGGTCGCCGTCGTTGGCGATCGTCATGTAGGCGTAGGACCAGAGCAGCGGCGTGACGCCCTCTTCGAGCCCGCCGAGCACCATCCCGGGATTGGTCGAGATCGGGTCGCTGTAGCCCATCTTGTGGATCGTCGCCGCGATCGAGTGGGTGCGGTCGGAGATCGTCTTGCCTTCCAGGCCTTCCAGCGCCAGCTGGGCGTAGATCGAGTTGTCCGAGTAGGTGGTCGCGCATTCGATCGAGCAGGAGCCCAGATAGGAGTCCTCGTCGTTGCTGACTTCGTAGGTTTCCTGGCCGTCCTTGCCGTAGGCGAAGGACTGCGGCGCGGATTCGTATTCGGTCGCCGGTGAGATCCCCTCTTCCAGCGCCGTGATCAGCGTGAAGGGCTTGATCGAGGAGCCGGGCTGGCGGTGGCCGAGGGTCGCCAGGTTGAAGGGCTTGGTTTCGAAGTCCGGCCCGCCGACCATCGCCTTGACGCCGGCGTTGTTGTCGTCGAGGACGACGACCGAGGCGGTGGCGGGGGAGTAGCCGAGGTAGCTGTTGACCGCTTCCTGCGCCGCTTCCTGCAGCTTCAGGTTGAGCGTCGTCTTCACTTTCAGGCCGCCGAAGAAGGCTTTCGCGGCGCCGTAGCGTTCGACCAGCTGCTGGCGCATCCAGGAGGTGAAGTAGGGGGCCTTGGAGTCGAGCGTCGGCGGCTTGATGTCGCTCGGAGGGGGCAGTGCCTGGTGGATCCCTTCGCGGTACTGGGTCTCGGTGATGTAGCCCTGCTGCTCCATCTTTTCGAGCACCACGTTGCGCCGGCCGAGCGAGTTTTCGGGGAAGTATTTGGGGTCGTAGGCCGAGGGCGAGGCGATGATCGCCGCCAGCGTCGCCGCCTCCCAGGGCTCGAGCACCGAGGCGCAGGGCTCGGCGGTGGTGCCGCAGCCCGGATGCGAGGCGCCGAAGTAGGTCCGCGCCGCCGCCTCGATCCCGTAGGCGCCCTCGCCGAAGTAGATCGTGTTCAGGTACTCGGTCAGGATCTTGTCCTTGCTCCAGTGGCGCTCGAGCCGGTAGGCGAGCGCCGCCTCCCTGAATTTCTCGAAGACCGTCCTTTCGCCCTGGGCGGCGAGCGCGTTCTTGATGAACTGCTCGGTGATCGTCGAGGCGCCCTGCTGGGCGCTCTGACTGAGGATGTCTTTGACCAGGGCGCGGCCGATCCCCTGAAAGTCGACCCCGTTGTGTTCGTAGAAGCGCGAGTCCTCGATCGAGACCACCGCGTTCTTGATGTTCGGCGAGATCTGGGAGGAGGCGAGCAGGATTTTGTTCTGGTCGCTGGTCAGGGTTCCGATCGGCTCGCCGGTCGAGTCGAACACCTCGCTGTTCTTCGAGGCCTTGTACTTGGCGAAGTTGTAGATCGCCGGCAGGTCCTGCGAGACCGCCGCCATCATCCCGAAGACCATCGAGACGACGCTGAGGATCGCCAGGCCGAGGAGCACGAAGAGGATCCGCAGCTTCTTGAGCCGCGGCCTCTTGGGCTTGGGTTTAGCCGTGTTGGCCGCCGGGACGGACGGAGCTTCGCCGTCCGATTCCCGCCGGCGCTTTCGTCCGAAGATGGCCATCGAGAAAAAAAGAGCCCGAGGACCGGGAGGGCCCGTCGAGCAGGCGGCAGTCTAGCATTGCCGCCGTGCCGGACCTGAAGGCAAACGCGGTCGACGTCCTGCCCGAGGGCAGGCTCGACGAGCAGCTCGCGAGCGGCCGGCCGCTGCGGGTCAAGCTGGGGATCGACCCGACCACGGCCGACATCCACCTCGGCCACACGGTCGTCCTCGAGAAGCTGCGCGAGTTCCAAGAGGAGGGCCACACGGTGGTCCTGATCATCGGCGACTTCACCGCCCGCGTCGGCGACCCGAGCGGCCGTTCGGCGGCGCGGCCGATGCCCTCGCCGGAGGAGATCGACGCCAACGCCGAGACCTATCAGGAGCAGGCCTTCAAACTGCTCGACCGCGAGCGGACCGAGGTCCGCCGCAACAGCGAGTGGCTGCGGATGGAGCCCGAGGCGCTGCTCGGGCTGCTCGCCCAGACCACGGTCGCGCGGCTGATCGAGCGCGACGACTTCCAGAAGCGGCTGGCGGCCGGGGCGCCGATCGCCGCGCTCGAGCTGCTCTACCCGCTGCTCCAGGGCTACGACTCGGTCGCGGTCGAGGCCGACGTCGAGCTCGGCGGCACCGACCAGAAGTTCAACCTGCTCTTCGGCCGCGACATCCAGGGCGCCTACGGCCAGGCGCCGCAATCGATCATCACGATGCCGATCCTGGTCGGGATCGACGGCGTGCAGAAGATGAGCAAGTCGCTCGACAACTACGTCGGCGTGACCGACCCGCCGGAGGAGATGTTCGGCCGCCTGATGCGGATCCCCGACGAGGCGATGCCCCAGTACTACCGGCTGCTGCTCGGCCAGTCGCCGCCGCCGGGCCCGCCCAATGAGGCCAAGCGCGAGCTCGGCCGGCGCATCGTCGAGCGCTTCCACGACGGCGCCGCGGCGCAGGCCGCCGAGCAGCACTTCGACCGCCTCTTCGTTCATCGCGAGGCCCCGGAGGAGATCGAGGACCTGGACCTCCGCCCCTATGCCGGCGAGGACGCGACGCTGGTCCACCTGCCGGTGTTGATGGCAGACGCCTTCGGCATCAGCTCCAGCGAGGCGAGGCGCCTGCTCAAGCAGGGCGGGGTGAAGCTCGACGGCGAGCAGCTGCCGGCCGACGCCCTCGACATCGCCCCCGCCGAGCTCGAGGGACGGGTCCTGCAGGCGGGAAAGAGGCGCTTCCGCCGCCTCCGTTCCGACCCCGCCTAGACAAAGCGTCGCCAGAGCGCTATATTCCCCGGTCCCTCTGGGGCAGGTTCCGACCTGGCCCATGCGTGAAGGGCGGCGAAACCCGTCGTTGAGGCGCAGCGGTCTTTGAAAACTGAGCAGCGTGCACCCCGCGGACATTCGTGTTCGTGGGTTGTTTGAGCCCGATCCACTCGGCCCGCCAGCGGGCTGGGTGGTCTGATTTACCCGTCATGTCCGGTCGCCACGTTTGTGTACCCGGCGACCATTACGAGATATGACCACTCTCGCAGTGAAGAAGTACCTTTCACGGAGAGTTTGATCCTGGCTCAGGACGAACGCTGGCGGCGTGCTTAACACATGCAAGTGGTGCGACGAACCAGGGCTTGCCCTGGGGCCAAGCCGCGAACGGGTGAGTAACACGTGAGTAACCTGCCCCGATGACCGGGACAACCCGAGGAAACTCGGGCTAATACCGGATGATGTCCACAATCGTAAGTTTGTGTACTAAAGGAAGCTTCGGCCTCCGCATTGGGAGGGGCTCGCGGCCCATTAGCTTGTTGGTGGGGTAACGGCCTACCAAGGCAACGATGGGTAGCTGGTCTGAGAGGACGATCAGCCACACTGGGACTGAGACACGGCCCAGACTCCTACGGGAGGCAGCAGTGGGGAATCTTGCGCAATGCGCGAAAGCGTGACGCAGCAACGCCGCGTGGGGGAAGACGGCCTTCGGGTTGTAAACCCCTTTCAGGAGGGACGAAGGTTCACCGGTTAATAGCCGTGTGGATTGACGGTACCTCCAGAAGAAGCTCCGGCTAACTACGTGCCAGCAGCCGCGGTAATACGTAGGGAGCAAGCGTTGTCCGGAATCATTGGGCGTAAAGCGCGCGTAGGCGGCCTCATAAGTCCGTTGTGAAAGTCAAAGGCTCAACCTTTGAAAGCCGATGGATACTGTGAGGCTAGAGTCCGGAAGAGGCGAGTGGAATTCCTGGTGTAGCGGTGGAATGCGCAGATATCAGGAGGAACACCAATAGCGAAGGCAGCTCGCTGGGACGGTACTGACGCTAAGGCGCGAAAGCGTGGGGAGCGAACAGGATTAGATACCCTGGTAGTCCACGCCGTAAACGATGGGCACTAGGTGTGGGAGGTGTCGACTCCTCCCGTGCCGTCGCTAACGCACTAAGTGCCCCGCCTGGGGAGTACGGCCGCAAGGCTAAAACTCAAAGGAATTGACGGGGGCCCGCACAAGCAGCGGAGCATGTGGTTTAATTCGACGCAACGCGAAGAACCTTACCTGGGCTTGACATGTAGGTGACCGCCATAGAAATATGGTTTTCCTTCGGGACACCTTCACAGGTGGTGCATGGCTGTCGTCAGCTCGTGTCGTGAGATGTTGGGTTAAGTCCCGCAACGAGCGCAACCCCCGTTCCATGTTGCCAGCATTCAGTTGGGGACTCATGGGAGACTGCCGGTGACAAACCGGAGGAAGGTGGGGACGACGTCAAGTCATCATGCCCCTTATGTCCAGGGCTACACACGTGCTACATTGGCGCATACAAAGGGCAGCAATACCGTGAGGTGGAGCGAATCCCAGAAAGTGCGCCTCGGTTCGGATTGGAGGCTGAAACTCGCCTCCATGAAGGTGGAGTTGCTAGTAATCGCGGATCAGCAATGCCGCGGTGAATACGTTCCCGGGCCTTGTACACACCGCCCGTCACACCACGAAAGCAGGTAACACCCGAAGCCGGTGGCCTAACCTTTTAGGAGGGAGCCGTCGAAGGTGGGACTTGTGATTGGGGTGAAGTCGTAACAAGGTAGCCGTAGCGGAAGCTGCGGCTGGATCACCTCCTTTCTAGGGAGATTTCTCTAGAACGTCGACCGGGCTCCCCACTGGCATCAAGCCGGTGGGTACGCTGCTCAGTTTTGAGAGACCGCGCCGGCGGAGAACCCGCTGCGTGAGCCTCGGTGGACCTTGAAAACTGCACAAGGCAATATGGGTAAATTTAATTTCTTTGAGCCCGTTCGCTTAGGCGAATGGGTTCACACCGTCAAGATAGTAAGGGCTTACGGTGGATGCCTTGGCACCAGGAGTCGAAGAAGGACGTGGACGGCTGCGATAAGCCGCGGTGAGGCGCTGAACAGCCTTTGACCCGCGGATTTCCGAATGGGGAAACCCGACGCCGGTAATGCGGCGTCATCCGGTGGTGAATTCATAGCCACCGGGGGGAAACCGGGGGAACTGAAACATCTAAGTACCCCGAGGAAAAGAAATCAACCGAGACTCCCTTAGTAGTGGCGAGCGAAAGGGGATCAGCCCAAACCCGATGAGTGTAAGTGGACATACGTTGCTCATCGGGGGTTGTAGGACATCATGCCCGAGCCATGTCCGGCTCGGCGACAGTTACCAAGTCAGGTGTTAGCCGAAGCGAGTGGAACCTCGCACCACAGAGGGCAATCGTCCCGTAGGTGAAAGCGCTCTGACCTGTCGATTGATGTTCCTGAGTAAGACCGCACCCGTGAAACGCGGTCTGAACCTGGGGGGACCACCCTCCAAGGCTAAGTACTCCCTGGTGACCGATAGTGAACTAGTACCGTGAGGGAAAGGTGAAAAGCACCCCTGAAGGGGAGTGAAATAGTACCTGAAACCGTAAGCCTACAAGTGGTCGGAGCACCTTCGGGTGTGACGGCGTGCTTTTTGCATCACGAGCCGGCGAGTTACTCGTCAGTGGCGAGGTTAAGCGATGAGCGGAGCCGTAGCGAAAGCGAGTCTGAATAGGGCGACACAGTCACTGGCGGTAGACCCGAAACTGAGCGAGCTATCCATGGGCAGGCTGAAGCGGGGGTAAGACCTCGTGGAGGGCCGAACCGACCTAGGTTGAAAACTGGGCGGATGACCTGTGGATCGGAGTGAAAGGCTAATCAAGCTCAGAGATATCTGGTTCTCTCCGAAATATATTTAGGTATAGCGTCGAACATATTGCGTGACGGCTGTAGAGCACTGTTTGGACTAGGGGCCCTACCAGGTTACCGACTTCAGGCAAACTCCGAAGACCGTTACGGCTAGTTCGGCAGTCAGTGTGCGGGGGATAAACTTCGTACGCAAAAGGGGAACAACCCAGACCATCAGCTAAGGACCCTAAGTACTAGCTAAGTGGCAAACGATGTCCGAATGCAGAGACAACCAAGAGGTTGGCTTAGAAGCAGCCACCCTTAAAAGAGTGCGTAACAGCTCACTGGTCAAGTGTTCGGGCGCGGATAATTCAACGGGGCTAAAGCTAGTCTCCGAAGCTATGGGTGTGCAGGCCTGCGGGCTCTGCACGCGGTAGGAGAGCGTTCCAGTTGCGTGAAGCGGTTGCGTAAGCGTCCGTGGAGTGGCTGGAAGTGAGAATGCCGGCATGAGTAACGAAAGTGGGGTGAGACTCCCCACCACCGATTGTCCAAGGTTTCCTGAGTAAAGTTCGTCTGCTCAGGGTTAGTCGGGACCTAAGGCGAGGCCGAAAGGCGTAGCCGATGGCCAACAGGTTGATATTCCTGTACCACGTCGTGACCGTTATGACCGATGGGGGGACGGGGAAGGGTAAGGGATCCCAGGCGATGGTTGTCCTGGGGCAAGCACGTAGCTAGTTGCTGTAGGGAAATCCGCAGCGGCGTTTTGACGCGAGGTGCGATGCCAGCTGGCTTGACCGCCGGCCAGTCCCCGATCCCATGCCTCCAAGAAAATCCTCTAGGCAGGACACGCGTGCCCGTACCGATAACCGACACAGGTGGACAAGTAGAACATACTAAGGTGAGCGAGCTAACTCTCGTTAAGGAACTCGGCAAAATCGTCCCGTAACTTCGGGAGAAGGGACGCCCCAGTAGGGTGAACTCCATACGGAGGGAGCCCGAGGGGG
Organism: uncultured Solirubrobacterales bacterium; assembly: GCA_963836415.1. Lineage (GTDB taxonomy): Bacteria > Actinomycetota > Thermoleophilia > Solirubrobacterales > 70-9 > VRUE01. Next base: position 195,718 of record CAWIJE010000002.1, read on the forward strand.
CCGCAGTGAATTGGTCCAACCGACTGTTTACCAAAAACACAGGCCTCTGCTAAGTCGCAAGACGACGTATAGGGGCTGACGCCTGCCCGGTGCCGGAAGGTTACGCGGACTTGTTAGCGCTTCGGCGCGAAGCAGCGAAGCTAAGCCCCGGTAAACGGCGGCCGTAACTATAACGGTCCTAAGGTAGCGAAATTCCTTGTCGGGTAAGTTCCGACCTGCACGAATGGCGTAACGAGTTGGACGCTGTCTCAACGAGAGACTCGGTGAAATTAAAGTCTCGGTGAAGATGCCGAGTACCCGCAGCTAGACGGAAAGACCCCGTGAACCTTTACTGCAACTTGATATTGGAGTCTGGGGTATCTCGCTCAGGATAGGTGGGAGACAGTGAACCGGCCGCTTTGGTGGTCGGGGAGTCACCCTTGAGATACCACCCTTGGTAGTCCGGGCTTCTAACACCATGCCGTGATCCGGGTGGTGAACAGTGTCAGGTGGGCAGTTTGACTGGGGCGGTCGCCTCCTAAAGAGTAACGGAGGCGCCCAAAGGTTCCCTCAGCACGGTTGGAAATCGTGCGTAGAGTGTAAAGGCAATAAGGGAGCTTGACTGCGAGACCGACGGGTCGAGCAGGAACGAAAGTTGGGCTTAGTGATCCGGCGGTAGCAAGTGGAAGCGCCGTCGCTCAACGGATAAAAGGTACTCCGGGGATAACAGGCTTATCGGTTCCAAGAGTCCACATCGACGAACCGGTTTGGCACCTCGATGTCGGCTCGTCGCATCCTGGGGCTGGAGTAGGTCCCAAGGGTTGGGCTGTTCGCCCATTAAAGCGGTACGCGAGCTGGGTTCAGAACGTCGTGAGACAGTTCGGTCCCTATCTGCTGTGGGCGTTGGAGAATTGAGAGGAGTCATCCCTAGTACGAGAGGACCGGGATGAACGTGCCGCTGGTGTATCTGTTGTCCTGCCAAGGGCATCGCAGGTTAGCTACGCACGGAACGGATAACCGCTGAAAGCATCTAAGCGGGAAGCCGTCCTCGAGATGAGTTCTCCCATCCCTTCGAGGGAGTAAGACCCCTGGTAGACCACCAGGTTGATAGGCCGGCGGTGGAAGCGCAGTAATGCGCGTAGCCGACCGGTACTAATGGGTCGAGGGCTTGACGGATTTTATTTACCTATGCCTTGTGCGGTTTTCAAGCTCCACCGGGGCGATGTCTCGCAAAATTCCGGTGGTGCATGGCGAGTGGGAAACACCTCTTCCCATTCCGAACAGAGCAGTTAAGCCACTCTGCGCCGATGGTACTTGGGGGGCAACCCCCTGGGAGAGTAGGTCGCCGCCGGTTCTTCATTCAGAGCCCGACCCCGCGGTCGGGCTCTTTTTTTGTCTAACTCCCACCGCCGATGGGCCTATTCGCGACGGTATGCGTCGGCATTCGGCCCGTCGGCGGGGTTGTGGGCGTGGAGGAAGGCTTCGAGGCGCCGGTCATAGAGGGCGGGGGCGACGTTCCATGCCTGTGTGTGGCCGGCTTTGGGGACCTTGTAGTAGGTGACATGGCGCGGCAGCTCGGCCGCGAACTCGTTGGTGGTCGAGATCGGCACCAGTTCGTCCTCCAGGCCCTGGAAGAGAAGGATGGGCAGGTGGAAGGCCTGCGGCTGGGCCAGGGCGTCGAGGCTGTCCCAGTCGGCGCCGACGCGGGCCTCGATCGCCCACTCGAGCGGGTTGGCCGCGAGCGCCGGGAAGCCGGTCTCGCTCGCGTTGTGTTCGAGCACGGCGCGCCAGTCGAGCACCGGAGCGTCGAGCACGAGGGCGCCGACCTGGGGCGCGAGCGCCGACTTCTCCATGAACTGGGCGACGATCTCGCCTCCCATCGAGTAACCGACGAGGACGAGGCGGCGGGCGCCATGAGATAGCGCGTAGCGGGCGGCAGCCTGGAGGTCGTGCCACTCGGTCTGGCCGAGGTGATGGAGGCCGTCCGGGCTCGACGGCGCCCCGAGGTCCTCTCTGTAGGTGATCAGCAACGAGGTGATCCCGAGCCGGCGCAGGGGAGGGACGATGCGCAAGCCCTCGCGCGGGGTCGCGTTCAGCCCGTGGACGACGATCGCCCAGGTCCCCGAGGGGCCGCCGGCCGGGGCGATGAGCCAGGCCGGCATCGGGCCCAGCTCGCCGCCGACCGCGACCCCGGCGAACGGCAGCCCGAGCGTGGTCCGCGGGTCCCCGTTGAAGACGTCGGTGTCGATGTCGGCGTCGACGCCGGGGACCAGGTATCCATCGACGTCGCGCAGGCGACGCGTCACCGTCTCGGCGTCGGCTCCGATCACGGGGCCGAGGATCGCGTGGCCGCCGCGCCAGACCAGGCCGTAGACGCCCGCCCTGGCGCTGTCATCGGAGCGGGCGAGGACGACCTGCCGGGCCGTCACCGCCTCGACCTCGACGCTCGAGGTCCAACCGTGGTCGGGAACGACGACCGCGGAGGAGTAGTGCCAGCTGAGCAGCGCCCCGATCGCAAGGGCGACGACGACAATCGCGCCGCCGGCGATCAGAGGCAGGCGCAGCCTCCGACGCCGCCTTTCCGGCGGCGGGGCCGTCGGGGCTCGCTCAGCGGCTGCGGGCGACGATGCCATGGCCGCGATCTGCCCTGCGGGATCGCGGCGCGGCCAGGGTGCCCTGGCGGCTACGCGTCTCACAGTTCGCGGCGGGGCGCCCGACCGGCTCGAGGCCGTACTCGCCGAGCGTGGCGAAGTCGATTGCCAGGTCGACGGCATCTGCGATCCGTCGTGTGAGGCTTTGCTTATGTGGTGTGAGGTTTTGCTTAGAATCGAACATGGGTTCGCAATCTAGGGCCGCTGTCGGACAGTGTCCCGCTTCTGCAGGGGTTTTTGCAACCCATTCCCGGTTTTTGGCTCTGGACGGGCGAATCGGAGCAGTATGGACGCGGTTTTGGCGGGCCTCTCGACGTTCGGCGAGTGCCCCGCGCCCGGGATCAGCGCGGTCACCGCCCCTGGCACCTCTCGATAGGCGGCGAGCGCCCTCTTCGGGTCGTAGATCTGCTCCTCGGCGCCGAAGATGGCCAGCAGCGGCACCCCCGAGCGAGCGATCCGACGGTCGAGAGGAAGGGCGTTGCTGTAGTCGCCCTCCTCGCCGTCGGAGGTGTAGGAGGTGTAGGTCATCCGCCTGAAGTCATCGACGAAGCGGTCGGGAACCTCAAATCCGGGGGCGAAGGCGACGCCGAGGCCGTCCTTGATCGCGAAATCGGGGGTGATCTGCCAGAGCGCCTCGCCGATCACCGGAAGGAAGGAGATCCGGGCCGTCAGGGGCAGGCCCGAGCCGAAGCTTTCGTCGGGTGCCTGGTCGACGATCGCGAGCCGCCGCACGAGGCCGGGATGCCGTTCGGCGAGCGCCGTCGCCACGGTGCCGCCGAGCGAGTGGCCGACCACGGTGGCTTCCCGCACGCGGAGGCGCGCCAGGGCTTGGGCGACGAAGTCGGCTTGGTCCGGCATCGAGTAGCCCGAGAGCGGCTTCTCAGAGCCGCCGAAGCCACGCAGGTCGACGGCGATCACCCGGTGCTCGCGGTCGAGCAAGGGGATCATCCGGTCCCACCAGTCGATCGCGCAGGTGTAGCAGTGGATCAGCACGATCGGGGGCGCCCGGCGCGGGCCGCTTGCGAGCACCTGCATCTCACCGCCGGGCAGGCTGAGGATGCGGCCGCCGGCGACGGTCACCCGCGCCGCCTTCGTTTCCCCGCCGACGACGATCGCGTTGATCGCGAGCAGGACGAGTAGCGCGGCGACCAGCCCGATCGCGATCTTCCAACCTCTCCCCATGGCCCGGTCGTTACCCTAGCCCAGACCTTCGTCCGCGCCTACTCGAGGACCCCTTGGAGAAATTCGTGATCAAAGGCGGTGTGCCGCTCTCGGGCGAGCTCACCGTCGCCGGCAACAAGAACGCGGCACTGCCGATCCTGGCCGCCTGCCTGCTGACCGAGGAGGAGCTGCTGCTGCACCGGGTGCCGCGGATCCGCGACACCGAGGCCCAGATCGCGCTGCTCGAGCAGCTCGGGGTCGAGGCCGCCTGGACCGGCGACAACAGCCTGCGACTCTGCGCGGCATCGGTCACCGACGCCGCCGTGGACGAGGACCTCTCGCAGCAGATCCGGGCCTCCTTCCTGCTCGCCGGCCCCCTTCTCGCCCGCTTCGGCGAGGCGCGGATGCCACCTCCGGGCGGCGACTTCATCGGCCGCCGCCGGCTCGACGCCCACCTCGACGCCTTCAAAGACCTCGGCGCACGGATCGACGGCGACCGCTGGATCGAGCTCAGCGCCAAGCCCTCCGGCCTGCGCGCCTGCGCGATCTTCATGGACGAGCCCTCGGTGATGGGGACCGAGAACGCACTGATGGCCGCCGCCCTGACGCCGGGGCCGACGACGATCTCCAACGCCGCCTCCGAGCCCCACGTCCAGGACCTGGCGCGATTGCTGGCAGCGATGGGCGCCCGCGTCGACGGGATCGGCTCCAACGTGATGACCGTCCACGGCCGCGATCGGCTGAGCGGCGCCGAGCACACGATCAGCGCCGATCACATCGAGGTCGGCAGCTTCATGGCGCTGGCGGCGGCGACCGGGGGGGAGCTGCGGATCCGCGACGCGGCGCCATCCGATCTGGTCAACGTCCGTCGCCAGTTCCGCCGGCTCGGCCTCGATTCCAGCGTCGAGGGCGACGACGTGATCGTGCCGGCCGACCAGCCCCTGCGGGTCAAGCCCGACAACGGCGGCGCGATCCCGAAGATCGAGGACGGGCCCTGGCCGGCGTTCCCCGCCGACCTGACCTCGATCGCCCTCGCCCTCGCCACCCAGGCCGACGGCGAGGTCCTGATCTTCGAGAAGATGTTCGAGAACCGCCTCTTCTTCGTCGACAAGCTGGTCGCGATGGGCGCTCGGATTACGCTCTGCGATCCCCACAGGGCGATCGTCAGCGGTCCGAGCCGGCTTCACGGCGAACGGGTCGAGAGCCCCGACATCCGGGCGGGGATGGCGATGCTCATCGCCGCCCTCGCCGCCGACGGCGTCTCGGAGATCGGCAACATCCGCCAGATCGATCGCGGCTACGAGCAGATCGACGAGCGGCTGCGCTCGCTCGGCGCCCAGATTGAACGGGTCTCTGCGGAGATCCCTGCTTAGCAGGGCTTTTCCTCCCGTTCTCGTAAGGTCCGGCGTCTGATGATCCATCCAATCCCACCGGGGACGCGGGACATCCTGCCCGACGAGATGCGCGAGCTGCGCCGGCTCAACCTCGCCCTGATCGAGGTTTTCGAACGTTTCGGCTACGGCGAGGTGGCGACGCCGTCGATCGAGTACGACGACGTGCTCGCCCGCGGCGGCGGCCGCTCGGCCGGCTCCGGCTACCGCTTCTTCGACGAGAGCGGCGACCTGCTCGCGCTGCGCGCAGAAATGACGGTGCCGATCGCCCGCCTGGCGGCGACCCGCTACGCGAGCGCCGAGGAGCCGGTGCGCCTCTGCTATCTCGCCAACGCCTTCCGCTCGGTGCGGCCGCAGCGCGGCCAGATGCGCGAGTTCACCCAGGCCGGGGTCGAGCTGATCGGCCTGCCGGCCCCCGAGGGCACGGTCGAGGTGATCGAGGTGCTGGAGGCGGCGCTCGACGCCGCCGGCCTCGACCGCGCCGTGATCGGCCTCGGCGACGCCGACCTCTACCGCCAGTTGCTCTCCGAGCTCGGGGTCGAGGGCGATGCCCGCGACTCGGTGCTCGAACGGCTGGCCACCCACGACGTGGTCGGGCTCGAGAGCGAGCTGGCCGCGATCGACGGCATCGGCGAGGAGCAGCGGGTGACCTGCGTCGCCCTCTCCCAGCTTCGCGGCGGCCGCGAGGTGCTCGACCAGGCACGCGAGATCGGCGGCAGCGCGGTCGAGCGGGCGATCGCCAGGATCGGCGCGACCTACGAGGGACTGGAGGCGCGCGGCGCCGCCGATCGCGTGCAGATCGACCTCGGCCTGCTCCGCGACCTCGGCTACTACAGCGGCGCGATCCTCGAGGTCTACGACCCCGCCCTCGGACACGTGCTCGGCGGCGGCGGCCGCTACGACGGCCTGCTCACCCGCTTCGGCCTCGACCGGCCCGCGGCGGGCTTCGCCCTCTACATGGAGCGGATCCACGTCGCCCAGATGGAAGAGGAGCCGCAATCGTGAACGCCGGCTTCGCCGGAACCGGGAGCGCCAAGGTCGACGGCCCTCTGAAGATCGCCGTGCCCCGCGGCGCCCTGCTCGGCGGCACCCTCGACCTGCTCGACGCGGTCGGCATCGACACCGCCGCGGTCCGCGGCGAGTCGCGGGCGCTGATCTTCCCCGGCGAGGACGTGACCCTGGTCACGATGCGGCCCTCGGACGTCCCCACCTACGTCGAGGCGGGCGCCGCCGACGTCGGCGTCACCGGCAAGGACGTCCTGCTCGAGCAGGCCGACCGGATCGTCTACGAGCTGCTCGACCTCGGCTTCGGCCGCTGCCGCATGGTGCTCGCCAGCCGCCGCGGGGACACGCGGCCGGGGGAGTCTCAGCGCCGGCTGGGGATGATGAGGATCGCGACCAAGTACCCGCGGATCGCCGAGCGCTACTTCGAGCAGACCGGGCGCCAGGTCGAGGTGATCGAGGTCAAGGGCTCGGTCGAGCTGGCGCCGCTGATCGGCCTCGGCGACGCGATCGTCGACCTGGTCGCGACCGGCCGCACGCTGGAAGAGAACGACCTCGAGGTCCGCGAGGAGATCGTCGAGTGCACCGCCCGCTTCGTCGCCAACCGCGTCGCCCACAAGCTGCGCGCGGCCGAGGTCGACGACCTGATGGCAAGGCTGCGTCAGGCCAGCGCCCGATGAGGGCGAAGCGCTTCGGCTGGGCCGGTCCCGGCCCGACCGCGGCCGAGATCCGCGCCTGGGCGGTGGCGTCCGCCGAGGTTCCCGACCTTGACGCCCTGGCCCAGGTCCTGCGCGACGTGCGCAGCGAGGGCGACGCGGCCGTGCTCCGCTACACCGAGCGCTTCGACCGGCCCGACCCGCCGCTCTCCTCTTCGGCGGTGGCGCCCGGCGAGGCCGAGCACGCCCTCGCCGGCCTCGATTCCGACCTACGCGCCTCGCTCGAGCTCGCCGCCGCCAACATCCGTGCCGTCGCCGAGGCTCAGCTCGGCGCGGGCAAGGTGGAGATCGACCTTGCCCAGGGCCAGCGGGTCACCGTCCGCGAGGTCGCGGTCGCGGCCGCCGGGGTCTATGCCCCGGGCGGCAGGGCCGCTTATCCCTCGAGCGTCCTGATGTGCTGCCTGCCTGCCCGGGTCGCCGGCGTCGAGCGCATCGCCCTCGCTTCGCCGCCGGGGCCGGACGGGCGCGTCGACCCGCTGGTCCTCGCCGCCGCCGCCCTCTGCGGGGTCGAGGAGATCCACGCGATCGGCGGCGCCCAGGCGATCTTCGCCCTCGCCTACGGGACCGAGACGATCGCGCCGGTCGACGTCGTCAGCGGGCCGGGCAACGCCTGGGTCCGTGAGGCGAAGCGGCTGATCTCCGGCGAGCGGGGGATCGACTCGCTTGCCGGGCCCTCGGAGCTGATGGTGATCGCCGGCCACGACGCCGACCCCGAGTGGATCGCGCTCGACCTCTGCGCCCAGGCCGAGCACGGGCCCGACAGCCCGCTGATCGTCGCCGCGGTCGAGCAGCACCTGCTCGACGCGATCGGCGAGGCGACGGAGGCAGCCGCGGCGGGGCGGCCGAGCGTCGCCGACGCGCCGCTGGCGCTGCTCCAGGTCCCCGAGACCGAGGCCGCGATCGACCTCGCAAACGCCTTCGCACCCGAGCACCTGCAGCTTGCCGAGGACGACGCGACCCTGCTCGCCGAGCGCGTCGTCACCGCCGGTTGCGTCTTCCTCGGCCGCTTCGGCGCGACCGCCTTCGGCGACTACGCCGCCGGCTCCAATCACGTGCTGCCGACCGGCGGTGCCGGGCGCTTCGCCGGGCCGCTCGGCCCCGCGACCTTCCGCCGCAGGATCTCCAGCGTCGAGATTCCCGCCGACGCGGCGGCGAAGCTCGCGCCACACGTCGACCGCATCGCCCGCGCCGAGGGCTTCCCCGTGCACGGCGAGTCAGCGATGATTAGGAGCGAGGAACGATGAGCCGCACAGCGACCAGAGAGCGCAGCACCGCCGAGACGCAGATCAAGCTCTCGCTCGACCTGGATGGGGGAGAGGCGAGCGCCGAGACCGGCGTCGGCTTCCTCGACCACATGCTCGACCTGCTCGCCCGCCACGGGCGGCTGGGGCTCGAGGTCGAGGCCAATGGCGATCTCGAGACCGGCGCCCACCACACGGTCGAGGACGTCGGCATCGTGCTCGGACAGGCGCTTGACGAGGCGCTCGGAGATCGCTCCGGGATCCGCCGCTACGGCTCGGCCCTGGTGCCGATGGACGAGTCCCTCGCCGAGTGCGCGATCGACATCTCGGGCCGGCCGCTCTGCGTCTTCGACGGCGAGCTGCCGACGACCTCGATCGCCGGCTTCGACACCGAGCTCGCCGAGGAGTTCTTCCGCGCCGTCGCCAACAGCGCCAAGCTCACCCTGCACGTCGTGATCCGCGACGGGACCAACGCCCACCACATGATCGAGGCCTGCTTCAAGGCCTTCGCCCGCGCCTTGCGGGTGGCGGTCTCGATCGATCCCGAGGAGACCGGCGTGCCCTCGACCAAGGGCACCCTCAGTGAGTGAGCGCCGCACCAAGATCGCCATCCTCGATTACGGGATGGGCAACCTGCGCTCGGTCGAGAAGGCGCTCGAGCACATCGGCGCGGAGGCCGAGATCAGCGCCGACCCCGAGCGCGTGCGCGCCGCCGACGGCGTCATCCTGCCCGGCGTCGGCGCCTTTCCGAAGGCGATGGAGGAGATCCGAGCACGAGGACTCGACCGGCTGATCGCCGAGCGGCGCCGGGCGGGCACCCCGATCCTCGGCATCTGCCTCGGCCTGCAGCTGCTCTTCGAGAGCACCTCCGAGCTGGCCGGCGCGAGCGGCCTCGGGCTGCTCACCGGTGGCGTCGACGGACTCGACGCCGAGGGGCTGAAGGTCCCCCACATCGGCTGGTCGCCGGTGCGCTGGGAGCATGACTCGGCCCTGGTCGACGGAATCGATAGCGAGACGCCCTTCTACTTCGTCCACTCCTTCGCGCCGCGGCCGGCGAGCCCCTCCGAGGACCTGCTCGGCAGCGCCGCCTACGGCGCCCGCTTCGCCTGCGCTGTCGAGCGCGACAACGTCTTCGGCGTCCAGTTCCACCCGGAGAAGTCGAGCGCCGCCGGGCTGCGCCTGCTCTCGAACTTCGCCGGCGTCTGCGCCGCGGTCCCCGCCTGAGCGAGGTCACGGCGAGGTGATCCTCTATCCGGCGATCGACATCCGCGGCGGCCAGGCGGTGCGCCTGTTGCAGGGCGACTACGAACGCGAGACCGCCTACGACCCCGATCCGGCCGACGCCGCCCGGCGCTGGGCCGGGGAGGGGGCCGAGTTCCTCCACGTCGTCGACCTCGACGGGGCGAAGGCCGGCAAGCCGCACAACCTGGAGACGGTCGCCAGGATCGCCGCCGCGGTCGGCTGCCCGGTGCAGCTCGGCGGCGGCCTGCGCGACGACGCGGCGCTCGAGGCGGCATTCGCCGCCGGCGTCGAGCGGGTCGTGCTCGGCACCGCGGCGCTGCGCGACCCCGACTTCCTCGACCGCGCGCTCGCCGAGCACGGCACGGCCGTGGTGGTCGCGATCGACGCCCGCGGCGGGCGCGTCTCGCTCTCCGGCTGGACCGAGGCGAGCGAGAAGGATGCCGCCGAGGCGGTGGCCGAGCTCGGCGAGCGCGGCGTCGGCCGCTTCCTCTTCACCTCGATCGAGGTCGACGGCACGATGCACGGCCCGGCGATCGACGAGCTCAACCGGGTGGCGGCGGCGACCGGCGCCGCGGTGATCGCCTCGGGAGGGGTCGGCAACCTCAGCGACCTCGAGCTGCTCAGCCGCGTCGCCGCCCCCAACGTCGAGGGCGCGATCGTCGGCCGCGCCCTCTACGAGCGCCGCTTCAGCGTCGCCGAGGGCATCGCCGCACTAGCCTGAGTGGATGGTCCTCAAACGAGTCATCCCCTGCCTCGACGTCGACGCCGGGCGCGTGGTCAAGGGCACCAACTTCGTCGGCCTGCGCGACGCCGGCGACCCGGTCGAGCTGGCCGAGCGCTACGACGCCGAGGGCGCCGACGAGCTCATCTTCCTCGACATCACCGCCTCCCACGAGAAGCGCGAGACGATCGTCGAGCTGGCCCGGCGGACCGCCGACAACGTCTTCATCCCCTTCACGATCGGCGGCGGCATCCGCTCGGTCGAGGATGCCCAGGCGGTGCTCGACGCCGGCGCCGACAAGGTCTCGGTCAACTCCGCGGCGCTCGAACGGCCGGCGCTGCTGGGCGAGCTCGCCGACCGCTTCGGCGCCCAGTGCGTGGTCCTGGCGATCGATGCCAAGCGCGAGGAGCAGGGCTGGGGCGTCTACCTCAACGGCGGCCGCAAGCGGGTCGAGGGCCGCGACGCGGTCTCCTGGGCGGTCGAGGCGGTCGAGATCGGCGCCGGCGAGATCCTGCTGACCAGCATGGACCGCGACGGCACCAACGACGGCTATGACGTCGAGCTGACCCGGGCGGTGGCCGAGGCGGTGCCGGTGCCGGTGATCGCCTCGGGCGGCGCCGGCACGCTCGAGCACCTGAGCGAGGCGATCGAGGACGGTCACGCCGACGCCGTCCTCTGTGCCTCGATCTTCCACTACGGCGAGTTCCGGGTCGAGCAGGCCAAGCGCCACCTCGCCGACGCCGGCATCCCGGTCCGGCTCTAGCCGGAGCCGAGGGCTTCGGCGAGGCCGGAGACGCCGGTCGAGCCGAGGATCTCGAAGCGGGCCAGTTCGAAGGGCCGGTCGGCTTCGGCGTAGCCGCGGATCTCGGTCGTCGCCCCGGTGTAGCCGGCGGCTTCCACCGCGGCGACCACGGTCGGGTCGAAGCGCCCGGCCGGGTAACAGAAATTGCGCACCGGGACGCCGTAATCGCGTTGCAGGATCCGTCGCGAGCCGGCGACTTCTTCGCGCAGCTGAGCGGCGTCGAGTTCGGTCAGGTCGAGGTGGTGGATCGTGTGCGCGGCCAGCTCCCAGCCGGCGTCCAGCATCGCTTCGACGTTGCTCGGGTAGAGGTCCGAGCCTTCGGCCTTCAGGTTGAGCACCCCGGCCCAGCCGTGGCTGCGCAGCTCGGGCAGGGCGTAGGTGAACTGCGGCCGATAGCCGTCGTCGAAGGAGAGCACGACCGGCTTCGGCGGCAGGGTGGCGCCGTCGAACCAGGCCGACTCGACCTGTTCGAGGGTGACGGCCTGGTAGCCGTGCCCCGCCAGCCAATCCAGCTGGCGATGGAAGTCGGGTCGGGCGACGTAGAGCTCGGGATAGGGGGCGCCGGCGTCGGGCGAGCCGAGGACGTGGTACTCGAGGATCGGCACCGGCCCGTCGTGCGGCTCCCAGTCGGGCTGCGGCGTCGCGTTGCGGACCAGGCCGGCGCTCGCCGGCGAGGCTTCCCCGCCGGCGGTCGCCTTGGGCGCGCCCGCGGAGCGCTTGGCGGCCGAATCCGGCGAATCCGAGCCGGAGGTCGCCGAGACCACGACGACGGCGATCACGACGACGGCCGCGACCAACCCGCCCGCGGCGAAAAGACGCCGCCGCCTGAGCTGCCTGCGCCGCGCCTCCCGGCGCGCTTGTCTCGACTGGTCGGCCATCCGGAGAGGCGATCATGGTAAGCAAGGCCGAGCGATGACCCCGCAGGAGAACCAGACGATCGCCGAGCGACTGCGCGCGGCCTACCCCGAGCTGGCCGACGTGGCGGCGGCCTCCGACGTCCCGGTCTACGTCGTCGGCGGCGCCGTCCGCGACGCGCTGCTCGGACGGGGGCGCTCCGACAACGTCGACGTCGTGATCGCCGGCGACGCCCTCGCTCTCGCCGCCCGGCTAGGTGGCGAGGGGGTCGAGCACGAGCGCTTCGCCACCGCCAAGGTCGACCTCGGCGGGCTCGAGCTCGACATCGCCACCGCCCGCACCGAGACCTATGCCCGCCCCGGCGCGCTGCCCGAGGTGACGCCCGCCGACTCCGTCCTCGCCGACCTCGACCGGCGCGACTTCACCGTCAACGCGATCGCCGTCGGCCTCGATGACGAGGAGCCGCTCGATCCCTACGGTGGCAGGGCCGACCTCGCCGCCGGCCTGCTCCGGGTCCTGCACCGGCGCTCCTTCGTCGACGACCCGACCCGCGCCCTGCGGGCGGCGCGCTACGCGGCGCGCTTCGGCTTCGAGCTCGAGGGGGCCACCGAGCAGCTGCTGCGGGAGACGGAGCTGGAGGACGTCTCCGCCGATCGTCGCGAAGCCGAGCTGCGGCGGATCGCCGCCGAGCCGGAGGCGCCCCGCGGGCTCGAGCTGCTCGCATCGTGGGGACTGGTCGAGCCGCGCTCGGGCGGCATCGCGCTCGCCACGCGCACGGCGGAGCTGCTCGCCTCCGAGCCGTGGGCCGGCTTCGCCGAACGCGACCGGGCCCTGCTCGCCGCCGCGCTCGGGCCGCCGGAGGCCGAGGTCAGGCTCGCCGCCGCCGACCCCGGCCGACCCTCCGAGGCGGTCGCCCTGGCGCACAGCTGCGACCCGATCGAGATCCTCCTGGCCCGGGCTCTCGGCGCCGAGTGGCTCGACCGCTACATGCGCAGCTGGCGGGACCTCTCGCTCGAGATCGACGGCGACGACCTGATCGCGGCCGGCGTCAGTGAGGGGCCGGCCGTCGGCCGCGGCCTCGAGGCGGCGCTGCGCCGCAAGCTCGACGGTGAGCTCGAAGGCGGCCGCGAGGCCGAGCTGGCGGCGGCGATCGAGGCCGCCGAAGCGGGAGAGAGGCGCGGGTGAACTGGCGAGAGCGCGAGGGAGTGCGTTGGCTGGAGGCTGATCTGCCGGGCGCGAAGGCCGCCTTCACGACCCGCCTCGGCGGCGTCAGCGCCGGCCCGTACGAGAGCCTCAACCTCGGCGTCCTCACCGACGACGACCCCGCCGCGGTCCTCGAGAACCGGCGGCGGCTGGCCGCCGCGCTCGATCGCGCGCCGGAGCGGGTAGTGATCGGCAGGCAGGTCCACGGTGCCGAGATCGCCGCCCACGAGGACGCCCAGGAACCGAGCCCGTTCGCCGAGCCCGGCGCCGCGATCGCCGAGGTCGACGGCCACGTCACCACCGAGCCGACGCTGGCGCCGCTCGTCTTCGTCGCCGATTGCCTGCCGGTCGCGCTCTCGGGCCCCGGGGGCGTCGCCATGCTCCACTGCGGCTGGCGCGGGCTCGCCGGCGGCATCCTCGGCGCGGGCGCCGCCGCGGTCGGAGCGAGTGCCGCCGCGGTCGGGCCGGGGATCGGTCCCTGCTGTTACGAGGTGGGCGAGGAGGTCCTCGCGGCCTTCGCCGGACTCGACGAGGTCGCCGAGGGCCGCATGCTCGACCTCGCCGCGGTCGCGGTCCTGTTGCTGAGCGAGGCCGGCATCGATCGAGTCGAGGTCGCCGGCCTCTGCACGAGCTGCGAGCGGCGGCTCTTCTTCTCCCACCGCCGCGACGCGGGCGTCACCGGGCGCCAGGCGGGGCTCGTGTGGCTCGAGCCGGGGAGCGCCTGAGGTGCCCGGCCTGATCCACGGCCTCGAGCCGGAGAAGATCGCCGCCAACCTGGAGCGCGCCCGGGAGTTCGCCGGGCCCGAGGTGGAGATCCTCGCCGCGTCCAAGTACGTGCCGCTGGAGGAGATGGGCGCGCTGGCGGAGGCCGGGGTGACCCTGGTCGGCGAGAACCGCCAGCAGGACCTCGTCGCCAAGCACGAACGCTGGGCAGATGCCTTCGAGTGGGACTTCATCGGCAACCTGCAGAGCCGCAAGGTCAAGCAGCTGCTGCCGCTCTGCAGGCTGATCCACTCGGTCGCGAGCGATTCGGCCCTCGAGCAGCTCGGCCGCCACGCGGGCGCCGGCGCCGAGGTCCTGGTCGAGGTCGACATCGCCGCCGAGCGGGGCAAGGGCGGGATCGCCCCTGAGCTGCTCGGCGCGTTCATCGAGCGCTGTCCCGTGCGGGTCTCCGGGCTGATGACGATGCCGCCCTTCAGCCAGGACCCAGAGGCGTCCCGACCGCATTTCGCCCGCCTCGCGCGGCTCGCCGCCGAGCACGGGCTGAGCCGGCTCTCGATGGGCACATCGCAGGACTGGAAGGTCGCCGTCGAGGAGGGCGCGACCATCGTTCGCCTGGGAACCGCTCTGTATGCCTGAAAAAAGGCGCTGCACTGGGGCATAATCAGTAAAGGACTCGGCAATCCGAAGCCGAAAGACCCGGTCAATGGCACTCCGCGACACATGGCACAGAGCTCTCGTCTACTTCGGCCTCGCCGAGGATCACGACTACGGGCCCGAGTACGAGGAACTGGACGATCCCGAGGGCGGCTCCGACGACGTCTTCGAGGGCCGCCGCGAGCGCGAGCCCGCCTCGGTTCGCCGCCTGCCGACCTCACGCCGCTCGCGGCGCGACGAGATCGACGACATCTTCGCCGACGACGAGCCGATCACGGCTTCGCGGACGCGCACCCTGCGTCCGGTCGGAAACGGCGACGCCGACTCCCAGGTCCACCTCGTGATCCCGCGAAACTTCAATGACGCACAGCAGGTCGCCGACCAGTTCAAGCGCTCGGTTCCGGTGATCCTCAACCTGCAGACCACCGATCACGAGCTCTCCAAGCGGATGATCGACTTCTGCTCGGGCTTGACCTACTCGCTCGACGGTGGCATGCAGCGGATCGCCGAGAAGGTCTTCCTGCTGACGCCGCGCAATGTCGAGGTCTCCGCCGAGGAGAAGGCGCGGCTGATCGACAAGGGCTTTTTCAACCAGTCCTAGCCCGCCCCGACTAGGCTGCCGGTCATGGTGATCGGCTTCTGTGGTTCGGGCAACATGGCTGCGGCGATGGCTCGCGGTTGGGCCGGCGCGGCCGACACGATGCTCTTCACCGACTCCGGATCTGGCCGGGCGGCGGATCTGGCGGCCGAGGTCGGGGGAGAGGCGCTTGCCTCCAACCGGGAGCTCGGCGAGCGCGCCGACCTCGTCGTGCTCGCGGTCAAGCCGGCTGCGCTGGGCGCCGCCGCGGATCAGCTCGGCTCACCCTCGACAGTCGTCTCCCTGCTGGGAGCGACGCCGCTGGCCGACGTCAGCTCCGCCTTTCCCGCCGCGGCAACCGTGCTGCGGGTGATGCCCAACCTCGCGGTCGAGGTGCGTCGCGGCGTCCTCTGCGTCGCCGGTGAGCTGCCAACCGAGGTACGGGACCTGCTGGCCGCGCTCGGACACGTGGTCGAGCTGCCCGACGAGCGATTCGACGCCGCCACCGCGGTGATGGGCTGCGCCCCCGCCTACCTCGCCCTCGCGGTCGAGGCGATCGCCGACGCCGGCGCCGAGGCCGGGCTCGAGCCGGCCCTCTCGCGTGAGCTGGTGGTCGAGACGGCGGCCGGCACCGCCGAGCTGCTTCGACGTCGTGATCCTGCCGACGTGCGCCGGGCGGTCGCCTCGCCAGGCGGCAGCACCGAGGCCGGGCTCGAAGCTCTCGACGCCGAGGGGGCCAGAGAGGCCTTCGAGGCGGCCGTGCGAGCCTCGCTGAAGAGGATGGCCGGCGCGTGATCCCGCTCGCCCTGAGCCGCATCGACGTCGCCAATTTCGTCGAAGCGCTCTTCCTCGTATACATCATCCTGATCTTCCTCAACATCCTGATCTCGTGGTTCCCGAGGATTCCCTACAACCGGATCCTGCGCGCCTGCCTCGACTTCGTCAGCGAGACGACGAACCCGTATCTGAACCTCTTCCGCCGCTTCATCCCGCCGATCGGCGGCGGCGGCTTCGCCCTCGACCTGAGCCCGATCCTGGGGCTGATCGTCCTCTTCATCGGCCAGGCGGTGATCGTCAACCTGATCAGAGGGTGAGCGGCTCGAGCGCACGCGCCTGGCGCCTCGCGGGCGGCCTCTGCGCCCTCGTCCTCGTCCTCGACCAGGCGGCGAAGGCGATCGTCGAGCACGACCTGGTCCCCGGCCAGCAGGTCGCGCTGGCCGGCCCCGTCGGCCTCACCCTCTCGCACAACCAGGGCGTCGCCTTCGGCCTGGCCAGCGGCAGTGCCGCGCCGCTGGTGGTTTTCGCGCTGGCGGCGCTGGTCGTAGTCGGCGTGCTGCTCGCCCGCAACCCGGAGAAGCCGCTGATGTGGGTGGCGGCGGGGCTCGTCGCCGGCGGCGCCCTCGGCAACCTGATCGACCGCCTGCGGGCCGGGGCGGTCACCGACTTCGTCGAAATCGGCTCCTGGCCGCCGTTCAACCTCGCCGACGTCGCGATCACCTGCGGCGTGATGCTCTTCGCCTGGATCCTCCTGCGTGAGGGCGAGAGTTGAGCCCGGCCCCGAAGATCGTCTTCCAGGACGACGACCTGGCGGTGGTCGAGAAGCCGGCCGGGCTGGTCGTCCACCCGGCCCCGTCGCACCGCGGCCCGACCCTGGTCTCCGAGCTCGAAGGGCTGCTCGGCGGCGGCGCCGACCCTGAGCGGCCCGGCATCGTCCACCGCCTCGACAAGGGGACGAGCGGGCTGCTCGTCGTCGCCCGCAGCGACGAGGCCCACGCCGCGCTGCAGGAGCAGGTCCGGCGACGCGAGGTCGAACGCGTCTATCTGGCGCTCGCCGGCGGCCGACTCGCCTCGCGCACGGGGACGATCGACGCGCCGATCGGCCGCGCCTCGCGCCAGCGCCACCGGATGGCGGTCTCCGGGGCGGCATCGCGCCAGGCGCGCACCCACTTCACCGTGCTCGAGGTGCTCGCCCTCGAGACCTACCTGGAGGCCCGGCTCGAGACCGGCCGCACGCACCAGATCCGCGCCCATTTCGCCGCGATCGGGCACCCGCTGACCGGCGACCCGACCTATGGGGGGGCCGAGCGCTACGGCCTCGAGCGCCAGTTCCTGCACGCGCACCGACTTGCCTTCGAGCACCCCCGCAGCGGCAAGCGGCTCGAGTTCTCTTCGCCACTGGCCCCCGACCTGGAGCAGGCGCTGGAGCAGGCCCGGGCCGCCTGAGCGGCCGATCGTCGCGACTGTCTCTACAATCGAGCGGTTCGCAAACTAACCCCGTTCGGTTCCCGACCCGGATCCTGACCGGCCTCCAACGATGGAAGCCGGGTCCCGGCAAGGCGGACGGGAGATTCGCCCACAATTCCAAGGAGAACGACGATGCCACCCAGCACTGGCTTACAAGAGCTGCTCGAAGCCGGAGTCCACTTCGGTCATCAGACGCGCCGCTGGAACCCGAACATGCGCCGCTACATCTTCGGCGAGCTGGACGGGATCCACATCATCGACCTGCTGCAGACGGAGGTCCTGCTCGAGGACGCGCGCGTCTTCGCCGGAGAGCTCGCCAGCGGCGGCGGCACGATCCTCTTCGCCGGCACCAAGAAGCAGGCGCGCGGGCCGATCAAAGAATGGGCCGACCGCTGCCAGATGCCCTTCGTCAACCAGCGCTGGCTCGGTGGTTTGCTGACCAACTTCAACACGATCTCGGCCCGGATCAAACGACTGCACGAGCTGACCGAGTGGCGCGAGGAGGGCAAACTCGACCTGCTGCCGACCAAGGAGCGGATGGGGATGCAGGCCGAGCTCGCCAAGCTCGAGTACAACCTCGGCGGCGTCCGCGACATGGACCGCCTGCCCGACGCGATCTTCGTCACCGACCTCAAAACCGAGGAGATCGCGGTGCGCGAGGCCGCCCGCCTGCGGATCCCGATCATCGGCCTGGTCGACACCAATTGCGACCCGACCCCGGTCAACTACGTGATCCCGGGCAACGACGACGCGATCCGCTCCTGCCAGCTGGTGATCGGCACGATCGGCGAGGCGATCGAGACCGGTGCCGGATCCTGGCGCGAGCGCGAGGAAAAACGGATCGCCGAGGAGATGGAGCGGCGGCGCAAGGAGGACGAAGAGCGCAAGAAACGCGAGGAGGAAGAGAAAGAGCGCGTCGCGGCCGAGGAGGCGGCGAAAAAAGCCGCCGAAGCGAAAGCCGCGCAGGCTCAGGCTCAGGCCGCCCAGACTGCGGCGCCGGCCGCACCGGCCGCCCCTGCGGCCGCCGCGCCTGCAGCCCCCGCAGCCCCCGCAGCCCCCGCCGCGCCTGCCGCGGAGCCGGCGAAACCCGCAGCGCCGGTCAAAGAGGAGGGTTCCTGATGGCGATCACGGCGGCTGAGGTGAAGGCGCTCCGGGACCAGACCGGGGCCGCGATGATGGACTGCAAAGCGGCGCTCAGCGAGGCCGACGGCGACGTCGACCGCGCGGTCGAGATCCTGCGCGTCAAGGGCCAGGCCTCGGCGGCGAAGCGCGAGGGCCGCGGCACCGAAGAGGGCGTCGTCTCCTCCTACATCCACGCCAACGACAAGGTCGGGGCAATGGTCGAGATCCAGTGCGAGACCGACTTCGTCGCCCGCAACGAGGACTTCAAGGCGTTCGCCTACGAGGTCGCCCTGCACGTCGCCGCGACGGCTCCGAGCTACGTCTCCAGCGACGAAATCCCGGCCGACGAGCGCGAGGCGGAAAAGCGGGTCTTCGAGGAGAAGGCACGCGAAGAAGGCAAGCCCGACAACGTGGTCGAGAAAATCGTCGAGGGGCAGCTGGCGAAGTGGGCCAAGGACGTCGCCCTGCTCGACCAGTCCCACGTCAACGCCGACAAACACGACTCGAAGTCGATCGAGGAGCTGCGTCAGGAGCTCTCCGCCAAGACCGGCGAGAACGTCCGCGTGGCGCGCTTCGCCTACTTCCGCGTCGGGGGCTAGGCGCTCTTGGCCGAGGAGGCCCGCTTCGGGCGAATCTTGCTCAAGCTCTCGGGCGAGGCGCTGATGGGCAAGCTCGAGTTCGGCACCGACGCGGGCGAGGTCGAGCGGATCGCGACCCAGGTCTCGCTGATCCGCGAGCGCGGGGTCGAGGTCGCGATCGTCGTCGGCGCGGGGAACATCTACCGCGGCCTCGACGGTGCCGCCAGCGGCATGGACCGGGCGACCGGCGACTACATGGGGATGCTGGCGACGGTGCTCAACGCGCTCACCCTGCAGGACGCGCTGGAGCGGCTCGGCCGGCACACCAGGGTTATGTCGGCGATCGACGTCAAGGAGGTCGCCGAGCCCTACATCCGCCGCCGCGCCATGCGCCACCTCGAGAAGGGCCGGGTGGTGATCTTCGCCGCCGGCACGGGCAACCCGTTCTTCACCACCGACACCGCCGCGGCGCTGCGCGCGCTCGAGATCCACGCGCAGGCGATCCTGATGGCGAAGAACGGGGTGGAGGGGGTCTTCGACGCCGACCCGGCGACCAACCCCGAGGCCAAGTTCATCCCCCAGCTCAGCCATCGCGAGGCGATCGAGCGTGGCCTGAAAGTGATGGACTCGACCGCGCTCTCGCTGTGCATGGACAACGACCTGCCGATCTATGTCTTCAACATGGGAGACGAGCAGAACATAGGTAGGATCGTCAGCGGCGAGAAGGTGGGAACGCTGGTCTCCAGCGCCCCCGCGAACCAGTCCTGAGACGGGAGCTTTGGTGGAGCTGATCGACGAATTGCTCGAGGACGCCAAGGGGCGTATGGACAAGTCCGTCGAGGCCAGCCGCGGCGAGATCGCGACGGTCCGCACCGGCCGGGCCTCACCGCACCTGCTCGACCGCATCGTCGTCGACTACTACGGCGCGGCGACGCCGCTGAAGCAGCTCGCCAACGTCTCCACCTCCGACGCGCGGCTGCTCACCGTCACCCCCTTCGACGCCTCATCGATCGGCGCGATCGAGAAAGCGATCAACGAGTCCGACGTCGGCCTCACCCCGAACAACGACGGCAACGTGATCCGCCTGCAGATCCCGGAGATGACCGAGGAGCGGCGGCGCGAGATGGTCAAGGTCGTCAACGGGGTCGCCGAGGAGGGCCGGATCGCGATCCGCAACGTGCGCCGCGACGTCATGCACGACCTGCGCGAACTGAAGAAAGACGGCGAAGCGGGCGAGGATGACGAGCGCCGCGCCGAGGCCGCCCTGCAGAAGCAGACCGACGAGGCGACCGCCGAGATCGACACCCTGCTGAAGGGAAAGGAAGAGGAGATCCTGGAGGTGTGAGCGCCTCCGCCCGTTACGTGGCGATCATCACCGACGGCAATGGCCGCTGGGCCCAGCAGAGGGGCCTGCCGGTAGCCGACGGGCATCGGGCCGGGGCCGACGTGGTCCAGGCGCGGCTGCGCGACGCCGTCGAGCTGGGGATCGAGGAGCTGACGGTCTTCTCCTTCTCGACCGAGAACTGGTCGCGTCCGGCCGCGGAGGTCGAGGGGCTGATGAAGATGTTCGGCGAGCGGATCGACGCCGAAACCCCCGAGCTCGACACAGAGGGCGTGCGGATGCGCTTCATCGGGCGCCGCCAGGGCGTTCCCGCGGAGTTGGTCGAGCGCATGGAACGGTCCGAAGCGAAGACCGCCGGCAACGACCGCATCACGCTCTTCGTCGCCTTCAACTACGGCGGCAGGGCGGAGATCGTCGACGCGGCGCGAAGCTTCAGGGGCGACGGTGGCGAGGACGAGTTCCGGCGCCACCTGTACGCGCCCGAGATGCACGACCCAGACCTCCTTATCCGCACCAGCGGCGAGCGCCGTATCTCCAACTACCTGCTCTGGCAGTGCGCCTACTCCGAGCTCGTCTTCCGTGACGAGCTCTGGCCCGATTTCAGCCGCGAGTCGCTGGAGGAGAGCCTGCGCGAGTTCGCGACCCGCCGCCGCCGCTTCGGCACGAGGACCTGATGGAGTTCTTCGACGAGGGCCTCTTCGAGGAGGAGGCGCCGCCGCCGCCCCGGCCGCCGCGCGAGCCGCGCCGCAAACGCGGCGAGCGTGGCGAGACGGTGAAGCGGATCCTCGTCGTCATCCCCTGGATCGTCGGCACGATCGCGATCGTCGTAGCCGGCGGCATCGCCTTCGCCCTGGCGATGATCGCGATCGGCATCCTCTGCCTGCGCGAGTACCACGGCATGACCGAGGGCCTGCGGCCGATCCAGCGCGCCGCCTACCTAAGCGTGCCGGCGCTGATCATCGCCGCCCATTTCGGCACCGCCTTCAACGTGCTGCTCGTCCTCGCCGCCTCGTTCCCGGTGATCTTCGCCTTCGGCGCCGACCACAAACACCGCGACGGGTTCGTCGCCTCGATGGGGGTGACCCTGCTCGGCATCGTCTGGATCGGCATCCCGCTCGTCCACGCCGTGCTGCTGAGGGACCTGCCAAGCCACGGCGCGGCGCTGCTGGTCGACGTCCTAGTCGGCACCTTCGCCACCGACACCGGCGCCTACGCCTGCGGGCGCATGTTCGGCGCCCACAAAATCGCCCCCAAACTGTCGCCGAACAAGACGATCGAGGGCCTGATCGGCGGCTTCGTGATCGGCACCATGGCCTTCTGGTTCGCCGGGCTCTACCAAAACTGGCTGAGCGGGGCCGATGCCCTGATCATGGGCGCCGCGATCGCCGCGATCGCCCCGGTCGGCGACCTCTTCGAGTCCCTGCTCAAGCGCGATCTCGGGGTCAAGGACACGGGCCGGATCCTCGGGCCCCACGGCGGCATGCTCGACCGCCTCGACGCCGTCTTCTTCACCATGGTCGTCGGCTACTACCTCGCCGTCCAGCTCGTCTACTGACACCCCCGCCGACGGGCCGAAAACGCTAGTCGGGGTAGCGAAATCGGCCCGTCGGCGGTGCGTGCCTATTCTCTGCTGATGAAGAAGATCGTCATCCTCGGCTCGACCGGCTCGATCGGGACGCAGGCGCTCGAGATCGTCGCCGCCTCCGAGGAGATCGAGGTCGTCGGCCTCGCCGCCGGCTCGAGTTGGGAGGCCGTGCTCGGCCAGGCGCAGCTGCACGGTGTCGCCACCGTCACCCTTGCCGATCGCGCCGCCGCGGGCGCTGCCGCCTCCGCCTGGGACGGTGGCCGGGTCCTCGCCGGTGAGGACGGGCTCGCCGAGCTGATCGCCTCCTCCGGCGCCGACCTGGTGCTCAACGGAGTGGTCGGCGCCGCCGGCCTCGGCCCGACCGTGGTCGCGCTCAGCGAGGGGATCGACGTCGCCCTCGCCAACAAGGAGAGCCTCGTGATCGGCGGCGAGATGACGATGGCGCTGGCCGAGGCCACGGGCGCCGCGCTGCTGCCGGTCGATTCCGAGCACTCTGCGCTCTTCCAGCTGATCGGCTCCGAGCCGCCGGGAACCGTCGAGCGGCTCGTCCTCACCGCCTCGGGCGGCCCCTTCCGCGGCCGCACCGACCTCGCCGGGGTCTCGATCGAGGACGCCCTCGCGCACCCGACCTGGAGCATGGGCGGGCGGATCACGATCGACTCCGCGACCCTGATGAACAAGGGCTTCGAGGCGATCGAGGCCCACCATCTCTTCGGCGTCCCCTACGAGCGGATCGAGGTCGTCGTCCACCCGCAGTCGATCGTCCACTCGCTGATCGACCTCAACGACGGCGCCACTCTGGCCCACCTCGGCCACCCGGACATGCGGGTCCCGATCTCCTACGCCCTGCACCACCCGGAGCGGGCCGACGTCGACGTGCCGCGCCTCGACCTGGCCGCGGTCGGCGAGCTCTCCTTCGAGCCGCCGGACCTGGAGACGTTCGCCTGCCTGCGCCTGGCGCTGGAGGCCGGGCGGGCGGGCGGGAGCGCACCGTGCGTCCTCAACGCCGCCGACGAGGTCGCCGTCGCCGCCTTCCTCGACGGCAAGATCGGATTCGACGGGATAGCGGCCGCGATCGAGGCGGTCCTCGAGCAGATGCCGGCCCGCCAGGTCACCCACTTCAAGGAGCTCTACGAGGTCGACGCCGAGGCCCGGCGCCGCACCGAGGAGCAGGTTCGGGGGTTGACACCAGCATGAGCTGGCTCTGGGTCTTCATCGGCTTCTCCCTGCTGATCATCCTCCACGAGGGCGGCCACTTCGCGCTCGCCAAGGCGACGGGGATGCGGGTCGAGCGCTTCTTCCTCTTCTTCGGCCCGACGATCTGGTCGTTCAAACGCGGCGAGACCGAGTACGGGATCAAAGCGATCCCGCTCGGCGGCTACGTCAAGATCACCGGCATGAACCCGGAGGAGGAGATCCCTCCGGAGGTCGTCCCGCGCGCCTACTACCGCCAGCCGGTCTGGAAACGAATCGTCGTGATCGCCGCCGGCCCGGCGGTCAACATCGTGCTCGCCTTCCTGATCCTCTTCGGCGTCTTCATGGTCGCCGCCGAACAGGTGGCACCGACGGTCGGCGAAGTGCAGAAGGGGACGCCGGCGGCGAAGGTGCTCCAGGTCGGCGACCGGGTCCTCGCGGTCGACGGCATGAGCTACGCCGGCCTCGACACCGAAGCCCGCCTGACGGCCTTCGGCAAACAGGTCAAATCCCACCGCTGTCCCGGCGAGCAGGTCGATGGCTGCCGCTCGGCAACTCCGGTCGAGCTGAAGATCCTGCGCGAAGGCACGGTGAAGACGATCTCGGTCCGGCCCGAATTCAACGAAACGGTGGGCAAAGCGCTGATCGGTTTCGGCTACGGCTTCGAACACCAGGACCTGAGCGCCGCCGGTGCCGCCGGCCGCGCCTGGGAAAAAATGTGGATGGTCGCGACCGGCACCGCCCATGTCTTCACCCACATCTTCGAATCGAAACAGCGCAAGGAAATCTCCGGCATCGTCGGCACCAGCGACGTCGGCCACCAGGCGGTCGAAGCGAGCACGGCGAAAGCACTGCTGCTCCTCGCCTTGGTCAGCCTCTCGCTCGGCCTCGTCAACCTGCTGCCGATCCTGCCGCTCGACGGCGGCCACATCTTCTGGAGCCTGGTCGAGAAGGTGCGCGGCCGGCCGGTCTCGCTGGCGGTGATGGAGCGGGCCAGCGTGCTCGGTTTCGTATTGGTCGCGATGCTCTTCTTCATCGGCCTCTCCAACGACGTCGGACGGATCACCGGCGAAGGCTTCAAGGTCCGTTAGAGCCGGTCCCCTCCGCTACTTGGCGGCGACCACCTTGAAGCTGACGGAGGCGGGGCTCGCGTCGGCGACCACACCGACCACCGCTTTGACGCGGATCTTGTGCTTGCCGGGCTTCAGCGCCGGCGTCGTGAAGGGCGAGCGACAGGCCTTGAACGGCTTCGAGTCGACGCTGCACTGGAAGCTCGCCGCGCCGCCCGTGGCGCTGAATTTGATCGTCGGCGTGCGGTCCTTGGTCCTGGCCGCCGGCTTCAGCGTGATCTTGGTTTCCGGCGGCGGGCTCACCGGCTCGGGAGGAATGACCGGCGGCGGGCCCGGGGTCGGCGGAGGCGGCGGAGGAGGGGGCGGGGTGGCGGCCGTGGTGAAGGTCTGATCGGCGCCCGGGCTGGTGCCGCCGGCATTCTGCGCGACGAGCTGGAAGTGGTAGGTCGTCGCCGGCGCGAGGCCGCTCAGCGCTTCGGAGGCGTTGATGTCGGTGGTGCCTTTCCCGGCCGTTTTTTCGGTGGTTTTGTGGTCGTAGGCGGTGCTCGTCCCGTAGTTGAAGAAGTAGGTGGTCTGCTGGCCCTGCGGATTGACGACACCCGCCAAGGTGACGGATGTCTCGCCGACCCCGGTCGCCTGGCCGGTGGTCGCGACCGGCCCGCCTCCGGTGGTGAAGGCGTGGTCGACGCCTTTGACTTCCTCGGCGCTGTTTTTCGCCACCAGCTGGAAGTGGTAGGCGGTTTCCGGCAAGAGCCCGGAGACCAGCTGCGACGCCGAGACGTTCGAGACTCCCGACCCTGCCGGTTTTTTCGCGGTTTCCTGGCCATAGGCGGTGGTCGTCCCGTAGTTGAAGAAGTATTCGGTTTCCAGGCCTTTCGGGTTCACCGTGCCTTTCAGCGTCGCTTCGATGCTGCCGACTCCCGTCGCCGCTTCGGTCGTCGCCGTCGGCGGCCCCGCCGTGGTGAAGGTCCGGTCGAGCCCGACCGAGGTACCGGTGGCATTTTCGGCGACGACCTGGAAGTGGTAGGTGGTGGCCGCGGTCAGCCCGCTCACGGTCGCCAACTTGGCGACCGCCGCGCTGCCGGCGCCGGCCGATTCTTTGGCGGTTTCCTGACCGTAGGCGGTGCTGGTGCCGTATTTGAAGAAGTATTCGGTCGCCTGGCCCGAGGGATTGACCTTGGCGTTGAGGGTCGCCCCGGTCTGGGTCACGGCGGAGGCCGCTTCCGTGGTGACGACCGGGGCGACCGGGCCGGTCGGGCCCGTGACGGTGACCGTCCCCGTCATCTGCACGGGGTGGACCGTGCAGTAGAAGTGATAGGTGCCCGGCTGGGTGAAGGTGCAGGTGCCCGTCCAATTTCCCGAGGCCGTTGCCGGCACGCCCGGGCAGCTTGGGGCCGCCGGCGGGTTTTCGAATGCGACGAGGTGTGGGTTTCCGGAGGTGTTCTTGAATTCCACCGTCCCGCCCGTGGCGACTTCGGCTGCGGTCGGAGTCCAGGCGAAGGTCGCGATCGAGGTGCCGGTGGCTTCGACCGACTTGTCGGCGGCGAAGCCGCTGACCACCCCGAAGGAGAGCAGCGCTCCCGAGATCGCGGTCACCATCAGCACGTGCCTCAGCAGATGGCGCCTGCGGAAACCGGATCGGGGGTCAGACATGAAGGACGACTCCTCTCTTCAGGGTTAGCGCCGCCTGGCCGGGCGCCTTGACGATGACCTGCACGGTCAGGGAAAGCCTCTGGACGCTGCGCAAGGTCCGGCGGGCGCCGCCTGCGAGCGGGACAGTGAACTCGACCCGGCCTGCTTTCAGCGGCGAGCGCAGCAGCCGGCCGACCCGGGAGCCGGCCACGCCGGCGGCGCTCGCCGCGGCCCGCTTGGCGAAGAGGAGGACTTCGAGTTTGCCGCCGGCGCTCGCCGGCGAGAGCGCGACGGAGCCGCGGACCGAGGTGCCCTGCTGGCTGCGGGCGAGCTTGAGGGCGCCGGAGGCCGGGCCGCGGAGCGGCGATTCGGGCGGCCCCGCCGGCGCTTCTGGGCCCACCGGCGGCGTCTCTCCCGAGCTGACCGTGATCGTGCCCTTCATTTCGACCGGGTGGACGGTGCAGACGAAGCTGTACGTCCCCGCCTGGGCGAAGGCGCAGTCGCCGCTCCAGCCGATCTTTTCTTCGTCGACCGGGACGCCGCTGCAACTCGGGGTCGTCGGGCCGCCGGTCCAGCGCACGCCGTGGGGGACCACGGTGCTGGTGCTCCTCAGGGTCACGGTGCCGCCGACGCCGACGCTCGCGGTGCCCGGGCTCCAGTAGAAGCCGGTGCCGGGGGCGGGCCCGGCCGATTCGACCGTCGGCCCCTCGGCGGAGCTTCCCGAGGAAAGGTTGAGCGCGGCGGCTCCCCCGAGCACCAGCGCGACGAGAAATTGGCGTTTTCTGGTTCCCATTCGACGTCCGCGTCGCTCCCCTGGAGTCCGATTCCACCCGAGCACCTGCGGCGGCCGGGGAACCGCGTTCCTGAAGAAATACGGATACCGGCCCGGGCAGGTTCAATCCGGCCGGAAATCCCTCCCGCTACGCTTGCCGCATGGCTTCCAAGCGCCAGATATTCGTCGGCGGCGTCCCGATCGGGGGCGGCGCGCCGGTCGCCGTGCAGACGATGACCAAGACCGAGACCGCCAACCTGGCGGCGACGATGGAGCAGATCCGCAAGGTCGCCGACGCCGGAGCCGACATCGTCCGCTGCGCGGTTCCGCGCGAGCAGGACGCCGAGGCGTTGAAGACGATCGTCAAGGAGTCGCCGATCCCGGTGATCGCCGACATCCACTTCAATCACACCCTGGCGCTGAAAGCGATCGACGCGGGCGCCCATTGCATCCGCCTCAACCCTGGCAACATCGGCGGCCGCGAGAAAGTCGCCGAGGTCGCGGTCAAGGCCAACGCCGCCGACGTGCCGATGCGGATCGGTGTCAACTCCGGCTCGCTGCCCAAACACCTGCACGAGCTCGAGCGCGAGGCCCCGGTCGAGGCCCTGGTCGCCGCCGCGGTCGAGTTCACCGAACTGATGGAGAGCCTCGACTTCGAGAACTTCAAGGTCTCGATCAAGTCGACCAACGTGCCGAACACGATCGCCGCCAACCGCCTGCTGGCCGAGAAGATCCCGTACCCGCTGCACCTCGGCATCACCGAGGCGGGGACGAAATGGGCCGGCTCGCTGAAATCGGCGGTCGGCCTCGGCACCCTGCTCGCCGACGGCGTCGGCGACACGATCCGGATCAGCCTCTCCACCTTCCACGCCGAGGAGGAGGTCAAAGTCGCCTGGGAGATCCTCAAGGCGCTGCAGCTGCGCGAGCGGGGCCCGGTGCTGATCGCCTGCCCGACCTGCGGCCGCCTGCAGTTCGACATGGACTCCGTCGTCGCCGAAATCGAGCGCCGGCTCGAAAGCTATGAGGAGCCGGTCGAGGTCGCGGTGCTGGGCTGCGCGGTCAACGGGATCGGCGAGGCCAGCCACGCCGACTTCGGCATCGCCGGCGCCAAGAACGAGGGCCTGATCTTCGCCCACGGCAAGCCCCTCCGAAAGGTCCCCCAGGAGACCCTGGTCGACACCCTCTTCGAAGAGATCGACAAGTCGCTGGACCGCGGGGAGGTCGAGATCGACGAGGACGAGTCCCGCGAGGGGGCCGCCTGGCTGGCGAAGATCGAGGAGGAGAACGCCGGCGACCTGACCCCCGAGAAGATCGCCCGCATGGAGCACGAAGCCGCCGAAAAGGGCGAGTCGGACAAGGTCCTGCTCGACGAGGAGGCCTCGCCGACCGCCAGCCGCCGCTTCACCCGAGCCTGAGCCGCCCGGCCGGCGGGTCCTGTCGGTGCGGCCGGCCTGTCTGCGGACGAGGCTCCGATTAGCGAGCATCACGATCTGACTCTCTGCGAGCGACGCCGATACCGCGATTGCCCCGCCCCCGGACGCGAAGCGGAGGAGGCGGGGGGTTATGGAGCGGATAGGTTTCCTGCGTGACGCGTCTCTCTCAGGCTTTCCTGCCCACCTTGAAGGACGCCCCCGCGGACGCGGAGGCGCTTTCGCACAAACTGATGGTGCGGGCGGGGCTGATCCGGCAGCTCGGCGCCGGGCTCTGGACCTACCTGCCGGCGGGCCAGCGCGTGCAGCGGCGGATCGAGGCGGTGCTGCGCGAGGAGATGGAGGCGATCGGCTGCCAGGAGATGCGGATCCCGGTGATGCAGCCGGCCGAGGCCTGGCAGAAGACCGGCCGCTACGCGATCG
This sequence comes from uncultured Solirubrobacterales bacterium, assembly GCA_963836415.1. GTDB lineage: Bacteria > Actinomycetota > Thermoleophilia > Solirubrobacterales > 70-9 > VRUE01. Next base: position 224,028 of record CAWIJE010000002.1, read on the forward strand.
AGGAGCTGTTCAAGCTCGAGGACCGCAAGGGGTCGACGCTGGTCCTGGCGATGACCAACGAGGAGGCCTTCACCGGGCACGTCGCCAGGGAGGTCCGCTCCTACCGCGACCTGCCGCTGATGCTCTTCCAGATCCAGACCAAGGAGCGAGACGAGCCGCGCCCGCGCGCCGGCGTCCTGCGCACCCGCGAGTTCACGATGAAGGACGCCTACTCCTTCGATCGCGACGAGGAGGGCCTGGAGCGCTCCTACCAACTGCAGAGCGACGCCTACGCGAAGATCTTCGACCGCTGCGGCCTGCGCTGGCACAGGGTCCAGTCCGACGTCGGCATGATGGGCGGCACCGACGCCCACGAGTACATGGCGCCCTGCGCCGCCGGCGAGGACGAGGTGGCCCTCGCCGAGGGCTACGCCGCCAACGTCGAGGTCGCCTCGGCGGAGCCGCAGCCGGTGCCCTCGGAGGCGCAGCTCGACGCCCCCGAGCTGGTCGCCACGCCCGGGCTGACCACGGTCGAGGAGGTCGCCGGCTCGCTCGGCGTCCCCGCCGGGGCGCTGATCAAGTCGCTGCCGGTGATGGTCGAGGGCCGCGGCCTGGTCAACGTCCTGCTTCGCGGCGACCACCGCCTCAACGAGACCAAGCTGCGCAACACGCTGGGGGCCGGCTTCCGGCCCGCGAGCGAGGAGGAGATCGCGGCGGAGATCGGCCCGGTCGGCTTCATCGGCCCGGTCGGCTCCGGCGCCGCGGTTCTGATGGACGCCGCCCTCGCCGGCGACTCATACGTCAGCGGCGCCAACCAGCCCGACGCCCACCTGCGCGGGGTGCGACCGGGGCGGGACTTCGAGTACGAGCAGGTGGACGTGCGCACGGTCGAGGCCGGTGACACCGCACCCGGCGGCGGCAGGATCGAGATCGAGACCGCGATCGAGGTCGGCAACATCTTCAAGCTCGGCAAGCGCTACTCGGAGCCGTTGGGCGCCGGCTTCCTCGACGAGGACGGCAAGGAGCAGACGATCGTCATGGGTTGCTACGGCATCGGCCCCGCCCGTATCGCCGCGGCGGCGATCGAGCAGTGCGCCGACGATCGCGGCATCGTCTGGCCGCGTTCGATCGCCCCCTGGCAGATCCACCTCGTCTCGCTCGCCAAGGCGGGGGACGAGGAGCGGGCCGCCGCCGACCGCATCTACGAGCAGCTGCGCGAGACGCTCGGCGCGGAAGTGATCTACGACGACCGCGACGGCGGGCCCGGCCAGAAGCTGACCGACGCCGAGCTGCTCGGCTGCCCGCTGCGACTCGTGGTCGGCCGCCGCGGCCTCGCCGAGGGCAAGATCGAGGCGACCGTGCGCAGCACCGGCGCCGAGCACGCCCTGCCCGTGGAGGAAGCCGCGGAACGTGCGACGCAGCTGCTCCAGGACCTTTAACCCCCGGGCGGGCGAGGTCGGGCGAGGTCCGCGAGACTTGCGGTCATCATGAGCGCGGACGAGCGAGGGCAGAGCACGCGGGCTTTGTTCGGCCGCGGTCGCGTCCGCAGGCTCTTCGGCCTCGACCGCAGCGGGCCGCCGCCGCCCTCGACCCGCAAGGGCGAGCCGCTCAATCCCTGGACGATCCCCAACTTCGTCGGCTATGCCCGCCTGCTGGGGATCCCGGTCTTCCTCTACCTCGCCTTCGAATCCGGCGACGGGCGCGACACCGCCGCCGCGATCGTCTTCTGGCTGATCGCCGCCGGCGACTACGTCGACGGCTTCCTCGCCCGCGTCACCGGCCAGTACAGCCGGCTGGGGACGATGCTCGATCCGCTCATCGACCGCCTCACGATCCTTGCCGGCGCCGTCGTCTGCTGGAATTTCGAGCTGCTGCCGCGCTGGGCGCTGGCGCTGCTGGCGGCGCGCGAAGTCGTGATGCTGGGCCTGGCCCAGTACGGACTGCGCCACGGAGTCGAGATCCGCGTCAACTGGCCAGGGCGGATCTCGGTCTTCCCGATCATGGGCGGGATCTTCTTCGCCCTCGTCTTCGACGGCTGGGTGCCGGAAGCGTTGCTGGTCATCGGGCTGGTGCTGGCGATCGTCGCCACCGTCCTCTACGCGCGCGCCGGAATGCGCGAAACACGGCGTGCCCGTGATCTGCAAGGGAAACCTCACTCTCCATAACCTTCAACCTACGGTTGAACCTTTGGCCCGACTCCACCTATAATCGGCGGACGCGGGCAAATGGAGGCGACGCCTCTCCAATCAAGGAGCGAGATGGAGGACACCTTTCCCGATCTCGGATCCCTCAGCGACAAGGAGCTGAAGGACCTGATCGACAATCTGACTGAGGAGGAGAACGAGATCTCCTACAAGCGGCGCGTGCTGCACGGCAAGATCGACATCATGCGCGCCGAGCTCGTCAACAGGCTGCGCCAGAAACGCGAGCAGGGGGAGACCCTGATCTCGGGTGACGACGTCAGCAAGCTGACCCAGATCCTGGCCGGGCGTGGCGAGACGCCGCCCGAGGACGAGCCCGCCGCCTGAGGATCGCGCTATGGCCGCTCACTGCACAGAGTGCGGGTTCGTCAACCCCGAGGGCGCCAACTACTGCCAGAAATGCGGCGCCTACCTGGGTGGGCCGTCGGAGGGCGGCGAGGACCCGACGACGATGACCTACACCGTCGACGAGACCGGCGACATGCAGCCGATCGACATCGACGAGGCGGTCGAGCGCAGTGGCGCGGCGCTGGTCATCCGCGCCGGCGGCGGCCGCGCGGGGGAGAGCTTCACGGTCAGCGACGACCGGATCTCGATCGGCCGCAGCCCCGACGCCGGCGTCTTCCTCGACGACGTCACCGTCTCGCGCAACCACGCGCTTCTGGTGCGTCGCCGCGACGGCCTCTACATCGACGACCTCGGCTCGCTCAACGGGACCTACGTCAACCGCCGCCGGATCGAGTCGCACCGGCTCGCCGACGGAGACGAGATCCAGGTCGGCAAGTACAAGCTCAGCTACCTGGAGAAATGAGAATGGCGATACAGGATCAGTCCGCTCCGCTCACCCGCGCCCGCGACTCGGCCAGCCGGCCGCGCAAGGCGCTGACGATCGGCGCCGTCTGCAAGATCCTGCAGTCGGAGTTCGACGACATCTCGATCTCGAAGATCCGCTACCTCGAGGACCAGAAGCTGCTCACCCCTCGCCGCACGGCCGGCGGCTACCGTCTCTACAGCCAGTCCGACGTCGAACGGCTGCGCACGATCCTGCGCCTGCAGCGCGACGAGTTCCTGCCGCTGCGGGTGATCCGCCAGGAGCTCGCGGCCGGCGGTGAGATCGACCTCGGCGCCGGCGACGGCGAGCGGCGCCAGTCCGGCGGCTCGGTGCGGCGGGCGATCCTGGTCAACACCTCGAGCGCCTACCTCACGCTCGAAGAGGTGATCGAGGAGACCGGCGCCCGCGAGGAGCTGATCGTCGAGCTCGAGAACTACGGCATCGTCCAGCCCGAGAAACGGGAGGGCAAGACCGTCTACGACGAGACCGACCGCGAGGTTGTGCGCGCCGCCAACGAACTCTCCCGCGCCGGCGTCGGCGCCCGCAACATGCGCGTCTTCCGCAGCTCGGCCGACCGCGAGTCGAACCTGCTGGAAGCGCTGCTCGGACCCTCGCTGCGCTCGCGAAATCCCGACCGGCGCAAGGAAGCGCTGGAGAGCCTCGAGAGCCTCGCCGCCACGGTCAGCCATCTCAAGCACCTGCTGCTGGTCCGGGACCTGCGCCGCCTGGCGGGCAACTAGCCGGCGTCGCGCCGCGCCCGATGCGAGTTCACCGAAAACGGACGATCGCGGCGCCGCCCACCGAGGTCTGGCAGCTGGTCTCCGATCCCTACAGCCTGCCGCGCTGGTGGCCACGGACCAGCCGGGTCGAGAACGTCGAGCGCCCGGGCGAGCGCCGCGGCGAATGGACCCAGGTGCTCGAGACCGCCGAGGGACGCGGCGTGCGCGCCGACTACCGCTGCACCAGCTCGGCCGAGGGCGAGCGCTACATCTGGGAGCAGCAGCTCGAGGGAACCCCCTTCGAGCGCCACCTCTCCCTTTCGCGGGTCGAGATCGGGATCGCCGCCAGCGGCGACGCCACCGACGTCAGCATCGGCTCCGAGCAGACACTGCGCGGCCTTTCCCGGCTCGGCTCGCCGATGATGCGTCGCGGCCAGGGCTCGATCCTCGAGGAAGCCCTCGACGGGATCGAGCGGGCGCTCCAGGGGGAGGAGCGGTGAGCGGCGAGCAGCCGCGCCGCGACTCGCGCTGGTGGGGCTGGGGCGACCCGGCCGCCGACGCCGAGCTCGACCAGAGGGCGCTGGACCAGCTCAGCGAGCGGATCGGCGTGCTCGAGCCCGGCTCGCGTCCGGCGGCGGCCGAGGACGTACGACTGCCCGAGCCCGCCGAGCTGCCTGCATCGGTGCGCGCCGCCGTCGGCGAGGCGGGCTTCTTCAACTCGGTCGAGGATCGCCTCCGCCATGCGACCGGCCGCGGTTACGTCGACCTGGCGCGGTTGCGCTCGGGAGCCCTCGAGGCCGCACCCGACGCGGTCGTCCTGCCCGCCGATGCGGAGCGCGTCAGCGCCCTGCTCGAGGCCTGCTCGGCGGAGGGGGTCGCCGTCGTCCCCTTCGGCGGCGGCACCAGCGTCGTCGGTGGGGTCGAGCCCCTGCGCGGGCCGCATCGAACGCCTGATCAGCCTCGACCTCGCTCGCGCTGCGGGGGGTCGAGGTCGACCGCCGCTCGCTGACCGCGACGCTCGGCGCCGGGCTGCGCGGCCCCGAGGCGGAAGCCGCTCTCAACCGCGAGGGCCTCGTCCTCGGCCACTACCCGCAGTCCTTCGAGTACGCGACGATCGGCGGCTTCGCCGCGACCCGCTCCGCCGGCCAGGCCTCCAGCGGCTACGGCCGCTTCAACTCGCTGGTCAGCTCGGTTCGCCTGCTCACCTCGGCCGGCTCGATGCGCACCCGCGAGACCCCGCACAGCGCCGCCGGCCCCGCGCTGCGCGAGCTGATCGTCGGCTCCGAGGGCACCCTCGGGGTGATCCCCGACGTCACCGTCAGGGTTCGCCCGGCGCCGCCGGTCCGTCGCTATGAGGCCTGGATCGCCGAGGACTTCGAGGCCGGCGCCGAGATCGTCCGGGCCCTCGCGCAGGGCTCCGGCCTGCCCGACGTGATCCGCGTCTCCGACGAGGAGGAGACCTGGGTCTCGCTGACCCTCGCCGGGCCGCGCGGCCTGGCAGCTGCCGGGCTCGACCGCTATCTCGGCCTGCGCCGGCGCCGCGGCGGCAGCCTGATCGTCGTCGGCCTCGAGGGCGAACAGGAGTCGGTGGCGCGGCGCCGGGCGCTGGCGGTCCGCGAGCTGCGCCGCGGCGGCGCCGTCTACCTCGGCCAGGGGGCGGGTCGCTCCTGGGAGCACGGCCGCTACCAGGGGCCGTACCTGCGCGACACCTTGATGGACAAGGGGGCGATGGTCGAGACCCTGGAGACCTCGCACACCTGGTCGGAGCTGGTGCGAGCTGAAGGCGGCGGTCGGCGCCGCGGTCCACGACGCCCTGGCCGCCCAGGGCACGCCGGGGCTTGTCTTCTGCCCATCTCTCGCACGCCTACGCCGACGGCGCCTCGCTCTACTTCACCTACATCGCCCGCGCCCGCGCCGGCTCGGAGGTCGAGCAGTGGCGGCTGGTCAAGCGGGCGGCCTCGGAGGCGATCGTCTCCTGCGGCGCCACGATCACCCATCACCACGCGGTCGGCCGCGACCACGCTCCCTACATGGAGGTGGAGGTGGGCGAGCTCGGGCTGGAGGCGCTGCGGGCGGTCAAGGAGCGGCTCGACCCGGCCGGGATCATGAACCCCGGCAAGCTGCTGCCCTGATCAGCCCTGGCCTTCGACGATCGGGCCGGTGACCGGGCCCTGCATGAACGTGGTGCCGCCGTAGGTGGGGGCTTTCTTGCTCTGCTGCGCGGTTTTCAGGGCGCTGGTCAGCTCGCTGTCGGGGACCAGCGAGACTTCCATCTGGTCGTAGCCGCTGGCAAGCAGGCCGAGCACCTGGGCCGCGACCTGGAACTGGCCGCCGATCTTGCCCGAATCGTCGACCTGGGTGGCGATCAGCGGCACCCGTTCCTGCGCCGACTTCGAGAGGGAGACGGTGTAGGACTGGCCTTTCGGCGAGGCTTCCAGCCCCGAGGCGCTGAGCAGCAGCAGGACGTTTTTGCCGGAGCGGGCGAAGACGGCGCGGCCGCTCGATTCGCCGCCGTCGGTCGCTTTGAGCACGGCGCCTGTCGGTTCGGGCTGGCCCGAGGCGTCGGTCGTCGAGCCTTCGTTCGGGCGCCGGCGGCACCGCCGCTCGCGGTGCCGGTGTCGTCATCGCCGCCGCCGAGGACGCCGGTGACGAGCAGCAGGACGATCACGACGACGACGGCACCGCCGGCGATCAGGCCCCACCTGGCGCCGCGGTCGTCGGGCAGGCTCAAGGGCGTTTTCGGGCGATTCGGCGTCGCCTTCTTGGTCGCGGACGGCGCTTTCGGCTTGGCAGGCGCCTTCGTCGTCGCCTTCGGTTTCGGCGCGGGCGGCGCGGGCTTCTCCGGCTCCGGCTCCGGCGCCTTCTCCTCGAGCGGCGGCTCCGGCTTCTCCGCTACCGCCGGCGGCTCTGGCTCTGGCTCTGGCGCGGGCACGGCGTCGCCCTGGTCGAGCTCCTTCAACGCGGCGTCGACCTTGGTCTTCACCTCGTCGACGCTGAGCCCCATCAGGGCCGCGATGTCCTCGTAGCTCGTCTCCGGCTGGGAGACGAGCTTGAGCATCGCCTTCTGGTCCTCGCTGAGCGCCATCGATCGGGAAGCCTACGCGAGGGCCGGGGGATAGGGTCCGCCCCCGTGGCCGATAACGAAGAGCTAATCCCGTCCCACTTCGACGCCCTGATCGGCACGGTCTGGATCGACGACGACCCCGACCACGCCCGTGCCCGCGTGCCGATGCGGGAGGAGCTGCGCCAGCCGGTCGGCCTGATGCACGGCGGCGTCTTCTCGACCCTGGTCGAGAGCCTCTGCTCGCGGGCGACGGCGCTCGCCGTCTACGGCGGGGGAATGATGGCGATGGGCCAGTCGATCAGCGTCAGCTTCATGCGCCCGATCACCGAAGGCCACGCCGAGGCCAGCGCCAAGGCCCGCCACCGCGGCCGCACGACCTGGGTCTGGGAGGCCGAGGTCCGCGACGCCGAGGACCGCCTCTGCGCCCTCGCCCAGATGACGATCGCCGTAAGACCCATCCCGAAATAGGACTGATAAATCCCATCAAGTTGTCCATGCATGACATGGACAACTTGATGGGATTTGATCCGCGGGCCGGGGGCGATTGCTCCTACCCGCCGAAAGCGTTCGTGATCGGCAGGCGGCGGTCGCGGCCGAAGGCGCGGGGCGTGATCCTGATTCCCGGCGCAGCCTGGCGCCGCTTGTACTCGGAGCGGTCGACCATGCGGATCACCTCGTCGACGGTCGCGGCCGGCATTCCGGCCGCGATCATCTCCTCGCGGCCCTGGTCGCGCTCGACGTAGGCCTCGAGGATGCGGTCGAGGAGCTCGTAGGGGGGGAGGGAGTCGCTGTCCAGCTGGTCGGGCCGCAGCTCCGCCGAGGGCTCGCGTTCGAGCACGCTGGCGGGGATCAGGTCGCGGCCGGCCTCACGGTTGCGGTGCCTGACCAAGTCGTAGACGAGGGTCTTGGGAACGTCCTTGATCGCGGCGAAGCCGCCGGCCATGTCGCCGTAGAGGGTCGCGTAGCCGACCGACATCTCGCTCTTGTTGCCGGTCGTCAGCACCAGCCAGCCGTGCTTGTTGGAGAGCGCCATCATCAGGTTGCCGCGGATCCGGGCCTGGATGTTCTCGGCGGCGAGGTCGGGCTGCGAGGGCCGGGCCGGGTCGCGCGGCAGCGGCTCCTCGCCGTCGGCGGCGCCGTCGGCGAGCAGGGGGGAGAGGGCCCGCTCATACTCGGCCATCGCCCCCTCGATCTCGATCTCGAGCAGCTCGCTGCCGAGATTGGCGGCGATAGTCCGCGCGTCGCCCTGTGTTTCAGGGCTGGAATGAGGAGAGGGCATGACGACGCAGCTGACGCGCTCGGGGCCGAGGGCGTCGGCGGCGAGCAGCGCGACCAGAGCCGAGTCGATGCCGCCCGAGAGGGCGATGCCGACGTGGCGGAAGCCGTTCTTCTCGACGTAGTCACGCAGGCCGAGGACGAGCGCCCCGTAGACCTCGGCGACGTCATCGAGCGGCTCGGCGACCGCGCCCGCGCCGGGCCCGGGAAGGTCGCAGACGAGCAGCGCCTGCTCGAACTGCGGCGCCCGCGCGATCACCGCGCCCGAGGGGTCGAGGACGAAGCTCTGCCCGTCGAAGACGAGTTCGTCCTGGCCGCCGACCAGATTGCAGAAGGCGAAGTGGGTCCCGTAGGAGCGCGCCATCGAGGCGAAGAGCTGCTCGCGCTCACGGCCCTTGCCGCGGTGGTAGGGCGAGCCCGACGGGTTGGCGATCAGCTGCGCGCCGTCCTCCGCCTCAGCCGAGGCCGGGGGGCCCTCGACCCAGCAGTCCTCGCAGACCGTCAGCCCGACCCTGACGCCGCCGGCCTCGACCGTGACCGGCTCGCCGCCGGGGACGAAGTAGCGCTGCTCGTCGAAGACGCCGTAGTTGGGCAGCCTGCCCTTGCGGTAGACGGCCTCGACCCTGCCGTCGGCGATGTAGGCGAGCGAGTTGTGGGCGCGGCGGAAGTCGCCGCCGCCGGCGACCGGCTCGGCGAAGCCGACGAGCGCGGAGACGCCCGAGACGCCGGCCGCGAGCCGGTCGACCGCACGGCGGTTGGCCTCGATGAAATGCGGCTTGAGGTAGAGGTCCTCCGCCGGATAACCGGGGATGCAGAGCTCGGGGAAGATCGCCAGGTCGGCGCCCTCGGCGCGGGCGCGCTCGATCCACTCGGCGACCTTCGCCGCGTTGCCGTCGACGTCGCCGACGGTGGGATTGATCTGAGCGAGCGCTACTCGCAAGCTGGCCTCGGCGGTCTCACGGCTGAAGTATCGCCTCCTCGGAAGCCCGGATGCGGCCGAAGTGTCTGTAAATTGGCTGCCTTGGCGGGGTTTCGGAAGCTTCTGGCCGTTTTGATCGCCGGGCTCTGCCTTTCGGCGGCGGTTCCGGCCGGCGCCGCGGCGGGCGACCACTGGGTCTTTCACAGCCCGGCCGCGAGGCCGACCGACCACCCCGATCCCAACCGCCACACGTACGGGGTCAAACAGGCCCCCGAGTCACCGGCCTGCACGCCCCACTTCTGCATCCACTGGGTCGACGAAGGCCGCGACGCACCGAACCCCGCCGACCTCAACGGCGACGGCATTCCCGATTTCGTCGAACGGGTCGAGGGGGTCGCCGAACACGTCTACGAAGTGGAGAACGAAAAACTCGGCTGGCGCGACCCGAAGTCCGACGGCACCGTCGGCGGCAGCCGCGACAAGACCGACGTCTACCTGGCCGAGATCGGCGGCAGCCTCTTCGGCTACGCCGCCCCCGACCGCGGCCAGGCCTCGAAGAGCCACCGCCTGCCGCGACGGTTGCACGGCTACCTCGTCCTCGACAACGACTACGACCCCTTCGAGTTCCCCGGCACGAAGCCGATCAACGACCTCGAGGTCACCTTCGCCCACGAGTACAACCACATCCTCCAGTTCGGCTACGACGCCTACCAGGACGCCTGGTTCGCCGAGTCGACGGCGACCTGGATGGAGGACCAGGTCTACAACGGGATCAACGACTACCTGCGCTACGTGCGCCGCTGGGAGACCCTCTACGACGTGCCGATGACGGAGAGCGCGATCCGCGAGTACGGCTCGGCCGTCTGGAACCACTGGCTCGCCCATCGCTACGGCCGCGACATCATCCGCCGAGCCTGGGCCGGGGCGATCCACGTCCATCCCGGCGGCTTCTCGGTCGCCGCCTACGACCGCGCGATCGAGGCCGCCGGGCCCTCCGACTTCGACCACGACTTCGCCCGCTTCGCCCGCGACGTCGCCGAGTGGCGCACCGACAGCGTCTTCCGCGAGGGCTCGCTCTACGGCGACATGCCGCGCCAGGGCAGCCTCGTGCTCGGCGGCGGCCCCCGCCGCCGCAGCCTCAACCACACCACCTTCCAGCTGCTCCGCGTCCACGCGCCGATCGGCAAGGCCGTCGTCGTCGAAGCGGAAGTCCCGCTCGGCGACGCCGCCGGGATCGCCCTCGTCGGCAGGGTCGGCGGCGAGCTACGACGGCCAGGTCGTCTCGCGGCTGCGCTACCGGCCGCACGGCGGCGAGCTGACCGTGAGATTGCCCGACCCCGGCCGTTATAGCCGGATCACGGCGGTCCTGATCAACGCCGACAGCGCCGCGATCGGCTTCAGCGCCCGGCGCCTCGACTGGAACTACTTGACCGACACCGCGCCGTTCCGGGCGCGGGCACGCGTCGAACGCTGAGACTCGCGGACCGACTTGGGCAGGGTCGCGGCGAGTTCCTCGACCGCGGCTTCGAGGTCGAGGCCGAAGCTGTCGAGGTCGGCCATCGCGTCGTAATCGCCGACCAGGCCGAAGTCGACCTCGCCGTCGTAGGACATGATCCCGACGCAGAGCGCCTGGCGGCGCGCCAGCGGGACCAGCGGGAAGATCGATTCCATCCGGCGGCCGAGCACGTAGAGCGGGAACTGGGGGCCGGGGACGTTGGTGACGACGAGGTTGAAGAAGCGCTGGGCCGGCTGCAGGCGGGCCGCCTGCGAGGCGATCGTCGGCGGCGCGAAGTCGGTGATCTTGGTCAGGATCTCGGCGCCGACGGCCTGTCCCGATCCCTTCAGGTCGCCCATCGTCTCGGTCACGACCCGCAGCCGCTCGACCGGGTCTTCGGCACCAGACGGGGAGCGGCGCCATCATCGCCGAGATCTGGTTGCCGAGCGCCCCGTGCTCCTCGTCGGCGCGGACGCTGACCGGGACCATCGCCTTCAGCTCGAGTTCCTCGGTCTCGTGACCGCGGGCTCGCAGGTAGTTGCCGAGGGCGCCGGCGACGACGGAGAGGATGACGTCGTTGACGGTGCCGCCGTGCTCGGCCTTGATCCGCTTCAGCAGGTCGAGGTCGGTGCGGACGAAGGCGAGGCGGCGATGGGGGCCGATCTCGACGTTGAAGGGCGTCGCCGGGGCGGACATGCCGGCGCCGATCATCTTGCTCGTCGCGCCGATGCCGCGGACGACCTGACGCGGGCCGCGCAGGGCGGCGCGGAAGCCGCGCACGATCTCGCGCGGGCTGGTCGCCCGCTCGCGCAGGGCGTCGCCGAGCAGCTTCAGGTCGGTCGGCTCGGGCCGCGGCGCCCACTGCGGCGGCCGCACGGGCTCGTCGCTGGGCTCGGGCTCGACGTCGAAGAGGACCGTGGTGATGTCGACGCCGGAGACGCCGTCGACGAGCGCGTGGTGGCTCTTGCCGACGATCGGCGAAGCGGTTGCCGTCGAGGCCCTCGACCAGCCATAGCTCCCAGAGCGGCTTGGTGCGGTCGAGCTGCTGGGAGAAGATCCTCGCCGCCAGGTTGCGCAGCTGCTCCTCGGAGCCCGGCGCCGGCAGGGCGCTCTGGCGCACGTGGTAGTCGAGGTTGAGGTGGGGATCGTCGACCCAGACCGGCCGGCCCTGGTCGAAGGGGACGAAGCGCAGCTTCTGGCGGAAGCGGGGGACGAGGTGCAGGCGCGAGGCGATGTGGTCGCGGAACTCGGCGTGGGTCGGTGCCGCGCCCTCGAAGATGATCGCCGAGGCGACGTGCATGTGGGCCCCGGCGCGCTCCATATGAAGGAACGAAGCGTCGAGTCCTGTCAGTCGATCCTCACTCACCCGGTCAATCTTCGCACACCAGGCAACGAGCACGGCAAAGGTTGAAATTCGGCTATTTAGAGCCGTTTGCAGGGTGCCGACCAGAGCGGGCAAGTGTGACGCCCCTCACCCCCAGGGGACGGGACGACCCCTACGGTGCCCCGTCCTGACCGATTAACCCAACTGCCGAGTCCCACCGGCGAGCGCCGGGGGAACGGGGGACCCATTCGTCACACCGATTCCTGGTGGTGACCGGGGCGAGTCGGGCGGTGATCCGCCCGTAGCGAAGCGCCAGGCATCGAGCCGGCTCCGCGAGCCCGTCAGCTAACCCCGTAGGCAGAAGAAAGCGAGTTGACCCACTCATGCGTCACACCCTGCCTGCCGTGCTGGTCGCGGCGTCCGTCGCCCTGGGCGTCGGAACAGCGGATGCGAAGCCTCATCACTCCGGCCACCGGGCCGAGCGGGTCGCGGCCCATCTCTCCCTGCACGTCAACCACCACAGCCTGATGACCGGCAACGACCTCGTGGTCGAGGGCCGGGTCCGGCCCGGTGGCGGCCACCGGGTGAAGGTCGTCGTCAGCGGCCGCTCGGGCGGCATCTCCGGCGTCAGGACCGAGCGCAGCGGCAGGTTCCGGCTCGACTTCGGCCTGCCCCCGGGCCAGTACAAGGTGCGCGCCTTCGGCCTCCACGATCGCCGCGTCCGCGGCTCGGCCAGCGCCGGCCGTCGCGTCACCGTCTACAGGCCCGCCGCCGCCTCCTACTACGGCCCGGGCCTCTACGGCGGGGCCCTCGCCTGCGGCGGCACCCTGCAGCCCGGGACCCTCGGCGTCGCCAACAAGACGCTGCCCTGCGGGACAAGGGTCAAGCTCCGCTACCGCGGCCACACCGTCACCGTGCCGGTGGTCGACCGCGGCCCCTACGTCGGCGGCCGTGACTTCGACCTGACCGCGGCGACCAAGGAGCGCCTCCACTTCCCCGACCTCGGGGTGGTGCTCTCCAGCCGCTAGTCGGGGAGGCCGAGCTGGAGCTGCGGCTCCGGCTCGGCGGCCGCCTCGGCCTCGCCGAACTGGGCGAGGCGGACGCCGAGCAGGCGCACGGGCCGCGGCGGCGCGTAGGCGCGGAGCAGCTCGAGCGCCACCGCGGTCACCCGCGCCGGGTCGTTGGTCGGCTCCTCGATCGTCTGCGAGCGGCTGACGTTGGTCCAGTCGTCGAGCCGCACCTTGATCCCGATCGTGCGACCGCGCAGGTCGCGGGCGGCGAGCCGGCGGCAGAGCTCCTCGGCGAGCACGGTCAGCGACTTCGCCAGCTCGGCGTGCTCGGCGACGTCGACGTCGAAGGTGGTCTCCGCCGACTGCGACTTGGCCTCACGCGAGACGCTCAGTGGGGTCTCGTCCTCGAAACGGGAACGGCGCCAGAGCCAGGCCCCGGTTCGCGGCCCGTATGCGGCCTTGAGCTCCGCCTCATCGCGCGAGCGCAGGTCGGCGAGCGTGCGGACCCCCATCCGCTCGAGCCGCTCGACAGTCTTCGGGCCGATCCCGGGCACCAGGCCCGGGCTGTCGCCGGCAAAGCGGACGAGGGCCTCCTCGCGCGAGAGGACGACGAGGCCGGCCGGCTTGCCGAGCTCGCTGGTGATCTTGGCCAGCATCCGGTTCGGCGCGATCCCGACCGAGCAGGTCAGCCTCGTCTCCGCCTCGATCTCAGCGGCGATACGGCGCATCGTCGATTTCGGCGAGAAGAGCCCGGTGAGGTCGACGTAGGCCTCGTCGAGGCCGACGACCTCGACCGTCTCGGCGTTGCGCCGCAGAATCGCCATCACTTCACCGGAGGCCTCGCGATAGGCGCCGAAGTCGGGGCGGAGGTAGACCGCGTCGGGGAGCCGTCGGCGGGCGACGGCGGCGGGCATCGCCGAGTGGATGCCGGCCAGGCGGCGGGCCTCGTAGCTCGCGGTCGTCACCACCGCCCTTGGCCCGGAGCCGCAGACGACGACCGGCTTCCCCTTCAGCTCAGGCCTGCGGCGCAGCTCGACCGACGCGTAGAAGGCGTCCATGTCTAAATGTGCGACCACACGAGGCCAGTCGCCAATTCCTGTCACAGAAGAACGTTACGACCTCACCCGGCCGAAATCCCGGTCGACCCATTGAAGACCTCGCAAGAGCAGCTGCCACACCACGAGGGCGACGGCTGGTGGGCCGAGTCGCCTGATGTCGACGGCTGGTCCGCAGCCGGCGACAGCTACGCAGAGGTCGTGAAGCTGGCCGAGGAAGTCATCCCCTTCGCCCTGGACGGCGAGGCCAAGCTGGAGCACTACGTGCCGGCCGGCGAGTCCGTTCCCGCATAGATCGTTTCGCTAGCCGGATCTTTGACGGCGCGTTGAGAGCCGGCACGAGCCGACGTCGCCCTTGCTTCGCAGCTAGTCAGTGCTACTATGTACCGGTAGCCAGTATCACTGAGTAGCTGAAAGGACTAACTGTGGGCAACCAAATGACCGAGATGCTCAAGGGCACGCTGGAGGGCATCGTTCTCGCGTTCCTCTCAGGGCAGTCCGCGTATGGCTACGAGATCACGGCCTGGCTGCGGGATCAGGGCTTCAACGACATCGCCGAGGGCACCATCTACGCGCTGCTGATCAGAATCGAGAAGCGCGGCCTCGTCGACGTCGAGAAGGTTCCCTCCGAAAAGGGACCGCCGCGCAAGGTGTTCTCTCTCAACGCCCGGGGGCAGGCCGAGCTCAACGAGTTCTGGAGGACCTGGAGCTTCCTCGCGGGACGACTGGAACAGCTCCAAGAAGGAGGCAGATGACCATGTCCAATACGAAAAAGGGTGGCTTCATCGCGAAGGTGATTGGCCCGAAGCGGGAGTGGCGCGCATACAAGGCGCGCGTCAAGCAGCTGCCGCCGAACTACCGCGAGGCGGTCGATGCGATCGAGCGCTACCTGATGCACTTCGGCGTCCTGGACACCGACAACGCGGCTTCGCTCTTCGAGGATGTCGCCGATCTGTTCGAAACGGCGGCCGCGGACGGAACGCCGATCCGCGAGATCGTCGGCGACGACCCGGTGGAGTTCGTCGACGCGTTGGTGCGGAACTACTCGAAGGGCGGATACGTCGACCGGGAGCGGAAGCGCCTGACCGACGCCATCGATCGAGCCGCCGGAGAAGACCCAGAAACGAAGGGAGAGCCGTCTGATGGCAACCCAGCAAGCCCAGGCGATCCATGTGGAGGGCCTGGAGAAGTCTTACGACGAGCTGGAGGTGCTGCGCGGCGTCGACTTCGACGTGCCGGCCGGAAGCATCTTCGCCCTGCTCGGCTCGAACGGGGCGGGCAAGACCACGGCCGTAAAGATCCTCTCCACGCTGCTCAAGGCCGACGCCGGAACCGCAAGCATCAACGGATTCGACGTCGCCACGCAGGCGGCGGAGGTGCGAGGGTCGATCAGCCTGACGGGCCAGTTCGCGGCCGTCGACGAAGTCCTCAGCGGCCGCGAGAACTTGGTGCTGGTCGCCAAGTTGCGGGGCCTAGGGAACCCCGGAGCGATCGCGGATGACCTGCTCGCCCGGTTCTCGCTGGCCGACGCCGCAGCGCGCAGGGTGTCGACCTACTCGGGCGGCATGCGCCGCCGCCTCGACATCGCGATGAGCCTGATCGGCAATCCGTCGGTCATCTTCCTCGACGAGCCGACGACCGGGCTCGACCCCGAGGCGCGGATCGAGGTGTGGCAAGCCGTCAAGGAGCTCGCGGAGCACGGCACGACGGTGCTGCTGACGACGCAGAACCTCGACGAGGCCGAGGAGCTCGCGGACCTGATCGCGATCCTCCACCAGGGTCGGATCATCGTCAAAGGCACCCTCGCCGAGCTGAAGCGTCTGCTGCCGCCAGCCAAGGTCGAATACGTCGAGAAGCAGCCGACCCTCGAGGACGTCTTCTTCGCAATCGTCGATGAGTACAGGAAAGAGCAACCATGACCAGCCAATTCTTCGCCAACACCGCTGTCCTGTTGGGGCGGTCGCTGCGCCACATCACGCGCAGCGTGGACACCATCATCACGACCACGATCATGCCGATCGCCTTCTTGCTGCTGTTCGTCTACGTCTTCGGCGGCGCGATCGACTCAGGTTCGGATTCGTATGTGGACTACCTGCTGCCCGGCATCCTGCTGATCACCGTTGCTTCCGGCATCTCCTACACCGCCTTCCGGCTCTTCCTGGACATGAAGAGCGGGATCTTCGAGCGATTCCAATCGATGCCGATCGCGCGGTCGTCGGTGCTCTGGGCGCACGTCCTCACCTCGCTGGTCACCAATCTGATCTCGCTCGGTGTCGTCGTGCTCGTCGCCGTTCTGATGGGCTTCCGCACGGGGGCGGGAGTGCTGGCCTGGCTCGAGGTAGGCGGCATCCTGGTCCTCTTCACCCTGATGTTGACCTGGATCGCGGTGATCCCCGGCCTCTCCGCGAAGTCCGCGGACGGCGTCAGCGCGTTCTCCTACCCGCTGATCCTCCTGCCGTTCATCAGCTCGGCATTCGTGCCCACGGACTCGATGCCCGGGGCGGTGCGCGCCTTCGCCGAAAACCAGCCGGTGACGGCAATCGTCAACGCGATGCGGGACCTGTTCGATCAGCAGCCGGTCGGCAGCAACATCTGGGTTGCCCTCGCCTGGTGCCTCGGCATCCTCATCGTCGCCTATGCCTTTGCGATGGCGACCTATCGCCGCAGGATCGCCTAGCAGAGAGCGCGCGGCAATCCCGCGCGCTTTCCGCACCTCACGCCGATCTGCGCGACGGCGCAGGGCGGACACAAGCGTGAACTCGGCCCTGGACCAGCGGTCCATCCGCGATTTTGGGGAAGGCCAGCTTGCAGTTCGCCCTCGACCGCTGCGCCGGTCGGGGGCTAGGTGCCAGCCGTCGTGTCAGGTTCTGCCTGACTTCCACGCAGAGCTCTTAGGGTCGGAATCCTGGCGACACCGTTTCACGAACGCGTCCATATCTAAATGTGCGACCACACGAGACCAGTCGCCAATTCCTTTCACAGAAGAACGTTACGACCTCACCCGGCCGAAATCTTCGTAGAGCCAGTGAAGACCTCGTAAGAGCACCTGCTACTTGAGGACATCGAGGATGTGCTTGAGCAGAAAGTCCGGCCACAGGCGATACCTTTGCGTGATGACGGAACGTGGAACATCTGTCGGCGACGGCTCTGGCCCCAAAGCCCGCTACCACCTGCTCATGACCGACGGGGGCATAGTGCCCGATCAACCCGGAAGCATGGCGGGTGAGGCCGCGATCGGCGTCGTCCTGAAGGCCCCTCTAGAGGAGCTCTCGGAGGCGATAGGGCCGACGAAGGACCATCACGTCGCGGAGTATCGAGCTCTCATCAGGGGCCTCGAAGCAGCCCGCTCTAGCGGGATTGGACACCTAAACGTGTGCCTCGATTCCCAGCTGTTGGTCGACCAGCTGAACGGCAAATCGCAAGTCAAAGCGGAGCAACTTAAGCCCTTGCACGAGCAAGCGAGTTCTTTGATCCAACAGTTCGCTGACATCGAGATCACGTGGGTGCCCCGAGACGCGAACGCCGAGGCGCACGCACTTGCGAGCGCCCCATTAGGGCCGCTGAGACCCAAGGCGGAACCTCCACTCGACGAACTTCCGCTCGAATAGCGCAATCCGCTCGGCAACAGTTGCCATTGACCGCGATGGGCCCTGCGTACTGTTCGACGACCTCAACGCGCAGATAGGAGCAGCTATCTGAAAGCACTGGCATGTACCCACCTGGCACTAGCGTCCCGCAGGTCCCCACCTGGGCAGGGCGGTGCCGCCGGAAGCGCCGCTAGCGTAAATGGGTGACTGCCGAGCCCCCGCTTTTTGAGGCGAAGACCCGCACGGACAACCGCAGGGGAAGGGCAGCTGAGTCCGACTACGACTTTCTAGACCGCGTCGCTGGACAGTACTTCGAGAACATGCGAGTGCTTCTGAACGAGTGGTTCGGGAGGTTCGCCGCCCAGCAGGACCAGCCTGCAGTCAACGACATGCGGAGCAGGCTGCACGCGAAGCAAGACGGCCAGTTCTTCGCCGCGTTCTGGGAGCTGTACCTGCACGAGGTTCTCACCCGCCTCGGCTTTGAGATCACCGTCCACCCGGAGTCAGAACGGGGCAAGCGTCCCGACTTCGCAGTCAGGCGGGGCGACGCCCAATTTTATCTAGAGGCGGTAATGCCCACCCCGCCGGTTGGTGAGCGGAACCAAGGGCCGAACGCGGCCACGGTGATCGAGTACGTCGATGAGGCCTACCACCCCGACTGGCGACTTTCGCTGCGCCACGTGATCGCGGGCAAACAAACTCCCAAGAAGGCGGCCGTCCGCGATGCCGTGGTCGGGTGGCTCGACAGCATGAATGCAGATGTATGGCTGGAGCGTGATGATCGGCCTGAGACAGAACTACGGGTCGACGATTGGCAGATCAAAGTCGCCGCCTTGGCCCTGGAACCAGAGAGTGGATCGCGGGTTCACAAACGGATGATCTGGGCCGGCCCGGGGGGCGCCGGGTATCCGGAAGCCCTCGGCCGCCCGATCTCGAAGGCACTGACGAAGAAGGCCAAGAAGTACGGCGACCTAGATGCCCCTTTGGTCATCGCCATGTGGGTGATGAACTGGATGGCCGACGAGGGAACCGCGCCCCTTGCGCTGTTCGGGAGCCCGCTGGGAGAGCTACGCCCCGGTGTTGAACCGACTGGACTTGATCTGCCCCCCGAGCGGACGCCGGGCCTATGGACGCCGGGCGCCAAGAACCGCGGACGGGCCAGCGCCCTCTTGGCCGTCAATTCGTTCACCTTCGGGTTCCCGGGGGTCGCCCGCTCGCTTCCGCATCTGTGGCCTAACCCGCACGCCGACCGCCCCTTCACAACCGAACTTCCCTTCGGGGTCTCCCGGGTTTCGCCGGACGAATCGACGGTCGAGACCGTCCCCGCCACCACCACGGCTTCCGCACTGCTGGGGCTGCCCGACGACTGGCCAGGGGAGCGGGAGCGACTTGCATGAGTGGCACCCCTAATGGCAGCCCGCGACGCGATTCCGCTTAAGCAAGCCGGAAGCGTGATGCTGCCCCTGCCTGCAAAGCCGTTTACACCGGTTCGATTCCGGTAGGCGCCTTTCGCTCTGGGCTGCGAATTCTGGCTTGTTAGAGCCGTTTGCGGGGCGCGCCGGAGGGTCGCCGGTGTCCGGCTGAATCCGGTTGTAAGCGGCTGTTTTGGTGTGGGACTGGCGCATGGCTGGCGCATGAGATCTAGCTCGGGACTCCGATTCGGTGACGTAGCATCGCCAGATGGAGATCCTGGTGGTCGAGGACGAGGTAGCGATCGCCGACTTTCTCGAGCGGGGCCTTAAGGCAGAGGGCTTTGGTGTCTCCGTTGCCCACGACGGCATCGCCGGAGAGCGATTGGCTCTGGTCCCTGGAACCGACCTTGTAATCCTCGATCGGATGCTGCCCGGACGGGACGGCATTGAAGTGCTCACCTCGATTCGACGGTCAAAGCCATCTCTGCCGGTGATCCTGTTGACCGCCAAGGCGGAGATTGCCGACCGAGTGGAGGGGCTCGACCGCGGGGCGACCGACTACGTGACCAAGCCCTTCGCTTTCGATGAGCTTCTCGCGCGCGTCAGGTCTCGCCTGCGCGAGTCCGATCAGAATTCGCAAACGACGCTGAATGCGGGAGGGATCAGGTTGGATCTGCTCTCCCGCGAGGCCACCCGAGGCGGGGTCGTCGTTCGGCTCCCTGACCGGGAGGCAGAGCTGCTCGCTCTTCTGATGCGACGGCCGGGTCAGGTCTGCACGCGCGAGGAGATCCTTGCCGGGGTCTGGGGTTATGACCACGATCCCGGCACCAACGTCGTCCAGGTTTACATCGGATACCTGCGACGCAAGCTCGGCCGTCCCGACTCACCGGCTCCGATCGAGACCGTGCGGTCGGTGGGATATCGATTGAGAGATCCCGGATGAAAGGGGCCTGGAGAAGCCTCGGCTTGCGCGGGCGTCTGGCGCTCTCGATCGGGACGATCGTCGTCCTCGCCTTCGGCTTTGTGTTTGTCGCGGTTCGCGTGGAGATGTCCCATGAGTCGGACGTCATCGAGCGGGAGGAGGGCAAGGAGACCCGGAATCCCCCGGCTTCTGGAAGCGAGGCCGGGGAGAGCTCTTCCGTCTCCCCGATCGCCGACGCTCAGTCAGATGCCGAAAAGGCCCTGCTGCTCGCCGGTGGGGCCGCGCTGGTTGCGGCCCTGGTCGCCGGCTACCTCCTTGCGGCTCGCACAGCATCGCCGCTGAGGGGATTCGCTGCGACCGCCTCCGAGGTCGATGCTGGCGACCTAACACCACGACTCGAGTTGAGTCCGGGCGACCCGGAGGAGCTCCGGACACTCGCCGATGCCTTCAACCACATGCTCGATCGCCTTGACCGGGCGTTCGCCCAGCAGCGGCAGTTCACATCCGATGCCTCCCATGAGCTGCGCAGCCCGCTGACCGCGATTCGGGGGCAGCTCGAAGTTCTTGGTCGGGACCACAGCCCGAATGCCGAGGATGTGAGCCGAGTCGAAGCCGTGACGCTGAAAGAGATGGGAAGAGTGGAAAGGCTCGTCGACGACCTACTTACCCTCGCTCGACTTGACGAGGGCGTCGGTGTGGAGTTGCGAATGGTCGAGGTCGTTCCGTTCCTAACGGATCTCGCCACAGCCGAGCCCGACCAAAGCGCCGAGATCGGCGAACTTTGCATCGGCACCATCGTTGCCGACCCCGACCTCCTCGCTCAGGCCGTCCGCAATCTGCTCACCAATGCCCATCGATACGCCGGGCCGGCCGGTCGGGTGATGCTCTCGGCGAAGGCGGATGGGGAGACCCTCGTCGTAGTCGTCGAGGACGACGGCCCGGGTATCCCGGCGGATGAGCGCGAGCGCGTGTTTGATCGCTTCCATCGCAGCGAGGCTGCGCGGGACCGCGCCAGCGGTGGCAGTGGTTTGGGCCTCGGGATCACCCGTTCGATCGTCCACCGCCGCGGGGGCCGCATCTGGATCGACGACTCGTCATTGGGCGGGGCTCGGGTCTCCTTCTCCTTGCCGGGTTTGCGGCGACCATAAGAGTTCTCTCAGCAGCCCCTTAGGACTTCGAAACTCGCCGGGCTGAGCATTTTCGGCGAATGTATCTGTCGAGCAAGACCCTGATCCGCGACGGCGTTGCTGGAAACGCGCGTCTAACGGGCGCCGTCGCTGCAGCCCTCCTCATCCTGCTTGCCGCCGAGGGGGCGACGATCCCTTTCATCGGTCAGCTTCTCGGCCCGCACATCTTCATCGGCCTACTGCTGATCCCGCCGGTTCTTCTGAAGCTCGCGAGTACTGGCTACCGCTTCGCTCGCTATTACGCGGGTGCCCCCACCTACGTTGCGAAGGGTCCGCCGCATCTGCTCCTTCGCCTACTCGCCCCGGGCGTCGTCCTCACGACGTTGGCCCTGTTCGGAACGGGCATCGCTTTGATGCTCGCCGGCCCCCCAAGCGAGACGCTCCAGTTCGCTCACAAGCTGAGTTTCATCGCCTGGGTCGCGTTGATGACCATCCACGTACTGGGACACGTGCTCGAGGTTCCAGCGCTCGCCCTCGCGGACTGGACCCGCCGGGAATCTGATCGTGCTCGCGTCGCTGGGACTGGTCTGCGGATTGCAGCGCTGGGACTGGCTCTTGGCGGTGGAGTCCTGCTGGCCCTTTTTGTCTACCCCGCGGCCGGTCCGTGGTTCTAAGAGAACTCTCAGACGGCGCTTAGTAGGCGTTTCCTCCCACCAACGAACCTCTTCGAATGGATCCAATCGAAAAGCAGCAACGCAAACTCGAGGCTCGGCATCGGCTGATTGCCCAGAGACGCCGCGCTGGTTTGCTGCGCAGTCGCGTCGTTGCGGTCTCGCTGGTCACTTTTGCGTTGCTGTGGGCCGTCGTCTTCGTCCAGATGGCGACCGGCAACGATCCGGTTCTCGGAGGAGGTCGACAGGCGGCTGGCGCGACGGCAGCTCCGTCGGAGCGGAGAGCCGACTCGACGGAAGCGGGCGGTGCCGGAGGCGCCGCCGCTGAAGCAATCGAAACAACGTCCCCGGAGGAGAGCGAACCGGAATCAATCGAAACCCAGCCGATCGAATCGGAATCGATTGAACCCGAACCGGAACCCGAACCCGAATTCGAACCAGCGCCGGTCGAAACGGCCCAATCGTGAGCCAGGAAGCCCACCTGAGCTTTTCCTGTTTCGGCGGCACCACCACTGTCCACGTCCGGGGCGACGACAACGCCGATTCGAAACGGGTTGCCAACTGCGTCCGGGGCGGACTGCTGGATGCACACGACCGGCTGTCGCGGTTCCGCGAGGACAGCGAGCTGTCGCTGCTCAATCGTGATCCCCGAGCGACGGTTCCGGCCTCACGACTCCTTCGACAACTGGCTGTCGCGGTCAAGGCGGCCGCCGTGCTCAGCGGCGGGTTGGTCGACGCCACGCTTCTCGGCGAGATCGAACGAGCCGGCTACCGGGGATCGTTCGAGGGTGCCCCGGAGGTACCAATGGCTGAGCGGGGTCGCCCGGACGGGCTGACACCGGCCGGTGCAAGTCGTGCCAAGCGTTGGGCGGGGATCCACGTGGACGAGACGGCGGGAACGATCACCAGGCCGCCCGGACTAGGAATTGACGGCGGTGGGATCGCAAAGGGACTGCTCGCCGATCTTGCCGCCGCGACTCTCGAAGACCAGACGACGTATGCCGTCGACTGCTGCGGCGATATCCGAGTTGGGGGTAGGGGTGGTCGCGAGCGGGTCATCCGCGTCGGGGATCCCCATGGTGGCGACCCGATCCGGGATCTCTCGCTGAGTAGCGGAGCGGTTGCGACCACCGGCATAACCAGGCGACGCTGGGTCGGCCCGGATGGTGAAGTCGCACATCATCTCCTCAACCCCCGCAGCGGCCGACCGGCCTTCACGGGAGTGACCCAGGTGACCGCCATCGCACCCACCGGGCTGGTCGCTGAGATCTACGCGAAGGCTGCGCTTCTCTCAGGGCCTGAGGCGGCGGCGGCGTGGCTTCCTCACGGAGGTGTCGTCGTATTCGATGACGGCTGTGTCGAGGATGTTCCTCCCGGACATGCGCAGGCGGAGGCGGCACTCTCGGCATGAACATCGCACCACACCTCTTCTGGATCACCAGCCGCGCGGCCGGTGGAGCTGCGCTGCTTCTCGCGAGCGCCAGCGTGGCTGTCGGCCTCATGATGAGCTCCAAGCGCAGGGACTCCAACAAGCGTGACCTGCGGGCCATTCATGAGGCCCTTTCGTTGACCACGCTGGCAATGGTCGGTCTGCATGGGATCTCCCTGCTCGGCGATGCCTTCCTGAATCCAGGGCTGGCGGGAATCGCGATTCCGTTCGCCGCCGCCTATCGGCCGATCTGGACTGGGATCGGGATCATCGCCGGCTATGGAATGGCCGTCCTTGGATTCTCCTACTACCTGCGGAACCGGATCGGGGCTGCTCGCTGGCGTCGCCTTCACCGGCTCACGGCGCTCTTCTGGCTACTTGCCGTCGGTCACACGATCGGCGCCGGTAGCGATGCGACGCAGGTCTGGTTCTTAGCGCTTAGCGGTGCGATCGTCACGCCGGCAGCATTGCTTTTGATCATCCGATGGCTTGGAAGATCACAGGATCGGACATCAGGGTTAGCCCCAGTAACAGGAGGCGCGCGCTTCGAGATCAGACCCTGACTAGAAAGTCCGGCCTTCTGTCATCTCGGAAGCACACGAAGTGTCGCGCAATGATGGTGGTGTGATGCGGGCCATGGTCCTGAAAGAAGCCGGAGGCCGCTTAATCTCGGTTGAGCTGCCGGATCCCGAGCCGGGGCCCGGGCAGATTCTGATCTCGGTCCTCGCCTGCGGTGTCTGCCGCACCGACCTTCACATCCTCGATGGCGAGCTGAGCAAGCCGAAGCTCCCCTTGGTTCCGGGCCACCAGATCGTCGGAACAGTCGCAGGCGCCGGCACCGGCGCGGATCGCTTTGCGCCAGGCGATCGCGTCGGCGTCCCCTGGCTCGGCTGGACCTGCGGCGAGTGTCGTTATTGCCGTAGCGACCGCGAGAACCTCTGCGACCGCGCTCGATTCACCGGCTACGACATCGACGGCGGTTACGCCGAGTTTGCCGTCGCCGATGAGCGCTTCTGTTTTCCGCTCCCGGAGAGCTACCCGGACGACCAGGCGGCCCCTCTGCTCTGTGCAGGGTTGATTGGCTATCGGGCCCTGCGCCTGGTCGGTGACGCCGAGCGCATCGGGTTCTACGGGTTCGGCGCCGCCGCCCACATCCTCTGCCAGGTCGCTACGCAAGAAGGCCGGCGCGTCTTCGCCTTCACCCGTACTGGCGATGCGGAAACCCAGAGCTTTGCCTTGGAGCTCGGAGCCGAGTGGGCGGGTTCCTCAGACGAATCGCCACCGGAAGAGCTCGATGGTGCGATCGTTTTCGCGCCGGTCGGCGCATTGATGACGACCGCGCTGCGCTCCAGCGCCAAGGGGGCCAGAGTTATCAGCGCCGGTATCCACATGAGCGACATCCCCTCCTTCCCCTATGAGGATCTCTGGGAGGAGCGCTCCCTCGGCTCGGTGGCGAACCTCACCCGTGCCGACGGCGAGGAGTTCATGGAGCTTGTTCGACAGGTCCCGGTGCGGACGGAGGTCACGGTCTATCCATTGGACCAGGCGAACGCGGCGCTCGAGGATCTGCGAGCGGGGCGCTTTCGAGGGGCCGCGGTCCTGACCGTGCCATAGCCGTCCTCGAGCAGGTCTCTCAAGACAGGGTGGACCGGACCTGAGCGGCGATCTCGATGTCCTCTCGCGCCTGGACGACCAGGACGGGGCAGGGTGCCTCGGGCGGTGACACGATCGAGTCGCTGTCGGCTCTGGCATTCGACTCTGAATCGATGCCGATCCCGAGGAAATCTGTCGCCTCCGACGCTGCCTGCCTCACCTGGGGCGAGTGCTCGCCGACCCCACCGGTGAAGACCAGGCAGTCCAGTCCTCCCATCGTGGCGGCCATCGCCGCGATGCCGGCGCGCAGGTGGTGGATGTAGACGTCGAAGGCCAGCTCGCAGCGCTCGTTCCCGTCAGCCACCCCCTCGAGCACCTTCCTCATGTCGCCGGACCTTCCAGAGAGGGCAAGCAGGCCGGACTCACGATCCAACGCCTTCTCGATCACCTCGGCGGTCCAATCGCCGTGGCGCTGCACCCAGAGGATCAGGCCGGGGTCGATCGAGCCGGAGCGAGTCGCCATGACCAATCCCTCCAACGGCGTGAAGCCCATAGTCGTATCGACCGACCGTCCGTCTTGGATCGCGGCAAGGGAGGCACCGGCGCCGAGGTGGGCGGTGACGAGGCGCAGGTCGTTGAGCGGCCGGCCCATCAGCTCAGCGGCACGATTGCCGGCATATGCGTGGGAGAGGCCGTGGAACCCGAAGCGCCGAAGCGGCCAGCGCTCCCTCCATGCCGCGGGAACGGCATAGGTGGATGCCGCCGCCGGCATCGACGCGTGGAAGGAGGTGTCGAAGCAGGCGACGGTCGGCAGGCCCGGACGGATCGAGTCGAGCGTCCTCATCGCCGCGACGGCCGGTGGGTTGTGGAGAGGAGCGAGGTCGGCCAGTTCTTCCAGGTCGCTCTCGACGCCCGGGCTGAGCTGAGTCGGGCCAGTGAATTTCAAGCCGCCATGGACTACACGGTGGCCGGCTGCGCGGACGTCAGGAGCTTCATCGAGGATCACCTGCAGCTCTGCACGGAGGTCATCCTCGCCCCCGATCGCATCGCCATCTCTCTCACACAGAACCCGGTCCTCGTCGTCGAGGACGCGCAGCTTCAGGCTCGAGGAGCCGGCGTTGACGGTGAGCACCGGGCCGAGCGCGTCGTTCACGTCAGGTCGACTCCCAGGTCCAGTCGCGGACCTCTGGCATGTCCTCGAGATGCTCGCGGACGTAGGAGTGGTGCCGGGCGAGCATCTCCTCGCAGTGGCGCTCCAGGTCCTCGGCTCCTTCGGGGGTCCGCTTGGCGCGACGCAGGGTCTCGAGCGCTAGGTGGTAGCGACTCATCCGGTTGATGACGACCATGTCAAACGGAGTCGTGGTCGTCCCCTGCTCGCTGAACCCTCTGACATGAAAGCGCGAAGGTCGGGGCCGGCCATGAAGCAGCTGGTGCAGGGCGCGGGCATAGCCGTGAAAAGCCATCACGACCTCAGCGTCGGCGCCGAAGAGGTCAATGAAATGCTCTTCCGGCAGGCCGTGGGGGTGGACGTCGTCGGGGAAGAGCGCCATCAGATCGATGATGTTGACGACCCGTGTTTGTAGCTCCGGCGTGTATTTCCGGAGCAGGGCGGCAGCAGCCACGGTCTCCATCGTCGGAACATCCCCGACGCATCCGAGGATGACGTCGGGCTCCTGATCGCCGGCCGTTCCCGCCCACTCCCACCGCGAGGCGCCCGCGGCCGCATGGGCGAGGGCGTCGTCGTGCTGGAGGTACTGCAGCTGAGGCTGCTTATCGATCACGATGAGATTCACATAGTCGCGGCTGCGGAAGCAGTGATCGGCCACCGCCAGGAGGCTGTTGGCATCGGGCGGAAAGTAGATCCGCACGACCTCGCCGCGGAGAGAGATCATCGTGTCGATCAGGCCGGGTCCTTGATGGCTGAACCCGTTGTGGTCGTTGCGCCAGCAGGTCGACGTGAGCAGAACGTTCATCGACGCGACCGGGTTACGCCAGTCGAGCCGGCGCATCTCCTCGAGCCACTTCGTGTGCTGGATCGTCATCGAAGAGGAAACCATCGCGAAGGCCTCGTAGGTGGCGAATAGGCCATGCCGGCCGCTGAGCAGGTAGCCCTCGAGCCAGCCCTGGCAGTTGTGCTCGGAGAGGACCTCCATGACCCGCCCGCCGGCCGAGACGTCCTCGTCCTCGGTCCTGGCGTCCATCAGGCAGCGATCCTCGACCTCGAAGACGGCTCCGAGTCGGTTCGAGTTGGTCTCGTCGGGGCAGAAGAGCCTGAAGCTGGTCGGGTTCGACGAGTAGACATCGCGCAGCAGCAACCCGAGCTGCTTCGTCGATTCGGCCCTGTCCTGCGCCGGCTGCTCGACCTCAAGCGCATAGGTGGAGGTCTTGGGAATCTCCAGGGGAGCCAACACCCGGCCGCCATTGGCGTGAGGGGTCGCGCCCATCCGCCGCTCGCCTTCTGGGGCCAGTGCAGCAAGCTCTTCGGCCAAGCTCCCTTCCTCGTCGAAATGGGCATCGGGGCTGTAGCTGCGCATCCAGGTCTCGAGCATCGCGAGATGCTCCGGGTTCTCCCTCACGGACCCGAGCGGGACCTGATGGGCCCGGAAAGTTCCCTCGATCGGTTTGCCATCGACCTCCTTCGGTCCCGTCCACCCCTTGGGTGTTCTGAGGACGATCGCGGGCCACTTCGGGCGCAGGATCGACCCGCCGCTCCGCGCCCGCTCTTTGATCGACGAAATGGTTGCGCAGCATTCGTCGAGTGTCGCGGCGAAGTCGAGGTGCACCTGGCTCGGCTCAGTGCCGCTGACGAAGTGGCACTCGTAGCCGTGGCCGGCCAGGAGCTGGCGAACCTCCTCCTCCGGCGCTCGACCGAGCGCCGTCGGGCCCGAGATCTTGTTCTCGTTCAAGTGCAGGATGGGGAGGACCGCACCGTCTCGCGCCGGGTTCAGATAGCGAACGCCCTTCCACGATCCCTCGAGCGGACCGGTCTCGGCCTCGCCGTCGCCGATCACACAGGCGACTAAGAGGTCGGGATTGTCGAACGCTGCTCCGAATGCGTGGACGAGCGCGTAGCCGAGCTCCCCGCCCTCATGGATCGATCCCGGCGTGGGGACGCTCACATGGCTCGGGATTCCCCCGGGTGTCGAGAACTGTCGGACAAGTCGGTGCAGCCCCGCCTCATCACGGGACACTTCGGGGTAGACCTCGGAGTAGGTGCCCTCGAGGTAGACGTTGGCGACGACCGCCGGCCCGCCGTGGCCGGGACCGGCGACAAAAAGGACCTCCTCGCCGCTGCGCCCGATGTGGCGGTTGAGATGTGCGTAGACAAGATTCAGACCGGGGGAGGTGCCCCAGTGCCCCAGTAGCCGCGGCTTGATGTGCTCGGGCCGCAGAGGCTCTCGCAACAGCGGATTGCTCTGCAGGTAGATCTGGGCGACCGTCAGGTAGTTCGCCGCCTCCCAGTAGGAATTCAGGCCATCGAGCTCTGAGTCCGTCAGCGCAGCCATCCGTTTGAGTAAAGCAAGGCCCCGCCGATCTGAACCCGAATAGGTCTCAACTCTCGGTTAGGCGATGCTTCGTCGTGACCGATGCCAGAGATCCTCGTTCTACTGCTTGCAGCAACGGGCACCGCGTTTGCCACAGGACTCGGCGCGCTGCCCGTGAGCGTCCTCGGCTCGAGGACTGAGCGCTTTACGCCCTCGCTGCTCGGGTTCGCAGCCGGAGTCATGGGTGTTGCCGCGGTCGCCGGCCTGCTGGTCCCCGCCTTCGAAGAAGGCTCGGCAGGCGAGGCGATCGGGGGCCTGCTGGTCGGCGTTGCATTTCTCGCTTTGGTCCAGCGGCGGATCAGCCCGACCGCGACGTTCATGGGAAGAACGGGCCCAGGGACACGGACCTCCGCGCTCGTTTTCCTCGTCCTCTTCGTTCACAGCCTCCCCGAGGGCCTGGCGATCGGTACGGCATTCGCTTCGGATCGGGCGGGGCTGAGCCTGTTCGTCATCCTCGCGATCGCCATCCAAAACATTCCGGAGGGGACGAGCGTCGCCATTCCCATGCACCAGGCCGGTTTCGGCCTTCGCCGGCAGTTCTGGGCGGCGGTGCTCACGAGCTCCCCGCAGCCGGTGGGGGCGCTGATCGCGTTTCTGGCAGTGGAGCAGGTCAGCGGGCTGCTGCCGATCTCCTTCGCCTTCGCGGCGGGGGCGATGCTGGCGCTGATCGCGGTGGAGCTTCTGCCCCGGGCGTTCGTGAAATCTGCAGGACGGTTTCAGGCCAGTGTCGGCCTGTTCAGTGGAGCGCTTCTAATGCTTGCCCTGAGCCTCGTCCTCGGCGTATAGCTCCTCGGCCCGCCGCTTGATTCCGAGCAGCATCCGTCGCTGCATGATGAAGTGAGGGAGCTCGACGAAGGCTTCGTAGAAGAGCGAAGCCACACCCTTGGGGATGCGCCCTCTGGCGATGAAGCGGGTGCTCTTCTCATCGATCGGTTCGAGCAGGAAGAGCCCCCAGCCCTCGAGCCCGAGAGCGCGGCCCGGCTCGAAGACGGTCACCTTCAAGCCATTGAGCGGGTGGAGCAGGACCTCATCGCCGATCTCACGCGTCTGCCATTCAGGATGAATGCGATCGGCGTTCTTCATCCGACAGCCCGCCAGGTTCTCCAACCACTCGTAGCTGTAGAAGCCACCCCGGTCCTGACCGAGCTGCGCCAGCCATGGCCAGACCTCCGCTGGCGGGGCATCGATGGTGATTCCTTGCGTGATCTCCACCCAGGGATCCGGGACATGCTCGTCTCCGAGATAGCTCCGATCCCTCTCCTCCTCGGAGGTGCCCCAGTTGCGCATCCATCTCTTTGCCCCGAGCTCATAGGAGAGTGCGGCAGCCAGCACGAGGAACGCACCGGGGTGCGGGCGTCGACCGGAGATCAGGGAGCGGGTCACCGATCCGGCTGCGGCGACTGTCCCGACCGAGAGCGCGAGGGGACCGCCGAAGGTCACACCAACCGCGCGAACCGCTTCGAATCCGATCCTCGGCTTGCTCCAGTTCTTCTCGGCCATCCTTCGAGAGTAGATACTGAGTTCCATCGGGGTGGGAATTCACAGATGGCAATGGCTCCTGGCCTGGCTGGGCGGAATCCTCATCGGGGTCAGCAACGGTGTCGCCCGCGAAGCCACGGTCGCCAGGGTCGCGAGCGAGCAGCGAGCTCATCAGCTGTCCTGCGCCTCGGCACTCGGCGCCTTTGCCGCCTACTTCCATGCGCTTCAGCGCCGCTGGCCCCTGCAAAGCCGGGGCGAAGCTCTGCGAGTGGGAAGCATCTGGCTCGCGCTGACAACCGCCTTTGAGTTCAGCTTCGGCAGATTGGTGGCCAAAAAATCCTGGCCGGAACTGACCGCTGACTACAACCTGACCAGGGGTCGCCTTTGGCCGGTGGTCCTGGCCTGGGTCGCGATCGGCCCCGAGATCACCCGAAGCAGGGCCGAGCGATGAGCGCGACCCCGGTGATAGAGACGGAGGGCCTGACCAAGTCTTACGGCAAGGCCAGGGGAATCGAGGACGTGACCTTTTCGGTCGGGCCCGGCGAAGTGTTTGGCTTTCTCGGCCCGAACGGGGCCGGTAAGACGACGACGATCAGGACGCTCCTCGACCTGCTGCACCCGACGAGCGGGACGGCTCGGATCTTCGGAATGGATAGCCGCCGGGAGAGCGTCAAGATTCGCACTCGGCTCGGCAACCTTCCCGGCGATTTCGGCTTCGGCGAGCAATCGACGGGCATCGACGCTGTCCACCTGCTCGCCCGCCTGCGCGGCCTCGACGGCACGGGTCGGGCCGATGAGTTGGCTCGCCGCTTTCGGGCTGACCTCAGCCGGCCCCTCGGTCAGCTCTCGCGCGGCAACCGCCAGAAGGTCGGCCTGATTCTCGCCACTTTTCACCGGCCAGGGCTCCTGATCCTCGACGAGCCGACGAGCGGGCTCGACCCTCTCATGCAGGAGGAGTTCCTGGAGTTGGTCAGGGAAGAGCGCGAGCGCGGCTGCGCTGTCTTCATCTCCTCCCACGAGTTGGACGAGGTCGAGCGTGTCTGCGACCGAGTCGGCATCGTCCGCAGCGGCCGGCTGATCGCGGTCGAGAGGATCAGCGATCTGCTCGGCAAGGCCCGTCGCCGGATCACGGTCGAGCTCGCCGGGCCTGAGAGCCTCGATTCGCTGGTTTCCATCGATGGTGTCGCCGACGTCGAGCGCTCCGATGGGCGCATCAGCTTCAGCTTCGCCGGCGACCTCGACCCGGTCATCAAGGCTCTGGCCGGGGCGCATGTCGTCGACCTCGAGGCGGGTCACCCGACCCTCGAGGAGATCTTCCTCACCTACTACGAGGACGAGACATGAGCTCCCAGTTGGCGGCGCTGGTCGGCGCTCACCTTTCGGACCGGCGCCGATCGGTGATCGCCTGGGGCCTGCCGCTGGGGTTGATGTCGGCGTTCATCGTCGCCATCTTTCCCTCGGTCGAGGATGCGCTCAGCAAGGTGACCCAGGATTACCCGACTTCGCTGAAAGAGGCGTTCGGGATCGGCGAGCTGACCAACGTCGAGCAGTATCTGCAGGCGGAGATGCTCAGTCTTATCGTCCCCCTGGCCCTTGGCTATCTCGCGGTCAGGGCGATCTCTAGCGGGCTGTCTGGGGCGGCCGAAACAGGGCGGCTCGATGTCCTTCTTTCGGCGCCGGTGTCGCGATCGCGACTCGTCGCCGCAGGTCTGATCGCGACGGCGATCGAGCTCGCCGCGGTCCTCGCCCTGACCGGGCTCCTGACCGGGATCGGGAGCATCCTCTCCGGCGCCGGCCTCTCCCTCGGGCCGGCCGTTGCGGGGTTCGCGAATGTCTGGCCCTTGGCACTCGTCTTCGCGGGGCTCGGAGTCGTGGCGACGGGATGGTCGCTGCGGACCAGCGTCGTCACCGGCTCCGTCGCCGGTGTCCTCGTAGGGATGTACGTGATCGACCTGATCGGCCGGCTCGATCCCGACCTCTCCGGGTTGCGCTACGTCTCGGTCTTCAAGTACTACGGCAACGCGATCGAGGATGGGATCGACCCGCTCACCTTCCTCGGAGTCACGGCCGCCGCCGTTCTGCTCGCGGCTTTCGGCGCTTGGCTCTTCGAGCGACGAGACGTCTAGGCCCTTTCCCGCCGGCTCACCTAAAAGATCGAGAAGGCCCCGAGCGCGATCACCGAGGCCGCCACGACCGCGAGCGCCAGCCCGGTCGCGAGCCGATCTCCACGGCCGAGCGCGTTCTCTCCCATCAACTCGCGGTCCTTGCCGAGCGAGCGGATGAAAGGGAGCAGGATCAGCAGGAGGACGGCGTTGAGCGCTTGGGAGAGGAAGAGGATCGGGATCAGCGGGGCACCCGGGATCAGCACGATCACCACGGCGACGATGACCACGACCGCGTAGCTGAGGTAGAAGACACGCGCCTGCTCGAAGCTGTCATCGAGGTCGGCTTTTCGGCCGAAGGTCTCCGAGACCGAGTAGGCGGTGGAGAGGGGGACGATCGCCGCGGCCAGCAATGCCGCGCCGAGGAAGCCGAGCCCGAATAGGGTCGAGGCGGTGGCCCCGGCAAGGGGTTCGAGGGCGCGGGCAGCGTCGCGGGCGTCGTTGATCTCGATTCCCTGGACGTGCAGGGTTGCCGCGCAGGCGACGACGACGAAGAGGCCGATCACTCCGGTCAGCAAAGCGCCGACGATCACGTCGACCCGCTCGTAGCGCAGGTCTTTGACCTTGAGCTTCTTGTCAACCGCGTAGGACTGGATGAAGGCCAGGCCCCACGGAGCCAGTGTGGTTCCGACGGTGGCGACCGCGACGAGGATCGCCTCGCGGTTGAGCGGCAGGCTCGGGACCACCAGTCCCTTCGCGGTCGCCCCCCAGTCAGGGTGGGCGAGGATGCCCGAGATCACGTAGGCGACGAAGACGGCGCTGAGCGCCAGCAGCACATGCTCGACATAGCGAAACGTGCCGCGTAGGACGAGGAGGGAGACGCCGATCGCGGCGAGCGGCACGCTGACGTAGCGGCTGGCGCCGCCGAGGAGTTCCGCCCCCGCCGCGACTCCGGCGAACTCGGCACAGAGGGTGCCGGTGTTGGCGATCAGCAGGGCGCCGAGGACGAGCGCGGCGGAGCGAGGCCCAAAGCGCTCGCGCACCAGCGTGAGCAACCCTTTGCCGGTGACTATCCCGAGGCGGACGCCGAGCTCGTGGAAAACGATCAGCGCCGCGGTCGAGATCGCCAGGACCCAGAGCAGCTCGTAGCCGTACTTGGCGCCAAGGATCGAGTAGGTGGTTATCCCGGCCGGGTCGTCGTCGGAAAGTCCCGCGAGGAGGCCGGGGCCGACGACGGCGAGCAGGGCGACAAGACCCCCGACGCGCAGGAGCGCGTGACGGCGATGGACGATCCTGCCGTGAAGGTGCCGTCCCGGAAACCACCGGGGACGGCGGTGATTGTTACTTGGTTTCACGGGCTGACCCTACGGACGGCAGAGTTATCCGTGTGATGCGGTGTCATAAGAACTGGTCAGTTGTGGATGCCCGAATACAAGGGCCGATTTCCGGCTCTCGCTGGGTCCTTGTATTGCTCAAAGACTGCTCCATAGAGCGGGCTAATCAAGGACCACCGGCCCGGAGAGCTCGCGCTCGGGGTGGGTTGGTAGCTCTCCAAAAAGCAGTCGGCTGTTTCGATGTGGGACTGGCGCATGACTGGCGCACCAGATCAATCGCTACAGGAAGATTCAGTTTGTGTTCTCTTAAACTGACTCAGTTGCGGAGCGACAGTGCCTCGTCGAGATGCTCGAGGAGGAGCCGCACGAGCGCCGGATCAAAATGCGTCCCTGATCCGGACCGGAAGATCGCCGTCACCTCATCGAGGCTCATCGCCCGTCGGTATGAGCGATCGCTGAGGAGGGCATCGAAGACATCGGCTACAGCAACGATTCGCCCCTCAATTGGGATCTCGTCGCCACGGTACCCGTGAGGGTAGCCACTGCCATCCCAGCGCTCGTGGTGAGTCAGAGCTATCGAGGCTGCGAGGCGGAGGAGATCGCTGTCGGACCCCGCAAGGATCTCGTGGCCAACCACCGTATGGCGCTCCATCACCGCGCGCTCTTCTTCACTTAGCGGCCCGGGTTTGCGCAGCACCGCGTCGGGGGTAGCCACCTTGCCGACGTCGTGCATCGGCGCGGCCGCTCGCAGAAGGAGGACGCGCTCGCCTGAAAGACCGTAGAGGCTGCCCAAAAAAGCGGCGACCGAGGCCATCCTGCTGATGTGCTCGCCTGTGTCAGCGTCGTGGTGCTCGATCGCCTTCGAGAGCCGCTCCACAGTTTCGCGCCGAGATGCACTCAGCTCTTCGATCGCTCGCTCCTGCGAGATCGTCAGCTCCCGCGCCAGTTCCTCCGCATGCTTCTTGTCGGTGATGTCGGTGGAGATACCGGAGATGCCGGTGATCTGGCCGTCGTCATCGACAAAGGGGAACTTGACGGTCAGATAGGAGCGAATCTCGTCGCCAACCTGGAGTGTCTCCTCCGCCGTATATGTGCCGCCTTGCTCGAGGATCCGGCGGTCGCTCTCTGCGACTCGACGCTCGGCCTCCGGAGGCATGATGTCGGCGTCACAGAGACCGACGAGAGCCCCGGGCGGTAGACCAGCCATCTCGTTGGCGACGCGATTGGCCAGCGTGTAGCGCCTTTCGGAGTCCTTGATGTAAATCGGGACGGGAGCACGATCCATCAACATCTGCAGGCGATCCTCAAGTGCCTCGCTGTGGGCTCGCTGCGAAATTTCCAGATCGCGGCGCCTCAACGCGTTCATCGTCGCGATCAGCAGCTGCCCGGGCATGAAGGGCTTGACCAGGTAACCGTGGACGCCTAGGTCGAAAGCAC
Organism: uncultured Solirubrobacterales bacterium; assembly: GCA_963836415.1. Taxonomy (GTDB): domain Bacteria; phylum Actinomycetota; class Thermoleophilia; order Solirubrobacterales; family 70-9; genus VRUE01. The sequence continues at coordinate 258,539 of CAWIJE010000002.1, forward strand.
GCGCCGCGACCTGTGGGTCATCCACGGCGGTAACCATGACCACGGCGGTGTGAGGGCTACTGGTGAGGATTTCCTCGGCGAGGAGGAGGCCCGAGTCACCCGGCATCTCGATATCGCAGAGGGCGATCTCGAAAGCCCCCTCGCTCAGGAGCCGCCGGGCCTGGGCCGCGTCACCGGCGAACTGACACCTGTAGCGGTCCCGAAGAGAGCGCTCGATCAGACGGAGGATCTCGGGGCGGTCGTCGGTGGCGAGAAGACGCGGTAGGGCCAGGGCCTCAATTGGAGGCTGGGGCCGCTCAATCGCGCTCCTGGAGGCCATCGGCACCTTTATCGACTAACTGTCGAACCGTCTTTAACAGGGCGCTGGCGCTAAACGGCTTCTCGATGAACCCGTGGCTCGCGTTCTGGGCCAAAGCCTTGGGGGGGAGCACCTCGTGGCTATACCCAGACATGTAGAGGACGGCGAGGCCTGGGCGTGCAGTGGTGGCTTTGGCGACGAGCTCAGTACCTCGCATCTCGGGCATGATCACGTCGGTGAGCAGCAGATCGACCGCCCGCGCGGGGTCGCGAAAGATGGCCAGGGCCTCCTCGCCACGCGACGTTGAAATCACCGAGTAGCCGTTTTTGGTGAGGATCCGCTCCGCCATTCGCCTCACGTCGCTCTCGTCCTCGACGATCAGGACGATCTTGCCGCCGCCGCGCGGCCGCTCCGGCTCATCGTGCGCGAGCTGGCTCGGATCCTTCTCGCTGGCGGGGATATGGACCTTGATCGTCGTCCCGATGCCAGGCTCTGAATACACGTCGATCAGCCCGCCGGCGGCGGTGACAATGCCGTAGACGGTCGCCAATCCGAGGCCCGTCCCGTCCTCCTTCGTGGTGAAGAACGGTTCGAACACTCGATCGGCGGTCTCGGAGTCCATCCCGATGCCCGTGTCGCTCACCTTTAGTCGCACGTAGGAGCCGGGTTCGGTTTCCGGATGCATGTACACGTACTCCTCGTCGAGCTCCGCCGGTTCCACCTCGACGATCAACCTGCCGCCGTCGGGCATCGCGTCGCGCGCGTTCACCGCCAGGTTGACCAGGACCTGCTCGAGCTGGCCAGGGTCGATCTCGATCGCGAGCTTTTCCTCGCCGTATTTCGTCTCCAGCTCGATCCGCTCGCCCAGGGCCCGGCGCAGCAGGTTCTCGAGGTCGGCGACAACGTCGCGTAGGTAGAGGACCTGCGGCTGTCCGACCTCACGTCGGCTGAAGATGAGTAGCTGCCTGGTTAGGGCTGCAGCGCGCTCGGCGGCTCGCCGGATTTCCTCGACGTCCTTATGGGCCTCCGCGTCAGGGTCCAGGTCTTCGGCGACGAACTCGGCGTAATTCATGATCACGCCGAGGATGTTGTTGAAATCATGGGCGATGCCGCCTGCGAGCTGACCGACGCTCTCGAGGCGCCGGGCGCGATCGAGCTGGCGCTGCAGCTCTTTTTCCCGCTCGCTCTCCGCGCGGCCGCTGATGTCTCGTACCGCAGCGGTGACCAACGGCCCCGACTCGGTCTCGATGCTCGAGAGGCTGATCTCGGCCGGAAACTCACTGCCGTCCTTGCGGATCGCGGCAAGCTCCACGCCAGCGCCCATCGGCCGCGTTCGGGGCTCAGCGAAGTAGGCGGAGCGGTGACCCGGGTGGGGCTCACGAAACCGCTCGGGCACCAATATCTCAACAGGTTCACCGAGAAGCTCGTCCCGCGAATACCCAAACAGTGCCTCGGTCTGACTGTTGATGAGGACGATGACCCCGGCGGAGTCCACCCCGACGAACGCATCGGGCGCCGCCTCTAGAAGCTGCTGAAAGGTCGAATCGGAGTTCGGCCCGATCGAGTCTCCCGCGAGGTCCACACCGCCTCCTCATCCCTAGTCGACTCGACACTAACACCCTGTCTGGCGGCTGAGGCGGCGGCGATGACGTCGATGGGGCTTTCGGATCCGAAAAGGACGACCGCTCGAGAGGTGCGCGATTCGAGGCAAAGACCAGGTCGACGGGTCGCGGCTCACGGGCTCACGTCTAACCGCCGGGCAGCTGGTAGGTGGAAACGGATTGCTCGGTTTTGGTCCGCCTGATCGACCGGCGGACTGGATCAGCCGCAGCATCCGAGCAGTAGTAGCGAACGCGGGCGATTTTTCGATCCATCACGGCGCGGCGCCAGCCCCGGAGAATCGAATCGAGCCGGTCTGGACTCTTCGCAGTGAGCTCGACCTCGACCGCTTCGAGGGATTCACCGACGATCACGAGATCGGGGCGGTGAAAGCGTCGATTAGAGATCGAGGCCGAGTAGATCCTCCGGCCCGCGATCCGCTCGCCGGCGAGCACCTCACGCTCTGAGAGCACCCTGACGCCGTCGCGCTCCAGCTCGATGCCGACTCGGGCGACCTCTGTCGAGTGGCGAACGGTTCCCGGCGAGAACTTCGGGACGGGCAGCTCGCCCCGGAAGACGGCGCGCAGGCCACTCCGCGTGCAGATCACCAGACGTCCCGTATCGCCAACGCCCGGCAGAACTTCCGCCAAACCGCTCTCCCGCAACCGCCGCTCTCTCGCCGCCGTAACCGCCCTGCCTGTCCCCGCCCACCTCGCCACCACATCTCTCGGAACCGTCCCAAACCTCGCCACAAACTCAAGAACTTCCAAATCCCTCTCGCCTATCCGGTCTGTCCGTTTTCCTCCTGGCATCCACTCCTCAAGACGCCCCCCGACCCAAGATCGCTACCTCCAGCCACTTCGCCTCCCTTCCCATCAGCCCGACCCCGCAGCCGACCATCCGCACGAACATCGTGAGGGTGGGTGGTCGGCTGCGGCAAAGGGCGCAATCCCACCTGGGAAGCGAAGTGGCTGTGGACGCCAAATCTGGACCCTTGTCTGCCCCCCTGAGCTGCGGGCTGGCCCACCTGCTTGCAGGTGTGGTGGGCCAGCCCGCCTGACCGGAAAGCGGGTCGATGGTGGTCCCTGAGTCGTCTGGTTGAGCAGTGACTCGAAGGTCCGCAAAATCGATCTCGCTTCCGGCTCACCAGCCGCCCATGCCTCTCTCAGCGCGCCGCGCCGCCTTCGCGACCTACCGGCGCCTATTTCGAGCCAGCCACCCCGGCTGGGATCTCGTCTCCCTCGAAGACAAAGGGACGGATCTCATTTCGACGCCGCTGACGGGGAAGGTCATCCGGGGCTTCGCCTCGCCAAAGGATTCGCGTCCGATCGGGCGTCGGATCGACATTGCGGCCGCGCCCTCGGGATCGTCGGATCACAACGGCGTCGATCGACCCCGCGAGAAAAGCTCGGCGGCCAGAAAGGGACATCTCGGGATAGTCGTCTCGGAGTAGGCGACGTTGGGATGTCGCGGTCATGGGCGGGGAGACCTGGTCGAGTCGTGCCTCCGCCTCTCGCTCTTTGAGCAGATAGGCATCGAGCCAGTCGTGCCAGGCCGAGCCGAGTTTTTTGCGCGCGGCAGTATCCAAGCGGAAATCCTCAGTTGCGGATCGCGCTTCCTCGACAACCCGCTGCGCCGCCTCTCGGTCGAGATCATCTGTGACCACTTCTGCCTCTCGATCGAGTGCATCAAGGAAGACCTCCTCAACATATGTCTCGATCGCCTCTGCCTTGATGTAGGCGCGCTCCTCGCACTGCCCGGATGCGTGGGAACCACGGCATCGATACAGGACCTCCCCGCGAGGGCCTGTGCCTTTGCTCATTCGGTAGCGGCAGCCCGCGCAGCGAGCGAGTCCACTGAGCAGTAACGCGGGCGGGTCTTTGCGTCCGGTTGCAGTCCGGACAATTTGAGCGGCACGCCAAAGGTCCTCTGTGACGAGAGCAGGATGCGCGTCGCGGTTGACGATTGGCTCACGGCCATCGACGTTCTGCTTGACGTAGCGGCTTGCCTCGCCGCGATAGACGCGATTCGCGCAAAGCCTCTGAACTGTCGCCGCGACCCATTGGCCGGTGGGTTTCGGCGCGACCTCGTTGAGCCATCGGGCGATCTCCGCCCACGGCTCCCGATTGAGGCCTCGGCGCTCGAAAACCTCTACGGCCAATGGCGCCTCGGCGTTCGGAACTAGCCGTCCGTTCTCTCCTTTGTCGTAGCCGAAGAAGGCGGCCGGAGCGATATGTACGCCGCGCTCGATGGCCTTTCGCGCCGAGATGGCCCAGGACTCCTTGATGCTCGCCCGCACGAACTCTGCGAAGACGAACAGCATGTGCAGAAATGCCTGCCCTGCCGGCGTCGAGTAGTCGAGCTGCGGCTCGGTGACGGAGGCGAAAGCAGCGTTCTGCTGTCCGAGCTCGGCGAGGGTGGTGACGGCGCCGAGAAGGCTACGAGCGAAGCGATCGCTCTTGTAGACGACGATCCCAGCGGATTCGCCCGATCGAACTCGAACCATCAGTTCGTTGAAGATCGGCCGATCCATCGTCCCGCCGGAGACGTTCAACTCGTGAGGCTGCATTTCGACCTCGCGGTGGTTCCGCTTGCCCCAGTCGAGGATCGCCTGTTCTTGAACATCGGGCGAGATAAAGCCCTCGCCTTTTCGGCCCCCGACGCGCGAGACCCGGACATATCCATCTAGAGGAGCGGCTTTCATTTGGCCTTCCTCTACGAGACGTTTCGCATCCACCTTCCGACCCCCTCGACACGCGCGTTCTCACGAACGCATCCATGTCGAGATGAGCGATGCAGCGGTCCCAGTCCTTCACAGCTCCAGGTTAGGACCCGCCGCAGCGGTTGATCTCGTCACCCGTCGGCGGGCTAAAAGCGGAGCATCCGCGCCGGAACGATTAGCTTCCGCATTGACAGCTACCGACGGGAGAGATCTTGCCTGAGGATTTGGTCAGACCGCAGCTCGGCGAGCCGCACCATCACGCCTACCTGGTCGAGGACATTTCTATGACCGTGGAGCGCCTCGTCGGCCAACTGGGCGCGGGGCCGTTCTTCCTCGTCGAAAAGGTGCCGCTGGAAAACCTCCTCTCGCGCGGTGAGCCGGCAGAGTTTGTTCACAACTCGGCGTTCGGCGCCTGCGGCGGTGGCACGATCGAGTTGATCGAAACGATCAGCCTGGCGCCCGAGCGCGTCACGAAGGGCTTCGCAGGCCCAAGGCCGAGGATCCACCACATCGGCTACGTCGTCCCACCAGACGACGTTGCCGATTTGCGGGTTTCTCTCGACAAGCGAGGACTGCCCCAGTATCTGAGCGCTCAGCTCGGCGAAACCGAGAACACCTTCCACGATGCCTCCGCCTCATTCGGACACGACATCGAGATCCACGTGGACTGCCAGGGGTTACGCGAGTTCTTCGCGATGGTGAGAGGCGGCGCGGAGGGCTGGGACGGCTCGGAACCGCTGCGCCCGGTCGAGGGTTGAAGCCATGAAGATCGAGAAGATGGAACACGTCGGCCTCGTCGTCGACGATCTCGATGCGGCGATCCAGTTCTTCGTCGGGCTCGGGCTCGAATCTCGGGGCAGGGGTCGGGCCGAGGGAGATTGGGTGGAGCGGATCATCGCGCTCGACGAAGCCGAGGTCGAGTTCGCGATGTTGCGGACCGCCGATGGCAACGACGAAATCGAGCTCGTCAAATTCCACTCGCCCCCGATGCCGGACGGGGATTCACAGGCGCCCGCGAATGCTCCAGGCCTCCGTCACCTCGCGTTTCTGGTCGACGACATCCACGCCATCGTCGACGACCTGGAAGCGCGCGGCACCGAGCTTGTCGGGGAGCTGGTGCGATACGAGAACAGCTACTGGCTTTGCTACGTCCGCGGCCCCGAGGGGATCATCGTCGAGCTGGCGGAGAGGATCACCGACGAGTCGCAAGGCGGGGCGTGACGCGCCGCACGGGGGAGCGCTTCAGCCGCTGAAGTGCGCTGGCTGCCGGCAGGGTCTCGTCATCCCTCGGCGGCCTGCGGGCGGGGCATCCGCGAGCGCAGGGCGAAAACGCTGAATTGCACGGCGAGCGCCGCCACGATCGCGGTCGAGAAGGCCGCCGCGGTGCCGAGCGGCCCGCCCAGGCAGGCGGCAAGAACGAAGCAGAAGGTGGCGAAGGCATAGAAGCCGACCAGGAAGCTGCGCAGCAGGACCCTGACCTGGCCGCTGCCGCCGTGGGCCTGGGTGAACACAGCCAGCACGCTGGTCATGATCGGGAAGGGGGCGAGCAGGCCGCTCAGGCTCGGCCCGAGCGCGCCGGAGGCGGCCGTGATCGCGACCACCAGGGCGAGCGCCGCGAGCGCCCGCGCCGGCAGGTCCCACCAGGGCAGGATCGCGCGCGGCGGCCGGCTCCGCCGGCGGCGCCGGGATCAGGGCCAGGCCGGCGGCGAAACCGGCGCCGACGAAGATCAGGGCCACCGCGAGCGGCAGGGAGAGCAGTTGCAGGACCGCGACGCCGAGCAGGAAGGCGAGCCAGCCGGCAAACACGCTCGGCAGGGGGCCGCGCCTCTCCGACGTCCTGCCGTAGACGACGACGAAGAGGGTCAGCGCCACGAGCCCGAGCAGCGCGCCGGCGGCGGCGTCGGCGCCGAAGGCCTGGCCGTGGACGAGGGTGAGGACGAAGAGGATCGGGCCGGCGACGACCGGCAGGCCGCCGAGGATGCCGGCCACCGCGACGCCCCACCTGCGCCCGGCGAGCGAGACGACGACGACGCAGGCCGGAGCCAGCAACAGCTTCGCCAGCAGGATCGCCACTACGGGGCGAGCGCGACCGCGCGGGAGTGGAGGCGCCTGAGGAGGTTGCGCTCGAGCACGCGCGCGGCCGGCGTCGGCATCGCCGTCGCGGTCAGCTCGATCGAGGCCGGGCCGACGATGAAGCTGAACAGGTCGATGTGCATCGGCAAGGTCACCGTGCGCGGCGCTTCGACCGCGGGACGGTAGGCGCTGAGCTGTGCGGTGGGGGAGCTGACGACGGTGATGGCGTCCATCCGGAACCCGAAGCTGAGCTTGACGCCCGGCAGCGGCGGCCGCAGGCGGGAAAACGAAACGTGCCTGATTTCAACGCCGTCCGGTTCTAGCTCTTCCAGCCCGGGCACGTACACCTGCCGCATGCAGTTCTCGACCCTGCTGCTCCTCATCAACCGCACCGCCCTCGCCGCACCTCTGGAGCTGGGCGCGACCGCGACCGAAGACTGGATGCTGAGGTAGCCCGGGGGAGAGGTGGCGGTGAAGTCGGGAGAGGAGGCTTCGGCCAGGGTCCTGTCGCCTTCGTCCTCAGCACCGACGCAGCGTTCGAATTCTCGTCCGCGTATTCGTTCGCGGCGACGATCGCGCGCGGATTGTTCCTCTTCCTGCGCTTCGAAGTACGGCAGGTCCGCCTGCTTGAGGTTGACCGCGCGGGCGTAGGCGGCGGCACGCACGGACGGCGACGCGACCGGCTCCCGCATCAGCGCCAGTGGCCGCCGCACGCTGCCGCAGCCGCCGAGGGCGAAGGCCCCGAGCGCCAGCAGGCAGACGAGGGCGAGCGGGGACAAGATCCTTAGACTTCGCACGTGGCTTCCAACGAGGCGAAGAACCTGGAGGCGATCTCGAAGGCGATCGACCAGCACAACGCGAGCTGCCCGTTCCCGGCGGCCGAGGTGCGGATGAACCCGTTCGAGGTCGAACGGCTGGGCTGGGACCGGATCCGCGGGCTGCCGCTGATCCCCGACCCGGAGATCGGCACCGGCCGCTTCCGCATCGTCTGCTCGCGCGACCTCGAGGACGACGGGCTGGAGGAGACCGAGGCCGTCGGCCAGGAGATCGAGGTCGAGACCGTCATCCCGGCGACCTTGAACTAGAAGTTCCAGAAGTCGAGGCCGGCGCCGGAGAGCCAGCTCTGCGCTTCGTTGTTGAGCCGGGTCAGGTCGTCGGTGAGGATCAGGATCCCCATCGCGATCAGGATCACGCCGCCGATCGCGACGATCAGCTGGTAGTGGCGCTTGATCACGGTGAATGCGGTCGTCATCCGCGAGAAGGCGAGCGCGGTGAGCAGGAACGGAATCGCCAGGCCGGCGGAGTAGACGGCGAGCAGGAGGCCGCCGCGGGCGGCCGAGCCGGTCAGCGAGGCGGCGGAGAGGATCGCCCCCAGGGTCGGCCCGATGCAGGGCGTCCAGGCGATCGCGAAGGCAGCCCCGGCGACGATCGGCCCGCCTTTCCCGGCGCGCTCGAGCAGACCGTCGACGTGCCACTCGCGGTTGAGGCGGGTGACGAAGAGCGAGAGGACGAAGAGCACGCCCATGGCGATGATCAACACCCCCGAGATCGTCGTCAGCAGGTCGAGGTGGTCGCGCAGGACCGAGCCGAGGCCGGTGGCGGTCAGGCCGAGGGCGATGAAGATCGCCGAGAAGCTGGCGACGAAGAGCAGGCTGGGGCCCAGCACCCGTTTCCAGCCGGCGCTGTCGAGCTCGGCGGCGGAGACGCCGGTGACCGCCGAGAGGTAGCCAGGCACCAGCGGCAGCACGCAGGGTGAGAGGAAGGAGACGACCCCCGCCGCGAGGGCGGTGAAGATCCCGACGCCCGCCGCCGGATCGCTGCTGATCTCGCCTATGAACACCTCCAGAGAGGCTACTTGCGAGCTACCGTCGAGGGGGTCGAGGATGATGCTCGCCAGTGAAGGCCGCGAACGCCGACCAGCAGCTGTTCAACGCCTCGGGGGCGATGATGAGACTGCGCGCCTCGCCGCTGCTCGCGTTCGGGCCGAGCGCGCCCGGGCCGGCCCTGCGCCGCGGCTTCCTGGTCGCGGTCCCGGTCGGCGTCACCCTCCTGCTCGAGCTCGGGCTGTCCTCGCCGAGCAAGGGCGCGATCGGCACCGGCGCCCTGCTCGCCGGCTTCGCCGCGATGGACGCGCCCGCCCGCACCCGGGCCGCCTGGCAGGCCGTGGTGGCGCCGCTGGTCGGCGTCGCGGCGGCGATCGGGGTGCTCAGCGGCGCCTCGCCGGCGTTCGCGATCCCGACGATGGCGATCGCCGGCGCCGCCGCCGGCTACTGCTTCTCGGTCTCGCTGCGCCTCGCGATCGCCGGTCTCTCGATCGCCCTCTCGCTGTTGATCGCCCAGGGCCTGCCGGTCGACGCCGGCGACGCGATCCCGGCGCTGCTGCTCTCCACCGCCGGCGGGCTGGCGCAGGCGGCCTTCTCACTGCTGGTCTTCGCCCTGGGCGACCGCGAGCGGGAGGGGGAGGAAGAGAGGTGGAGCACCGCGCGGGCGATCGCCGCGCTGCGCGCCAACCGATCGCTCGAATCGGTCGCCGCCCGCCACGCCCTGCGCTTCGGCGCCGCCCTGGCGGCGGGCGTCGCCACCTACTGGCTGCTCGGCATGGAGGAGCACGGCTTCTGGATCCCGCTCACCATCCTCTTCGTCCTGCGCCCCGAGCAGGATGAGACCTTCAGGCGCCTCGTCCTGCGCGCCGTCGGCACCGTTGCCGGGCTGATCGTCGCCACGGCGCTCTCCTACTGGCTGCACGACGACGGGGTCGCGCTGGCGATCGCGCTGGCGATCGCGACCGGCTTCGCCTACGGCCTGCTCACCGTCCAGTACGCGCTCTTCACCGCGGCGATCACCACCTACGCGGTGCTGCTCGCCGACACCCTCGGCGAGCCCGCGATCGAAGCCGCCGGCCAGCGGGCGGGCGCGACGGCGCTGGGGATCCTGATCGCCGGCTCGGCCTTCGTCCTATGGAGAAACCCCGGGGACCGCGTTCGGTGATCAGAGCAAGGTTGCGCCTCCACGACGCCGCCGCCCTGTAGATTTCCTGGCCAGCCAGCCAAACGTCGCTCACTCGCTTGGGCGGCGCGAAACTCACAGGAGAGACTTTTGAGCAACCGCACGTTCGTGATCGGGGTCGGGATGACGAAGTTCGAGAAGCCCGGCAGCAAGGAGGGCGACTACCCGGACTGGGCGAAGGAGGCGGGGGAGAAGGCACTCGGTGACGCCGGCATCTCCTACGACGACGTCGAGCAGGCCTTCGCCGGCTACTGCTACGGCGACTCGACCTACGGCCAGCGGGCGCTCTACCAGCTCGGCCTGACCGGGATCCCGGTCGTCAACGTCAACAACAACTGCTCGACCGGCTCCTCGGCCCTCTTCCTCGCCCGCCAGGCGGTCAAAGGCGGGCTCGCCGATTGCGCGCTGGCGCTCGGCTTCGAGAAGATGGAGCCCGGCAGCCTCGGCGTCAAGTACACCGACCGTACCAACGCCCTCGACAAGCACGCCGGCCGCATGTTCGAGATCCGCGACCCCGAGCAGTCGCCGCCGGCGCCGCAGATGTTCGGCAACGCGGGCCGCGACCACATGGAGAAGTACGGCTCGAACCCCGACCACTACGCCTGGATCGGCTGGAAGAACCACAAGCACTCGGTCAACAACCCCTACGCCCAGTTCCAGGACGAGTACACGCTGGAGGAGATCAAGTCGGCGCGGATGATCCACGACCCGCTGACCAAGCTCCAGTGCTCGCCGACCTCCGACGGCTCGGCCTGCGCGATCGTCGCCTCCGAGCGCTATGTCGACGAGCACGACCTCTGGGGCCAGGCGATCGAGATCGCCGGCCAGTCGATGGTCACCGATCTCAGCTCGACCTTCGACGAGAACGCCGACTGCATGACGATCGTCGGCTCCGACATGTCGAAACAGGCGGCCGACGAGGCCTACGCCGAGGCGGGGATCACGGCCGAGGAGGTCGACGTCTGCGAGCTGCACGACTGCTTCAGCGCCAACGAGCTGATCAGCTACGAAGCGCTCGGCTTCGCCGCCGAGGGCGAGGGCCACAAGCTGGTCGAGGAAGAGGCGACCACCTATGGCGGCAAGGTCGTCGTCAATCCCTCGGGCGGCCTGATCTCGAAGGGCCACCCACTGGGCGCCACCGGGCTCGCCCAGTGCTCGGAGCTCAACTGGCAGCTTCGCGGGCAGGCCGACGCCCGCCAGGTCGACGGCGCCAAGGTCGCCCTCCAGCACAACATCGGCCTCGGCGGGGCCGCCGTGGTCACGGTCTACAAGCCGCCGGCCTGAACCGCCGGCGAGAAGGAGAAGAGATGGCGAAGCAGAGGCAAGCGCTCAGCGGCAAGGTCGTGGCGATCACGGGCGGCGCCCGCGGCATCGGCAAGGCGACGGCGACGGCGCTGGTGCGCCGCGGCTGCCGCGTGGCGATCGGCGACATCGACACCGCGCTGGCCGAGGAGACGGCGGCCGGCCTCGGCGGCGGCACCATCGCCCTCCCGGTCGACGTCACCGAGCGCTCCTCGTTCTCAGGCTTCCTCGACGAGGCCGAGAGACAGCTCGGCCCGCTCGACGTCGTCATCAACAACGCCGGGATCATGCCGGTGACGCCGTTCGTCGAGGAGAGCGTCGACTCGGTCCATCGCCAGATCGACATCAACGTGCACGGCGTGATCACCGGCACCCAGCTGGCGATCGAGCGGATGACCCCGCGCCGCACCGGCCACATCGTCAACCTCGCCTCGCAGGCGGGCAAGGGCGGCCTGCCCGGGATCGCCACCTACGCCGCGAGCAAGCACGCGGTGGTCGGCCTCAGCGAGGCGGTCCGCGCCGAGCTGCGCGGCTCCGGGATCGAGATGCACTGCGTGATGCCGACCGTGGTCAACACCGAGCTGACCAGCGGCGTCGGCCAGCGCTGGGTCAAACCGGTCGAGGCCGAGGACGTCGCCGAGGCGATCGTCGAGGCGCTCGAAGTCAACCGCTACGACGTCTGGGTGCCGAAGGAGAACGGCGCGATCTACCGGATCATGACCCTGATGCCGCGCAATCTGCGCGAGGCGATCGGGCGGCTGCTCAAGGTCGACAAGCTGATGACCGAGGTCGATCACGGCGCCCGCAACGCCTACGAGGAGCGGGCGGCGAGCTCTGAGCCCGCCGCCGCGGACGCCAGGCAGCACGAGGCCGCCTAGGAGGGCCGGGGGAGGGGTCGGCGCGCCCTGCCGCCCGAGCCCCGTCCTGGCCGTGCCGACCGCTAAGGTCGTCGGCCGATGCTCAGGGGCTTGACAGCGGCCGCGGCCGCCAGCGCAGCGCTTCTCGTCTTCGTCGCCGGGGCCGAGGCGGCGCCGCCGCCGAACGACGCCTTCGCCGCGGCGCAGCCCCTCGGCCTCGGCCAGCAGGTCTCCGCCGTCAATCTGGAAGCGACCGCGGAAGTGCCCGGGGAGCCCGACCCCGAAGAAGGCGATCCCGTCTCCAACGGCTGCGAAAAAGTCGACGAAGCGCCGCGCTGCGCGTCCTCTGTCTGGTACACGCTGACACCCGCGACCGGCGGCGAATACACGGTCGAGACCTGTGACGGCGGCACCGACATCGACTCGATCCTCGCCGTTTACAGCGGCGCCACCCTGGCGACGCTCAAAGAAGAAGCCTCCAATGACGATGACGAATGCGTGGGGGGTGGCGGCACCACCGAGGGCAGCCGAGTCAGCTTCACCGCGACGGCCGGCACGACCTACCACGTCGAGTTGACCGGGTACCGGGGCGACGAAGGCTCCTTCTACCTTCGCGCCTATCCCGGTGCCGAGGTCGCAGCGCCGACGCCGGACACCCAGATCGAACGCGGCGGCTCCTACGCGCTCGCCGCAAACGCCTCCGGCAACGGCCCGGGGGTCCTCAGCGGGCCGCGCCACAGCGCCAGCTTCGCGCTCGTCTCCGATCCTCCCGGCGCCGGCTTCGAATGCTCGCTCGACGGCGCGCCCTTCGCGGTCTGCGCGACGCCGGTCTCCTACGACAGCCTGGCCGCCGGCTCTTCCCACACCTTCGCGGCGCGGGCAAACGCGGGCGGCGCGATCGACGCGACCCCGGTGATCGAGCGCTTCAGCCTCGACTCATCGCCGCCCGAGAGCGTCTTCAGCAGCGGCCCTCGAGGCGAAATCAAAGGCCAGTCCCCGGAATGGAAAGCCGAATCAAGCGAGCGCAACAACGCCCAGGGCTCCTTTCGCTGCCGGCTCGACGGCCAGCCCGGCGAAGCCTGCCCGCCGAACCGCAAATACAGCCAGCTCTGCAACGGACCGCACAGTTTCAGCACGGCGGCGGTCGACCGGGCGAGCAACGTCGACCCGAGCCCCGTCACGGCCGACATCCTGGTCACGGAAGCGGCCAAGAGCTGCGCCGCTCCGGCGATCGAAAAAACGGAAACCGGGCTGACGAAACCGACGATCACCACGGTCGGCGTGACCTTCGACGACGAGGGCGCCGGGGGCACCCTTCACGTCGAATACGGGACGACCCCCGCCTACGGATCGGCCCTCGCCGATGCCTCCGCCTTCCCGGCTGAATCGCCGCAGGTGCGCACCCTGACGATCCCCGCGCTCGAACCCGGCACCCAGTACCACTTCAACGTCCGCCTCACGACCCCGTTCGGGAGCACCCAGAGTGGCGACCAGACCTTCACCACTGCGCCACTGGGAGCCGGCAGCCTGCCGACGATCCAGAATGGGACGCCGAACCCGACCGGCGCCCACGCCGCGGCGCTGCCGGTCCAGATCGACACCCACGGGGTCGAAACGGAACTCCTGCTCTCGATCGCGACCGCCGGGCCGATAACCATCGCCAGCCCGATCCTCAGCAACCGCGAAGACGAGATCGCCGCGGGGGCGACCGTCCCGCAGAGCCGCACGATCCAGGTCACCGACCTCGAACCCTCGACCAACTACCACTACCGCCTCCTGGCCGTCCAGAGGACGAGCGACAGCAATGCGGTCCTCGGCCCGGAAGGAACTTTCACGACGCCGCCGTTCGTCGCCGTCACCTCCAGGAGGTCCCACTTCAGGCTGAGCAGGAAGGACGTCAGGCTGGGCAAGCTGACGAGGCGGACCAGGGTGCTGCGGGCAAGGGTCAGGGGACTGCCGAAGGGCACCGTCGTCCGGGTCAAGCTGAAGGCCGGCAAGCGCCACGTCAAGGCGCGCAAGAAGGAGAAGTTGAAGGGCACGGTCAAGTTCAAGCTGCACCTCTCCAAGAAGCTGCGCAAGGCGCTGCACGACCCGCGGCTGAAGCGGGCGAGGGTCACCTTCACCGCCTCGCCCCCGGGCGACACGACCAGCCGGGTCGTGTTCAGGCCGAAGCTGAAGCGCTGAGCTCGCGGCCCAGCGCCGCCGCGGCGGCCCGCACATCGACCCCGGTGGCGATCCGGCCCGGGGCCACGACCCTCACCTCGAGGCCCGCTCCGGCCCCGGCGGCGAGCTGATCGGCGCCGACCAGGGCGAAGCATGGAACGCCGGCGAGACCTGAGCGGCGGGCGATCTCGCCGACGATCTTGCCGCGCAGGGTCTGGCCGTCGATGCGGCCCTCGCCGGTGATCACGGCGTCCGCGCCGGCAAGGTGGCGGTCGAAATCGGAGCTGTCGAGGACGAAGCCGGCTCCGGCCCGCAGCTCGGCGCCGGCGAGGGCCCAGAACCCGCCGGCGAGCCCACCCGCCGCGCCCGCCATCGCCCGTGTCCTCGGGTCGCGGCCGCCGGCGGCGAGGGCCAGCTCGCCCCAGTCCTGGAGCCGCCGCTCGAGGCGCTCGACGGCGGCGAGGCCGGCCCCCTTCTGAGGCGCGAACGCACGCGCCGCCCCGCTCGGGCCGACGAGCGGGACGTCGACGTCGCAGAGGACGACGACACGGACTCCGGAGAGGGCGGCGACCAGTGCCTCGAGCTTCGGCTCCGGCCCCTCGAAATCCGCCCCGAGTGCCTCGAGCGCGCCGCGCCCACCATCGCTGCCGGCGCTGCCGCCGGCAGCGATGAGAACGGTCCGCGCTCCGGCGGCGAGCGCCGCCGCGATCAGTTCGCCCGTGCCCCTGCTGCTCGCCGCCTCGGCGTCGCGCTCGCCCTCCTCGACCCGGTCGAGGCCGGAGGCAGAGGCGACCTCGACGACCGCCGTCGCTCCCCGGTCGAGCAGGGCGAACGACGCCTCCACCGGCCGGCCGAGCGGATCGAGCGCGGCCTGGGCGACCGTGACTCCGCCGCGGGAATCGACCAGCGCCGCCGCGGTTCCCTCGCCGCCGTCGGCGACCGCCAGGCCGGTGACCTCGAGGCGCCCGGGCGCGGCCGCCAGCCCCGCCGCGATCTCCTCCCGCAGCGACGCCGCGCTCAGCGAGCCCTTGAACTTGTCGGGTGCGACGAGGATTTGGCTGGCGGGCGCCGACATTTGGTCCGCCGCTACCCTGGCACGTATGGGGAGGCTCTACGACGCGACGTGGGGGAGGGCCTTCAGCGCCCTCTATGACCGCATGTTCGCCGCCGCCGAAGAGGGCGGCCTGCGCGAGTCACGGCGCCAGGCGCTGGCCGCCGCCGGCGGCCGCACGCTCGAGGTCGGAGCCGGGACCGGGGCCAATCTCGAGCTCTATCCCGATGCGGTGGGGGAGCTCGTGCTCGCCGAGCCCGACCCGCACATGCTGCGGGTCCTTCGGCCGAAAGCGGCGGCGGCCGCGCGCCGGGTGGAGATCGTCGAGGCGCCTGGGGAATCGCTGCCCTTCGACGACGCCAGCTTCGACACCGCCGCCTTGACGCTCGTCCTCTGCACGGTCCCCGACCCGGCAGCGACCCTGGCGCGAGGCCGCCCGCGTTCTGCGCCCGGGAGGACGGCTGCTGTTCGTCGAGCACGTGCGCTCGCCGGATGCCGGACCTGGCGCGCTGGCAGGACCGGCTGGAACGACCCTGGCGCTTTATCGGCGACGGCTGTCACTGCAACCGCGACACGATCGCGGCGATCGAAGCCTCTCCGCTCAGGCTCGAGGGCTTCGCGCGTGAGCGCCTGCCGAACGCACCGCCGATCGTGCGGCCGCTGGTGCGGGGAAGTGCCCTCGCCGGCTGAGGCGTCGTCGAGGCGCCTTCCCCGGCTCTTCTCGATCTAACGCACGATAATGGTGGTTATGTAAACCCAGGCGTGTAATTCAGCGGGCTTTGGCGATCGCCGCTTCCAGATCGCCGCTGGATTCCGGGAAGCCGATCGCTTCGAGGCCTTCCGTAGCCGGCCCTTCGACCGCGAACGAAGGCGTCCCGCCAAAGCCGAGGCTCTTCGGCTTCGGCGGTCGTCTTCTTGACCTCCGCCAGGCATGCGGCTGCTCTGCCGTTCCCGGTTCCATCTTGCGATGTCCTTGACGCCGGCCTTTTTCGCCACCGCGGTCAGGAATTCGTCGCTCGACGTAGTGGTCGGTCTCGTTGCCCTGGTTTCGGTAGAAGAGCTCGACGAAGTTCCAGCCGCGCCCCTGTTCGCCGGCGGCGAGCGCCGCGGCGCCGGCCGGGGTCGATTCGGCGTCGATGATCGTGAAGTTGCGGAACTCGATCGCCGTTTCGCCGGCCCGCACCTGGGTTTCGATCAGCGACGGCACGATCTGTTCGGAAAATGCCTTGCAGACCGGGCACTTGAGGTCGCCGAACTCGACCACCTTCACCTTTGCGCCGGGCTCGCCCAGGGTCATGGCCTTCTGCGGGATCCCCTTCAGGGTCGCTTCGACGGCGGCGACGTCGTGGATGTCGGTCGGCGTCGCCGCCACTCGACTTGTTGCTCTCGAGCACGATCAGCACGGCGACGGCGATGATCACGAGGAAGACCGCCGCGCTCGCGACCTGCAGCAGCTTCTTGCGCCGTTCCTCTCCGGCGGCGCCTGCTTCGCGCTGCTCGCGCCGCTGCTCCCTGTCCTTGCTGCCGCTCATGCCGGTTTACCCACGTAGCGGACCATACGGGTCGCGTTGACGGCAAAGAGGATCGTCATCAGGATCGCGCTGGCGACGCACCACTGGCAGACCGCGTCGATCACGAACAACTCCAGATAGGTCAGGTAGACGCTGTAGCCGAAGCCGAGCAGAGCGACCGCGAAGCCGCCCATCCGCGCCGCGTCGCCGCGCAGGACGGCGGCGGCGAGGAGCAGCAGGTAGCCGCCGACGCCGAAGATCGCGATGTTGACCCCGGCGATGTGCGAGTAGGCGCTGTCGGCGACCGTCTGGCAGCCATGGCTGCCGCCGACGCAGACCGGGCTGCCGCCGCCGGAGTCGGCGATCGCGATGTAGGTGGCGACGCCGATGCCGAAGGTCGCGAGAAAGGTCGCGATGCCGCGCAGCGCCCCCTCGTCCGGGCCTTTCAAGCGCGGGCGTCCACTCAG
Source organism: uncultured Solirubrobacterales bacterium (assembly GCA_963836415.1). Lineage (GTDB taxonomy): Bacteria > Actinomycetota > Thermoleophilia > Solirubrobacterales > 70-9 > VRUE01. The sequence goes on from CAWIJE010000002.1 coordinate 275,588, forward strand.
CGCCGCCGCCCGAGCCCGAAGATCCTCGCCAGGCCGCCACCGCCACCGCCGGTGCTGCCGCCGGCTGTTCCCTGGCCCGCGGACGGCGGTCCCAGCTCGGCCGCCTGCTCGGCGCTGATCGTCAGCGTCACCCCGCGCTCCGCCGTGCGGGCGACCTCGGGGGCGTCGACGAAGCGGGCGCCGCCACCGGAGTCGCGGAAGACGACGCCGTCGAAGATGTGCTCACGCGAGTTGTCGAGCATCTCGCCGACGGTGCCGAGCTCGATCCCGTCGGCGCTGTAGACGGGCGTGCCCCGCGGCACCGCCGCGTAGTGGATCGCGGCGCCGTCGTCGATCGGCTGCCCCTGCTGCCCCTGCTCGTCCATGGCGCTCATTCTTGCGATTTCGCATTAAGCGCGCAGAAAGCCGCGATCTCGCGCGAGAGCCGGCCGCCCTGCCAGGCGAGCGGCGAGGCGCCCGGCTCCTCGATCACCAGGCGCGCCCCCGGGATCCGCCGCGCGTATTCCTCGGCCACGGCGCGCGGATGGCCGGGGTCGGCGTCGTCCTCGCTGGCGACGACGAGGGTCGGCACCCGCAGCTGCTCGAGCTGCTCAAGCGACTCGAAGGGTCGCGAGCGGGCTACCTCGCGGATCGCCTCGGCGACCGCCGCGGGATGCCGGTGGCGCGAGATCCGCTCGCGGGTGAAACGCAGCACCGAGTCGCGCCAGCGCGGGTCGATCCCCTGCTCACGGTCTATGTAGTCGACGAAGCCCTCGACACCGGCTGGCCTCGAGCGCCGCCGCCAGGCCGTCCCAGTAGGCGACCGAGTCATCGTCGATCTCCCCCGTGAAGACCGGGCCGACCAGGATCAGCGCCGCCGGCGGCCGCCGTGGCGCCCGCAGCGCCCAGGAGACCGCCGTGTGGGCTCCCATCGAGTGGCCGGCGACCGCCAGCGGCCCCTCCCCCGCCTCGGCCTCGATCACCGCCTCGAGGTCGGCGACCAGCGGCGGGTATCCATAACCCCGGCCGCCTGGGGCGGGATCGGACTCGCCGTGGCCGCGGGCGTCGTAGGTGATCACCTCGTGGCCGGCCCGCTCCAGGGCCCGCGAGCCGTGGACGACGTAGCGGCGGGTAGCCGTGATCCCGTGACAGAGGACCAACGGGGGCCCCTCGCCCGCCCTCTCGCCACGCAGAGTCGGTTCCTCGCCGACGGCGAAGGCAACCGGCTCGGGCTGCATCAGGCGATCGCTGCCACGGCCTGTTCGAGGTCGTCGACCGACTGGAAGGTGGCGCCCGTGCGCGAGACGTGTCGGTAGCGGACGATCCCCTCGCCGTCGATGACGAAGATCGCGCGCTGCACGTACCTGCCGTCGACCGTCTCGCCACTGATCTCGGTCAGCCGCGCCAGCGGGCCCAGCCAACCGGTGACCCCGTAGCTCTTCGAGACCGAGATCTCCTCGTCGGCCAGCAGCGGCACGTTCAGTTCCTGCTCTTTGGTCCAGCGCTCGTGGGACTCGACCGACTGCGGGGAGATGCCGAGGACCTCGGCGTCGAGCCCGTCGATGCGATCGCTCTCGTCCCGGTAGGAGCAGAACTGCTTGGTGCAGGTGCTGGTCGCGTCGCCCGGATAGAAGGCGAGAACCACGTTGCGCCCGCGATAGTCGGAGAGCCGGTAGGTCTTGCCGTCCGTGCCCGGCAACTCGAAGTCCGGTGCCGCGTCCCCTACGTCGACCTTGGCCATCGGGGAACCCTAGCCGTTAGGGGTGCTCGATCACCGCGTGTTCGATGATCACGGTCTGTTTCGGTTTTTCGCTCGGCGTGCCGAGCTTGCCGATGCGCTGGACGACGTCCATGCCCTCGCTGACCTTGCCGAGCAGCGCGTATTCCGGCGGCAGGCCGGCGTCGGCGCCGAGCACGACGAAGAACTGGCTTCCCGAGCGGCCCGGAGGCTCGGCCCCGCTCTTCGCCATCGCCACGATCCCCTTGGTGTAGGAGAGGTTGGCCGGCGGTTTCTCGTCGACGCTGTAGCCGGGACCGCCGGTGCCGTCGCCGAGCGGGTCGCCGCCCTGGATCACGAAGCCGGGGACGATGCGGTGGAAGGCGAGATCGTCGTAGAAGCCCTTTTCGGAGAGGAAGACGAACGAGTTGACGGTCTTCGGCGCCCGACTGGTGTCGAGGGCGATCGTGAACGAGCCGCAGCTGGATTCGATCCGCGCATCGAGCTTTTCGCCCTTCTTCACCGTCTGCGGCGGCGCCTTGAAGCTGACTTTCTTCGGCTTCGGCTTGGGCACCAGCTTGCAGCCCTCGGCGCCCGACTTGGCGCTCGAGTCGTCGCTGCCGCCGCTGTTCTGGCCGATCAGGATCGCCCCGACGACGGCGACCGCGATCAACGCGAAGACGCCGAGGACGGTCAGCTTCTGCCTATCGCTAGCCCCGTTCACCGGGCAGCACCCTAGTCGATCCGCGTCCCCCCGTGCCCCTGAGAAGATCGAGCGGATGGACGCCACCGACCTGGCTCCGCTTGCCGCCGCCGTCCTCCTCGTCGGGCGCGAGCCGGAGCGCGTGCTCGAGATCGAATGCGGCGCCGGCGAGGGCACCCTCTTCCTCTCCCGTGAGTTCCCGCGGGCCCGCGTCCGCGGCCTCGACCGGGACGAGGGGGCGGTGCGCGCGGCGACCGCGCGGATCGGGCTCGACCCCGAGGGGAGGATCGCCTTCAAGCTCGGCGGGGCGCGGCGATTGCCCTTCCCCGCCGACCACTTCGACCTCGTCGTCCAGCGCTCCGGCCGGCCCCACGCGGCCGAGCTCGCCCGCGTCCTGCGCCCGGACGGCTGGCTGATCGCCGGCGCCAGGCCGCGCTTCCGCGCCCTCGAGCGCCGCGGCTTCGTCGCCGTGCCCGCCGACGGGGAGCTTTTTCTCATGCGGCTGGCGGACGGGGACGGGGCGGCGCCGCGGGCATAGGCTCCGCCCTGAATGGCCGAGGAGCGAGGAAGGACCGACCCGGAAACGCCGCTGGCGATCCTCGTCAACCCCTCCTCCGGAGGCGGCCGGGCACCGAAGCTGCTGCCCAAGATCGAGGCAGCCCTCGACGCTCGTCACATCGTCTTCCGCGTGCAGCGGACGAAGGGCCTGGAGCACGGGGTCGAGCAGGCGCTGGGCGCGATCGAACTGGGCGAGATGCCGGTGGTGGTCAGCGGCGACGGGCTGGTCGGCGCGATCGGCGGCGCGATGGCCGGCTCCGAGACGCCGCTCGGCATCATCCCGGGCGGTCGTGGCAACGACCTCGCCCGCGTGCTCGGCATCCCGGTCGATCCCGAGCAGGCGGTCGCGGTGATCGCCGCCGGCGAGACCCGCCGGATCGACGTCGGCGAGGTCAACGGCGAGCGCTTCCTCGGCATCGTCAGCGTCGGCTTCGACTCGGAAGCGAACCGGCGCGCCAACGAAAGCCGCGTGCTGCGCGGCAGCCTCGTCTACGCCTTCGCCGCCCTGCGCACCCTGATCGGCTGGAAGCCGGGCAAATTCACGGTCCGGGTCGACAGCGAGCGCTACCGCTTCACCGGCTACTCGGTCTCTGTCGCCAACAACCGCGCCTTCGGCGGCGGCATGTTCATCGCGCCCGACGCCGAGCTCGACGACGGCGAGTTCGACATCGTCGCCGTCGGCGAGGTCGGCAAGCTCAGGTTCGTGGGTAACCTGCCCAAGGTGTTCAAGGGCACCCACGTCGAGGAGGAGCAGGTCAAGGTCTTCCGCGCCCGGCACCTCGAGCTCAGCGCCAGCAGCCCGTACCCCGTCTACGCCGACGGCGAGCACCTCACCGACCTGCCGGCCTCGCTGCGCGTCCTGCCACGGGCCCTGAGCGTGGTCGTGCCACCGGCGCCCCCGGCTTGAGCGGGCGGCCGCGGACCGGCGGCTCCTTCGCGGTCAAGCGCGCGCTCGCGCGGCTGATCGGCGGCGCCAGCCGGGCCTCGGGCCGAGGTGGCGGCACGACCCTGCCCGGCCGCGTCCTGCTCCGCCTCGCGCCCGACGCGATCGCCCGCATGGGCTCCGCCCTCGGCGACGGCGTCGCGATCGTCAGCGCCACCAACGGCAAGACGACCACCGCCGGGATGATCGCCGCCGTCCTCCAGGGCGAGGGCCGCCTGCCGGTCCACAACCGGGCCGGGTCCAACATGACCTGGGGCGTGGCGACGGCGCTGCTCGAGCAGACCGGCAGCGAGGGTCTCTTCGAGGTCGACGAGGCCTGGCTGCCGCAGGTCGCCGAGCAGCTCGACCCTGCCCTGATCGTGCTCGGCAACCTCTTCCGCGACCAGCTCGACCGCTACGGCGAGGTCGAGACCCTGGCCGACGAGTGGGCGGCGCTGGCGCGCCGGCGCGAGGGCCGGACCCGCTTCGTGCTCAACGCCGACGACCCGCTGATCGCCGACCTCGGCCGCGACGCCGAGCAGCAGCGACGCCAGGGCGTCGTCTATTTCGGCATCGACGACCCAGCCCAGGCGCTGGCGGAGCTCCAGCACGCCTCCGATGCCAAGCACTGCCGGCGCTGCGGCCATCCCTACGCCTACGAGCTGGCCTTCGTCGGCCACCTCGGCCACTACTCCTGCCCCAACTGCGGCGCCGGCCGTCCCCGGCCCGACCTCGCCGCGACCAGGATCGAGCTGCGCGGGATGCGCGGCTCGCTGACGACGGTGCGGCTGCCAGACGAGAGCCAGATCGAGCTCGACCTCCCCCTGCCGGGCCTCTACAACGTCTACAACGCGCTCGCCGCCCTCGGCGCGGCGCTCGAGCTGGGGATCGAGCCGCGGCGGGCCGCCGCCGCCCTCGGCGACGTGCGGGCGGCCTTCGGCAGGGTCGAGACGATCGACGTCGCCGGGGTCCCGGTCTCGATCCTGCTGATCAAGAACCCTGCCGGGGCCAACGAGGTCCTCCGCACCCTGCGCCTCGAGCACGAGGAGGACGGCCTCGACCTCTGGATCGGCCTCAACGACCGGATCGCCGACGGTCGCGACGTCTCCTGGATCTGGGACGCCGACTTCGAGCTGCTCGCCGGCTCCATCCGCCGCGTCACCTGCGCCGGGACCCGGGCCCCCGAGATCGCCCTGCGGCTCAAGTACGCAGGCTGGCCCGAGGAGGCGATCTCGGTCGAGGCCGGGATCGAGGCCTCGCTCGACCGCGCGGTCGCCGAGGCGCCCGGCCGCCTCTTCGCCCTCCCCACCTACACCGCCCTGCTCGAGCTGCGCAAACTGCTCAGCTCGCGCGGCCTCGCCGAGGAGTTCTGGCAATGAGCGGCGACCCGGCGGCCGTGATCTGGCACGACATCGAGTGCGGCGGCTACCAGGGGGACCTGGCGCTCTGGCGGGAGATCGCGGTCGCCGCCGCGGGACCTGTGCTCGATCTCGGCTGCGGCAGCGGGCGGGTCGCGCTCGACCTCGCCCGCCAGGGCCTGCCGACGCACGGGCTCGACCTCGATCCCGACCTGGTCGCCGCCTTCAATGAGAGGGCGACCGCGGCCGGGCTGCCGGCAAGGGCGAGCCAGGGCGATGCCCGCGACTTCGAACTCGAGCTCGAGTTCGGGATGGTGCTGGCGCCGATGCAGCTCTTCCAGCTCCTGCACACCCCGGCCGAGCGGATCGAGTCCATGGCCTGCGCCCGCCGCCACCTGCCCGCGGGGGGGACCCTGGCGCTGGCGATCGTCGACGGCTTCCCCGACGAGCTGGTCGAGGAGGCCCCCTCCCCGCTGCCCGACACCCGCGAGATCGACGGCTGGGTCTACTCGAGCCTGCCGCTCGACGCCGGCCTCGACGACGGCGCGATCGTCGTCCGCCGCCTGCGCCAGACGGTCTCGCCCGGCGGCGACCTCAGCGACGAGCTCGACGAGATCCCGCTGCGGCTGCTCTCCGCCGAGACGATCGAGGCCGAGGGCCTCGAGGCCGGCTTCGAGCTCGCAGGGCGCCGCCAGGTCGCCCCCACCGACGCCCACGTCGGCTCCGTCGTCGTCCTCCTCGAGGCGCCCTGATGGAGCTGCGCGTCCTCTCGCTCTACCCGGAGCAGATGAACATCTACGCCGACCGCGGCAACATCATCTTCCTGCGCAGGCGCTGCGAGTGGCGCGGGATCGATTTCGTCCATGACGGCGCCGGGCCCGGCGAGAGCGTCGACCCTGCCGCCCACGACCTCTTCTACATCGGTGGCGGCCAGGATCGCGACCAGCGCGCCGTCGCCGCCGACCTGGCCGAGCGCAAGCGCGAGGCGCTCGCCGCCGCGGTCGAGGACGGCGCCACCCTGCTCGCCGTCTGCGGCGGCTACCAGCTGCTCGGCCACAGCTACGAGCTCGGCGAGGAGAAGCTGCCGGGCCTCGGCCTCGCCGATCTCGAGACGGTCAGGCAGCCGGGGCCGCGGCTGATCGGCAACATCGCGATCGAGGTCGAGCTCGACGGCCGGCCGCGGACGATCGCCGGCTTCGAGAACCACGGCGGCCGCACCCACCTCGGCCCCTCCACCGAGCCGCTCGGCAAGGTGCTCAGCGGTTTCGGCAACAACGGCTCCGACGGCCTCGAGGGCGTGCGGCGCGACAACCTGATCGGCACCTACATCCACGGGCCGCTGCTGCCGAAGAACGCCTGGCTGGCCGACCACCTGATCGCGCAGGCGCTCGAGCGGCGCTACGGTCGGCGCCCCGAGCTCGAGCCGCTCGACGACGCGCTGGAGGAGGCCGCCCACGAGAGCGCCCGCGAGGCGGTCGAGCGCGGCTGATCGCCGGCCGGCGCCGGCGGCGGCATCAGGGAGCCGCGGGGACGATCACCAGCGGTCCCTCGACCTCGGGCAGGTCCTCGGTCCGAAAAGCAGAGCCCTCGAGTCGCTCGACCGCCTCGAAGAGCCCGAGGAACTCCTCCTCGGTGTCGAGGAAGCTCGTTCTGTGGGTCCGGTAGTGCATCGGCACGACCCAGCGCGGCTCGACCTCCTCGATGATCCGCGCCGCCCCGGCGGCGCCGATCGTCGGGCCGCCGCCGACCGGCACGAAGAGCAGGTCGACGTCGCGCAGGTTCGCGGCCTGCTCGGGCCGCAAGGCGCCCTGGCCGAAATCGCCGAAATGGGCGACGCGGACGCCGTCGAGGTCGAAGGCGAAGATCGTGTTCGGGCCGCGTTCGGTGCCGGCCGCGTCGTCGTGCTCGGAGGCGATGCCGAGCACCTCGCCCAGCGGCGACTCGTGGCGGCCGGCGGTCGCCCGCAGCACGACCGGGTCGCCGCCGACAGCCTCGACGCCGTTGTGGTCGCGATGCTCGTGGGTGACGAGCAGCAGGTCGACCCCGTCGGCCTCGATCGGCGGGTAGTCGAACTGCATGCCGCGGTCGGTGGCGAGCGACGACATGTCGCCGAAGGGGTCGATGAAGACCGTCCTCTCCTCGCCCTCGATGCCGAATGCCGACTGTCCGTGCCACTCAACGCGCATGTTGTTCCTCCAGTTCAGGGATCTTGCCGCGGGAGGCGGCCGGGGCCGGCTCCTCGGCGTGGTGGTATTGGCCTCCCCTGAGCAGGGAGGCCGCGGCGGCGACGAGACAGGCGACGATGGCGAAGCTGAAGGCGGTGTCGAGCCCGTCCTGGAACGGGCCCGAGATCAGATGGGGGAAGAATTCACGGCCGGTGACCACCGCGTGGGCGTGGGCCGAGAGGCCGTGCAGCGCTTCCGGCCCGATCAGGTGGGCGATCGGGTTGTAGCCGAGGAAGGCGGCGAAGAGGACCGAGATCGGCGGCGTCTGCGAGGCGTGGTGGGCGACGCCGGGCGAGACGCCGTGCGCCTGCAGGCCGCCGCTCAGGGTCGAGGGCAGGGTCGAGGCGAGGCCGATCACGAGCAGGGTGAAGAAGATCCCGATCGAGAGCACCTGGGCCGAGTTCTGGAAGGTCTGGTTCATGCCGCCGCCGGCGCCGCGGTCGGCCGCCGGCAGGCTGTTCATCACCGCCGCCCTGTTGGGCGAGGCGAACATGCCCATGAAGACGCCGTTGAGGAAGAGGATCGAGGCGAACACCGGGTAGGAGAAGTCGATCGGCAGCATCATCAGCAGGCCGAAGCTGAGGGCGGCGCCGAGCATCCCCCCGGTCGCGAACGGGCGCGCCCCATAGCGGTCCGAGAGGAAGCCGGAGGTCGGCCCGGCGATCAGCATGCCGACGGTCAGCGGCAGCATGTAGATGCCTGCCCAGAGCGGCGTCTCGGTGAAGCCGTAGCCGTGCAGCGGCAGCCAGATGCCCTGCAGCCAGATGATCAGCATGAACATCAGGCCGCCGCGCGAGACGGCGGCGAGAAAGGTCGAGAGCGTGCCGAAGGTGAAGGCGCGGATCCGGAACAGGCCGAGCTTGAACATCGGCTCCGCGACCCGCTTCTCGATCACGACGAAGGCGATCAGGCAGGTCGCCGAGGCGGCCAGCAGGGCGAGCACGCGCGGGCTCTCCCAGCCGGTCGGCGAGCCGCCGTAGGGGCGGATCCCGTAGGTCACCGAGACCATCGCCAGGACCAGGCCGAGGGCGAAGGTGACGTTGCCCCACCAGTCGATCTTCGCCGGCCTCGGTTCGCTCCGCTCCTCCAGCTTCAGGTAGGCCCAGACGGTGCCGAAGAGGCCGACCGGGACCGAGATCAGGAAGACCAGGCGCCAGTCGATCGGGGCCAGCAGGCCGCCGAGGACGAGGCCGACGAACATGCCGCTGACGCCGACGATGTTGTTGATGCCGAGCGCCATGCCGCGCTGGTCGGCGGGGAAGGCGTCGGTGATGATCGCCGCCGCGTTGGCGAGCAGGCAGGCGCCGCCGACGCCCTGAACGATGCGGAAGCCGACGAGGTAGGCGGCACCCGCCTGGCCGGTCATCCAGTCGACCGCGAGCAGCAGCGAGGCGACCGTGTAGATGACGAAGCCGAGGTTGTAGATCCGCACCCGGCCGTACATGTCCCCCAGCCGGCCGAGGCTGACGATGAGGACGCTGGAGACGACCAGATAGCCGAGGATCATCCAGAGCAGGTAGAAGCTGTTGGCGGGCACCAGCGGGTCGAGGTGGATGCCGCGGAAGATGTCGGGCATCGCGATCAGCGTGATCGAGGCGTCGAGCGTCGCCAGCAGCACGGCAAGCGTCGTGTTCGAGAGCGCGATCCACTTGTAGCGGTCGTTTGTCGTCGCCGACATCGACCTCTAGTTTACGTGAACGGAAGTTTCGGCTTGTCGCTTTGCGGCTAGCGGCCGCTGGAGCCGAATCCGCCGGCGCCGCGGGCGCTCTCCGAGAGCGCCTCGACCGCGACCGGCTCGAGGATCGCGACCGGGGTCAGCAACAGCTGGGCGATGCGGTCGCCGGCCTCGACCAGGAAGGTTTCCGCCGGGTCCGTATTGAGCAGCAGGACGCTGATCTCGCCGCGGTAGCCGGAGTCGATCAGGCCCGGGCTGTTGACCAGGGCGATGCCGTGCTCCCGCGCCAGGCCGGACCTGGGCAGGACCAGGCCGGCGTGGCCCTCGGGGATCTCGACCGCGACCCCGGTGCGGACACTCCAGCGCTCACCGGGGCCGATGTGGGCGGCCTCCGAGGCATGGAGGTCGAGGCCCGCGTCGCCGTCGTGCGCCCGGCTCGGAAGCTTGGCCACGTCGTTGAGCAGGGCAATCCGCAGGTCCACGGCGGCAACCCTAGTGATCGTCGTGCCTAGGCGACGGCGAGATCCTCGAAGCGGTGCAGCTCCGCGACGGGGACCTTGGCGTGGACGAGGACGCCGTCCTCGCGATCGGTGCGCTCGAGGCTGCCGGCGACCTCGTGCAGCTCGTGCAGGCGCGCGCCCTGGGCGTAGGGGACCAGCAGCTCGACCTCGGCCAGGGTCTCCTCGAAGGCGATCTCGACCCGCTCCCGCAGCCGCTCCAGGCCCTCGCCGTCGAGGGCTGAGACGAGGACCGCCTCGGGATGGCGCAGGATCGCGTCGCGCCGCTCCTCCTCGTCGAGCAGGTCAGCCTTGTTGAGGACCAGCAGCCGCGGCTTCTCGCCGGCGCCGATCTCCTCCAGCACCAGGTCGACCGCGTGCATGTCCGCGCGCAGCCGCTCCTCCGGCGCCGAGGCATCGACGACCTGCAGGATGAGATCGGCGAGAACCGTCTCCTCGAGCGTCGCCTTGAAGGCCTCGACCAGCTGGTGGGGCAGTTTCTCGATGAAGCCGACGGTGTCGGTGAGCAGGTAGCCGCGCCCCGAGAGCTCGAGGTTGCGGGTGGTCGGGTCGAGGGTCTGGAAGAGCCGGTCGCCGACGCCGACCTCCGCTCCGGTCAGGGCGTTCAGCAGGGTCGACTTGCCGGCATTGGTGTATCCGGCGAGGGCGACCCGCGGCAGCGAGGAGCGGTCGCGCTCGGCACGCATCACCCCGCGGTTGCCCTCGAGCTGGGTGAGCCGGCGGCGCAGCGCCGAAATCCGGTTGCGGGCGAGGCGGCGATCGGTCTCGATCTGGCTCTCGCCCGGGCCCCTGGTGCCGATGCCGCCGTCCATCCTCCCCGCCCCGAGCCGCTCGAGGTGGGTCCAGAGCCCGCGCATTCGGGCCATGTTGTATTCGAGCTGGGCGAGCTCGACCTGGAGCTTGCCCTCGGCCGAGTGGGCGTGGTCGGCGAAGATGTCGAGGATGACCGCGGTGCGGTCGATCACCGGAACCCCGAGCGCGGCCTCGAGGTTGCGCTCCTGGCGCGGGGCGAGCTCGTCGTCGCAGGCGACCAGGTTGGCGTCGCAGGCGACGATCTCCGCTTTCAGCTCCTCCAGCCTGCCGCGGCCGAAATAGCGGTCGGGGTCCGGCGCCGGCCGCTGCTGGGTCGCGACCCCGGCGGTCGCCACCCCGGCGGTCCGCAGCAGCTCACGGAGCTCGGCGAGCGCCTCGCCTTCCTCGCGCCCGTCGAGGATGCCGATCGCCAGCGCCCGCTGCCGCGCGCGCGGATTTGAGACCCCGGCGCCGTCGGCGCTCGCGTATCGGGTCTTGGTCGCCCGCCCGTTCCTCGATCGATCCACTCGCGCCCATTGTAGGCGGGCTGGCCGGGCGGCCAGTCCGCCTATAGGGTTGGCCCGGTGAGGGTCTTCCTGACAGGCGCGACCGGCTTCATCGGCGGCACCGTCGCCCGCCAGCTGCGCGACCGCGGCGACGAGGTCGTCTGCCTGGTGCGCAGCCCGAAGAAAGCCGAGGCGCTGGAGGGAATCGGCTGCAGCCTGGTCCGCGGCGACCTCTCCGACCGCGCCGCGATCGCCGCCGCGATGGCCGGCTGCGACGCCGCGATCCACGCCGCCGCGATGTACGAGGTCGGGATCCCCAAGTCCCAGCACGCCGCGATGTACGAGGCGAACGTGACCGGCACCGAGAACGCCCTCGGCGCCGCCAAGGACGCCGGCGTCGGCAAGGTCGTCTACGTCTCGACCGTCGGCATCTTCGGCGACACCCACGGCGCAGACGGTCGATGAGAGCTACGAGAACCCCGAGACCAGACTTCACCTCCTACTACGAGCAGACCAAGCTCGAAGCCCACAAAGCCGCGAAGCGGATGGCGGACGAGGGGCTGCCGCTCGTGATCGTCCAGCCGGGCGGCGTCTACGGCCCCGACGACACCTCGCAGGTGGCCGACCTGCTCGAGGAATTCTTCGCCGGCAAGCTGCTGATGCTGCCGCTCGCCGATCTCGGCATCTGCATGTCCCACGTCGATGACATCGCCGGCGGGATCCTGCTCGGCCTCGACAAGGGCGGCGTCGGCGAGACCTACGTGATCAGCGGCCCGGCGACGACGATGCGAGGAGCGATCGAGATGGTCGCCAAGGTCAGCGGCCGCAAGGCGCCCAAGCGCGACCTGCCCACACCGCTGCTCAAGGCCCTGGTCCCGATCGGGCCCCTGGTCGGCAAGCTGATGGGGCAGCCGCCGAACCTGCGCGAGCTGATCGCCTCCGGCGACGGGGTCACCTTCTGGGCCAGCTACGAGAAGGCGGCCGAGGAGCTCGGCTACGCGCCGCGCGGCATGGAAGAGGGCCTGCGCGAAATGCTCGCTGCCGACGATCGCTTCCCCGCCCCGGCCGCCTAGCTCCGCGATGCGGGTCATCGACGTCGAGCACCTCGGTCGCGAACACGTGATCGGCTGCTGGCAGGTCGACGACGTGCTGGTCGATCCCGGGCCCGAGTCGTCGCTGCCGACGCTGCTGGCGGCGCTCGACGAGGAGCGCCCGCGGGCCGTGCTCCTCACCCACATCCACCTCGACCACGCGGCCGCCACCGGCGCCCTGGTCAGGAAGTGGCCCGACCTCGAGGTCTACGTGCACGAGCGCGGCGCCCCCCACATGATCGACCCGAGCCGGCTGCTGGCCAGTGCCGAGCGCCTCTACGGAGACGCGATGGAGCTGCTCTGGGGTGAGATCGTGCCGGTGCCGGAGGAGAACGTGCGGCCGCTGACAGGCGGTGAGACTGTGCTCGGCATGCGGGTCGCCTACACCCCCGGCCACGCCTCCCACCACGTCTGTTACCTGCACGAGGAGTCCGGCACGGCCTTCGTCGGCGACGTCGCCGCCTGCGTGATCCCGGACACCAACCTGATCGTGCCGCCGACGCCGCCGCCCGACATCGACATCGAGGCCTGGCTCGACTCGATCTCGATCGTCGAAGGCTGGGAGCCGGAGCGGCTCGCGATCACCCACTTCGGCCAGGTCGACGCGCCCGCCGCGCACCTTTCCGCCACCCGCAAGCGCCTGCGCGAGGAGGCCGAGCTGGCCCGCAACCTGAGCGAGGAGCACTACGAGAGGCGCCACCGGGCGCTGGTCGCGATGCGGGCCTCGACCGAGGAGGCGGCGGAGGAGCTGATCCAGTGCGTCCCGCCCCAGTACCAGTGGCGCGGGCTCGACCGTTACTGGCGCAAGCGCGGCGAGCGGGCCAGCGGCGGGTAGGTCCTGCCGTCGAAGAGCTGCCGGTCGCCGAGCGCGCCGGGCAGCCTGACGACGAGCGGCCTCTCCCGCGGCTTGGGACAGGTGGAGGGACCGCTCCGCGGCCGGGCCCAGATCGTGATCGCCAGGCGCCTGCCGGCGCCGGTGAACTGCGGGCTTTCCGCCAGCTCGGCCAGGGGGGTCTTGCCGTGGCAGCCGGCGCCGGAGAGGTCGACCTTCACCCGCCTGGTCCCCGGGCCCAGGCTCTGGCCCGCGGAGAGGTGCCAGGTGAGCGCGGTCCGTCCTTCTCGCAGCGAGCTCGGGGTGCAGGTCTGCGGCTCGCCGACGACCCTCCAGGCCCCTTCCTCGAGTTCGAAGGAGAGGAAGAACGGCCCCAGCGAGAGCAGGCCGCTGGCGAAGTCGGCGCGGGTCGGGCTGAGCGCGGCCAGGCGCCAGTAGTGCCTGGGGGTCTGCGCGTAGACGCCTTCGGCGAGGTAGCGCTGCAGGGCGAGTTCGGGCGCTCCTCCCCGCTTTCCGCTTCCGTCGGCCCGTCGAAGGCGCTCGCGGGGTCGAAGGTGGCGCGGCCGCAGGCGACCGGATAGGGCCAGCTCGGCCAAGCCTTCAGCGCCGGGTCCGGTCCGCTCGGATGGACGATGCCGGTCCCGCCGGCGGCCGAGGACGCCGCCGGCGCCGCCAGTAGCACCAGCCCCACGCAGGCCGCGATCAAAGTCCCTCTGCTCATCCCCGCACAGTGTAGAAACGGGCGCGGCCCGAGGAAAGCTAGGAGAGGTGCTCCGCGCATCCGCTCGACCGCCTCTTCGATGCGCTCGTCGGGCGTCGTCAGCGAGATCCGGAAGAAGCCCTCGCCGCTGGGCCCGTACATCGAGCCGGGCGAGACGACCACCGCCGCCTCCTCGAGCACCAGCTCGCCGAACGAGGTCGAGGTGTGGCCCTCGGGGACCGGCGCCCAGACGTAGATCGTGCCCTTCGGCGCGTTGACCTCGACCCCGATCTCGCGCAGCGCGCCGACCACGAGGTCACGGCGGCGGGCGTAGATCGCGTTCATCTGCTCGAGCGGGTCGCGGGGACCGCGCAGGGCGGCGGCGCCGGCCAGCTGAACCGCCTCGAAGAGGCCCGAGTCGACGTTCGTCTTCAGCCGCCAGTAGGTCTCGATCGCGTCGGCGTTGCCGAGGATCGCGGCGCAGCGCCAGCCGGTCATGTTGAAGCCCTTGGAGAGCGAGAAGACCTCGACGCCGACCTCCTTCGCGCCCGGGGTGGCGAGGAAGCTCGGCGCGACGTAGCCGTCGTAGGTCGTCTCCGAGTAGGCGTTGTCGTGGACGACGAGGATCTCGTGCTCGCGGGCGAACTCGACGACCCTCTCGAAGAAGCCCTCGGGGACGATCGCGCCGCTCGGGTTGTTCGGGTAGTTGAGGAACATCAGCCGGGCGCGTGGCGGCGACGTCGGCGCGGGACCGCGTCGAGGTCCGGGGCGAAGCCGAGCTCGGGCACCAGCGGCAGCAGCTCCGGCGTGGCGCCGGCCAGGATCGGGCCGCCGGTGTAGACCGGGTAGCCGGGATCGGAGGCGAGGGCGACGTCGCCGGGGTCGAGGAAGGCGAAGCAGAGGTTGTAGATGCACTCCTTGGCGCCGATCGCCGGGATCACCTCGGTCTCGGGGTCGATCGTCGACGCCGAAGCGGCGCGTCGTAGAAGTCGGCGAACGCCTCGCGGAACTCGGCCCGGCCGCGGTTGGTCGGGTACTTCTGGTTGGCCGGGCTCGGCGACCGCCTCCTGCATCGCCTCGACGATGTGCGGGTAGGTCGGCTTGTCGGGGTCGCCGATGCCGAGGCTGATCACGTCGATGCCGGCGGCGCGCTTGTCGGCGACCGCCGCTCGAGCTCGGCGAACATGTACGGCGGCATCGCCTCGAGGCGCTTGGACGGGTCGGTGATCGCCACGGCGGCAGCACTCTATGCGTCGACGGCGGCGAGCGCACTGAGCAGCTCCGGCGAGAGCTCGCCGGCCAGGATCGGCTCGGCCCAGCCGCTCAGGCGCAGGTCGAGCTCGGGCGAGATCTCGACCTCGAGCTCGCCACCGTCGAGCTCGACCGTGATCGGGCTGGGCGCGCCGCCGAGGAAGGCGGCCACGGCGGCGCCGCTGGCGCCGGTGCCGGAGGAGAGCGTCTCCCCCACCCCGCGCTCGAAGATGCGGGCACGGACGCGGCCGCCGCTGACGGTGAAGAAGGAGACGTTGGTCCGGTTCGGGAAGCGCGGGTCGGCTTCGATCGCCGGCCCGATCGCGCCCAGGTCGAGCTGCTCGAGCCCCTCGCCGACCTCGATCGCGCATTGCGGGTTGCCGATCGAGACGTGGCGGAAGCCGAGCTCCCGGCCCGCCACCTGGACGGTCCCGCGACCGTCGGCCGGGCCGTCGGGAAAGTCCTTGGAGGTCGTCGCCGCCCTGCCCATCTCGACCGTGCAGGTCCGCTCGGAGGTGATCGTCGGCGTGATCGAGCCGGCGGGCGTCGTGATCGTGAAGGTCTCGGCCTCGGTCCAACCCTGGCGGCGCAGGTAGAGGACCGCCTCGCGGGCGCCGTTCCCCGAGAGCTCCGCCTCAGAGCCGTCCGGGTTGAAGATCCGAAGCGCCGCGACAAAGGCCGGCTCGGCGCTGCGCGAGAGCAGCAGGACGCCGTCCGAGCCGACCCCGAAGTGCGGGTCGCAGAGCAGCCGCACGCGACCCGCCGTCAGCTCCCAGGGGAGGTTCTCCGCCTCGACGATCACGTAGTCGTTGCCGAGCGCCTGCCACTTCTCAAACCTCATCAATCCACCCTAGCCACTCCGCCGACGGGCCGAAATACGACGCTATGCGTCGCCATTCGGCCCGTCGGCGATGGTTTTGGCGATTTCGGCGGCGACGTCGGTGTCGCCGAGGTCGCCGCGGTCGATCCAGGTCAGGTTGGGGATCTTCCGCATCCAGGTGAGCTGGCGGCGGGCGTAGTTGCGCGAGCGCTTCTTGCATCAGCTCGACGTCGCCGTTGAGGATCTGGTCGAAGCCGAGCGCCTTGCGCGCCGTGCGCGAGGGCCCTGCCGCCTCGGCCGCGCGGACCTCGCGCTCGGCGCCGGCGGCGACGATCGCCTCGGTCCGCGCGTCGATCCGCTCGTAGAGCCGTTCGCGGTCCATGTCGAGGCCGAAGATCGAGGTCGGGTGCCGGGTCTGCTCCGACCAGAGCTCCGAGTCCTCCGAGTCGGCGGGGACCTTGACCAACGAGAGCTCGGCGAGCGCGGCGCGCAGGTAGAGGCCGGTGCCGCCGACGACGATCGGCCGCCGACCTGCCCCCAGGGCCGCGTCGACCTCAGCGATGGGCCAGCCCGCATGTAGTCGCCGACCGAGAACGGCTCGGTCACCGGCACGAAGCCGACCAGGCGGTGCTCGAGCCTCGCCCGCTCCGCAGCCGTCGCGGCCCCGGTCAGCATCGCCGAGGCCCTCGTAGACCTGGAGGGCGTCGCAGGAGATCGCGACCGGGTCCTCCCCCGCTCGCGCAGCAGTTCGGCCAACTCGATCGCGACTCCGGTCTTGCCGACCCCGGTCGGCCCGAATATCGCGAGCACCCTCACCGGGCCAAGCGGAAGCGCCGCCGACCCCGCTCAGAGTCTGCGAGGTCGCCGCCTCGATCTGCACCTCGACCAGCTCTCCGGGCTCGCGCGATGCCTTCGAAGTTGACCGCCTTGTTGTGGCGGCTGCGGCCGCGCAGGCGGCTGGGATCGGTCCGGCTCGTGCCTTCGACCAGGACCTCGATCTCACGGCCGACGAATCGCTGCGCCCGCTCCGCGGCGCGTGCGCTGGACGAGATCGACGAGCCGCTCCATGCGCTCGACCTTGACCGGGTGAGGCACCTGGTCGCCGATCGTCGCCGCCTCGGTTTCCCGGCGCGGCGAGAAGACGAAGGTGAAGGCGCCGTCGTAGCCGACCTCGTCCACCACCTCCAGCGTCTGCTCGAAGTCGGCCTCGGTCTCGCCGGGGAAGCCGACGATGATGTCGGTTGTGATCGCGCAATCGGGCACCAGCTCGCGGATCAGGGCGACGCGGTCCATGTAGCGGCCGCGGTCATAGGTGCGCCGCATCCGCTTCAGCACCGGGCTCGAGCCCGACTGCAGCGGCAGGTGGATGTGCTCGCAGACCGCCTCGAGCTCGGCGTGGGCGCGGACCACGTCCTCCTTCATGTCCTTGGGATGCGGGCTGGTGTAGCGGATGCGATCGATGCCCTCGATCGCGTCGATCCGCCCGAGCAGCTGCGAGAAGCCGATTCGCGCGGCCGCGGGCAGGTCGCGGCCGTAGCTGTTGACGTTCTGGCCGAGCAGCGTCACCTCACGGACGCCGTCGGCGGCCAGCGCCTCCGCCTCGAGCAACAGCTCGTCCGGGTCGCGGCTGACCTCGCGCCCGCGGGTCGAGGGCACGATGCAGTAGGAGCAGCGGCAGTTGCAGCCCTGCGAGATCTGCAGCCAGCCCTGGAAGCGGCGCTCGCGCCGGGACGGCAGGTGGCCGGAGAAGTCCTCGAACTCGAAGTAGCCCTGGGCGCTCAGCGAGTCCGAGTTGAGGAACTCGGCGAGCTTGTGGATCTGCCCCGGCCCGAAGGCGACGTCGACGAAGGGAAAGCGGCGGAAGACCTCCTCCTTGACCGACTGCGCCCAGCAGCCGCCGACGCCGACCATCCGCTCCGGGTCTTCGCTCTTCAACCGCTTCGCCTCGCCGAGGTGGGCGATGAAGCGGTTGTCGGCCGACTCGCGGATCGAGCAGGTGTTGAAGAGGATCAGATCGGCGTCCTCGCGCCGCTCCGCGGCCTCGTAGCCGAGCGACTCGAGCATCCCCTGCATCCGCTCGGAGTCATGCACGTTCATCTGGCACCCGAAGGTGGTGACGTGGAACGACGGCATCGCCGCAGGGTACCGCCAGGGTTACTGACGGTGAAGGAGCAAGCAGCTCGGTGGACGCAGGGAGCGCCGCGTGCACCGCACGCAAGCGACCGAGGACGCCGAGCTGCGCCGCTACTTGACCGTCAGGGTGCCTTCCATGCCGGCTTCGGCATGTCCCGGAATAGTGCAGAGGAAGGTGTAGGTGCCGGGCGCCAGTTCGGCGCTGACCGAGGTGTCGCCTTCGGTGATCGTTTCCGATTCGGCGACGATTTTGCCGTTTTCCTCGATCGCGACGTTGTGTTCGAGCGCCGCCGGGTTTTTGAAGTCGATCGTGACCTTGCCCGGCTTGCTGCTCAGGGTTTTGGTGTCGAAGGCGAGGTCGGTCGGCGACGCCGCCAGTTTCACCGTGCCGCCGGGCCCCTTCGCGGCCGGCGCGGCGCCGGCCTTGCCCGCGGCCTCCGTGCCCCCTTCAGCTTCCGGGCCTTCGGCTTCGTCGCCTTCGACCGGGCTCTCCTCGGCTTCTTCGAACTCGGCGCCGGCCTTCTCGTTCTCGGCCGCCCGCGCCTTTTCCTCGTTCTTGCCGTTGAGCACGGCGAAGGTCGTGGCGCCGCCGATCACGACGACGAAACAGAGAACGATCAGCGGCGCGAATTTGCCGGGGAAGTTCTCGAAGCGCAGGCCGACGAAACTCGTCACCACCGCCATGGTGGCGAGGATGCCGCCGAGAATGTAGAAGATCGTTGCGTCGCTCATGCGGCGCGCATCCTATAGGCGAATCAGGCTGCTTTGACCTCTGCGACCGGCGCCGGCTCCTCCACCGGGGCCGTAGCCGGTGCGGAAGCGCCGTCGAGACCGAGCGCGGCCCGGATCTTCGTCTCGATCTCGGTAGCGAGCTCGGGGTTGTCGGCGAGGAACTGCTTGGCGTTGTTGCGCCCTTGGCCGAGCCTCGTCTCTCCGTAGGAGAAGAAGGATCCCGATTTCTGCACCAGGTCGTGCTCGATGCCGAAATCGAGCAGGCCGCCCTCGCGTGAGATCCCGGTCCCGTACTCGATGTCGAATTCCGCCTGGCGGAAGGGCGACGCGACTTTGTTCTTGACGACTTTGACCCGGACCCGGTTGCCGACCGCCTCGGTTCCTTCTTTGAGGGTTTCGATGCGGCGGATGTCGAGCCGCTGTGAGGCGGCGAACTTGAGCGCGCGACCACCGGGCTGGGTCTCCGGGGAGCCGAACTGGACGCCGATTTTTTCGCGGATCTGGTTGGTGAACAGGCAGACCGTGTTGGTCCGGTTCAGGTTGCCCGCCAGTTTGCGCATCGCCTGCGACATCAGGCGTGCCTGGAGGCCGACGGTCGTGTCGCCGATCTGGCCCTCGAGCTCGGCTTTCGGGGTCAGCGCCGCGACCGAGTCGATCGCGACCACGTCGACCGCCGCCGAGGCGATCAGGCGGTCGGCGATCTGCAGCGCCTGCTCGCCGTAGTCGGGCTGGGAGACGAGCAGCTCGTCGCAGTCGACGCCGATCGCGCTGGCGTAGATCGGGTCCATCGCGTGCTCGGTGTCGATGAAGACGCAGACCCCGCCGAGGGCCTGTGCCTGGGCGATCACGTGGTAGATCAGCGTCGTCTTGCCGGAGGACTCGGGGCCGAAGATCTCGACGATGCGGCCACGCGGCACGCCGCCGATGCCGAGCGCCAGGTCGAGTGCCAGCGAGCCGGTCGGGATCGCACCGATCTGGACCTTGCTGTCGGCGCCGAGGCGCATCAGGAGGCCCTCGCCGAACTCCTTCTGGATATGGGTCACCGCGTTCTCGAGCGCGGCATCCTTCGCTTTCGCTTCCTTCGCGGACATGTCCTTCAAAGCTGGTTTCTGATTCGCCATCTGTGTCATCACCTCACTGCCGTCCTGCTCAGGACAGCTCGATCTGGGCCAGCCGGGCGTACTCCGCACCCTGTGGCTTGAGTTCGGAACGGTAGAGCGCGACCCGGACGCAACGGGCGGGCCGCAACAGCTCCTGCGTCAGCCCCCCCGGCGGCTTCGACACCGGCCGGGGCCGGCGCGACCCCCTCGCCTCCGGCCGCACCCTGGCGACCGTCAGGTGGGGCCAGAACTGCCGCTTCTCGGGCTCGTGCAGGCCGGCCGAGACCAGCCTACGCTCGAGCCCGGCCTGCATCTCGACCACGGCCGCGGAATCGACCGGGATCGCGTAGAGCCGCGGCCTCCCCCGCTCCGGCCTTGCAACCGGATCGCGCAGGGCGATCTCGACTGCCGGCGCGTCGATCGCCCCGACGATCTCGGCGAGGCGATCGACCTCCTTCTCCGGCCGGTAGCCGAGGAAGACGAGCGTCACGTGCAACGACGCCGACGGCAGCGGCCGCAGGGCCGGGTCGTCGAGCTCCCTCCGCCCCCAGGCGTCGACCCCGGCCCGGATCTCTCCCGGCAGGTCGAGGGCGACAAACAACCGTGCCCGCGGGCTCTTGAGGCGCTCCTTGGTCATCGGGGGCAAGCTATGCCCCGTTGCCGCGCGCGACAACGCCCAGGTGCGACAAGAGGCCGCAGGGGGCCCTACAGAGGCGGCTCGCCGCCGCCGAGGAGCATCCTCAGCAGGTGCATGCCGACCAGTGCCGAGCGTTCGCGGATGTCCTCTCGGCCGCCCGGGATCACCGGCTGACGGGCGATCGCGGTGCCGTCGGCGAGCCGCGCGTCGAAGCAGACGTAGCCGACCGGCTTTTCCTCACTGCCGCCGTCGGGGCCGGCGATGCCGGTGATCGAGACGGCGACGTCGGCTCCGAAGCGCTCCAGCGCGCCCCGCGCCATCGCCTCGGCCACCTCCGGGGAGACCGCGCCGTGACGCTCGATCAGGGCCGGATCGACGCCGAGCAGCTCGGACTTCGCCTCGTTCGAGTAGGAGACGACCGAGCCCGCCATATAGGCAGAGGCCCCGGGGAGCCTGGTGATCCGCGCCGCCAGCAGGCCGCCGCTGCAGGACTCGGCCAGGCCCAGCCGGTGCCCTGTGAGCAGCTTCGCCACCTGAGCGTCGATCGTCTCGCCATCGAGGCTGAAGAGCTGGGCCGGGTGGCGCTCGGCGAAGCCGTCGCGGACGGCGTCGGCTACCGCCGCGGCCTGGTCGCGGTAGCGGACGTCGATCTCGATCTCCCCGCGCCGCAGGCAGGTCGTGATCTCGACCTCGGGCAGGGCCACACCCTCCTCCTCCATCTCGCGCAGGCTCTTGGCGATCTCCGACTCGGGGATGCCGAACATCCGCAGCGTGTAGCCGCGCAACGGCGTCGCCCGGTCGAGCACCGCCCTCACCTCGGGGGTCTCCAGCGCCACCGGCCACATCGGCTGCAGCTCGCGCGGCGGCCCGGGCAGGACGATCACGACCGAATCCCCGGCGGGGACGACGAGGCCCGGCGCGGTGCCGACGGGATCGAGCGCTGTCGCCCCCTCCGGCACCATCGCCTGCTTCCGATTGGCCTCGAGCACCGCCTCCATGTCGAAACGGAAGCCGGCACGGCGGGCGAATCCGCGCAGGATCTCGGCGATCTTCTCCTCGACCTCCTCGTCGAGGAGAAGCTCGCGCCCGGCAAAGCGCCCGACGACCTCGGCGGTGAGGTCGTCGGCGGTCGGGCCGAGCCCGCCGGAGGTGACGATCAGGTCCATTCCCTCGCCGGCGAGGAAGCGCAGCGCCGCCTCGAGGTCGTCGGGACGGTCGGCGACGACGAGGATATGGGCGACCTCGACCCCGAGCCCGGCCAGGCGCTCGGAGACCCAGGGCCCGTTCAGGTCGGAGATCCGCCCGGTGATCACCTCCGTCCCGGTGACCACGATCCCCGCCCTGACGACCGCCGCCGAGTCGCTCATGTGCAGGTCGGCCTCTCGCCCTCGCCGAGCTTGGTCAGGCCGCCTTCGCGGCCGATCTCGTAGCCGATCGGGCTGGCGCTTTCCGGTGTCTGGATCTGCTTTCCGTCGATACTCATCTCGACCTCCCCGTTGCCGAAGGCGACCGTGAAGCTACCGGAGTGAAACGGGCCCGCTTCGGACCCGCCGGGCAGGACCTGGCCGTCGACCAGCGCCTTGCCGTCGGCGGCGAGCACACAGACCCAGACTTCGGCAGTGGTCAGCAGGCTGAGCGCAGGCCTGGAGGGCTTCGCCTGCGGGCTCAGCCGCGGGCGACGCGTCCCCCTGCGCCGAACCGGTGGGGCTCGTTTCGGAGCCGGGCGAGGACGAACCGCCGCTGCCGCCGATCAGGCTGATCGCGGCAACCGCGAGCGCGATCACTGCGACGACTACGGCCGCCGCCAGAAAACGAGGGCGGCGCCGACCTGGTCCGATCGGCCCGCCGCGCGGCGCCGAGCGCGCGCCCTGCCGGGCCGGTCCACGATCGGTCGATGCCGGCGGCGCCTGGCCGAATTCGGCCGCCAGGCGGTCACCGTCGAGGCCGAGGAAGGTCGCGTAGGTCCTGATGAAGCTGCGCGCGTAGGAGCCGTCGGGGAGCGCGTCCCAATCCTCCGCCTCGATCGCCTGCAGGTAGCGGGCGCGGATCTTGATCTCCGCCTCGATCTCGAAAAGCGGCAGTTTGCGGCGATTCCTCGCCTTGCGCAGCGTCTCTCCGATTCCGTTCTGCACGGAATCATTGTGAACCGGCTCAGGCCTGGCCGTCTACTTCGGCGCCGACTGGCTCCGCTCCACCACTCGTGACCCTGGCCAGGTCGGCCGAGGTGATCAGCACCTGACGCGGTTTCGAACCCTCGTAGCCGGAGATCACGCCGCGGCGCTCGAGCATGTCGATCAAGCGGCCCGCCCGCGTGTAGCCGACCCGCAGGCGCCGCTGGATCATCGAGACGGAGGCGGTTTCGGTTTCGACCACGAGCTGGATCGCGGCATCGAGCAGGTCGTCGCTGTCGGGATCGAAGTCGCCGCCGGGTTCGACCCCCTCCTCGACCACCTCGCGGGTCTCGAGCAGCTCCTCCTCGAAGTCGGGCTCGCCCTGCTTGGCCCAGTGCTTGGTGATGCGGGCGATCTCGTCCTCGGTGATGAAGGCGCCCTGGATCCGGGCCAGCTTCGAGGTGCCGGCGCCGCGCAGCAGCATGTCGCCCTGACCGAGCAGTGCCTCCGCCCCGCCCTGGTCGAGGATCACCCTCGAGTCGGTCTGCGAGGAGACGGCAAAGGCGATCCGGGCCGGGATGTTGACCTTGATCGTGCCGGTGATGATGTCGGTCGAGGGACGCTGGGTGGCGAGGACCAGATGGATGCCGGTCGCACGCGACTTCTGGGCGAGGCGGATGATCGAGTCCTCGACCTCGGCCGGAGCCACCATCATCAGGTCCGCGAGCTCGTCGATCACGCAGAGGATGTGCGGCAGCGGCGCTTCGCCCGCTTTCGCCCGCGCCCGGTTGAGCTCGTCGAGGTTGCGGCAGCGCGCCGTGCTCATGATCCCGTAGCGGCTCTCCATCTCGCCGATCAGGTTCGAGAGCACGTTGGCGGCGAGGCGCGGCGAGGTGACCACGGGGGTCAGCAGGTGCGGCACGTTCTCGTAATGATTGAGCTCGACCTGCTTGGGATCGACGAGGACGAAGCGCACTTCGTTGGGCGACGCCTGCATCAGGATCGAGGAGAGGATCGCGTTGACGCAGCCGCTCTTGCCCGAGCCGGTGGTGCCGGCGACGAGCACGTGGGGCATCTTCGCCAGGTCGGCCCAGACCGCGTTGCCGTCGATGCCCTTGCCCAGCCAGGCGACCAGCGGCGAGGTCTTCTTCGGCCTGCCGGCATAGATGTCGCCGAGCCTGACCATGCGGCGGCGCGCGTTCGGGACCTCGACCCCGACCGCCTGTTTGCCGGGGATGGGCGCCAGTATTCGGATGTCGGTCGAGGCCAGCGCGTAGGCGAGGTCGTTGGCGAGCTCGGTGACTTTCTTGACCTTGGTGCCTGGCGCCAGGCGCAGCTCGAAGCGGGAGACGTGCGGGCCGCTGACCAGGCCGACGATCTTCGCCTCGACGCCGAAGTGCCCGAGGGTCTCGACCAGCTTGCGGCCGACCACTTCCTGGTCGCGCGGGTCGGGGCCCTTGTCGCTTTTGCTGCCGCGCTCGAGCAAGGTGCCCGGCGGCGGCCGGTAGTCGATCTGGTCCGATTCGGTGACGCCGCGCTTGTTGCCCTGCGGTGTCAGGGCGGGGATCTCGGTGGTGGCCGGGTCTGTGCTGGCGTTGGCGACCTTGGCCGCGCCCGGGAGCTCGGAGGCCCCGGAGGGGTCCTCCCCCTCCTCCGAGAGAATCAGAGTGCGATCGTCGTCGGGGGAGGACGGGGCTTCGCTGTCAGCCGGCATGTCCTCAGCTTCGCTTCCGGGCATGCCGGGGGCGCCAGGCGGGACGGAGTCGCCTTGAGCCGGGTCATCGTGGGCGGATTTCTCTTCGGCGGTGCTGAAGTCGAAGGCGTCGTCCTCGGCGAGGGCGACGGTGGGCTCGAACTCGTCCTCGTCGGGGTAGGACGACATCACGTCGGTGGCGTCGGCGCGGGTCGCGGCGGTCTTTTCGTCACGGCGGGAGTCGCGGTGCTGGATCGCGGTCTGGGCGACGTCGCGGCTGCCCAGGAAGACGCGCCGCAGGGCACGGCCCGTGCCGCGGACGATCGAGGAGATCGAGGCGCCGGTGACGAGGACCCCGCCGACGACGAGGCAGAGGATGGTGGCGATGCGGGCTCCCACCGAGCCGACCAGGTACTCGAGCCCGGTTTCGATTCCGTAGCCGACCTTGCCTCCCTCCCAGCCGAAGAAGAGGACGAAGGTGAGATAGACGCCGGCCGCGATCAGGCCGAGCCCGATCAGGTCCACGTGGCGTTGGCCGAGGCTGATCGGTAGCTGCGGCCGCCGGCCGCGGGGCGGGGATTTCTTCGATTTCGAGCCGCGTTTGACCGGCCGCTTCTTGCGCACGAACATTTGCACCCGTTCGACGCCACGGCCCCGACCCCTGCGCAGGCCCGCTGCCGCCATAAATTCGCGGTAAAAGCGCGCCGGCGGGCGGGAAGCCGGGTTTAAGATCGGGTGGCGATGAACACGACCGAGCTCGATAGCGCCGGTGGACGCGTCCTCGTCGTCGAGGACGACGTCGAGATCCTCGACGTCCTGCGCCGTTCGCTGCGCAACGAGGGCTACGAGGTGCGGACCTCCGCCGACGGCGTCGACGCCCTCGACGTGGCGGCGGGTTTCGTCCCCGACCTGGTCGTCCTCGACCTCGGCCTCCCCCGTCTCGACGGGGTCGAGGTCTGTCGCCGGCTGCGCGCCGACAGTGACGTGCCGATCCTGATGCTGACCGCCCGCACCGAGACCGAAGACCGCGTCGACGGCCTCGACAGCGGCGCCGACGACTACCTGGTCAAGCCCTTCGAGCGCCGCGAGCTGCTCGCCCGCATCCGTGCCCTCCTGCGCCGGCGCCCGCCCCGCGGCGCCGCCTCGCTCGAAGTCGGCGACCTCTCGCTCAATCCCGACACCCGCGAGGTGCGCCGCGGTGAGCGCGAGATCGAGCTCACCAACCGCGAGTTCGAGCTGCTCGAGTTCCTCCTCCGCAACCAGCGCCTGGTCGTCTCGCGCGAGCGCCTGCTCGACGAGGTCTGGGGCTATGACCCGACCGCGGCCACCAACACGATCGACGTCTTCGTCTCCAACCTGCGGCGCAAGCTGGAGTCCGACGGCGAGGGCCGCCTGCTGCACACAAAACGCGGCGCCGGCTACGTGATCAAGGAGTAGCCGTGCGGCGTCCAGCCATGCGGCGCGGCGTCGGCAGCAGCCGTCTCAGGCCGCGCAACTGGCCGGTGCGCTGGCGGATCGCGGCGACCTCGGCCAGCCTCACCCTGATCATCCTGCTCGTCTTCGGCGGCGTGATCGGCAAGGTCGCGACCAACCGGATCCGCGATGACTTCAACCGCGAGGTGAGCGGCGCCGCCCAGACCCTGGCCGCGGAAATCCAGATCGTCTACACCCCGTTTCCGGAAATCGTCCACGAACCCCACTTCAACGACTTCGTGCGGCCCGACGACGCGACGATCCGTGTCTACGACGTCAACGGAAACCTGATTGGCGGCTCGGAAAACGCCCAGTCCCTGGGGCCGGCCGAACCCGGGCTGACGACCTTCGCCGGCAACCGTGTCGCCGCCGGGGTGATCCGCAGCGACGAAGGCGTGCCGATCGGCTTCGTCCAGTACGGCCGCAGCATCGGCCACGTCGACTCGACCATCGACCACCTCTGGCTCTTCATCGCCGCCGGGGTCTTCGGCGGCGCCCTGCTGGCCAGCCTCGCCGGGCTGGCGATCGCCGGCCGTGCGATGCGCCCGGTCTCGGCGCTGATCGTCAGCGCTCGCAAGATCGCCGATACGGGCGACCCCTCCCGTCACATGCCCCAGCCGAAGGCCGACGACGAGGTCGGCGAGCTCGCCCACACCCTGGAGCAGATGCTGCGCTCGCTGGACGCCGCCCGGGCAGAGCGTGAGACGGCGATGAAAAAACAGCGCGAGTTCGTCGCCGACGCCTCGCACGAGCTGCGCACGCCGCTGACCAGCATCCTCGCCAACCTCGAGCTGCTGCAGGCGTCGCTGCGCAATCCCGAGCATGGTGAGGACCGGGCGATGATCGACTCCGCCCTGCGCTCCTCGCAGCGGATGAGCCGGCTCGTCTCCGACCTCTTGCTGCTGGCGAAAGCCGACGCCGGCAAAGCCGGCACCCACGCTCCCTGCGACCTCGCCGAGGTCGCGGGCAACGCCGCGGTCGAGGCGGCGCCGCTGATGGGCCGACGCGAGCTCCGGGTCGAGAACGACCGCCCGCTGCCGATCGAGGGCAATGCCGACGAGCTGCACCGGATGGTGCTCAACCTGCTCGACAACGCCTCCCGCTACACGCCGCCCGGCTCGACGATCGAACTGCGCCTCAGCTCCGACGGCGGCGACGCGATCCTCGAAGTCGCCGACGACGGCCCCGGCATCCCGCTCGAGATGCGCACCCAGGTCTTCGGCCGCTTCGTCCGCGGGGAAGGGCCCGCTGACACCGCGAGCGGGCCCGGCAGCGGGCTCGGCCTGGCCATAGTCAGCGCCGTGGCGGCCTCGCACGGGGGCGTCGCCACGGTCGGCGAGTCGAGCGGCGGCGGCGCCCTCTTTCGGGTGCGCCTGCCGCAGAGAAGCCGGCCTGAGGAACCAATTACGCCGGCTTTAGACCGCCTTTAGCGACCAGTCCTAGGTTGCTCCGTGGACGAGACACGGGGCCCGCCGGGTTCTCCCCAACAGCCTCCGGCGGGCCCCTCTTAACCTCAGGGGCAGCTTCCCTCTAGACCTCGACGACGACCGGCAGCACCATCGGCCGCCGCTTCAGCTTCTGGTAGACGAACTTCGCGACCGCGTCGTGCAGGTCTTCCTGGATCAGGTTCAGCTCGCGGGTCTTGGCGGCCGCCGCTTCCTCGAGCGAGTCCTCGACGACGTCCTGGAGCTCTTCGACCAGGCCGCCCGCCTCCTCGAGGAAGGCGACGCCGCGGAAGATGACCTCGGGGTCGGCGACGACGGCGCCGTCGTCGGCCGAGATCGTGGCGACGACGATGAAGATGCCGTCGGCGGAGATCGCCCGCCGGTCGCGCAGGGCGACGTCGTCGGGCTCACCGACGTTGACGCCGTCGACGAAGATCGTGCCGGCGTCGATGTCCTCGCCGAGCCTGGCCCCTTTCTCGTCGATCTCGAGCGCCAGGCCGTTGCGGCTCTGGAAGACGTTCTCGGCATCGATGCCGACCGACTGGGCCAGTTCGGAGTGCAGGCGCAGGCGCTTGTAGTCGCCGTGGATCGGCAGCACGTACTTCGGCTTGGTCAGGTTGATCATCAGCTTCAGCTCCTCCTGATAGCCGTGGCCGGAGGCGTGGATCGGCGCGTCTTTGGCGGTCACCACGGTGGCGCCGATCTCGTAGATGCGGTCGATCGTTTCGTTGACCGCGCGCTCGTTGCCGGGCACCGGGCTGGCCGAGAAGACGACGGTGTCGCCCGAGTGCAGGTCGACGTCGCGGTGGTCGTTGTTGGCCATCCGGCGCAGCGCCGAGAGCGGCTCGCCCTGGCTGCCGGTCGAGATCACCACCACCTTCTCGTCGGGGAAGTTCTCGATCTCGCGCGGCTGGATGAAGAGCCCGGAGGGCGCCGTCGCGATCCCCAGATTGGAGGCGATGTTGAAGTTCTTGCGCATCGAGCGGCCGACCAGGGCGACCTTGCGGTCGAGCTTTATCGCGGCGTCGATCACCTGCTGGACGCGGTGGATGTTGGAGGCGAAGGAGGTGACGATGATGCGCCCCTTGCAGTCGGCGAAGGTCTCCAGCAGCGCCGGCCCGACGCTCGACTCCGAGGGGGAGATCCCGGGCCGGTCGGCGTTGGTCGAGTCGCCGCAGAGCAGCATCAAGCCGTCGCGGCCGATCTCCGCCAGGCGCGAGATGTCCGCCGGCCTGCCGTCGACCGGAGTCTGGTCGAACTTGTAGTCGCCGGTCATCAGCATCGAGCCGAGCTCGGTCTTGAGCAGGACCCCGCACATGTCGGGAATCGAGTGCGAGAGGTGGATCAACTCGAGCTCGAAGGGCCCGAGCTTGACCTTCTCGCCGGTCGGCAGCTCCTGCAGCGGCGAGTCGCCGAGCTTGTGCTCGTCGAGCTTCGAGCGGACCATGCCGATCGTCAGCAGGCCGCCGTAGATGACCGGCGGAACGCCGACCTCGCGCAGCACGTAGGGCAGGGCGCCGACGTGATCCTCGTGGCCGTGGGTGAGGACGATCGCCTCGATGTCGTCGGCGCGGTCGCGCAGCCAGGAGAAGTCGGGAAGGACGAGGTCGATGCCGAGCATCTCGGGGGTCGGGAAGGCGAGGCCGGTGTCGACGACGACGATGCGGCCGTCGTATTCGACCACGGTCATGTTCTTGCCGATCTCACCGAGCCCGCCGAGCGGGATCACCCTTAGCTTCTTGGCCATCTGCCCTATCCCGCCGCGACCGCGACGCCGACCGTCTCCAGGGCGGTCTTGATCGCTTCTCGCTGGGACTCGCTGACTTCGACCATCGGCAGTCGCAGGACGCCGCAGGGGATCGCCCCGGTCAGCTCCAGCGCCGCCTTCAGCGGCATCGGATTGGTGGTCACGCCAAGCACGTCGTAGAGCGGCCGCAGGTTGGCGTCGAGCTCCCTGGCGCGCTCCAGGTCACCCGCCTGGGCCGCGTCCCAGATCTCGCGCATCTGCGGGCCGGCGAGCTGCGAGGCGACCTGGATGCCGCCGGCGAGGCCGAGTTCGAGCGCCTTCAGGAAGATGTCGTCGTTGCCGGCCAGCACCGCCAGGCCCTCGATCGGCCCGAGGTCGGCGTTGTTCGCCTGCTTGACCGCGACCACGGTGTCGATCTTGGCGAGCTCGGCGAGTTCCTCGGGCGAGACGTTGATGATCACCCTCGAGGGGATGTTGTAGGCGATCAGCGGGATCTCCGGAACCGCTTCGGCGATCGCCTCGAAGTGGGCGACGATCCCGGCCGGGTTGGGCTTGTTGTAGTACGGAGTGACGATCAAGGCCGCTTCGGCCCCGGCCTCGGCGGCGGCCCTGGTCAACTCGATCGAGTGACGGGTGTCGTTGGTGCCGGTGCCGCAGGCGACCAGCGCATCGCTGCCGCCGATCTCCTCGACCACGGCGCGCAGCAGGCCGATGTGCTCCTCGTCGTCGAGAGTCGCGGCCTCGCCGCTGGAGCCGGCGACGACCACCCCGTGCGAGCCATTCTCGATCAGGGCGGCGGCGAGCGCGCGCGCGGCGCTCTCGTCGACCCGTCCCTCCTCGTCGAAGGGGGTCGCCATCGCGGTCAGCAGTCCGTTGATCTCGGTCATCGTCCTCAGCGTACCTTTCTAGAGCAGCTTCTCGAGACCGACCGTGAAGCGCTCGGGCCGCGAGGCCACGCCGCGCACCGCGAGCAGCACGCCCGGCATGAAGGAGCGGCGGTCGATCGAGTCGTGGCGGACGCTCAGCGTCTGCCCCTCGCCGCCGAAGATGACCTCCTGGTGGGCGACCAGGCCTGGCAGGCGGACCGAGTGGATCGGCTCGTGGACGTCGCCGCCGGCGGCGCGGATCAGCTCCGCGGTCCGCTTCGCGGTCCCCGAGGGTGCGTCGAGCTTCTTGTCGTGGTGGAGCTCGACGATCTCGCAGTCGGGCATGTGGCGGGCGATCGTCTGCGAGACCTCCATCAGGAGCACCGCGCCGATCGCGAAGTTGGGAGCGACGAAGCACTTGGCGTCACCGGGAGCGGCCTCGGTCGCCTCACGCAGGGCGTCGACCTCGAAGCCGGTGGTGCCGACGACCACGTGCACGCCCGCCGCGAGGCAGGCGCCGACGTTGCCGACCGCGGTGTCCGGCCTGCTGAAGTCGACGACGACGTCGGCGCCGTCGAGCGCCGCGCCCAGCTCGACCCCGAGCGCCGGGTCTGCACGCCCGCCCAGCTCCATGTCCTCGGCGCCCTCGACCGCCTCGCAGACGGCCTCCCCCATGCGCCCGGCGGCACCCGAAACGACGACGTTGATCACTCGCCGCTACCCCTGGACGTCGGACTATTCATGCTGCCAGCGTCTCGGAGACCGGCGCCAGCGCCTCGCGGAAGCAGGACTCGGCGCGGCCGACGCAGGCGGCCGAGAGGCGCTCGTCGCCGTAGAGCTCGGCGGCCAGCTCGGTCAGGTCGTCGACCTCGACCGCGTCGACCTTGGCGATCATCTCCTCGAGGCTGTCGATCGGCTGGTCGAAGAGGGTCGAGCGTGAGATCCGGGTCATCCGCGCGGCGGTCGACTCGGCGGAGAGGACGAGACGCCCTTTGACGCTCTCCTTGCCGCGGTCGAGCTCCGCCGCCGAGACCGGCTCGCTGCGGATCCGCCGCAGCTCCTCGCCGATGATCGAACAGGCCTCCTCGACGTTGTCCTCGCGGGTGCCGACGTAAGTAGCGACCAGGCCGGAGTCCGTGTACTGCTCGGTGTAGGAGCCGACCGAGTAGGCGAGGCCGCGCTTCTCGCGGACCTCGCGGAAGAGGCGCGAGGAGGTCGAGCCGCCGAAGATCGAATCGAGCACGGCAAGCGCGTAGCGGCGCTCGTCGTCGCGGACTATCCCCGGCGCTCCGAAGCAGATGTGGTACTGCTCGGTGTCCTTCTCCTGGAAGCGGTAGCGGGAGGCTCCGTTGCCGCCGGCGGCGCCTGCATCGGGGCCGCCACCGGGCCCGGGCTCCGACATCAGCCGTTCGGCCAGCTCGACGATCCGGCCGTGGTCGAGGTTGCCCGCGGCGCCGACGACGACGTTGGCGCCGCTATAGCGGGCCTGGTGATAGGTCTCGATGTCCGGCACCGGGATCGAGGCGATCACCTCGGCCTCGCCGAGCACGCGGCGTCCCAGCGGGTGGTCGCCGAAGACGGCCTCCGCCAGGTAGTCGTGGACACGGTCCGAGGGCTCGTCCTCGTACATCGCGATCTCCTCGAGGACGACGTCGCGCTCGGAGTCGATTTCCGGATAGGTCGGCGCCAGCATCATTTCTGCGAGCAGCTCGAAGACCTCGTCGGTGTGGACGTCGAGGAAGCGGGCGTGCAGGTGGGTCGTCTCCTTACCGGTGGCCGCGTTGACCGAGGCGCCGAGGCCGTCGAAGCGCTCGGAGATCTCGATCGCCGAGTAGCGGTCGGTGCCCTTGAAGAGCAGGTGCTCGAGAAAGTGCGAGACCCCGGCCTGCGCCGGGGTCTCGTCACGGGAACCGGTTCGAACCCAGAGCCCGAGCGCGACCGAGCGCACCGATGGAACCTCCTCGGTGACGACTCGGACGCCCGAGCTGAGCTCGGTCAGCTGGTGATCAGTCACGGTCACGGCGCGGACGACGCTCGCGGCCGCCGCGGCCCTCACGGCCGCCGCCTCCGCGACCCTCGCGCCCACGGTCGCCACCGTTGCGGCCGCCGCCGCCGGAGCCGATCGCGAGCAGCTCCTCCTGCGATTTGCCCTCGACCGAGGGGTCGTCGGAGAGGCGCAGACCGATCCTGCCGCGCTCGCGGTCGACCTCGACCACGGTGACGTTGATCTCGTCGCCGGCGCTGAGCACGTCGGAGACCTCGTCGACCCGCTCGCCCGGCTTCACGTTGGAGATGTGGAGCAGGCCGTCGGTGCCCTTGACCAGCTCGACGAAGGCGCCGAAGGTGGTCGTCTTGACCACTTTGGCACCGGTGTAGGTGTCGCCGACCTCGGCCTCCTTGGTCATCGATTCGATCCTCGAGACACACGCTTCGACCAGTTCGCCGGTCGGCGCGTAGATCCGGATCGTGCCGTCGTCCTCGACGTCGATGTCGGCCTCGAACTCCTCGCACAGGGCGCGGATCGTTTCGCCGCCTTTGCCGATCACGGCGCCGATCTTCTCCTGATCGATCTTGATCGACTCGATCCGCGGCGCGTGCGGTGAGAGCTGCTCGCGCGGGCCGTCGATCGCCTCGGCCATCTTGCCGAGGATGAACTGGCGGCCCTTGTTCGCCTGCTCGAGAGCGTCGGTGAGGATCTCGAAGGTGACGCCGGTGATCTTGATGTCCATCTGCAGCGCGGTGATCCCGTCTGCGGTTCCGGCGACCTTGAAGTCCATGTCGCCGAGGTGGTCCTCGACGCCGGCGATGTCGGTGAGGACGATGTAGTCGTCGCCCTCCTTGATCAGGCCCATCGCGACCCCGGCGACCGGCGCGCTGACCGGGATACCGGCAGCCTGCATGGCCATCGAGGAGGCGCAGACCGAGCCCATCGAGGAAGAGCCGTTGGACTCGAGCGTCTCGGAGACCGCGCGGATCACATAGGGGAACTCCTCTTCACCGGGAACGGTCGCCACCAGGGCGCGCTCGGCGAGGGCACCGTGGCCGATGTCGCGGCGCTTCGGGCCGCGCATGAAGCCGGCCTCCCCGACCGAGAAGGGCGGGAAGTTGTAGTGGTGCCAGAACTTCTTCGAGGTCTCCAGCCCGAGCGTGTCGATGCGCATGTCCATGCGCGTCGTGCCGAGGGCGACGTTGGAGAGGATCTGGGTCTCACCGCGGGTGAAGAGCGCCGAGCCGTGCACGCGCGGGGAGATGTCGACCTCGCACTCGATCGGCCGGATCTCGTCCTGGGCGCGGCCGTCGGGGCGCTTCTTGTCGACTGCGATCGCCTTGCGGATCGTGTCCTTCTCTATCGCGCCGAAAGCGGCCTTGACCTCGGAAACGCGCTTCTCGTCGGTCTCTCCGTCAGCGGACTCGGGGGCGTACTTGGCGACCACCTCGTCCTTGACGCCGTCGATCGCCTCGTAGCGCTCGAGCTTTCCCTCGGTGGCGATCGCGTCGATCAGTGCCTGGCCGTGCGAAGAGCGGATGTCGCTGAGAAGGCCCTCGTCGATCGAGGGAGCCTCGACCGTGATCTTCTCCTTGCCGACCTTCTGCTGCAGCTCCTCCATCGCGGCGACGAGCTTCTTGATCTCCGAATGCGCGATGTCAAGCGCGTCGAGGATCTCCTGCTCGGTGACGCCGCTGGCGCCCGCCTCGACCATCAGGATCGCCTCGTCAGTACCGGCGACGATCAGATCGAGATCGAGGTTGGCGAGGTCCTCCTCGTTGGGATTGACGACGAAGTCGCCGTCGAGTTTGCCGACCCGCACGGCGCCGACATGAGAGGCGACAGGGATCGGGGAGATCGCCAGCGCCGCGGAGGCGCCGTTCATCGCGAGGATGTCATAGGGGTGGACCTGGTCCACCGACATCGGAATCGCGACGATCTGGGTCTCGTAGTGCCAGCCCTTGGGGAAGAGCGGCCGGATCGGCCGGTCGATCATGCGAGCGGTGAGGGTCGCCTTCTCGCTGGATTTGCCCTCGCGCCGGAAGAACGAGCCGGGGATTTTGCCCGCGGCGTACATGCGCTCCTCGATGTCGACGGTGAGGGGAAGGAAGTCCACGTCACGAAGGCTGCCGACGGTTGCGGTGCACAGCACCATGGTGTCGCCGGCCTGAACCACGACCGCGCCACCCGCCTGCTTCGCGAGTTTTCCGGTCTCGAATGAAATCTGGCTGTCGCCGATATCCGCCGAGACGCGGGTTACGTCAAACATGCTCATTTAATTTTCCTACCTTCGGCCGCCCGGATGGCGGCCATCTGATTCAGAACTCTCGTTCTCTGTCGGAAGGAGAGTAGAAGATCGCCGGTGTCGCCGTCACTCCGGCCCTGATCCCGGACTCGAAATCGCGCCGCACCCGCTCGCCGACGAACCCGGCCCGGCGATCGGCCTCGAAGAGCTCGAGATCGAGGCCGAGCTCTTCCGCCCGCCGCCAGAGATGAGGGTCGTCGACCCTGCCGCGGTCGGCGTAGAGCGAGTCGACCATCTCGAAGAAGCGCCCCTGGCGGCCGGCGGCCTCGGCGGCGGCGTGCAGCGCCGGCGAGCGCCGGTGCTTGCCGGCGACGGGGAAGTGGCGGAAGGCGAGGCGTGCCGGCCTCGCCGCCAGCTCGGGCCAGGCGGCGGCGCAGCGGGGACAGCCGAGGTCGGCGTAGACGATCATCCCGGGCCCCTCGCCGCGCTGGTGGTCGTCGGGGCCGACCGGCGGCCACGGAGCGCTGGTCAGCTCCGCCGCCATCCTCTTCCGGCTCAGGCCAGGGCGTCGAAGATGACGTTGGCGCCGGGGCTCTCCCCCAGGCTCGGTGACTCGTAGGTCCACTCGATGACGCCGTCGGCGTCGATCAGGACCAGGGTGCGGTTGGCGCAGCCCGCCGGCTCGAAGTAGGAGCCGTAGGCCTTGGCGACCTCGCCCTTGGGCTCGTAGTCGGAGAGCAGCGGGATGTCGGTCCCGAGCTGCTCCTGGAAGACCTTGTGGGCGCGGAAGTTGTCGACGCTGATGCCGACCATCGTCACGCCCTTCTCCTCGATCTCCGCTTTGACCTCCTGGTAGACCGAGAGCTGGTCCGAGCAGACGCCGCTGAAGTCGAAGGGATAGAAGATCAGCAGGACCCTGCCGCCGCGGAACCCGGAGAGCGAGACGTCTTCGCCGTCCTGGTCGGGCAGGGTGAAGTCGGGGGCGGTCTCGCCGACCGCGATCATTTGCGCAGTCCGAGCTCGGCGACGAGGGCGCGGTAGCGCTCCAGGTCCCGGCGCTCGAGATAGCGCAGCATGCGGCGGCGCTTGCCGACCAGCATCAGCAGCCCACGCCGTGAGTGGTGGTCTTTGCTGTGCGTGCGCAGGTGCTCGGTGAGCTCGTTGATGCGCTCGGTCGCGAGCGCGATCTGGACCTCGGCGGAGCCGGTGTCGCCGTCGGCGCGACCGTGCTTGCCGATCAGCTCGCTCTTCTTTTCCTTGGTCAGTCCCATGGCTTAAAAAAGCCGGCGCACGGGGTGCGACGGCCGTTGGAAGCTAGCACAGACCAGGCCCGCGGATTGACCCGTGCCGGGGCCCTGATCCCCGCTTTGCCGGTCGCGCCTAGCTCGACTCATTTCGCTGCGCATAGAGCGCGTCGACGTGGGACATGCCCTTCGGGGGCAGCATCGCGCCGACGATCCAGAGCACCGGAATGATGAAGCCGAGGCCGAACAGGATGTAGTGCTTGTTTTTGAACGTCCTGATGCCGAGGACGACGAGAAGAACGACGTAGACGAAGCCGAGTCCGACGAAAAGCAAGGTTTATCCCTCCTGTAGCGGTGGGCCACCTTATCCCGCCGGTTGAAACGCCACGGAATCGGCACGGAATGAGCACATCGACGTGCATCTGTTCAGTGGGCACATGCGCTCCGGGGCCCTCCTCCTCGTGCTTGCCGGGCTGATCCTGCTCGGCGGGACCGCCGCTGCCGCCGCCGGCGGCTCGGGCGAGGCCGGGGCCGAGCACGCGGTCAGGGAAGAGATCGGCAACCGCTGGCTGCTGATGGAGACCGTGCCGCGCACCGTCCGCACTCGCGGCGCCAGCGCCTCGGTCAGCTGCGACGCGGTCGCCGGAGGCCGCTTCCTCTGCTCCTGGAGCGCCCGCAACGAGCTCCACGACCAGGTCGCCGAAGGCTTCGCCGTGGTCGGCCCGCAGGCCGGCAGCGGCTCCGAAGCGCGTCTCTTCGCCTCGAACTGCACCGCCCACGAAGCCCAGCCCTGCGTCTGAGCTCAGCGGGTGAAGCCGGCGCAGACGCGCTTCGCGTCCTCGACGTCGATCTTCATCTGCGCGATCAGCTCCTCGACACCGGAGAAGCGCTTCTCGCCACGCAGCCGCTCGACGAAGGCGACCCGCATCTCGCTCCCGTATAGGTCTTCCTCGCGGTCGATCAGATAGGTCTCGATGAGGACCCCGCGGCCGGTCTCGAAGGTCGGCCGGACGCCGACGTTGACGGCGGCGGGGGCGCCGTTGGCAAAGGCGGCGTAGATCCCGTGCCCGGGAATCACGAGCGAGTCGTCGGGGACGATGTTGGCAGTCGGGAAGCCCAGCTCCCGGCCGCGCTGGTCACCGGTGACGACGGTGCCCTCGACCATGAAGGGGGCGCCGAGACAGTGGCGCGCGCCCTCCATGTCGCCGGCGGCGACCAGGGCGCGGATCCGGGTCGAGGAGACGGTCTCGCCATCGACCTCGACCAGCGGCACGACCGTGGTCTCGAACTCGGGATGGGTCGCGAGCATCTCCGGGTCGCCCTTCGCCTTGGCGCCGAAGCGGAAGTTCTCGCCGACCGAGACGCGCTCAGCGCGCAGTTTCTCGACCAGGACGTGCTCGATGAACTCCTCCGCGCTCAACTTCGCGAACTGCCGGTCGAAGGGGATGACGACGAGCTCGCGGACCGCGAGCCCCTCGATCACGTCGCGCTTGACGCTGAAGGGCATGATCAGCTTCGGCAGCGCTTCGGGATGGATCACGGAGAGCGGGTGCGGGTCGAAGGTGAGGACCGTGTCGGCGCCCTCGATCACCGCCTGGTGGCCGCGGTGGACGCCGTCGAAGGTCCCGATCGCGACGTGGCGGGGGCGCGGCTCGGCGTCGGGCAGCGATGTCACCTCGATGTTCGGCATCAGCGGGCCATGACCTAGCGCAGGGCCTCCGCCGCGGCCGGGACGAGCTCGCCGACCGTGGCCAGCTCGAGCTCGGCGCCGGCGTCCTCGATCGAGAAGGGGCCTATCGCGGTCCGCCGCAGCTCCTCGCAGTAGGCGTCGTCCAGCGTCTCGAGCAGGGTCCGGATGTAGGTCCCTGCCGCGCATTCGACCTCGTAGGAGGCATGGCCGGCGTCGCACTCGAGCAGCTCGGCCCGGTAGACCTCGACGTCGCGCTCGGGCGTCTCGACGACCTCGCCCCGGTGCGCCTTCTTGTAGAGGCGCTCGCCGCCGACCCGGACGGCCGAGGTCATCGGCAGGCGCTGGCGCACGGTGCCGGTCGGCAGCGCCAGCGAGACCGGCATGCGCCCGGTCTCGGTCAGCTCGCCGTCGGGGTCGCCGGTGCTCGAGCGCCAGCCGAGGCGCGCCTTCGCCCTGTAGGTCTTCGGCAGGCCGACGAGAAAGCGCTGCAGCTTGGTCGCGCGGCCGAGCAGGACGAGCAGCAGCCCGGTGGCGAAAGGGTCGAGCGTGCCTGCGTGCCCGGCCTTGCACCCTCGCTCGCGTCGCACTCTGGCAACCATGTCGTGCGAGGTTATCCCCGCGGGCTTGTCGCAGAGCAGCAGGGCGCCATCGCCACCCGCCGCCACTCAGGAACCGAGCTGGGCGCGGACCTCTTTGCAGATGAAATCGACCAGCTCGTCGAGCTCGGCGTCGGTCGAGAAGCCGGCGGCGCGCTTGTGGCCGCCGCCGCCGCGCTCACGGGCGATCGCCGAGACGTCGACCTCGCCCTCGCTGGATCGCAGGCTGACCTTGCGCGCGGCCCGGCCCCGGTTGCCCTGGTCGCGGACGAGGGCGGCGACCTTGGTGCCGTCGATCGAGCGCAGGTGGTCGATGATGCCCTCGGTCATCTCCTCGCCGGCGCCGCTCGCCTCGTAGTCGGCGGCGGTGACGTAGGTGACGACGAGGCGGTCGTCGCAGTGGCGCTCGATTTTCTCGAGCGCGCGTGAGATCAGGCGCAGCTTCTCGATCGGCACGTGCTCGTAGAGGCGGCGGTAGGTGTCGTCGACGTCGACCCCGGCTTCGATCAGGTCGGCAGCGATCCGGTGGGTGCCGGCGTCGGTGTTCTCGTACATGAACTTGCCCGTGTCGGTGACCAGGCCGACGTAGAGCGCCGAGGCCATCTCCGGCGTGATCGTGCCGCCGAGCAGGACGGCCAGCCGGTAGACGATCTCGGCCGTGCTCGAGGCGGTGGTGTCGACCAGGTTGGCGTCACCGAAGCGGGTGTTGTCGTGGTGGTGGTCGATGTTGATGCGGAAGTTGTCGCCGTCGGTGAGGAAATCGACCGGCATGCGGTCGACGTTGCCGCAGTCGAGGAAGACGACGGTGCGGTCGGCCATGTCGGCGGGCGCCTCGTGGAAGACCTCCTCGAGCGGCAGGAAGCGGTACTCGATCGGCAGCGGGAACTCCTTCGCCGCCATGAACATCACCGAGTCCTTGCCGAGCTGGGTCAGCAGGTGGTGCATGCCGAGCAGCGAGCCGAGGGCGTCGCCGTCGGGCCCCTCGTGGGCGGTCAGCAGAAAGCGGTCGCGCTCACGCAGCTCGGCAGCCACCCGCTCGATCTCGGTGGCGGTCGCGCCGGCGCTCACTCCCCCTCCCCCTGCTCCTCGTCATCGAGCAGGTTGCTGATCCTGACGCCGGTCTCGACCGTCGGGTCGTAGTGGAAGGTCAGCGTCGGCGTCCGCTTCATCCGCGTCTGCGCCGCGATCCGCTGCTGGATCACGCCGTGCGAGGAGCGCAGGCCGGTCAGCGTCTCCTCGCGCTGCGCCTCGTCGCCGAGCACGCTGACGTGCACCTTGGCGGCGCGGAGATCTGGGCTTGTTTCAACCGAAGTCACAGTGACGAAACCGATCCGCGGGTCATTCAGATCGGTGCTGATCGTGGCGCCGATCACCTCCCGGAGCACCTCGTTGATGCGGCGCATACGAGGGGCGGCCATCCTACTCCAGCGTCTGCTCGACCTGTTTCGTCTTGTAGAACTCGAGCACGTCGGCCTCCTTGATGTCGGCGTAGCCATCGAGCACGATGCCGCACTCCTGGCCCTCCTCCACCTCCTGCACGTTGTCTTTGAACCTGCGCAGGGAGCCCGAGTTTGCCGTCCCAGATCACGGTGCCCTCGCGGATCAGGCGCACGCTGGCGTCGCGCTGGACCTTGCCGTCGCTGACGATGCAGCCCGCGATACGGCCGACCTTCGAGGCCTTGAAGGTCTGTTTGACCTCGGCCTCGCCGAGGATCTCCTCGACCTCGACCGACTCGAGCAGCCCCTCCATCGCGTTGCGCAGGTCTTCCGTGATTTTGTAGATCACCGAGTAGGTGCGGATGTCGACGCCCTCGCGGTCGGCGGCCCTGCGCGCGTCGGCCAGCGGCCGCACGTTGAAGCCGATGATGATCGCGTCGGAGGCCGCCGCCAGCATCACGTCGGACTCGTTGATGCCGCCGGTCTGCGAGTGGATGATGTTGATTTCCACCTGCTCCTGCGGGACTTTCGCGATCTCGTCCTGGAGCGCCTCGAGCGAGCCGGAGACATCGGCCTTGAGCACGATGTTGAGCTCCTTGATGTCGCCCTCCTGGACCCGCGAGAAGACCTCCTCGAGGCTGACCTTGCGCGCCTGGCGCCGTGCCAGCGCCTCGGTCTTGATCCGGTTGGCCCGCTCCTGCGCAAGCTGGCGGGCGCGGCGGTCGTTCTCGACCGCCTGGACGTATTCGCCCGCCTCGCAGACGCCGTCGAAGCCGAGCACCTCGACCGGCATGCCCGGGCCGGCGCTCTCGACCCG
The DNA here is from genome assembly GCA_963836415.1 of uncultured Solirubrobacterales bacterium. Taxonomy (GTDB): domain Bacteria; phylum Actinomycetota; class Thermoleophilia; order Solirubrobacterales; family 70-9; genus VRUE01. Next base: position 315,188 of record CAWIJE010000002.1, read on the forward strand.
GTCGCCCATGAAGTCGTGCATCGCCCGCACGCGGCCCCACTGCGAGCCGGCGACCAGCGCGTCGCCGACCTCGAGCGTGCCGCGGGAGACGAGGACGCTGACGATCGGGCCGCGGCCGGGGTCGAGCTGAGACTCGATCACGGTGCCCGAGGCGGGCGCGTCGGGATTGGCGCCGAGCTCCTCGAGCTCGGATACGAGCAGGATCATGTCGAGCAGGTTGTCGAGGCCCTCGTGGGTCTTGGCCGAGACGTCGACGTAGACGGTGTCCCCGCCCCAGTCCTCCGGAGTGAGGCCGTCGGCGGCGAGCTCGTTGCGGACCCGGTCGGGCTGCGCCCCCTCTTTGTCGATCTTGTTGACGGCGATCAGGATCGGGACGTCGGCGGCGCGGGCGTGGTCGATCGCCTCTTTGGTCTGCGGCATGACGCCGTCATCGGCGGCGACGACGACGACCGCGATGTCGGTGACTTTGGCGCCGCGGGCGCGCATCGCGGTGAAGGCGGCGTGGCCCGGGGTGTCAAGGAAGGTGATCGAGCGTTTGTCGTGATGGACCTGGTAGGCGCCGATGTGCTGGGTGATCCCACCGGCCTCCCCCGCGGCGACCTCGGTCTCGCGGATCGCGTCGAGCAGCGAGGTCTTGCCGTGGTCGACGTGGCCCATGATCGTGACCACCGGCGGGCGGTCGACGAGGCTCTCCTCGGTGTCCTCGAACTCCGGCGCCTCGGGCTCCTCGTCGGCGGTGGTGACGATTTCGATCTTGCGGTCGTACTCGTCGGCGATCGCCTTCACCGAGTCGTCGGTGAGGGTCTGCGTGAGCGTCGCCATCTCGCCCATCATCATCAGTTTTTTGATCACCTCGGCGCTGCCGAGGCCGAGCAGCTCGGCGACCTCGCGGACCGTCGCCCCGGACTGGACCTTGGTCGCCTCGGGCTCACCCGGCTCGACCCTGGGCGGCGGCTCCTCGAGCAGCGGGCGACGCCTGCGCCCACCACGGCGCCGCGGCGGGCGCTGCGGCGGCGGACCGCCCATCTGGTCACGGCGCGCGGCCTGCGAGTCGATCACGACGCGGCGTTTTTTGGCGGAGCCGCCACCGCCGCCCGCAGGCGCTGCGGGTTTGGCGGCTTTTTTCGCCGGCGCGGCTTTGGCCTCCGCCCCGGCTTTGGGCGCGGCTTTGGCTTTCGGCGCTTTCGCCGTTGCCGGAGCCTTCGACTCGGCAGCGGCGCCGCCGTTGCCCTTCGCCGCCGAGATCGCCTTGACCGCGTCGGCCTCCTCGACGCTCGAAGCGGCAGCTTTTGCCTCCACCCCGGCAGCTTTCAGCGCCGCGAGCAGCTCTTTGCTGCTCAGGCCCTGAGCTTTGGCGATCTCGTGAACTCTCTTCTTTGCCACTAGGCCTGCTCAGCCTCCTCGGCAACCGACGGCTGCTCAGAATCATCTGACGACTCAGCCTCATCCGACGACTGCTCAGCTTCGCTTCCGCCGTCGTCGGCAGTTGCGCCATCGCCCTGGCCACCTTGGTCGGCCTGGTCCGCGACTTCGTCGCTAGTGCCGGCGTCCTCAGTCTCAGCGTCCTCATCCTGCTCAGTTGCGGCGTCCTCGGCGAGAGCCTCGGGCTCCTCGTCGTCCTGAGCCTGCTCCTCCACGGACGTCTCGTCCGCGGGTGGCGTGGACTCCTCCGAGGTCGCGTCAGGCCCCGCGGCCTGGGCGTCGGAGGGAACAGCCTCGGGGTCCGTCGCGTCGACTTCCTCGACCGTGTCCTCCTCGGGCTCGTCCGCCGGCTCGACGAATTCGGATTCGGCGCGGGTGACCAGCTCGCCCACCTGGCCCTCGTCGCCGGCCGGGTCGGCGAGGATCGCGATCTCGGCCTCGGCCAGGGGCGCGAGGACGGTGATCTGATTCGTTTCGAAGCGGCTCAGGGCCTGGTGCTGCGGCAGGCCGCAGTAGTGCGATTCGGCGATCGCCGCGTTGGGGCAGCGGCGGCCGTTGGAGAGGACCGCGAGACAGCGGCCGTCGGCCTGCTCCTCGCCCTCGTACTCGACGTCCTGATCCTCCTCGGCGAACTCGCTCTCCGACTTGATGTCGACGCGCCAGCCGGTCAGGCGGGCGGCGAGGCGGGCGTTCTGGCCGTCGCGGCCGATCGCCAGCGAGAGCTGGTCGTCGGGGACGATCACCGTCGCCTGTCGCTCCTCGTCGTCGACGATCACCTCGCGGACGCGGGCCGGCGAGAGCGCCTTGGCGACGAATCGGGCGGGCTCGTCGTTGTGGGGGATGATGTCGATCTTCTCGCCGCGCAGCTCGGATACGACCATCCGCACGCGGGAGCCGCGGGGGCCGACGCAGGCGCCGACCGGGTCGACGCCGTCGGCGTGCGAGATCACGGCGATCTTCGAGCGGTAGCCGGGCTCGCGGGCGACGCCGACGATCTCGACCAGCTTGTCGGCGATCTCGGGCACCTCGAGTTCGAAGAGGCTCTTGATCAGCTCGGGGCTGCGGCGGGAGACGACGATGGCCGGGCCTTTGGTCGAGTCGGAGACGTCGGTGATCACGGCCTTGACCCGCATCCCGTGGTCGTAGCGCTCGTTGTAGACCTGCTCGGACTTGGGCAGCAGCGCCTCGACCCGCTCGCGCAGCTGGACCAGCGTGTAGCGCTTGTCGGACTGCTGGATGATGCCGGTGATCAGCTCGCCGACGCGGTCCTGGTACTCGTCGAACATCATCATCCGTTCGGCCTCGCGGATCCGCTGCAGGATCACCTGCTTGGCGGTCTGGGCGGCGATCCGGCCGAAGTCTTCGGGGGTGACGTCGGTGGTGGTGATCTGGTCCTCGTAGGGAGCGATCATCTCGGGGTCGAGCTCGGGGTCCTCGGGCTCTTTCAGCTCACCGGTCTCAGGGTCGACTTCGCGCTCTTCCTCCTCCTGGGCCTCGGCGGCTTCGGCGAGCAGTTTCTCCTCGAGCTCGGGCGGCAGGATCAGTTCGAAGACGCGGAAGTCACCGGTCTCGTGGTCGAGGTCGACGCGCGCGTACTTGGCGGCCCCGGGGGTCTTCTTGTAGGCGGAGAGCAGCGCGTCGGCGAGCGCGTCCATCAGTTTGTCGGCGGAGATTCCCTTCTCCTGCTCGAGCGCCTTGACTGCGTCGACGATCTCTTTACTCACGGCGTCTCCTTGACATCGGTTGCTGGACTGGGGCGGCTGTACTTCGGGCCCGGCGAGGAGACCTCGAGCGTGTACTCGGTTGAGCAGGTGGTTGAGATGCTTCGTCACCCGTTCGCAGAGCGCCAGGTCGACGCCCCCCGGATGGTCGATGAAGATGCGCAGGGCCTCGTTTCCCGGCTCCTCGACCGCGACCAGGTCGAGGCTCGAATCGAGCTCGCTCAACTGCGCTTGGATGTCCTGCTTGAGGTCTGTATTCATGGTTTCGGGCGAAAAAAAAGTGGGCCAGGCCCACTTCTCGAACAACATCGGGAAACAATCGGGACGAAAAAGCTTGCGCCCAGTCTAACGGCTTGGCGAAGCCGAGCCGCCGCGAATCCGAACCACCCGATCGAGGATCGCGTCGGCTATCTCGTCCTTCGGCGCCCTGGCCACCGTGGTCTCGCCCCCGGCCTCGATCAGAGTCACCGCGTTCTCCTCGCTCTCGAAGCCGATCGCGGGGTCGGCGACGTCGTTGAGAACGATCATGTCGGCGCCCTTGCGCTCGAGCTTGGCGCGGGCGCGCTCGGCCCCGCCCTCGCCGTGCTCGGCGGCGAAGCCGACCACGGTCTGCTCCGCGCGGCGGCCTTCGGCGAGCGAGGCGAGGATGTCCTCGGTCGGCTCGAGCCGCAGCGCCAGCGAGCCCTCGCGGGGGATCTTGCCCGGCGCCACCTCGGCGGCGCGGAAGTCGGCCGGCGCCGCCGCCATCACCAGGACGTGGCTGTCGGCGAACTCGGAGCGGGTGGCGACGGCGAGCTCGGCCGCCGTCTCGACGTCGACCCTGCGCACCCCGGCCGGCGTCGGCAGCGAGACGTTGGCGGCGACCAGGGCGACCTGCGCCCCGCGCCGGGCGGCGGCGGCGGCCAGGGCGAAGCCCATGCGCCCGCTCGAGCGGTTGCCGAGGAAGCGGACCGGGTCGAGCGGCTCGCGGGTGCCGCCGGCGGTGACCAGGACCTTGAGGCCGTCCCAGGGGCGCTCGCCTGTCGGCAGCTCGGCCTCGACCCGGGCGAGCAGCCGCGCCGGATCGGGCAGGCGGCCACGGCCGCGCTCGCCGCGCGAGGCGAGGCTGCCCTCCTCGGGATCGATCACCTCCACCCCGCGCTCGCGCAGGGTCGCGACGTTGGCCTGGGTCGCGGTGTCGGCGTACATGCGGTCGTTCATCGCCGGGGCGACGAGACGCGGCCCGGCGCAGGCGAGGAAGGAGGTAGTCAGCATCGAGTCGGCCGCCCCCGAGGCGAGCTTCGCCAGCGTGTTGGCCGAGGCGGGCGCGACCAGATAGGCGTCGCAGTTGGCGGCCAACTCGAGGTGGCCGATCGGATCGTGCGCCGGCGCCGGGTCGCCCGGGAAGGCGCCGCGCATCGGGTCGCGCTCGAACTCGGAGACGAGCACCGGGGAGCCGGCGATGCCTTCGAAGGAGGCGGCGCCAACGAAGCGCGAGGCGTTCTCGGTCATCAGCACGCGGACGCCGTGACCGGCGACCGTCGCCAGGCGCGCGAACTCGAGCGCCTTGTAGGCGGCTATGCCACCACTTACGCCAAGCAGGACTCTGGGCATCGATTCCTCCTCGGGAAGCGCCTCGCGGCGCCTACCTCAGGCGCGGTACTCGTATTTGAGCTTGCCCTGGGCAAGCTCTTCGAGCGCCACCGAGAGGTAGTTCCCGTCGTTACCGGTCTCCACCATCGGCGGCGGGTACTCGCCAAAGCTGCCCTCGCCGAGGTTGTGGAAGTAGCTGTTTATCTGCCGGGCCCGCTTGGCGGCCACGACGACCGCGGCGTAATGCGAGTCGGCGTGATCCATGAGCTTGTCTACGCGTGGTTTGATCATTCGGCGCGGGAGTCTAGAGGTAAGCCGAGCTCGGCGCGCACGATCTCCTCCAACTCGGCCGCCGCGGTGTCCAGATCGTCGTTGACGACACGGTGGTCGAAGTCGCCCTGGACGGCGAGCTCGAGTTCGGCGGTTTCGAGTCTGGTGTCGATCGCCTCCGAGGAATCGGTGCCGCGACCCTCGAGCCGGCGGCGCAGTTGCGAGGCGTCGGGCGGGGCGATGAAGATCTGGACCGACTCGAGGTCGGAGGCGCGCACCTGCTGCGCGCCCTGGACCTCGATCTCGAGCACGACCGACTTGCCCCCGGCGAGGCAGCGCTCGACCTCCGAGCGCATCGTCCCGTAGTGGTTGCCGCTGTAGGTGGCGAACTCGAGGAAGTCCCTGGCCTCGACCCGCTCGTCGAATTGCTCGGGCGTGAGGAAGTGATAGTCGCGCCCGTCGACCTCCCCCTCGCGTGGCTCGCGCGTCGTCGCCGAGATCGAGAGCGCCAGGTCGGGCACCCGTTCGAGCAGCCGCGAGATCAGCGTCCCCTTGCCGACTCCGGACGGACCAGTGATTACGAAGACCTTCGCCATGCGGCGAGAAGTGTTACCGCTTGGTCGGCGGAGGGGAACTACCGCCGCAACTGGGAGACGAGCTCGTTGCGCTGGCGCTCGGAGAGGCCGCCGATCGTCTTCGAGGGCGAGATCCGGCACTGGTTGAGGATGCGATTGGCCTTCACGCGGCCGTACTTGGGCACCGCCAGGAGCATGTCGAAGACCTTCGCGGTCATCACGTAGTCCGGGGGGTCCAGGAGGAGCGCGTGGATGCTCGCCTTGCCCGCTTTCAGGTCCTTCTTGAGCTTGGCGCGGGCGGTACGGATGTCGTTCGCGCGCTTGAGAGCGTCCATCCTCTGGTCCAGCGACCTCTCGGGGGCCGCGGTGGAGGTCTTGACTGGGGCGCTCATTGGGCGGCGAGTATAGCCGCGGCATGGCCGCGTGCAAGCCGATTTCGCCTATTTCCCTTGAAATTCACCTAGACCTCGACTCGAGGTCGAGTGTCGGATCGGACTAGGTCCGTGCCGCGAGCTTCTCGGCGAGTTCGGCGGCGACCGATTTGCCCGCCAGCGGGTCGCGGAAGCTCTCGGTCCCGACCGCCACCACCGAGGCGCCGGCATCGAGGAATTCGAGCGCCGAGGCGCCGTCGCAGACGCCCCCCATGCCGACGATCGGCAGCTGCACGGCAGCGGCGACCGAGCGGACCTGCGCCAGCGCCACCGGCCGCACCGCGGGGCCGGAGAGGCCGCCGTGACCGGCCGCGATCCCGGGCCGGCCGCTGCCCGGGTCGATCGCGCTCGCCTTCAGCGTGTTGATCATCGAGACGGCGTCGGCGCCGCCGCCCTCAGCGGCCGCGGCGACCGCCGCCGGGTCGGCGACGTTGGGCGTCAGCTTCACGATCAGCGGCTTCGCGGTCAACGGCCGCAGGGCTTCGAGCAGGGCCGAGGTCTCGGCGGGCTGCTCGCCGACGATCAGGCCGGAATGCACGTTGGGGCAGGAGACGTTGAGCTCGATCGCCGCCACCTCGGGGCGCCCGCCGACCGCCTCGACCAGGGCCGTGAACTCCTCGTGGCTGGTGCCCATCACCGAGACGATCAGCGGCACCGGCAACTCGGCGAGCAGGGGCAGGTCAGCCGAGATGAAGCCGGCGAGGCCCTTGTTGGGCAGGCCGATCGAGTTGATCATCCCGGCCGGGGTCTCCCAGATCCGCTGCGGCTCGTTGCCGACCCGCGGCTGCGGCGTGATCGTCTTCGAGACGAAGGCGGCGAAAGGGAAATCCTCGAAAAGCGCGTCGCCGAAGACGCGGTGGGCGGCGATCGCGTCGAAGGTCCCGGAGGCGTTCAGCACCGGGTGGGCGAGCGGGATTCCGCAGAGCTCAGGGATGGGTCACCGCCGCGATCCGGTCGCCGGCGACGACCGGCCCGTCGACGCAGAGGCGCATGTAGCCGCCGGCCGCCAGCGGCACGGCGCAGCCGAAGCAGGCGCCGAAGCCGCAGGCCATCGGCGACTCGAGCGCCAGCTCACAGGCGACCCCGCGCCCGGCGCACATCTCGCGCACCGCCTCCAGCATCTGCGGCGGACCACAGGCATAGACGGCGGCGCTGGTCGCGTCGTCGCCCACCAGCATCGCCGCCAGCAGCTCGGTGACGTAGCCGCGCTCGCCGCGATGGCCGTCGTCGGAGGCGAGGCCGATCTGGCAGTTGGAGAAGAGGTCGTCGAGCCCGCCGCTGTGTGCTTCGTCGCGGAAGCCGAGCAGGATCTGGGCCGGCGTCCCACGACGCGAGAAGCGGCGCCGCAGCAGCGCCAGCGGCGCGACGCCGATGCCGCCGCCGACCAGGATCGCGCCGGCGGCCGCGGGCGCCAGCTCACGCGGTTCGGAGAAGGAGTTGCCGAGCGGCCCGTTGACCCAGACCGACTCGCCCGGCTCGAGCAGGCAGAGCCGGTCGGTCCCCGGGCCGATGCCCTCGATCAGGAAGTCGAGCCGCACGCCGCGGCCGTCGGGGTGGGCGTCGGCGACCGAGAGGGCCCGCGGCAGGTACGGCCTGCCGCCGCCCTCCCCCCAGCCACGCTCGGCGCTGAGCATGTAGAACTGGCCCGCCTCGGGCTCCGGCCCCGCCTCGTCGCGCAGCGAGAAGATGCGGTAGCCGCCGGAGGCCTTGTTGGCGCTCACCGGGAGCAGCCGCCGGCCCAGCGGAGCGCTCATCGAGGCTGAGCGGTCCTGGTCGTACCGTGGATCTCCTGCAGGGAGCGGACCTCGGCCTCGCCCGTCACCCCCGCCGCGATCGCCCGCACGGCGGCGGAGGCGCCGGTCATCGTCGTCACCGAGGGGATGTCGTGGCGGACCGCGGCGGTGCGGATCTCGTAGCCGTCGGAGCGGGCGCCGGAGCCGGTCGGGGTGTTGATCACCAGGTCGCAGCGATGCTCGCGGATCAGGTCGACCACGTTGGGCGAGCCCTCGCCGATTTTGTTGATCCGGGTGACCGGCACGCCCATCGAGGAGACCGCCTGCGCGGTGCCGGCGGTGGCGACCACCTCGAAGCCGATGTCGTGGAGGCGGGCGGCGAGCTGGGTGGCGGCCGGCTTGTCGGTGTCGGTGACCGAGATGAAGACGGTGCCGGCGCTCGGCAGCGAGACGCCGGCGGCCATCTGCGCCTTGCCGAAGGCGGTCGGGAAGTCGGCGGCGATCCCCATCACCTCGCCGGTGCTCTTCATCTCCGGGCCGAGCACCGAGTCGGCCCCGGCGAAGCGGGCGAAGGGCAGCACCGCCTCCTTGACGCTGACGTGCTCGGGCATCCCCTCCGGCAGCTCCTGGTCGGCCAGCGACTCGCCGATCATCAGCCGCGCGGCGACCTTCGCCAGCGGCGCCCCGATCGCCTTCGAGACGAAGGGAATCGTGCGCGAGGCGCGCGGGTTCGCCTCGATCACGTAGAGACGCCCGCCGGCGACCCCGTACTGGATGTTGATCAGGCCGATCACGCCGAGCTCGAGCGCGATCCTCTCGGTCGTCGCCCGGATCTCGTCGAGCATCTCCTCGCCCAGGCTCATCGGCGGGATCACGCAGGCCGAGTCGCCGGAGTGGACGCCGGCCTCCTCGACGTGCTGCATGATCCCCGCGACGTGGACCGACTCGCCGTCGGCGAGGGCGTCGACGTCGACCTCGATCGCGTTCTCGAGGAATCGGTCGAGGAACAGGGGGTGCTCCTGGTCGGCCTTGACGTGGGCCTCGAGGTAGGCGTTGAGGTCCTCGGTCGAGTAACAGATCTCCATCGCGCGGCCGCCAAGCACATAGGACGGGCGTGCCAGGAGCGGGAAGCCGACCTCGTCGGCGATCACCGCCGCCTCCTCGGCCGAGAGCGCCGTGCCGTAGGGCGGGTGCTCGATGCCGAGCTTGCGCAGCAGGGCGCCGAAGCGGCCGCGGTCCTCGGCCAGGTCGATCGCGTCGACCGGGGTGCCGAGCAGGGGGATTCCGGCGGCCTCGAGCTCGCGGGCGAGCTTCAGCGGCGTCTGGCCGCCGAACTGGACGATGACGCCCTCCGGGCGCTCCTGCTCGCAGACCGCGATCACGTCCTCGGCCGTCAGCGGCTCGAAGTAGAGGCGGTCGGAGGTGTCGTAGTCGGTCGAGACCGTCTCCGGGTTGCAGTTGATCATCACCGCGTCGCGGCCGAGCTCGCGCGCGGTCATCGCCGCGTGCACGCAGCAGTAGTCGAACTCGATCCCCTGGCCGATCCGGTTCGGCCCGGCGCCGAGGATCACGATCGAGTCGCGATCGCCGCGGCGGACCTCGGAGGCGACCGTGCCGTCGGGGCGGGGCCGCTCGTGGCCGGAGTAGTAGTACGGCGTGGCCGCCTCGAACTCGGCGGCGCAGGTGTCGACGGCCTTGTAGGTGCGGACCAACCCCTCGGTCCCGTCGCCCTCGTTCTGGAGCGCCTCGAGCTCGTGCAGGAACCAGCGGTCGACGAGGCAGCGCCCGTGGACCGCCTCGACGTCGATGCCGCGGCGAAAGGCCTCGAGGACCATGTCGAAGCGCTCGCTGCAGGGCCGCTCGAGCGCGTCGAGCAGCTCCTCGTCGGTCTCTGGCATGTCCGGCTCGGAGTCGAGCTCGCGCGAGCGCAGGGCCTTGGCGAAGGACTCGCGGAAGGTGCGGCCGATCGACATCACCTCGCCGACGCTCTGCATGTGGGTCGAGAGGCGCCCGGTCGCGCCCGGGAACTTCTCGAAGGCGAAGCGCGGGATCTTGGTCACCACGTAGTCGATGGTCGGCTCGAAGGAGGCCGGCGTCGCCTGCGTGATGTCGTTGGGGATCTCCTCCAGCGCGTAGCCGACCGCGAGTTTGGCGGCCATCTTCGCGATCGGGAATCCGGTCGCCTTCGAGGCCAGCGCCGAGGAGCGCGAGACCCGCGGGTTCATCTCGATCACGACGATCTCGCCGTCCTCGGGATTGACACCGAACTGGACGTTGGAGCCGCCGGTCTCGACCCCGATCGCCCGGATCACGCGGATCGCCTGGTCGCGGAGCTCCTGGTAGAGGCCGTCGGTCAGGGTCTGGGCCGGGGCGACGGTGACCGAGTCGCCGGTGTGGACCCCCATCGGGTCGACGTTCTCGATCGAGCAGATGATGACCACGTTGTCGTTGCGGTCGCGCATCACCTCGAGCTCGAACTCGCCCCAGCCGAGCACCGACTCCTCGACCAGGACCTGGTTGATCGGGCTCGCGGCGAGCCCCTCGGTGACGACCTGGCGCAGCTCGGTCTCGGTCTCACCGACCCCTCCCCCCTGGCCGCCCATCGTGAAGGCGGGCCTGACGATCGCCGGCAGCGAGATCTTGCCCTCGGCGAGCGCCGTCTCGACCTCGCCGAGGCTCTCGACCGTGATCGACCAGGGAATCCGCAGGCCCGCCTCGGTCATCGTCTGGCGGAAGAGCTCGCGGTCCTCGGCGCGCCGGATCGCGTCCTGGTCGGCGCCGATCAGCTCGACCCCGAAGCGCTCCAGGGTGCCGTCTTCGTGCAAGGCCATCGCCACGTTCAGCGCCGTCTGCCCGCCGAGGGTCGGCAGGAGCGCGTCGGGGCGCTCCTTCTCGATGATCTTGGCCACCGGGCCGGGCAGCAGCGGCTCGACGTAGGTCGCGGTCGCGAACTCGGGGTCGGTCATGATCGTCGCCGGGTTCGAGTTGACGAGGATCACTTCGTAGCCCTCCTCGAGCAGCACCTTGCATGCCTGCACGCCGGAGTAGTCGAACTCGGCGGCCTGGCCGATCACGATCGGGCCCGACCCGATCAGCAGGATCTTCTGGATGTCATCGCGACGAGGCAAGGGTTCCGTTCAGTTGGCGAGGGACAGGAAGCGGTCGAAGAGGTGGCGGGCGTCATGCGGCCCTGGGCCCGCCTCGGGGTGGTACTGGACCGTCGCGGCGGGCACGTCGCGCAGGGCCAGGCCCTCGACCGTGCGGTCGTAGAGGTTGAGATGGGTCAGCTCGGCGGCGCCGAAGTCGGTCTCCCAGCGGACCGGGCGATCGGCATCGATCCTGCTCTCGCCGTTCGGGCCGGCGACGGCGAAGCCGTGGTTCTGGGAGGTGATGTCGATGCGGCCGCCCTCGAGGTCCTTGACCGGGTGGTTGGCTCCGCGGTGGCCGAAGGGCAGCTTGAAGGTCTCGAGCCCGACCGCGCGGCAGAGCAGCTGATGGCCGAGGCAGATGCCGAATACCGGCCGCACCCCGATCAGCTCGCGGACGGTGCCGACGATGTAGTCGAGGGCCGCCGGGTCACCGGGGCCGTTGGCGAGGAAGACGATGTCGGGGTCCTCGGCGAGCACCTCCTCGGCGGTGCTCGTGCAGGGCAGCAGGGTGACCCGGCAGTCGCGCTCGCGCAGCTGCCGCACGATGTTCATCTTCACCCCGGTGTCGATCCCGACCACGTGCGGGCCGCCGCCCTCGAAGCGGACCGGCTCGGGCGGGGTCACCTCGCGGGCGAGGTCGGTGCCGTCCATCGAGGGCTCGGCCGCGACCCGTTCGCGGGCCTCGGACTCGGCGATCTCGGCGGGGAAGATGCCCCCCCGCATCGCGCCGCGGTCGCGAATGTGGCGGACCAGCGCGCGGGTGTCGACGCCGTCGATGCCGGGGACGCCGGAATCGTCGAGCCAGTCGAGCCAGCCACCCTCGGCGCTGGCGACGTCCTCGCGGTTCTTCGCGTCGCGCATGACGACGCCGCGGGCATTGGCCCGCTCCGACTCCATCGCCGCCGCCGAGACGCCGTAGTTGCCGATCAGCGGGTAGGTGAAGACGATGATCTGGCCCGCGTAGGAGGGATCGGTGACCGACTCCTGGTAGCCGGTCATCGCCGTGTTGAAGACGACCTCGCCGGTCACCGGCTGGCGATGGCCGCAGAGCCGCGCCCCGTCGAACCGGGCGCCGTCCTCGAGCAGCACGTAGGCACCGGCGGCGCTCACCGCGCGACCCCCATCGAGAACGAGCGCAGGCGGAAGGCGACCTGGCCGCCGGCGACGGTGACTAGGACGCGGCCGGTCAGGGTGCGCCCGGCGCACCACGAGTTGTCAGAGCGGCTCTCGTAGCCGTCCTCGCCGACGGTCCACACGGCCCCGAGGTCGCAGAGGGCGACGTTGGCCTCGCTGCCCGGCTCGAGGGTCGGCCTGCGCAGCCCGAACGGCTCGGCGCCGCCGGCGAGGCGCTCGACCAGGAGGGCGAGCTCGATAGTGCCCGGCAGGACGAGCTCGGTGTGGATCGCGGCGAAGGCCGTCTCCAGGCCGGTCACCCCCATCGACGCGCTCTCGTAGGGGACCTCCTTTTCCTCGGTCGCGTGCGGCGCGTGGTCGGTCGCGATGCAGTCGATGGTGCCGTCGCGCAGGCCCTCTATCAGCGCCTGGCGGTCCGCCTCGGAGCGCAGCGGCGGGTTCATCTTGAAGCGCATCGGGTCGAGGCTGCGGACCTCCTCGTCGGTGATGCAGAGATGGTGCGGCGTCGCCTCGCAGCTGATCAGCACGCCGGCCTCACGCGCCGCCCGCACCGCCTCGACCGACTCGACCGCGGAGAGGTGCTGGACGTGGATCCTGCCGCCCTCATAGCCGGCGATCGCGGCGTCGCGGGCGATCATCGTCGACTCGGAGACAGAGGGCACGCCGGCCAGCCCGAGGGCGGCGGAGACCGGGCCCTCGTGCATGACGCCGGCGCCCGAGAGCTCCGGGTCCTCCTCGTGCAGGGCGATGGCGCCGCCGCAGAGGCGCTGGTACTGGAGCGCGCGGCGCATGATCCCGGCGCTGCGGATCGGCAGCCCGTCATCCGAGAAGCCGAGGCAGCCCGCCTCGCGCAGCTCGGCCATCTCGGTCAGCTCGCGACCCTCCATCCCCTTGGTCACGGTCGCCAGGAAGCCGGTCGGCACCGAGGCGCCCTCACGGGCCGCCTCGCGCAGCGCCTCGACGTCGCCGGCGGCGGAGACCGGCGGTTCGGTGTTGGCCATCGCGATCACCCCGCAGAAACCGCCCGCCGCCGCCGACCGGGTCCCGGTTTCGACGTCCTCCTTGTGCTCGTGGCCGGGGACGCGGAGGTGGACGTGGGGGTCGAAGAAGGCGGGGAAGGCGTGCAGGCCGGCCGCCTCGATCACCTCGGCCTCACCGGCGTCGGCGGTTCCGGGCGCGGCGAGCTCGGCTATGCGGCCGTCGCGGATGACGACGTCGCGGCTGCCCTCGATGCCGGCGACGGGGTCGAGCACGGTCGCTTCGCGCAGGACGAGCTCGGCCGCCTCGCCCGGGCGCGCGTCGAGGGCCTCGCCGATCTGCGGCGTATTCCGCTCGCCGCTCACGCCGAGGTTCCGATCGGGGTCGGCTCGGCCGGGGCGCCGTCGCCGTCGTTGCCCTCGGGACGATCGGGGCCGGCCGCCAGCAGCTCGTAGAGGATCGCCATTCGGACGACCAGGCCGGAGGCGACCTGCTCGGTGATCAGGCACTGCGGCGAGTCGATCACCTCGCCGGAGAGCTCGACCCCGCGGTTGACCGGCCCGGGGTGCATCAGCAGCTGCCGTGGGCCGAGCCGGCGCGAGTCGATCTGGAAGAGGGCCGCGTACTCGCGCAGCGAGGGCACGAAGCTCTCCTCCATGCGCTCGAGCTGCATCCGCAGGGCGTAGACGACGTCGGCCTCCTCGAGGCGATCGAGCGAGTGCGAGACCTGGCAGCCGAGCTGCTCGATCCCGCGCGGGATCAGGGTCGGCGGGCCGCAGACCGTGACCTCTGCCCCCATCGCCCGGAAGGCGGTCAGGTTGGAGCGGGCGACGCGGCTGTGGAGGACGTCGCCGACGATCCAGATCCGCCTGCCCTCGAGCGAGCCGAGGCGCCGCCTCAGGGTGAAGACGTCGAGCAGCGCCTGGCTCGGGTGCTCGTGCTTGCCGTCGCCGGCGTTGATCACCGAGGCCTCGCCGTTCCAGGTGGCGACGAGCTTGGCCGCGCCGGCGTGCGGGTGGCGGATCACGATCGCCGCCGGGTCGTAGGCGGAGAGGGTCGCGATCGTGTCCTTGAGCGACTCGCCCTTGTCGACCGAGGAGCCGGCCGCCTTGACCGAGACCAGGTCGGCGGAGAGCCGCTTCGCCGCCAGCTCGAAGGAGGAGCTGGTCCGGGTGCTCGACTCGTAGAAGAGGCTGACCACGGTGCGGCCGCGCAGGGTCGGCACCTTCTTGATGTCGCGGCGGCCGACCTCGGCGAAGCTCTCGGCGCGGTCGAGGATCGCCTCGATCTCCTCGCGGCTGAGCTGGTCGATCGCGAGCAGGTGCTTCATGCCGCCACCCCGGCCGCCTCGGAGATCGTCACCTGGTCGACCTCGTCGCTCTCCTCGAGCCGCACGTTGACCCGCTCCTCGCGGGAGGTGGGCAGGTTCTTGCCGACGTAGTCCGGCCGGAAGGGGAGCTCGCGGTGGCCGCGGTCGCAGAGGACGGCGAGCTGCACCCGGCGCGGGCGGCCGTAGTCGAAGAGCGCCTCGATCGCCGCCCGCACCGTGCGCCCGGTGAAGAGGACGTCGTCGACGAGGATCACCGTGCGTTCGCCGAGGTCGAAGTCGATGTGGGAGGCGTGGACGACGGGCTGCGCCGCGGGCGACTTGGCGCCGACGTCGTCGCGGTAGAAGGAGATGTCGATGTCGCCGATCGGCAGCTCGACGTCGGTCAACTCGCCGACCAGCGTGCGCAGGCGCCGGGCGAGAATCGCGCCGCGAGTGTGGATCCCGACGATCGCCAAGCCCTCGGCATCCGGGTTCTTCTCGGCGATCTCGTGGGCGATCCGCTTTAGCGTTCGCCGCAGGTCGTCGCGCTCGAGCACGACCGTCTCAGTCACTTCCAGTTGCTCCTTCCTGGCCTCGCGGGACCCGGTTAAAGGACGACCCGCAGGCTAGCAGTCGCCGCGGCGCTCGCGGGTGCCGTTGGCGACCAGAACGGGCTCTCCCCGCTCGGCGAACGGGACCTCGATCAGGTCGAAGTCACGCGGGGCGACGCACGGCTCGAAGACCGCCCGCGCCTCCTCGAGCACGGTGCCGACGTGGTAGCGCGAGGAGATGTGGACGAGCGCCGCAAGCCTGACCCCGGCTTCACGGGCGACCGCCGCCGCCTGCCCCACCGTCGAGTGGCCGGTGTCGAGGGCGCGCTGTGCCTCCTCCTCGGAGAAGCTGGCGTCGTGGACCAGCAGCTCCGCTCCCCGGGCGGCCTCCACCGTCGCCGGGCAGGGCCCGGTGTCGCCGGTGATCACGATCCTGCGCCCGGGGCGCGCCTCGCCGACGACCTCGGCGGCGCTGACCGGCCCGCCGGCCCCCTGCACGGTCTCGCCGCGCTGCAGGGCGGCGAAGTCCGGGCCTTCGGGGACGCCGAGGCTCTTCGCCGCTTCGAGGTCGAAACGACCGGGGCGCTCGTCCTCGACCAGGGCGTAGCCGTGGGCCCTGACGCTGTGCTCGACCGCGAAGGGCCGGACCTCGCCGTCCTCGATCGGGATCGCCTCACCGGGCTCGAGCTCGACCAGGTCGAGCTCGAAGCCGATCCGCCCGATCAGCCGGCCCAGGGTCTTGAACAGGTCGACCAGCCCGCGCGGCCCGTAGACGGTGAGCGGCCGGTCGCGATCGGTCAGGTCATAGGTTTTGAGCAGGCCCGGCAGGCCGAGGAAGTGGTCGGCGTGGAAATGGGTCAGGTAGATCGCGTCGACCTGGACCAGGCCGAGCGACTTCTGCAGCTGTCGCTGGGTCCCCTCGCCGCAATCGAACAGCAGCCGTTCGCCGCCGCGGGTGACCAGGACGCTGGCGGTCGAGCGCCGGGCCGAGGGCACGGCGCCGCCGGTGCCCATGAATGCAACCGAGAGATCCATCGGCCGCGAGCCTACGCGAAGCTAGACTGGCCCCTCGGCGCCCGTAGCTCAGCTGGATAGAGCGCTTCCCTCCGGAGGAAGAGGTCACAGGTTCGAATCCTGTCGGGCGCGTCTCGGAGTTTCAGGTTCCGGAGCCAATGCCGATCTAGCAGCGAGCCTTTATGCCGTCGAAGATTTCTTCGTTGGTCAGGTAGCCCGGAGGACGAGTCGGCATGTTCCTTCCGAATCTGGCGATGAAGTTCGTCCTGACGATTTCTTCCAAGTTCCCGCTCCACGCTCGGCAGGCGAGCTCCACGACCTGGGGAAAGTTCGCTTCGATCGTGTCCAGCATCTGATCCTTGGAGAGCCCGGTCGTCGCTTCGCCGCCGCCCCCGCAGCCGCCGAGGGCAATGGCGAGGAGCACCAGCACGGTCGGGATGAGCGAACCACGCATGAGGGCGTATCGGCACCTGAAGGCATTGTTTGAATCGCCGACGCGAGTCGACTTCCTCTGATGCGCGCAGGCGCTTGAGGCAACTCGGCGGCGGACTACTCGAGCCGGCCGAGCGCGGCCTCGGCGAACTGCGAGGCGGTCGAGCATGGTCCGGTGACGCTGAGGACCTGCCCACCGGAGAGCGGCACGGCGACCGAGGTCGCGCCGTGACGCAGGCACCAACCGGTCCGGGCGCCGACGTCGACCGGCGAGGCGCCCTTGGCGCTGCCGCGCACGCTGGCGAGGCTGACCGGCTCGACCACGAGCGTGACCTGTTCCTTGGCGTCCTCGGAGGCGAATATGCAGGTCGGCCCCAGCCTTCCTTCGGTGACGCCGACTTCTTCACCCATGATCGCGGCTGCTTCGCTCTTGCTGACCAGGGCGCAGGGTTTTGCGGACACGGGCGACGGGCCGGCCTCGCTGCCCTTGCCGGCCGCCGGTTCGGAGGTCGAGTTGGGCCCGGGCCAGGTCAGCTTCGGGCCGCCGGACGTGGTCGAGCTCGAGCTGATCGGATCGTTGGAGGGGACGATTTCCGCCGAGGACCCGGACGAGCCCGAGCCGCCGCAGCCGAGCAGGAACGAGGCAAGCGCGAGCGCGAGAGCCAGGCCGACGGCCTTGGGCAGCGGCCCGCGCGCGGCGGGCCGGCCCGAATCAGGGCGTGAAGAGGACATCGACCCAGTAGTTCGTCGCGTTGAAGGAGTTGCCGGGGAAGGCGGTGGTCGAGCTGTAGGAGTAGACGCCGTTGCCGCTGGCCGAGTCGGCAATCGCATGCAGCGGCGGGCTGTCGGTCGGGCTGGCGAATGCCCCGCCGCTGGCCGAGTAGTGGCCGTTGGGCGCCAGGTAGGCGGCGACGTAGGTGGTGTTGGCCTGGATCGCCACCGGGCTCGAGAAGGCGACCTCCTGCCAACCCGAGGCGCTCTCGCCGCTGGAGGTGGCCTGAGCGAGGAGGGTGCCCGTGTTGCTCCAGAGGCTGACCACGTGGGTGCCGGTGTTGGCGGCGGCCTTGTAGAAGCGGATGCCCCGGATCGTGCCGGCGGTGTCGCTGCGGAATTTGACGCCGAGCATGACCGAGTTGCTGTCGGCGACGTCGATCGTCGCCGGGGTCGCTTGCTCGAAGAGGGTCAGGCGCGGGACCGCGGCCGTGGAGGCCGCCGAGTCGGGGCCGGTGCCGGCGACGGTGATCGCCGCAACGGTGAAGCTGTAGGCAACGCCGTTGGTGAGGCCGCTGACGGTGGCCGACGTCGCCGGCGCCGCGACGTTGACCGGCGTCTGTGCCGAGGCGCCGATGTAGGGGGTCAATTTGTACGCGGTGATCGCGCTGCCGCCGTTGTTCGCCGGCGCCGTCCAGCCCACGATCGCGCTCTGGTTGCGGGCCGCGGCGCCGACCCCCGTCGGGCTGCCGGGCAGGCTCGCGGAGACGGGCGTCACCGAGTTCGAGGCGCTCGAGTCCGCCCCGGTCCCGACCGAGTTGGTGGCGGCGACGGTGAAGGTGTAGGTGGTGCCGTTGGTCAGGCCGCTGATCACTTTCGAGCCGGCCGGGGCTGAGACCGTGACCGGGGTCTGCGCCGTGGCGCCGATGAAGGGGGTGATCCGGTAGGAGGCGATCGGAGCGCCGCCGTCACTTGCCGGGGCATTCCAGTTGACCGTGGCCTGGCCGACGCCGGCGCTGGCGCTGACACCCGTCGGGGCGCCGGGGGCGTTCACCTGGGTCGGGGTGACCGAGTTGGAGGCCGAGGAATCCGGGCCTGTTCCGACCGAGTTGGTGGCGGCGACGGTGAAGGTGTAGGCGGTGCCGGCGCTCAGGCCGCTGATCGTTTTCGAGCCGGCCGGGGCTGAGACCGTGACCGGGGTCTGGGCGGTGGCGCCGATGTAGGGGGTGACTTTGTAGGAGGTGATCGCGGCGCCGCCGTCGTTGGCGGGGGCGTTCCAGTTGACGGTGGCCGATTCCAGCCCGGCGCTGGCGCTGACTCCGCTCGGCGCGCCGGGGGCGCTCAGCTGGGTCGGCGTGACCGAGTTGGATGCCGAGGAGTCTGGGCCGGTTCCGACCGAGTTGGTGGCGGCGACGGTGAAGGTGTAGGCGGTGCCTGCGGTCAACCCCGTGATCACTTTGGAGCTGGCGGGCGCTGAGACCGTGACCGGAGTCTGGGCGGTGGCGCCGATGTAGGGGGTGATCCGGTAGGAGGCGATCGGCGCGCCGCCGTCACTTGCCGGGGCGTTCCAGTTGACCGTCGCCTGGCCGAGGCCGGCGGTCGCGTTGACGCCGGTCGGGGCGCCGGGGGCGTTCAGCTGGGTCGGGGTGACCGAGTTCGACGGGCTGGAGTCGGCGCCGGTGCCGACCGAGTTGGTCGCGGCGACGGTGAAGGTGTAGGCGGTGCCAGGAGTCAGGCCGGTGATCACTTTGGAGCTGGCCGGAGCTGAGACCGTGACCGGGGTCTGGGCGTTGGCGCCGATGTAGGGGGTGACTTTGTAGGAGGTGATCGAGGCGCCGCCGTTGTTGGCGGGTGCGGTCCAGTTGACCGTCGCCTGGCCGAGGCCGGCGCTGGCGCTGACCGCGGTCGGAGCGCCGGGGGCCTGGGCGGCGAGGTTCTGGGCGAAGGTCACGTCGACCCAGTAGTTGGAGGCCTGATAGCTGCTCGCCGGGAAGCCGGTGCTCGAGCCGTAGAGATAGACCCCGTTGCCGCCGGTCGCGCCGTCTGCGAGCGCGTGCAGCGGCGGGTTGTCGACCGCGGTCGAGAGGGTCGGGCCGTTGACCGAGTAGTGGCCGTTGGGCGCCAGGTAGGAGGCGACGTAGGTGGTGTTGGCCAGGATCGCCACCGGGTTGGCGAATTTCACCTGCTGCCAGCCCGAGGCGCTCTCGCCGGAGGAGGTGGCCTGGGCCAGGAGCGTCCCGGTCGAGCTCCAGAGGCTGACCACGTGGGCGCCGGTGTTGGTGGCGGCCTTGTAGAAGCGGATGCCGGTGATCGAGCCGGCGGTGTCGCTGCGGAACTTGACCCCGAGGGTGACCGAGGCGCCGTCGCCGGAGTCGACGGTCGCGGGGGTGGCGAGGTCGAAGATCATCGCGCTCGGCGTGACTTCGCCCGAGGGCGAGGAGTCGGCGCCGGTGCCGGCGGCGTTGATCGCCGCCACGGTGAAGGTGTAGGTGGTGCCGTTGGTCAGGCCGCTGACGCTGCCCGTGGTCGCGGTCGAGGCGAGCGTCGTCGCGGTCTGGGCGTTGGCGCCGACGTAGGGGGTGACGCGGTAGCCGCTGATCGGGCTCGAGCCGCTGCTGGCGGGAGCGGTCCAGCTGAGCTGGGCGCCGGAGCTCTTGGCGGCGGCGCTGACGCCGGTCGGCGCGCCGGGCAGGTTGGCCGCGCTCGGTGTCACCGGGTTCGAGGCGCTCGAGTCCGCCCCGGTCCCGACCGAGTTGGTGGCGGCGACGGTGAAGGTGTAGGTGGTGCCGTTGGTGAGGCCGCTGATCACTTTCGAGCTGGCCGGGGCTGAGACCGTGACCGGGGTCTGCGCCGTGGCGCCGATGAAGGGGGTGATCCGGTAGGAGGCGATCGCGGCGCCGCCGTCGTTGGCGGGGGCGCTCCAGTTGACCGTGGCCTGGCCGACGCCGGCGCTGGCGCTGACACCCGTCGGCGCGCCGGGGGCGTTCAGCTGGGTCGGGGTGACCGAGTTGGAGGCCGAGGAATCCGGGCCTGTTCCGACCGAGTTGGTGGCGGCGACGGTGAAGGTGTAGGCGGTGCCGGCGCTCAGGCCGCTGATCGTTTTCGAGCCGGCCGGGGCTGAGACCGTGACCGGGGTCTGGGCGGTGGCGCCGATGTAGGGGGTGACTTTGTAGGAGGTGATCGCGGCGCCGCCGTCGTTGGCGGGGGCGTTCCAGTTGACGGTGGCCGATTCCAGCCCGGCGCTGGCGCTGACTCCGCTCGGCGCGCCGGGGGCGCTCAGCTGGGTCGGCGTGACCGAGTTGGATGCCGAGGAGTCTGGGCCTGTTCCGACCGAGTTGGTGGCGGCGACGGTGAAGGTGTAGGCGGTGCCGCGGTCAACCCCGTGATCACTTTGGAGCTGGCGGGCGCTGAGACCGTGACCGGAGTCTGGGCGGTGGCGCCGATGTAGGGGGTGATCCGGTAGGAGGCGATCGGCGCGCCGCCGTCACTTGCCGGGGCGTTCCAGTTGACCGTCGCCTGGCCGAGGCCGGCGGTCGCGTTGACGCCGGTCGGGGCGCCGGGGGCGTTCAGCTGGGTCGGGGTGACCGAGTTCGACGGGCTGGAGTCGGCGCCGGTGCCGACCGAGTTGGTCGCGGCGACGGTGAAGGTGTAGGCGGTGCCAGGAGTCAGGCCGGTGATCACTTTGGAGCTGGCCGGAGCTGAGACCGTGACCGGGGTCTGGGCGTTGGCGCCGATGTAGGGGGTGACTTTGTAGGAGGTGATCGAGGCGCCGCCGTTGTTGGCGGGTGCGGTCCAGTTGACCGTCGCCTGGCCGAGGCCGGCGCTGGCGCTGACCGCGGTCGGAGCGCCGGGGGCCTGGGCGGCGAGGTTCTGGGCGAAGGTCACGTCGACCCAGTAGTTGGAGGCCTGATAGCTGCTCGCCGGGAAGCCGGTGCTCGAGCCGTAGAGATAGACCCCGTTGCCGCCGGTCGCGCCGTCTGCGAGCGCGTGCAGCGGCGGGTTGTCGACCGCGGTCGAGAGGGTCGGGCCGTTGACCGAGTAGTGGCCGTTGGGCGCCAGGTAGGAGGCGACGTAGGTGGTGTTGGCCAGGATCGCCACCGGGTTGGCGAATTTCACCTGCTGCCAGCCCGAGGCGCTCTCGCCGGAGGAGGTGGCCTGGGCCAGGAGCGTCCCGGTCGAGCTCCAGAGGCTGACCACGTGGGCGCCGGTGTTGGTGGCGGCCTTGTAGAAGCGGATGCCGGTGATCGAGCCGGCGGTGTCGCTGCGGAACTTGACCCCGAGGGTGACCGAGGCGCCGTCGCCGGAGTCGACGGTCGCGGGGGTGGCGAGGTCGAAGATCATCGCGCTCGGCGTGACTTCGCCCGAGGGCGAGGAGTCGGCGCCGGTGCCGGCGGCGGTGATCGCCGCCACGGTGAAGGTGTAGGTGGTGCCGTTGGTCAGGCCGCTGACGCTGCCCGTGGTCGCGGTCGAGGCGAGCGTCGTCGCGGTCTGGGCGTTGGCGCCGACGTAGGGGGTGACGCGGTAGCCGCTGATCGGGCTCGAGCCGCTGCTGGCGGGAGCGGTCCAGCTGAGCTGGGCGCCGGAGCTCTTGGCGGCGGCGCTGAGGCCGGTCGGCGCGCCGGGCAGGTTGGCCGCGCTCGGTGTCACCGGGTTCGAGGCGCTCGAGTCCGCCCCGGTCCCGACCGAGTTGGTGGCGGCGACGGTGAAGGTGTAGGTGGTGCCGTTGGTGAGGCCGCTGATCACTTTCGAGCTGGCCGGGGCTGAGACCGTGACCGGGGTCTGCGCCGTGGCGCCGATGAAGGGGGTGATCCGGTAGGAGGCGATCGCGGCGCCGCCGTCGTTGGCGGGGGCGCTCCAGTTGACCGTGGCCTGGCCGACGCCGGCGCTGGCGCTGACACCCGTCGGCGCGCCGGGGGCGTTCAGCTGGGTCGGGGTGACCGAGTTCGACGGGCTGGAGTCCGCCCCGGTCCCGACCGAGTTGGTGGCGGCGACGGTGAAGGTGTAGGCGGTGCCGGCGCTCAGGCCGCTGATCGTTTTCGAGCTGGCCGGGGCAGAGACCGTGACCGGGGTCTGGGCGTTGGCGCCGATGTAGGGGGTGACTTTGTAGGAGGTGATCGCGGCGCCGCCGTCGTTGGCGGGGGCGTTCCAGTTGACGGTGGCCTGGCCGGCGCCCGCGGTCGCGCTCACCGCGGTCGGCGCCCCTGGTTTCTGAGCGGGGACGGACGGCGCGAACGTCACGTCGACCCAGTAGTTGGAGGCGGCGAAGGATTCGGTCGGGAAGCCGCCTTCCTGAGAGTAGGAGAAGAGGCCGTTGGCGCTTTCGGCGTCCGGAACGACGTGCAGCGGTGGGCTGTCGAGGAGGTCGGCGGTCGTCGCCGGGGGATGTTCCAGCGCCCATTCCGTCATCGCGTAGTGACCGTGAGGCGCGAAATAGCTGGCGACGTAGGTGGTGTTGGCCTGGATCGCGACCGGGCTGGCGAATTTCACCTGCTGCCAGCCCGAGGCGCTCTCGCTGCTGAAGGTGGCCTGGGCAAGGAGCGTCCCGGTCGAGGTCCAGAGGCTGCCGACATGGGTGCCGGTGTTGGCCGCCGACTTGTAGAAGCGGATGCCGGTGATCGTTCCGGCGCTTTCGCTGCGGAACTTGACGCCGAGCTCAACCGGTGTGGGGTCGCTCGAGTCGGCGACTTCCGGAGGCCTTTCGCCGAAGATCGAGCAGGGACAGGAGACCGAGACCGTGGCCGCCGTGCTGGGCGCGCCGATGTTCCCCGAGTCATCGACGGCGCGGGCCCTGATCGTCGCCGACGGGCTGTTGTTGACGGTCCACTGGTAGGTCCACGATTCGTTTCCGGTGGCGGGGTGCCAGGTGGTACCGCCGTCGGTGGTGACTTCCACCGCGGAGACGATGCCGCCACCCGAGTCGGATGCCGTGCCTGAGATCGTCACCGTTTCGCCGTCTTTGAGCGAGGCGCCGTTGCTCGGCGTCTGGATCGTCGCGCTCGGCGCCGTTTTGTCGGTCGAAGCCGCGGTCGCGATCAGATTCGACTGCAGCGTCGCCGCGTTGGCTCCCATGTCGGTAAGGAGGTTGACCGTCGCCTGCTGCATCGTCGGGTCCGGTTCGGTCCCATCCGGGCCGCTGTTGTGCCAGGCATCCGTGGTGTCGAGGCCCCACGACCACTGGACCGTGCCGGCGCCGAAGACCAGCGCCCCGCTCGGTGCCTTGTATAGAGAGAGGCTGTGCGTGGCGGGCACCGATTCGGTCACCGCGGTGCCGTAGTCCTTGAAGGTCTGCACGTTGCTGACCGTGGTCGAGGAGAGCGAGAAGCGCCCCGCCGGCCGGTAGCCGTTGTCGAGGTCGACGTCCCACTCGTAACCGAGGGTCCCCGTCCCCGGAGCCAGAGTCAGGCTCTGGCCGGATTTCAGGGTCGAGACTTTCGTGTTCCGCCAGAAGCGCAGGCTGCTGAATTTGCTCGGGACTTTGATTTCCGAGGTGCCGCTGTTGACGAGGAAGATCTGGCCGGTGAGCGAGTTCTCGGGCTGTCCGGCGTCCCCCGGCGGGCTGAAGCGCGGGTCGCGCCAGGTCGGCGTCGTCACCGAGGGCGCCGCCGGGTCGACGGGCGACGGGAAATGGGTGTCCTTGTAGGAGAGCAGGGTTCGGTACGGAGTCCCGCCCGAGCTTTCCCAGCGCGTCTTCCAGAACAGCTCGTTGCCGCTGAAGAACGCCAGACTTGTGCCGGCGTCACGGGCTTCTTCGACGCTTTTCCGCTCCCCCGCCGACCAGTACTCGTCGTGGCCGCTGGAGATGAAGACCTTGTGGTTTTTCAGCAGCGCCGGCTGCGAGTCGAGGTCGTGCTGAGAGACGTAGCTGAGGTCGTAGCCGTTCTTCTCGAGGAAGCGGATCAGCTGGTATTCGGCGTAGAAGGGGTCCGAGAATCCGTTGTCGCCGGGGATCGTCCCGTCGAAGGGGCGGTTGTAGGAGACGGCATAGGCGGCCTTATAGCCTTCCGGTTCCGTTTTAGCTTTCGGGCAGACGATGTCGCAGTTGTAGAGGCTGTTGCCGCCCCCGTACTGGTTGTAGGCCTGCCAGGTCGAATCCGAGGTCTTGACGACGACGTCGGAGTGGCTGGCATCGTCGCGGACGACAAACATGATCTGGCTCTCGCCGCCGGTGTCGTCGCGTACCAGGTGGGCGATGTAGAGCCCGGAGACCGCGGTCGTCGGGACTTTCCACGAGGCGGAGACGCTCCAGTTGCCGCAGTCGACCAGCCCGGTCGATTCCTGCGTTTCGCATTCAGGCTGTTTTTGCGGCAGTTTCGCCGAGGGCTGGATGTCCGGTTCGATCATCCGCGCCCCGTCGCCTTTGTAATAGCCGAGGCGAAGGATGTCGATGTGGTATTTCGCCGCCGGCGTCTTGATCTTGAAGTTGATCGTCTGCCCGAGGTTGACGCTCATTTCCGTGGCGTAGCCCTGGATCGACGGGTCACCGATGCCGTCGATCTGCCATTGGTCGGGTTCCAGCCCTTCTTTGGTGTTCTCGCAGGCGACCTTGTTGGTCACCGGGGGCGTGCACGGATCGGGGCTCGCCGCGGTTCCGGCGGTCGGCGATGCGATGCCGATCGCGATCGCGACAAGCAGCACTGACACCGGGGGTAGCGTCCGCCACAGTTTCCTCATCCACCGAGTCAACGCCGCCGACGGGTCTTACTTGCACCGCCGAAGGATGAGTTTCGGAGGATGCGAGAGGCGGCCGAACGTAGCTCTGTCGGGCCCCGAGTCGGGTCAGGCGCGGAAGCGGGCCCGCCACTGCTCGGAGTCGAACTCGGCGGCCTCGGTCTCGGCGAGGAAGCGCTGCAGGGCAATCACGAAGCGGCCTGGCGCCTCGACCTGCGGCAGGTGGCCGACATCCTCGAAGACGACCAGGCTGCTGTTCGCCAGCGCCGCGTGCGCCTCGCGGCCGTGGCTGACCGGGATGATCGAGTCCTCCTCGCCCCAGACGATCAGCAGCGGCACGCCGCCGGCCAGGTAGAGACGGTCCTCGGCGGCGACCCGCTGGCCCTCGGTCCCGACCACCGCCCGCACCGTGGCGAGGAAGGCCGCGCGGCGCTCGCTGTCGCTCAGCGAGGCGTAGCCGCGCGCGACCTCGGCGAGATCGGGGTTGGGCCGCAGCCCGAGCAGCCCGAGCCCGCGGCCGACGACGGAGCCCGCCGCGCCACCGACGCCGGCGGTGGCACCGATGAAGAGGTCGGCGCCCGGCAGCGAGGCGGCGCGCAGGACGAAGCTGACCTCCGAGCCGAGGCCGCCGCTGGAGACGAGCACGAGGCGCTCGACCATCTCCGGGAACTGGTAGGTGAACTGCATCGCGATGCCGCCGCCCAGCGAGTGGCCGACCAGGGTCGCGCGCTCGTGGCCGAGCGCCAGCAGGAGGTCGCGCAGGCCGGAGGCCAGCGAGCCGAGTGAGTAGTCCCCCCCACCGGGCTCGGAGCCGCCGTGGCCGGGCAGGTCGACGGCGATCACGGTGTGTTCGCGGCCGAGCATCTCGCGAACCGGCTCCCAGTGGTCGGAGTTGCCGGCCATGCCGTGGATCAGGAGCAGGACGGGGCCCGAGCCGGCTTCCGTGAAGGTCACCGTACGGCCGTGGATCGTCACATTGCGCAGAGCCATGCCGATCACGCTAGTCGAACATCTCGTTGACGTCTCCGGCGGCGACGCTGAGCACTCCGTCGATCTCCCCCAGCTCGCCGGCGAGCGGCGCGACGGCGGCGCTGCCGTGGATCTCGAGCGAGACGGCGACGGCCCCGGCATGGCCCTCGGCGACCCCGTCCGCGCGGTCGACGGTGAGGTCGGCGATCTTGAAGTCCCGCGCCGTGCAGGCGGCCAGCACCCGGCGCAGGATGCCGCGGCCGTCCTCATAGACGACGCGCAGCGCCGAGGGCGCGTACGGCGAGGCCGGCAGCCGCCGCGCCAGCGGGGCGAGGCCGAAGACGACGGCGAAATAGGCGACGGTCGTCGCGATCGCCAGGACCGGCAGCGAGGCGCCGCAGGCGGCGCCGACCGCGGCGGTCAGCCAGACGCCGGCCGCCGTCGTCAGGCCGCGGACCGAGTCGCGGCGGACGAAGATCAGGCCGGCGCCGATGAAGCCGATCCCGGAGACGATCTGGGCGGCGACGCGCGAAGGGTCGAGGATCACGTCCCTGCCGATCACGTCGAAGAAGCCGTACTTGCTGATCAGCATGAAGAGGGCCGACCCCAGGCCGACCAGCGTGTAGGTGCGCAGGCCGGCGCTTTTCTGGCGCATCTCGCGCTCGAGCCCGATCGCGGAGGAAAGCGCGAGGGCCAGCGCCAGGCGCCAGATCAGATCCCACTCGTTGACGGACATTATTCCTTACTAGATTAGTCAAGAACCATTCGGGGCGTGGCCGGTACTGTGCCCGCCGTGGCCGAGCGCCAAACGAAGAAGGAGAGGCAGCCGGGCGACCGCCCCCCGCGCGGAGCGGTGATCGTCGTCATCGTCGGCCTGGTCGCGACGCTGGCCGCGGCGGCTCTCGCGAACGAAAACCTGACCGGGCCCAGCGCCCGGCTCGAATGGGTGCAGCTGAAGGGGCTGCCCGACTCGAAAGCGGTCGCCGTCCCCGGCGGCCCGGGCGAGATGCAGCTGACCAACGTCGGCCTGCGCACCACCGGCACCAACATCGCCGGCTACTCCCTGTTCCGCAGCGCGGCGCTGCTGCACATCGACGCAGGCTCGCCGGTCGGCGGCGGCCGAATCCGGTGCTCGTTGCGCGCACCCGGCGCCGAAGCCGCCCCGACCACCGGATCCCGCGCGACATACCCACGTTCGAGCGAAGAGCTTGCCGAACAACCTGTGCCGGAAGTGATCCTGCTCGAATTCGCCTCGCACGACAACAGCCTGGCCAGCGTCGAAGTCGAAGACCTCGAACGGCCATTCGCCACCGAGCCCGGAGTCAAGCTGGAATGGCCGACTTACAAGGAAGGCGACGAGCGCCTGCTCTGGTTCCTCCCCCCTGGCCAGCCGAAGCAGGACCTCGAACTGCCCTTCTACGTGATCTGGAAAACGAGCAAGCCGCCGGCGATCAAGATCTCCTGCAACCTGACGACGAGTGCCGGGACCGCGACCGCGACGACCGGCGGAGCGATGGCGAGCCAGGGCGAACCGATCGCCGAAGAAGAGGAAGAAGAATAGGAACCCGGATCGCCGCCTAGGGGGCGATCAGCAGCTCCGGCCCTTCCTCCGTTCCTTTGCCGACCTTGTTCAGCTTCGGGTTGGCCGGGGCGCCGTCCATCCGGTTGGCGGCGAGCGGCACGCACATCTCGACCGCGTCCTCGGCCCCCAGGTCCGGCCGCAGCCAGGCCGCCTCGGCCTCCGGGCTGCCGAGGATCACCGGCATCCGGTCGTGCACTTTGGCGACCACGTCGTTGGGCCTGGTGGTGACGATCGTGCAGGTGTAGAGCCAGCCGTCGTCGAAGCCGCGGTCCTCGCCGTCCTCCCACTCCTTGCGCGTGCAGAGGCCGGCGAAGGCGAAGGGCTCGCCGCCGTCGACCGTGAAGCGCCAGGGCTGGCGCGGCTGCTTGGGGTCCTCGGCCTTCATCCACTCGTAAAAGCCGTCGGCGACGATCAGGCAGCGGTGGCGGAACTTGCCGACCAGCGGCGAGTAGGCCCGGCTCGAGGTCAGGTTCTCCGCTTTGGCGTTGATCATCCGGTAGCCGACCTTGAGGTCCTTGGCCCAGCGCGGGACCAGGCCCCAGCGCATCAGGCGCGCCTCACGCTCTCCGTGAGCGGCCTCGTCGGGGTCGGGCGAGGAGTGCACGGTGAGGATCTCCTGGGTCGGCGCCACGTTGAAGCGCTCGAGGCCCTGCGCGACCTTCTTCGCCCGCTCCTTCGAAGGCGGCGGCGCCTCCCCCGCGGCGTTTCGCTCCAGCGCCTTCTCGAGCTCGACCTGGAAGCGGTCGGCGATTTTCTTCGTGTCCTTGGTCGTGACCGTGAAGCGTCCGCACATCTTCAGCTCCTCGCTTCCGGGTTGTCGCGGTACCACTCCAGCGTACGGCGGAGGCCGTCGCGGAGCTCGACCCCGGGCGCCCAGCCGGTGGCCGCCCGCAGCTTCGAGGAATCGACGAACTGACGGTCGATCTCACCCGCCGGGCTGCCGCTGCCGAGGTATTCGGGCTCGACCTCGCGGTCGCTGACGGCGCCGATCGCCTCCAGTACCTCCCGACCGAGTGGGGACGCTCGCCGCCGGCGTTGTAGGCCTCCCCCGCCCCAGGCCCGCCGGCGCCGACGGCGTGCTCGACCGCGAGATAGGCGGCGACGGCGTCGTCGACGTAGAGGAAGTCGCGCTCGGGGCTGCCGTCGGAGCGGATCACCGGCCGGCGGCCCTCAAGCACGGCGACGATCGCCTCTGGAATCAGGCGCGAGAAGTTGAGGTCGCCGCCGCCGTAGACGTTGGCGAAACGGGTGACGGCGACCGGCAGGCCGAAGGCGGGCCGGTAGCTGAGCGCGATCGCGTCGGCCGCCGCCTTGCTGGCCTCATACGGCGAGGCCGGCCGCAGCTGCAGGTCCTCGCGATAGGGCAGCTGCTCGTGCGGCCCGTAGGCCTTGTCGGAGGAGGCGACGACGACCGCCGGCACGTCGGCGCGACGACAGGCCTCGAGCAGGGTCCAGGTGCCGCGCACGTTGGCCTCGAAGGTCGCCGCCGGGTCGTCCATCGCCGGGCCGACCAGGGTCTGCGCGGCGAGGTGGAAGACCGCGTCGAACTCGCCCGCCGAGAGCGTCGCGGTGACGGCCTCCGCGTCGCGAACGTCGGCCTCGACCTGCTCGACCTCGGCCTCGATCCGCTGCAGGGCCAGGCCGGAGCGCCATCTCGGCGCCAGGTCGAGCGTCGTCACCGTGTCGCCGCGCTCGAGCAGCGCCCGCGCCAGGTGGGAGGCGATGAAGCCGTGGCCGCCGGTGACCAGCGAGCGCTTCAAGCCGGCTCACCTGAAATCGCATCAAGTTCACCAGGCGATGCATGGTCAACTTGATCGGATTCGATCGGCCAGGGCGCATCGCCGGCCCGGACCAGGTCGTCGAGCTGGACCGCGTCCTTGTACGTGTCCATGCAGTCCCAGAAGCCCTCGTGGCGGAAGCCGCGCAGGTCACCGCTCGAGGCAAGCGTCGAGAGCGGCTCCCGCTCGAGCACGCTCGACTCGTCGAGGCACTCGAACACACTCGGCTCGAAGCAGAAGAAGCCGCCGTTGATCCAGTGCTCGCTGCGCGGCTTCTCGACGAACCCGGTGACCCGGTCTCCATCGAGGTCCGCGACCCCCCACTGGAGGCGGGGCCGGACGACCGCCACGGTTGCCGCGCCGCCGTGATCGCGGTGGAACTCCAACTCCCGGCCGAGGTCGATGTCGGCGACGCCGTCGGCGTAGGTCGCGCAGAAGGTCTCACCGCCGAGGCGTTCCTCGAGGCGGGCGATGCGGCCGCCGGTCGGCGTGTCGGCGCCCGTCTCGACGCACTCGACGTCGATCGCATCGGGCCAAGCCTGCCCGCGGGCAAAGCGCTCGACCATCTCCCCCAGGTAGCCGGTGGCGAGGACGAAGCGCTCGAAGCCGTGCGCCGCGTAGATCCCGATCACGTGCCAGAGGATCGGCATGCCGCCGATCTCGACCAGCGCCTTCGGCACCGTCTCGGTCCGCTCCCGCAACCGCGTCCCCCGACCCCCGCAGAGAATGACGACGGGCGGCCTATTCAACGGTCACGCCCTGATGGGCTGTGGCCAAGCAGTTCAAGGACGCAGGGAGGACACCGCGGGGATCGCACACTGGTGCGTGACCCGCGGGCGGCCGACCGAGGACGCCGAAATGCGCCGCGCCACAGCCCCTCAGCCGCCGGCTACTGCGGGGAGGATCGTGACCTCGTCGCCCTCGCTGATCTCCGTGTCGAGGCCCTGCTGAAAGCGGATGTCCTCGCCGTCGACGTAGACGTTGACGAAACGGCGCAGGTCGCCGTCCTGGGTGATCCGCTCGCGCAGGTCGCCGTAGGCATCGAAGACCGCATCGAGGACCTCGCCGACGGTCGCGCCGGAAACCTCGACCTCGCCCTCGCCACCGGTGGCGGCGCGGAGCTGGGTCGGAATCTTCACGGTGACGCTCATCGGACGGCGACCTCCTGCTGCTCGAACTCGGACTCGAAACTGTCGAGATCGGGCTCGATCTCGTGCATGCGGAAACTATCGCGGGTCGCGTCGAGCGTCTTCAGGCCCTCGCCGGTCAGGTAGACGACGACCCGCTCGCCGGCGCCGAGCTCACCGCGTTCGGCGAGCTTGCGCAGGACGCCGACCGTGACCCCGCCCGCCGTCTCGGTGAAGATCCCGGTCGTCTCGGCGAGCAACCGGATCGCGTCGCGGATCTCGTCGTCGTCGACCGAGTCGATGCTGCCGTTGGTGCGACGCGCGTGCTCGACCGCGTACGGGCCGTCGGCCGGGTCGCCGATCGCGAGGCTCTTGGCGATCGTGTCGGGCTTCTGCGGCTTGCAGACGTCGGTGCCTTCGGCGAAGGCCGTCGCCACCGGGCTGCAGCCCTGCGCCTGGGCGCCGTTGAAGACCGGCTGGGTGCCGCTGACCAGGCCGATGTCGAGCCACTCCTGGAAGCCGCGGCCGAGCTTGGTGAAGAGCGAGCCCGAGGCGATCGGGCAGACGACGCGATCGGGCAGCTCCCAGCCGAGCTGCTCGACCGTCTCGTAGGCGAGCGTCTTCGAGCCCTCGGCGTAGTAGGGGCGCAGGTTGACGTTGACGAACGCCCACGGTTTGGTTTCGGCGATCTGCGTGCAGAGCCGGTTGACGTCGTCGTAGTTGCCGCGCACGCCGACCAGGTTGGTGCCGTAGACGCCGGTCGCGAGCAGCTTCTGCTCCTCGAGGTTGGCGGGGACGAAGACGTAGGACTCGAGGCCGGCGGCGGCGGCATGGGCGGCGACCGCGTTGGCCAGGTTGCCGGTCGAGGCGCAGGCGACGGTCGTGTAGCCGAGCTCCTGGGCCTTGGCGACGGCGACGGCGACGACCCGGTCCTTGAACGAGTGGGTCGGGTTGGCAGCGTCGTTCTTGATCCAGAGCTCGGCCTCGGTGCCGAGCCGCTCGGCGAGGCGGTCGGCGCGCAGCAGCGGCGTCAGCCCCGGCTCCAGCGGGTCACCCGGGCGGCCCTCGAAGGGGAGGAAGTCGGCGTAGCGCCAGATCCCCTGCGAGCCGGCCTGGATCCGCCGTTTCGCCTCCGCCGGGTCGAGGCCGGAGTGGTCGTAGAAGACCTCCAGCGGCCCGAAGCAGTTTTCACAGAAGTAGCGCGCGACGTCGAGCTCGTAGGCGGTGCCGCACTCCTTACACCTCAAGCTATCGAGTGACATCCGATCGAATCCTTTCCAAAACAGAAAAACCTCCGCCATTACCGTGGGGCAGAGGTCCGATCGGACGTTTCCCCACATCTTCCAGGCCCTGTACTGATCGACCTGCTGGAGTTGGCACCTGCTCCGAACCTCTCGGTTCGGCGTGGTTGCCGGGGCTTCACTGGGCCAGTCCCTCCACCCCTCTAGATGTGGCGCTTATGTGCAGACGATCCTACCAGGGGCGATTTCGCCCAGTTTCGGTGGGCCCGGCCGTCTAACCTAGGCGGCGATGCCCGAAGAGACCACGACACAGCCAGGCGCGAGCGATGCCGAACCTTCCGAAGCCAAGGCTGCGCCGTCTCTCCGGGCGGCGCGGCGAACTGATCCACGCGACTCAGCCTGCTGAGCCGCAGCAGCCCGACGTCGAGCAGATCGACGCCGCCGGCCTGCGCTGGGTCAACATCGAGCGCCCCGGCGCCCTCGAGCGGACCTGGCTCGAGCAGAACTTCGACTTCCACGCCCTCGATCTCGAGGACGTCCTCTCGCGCAACCAGCGGCCGAAGATCGACGTCTACGACGACTACCTCTTCATCGTCCTCCACTTCCCCGTCTTCGACTCCGCCGCCGGCCGGCTCGGCACCGGCGAGCTCGACCTCTTCGTCGGGCCGGGCTACCTGGTCACGATCCCGAACCAGCCGCTGCAGCCGGTCGAGTACCTGTTCGAGCGCTGCCGGGCGAAAGAGGAGATGCGCGAGGAGCTCTTCTCGCGCGGCTCCGGCTATCTCCTTTACAGGCTGGTCGACGACAGCTTCGACTACTGCTTCCCGATGCTGCGCAAGATCGGCAACAAACTCGACGCGCTCGAGGACGACATCTTCGAGGGTCGCTCGGAGGAGGTCGTCCGCGACATCTCCAACGCCAAGCAGGAGATCATCAACTTCCGCAAAGTGATCCGCCCGCAGCGGCCGGTCCTGCGCGACCTGGAGAAAGTCAAGCAGCGCTACCTGGCGCCCGACCTCGACCTCGAGATCTACTTCGACGACATCGTCGACGCCCACGAGCGGATCTGGGACATGCTCGAGAACTACAAGGAGGTGGTCGAGGCGCTGGCCGAGACCAACGAGGCGGTGATCTCGCACCGGCTCAACGACATCCTCCGCGTCCTCACTTCGATCAGCGTCGTGATCCTGCCCCTGACCCTGATCGCGAGCATCATGGGAATGAACTCGTGGGTGCCGTTCGAACACGACGAGGAGGGATTCTTCGTCGTCCTCGTCGTGATGGCAATGATCCTGATCGGCATGGTCACCTACTTCCGCCGCCGGCGCTGGCTCTGAGCCCGCCCCGCTCTCATAGGATGCGGCCCTCGTGGCAAATTTCCGCATCTGGGCACCGGAGCGCTTCAAGTACGTGAAGGACGCGTCGAAGGACATCGAGGAGGAGTGCGTCTTCTGCGCCAAGCAGGCGGAGGAGGACGACGAGGCGAACCTGATCGTCCACCGCGGCGAGCGCAGCTTCGTGATCCTCAACCTCTACCCGTACACGAACGGGCACCTGATGGTGACCCCCTACGAGCACATCGCCCGGCTGCAGGACATAGAGGCGGAGACGACGGCGGAGATGATGGGGCTGGCTCAGCTCTCGATGGCGCGGCTCGAGCAGGTCTATGAGCCGCACGGCTTCAACGTCGGGCTCAACCAGGGCCGGGTCGCGGGCGCCGGGGTCGAGCACCACATCCACCTCCACGTCGTCCCGCGCTGGGGCGGCGACACCAACTTCATGCCGGTGATCGCCGACACCAAGGTGATGCCGCAGACGCTTGCGCAGAGCTACGAGGCGCTGAAGGGGGCCTTTTGAGCGAGCGGCCCCTCTCCCCTGCGGGCATCTTCAAGGCCTATGACATCCGCGGCCTGCACGGCTCGGAAATGGACGAGACGACGGCGCTGGCGATCGGCCGCGCCTTCGCCCGCGTCCTCGGCCGCCTGCGCGGCAAGGCGCCCGCCGAGCTGCGGGTCGGCCTCGGCCGCGACATGCGGCTGACGGCGCCCTCGATGTCCGCCGCGGTCCGCGACGGCCTGCTCGCCGAAGGCGTCACCGTGCTCGACGCCGGCATGGTCGCGACCGAGATGCTCTACCACCTGGTCGGCTCGCGCGAGCTCGACGGCGGCGCGATGGTCACCGCCTCGCACAACCCCAAGGCCTACACCGGGATCAAGCTCGTCCGCGAGGGCGCCCTGCCGCTCTCGGGCGACGCCGGGATCGGCGACGTCCAGGCCGAGATCGACCGGCTCGAGCCGGCGGACGGGACGGGCAGCGGCTCGGTCGAGGAGGTCGACATCTGGGACGAGTTCCACCGCCACGCCCTCTCCTTCATCGACCCCTCGGCGATCAGGCCGATGAAGGTCGTCGTCGACGGCGGCAACGGGATGGGCGGCCCGATGGTCGGGCCGATCCTGCGCGGGCTCGGCGTCCTCGAGTTGGAGGAGATGTACTTCGAGCCCGACGGCGAGTTCCCCGACCACGAGCCCAACCCGCTGCTGCCGGAGAACCGCAAGCTGATCGAAGACCGGGTGCGCGGCACCGGGGCCGACCTCGGGATCGCCTGGGACGGCGACGCCGACCGCTGCTTCTTCATCGACGCCAACGGCGAGTTCTGCGACGGCGACTTCGTCTGCGCCCTGCTCGCCCGCGCCGCCCTGGCCAAGAACCCCAGCGGGATGATCCTCTACGACCCGCGCTCGAGCCGTGCCGTGCCCGACCTGGTCGCCGCCGAGGGCGGCCGCTCCGGCCTCTCCCGGGTCGGCCACGCCTTCTTCAAGGCCCGGATGCGCGAGGAGCAGGCGGTCTTCGGCGGCGAGGTCTCCGGCCACTACTACTTCCGCGACTTCTGGAACGCCGACTCGGGCACGATCCCGGCGCTGCTGATGCTCGAGCTGCTCTCGACCGGCGGCCGCAGCCTGGCCGAGCTGATCGCCGACTTCCGCTCGCGCTACTTCATCTCCGGTGAGATCAACTCCGAGGTCGCCGACCAGGAGGCGAAGGTCGAGGAGATCCTCGCCCGCTATGGCGAGGGGGCCGAGATCTCGAGGCTCGACGGCGTCTCGATCGACTACCCCGACTGGCACTTCAACGTCCGCCCCTCGAACACCGAGCCGCTGCTGCGGCTCAACCTCGAGTCGCTCGTCTCCCGCGAGGACATGGAATCCAAACGGGACGAGATCCTCGGATTGATCAGAGCGTGAGCCTGACCCCCGAGCAAGCGCTCGAGCAGGCCGCCCTGGCCGGGATCCACTGTCTCCCGATCCCCACCCCGTTCGCCGTCGGCAGGGTCAATTGCTACCTGATCGAGGACCAGCCGCTGACCCTGATCGACCCCGGCCCCAACTCGGGCAAGGCACTCGACGAGCTGCAGACGCTGCTGCGTGAGCGCGGGCACTCGATCGACGACATCGAGCTCGTCATCGTCACCCATCAGCACATCGACCACCTCGGACTGGTCGAGATCGTGGTCGAGCACTCCGGCGCCGAGGTCGCCGCGATCGGGGTCGCCGCCGAGCGCTTCGCCAACTTCGACGAGGACGCCGACGCCGAGGACCAATTCGCGGTCGAGCTGATGCTTCGCAGCGGCATCCCGGCGGAAACGGCGGAAGCGCTGCAGAGCGTCTCGCGCAGCTTTCGCAGCTGGGGCTCGGAGTTCGAGGTCACCAGGCCGCTCGCCGACGGTGAGGAGATCGCCTTCGGCGAGCGCACCCTGCAGGCCTTCCCCCGACCCGGCCACAGCCCCTCCGACACGGTCTTCTGGGACCCCGAGCGGCAGATCCTGATCGCCGCCGACCACCTGCTCTCCCACATCTCCTCGAACCCGCTGATCTCGCGCCCGCTCGACGGCTCCGACCAGCGCACCCAGGCGCTGGTCACCTACATCGAGTCGCTGAGGAAGACGCGCGAGATGCCGGCGGAGTTCGTCCTCGGCGGCCACGGCGAGCCGATCGTCGACCACGTCGACCTGATCGACCGGCGGATCGCCAAGCACGAACAGCGCAAAGAGAAGATCTTCGGCCTGATCGAGGAGCGGCCGCGCACCGGCCACGAGATCGCCCAGGCGATCTGGGGCAACGTCGCCGTCACCCAGGCCTACCTCACCCTCTCAGAGGTGATCGGCCACGCCGACCTGTTGGTCAACGAGGGTCGGGTGCGCGAAGTCGCCGACGGCGAGGTGCTCCACTACGAGACGACCGGCTAGCGCCTGAGGCCGAACTCGCGGAAAGCAACCCAGCCGACGATCAGAATCGCGATGATCGAGATCGTCCATCCGGCTGTGCCCATGGTCCTCTCCTACCCGACCTGAACCTCAATACGCTGCCCGCGTGAGTCGGATCGGTTCGAGGAAATCCCGCAAAGCCGCGAAGAAGCGGATGCTGATCATCGTCAACCCGTACGCGACGACCGTCTCGGATCGGCTCAAGAACCTGGTCGTCTACGCGCTGCAGGGGCGCTTCGAGGTCGAGACCGTCTCGACCGAAGCGCAGAACCACGCCACCGAGATCGGCCGCGAGGTGAGGGATCACGGCTATGACGTGGTCGTCGCCTTCGGCGGCGACGGCACCCTCAACGAGGTCGCCAACGGGCTCGCCGGCACCGACGTGCCGGTCTCGGTCCTGCCCGGCGGCTCGACCAACGTCGTCTGCCGCACGCTCGGGATCCCCAACGACGTCGTCGACGCGACCGAGCACCTGCTCTCGCTCGCCGACGACTGGCAGCCGCGGCGGATCGACCTGGGCCTCGCCGACGAGCGCCACTTCGTCTTCTCCTGCGGGGTCGGCATCGACGCCACGGTGGTCAAGCGGGTCGACGCCCACCCGAAGCTGAAGTCACGCGCCGGCCCCTACTACTACACCTGGGCCGCGATCTCGAGCTTCTACCGCGACTACATGCGCAACCCGGTGCGGCTGCGGGTCGAGAGCGACGCCGGCGAGCCGGCCGAGGGCGTCACCGCCCTGGCCCAGAACTCGGACCCGTTCACCTACTTCGCCAGCCGTCCGATCCGGGTCTGCGAGGGACGTCACGATCGACGACGGCACGCTCTCGCTCGGCGTGCTCGAGCGGGCGACCCAGCGCGACATGCCGACCCTGATCCCGCGACTCTTCAGCGAGACGAAGCCCGGCTGCCCGCCACCGGCGGATCGAGCACTTCGACGACGTCACCGAGGCCTCGGTGACGTCGATCTCGCTCGAGGACGACGGCACCGCACGGCCGTTCCCGGTCCAGGTCGACGGCGACTACATCGGCGAGTCGACCCGGCTGGAGCTGCGCGCCGAGCCGGGCGCGCTGACGATCATCGCCTGAGAGCAGGCCTGGCGGGGTTGCCGTAGACGGTCTCCCCCGCCCCGACGTCCTTGGTCACGACCGCGCCGGCGCCGACGATCGCGCCGCGGCCGACCCGGACGCCGCCGAGGATGGTCGCGCCGGAGCCGACGGAGGCCCCGCGCTCGATCACAGTCGTCAGCATCTCCCAGTCCGCCGCCGACTGCAGGGTGCCCGAGTCATCGGTCGCACGCGGGAACTTGTCGTTGACGAAGGTGACGCCGTGGCCGATGAAGGCCTCGTCCTCGATCCGCACCCCTTCGCAGATGAAGGTGTGGCTCTGGATCTTGCAGGCGGCGCCGATCTTGACCCCGCGCTGGATCTCGACGAAGGTGCCGATCCGCGAGCTGGAGCCGATCCGGCAGCCGTAGATATTGGTGAAGGGCTGGATCACGACGTCCTCGCCGAGCTCGACGTCATCGATCCGCGCCAGGGTGGTATCGAGTGCCATTGCCCTACAAACGCCCTGCATGCGCCGATCCTTGCGGCGGGAGACAGCCTCGACCCAAACGCAAGATAAAGGGGTTTTCCAGCGTTTGATCGGTATGAAGGCATCAGCAGTGGAGCAAATCAACGGCACCGGGGCCGGCCGACTGGCCTCGGTCGTGGTGATCGCCGGCGATGCCGAGTCGCACCGCCGCATCTCGGCCGTGCTCGCCGACCACGGCCTGCGCCAGTCCGCCCGTGTCAACACCCCCGAGGAAGCGGTCGAGCTCGATCTCGACGCCTCGACGATCATCGCCTACCTCTGCGACATCGACGTCCCGCGCGACCTCGCCAGCCTGCGCCGCCTGCGGCGCGAGGTGCGAGAGCCGGCGCTGGTGGCGATCTCCGCGCCCTCGACCGGGACCGGGGTGCGCCGCGCGCTCGATGCCGGCGCCGACGCCCTCGTCTTCGCCCCCGAACTGGACCTGACCCTGGCGACGACGATCAACGCGGTCGCCGTCGGCCAGTCCGTGGTCCCCCGCAACCTGCGGGCAAGCGTCGAACGCCCCTCCTCTCCCATCGTGAGCGCCAGGTCCTCGACCTGGTCCGCGAGGGCAAGACCAACGCCCAGATCGCCGAGGCCCTGTTCCTGGCCGAAAGCACGATCAAGAGCCATCTCTCCTCGATCTTCACCAAGTTCGGCGTCCGCTCCCGCAAGGAGGCGGTCGCGGTGTTCGTCGACCTGAACCGGCGACTCGTCGCTCCAGCCGGCCGATCCCCGACGACTCCGAGGGGGCCCAGCATGATCGAGTCCGGACCGCGACCGAGGCGCCACTGCGCGGCCAGGCGCCGCGTGCCGTTCACCCGTCTCGACAACGCCGACCCGGAGCTGCTGGCGGAGCTCCTGGACGTCGTCGCCGGGTCAGCCGGCAAGCGGCGCCTTCACCCTCGGCGACGAGGTCGACGAGCTTCGAGCGCGAGTTCGCCGACTGGTGCGAGGCCGACCACGCGGTCGGCGTCTCCTCCGGCACCGCGGCGCTGACGCTGGCGCTGCGCGGCCTCGGCGATCGGCCCCGGCGACGAGGTCATCGTCCCGACCAACAGCTTCATCGCCACCGCCGAGGCGGTCAGCGCTCGTCGGCGCCACGCCGCGCCTGGTCGACGTCGACGAGGAGACCGCGCTGATCACCGCCGCGATCGTCGAGGCGGCGATCACCGCCGCGCACCCGCTGCGTGATCCCGGTCCACCTCTACGGCCGCACGGTCGACATGGACCCGATCCTGGCGCTCTGCCGGCGCGCGTGGCATCTTCGTCGTCGAGGACGCCTGCCAGGCGCACGGCGCCCGCTACCGCGGCCGCCGCGCCGGCTCGATCGGCGACGCCGGCTGCTTCAGCTTCTACCCGACCAAGAACCTCGGCGCCTGGGGCGACGGCGGCGCGATCGTCACCAACGACGAGGAGCTCGCCGACCGCGTGACGCTTGCTGCGCTCGCACGGTGAGGGCACCCGCCACAACCACCAGATGCCGGCCCGGACCGATCGGCTCGACGCCCTGCAGGCCGCGATCCTGCGGGTCAAGCTGCAGCCGGCTCGACGACGCCAACAGGCGGCGTCGCGAGGCCGGCGACGCGCTCCGCGAGGCGCTCGGCGGCACCCCGATCATCGCCCCCGCCCCGGCCGCGCGCCGACGGCGATCACGTCTTCCACCTGTTCGTCGTGCGGAGCGAGCGCGCGCGACGAGCTGCGCGACCACCTCGACGCCCAAGGCGTCTCGAACGCGATCCACTACCCGACCCCGATCCACCTGCAGCCCGCCTACGCGGACCTCGGCCGATGGCCGAGGGCAGCCTGCCGGACGGCCGAGCGCCTGGCGCGGCGAAAGCTGCTCGCTGCCGATCTTCCCCACGATCGAGGTGGCGGAAATCGAGCGGATCGCCGCAGCCGTCGCCAGCTTCGCCGGCTAGCGCCCCTTCTTAGCCAGGGAGAGCCCCGCCGCCGACCTCGGTCGGCGGCGGCCACATCCGCCGACGCCCATGTTGGTTTTGCCTCTGGGCTATTCGGATCCTGTTTGTCCCGCTACCCTTCTCGGCGTGACGGGGAGACGGAGAGTTTGGCTGGCGGGCGTGGTGATCGCGGCGCTGCTCGTCCTCGCGGCTCCGGCCGGGGCCGCGACCATCACCGAGTATCCGGTCCAGCCGACCGGAGCGCCTTCGGGCTCCCACCTGCCGACCTACATCACGGCCTCGCCCCTGGGCACTCTCTGGTTCACCGACATGGGAACCGAAACGGCGGTCCGGGCGATCGACGTCAACGGGCTTCCAGTCGC
Organism: uncultured Solirubrobacterales bacterium; assembly: GCA_963836415.1. GTDB lineage: Bacteria > Actinomycetota > Thermoleophilia > Solirubrobacterales > 70-9 > VRUE01. The sequence goes on from CAWIJE010000002.1 coordinate 354,673, forward strand.
CACGATCACCGACCCCGACGCGGAATTCAACTTCGGCCCCGACCTGGGTTTCGCCCCAGATGGCACCCTCTTCTGGGTGATCAACGAGCCCTTCGTCACCGGACTCGGCTCGCGTTCTCCCAGCGGCGTCGTCACGATCGACGACAACAACGACGTCAAGGACGGCTACGCGCTCGGGTTCGATTCACTCGGCGTTGCCCACTACACCGCCAAGTTCAAGAGCCCCGTCGTCTCGGCCCTCTGCACCGCGAAAGGCTGTAATGGCACCGGCACGGAAGGGGAATTGACCGACCTGACGCTCGGTCCCGAAGGCGCGTTCTGGGGCCCCGCGAGCGAAGACCAGTTCGTGCAGCTCGACGGCCTGACGGTCGACCTGCCGGAAGGGACCAACCCGAGCGGCTCCGTGCTCGGTCCCGACGGCAACTTCTGGATCGCCGCCATCGGCACGCTCGCGACCCAGAACCGGATCGTCCGGGTCACGCCAAGCGGTCAACAGACCTCCTTCGTGCTGCCACCCGAACGCGGTCCGAACGACATCACGGTCGGCCCCGACGGCGCCCTCTGGTTTACCGAGCTCCTCTCCAACAGCATCGGCCGCCTCACCACCGGCGGCGAATACAGCTCCTGTCAACTGCCCAACGCCGGCGCCAACCCGCGCCCCTACGGAATTACCGCCGGCCCCGACGGAGCAATCTGGTTCACCGAGCGCCAGGCGGCCGCGATTGGCAGGCTGAGTGGCAACTGCGCGCCGCAGCCGCTGGCCGCGGTCACCGCCGGTACCGATACCGTCGGCCCCCGGCTCGGCGGCCTCACCCTAACTCCCAGGTCCTTCCACGCCGCTTCCTCAGGAGCCTCGACCTCTGCCCGGGGCGGCAAAGCCAATGCCCCGACCGGCGCCAAGGTCTCCTTCACCCTTTCCGAGCGCAGCAGCGTCATCTTCACTGTCGAGAACAGGTCGAAAGGCCGCAAGGTCGGCAAACGCTGCGCGAAGCCCGGACCGTCCAACGCCGGAAAGAAGAGCTGTGTCCGCTGGACCACGGTCAAAGGCTCGTTCACCATCGCCGGCGAATCTGGAGCGAACTCCTCCATCTTCCGCGGCCGCCTCGCCGGGAAGGCACTGCGCCCGGGCGGCTACCGCCTCGATGGCCTGGCCAAGGACGCCGCGAACAACGCTTCGGCGACGCAGAGCACGAGCTTCACGATTCTGCGCTGAGCGGGCCGGGGCCCAAGTCTCGGCCGGGGACTTTCGCGAGGGCCGCTAGCGCGGGGTCAGCTTGCTTCTCAGCTTCAGGGAGATCGCCTTGCTTGCCTTCGAGCCATCCGCGGCTTCGAAGTCGACCCTGACCCTGACCTTCAGTCCGCGGCCTTCGCGCAGGAGCTTCCTGCCGGCCGGCTTGAGCTTGATCGGCAGTCTTGCCTGGCCGGGCCCCCGCGCCTGGAAGACCCTCGGTTCGATCCCGCGCGCGATCTGCTGCCTGATCCGGTCGGCGAGGAATTTCGAGGGGGCTTTGCCGCCGGGGCGAGCGGGCACGGGGGTGCTGACGGAGAGATTGCCGGCGGCGTTGGTCTCGGCAAGGACGATCGCCGTACCGTGCTTCCCGTCTTTGATCACCTTGATCAGCCTCAGCCGGGCTAGAGGAGTTTCGGCCGGCCCCGGCGTTTCGGCCGGACGAGGCTCTTCGGTCGGCCGTGGCTTCTCGACAGCTTCTTCAGGTTTCGTGGTGTCGACCGCCCAGGAGAACTCGGCGGGGCTTGGATCGACGTTGCCGGCGAGATCGGTGGCCCGCACTGCGAACTCGTGCTGCCCGTCGGCGATCGCGGCGTAGGCGATCGGGGAATCGCAGGGGGCGAAGGCGGCGGCGTCGAGACGGCATTCGAAGCCGGCCAGGGCCGCGCCGCCGGGGTCGGAGCCCGAGAAGTCGAACTCGGCGGCGCTCGAGCTGCTCGTCGCGGCCGGTTGGCTGTCGATCCCGGTATCGGGCGCCAGCGTGTCGCGGGTGATCGCGGTCGTGGCCGCTCCCACCGCTGCCGAGCCGGCCGTGAGACAGACCCGGATCGTGTTCGCGCCCTCGGCCAGATCGGCGGAATCGATCGTCGCCGTTTCGATCGCGGCCTGGCCGCCGTAGGCACCCGAGGCGACGACCTCGCCGCTGTCGCAGTCGCTGCCCCCGACCCTCACCTTGAAGGTCCCGCCTTTCTCGGCGTGGAAGCTCAACAGGCTGCTCTGGCCCGGCCCGAGCAACGTCTTCGTGAGTGAATCGATCGCCACCGCGGGCGCCGAGGTGTCAACCGTGAAGTCGCGTTGGGCGGGGCTCGGGTCGGCGTTGCCGGCGCCGTCGACGGCGCGGACCTGGAAGCCGTGCGGCCCCTCGGCGAGCGAGTCGTAGGACTGGGGTGAGGCGCAGGCGGCGAAGGGTGCGTCGTCGAGCGAGCACTGGAAGGAGGCGCCCGGCTCGGAGGAGAAGGCGAAGACGGTCGCGGCCGTTTCGACAGTGCCGACCGGCCCGGAGTCGATCGCCGTCTGCGGCGCGGTCGAGTCCTCGACGTAGGCGATCGGCGAGGAGCAGGGCGAGGTGTTGCCGGCGGCTGAGGTGGCGGTGGCGCGGAAGCTGAAGCTCGAGTCGTCGCCGACGAGGACGGTGATCCCGCCTGCCAGCCCGGCGGCGGTCCCGGTCGCGACAGGCCCGCCACTGCAATCGGGGCCGGAATAGAGATCGACGCTGCTACCGGCCGGAGCGGACCCGAATACCTTCGGGGAGTTCTGGTTGGCGGGCGACGCCGGATCGGTCGAGGTCAGCTCGGGCGCGGCGGGAATCGCGGTGTCGACGCTGAAAGCCCTGGTCGCGGTCGACTGGTTGGAGGCAGAATCGGTGGCTCTGACCCTGAAGGTGTAGGCGCCGTCGGCCAGCGGGCTCGCGGGGGAGTGCGATCCGGCGGCCGAGCAGGGGGAGAAGGCCGGGCCGCCGGAGTCGATCGAGCACTCGAACGTCACCCCGGGATCGCCGTGGAAGGCGAATGTCGGGGTCGGGTCATTCGAAAGGCCCGCCGGGCCGGAGTCGATCGCCACCGTCGGCGCGTTGGTGTCGACGGTCCAGGCGAATGAGGCCGGGGTCCCGTCGGCGTTACCGGCGGCGTCGATCGCGCGGACCCGGAAGCCGTGCGGCCCCTCGGCCAGCGAGTCGTAGGACTGGGGCGAGGCGCAGGCGGCAAACGATGCTTCGTCGAGCGAGCACTGGAAGGAGGCGACGCCCGAGCCGGCGGGGTCGGTGCCACTAAAGCTGAAGGAGGCCGCGGTCGAGTTGCTCGGGTCGGACGGCTTCGGGTCGGCGATCTCGGTCTGCGGCGCGGTCGAGTCCTCGACGTAGGCGATCGGCGAGGAGCAGGGCGAGGTGTTGCCGGCGGCTGAGGTGGCGGTGGCGCGGAAGCTGGAGCTCGAGTCGTCGCCGACGAGGACGGTGATCCCGCCTGCCAGCCCGGCCGCGGTCCCGGTCGCGACCGGAGGGCCCGAGCAGTCGCCACCGGCGTAGATCGCCACGGTCGTGCCGGCCTCGGCCGTGCCCTCGATCTCGATCGAGTTCGAATTGGCGGGAGAAACCGGATCGGTCGAAGTCAGCTCGGGCGCGGCGGGAATCGCGGTGTCGACGCTGAAAGCCCTGGTCGCGGTCGACTGGTTGGAGGCAAAATCGGTGGCTCTGACCCTGAAGGTGTAGTCGCCGTCGGCCAGCGGGCTCGCGGGGATGTGAGATCCGGCGGCCGAGCAGGGGGCGAAGGCTGGGCTGCCGGAGTCGATCGAGCACTCGAGGGCCGCGCCCGGGTCAGCATGGAAGACAAAGGTCGGGCTCGGGTCGTTGCCGAGGCCCGCCGGCCCGGAGTCGATCGCAACCGCCGGCGCTGTGGTGTCGACGGTCCAGGCGAATGAGGCCGGGGTCCCGTCGGCGTTACCGGCGGCGTCGATCGCGCGGACCCGGAAGCCGTGCGGCCCCTCGGCGAGCGAGTCGTAGGACTGGGGCGAGGCGCAGGCGGCAAACGATGCTTCGTCGAGCGAGCACTGGAAGGAGGCGACGCCCGAGCCGGCGGGGTCGGTGCCACTAAAGCTGAAGGAGGCGCTGGTCGAGTTGGTCGGGTTCGCCGGCCGCGGGTCGGCGATCTCGGTCTCGGGGGCGGTGGTGTCCTTTTTCGCGGTCACGGTCGCGCCACCGGTGTTGGCGGCGGCGTCGGTGAGGCAGAGGCGCAGGGTGTTGGCGCCCTCGGCGAGCTCCGCCTCGGTCACCAGGGAAGTCGCGACGCCGGGGTGGCTCGTGTAGGAGCCGGAGTCGAGGACCGTGCCGGCGGAGCAGTCGCTCCCCCCCACCCGCAGCTCGAAGGCGCCGTTCTCGTCGGCGTGCCAGTGCACCTCGGTCGAGCCGGCCGGGCCGATCAGGGCCGTCGAGAGCGAGTCGATCGCCACCGTCGGCGCGTTGGTGTCGACGCTCCAGGCGAAGGAGGCCGGGGAGCCGTCGGCGTTGCCGGCGGCGTCGATCGCGCGGACCCGGAAGCCGTGCGGCCCCTCGGCGAGCGAGTCGTAGGACTGGGGCGAGGCGCAGGCGGCAAACGACGCTTCGTCGAGCGAGCACTGGAAGGAGGCGACGCCCGAGCCGGCGGGGTCGGTGCCACTGAAGCTGAAGGAGGCGCTGGTCGAGTTGGTCGGGTTCGCCGGCCGCGGGTCGGCGATCTCGGTCTCGGGGGCGGTGGTGTCGACCCTCCAGGAGCGGACAGCGGGGGTCGGGTCGCCGTTTCCGACGGCGTCGATCGCCCGCACTTCGAAGCTGTGGAGGCCGTCTGCAAGGGCGTCGTAGCTCTTCGGCGAAGCGCAGGCTGCCCAGTCGGCGGCCTGCGCCGAGTCGAGCCGGCACTGGAAGGAGGCGACGCCGGCGCCGGTGCCGTCGGAGCCGCTGAAGGTGAACGAGGCGGCGACCGAGCTGGTCGGGTCCGAGGGGCCGGCGTCCCCGATCGAGGTCTCGGGGGCGGTCGCGTCGACGGAAAAGCTCCGGGTCGCCGTCTTCCTGTTCCCTTCCGAGTTCGTCGCCCGCACCCGGAAGACGTGGGGGCCGTCGGCGAGCGCGGCGCTCGGCAGGTCCGATTCGGCGCCAGAGCAGGGCCTGAATTCGGGATCGCCGGAATCGATCGAGCACTCGAAGCTGACGCCCGGATCCCCGTGGAAGCCGAAACCGGGCTGCGCCGAGCCGGTCGGCCCGCTCGGGCCCGAGTCGATCGTCACGCTCGGCACGGTGGCGCCGTAGCGTGCCGAGTAGCTGCCGCTGTCGGCGTCGAAGAAGGCGTATTCGATGCCCTTGATCGTCTGCTCGGAGGTCGCCACAGGGACTCCCCCACGCCTGACTTCGAGCAGCTCGCCGGTCTCGGCGGTGATCGGCAGCATCGCCCGCAGGCCGTTCGCCCCTTCGCCCCTGTCGATAGTGAAGTCGAGCCTGTCACCGCTCCTCTCCAGCGAGCCGAAGGACGAGCGGTTGCGGCCGTCGAGCCAGGTCAGCATCTGGCGGGCCGAGACGACCGGCACCCCTCGCGCCTGGGCCGATTCGATCACCGCGTCGGAGTCCGCCGAGGCGGCGTCGTCGGTGTGCATGTTCGCGGTGAAGACGCCGTAGTAGCCGTCCGGGCCGAGTGCGTTGTCGAGCAGCGTGTCGACCGTGAACGGGTAGGCCTGTTCGGACTCGTCGGTCATCTGCGTCGCCGCCTGGTAGACGTCGATCATCGAGCCGTCCGTGTCGGCGAAGCGCATCGGCATCCCCGAGCCGGTGAACATGCCGGGGCGGTTCTGGACCCAGGTTCCGGGCCAGTAGTAGTAGTCGGTGTCCATCCGGATCCCGTTCTGGAGCTCGACCTTCGGCTGCGAGGCCCAGTCGCTCCAGACGATGCAGTGGGTCCGGTTCGTGACCGGCGCCGGCAGGCTCGGGAATTTGGCCCGCAGGGTTTCGAGCTGGCTCGAGAAGACGCCTTCGAGCTGCTGGCGACTGGTCCAGTCGAAGCAGTTGGTCAGCGTGTGGAGGCCGATCTCGAAACCGGCCGCCGTGTAGGCCGCCGCCTGCGAGTCGGTGATCTGGGTTTCGGGAAAGATGTAGGAGGTCGACCTGACGCATTCCCAGTTCGCCACCGAGCAGCCGGAGGGGCTGTCGTCCTCGTACTGGTTGAAGCGGCCGATCGTGCCGCCGCCGGCATGGTCGTCGCCGCTCATCACCACGGCGGCCTTCTCGTCGCGCGGCAGGAACCAGAAGCGGGGCAGCGGCGTGCTCTTCGCGTTCATCCGCTCGACCAAGTTGGTCAGCAGCCGTTGCTGCTCGTCCGCCTGCGGGATCGCGACCTTTTCGAGGTTGACCCAGTCGGGCTGGGGGTCGCCTTCCTTGGCCCCGAAGAAGAGGTCGTCGGACCTGGTCGGCGCGATCCCGTCGCGGTCTTCGCCCGCCCAGGCCGGGTTCCCCTGCCTCGTGTAGACGACCGACCGCGCCAGGTCGTAGCTGAAGGCCGCCGCCTGGCCGCCGTTGGTGCCGACGCTCCTCAGGGTCACCGCCGGGCTCGAGGTCGCGGTCGACGGATCGGAGTAGAGGGTCGCGATCGTTTCCGCTTCTTTCGCTGCGTAGCGGTCCGCGGTGCCGTGGAACTGGATCGTCTGGCCGACGATGCCGTGGCCGGCCGCCGTCCCCGTGTCGACCTTGAGATAGGCGTTGGCGAGCGCGCCGCCTTCGGGCTGCAGGCCGAGCAGCCCGGCGAGCTTCGGGTCGGGGCGCATCGCGATCAGGTTGCCGCCTGCGTTGACCCAGGAACCCACCATCGCCGCCTCGCCGGCGCTCAGCGGCCCTTCGCCGAGGATCGCCACCTGGTGGGCGTCGAGCAGGGAGCGGGTTACGGTCGAGATGTCAGCCGCGTCGAACTCGTTGAGGCCTTCGGCGCGGAGGATTTCCGCGTAGTAGGCGCTGAACGGGTTCGCCGCGTTGGAGATGACCAGGATCGGGCCGCCGGGGCCCTGGTCCGGCGGGGGCGGCGGCGGGGCGGCGGTCGCGAACGACCAGGTCAGGTCGGCGGCGAGCGGATTGCCGGCGGGGTCGGTGATCCCGCCCGGCCCCCCCTTGACCGTCATCGTGTAGGTGGTCGAGGTGTGCAGCGACGCCAGCGGCTGAACGACCACGTCCCGGCCGGCGTCGTTGTAGCTGACCGAGGCCGGCACCGGATCGCCGGATTCGTCGCGAAGCGCGACCGTCGCGGCGCTCACCGTCTCCGACCTGATCGCCTCGCTGAAGCGCGCCCTGAGCGCCGCCCCCGGCGAAACCCCGGTCTCGTTCGCCGCCGGGCTCGTGAAGGTGACTTTCGGCGGCGATTCGTCCTGCCCGACCTGCTCGTCGAAGACGACGTCGACGAGGTAGTTGGCCGCCTGGAAGGTCTGTGGGCCGCCGCCCGAGAAGAGGCCGCCCGAGGGCCCGTACCTGAAGACCCCGTTCGCCCCGTCGACGCCTTCGGCAAGCGCATGCAGCGGCGCGCTGTCTGCCCCGACCAGGCTGAAGTAGCCGCCGATCGCGGCGTAGTGGCCCTGGGGCGCGTGGTAGGAGGCGACGTAGGTCGTGTCGGCCTCGATCGCCACCGGTTCGTCGAAGCTGACCTGCTGCCAGCCGGTCGCGGTCTCGTCGTGGAAGCTGGCCTCGGCCAGCAGGGTGCCCGAGGCGGTCCAGAGATGGCCGACGTGGGTCCCGGTGTTGCCGCCGGTCTTGTAGAAGCGCAGTCCGGTGATGAAGCCGGCGACGTCGGAGCGGAACTTGACCCCGAGTTCGACCGATTCGCCGTCGTCTTCCTCGGGCGCGGTGAGCGAGTCGTCCCAGATCGAGCAGGGGCAGGTGTGCGGAGTCACCTCGACGCTGACCTGGTCCCCGGCGCTGTCGAGGTTGCCGCTGTCGTCGACGGCGCGCGCCTCGATCGTCACGTTCCCGGTTTTCCCCGGTCGCCAGGTGTAGCTCCACTGGTCACGACCGATCGCGGGATGCCAGCGTGCGCCGCCGTCGGTCGAGACTTCGACGCCGGCGACCTGGCCGCCGGCGACCTCACCTGTGGCGTCGTTGGCGATGCCGGTGATCGTCGTCGGCTTGCCGCTTTCGACCTGGCCGCCATCGGCGGGCGAGCCGATCGTCGTGCTCGGCGGCTCGGTGTCGCTCGATTCGGCGGCGGCGGCGAGGTCGGGCTGCAGTTCCCCGGGCTGGGTGCCCATGTCGGCGAGCAGGTTGACCGTCGCCTGCTGCATGCTGTGGTCGGGCACCGTGTCGCCCTGGTCGTGATTGCCATCCAGCCCCCAGGACCACTGCACGGTCCCGGCGCCGAATACCAGGGCGCCGCTCGGGGCCCGGTACATGGTCAGGTGGTGGGTGGCGGGGCCGGCGTCGTAGTTGGAGCCGTAGTCGATCAGCTTCTGCGGGACTTCGAGGCTCGTCGTCGAGAGGTCCATCAGGCCGGCGGGCCGGAAGCCGTTGTCGGCGTCTTCGTCCCACTCGTAGCCGAGGGTCCGTTCCCCCAAAGCCGCCCTTTCGCCCGGTTCGAGCGAGGCGACGCTGGTGCCGCGCCAGAGCCGCAGCTTGCCGTCGGCCGCCGGGACTTCGATCCGCGCCGTCCCGGTGTTGACCGCGAAGAGCGTCCCGGTGAGCTGATTCTGAGGGCGCCCGCCGTCCGCCGGCGGGCTGAAGCGGGGGTCGGCCCAGCTCCCGGTCCAGACGCTCGCTTCCGGGTCGATCTTTTCGTTGGCGTGGGTCTCCTTGAAGCAGACGAGGGTGCGGTGGTCGCCGCCCGAGCCGTCGATCGAGTCTTCCCAGCGGGTCTTCCAGAAGACCTCGTTGCCGCTGAAGAAGGCGAGGTTCACCCCCGCGTCGCGGGCGGCTTCTACGTTGGCGCGCTGCTGCCCGGACCAGTACTCGTCGTGGCCCACCGAGAGGAAGACCTTGTGATCGAGGAGCTCGGCCCCACGCTCGTCGGTGTCGACGCCGGTCGAGTAGCTGACGTCATATCCGTTGCGCTCGAGCCAGCGCACCATCGGGTACTCGGAGCCGAAGGGGCTGTCTTCGGGGGTCGAGCCGCGGGTGGTCAGCGGCCGGTTGTAGCTGACCTTGTAGGCGCGACCGGGGTCGATGCCGGGCCCGCCCTCGTAGAGGCTGTTGCCGCCGTAGGAGTTGTAGGCCTCCCAGGTCGCGTCGGAGGTCTGGAAGAGGACGTCTGAGTCGCTTTCGTCGTCGCGCACGACGAAGATGACCTGGCTGCCTTCCGAGGGCTGGTCCTCGCGCACGAGCTTGGCGAAATAGATCCCCGAGACGGCATCGGCTGGAACCGCCCAGGAGGCGGATTCCGCCCAGTTGCCGCAATCGACGAGCCCGGTCGAGGGTTCGCTTTCGCAGTGTTCGGGCTGTACCTGGGGAAGCGCCGCCGAGGGCTCGACGGTTTCGATCAGGCGCGCCCCGTCCCCGCCGTAGTAGCCCATCCGGTAGATGTCGAGTCGATATTTCGTCGCCTCGGTCTTGACCTTGAAGTGGACCGTTTCGCCGCGCTCGACGCTGATCTCGGTGGCGAACCCCTGGATGCTCGGGTCACCCGAGCCTTCGACGTCCCATTGCTCTGGCGGATTGCCCGGTTCGGCGTTCTCGCAGGCGATCGGGTTGGCGGCGACGCCGCAGTCGGCGGCGGCGGCCCCATCCGCCTGCAGCGCGCCGAGACCGGCCAGGAGGGCCAGGGCGACGATCACTGAGGAAAATCTGTCCAAGGCGGAGATCCCGACCTCACCTTTGCTCGGGGATGCGGCTACCGGTCGGGGAAGCAACGCCTCACAACCCGACTTTTTTGCGACCTTTCAGCGCCTTTTCAGCGCAGGGCGACGGGCGAGGAGGCGTCGCGAAGGACGAGCTGGGGCGAGCCACTGCCGTCGGCGAGGACCGTGTAGACGTTGAAGCTGTCGGAGTAGACCAGCGTTTCGTCGTTCAGCCACTCGACCTGGTCGTCGATCGAGCGTTTCTCGCCGACCGGGTGGTCCTTGAGGGTGGCGAGGTCGAGGACTTTGAGGCGCCAGCGATTCTCGTCGCCGATCCGGCTCTTGTAGGCGATCCGGGTGCCGTCCGGAGAGAGCGAGGGGCACTCGACCCGGTCGCGCAGCACCCGCATCGTGCGCTCCTTGATGTTGCCTTCGACCAGGTAGTAGTGGCCCGCCGTGCGCAGGGTCGCGTAGAAGATGTTCGAGTCCTTGGCGAAGGTCACGCCCCAGAAGTTGAAATCGACCGAGTCGATCGTCTCGCCGTCCTTGGTCACCTTGAACGACTCGAGGTTCCCGAGGTCCTTGCCGCTGCGCATGTCGACGAGGGTCGTCGCGGTCGAGAAGCCACCGCCGCCGAGGTAGGCGTGGCCGTTGACGAAGACCGTCATCGCGCCGTAGCGGCCGTCGCTGGAGACGCGTGCCCGCGAGGGCAGCCCGGTCAGCGCCAGCTCGTGCACGGGCTGCAGCGATGAGTTGAAGATCGTCGCCTTGTATTCGATCCCGGATTCGGCAGTCGAAAGGCAGAGCCCGCGGCCGCCGGCGTAGTAGACCCGCTCGCAGGCCAGTTCCTCGCCGGCGAGCTTCTCCGGCTGGCCGTCCTTGACGACGAAGACGCGGCCGTTGAGGCGGGGGTCGTTGCGGTCGACCGCGCGGACCATCAGCTGCGAGCCGGCCAGCTCGGTCACCCCGGCGCCGGCAAGCGGCCGCGCGTCGGTGGTCACCTCGTTCGGGTTGAGCGAGGCGAGGATCAGGAAGAGCGCCCCGCCCCCGACGCAGAGGACCGTGATCGCGATCAGGGCCCGGCGCTGGCGCTTACTCACTAAGCGGCTCCCGCTGGACGCGGAACAGGATCGGGGTCGCCAGGGCGAGGACGACTATCAGGGCGGCGCCGAAGACCATCACCGCGCTCTGCAGGCCGATCGCGAACCAGAGCGCGCCGAAGGAAAGTGAAGAAGCGAATTGTCCGATGCTGATCATCGTTATCAGGACTCCGATCCCGGTTGCCTGCAGGCGCTCGGGGAGTATCGCGCCCGCGAGGGCCGTAGTCACCCCTTCGGTCGCCGCGTAGTAGGCGCCGAGCGCGACCAGCGAGATCGCGACCGCCGCCGTGCCCGAGGACCAGACCAGCAGGCCGTAGATCGGCAGCAGCAGGGCGTGGCCGACGAGCAGCACCGGCACGCGGCCGATTTTGTCGGCGAGCCGGCCGACCGGGATCGCGAGCACCATGAAGACGACCGCGGTGACGACGTAGAGCAGTGGGAAGACCGTCGGGTCGAAATCGGTCTCCCGCTGCAGGCCGACGTAGAGCAGGGTGTCGGAGACGCTCGCCAGGGCAAGCGCTCCCGCCGCCAGCAGCAGCAGCCGGAAGCGGCGCTCCTTGACCACGCCCGCGACCACCCGTTTGGCGGTCTGCTTCATCTCGGGACGAGGCGCCCGCTCGGGCCGGCCCTGGACGGTCAGGACCAGCACCGCCAGCCCGAGGAAGGCGAACAGGGTGCTGATCACGAAGACGGCGTTGAAGCGGGCCGGTGCGATCAGCAGCACGCCGAAGGCGATCAGCGGGCCGAGCATCGCGCCGACGCTGTCGAGCGCGCGGTGGACGCCGAACGAGGTGGCGAGCGAGTCCTTGGCGCTCGAGAGCGAGATCAGGGCGTCGCGTGGAGCCGTGCGGATCCCCTTGCCGACCCGGTCGACCGCGACCAGGGCGCCGATCGCGCCGACCGAGCTGCCGATCAGGACGAGCCCGATCTTGGTCACCGCGGAGAGCCCGTAGCCGAACGTGGCGACGTCCTTGTGGCGCTGCCAGCGATCGGAGGCGAAGCCGCTGCTGACCTGGACCACGGCGGCGGCCCCTTCGTAGAGGCCGTTGATCGCGCCGAGGACGAGTGGCGTGACCCCCAGCGAGAAGATCAGGTAGATCGGCAGCACGGTCGCGACCATCTCCGCCGAGATGTCGGTCAGCATGCTGACCAGGCCCAGCAGGACGACGTTTCGAGGCACGTTCAGGCGCGCCGCCGAGGTCGCCCAGGTCCGCGGTTTCAGCAGCGCGCGGGAGGCTTCAGCCTGATACATGGGCGAATTCCCTCGACTTCTCGGCTCGCCCTTCCCCGTCCGCTCCCGTTCCCGTCACGTGCTCGTAGGCGGCAAGCAGCCGGCGTGCCGACTGCTGCCAGGAGAGCTCGGTGACCCGCTCCTGCCCGTAGCTGCCCATCCGCCGGCGCCGGTCCGGGTCCTCGAGCAGCTCGTGGACGCAGAGCCCGAGGCTCTCCGGGTTCGGCGCCGCCGCGTAGGCCGCGGCGTCCCCGGCGGAGACGCGGGTCTCCGGCAGCTCGTAGGAGGCGATCGCGGCGCCCATCGACATGTACTCGGCGACCTTGATCATCGTCGAGGCGTCATTGAGCGGGCTCGGGGGGTCGGGGGCGAGGCAGACGTCCGCGGTCGAGAGCATGCGGCGGATATCGGCATCTTCGCGCCATCCCGTGAACTCGACCGAGTCGGCGATCCCGAGCTCCGCCGCCAGCGTCTCCATTTCGGCACGGACCTCGCCCTCGCCGATGAACAAGGCCTGCCAGTCGTCGCCGCGCAGGCTCCGGAGGGCGGCGAGCGCCCGCACCGCATGGTCGATGCCGTCCTGCGGGCCCATCATCCCGACGTAGGCGATCAGGTGGCGGCGGCTACGGCGCAGCGCCGGGTCCGGGTCGACCGGGACGAAGCGCTCGAGGTCGGGGCCGTTGCGGACGACGAAGACGTCGGCGGGGTCGACCCCGCCGCGCTCGATCGCGATCCGCTTGTAGGACTCGTTGGTCGAGATCACCGCGTCGGCCGAGCGCATCGCCCGCCGCTCGATCTCCAGCAGGAGGCGATGCGGCAGCCCGGCGCGCCCGAAGCGCGAGCGGTAGAGCTCGGGCGTGAGGTCGTGGTGGTCGAAGATGAAGCGGGTGCCGTGGCGGCGCGCGGAGCGTGCCGCCAGCAGCAGGAAGTCGGGCGGGTTGGCGACGTGGACGACGTCGAACGGCCGCTCGCTCTGCAGCCTGCGCAGCAGCCTGCGGATCCGCCACAGCGCCTGGCCGTACTCGCGGGCGTAGCCGATCGCGCTGCCCGCGGGAGCGAGGCGGTAGCGGTGGATCTCGATCCCCTCGAGCATTTCCGAGGCCTGCTGCGAGCCGTCCGCGCCCTGGGCGCAGACGATCGCCACCTCCCAGCCGGCCTCGGCGAGGGTGCGGCCTCGTTCCAGACCCGCCGGTCTCCCGGAACCGGCGCGTTCTCGCTGACCAGAAGGACACGGCCGCGCCCCGAACCGGTCACTCCGCACCCTTCCCGTGGATCACGGTCGGCAGGGTCAGGATCAGGATCTTGAGATTGAGGAAGAACGACCGCCGCTCGACGTACTCGCGGTCGAGGCCGATCATCTCCTTGAAGGTCAGGAGGCTGCGCCCGCTCACCTGCCAGAGGCCGGTCACCCCCGGGCGCACGGCGAAACGCCGGAACGCTTCATCGGGGTAGCGGTCGACCTCGTACTGGATCGGCGGCCGCGGGCCGACCAGCGACATCTCGCCGCGCAGCACGTTCCAGAGCTGCGGCAGCTCGTCGATGCTGGTCCGGCGCAGGAATGAGCCGACCTTGGTCACCCGCACGTCCTCCTGAAGCTTTCCCATCGGGCGCGTGCCGCGTTTGTCCTCGTCGGCGATCATCGCGATCACGTGGGCGCGGTGGGTGTCGGAGGCGGCGCCGGAGTGCATGGTCCGGAACTTGGCGACCTCGAACGGCTCCATGTCGCGGCCGAGGCGGCGCTGCCTGAAGATCGCCGACCCGCTCGAGTCGATGCGGATCAGCAGCGCGACGACCGCCAGCAGGGGCGAGAGCAGCGCCAGCACGACGGCGGCGCCGACGATGTCCAGCAGCCGAATCGCGATCTCGTTCAGGGCCGAGGTGTCGACCGTGCCGATGTCCTCTCGGACGGCGGCGGCGGAGACGTCGCCGGCCGGCCGCGGGCCTGACCGTCCCCCGCCCAGGGCCACCGCCCCGTTCGGCTGCGAGCGGGGCGTGCCTTCCATCTCAAACGACCCCCGCGAGGGCGTGCTGCACGAGGCGGTCGACGACGTAGTCCTGTGCCTCGTCGCCGAGGCCGGGGAAGAGCGGCAGCAGCACGACCTCGCGGGCGGCCGCCTCGGTCTGCGGAAGGTCGACGCCGGTGCCGGCGTAGGAGTCCTCGAGGTGGATCGCCATCACCCCGCGCCGGGTGGCGACGCCGTCCTTGAGCAGGAGCCGCATCAGCTCGTCGGCGGCGAGCGGGCCGTCCGGCCGAGCCGGATCGGGTAGGACTGCCAGGTGCGCTCGGCGTAGTCGGGGTCGGTCGGGGTCTCGATCCAGGGGATCTCGGTGAGGCCGGCGTCGTAGCGGCCGGCGAGTCGCCGGCGCTCGTCGAGCACGGTGTCGAGGACCTCGAGCTGGCAGAGGCCGACCGCGGCCTGCAGGTCGGTCATCCGCGAGTTCCAGCCGCGCTCGGGGTAGTGCTCGATGACGACATCGCTGGCGTTGTGCCGGGCGAGCGCGGATTGGTCCATCGCGTGCTGGCGCAGGCTGCGCATCCGCTCGGCCATCTCGGGATCGTGGACGGTGATCATCCCGCCCTCGCCGCAGGTGATCACCTTGCGGGGATGGAAGGAGAAGCAGGCGGTGCCGAAGGAGCCGATCGGGCGGCCCCGGTGCATGGCGCCGATCGCGCAGGCGGCATCCTCGACCAGGGCGAGGCCGTGGGCGTCGGCGATCTCGGTGATCCTGTCCATGTCGGCCGGCAGCCCGACCTGGTGGACCGGCATCACGGCCTTGGTGCGATCGGTCAGGCGGCGCTCGATGTCGTCGGGATCGATGTTGTAGGTCAGCGGGTCGATGTCGGCGAAGACCGGCGTCGCCCCGCACTGCCAGACGGAGTTGGCGGTTGCGATGAAGGAGAGCGAGGGGACGATGACCTCGTCGCCCGGCCCGACCCCGGCGGCGTAGAGCGCCAGGTGCAGCGCGGTCGTGCAGCTGGTCGTCGCCACCGCCTCGGGGGCGCCGACGCGCTCGGCGAAGGCACGCTCGAAGGCCTCGACCTTCGGGCCCTGGGTCAGCCAGCCCGAGGCGATCACCTCGGCGACGGCCTCGGCCTCACCGCCTCCGAACCACGGCTTTGCGAAGGGGACGTCCATCAGACCGGCGTCTCCGAGGAGGCAAGGGGGCGGTCCTGTGCAGCCTGATCGGCCTGCTCGCGTTCCGAGCGCCACCACTCGACCAGCTGGGCCAGGCCCTGGTCGAGGTCGATCTCGGCAGTGAAGCCGAGCGCGTCCCGGGCGGCCGAGGTGTCCGCCAGCCGCCGGGTGACGCCGTTGACCCCGCGCTCGGGGCCGTATTCGATCGAGAGGTCGGAGCCCATCACCCGCAGCAGGCCCTCGGCCAGGTCCTGCAGGCTGGTCTCGATGCCGCTGGCGACGTTGAAGACGGCGTCCGTGACGTCAGCTTCGGCGGCGAGCACGTTGGCGCGGGCGATGTCGGGGACGCAGACGAAGTCCATCGTCTGCTTGCCGTCGCCGAAGATCAGCGGCGGCTTGCCCTCGGCGATCCGCTCCATCCAGCGGACCAGGACCTCGGTGTAGAGCCCGTGCACGTCCATGCGCGGGCCGTAGACGTTGAAGTAGCGCAGGGCGACGTAGTCGAGGCCTTTCATCGCGTGGTAGCTGCGCAGCAGGCCCTCGTTGAAGACCTTCGAGGCGCCGTAGAGGGTGTCGTTCGCGTAAGGGTGGTGATCCTCGGCGGTGGGGAACTGCGTCGCCAGGCCGTAAACCGATGCCGAGGAAGCCGCGATCAGCTTCTCGACCCCGAGCTCGGCGGCGGCCTCGACCACGTTGAAGGTCCCGTCGACCAGCACCTCGAGCGCCAGGCGCGGCTCCTCGGCGCACTGCGTGATGCGGATCGCGGCCTGGTGGAAGACGAGTCCGGCGCCCTCGGTGACGGCGCGGACGAGCTCGGCGTCGCGGACGTCGCCGTCGACGACGGTCACCCGGCCGCTCTCCTCGGCGGCGGCGAGATTGCCGCGGCGCCCCCTGACGAAGTTGTCGAGGACGACGACCTCGGCCGCGCCCCGCTCGACGAGCTGGTCGACCAGGGTCGAGCCGATCGTGCCGGCGCCACCTGTGACGAGAATTCGTTGACCTTTGATCACGCTGTTGTCCTCGATCGTTGTCTTGGCTGGGTCGCACGCCGGGTGTGGTCGTGCTTGGGGGAGCAACGGCCGTGTGGGGCCGAAACTTTCCGCCGCAGGTGACTTTCCCGAGCGAGAAAGGGTCGACCTCTTTCCTACGTTGCTCTAGCGGACGGGCCGTGCCCCGCGGCAGGGGCCCGAAGGCAGATGAACCAACCGACACCACAGACAGCTCGCCGGCGCAGGCTGCTCGCCTTCGCCGGCGTCAGCGCCGTCGTCGCCCTGCTGGCGGCGATTGCCAGCGTCTGCCGGATCGGGCTGCTGCCGCCCGAAATCGCGATGCGCCAGCTTCATACCGGCGCCGCGGTGACCCACATCCTGGTCGACCTGCCGCGCGGCGACAAGGAACGGGTCGACTCGGCCGACCTCGAAACGATGACCAAACGGGCCAGCCTCGTCGGCAGGGTGCTGGCCAGCCCGCCGGTCCTCGACCGGATCGCCTCGCGGATGGAAATCGACCCGAAGAAGCTGACCGCCGCGACCGAGATCACCGAAGGGGTGCCCTCGGCCTTGACCGAACCGAACAACGAGCTGAGGGCGAACGAGATCCTGCTCTCGCACGACCCCTATCGCCTCGACATCCAGGCCAAGCCGACGCTGCCGATCCTCGACGTCTTCGCCCAGGCCCCGACCCCGGCGCGGGCGAAGCTGCTGGCCGACACCGCGGCGGCGGCCGGCAACGAATACATCCGCGTGCTCGCCGGCCGCGACGGCTTCCACGGTCCCAACCGGGTCCAGCTCAAGCAGCTCGGCTCGGCCAGCAGCGGTGAGCTCGACCCGATGGCGCCGATCAAGATCTTCGCGCTCGCCTTCACGGTCGTCTTCGGCGCCTGCTTCGGCATCCTCGTGCTGCTCGCCGAGGTCCGCCGCGGCTGGCTGCGCGCCGGCCGGCTGGGCCCGGTTGCGGCCGCCGAGCCGCCGCCGGAGCCACCGCTGCCCGCGGCCGAGGAGCCGGGCGGGAACTGGCCGCACACGACGAGGGCGCTGCCCTGGATGATCGCCGGCTTCATCGTCGTGCTCTGGCTGGTGCCGTTCAACACGATTCAGCTCGGGGCCTCCGGGCCGGTCGACCTCAAACTGGACCGGCTGATCTTGCCGCTGATCGTCTTCGCCTGGATCTTCGCCTTCGCGATCGGCGGCCGCGGCGGGCCGCGCTGGAAGTTCACGCCCCTGCACGCGGCGCTCTCCGCCTTCGCGATCGTCGCCGGACTCAGCGTCGTCCTCAACGCCGCCCATCTCAACGAGACCCTCGAGCTCGGGCTGGCCGTGAAAAAGCTTGCCCTGCTCGCCTCCTACCTCTCGATCTTCTTCGTCATCGCCAGCGTCGTCCGCAAGGGCGAGGTCCGCCCCTTCCTCAACCTGATCCTCGGCCTCGCCGTGATCTGCGCCCTCGGCGTGCTCTACGAGTACCGCTTCGACGTCAACCTCTTCTACAGCTGGTCGGAAAAGCTGCTGCCAGGGGTCTTCCAGTTCACCTCGAACGGCACCGACGGGGTCGATGAGATCGGCCGCAGGCTGGTCGTCGGCCCGGCCGAACACGGGCTCGAGGTGGTCGCGATGCTCTCGATGGCACTGCCGATCGCGATCGTCGGCCTGATGAACTCGAAACGCGGCCGCGACCGCTTTCTCTACGGCTTCGCGATCTGCATCGTGGTCGGCGCCTCGCTCGCGACCTACCGCAAGAGCGCGATCCTGGCGCCGATCTCGGTCTGCCTCGTGCTCGCCTACTTCCGCCGCCGCGAGCTGCTCAAACTTGCCCCCTTCGGCCTCATCCTGCTGGTCGCGATTCCGGTCCTCTCGCCCAACGCCCTCGGCTCGGTCATCGACCAGTTCCAGCCCAACAAACTCGGGGTCTCGACGGTCAGCGACCGCGTCTCCGACTACGACGCGATCCGGCCGGACATCCTCTCCTCGCCCGCCTTCGGCCGTGGTTATGGCTCCTACGAGCACACCAGCTACCGCATCCTCGACAACGACCTGCTGACGCGCCTGGTCGAGTCCGGGATCGTCGGCCTGATCGCCTTCATCATGATCGTGGTCACGATCATCGCCGTCGCCGCGCCGATCATCCGCTCGCGCGACCCGGCCCGTGCCCCGCCGGCGCTGGCAATCGCCGCCGGAGCGGCGCCGTTCCTGACCCTCTCGGCCCTGTTCGACGAGATGTCATTCCCCCACGCCCCCTACATCCTGCTGACCCTCGCCGGCCTGCTCGCGGTTATCGTCTCCGGCGACAGGCGCCGCTCCCCCGCTCCGGTCCCCGACGACGCCGCCCGCCGCAACGGCGATGCCGACGAGCTCGGCGAGCCGGAGGCACCGCGCTCGGTGCCGGTTCCGATCTAGCCGCTCAGGGTCGAATCGAAGAAGGCGATCAACTCGTCGCGCTGGCGCCCGGGCGCGTAGTGCTCGGCGACGTGAGCGCGGGCCGGAGCGGCGATCTCTCGCAGCTCACGGGGGCGCTCCTCGTAGGTCTCCATCGCCTCCGCCAGCCGCCGCGCCGCGCCCAGCACGTCGCCGTCCTCGACCGCGGCCGAGCTGGCGGGGTCGAAGATCTCGCGCCCGCCGAAGCCCGGGAAGCCGACGACGAAGCAGCCCGAGGCCATCGCCTCGGCCGCCGGCAGGCCGAAGCCCTCCTGCTTGCCGAGGGCGAGGAAGATCGGCGACTCGCGCAGGATCGCCGCGACCTCGGCCTCGGAGGAGGACTCGATCGTGACCACCTCCCAGCCGTCGAGCCGGGCGCCGAGCAGGCGCAGGATCTGCTCGGCCTCCTGCGGCCGCTTGCGCGGCATGATCGCGATCCGGCGTGGCGGAACCGCCGCCGACGGAGCAAAGACCTCGGCGTCGATCGCGTTGCTGACCACCGAGACCTCGAGCCCCGGGAAGGCGAAGCGCAGGTACTCGGCGCTGTCCGCCGAGATCGTCAGCGCCGCGGCGAAGCGCTCGTAGGAGAGCGGCTGCCCGGAGCGCAGGAGGGCGAAGGTCAGGTAGGCGTTCTGGTTGAAGGCGACCAGCTTCGGCCCCTGCGGCAGGAGGCCGAAATGAGGGCCGTAGATCTCGGGGACGACGAGCACGTCGTGCGGGCGCAATCGCGTCGAGCCGGCGCCGAGGACCCGGGTCGAGTGCTCGAACCAGCCGCACGAGTAGCCGTCGCGGTGGTGAAGGACGGCGGCGGGAAACCCGGCCGCGTTGAGGATGTCGACGTGCTTGTAGAGGGCGCGGATGCCGCCGCTCGGCGCGTCGTGGTCGGGGCAGAGGTAGTAGATCGTCGCCGTGCCCGAGCCGCCGCTCTCGACCTCGATCGCGGGCGGCCTGCGGCGGCGGCGGGACCTCTCCTCGGAGGCCCGCTTCAGCAGTTGCAGCGCTCTATTCAAGGGTCGGTCAAGGGGTCGGGTCGACGCCGAGCGTATCGTCGCCCGCCCGCCAGCCCCTGCGCACCCGGGTCACGAACAGCACCGTCGCCGAGGCGCCGGCGAAGACCAGGGCGAAGACGAAGAGCGTCAGCAACGGCCCTGCCCCCCGGCTGGTCGGAACCGGCTGGGCCCGGCCGAGCTGGACCAGGTCGATCTGCGAGTCGGGCCGCGTCCGTCCCTGCCCGGCGATCGTCGTCAGGTAGGACTCGAGGCCCTTGGCGGCGGCGTCGGCGAGCTTCACCGCGGCGCCGGTGGTCGGCGCTTCGGTGTCGATACGGATCAGCGGCACGGTCGGGTTCGCCTGCACGTCGAGACGGTAGAGCGGCGCCGGGGTGAGCCCGTCGACCCCCTCCAGGCCGCCGTTCTCGGCGACCCCTTCCGGATACTCGGCGTTGAGCGGGGTGTCGATCCTGATCGCGTTGACCGGAGCGCCGGCCCGGGCGGCGATCCGCTCGCGCACCTGCACGCTGGCCATCGCGTTGCTGACCAGGAGCGCCCGGTTGGTCAGGCCGTCGAGGTCGTAGGTCGCCTGGCGCAGGTCGACGGTGCTCGACTGCGGCGTGTCGACCAGGATCTGGGTCGCGGCATGGCCGCTGCCCGAGCCGCGTTCGACGCCCGGCGGGAAGAGGCTGAAGCCGTACATGCGGCCGGCGGCGAGCAGGGCGATGACGAGGGCGATCGCGAAGCCCAGCCTGTGCCCCCAGAGCTCGCGCATGTGCCGGCCGAGGCGCATGGCTCAGCCGGCGGCCGCGAGCAGCTCGCCGGCCGGGCGGCCGTCGACGACCTGGTCGTGCCAGAGCTCGAAGACGAGGAAGCTCCAGAGTGCCGCCGAGTTGTCCTCGGCCCCCGCCTGGTGGCGATCGAGCAGGCCCGCCACCGCCTCGTGGTCGAGATAGCCGCGATCGCGGGCACGCTCGCTGAGCAGCGTCTCGCGCGCCATCTCGCGCAGGTCGGTGCGCAGCCATTCGGCCATCGGCACCTGAAAGCCCTGCTTGCGACGGTCGATCAGCGAGTCGGGCACGACCCCGCGCAACGAGGCCCGCAGGGCGATCTTCTTCTCGGTGCCGTTGACCTTGAAGCGGGCCGGCAGCGCCGCCGCCATCTCGAGCAGCTCGTGGTCGAGGAGCGGCGAGCGCGCCTCGAGGCCGTAGGCCATCGTCGCGATGTCCATCTTGACCAGCAGGTCGCCGGGAAGGTAGGTCTGCTGGTCGACGTCGAGCATCCTGTCGACCAGGTCGGTGGCGTTCGATTCGGACCAGGGCAGGCCGATCACGTCGGCGGGCGGGCTGTTCAGGCAGTCGCGGAACTCGGGCGTGTAGGCCTGCTCGGCGAGGGCCGGCCCGGAGCGCGACATCGCCAGCAGGTAGCGGTCCTCGGCGCTCAGCGGCAGCTGCGCGGAGGCGCGGCGGATCCGGTTGCGGACGCTGGTCAGCTCGCCGTTCGCCGTCACCCTGCCGCCGACCGCGGCAACAGCCTGGCGCAGCGGCCCCGGCACGCGATCGAGCCGGCGCATCATCGCCGCGTGGGCGTAGCGGCTGTAGCCGCCGAAGGCCTCGTCGCCGCCGTCGCCGTTGAGGGCGACGGTGACGTGGCGGCGCGTCATCTCGGCCAGGTAGAAGCTCGGGATCGCCGAGTGATCGGCGAAGGGCTCGCCGTAGTGGCGGATGATCTTCGGCAGCAGCTCGACCGCGTCGGGGCGGACGACGAGCTCGTGGTGGTCGGTGCCGAAGCGCTCGGCGACGTCACGGGCAAAGGGCAGCTCGTCGAAGGCCTCGGACTCGAACCCGATCGAGAACGTCTTCACCGGATCGCGCGACTGCTCCGCCATCGCCGCGACCACCGCGGTCGAGTCGATGCCACCGGAGAGGAAGGCGCCGAGGGGAACGTCGGAGATCATCCGCCGGCGGACCGCCTTGGAGAGCGCGTCCCGCACCATCTCCCCCGCCTCCTCGACGCTGCCGACGTCGAGCGACGCCGAGTAGTCGAGCTTCCAGTAGCGCTCGATCTTCAGCCTGCCGTCCTGCCACTCGAGGGTCGAGGCGGGCGGCAGCTTGCGGATCGCGCGGAAGGCGCTCTGCGGGCTCGGCACGTAGCCGAAGGTGAAGTAGCGATCGAGCGCGGCGGCGTCGACCTGCCGTGGGATCTCGTCGTCGGCGAGCAGGGCCCAGAGCTCTGAGGCGAAGCTGATTGCCCCGTCACGCTGGGCGTAGTAGAGCGGCTTCTTGCCGAGCCGGTCGCGCCCGATCAGCAGCCGCCCGCGACGCTCGTCCCAGAGCGCGAAGGCGAACATCCCGACCAGCGAGTTGACGAGGCCGGCGCCCTCCTCCTCGTAGAGGTGGGCGATCACCTCGGTGTCGCCGCCGGTGGCGAAGTGATGGCCGTTCGCGGTCAGGCGCTCGCGCAGCTCACGGTAGTTGTAGATCTCGCCGTTGAGGACGACCGTGACCGAGCCGTCCTCGTTGTGCACCGGCTGGTCGCCGGTGACCAGGTCGATCACCGCCAGCCGCTGGATCCCGAGGCCGACCGGCCCCTTGGCGTGGACGCCGCGCGAATCGGGCCCGCGGTGCTCGAGCCCCGCGCACATCGTCTCGATCAGCCCGGGAGAGACGGCCCTGCCATCGCGCCGCGCCTGTCCGACGATTCCGCACATGGGTTCCTCAGCCGCCGCGCAGCCCGGTCAGCATCCGCTGGCGCTGCTCGGCGCGGACGAAGCCCCGATAACCCTCGACCTCGACTCGAGGGACGCCACGGACGGCGGCCCGCGCGTAGCCGTAGAGGTAGGCCAGCCCGGAGACCCCGCGGGGACGGATGCGGGCGACCTTGGCGGCGCGGGCGAGGGTCCAGATGAGCCCGTGGTGAAGGATCCAGTGCGCTTCGCCCCAGCGCACGTGACCGCGCAGGCGCCCGTCGGCACTGCCGGTCTCGCGGTAGTGCAGCGCCTCGGCGTGGTCGAAGGAGCGGGTCGTGAAGCCGTGCATGCGGGCCAGGGTCTCGTCGATCCCGTCCCAGCCGAGCTTCTCGACGACGCCGCCGATCGCGGTGAAGCACTGCCGGGTGTAGAGCTTGAGCGCGCCGCGGACGTGCTCGCGCGGCGCTCGGCGTCGGCTGCCATTCGCCGTGCTGCTGCTCGAGGATCACGCCGCCGGCGATGCCGAGCGAGGGATCGGCGTCGAACTCGGCCAGGAGCCGCGCGAAGTAGTCGGGGCGCAGCTCGACGTCGCCGTCGAGCTTGCCGACGTGGGTAAAACCGGAGACGTCGCCCACCGAGTGCGAGGCCGAAGTTGAACGCCCGCGGCGCCGCCGCGACCGCGAGCCGGTCGGCGGACTTGACGGTGAAGTCGGGCGGCGTCTCGGCGACCTGCATGAACTCGATCTCGGTCGCCAGGCGATTGATCAGCTCGCCGGTGCCGTCATCGGAGTTGTCGTCGACGACGACCCAGAGGTCGGGCGGCCGGGTCTGGGCTGCGAGCGCCCGGGCGACGCCCTCGATGTGGGCGACCTCGTTGCGCAGCGGTGAGATGATCAGCATCCGTTTCTCGTCTCATGCCCCAAGTAACGCACTCCCAGCCGCCGTTCTTGCGGGTTTTCAGCCCCGCCGCGACCCACAAGAAGCCAATCGCGCCGCCCGTTGCTCTACTGAACATGCACGCACCCGACCTCGACCTCGACCGCCGCACCACGGTGGCGGTACAGCCGGGCCGCGCGCTCGCCGCCCGCCGCAGGCTCTTCGGGACGCTCGAGGCCGCCTTCCCGGTCACCTTCGTGCCGATCGAGGGCGTCGACCCCGCGGCCGAGGCCGTTATCTCCTTCGGCGACGCCGACGACGGGCCCGAGCCCGGTCGCGGTCGTGACCTGCCGCGCTTCGTCGTCGCCGACGATGCCGGGAGCGGGGAGATCGAGGCCGTCTCGCTGGCCGACGCGGCCGATGTCGATCGCCGCGTCCGCGGCCTCGACCTGCCCGACCGCCTGGACCGCGGCACGATCGCGCCGCCCGATGCCTCGACGCGGGTGCTGGCAGAGGCGCCCTCCGGCCCCGCCTGGACGCTCTCGGAAGCCGCGGCGCCGGCACACCGGGTCCGCTCGGCACCCTGCCCGAGCTGGGGGCGGACAGATCCTCCGCGACCTCTTCCTCGAGCGGGCCCTGGCGATCGTCAGCCCTCGTCCACTTCCTGCGCGCGGTCGAGCGCCGAGCCGCCTTCTCCCAGCCGCCGCTGCGCGCCGCCTTCCTCTTCGACGACCCGAACCTGCGCTGGCGGACCTACGGATTCATCGATTACGAGCGGCTGCTCGCCGACGGCCGACGAGCACGGCTATCACGCCTCGATGGCGATGGTGCCGCTCGACGGCCGCCTCCAGCACCGCGCCACCGTCGACCTCTTCCGCCGCAACCCCGCCCGGCTCTCGCTCGTCTTCCACGGCAACAACCACCTCAGCCAGGAGCTGATGCGACCGAGCGACGGGCCGGGCTCGCTCGCCCTGGCCGCCCAGGCGATCCGCCGCGCGCAGCGCTTCGAGTCGCGCTACGGCCTGCGCATGGACCGGGTGATGACGCCGCCACATGGCATGTGCTCGGCGAGCACCGCACGGGCGCTCGGGGCGGTCGGCTTCGACGGCCTCTGCGCGATTCATCCCCTGCCCTGGGCCGAGCGCCCGCCGGCCGAGCGCCCGCTGGCCGGCTGGGACCCGGCGGAGTTCGCCGCGGACTGCGCCGTGATCCCGCGCCTGCACCTCGAATCCAGCGACGCCGACGTCGGCCTGCGCGCCTTCCTCGGCCAGCCGCTGGTCTTCTACGGACATCACGAGGACCTCGCCGGCGGCCTCGACCGCCTCGCCGAGGTCGCCGCGCAGGTGCGGCGGCTCGGCGACGCCCACTGGTGCTCGCTCGGTGAGATCGCCGCCTCGAACTACGGCCGGCGCAATGAGGGCGGCGGCGTCCAGCGCCTGCGCCCCTACACGAGCCGTCTGCGCCTGCGTCCCGACGCCGAGACCCGCGAGCTGTTGGTCGAGCCGCCGCGCGACGGCGATGGCCGGATCGCCGGCTGGTCGCTCGGTGACGGGCCGACGACGCCGCCGGCAACCCCGATCCCGGCAACGCCCGGCGCCGACCTGGAGCTGCGCATGCGCCGCAGCGACGAGGTCCTGGCCGCCGACGTCCCCGCCTCCTTCCTGGAGCCCCTGGCCGGTGCTGCGCAAGGTCGCGATGGAGGCGCGCGATCGCACCCTGCCGCTGCGCGCCTGACCGATGCTCGCCCAACCTCATCGTCCTTCTCGGCACCCTCGGCATCGCCTCTGGCGGCCACGAGACCCAGCCCACCGCCCCCTGCTTCTCGCAGCCGAGCTCCTGCGGCTACCCGGACGCGACCAATACCGGGGTGCCGGCGGGGACGGCGCTGACGGACTCCGGCGGCGTCACCCTCGGCGCCGGGCAGACCCTGAGCGGCAAGAACGTAACCGGCACCGTCACCGTCGACCGGCCCCAACGTGACGATCGAGGACTCGAAGATCCACACCAACAGCGGCGGTAGCGGCACGACCGCGATCATCATCGGGCCGGCGCGCGACCGACTTCAGGCTGGTCGACTCCGAGGTCTTCGGCAACGGCTCGAAGACCAACGCCCCGGAGTCGGGGGTCTGGAATCACTACGACAACCGCGGCGTCCGGGTGATCCGCTCCTACATCCACGGCGTCGCCTGACAACATGGGAGGGCCGGGTCGACCTGGTCAAGGACTCGTTCATAACGTCGACGCCCAGTACCGCGGCGCCCACAGCGAGAACATCTACGTCTGCGGCTCGACCGCGATCGTCGAACACTCGACCTTGTTCAACGAAAGCGACGAGACCTCGCTGGTCTTCGGCGACGGGATCTGCGGCCGGGGCAACACGGTCTCGGTCACGAACAGCCTGCTGGCCGGCGGCGGCTACATGCTCGAGCCCAACGCCAAGGGCGTCTCGGCGCCGGTGACGATCGCCGACAACCGGGTCGGCCGCTGCCTCACCTCGGCCAGCCAGGACTCCGGCGGCGGCTACGTCTGCGCCGGCGGTGCCGATTCCAGCGGCTACTGGCCGCGCGGCGGCCACTACGGGATCTCCGCCGACCTCGGCGGCCAGGCGACCTGGAGGAACAACGTCTGGGACGACAGCGGCCAGGGCGTCTGCTCGAGCGGCAAGCCGGAGCTGGCGCGCCGGCACCGGCGCTGTGCCGGACGCTGAGCCACGCTCAGGAGCCGGCGAGCGCGGCCTTGCCGCGCGGGAAGCGGGCACTGAAGCGGTCCGGCAGGATCCGCCGGACGGCGGAGCCGAGGTCGCGCGAGGAGGCCGGGAAGCCGAGCCGCAGGGCGATCAGGTAGCCGACCCCGGCCGCGACGGTCGTGCCGAGGATGTGGGGGACGACCGGCACGCCCGCGTTGGCGAGCGCCAGGTTGGCGGGCACGCCGGTGGCGGCCAGCCCGATCAGCGAGACCAGGGCCGGCTCGACGTCCTGCCAGAGCACCAGCAGCGGGCTGCGGACCTGGTCACGCAGCATCACGATGTAGGCGACGCCGAGGAAGAGCGTGTGGACGACGGCGCCGCCGACGGCGACCGCGGGCAACCCCAGGTGGACGAGGGCGAAGACGACGCCGACGTAGACGACGAAGTGGGCGATCCCGTAGCCGAGCAGGGTGCGGGTGCGGCCGACCGCCATCAGGGCCGAGCCGCAGGCGTCGATCACCAGCGTCGCGGCGCCGCCGATGACGAGGATCTGGGTCGGTACCACCGCCTCCTCCCAGGCGGGGCCGAACATCCAGGGGACGACCACCGGGGCGAGCATGAAGAGGATCGCCAGCAGCGGGAAGAGGACCACGGTGAGCAGCTGAACCATCCGCTGGCGCAGGGCCAGCAGCTGCTCCTGGCCCGCCGTCCGCGCCAGCACCGGGAAGGCCATCTGGGTCATCGCCACCGCGACCTTGCGCTGGTATTCGACCGCGAGCTGGTAGGCGCGCCAGTAGATGCCCGCCTGGGTCGCGCCGAGCGTGGCGCCGATCACCGCGTAGTCGCCGTTGCGGAAGCCGGCCCAGGCGACCGTCGCGGCGGCTGCCGGGCCGCCGTAGGGGAGCAGGTCGCGGGCCTCCTTGGTGTGCCACCAGGGCATCGGCACCGGGGCGAAGATCAGCGCGAGCAGGACGGCGATCGCCATCCCGGCCATCGCGCCGAAGACCAGCGCCGGGGCGTTGAGGCCGATGACCGCCAGGCCGAGGGTGACGATCGCGCGGGTCGCGTTCATCGCGATGTCGATGAAGCTCATGCGACGGAAGTCGAGGCGGCGGCGCAGGACCGCGATCGGCACCGCGTAGATCGCGCCGAGGATGAAGTAGGGCGCGGTGGCGATCATCAGCACCTCGGTCTCCTTGCCGAAGAGCGGCCCGATCACGGCGAAGGAGAGGCCGACGGTGATCGCGACCAGGGCGAAGCCGACCGCGAGGCTGAGCGCCAGCCCCCCTGCAGGTGGTTGCGGCTGACGCTCTTGCGCTGGACCAGGGCCCCGCCGACGCCCTCCATCGGCATCGTCAGGGCCAGCTCCTGGACGATCACGATCACGGCGAAGATGCCGAAGGCCGCCGGCGGGATCAGCCGCGCCAGGAACACCATCGAGCCGAACAGCGCCAGCTCGATCGCGATCCGCGAGTAGGCGATCCAGCGCAGGCCCTCGGCGGCGGCCGCGGTCAGGTCCTCGTTGGAGAGGACGTCCTCGGGCGGCTCCTCCCCCATCATCTCGAGCGGCGAGCGGGCGCTCCATCGGCGCCTCAGAGCTCGCGGATCACGCGGGCCGGGATTGCCGGCGGCGACGACCCCGCCGGGATCGAACGGCTGACCACGGAGCCGGCGCCGATCACCGAGTCGGACCCGATCGTCGACGCCCTTGAGGATCTTCACGCCCATGCCGACGAAGACGTCGTCGCCGATCTCGACCGCCGCCATCCGCTGCGTGCCGGCCTTGCGCCGGGTCGGATCGAGGTCGTGGAAGTTGCTGTCGAAGATCTCGACGTTGGCGCCGAACAGGCCGTCCTGCCGATCCGGATGCCGGGCGCCCTCGCTCTTGATCATCAGGTTGTTGTTGAACTCGGTGCGATCGCCGACCTCGATCCGCGCCTCGGCAGCGCTGACCTCGACGTGGCAGTAGCCGGCGTAGTAGAGCGGCGAGGCCTTCCAGCCGAACTGGACGCCCTCGCCGAGCACGACCTCACCGGGGCCGACGAAGAGGACCGGCTGCAGCAGCACCGGCTCGCCGCGCAGGCGCCTGCAGGTGGAGAGCAGGCGGTATTTCCAGACCCGCGGGCGCTGGGCGGCGCCCTCGATCGCCGGACGGACGTAG
The DNA here is from genome assembly GCA_963836415.1 of uncultured Solirubrobacterales bacterium. Classification (GTDB taxonomy): domain Bacteria; phylum Actinomycetota; class Thermoleophilia; order Solirubrobacterales; family 70-9; genus VRUE01. The sequence goes on from CAWIJE010000002.1 coordinate 382,712, forward strand.
GTGCGGCCGAAACGGCGGGCGAGCCCTGGGCCGGCGGCGGGCCCCTCGCGCTCAAGGCGATCGGCAGGTGCGGCGGCTGCTCTTTGACGACGGTCATCTCCGGGACCAACGTTTCTCATCCTCCGCAGCTTGCGCCCAGAGGCGTCGCCGGCAGCGGGTCAGAGGCCGCGCCGGCTGCAGGCTCCAGTGGCCGTAGGGGACGCGCAGCCGGTGGGCGGCGCCGGTTGCGAGAAAGGGGAAGAAGAGCAGCGAGCGCCCCGGGCCGAGGCGCCGCCGCAGCCGCATCCCCCACCACTCGCGGCAGCCGCCGTGTCTGCGGCGAGGTCTCAGGGCGAACTCGATCAGCTTCTCGACCTCGACCGCGTCGCGGGCCGCTGACCCGGTCCTGGTCATAGGCGCGACTCACCTTCCAGAGCGCCTGTCGCGCCAGGGTGCGCGCCGATCGTCGCCTCCATCTCGGCGGCGTCCGGAAGCGCCGCGCCGGGGCCGGCGAAGAAGTGCTCGAAGGCGGTCCGGCGCTCGACCAGGTCGACGAGCTGGCCGCCCTCGCCGCCGAGCATGCTGCGCAGCATGCTGTCGGAGTGGATCCGGTAGAGGGCCTGGGTCGCGCCCTTGACGTAGGCGATGTCGGAGACGGCGGCGATCCGCAGCCACATGTTCAGCGTCGCTCGTGTGGGTGCAGGCGGGGTCGTAGGGCCCGACCCGGCGTTGGACCGAGGTCCTGACGACGACCTCAGGAGAGGAGATGCAGCCGTGGCCGGACCGGCAGCGGATGCGGATCCAGTCGGCACCGGCCTGCACCCGGGTCCCGCGCGGGCGGGTACGAATGGTCGGTGGCGGGTCGTCGGACTCGAAGTACTGGGCGTGGCCGTAGACGATCCCCGACCTCGGGATGGTACTCGAGCGCGTCGACGGCCCGATCCAGGGAGCCGGGCACGAGCCGGTCGTCGGCGGAAAGCAGGACGACGTAGTCGCTGTCCTCGGCCCACTCGAGCCCCTCGTTGGCGGTCGCGATCAGCCCCATGTTGTCGGCGTGGCGGCGGTACTCGACGCGATCGTCCGATTCGGCCACCCGCCGCGCCACGGCGGGGGTGTCGTCGGGCGAGCAGTCGTCGACGATCAGCACCCGGACGGCGACCCTCTGTCGCCGCAGCACGCTCCGCACGCAGCCCTCGAGCAGGTCGGCGTAGCCGTAGCAGGGGATGATCACCTTGACCAGTGGCTCAGCCGTTCCGGCCGGGCGGGCGGCGCGATCGGCCACCGGTGTCTCAGCCATGCCGCTCACCCCCAGGCCCTGTGAGGAGCGTCGGGCCAACCCGCCCGCCGCGATTTACGGCGCTGGGACATGCCGTTGAAGAGGACGACTGCGAGACACCAGAAGATCAAGAAGAAGAGGGCGACTCCGACCGCTTTGGCGCCACCGGCGGGGGCCGCCTTGCTCGTCACCAGGGGCTCGCCGAGCTGTTCGATCGCGACGTTGTCGCCGACCGCGGGCGAGCCTTCGGCGACGGTCGAGAGCATGCCGACCGCGGCCCTGCCGAGCCGCACCGCCTGGTCCCGGTCGGGCGCGTTCGCGTCGATCGAGACGATCGGCAGGTTGGGCTCGACCTCGACCGAGATCAGATAGGGCGCCCTCGGCTTCGCCACCATGATCGCCTGTTCCGCGAGCGGCGTGATCACTGTCGGCGGGGCCGCCGCGCCCGGGCCGGCGATCGCCAGCTCGGAGGGACGGAGACCCGCCCTGCGGGCGAGTTCCGCCTTCGCCTCGTCATCGGCGATCAGGTTCGCCAGCAGCCTCGCCCTGATGTAGATCGTGCTCGCCCCGCGGGCGTCGGCGTCGGCGACCAGCGAGCTCGGGGTGTCGACGAGGACTTTGCTCACCGAGGAGGCGGTCGGAGGCACTCCCCCTCCCCGCTGGATCCCGAGCACCGCGATCGCGATCGCCAGCACGGTGCCGGCGGCGATCAAGAGCCGCCGCCGCCAGATTGCGCGGGTGAGGCCGACGAGCCCCATCTCAGCTCGCCCCGTGCGGCTGCGGGTGGTCGGCCTCGGCCATGCGCCAGCCGCGCCGCACCCGGGCGAGGAAGAGCACTCCGAGGGAGGCGACGACGAAGGTGAGGAGGAAGGTGAGGATCGCGATCTGCAGCCCGGCACCGGCGTCGATCGGACCGCCGACCGCGGGCCCGAGCTGCTCGAGCCGGACCTTGTCCCGTTCCGGCGTCTGCTCCTTCGCGGCGACCGCCGCCAGGTAGTCGCGCAGGCCGTCGACCGAGGCTTCGGCGAGCTTGGTCGCCCCCGAGGTGGTCGGCGCGACCGCGTAGATGTCGAGCGTCGGGGCCATCGGGTCGGCCTGGATGCTGAGGCGGTATTCGTCGGGCCGCTTGAGGATGTCGGAGACGTGAGGCGCCTGCGCCGAGTCGACCATCGCGCGCGGCTGTTCCGGCGTCAGCGGCGCCTCGGCGCGGATCTGATCGGCGGAGATCCCGGCCCGTCGCGCGATGTATTGGCGGACCGGCAGGCTCGCCATCACGTTGCCGAGGATCAGCGCCCGGTGCGCGAGCGACTCCATCGTGTAGGCGTCCGTCTGCGGATCGACGACCGTCGACTTCGGCGTGTCGACGATGACGTGGGTGGAGGCGCTGGAGACGTTCAGCGAGTTGGGTTCGATCCCCGGTGGCGAGAGGCTGATGCCGTAGGCGATCTGCACCGTGACCAGCGCGGCGACGACCGCGGACAGGGCGAGGCCGAGCTTGTGGCCCCAGAGCTCGCGCAGGTAAATGCCTAGACGCATCCTCTGAGTTCAACGCCCGGGCCAGGCCCGATCTTGCAACGAGATCCCCGCGGACAGGGGGCTTTGTCGTACAGCCGTCTAGTTGCCGACGGGGTCACTGCAGGGCGCGGTTCCGCCGGTCGAAAAGAGCGCAGTGATCGCGCCGCGGCCCCTTTCCCCAGAGTTTGCGCTCTTGAGTACCGGGTATTGTCCGGCAACAGTGCCTGGTTTACGGATTATGGCTCACGTCCTATCAGGTGGGAGAACATGAGAGATCCAGTCATCACATCCACAGTCGATCCTGTCGAGAAGCGCCCCCGCGGCGCCCTGCGCCTCGCTTTTGGCTTGGCCCTCGCGATCGGCGTCCTGTTCGTTTCCGCCGCGACGGCATCCGCCGCCCCCTGCTTCCCGCAGCCCAGCTCCTGCGGCTATCCGGACGCGACCAACACCGGCGTCCCGGCGGGCACGACCCTGACCGACTCCGGCAGCGTCACCCTCGGCTCGGGCCAGACCCTGAGCGGCAAAAACGTCACCGGCACGGTCAGCGTGACCGGGCCCAACGTGACGATCCAGAACTCGAAAATCCACACCAACAGCGGCGGCAGCGGCGAGACCGCGATCACGCTGGAGGACGGGGCGACCAACTTCAAGCTGGTCAATTCCGAGGTCGACCGGCAACGGCTCGAAGACCAACGCCCCCGAGTCGGGCATCTGGAACCACTACAACAACACCGGCGCCCAGGTGATCAATTCCTACATCCACGGCTCGCCCGACAATTGGGAGGGCAGGGTCGACCTGGTCCAGGACTCGTTCATGATCGTCGACGCCAAGTACAGCGGCGCCCATAGCGAGAACATCTACATCTGCGGCTCGACCGCGATCGTCGAACACTCGACCCTCTATAACGAAAGCGACGAGACCTCGCTGATCTTCGGCGACGGGATCTGTGGCAAGGGCAACACCGTCTCGGTCGACGACAGCATGCTCGCCGGCGGGGGCTACATGCTCGAGCCCGAACGCCAAGGGCGTCTCGGCGCCGGTGACGATCACGGGCAACCGGGTCGGCCGCTGCCTGACGACCTCGCGCCAGGACTCCGGCGGCGGCTATGTCTGCGCCAGCGGCGCCGACTCCAGCGGCTACTGGCCGCGCGGCGGGCACTACGGCATCTCCGCCGACCTCGGCAGCAACGCCACCTGGTCCAACAACGTCTGGGACGACAACGGGGCGGGTGTCTGCGCGAATGGAAATGCCGGCTGCGGGGGCGGGACGACGCCGCCCCCGCCGGCCGACAAGCCGGCAGTGGCGGTCTGGACCGCGCCGACCGGCGTCGTCGCGGGCACGGCCGTCAGCCTCAACGGCAGCAGCTCGACCGGCGACGCGCCGATCACCTGCACCTGGACCCGCGAGGACTCCGCCGGCGCCGTGCTCGAGACCAAGACCGGCTGCCAGCTGAGCTACACCTTCGCCAACTCCGGCACCCAGTACCTGCGGCTGACGGTGAAGGACGTCGACGGCGATTCCAACTCGAGCCGCAAGACGATCAGCGTCGCCCCGGCGACCACCCCGCCGCCGGCCGACAAGCCGGCAGTGGCGGTCTGGACCGCGCCGACCGGCGTCGTCGCGGGCACGGCCGTCAGCCTCAACGGCAGCAGCTCGACCGGCGACGCGCCGATCACCTGCACCTGGACCCGCGAGGACTCCGCCGGCGCCGTGCTCGAGACCAAGACCGGCTGCCAGCTGAGCTACACCTTCGCCAACTCCGGCACCCAGTACCTGCGGCTGACGGTGAAGGACGTCGACGGCGATTCCAACTCGAGCCGCAAGACGATCAGCGTCGCCCCGGCGACCACCCCGCCGCCGGCCGACAAGCCGGCAGTGGCGGTCTGGACCGCGCCGACCGGCGTCGTCGCGGGCACGGCCGTCAGCCTCAACGGCAGCAGCTCGACCGGCGACGCGCCGATCACCTGCACCTGGACCCGCGAGGACTCCGCCGGCGCCGTGCTCGAGACCAAGACCGGCTGCCAGCTGAGCTACACCTTCGCCAACTCCGGCACCCAGTACCTGCGGCTGACGGTGAAGGACGTCGACGGCGATTCCAACTCGAGCCGCAAGACGATCAGCGTCGCCCCGGCGACCACCCCGCCGCCGGCCGACGACCCCGCCGACGCGGTCTGGACCGCGCCGACCGGCGTCGTCGCGGGCACCCCGGTCACCCTCAACGGCGGTGGCTCCAGCGGCGACGCGCCGCTGACCTGCACCTGGACCGTCGAGAGCCTGAGCGGCACCGTGCTCGACACCAAGACCGGCTGCCGGATCAGCTACACGTTCGAGAACTCGGGCACCCAGTACGTGCGGCTGACGGTCCGCGACAGCGACCGTGAATCGGACTCGAACCGCAAGAAAATCAACGTCGCCGCCGCGCCGGGCTCGCCGGGCGGAGGCCACCCTGAAGTGCCGACCACACCGCCGACCACACCGCCGACGGCCCATCCCGCCAGCGCTGTCTGGACTCCCCCGAGCGCCCGCGTCGGCCGGCTCGTGACCCTGGACGGCAGCGGCTCCCAGGGCGTCGCCCCGCTCACCTGCATCTGGACCTTCCAGGCCAAAGACGGCTCGGCGACCAGCGTCGCGCAGAGCGGCTGCAGCATCAGCCACCGCTTCCGCAAGGCGGGGGTCGAGTACGTCACCCTGACCGTCACCGGCGCCAACGGCTCGACCGCGAGCTCGCGGCAGGCGGTGCGCGTGCACGCGACGCCGAATCGGCGGTCGCGCGCGAAGGCACGCAAGACCAGAAGCGTTTCGCCGGCGCGCGGCGTCCTCCCCAGGCTTCCCTTCTAGCCCGGCGACCCCGCCGGGCCGAGCGCTAGCTGCGGCTCCAGCCCGGCCGCGCCGGAGCCGGCTGCCGTGCCTCGGCGCCTTCGACCGCCTGCGGCTCGGGGTGGGCGATCAAGGGTGGCGTCGCGACCGAGGCGACTCCGGTCTCGGCCGGCGGCGGCCCGACCGAGCTGAGCCCGGCCTCGGTCCCGGCCGGCGGCTGGCCGTCCCCGGATACGTTCTTTTCGGCCTCCTCGATCTGCCGCCAGCTGCGGATGAACCAGGAGCCGCCGACGATCGCGCCACAACCGAGCAGGGCGAGGATGATCGTCGCCGCCAGGGCCAAGCTCCTCGGCAGGCCGCGGGTCGTGGTGCCGACCAGCGAGGTGCCGAACTGGCGCACGACGAGCTGGTGGGCGGCCGGAATTTCCTGCGTCGCCGCGACCGAGCCGAGGTACTTGCGCAGCTCGACCAGCGTCGCCGCCGAGAGCTTGCCGGCGGTCGCCGGGTCGGGCGCCTGGGCGACCACGTGAAGGATCGGCAGGGTGTCGTCGGTGGAAAGGGTGAGGATCGTCGCTTCGGCATCGGGGACCTTGCGGCCCTGGCTGGTGCCGACCGGGGTCGGCGCGACCCCGGGGGTTTCGGCATTGGCCGGCGGCACGACGACCAGGTCGGCAGGCGCCACGCCGGCGCTCCTGGCGATCGCGTTCTCGAGCGGGCCGACCGTCATCAGGTTGCCGAGCAGGTTGGCCCGGCTGGCGAGGGTCGGCAGGTCCGGCCCGCGCCCGCCGACGTCGACCACCTGCGAGTTGCTGGTGTCGACGAGGATGCTCGAGGTCGCTATCGCGACCTGGTACTGACGGCTCTTGGGCGGCAGCCCGGGGCTGTAGGCGAGCAGCAGCCCGATCAGGACCGAGACGCCGAGGACGATCGCGAGCAGGCCCTTCCGGCTCCACACCTCTCGCAAGATCTTGACCAACTCCACGGCGGTTCCTCCAAATCGGGGGCCTGTTCAAAAACGGTCCGGCAGACTACCGGCAGGGGATAAACGACTGATTCCCCGACTTCTTTCAAACCTGAAGCCGGGTTTTCAAGGGCGCAGCTTGCGCACCGCCGGCCGGATCAATTTTCGTGAGCGCTCGGCGGCGCGCACCGCCCCCGCGCCCGGCCCGTGCAGGAAGCGCTCGCCGTCGCGGCCGAAGGCCAGAGGCCGGCAGCGGCGCCCCAGCAGAGCGTCGACGACAGGTTCAGCGCCGCCGCCGGCCTCTGCCTCGATCTCCATCGCCAGCGGGTGGAACTGGCGCCGGGTGTGGAAGTCGAGGCCGAAGAACGGCACGGCGCCATCGTTCGCGGCGCAGAGTTCGATTGCGAGGGAGCCGGGCGCCCAGCCGTCGTACTTGCGGTTCCAGGCTTCGATCCCGACCAGCTTCTCGAGCGAGGTCGGCTCGAGCAGCTTCCAGGCATCGCGGCGGCCCGGGTGGGCGAGCATCGCCGCGGCGCCCGGCATCGGCAGCCGCGGCGATCAGCTCGGCGCTGCGGCGTCCCTCGCCGAGAAAGGGCAGGCCCTTGCCCCAGACCGGCACGTGGACCACGTTCTCGGGGTCGGAGTACTCGATCCCGGGGACGACGAGGATCCCGGCCGAGGCCGTCGCCGCCGTGCAGGCCTCTTGGTAGCGGCGCCAGCGCTCCTGGTCGAAGCCGCGGTCGTGCTCGGCCGTCAGCATCGCGTCGTAGCCGCGCCGCTTCAGCTCCGCGGCGAGATCGTCGAGCGCCCAGCTGCCGTCGTAGGACCAATCGGAATGGATGTGGGCCGCGGCCCGGATCATCCGCTCGCGGCCCTCTTGCGCCGGACCGCGCGGGCGACGGTCGAGTAGGTGTCTTCGATCAGCAGCGGCAGCTCGGCCGCCCGCCCGCGCCAGTTATAGGCGCGATCCCCACGGCGCCAGCGGCAGACCTCGCGGATCGTGCGCTTTCGCGAGGGCCAGGCCTGCGCTGCCGAGCGCGGCCCCCTGATCACGGTCAGCACGTGGACCGCCTCGCGGCCGAGGTGCCGCGCGCGCCGGTGGACGTAGGGCGCCGGCGACGTCGACTGGTCGTGCCGCCCCTCGAGCGCCAGCTGCGCCGCCCAGGCCGGGTACTCGAGGCCGGCGGCCCGGGCCAGGGCCATGCTGCCCCAGGCGCGGCCGTTGAGCTCGATGAACCAAGGAGTGCCCGCCGCGTCCCTGAGCAGCTCGATCATGAACAGGCCCGACCAGCCCACGGCCCCGATCAGGCGCTCGGCGCTCGCCCGCAGCGGCTCTTCGAGCGCGATCGACTCACAGGCACTGGAGCCCGAGCCGGCCGGGTTCATCATCCGGATCCGGCGATGGCCGCTCCAGGCCCGGACGCCCTCCGGCGTCGCCAGCCCGAAGATCCCCTCGCCGACGCCGCGAAGCTGAGGCTGGGCCATCAGCACCCCCTCCTCGCCGTCGGCCGCCAGCGCCCGCTCGAGCTCACCGCGGTCGGCGCAGGTAGTCGCGCCGGCGGAGGAGACCAGTCGCCCGGCCCGCTCGTGGGCGGCGACCGCCGGGCGGACGACCAGCGGGAAGTCGAGGTCCCCGGTGTCCGATCCGGGCTCGAGGAAAGTCGTGGCCGGCACCGCGAAGCCGGCCGTGCCGGCCGCCTCGAGCTGCAGGCGCTTGTCGAGCGCGACCTCGGCCTGGGCGCCGCTGGGGCCGATCAGCACCGCCCCGCTCGCCTCGCAGGCGTCGCGACAGAGCCAGAGCGCGACGTCGTCGAGCGGCATCACGCCGTCGGCGCCGAGCCGCTCGACCAGCGCCCGCAGGTCGGCGCCGGCGGCGGCGAGATCGTCCTCGGGCGCGGTTATCGCGTGGACCTCGACCCCGCGCACCCTGCGCAGGGCGGGACTGCTGCCCTCGCGGGCGAAGGCGCTGACCTCGAAGCCTGCCTCGAGCAGGCTCCAGGCACTCTCGACAGCGGCCAGCGCGTCGGCGAAGCCGATGAGGACCCTCATCGGCATGACACTGCCAGATTTATCGAGTGCGCCCCGATCGAGATCCGGGCGCAATTACCGCTCCACATCGCGCGTTTCTCCTTTGCCGCCCGAAGCGGCGGTTCTCTGATGTCAACGCCCATCCTCAACTTCACCTTTCACGGAGTCGGCGAGCCGCCGGCCCACGTCGGCGAGGCCGAGAGGGACGTCTGGATCGCCGAGCCCGAGTTCCGCTCGCGCGCTGGACGCGATCTGCGCCAGGGACGACACCGCGATCTCCTTCGACGACGGCAACGCCTCCGATCTCAGGATCGGCCTCCCCGCCCTGCTCGAGCGCGGAGCGACGGCCGACTTCTTCGTCCTCGCCGAGCGGCTCGGCGAGGACGGATACCTCGGGCCCGCAGATCTTGAGGCCCTGCGCGAGGCAGGGATGCGAATCGGCCTGCACGGCATGCGCCACCGACCGTGGCGCGGCCTCTCCGACGAGGAGATGAGCGAGGAGATCCTCGATGCCCGGCGGGCGCTGGAGGCCGCGGCAGGCGCTCCGATCGACGCCGCCGCCTGTCCCTTCGGCTCGTACGACCGCCGCGTGCTCGGGCGGCTGCGCGACGCCGGCTTCGGCCGCGTCTACACCAGCGACGGCGGCCGCACCTCGACCGGCGCCTGGCTGCAGGCCCGCAACACGCTGCGCACCGGCACCGGCGGCGGCGAGGTCGAGCGGATCGCCTCGGCCGCGAATGCTCCCGCGGCCCGCGCGAAGCGGGTCAAGACCCTGATAAAGCGACTGCGATGACTTCGGCGCCCGAGATCTCGATCATCGTCGTCAGCTACAACACGCGCGAGATGACGCTCGCCTGCCTGCGGTCCGTCGCCGAGCAGACCCGGGACACCGGCTATGAGCTGCTCGTCGTCGACAACGACTCCAGCGACGGCTCCGCCGAAGCGATCGCGGCCGAGTTCCCCGAGCTGCGGCTGATCCGCCTCGAGCAGAACATCGGCTTCGCCCGCGCCAACAACCTCGCCGCCCGGGAGGCGCGCGGCGAGCGGCTGTTGCTGCTCAATCCCGACACCGTGGTGATCGACCGCGCGATCGACAACCTCGTCGCCTTCGCCGACGCCAACCCCGACGCCGGTATATGGGGCGGCCGCACCCTGTTCGGCGATCGCTCGCTCAACCCGACCTCCTGCTGGGGGCAGATGACGGTCTGGAACCTGAGCTGCCGAGTCGTCGGCCTGACCGCGATCTTCCCCGCCAGCGAGCTCTTCAACTCCGAGACCTACGGCGACTGGCAGCGCGACTCGGTCCGCGAGGTCGACATCGTCACCGGCTGCCTGCTGCTGATCACCAAGCGACTCTGGGACGAGCTCGACGGCTTCCAGCCGCACTACTTCATGTACGGAGAGGAGGCCGACCTCTGCTTCCGGGCCCGGGCCCGGGGCGCCTCGCCGATGCTGACCCCGGCGGCGACGATCATCCACTACGGCAGCGCCTCTGACAGCGGCCGCAAAGCCGTCTCGGTCGCCGCCGCGAGGGTGACGCTGATCCGCGAGCACTGGACCCCGATGCGGTCACGCCTCGGGGTGGCGCTCTCCTGGGCCTCGGCCCTGACCCACCACCTCGGCTACTCGGTGGCGGCGCGCCTGCTCTCGCGGCCGGGGGTCCAGGCCCATGCCGCGCTTCACCGCGAAGTCTGGCTCGCGCGCCGGACCTGGCTGCCGGGCTACCGGCCCGCCTCCGCCGTTTCGGCCGCTTGAGCGGCGCCGGCCGGGGTCGCCTTCGGCCCTCCCCCCTTTTTCCGACTCGCTCTGGGTCGGCCCCGTGCAAGTCCAGTCACCCCCCTGCGTTTGTCGACTATGAACGCTGACCAGATCGGAACACTCGTCGTGGGGCATGGGTACTGGGGCCCGAACATCATTCGCAACGTGGTCGAGCGGCCGGAGTTCCGGCTCGCAGGGCTTTGCGAGAGGGATCCCGCCCGGGTGGAGGATTTCCGCCGGCGCAATCCCGGTTACTGGACGGAGGCCGACTTCGACCGGGCCCTCGCCGACGTCAACGTCGAGGCCGTGGCCGTCGCCACGCCCCCGCACACCCACTACAACCTGGTCCGCAAGGCGCTCGAAGCCGGCAAGCACGTGCTGGTCGAGAAGCCGCTCGCCCGCACCGCCGACGAGGCCGCCGAGCTGATCGCGCTCGCCGAGGCATCGGACCTGGTCCTGATGCCGGGCCACACCTTCCTCTACAGCCCGTCGGTCAACAAGGTCCGCGACCTGATCGTCGAGGACGTGCTCGGAGAGGTCTACTTCGTCACCTCCTCGCGGATGAACCTCGGCCTCTACCAGCAGGACGGCGTCGTCCTCGACCTGGCACCGCACGACCTCTCGATCCTGCTGCACTGGATCGGCAAGCCGCTGGTCGAGGTCACCGCCAACGGCCGCAGCGTCTTCCAGGAGGGGGTCCACGAGACCGCCTTCATCACCCTGCGCTTCGAGGGGGGAACCCAGGCCAACGTCCAGCTCTCCTGGCTGGCGCCGCGCAAGATGCGCCAGATGGTCGTCGTCGGCAGCCAGCGGATGGTGCAGTACGACGACAACGCCGCCGACGACTCGGTCCGCATCTACGACCGCGGGCTCGACTTCTCCGAGCCGCCGGCGAACTTCGGCGAGTACCGCCTCACCTACCGCACGGGTGACATGGTCGCCCCCCAGATCGAAGCGGCGGAGCCCCTCGGCCTCGAGCTCAAGGACTTCGCCTCGGCGATCCGCAACGGCACCACCCCCGTCTCGCACGCTCACCTCGGACTCGAGGTCGTGCTCGGCCTCGAGGCACTCGAGACCTCGCTGCACTCGCGCGGCGAGCCGGTCGCAGTGCCCTCGATCGACGAGGCGCTCAAGGCCGGCCACGGGCTGATGCTCGACCACACCGCGGTCGCCTCCGCCTGACCGCCGACTCCGGTCGCGACAACCAAGCTTCGTCGGGCCCCGATCGGGGCCCGACGCAGTACTGCTAGGAAGTAAGGCCGGAAAGAGGGGCGATCGGCGCCGGGCCCTCGCCGCCGCCGCCGGGCTCGGCATCCTTTTCCGCCAGGTAGATCGACACGGCGTGGCGAAGGATCTCGTCCATCGTCACCTCGAGGCGCTGGGCCTCGGCCTCCAGGGCCGCTCTCGTGCGCGCTCCGACCGTGACGACGTAAGTCTGCGTCCCTGCGGCATGACGGGGATCCCCGTCATGGAGGTGACGGGGCAGGGCGATCACTTCGCGCCAGGGAAGACGGGCGGCGTAGCGCTCGAGCGCGTCCTCGACCGCGGACGCGACGTCATTCTCATTCCCTGAGACCGCTTCGATGCCGCTCCGTGCGAACGGCCCGAGCTCAATTTTCACGAACACCCCATGCGACATAAACACCCCGAACCGTGCGGTTCTTCGAGCAAGGTTCTTTGAATCCTTCTTACTTCCTCCTACCCGATTTCTGCATACTTGAGCGTGCAGTACGAAAAATGGACGAATGTCGAAGTCGACATGGCCGATCATCTCCCCTACGATCGCGGCAAGACAAGGGTCGAGGCCGATTCCTCCCGCAATCTGGGGATTTCTTTTAGGTCAGGCGCGCGGACGGGGCCGAAAGGCACAAAAAGTCGGACGAGGGACCAAGATGAGCGAAGACAAAACACAGCACGGAGATGCCGCCGAAGGCGACGGCAAGCGCGATACGAAACTCATCCGCAAAGCGGTCCGCTCGGCCCAGGGTGGGGACCAGGAGGCCCTCCACTTCCTCTACGTGCGCTACTCGCCCGACTTGCTGCGCTACGTCAACAGCTTCGTCAAGGACTCCCACGAGTCCGAGGACATCGTCCAGAACGTCTTCGCCAAGCTGATCACCCAGATCGGCAAGTACAAGGAGACCGAGGTCCCCTTCACCGCCTGGATCCTGCGGGTCGCCAGGAACGCCGCCCTCGACCACCTTCGTGCCCGGCGGGCGATCCCGACCGAGGAAGTGCGGATCGCCGACCACGGCGGCGCCCAGCTCGGTGCCGAGCGCGGCGCCGACCTGCGCCACGCGCTCGAGCAGCTGCCCGAAGACCAGCGCGAAGTCCTCGTCTTGCGCCACATCGTCGGCCTCTCGCCGGTTGAGATCGCCTCGACCCTGGGACGCTCGGAGTCCTCGGTCCACGGCCTCCACCACCGCGGCCGGCGCACCCTGCAGAGCTCGCTGACCGAGCTCGGCGCGGCGCCGGTTGTGGCGTCCTAGCGCGAAGGACTAGTCCAAGAGCCCCGAGGCCCTGGCCGCGACGGCGGTCTCGGCGAGCGTCTCCGCCGCATCGTGGCGAGGTGACCAGCCGAGCTCCTCGCGGGCCTTGCCGGTCGCCATCAGCACCGGCCGCGAGAGGCCCGTCGCCCACTCGAGGTCGGCGGAGGCGAAGGAGAGGCGGCGCGCCGCCCCCGTCGCCAGCCGGAAGGCGGGGCCCGGAACGCGCACCGAATGCCAGCCGAGAGCGGCGGCGATGTCCGAGATGCCGACCTCGCCCTCGGCGGCGAGGTTGTAGGGGCCTGGCGCGCCGGCGCCGTTGACCGCGGCGGCAAGCGCGGTCGCGACGTCGTCGTGGTGGACCAGCTGGACCGGCACCCCACCGTCGGGCAGGACCGGGGCCGGCAGCGGCAAGCGGCCGGCGAGGCGGCGCAGGGCCGGCACCGGGTCACCGAGCCGAGCCGCCTTGACCGTCTGCCTGAGCAGCATCGGCGCCCGCGGCCCGGCGACAATGCTGGGCCGGAAGACGTAGGCCTCCACCCCGCTCCCGGCCAGGGCCTCGGCGAGCGCCAGCTCCAGCTCGGCCTTTTGCGCCGAGTAGTAGAAGTCGCGCGAGCCGTGCGCCGGGTCCTCCTCGGAGAGCAGCCGCGGCGCCCCCCGATGAAACCCGTAGGCGGCGACCGACGAGGTGTAGACGAGCCGCTTCACCCCCGCCGCGACCGCCCCGGCGAAGACCTCGCGGCTTCCCTCGAGGTTGATCCGCCGCGCCTGCTCGCGGTCGCCGAAGATCGCAAAGGCGAGGTGGACGACGACGTCGGCGCCGTCGAAGAGCAGCGCCAGCGCCGCCGGGTCGAGGATGTCGCCGCGCCGGTACTCGACCTTCTCGAGGCCCGCCGCGGCGGGATCGAAGGCGCCGCGCGCCATCCCGCGGACGACGGCGACCGCCGGGTCGCGGTCGAGCTGGTCGAGCAGCGAGCGGCCGATCTCCCCGGTCGGCCCGGTGACGGCGACGGTCAGGCCCGCCGATCGCCCGTCCGCCTTCGGCACCGGTTCGCCCGCCTCAGCCGGCCGGCGTGATCCGGTAGACGTCGAAGACCGACTCGACGTTGCGCAGGCGCGAGATGCAGTGCTTGAGCTGCTCGGTGTCGCCGACCTCGACGACGAAGCGGTTCTTGACCATCGGGTGATTGGTGGTGCAGGTGGCGCTGATGATGTTGATGCCCGCCTCCGAGTAGGTCTTCGCCAGGTCCTCGAGCAGGCGCGTGCGGTCGTAGGCGTCGATCTGCAGCTCGACCCGATAGGTCGACTCGTTCTCGCCGTCCCAGCTGACGTCGACGAACCGTTCGGGGTCGCGTTTGAGCGCCTTCATGTTCTTGCAGTCGGTGCGGTGGATCGTGATCCCGCGGCCGAGCGAGACGTAGCCGGCGATCGTGTCGCCGGGGACCGGGCGGCAGCACTTGGCCAGGCGCACCGCGACGTTGCCGGCGCCCTTGACCCGGATCCCGTAGGTCGCGGCGTCCTTGGTCCGGCGCGCCGTGTCCTCCTTGCCACGCTCGCGGTCGGGCACCAGCGGCTGCTGCTGCTCGACCGCCTCGCCGGCTTTGAGGCGCTGCAGGATCTTGTTGGCGACGGTCTTGGTCGAGATCTTGCCCTGGCCGAGGGCGATGTAGAACTCGGTCGCCTTCTGGTGCCCCATCTCGCGGATCACGTCGGCGAGCAGCGGTGAGCCGGCGACCTTCTGCATCGGCAGGCCGCGGGTGCGCAGCGCTTCCTCGAGCTTCTCGCGGCCGTTGCGCTCGGCGTCCTCGCGGCGCTCCTCTTTGAAGAAGGCGCGGATCTTGTTGCGGGCGCGGCTCGTCCGCACCAGTTTCAGCCAGTCGCGGGAGGGGCCGCGCTTCTGCTTCGCGGTCAGCACCTCGACGATGTCGCCCGAGCGCAGCTGGTAGTGGAGCGGCACGATGCCGCCGTTGACCTTGGCGCCGACGCAGCGGTGACCGACGTCGGTGTGGACCGCGTAGGCGAAGTCGAGCGGGGTCGAGCCCGCGGAGAGGCTCTTCACTTCGCCCTTCGGGGTGAAGACGAAGACCTCGTCTTCGAAGAGGTCGACCTTGAGCGACTCGAGGAACTCCTGCGGGTCCTGATCGCCCTCGGCCTCGACCAGCTGGCGCAGCCAGGTCATCTTCTCGCGACGCGGGTCACGGGCGCCGCCCTCCTTGTAGGCGACGTGGGCGGCGATCCCGTACTCGGCGAGCTTGTGCATCTCCTCGGTCCGGATCTGGATCTCGAGCGGCTTGCCCTCGGGCCCGATCACGGTCGTGTGCAGCGCCTGGTACATGTTCGCCTTGGGCATCGCGACGAAGTCCTTGAAGCGACCGGGCAGCGGCTTCCACAGCGAGTGGATGACGCCGATCGTGCCGTAGCAGTCCTTGACCGAGTCGACGATCACCCGCATCGCGGTCAGATCGAAGATCTCGTTGAACTCGCGGCCCTTCTTCGTCATCTTCGTGTAGATCGAGTAGAAGTGCTTGGCGCGACCGGATATCTCGGCCTCGATGCCGAGTTTCTCGAGCTCCTCCGAGAGAAACGTCCCCGCCTCGGTGACGTAGACCTCGCGCTCGTCGCGCTGCTGGGAGACGAGCTGTTTGATCTCGGCGTACTTGCGCGGGTGCAGGGTGGCGAAGGCGAGGTCCTCGAGCTCCCATTTGATCGCGTGGATACCGAGCCGGTGGGCGAGCGGGGCGTAGATCTCGAGCGTCTCGCGGGCCTTGGCGACCTGCTTCTGCTTGGGCAGCGCCCCCAGCGTGCGCATGTTGTGGAGGCGGTCGGCGAGCTTGATCAGGATCACCCTGACGTCGGTCGCCATCGCCACCATCATCTTGCGGTAGTTCTCCGCCTGGCGCTCGTCGCGGCTCTCGAAGGTGATCCCGGTCAGCTTCGTCACGCCGTCGACGAGCTGGGCGATCTCCTCGCCGAACTCCTCGCGGATCTGATCGAGGCTGGCGCTGGTGTCCTCGACCGTGTCGTGGAGCAGCGCGGCGCAGAGCGTCGCCGTGTCGAGCCGCATGCCGGCGCAGATCTGGGCGACGCCGACCGGATGGGTGATGAACTCATCGCCGGAGTGGCGCAGCTGGTCGGCGTGGCGATCGCAGGCGAACTCGAAGGCGTGGCGGACCGCGTCGCGGTCGATCGCCGCCAGGGTCACCGCCGTGTCGACGGCGCTGCCGCCGGTCGCGGTCGAGCCGTTGCTCGGCGCGCCGGCATCGGGCGAGGAGTCGAACTCCTCGACCACGGCGAAGAGGTCGGCGAGAAGCTCGCTGCGCTCTAGCTCTGTTTGAGTCCTTCGAGGTATTTGCGACCCTCCTGGAAACGGGCGCTGTAGGCACGGTATGCGGCCGAATTCTCGAGATCGGCCTTATCTGAGGATACGACCCCGACCGTGCCGCCGCCACGATCGGTCGTGCCGCGCAGCAGACCGACCTCCGCCAGGACCCGGAAGCAGCGCGCCGCGGGCGCCGGCGCCCGCCACTGCGGGCCCGAGCCGCGGAGGGCCGCCTGCAGGCGCTCACCGGTGAGGGAATCGCCCGCCTCGCCCGCCTCGCGCATCTCGCGGAAGAAGGCGATCAGCTCGGAGCGCTGGGCGAGCTGCGCCGCCAGTGCCTCGATCGCCAGGCGCCGCTCGCGCTCGCCCCAGGCTCGGTGCAGGTAACCGCCCTCGGGGCCGGGGCTGGTCGCGAGCTCCGCCTGCTCCGGATTGGCCGGCGGGTCGACGAGGACGACGTGGGCGAAGCCGCTCGCAAGCTCGGGAGACAGTTCGAGCTCGGCGTACTCGGCGATCCGCGCGCCGGTGACCCTGAGCGAGGCACGCCGCTGTCGGTCGGCGACCAGGGCGAGCACCTCCTCGCCGGCCGAGGTCAGCTCGGCGAGCAACGCCGCCGCCGAACCCGTGCAGGCCACCATCCTCCGCTCCGACCCCCCAGCCCCGCCGACGGGCCGAAAGGAGTCGCCAGACGACTCTTTCAGGCCCGTCGGCGGGGGCAGGTCGGCGCTCAGCTCGGCCTCGAAGCGCTCCCACCAGCGCTCGGACGCGTCGCGCTCCGCGGCCTCGACGTCCTCGCCGCAGGGATAGATCTCATTGAGCACGACGCGGGGCTCGATCGAGCCGTTCCAGCGGTTGACCTCGAGCCGCACCGCGGCGTCGACGGCATCGTCCTCGCCGACGCCGAGGTTCGAACGGCCGAAAGAGACGCCGAGCGCCCGGTGCGAGCCGCTGTGGAGGCTGAAGCGCGCGTGCTTCCCCTCTTCCCCCATCGGCCTCACGTCGCGCACATGGGCGGCGGGGACGAGCAGCCTGACCCCGGGGTTCCCCATGCCGAAGGGGGCGAGGCGGCCGAGCTCCTCGGCGAGCTCGAGCCCGAGGTCGGCGCCGCCGACCATCGCGTCGATCCGCTGGGTCCGGGTCAGCTCCTCGGGGCCGAGCACCTCCGCCGCGTGCGCGGCGAATGCCTCGCGGAAGGCGTTCACGTCCTCGGCCCGTAGCTCGAGCCCGGCCGCCGCCCTGTGCCCGCCGAAGCCGACGAGGTGCTCGGAGCAGGCCTCGAGCCCGGCGAGCAGGTCGAAGCCGGGGATGCTGCGGCCCGAGCCGCGGCCGCCGCCCTCCTCGTCGAGCGAGATCACGATCACCGGCCGGTGGTGCAGCTCGACCAGGCGCGAGGCGACGATGCCGATCACGCCGGGGTGCCAACCCTGGCCGGCGACGACCAGCCCGGGTGCCTCGCGGAGCGCGTCGGGCAGGTCACGGAGCGCGGCCTGGGCGGCGTTGCTCGACCTCGCGCTCGGTGGCGCGGCGCTCGCCGTTGGCGCGTCCGAGCTCGACCGCGATCTCCCGCGCTCGGCCCTCGTCCTCGGTGAGGAAGAGCTCGACCCCGGCGTCGGCGCGGTAAAGGCGGCCGGCGGCGTTGATCCGCGGCGCCAGGCGAAAGGCGAGGTCACCCTCGTCGAGCTGGGTCGGCTCGCATTTGGCCGCCTCGACCAGAGCTCGCATCCCCGGCCGCTGCAGCAGCCGCAGCTGCTCCAGCCCGCGCTTGACCAACGACCGGTTCTCTCCGATCAGAGGCACCACATCGGCCACGGTCGCCAGAGCGACCAGGTCCAGGTCGGCATCAGGCAGGGGGTCCGCAGACGCCCTGTCGGGCTGAGTGTCTGCGGACCCCCCACCTGATGGCGCCCGCAGCGCGGTCGCCAACTTCCAAGCGACTGCCGTGCCACACAGCTCGGTGAAGGGGTAGCCGTCCAGGGACGGGTGCAGGATCAAGCAGTCGGGGAGCTCGTCGGCGGGTTGGTGGTGGTCGGTGACGATCACGTCCATGCCGAGGGACTTGGCGTGGGCGACCTCGGCGACGGCGGTGATGCCGCAGTCGACGGTGAGCAGCAGCTTCGTGCCGCGCTCGGCGAGCTGCTCGAGGTTCGGCGTGCTGAGGCCGTAGCCGTCGGCGATCCGGTCCGGGATCAACCAGTCGCAGTCGGCGCCGAGAGCGCGCAGGGTCGAGACCACGATCGTCGTCGCGCAGACGCCGTCGACGTCGAAGTCGCCATGGACCGTGATCCGCTCACCGGCGTCGATCGCCGCCCGCAGGCGCTCGACGATCGCCCCGATCGAGCGGAACTCGCCGGGGTCATGCGACTCGTCGGCCTCGAGGAACTCGCGCGCCTGCTCCGGCGTGCGGTAGCCGCGCCGGACGAGGGTGATCGCGACCGGCTCGCTCAGCCCCAGCTGCTCGGCCAGGGTCCTCGCCTCGGGATAGGAGAAGGGCTCGGCCCTGTATGCCTTGATCGTCTCGGCCACCCACCAAGGCTGGCGTCGAGGTCAGACGTCAAAGCCGCCGGCGCCGTGCGCAAAATGCAGCGAGTCGGGGGTCGGACTCAGGCCTGCTGGCGTTCGGCGCGGACGCCGATCGCCCAGACGACCGCGAGGCCGATCGCGACGCCCGGGATCGCGGTCAGCGCGGTCACCAGGTCGGTCTCGCCGAGGCCTCGGTCGCTGATCACCTCGACGATCGCGCCGAAGATGACCGCGCCGAGGACGGAGCCGATGAAGGCGCCGATGATCCCCTGCCAGAAACGATCCGGCAGGAAGACGGTGAAGTGCCAGAGGGCGATGCCCATGGTGAACCAGACGAGGAGGGCCATCAGCTCACCTGTTCCTTCCGTGTTTGCGTCGTTTCTGGCGGCGTTCGCGCCGCTCGGCGTCGCGCCTGCGGCGCTCGTCCGCGGCCTCGCTCTCGGCATCCCGCTCGGGCTCAGGCTCGGCCTCCGGCTCGACCGTCGCCACCTGCTGCGGCGCAGCCTGCGGCTCGGCCTCGGCAGCGATCTCGTCCTCGATCTCCACGTCGGTCTCCGAGTCGTCGTCGAGCTTGGCCAGCTCGACGTCGTCGGCGAAGGGCGGCACCGAGCCCTCGAGCTCGATCATCCGCTCGCGGCGCCTGGCGAAGCTCGGCTCGCGTTCTTTCCACGAGGTCAGGACAGGCGATGCGATGAAGATCGACGAGTAGGTCCCGGAGAGGATCCCGATCGCCATCGCGAAGGCGAAGTCCTGCAGGGTCGCGCCGCCGAAGATGAACAGAGACATGATCGCGAGCAGGGTCGTGAAGCTGGTCGCCAGCGATCGGGTCAGCACCTCGCTCATCGAGCGGTTGACGATCTGAGAGAAGCGGCGCGCGGCATCCGCGGCACGTTCTCGCGTATTCGGTCGAACACGATGATCGTGTCGTAGAGGGAGTAACCCAAAATGGTCAGGAAGGCGGCGACCGTTCCGCTCGTCACCTCCCGGCCGGTGAGGGCGTAGACGCCCGCTGTGATGAGGATGTCGTGGAAGATCGCGATCAGCACCGGGACCGCGAACTTCGGGTCGAAGCGGAAGGCGATGTAGGCGCAGATCACGAGCAGCGAGAAGATCAGCGCGTTGCGGGCGCTCTTGGCGATCGTGTCGCCGAAGGTCGGGCCGACGCTGGTGCTGTCGAAGGCGTCCTGCTTGATCCCGAATTCGTCTTCGAGGCTGCTCTGCACCTCTTTGATCTCGCCCGGTTCAAGCGTCTGCGACTGGATCAGGAAGGCGTTGGAGCCGAGGCCCGGATTGCTCTCGCGCTGGACCTCGGCGCCGTAGACGCCGGCGCTGTCGAGCGTCTCGCGCACGCCTTCCTCGTCGGTCGGCTTGGTCAGCGCGACCTCGATCCGCGTCCCCGACTCGAAGTCGATCCCGAGGTTGAGCTGCTTGGTCGCGAGGGCGAGGGCGCCGACGATCAGGATGCAGCCGGAGATCGAGAAGAACCAGCGGCTCGCGCCCATGAAGTCGAAGTGCCAGCGCACCCGCTCTTTGGCGCTGCCGAGGACGCTCGGCGAGTTGAGCAGCCTGGTGCGGCTCATGCTGCCGAGCAGCGCCTGGGTGAAGACGACGGCGGTCAGCAGCGAGACGATCGTGCCGACGCCGAGGGTGAAGGCGAAGCCCTTGACCCCGGCGGTCGCGAGGACGAAGAGGATGAAGGCGGTCAGCAGGGTGACGACGTTGGCGTCGATGATCGTCGCGATGCCCCGCCTGTAGCCGGCGGCGATCGCCGCGGTCATCGGTCTCCCGGCGCGCACCTCCTCCTTTATTCGCTCGAAGATGACGATGTTCGAGTCGGCGGCGACCCCGATCGTCAGCACCAGGCCGGCGATCCCCGGCAGGGTCAGGGTGATCGGGATCAGTTTGATCAGGGCGAAGAAGATGACCCCGTAGGCGACCAGCGCCAGGGTCGCGATCAGGCCGAGCACGCGGTAGAAGAGGAGCAGGAAGAGGACGACGAGGGCGAGGCCGATGATCCCCGCCTTGACGCCGTCATGCAGCGCTTCGCTGCCGAGCGTCGCCGAGACCTGGCTCTCGCTGATCAGCTTGAGGTTGATCGGCAGGGCGCCGCGCTGCAGGAAGGAGGCGAGGTCCTGGGCTTCGCCGATGCTGTTGAAGCCGCCCGAGATCTGGGCCCCCGTGCGGCCGTCGATGCCGTCCGGGTTTTCGGCGAAGTTGATGATCGGCCGGGTCTTGACTTCGCCGTCGAGGACGACCGCGAAGTGGCCGGACAGCGCTTCGACTTCTTCGGTGCCGGGCAGGCCGATCGCCTGCGCCTGGCCGCGACGGGCGATGTTGCGGGTGACTTCGTGGAAGGCGTCCCGTCCTTCGCCGGTGAAGTTGAAGGTGACGTTGGGGCCGCCTTCGCCGGTTTCCTGCTTCGGGTTGGTGATCTCGGTCCCGGAGAGCGCCGGGTCGTCCTTGATCGCGAACCAGCCGGGTTCCTGTTCGTCGAGCGTTTCGCCCTGCGAGTTCTGCGGCAGTTCGGAGACCACCGTCGTCCCCTGCGGGACCTTGATCACTTCGCCCGCGTTACGCGGGCGCTTCTCGCCGTCGGGCGGATGAAGAGGTCCTTTTCGGTGAA
Source organism: uncultured Solirubrobacterales bacterium (assembly GCA_963836415.1). GTDB lineage: Bacteria > Actinomycetota > Thermoleophilia > Solirubrobacterales > 70-9 > VRUE01. Next base: position 403,996 of record CAWIJE010000002.1, read on the forward strand.
CTCGGGCCCGGCGAGCGCGGTGTGCGCCTTGTTCTTCCTGAACAGGTAGTAGGTCGTCGGCTCGCTGCACTTGGGGCAGTCCTCGACCAGCTTCTGTTCGGAGCCGAGCTTGACCGCGGCGTACTCGCTCGGCAGCGCCCCGGCGAAGATCAGCCGCTGGTTTTCGGGTTTTTTCGGTTTGCGGCCCGCCTCTTTCCATTCCTCTTCGGCTTCTTTCAGCGGTCCCGGCGGCGGCTGGCGGCCGGGGTGGGCGCCGATCGTCGCCTCGCGGCCGATCAGGCTGGGCTCCCAGTCGAAGAAGTAGAGACGGGCGGGCTTGGTCGCGCATTCGGTCGCCCTGCCGACGCTGGTGGCGCCCGGAATCCCGACCTGGATCTGGTCGGAGCCGACCCGCGAGACTTCGATCTCGGAGACGCCGAGCTCATCGCAGCCTTCGCGGATGATGTCGACCGCGCGGCTCATCGACGAGTTGTCGATCGTCGGCTGCTGCGGGGTCGGCCGGCCCTGGAGGATCAGCTCGATGCCGCCCTTGAGGTCGAGGCCGAGCTTCGTTTCCTTGTTGGCGATGACGATCGCCGAGACGGCGACCAGGGCGATCACGAACAGCAGTACGAAGAGGTGCCTGCGCCTACTCCCCATGTTTCGCTGCTCAGCTCTCCGGCGTGAGGACGATCAGCAAGCCGCCGTCCTCGTCGTAGGCCGGGAAGACGTCGGCGACCGCATCGGCGGGCAGGTCACCCTCGGCGTTGACCGAGACGCGCTTGCCGAGCGAGCGCACGCCCCACTCGAGCGAGGTCTCGATCGGGTCGGTGGCGCCGTCGCCGTCGGTGTCGGCGGTGGTGCCGCCTTCGCCCGGGTCGCGCCACTGCAGGCCGAGCACTTCCTGGACCGGACGGCCGATCACGTCTTCGTCGGAGAGCCCGGTGAGCTCGTAGCTGCCACGGCCGGCGTCGATCACGCGGGCCTCGCGGTCGGTGACGAAGAATGCGGCGTTGGGCGCCGGGTAATAGTCGTCGAGCAGCTCGAAGACGAAGCCGAATCCGCATTTCGTGCAGCCCTTCGGCCGGGTGCTGAACCCGGCGGTGCGTTCGGCGCTGGCCTCCCTATGGCCACAGTTAGGGCAAATGAAGAACGGCATCCCATGCCAGGTTACTGAGACTTCGAGCCCCACCGAGGTCAGAAGAGGCTGCCCGCACGCTCGGGGGCGGCGAGGCCGAGATGGTCGTAGGCCCGCTCGGTCAGCACGCGACCGCGCGGGGTGCGCTTGAGCAGGCCCTGCTGCAGCAGGTAGGGCTCGTAGACGTCCTCGATCGTGTCTTCCTCCTCGCCGATCGCGACCGCCAGGGTCGAGAGGCCGACTGGCCCCCCGTCGAACTTGCTCGCCAGCGTCTCGAGCAGGGCGCGGTCGCTGCGGTCGAGCCCGCCGGAATCGACCTCGAGCATCTCCAGGGCCGAGATCGCGACGGCGGCGTCGATCGTGCCGCCGCCCTTGACCTGGGCGAAGTCCCTGACCCGCTTCAACAGCCGGTTGGCGACGCGCGGCGTGCCGCGCGAGCGCCCGGCGATCGTCGCCGCGCCCTCGTCGTCGATCTCGACCCCGAGGATCCGCGCCGAGCGCGAAAGGATCTGCGCCAGGTGCCCGGCGTCGTAGTGCTCGAGCCGGTGGCAGACGCCGAAGCGATCGCGCAGCGGCGTGGTCAGCAGGCCGGAGCGGGTCGTCGCGCCGACCAGGGTGAAGGGCGGCAGCGGCAGGGTCACGGTGCGCGCGCCGGCTCCCTGCCCGAGCACGACCGGCAGCTCGCCGTCCTCCATCGCCGGATAGAGGGTCTCCTCGACCGCGCGTCCGAGCCGGTGGATCTCGTCGATGAAGAAGACGCTGCCCGGCTCGAGCGAGGTGAGGAAGGAGGCGACGTCGGCCTTGCGCTCGAGCGCGGGGCCCGCGGTCTGCACCATCGGCACGCCGAGCTCGGCGGCGACGATGTGGGCGAGCGAGGTCTTGCCCAACCCGGGCGGCCCCGCCAGCAGCACGTGGTCGAGCGGCTCGCCGCGCCTGCGGGCGGCCTCGATGAAGACGGCGAGCTGGCCGGTGACCTGCTCCTGGTTGACGAAGTCGGCGAGGTTCGGCGGCCGCAGCGAGCGGTCGAGGTCGTCGTCGGGGGCGTCGGCGCGGGCGTCGTGGATCCGCACCTCGGGCTCGTCCGCCTCGTCGTCGATGCCGGGCGTGCGGATCCGGTTCGGGTTGATCGCGCCCTCTTCACTCATCGTCGGTTCCCGTGGGTCATGCCGCCTTGCCGCTTCCGGCCTTGCGCAGCGCGGTCGCAATCAACTGCTCCGGATCGTCGTCGCTGGGCAGGCCGTCGAGCAGCTGCTCCGCCTCGAGCGGCGCGTAGCCGAGATTGACGAGGCCGTCGCGGGCGAGCTCGCGGGCGTCGCCGCTGTGCTCGAGGCCGGCGACGACGTCCTCGTCGAAGGTTCCCGCGACCTTGTCGCGCAGCTCGAGGATGATCCGCTCGGCGGTCCGCTTGCCGATCCCGGGCACGGCCTGGAAGCGTTTGGCGTCGCCGGCGGCGATCGCCCGCAGGAGATCGCGGGCGGGACCGCCGGAGAGGGTCGCGATCGCGACTTTCGGCCCGACTCCGCCGACCGAGATCAGCTGGCCGAAGAGGTCGCGCTCCTCCTCGGAGGCGAAGCCGTAGAGCGCCAGCGAGTCGTCGCGGGCGACGAGCTCGGCGTGGAGGAAGGCCTCGCGCCCGGTCGCGGGCACGGCCTTCAGGGTCTCGGAGGACACGGTCAAGCGATAGCCGACGCCGTTGGCGTCGATGACGACGTGGTCGGGCCGGCGGACGAGGACCTCACCGCGGACGGCGGCGATCATCAGGCGACCCGCTCTCTGGCCGCGTCGGCGGCGGCGACCGCCTGGCGCCGGCCGGCGCTGCCGCCGTGGCAGATCGCGACAGCGAGGGCGTCGGCGGCGTGGTCGGGCTGCGGCGGCTCGGGCAGGCCGAGCAGGGTGCCGACCATCTTCTGGACCTGCGTCTTGCCGGCGGCGCCGGAGCCGCAGACCGCGAGCTTGATCGCCTGCGGCGTGTAGGAGAAGCACTTGACGCCGCCTTCGGCGGCCGCCAGCATCGCGATCCCGCTGGCCTGGCCGACGATCATCGCCGAGCGCACGTTTTTACCGAAATAGACGTCCTCGATCGCCATCGCCGCCGGCTGGTGCCAGGCGAGCAGCTCGCCCAGCGCCTGGTGTATGCGCTCGAGCCGGCTCTCGATCGGCGTCTCGGCCGAGGTTTCGACGACCCCGCCGTCGAGGGCCACCATGTGGTTCCCCTCGACGCGGACGATCCCGAATCCGAGGTTGGCTGCGCCGGGGTCGATCCCCATCACGACTTGCATGGGAACGGATTCTGCGCCCAGCCCCGGATGCCTTCGTACAAACCGCCGCCTGCTCCGCTTCGCGTCCGCGGGCGGCGGCAATGCGCCGGATCAGCGCCGCTCACGAGGAATCAAGTCGTGACGTTCGCTAATTAGTGCTTCAAGGCCTCGGGCTCGGCGCTGGGAGGGTCGGGTCTTGACGGTCGCTGATTGGCGGGTCAGGCGGCGACTTCGGCGAGGATCTCGTCGGAGATGTCGAAGTTGGCGTGGACCTCGTTGACGTCATCGTGCTCTTCGAGCTGGTCGATCAGGCCGAGCAGCGAGCCGGCGGGGCCCTTGCCGACCTCGACCGTGCTTTTCGGCTCCATCGTGACCTCGGCCGAGGTGATCTCGACCCCGGCGGCCTCGAGCGCCGCGGTCACGTCGCTGAGTGAGGCGGCGGGGCTGAGCACGCGCAGGTCGTCGCCCTCCTCGCGCACGTCCTCGGCGCCGGCGTCGATCGCCGCCAGCACGTCGTCCTCGCCGTAGCGGGAGCCGTCGACGGTGACGACGCCGCGTTTCTCGAAGATCCAGGCCACCGAGCCGGGCTCGCCGAGGCTGCCGTCGTGCTTGGTGAAGGCGAGGCGCACGTCGGCGGTCGTCCGGTTGCGGTTGTCGGTCAGCGCCTCGACCAGAATCGCGACCCCGGCCGGCCCGTAGCCCTCGAAGAGGACCGACTCGATCGCCGCCTCGTCGGCGCCGGCGCCGGTGCCGCGATCGATCGCCCGCTGGATGTTTTCCTTGGGCATCGAGGCGTCTTTTGCCTTCTGCACCGCGGTGGCCAGGGTCGGGTTGCCCTCGAGGTCGCCACCGCCGTCGCGGGCGGCGACGATGATCGCCCGCGCCAGCTTCGAGAAGAGCTTGCCGCGTTTTGCGTCGGCGGCGCCCTTCTTGTGTTTGATTGAAGACCACTTCGAATGACCCGACATGCATGTCATTCTATGAAGTGGCTATGTCTGCACGGTCTCACAGCCACAGCATGGGGAGAAGCGTGGCCGCGAGCCTGATTTTCGTGGCGATGTTGCTTGCCGCCCTCTCGCTCTGGACAGCGCTGCCGCTGACCTGGCTCTACATCGGCTCCAAGGTCTCCCCCACCCAGTTCCCCGCCGAGGCGCCGTACGCCGTCGTCATCGTCGGCCTGATCACCTCGATCATCATCGTCGGCGCCCTGATCAGCCGCCTCAACCGGCTCTACGTCGAAGTGACCGGCACCAATCGGCTGGCGCCGATGCGCCCGGCCTGGATGCGCAGCATGCGCGACTCCTCGACGGTCTCGAGCAGCACGACCGTGGTCGAGGCGGTGCTTATGGGCTCGGTCCTGCTCGCCGCCCTGGCGCTCTCCACCTGGTTCTTCCTGCTCGCCGGATCCCCGATCGGGAATCAGTAGGGCCACAAACCACCGCCTGCTCCGCTTCGCGTCCGCGGGCGGTGGCTAGGTGGCGGATCGGCGCCGCTCGCAGAGAGTCAGATCGTGATGCTCGCTAAACGGTGCTTCGCCACAAACCGCCATCTCCTCAGCTTCGCTTCCGGGGATGGCGGCAATCGCCATATCGGCGCCGCTCACGAGGAATCAATTCGTGACGTTCGCTGATCGGTGCTCATGGCCCCGACCTCGGGGGTCCAAGATCAGCTCCTGAGTGGGCGGGCCGGGCTGTCCCGCTCTGGCGGATGTCGCGCGGGTGACCCACGCGCCAGTCCCCTTAGTATTGGAGGCCATGCCCGACCACGCCACATTTCGCCTCAAGACCGGTCTCGCCGAGATGCTCAAGGGCGGCGTGATCATGGACGTCGTCACCCCCGAGCAGGCCAAGGTCGCCGAGGACGCCGGAGCCTGCGCGGTGATGGCCCTCGAGCGGGTGCCGAGCGACATCCGCCGCGACGGCGGCGTCGCCCGCATGTCCGACCCGACGATGATCAAGGGGATCGAGGAGGCGGTGTCGATCCCGGTCATGGCGAAGGCGCGGATCGGCCATTTCGCCGAGGCGCAGATCCTGCAGGCGCTCGAGGTCGACTACATCGACGAGTCGGAGGTGCTGACCCCCGCCGACGAGCGCAACCACATCGACAAGTTCGCCTTCGAGGTCCCCTTCGTCTGCGGCGCGACAAATCTCGGCGAGGCGCTGCGGCGGATCGGCGAGGGAGCGGCGATGATCCGCTCCAAGGGCGAGGCGGGCACCGGCAACGTGGTCGAGGCCGTCCGCCACATGCGCGAGATCACCGGCGGCATCAAGCAGCTCGCCCAGCTCGGGCCGGAGGAGCTCGCCGGCGCCGCCAAGGAGCACCAGGCCCCGCTCGAAGTCGTGCGCGAGGTCGCCGACGCCGGCCGCCTTCCCGTTCCCCTCTTCTGCGCCGGTGGGATCGCGACCCCCGCCGACGCCGCCCTGATGATGCAGCTCGGCGCCGAGGGCAACTTCGTCGGCTCCGGGATCTTCAAGAGCTCCGACCCCGAGCGGATGGCGCGGGCGATCGTCGAGGCGACCACCCACTTCGCCGACCCGGAGCGGGTCGCCGCGGCCCAGACCGGCCTCGGCGAGGCGATGGCCGGGCTCGAGATCGCCCAGCTGGCGGCCGCCGACGCACTGCTTCAGAACCGCGGAGCCTGACCTGCTGGTCGGCGTCCTAGCGGTCCAGGGCGGGTTCGAAGCCCACCTGCGGATCCTGCGTGAAGAGCTCGGCGCCGAGGCCCGCGAGGTGCGCGCGCCGGGGGACTTCGAGGGCCTCGACGGCCTCGTCATCCCCGGCGGCGAGAGCACGACGATCTCCAAGGGGATCGAGGCCGGCGGGCTCGAGGCGCCGATCCGCGCGCACCACGAGGCCGGCCGGCCGGTCTTCGGCACCTGCGCCGGGATGATCGTCTGCGACGACGAACACCTCGGCCTCTTCGACGCGACCGCCGAGCGCAACGCCTTCGGCCGGCAGCTGCAGAGCTTCGAGGCGGACGTCACGGTCGAGGGCATCGGCGACGAGCCGCTGCGCGCCGTCTTCATCCGGGCGCCGTGGGTCAAGCGCCACGGGGCCGCGGTCGAAGTCCTGGCCAGCTACGAAGGCCATCCGGTGGCGGTCCGCGGCGAAGGCGTCCTCGCCTGCGCCTTCCATCCCGAGCTGACCGATGACCCGCGCATGCACGCGCTTTTCATGGCGATGACGAGCAGCTCCCTGAAGGGGGAGCGAGATCCAGAGGAGGCTTCGAGTTGAGAGATCCCAGGGCGCAGAACCTGGCCAAGATCCTGGTCGGCTACTCGACCAAGGTGAAGCAGGGCGACGTTGTCACGATCGACGGCGAGACCGCGGCGGAGCCGCTGATCCTCGCCGTCTATGAGGAGGTCCTGAAGGCGGGCGGCAACCCGATCCTGAACGTCGCGATCGAGGGCCAGGCATTCGCTTACTACACCCACGCTTCCGACTCGCAGCTCGAGTGGATCTCGCCGCACACGGCGTGGACTGTCGAGAACGCCGACGTCAGCATCTCGATCGGCGCCAGCACCAACACCAGGGAGCTCTCCGGCATCCCGCCCGAGCGGCAGACCAGGCGCCGGGCCGCGACCGGCGAGCTAATGGCGAAGTCGATGCAGCGCAGCGCCGACGGCGACTACCGCTGGTGCTACACGCTCTACCCGACCGCCGCCTACGCCTCCGAGGCGGAGATGAGCCTCGTCGACTACGAGGACTTCTACTTCGGCGCCTGCCTGGCGGCTGCCGGCGACGACCCGCTGACCGCCTGGAAGCAGGCCTCGGCTGAGACCCACCGGCTCTCGGACTGGATCCAGGGCCACGAGGAGGTGCACGTGACCGCGCCCGGGACCGACATCACGCTCGGCATCGCCGGCCGCACCTTCATCCCCTGCGACGGCGAGCACAACATGCCCGACGGCGAGTTCTTCACCGGACCGATCGAGGATTCGGTCGAGGGCGAGGTGACCTTCCACCTGCCGGCGGTGATCGGCGGCCGCGAGGTCACCGGGGTGCGGCTCAAGTTCGAGTCGGGCAGGGTCGTCGACGCCAGCGCCGAGCGCGGCGAGGAGTACCTGATCAAGCTGCTCGACACCGACCCCGGGGCGCGCGTCCCTCGGCGAGCTCGGAATCGGCACCAACTACGGGATCGATCGCGGCACCCGCGAGGTCCTGCTCGACGAGAAGATCGGCGGCACCGTCCACATGGCGGTCGGCGCCAGCTACCCCGAGTCGGGCGGCACCAACGAGTCCTCGGTCCACACCGACCTGGTCTGCGACCTGCGCCTCGGCGGCAAGCTCGAAGTCGACGGAGTGGTCATGCAAGAGGACGGCAAGTTCGTGGTCTAGCGGCCGGCGGGTCCTGACACGCGCTTCGCCACAAACCACCGCCTCCTCCGCTTCGCGTCCGGGGGCGGTGGCAAGCGCCGGATCAGCGCCGCTCGCAGGAGTCAGATCGCGATGCTCGCTAATCGGCGCTCCAGAGGATCGCCCTCGGGCCACCATTGCTTGCCTCAGTGGACCGCGTTCGGGCCGACATCCTGAACGCATCTTGACCGGGGCGCGGGGTGCCCTTCCCGGGACACTTGAGCAGCCCGCAGGGCTGCGGGTCCAGGGAAGGGTGCGCCGTGGCCCGGCCCGGATTACTTGAGTTTGTAGGCCCGAATGCGGTCTTTGTGGGCCGCTTCGTCCCGGGCATACAGCCCGTGGGCCAGCGCCTGCACCAGCGCCATCAGCGCCGTGTTCGAGCGCGCGAAGGAGGGGCTGTTGGAGGAGAAGTAGAGAGTCTGTTCGGCGTGCTCGCCGACCTCGGACATCGAGGCGTCGGAGATCGCTAGGGTATTGGCGTTGCGGTGCACCGCGAGCTTCATCGCCCGCAGCAGAAGCGGGTGCGCGCGGCCCGAGGAGAGGACGATGACGAGGGTTTCGTCGTCGATCCGGCCCAGGCGCTGGAGCGACTCGCCGCCGGTGCTGGCGACGATCTCCGAGCGGATGTCCAGCAGGCTCAGGGTGTGTCGCAGGTAACTGGCGAAGAAGGCCATCTGGTCGACGCCGACGATCACGATCCGGTGCGACTCGGCGAGCGCGGCGACGGCTCCGTCGACCTGCTCGCGGGTCAGGTTCCGCGCCGTTTCCTCGAGGTTCGCGTAATCGGCGCCGAGGCTGCCCTCGAGCTCGGAGTGGTCGAACGAGAAGAGGGCGCCGCCGTTGCCCGCGGGGCTGGTGCCGGCGTTGGCGATCGAGTTCCTGTACTCCTCGATCGCCGCCTGCTGCAGCTCGGGATATCCCTCGAAGCCGAGGGCCTGGGAGAAGCGCACCACAGTCGATGACGAGGTGCTCGCTCTCCTGGCCAACTCCTCGGCTGTGAGGAACGCCGCCTCGTCGAGATGATCGACGATGTAGCGGGCAACGTCTTTCTGAGATCTGGAGAACTCGTCAAAGCGCTCCTGGATGTACTCGGAAAGGCTTTTGAGGTCGGGTGCGGTCTTGGTCGCAGTCTTGGTCACGGCGGTCCTTTTCTCCGGGCCGCGTCCTTTCCCTTCCATCTGGTTGGATGGGTTTCGAGATGACCACCCTCGAAAGGGCGCTGCGCCTGACAAACCGGAACATGATCGCCTTCGACCTGGCGCTCGGCTCCGGCGCGATCCTGGCGCCCGAGGCCACCCTGAAGGTCCTCGGCCACGATGAGCCCTCGCCCGACGCGGCCAAGCTCTTCCAACGCAGCGGCCCCGTCTGGCTTACCTTCGCCGCCGCCCACGCGGTCGCCGAGTTCCGCGGCCAACCGGGCGATTGGTGGGCGCTCGCCTGGCTGCGCGGCACCGAGATCACGACCGACGCTCTCTGGTCGACCTCGCCGTCGGTCAACCGGCCGGGGGCCAAGCTCGGCCTGCAGCTGGCCGGGGTCGCGAACCTGGCGATGGCCGCCGGCTTCGCCTGGCTCTCGAAGCGATGAGCGACCACGCCGGGCTGCCCAGTATTCGCTGGAGCCTGCGCGGTCTCAACGAGGAAGGGGACGAGGCCTGGCTGATCCGGGGCATCTCGCGCAAGCTCTACCACTGCCCCGGCTGCCACGGTGACATCGAGATCGGCTCCGAGCACACGATCGTCCAGTACGTCCACCGAGTCGGCGGCACCGAGCACCACCACTGGCACCGGCGCTGCGCCGAAGAACTGCTGATCCCCGAGCTGCGTGCGGTCAGGCGCGTGCCGGCCGGCGAATCCTCACAGAAGAAGCTCGAGGCCCGGGGCCGGGTCAAGCCCGGCCGTCGCGATCGGCGCCGGTAGATGAGCTTCAGCCGCGAAGTGCTGGCGCTCTACGTCCGGATCTGGCGGACGTACTTCAGCTGGGCCCGCACGCTGCTGCCGCTCGCCGTGATCGTCTTCGTGCCGCTCGGCCTGATCCACGCGATCCCCGCCCACGCCGGAGTCTCCTCGCTCGACTTCGAGGGTGCGCTCAAGCTCCTCGGGCTGGTGATCGCGCTGATCGCGCTCTCCGCCACCGGGCTGATCGGCGAGGTCTTCTACACCGGCGCGGTGGCGATCGCCCTCACCCACCCCCACGACGGTCGGCAGCCGACGCTGCGCGAAATCGCCCGCACGGTCAGCTACGGGCGGCTGATCGCGATCGACCTGATCTATTGGGCCGCCTTCGCCCTGAGCTCGATCGCCTTCCTCGTCCCGGGCTTCCTCGTCTTCGTCTACCTCGGCTTATCGGCGCCGGCCGCCGAGATCGAGCAGATCGGCGTGCGCGCGGCTTTCAGGCGCAGCTTCCACCTGGTCAAGGGCCATTTCTGGCTCGTCGCCGCCGTCCTCGTCCCGCTCGAGCTCTTCGGTGACGCGGTGACAGACCTCGCCACCAGGCTCTGTCACGGCGTCTTCGGCAGCTCGCTGGTCGCGGAGTGGCTTACCGACACCGCCTCGAACGTGATCCTCACCCCGTTCTCCGCCGTAGCCGCCGTCCTCATCACCCTCGACCTGATCGCCGCCAGCGACGGCACTGCCCCGCGGCTGCGCCGGGCGCCGCCCGAGCCCTGAGCACCGGCCCGCGCCCGCCGCACGCTCAACGCAACCGCTACAGACGCCCCGCCATGCGTGCGTAACATCACTTTCAGACAATGCGACTACTTGCCGGCATCTCAATCACGCTCGCGGTCGCTCTGGTGGCCGTCGGCCTGGCGAGCGGCGAGACCTCCCAGAAGGGCAACCTGCGCCTCTCGTTCGCCGGCCGACTCGCGCCGCAGGTCCTGCCCCGCACCGGCGCCGCCCCGGTCTCGATCCATATCAGCGGCGCGATCGGGACCGCCGACGGGACGAAGCCGCCGCAGCTGCGCAAGATCTCGATCGCGGTCAACAAGGACGGCCGTGTCTCGACCGCCGGCCTGCCCACCTGCACCACCGCCGACCTCGAACAGACGACCACCGCGACGGCCCAGGAACGCTGCGGCAGTGCCCTCGTCGGCCGCGGCAACTTCCAGGCCCGGGTCGACCTGCCGGGCCGTGACCCGTTCCCCTTCGAAGGCCACGCCCTCGCCTTCAACGCGACGAGGGGCGGCAAGCCGGCCATCCTGCTCCATATATACGGGTCGAAGCCGGTCCAGGTCACCTTCGTCCTCCCCTTCCAGATCAGGCGGGTCGACGAGGGTGATTTCGGCACCGTCTTCACCGCCAAGATCCCCAAACTCGCGGCCGAAGCCGGCTACGTCACCGGGCTCAACCTGACCTTCGGCCGCCAGTACTCCGTCAACGGCCGGCAGCGCAGCTTCCTCAGCGCCGGCTGCGCCGCTCCGGTCGGCCTCCCGGTCGCGATCTACACCCTCGCCCGGGGCAGCTTCGTCTTCGCCAACGGGCAGCGGATGGACATCCCCCTCACCCGCACCTGCCGAGCCCGCTAGCTCCGCGTTTTCGGGCCTGGGCGCTTTCCACCAATTGTCCGCCGACCCTTAGCTGATCGGCATCTGCCGCCGATAGGACAGTCGTGGACTCAGTCGCAAGAATGCAGGACCGGGCACAGGATGCCTGGCTCGACCTGTCAGGAAATACTGATTGGCGGGCCCTCATCGGTCCCGGCGCATTCGCGATCGTCGCCATCGGCCTGCTCGTCGCCGACCACCTGCGCGAGCGGGTCCCGCCCGGCATCTTCTGGCTCACCCTCGCCCTGATCGTTGCCGTCGCCGTCTGGATGTTCCAGACCAGCAGCCGGCAGCTCGGCGAGCTCGAGGAACACAACCGCAAGGCGATGACCGACCCGATCACCGGGCTCGGCAATCGCCAGCACCTCGAGTCCGACGTCCAGGCCGCGATCTCGAGCGGCGGCGAGAAGCAGGTCCTGCTCCTCTTCGACCTCGACGGCCTCCAGGCCTACGCCGACCGCTTCGGCTACAGCGCCAGCGACGACCTCCTGCGCCGCGCCGCGCAGATCCTCGTCCACTCCAGCGGCTCGCTCGGGGGGGTCGCCTACCGGGTCGACGACAGCCGTTTCGCGCTGCTCGTCCCCACCGGCAACAGCCGCCTCGGCGAGATCGTCCTCACCGCCACCGCCTCACTGCACGAGGAGGGCAGGGAGATGCTGATCGGGCGCTCCTACGGCGAGGTCGCCCTCCCCGACGAAGCCTCCGACGCCGAGCTCGCGATGCAGATCGCCGGCCAGCGCCTCTCGGCGCACAGCCAGAGCCAGCAGCGCTCGGCCCGGCGCCAGGCGCACGCGGTCCTGATGGCTGTCCTCGCCGCCCGTCGTCCCGAGCTGCGCGACCACCTCCGCGTCGTCGCCTACAGGGCGATCTCGCTCGGCCGCCGCCTCGGCCTCGGCCGCGAGGAAATCGACGACGTCGCCCTCGCCTCCGAGCTGCAGGACATCGGCCTGCTCTCCGTCCCCGAGGCGACTCTCGAAAAAGAGACGCCGCTGACCGAGGAGGAGGCGGCGATGATCCGCGGCCGCCCCCTGGCGGGCGAACGGATTATCGGTGCCGCGCCCGGGCTCGCCCCGGTCGCCGCGCTGGTGCGGGCCAGCTCAGAGCACTACGACGGCAGCGGCTTCCCGGACGGGTTGGCCGGCGACGCGATCCCGATCGGGGCGCGGATCATCACCGTCGCCGTCGCCTTCGCGGCGATGACGGCCCCGCGCCCCTACCGCGAGGCCGGCAGCGCCGAGGACGCGCTCGCCGAGCTCCGCCGCTGCGCCGGGGTCCAGTTCGACCCCGGCGTGGTCGAGGCGCTGGCCGCCGACCTCAGCGAAGAGCTGGCGCCGCCACTGGCGCCAGCCCCCGTCTGCGCCTCCTAGGGCGTGTACTTTTCCTTGTACTTTTCCGCTTCTTCGCGGGCCTTCTGAGCTTCCTGCTTGCCCTTTTCGATGCCTTCCTGAGCGGTGTCCTTCGCTTCTTCGAGGCTCTTCTTCGCTTCCTTCTGGCTCGAGTTGAGGCCCTTCTTCGCTTCTTCGAGGCCTTCTTCGACGCCTTCCTTCGCCTTGTTGACGCTGTTCTTCAAGCTTTCTTCGATCGACGACTGGGTCGACTCGTCACTGCTGCTGCCACAGCCCGACCAGGCGGCGCCGCCGATCACCAGCGCCAGCCCCGCGGCCAGCACCCCCATGCTTCGCTTCAGCCTTCCATTCGACACTGCGTCCCCCTCGTCTGTCTTGTTCTCACGGACTGAGCCGCGATCTTCGCACCTGCGCAGGACCCGTGGCTAGTGGCTGCGGATAAAGCCGCGGATGACGCCGACCGCGGGCGAGCGGAACGGGTAATAGATGCTCGAGGCGTGGCCGCGGCCGGGCACCACGTAGAGCCGCGAGCGGGGAAAGCGGCGGCTCACCTGGCGCGCCTCCGCGACCGAGGTGACGTCATCGACCTGGCCGGCGAGGACGAGCGCCGGCATGCTCGCCGGCGCCCGCCAGCCGGGCGGGACGGGCGGCTCTGTGCCGGCCGCCGGCGCCGGCCACATCAGGCAGTTGGTCAGGTGCGCGGCGCGTGAGAAGAGGTACTCGCCGCGGCTGAACGGGGCAAAGTAATCGGCCGGGAGCCCGGTGACCGAGGCGCTCAGCTGGCGGATCCGCCCGGCGGTCGGGTCGGCCGGGTCCCAGAGCAGGCGGTAGTCGTTGCACTCGACCGCGATCTCCATCCCGTATGAGAATTCGCGCAGGTCGCCGTGGCCCGCCGATTCGGGTGCGATCAGGCGCTCGAGGCGGCGCGGCTCGCCGGCCAGGTAGCGGCGGTCGGCTTCGTCGAGACTGAGGTAGGAGCGGGGCGCCAGGGTGCCGGCGCCGAGCAGGAAGGCGAGCAGGTCCTCGGTCGAGCGCCCGGCGGCGTGGAAGCGCTCGACGACCCGCCGGAAGCGGCCGACCGGGTCGCCCGAGCAGGCGGCCGCCTGCCGGCAGCTGACCCGCAGGCCGTTGAGGCCGGCCGGATAGAGCGTGCGGTAGTACGGGTCTTCGCCGGGATAGGCCGAGTCGAGGACCACACCGCGCAGGCTGCTCGGAAAGCGCGCGGCGTAGGACTGGCCGAGCAGCGTCCCGTAGGAGTCGCCGTAGTAGAAGACGTGGCCGAGGCCGAGCGCCCGTCGCACGGCATCGAGGTCGGCCGCCGCTTCGGCGGTCGTATAGGCGGCGGTCCGCGGGCCGAGCTGCTGCGCGCACTGGCCGATCGCGATGTATTCCTGGATCGTGCCCCGCTGCAGCGCCGGGCAGTCGATCGCGTCGGAGAGGCCGGTGCCGCGCTCGTCGACGAAGACGAGCTCGCGGCGCGCCAGCAGCGGCGCCAGCAGGGCCGCGACCGAGCGCACGAAAGGGGCTGCCGTCGAGCTGTAGCCGGGGCCGCCGTCGGCGGCGATCACGGTCCCCAGCGAGGGCCGGCTGCGATCGCCGCGAGGGCGCACCGCGAAACCGATGGCGGTGCTGCCGAGCGCCGGGTCGGAGCGCCGCAGCGGGACCCTGATCTGGCCGCAGCGCAGCGGCCGCCTGGCGCCGAGGTCGCAGGAGTGGAGCTTGACCCCGGCGGCCGCCGCGGGCGGCATCGCGACGGCGAGCGCGAGAAGCAGAAGGACCGGCGATGCCCACAGCGCTCTCATCGGCTCAAGCTATTCGACTCCGAGGTCGGCCCCGGCGGCGAAGTCGCGGATCAGGGCGGCGATCGCACCCGGCTCCTGGGCCATGCAGGCGTGACCGCAGCCGGCGAATGTCCGCACCCGCGCGTCGGCCAGCATCGCCGCCAGCAGGGCAGCGTTGGCGGAGGGGATGACGACGTCCTGATCGCCGGCGATGACCAGGGTCGGAGCCTCGATCGAGGCCAGCCGCCGCTCGGCCGGGTCGGCGTGCCAGGCGTCGATCGCGCTCTCCTCGGCGAAGAGGGTCTCGGCGCTGAGAGCGCCGCGCGCGGTCGCGACCAGCTCCCCCACCTCCTGGTCGAGCCTGGCGGCGAGGCCGGCGGGAAAGAGCAGGCCGAGCAGGCGGGTGGCCTGCTCGCGTGGGCTGCCACGATGGTCGAAGAGCCGGGCGGTGACAGCGGGCTCGGCGAGGACCGCCCGCGGCCCTCCGGGGTCGGTCGAGATCAGGACCAGCCGCTTGACCCGGGCGGGCACGGCCGCCGCCAGCTCCTGGGCGACGAAGCCGCCCATCGACCAGCCGGCGACGTTCGCCCGCTCCACCCCGAGCCGATCGAGCAGCTCGACCATGTCGGCCGCCAGCAGGGAGACGCTGAGGTCGTCGGTCGACGACCGTGAGGACCCGGTGCCTCGGTTGTCGGGATGGATCAGCTCGAAATCGCGTTCGAGCCCGGCGAGGAAGACCGGGTCCCAATCGGAGCCGGTCGCCGCGTAGCCGTTGATCAGGAGCAGCGGGTCCACCGCCGACAGTGTCGCGCCCAGAGCCTAAGATCGGCCCGTGCCCGAGCTCCACATCCTGCGCGTTTTCACCAACGAGGACGGCGAATGGGGCAACCCGCTCGGCGTCTTCCTCGACGGCGAGGCGATCCCCGAGTCCGCCCGGCTCGGCATCGCCGCCGAGCTCGGCTTCAGCGAGACGGTCTACGTCGAGGACCGCGAGCAGGGACGGATCCGGATCTTCACCCCTGGCCTCGAGCTGCCGTTCGCCGGTCACCCGACGGTCGGCACCGCCTGGCTCCTGGCCCACGAGGGCTCCCCGGTGAAGGCGCTGCAGACCCGGGCCGGCGAGGTCGGGGTCCGAGCCGAGGGCGATGCGACCTTCGTCTCCGCCCGCCCCGAGTGGTCCTTCGACATCGATTTCATCGAGCTCGCCTCGCCGGCGGAGGTGCGCGCCCTCGGCGGCTCCCCGCGCGGCGAGGAGGCCGCCTTCGCCTGGTCTTGGATCGACGAGGACGCGGGCACGATCCGCGCCCGCTGCTTCGTCATGGAGGGCGGCATCGACGAGGACGAGGCGACCGGCTCGGTGGCGATCGTCCTCTGCTCGCGGCTCGGCCGTCCGGTGACGATCCACCAGGGCCAGGGCTCAGTGCTCTCAGTCCGGCCGCTCGACGACGGGCGGGTCGAGGTCGGCGGCGCCGTGCGCCTCGACGAGGTGCGCGACCATCCCCTCTGATCCGCATCGGCAGAGGCGGACCCTGGGTGGGCGGCTGCTGAGGATCGCCGCCTGGGTCCTCGGCGTCAGCCTCGTCGTCTTCGTCTCCGACCTGCTCGGCATCCCGGTCCAGGACTGGCTCAGCAAGCTCTTCGACAAGCTCGCCGAGCTGCCGCCCTGGGCGATCGTCGCCGGCGTCGTCCTGCAGACGATCCAGACGACCCTCGCCGCCGCGGTCTGGTTCGCGATCCTGCGCGCCGCGCTCCCTCGGGTCGACTTCAAATTCCGGCTGGTGCTCGCCTCCTATGCGGTCGCGGTTGCGCTCAACGCCTTCCTGCCCGCCAACATCGGCACCTGGGTGATGCTGATCATGTTCACCACCCTGCTCGCCGGCGCCACCTTCACCATGGTCTTCTCGGCGCTGATCGTCGAGAAGATCCCCTTCACCGTCTTCAACCTCGCCGTCTACCTCTACCTCTTCCTCTCGGTCAGCGGCTCTTTCTCGGTCAAGCTCGGCTTCCTCGCCGAACACCGCCTCCTGGTGATCCTGATCCTGGTCGGCGCGATCGTCCTCCTCGTCCTCCTCGGCCGGGTCTTCTGGGATCAGCTCAAGGGCCTGAGGAAGCAGGCCGCGGCGGGCGGCGCGATCCTGCGCAGCCCCGGCGGGCGCTGTTCGAGGTCGTCTTACCGGCGCTCGGCAGCTACCTCGCCCGGCTCGGCATCGTCGCCGTCTTCCTCGCCGCCTACGGGATCCCGGCGACCTTCCACAACGTCGCCACGGTCACCGCCTCGAACTCGATCTCGAACAGCGTCTCGGCGACTCCTGGCGGCGTCGGCGTCACCCAGGCGCTGAACACGACCGCACTGGCGGGCTCGGCGGACGCGGCCACCGCCACCGCCTACTCGATCAGCCAGCAGCTGGTCACCAGCGCCTGGAACGTCGTCTTCGCGACGATCATGGTCTCCTGGGTCTTCGGCTGGACCAGCGGCCGCGAGCTGGTCGAGACCTCCTACAAGGACGCCAAGGTACGCAGCCGCGAGATCCGGGACCAGCACCGCCGCAAGGCGGCCGAGCCTCCCTCGCCGACCTGACGACCGGCCCCCGTCGGCGGCTCAGAGCCGGCCGATGGTGACGATGCCGGCGATGCAACTCGCCGCCAGCATCGCGAGTGCGACGTTTTCCCTGCCCCGTTTCGTCAGCGTGTATTCGATCAAGTCATCGAGTCGGTAGCGATTCATGCACTTGTAACACGCGTCACACGCCGAAGGATCGGCGCCGGCCCCCACGCCGGGGCAGTCAGCAAAGTGTCGGCGCCAACAGGGACGGGGCTTTGTAGGGAGAGCCCCCCAAGGGCAGCGAGATCACAGGGTTGGATCCCGTCTGCGTGGTTGGTGTTGGCGCCGACACTTTGCTGGCGGTCCCGGTCCCTCTTCCCTGTTCGCGATTGGCGGCCACCCGGACCCCGTCTTCCGAGCTGGCCGCCGCGATAATACAGATAGTCCAAATGCATGCAAGTCGAATCTGTGCCGATACGTCGGAAACGGCATGAGGACTGGGATCTGAGGGATTCGCCGACTTTGGAAGCGTGATTCGCAGTAGCGACGATTTCCTCAATTGGCGACTCAGGATAGGGACGTATCCCAGCGGAACCGGCCGGCCCGTGGCGCCCAGGCTCAGAGGCCGAGGCCGCCCACCCCACGCTCGTTCCAGCCGAGGTGGTGGGCGAGCTCGTGGCGCAGCGTCTGCTCGACCTGGGCGGCGAGCAGCTCTGGGTCGTGACCGAAATCGCGGACGAGAGTGTCGCGGTAGATCACGATCCGGTCCTCGTAGTTTTCGCGGGCGACCCCGTCGCCGAAGTACTGGCCGTAGGCGTGGACCTCGGCACCACGGTCGGAGACGACCACCGCGACCCTGGTCAGGATCTCCTGGAATTCCTCCGGCAGGCCGTCGATCGCGTCGACGACCAGCGTCTCGAAGGGGTCGAGCTCACCCTCCTCGGGTGGCCCCTGGGGGCCGGGGTCGCCGTCCGGGCTCATACCCAAACGGTAACCCCGGCCCACCGCCGGCGCTCAGCCGCCCTGAGCGGCGTATTTGATCGACTTGCCGCCTTTGCTGCAGATCTCCGGGATGTAGCCCAGCGGCGTCTTGAAGTCGGCGGGCTTGCAGGTGTAGCCGTCGACGCGGCCCTTCTTGTCGACGTTCTTGCCGTTGTAGCTGTCGCTGAAGTACTGGTAGGCCCCCTGGCAGGACGTCCCCTTGACGCTGATCGTCTTCACGGTCGTCGTATAGGGGATCTTTCCCCCTTCGCCGTCTTCGATCTTGAAGTGGACCTTCTTGTCGGCGCAGCTCTTGAAGCCGCCCTTCGCCTGGGCGGCCGGAGTCAGCGCCGCCACCAGCGCGACCAGCGCCACCGTCGCCCCGAGAACTCCAAGTCGCTGCCACTTGATCGAACGCTTCATCCGCCAGCCTCGCTTTGTCTCTACCGGCGCCCCAGCGGCCCCGAACGGCGGCGAAGCATATTGATGGGCCAGGCGGTGGCTCACTCGCCGAACAGGCGCTCGACGAAACGGCCGGGAGAGTCGAGGAAGCTGCGGCTGAGCCGGACCGGGTCCGCGTCCTCGTACTCGATCCGGACCAGGCCATCGGCGCCGCACTCATAGATCGTCGCCCCCGGGTAGGCGAGCAGGAGGGGCGAGTGGGTGGCGACGACGAACTGCGACCCCTGCTCGACCAGCTCGTGCATCCGGCGCAGGCAGGTGAGGCAGTTCTGGGCCGAGAGCGCCGCCTCGGGCTCGTCGAGGAAGTAGAGCCCCTCAGGGCCGAAGCGGTTGAGGATCAGGGCGAGGAAGGACTCGCCGTGGGATTGCTCGTGCAGCGAGCGGCCGCCGTAGGAGGCGAGCGGATCGCCGCCCAGCCCCTCGAGCGACTCGAGGTAGCTGGCGGTGGTGAAGAAGCTCTCCGCCCTGAGGAAGAAGTCGGTCTTCGGGCTGCGCGAGCCGCGAATCAGGCGCAGCTCACCCCAGAGGCCCGAGTGTGAGTCGCGGGTCGAGTGGGCGAAGTTGCGAGAGCCCCCCTCGGGATTGAGCCCGGCGGCGACGGCAAGGCCCTCGATCAGGGTCGACTTGCCGCTGCCGTTCTCGCCGACCAGGTAGGTCACGCGCGGATCGAGGTCGAGGCCTTCGAAGAGCGCCGCCACCGCCGGCAGGCTCCAGGGATAGGCGTCCCGCTCGACCTGATCGGGATCGCCGACCTCGACCGAGCGGATGAACCCTTCGCCGCCGCTCATCGTGTCTCAGTCGCCCGCCGCGACGATCAGGATGAGCTCGCCGCCGGCCGGATCGAGTAGGACCAGCTCGGTGAAGTCGGTGAGCACCCAACCCGCTTCGTGCTGGGCGTCCTCGCCGAGATCGCGCAATCTGTAGGCGACGGAAGCCGAGTCGAGCAGCGGGCGCAGGTGATCGCGAATCTCGGCCGCCCTCCCGTCTGCCGGGCCGCCGTAGAGGGCGAGGAACTCGTCGATCGTCGCGATCGCCTGCGGGAGGTCGACCTCGTTGAAGGACTCGGTCGAGATCCGCGAGCGCCGATACGGGCCGTGGACGACGCCGTCGTCGCTCTGCGAGTCGGAGCTCGTGTAGTGGTCGCGATACTGCGGGTGCTTGATCAGCAGAGCGAGCGCGTCCGGCCCCGAAACCCCAGGCTCAGACAACCGGAAGCGCTTGACGTCGATCCAGAGGAAAAGCCGGTTCTCGAGCTTGAGAAGTTCGCTGCCTGCGTGCTCGAGCGTCATATGGGGCGGGCTGGACTCGAACCAGCGACCAAGGGATTATGAGTCCCGTGCTCTGACCAACTGAGCTACCGCCCCGGGGTGGCCTTAGCGTAAACGCGCATCGCGAAGGCCGAGTCCTCCCAGTCACCCTCGTCGGAGTTGAGGGTGACGTTGACAACCAGCCTCTGAAGGGCGAGGCTTTCGCGCCTCTCGTCCCCTTTCGGAAGGACTCGTATGGCCCGTCTTCGCCGCAAGCTCACCTACGCCAACGTGATGGCGACAATCGCGGTCTTCATCGCCCTTGGAGGGGCCTCCTACGCAGCAATCAAGCTCCCGAAGAACAGCGTCGGCACCAAGCAGCTGAAGAAGGAGGCCGTGACCGCAGCGAAGATCAAGGATGGGGCGGTGACGCCGGGGAAGCTCGACGCTGCCGCAAAGACGTCCTTGACCGGAGCTCAGGGTCCACAGGGGCCAAAGGGAGATCCGGGCAGCGCGAAGGCGTGGGCGGAAGTCAGCAGCGGTGGGAGAGTGCTCCGCTCCTCTGGGGGGATCACCGTCGAAAAAATCGACCTCGGGTTCTACTGCGTTGACGGCGGCAGCTTCACCACCGCCAACTCCGTGGCGGTAGGGACCCTCAATTACAGCGACGGTTCGACCGGCCTTGACGGTCAGATCGTCATCGCGAACACGAGTGCGTCCAATATCTGCAAAGCCGGTCAGTTTGAGGTCCTAATCGGGCGCGACTCGGGGGAACCCGCTGGAATGGGCTTTATTTTCGTCATTCCCTGAGCGGGAGAAGGCCCGTAGGCGTCGAGCTAGCTGCCCCAGAGGCCGCCGCTCGGACAGCCGCCCTTCTTTTCTTTGGTGCAGATGAATTTCGTCTTGCCCGCGTTGCTTTCGATCTGGAACTCCCCCGCCGAGCCGGTCACCGAGACGGTGTATGCCGTTTTTGTCGGGGAATTTTTGCCTAGGGCCCCATAGACCGTGAGAGAGGCGCTGTTCAGGGTCGGCTCGAGTTTTTTCAGGACCGCGGCGCTGCAGCCGACGTAGGTCCCGCTTTTCTCGGTGTTGCAGGTCTCCATCGCGACCGCGGCCGTGTGGGCGTACTCCTTGGCCCTTGCGTCGAGGCCCTTTTCTTTCTGATTGAAGAAGGCGGGTATCGCCAGCGCCGAGAGAACGCCGAGGATCAGCATCACGACGAGGAGCTCGACCAGGGTGAAGCCGGACTCACCCGTGCGGGAGTTGCGGACGAGGCCTTCCATGGCGGAGCTATCGACAGCCGCCCCGCCCCGCATTCGAAGTGCAAGTTTCGTCGCGCCCGGAGAGCCGGCGTCAGCTCAGGCGCTGAACAGCTGGGCGAGCGAGCGGCCGACGTCCGGCGGCTCCTCTTTGCTCTCCGCGGCCGCCGCGGCGCCCTCGGCGAGGGCCTTCGCCGCGTCGGCGATCTGGTGACCGCGGCCGCCGCGGATGACGCCCGTCTTCTTCGCTTCGGCGAGGTCCGATTCCATCAGGCCGGCGAGCTCGGCCAGGCGCCGCAGGCCGACGACGGCTGCGGTGCCCTTGAGCGCGTGGGCCTCGGCCCGCATCGTCTCGAAATCGGTCGTCTCGGTCGCCAGGCCGGCCGCGATCACGTCGCAGCGTCGCCGCGCCTCCTCGGCGAAGGAGGCGAGCAGCGCCGGATCCGGCGGCTCGGGCTCGGCTTTTTTGCCTTCTTTCTCGGGGCTCATTCGCCGGTCGCCTTGCTCAGGGCGCGTTCCATTTCTTCGACTCCGAAGGCGCCCTCGACCACGTCGACGACGGTGCCCTAGCGGTCGATCGCGAAGAGCCAGGGCTCCGAGGGCAGACGGAATGCCCGCACCTGGGGGCGAGTGCCCTTCTTGGGGTCGTTTTCGTTGTAGATCTCCATGTGGATGAACGCCGCCTTGCCTTCGTTTTGTTGTTTGACCTGCTCGGCCACGTCGACGACCGGGCCGCAGACCCGACTCTGGCAGAACTGGGGGGTCGCAAACAAGAGCAAAATCGGTTCCTTGCCGAGCGCGTCGGCGTAGTCGACCCGGTTCTGGGTGTCGGGCGGGATCCGCGTCGTGATTTTCGAGAGTTCGCCGCCGACGTCTTCAGGGGTCGGCGTGTGGATCAGCGGCGCCTTCTCCCCCACCTTCGGTATCCGCGGTGAGCCGCCGACGATCGCGCTCGGCAGCAGGGTCGCGGTCAGTTTGCCGTCTTCCTTGAGCACCGCCGCGATCCGCCACTCGCCGTTGCTCGGGAAGTCGACGTCGGTGACGTAGACGGCGGTCGCCGCGTGCGGGTCGTCGCTGGTCGTCACCGCCTGGAAGGCGGGCTCGGTCTCGATGCTTTCCAGGCGCGCCGGAAACGGGCCCTTCGCCGGTTCTTCCAGGGCTTTGATTTCGGCCCGGGCGGCCGCACCCTTGGCTCCCTCTTCTCGACTTCCCGTTCACCTTCGGCACCTTGGCGAAGTAGAGCGCGACGTCGGCATCGGAGACCTGGGTCCCGTCCTTATGGAAGACGCCGAAGGGGAAGCGGTTCTTACCGACGTTGAAGACTTTCGCCGCCGGCGAGACGACCAGTTCCGCCGGTTCGGCCGATTCTCGAGCACTTCCCCCAGCGACTTGCCGTCGGCCTTGGGGAATTCGCCCTTCGGCCGGGGCCGGCCGGCTTTCGACCGGCGCCGTGAGGCTGCCGCCGGAGCCTCCGGAGCTGCCGCAGCCGACGATCAGCAGGGCCACCGCCAACAGGGCGGCGGCAGGCACGGATCGGTTTACGCAGGCGCATCTCGCCCATGTTATTGAGGGGCGATATAGGGTGCCCGCGACCCCGAGGGCGAGCGCAAGGAGAGTCAGTTGGCGGAGCGAGCGGCATTGATCACTGGAGCGTCGAGCGGGATCGGTCTGGCGATCGCCCGCGTGCTCGGCGACGAGGGCTACGCGCTGACCGTCGCCTCACGGCGGCCCGGAGAAGCTCGAGGCCGCCGCCGAGGGGCTGCGCGGCGAGGGCTATCGAGGTGCAGGCGGTCGCCGCCAACATGGCCTCCGAGGACGAGCTGGTCGCGGTCTTCGCCAAGCACCGGGAGACCTACGGGCGGCTCGACGCGCTGGTCAACAACGCCGGGGTGGGGATCGGCGCGCCGATGGCCGAGATCCAGACCAAGCACCTCGACATGCAGCTCGACGTCAACCTGCGGGCACTGATCATCGGCACCCGCGAGGGGCTGCCGCTGCTGCGCGAGGCAGCCGCCGAGCACGGCAAGGCGCTGCTCGTCAACACGGCCTCGATCGCCGGCAAAGCGGGCCAAGGCTGGCTCTCGATCTACGGAGCGACCAAGGCGGCGGTGATCAACTACACCGAAGCGACCCACCGCGAGGCCGGCGGCGACGGCGTCCAGTGCACGGCGCTCGCCCCCGCCTTCGTCGACACGGCGATGACCGAGTTCGCCAAGGGCCAGGTTCCCGGCGAGGAGATGATCCGGCCCGAGGACATCGGCGAGGCGGTCCGCTTCCTGCTGCGCACCTCGCGCTACTGCCACGTCCCCGAGATCGTCTTCACCCGCCCGGGCGAGGGAATCGGCGGGCCCAGAGCCGCGGTGAGCCGGAGTCGCGGTCTGCGTCCTGCTGCTCGCCGCCTTCGGCGACGCCGGCCACGTCTTTCCGGCGATCGCCCTCGGCCGCGCCCTGGCCGGGCGCGGGCACGAGGTCGTGGTCGAGACCTGGGAGGAACGCCGCGCCGCGGTCGAGGGCGCCGGCCTCGGCTTCACCGCCGCCGAGGAATACCGGATGTTCCCGCCGCCGGACCCCGAGTCCGACGACGGCAATCACGCCGCCGAGGCGGCGCGGGCGCTGCTGCCGCTGCTCGAGGAGATGCGACCCGACGCCGTCGTCAGCGACATCCTCACCCTGGCGCCTGCACTCGCCGCCGAGAAGGCCGGGGTGCCGCTGGCGACGCTGATCCCGCACATCTACCCCGTGGTCGAGCCGGGCCTGCCCTTCTTCGCGATCGGCCTGCGGCCGCCGCGGACGCCGCTCGGTCGGGGGCTCTGGAAGGCCGGGACAGCGGGCCCTGAACGTCGGCCTCGAGCACGGCCGGCGAGACCTCAACACGCAGCGCGAGCGGCTCGGGCTGGCGCCCCTCGAGCGCTTTCACGGCGGCATCAGCCCGGATCTGGCCATGGTCGCGACCTTCCCCCAGCTCGAGTACCCGCGGCGCTGGCCCGCAGGCGGTCGAGATGACCGGGCCGATGAGCTTCGAGCAGCCCTTCCCCGAGATCGGGCTGCCGCCCGGCGAGGACCCGCTGGTCCTGGTCGCGCCGAGCACCGCCCACGATTCCGGCAATCACCTGGTGCGCATGGCGCTGGCGGCGCTGGCCGGGGAGCGCGTGCGGGTGGTCGCGACCACCAACCACGTCCGCCCGCAGAGCCCGATCGAGGTTCCCCCGAACGCGCTGCTCGTCGACTGGCTCAGCTACAGCCAGCTGATGCCGGCCGCCTCGCTGGTCGATCTCGCCACGGCGGCCACGGCACCGTCGCCCGGGCGCTCGGCGCCGGCACCCCGTTGCTGATCACCCCGGTCGATCGGCGACATGAGCGAGACCGCGATGCGCGTCGCCTGGGCCGGCGCCGGCCTCTCGCTGCCCTGGCGCCTCTGCCAGCCGGCGCCACTGCGCTGGGCGGCGCAGCGGCTCCTCACCGAGGAGTCCTTCGCCGAGCGGGCCGCCGAGCTCGCCGCCTGGGGCCGAAGACCACGACGGCGCCGAACGCGGCGCCGAGCTGGTCGAGCGCTCGCGCTCAGGTCGTGAAAGCTCCGGGGGTGGGACTCGAACCCACAACCCCGCGATTAACAGTCGCGTGCTCTACCAATTGAGCTACCCCGGATCGACCGGGGCAATTCTGCAGCCGACTCGCTCGGTGTGGGCGATGCGTTGGACCAGCTCGGCGCGCTCGCGGCTGAGCGCGGCACGTCGCTCGTAGTCGTCGGCCTCGCCCGCGGCCGAGATCTCCGCCTCCAGCCGGCGCTGCTCGAGCAGCAGGAAGTTGAGCTCCATCGCTCGACGCCGAGGCGGGCTCGTCGCCGGCGACGATGACCAGCTCGGCGATCAACCCGGCCAGCTCGTCGTCGTCCTGGGGCAGGTTGGAGGCGAGTTCGTCGGGTGCTCGCGGATCCAGGCCAGGGCACGTCCGCCGAGCGGCGAGAGGTGCTCCTCGCTGAGCCGGGAGAGGAACTCGCGCGCCCTCCTCCGGCATCGCGACGCACATCGCCAGCAGCGCCCGCTCGCGCCTTTCGCGCGAGGTCAGCTCGCCGCCGCCGGTCGCGCGGCGACCGGCGGTCCCGACGCTCGGCGCGGCGCCGCGCTCGGAGTCGCCGCCGCTCAGCGGCCGCGCCGCCGTCACCCTGCCCATCACCATCGCCGGCTCGAGGTCGAGCCGCTCGGCGACGCGGCGGACCAGGTCGTCGCGGCTCGCCGTCTCCCCCATCGCCGCCAGGATCGGCGCCACCTCGCCCGAGCGCCAGGTCGCGATCGCTCGGCGAGGCGACGTCGGTGCGCTCGAGCACGAGCCCGACCTGGAAGGCGGTCAGCTCGACCGCCTCCTCGACCAGCGCCCGGAAGCGCTCGGCGCCGCCCTCGGCGGCGATCATCTCGGCCGGGTCCTCGCCGGCCGGCATCGCCGCGACCCGGATCCGCATCTTGCGCCCGGCGGCGACCCGCTGCGCGCGCAGCATCGCCTCCTGCCCGGCGGAGTCGGCGTCGAGGGCGAGCACGACCTCCTCGACCATGCCCGAGAGCGCCGCCACCTGCTCCTCGGTGATCGCCGTCCCCATCACGCCGACCGCCTCCTCGACCCCCGCCTGGTGCAGGGCGAGCACGTCGGTGTAGCCCTCGACGACGACCGCCCGGCCCGCCTTCGCGATCGCCGCCTTGGCGAGGTCGATGCCGTAGAGCATCTCGCTCTTGTGGAAGAAGTCGGTCTCGGCCGTGTTGACGTACTTGGCGCCCTGGTCGGAGCGCATCGCCCGCCCGCCGAAGCCGAGCGTGCGCCCGCGCCGGTCGCGGATCGGGAACATGATCCGCGAGCGGAAGCGGTCGTACTCGCCGCCGCTGCGGCCGCGCTGGGCGAGGCCGACGCCGCGCAGCTCGTCGACCTTGAAGCCGGCCCGCTGGCCGCGCAGGATCACCTGGTCCCAGGCGCTCGGCGCATAGCCGACCCCGAAGGCCCGCAGCGCCTCCTCGCCGAGGCCGCGCTCGGCGAGGTACTCGCGCGCCTTCCCCGCCTCCTCCGCCTCCCAGAGGAAATTGGCGTAGAAGGCCGCGGTGCGGTCGAGCAGCTGCTCGAGGCGGCGGCGCTGCGCGCGGCGCGCCTCGGCCTTCGGGTCCTCCTGCTCGCGCTCGAGGTCGACGCCGTAGCGATCGGCGAGCAGCTCGACCGCCTCGGAGAAGCCCAGCCCCTCCTTCTCTTCGACGAACTTGATCGTGTCGCCGCCGACCCCGCAGCCGAAGCAGTGGTAGAGCTTTTCGCCCTGGTCGACCGAGAACGAGGGGGTGCGCTCCTCGTGAAAGGGACAGAGGCCGACCCAGCGCGCGCCCTGCCGCCGCAGGTCGGTGTGGGCGGAGATGACCTCGACGATGTCGGCCGCCTGCTTGACCCGCTCGAGGCTCTCGGTCGAGATCAGCGCCATCAGAACCTCGCCGCCTCGGGCACCGCGAGCGCCGTGAAGCGGGCGATGCAGTAGCGGTCGGTCATCCCGGCCAGGTAGTCGGTGACCCGCTGGCCGTCGTCGGCATCGGACTCGGCCGCGGGCAGCTCCTCGGGGTGCTCGACGTAGTGGTCGAAGAGGGCGAGCACCGTGCCCTCGCACCCGCTCCTGCTCGCGCAGCGCCGCCTCGCCGAGGTAGACCTTGTCGAACATGAACTTGCGCAGGCGCAGCATCGCGCCGCCGACCTCATCGCTCTGGGCGATGTCGCCGGCCGCGGTCGACTGCTCGACGATGTCGCGGACGAGGGTGTCGATGCGGATCGAGCCGGTCGGGCCGAGCAGGGCGATCTCCGCCGCCGGCAGGTCCTCCGAGCGCAGCACGCCGGCGCGCAGGGCATCGTCGATGTCGTGATTGATGTAGGCGACCCGGTCGACCAGCTTGACGATCCGACCCTCGAGCGTCGCCGGCTTGTTCGAGCCGGTGTGGTTGAGGATCCCGTCGCGCACCTGGCTGGTCAGGTTGAGGCCCTGGCCGTCGCGCTCGAGGACCTCGACGACCCGCAGCGAGTGCTCGTTGTGGCGGAACCCGGCCTCGCCCCCGTGCGCCCGCAGGGCGGCGTCGAGGGCGTCCTCGCCGATGTGGCCGAAGGGCGGGTGGCCGAGATCGTGGCCGAGGCCGATCGCCTCGGTCAGGTCCTCGTTGAGGGCCAGCGCGCGGGCCACCGTGCGGGCGATCCCGCAGGCCTCGAGCGTGTGGGTGAGCCGGGTCCGGTAGTGATCGCCCTCGGGCGCGATGAAGACCTGGGTCTTGTGCTTGAGGCGGCGGAAGGCCTTCGAGTGGACGATCCGGTCCCGGTCGCGCTGGAAGGGGGTGCGGAGCGGGCTGTCGGCCTCCTCGACCGGGCGCTGCGAGGGGTAGGACGGGGTCGCCAGCTCGGAGAGGAACTCGCCCTCCCAGGCTCGGACCCTGTCCTCCAGACTGGCTGTCGCCTCCATGCCTCGATCCTAGAGACCCACCTCAGGCCGCGGAACGCAGCTGCACGTGGGCGTGGTGCTCGAGCGTCTCGCCCACGGCCCGCTCGACCTGGCGCAGCTCGCGCGCGTCCGCCGCCGGCGCCTCGGTCAGCGGGTTGGCGAGCGCCTCGACCATGAATCGGTGCGCGCCCTCGGAGAAGCCGAAGGAGCCCGCCTCGCAGGCGGCGCAGACGACCCCGCCGGCGGCGCCGGAGAAGCCGGTCAGGTGGTCGGCCTCGCCGCAGCGGGCGCACGAGGCCAGTTCCGGCGAGAAGCCGGCGGCGAGGGCCAGCTTGAGACGGAAGGCGAGCGCCGTCTCCACCCCGCTAGCCCGCTCCATCGTCGGGTCATCGAGCATCGAGAGGTAGCGGCAGAGGAGGTTGTAGGCGGGGCGGTTCGGTTCGGCCGAGTCGAACAGGCGCAGGACCGCGTCGCAGCCGCGGGCGCCGGCATTGAGGGCCGGCGCCGAGGCGCGCAGGCGGGGGTAACCGTCGATCGTCGCCACGTTGGTCACCGTGAGCAGCTCGCCGCGCCCTTCGTGGAGCACCAGGTCGAGGCGGAAGAAGGGCTCGAGGCGGCCGCCGAAGCGCGAGGTCGGTTTGCGCACCCCCTTGGCGATCGCGCCCACCCTGCCGCGCTCTGACGAGTAGAGGTGGAGGATGCGATCGGCCTCGCCGTAGCGGATGCTGCGCAGCACCACCGCTTCCGTCTTCACCGTCTTCCCGGCCACGCTTTCAGGTTGAACGGCGGGCCGGACGGTGACGAGTGCTGCGATTTGGGTGCCATAGCCCCCGAAAGGGAGCACTCGGCCCGGCTAGCGGCGGCGGCGCGGGCGTTTGCGCAGGCGGGTCTGGCAGACGGGGCAGAAGTAGGTCGAGCGGCCGGAGACGACGATCCTGGCGATCGTGCCGCCGCAGCTCGGGCAGGGCTCGCCCTCGCGGGTGTGGACGAGGAACTCGTTCTGCATCGCGCCTTTCTCGCCACGGCCGTCGCGGTAGTCGTCGATCGAGGCGCCGCCGTGGTCGAGCCCGGCTTCGAGCGCCGCGACGATCCCGTCGCGCAGCGCCTCGGGCGTGCTCGGGCTTCATCGAGCCGGCCGGCGAGAGCGGGTGCAGGCGGGCGCGGAAGAGCGCCTCGTCGGCGTAGATGTTGCCGACCCCGGCGACCCGGGACTGATCGAGCAGGAAGGACTTGAGCGGCGCGGTCCGCCCCGCCGCCGCGGCGCCGAGGGCCTCGGCCGTGAACTCCTCCGAGAGCGGCTCGACCCCGAGCTTGGCGAAGCGCCCCCCGAGGCCCGGCGTCGTCGATCAGGAAGGCCTCGCCGAAGCGCCGCGGGTCGGTGAACCAGAGCTGGCGCCCGTCATCGAGCGTGAAGCGTGCCCGCAGGTGGCGCTCTGAGGTCGAGCGCTCACCCTCGTAGAGGCGCATCCCCTCGGAGGGGTCGAGCGACCTCATCGCCCTCGACCAGGACCAGGTTGCCGGTCATCCGCAGGTGCATGACCAGGGTCTGCGCCCGGTCGAGCGCCAGCAGCAGGTACTTGCCGCGCCGGCCGAGCCCCTGGATCTGGCGCCCCGAGACGGCCCGCTCGAGCTCGGCGGGCGACTGCGGCCGGCGACCAGCGTGGGTCGAGCACCTCGAGCCGCTCGATCACCCTCGCCTCGATCTCGGGCTCGAGCTGGCGGGCTACGGTCTCGACCTCGGGCAGCTCGGGCACCGCCCAGTTCTACCACCGCCGCCGATGGGCCTCTCGGCGACGCTATGCGTCGGGGATAGGCCCGTCGGCGGGGTTGTTCAGGATTCGCGGGCGCGCGGGTGGGCGTCGAAGTAGACGTCGCGGAGCTGCTCGCCGGAGAGGTGGGTGTACATCTGGGTGGTCGAGATGTCGGCGTGGCCGAGCATCTCCTGCACCGCGCGCAGGTCGCAGCCCCCGGCGAGCAGGTGCGTGGCGAAGCTGTGGCGCAGCGTGTGCGGGCTCATCTGGCCGCCGCCGAGGCCGGCGGTGCGGGCGTGGCGCTGGACGATCTTGTAGAGCCCCTGGCGGCTGAGCGGCCCGCCGCGGAAGTTGACGAAGAGCCTCGCCTCGTGGCGTTCGCCGACCAGCTTCGGCCGGCCGCCGCGCAGGTAGACGCTGATCGCGGCGATCGCTTTGCGGCCGAGCGGCACCAGCCGCTCCTTGGAGCCCTTGCCGCGGGCGCGCAGAAAGCCCTGGCGCAGGTCGATGTCGGCGAGCTCGAGCCCGATCGTCTCCGAGGCGCGCAGCCCGCAGGCGTACATCACCTCGAGCAGGGCCCTGTCGCGCTGGCTTGTCGGCTCGTCCCCCTGCGGCGCCGCGAGCAGCTTCTGCACCTCGGCGTAGTTGAGGACCTGCGGCAGTTTCTTGGCCCGCCGAGGCGCGCTCAGCACCGCGGTCGGGTCGTCGGCGATCAGCTCGTCGCGGCGCAGGTGCTTGTAGAAGGAGCGCAGGCAGGCGGCCTTGCGGTGGATCGTCGAGGCCGAGCAGGGCGGCCGTCCATTGCCGGTCGCCAGCTCGGCGAGGAACTCGCCGATGTCGGGGCCGCGGACGGTCAGCGCGTCAGCTTCGTGGGCGGCGAGGAATTCGCCGTACTGCAGAAGGTCGGTGCGGTAGGCGTTCAGCGTGTTGCGGGAGAGGCCGCGCTCGAGCTCGAGGTAGGAGAGGAAATCGAGGACCAGCCCCTCGAAGCGCTTGCCTGCGTCCGGGCCGCCGGGAATCGGCGACTGGGCCGGCTTGATCGCGATCGCCATGAGCGCTGGTTCTCGCGAGCGGGGCGCATCCCTTGCGGCGCAAGGCGCCGCCCGCTCAGAGCTTTCGCCTCAGCAGGGTGCCGGCGGCGAGGGCGGCGGCGAAGAAGAGCGGGTCCTGGTCGAGCGAGCGCCCCATCGTGCTGCGTCGGCAGGCCGGCGCCGGCGTAGCCCTCGAGATCGGCCGGCGCCTCGGCCAGGCGGTGGCGATCGCCCGCTGCCCGCGCCAGCTCGGCGCCGGCCTCCGCCTCACCCTCGGGCGCGGCGACCTCGACCGGCGCCAGCAGCAGCTCGAGGACGGTCCGCGTGTGGTGGCTGAGACCGAGGTGGCGTGGCCGCGGGTCGGCCGAGGAGAGACGCGGCGAGAGCAGCGTCGGCATCCGCAGCGAGAGCGCCGCGTGGGCGCTGTCGAGAGCCGCCAGGCCGCCGTGCCCGAACTCGGAATCGGAGCCGATGATCCCCGGCCCGGGGCCGGCCAGGACCGCGTCCCAGCCGAGCCCGGCGGCGGCGTCGAGCGCGCCGGCCACCGAGAGCGCCTCGAGTTCGCCGCCGTAGGCGGGGGCGGCGGTGATGTGGCCGGTGAGCAGGCCGCGCCGGCGCAGCTCGGCGACGTCACGGCCGTAGGAGCCCGGCAGCGCCCCGCCGGCGGTCTGGACGTAGCCGAGCCGGGGCGCCGGGCCGGTGCCCTGCGCCGCCGCCCAGGCAACCGGCGCCAGGTGCCCGTGCAGCGGCAGCACCAGGACCGGGATCGGCGCGGCGACCCAGGGCCGGCATCGCCAGGAGCCCGCCGCGGATCGGCGCTCGACTCGATCGGCTCGACCGGGTGCTGGAGGGAGGTGTAGTTGAGCTTGATCACGTGAGGCACCTCGCCGTCCCCGCGGCGCTCCTGCCTCCCCCCTCGAGCCCGCGGGTGAGGTTGACGTGGACGACGTCGAAGCCGCCTGAGCCGAGCCCGAGGTCGAGGGCGGCGACGTTGACGACGACCTCGTCGCCCTCGCGCATCTCACCGAGCAGCGTCACGTCGGCCCAGGCGGGACGGCGCCGGCCGCCGACCTCGACCGTCAGCGGCTGCTCGGCGACGACGACCCCGCGGCGCAGCTCGAGCCGGCCGCTCACTCGCCGGCGGCCGCTCTGACTATCCCGTCGCAGACCTCGAGCATGATGTCGAGGTTGCGGACGGGCACGCACTCGTCGGCGGTGTGGACCGAGTCGGTCCCGTTGGAGAGCAGGACGCAGTCGAAGCCGTCGAGGCGCAGCGCGTTTGCGTCGCTGCCGCCGCCGATAGCGACCCGCTCGGGCTCGAGCCCGGCGCCGCGCAGGCCGGTCTCGGCAAGGGCGAGCGCGGCGGAGTCGGCCGGCAGCTGGTAGCCGCGGAAGAGCTCTTCGACCCGGACGTCGACGTCGCAGCCGTGCTCGCTGGCGCCCCAGGCGCAGGCCTCGGTCATCTCGCCGGCGACCGCGGCGGCGCGGTCGGGGTCGAGGCTGCGGGTCTCGGCGACGACGGCGCAGCGGCCGGGCACGACGTTGCCCGAGGTGCCGCCCGTGATCAGGCCGACGTTGGCGGTCGTCCCCTCGTCGAGCCGGCCCAGCTCCATGCGCGAGATCGCCGCCGCGGCGGCGGCGATCGCGTTGCTGCCGTCCTCGGGCGCGATCCCCGCGTGCGCCTCGACCCCGGCGAAGTCGGCGCGGATCTTCTGCTGGGTCGGCGTCTGCACGATCAACTCGCCGACCGGGCCGGCGTGGTCGAGGACGAAGCCGACGTCGGAGCGCAGCGCCGACGCGTCGAAGGCTTTGGCGCCGCGCAGGCCCTGCTCCTCGGCGACCGTGAGCAGGAGCTCGATGCCGACCGGCGGCGGCTGCTCGGCGTGGCGCGCGACGAGCTCCATGAAGACCGCCACCGCCGCCTTGTTGTCGGCGCCGAGGATCGTCTCGCCGCGGCTGCGGAAGACACCGTCGGACTCGACCACCTCGACCTGGCCCGAGTGGGGAACGGTGTCGATGTGGGCGCAGAAGGTCGATCCAGCGCTCCCCGGCCCCGGGCAGGCGGGCGAGCAGGTTGCCGGCGCCGGCTTCGGCCTCCGCGGCCGCGTCGTCCTCGGAGACCTCGAGCCCGAGGGCCCGCAGCTCGGCCGCGATCGTGTCGGCGACCTCGCGCTCCTCCCCGGTCGGGCTGCGGATCTCGCAGAGCCTGACGAAGGTCTCGTGCAATCGGTCCACGGGGCAAGGCTATTCGCCCGCGGCCATGACCGCGCCCAGATTCGGACGCTCCCCACGTCGCGCCCGCAAAACGCGGTCTGGCGTCAGCTCGAGTGGCGGACGCTGATGTCGCTGCCCTCGGCCTCGGGCAGCTCGGCGCCGTCGACGGGACGGGCGCCCGCATGATGCGCGGCGGCGCCGACGAACTCGCGGAAGAGAGGCTCGGGCCGGTTCGGCCGCGAGTTGAACTCAGGGTGGAACTGCGAGGCGACGAAGAAGGGGTGGTCGGGGAGCTCGACCATCTCGACCAGGCGCTCGTCGGGCGAGGTGCCGCCGCAGACGAGGCCCTCGTCCTCGAGCCGGCGCCGCAGCTGGTTGTTGACCTCGTAGCGATGCCTGTGGCGCTTGTAGATGACCGCCTCGCCGAAGATCTCGCGGGCCCGGGTCCCCTCGTGGAGCTTGACCGGGTCGGCACCGAGGCGCATCGTGCCGCCCATGTCGGAGACTTCCTTCTGCTCGGGCAGCAGGTCGACCACCGGGATAGGGCGTCTCGGGGTCGAACTCGGAGGAGTTGGCGCCGTCCATGCCGGCCACCGTGCGGGCGAACTCGACCACCGCGATCTGCATGCCGAGGCAGATCCCGAGGTAGGGGATCGAGCGCTCGCGGGCGATCCTCGCCGCCGCGACCTTGCCCTCGATGCCGCGCTCGCCGAAGCCGCCGGGGATCAGGATCCCATCGGCGTCTTCGAGGCGCTCGGGCTCGAAGTTCTCGGAATCGATCAGCTCGACCTCGACCTCGACCCCGTGGTGGATGCCGCCGTGCTCGAGCGCCTCGATCACCGACTTGTAGGCGTCGGCGAGCTGCACGTACTTGCCGACCAGGGCGATCTTGACCCGGCCCTCGGCGGCCCCGGCGCGCCGCACCATCGCCTCCCACTCGCCCAGGTCCGGGCTCTCGGCCTCGACACCGAAATGGTCGAGGACGATGTCGTCGACGCCTTCGGCGCGGAAGACCAGCGGCACCTTGTAGATGTTGTCGACGTCGTGGGCGGAGATCACGCTGTCGGTCGGCAGGCTGGCGAAGAGGGCGATCTTTTCGCGGATCTCGCGGTCCAGCCTCCCTTCCGAGCGACAGACCAGCGCGTGCGGCTGGATCCCGATTCGGCGCAGCTCGTTGACCGAGTGCTGGGTCGGCTTCGTCTTCAGTTCGCCGGCGTGGCCGATGTAGGGCACGAGGGTGAGGTGGATGAACATGCTGCGCTTCGGCCCGAGGTCGTTGTAGAGCTGGCGGATCGACTCGAGGAAGGGCAGCGACTCGATGTCGCCGACGGTGCCGCCGATCTCGGTGATCACGAAGTCGACCGACTGCGACTCGGCGACGATCAGGATTTTGTTCTTGATCTCGTCGGTGATGTGCGGGATCACCTGGACCGTGGCGCCGAGGTAGTCGCCGCGCCGCTCGCGCTTGATCACCGAGTTGTAGACGGCGCCGGCGGTGACATTCGACGCCCGCGAGGTGTTCTCGTCGGTGAAGCGCTCGTAGTGGCCGAGGTCGAGGTCGGTCTCGGCGCCGTCCTCGGTGACGAAGACCTCGCCGTGCTGGAACGGGCTCATCGTCCCCGGGTCGACGTTGATGTAAGGGTCGAACTTCTGCAGCTGGACCCGGAAGCCGCGGGAGACGAGCAGGCGGCCGATCGATGCGGCGGTGATCCCCTTGCCGAGCGCCGAGACGACCCCGCCGGTGACGAAGATAAAGCGGGTGTCTCCTGTTTTGGGCGCGTTCATTCTCTGCCGAGCGAGTCTAGCCAGCGAAGTGGCGGAATCGACTCGACCGTCGCAGAAATAGACCGCAACTCGCCGAAAATGGTCAGTGCGGCGACCAGCGCGAGGGCGATCAGGCGCCCGCTTCCGCCCAGAGTGGTCAGCAGCCAGACCCCGGCGATCGCCCCGATCAGGTTCGACCCCGTGTCGCCGAGCATGGCCCGCTCGCGCAGGGTGAACCAGGCGCCGACGAGGACCGGGCCGACGAAGATCCCGAGCAGGTCGATCGGCGCCCAGCTCCAGGCCCCGAGGCAGAGCCCGGCGCCGAGCAGGACGAGGGCCTTCTCGGCCCTGCCCGGGCGCAGGTCGAGCAGGTTGCCCAGGTTGGTGGTGAGGATCAGCAGCGCCACGTCGGCCAGGTAGCGCCAGGATTCGAGGCCGCGGCCGGAGGCGACGTAGGCGGCGAGCGCCAGCGCCCCGATCGCCTTGATCGCGCCGGTCGAGAGGCGGCCTTCGCGCAGGGCGCGGGCGTGCCCGCGCCAACCGCGCGGCGTCGCCGCCAGCTCGCCGCCGCCGAGCGAGTCGTCGAGGAAGCCGAGGAAGACGATGCCGAGCAGGTACGGGATCCAGCGGCTCAGTTCGGGGTCGAGCAGGTCGAGGTCGCCGCGGTCGTTGAGGAAGGCGAGCGGCGCCAGGGCGACCAGGGCGGCGGTGGCGAGGACCGCGCCGAGCGGGAAGGCGAGGCGGGCGCCGCGCCAGTTCTCCCGCGTCAGGCCGGCGTCGAGCAGGCCGCGGACGCCGGCCGGGACGACCAGCAGCGCCAAGGCGACGGCGACGGGCAGCCCGACCCAGGTGCCGGAGCCGCCGCTCATTCGGCGTTCGGCGCGAGCAGGTCCGGCAGCAGCCGGTCGGCGGAGTTCTTGACCCCGAAGCTGCCCTCGGCGCCGAGCAGGGCGAAGACCGTCGCCAGCCTGCCGGCGACGAGGTCGATGTCGTCGACGCTGCTCAGGTCGTTGCCCTGGAAGAACGAGGTCGAGGAGGGTTCCGCCTCGGTGTCCTCGACTCCGACCGCGGGCGCCCTGGTCGCCGCGATGCCGTTCATCAACCCGGACTCGAGCGCCCCGGCCGAGGCGCGCTGGACGCTGCCCAGCTCTTCGGGCTGGTCGCGGACGACGATGACGCCGTCGAGGTTGCCGAAGTTGCCCGAGGCACGGGAGAAGAGATGGCCCCTGACCTTGTCGATCAGATTGCCGCCTTTGACGATCTGGCGGCCGACGCCGACGCCGAAGGCGGTGAGCTCCTCGGGGTCTTTGGCGATGTGGGCGAAGCGCGTTTTCTGCAGGTCGCCCGCCAGCCCCCGCAGGTCGACCGGCTCACGGATCACGCCGACGCCGACGAGGCGGCCGCCGGTCGGGCCCAGCGCTTCCTCGATCGCGCCGGAGACGTCGCTCGGCAGGCCGCCGAGCGCGACGACGCCGATCCGCCTGCCGTCGAGCTGGTCGCCGACGAGCACCGGGTAGACGCGGTCGCCGAACTCGTTGGCCCGACCCAGTTCGCCACCGAGCTGGTCGGCCCGGTCGCGGGCGTCCTGCAGGTTGCCGGTCAGGCTGCTCTCGAGGTTCTTGCGGGTGCTGTTGAGCGTGTCGCCGCCGAACTCGGCGCCGATCAAGATCCCGATCGCGAGGGCGAGAAATACCGCGATCAGGGACACCGCGTGGTAGCGCGCGCTGTAACCCATCGGCGCGAAGCCTAGATGCGATCCGGGTGCGCCGCCGCTGTTAGGCTCGGCCGGTGACGGTCAGCCGTGGCTTTGCCCTGGGAACGGTGATGATTTGCCTGCTGTTGCTGCCGGCGGGCGCCGCCGCCGAGGACTGCCGCCCAGGCGACGTCCGTGCCGCGCTGAGTTCCTTCGCGAGCGCCTACAGCGGCGGCGACTTCGAAGCCCTCGACGCCCTCTTCGCGCCCGAGCCCGAGTTCGAGTGGTACTCGACCGACGCGCCCGGAGCGCGCCTCCAGGCGCGGGCGAAGAAGCGCTCGAGCCTGATCCCCTATTTCGAAACCCGTCACCGCCGGCATGACCGCTTCGCCCTGCGCTCCTTCCAGTTCAACGGCAACTCCCCTCGCTGGGGGAACTTCCAGATGACGATGCGCCGGCGGCTGCCCGGCTACCGCGAAGGCGCCTGGTTCCGGGTCTGGGGCAAGGGCGCGGCGATCTGCGACGGCGCCGATGCCCGTTTCATCGTCCTCACCTTCGGCACGATCCCGGCGTCGACTAGCTGACGCCGAGCCAGATCTGGATCTTCAGCCAGAGCAGGTCGGCGAGGTCGCTGAGCGCCGGCGAGGTCGCGATCACGATCACCAGCAGGACGACGAAGGCGGCCAGGACCAGGGCCAGCGGGCCGAAGGTCGAGCCCGGGTTGTAGAGCCGGCTCACCCCCTTGGCGTCGACCAGCTTCTCGCCGATCCGCAGCCGGGTGAGGAAGGTCGAGGACATGCCGCCGCGCTTGCGGTCGAGGAACTCGACCAGGTTGAAGTGGGCGCCGACGCAGACGATCAGGTCTGCCCCCTTCTCGAAGGCCATCAGCATCGCCACGTCCTCGCTGGTGCCGGCGGCGGGGACGATCGTGTGGTCGAGCCCCATCCCCAGAAGCCGCTCGCGGCCGGGGGCGCCGCGGCCGTCGGGATAGGCATGGACGACGAGCTCCGCCCCGCAGGACAGGGCGCGGTCGCTGGCCGAGTCCATGTCGCCGAGGATCAGGTCCGGCTTGAGCCCCTCTTCGAGCGCGCCGTCGGCGCCGCCGTCGACGGCGATCACGATCGGCCGCACGTCACGGATGTAGGCCCGCAGCGCCTTGATGTCGCGCCGGTGGCGATCGCCGCGGACGACGATCAGGACGTGGCGGTCGCGGAAGACGGCCTTGGTCGCCGGGAAGCGGACGGCGCCGGTCAGCAGGTCGGTCTCGCCGCGCACGTGGGCGACGGTGTTCTCGGCGAAGTCGGCCAGCGCCTGGTCCACCCGTTCGCGCTGCAGGTCGAGCTGGCGTTCGAGGTCGGCGGGCTCCAGCACCCGGCCCCTGAGGATCTCCTCGCCGCGGGCGGCGATGATCGTGCCGCCCTCGATCCGCAGGCGCTCGCCCTCGCGCAGCAGCTCGAAGGGGTCGCCGCCCTCGATGTCGATCAGGGTCACCCCCGCCTTGGTGAGCAGCAGCGGGCCCGCGTTGGGGTAGCGGCCGTTGCTCGATTCGGAGGCGTTGAGCACGGCCCTGACCCCGGTCGCGATCAGCTCCTCGGCGGCGATCGTTGTCGATGTTGAGGTGGTCGATTACGGCGACGTCGGCGGGCGTCAGCCGCTTGACCAGGTCCTTGGTCTTATGGCCGAGCCGGGCCGAGCCCTCGATCGCCTCCTCGTCGGCAGCGCCGTTCCGTCGCGATAGGAGCGCAGGGAAGCGACGGCGACTGGCGGTTGCCACCGGATCAGGTTATCCGCTCTGGCAAGCGGAACGGGACGCTCAGGCGGCGGCAAGCTCGAGCAGCTCGCGGGCGTGGCTGGCGGCTGCCTCCGAGCCGCCGCCGAGCATGCGGCCGATCTCCTCGACCACCGCCTCGCCATCGAGCCGCTCGACCGTCGCCCGCGCCGGCTCGGCCTCGAGGTCCTTCTCGATCCTGAAGTGGGTGCCGGCCAGCGAGGCGACCTGCGGCAGGTGGGTGATGCAGATCACCTGCCCGGCGGCGCCGAGATCGCGCAGCCGCCCGCCGACGACCCGGGCCGTGTTGCCGCCGATGCCGGCGTCGATCTCGTCGAAGACGAGCGTCTCGCCGACCGCGCCGGCGCCGAGGCCGCTGAGCGCGAGCATCACCCGCGAGAGCTCGCCGCCCGACGCGGCGTCGCGCAGCGGCGCGGGCTCCAGGCCGGGGTTCGGCGCCACCCGCAGCTCGACCGTCTCACCGCCGGAGGGCCCGTAGCCCTGCGCCTGCGGCTCGAGCACCACCTCCAGCCGCGCGCCCGGCATCGCCAGCTTCTCGAGCTCCTCGGCGACCTTCACCTCGAGCGGGCGGGCAGCCTTGGCGCGCCCGCGGCTCAGCTTCTCGGCCAGCTTGCGCCGCGAGTCCTCGGCCGCGGCCAGCGCCGCCTCGGCCTCCGCCCCGCGCTCCTCGGCGCCCTCGAGCCGGGCGATCTCCTCGCGGCAGCGATCGGCGTGGGCAAGGACCGACTCGACGCTGCCGCCGTGCTTGCGCCGCAGCCGCTCGAGCGCGTCGAGCCGTTCCTCGACCTGCGAGCAGGCGGGCCGGGTCGGACTCGAGCCCGTCGGCGTGGTCGCGCAGGCCGGCGGCGAGGTCGCCGAGCTCGACCGAGACCGCGGCAAGGCGCGTGGAGAGCGCGTCGAGATCGGCGTCGACCCCCGCCACCGCCTGCAGTTCCGCCTCCGCCCGGGCGAGGGCGCCGAGGCTGCCGCCGCCGTCCTCGTCGACCCCGGCGGCGATCGCGTGCGCGCCGGAGGCCGCTTCGCGCAGGCCCTCGGCGTGGCGCAGCCGCTCGCGCTCGGCGGCGAGCTCCTCCGCCTCGGCCGGGTCCGGCGCAACCTCCTCGATCTCGGAGAGCTCGTAGCGGTAGAGGTCGAGGTCACGCTCGCGGCTGCCGTCGCGCTCGCGCAGCTCGGCCAGCTCCGCCTCGCGGCGCCGGCACTCCTCGTGGGCGTCGCGAAAGCGCCCGCGCAGGGCCAGGTGGGCGGGGCCGGCGAAGCCGTCGAGGACCTCCATCTGCGAGGACGCGATCGTCAGCTTGCGATGCTCGTGCTGCCCGTAGAAGGCGAGCAGCCGCCCGCCGAGCAGCTTCAGGTCGGCGGCGGAGGCGGCGCGCCCGGCGACGAAGGCGCCGGTCCGCCCCGAGGCGGAGACGCGGCGGCCGAGGACGACCTCCTCGGCGTCCGCGGGCAGGCGCTCGGCGAGCTCGCTGAAGTCCGGCTCGGCGAGCAGGCCCGGCGGCAGGTCGAACACTCCCTCGACCCAGGCCTCCTCGGCGCCCGGCCTGACGATCTGCGAGCGCGCCTTGCCGCCCATCAGCAGGTCGAGCGAGTGGGCGAGGACGGTCTTGCCTGCCCCGGTCTCGCCAGTGATCGCGTTCAGCCCCGGCCCGAGCCGCAGTTCAGCCCGCTCGATCAGCAGCAGGTTCTCGATCCGGAGCTCGCGAAGCATGCTCCCTGTGTACCAACGGCGGCGGACCGACTCGCCCCGCCGCGCCTCCTACTCGCCGGACTCCGTCGGCCCCCCGGTCGGCTGCACGAAGTCGCTCGAGCGGACCAGGGCGAAGCCGGCGACGGCGCCGGCGAAGGAGATCAAGGCGGCGACCAGGATGACCTCGTTGAAACCGCTGACGAAGGCGACGTCGGCGGCGTGCAGGATCTGCGGGGTGGCTTTGTCGCCGAGCGCTTCCTGGACCGCGCGTGAGCCGCCGGAGGAGACGATTTCACCGAGCCCGGCGGGGGCGTGCTGGAGCTGGTCGGAGAGCTTCGAGTTGATGCTCGACTGGAAGATTGCGCCAAGCGCGGCGACCCCGGTGGCGATCCCGACCTGGCGGAATGTCGTGTTGATCCCCGAGCCCATGCCCGATTTCTCGACCGGGACGACGGCGATCGCCGCCTGGCCGATTCCGGGGTTGGCGGTGCCGATGCCGATCCCGGCGAGGATGAAGCCGATCAGCAACGTCGTCCAGCCGGAGCCGACCGAGACGCCGTGCATGAGCAGCAGGCCGACGCCGACGAAGGTCAGGCCGGCTCCGAGCAGGAGCCTGATCGGGACTTTGTGCGAGAGCGAGCCGGAGATCGGCGCGACGATGAAGCCGAGTACGGTCAGCGGCAGGAAGCGCAGCCCGGCCTCGAGCGGCGAGTAGTCGAGCACCCCCTGCATGTAGATGGTGAGGTAGAGGAACATCGCGAACATCCCGGCCGAGAGGCAGAAGGCGACCGCCGAGACGCCGTTGAAGGCGTGGCGGCGGAACAGCGTCAGGTCGAGCATCGGGTGGTCGCTGCGCAGCTCGATCACGATGAAGGCGGCCATCAGCAGGGCCGCGCCGCCCAGGCAGGCGACGATCGAGGTGCTGCCCCAGCCCTCCGGATTGCCGCGGATCAGGCCGAAGATGAGAAGGAAGAGGGAGCTGGAGAAGGTGACCAGGCCGGGAAAATCGATCGGTTCCGGGTGCTCGGCGAAGACGTTCCTGATCTTCGCCTCGGTCAGCACCATCGCCGCGATCCCGATCGGCACGTTGATGAAGAAGATCCACTCCCAGCCGAAGCTCTCGGTGACGACCCCGCCGACCAGCGGGCCGATCGCCACCGCGCCGCCGACCACGGCGCCCCAGACCCCGAAGGCCGTCGCCCGGTCTTTGCCGTGGAACTCCTGGCCGATCAGGGCCAGCGAAGTGGCGAACATCCCGGCGCCGCCGATCCCCTGCAGGCCGCGGGCGAGGTTGAGCAGGGTCGGGTCGTCGGAGATGCCGCAGAGGAACGAGGCGAAGGTGAAGATGCCGAAGCCGATCGTGAAGACGCGGCGCCGTCCCAGCCTGTCGCCGAGCGAGCCGGCGGTGAGCAGGAAGGCGGCGAGCATCAGCGAGTAGGCGTCGACGACCCACTGCAGGCTGGAGAGACTGGCGTGCAGTTCGCGCTGGATGTCGGGCAGGGCGACGTTGACGATCGTCACGTCGAGCAGCAACATGAACGTCGCCACCGAGACCAGCACCAGGGTCCACCACTTGCGCTCCATCTGCGCGAACAGCCTAGAGATCGGCTCCGCTCGGCTCGCGCGGAGCCAGCCCGCCGGGGCGGATCAGACGGCCAGGTGGCCGAACTTCTCGCGGATCCGCTGGTAGAAGCTGGTGCCGGGCAGCTGGGCCAGGGTCGAGACCTCGTCGACGAAGCGGACCTCGAGCGCGTCGCCAGGCTCGAGCGAGCCGACCTGGTCGCCGTCGACGGCGACGTCGACCGGCTCGCGCCCGGCGGCGTTGCCGACGTGGAGGACGTCGGTCGGGGGCGACGACGAGCGCCCGCGCCGTCAGCGAGTGCGGCGAGATGTAGCTGACCACGTAGCCGGCCACCCCCCAGGCCAGGATCGGGCCCTGGTTGGCGAGGTTGTAGCCGGTCGAGCCGACCGGGGTCGCGGCGACGAGCCCGTCGCAGCGGACGTGGCCGACCTCCTCGCCGGCGATCCGGTAGCTGAGCTCGGCGACCCGGTCCTGGGGCCGGCGGCTGAAGCTGACGTCGTTGACGGCGACCAGCGAGCCGTCCATCTCGAGCTCGAGCCCCGGCAGGGAGATCTTCTCCGACTCCCCGTCGAAGGCGCGGCGTATCCCCTCCTCCGCCTGGTCGCGCTCGACCGCGGCGAGGAAGCCGACCGTGCCGAAGTTGACGCCGAAGACCGGGACGCCGCTACCGGCGAAGCGGCGCAGGGCGTAGAGGATCGAGCCGTCGCCGCCGAGGACGAGGCAGAGGTCGACCTCGCTCGCCGGCAGGTCGGCTTCCTCGACTCCGTCGGCGGCCTCGCCGTGCTTGGAAAGCTCACCGGCGGTCGCGATCAGCCGCCAGCCTGCCTCGGCGGCCACCCGCGCCGCTATCCGCACCGCTTCGGTCGCCTGCGGCGGGTGCGAGTGGCTGATCAGGGCCGCGGTCTTGCTCACGCGCCGACCTCCTCGAGCGCGGCCTCGAGCCCGCCGATCGAGTCCCCCGTGAGGGCACAGTGGACGAAGGTCTCGATATTGCCCTTCGGGCCGGGCAGGCCGGAGGCGGCGAAGCCACGGACGGCGAGCCCGGCCTCCTGCGCGGCGGAGGCGACGCCGAGGACCGCCTCGCGCCGGTCGCCGGCGTCGCGGACGACGCCCCGCCCGACCCGCTCGCGGCCGAGCTCGAACTGGGGCTTGGCCATCGCCAGCAGCTCGCCCGTCGGCGCCAGGCAGGCGGCGACGGCAGGCATCACCTTGGCCAGGGAGATGAAGGAGACGTCGATCACCGCGAGGTCGGGGACGAAGGGCAGGTCGGCCGGGCTCAGGGCCCGGGCGTTGAGACGCTCGATCACCGCCACCCGAGGGTCGTCGCGCAGGGTCTGGGCGATCTGGCCGTAGGCGACGTCGACGGCGGCGACCCGGGCCGCGCCGCGCTGCAGCAGGCAGTCGCTGAAGCCGCCGGTCGAGGCGCCGACATCGAGGCAGTCTCGTCCAGAGACGTCCAGGCCGAGCGCCTAGAGCGCGTTCTCGAGCTTGATCCCGCCGCGCGAGACGAAGCGCTGCCCCTCGTCGACGATCAGCTCGTCGCCGGGCTCGACCAACTGGCTCGGGCGCAGTGCCAGCGGGCCGTCGGCGCCGACCCGGACCTCGCCCGCCCGCACCGCCCCGGCCGCCGCGGTCCGGGACGGGAACAGGCCCCGCTCGGCCAGCGCCGCGTCTATCCGGGTCCGCTTCACCGGGTCAACGGTAGCGGCGCCCGGGCGCGAAGTTTTTACGGAGGCCGAAGTCGATGTTTACGCGCTGCTTAATATTGGGTAGCATTCTCCGCAGAGTCCGGTGGCCGGCTTGGGAACGGGGCTACTGTGACTCGAATCACACACGAATCGCACATACGTTCGTATTCTGGTTCAAGGATTTGTTGAGGAGGACGATAAGGAGCAAGTACCAAGACTTTTTGGCCAGGTTCCGCGCCGTCTACATGCATCGCTGCTTCCCACAGTGATCGCGCCGGCGGCACATTACGGGCCCGGCCTACCTCCCACAGATCCACATATATAGAGATACATATCTCTCCTCCCTGTAGTAACCCCAGAATTCGCCCCTCCTTCCCAGGGGGGGCGTTTTCTGTTGTGGGGTCGCCGGAGCGGAAATCGGCTCAGGGCCTCGAGATCACCCCGTTCGCTCAGTGACCTACGGCCGCGGACTGGAGTTGCGATTCAAATTCACCGGTCGCGTCGAACACTTCGTCCGGGTCGGGCAGCTCGATCTTCGCCACCCGACCGAAGCTGACGTAGTCGATGCTCATCTCGGTGGTCGTCACCCCTTCGCGTTCGCCGACGGTGCCGGTGACGATCACCTGCATCCGGCGGACCCGGCCCTGGGCATCGATCCAGACATCGACGTCCGGCGGCGAGAGGTGCAGTTTGACCCCGAAGACTTCTTCGGATGCCGGCAGGGTGCCCGTGTAGTGCGTGGTGGGCACTCCGTTGATGTCTTCCTCCCCGATTCTTTCCACGCCCTGCACGCGTTCGAGGATCCTCAGGCCTTCCTCCGGCCCGCCATCGGCCGGGCTCGAGGAACCGAGGTCGTCGCCGGCGGACGAGAAGTCCAACTCCATCCACTTCTTCCCTTCCGGGAGCGATTCGACCAGGTCTGAGCTGACGTAGGAGGTGGTCCCGTCCGCGATCACCGAGACCTCCCCTTCTCGACCGGTCTCGTGACCTTTGACGGTGAGGGTCCCGCGTGCCCGCCCGCTGTCGTCGAAGATCATCGATCCGGTCTCGGTGAGGCCTTCCGGCGTGGTCGACGAGGTGATGGTGGCGTGGATCACGGCCCGTCCACCCGACTCCCGCTGCGTGACCGTGGCCGCCTTCGCGATCGCGTTGAGCGGCCCGCTGGTGCCGCCACCCCCTTGCGCCACTGCGAAGACGACGACGGCGATGACGATCACGGCGAGGCCGGCGCCGATCCAGCGACGGGATCGTCTGCGCCCCGGCGCATCAGCGTCAGGTCCCGCAGATTTCAGCCCATCCCCCACGTCGGCAGCCAGGATAGTTCTTCGGTACGCGATCCACCTGGGGAAGGAGCGCGAGGAGTCGCCCGGATGGCGGGCCCGCTGTCGCCGGGGCGCTAGCGTGCGTCGTGGCAACGGTATGCGGCAGCGGCGATGAAAGGGCGGCGGCGATGAGTGATCAGGACAGGTACATGCCCGGGGTCCCGTGCTGGGTCGACTCGACCCAGCCGGACCCGGAGGCGGCGGTCGAGTTCTACGCGGCGCTGTTCGGCTGGCGCTTCGAGGACACGATGCCGGCCGAGGCGCCGGGCAGCTACTTCGTCGCCCGGCTCGAGGGCGGGAAAGTCGCCGCGATCAGCTCGCCGATGTCGGAGGCGCCGCCGAACGCGGCCTGGAACACC
Organism: uncultured Solirubrobacterales bacterium; assembly: GCA_963836415.1. Taxonomy (GTDB): domain Bacteria; phylum Actinomycetota; class Thermoleophilia; order Solirubrobacterales; family 70-9; genus VRUE01. The sequence goes on from CAWIJE010000002.1 coordinate 448,206, forward strand.
TACGTCTGGGTCGAGAGCGCCGACGAGACGGCGGCCAAGGTCCGGGACGCGGGAGGCAGCGTCATCGCCGACCCCTTCGACGTGATCGACGCCGGACGGATGGCGGTCTGCGCCGACCCTGAGGGCGCCGCCTTCCATCTCTGGCAGGCGGGCGAGCATCGCGGCGCGGATGTCGTCAATGCGCCCGGCTCGCTCAATTTCAACAACCTGGGCAGCGCTGACCTCGATCGCGCGAGAGCCTTCTACCGCGCCGTCTTCAGCTGGGAGACGCTGGCCCTGGACAGCGGCTTCGAGGTCTGGACCCTACCCGGCTATTGCGACCTGCTCGAGCGGCTCAATCCGGGAACGCTGGAGCGGATGGCCACGGTCGGCGCACCGGAGAACTTCGCCGACGCGGTCGCGACCCTGGGGCCGATCCCCGCGGGGGAGCCGGCACCGTCGCCGCACTGGGGGGTCACCTTCGCCGTCGCCGACGCCGACGCGATCGCCGAGGCGGCGCGCGATCTCGGGGCCACCGTCGAGGTCGAGCCGCGGGACGCGCCGTGGACCCGGACCACGGTGATCACCGACCCCCAGGGCGCGACCTTCACGGCGAGCAAGTTCGTCGCCGAGAACAGCGACCTGGCGCCGTAGGGATCTGCCTAGGCGACGTCGAGCTGGCGCAGCTCCTGCTCGTGGGAGACGGCGTGGCGGCGCAGCTGCCCGCTGGGCTCGATCGTGTAGCTGCCCATCCTGATCAGCGGCGGCGAGTAGGCGTGGATGGTGACGGCGGGCTCACCGCCGGCGTGGAGCACGCGGTGGATGTCGCTGGCCGCGAAGTCGAACGAGGAGCCGGCGCTCGCGATGCGGGCGATCGGCGCGTCGACGGGCCGCCCCAGGACCAGTCGCTCCTCGCGCACGCTGCCGGAGACGACCGCGACCGCGCCGGCCGAGAGGTCGTGATCATGGAAGCCGGTGTCGTGGTCGTGGGACCAGCAGAGGAGCCAGACGTCGAGGTACTCGTCGCGCAGCAGCTGCCTGTAGGTGCGCTGCGCCGGGTCGTGATGGACCTCGCCGGACCAGTGCTCCGGCCGCGCCCCGATCTGAGCCGCGACGGAGCGCAGCTCCTCGTTGGTCAGGTCGCGCCCTTGTGGCCGCGCGAGGTCTCCGATGGGCTCGATCATGCGTCTCCTTCCGGTCCGGGGTTCAACAGGCGGTTGGGGTTCGTGCTGCGCAGGGCCGTCGCCAGGGAGGCGTCGAGCGGTGGCACGGAGGGGTCGACGACGGGCCGGTCCGAGCCGTAGACGAGCTGCGAGGGGCCGACCGCGCCGATCATCGCCGCCAGCATCCGCGGCCCGTAGGAGGAGGTGTCGTAGAAGACCAGCGGATCGGGCGCCGGGACCGTGCCCCCACCGCGGGCGGCAAAGCGCTCGAGCTGCAGCGGCGCGCCGCCGGCCAGCATCGCGAACAGCACCCTCAGGCGGGGGTGGTCGCGGCGGCCGGCGTGCAGGAAGGCGAACCAGGCCGCCTGCATCTGGGCGACGTATCCGGTCAGCGCCGGCCACCAGGCGGGGAGCGCGGAGGCATCCGCCGGGCTGGAGCCGCCGACCGGGCCGGGATGGACGAAGAGCGGCGCCTCGTGGAGCTCGAGCCGCTCGAGCAGCGGGCCGACCCGCGCCAGCGAATCGGGATCGGCGAGGGCGGCGGCCGGCAGCGAGATGCCCACGCATCCCCGCTCGATCGCGGCATCCACCTCGCCCGGGTCGGGCGCCTCGAGCTGCACCGCGCCCCAGCCGCCGAAATCGGCCGGCAGCGCCTCGATACCGAGGTGATGGGCCTCGAGCAGCGGCGCCGCCTCCTCGGCCGGCAGGGTCTCGATCCCGAGCGCCGTGGAGAGCGCCACCAGCGCCCGGTCGATCTCGTCGCGCCGCAGCTCGACGCTGCGCAGGGCGACGTTTGTCGCGTCGAAGGAGAGCACGCTGTCGGGCTCACCGGCCACCCGGAAGGTCCAGCCCTCGCGGCGCCGGAGGAGCGTCGGCGGCTCACGGCGTCGGGCCAGCTCATCGATCAGAGGCTCGGAGAGGAGGTGCTGATGAACGTCGACGCTCTGCATTCTTGTCTAAGTCTATCAAGAATGTCTGATATGCTCGCGAACAAGAGAGACCGCAATCTCTCCTCCCCGGTAGTACCCCCAGAACTCGCCCCTCCTCACGGAGGGGCGTTTTCTGTTGTGGCCCGGTTCTCTATCTCCCGAAAAGCCGGCGAGTGTGCCTCTGTAGGGTCGTCTGCCTTGCCCGGTTACGCGATCAAAAACCTGATGGACGTCGACAACGTCGCCACCGACGAGGGCCGCGAGATGCGCTTCACGCGGAAATACCTCGACTCGGCGCAACTCGGCGTCAGCTTCTCGGCCTTCCCTCCCGGCCACCACTCGACCGACGGCCACAGCCACGAAGTCCAGGAGGAGGCCTACGTCGTGATCGAAGGGTCCGGGCAGATCAAGCTCGACGACGACGTCCTCGAGCTGAAGCAGTGGGACGTCGTCCGCGTCTCCCCCGCCGTCGTCCGCGGCTTCGACGCCGGCCCAGACGGCCTCAAGGTGATCGCGGTCGGCGGCTCGAAGCCCGAGGGCGGCGACGGCGTCATCGCCAAGGACCGGTGGCCCGAGTAGCGCCGCCGGCCGCGCCCCCACCCGAGCCCCGGAAAAATCGCATCAAGTTCACCAGGCTATGCCTGGCAAAGTTGATGCGATCTGGGGAGCGGGGGCTGCGGTTTCGCCAGGGACCCTTTTTTTGCGACCTGTTACGATATATCGCGTTAGTTCACGATAGAGAGGCATAAGAAATGCATCACAGACATCAACCACACCACGACCATGACCACCACCACCGCCACGCCGGCCCCCACCCGCACGCCGAGTTCGCCCGCGCCTACGGCGGCCATCGCGGCAGGGGACGCGGACGCGGAGGCCCCGGGCCCGGCGCGGCGACGTCAAGGCAGCGATCCTCGCCCTGCTGGACGAGAGGCCGATGCACGGCTACGAGATGATCAAGGAGCTCGAGGGCCGCACCGACGGCGCCTGGGCCCCAGCGCCGGCTCGATCTACCCGACCCTGCAGATGCTCGAGGAGGCCGACCTGATCCGCGGCGAGGAGAGTGACGGCAAACGCCGCTTCTCACTCACCGATGCCGGCCGCGCCGAGCACGAGGGCCGCTCGGCCGAGCAGACCCCCTGGGACGCGGTCCGCTCCGGCTCCGACCCCGAGGTGATTCAGCTGCGCGACGCGATCGTCAAGTTGAACGCGACCTTCGGCCAGGTGTTCCACGCCGGCGACGAGGGCCAGCGCAAGCAGGTCCGCGAGTTGCTCGACGAGACCCGTCGCCGGGTCTACGCGATCCTCGCCGGCGAGGGCTCCTGAGGGAGCCCCGCGGCGTTTCCGGCAGGCGGTCCGTTTCCGGACAGCGGACCGCCTGCCTGCCGGATCCGCTTACTAGAGATACACATCTCTTCTCCCTGTAGTAACCCCAGATATGCCCGACTCGGAGGCCGGACTGCCCTGCCGTCACTGAAGAGACTGCGGCAATGTACTCGATTGAGCGTTTTGGTTCAAGCTCGGTCTAGCGCCGGCTCGCCGGAGCGCAACGTGGAGAGCACGCGGTCAGCGACCGACCCCCCGGTGAGGCCGACCTCCTCGCGCAGCAGCGCCGGCTTGCCGTGCGTCACGTAGCTGTCGGGCAGGCCGATCCGCAGCACCTGCGCGCGCTCACCGCGGCGATCGCCGAAGGTGTCCTCGAGGTGCTCGAGCACCGCCGAGCCGAAGCCGCCGGGAAGCACGTTCTCCTCGATCGTGACCAGCAGGTCGTGGCCGATCGCGAGCCGCTCGATCAGCTCCGCGTCGAGCGGCTTGGCGAAGCGGGCGTCGGCGACGGTCGGCCTCGAGCCGTCACCGGCGAGGCGCTCGGCGGCGTCGAGCGCGACCGCGACGCCGTATCCGTAGCCGAGCAGGGCGACCCGCTCGCCGCCTGCGATCAGCAGCTCGCCGCTACCGATCGTCAGCTCGCCTCGGCCTCGTCGGGAAGCGCCACGCCCTCGCCCGCGCCGCGCGGGTAGCGCAGGGCCGCGGGCCCGTCGTGGGCCATCGCGGTGCGCAGCATGTGGACCAGCATCGCCTCATCGCGGGGCGCCATCAGGACGATGTTCGGGATCGGCCGGAAGTAGGAGACGTCGAAGGCGCCGTGGTGGGTCGGACCGTCGTCGCCGACGAGGCCGGCGCGGTCGATAGCGAAGGTGACGTCGAGCTCCTGCAGGCAGACGTCGTGGATGATCTGGTCGTAGGCCCGCTGCAGGAAGGTCGAGTAGATCGCGCAGACCGGCTTCGCCCCCTGCATCGCGAGCCCGGAGGCGAGCAGGACCGCGTTTTGCTCTGCGATGCCGACGTCGTAGTACTGCCGGGGCGCTCCTCGGCGAGTCGCTGCAGGCCGGTCCCCCCCGCCATCGCCGCGGTGATCCCGATCACCCGCTCGTCGCGGCGCGGCCTCGGCGACGATCGCGTCGGAGAAGACCTTCGTGTACTGCGGCGGCGTGCCGGCCGCCGGCGGCTTCTCGAGCCGCTCGATCTCCTCCGGCGAATCCGTTTCCCGAACCGGCACCGGCCGATGGGCCGATTTCGCTACTCCGGGTGGCTTTTTCGGCCCGTCGGCGGTGGGTTTGCCGTCGACGATCGAGTTCGGCTTCGCCGCGTGCCATTTCTCCATCGACTCGAGGCCGCCCTCTTCAGCCGGGGCGAAGCCCTTGCCCTTGACCGTGTGGATGTGGACGACGACCGGCCGCTCGGCTTCGAAGGCCTCGGTCAGCGCCTCGCGCAGGGCGTGGACGTCGTGGCCGTCGATCACTCCCAGGTAGGCGAGGTCGAGCTCCTCGAAGAAGAGCCCCGGCGCCCAGTAGGCCTTGATCGCCGACTTGATCTCGGGGCCGAGCCGCTCGATCCGCCGGCCGAGCCCCAGCGGCAGCTTGGTCAGCCGGTCCTCGACGCCCTCGCGGGCGTGGTAGAGGCGCGGGTTGAGCCGGATCCGGTTGAAGTAGCGCGAGAGGGCGCCGACGTTCGGCGAGATCGACATCCCGTTGTCGTTGAGGACGATCACCACCGGCGTCTGCAGGCCGCCCGCCGCGTGCAGCGCCTCGTAGGCGACGCCGCCGGTCAGGGCGCCGTCGCCGATCACGGCGGCGACCCTGCCGTCCTCGCCGATCCCCTTGCGCATCGCCTCCTTGAGCCCGACCGCGTAGCCGATCGAGGTCGAGGCGTGGCCGGCGCCCATCACGTCGTGCTCGGACTCGCCGATCGAGCAGAACGGCGCCAGCCCGCCGTACTGGCGAATCGTCGGCAGCCGGTCGCGGCGACCGGTCAGCACCTTGTGCGGGTAGGACTGGTGGCCGACGTCCCAGAGGACCTTGTCGCGCGGCGAGTCGAGCAGGCTGTGCAGGGCGACGGTCAGCTCGCAGGTGCCGAGGTTGGCGCCGAAGTGGCCGCCGATCTCACCGATCGTGTCGATGATGTAGGTGCGCAGCTCCTGCGCGACCTGCTGCAGCTGCTCCTCGTCGAGGCCGTTGAGGTCGTCGGGCCCCTCGATCGCGCCCAGCAGCCACTCGGGCGGCGGCGCCTGGGACTCCTGCTCTCTTCCGTTGTCGCTCATTCGTTGCGGGTGAAGATGTAGTCGGCCACCTGGCTCAGGTCCTCGAGCGAGCCGGATCCCGCCTGCGCCAGCGCCGCGGCCGCTTTGGCGTGCGACTCGGCGGCGAGCTCACGAGCACGCTCGAGGCCGAAAAGGCTGACGTAAGTGAGTTTGCCATGTCGCTCATCGCTTCCATGGGGCTTGCCGAGCCGCTCGTCGCTCTCGGTGACGTCGAGGATGTCGTCGACGATCTGGAAGAGAACTCCGAGCTCGTCCGCGAACCGCCGGTAGGGAATTGTCTCAGGTTCGCCGATCCCCTCCAGTGTGAGCACCACGCCGATGCTGGCGGCGATCAGCCGGCCGGTCTTCAGCGCGTGCAGGGCGCGCAGGCTCTCGGCATCGTCGGCCTCGCCGGCGACGTCGACGAACTGGCCGCCGACCATGCCGCCGGCCCCCGTCGCCGAGCTCAGCTCCGCCAGCGCCGCCAGGACCCGGTCCGCCGGCCCGGGCTGCTCGGCGAAGATCCGCACCGCTTCGGCAAAGAGCCCGTCGCCGGCGAGGATCGCGACGTCCTCGCCGAACTTGACGTGCGAGGTCGGCAGGCCGCGGCGCAGCTCGTCGTCGTCCATCGCCGGCAGGTCGTCGTGGATCAGGGAGTAGGTGTGGATCAGCTCGATCGCGCAGGCGGCGGGCAGGAAGCGCTCGGGCTCGGCGCCGAGCGCCCGCGCGGTGGCGAGGGCCAGCACCGGCCTCACCCGCTTGCCCCCGGCGAGCAGCGAGTAGCGCATCGCCTCCTCCAGCCCGACGGTCTCGGCCGAGCCCGAGAAGCGCAATCGCTCGAGAGCGCCGTCGACCAGCGCGCGCAGGTCGTCCGGGTACATCAGTCGCCGCGCATGCGGCGATTCGCTTCCTCGACCGCCTCGGCCGAGAGCTCGGCCGCCTCACGGGCCAGCTCGGCGGCGCGCTCGTCGTCCGCGCCGCCCTCGAGCTCGGCGGCGATCGCCTGCAGCCGGGCCGAGATCTCGCTCAGCCGGGCACTCATCAGACGCTCTCCCGCTCGCGCACGATCGCGCCGAGGATGCCGTTGATGAACTTCGGGGCGTCGGCGCCGCAGTACTCCTTGGCGATCTCGACCGCCTCGTCGATCGCGACCTCGTGCGGCACCTCGGTGTGTTCGATCTCATAGAGGGCGACGCGCATCACGTTGAGGTCGAGGGGCGCGAGGCGGTCGACCGACCAGCCCTTGGCGTGGGCCTCGATCTCGTCGTCGAGCTCTTCGCGGTGGGCGTCGACCCCGGCGGCGAGCTCGCGGGTCAGCGGCCGCGAGTCGGCGATCAGCTCGTCCAGCGGCCGTCCGGTGACGTCGCGCTGGTAGCTGGCGAAAACCGCGTCACGGCGTTGATCGGATCGGCGCACGAATACAGGTTAGTTCGCGACTAGGCGCGCGAGACGTACTCGCCGCTGCGGGTGTCGACGCGGACTACCTCGCCCTCCTCGATGAAGAGCGGGACCTGCACCTCGACGCCCGACTCGAGCGTCGCCGACTTGCTGCCGCCGCCGGAGGCGGTGTCGCCCTTGACCCCGGGCTCGGTCTTGCTCACCTTCATCTCGACCGCGCCCGGCAGCTGAACGTCGCTCGGGCTCTCGTCGACGAAGAGGACGTCGACCTGGGAGTTGGGCAGCAACCACTGCATCGACTCGCCGACGACGTCGGTCGGGATCTCGATCTGCTCGTAGTCGCGGTTGTCCATGAAGACCGCGGCGTCGCCCGAGTCGTAGAGGTACTGCATCTTGCGCGACTCGGTGCGAACCGGGCGGAACTTCTCGCCGGCGCGGAAGGTTTTGTCGATCACCGAGCCGTCCTCGATCCGCCGCAGCTTGGTACGCACGAAAGCGCCGCCCTTGCCCGGCTTGACGTGCTGGAACTCGACGATCTTCCAGACCTTGCCGTCGATCTCGATGTGCGAGCCGTTCTTGAATTGATTGGTTGAAATCACGGCTGGGAATCCTAGAGCGCCGAACCATTTGACCTCACGGCGGGTTACGGAGGGAGTCGTCTAGGGTTTGCCGTCCAGGGAGGTTTTGAACTTGACCAGACTGTCCACAGCCATCGCGGTGCTGCTCGCGACGCTCGTCGTCGCGGCGGTGGCGAACGCCGAAGGGCCGTCGCGCGAAGAATACGTCGGCCAGGTCGACCCGATCTGCAAGGCGAACACGGACACCAACAAACCGCTGCTCAAAAAGGCGCGGAAGAGCGCCCAACAGAAGAAGTTCAAGCCGGCCGCGGCCGACGTGATGAAGGCGGCGAAGAATTTCGGCAGGTCGCTGAAGCAGATCGAAGCGGTGCCGCAGCCGCCCGCCGACGTGGCTCAGCTGCAGAAGTGGTTCGGCTTCCTCGGCATCGTCAAGACCAACCTCGAAAAAGTCTCGAAGGCGCTCGGCGAAGAAAACAAAATCAAGGCCCAGCACGAAGAAATCCGGGTCGAACGAAGCAGCAACGCGGCCAACAACGTGAGCTTCGTCTTCGGCTTCAAGTACTGCCACCTCTCGGGCTAGCTCAGCCCCGCCCCTCCCCCGCTTCCTCGCCGGTCTGCGTCGTCAACGAGTCGGCGGCGCCGCCGGAGAGCACGCGGCGGACGAGGCCCGGGGCGACGACCCGGGCCACCGCGGCGAGGGCGTAGGGGCGCGGGACGTAGCGCTCCGCCTTGCCGCCGGGACCGGCCTCGACGATCGCCTCAGCGACCTTCTCCGGCTTGGAGACGACCCAGCGGGTGATCGCCTTCTCGCGCAGCTCGGTGGCGGGGAAGCCCTCGGTGGCGACGAAGCCGGGCAGGACGAGGCCGACGTGAACCCCGGCCGGCCGCTCCTCGGAGTAGAGCGAGTCGCTCCAGCCGATCAGGGCGAACTTGCTCGCCGAGTAGGCGCCGGTGCGCGCCCGCGCCACCCTGCCCGCCGTGCTGGCGACGTTGACGATCGCCGCCGGCGCCGAGGCGCGCAGCTGCGGCAGCAGGGCCTCGGTGAGGCGGACCACGGCGTCGAAGTTGAGCTCCATGTGGCGGTGCACGTTCTCGTAGCCGGCCTCGGCGAAGGCGCCGCGCCAGGAGGCGCCGGCGTTGTTGACCAGCAGGGTCAGCCGGCCGCCGTGGCGCTCGGCGACGTGCTCGCGGACCGTCTCGGGGGCGCCCGGCTGGGTGAGGTCGACGGCGACGTGGCTGGCGCCGCAGGGCAGCGAGTCGGCGAGCTCTCGTAGGCGCTCCTCGCGCCTGGCGACGAGGACCAACTCGGCGCCGGGCTCGCGCGCCAGGCGGCGCGCCGTGGCCTCGCCGATCCCACTGGAGGCACCGGTGACGACGGCTGTGATCGGGCCAGGCACGGGGAGAACGCTATTCGATGGATCTCCACGCGGATCTCCCTGTGAGGCGGCATACTGCTGGCCTGCGCTGATGGCTGAGACTCCGAAACTGCTCGACGAACTGCTGCGCACCGGCGCGCCCTCGGGCTACGAGGCGCCGGTGGCGGAGGTCTGGCGTGCCGCTGCTTCCTTTGCCACCCTCTCCAGCGACGGGCTCGGATCGTCGGTCGCCCGGGTCGGCGAGGAGGGCCCGCTTCTCGCCGTCGTCGGCCACATCGACGAGATCGGCCTCGTCGTCACCCACATCGACGAGAAGGGCTTCATCTACTTCGCTCCGATCGGCGGCTGGGACCCGCAGATCCTGGTCGGCCAGCGGGTCGAGATCCGCGGCAAGGACGAGATCGTCCCCGGCGTGGTCGGTCGCAAGCCGATCCACCTGCTCGAGCCCGAGCAGCGCAAAAAGGTGGTTGAGCTCAAGGGCCTCCACATCGATATCGGCGCCGCCGATCGCGACGAGGCCGCCGCCCTGATCCGGATCGGCGACCCGGCGGTGATCGCCGCCGAGCCGGTGACGATGGCCGGCTCGCGGCTCGCCTCGCGCTCAATGGACAACAGGCTCGGCGCCTACGTCGCACTCGAGAGCCTGCGCCGGGCCAGCGAGTCACCCTCCTTCAAGGCGAGCTTCGCCGCGATCGCCGGAGTGCAGGAGGAGATCGGCCTGTTCGGCGCCCGCACCGCGAGCTTCGAGGTCCGGCCGGACCTGGCGATCGCCGTCGACGTCACCCACGCGACCGACGCGCCGGGGGTCGACGAGAAGGAGGTCGGCACCCACCCGCTCGGCTCGGGCCCCGTGATCGGCCGCGGCTCGACCCTCTCGCCCAAGGTCTTCGAGCTCCTGGTCGAGGCCGCCGAGAGCGCCGGGATCGAGTACTCGATCGGCGCCAGCGGCCGTGGCACCAGCACCGACGCCGACGCGATCCAGATCTCGCGCTCGGGCATCCCGACCGGCCTGGTCTCGATCCCGCTGCGCTACATGCACTCACCGGTCGAGCTGGTCGACCTCGAAGACGTCGAGGCGGCGATCGAGCTGCTGGTCGCCTTCGCCGGCAGCCTCAGCGCCGACATCGACCTCAGCCGCTAGTTCGCGCCGAAGATGACGCTGTCGCGGCCGTTCGCCTTGGCCGCGTAGAGCGCCTCGTCGGCGGCATTGACGAGATCGTCGCTACCCACGCCCGGGCGCGAGACGGCGACGCCGATGCTGACCGTCATCTCGACCCCGACCGGCCGCAGCGCGCGGATCGCAAGCCGCAGGCGCTCGGCGACGTCGCCGGCGTCGAGACGGGTCGCCCCCGGTAGGACGACGAGGATCTCCTCGCCGCCGATCCGGTAGACGGAGTCGCCGGCGCGCAGGCTCGCCCGCATCGTGTCCGCGACCTCGCGCAGAACGGTGTCTCCGGCGGCGTGGCCGAGCTCGTCATTGACCCGCTTGAAGTGGTCGAGGTCGCAGAGCAGCAGGGCGTGCGGGATCTCGATGCCGGCCTCGCGGCTGCCGTCGAGCTCGGCCAGGCGCTGCTCGAGCGCGTTGCGGTTGAAGAGCCCGGTCAGGGGGTCGATCGTCGAGCGGCGGCGGTGGGTGCGCTCGGACTCGACCAGGGCGCCCGAGAGCGCCACCGTTCCGAGCACGAGCATCGCCGAGGTGAAGATGACCTGGTGGTCGGCCGCCGCCGAGGCGGGATCGAGGACGTAGGTGCAGAGCAGCAGCAGGGCGAGGATGTAGGCGGTGCCGTAGGCGATCCCGCGCGGGTCGAAGCGGGCGCCCAGCGTCACCGCCGGCAGCGCGAACCACATCAGCGCCGGGCTGGCGGCGCCGCCGCTGGCGAGCACCGCCGCGGCCAGCATCAACGGGGTCAGGCCCCAGGCCGCGGCGACCCAGGCGGCGGGATGGGCGCTGTCGCGCATGAAGCGATCGGCGACCGCGAAGCCGGCGGCGCAGAACGAGATCGGCGCGATCCACCACCAGCCGAGTTCGGGCGCGAGCAGCACCAGGCCGGCGGCGAGGATCGCGAAGCAGGCGAGTCGATAGCGGCGCAGGCGCAGCTCCATGTCGATCAGGCGCTCGCGCCGGGCGGCGACCCGGATCGAGGCAAGCGACGCGGTGCTCTCGGCGACTTCGATCACTCCGCCTTGATCGGCAGCGGGCCCGGTGCGGGTGAGAAATGCAGCGGAGAATCCCGCCTAGGTGACGATCTCCAGCTTTTTGGGTAGGCCGCTGAGATTGCGGAAACCGCCGTCGGTGACGACCACGAGGTCCTCGATCCGCACGCCGAGCTCACCCGGCAGATAGACCCCCGGCTCAACCGTGACCACTTCGCCGGCGGCGAGCACGTCATCCGAGCGCTGCGAGAGCCGCGGCGCCTCGTGGACCTCGAGGCCGACCCCGTGGCCGAGGCCGTGGCCGAAGCGCTCGCCGTGGCCGGCGGCGGCGATCGGCTCGCGGGCGGCGCTGTCTACCGCCTCGCCGGTGACGCCGGCGGCGACGGCCTCAAGCGCGGCGGCCTGGGCCGCCAGGACCAGCTCGTAGACCGAGCGGGCATGCTCGCCAGGCTCACCGCAGGCGTAGGTCCGGGTCCCGTCGGAGCAGTACCCGTCGAGCTTCGCCCCCATGTCGAAGACGATCAGCTCACCGGCGGCGATCTTCCGCTCGCCCGGCTCCGCGTGCGGCAGGGCGCCGTTGGGCCCGGCGGCGACGATCGTCGGAAAGGACGGCTCGGCGCCGAGCTCGCGCATCCGCGCCTCGGCGGCCAGCGCCACCTCGCGCTCGCTGCGCCCGCAGAGGCCGCGCTCGACGCTCCAGCGCCAGACCCCGTCGGCGAGCTCGGAGGCACTCGCGATCGCCGCCAGCTCGGCCTCGTCCTTGACCCGGCGCAGCTCCTCGACCGTGCCCCCGGCCGCTTTCATCTCGACCCCGTCCGGGAGTTTCTCCTCGAGTTTGGCCAGCCAGCGGACCGAGGCGTGGTCGTCCTCGAAGCCGACCGTGCCCGAGAGCCGCGAGGCGATCCCGCCGAGCCAGTCGTCGGTGACGGTGATCACGTCCCAGCCGTCGATCTCGGCCTCGGCCCGCTCGGTGTAGCGGAAGTCGGTGAGGAAGACGCGCACGCCCTCGCCGCAGATACAGGCGCCGTTGGTGCCGCCGAAGCCGGTCAGGTAGCTGACGTTGACGAGGTCGGTGACCAGCATCAGGTCGAGCTCCCTGCGCGTCGCCGCGGCCTGCAGCCGATCGCCGCGTGCGCCGTCGGCCGCCATCAGCCGGCGACCCCCAGGTCGGCGGCGAGCGCCTCGAGGCCCTCGCGGTAGCCGTCGGGGCCCTTGCCCGAGATCTTGCGCAGGACGAGGCCGTCGAAGACCGAGACGGCGCGCCAGTCCTCGCGCGCCTCGACGTCCGAGAGGTGGACCTCGACCGTGGGCAGGCCGGCGACGTCGAGGGCGTCGGCGATCGCCCGGCTGTAGTGGGTCCAGGCGCCGGCGTTGACAAGCGCCGCGTCGGCGAGCTCCGGCAGGCGGTGCAGGAACTCGACGAACTCGCCCTCGGCGTTGGTCTGGAAGAAGATCGGTTCGAGGTCGAGCTCGTGCGCCCAGGCCTCGATCCGCTGCTCGAGCTCACTCAACGAGAGGCCGCCGTAGACCGCCGGGTCGCGGCGCTCGAGGATGTCGAAGTTGACGCCGTGGAGGACGGCGACGCGATTATGGGTGCTGGACATCCCTCAACCCTTCCACAGCCGCACGGACCTCCCTCTCGTCGAGGACCTGGCCCGGGCGCGGCGCGCCCGGCTCGGAGAGCAGGACGAAGCCGACTCCCCGCGAGGTGCGCTTCTTGTCGCGCTGCAGCGCCTCGAGCACGGCATCGGTCTCGACCGCGGGGTCGAGGACGGTCGGCAGGCCGTGGCCCCGCAGCAGCTCTTCAACCTCGGCGGCGAGCTCGGTCGCGCCCGAGAGGTCGAGCGCCGCCAGCAGGCCGAGGCCGACCGCCTCGCCGTGGCGGTAGCGGCCGTAGCCGGTCGCGGTCTCGATCGCGTGGCCGACGGTGTGGCCGAGGTTGAGCACGTTGCGCAGGCCGCCGTCGCGCTCGTCGGCGGCGACGACCGCGCACTTGTAGCGGGCGCATTCGAAGATCACGTCGCCCAGCTCGGCCGGGTCGAGACGCTCGATCGCGCGAACCCTCTCCCAGAGGGGGCCGCCGGCGAGCAGCCCCGTCTTCAGCACCTCGACGAAACCGGCGGCGAGCTCCTCCACGGGCAGCGACCGCAGCGTCTCGGTGTCGGCGAGGACGGCGGCGGGGAGCTGGTAGCCGCCGACGTAGTTCTTCCCCTGCGGCAGGTCGACGCCGGTCTTACCGCCAAAGGCCGAGTCGACCTGGGCGACGAGGGTGGTCGGCACCTGGACCACGTCGATGCCGCGCTGGTAGACGTGGGCGCAGAAGCCCGCGACGTCACCGACCACGCCGCCGCCGAGGGCGACCACGTGGTCTTCACGGGACACGCCCTTCGAGGCCATCTCTTCGAGGATCGCCGCCGCGCTCGCCACGGTCTTGGTCTCCTCGCCGGCGATCGAGAGGTCGACGCCGAGGAAGGAATCGAGCCGGCCGCGATCGAGGAAGTCGACGGTCGCGGTGTCGGCGATCAGGAAGCGATCGCTCGCCAGCGGCCACCACTCGGCACCGAGCAGGCCGGGGCCGACGTAGGCGGGGTACTCGCCGGACTCGCTGGTCGCCCAGAGCATCCTCGTCCGCGGCGGCAGCTCGGCGAGTGCCTGGATCGCGGGCAGGGCGCGAGCGACGACGTCGCGGTCGGCGGCGGGGACGACCGCGTCGGCGAGCTCCTCGTAGCGCGGCAGCCGCTCGGCGAGCAGGCGGGCGACGTCCTCCTCGCTGCTCGCCAGAGGCCGGTCCGAGTGGGCGATCCGGCGCCAGGCCTCGGCGGCATCGACCTCGAGCAGGACGACGATGTGGCGATCGAGCGCGGCGCGGATCCGCTCGGCGAGGACGCTGCCGCCGCCGAGGGCGATCGCGCCGCCGTCGGCCTGCTCGAGCAGGGCGCCGACGACCTCGGCCTCACGCTCCCTGAACGCCTCCTCGCCGTCTCGCTCGAAGGCCTTCGCGATCGAGCTGCCGAGCTCCGCTTCCATCAGCGCGTCGATCTCGACCGTCTCCAGGCCGGCGGTGCGGGCGGCGCCGAGAGCGGTCGACTTGCCCGCCCCCATGAAGCCGATGAACACGATCGCGGGCTTCATCGCACCCGCATCCTCAACCTCGCCAATCGATCCGTGTCCTGTATGCCTCGACGGCGGCGAGGACGTCGTCTATGTGGTCGCCGCCGAACTTCTCGCGGTAGGTCGCGGCGAGGGTCAGGCAGACCATCGCCTCGGCGACGACGGCGGCAGCCGGGACGACGGTGGAATCGGTGCGCTCGCGCAGTGCCTGGGCCGGCTCCTTGGTCTCGGTGTCGACCGAGCGCAGCGGCTTGGTCAGGGTCGAGATCGGCTTGATCGCGGCACGGACCGAGAGCGGCAGGCCGTTGGTCATCCCGCCCTCGACCCCGCCGGCGTGGTTGGTCTCGCGGTGGTAGCCGCGCTCCTCGGACCAGAAGATCTCGTCATGGGCCTCGGAGCCGGGCCGGCCGGCGACGTCCCAGGCTTCGCCGATCGCGACGCCCTTGACCGACTGGATCGAGGCGACGGCGCCGGCCAGGCGCCCGTCGAGGCGCTCTTCCCAGGAGACATGTGAGCCGAGCCCGGGGACGAGGCCGAAGGCGACGACCTCGAAGCTGCCGCCGAGGCTCTCGTTGGCCTTGCGCAGGCGGTTGATCTCGGCCACCATCGCGGCGCTCGTCTCGGCGTCGAGGCAGCGGACCGGATCGTCGTCGATTCCGGCGAAATCCTCGGCGGCGAGGCCCGGGCGCTCCGGGGCGCGAACCGAGGCGATCTGCAGCACGTGGCTGTGGACGCTGACGCCGAGGGCGCTGAGGAAGCCGCGGGCGATCGAGCCGGCGGCGACGCGGGCGGCGGTCTCGCGGGCGCTGGCCCGCTCGAGCACGTTGCGAATGTCGCTGTGGCCGTACTTCTGGGCGCCGACCAGGTCAGCGTGGCCGGGGCGCGGCAGGTGGACCTCGTCGACCTCGGCGTCGACCGGCCACGGGTTCATCCGCTCCTCCCAATTGGCGTAGTCGCGGTTGGCGACGAGGACCGCGATCGGGCTGCCCAGGGTGCGTCCGTGGCGCAGGCCCGAGCGGACCTCGACCGAGTCGGTCTCGATCTTCATCCGGCCGCCGCGGCCGTGGCCGAGCTGGCGCCTGGCCATGTCGCGGTCGAGCGCCTCGCGGTCGAGCTCGAGCCCGGCGGGCATGCCCTCGACGATCGCCACCAGCCCGGGGCCGTGCGACTCGCCAGCCGTCGTGAATCGAAATCCGCCCATCGGCGCCCAAGGCTATAGGGGCGGCTCGTCTACCGGGTGCTCTTGCGCAGCGTGATGCGACGGCCGAAGCCGGTCTTGGCGCCCCCGGTCGCTTCGAAGCCGAGCTTGAGCCGGACCTTGAGCTTGCCGTCTTTGGCGAGCCGCACCCGGCTGATCGCCCAGGGCAGGATCGGCAGCGTCACCGTGCCCGCCGCCGAGACCTTGCGGGTGACGAACTTGACGCCGCTGCCGGTCACCGAGGCGGTTCCGGGACCGGGCACTTCCATCTGCACCGAGCCCTTGCCGCTGGCCTTGTCGAGCGTCAGCTTGAGCAGGCGGAAGACCGGCTTGCGCGGCTCCGGCGGGGCCGGCGGCGGAACCGGCGGAAGCGGGCACTTGGCGGTCGCGGTGCGCTCGAAGGCCCCCGCGTCCGGCCGCGCCGCGACGCCTTCGCCGAGGCATCCCGGCAGCGAGCGCGGATTGCCTTCGAGGTCGGTCGCGCCGACAAAGCCGTCGACAGCGCCGAGGTCCAGGGTCGGCGATCCCTCCGCCTCATGGAAGTCGCCGGCGGCGGCGTCGGCGAAGAGCGGCGCCGCGCCGCTGTTTCCCGCCGCGTCCGCCGCGGTCATATCGGTGAAGCCGGCTTCGTTCGAGGCGCTGACGAAGTTCGAGTTGGCGAAGAGCAGGTGCAGCTTGGTCCCGACGATGCTCGCCGCGTCGCTGCGCGCGATCGCGTCGAGGCCATGGTCGGCGTGCGCGATCACGTTCTTGGCGTCGACCGTGTATTCGGCGCCGTTGAACGATTCGGCGACCAGGCCATTGCCGTGGCCCGTGGCGGCGACGGCGGTCACGTTGCGCAGGACCGCGGTCGAGTGGGTGCCCGAGTCGCTGATATTGAGATTGAGGGCGTCGGTGACGGATTTGCCGTTACCGCCGTTTTTTCGTGGGACCAGCAGACGCTGTCGCGGAGGATCACCGCGCCGCTCAGCGAGCAGGCCCCGGACTTGTCGGGCACCAAGTCGCTCGCCGTCGAGTCGACGAAGACCCGTTCGGCCTCGCCCGATTCGAGCAGCAGCCGGCCTTCTCCTTCGAGGCGGAGGTCGTGCAGCGTCGCGCCGGCTTTCGGCGTCACCTGCAGGTTGCCGGGGGTGACCGCGGTTTCCAGCAGCGGCCGCGCGCCAGGCTCGCCGCCGAAGCTGATCGCCTTGTCGATCACCAGGCCGATGGGCGAAGGGTCGTATCTACCCTCCTCGAGCAGGACGGAGTCGCCCGCTTCGGCTTTCGCGACCGCATCGGCGATCTCACATGGCACCGCCTGCGTGCAAGGCTTGGCGACGTGTATCCCGGGCGCCGCGTAGAGGGTTTTCGCGGCCGAGGCGGCGGCCGGCGCCGCCAGCGCGAGCGCGACGACGCAGGCCGCCAGCGCAGCCGAAAATCTCCCGTTCCCTAAGCCCCTATTCCCTGATCCCACAGCGACAAAGGCTACACCCGGACGGCGGCCTCGGCCATCGTCTGCAGCGAAGCCTCGCGCCCGGTCCAGATCCGAAAGGAGAGCGCCCCCTGGCGGACCAGCACGGCGATGCCGTCGACGGTCGCGGCGCCGGCCGCATCCGCCGCCGCGAGCAATGTCGAGCGGCGCTCGCCGTAGACCATGTCGACGACGACCTGGCCGGCGGAGAACTCAGCGGCCGCCAGCGGCAACTCGGCGAACGGGTCCTCGCCGTGCAGGCCGACGGCGGTCGAGTTGACGATCAGGCCGTAATCGCCCTGCGCCGGGGCATCGACCGGGCTGCCGCCGAGCTGTTCGCAGAGGTGGCGCGAGCGCAGCCCGGTCCGGTTCCAGACCTCGACCTCGGCGCCGGCGCGCTGCAGCGCCCAGACGATCGCCCGCGCCGCCCCCCCGGCGCCGAGCACCAGGGCGCGGAGGCCGGCGGGCGGGCCGGGCAGCGCCGCGAGCAGGCCGTCGGCGTCGGTGTTGTCGGCGCGGATCCCGTCCGCCTCGAAGCTGAGCGTGTTGGCGGCGCCGATCTCCCGGGCGGTCTCAGAGAGCGAGTCGGCAAGCGCCAGGGCCGCGCCCTTGTGGGGAACGGTGACATTGGCGCCGACGAAGCCCTCATCCGGCAGCTGCCGGACCCGGCGCTCGAACTCCTCCGGCGCGAGGTCGATCGCCTCGTAGTGCCACTCCTCCCCGAGGCCGAGCTCGGCCAGCGCCGCGTTGTGCATCGCCGGCGAGCGCGAGTGCGCGACCGGGTGGCCCAGAACCGCCAGCCGCTTCATTCTCCGCAGCTGGTCGGTGAGTTGCCGCCGGCTTCTTCCCGCGCCTTTTCGTAGTTGGCGGCGCCCGCTTCGAATTCGGCTTCGGTCTTGAAGAATTCGAGTTCGTTGCAGCCCCCCGGCTTGGTCACGTAGAAGAGGTAGCCGGCCTTCGAGGGGTGCGCCGCGGCTTCGATCGCCGAGAGGCCCGGGCTGTTGATCGGGCCCGGCGGAAGCCCGCTGTTGGTCCTCGTGTTGTAGGGCGAGCCGGTGGCCAGCTCCGATTCGGTCAGCGGGCTTTCGTAGTTGTCGACGGCGAAGCGGATCGTCGCGTCGATGCCCAGCGGCATGCCTTCGTGCAGGCGGTTGTAGATCACGGCGGCGACGAGCTTGTCCTGCTCCGCGGTGCCCGACTCCGCCTGCACCATCGAGCCGATCGTGAGCACGTCGTAGACGGTCAGGTTCTTCGAACTTGGCGTAGCTCATGTCGACGCCCTTGATCCGTCGCCTGAAGTCTTCGAGCTGGAGCTGGACGAGGTCGGCGGCGGGCGCGCCCGGCTTCAGTTCGAAGGTGTCCGGGAAGAGGAAGCCCTCGAGGTTCTTTGCTCCCTTGCCGCCGTACTTGGCCGGGTTCAGGTACTTGGAGTGGACGCTCTCCTTGACGTAGCTGCCGGTGAGGCCGTCTTCCGCCACCAGCGGCGCCGCCTGGCGGCGGCTGTAGCCCTCGGGGATCGTCACCGTGGTCACGGTTTTGACCGGCGCCTTGGAGAGCGCGTCGATCGCGTCGCCATAGGACATGTCGTGGGCGAGGGTGAAGTGGCCGGGGTAGAGGTCGGAGCGCTTGCCTGCCAGCGTCACCCGGACCTGGAACAGGTTCGAGCTCGAGACGACCCCCTTCTGATCGAGGATGTCGCCGACTTCGCTGACGCTGGCGCCCTTCGGCACGGTCACCGCGACCCGCCCCGAGCCGTCGCCGTGGAAGGGCTGGAAGAGGGCGGCCAGGAACCAGAGGGCGAGCAGGGCGACGAGCGCCCCGACGACACGGAAGGGGTGGCGGCGCAGCGCGCCGAGGGCGCCGGCGCCCCGGCGCGGCCCCCGCGGCCCACCGCCACCGGCCGGCGGCGCCTCGCGTGCCTCCTCCTCGAAGTAAGGGCCGTCCTCCTCGTATGGGGCGCCCGCCTCCTCGTCCTCCTGTCGGGCCTCGTCCTCGGCGGAGTCCTCGTCCCAGAAATCCTCCTCGGGGGTCCGCGGCGGCACCGGCGGCTGCGGGGGCGGCGGAGGCGGAGGCGGCGGTGCGGCAGCCTCCTCGGCCGCGGCGCGACCTTCCTTTTCCAGGCGCTTCTCTTCGCGTTCGCGCCGGCGCTGCTCGCGCGCTGCGGCGGCGGGATCGGTGGAGTCGGAGAAGGGGTCGTCGGCTTTCCAGTCGTCACTCATCGTCGCCTCCGGGGCCATCCTCGTCGCGGGACCGGGCGGCCAGATAGCCCTCGAGCAGGTGGGCGGCCGCCAGCGAGTCGGCGGCGGCGCTGGCCCCGCCGCGCTTGCTCGCCTCGGCCATCCTCGTCGTCAGGCGCTCGTCGTAGGTCTCGACCGGCACCGAGAGGATCGCCTCAAGTTCGCCGCAGAAGGTGCGTGTGATCGCCGCCTGGGAGCCTTCCTCCCCGCTCAGGTGCAGCGGCAGCCCGACGACCACTGTCTCGACCCCGTGCTCGTCGACCAGCTCGGCGACCGAGCGCGGCTCCGGCGGCTCGATCGTCGGCAGCGGCGAAACCAGCGTTCCGCTCGGGTCCGAGATCGCGCAGCCGATTCTGGCCGTGCCGTGGTCGAGGGCGAGCACCCGCATCGCTCAGCCCAGCTCCCGCTCGATCGCCGCGCGGGCGGCGGCGATCGCCTCGTCGAGCTTCGACGGGTCCTTGCCGCCGGCCTGCGCCATCTCCTCGCGACCGCCACCGCCACCGCCGACCAGAGGCGCCGCCGCGCCCACGACCGCGGCGGCCGAGAGGCCGCGGGCGGTCGCGGGCTTGGAGACGAGGACGACCAGGGAGACCTTCTCGCCCGCGGCGGTGCCGAGCGCGACCGCGGTCTCGCCGCCGAGCTTCGACTGGACCCGGTTGGCGAGCTCGAGCAGCAGCTTGCCGTCGGCGATCGGCGAGGTCGCGGCGACAACCTTGACGCCGCCGACGTCAGCGGCGGCGGCGGTGAGCCGCTCGGCCTCGTCGGCGAGCAGCTTGCGGCTCGCCTCCTTCTCACCCTCGCCGGCGCTCTGCAGCCGCTCCGCCGCGCGGCGGGCGGCGGCGAGCGGCTCCTGGGGATTGCCGAGCGCCTCCCCCACTTCGCGCAGCTCGCGCTCGCGCTCGCGGAACCAGTCGATCGCCGCCGGACCGGTCAGCGCCTCGACCCGCCGCACGTTGGCGGCGCTGGAGCCCTCGGAGGTGATCTTGAAGATGCCGACCTCGGCCGTGTTGGCGACGTGGGTCCCGCCGCAGAGCTCACGCGAGACCTCGTCGACCTCGACCACCCGCACCCACTCGCCGTATTTCTCGCCGAAGAGCGCCATCGCGCCCAGCTTCTCGGCCTCGGCGCGCTCCATCTCGAGCCAGCGGACCGGGCGGCTCGCCTTGACCCACTCGTTGACCTGGTCCTCGACCTCGGCCAGCTCCTCGCCGCTCAGCGCCTGCCCGTGGGTGAAGTCGAAGCGCAGCTTGTCCGGCCGCACGGCGGAGCCGGCCTGGCGGACGTGATCGCCGAGCCGCGCCCGCAGCGCCGCGTGCAGGAGGTGGGTGGCGGTGTGGTTGCGCATCGTCGCGTGGCGGGTCTCGCGATCGACCTCGGCTTCGACGGGAGAATCAAGCGGCATCTCCTCCGCTCCCGGAAGGGCGCGCTCATCATTACCGGAGGCCTCGCGCCCTTCCTCCCGCGTCCGGGGATGCCTTCCTCCCAGCTCGAGGACCTGGTCGCTGCCCACGCGGTATACGTCGGTGACCTCGGCCGCTTCTCCGTTCCCCCAGCGCACGACCCCCGAGTCGGCGACCTGGCCGCCGCCCTCGGCGTAGAAGGGGCTCTCCTCGAGCTTGACCAGGGCGCGACCGTCGAGGGCCTCGACCGCGGCGAGGCCGGTCGTCGCCCGCAGCGTCTCGTAGCCGACGAACCTGCTCGGCGGCGAGGAGGCGGCAAAGGAGGCGACCCGCTCATGGCTGTCCTCCGAGCCGTGCGCGTTGGCGGCCCCGACCCGGGCCCGCCGCCGCTGTTCCTCCATCAGCTCCTGGAAGCCGGAGTCGTCGACCGCGAGACCGCGCTCGGCGAGCAGCTCCCTGGTCAGGTCGTAGGGGAAGCCGAAGGTGTCGTGCAGGCGGAAGGCGTCGGCGGCGTCGATCCACGAGGTCTCCGCCGCGCTCGCTTCCTCGACCAGCCGCTCGAGCAGCTCGCTGCCGCGCTCGAGGGTACGGCCGAAGCTCTCCTCCTCGTCGGCGATCCAGCGCTCGATCGTCGCCCGCTCCTCGCCGAGCTCGGGGTAGGCGTCGCCCATGATCTCGATCGTGCGCTCGGCGAAGCGGCCGAGCCAGGGAGCCTCGAGGCCCAGCGTCCGCCCCTGCTGGATCGCCCGGCGCATGATCCGGCGCAGGATGTAGCCGCGGTCTTCGTTGGAGGGGACGACGCCGTCGGCGATCAGGAAGGCGGCGCCACGCGAGTGGTCGGCGACGATCCGCATCGCGCGGGTCACCGCGCCGCCCTCGTCGTACGCGCGCCCCGAGAGCTCTTCGGCGAGGTCGAGCAGCGGCCGCACGAGGTCGGTCTCGAAGACCGATGGGACGTCCTGGAGAACGGCCGCCATCCGGTCCAGCCCCATGCCGGTGTCGATGTTGCGCATCGGCAGCTCGGTCAGGCTGCCGTCGGCGCCCAGGTCATAGCTCATGAAGACGTGGTTCCAGAACTCGAGGAAGCGGTCGCTGTCGTCGCCGGGCCGGTCCGAGGCGGCGCCGAAGCGCTCGCCGCGGTCGAGGTAGAGCTCCGAGCAGGGGCCGCAGGGCCCGGTCGGCCCGGCCTGCCAGAAGTTGTCCTCGCGGCCGAGACGCACGATCCGCTCGTCCGGCACTCCGGTCTCGCGCCAGATCCCGATCGCCTCCTCGTCGGGGCCGAGGCCGAGCTCCTCATCGCCGCCGAAGACGGTGACCCAGATCCGCTCCGGGTCCATGCCGAAGCCCTCGGTCGAGAGCTGCCAGCCCCAGGGGATCGACTCCGCCTTGAAGTAGTCGCCGAAGCTCCAGTTGCCGAGCATCTCGAAGAAGGTGAGGTGGCGGGCGGTCTTGCCGACCTCCTCGACGTCGGTCGTGCGGAAGCATTTCTGGACGTCGGCGAGGCGTGGCGCCGGCGGCGCCTCGCGGCCCAGGAAGTAGGGCTTGAACGGCTGCATGCCGGCCGTGGTCAGCAGCACCGAGGGGTCGTGCGCCGAGGGCACCAGGGATGCCGAGGGGACGATCTTGTGCCCGCGCTCCTCGAAGAAGGAGAGGTAGGTCTGACGGATCTCGGCGGCCTTCATTGAGGTGAGAGCCTAAGCACTAACGGGGTTGGCGCGCCCGCGGCGCTCAGACCGAGGCGATCGTGCCGTGGCCGACGATCGACTCACCGGCGAGCAGGACCGCGGTCTGGCCCGGGCTGGCGGCGGTGAACTCCTCGCCGAGCTCGACCGACAGCGCCTCGTGGTGGCCCGCGGTAAGCGCGGCGCCGTCCCCGCCTGCGGGCCGCATCCGCGCCGGCAGCGCCTGCGAGTGGTAGCGCAGCCGGATCCCGTCGACCCGGTCGCCGTCGCGGTGCAGGAGCGCTTCACGCAGGTCAACCCGGTGGGTCGCCAGCTCCTCGCGGGTGCCGACGGTGATCGTGTTCCGCTCGGCGTCGGTGGCGACGACGTAGAGCGCGTCCGGGGCCGAGACGCCGATCCCGCGCCGCTGGCCGACGGTGAAGTTGTGGTGGCCGCCGTGGCTGCCGAGCTCCCGCCCGGAGCGGTCGAGGACCGCGCCGCGCCGCTCGCGCAGGCCGGCATGCCGGCGCAGGAAGCGGCTCTTGCCCTGGCCGGCGAGGAAGCATAGGTCCTGGCTCTCGGGCTTCTTCGCCACGGCGAGGCCGTTGCGGTCGGCGATCTCGCGGACCTCGGGCTTGGTCAGGTCGGTGAGCGGGAAGCGCAGCTTGGCCAGCAGGGCGGTCGGCAGCGCCGCCAGCATGTAGCTCTGGTCCTTGGCCTCGTCGACGGCGCTGGCCAGCAGCGGGCCGTCGCCGTCGTCGACGATGCGGGCGTAGTGGCCGGTGATCAGGTGGGTCGCCCCGAGCCGCTGGGCGAGGTCGAGCATCGCCGCGATCCGCACCTCCCCGTTGCAGACGATGCAGGGGTTCGGGGTCGCCCCGGCCGAGTAGCCGGAGAGGAAGCTGCCGACGACGCGGCGGCGGAACTCCTCCTCGAGGTCGAGGGTCAGGTGGGGGACGCCGATCGAGTGGGCGACGGCGCGGGCGCCGAGCACCGCCTCGGGCGAGCAGCAGGCCTTGGCGCCGTCGGTCTCCGGGTCGGTCCAGAGCTTGACCGTGATCCCCACCACCTCCGCCCCGCGCTCGCGTTCGAGCAGGGCCGCGACGGCGCTGTCGACGCCACCCGACATCGCCACCGCCACCCGTTTCGGGCTATCCGAGGCAAGCGTGGTGGTCGAGGCGGCGGCGCCGGCGAGCGCGCGGTGGAGCGCATCGGCGGCGAGTACCGCGGCGTGGCGCTTGGCCGGGGTCAGGCCGCCGATCGCGTCCTCGACCTGATCGGCGCCAATCCGCGCCGCGTCGAGCACCGGCCCGCCCTCGACCATCTCGGCGACCGCGGCGGTCGCCGCGCGGGTGGCGCCGCATCCCTCGGTGTCGAAGCTGACGCCGGCGACGCGGCCGCAGTCGATCGCGACCGAGACCCGCGAGAGGTCGCCGCAGGCGGCACCCCCCGCGGCGCCGGTGAAGTCGCCGTCGGACGGCGGCCGACGACGCGACTCGTCGCGGAGGTAGTGCTCAAAAAGCTCTCGGGCCATGCGCCCAAGGGTAGAGGGAGGCGCCTGGCCGGGCCGGGGGACGCCGTCCGCGGGCAAGAACCCGGCCTCGGAATCAGCTCGCGAGCGGCGATGCCGGAGAGGACCGCGGCGCGAGAAGGCGGCGGAGCTCGGCAGCGAGCTCGTTCGGACGCTCGTGCAGAGCTCGCCAGGTGACCCGGGTCACGCGCCAGCCCTCGAGCAGCAGGGCCCGATCACGCTCTCGATCGCTCTCGAACGCCGACGCGGTTCCATGCGTCGCCCGCCCATCGAGCTCGACGATCAGCCGCTGCCGCTGCCAGAGGCAGTCGACCTCGAAGAAGCGCCCGGCGGCGGCTACCTCCGCGTTGAGGCGCGGCTCGGGAAAGGCGTGGGCGTCGAGGAAGGCGACGAAGCGGAGCTCGAGCTCGCTCCGGGTCACGCCGCGCCGCTCGGCCCCGCTGGCCAGAATCGCGCGCAGGACAGCCGCCCCTCGGCGCCGCGGGTGGCGCTCGAGCAGCTCGACCACCGAGACGGCATCGGTCAGGCGACGGACCGTCGCCTCGTTCATCGCTCGCTCCAGACTCGGTCGGTCGAGGATCACGGCCAGGTCGAGGATGGTCCGCGAGAGGCCGGTCGAGGGGATTCCGTCGATCAGGGCGCGCTCGTCGACGCGGAGATCGGCGCGGTGCATGACCAAACCGGAGCGCGGGCGGGAACCGGACGGCCGGGTCAGTTCCAGCCACGAGCTCCTCCTCGGCATCAGCCCGATCAGCTGTGCGGCCGAGCGGTGGCTGAGCACTGCGTCGCCATTGCGAAGCACCGCCGCCATCCAGTCGCGCTCGAGGCCACCGAGTCGGTGCCCGACCGCGTACACGCCGCGATGGCGACGGTGGAGGGCACCCCGCTCGAGGCGACGCTCGATCGCCCTCGCCCCGACGCCGAGGTCGAGCAACTGGGCCCTCGAGACAACTCCGTGCTGCCGCTCGGCCAACCGCGCGATCCGCCGATCGACAGGACCTCCTTCGTGCCGCGGTCGAGTGCCGCGCTTCCCACCCATTTGGTGGTCGATGCGGCGTTCGTTCGGCATCCCGACCAGGCTGCCAATACGCGACGCACGAGGGACGCGGTGAAGGTGGAGGAAGCGCGAACGAGCGCGCAAAAGAGGCTCCAGCCCGCCGGTACCGCCTCTGGCTTTGATCCCTAAAAAGAAAGGGTGGGGGCCTACTCCAAACCCCAAGGGGCACAGAGAAATCGGCTCCCGCGCCGTTTGTGTTGGGTCAAACGGTGAGACGGCTCTCGTACGGGCTCGAGCCTCAGGGGAAACCGTACCACCGCCCCGCGCTCCTGGAAAGCGGTTCGGACCAGTTGCCGGACGAACCTCATCCGCGGTCCCGGATCGAAGAGTCAGTCGAGGTCGAGATTGGAGAGCAGGAGCTCGGCCTCGCTCCAGTCATCGGGCAATACGCAGAGCCAGATCTCACCGTGGCCGAAGCGGTCGATCGGCCAGTCGGCGGTCAGCGCCGCCTCGATCCCGGCCTCCACCAACGCCTGGTGCCAGGTGCGCGCGGTGCGGACGTCGCCGAACTCGCGCACGGTCTCCCAGCCGTTGAAGGCCGGGTCGTCGACGTGGACCGGCGTCACCCCGGGGCCGGGGCTGCGCTCGGTCAGCGAACGCCGCAGCCGATCGAAGAGGCTCATCAGCCCGGCGGCCGCTTGGCGCGGAGCTGAAGGCCGACCTCGCGCAGCTGCTCCTCGTCGACCGCGGCCGGCGCACCGGTGAGAGGGTCGGCGCCGGAGGCGGTCTTGGGGAAGGCGATCACGTCGCGGATCGAGTCGGCGCCGGCGAGCCGCTGGACGATGCGGTCGAGCCCGTAGGCGATGCCGCCGTGCGGCGGCGCCCCGTAGCGCAGCGCCTCGAGCAGGAAGCCGAAGCGCGACTCCGCCTCCTGCTCGTCGATGCCGAGCGCGGCGAAGAGCCGCCGCTGCACCTCGGAATCGCTGATCCTGATCGATCCGCCGCCCATCTCCTGGCCGTTCCAGACCACGTCGTAGGCGAGCGCGCGGACGCCCTCGGGGTTGTCGGGGTCGAAGTCCCCGGCGGGCGCCGTGAAGGGATGGTGGAGCGGTTCCCAGCCGCCCTCGTCATTGCGCTCGAGCAGTGGCCAGTCGACGATCCAGAGCAGGTCGTCGCTGCCCTCCGGGATCAGGCCGAACTGCTCGGCCAGGTCGAGCCGCAGCTGGCCGAGGACGGCGTTGGCGACCTTCGGCTTGTCGGCGACGACGAGCAGCAGGTCGCCCTCCTCGGCGCCGAGGCGCTGGTTGAGCGCCGAGAGCTCGGACGCGGAGAGGAACTTCGCCGTCGGCGAGCGCCAGCCGTCGCCCTCGCGGAAAGCCCAGACCAGGCCCTTGGCGCCGAGCTCCTGGGCGCGGCCGATCAGCGCGTCGAGCGCCGAGCGCGGCATCTCGCGGGCGCCGGCGTTGATCCCGCGGACCGCGCCGCCGCCGTCGATCACACCGCGGAAGACCTTGAACTCGGTCTGCGCCAGGGGCTCGGCCAGATCGACCAGCTCGAGCCCGAAGCGGGTGTCGGGACGGTCGGTGCCGTAGCGCGAGATCGCCTCGTCGTAAGCGAGCCGCCGCATCGGCAGCTCGAGCTCGGGGCCGCCGACCCGCTCGAAGACGTGGGCGAGCAGCCGCTCGTTGGCCTCGAGCACGTCCTCGACTCCGACGAACGACATCTCGATGTCGAGCTGGGTGAAGTCGGGCTGGCGGTCGGCGCGCAGATCCTCGTCCCGGAAGCAGCGGGCGATTTGGTAATAGCGCTCGAAGCCGGCGATCATCAGCATCTGCTTGAACAGCTGCGGCGACTGCGGCAGCGCGTAGAAGGAGCCCTGCTGGGTGCGGCTGGGGACGAGGAAGTCACGCGCGCCCTCGGGAGTCGAGCGGGTCAGGACCGGGGTCTCGATGTCGAGGAAGCCCTCGGCGTCGAGGAACTCGCGCATCGCCGCGGTCACCCGGTGGCGCAGCTCGAGCGCCTCGCGCATCGGCTCGCGGCGCAGGTCGAGGTAGCGGTGGCGGAGGCGGGCGTCCTCGCCGGCCTCGCCGGAGAAGCCCTCGACCTGGAACGGCGGGGTCTCGGCGTCGGAGAGGAGCTCGGCGGAGCCGACCGCGAGCTCGACCTCGCCGGTCGGCAGGTCGGCGTTGACCGTCTCCTCGGAGCGGCGGACGACGCTGCCGGCGGCGCTCAGCACGTCCTCGGCGCGCAGCTTGTGGGCGAGCTCGAACGACGGGCCCGAGGTGTCGGGATGGAAGACGAGCTGCAGCAGGCCGGTGCGGTCGCGGAGGTCGATGAAGATCAGCCCGCCGTGGTCGCGGCGGCGGTGCACCCAGCCCGCGACGCGCGCCTCGGAGTCGACGCGGTCGGCGAGGACATCGCCGCACCAGGTGTCGCGGAAGTCGTTGGCCCGCGGCGCCGGCAGGGGGCTGAGCGGACCGCGCTTGGCCGACTCGCGCTCAGCCATCGGCGCCGATCTCCTGGGCCAGGCGGTCCTGATTCACCGGACGCTGTTCGCCGGTCTCCATGTCGCGGAGCTGGGCGCTGCCGTCGTCGTCGAGGATGACGACGTGCCGGGCGCCGATCCGGTCGGCGTGCTTGAGCTGGCCCTTCATGCTGCGCGACGCGAGGTCGGCCTCGGCCGAGAGCCCCGCCCGTCGCAGCTCGCCGACGAGGACCAGGGCGCGGCGGCGCTGGTCGTCTCCGGCGACGGCGACGAAGGCGTCGCGGGCTGCCTTGCTCTCCTCGCCGCCGAGGGCGAGCAGGATCCGCTCGATCCCCGCCGCCCAGCCGATCGCCGGCGTCGGCGGGCCGCCGAGCTGCTCGATCAGGCCGTCGTAGCGGCCGCCGCCGCCGACCTCCGACTGCGAGCCGAGCCCCTCGCAGACGAAGGAGAAGATCGTCCGCGTGTAGTAGTCGAGGCCGCGGACCAGGGTCGGGTCGATCTCGTAGGCGACGCCGGTCGCGTCGAGCAGGGCGCGGACCTCGGCGAAGTGCTCGGCGTCCTCGCCCTCGAGCCGCTCGACGATCGTCGGCGCGCTCTCCATCACCTTCCGCGTCCCCTCGTCGTCGGCGTCGAAGGCCCGTAGCGGGTTGAGGTCGATGCGCTCGCGCACGTCCTCGGAGAGCTCACCCTCGTGGGCGCGCAGGTGGCCCTTCAGCTCCTCGAGGTAGGCGCGCCGAGACTCGATCGAGCCGAGGCTGCCGAGCCGCAGCTCGACCCCGGGCACGCCGAGCTCGGCGAGCAGGTCGGCGAGCAGCTTGATCACCTCGGCGTCGGCGAGCGGCGAGTCGCTGCCGATCGCCTCGGCGCCGATCTGGCTGAACTGGCGGTAGCGCCCGGCCTGCGGCCGCTCGTGGCGGAAGAAGGGCCCGGTGTAGTAGAGCTTCACCGGCTGGGCGAGCTTCTGCATGCCGTGCTCGAGGTAGGCGCGGCAGATCGGCGCCGTCCCCTCCGGTCGCAGGGTGACGCTGCGGCCGCCCTTGTCCTCGAAGGTGAACATCTCCTTGCGGACGATGTCGGTCGAGCGGCCGACGCCGCGCTCGAAGAGATCGGTGTCCTCGAAGGCCGGCGTGGCGATCCGGGCGTAGCCGGCGCGGGCGAAGAGCGCCGCCGCGGTCGCCTCGACCCGCTCGCGCGCCGCCGCCATCTCCGGCAGCACGTCGAATGTCCCACGGGGTGCCTGGAAGTTGCTCGCCACTGCGCGACCTTACCGGCGCAGCCGCGGCCTAGAGGGCCAGCTCGGCGAGGAACGGGTTCGTCTGGCGCTCGGCGCCGAGCGTCGTCAGGCCCATGTGCCCGGGGTAGACGGCGGTGCCGTCGGGGTGGGAGTCGAGCAGGCCGCGGATCGACTCGATCAGCGTCGGCCCGTCGCCGCCCGGCAGGTCGACCCTGCCGACCGAGCCCTGGAAGAGGACGTCGCCGGAGAGCAGGGCGTCCTCGCCGCGGACCGAGTAGGTGACGTGGCCGGGGCTGTGGCCCGGGGTGTGGATGACGTCGAGCTCGAGTCCGGCGAGCTCGAGGGTCTCGCCGCCGGAGACCGTCTCATCGGCGTCGTAGCTCTCGAACGGGCCGAACCCGGACCAGGGGACGAAGGACATGATGTCGGCGAGCACCGGGACCTCGATCTCCGGGCAGTAGACCGGCGCGCCGGTCTCGGCCGCGATCGGGGCGACGGCGCCGATGTGGTCGAAGTGGCAGTGGGTGATCAGGATCGCCTCGGCGGTCCCGCCCATCCCTTCGAGGGTGCCGAGGATGCGCTGCGGCTCGTCGCCGGGGTCGATGATCAGCACCCGGTCCGAGCCCTCGCGCCGGACCAGGAAGCAGTTCTCGGCGACCTGGCCGACGGTCAGCATCTCGACCTCGAGGCTCAACGTTCCTCGCGGGCGCGGATCCTGGCCCGCTCTCGTTTGCGCCACATCGTCATGTCGATGAAGTAGCCGCCGGGGACGTAGAAGACCAGCATCAGGGCGCTGAGGACGAGCGCCGAGGCGGGCGGTCGTTTGAAGAGGACGAGCAGGATCAGGAGGAAGATCGCCGCCGCGATCCCGCCGCGCATCGCGGCTCCGCGCCAGGTCGGCGGATCGTCGCTTTTCTGGCCGCCGCCGCTGCTGCTGCCGGAGCGCCGCGAGCGCGCCTGCGCTTTCGCCTCGGCCCGGCTGCGCGGTTTGGTGCGCCGCTTGCTGGTGTCGATGCGGCCGCCCTGGGTGCCCTTGTGCTTCTTGCGCCGCTTTTTCTTGGTCTGTGCCACGGCTCAAATCTAGTCGGTCGGGGTGCCTCGCCGCCCATCGGGCATTGACGCCAGCCGCCGCTCGATCGTGTGCAGCGCCGGGTCGAAGCCGCGGATCGGAACCTCGGCCGGGTAGCCCGTGAGGGCCGCTTCGGGCAGCAGCCCGACCAGCTCGGCGGCGACCGGTCGGGCGCCGAGCGGCGCCGCCAGCTCCCGCACCCGCTCGACGACCAGCGCCAGCGGGGTCGAGAGCGGGTCGTGGACGTTGGTCGAGACCTGGCCGCGGCCGTCGGCGAGGGAGAGGCCGATCGCGCGCACTCCCGGCAGCCCTCCCCCGGACTCGCGCAGGCCGGCGGCGACGGCGCGGGCGATCTCGACGTCGGGGTCGTCGAGCTCGACGTTGAAGGCTGCCAGCGGTGGACGGGCGGTGACCAGGGTGACCCCGGCGGACGGATGGGGCTCGGCCGGGCCGTGGTCGGGCCGCAGCTCGCCGCTCTCCATCCGCAGCCAGAGCTCGGCGAGGCCGCCGTTGCGGAAGTAGGCCCGCTCGACCCGGTCGGGCCCGGCGGCGAGCGCGCCGTAGAGGAAGACGGGGACGCCGAGCGCGCCGATCGCCGCGGCGGCGCTCAGGGCCGCGTCCTCGGCGCCGGCGCGGTCGGCGGGATCGAGCCAGACCAAGGGGCAGACGTCGAGCGCCCCGACCGCCGGGTGCAGGCCGCGGTAGGAGCCCATCTCGATCGCGCCGATCGCCGCCTCGGCGCCGGCGATCAGCGAGCGGCCGAGCGCCTCGGGCTCGCCGGCGAGAGTGAGGACGGTGCGCCCGTGATCGGCGTCGCTGTGGCGGTCGAGCAGCTCGGCGTCGCCGGCGAAGGCCGCCGCGAGGCGCCCGATCCGGCCCTCGTCGCGGCCCTCGGAGAGGTTGGGAACCGCGAGCAGGACCGGCACGCTCAGACCAGCAACTCGCCCTCGCGGACGAGGGTCTCGCCGTCGATCTCGACCGTCGGCTCGAGCACGACGACGTCGAGGTGGACCGGCACCTGGACCTTGCCGCCGATCGCGGCCGAGGCGCCGAAGGCGACGTGGGCGGTGCCGAGGATCTTCTCGTCCTCGAGCACGTTGCCGGTCAGGATCGCCTCTTCGTTGGTGCCGATGCCGAGCTCGGCGACGTTGGTCCCGTCAGGGCCATGGACGGTGAGCAGCTCGAGCAGGGCCTGGCCGTCCGACTCGGTCGCGTCGACCAGGTGGCCGTCGCGCACGGTGAGGGCGACGGGTCGCTCGAGGCTGCCGATGCCGGCGATCGAGCCGTCGACGACGAGCGTGCCCGAGGCGGTGCCCTCGATCGGCGCGATGAACCCCTCGCCGCAGGGAAGGTTGCCGAAGGCGCCCGCCGTGGTCAGGTCGCCGGCGTCGACTATCGAGTGGCGGCCCTCGAGCCCGAGCCGCAGGTCACTGCCGTTGGCGCAGGTGATCCTCGCCTCGAGGCCGCGGTCGAGGAGCGCGCAGATCGCCTCGCCACGGCGGGCCAGCTCGGCCATGTCGGCCGACATCACGCGGGCGAGCATTTCCTCGGTGACGCTCGGCATCGTCGCGATCCGGGCGCCGGCCTCGCTCGCCGCTTTGCGGGCGGCGGTATGGGAGAGCGACTGGATCGTCGGCGCGATCACGACGTCGGAGGCGAGCATCGCCGCGGCGATCGCGGCCGGCGGCTCGGCGCCGTGGGAATCGCGCTCGGACATCACCGCCAGGGTCGCGTCGGCGCCCTCCCCCTGGGCGACGATCCTGATCAGGGCGCCGAGGTCTTCGGTGACCGGATTGCTGATCACGAGCACCCCCTCATCGGGCCCGACCGCGAGGCAATCGACGACCACGGCCTTGACCGCCCTGTCCAGCTCTTCGACCACAGCCGAAGGCTATTACCATTGCCGCCCCCGCCGGAGTAGCTCAGCTGGTTAGAGCAGCGGAATCATAATCCGCGTGTCGGGGGTTCGAGTCCCTCCTCCGGCATCTAGATTTGGCTTTAGAAAGCCGACTTCATGGTCCAACGGTAATTCTGGATCGCGATCCCTAGTCGGACTTCCCGCAGCCCTCTGCGTTCGGAGCGAGTACGAACGCACGATGGCGGTTACCTTTGCGCGTCAGCCGCATCGTCTTGCCAGGGAATTGAACTGCAAGGTTCCCGGACCAATCTTCGCGTGGGCACATAGCCAAGTTCGCTTTCCCAGTGAAGGGGGACGGGGGCTGGATCACGGCTCGCTGACCACTCTCGGACACAGCGAGGCTCTCCTTCGATCCGTCCGCCGTTGCAATGCGCTCGATCGACGTGAGCCGTCTGTCTTCGCGGATCTCAGCGAGATATGGGACGGTTTTCCGAGCCGCGGGCGTGAGTTGCAGGGTCCCGAGTAGATCAGGGCTCGAGACTCCACGAACGACGTCGAAGGCATCTGACCCAACTCGAAATTCGCCTCCGGGAATGCTCGCAACGACTTCCGGTCCTTTCCCGACGGGTCCAAGCGGGGGTGGCCCTCCACATCGGAGGCGAGTGACCCCCGCATCACCTCTCGCCTGACGGATGCGCAGCTTGGTGAAGCCGCCCTCGCCGCGGAAATATATGTAGCCCCTGAACGTCCCGCGCATGTTGCGGCTCTTGCCCACGGCATGGCAGGTGGGGGAAGCGGCTGAGAATGGTCGCGGGCCCGGCGATGACGGATGGAATTTCACCGAGATGTGGCCCAGGCCTCTGAAGCCAGCCACGATTTCCGAACCATCGGCGTGGCCGTCGAATGTGGAGTATTCGGTCGCCATGCTCTTTCGAAAGGCGATCAAGCGCACAGCGCCAAATTCGCCGAAGGTCGAGGAGACAAGGATCTTGTAGCCATTGGACGCCTTGGCGGTGAAGCGCGCATAGGGGACCTTTCGGATTATTCGGGTGACGCTCTGGCGCACTCTTGCGGCTGCATGGCCCGAGACACCGCCGGCGACGGTAGAAAGCGCGGCCAGAGATAGGGCGCTCACGACAAGCACCCCGCCAAGGCACCCCCCAACTCTTTTCCGCCAGCTGCGGATTTTCCGGCTCCGCGCTGATCCACTCGCTCCTCCTGGCATCGGAGCCATCTTCCCACGGGCCGAGGGCGCCACAAAACACCGTTACGGCGCTCACCGAGCCGGCTAATTCGCACCAGGCCCTAGTGGTGAGCGTGATGGGAGTTGCGGTGCTTCTTGACCTTCACGCACCTGGCCTTGCCTTTGACGGTCTTCTTCTTGAAGCCCCTCTTGCACTTGAGCGGCTTGGTCGGGGTCGGGCCGGGGTTCGTTGGCAGGCCGGGGCCCGGTGGGGGCGGTGGCGGCGGCGGCTGGATCGGCGGATTTTCGGTGGGCGGCGTGACCGGCGATCCGCTCGTGAACGTCTGATCGCCGCCGTATGAGACCCCTGCGGAGTTTTCGGAGACGAGGCGGTAGTGGTACGTCGTCCCCGCCGTGAGTCCGGCGATCGCGGCGGCGAGGGGGCTCGGGTTACCCGAGACGCCGATGCTCTGGATCGGCGTCGTGGCGCCGTAGGCAGGGCTCGTCCCGTACTGGAAGTAGGCCCCGCTCGCGCCGCCGGCGGCGACGGTCCCGTTGAGGCTGGCGCCGGTTTCGCCGACGCCTGTGGCCGCGCCGGTCGTCGCGCTCGGCGGGTCGACGAAGACCCAGGCCGCGCCGGTGCCGCCGTTGTCGCGCCAGCCGCCGACCAGCGCCGTCGCGCCGTCGGCGGAGAGGGAGACGTTGGTGCCGAATTCGCCTTCTCCGGCCTGGTCCGTGCCGGTCAGCTTTCCGCCTTGTTGGGCCCAGCTCGAGCCGGAGCGGGTGAAGACCCAGGCCGCGCCCTTGGTGCCGTCGTCGTAGAGCGCCCCGACCAGCGCCCTATTGCCGTCGGCGGAGAGGGCGACGCTGACGCCGAACCTGCCTTCTCCGATCTCGCCACCACCGGTCAGCTTCGGCCCCAGCTGGCTCCAGACCCCGCCGGTGCGGGTGAAGACCCAGGCCGCGCCCTTGCTGGTGTCATC
This sequence comes from uncultured Solirubrobacterales bacterium, assembly GCA_963836415.1. GTDB lineage: Bacteria > Actinomycetota > Thermoleophilia > Solirubrobacterales > 70-9 > VRUE01. The sequence continues at coordinate 481,757 of CAWIJE010000002.1, forward strand.
GTTCCAGGCGCCGATCAGCGCCGTGTCGCCGTCGGCGGAGAGGGCGACGATCGTGCCGAACTTGCCCCCTCCGACCTCATCCGATGGGGTCAGCTTCCCACCCTGCTGAGTCCAGGTCGAGCCGGTACGGGTGAAGACCCAGGCGGCGCCCTTGCCGCTGTAGTCGAGGTCCCCGCGGGCGACGCTGTCGTCGTTCCAGGCGCCGATCAGCGCCGTGTCTCCGTCGGCCGAGAGGGCAACGTTGGTGCCGAACATCCCTTCGCCGACCTCCCCGGTGGGAGTCAGTTTCTCGCCCTGCTGGGACCAGGTCGAGCCAGAGCGGGTGAAGACCCAGGCCGCGCCTTTCCAACCGTCGTCCAGCCAACCGCCGATCAGCGCGGTTTTCCCGTCGCCGGAGAGCGCCACCGTGTAGCCGAACCATGCCGACCCGACCTCTCCCCCGCCGGTCAGCTTTCCGCCCTGCTGGGTCCAGGTCGAGCCATTGCGGGTGAAGATCCAGGCCGCGCCTTCGCGGAAGCTGTCGCCGGGCGCGCCGATCAGAGCCGTGTCGCCGTCGGCGGAGAGTGCGACGCTGGTGCCGAAGCCGCCTTCTCCATCCTCTCCCCCGCCGGTCAGTTTCGGCCCCTGCTGGCTCCACACCCCTCCGTGGCGGGTGAAGACCCAGGCCGCGCCCTTGGTCCCGTCGTCCTTCCAGCCGCCGACCAGCGCCGTGTTGCCGTCAGCCGAGATCGAGACGAGGACGCCGAACTCGGTGCTGTCCTCTTCGCCGCCGCTCAGCTTTCCGCCCTGCGCGGACCAGGTCGAGCCGGTGCGAGTGAAGACCCAGGCCGCGCCCGTCGCGAGCTGATCCTCCGGGCCGCCGACCAGCGCGGTGGCGCCGTCGCCGGAGAGCGCGACGCTCTCGCCGAATTCGCCTTCTCCGCCCTCGGCGGCGCCGGTCAGCTTGTCGCCCTGCTGGGCCCAGGTCGAGCCGGTTCGCGTGTAGACCCAGGCCGCGCCGGTGCCGCCGCCGTCGCGACGGCCGCCGATCACCGCCGTGTCGCCGTCCCCCGAGAGATCGACGCTGCAGCCGAAGCGGCTTTCTCCCGTTTCGCCGCCGCCGAGCAGCTTTTCGCCCTGCTGGGACCAAGTCGAGGCGGTGCGAGTGAAGACCCAGGCGGCACCGTCCCTTTCGCTGTCACTCGGGCCACCGACCAGCACCGTGTCGCCGTCGGCTGAGAGGGCGACGCTGGCGCCGAATTCTCCTTCTCCGGCCTCACCGCCGCCGGTCAGCTTGTCGCCCTGCTGGGCCCAGGTCGAGCCGGTGCGGGTGAAGACCCAGGCGGCGCCCGCGAGGCCTTCGTCGCCGAGCCCGCCGATCAGGGCCGTGTCGCCGTCGCCCGAGAGCGCGACGCTGGAGCCGAACCTGCCCGCCCCGCTCTCGTCTTCGCCGGTCAGCTTTCCACCCTGCTGGGACCAGGTCGTGCCGGAGCGGGTGAAGACCCAGGCCGCGCCGTTACCGCCTTCGTCGCGACGACCGCCGATCAGCGCCGTCTCGCCGTCTCCCGAGAGCGCGACCTTTTCGCCGAACCCGGCGGCTTCGCTCTCGCCCGCGCCGGTCAGCTTCGCGCCCTGCTGGGACCAGGTCGCGCCGGCGCGGCTGAAGACCCAGGCGGCGCCTTTTCCGTCGTCATCGCCGGGGCCGCCGACCAGCGCCGTGTCGCCGTCGTCGGAGATCGCCACGCTGACGCCGAATTCGCCTTCTCCGACGTGACCGAATTCGCCCGCTCCGACGTGGCCCGTGCCGACCAGTTTCCCGCCCTGCTGGGCCCAGGTCGAGCCGGTGCGGGTGAAGACCCAGGCGCCCCCCGCGCCGGGATACCCGTAGCGCCCTCCGACCAGCGCCGTGGCGCCATCGGCGGAGAGGGCGACGCTATAGCCGAAGCGCCCGGTGCGGGTGCCGCCGCTGCCGGTCAGCTTTTTGCCCTGCTGGATCAACGGGTCGATTCGCAAGGGGTAGTCGGCGCCGCGGTCCGCGACCCGGATCAGCACCTGCCCGTCGGCAAGTCGCAGGTGAGAGGGCAGGACGCGCCCGCGCGCGTCGGTGGCGAGCAGGTTCCCGTAGCGGAGCTCGACGCCGGCGCCGGAGAGCAGCAGCGAGCCGTGGCGCAGCCTCGGGGCGAGGTTGCCGGAGAGAGCGAGCGAGAGGGTCAGCGGCCCGGCGCCGGCCGCAGGACGGGCGGCGACGTCAAAGCCCTGCTCGAGCCCCAAGGGGCCGTTCGCATACCACTCGGTCAGGGCTCCGCGGGCATAGTCGACGCGATTGGCGCCCGCCCGCGGCGTGGCCGATCCGAGCGGGTCGAGGGCGCCCGCGCGCCCGTAGGCGGAGAGCGTCATGTCGAGCCGGGCCGCGCCCGATACCACCGAGATGCCCTGGCGCGAGAAGTCCGCGCGCAGGTTCTGCGCCGGATTCACCGCCGCCAGGCCCCTGACCCGATAGTCCGGCGCTTCGCTGCCGAGCGCTACCGAGACCGGGCCCTGTGCGGCAAGTGGCAGGGACGTCAGTCCGTGCAGCGCCTTCGTCGGGCGTGTGACCGTCCCGGCCGAAGGCGTCAGCAGCGCCGCGCCCCATCCGGCCGCCGCGGCGGCGGCCACCAGCAGGGCGATCAGCGCGAAGCGAGCCCGGCCTCGCCCAACGGTCCTCGTAGCGGTCGTCCCGGTAACAGCCTGTCGCATCGACATCCCAGCCCAGATCGTAGCCGCAGGGATTCTCCAAATCCAATCCCCGCGGGGCGCCTGGTCCGGCCTTAGGCTCGACAACCGCCATGGAGACTGCGCGCAAAACGAACCCCGTCGATCGTCCCCGGACAGAGCTGCTGCTCGCCCTGACCTTCGTCACGGGCGTGATCGACGCGGTCACCTTCCTCGCCCTCGGCCAGGTCTTCTCGGCGATGCAGACCGGCAACGTGATCTTCCTCGGCTTCGGCATCGCCGGCCAGGGGACCGCGTCGGTCGGCGCCCCGTTGGTCGCCCTCGCCGCCTTCATCTCCGGCGGCAGTGTCGCCGCCCTGGTCGCCCGCCGCCCGGGCGGCGGGCCCGGATTCGCCGCGGCCGCCCTCGCCGAGGCATCGCTGCTCGGCGTCGCGGCGCTGATCGCCGCGCTCGCGGACTTCTCACGCGGCGACGCGGTCGCCTACGTCCTGATCGCGATCCTCTCCCTGACCATGGGCCTGCGTAACACGACGATCCGCGGCGTCGCCGGTGCCAACGTCGCGACCACCGTGCTCAACCTGACCCTGACCGCGGTCACCACCCACTCGCTGATCGCCCTCGCCCCGAGCAGTGACCTCACCCAGCGCGGCATCGCCCTGCTCCTGATCCTGGCCGGGGCGGTGACCGGCGCGCTGCTGCTCGAGTGGAGCCTCGCCGCGGCGATCGTCCTGGCGGGCACCGTGACGCTCACGGTCGCCGTCGCCCACACCCGGCTCGCCGCTCGGCCGACCTGAGCCGTGGCGGCGCCATCCACCGAGGCTGAAGGAACCGGCTAGAAGCCGCGCGTCAGCGTCGTCTTGAATGGCGGGCCGGTCAGCGGCACGTCCGGTGCGCCGGGGAAGTCGACCGTCAGCGAGCCGTTCCACAGCCTCGAGCCGGTGGGGTCGCGGGTCAGCGAACCGGTCCCGTCGAAGGGCGCGGTCGGGCTGATCGTCGCGAAGCTGAGGGCGCTGTCGGTGGCGAAGGCCCGCGCCCGCCCATGGGCGATCGCGAGGCGATCGATCGCCAATGAGCCGACGGTCTGGTCGACTTCGGCGAAGAACATCGACTGTTTGGCGCGGTCCGTCGTCGCCTCGAAGAACTCGGCCAGCAGCCTGCTGCGGAAGCTCGCCTGGAAGCGGTAGGTCGGGCGCGGGCCGCCGTCCGCGGCGCTCGCCCGGGCGCTCTCGCCGAAGTTGCCGCAGAGCAGCGAGCTGGGGCTGAGCGAGACTCCCTTGACCCGGCTCGCCTTGACTTCGGTGTAGCCGCCTTCGCCGCGGAACTCGAGGCCGCCGACGAAGACGCCGTGATGGATCGTGAAGTGATCGGGCCCGATGCAGTTCCGCTGCGGCTTGCTCTCGGTGACCGGGCCGCTGGGCCGAAAGCGCATCTTGACCGAGCCGAGGTGGCCGAAGGTCGCGCGGATCGCCCCGGCGCCCGAGCGCAGGCGGGCGATATAGGTGCTCTGCGAGCCGGTTTCCGCGTGCGGCTTCGCCCGGGTGGCGGCGAGGGTCGCGGTCGCTTCACTGGCCTTGACTTCGATCCGGTAGCCGTGACTGCCGTGCACTTTGAAACTGAGCAGCCGCGAGCCCGTCTGAGCCTGGGCGCTCGCGGGCGCCGCCGCGACGACGAGCAGGCCGACCGCCAGCAGCAGCAGCGCCGCCCGGCGGCGCCGAGCCCTCACTGGACCCTCGCCGCTTCGTGGAAGAGCCTGCCGACCTGCTTGCCGAAGTACGGCCCGTAGTCGGTGTTCGGGTCTTCGTCATAGCCGCTGCTGGTTACGCCGTTGAGGACGTCGCCGTGGATCACCCAGCCGCCGCCCGAGGCTCCCGGCGTGACGTCGCAGTCGACCGCGAGGTTGAGCGGGCCCGGCGCCAGAAAGGATTCGAAGTCGTGACCGAGCAGCGGGGCGCCAAGGCAGCGCTCGAGGGTGGCGCCGGTGAACGGCCGTGCGACCGGATAGCCGTAGACGTCGAAGTCCTGCCGCGGCGGCAGGCCCCAGGCGATCTTGTCGCCGCCGACCGCGGCACCGAGCCGTTCACCGCGTTCGTTGCGCCCGACGACGGCCATGCCGACGTCGTAGTTGAAGTTTTCCGAGAAGCGCCACTGGGGAGTCGTGCCGAGCCACTTGGCGGTGAAGCTGCCGAATGGCCGTTCGCCATAGCGGTAGCCCGGTACGAAGACCCACTTGTGGTCGAAGCTGCGCCCTTCGTCATAGACGCAGTGGCCGGCGGTGACGACGACGCTCATGTTGGGCGAGTCGACCGCGGTGCCGGAGCAGCGGCCGAAGCCGAGCCCCGGCCCTTCCGAGATGAAGACCGCGCCGTTGACGGCGAGGCCGGGCAGGGTCGGATCGGGGACGACTTCGGTCGCCGCCGCCCGGGCGGGGCCGGCCTCGACCGCGCCGGCGAGCAGCAGCGCGGCGAGCAGCATCGTCATTCCCCTGCGCAAGGACACGGGGGAATGATGGCGGAACTGCGCGCCTAGGGCTTGGCGCGCTTGCGATAGGAGATCGTCGGCGCGACCAGGGCGCGGATCTCGGCCAGCAGCCGGGCCGAGAGCTCGCCGGGATCCTCGTCGGCGCGCGGCTGGCCGCCCGCCGGGTCGAAGAAGCTGACCTTGATCCGCGGACGGCGCGGGAAGCCGGTCAGATCCGAGGTGCCGTCGATCGCGACCAGGGTGACGTGCGCCTCGGGGACTTCGAGCGCCAGCCTGCCGATGCCGCTGCGCGCCCGCAGCACCTTGCCGCGCGAGCGGGTGCCTTCCGGGAAGACGCCGATGCAGGCTCCGGCCCGCAGCGTCTCGATCGCCCGGGCCAGGGCCTGGGCGTCGCCGGAGCCCCGTTCGATCGGAATCTGGCCCATGCCGTTGAGGATCGGCGCCAGGCCGCGGATCTTCCAGAGGTCGGATTTGGCCAGCGCCCGGATCTGGCGGCGCGACCTGGCGGAGATGCCGACCATGATCGGGTCCCAGTGGCTGTCGTGGTTGCCGACGACCATCAGCGGGCCGCTCTCAGGCAGCGTCTCGAGACCCTCCACCTGCAGCCTGCCCCAGCGGGCGACGGGCCGGTTGAGCGTCATGGCGAGGCCGTATGTGCGGGTCCGCTCCTGCATCGAGAAGGTGAGTTCTATGCGAGGAAGGCCCTCGCCCGCTCGGCGACCAGCTGCGGTCGCTCGTCGGCGATGAAATGGCCGCAGCCAGGAACCAGCTCGACCTCCATCTGCTCGGCGTGCTGCTCGATAACCGGCGAGCAGCTGCGGCCGCAGGGCGAAGTCGTCGGCGCCGAAGAGGAGCAGGGTCGGCACCTCGAGCGTGGTCTGCCGGTAGCGGCCGCGGATGATCGGCAGCGTCTCGCGCAGGTTGAAGGAGCGGTACATCTGGACCCCGGCGCGGGCGCGGTCGGGCTCGGCCAGGTTGTCGGCGAAGGCGCTCAGCGTCGCCTCCTCCCAAACGCTCTTGTCGGTAGTGGCGCCGACCAGGACCTTGCGCACAAAGGCCCCGTTACGGTGCAGGCCGTAGCCGACGCCCGGGGTCAGGATCAGCCACTGGTACCAGAAGCGCCAGAGCTGCGGCAGCATCACCTGCGTGCTGATCCAGGGGTGGAGGATGTTCAGCGCCAGGAAGTGGCTGAACCGGTGCGGGGCCCGGATCCCGAGCAGGAACCCGATCCAGCCGCCCCAGTCGTGGGCGACCAGCTTCACCCGCTCGAGGCCGAGGGCGTCGAGGACGGCGAGCACGTCGTCGGCCATGTTCTCCTTCTCGTATCCCGCCCGCGGCGCGTCGGACCAGCCGAAGCCGCGCAGGTCCATCGCGATCACCCGGTGGCCCTCGGCGGCGAGCGCCGGCATCAGGTGGCGCCACTCGTACCAATGCTGGGGCCAGCCGTGGAGGCAGAGGACGACGTCGTCGCCCTGCCCCGCTTCGGCCACGTGGAAGTCGAGGCCGCGGGCGCGGACCTGGCGATGGCTGACGCCGTCGACCGCGGGTGGTTCGGGCATGGTCGCCCTAGGCGACCGGGACGCCGGTCCCGGAGCGGCGGAAGTCGTTGACGACTTCCGCCATCGTCTCAGCGTCGCAGGGGACGTTCTCGGGCCAGGGGCGGATCGGCTGCTCACTGAGGGTCTTGAGGCCGTTGCCGCTGATCACGATCACGACCGAGTCGTCGGGATCGAGGGCGCCGCTCTGGGCGAGCTTGATCGTCGCCGCCACGGTGGTGCCGCCGGCGGGCTCGGTGAGGACCCCCTCGGTCGCGGCGAGCAGCTCCATCGCGGTGATGATCTCGCCGTCGGGCACGGCGGCCGCGGTGCCGCCGCGGCGGCGGACGGCATCGACGACGAGCGGCCCGTCGCCGGGAACCCCGATCGCCAGCGAGTGGGCGAGCGTCTCGGGCACCTGGGGGACGATCTCCGGCTGGTTCTCGGTGATCGCCGTTGCGATCGGCGAGCAGCCGACCGGCTGGCCGACGTGGATCTTGGTCTGCGCCGTCTGCGCCAGGCCGACCTGCTCGAGCTCGCCGAGCCCCTTGTCGACGCGTGAGGAGAGGGTGCCGCCGGCGGCCGGCATCACGATGTGGTCGGGCGAGGCCCACTCGAGCTGCTCGACCACCTCGTAGGCGAGCGTCTTCGCCCCCTCGGCGTAGAACGGCCGCAGGCTGATGTTCGAGAACTGCAGGCCGGAGTCTTCGGCGAGCTGGCGGCAGGCCTTGTTGGCCTGGTCGTAGTTGCCGTCGACCTGAATCACCTCGGCGCCGAGGGCGCGCACGCTGCGGGCCTTGGCCCGCTCCAGGTTGGCCGGGTAGAAGACGTAGGGACGGAGGCCGGCCTTGGCCCCGAGCGCGGCGGTCGCGGTGCCGACGTTGCCGGTCGAGACGCAGCCGATCTCGGTGCAGCCGAGCTCGAGGGCGCGGGCGACGGCCATGCCGACGACCCGGTCCTTGTAGGAGAGCGAGGGCCGGTTGGTCGAGTCGTCCTTGAGGTAGACGTTGCGCAGCCCGATCTCGGCGCCGAGGCGGTCGGCGCGGATCAGCGGGGTCATCCCGGCGAAGAGGCCGACCCGGCCGGGGACGGAGCCGTCGACGATCGGCAGCAGCTCCTCGTAGCGCCAGATGTTGAGCGGCCGCTGCTGGGCGTCGACCTCGGCGATCCGCGAGCGGGCGAGCTCGTAGTCGTAGGAGATGTCGAGGCCCTTGTCGCAGTCGGGACACCGGAAGATGGTGTCCTCGAGCGGGAAGTGGGTCCCACAATCGGGGCAGGCCAGCTCCTTCGCGCAGGAGCGGGTTCGCTGGTCGGCCGCTTGGCTCATCAGCCCGTCTGACTCCCCAGCCACGAGGGCAGGCCGCCGGCCTTGGCGAACCTCATCCTCCGCTTGTCCAGGTTTCCCCTCTGGCGCTCAAACATTGAGATGGATCAGGATAGCGCCTCGACAGGCCGAGGCCAGGCGTACAGCGAATCGACGTCATCCTCGCGCCCGGCGGCGAGCAGCAGGCCCTCGGCGAAGTGCGGGGCGAAGGGCGCCAGGGTGCGCAGCAGCAGGACCAGGGCCTCGGCCTGCGCCTCGGCATCGGCGCGGCTGAGCGCGCCACGGCGCTTGATCACCCGCTTCTCGAAGTCCTGGATCCGCTCGAAGAGGCGGGTCACGTTGCGGACCGCCTTGTGCATCTGCAGCTCGTCGAGATCCTCGGTGATCCGGGCGAGGCCGCTGTCGCACCATTTGACCAGGCGCTCGCGCATGAAGGCCGTGTCGCTTTCCGCGTCCTCGTCGAGCGGCGCCTCGGCGGCGGCCGAGAAGCGCCCGAGGGCGTAATCCCAGAGGCCGTTGAGGAAGCGGCTCGCGAAGCGCATCGCGCCGTCGTTCCAGTTCAGCGTCTTCGCCGGCCCGGCGGCGTAGAGGATCGCCAGGCGCACGGTGTCGGCGCCGTGGCGCTCGACCAGCTCGTCGGGGTCGACGACGTTGCCGAGGTGCTTGCTCATCTTGCGCCCGTCGGCGACGACCATCTCGTGGAAGAGGCAGCCGGCGAAGGGCTCGCCGTCGGCGAGGAACTCGAAGGGCCCGATGTCACGCAGGGCCTTGGTCACGATCCGCTGGTCGAAGACGAAGCTGCCGCTGTCGTTGCCGGCGACGAGCCGCTCGGAGGGCAGCCAGCGCCGCAGGTCGGGGTGGGTGAACATCTGCTCGGCGCGATCCTCGGGCGGCACCGCCGCCGGCACCCAGAGCCAGAGCGCGTCGAAGTGGCAGTCGAGGGTGTCGGTCTCGCGCTTGGCCGGCTCGCCGCAGCGCGGGCAGGTGGTGTCGACGAAATCGGGGCGCTCGGCGAGCGGGTTGCCCTCCCCGGTCGGCTCGATGTCACGCGGGAGGACGACCGGCAGCTGCTCGACCGGGACCGGCACCGGCCCGCAGCTCTCGCAGTTGACGACCGGGATCGGCGTCCCCCAGTAACGCTGGCGGCCGATCGAGAAGTCGGAGGCGCGGTAGCGGGTGGCATCGCGCACGGGGGCTCCGGCCAGCGCCCCTCCCCCGCCCGCGGCCACCTCGGACCGCGCCGCGATCGCCTCATCGGCCTCGTCGACGGCGGGGATCGCCAGCGCCGCCGTCGGCCCGTAGCGGGCGTCGACGATCGGCGAGACATAGACGGGCAGCTCGGCGCCCCCCGCGGCGGTCAGCGAGATGCCGGCGTCGATCAGCGGCACGGCGGCGGCGTCTCGGGCGCTGCGCTCCCAACCGCCGGAGCGCATCTGATCGAGGCCGGCCCGCGCCTCGGAGTCCCCGATCCAGCGCTCGACCTCGGGGTGGCGTGGCGAGACGAGGACGAAGGTGGCCTCGGCAACCGCGTCGCGGTGCGGCGTGAAGACGGTCACGGCCTCGCCGCCGGGGCCGCTCAGCTCGAGCTCGACCCCATCGCTGCGACCGAGGATGTAGCGCTGGGTCTTGAGCGAGAGCTCGTCCCATTTGCGCTCGAGGCCCGGCAGGTTGCGGTCGTTCTCCTCGAGATAGGGAGTCACCTTGAGGAACCAGGTCGGGCGGCGGATCAAGCGCACCTTGTTGTGACAGCGCCAGCAGCGGCCGTCCTCGACCTGGAGCGCGGCGAGCGTCGTCTGGCAGCTGTCGCACCAATCGACCGTGGCGTCGGCGCGGTAGACCAGCCCCGCCTCGAGCAGGGTGACGAAGAGCCACTGCGACCAGCGGTACTGGCTCTCGTCGGAGCTGTAGAAGACCCGGTCGTAGTCGAAGGAGTAGCCGAGGCGCTTCATCTGGCCGAGCATCCGCTCGCCGCTCTGCACGACCCAGTCGGCGGGCGCCACCTTGCGGTCGATCGCCGCCATCTCGGCCGGCAGGCCGAAGGCGTCGAAGCCGAAGCCGAGCAGGACCGCGTCGCCGAGCGCCCGCCGGTAGCGGGCGTAGGCGTCGCCGATCGAGTAATCGCGGACGTGACCCATGTGCAGGTTGCCCGAGGTGAACGGGCTCGAGGGCTTGATGTAGACGGCGTCGCGGCCGTCCTCGAGCTCCGGCGTCGCATAGGCGCCGCGCGCCTCCCAGGCAGCCTGGCGGGAGGCCTCGACGGCCGCGGGGTCGTATCTGGGTCGGGACTCGCTCATCTACTCAAGTCTTCCAAAGCCGGCAAGGGGCGCCCGGCGGATCGCTCGCGCTAGGCGAAGGTCCAGAGCTTGTTGGCGATGAAGTTGAAGGGCATCGCGATCGCCACCGCGATCGCCTGCGCGCTGAGCAGGCCGAGGCCGGCGCTGGAGACGAGCAGCTCGAGGACGACGAGGTTGATCAGCAGGGCGCCGACGCTGATCGCAGGAAGCGCACCGCCTGGAAGCCGGCGTGGCCGTCGCCGGCGGCGAAGGTCCAGTGGCGGTTGAGGAGGAAGTTGTTGGTGACGGCGACGCAAAAGGCGCCGACCGCGGCGACCGTGTGGTGGAGGCGCAGTTGTCGGTGAGGACGGCGAAGACGGCGAGATTGATCAGATAGCCGGAGCCGCCGACGAGGCCGAATTTGAACAGCTCGACCCAGGTGGCCGAGCGCCGCGCGGCGGCGCTCATCCTGATCGCTAGTTCGTAGGCCGGGCTCATCGGAGCGGCCAAGAGTACGTAATGATCCGGCGCTGATGCCGGGCAGACCGACGATCCTCGCCGCCCTCGGCGCCTTCCTCGCAGTCGCGATCGGCGCCTGCGGCTGCGGCTCCTCTTCGGAGGCGGCTGAATACCGCGTGCCCGGCGAACCGGAAATCGAATTCATCTCGCCGCGCAACGGCGCCGTCCAGCGCGGGCTGGCCGTCGTCGTCAAGGTCGAGGTGCGGAACTTCCGGCTCGCCCCGCGCCACTTCGGCGGCGAACCGCTGCTCGGCGAGGGCAGCATCCGCTTCAGCCTCAACCGGGTCCCCGACTGCGTCGACCTGGTCAAACTGAAGCGCGCCGTGCACAGCCCGATCGGCAAGGGGCGCCTGATCGGCGCCTCCTTCGACTACGCCGAATTCTCCGGCCCCAACGGCATCCTCGGTGAACGGATCGGCTCGAGCGGCAGCTACTCGCCGGCGACCCGCCCGGAGATCTTCTACGACAACCTGCGGCCCGGCTTCTACCGGCTGGTCGCGACCCTCGCCGACAACAACGGCGCGACCACGCCCTGGCACGACGTCACCAGCTTCCAGATCCTGCCCCGGCCCGGCCATCCGGCGCTCAGGTGCGGCCCCGGCAAAGTGCCGAGCGCCAAGGCCGCGGCCAACGGATAGAGCGCCTCGCAGGCGCCCGGGACCCCGCCCGTTCGGGGCTGGGGCCAAAACTTCACTTTGTATAGTCAAATGTGATGCAGACCTACCGACGGTTGATGGGCTTCTTGCGTCCCTACCGCCGTCCGCTGTGGGGCTCGCTGGTCTTCGCCTGGGCGGCGATGGGGATGACGGTTCTGGTCCCGCTGCTGATCGGCCGGGCCGTCAACGCGATCGAAGACCACGACAAGCCCGACCTGCTGCCGCTGGCGCTGGCGATCGTCGCCGCCGGCATCCTCCGGCTCGGCCTCACCGTGGTCCGGCGGGTGGTCGCCGGCAAAGTCTCTCTCGCGGTCGAATTCGACCTGCGCCAGCTCTTCTACGCGCACCTGCAGCGGCTCGAGCTCGGCTTCTTCGACGGCCAGCAGACGGGGCAGCTGATGTCGCGGGCGACGGTCGACCTGCAGGCGATCCGCTTCTTCCTCGGCTACGGGCTGATCTTCATCACCCAGAACCTGCTGACGATTGCCCTCGCCAGCGTCGTCATGTTCATCCTCGACCCGGTCCTGGCGCTGATCGCCCTCGCCCCGGCGCCGCTGGTCGTCTACACCGCCTCGCGCTACAACCGGCTCTCCCGCCCCGCCCTGCAGGAGGTCCAGCAGCGGCTCGCCGAGCTGACCGCGGAGGCCGAGGAGAACGTCTCCGGGATCCGCGTCGTCAAGGCCTTCGCCCGCGAGGAATTCCAGCTGCACCGATTCCAGCGCTCGATCGGCCGGGTCTTCGACCAGAGCATCTACTCGACCAAACTGCAGGCGATCTTCACCCCGATCATCGGCCTGCTGCCGCAGATCGGGATGGCGCTGGTCCTCCTCGTCGGCGGCCGCATGGTGATCTCGAACGACCTCACGCTCGGCGCCTTCACCTCCTTCTACTTCTTCCTCGTGATGCTCGCCGGGCCGATGCGGATGCTCGGGATCGCGCTCGGCATGGCCCAGCGGGCGGTCGCCTCCGGCAACCGGCTGTTCGAGATCCTCGACCGCGAGCCGCGGATCGAGAGTGAGCCCGGCGCGCCGGGGCTGCCCGCCGGCGGTGGCCGGATCGAGATGCGCGGGGTGACGCTCAAATACGACGGCGGCGTCCCGACGGCGGCCGGTGGCACGGCGGTGGCCGCCCTCAGCGACGTCGACCTCGAGATCGAGGCCGGCAGGACGATCGCCCTGGTCGGCCCCTCCGGCTCGGGCAAGACCAGCCTCGTCGCGCTCGTCGCCCGCCTCTATGACCCGAGCGAGGGCGAGGTCTCGATCGACGGCGCCGACGTGCGCTCGGTCGATCTCGCCGGGCTGCGCTCGGAGATCGCCTTCGTCGCCGACGACAGCTTCCTCTTCACCGCCAGCGTCGCCGACAACATCGCCTATGCCCGCCTCGACGCGACCCGCGAGCAGGTCGAAGAGGCGGCCCGCCGGGCCCAGGCCGACTCCTTCATCCGCAGCCTGCCGAACGGCTACGAGACGATGGTCGGCGAGCGCGGCCTCACCCTCTCCGGCGGGCAGCGCCAGCGGGTCGCGATCGCCCGGGCGCTGGTCGCCGACCCGCGGGTCCTGATCCTCGACGACGCCACCTCCTCGGTCGACGCGACGACCGAGGCGGCGATCAAGGCCGGGCTCGAGCAGGCGATGGCCGGGCGGACGACGCTGATCATCGCCCACCGGCTCTCGACCGTCTCGCTGGCCGACGAAATCGTCGTCCTCGACGGCGGCCGGATCGTCGACCGCGGTAGCCACGAGGAGCTGCTCCAGGGCTGCGGCTTCTACCGCGAGATCGCCGAGCACGGCCTCGCCGACTCGGTCTTCCTCCAGCGCGACCTCGAGAGCCGCGAGGAGATGGCGAAGCTGTGAGCGAGGAGCGCAACCGGCTGCAGGAGATCTTCCTGCTCTTCGCCTCGATCTGGCGGCTGCTGCGGGGCGAGGACCAGCGCGGCCGCAAGGTGCGCTGGCTGTTCGGCCTGCTGCGCCCCTACCGCGGCAAGGTGCTGCTCACCTTCGTCGCCGTCCTCGTCGCCACCGGCGCCGGCCTCGCGCCTCCCTACCTCGCCGGTCGCGCGATCGACGACGGGATCCGGCCCGGCGACGTCAATTCGCTCGAGCTCACCGTCGCCGCCTTCATCGTCGTCTCGATCCTCTACGCGCTGGCCGGCTACGCCCAGACCTACCTGGTCGGCTGGGTCGGCACCAGGGCGCTGCAGGACCTGCGGCTGCGCGTCTTCCAGCACATCCAGTCGATGTCGATCGGCTTCTTCACCCGCCGCAGCCCCGGGGTCCTGATCAGCCGCATGACCAACGACGTCGAAGCTCTCAACCAGCTGATCTCCGAAGGCGTGGTGACGATGGTCTCGAGCCTGCTGACGCTGGTCGGCGTGGTCATCATCCTGCTCTTCCTCGACCTCGACCTGGCGCTGATCACCTTCGTCACCTTCCCGCTGCTGCTGATCGCCAGCCTCGTCTTCCGGTTGATCTCCCACAGCGCCTACCGGATCACCAGGGAGCGGATCGCCGCGGTGACCGCGTATCTGCAGGAGACCCTGAGCGGGGTCCGGGTCGTGCGCAGCTTCGGCCAGGAGCCGCAACACATGGCGCGGATGACGGAGCTCAACGAAGCCAACCGCGACGCCAACATGAAGACCGTCTTCCTCAACGCCTCCTACTTCCCGGCGGTCGAACTGCTGGCCACGGTGAGCACCGCCGTGATCCTGCTCTACGGCGGCTCGCAGGCGATCGACGGAGCGATCGAAATCGGCGTCATCGTCGCCTTCGTCGGCTACCTGACCACCTTCTTCGAACCGATCCAGCAGCTCTCCCAGCTCTACACCACCTACCAGCAGGGGATGGCCGCCCTCGACAAGATCTTCGAGCTGCTCGACACCGCCCCCGACATGACCGACGCCCCCGGCGCCATCGACCCCGGCACGATCCGCGGCGAAATCGAGATGAAGGGCGTCTGGTTCTCCTACGCGGATATCGCCGAGCCTCCCGCCGGCACCAGCGACGCAGTCGCGGCCCAGGTGGATCCAGGTGGCCTGATTCCCGGCGCTACTAACGACGCAGTCGCGAATCAGGCGAATCAAGGTGGCCTGAATTCCGTCGGCACTAGCGACGAAGTCGCGGTCCAGGCGAATCAAGGTGGCCAGGGCGATGGCGCATCTGCCGACGGCAGCGGAAGCGAAGCTGAGCAGCCGTCGGTTTATTCCGGCGCAGCCGAGCAGCCGTCGGTTGATTTTCTCTGGGCGCTCGAGGACGTCGACCTGCACGTCCCGCCCGGACAGACGCTCGCGCTCGTCGGCGAGACCGGCGCCGGCAAGTCGACCTTCGCCAAGCTCGTCGCCCGCTTCTACGACCCGCAGAAGGGGACCGTTGCCGTCGACGGCCACGACCTGCGCGGCGTCCAGCAGCTCGCTCTGCGCCGCCAGCTCGGCATCGTTCCCCAGGAGGGGTTCCTCTTCTCCGGCAGCGTCCGCGAGAACATCGCCTTCGGCCGCCCCGGGGCGAGCGAGGAGGAGATCGAGGCTGCCGTCCGTGCCGTCGGCGCCGCCGAGTTCATCACGGCGCTCCCCGACGGGATCGAGACCGAGATCGGCGAGCGCGGCGTCCAGCTCTCGGCCGGCCAGCGCCAGCTCGTCGCCTTCGCCCGGGCCCTGCTCGCCGAGCCCCGCATCCTGATCCTCGACGAGGCGACCTCCAACGTCGACGTGCGGACCGAGAAAACGATCGAGAAAGGCCTCGAGCGGTTGCTCGCCGGCCGCACCGCGATCGTCATCGCCCACCGCCTTTCGACCATCCGCCGCGCCGGCAAGATCGTCGTCATGGAGCACGGCCGGATCGCCGAGCAGGGCACCCACGACGAGCTGATCGCCGCCGGCGGCCCCTACTCCCGCCTCTACGGCGCCTGGGAGGAGTCGGCCGCCTAGAAAGGCCCGGGAGGAGTCGGCCGCCTCGAAGATCGCATCAAGTTAGCCATGCGATACCTGGCGAACTTGATGAGATTTGACGAGAGCCGCCGTGGACCGCTGCTCAGCCGGGGCCGATGCCGCCGGAGCCGCCGCCGGCTTCGGAGCCGCCGCCGCCGGTGCCGGTGCCGCCGCCTTCGGGCGCGACTTCTTCAGGGGCCGCTGCTTCGGGCGCGACTTCTTCGGGTGCGGCTTCTTCGGGGGCCGCTTCTTCCGGCGCGACTTCTTCCGGGGCGGCTTCTTCTTCGCCGCCGGCGCCGGCCGCGGCGACCGGCGCGGCGGGGGCCGCCGAGCAGTCTTCGAAGCCGTAGGACCCGGCGGTTTCCTGGAACTCGGCGAGGGCTTCCGCCGCACTCGACTGCGCTTCCGCGAGGCCGGCTTCTTCGCCGCGCTCCGACGCCAGCTGGGCGTCGCTCTGCGCCTGGGAGAGTTCGTCGGCGGCTTCGATGAATTCGGCGTAGCCGGCGTCTTCGCTCGGCTCGCCGAGCCCTTTCAGCCTTTCGACCATGCCGGTGTAGAGATCGGCGACCTGGGAGACCTGAGAAGCCGTGTCGGTTTCGGTGTTGCCGACCGAGCCGACGGCGGCGTTGACCTCGGCGCAGATCGCGTCGCCCTGTTCGATCAGCTCTTCCTTGCTCAGCGCCGCGACCGTTTCTTCGACCGTCGCCGGCGGCGCGGTTTCGGTATCGCCGCCGCCCCCGCCGCCGCAGCCGGCGAGCGCCGCGAGCGAGGCGGCCGCGGCCACGATGAGCAGGCTGTTTTTCGGATTTCTCACGTTTTTCGCGTTTCTCATGCTTACTGCGCCCCAGGGATTCGAACCCCGACTACCTCGTCCAGAGCGAGGCGTGCTGCCATTACACCAGGGCGCAAGGCGTGAATTTGCAGGATAACTGCAGGAGTGGAACGGGCGCTCAGGCGCCGATCGCCGAGAGATCGCTTTCCGGATCGGCGATCTGGTCGCCGGCCTCGGAGACGTCGACCGCGTCGGCGAGCATGCGGCGGGCCTCGGCCAGGTCTTCGGGACGGCCGACGCTGAGCGCGCCGGCGACCCGGCCCCCCTTCAGGTACCAGAGCGAGAACTCGTCCCCGTCGCGATCCCCGCGCCAGACCTCCCGGTCCCAGTCGAGCGCCGGGCCGACGTACTCGAGGCTCGCCCAGTCGGCGAGGTCGCTGAAGAAGTAGGGGACGACGTCGTAGTCGGCGTCGTCGCCGAGCATGTTGCGGGCGACGTGCAGGCCCTGCTGCATGGCGACGTCCCAGTGCTCGACCCGCAGGCGCCGGCCGTGGACGACGCTGTCGTAGGAGCAGCAGTCGCCGGCGGCGTAGATCCCCGCGACCGAGGTCTGCAGCTTCGAGTCGCAGACGATGCCGTCGTCGACCTCGAGCCCGGCCCGCTGGGCGAGCATCGCGTCGGCCTTGACCCCGGCGCCGACGATCACCGTGTCGCACTCGATCGCCAGGCCGCTCTTGGTCACCACCGCCCTGACCCGGCCGTCGCCCTCGAACGCCTCGAGCTCCTCTCCGCCGTGGATCGTCACCCCATGCGACTCGAGCCGCTCGTGGAACCAGCGGCCCGCGTCCTCGCCGAAGGTGCGGGAGAGGGCGACGTCCTCGAGCATCACGATCGTGCACTTGACGCCGATCGCGGTCAGCGAGGCGGCGACCTCGGCGCCGATGTAGCTGCCGCCGATCAGGACGACGTGCTCGGCGGCCTCGGCGTCGGCCCGGATCGCGTCCGAGTTGCCGAAGGCGCGCAGGTAGTGGATCCCCTCGTTCTCGGCGCCCTCGACGCGGAGGATGTTGACGATCGCCCCGGTTCCGATCAGCGCCTTGCCGAAGCCGACCTCCTCCCCGCCCTGCAGCTTCGCCGTCCGCGCCTCGGGGTCGAGCGACATCACGTTGCGCCCGGTGAGCAGCTCGACCCCGTTCTCCTCGTACCAGGAGGGCGGGTTGACGTAGGCCTCCTCGCGGGAGCTGCCCTGATCCCCACGCAGGTACTCCTTCGAGAGCGGCGGCCGTTCGTAGGGGGGCTCCGGCTCGCGGCCGGCGAGCAGGATCGAGCCCTCGGCGCCCCGTCGCCGCAGCTCGGCGGCGCAGTGGGAGGAAGCCATGCCGCCGCCGATCAGGAGGAAGTCGACGTCGCGGTCGGCCATCGCAGGTCCCTACGCGGCCACGGGCTCAGCCGTCGCCGTTGGCGCCGTTGCCGCCGCTCGGCCCGAAGATCTCTTTCAACTCGTCCTCCTTGCCCGGGTCGAGCACGGCGAGGACCTCGTCGCCGACCTCGAGCACGGTGTCCGGGCCGGGGACGAAGCCCTTGCCCTCGCGCAGGATCGAAATCAGCAGGCTGCCGTCGGGCATCGCCAGGTCGCCGACCCGGCGGCCGGTGACACCGCAGTCCTTGCCGAGCAGCATCTCGATGATCTCGAGCTGCTCCTCCTGCAGGTCGAGCAGGTGGACCAGCCCGTACTCGGGCACCTCATGCTCGAGCAGGCGCAGGATCAGGTCTGTCGCCGAGACGTAGGGCTTGATCCCGAGCAGCTCGAAGTGGGGCTTGTTGCGGGGGTTGTTGACCCTGGCGATGATCCGCTCGACCATGTACTTCTCGCGGGCGACCTGGCAGATCAGCATGTTGTCCTCGTCGTCGCCGGTGACCGCGATCACCATGTCGGCGCGCTGGATGCCGGCCCGCTCGAGCACCCAGAGCTCGGAGGCGTCGCCGTAGGAGATGTTGTGCTCGAGCTCCTGCTCGACCGTCAGGTAGCGGCGCCGGTTGCTCTCGATCACGGTCACCTCATGCTTCTTTTCGAGCAGCTCGCGGGCCAGGTTCCAGCCGACCTTGCCGGCGCCGACGACGATGATGTACATGGCCTACGCCACCTCCGTCGAGCCGTTGGAGCCGTTCGAGCTGCCGGCGCGGCCCTGTCCCTCGCGGACCGCGGTCTCCAGCATGTCGATCGCGACCCGGGTCGGGCAGACCGTGCGCAGGCCCTGCCGCTGGTACCACTCGGCGCGCAGCGGGTCGAGGATGCGGGCGATCACGGTCGGCACCTCGTAGCGGCGCTGGGCGATCTGCGAGATCACGATGTTGGTGTTGTCGCCGTCGGTCGAGGCGATGAAGGCGTCGGCCTCCTCGATGCCGGCGGCCTCGAGCGCGTCGGTCTCGAGCCCGGCGCCGACCGTGAAGCGACCGCCGAGGTCCTCCCAGCCTTTGTCGAGCCCGACCTCGAGCCGCGCGTGGGACTCGGGGTCCTCGTCGAGACAGGAGACTTCATGACCCTCCTGCAGCATCGCGCGGGCGACCGAGGAGCCGACCCGGCCGCAACCGACGATCAGGATGAACAAGACACCATCACCGGCTGCAGTCTAGTCAGCGGCAGGCCGCGCCGGTGCCGGATCGGGCTCGACCACGACTTCGGGCGGCGCGGTCAGCAGAACCCGGCAGGGGGCCTTGGTCAGCACGTACTCGGTGGCGGCCCCGATCTCCGCCGGTTTGGCGGCGCCGATGCCGCCGAAGCGGGCGCCGCCGCGGATCTTGCTGGGCGGCTCGGCGCCGACCACGATCGCCTCCGCGCCCGACTTGCGGGCAGCCTCGACGATGCCGGCGCCGACGTCGCGCGCCCTGATCAGCTCGGCGCTGACGGCGACGTCGGCGTACTCGTCGCCGACCTCGGTCGCCCGCTCGAGCGCCCGCTTCGCCGCCGCTTCGCGCTCAGGCGGCAGGCGCGCGTCGAGCGGCAGGGTCAGCGGAACCTCGACCACGTAGACGAGGTCGAGGCGGGCATCGCCCTCGCCATCGCCGCTTTCCTGCTCGGCGGAGGCGAGACGGCCGGCGGTGGAGACGATGTCGTCGTCGAGCTTGGAGCCGAAGATCGGGACCAGGATGCGGCGGTAGGAGACCTCCGGGACCTGCTTGGTCAGGGCCTTCTCGCTGACCGAGACCCGCTTGGTCAGGCTCGTCCCCTCGAAGACCTTGCGGTAGATGACGTAGAAGAGCAGGCCGAAGGCCATCCAGCCGCCGCCGACCCAGCGCGCCGTGTCATGGAAGGCGAGCACGCTGAGGAAGGCGAGGGCGCTGATCACGGCGGCGAAGATCGCCGGCACCGGCAGCGTCGCGTTGCCCCAGCGCATGCCCCAGGGGACCTCGAAGGGCCGCGGCTTGTCCGGCGCGATGATCCGCAGGCGGATGATCGAGAGCTGGGCGATCGTGATCGCCAGGGTCGCGCCGAAGGCGTAGATGCCGGCGAGGAGCTTGACGTTGGTCGGCGCGACCAGGCCGATCGCGATCACGCCGGAGATCGCGATCGCCACCTGCGGAGTCGCGTGGCGGGCGCTGAGCTTGCCCAGCCAGCTCGGGATCTGGCGGTGGATCGCGAGCGTGTAGATGTGCCGGGAGACGCCCAGCATCGCCGTCGTCACCGCCCAGAAGAGGACCGGGGCGGCGACCAGGGCGACGATCCAGCGCATCACGTCCGCCAGGGCCTTGGGATGGAAGGAGGAGACGACTCCGAGCACCGGCGCCTCGACGTAGTGGCCGCCGAGGGCCGTGTGCGGGCCGTGGGGCCCGGCGACGACCGGCACCGCCATCAGGGCGACAGCGGCCATCCCGGCGTAGACGAGAGGCACGGCGAGGGCGCCGACCGAGACGACCCGCTTCAGGTCCCGCGGCTTGACGTCGATGTCCGGCGCCAGGTCCGAGGCGGCCTCGATCCCGGCGTAGGCGAGCATCGCGACGACCGAGGCGTAGACGATGTCGACGACGCTCGGGTCGGAGAAGAGGTGGAGCTGTTCGGTCAGGCGGTCCGGGTGGAGGACGGCGAGGACGCCGACGATGATCACCGCCAGCTGCAGGGCGATGTCGGCGAGGGCGAGGATCGCCAGCCGTCGCTCGCGGCCGCGGCCGGTGATGTTGAGCGCGTTGAGGACGCAGGCGGCGACGATCACAAGCGAGGCGATGCCGATCTCCCAGCCCGGCTTCGAGAAGCTGCCCGAGACCGGCTCCAGGTAGTGCGGAACTGAGATCGCGGCCAGCGCGGCGACGATCAGGTAATCGATCAGGATCGCCCAGCCGGCGATGAAGGCGACCAGCTCGTTGAAGGCGTGACGGGCGAAGCTCGATGAGCCGCCCCGCTCGCGGATCATCGCGCCGCCCTCGACATAGCTGAGCGTGGTGAGGACGAAGAGCAGGCCGGCGGCGAGGAAGATCAGCGGCGTCAGGCCGAGGCCACGATCGGCGACGACGCCGAGCGCGAAGTAGATCGAGAAGCCGACCGAGGAGTAGACGGCGACGAAGAGCCCCGGGACCCCGAGCCCGTGTTGGAGGCGCTCGCGGGCGGCGTCGCCCAGCTTGCGCGGCGCCAGCTCCTGCTCCTGCTCCGGCGGCGGCCCGTCGGCTTGGTCGCCGGCGCTCACCGGCCGACCCGGGAGGAGATCCAGAGCCGACCGGCGCCGACCGCGATGAAGATCACGCCGAGCAGGGTGCCGACGGAGAGCGGCCCGCCGCCGGAGATCAGCGTGGTCGCGAGCAGCACGATGCCGAGGGCGACAAAGACGAACGAGAAAGCGCGGATCGACCCTTGGTAGACCCGCTCTGGAGAAGGCATCGAGGCGATTCTAGGCGAGGGCAGGAGCGACGTCCGCGCCCTGGTGGACGCTGCGGTCGGAGACGACGATCACCCGGCAGGGCCGCTCGCCGAGGACGGTCTGCAGGGTCTTGTCGTAGAGCGGCGCGCCGTTGCGATAGCGCAGCCCGACGACGACGGCCGCGCCCTTGACCAGCTTCGCCTCGTCGGCGATCGCGTAGCCGGCCTGGCCGGGCCGGACCCGCTCGACGTGGCCGGTGACGCGCTGGCCGCCGATCAGCTTCGCCTGCTCGATCTTGCTCTGCGCCTCGGCTTCCTGGTCGGGCAGGGCGGCGTCGAGCGGCAGGTTGGTGGGGACGGTCAGCATCGAGTGGATGTGGATCCCGCGGCGGCGCTTGGAGGCGAGCTTCGCCGCGGTCGCGACCATCTCCTCGGAGAAGGGCTCGCCGTCCTCGAACGCGACCAGGACGCTGCGGTACTCGATCTCCTCGACCCCGAGCGGCTCGGGCGTCACCACCTTCACCGTCTGGGCCAGCGGCAGGCCCTGGTTGCGGCGGTAGAGGACGTAGACGATCACGCCGAAGACCATCCAGCCGACGCCGACGGCGAGCGTCCGCGGGTTGAGCACCATGACCACGATCCAGGCCGAGAAGGTGCCGAGCCCGCCGAGCACCGCGGTCAGCGGCCACTCGAAGCCGAGCGCGTGGAAGTTGAGCGGCGGCTTCCAGGGACGCTCCTCCCCCGCCTTGCGCCGCCGCAGCTGGATCAGCGAGACGTGGGCGATCGTGAAGGAGAGCATCGCGCCGAACGAGTAGAGCGTCGCCAGGAATTCGGCCTGGCCGGGGATCAGGGTGATCATCGCGATCGCGGCGAAGATCAGGATCGCGATGTAGGGCGTGCGGTACTTGGGGTGGACCTGGCGCAGGCCCTCGGGCAGCTGGCGGTGCTGGCCCATCGAGTAAGTCAGGCGCGAGACGCCGATCAAGCCGGCGTTGGTCGCGATCAGGAGGATCACGGCGGCGAGGATGCCGACGTAGAAGCGGAGGATTTCGGTCACCCCGCCGCTCAGGCCGAGGTTCTCGACGATGCCGAGGATCGGGTCGTTGGCGAACTCGGTGCCGAGCGTCGTCACGTAGTGGCCCGCCGCGTCTTGGGTGACCGGCATCGCCGAGAGGGCGACGATCGGGATCAGCAGGTAAAGGCCGAGCACGGCGGCGACGACCAGGCCGGCGGCGCGCGGGATCGTCTTGCTGGCGTCCTTCGCCTCCTCCGCCATGTTCGAGATCGTCTCGATCCCGGTGTAGGCGATCATGCTGACCGCGATGCCGAGCGCGAAATCGCTCCAGCTCGGGGCGATGCCGAGGTGGATGTTGTCGACCAGGACCGTCGGGCTGAGGACGAGGAAGATGCCGATGCCGACGAGGATCACCTGCGTCGCGAGGTCGGCGATGGCGAGGATCAGGTTGAGTTTCGCCGACTCCTCGGTGCCGCGGATGTTGATCAGGGCGAGGCCGGCGATCAGGATCGCGCCGCCGATGATGTCCCCCGGGGATTCGCCCAGCGGGCCCCAGAAGACGGCGAGGTAGTGGGGCACGAAGTAGGCCGAGATCGCGACCGTGATCGTGTAGTTGAGCATCTGCCCCCAGGCGGCGACGAAGCTGACCATCTCGTTGAAGGCGTGACGGGCGAAGCTCGAGGAGCCGCCGGCCTCCGGGTACATCACGGTCGCCTCCGCGTAGGTGGCGGCGGTCGCGGCGAAGATCAGGCCGGAGATGATGAAGGCGATCGGCGTCAGGCCGAGGGCGAAGGCGGCGGTGACGCCGAGCGCGTAGTAGATCGACGAGCCGACGTTGCCGTAGGCGGCCGAGAAGAGGGCGCCGACGCCGTGGACGCGGCTCAGCGATTCGTCTCTGGGGATTCGCTGAGCCATCTAGCTGGCGAGGGGGAAGTGCATCTAGCCCGAATATACGGCCGTCAGGCGGCGGCCGAGGGCGCTGCGCGCAGGTGCTCGCGGCCGAGCTCGGCCGGTGAGGCGCAACCGCAGAGGGCGAGGGCGAGCTCGAGCTCGGCCCGCAGCAGCTCGAGGACGCGGCCGGCGCCGGCCTCGCCACCGGCCGCCAGCCCCCAGAGCGTCGGCCGGCCGACGAGGACCGCGTCGGCCCCGAGCGCGAGGGCGATCGCGACGTCGATGCCGCGGCGGATGCCGCCGTCGACGAGGACGGGGACACGGCCGGCGACGGCATCGACCGCCTCCTCGAGCACGTCGGCGGTGGCGGAGGCGCGGTCGAGCTGGCGGCCGCCGTGGTTAGAGACGATCACGCCGGCGGCGCCGCTGTCGACCGCGAGCGCCGCGTCCTCGCCGGTGAGCACGCCCTTGACCAGCACCGGCAGGTCGTAGTCGGCGGCGAGCGCCTCGAGCTCGGACCAGCCGAAGCCGGAGTCCATCAGGGCGAAGGTCTCCTCGATCGTCA
Source organism: uncultured Solirubrobacterales bacterium (assembly GCA_963836415.1). GTDB lineage: Bacteria > Actinomycetota > Thermoleophilia > Solirubrobacterales > 70-9 > VRUE01. The sequence continues at coordinate 505,241 of CAWIJE010000002.1, forward strand.
CCGCCCGCTCCGAGCCCAGGGCCGCCTGCACGCTGGGGACGCCGAGCCCCTCGGGAAGGTGGAAGCCGGTCCGCAGGTCGCGCTCGCGGTTGCCGCCGCGCGGCGCGTCGACGGTCAGCACGATCGCCTCGAAGCCGTTGGCGACCGCCTCGTCCATCAGCGCCCGGGTAACCGCCTCGTCGCGGAAGCAGTAGAGCTGGAACCAGCGCCTGCCCCCCGGCGCCGCGGCGGCCACCTCGCTCGGCCGGGTCGTCGCCAGGGTCGAGAGGCACATCGTCGTCCCGGCCGCGGCGGCGGCGCGGGCCATCGCGATCTCACCGTCGTCGTCGACGAGTCGCTGGTAGGCGACCGGGGCGACCAGGATCGGCATCGAGAGCTCGGCGCCGAAGAGCTCGGCCCGGGTGCTCCACTCGCGCAGGCCGGCGAGCATCCGCGGCCGCAGGCGCCAGTGCTTCCAGGCGGCGACGTTCTCGGCCAGGGTCTCCTCGTCGCCGGCGCCGCCCTGGAAGTAGCCGAGGACGCCGTCGTCCAGCCTCTCGATGGCCGCCCGTTCGAAGTCGGCGACGTTGACCAGCCCGTCGATCACAGGCGCGACCCTAGTCGAGCCGCCCGCCGCTCGGCGCCCGCCTAGAAGAGGGGCGCGAGCAGGAAGGCGAAGGAGACGACGACGAGGGCGACGGCGAGGGCCGTGACCCCTGCCGGAAGCGGCTCGTCGCGGTCCACTCTGTACTGGTTCGGTGTCGATCTTTGATTCATGCTGCTCCCCATACCACTAATCGAAATTGGGTAAACATCGCGATCGATCCAATCCGTATGGGTAGCGTCTGCGGCGATGGGGGCTGAACGGGGACCTACGCGGGGACAACTGCGGCGACGCCGTGCGGCAGCGGCGGTCGTGGTTATCGCCGCCGTCGGCCTCTTCGCCTTCCTCGCCGTCGCCCTCGTCGACCTCGACTCGGTCGACACCCACGGCAACCGGCTCGTGCGGCTCGACGTGCAGAGCGAGGCCGTCGGCCATGACCAGGCCGTCAACGTCGTCGTGCCGCCGCGGGCGGGCCCGCGCGGACGGCGCTCGCTGCTCGTCTTCCTGCATGGCCGCGGCGGCTCGGAGACGACCTTCAACGACGTCGTCCTCGCCGGCCTGCCGAGCCTTGAGCGGCGGCAGCCGATCGTCGCCTTCCCCGATGGCGGCGACCACGGCTACTTCCATGATCGCGCCTCGGCCGACTGGGACGAGTTCATCGCCGACGAGGTGATCCCGAAGGTCGAGCGGCGCTACGGCGTCGATCCCGCCAAGGTCGCGATCGGCGGCATCTCGATGGGCGGCTTCGGCGCCTATGACATCGCCCTCCACCACCCGGGCATGTTCTGCGCGGTCGGCGGCCATTCCCCCGCCCTCTGGTTCGAGGGGGGCGAAACCGCGCCCGGCGCCTTCGACGACGCCGCCGACTTCGCCCGCAACGACGTCATCGGCCGGGTCGAAGAAGATCCCGACGCCTTCGGCGATGCCCGCGTCTGGAACGACTACGGCCGCGAAGACGACTTCCGCGTCTACGACGAAGGCTTCGTCGACGCGATGAAAGCGGGCGACGCCGACTTCGTCACCCACTCCTGGCCGGGCGGCCACGAATCGTCCTACTGGGCGGCTCATTGGGCCGACTATCAGCGGTTCTATGCCAATGCCCTGAATCACTGCTGACGTTCGGGTCGGGGTGTCCGGGTCCCCTCCCGCTGCGCTGGGTTGCCCGCCTGAAACATCGCCGGCCGTCCAAGCAGGAATGGGTGCGGGCAACGGACGCCGCTTGCGGGAGGGGACCCGAACACCCCCACTCAAGCGGCGGGAGATTCAGAGCATCGGCTCGGAAGAGCGCTGCGGCCGATGAGTGCGGGATCCCGGGAGCGGGATCGAAATCCCATCAAGTTGTCCATGCATCGCATGGACAACTTGATGGGATTTCCCCCGGCGCATCGCAAACGTGATGCTCTGGCCCCGGGCGCCCGGCACACCTATGCACTGGCGTCGGGTGCGCCGCGACGCCGAGGGCTCCGCCCCGATCTTCCACTCAGGACGCTCGTGAGGAGGGGCGGTGTGTCCCTCCCGCAAGCGGCGTCCTGTTGCCCGCACCGACCCCTGCTTGGAAAGCCGGCGGCGCTTCGGGCGGGCAACCCAGCGCGCGGGAGGGGCACACCGCCCCTCCCCGCACCAGGCCTAGAAGTGAACTATCGGAATGATCAGGATGGCGACGATGTTGGCGACCTTGATCATCGGGTTGATCGCCGGGCCGGCCGTGTCCTTGTAGGGATCGCCGACCGTGTCGCCGGTCACCGAGGCTTCGTGCGCCGGCGATCCTTTGCCGCCGTGGGCGCCGTCCTCGATCAGCTTCTTCGCGTTGTCCCAGGCGCCGCCACCGGCGGTCATCGAGATCGCGGCGAAGAGGCCGACGACGATGACGCCGATCAGGAGGCCGCCGAGCGCGTCGACGCTGAGCAGGCCGACGATCACCGGCACGACGATCGGGATCAGGGCCGGCAGGATCATCTCTTTCTGCGCCGCGGCGGTGACGATCGCCACCGTTTTGGCGTAGTCCGGTTTTTCGGTGCCCTCCATGATCCCCGGGTGTTCGCGGAACTGGGCGCGGACCTGTTCGACGACCTCGCCGCCGGCGCGGCCGACAGATTCGATCGCGAGCGCCGCGAACAGGTAGACCATCATGCCGCCGATGATCAGCCCGATCAGGACGTCCGGGCTCGAGAGATTGAACAGCCCGTTGAGGTCGAACCCGGATGGCTTCGCATCCGCGAGTTCGCTCTTGAAGGCCGCGAAAAGCACCAGCGCGGCGAGCGCGGCGGAGCCGATCGCGTATCCCTTGGTCACCGCCTTGGTCGTGTTGCCGACCGCATCGAGCGGATCGGTCACATTGCGCACGTCCTCGGGCAGGTCGGCCATCTCGGCGATGCCGCCCGCGTTGTCGGTGATCGGGCCGAACGCGTCGAGGGCGACGATCAGGCCGCAGAGCGAGAGCTGGCCCATGACGGCGATGCCGATGCCGTAGATGCCGGCGAGCTCGTTGGCGCCGAGGATCGCCAGGGCGATCACGAGGGCCGGAGCGGCGGTCGACTGGTAGCCCTGGGCGAGGCCCTGGATGATGTTCGTCGCGTGCCCCGTCTCGGAGGCCTGGGCGATCGACTTGACCGGCCGGAAGCGGGTCGCCGTATAAAATTCCGTGATCACGAAGAGCAGCGCCGTGACCGCCACGCCGATCACCGCGCAGAGCCAGAGGTCGCTGACGCTGATCGCGTCGGCGCCGGCGTCGAGGCCGTACTTGACCGCGTCGCTCATCAGCCATGAGGTGATCGGGTAGAAGGCGGCTATCGAGAGCACGCCGGCAAGAATCACGCCGCGGTAGAGGGCGCCCTCGACGTTGTCGGTTTTGGTCCGCACGACGAGCGCCCCGATGATCGAGGCGATGATCGCGACGCCGCCGATGACCAGCGGGTAGATCGCGACCTCGCGGGCGTAGTCGCCGCCCGCGCCAGCGAAGGTGAGGACTCCGAGCAGCATCACGGCGACCGTGGTCACCGCGTAGGTCTCGAACAGGTCGGCGGCCATGCCGGCGCAGTCGCCGACGTTGTCGCCGACGTTGTCGGCGATCACCGCGGGGTTACGCGGGTCGTCCTCGGGGATGCCGGCCTCGACCTTGCCGACCAGGTCGGCGCCGACGTCGGCGGCCTTGGTGAAGATGCCGCCGCCGAGCCTGGCGAAGACGGAGATCAAAGAGCCTCCGAAGCCGAGACCGATCAGCGCGTCGACCGCCTCCTTGTCGCTACTGCCGGTCAGGACCAGGACGCCGTAGTAGCCGGCGACGCCGATCAGCGCCAGGCCGACGACCAACAGGCCGGTGACCGAGCCGCCTTTGAAGGCGACGTCGAGCGCCGGCGGGACGCCACCGCGGGCCGCCTCGGCGACGCGGGTGTTGGCCCGCACCGAGAGGTTCATCCCGATGAAGCCGGTCGCGCCGGAGAGCGTGCCGCCGATGACGAAGCCGATCGCGGTCTTGTAGTCCTGCAGGACCCAGAGCACGATCGCAATCGGCACCGCGACGGCGGCGATGATCATGTACTGGCGATTGAGGTACGCCTTCGCACCCTCCTGCACGGCACCCGAGATTTCCTGCATGCGCTCGTTGCCGGGCGACTTCGAAAGCAGGCGTTGGGTGACGATAAGTCCGTAGATCACGGCCGCCCCCGCGCATACAAGCGCGACGACGACCCCGTAGTCGGTCAAGAAGTCGGTCAAGTTTCTTCCTCTTTAACTGGGTTGAGCTTCGTTCGAGCGGCGCGAGAGTCTATCTATGGGCGCTGACATCGGCGGTGTAGGTGCGTTTTGTCTCCGCCACCGAGTCCCGGTAGAGGTCCTCGATGGTCGCCCCGCCACCCAGCGCCTCGCGAGCTCGCTGGGCGCCGTTGCGGTCCGGCAGGTTGACATCTATGCCCAGTCGGGTGCGTGCCGGCTCCGTCCAGGCGAGCAACTGATCGAGCGCGGCGCTGGTGTCGACGAGCTCTGCGCCGCCGTGAAAATCGATCATCTGGCCGTCCATCCCGTGCCGGATCGCGCGCCAGAGGTTCTCCTCGATCTCGCGGTCGGCGAGCGGGTTGCCGTAGCCGTGCTCGTCGTAGTCGAGGGCGGACTGGGCGATGCAGGCGGCGATCAGGCCGGCGAGCGCGGTCGACTCCTGGCCGCGGGTCTGGGCATCGCAGATCCGCACCTCGACCGTGCCGAAGGTGTGATGGGGGCGGACGCTCCACCAGAGCTGGGTCGACTCGATCGCCGTCCCGGTCCGCTCCAGCATCGCGACGAAATCGTTGTAGGTCTGCCAGTCGCCCAAGGCGTTGGGGACCCCGCAGCGCGGGAAGGTGCGGGTGAAGATCTCGGTCCGCACCGAGTGCAGGCCGCTGTCGCGCCGGTCGAGGAAGGGCGAGTTTGCGGAGACGGCGAGCAGCAGGGGCAGCAGCTCGCGCAGCCGGTCGCAGACCGCGATCGCCCGATCGGCGCCCCGCACCCCCATGTGAACGTGCAGGCTCCAGGTGTTGTTGCGCTGGGCGATCCAGCCGAGTTCGTCCTTGAGCCGGTTGTAGTGCGGGGTGTCGATGATCCGCTGGTCGAGATAGCTCGCCCAGGGGTGGGTCCCGGTAGCCCCGAGCGCCAGCCCGAGCTCCTCGACGACGCCGAAGAGGCGGTTGCGCCGGTCGGCCTGGGCAGCGGTCGCCGCGGCGAAGGTCTCCGAGCGCCCCGAGCGGATCTCGACCTCGGAGGCGATCAGCTCGCCCGCCGCCGCCTCGGCCAGGACCTCGTCGCGCTGACAGGCGGCGTAGACGTCCTCGAAGCGGTGCGCGAGCTCGAGCGTCCCGGGCTCGACGATCGCGAACTCCTCCTCGAGGCCGATCGTGAAGTCGGTCGAGGACTCGAATCTCTCCCGAGCGACGTCCAGGTCGAGAGCGCTCATTGGAGGGTCAGGCCAGGTAGAAGTAGAGCGCGTAGAGCAGGTCGACCGCCGGGCTCGAAGTGTGGACGGTCACCTCCGGCGGAACCTGGAGCAGCTGCTCTGAGTAGTTGAAGATGATCTTGACCCCTGCCTCGACCAGCCGGTCAGCGACCGCCTGGGCGGCATCGGCCGGGACGGCGAGCACGCCGACGACGATCTCCTGCTCGGACACGACCGACTCGAGGTCGGAGAAGTCCCTCACCCGCAGGCTGCCCACCTGCTTGCCGACGACCTCGGGCTCGACGTCGAACATGGCGACGATCTGGAAGCCGTGGTCGGCGAAGATGTCGGAGCTGGCGATCGCCTGGCCGAGCTTGCCGGCGCCGAAGAGGGCGATGTTGTGCTGGCCGGCGGTGCGCAGGATCTTGCGAATCTCGGCGACCAGCGAGTCGACGTTGTAGCCGACGCCGCGCTTGCCGAACTTGCCGAAGCCGGAGAGGTCGCGGCGGATCTGGGTCGGGTTGATGTGCGTGTACTCGGAGAGTTCCTGCGAGGAGATCGTCTCGCGGCCCATCTTCCTCGCCTGAGTGAGGACCTGGAGGTAGCGCGAAAGCCGGGCCGCGACGCCGAGCGAGAGCCGCTCGCCGTCGACGATCAGCCCCGCCACATCACTCTCCTCGATCGTCTCCTCGATCATCAGCTCGAAGGACAGTATCGAGCCGGGCACGGAGCGCGGGTTCGTCGAGCGTTAACTCCGAGACGACCACCCCGTCGACCTCGACGACCGGGATCTTCTCGAGCATTCGACGGAAGAGAAGCTCGTCGCTCTCGATGTCGATCTCGTGCAGCTCGAACTCGCGGCCCTCGCCGTGGAGACGGGCGATCGCCCCGATCGCCGACTCGCAGAGGTGGCAGCCCGGCCGCGAGTAGACGACGACCACGGTCACGCCGCGGCCTTGGTCGGAAAAGCGTCGAAGCCGAGGTAGTCGGGGTACGGGATCGCCGGCGCGAAGCGGGCGGCGGAGCCGATCATCGCGGCGTTGTCCGTGCAGAGCTCGATCGGCACCAGCTTCAGCTCGACCCCGCGACGCTCACAGACCGCGGCGACGGCGATCCGCAGGGGACCGTTGGCCGCGACCCCGCCGCCGAGCGCGACCGCCCGCCACTCGCCCGTCTTCAGGGCCCGATCGAGCTTCGCCGTCAGCTGTTCGACCGCCGCCGCCTGGAAGCCTGCGGCGAGGTCGGCACGGCGCTCGGCGACGCCCTCCTCGCCGAGGTCGCGGCAGAGGTAGACGAGCGCCGTCTTCAGCCCGCTGAAGCTGAAGTCGAGGCCCGGGTCACGGCTCATCGCGACCGGCAGCCGGAATGCCTCCGGGTCGCCCTCCTCGGCGAGCCGCTGGACCTCAGGGCCGCCCGGATAGCCGAGGCCGAGCATGCGGGCGACCTTGTCGAAGGCCTCGCCGGCGGCGTCGTCGAGGGTGCGGCCGAGCACCTCGTGGCCGCCGTGATCGCGGGCGGCGGCCAGCATCGTGTGCCCACCGCTGGCGACCAGGCAGAGGAAGGGCGGCTCGAGCGGCTCGGGCTCGAGGAAGTTGGCGGCGACGTGACCCTGCAGGTGGTTGACCGGGATCAGCGGCAGCCGTCGCGGCGCGGCAATCGCCTTCGCCGTGCTGACGCCGACGAGCAGGGCGCCGATCAGCCCCGGCCCGGTGGTGACCGCGACCGCCTCGACGTCGTCGAGCCCGGCGCCCGCCTCGGCCAGCGCCGCCTCGACCACCGGCACCGCGAGCTCGAGGTGATGGCGCGAGGCGACCTCGGGCACGACGCCGCCGAAGCGGGCGTGCGCCGCGGCCTGGGAGGAGATCACGTTGGAGAGGATCCGCGGGCCGTCGAGAACGGCGGCGCAGGTGTCGTCGCAGGAAGTCTCAATCGCAAGGATCACGTCGACCCGCCGGCGGACGCGAAAATCGTCCCAGCCACATGATCAGCGCGTCCTCGCCGTTGTCCTGGTAGTAGCGGGGACGGACGCCGGCCGATCGGAAGCCGAGGCCCTCGTACATCGCGATCGCCTCGCGGTTGGAGACCCTGACCTCGAGCGTGACCGGCAGGTCGGTCTGGCCATCGCCGCCGCCCGACTCCTCGATCAGACGGGTGATCAGGCCATTGGCGACCCCTCCCCGGCGCCGCTCGGGCGCGACGGCGACGTTCATCAGGTGCCAGACCTGGTCGTAGCGGCAGCAGATCACGTAGCCGAGCAACTCATCGCCGGCGGTCGCCGCCAGGCAGATGCCCGAGGGCTTGGAGAGCTCGAGCACGAACATCGCCAGCGACCACGGCGCGGGGAACGAGCGGCGCTCGATCGCGATCACCGCGGGCAGGTCGCTGTAGGCCAGCCGACGAATCGTCGGCGCCGCGCTACTCGTTCCGGTTGGCAGTGTCTCGCTCACGCCAGCGCTCCGCGTCAGGTGGCCTCAGGTAGATCGGGGCGAGGGTCTCGGCCACCTCGTCCTCGGCGGCAAGGCCGCATACGTGGCGCCCGGCGACATGGTGGAGTGGGTCCGCGTCATCGAGCACCTCTGCGCCTGCCAGGTCATCTCGAAATCGTACCGCCCCCGATCCGGCCGCCAGGGGACGGCCCGACCGCTCCGCGAGGCGCTCGCCGAGCTCGCCCGGGGAGCCGACCCAGGGGCCCCATTGCCGCCGGCCCGATGCCGAGTAGAGGGCGGCGAAGACCTCGCCCCGCCGGGCGTCGAGGACCGCCAGCCGCTCGCGCTCCGCCGCGGCGCCGCCGATGCCGAGTGCCAGCGCGTCGAGGGTGCCGACGCCGAGCGGCGTCAGGCCGACCGAAGCGCCGAGCGCTCTGGCGGTGGCGATCCCGACCCGCAGCCCGGTGAAGGAGCCGGGGCCGACGCCGACGGCGATCGCCTCGACCGCCTCCCAGCCGCCGCCGATCCCGACCGCGACCTCGACCTCGTCGAGCAGCCGGGTCGTGTGCCCGGGGCTGCCGTCGAGCGAGAGGCCGATCAGGGCCTCGTGGACGACCTCGCCGTCCGCTGTCAGGCAGACGGCGGTGTCCTCGGTCGCCGTGTCGAAGCCGAGGAGTGCCAGATCAGTGCGGGAGCGGGACCCGGAAGATGAAGGTGCCGACGACTTTGCCTTCGACGTACCAGCTGACCGTGTGCCTGCCCGGGATGTTCGAGGTGATTTTGTTCACGTAGAGCGTTCCCTGGACGGCTTCCTGCTTGGGCGCGCAGAGGTTGGGCTGCTTCGCCGCGGGCGGGAATTTGACGCAGACGGTGTAGAAGACGGTCTGGGTGTTGCTTTTGAAGAAGGCGCCCTTTTCCCGCTTCGCCTGGCAAAGGTGGGAAGGCTTCGCGTTCTGCGAGACCCCGCAGGCGACGTAGTGGCTATAGGCGTCGGCGGACGCGCCGGCAGGCACGGCGGCCCCCAGCAATGCGGTGACCGACAGCAAGGCCGTCAGCGTCTTCAGTCCCTTCATCTTCGAGGCCGTCTCCCTTCGGATCGCGAGTTGGCGGCCGATGCTACACGGCCGTACCTACCCCGAACACGCCTGGTCGCGCGGCGATGCGGCCTCGAGCTCGATCTCGCGCCGATCGCCGCCCCCGTGCTCGAGCCGGACGCGGAGGACGACGCCGCTCAGGGCCGAGGCCGCGACCGCCGGCCACTCGACGAAGGCGATCGTACGCTCGTCCAGGTAGTCCTCGAGCAGAGCCGGTTCCTCGCCCTCCATCTCGGCCAGCCGGTAGAGGTCGAGGTGGGAGACCGAGACGCCCCCGCCCTCATAGCGCTGGCCGATGGTGAAGGTCGGTGAGGTGACCGGCTCGGTCACCCCCAGCGCCCGGCAGGCGCCGCGGACCAGGGTCGTCTTGCCGGCCCCGAGCTCGCCGGAGACGACGACGACGTCGCCGGGCCGCAGGCTCGCCGCGAGCTCGGCGCCGAGCGCCTCCGTCTCCGCCGCGCCGGTCGTCTGCCGGCTAGCCAAAGAGATCCATCTGGTCGGCCCTCGGCGGCGGCGCCACTTCGGGCTGCTCGGCGGCCAGGGCCGCCTCGGCCTCCTCCTCGGCCGCCGCCGCCCCCGGCAGCGGTTGGGCGAGGAGCGCCGGCAGACCCTCGAAATCGCCCCGCAGGGTCTCCTTCACCGCCGGCGTTCGCAGGGCGGCGGCGGGATGGAAGAGCGGCAGCAGGAAGACGGTGCGGCCGCCGAGCTCGTGCACCTGCGGCGTTCCACGCACCCGGGTGATCCCGGTCGGGCTGCCGCTGAGCAGCTTCGTCGCGAAGTTGCCCAGGGTGCAGACGACCTTCGGCTCGATCAGGCGGATCTGCTCGAAGAGGTACGGGCGGCAGGCTTCGATCTCGGCCGGCTGCGGGTCGCGATTGCCGGGCGGGCGCGACTTGAGCACGTTGGCGATGAAGACGTCCTCGCGCGCCATCCCGATCTCGCCCAGCATCTGGTTGAGCAGCTTTCCGGCGCGGCCGACGAAGGGCAGCCCCTGGCGATCCTCTTCCGCCCCCGGCGCCTCGCCGACGAACATCAGCTCGGCGTCGGCGTTGCCGGCGCCGAAGACCGCCTTCGTCCTCGTCTCGTGCAGCGGGCAGCGCTCGCAGTCGCGGACCTGCTCGAAGAGCTCGACCAGCGCCTGGCGACGCCGCTCGGCGGCGGCGGCGCTCAGGGCGTCTTCCCCTTCGCCCGTTTGGCCCGATCGCGCGCGAGTCGCTCCTGGTGGGCCGATTCGCGCTCGCCGCGGAACGATTCGTCGGAGCGCACCGCGGCGCCGCGCGGCTGGCGCCCCGGCGGCGAGACCGGCGAGATCAGCCGCCGCGCGTCGCCGGCGCCGCACTCCGGACAGGGCGGCGTCTCGGCATCGGCCGCGATCAGCTCCTCGAAACGGCACCCGCACTGCTCGCACTCGAACTCGTAGATCGGCATTGTGGAGCCGATTCTAGGGCCGCTAGGCTGGCGGCGATGGATCAGGGGGAGACACCGGACGACCGGTCGGGTGACGAGCATGTCCAGGTCGCTTACGCGCCAGATGAGGTGCAGGCGCAGTTGATCCAAGGCCTGCTCGAGAACGGTGGGATCGCGAGCTACCTGCAACCGATCGGGCTCGACGGCCGTACGGTCGGAAGCGGCGTGTTGGGGTCCGGTTCGCAGGGAGTCACGGTCCGCGCCGATGACGCCGAAGCTGCCAAGCGCCTGCTCGACGAAACGCTGGTCGAAGAAGCGCCCGAAGACCTGGCGGAAATCGCCAACGCCAGACATCTCGAAGACGCCCGAGGGAGGAGGCCGCGCAGCTACGGGCTGATCGGCGCCTACGCCCGGATCTACCTCTGGGCCTTGGTCGTCTTCGGCCTCGCCTTCGCGGTCTTCATGCTCAGCCGCTGAAAGTTCAGGGCCCGACCCTGACGCGAAGCCGGAGCGCCCGCGCCAGGGTGGCGGAGTGAGAAATCTCCGCCTCTCGATCGCCTGCTTCCTCGCCCTCGTGACCATGGCCGGGCTCGGAGCCCGGGTCAGGGCCCGCCTCCCTGTCTTGATCGTCCTGCGCTAGCCCGGACCACTCAGCAAATAGCGCGCAAAACGTCACCGAACGCGCGCGTTGGTGTCTATAGTTCCTGGCTCGGCCGTGACCCCCAGGGCATGGACCAATGAACCCCTCAGCGAGCACGATCACATCGCAGGCGTCCCAGGGCGCCACCGTCGTCCGCGTCAAGGACGAGCTGCGCGCCGCGCTGGCGCCGCGCCGCGCCGAGGGCGCCTCGATCGGCCTGGTGCCGACGATGGGATTCCTCCACGAGGGTCACCTCTCGCTGCTGCGCGCGGCCCGGGCCCAGTGCGACGTCGTCGTGATCAGCATCTTCGTCAACCCGACCCAGTTCCGGCCCGGCGAGGACCTCGACCGTTACCCGCGCGACGAGCGGCGTGACCTACGGCTCGCCGCCGAGGCCGGCGTCGACCTCGTCTATGCCCCGGAGGTCGAGGAGGTCTACCCGCAGGGCTTCGCGACCCGGGTCGAGGTCGCCGGCCTGACCGAGGTCCTCTGCGGCGACCCGGGCCGGCGCGGCGCCGAGCACTTCCACGGCGTCACCACCGTCGTCGCCAAGCTCTTCTCGACCGTGCAGCCGGAGGTCGCCTACTTCGGCCAGAAGGACGCGCAGCAGCTCGCCGTTATCCGACGGATGACGCGCGATCTCGATCTCCCTGTCCGCATCGAGGGCCTGCCGATCGTGCGCGAGGACGACGGCCTCGCGATGAGCTCCCGCAACGCCTACCTGAGCCCGGCCGAGCGGCAGCGGGCGGCCGCCCTCTCGCGCGCCCTGCGCGCCGCCGAGAACGGCGCCGCCGGTGGCAGCCTCGCCGCCGCCATCGCGGCGGCCCGCGACGAGCTCGGCGCGGCCGGAATCGAGCCCGAATACCTGGAGGCGCGCGACCCCGACGACCTCAGCCCGGTCGCCGAGCTCGGCTCGCGACCCGTCCTCCTGGCGCTGGCTGCCCAGCTCGACGGCGCCCGCCTGATCGACAACGTCCTGATCCAGCCACCCCGACGAACTTGAACCGCGTCACGACCGAGAAGAGGAGCGCATGCAAAGGCAGATGCTGAAGTCCAAGATCCACCGCGCGACGGTGACCGACTGCGACGTCGACTACATCGGCAGCATCACGATCGACACCGAGCTGATGGCGAGCGCCGACCTGATCACCAACGAGCAGGTCCACGTCTGGGACATCGACAACGGAGCCCGCTTCGTCACCTACGTGATCGACGGCGAGCCCGGCTCGGGCACGATGCAGGTCAACGGGGCCGCGGCCCACCTGACCCGGCCCGGCCACAAGATCATCGTCGCCTCCTTCGGCGCCTATGACGAGGCCGACCTCGAGGCCTACTCGCCGGTCGTCGTCCACGTCGATGACGCCAACCGCGCGGTCGCCGTCGACAGCCACCCCGAGGTGCTGCTCTCGGCCGAGGTCGGCGCATGAGCGGCGCCTCGCTCGACGAGCGCCCGGTGACGCTGCCGCGCCTGGCGGAGATGAAGGAGGCCGGCGAGCCGATCACGATGGTCACCGCCTACGACTTCCCCTCGGCCAAGGTCGCCGAGGAGGCCGGCGCCGACATCGTCCTCGTCGGCGACACGGCGGCGATGGTGGTGCTCGGCTACCCGGGCACGGAGCCGGTCTCGATGGACGAGATGATCGTCCTCGGCAAAGCCGTGCGGCGCGGGCTGAAACGGCCGCTGATGGTCGGCGACATGCCGATGGGCAGCTACGAGGCGAGCAACGAGCTCGCCGTCTCCAACGCCCAGCGCCTGGTCAAGGAGACCGGCTGTCAGGTGATCAAGCTCGAGGCCGGCGGCACTTCGGTCGAGCGGGCCCGGGCGATCGTCCGCGCCGGCATCCCGGTGATGGGCCACGTCGGCCTGACGCCGCAGACCGCGACAGCGCTCGGCGGCTACAAGACCCAGGGCAAGACCGCCCAGGCTGCGATCAAACTGAGTGAGGACGCGCTGGCGCTGCAATCGGTCGGCTGCTTCGCGATCGTCTTCGAGGCGGTGCCGGCGGCGGTCACCGAGGCGATCGTCGAGAAGCTCGAGGTGCCGACGATCGGGATCGGCGCCGGGCTCTCGACCGCCGGCCAGGTCCTCGTCTTCCACGACCTGCTCGGGATCACCACCGGACGCACGGCGAAATTCGTCAAGCGCTACGCCGAGATCCACGACGAGATGGTCGACGGCGTGCGGCGCTACGTCGAGGAGGTGCGGACGCACCGCTTTCCCACGGCCGACCACGTCTACGGGATCGAGCCGGCGGAGCTGACCGAGCTGCACCGCTACCTCGACCAGGAGGCGTTGACCTCGAAGAAGGCCTGGGACTGGGAGCCGCTCCCCTAAGCCAAGCCGTGCGATTCCGCACGATCATAAGTTTTAGGTAACGCAACTGATCTGAAGCCAGCCGCGCCACCGCAGTCGGGGTAACTGCAACCGACGCAAGGAGACGCAGCATGGCTTCAGAGACATCGATCGAGCGGATAGACGTCGACGGCGACATCCGCGAAACAGCTCACGAGGCCGCCGAGGGCCTGGAGCAGGGCAACACGCGCCTCGACTTCTTCAAGAAGGCCGGCGTGGCGGGCGGCGCGGTCGTCGCCGGCGGCGGGGTCCTCAGCGCGCTGACGCCGGGAATGGCGATGGCGGCCGGCAAGGGCGCACCGCCGGCGAAATTCGGCAAGGGTGACGTCGGCGTCCTCAACTTCGCCCTCACCCTCGAGTACCTGGAGGCCGCCTTCTACAACGAGGCGACCGCCAACCAGAAGAAGAGCTCGTTCATCAAGGACGGCCAGACCCAGGTTTTCCTGAGCACGGTGACGGCCGACGAGAACGCTCACGTCGCCTACCTGAAGAAGGCGCTCGGCTCGAAGGCGATCGCCGCGCCGAGAGTCGATTTCGGCGGCACCACCTCGAGCGAGATGAAGTTCGTCGAAACGGCGCTCGCGCTCGAGAACACCGGCGTCCACGCCTACCTCGGGCAGGCGCTCAACATCAAGACGCCGTCGACGGTCGCCGCGGCGCTCTCGATCGCGACGATCGAGGCGCGTCACGCGTCGGTGATCGGCCTGATCGCCAAGAACAGCGCCAAGGGGATCGCCCCGGACGGCGCCTTCGACAAACCGTTCACCGCCGCCAAAGTGCTGAAGGCGGTTGAAGCGACCGGCTTCCTGGTCTAGGAGCCGTTCTCCTCGGCGCCGGCGAAGTCGATCTTGCGGATCGGCTTCGCCGGGGCGCCGGCGGCGATCGTCCTCGGCGCCAGGTCTTTGGTGATCACGGAGTTGGCGCCGATCACGCAGCGCTCCCCGACCTCGATGCCGCTGGTGACGACGCAGTTGACGCCGAACCAGCAGTTGTCGCCGATGCGCACCGGCCCCTTGCTGGTGAAGCCCTGCCAGGTCACCGGCACATCGGGGTCGTCGAAGCGGTGCTCGGCGTCACCGATGAAGCAGCCGTTGGCGAACATCGTGTGGTCGCCGATCTCGATCTCGGCCTGGGCCGCGAGCATCGTGTTGCGGTTGAGGAAGCAGCCGGCGCCGATCGTGACCCGCGCCTCGGGCGCCATCGTGATCCAGCAGCCGGGCTCGAGCAGGGTCCCCTCGCCGATCCGCAGCCTGCCCTCGTCGAGCGCCTCGAGCACCTCGCCCTCGACCGGGTGGCGGATGAAGAAGCCGCCGCGTGCGGCATGGCGATCGATCCGCAAGCGGCGTAACCGCCGGTGGTTGCGCTCGTACCAGCGGCGCTTCTGCCACCACAGCCTCCAGGCGCCCAAGCTCGTCACCGCCCTAGCTTTCCAGAGCGGGCGCGGGTAGGGTCCGCCCCGCATGAGCACAGGGGCAGACCTTCGCGGCGGGATCGATCTGGGCGGGACCAAGATCCAGACCGCGATCGTCGACGCAAAAGGCAAGGTCCTGGGCGAAGCCCGGCACCCGACGCCGACCGAGGGCGGCCCGGCCGACGTCGCCGCCGAGATGGCGGAGGCGATGCGCGAGGCGGCGAGCTCAGCCGGGGTCGAGACCGCCGACCTGGCCGGCATCGGCGTCGGCTCGCCCGGCGACGCCGACGAGAAGACCGGCGTGGTCTCGGGAGCGAAGAACCTGCCCGGCTGGAGCGGCAGCTTTCCGCTGGCGGAAAAGCTCAGGGACGAGCTCGGCGCCGAGGTCTTCCTCGGCAACGACGTCCAGGTCGCGACCGAAGCCGAGTTCGAGCTCGGCGCCGGCCGGGAGTTCTCGAGCCTGATCGGGGTCTTCTGGGGAACCGGGGTCGGCGGCGGCCTGATCCTCGACGGCAAGCCCTGGCTCGGCCGCGGCGCCGCCGGTGAGATCGGCCACATGGTCGTCAAGCGGGGCGGCGCCAAGTGCCCCTGCGGACGGCGCGGCTGCATGGAGGCCTACGCGGGCCGCTCGGCGATGGAAGCCGAGGCGCGCCGCCAGCACGAAGAGGGCCACAAGACCGACCTCTTCAAGTTGATGGAGAAGCACGAGAAACCGCGGCTGACCAGCGGCATCTGGGAGCGCGCCCTCGACCACGGCGACCACCTGGCGGAGAAGCTGATCGAGCGCGCGATCGAGGCGCTCGGCACCGGGATCGCCTCGGCGGTCAACCTGCTCGACCCGGAGGCCGTGATCCTCGGCGGCGGGCTCGGAGTCCGCTTCGGCGAGCGCTTGATGGAGCCGCTCACCGAGGAGATGGGCAAGCACCTCTTCGTCGACGAACGGCCGCCCGCCGTCAGGGTCGCCTCGCTCGGCGACCTCGGCGGCGCGATCGGCGCCTCGCTGCTCGTCGGCCGCTAGACCGCGGCCGCAGCGCCTAGACCCGGCCGGTGCTCTGGCGCTGGTTGCGGGCCACGGCGTCGACCAGGACCGCGAGGAGGAGGACGCCGCCGGTGACCATCAGTTTGACCGCCGAGGAGAGCGAGAGCAGGTCCATGCCGTTGGCGATCGAGCCGATCACGAGCGCCCCGAGCAGGGCGGTCCAGACCGATCCACGGCCGCCGAAGAGGCTGGTCCCGGCGATCACGGGCCCGGCGATCGCGAGCAGCAGCAGTTCGTTGCCGCCCGAGTTCTGATTTACCGCGAAGAGCCGCGAGGCCGCCATCACACCGCCGATCGCGGCCATCGAGCCCGAGATCATGAAGACGGCGATCCGCACCCGGTTGACGTGGATCCCGGCCCGTCGCGCCGCCTCTGCGTTGCCGCCGACGGCGAAGACATGGCGGCCGAAGCCGGTGCGCTTGGCGACGTACTCCATGCCGACCACGAAGCCGAGCAGGATCATCACCGCGAGCGGCACGCCGCGGTCCGAGTTGAGGACCGCCACGGCGCCGATCACCAGGGCGGAGAGGAATACGAAACGGACGATCAACGGTAATGGGCTGTTGTTGCCCAGCCCGGCGGCGACCCGCCTGCGGTAACCGATCGCGAGCACGCCGCCGTAGGCGGCGATGATCACCGCGGCGAAGATCCAGCCGACCGTGTCGGAGTAGAAGGTGTTGGCGAGGCCGGTGATTTTCGGGTCGTTGATGTTGAGCGACCCGGTCTTGCCAAGTACCTGCAGCAGCGCCCCTTCCCAGGCGAGCAGGCCGGCGAGCGTGACGACGAAGGAGGGGACGACGAAGCGGCTGAACAGAGATCCCTGCAGGAACCCGATCGAGGCGCCGACCGCGACCGCGGCGGCGATCGCCAGGTAGGCGTTCCAGCCGTGGTTGACGCTGAGCACTGCCATCACCGCGGCGGAGAGGCCGCTGACCGCGCCGACCGAGAGGTCGATCTCGCCGAGCAGCAGGACGTAGACGATCCCGACCGAGATCAACCCGATCGTGGTGATCTGCAACATCAGGTTGGTCAGGTTCTCGGCGGAGAGGAAGCGGTCTTCCTGGACCTGGAAGATGATCGCGATCAGAACCAGGCCGAGCACCACCCTGACCGAGGAGAGGTCTCCCTGGATCAACCGCCGCAGGGTCTGGCCCGCGGTCGAAGTGGGCTCGTCGGCCCCCTCGGCGGTACTGGGCGCAGCGCTGTCGCTCATTTCTCTCCTTCCTCAGCCGACGGTTTCTCCACTTGGCGCTGCTCTTTCTCGCGTCCGTCCCCGACGCCGGTGATCGCCCCGACGACGTGCTCCTCGGTCGTCTGTTCCGCCTTGAAGTCACCGGCGGGCCGGCCCAGTCTGAGGACGAAGATGCGATCGGCGACCTCGAAGACGTCGACCAGGTTGTGGCTGATGACGACGACGCCGAGGCCGCGCTCACGCAGTTTGCGGATCAGGTCGAGGACCTGCGCGGTCTGGGGCACGCCGAGCGCCGCGGTCGGCTCGTCGAGCAGCACGACTTTCGGCTCGCCGAGCAGCGAGCGGGCGACGGCGACCTGCTGGCGCTGGCCGCCGGAGAGGGTGCCGACCTCAGAGCGCAGGCTGGGGATCGTCACCGCCAGGGTCGAGAGCAGATCGTGGGTCTCGTGCTCCATCCGCACCTCGTCGAGCTGGCGCGAGGCGGTGCCGACGCCCGGCGACACGAGCTCCCGGCCGAGGAAGAGATTGGCGACGACGTCGAGGTTGTCGCAGAGGGCGAGGTCCTGGTAGACGGTCGCGATCCCCAGCGCCGTCGCGTCCTGCGGTTTCGAGATCGAGACCTTCTGGCCCTCGAAGCGGATCTCGCCCGAGTCCGGTTCGTGGATGCCGGCGATCGTCTTCACCAGCGTCGACTTGCCGGCGCCGTTGTCGCCGACGAGGCCGATCACCTCGCCGGCGGAAACGGAGAAGTCGACCCGGTCCAACGCGTGGACCGGGCCGAACCTCTTGCTTACTCCCTCGAGTTCGAGGAGGGGCGTGCCGTCGGCCATCTCAGCCGGAGATGCCCACTTCTTTGCAATTGGCCGCGTAGGGCCCGGTGCATAGTTCAGACGGCGAGACGAATTCGTCTTTGATCACCGTCGTCTTGATGTTGTCCTTGACCACCGCGACCGGTTCGAGGATCGCGGCCGGCACGTCGGTCTTACCGTTGTTGACTTCTTCGGTGACCTGGTCCTGCGGCAATTCTTCACCGCCGGCAAGGGCGATCGCGAATTCAGCGGCGATTTCCGCCTGCGGCGGGATCGCCTTGTAGATGGTCATGTACTGCTGGCCCGCGAGGATGCGCTGCAGGCCGGCGACGGTCGAGTCCTGACCGGTGACCGGTCGTTCTTCGGGATTGATCCCGGCGCCTTTCAGTGCCGCGATAGCGCCGCCGCCGGTGTCGTCATTGGCGGCGTAGATCCCCCAGAACCCTTCCTTGCCGAGCGAGGTGATCGCCTGCTGAGCCTCGCGCTGGGCGTTTTCGGCGCTCCAGCCCGGGGTGTCGTACTCCTTGGCGATCTTCACGCCGGCCGCGTCGAAGCCCTTGTGGGCGCCTTTCTTGAAGCCGGCGGCGTTGGGATCGGCGGGGTCGCCGTTGATCATGATGATCGGACCGCTGGCGTGGCCGTCTTCTTTCAATTTCTTGGACAGCGTTTCGGCCTGCAGTTCGCCGACTCGTTCGTTGTCGAAAGAGACGTAGGCGTCGGGTTCGCTGTTTTCGATCAGGCGGTCGTAACTGACCACCGGAACGTCCTGGGCGTTGGCCCGTTCGACTATCGTCGCCGCCGATTTCGAGTCCATCGGGTCGAGGACGAGGACGTCGGCTCCCTTGGTCAGTGCCGCTTCGCCCTGGGACTGCTGCTTTTCGGCATCGCCACCGGCGTTGAAGTAGATGACTTCACAGCCCGAGCACTTTTCCTTGATCGAGCTTTCGAAATCGGGGCGGTCGTTGGTTTCGTAACGCGGCGTTTCGTTTTCGGGGAGCATCAGCGCGATCGTGAAATCTCCGCCTCCGCCGCCGCCTCCGGCACTGGTCCCACCGGTGGTGCTGTCGTCGCTGCTTCCGCAACCAGCAGCCACCAGACCGATGGAAAGCAACGCCGCCAATACAAATGCGGCTCGCTTCACTACAGGGGAACTGGACATTCTTCTCCTCCTTTAGCCAGGTCTTGCTCGACCCTACCCCCGGTCTGGGATTTTCATGCGAGATAGGGACGCCACGTCCAACCGCCGGCTTGGCCTTGGGCCACGGCGTCCTACGCCGTGCCTGGCCAGGCACGGCGAGATCCGCCCCCCGGCCCCCGCCTCAGGCGGCGACGGGCTCGCGGCGCTTGCGCTTCGGCGCCTCGGCCTCGACCAGGGTCGAGAGGAAACGGCCGGTGTAGGAGGCGGCGACCGCCGCGACCTGCTCCGGCGTGCCGGTGGCGACGATCTCGCCGCCCTCGTCACCGCCCTCGGGGCCGAGGTCGATGAGGCGGTCCGCGGTCTTGATCACGTCGAGGTTGTGCTCGATCACGACCACCGAGTTGCCGGCATCGACGAGCCGTCCGAGGACGTCGAGCAGGCGCTGGACGTCGGCGAAATGGAGCCCGGTGGTCGGCTCGTCGAGGATGTAGAGGGTGTCGCCCGTGGCCACTTTGGACAACTCGGTGGCGAGCTTGATCCGCTGTGCCTCGCCGCCGGAGAGCGTCGTCGCCGGCTGGCCGAGGCGGACGTAGCCGAGGCCGACGTCGTGCAGGGTGCGGAGGCGGCGGGCGATCTTCGGCACGTTCTCGAAAAACTCGACCGCGTCCTCGACCGACATCTCGAGCACGTCGGCGATCGACTTGCCCTTGAAGCGGACCTCGAGCGTCTCGCGGTTGTAGCGCTTGCCGTGGCACTGCTCGCAGGGCACGTAGACATCCGGCAGGAAGTGCATCTCGATCTTGATCTGGCCGTCGCCACGGCAGACCTCGCAGCGGCCGCCCTTGACGTTGAAGCTGAAGCGGCCGGGCTTGTAGCCGCGCGCCCGTGACTCCTGGGTCTGCGCGAAGAGCTGGCGGATGTGGTCGAAGACGTTCGTGTAGGTGGCCGGGTTGGAGCGCGGCGTGCGGCCGATCGGCGACTGGTCGATGTTGATGATCTTGTCGATCTGGGCGAGGCCGTCGACGCCGTCATGGGCCCCGGGCCGCAGTTTCGCCTGGTGCAGCCGGTTGGCGACGGCGTGGTGCAGGGTCTCGTTGATCAGCGTCGACTTGCCCGAGCCGGAGACGCCGGTCACGCAGCAGAAGACGCCGAGCGGCACGGCGACGTCGATCCCCTTCAGGTTGTGTTCGCGGGCGTTACGCACCGCGAGAGCGCCGCTCGGCTTGCGGCGCTTGGCCGGCACCTCGATCCGGCGCTTGCCAGACAGGTACTGGCCGGTCAGCGAGGCGGAGTCGGCGGCGACCTGCTGCGGGGTGCCCGCGGCGATCACGTGGCCGCCGTGCTCGCCGGCGCCGGGGCCGAGGTCGACGAGGTGGTCGGCGGCCATCATCGTGCCCTCGTCGTGCTCGACGACGATCACCGTGTTGCCGAGGTCGCGCAGCCGGTCGAGGGTGGCGATCAGCTTCTCGTTGTCGCGCTGGTGAAGCCCGATCGAGGGCTCGTCGAGGACGTACATGACGCCGACCAGGCTCGAGCCGATCTGGGTCGCGAGCCGGATCCGCTGGGCCTCGCCGCCGGAGAGCGAGCGCGCCGAGCGCTCGAGCGAGAGGTAGCCGATGCCGACGTTGTCGAGGAAGGCGAGCCGTTCGTCGATCTCACGCACGATCAGGCGGGCGATCGCCTTCTCGGTCTCGGTCATCTCCAGCGCCTCGATCCACTCGCGGGCCGCCCGCGCCGATTTGGCGCTGTAATCGGCGATGCTGATACCGCCGACTTTTACCGAGAGGCTCTCCGGCCGCAGCCTGGCGCCGCCGCAGTCGGGGCAGGGTTGCTCGGCCATGTAGCCCTCGATCCGCTCGCGGTTGGTCTCCGAGTCGGTCTCCTCGTAGCGGCGCTGCAGCTGGTTGAGGATTCCCTCGAAACGGACCTTGTAGGAGCGGCGGCGGCCAAAGCGGTTGGTGTAGGTCACCTGGTGGCGTTCGCCGCCGGTGCCGTCGAGGAAGATCTCGCGCTCGGCCTTCTTCAGCTTCGACCAGGGCTTGTCGACGTCGATCCCGTTCTGCTCGGCGACGGCGGCGATCAGCCGCCGCCAGTAGGCGGTGACCCCCCGGTTCCAGGGCTGCAGCGCGCCCTCCGCCAGCGACAGGGTCGGGTCGGGCACGACCAGCTCGGGATCGATGACTTTCTGGAAGCCGAGGCCGTGACAGCGCTCACAGGCCCCGTGCGGAGAGTTGAAGGAGAAGATCCGCGGCTCCAGCTCGGGGATCGAGGTGCCGCACTGCAGGCAGGCGAATTTCTCCGAGAAGACGAGGGTCTCGCCGTCGACGAGGTCGATTTCGACGAGGCCGGCGGCGAGCCCCGCGGCCGCCTCGACCGACTCGGAGAGCCGCCGTCTCAGGTCCGCTTTCATCACCAGCCGGTCGACGACGACAGCGATGTCGTGTTTGTACTTCTTGTCGAGGACTATCTCCTCGTCGAGCCGGCGCAGCTCGCCGTCGATCAGGACCCTCGAGTACCCCTCGAGCCGCATCTGCTCGAGCAATTTCCCGTACTCGCCTTTGCGGCCGCGGACGATCGGCGCCATCACCATGAATTTGGTCGCCGTCCTCGATCGTCATCAGCCGGTCGACGATCTGCTCCTGCGTCTGGCCGGTGATCTGCTCGCCGCAGGTCGGGCAGTGCGGCACGCCGATCCGGGCCCAGAGCAGGCGCAGGTAGTCGTAGATCTCGGTCACCGTGCCGACCGTCGAGCGCGGGTTGCGCGAGGTCGTCTTCTGGTCGATCGAGATCGCCGGCGAGAGGCCCTCGATCGAGTCGACGTCGGGCTTCTCCATCAGGCCGAGGAACTGGCGCGCGTAGGCGGAGAGCGACTCGACGTAGCGGCGCTGGCCCTCGGCGTAGATCGTGTCGAAGGCGAGGCTCGACTTGCCCGAGCCGGAGAGCCCGGTGATCACGATCAGCGCGTCGCGGGGCAGCTCGAGGTCGACGTCCTTGAGGTTGTGCTCACGGGCGCCTGAAATGACGATTCGCTCAGAAGCTGCCACTCGTATTCAGTCTACCCAGGCGAACAGACGTTCCCCTCGGGGTTTCAGTAGCGAAGGGCCGATGCGAGCCGGCGGCGATAGCCGGGCGCCGCCGGATCGGCGGGGTCGTCGCTGAGGATGCCGACGATCGCCTTGCGCAGCAGCTCGCGGCGCTCGG
The DNA here is from genome assembly GCA_963836415.1 of uncultured Solirubrobacterales bacterium. Classification (GTDB taxonomy): domain Bacteria; phylum Actinomycetota; class Thermoleophilia; order Solirubrobacterales; family 70-9; genus VRUE01. Next base: position 527,434 of record CAWIJE010000002.1, read on the forward strand.
CCTGCTCGCCCGTCGTCTCCCCCAGCTCGTCGAGGAGCGCGTCGAGGGCGGCCTCGCGATCGCCCCGATCGAGGGCGGCGAAGGCCTCCTCGGCGACGCCCTCCTCGGCGAGGCGCAGGCGGGCGGCGATGCCCTCGGCGCCGAAATCGCCCTCGAAGCCCTCGACCGCCTGCAGCGCCTCGGCGGCGGCGCCGCGCTCGAGCCGGGCGCGGGCGAGGCGCACGGCGATGTCCGCCCGGCGCGGCTCGAGCTCCGCCGCCTCGCGCAGCGAGAGCTCGTCGCCCTTCGCGAGCAGCTCGTCGGCACGGGAGGGGACCAGCGAGTCGAAGAAGGCCTCGACCTGGGCTTTCGGCACGGCGCCGGTGAACTCGTCGACCACCGCGCCGTCGCGGAAGGCCTTGACCGCCGGGATCCCCTGGACGCCGAAGCGCCCGGCAAGGGCCTGGTTGGAGTCGACGTCGACCTTGGCCAGCCGGACCTGCCCGCCGCGGCTCGCCTCGGCTGCCTCGAGGGCCGGCCCCAGGGTGCGACAGGGGCCGCACCACTCCGCCCAGAAGTCGACGACGACCGGCGTCTCGCGCGAAAGCTCGACGACGTCGCGCTCGAAGCTCTCTTCGGTCACGTCCAAGGCCATCGACCGCAGGTTAGAGAGAGGTGGTCACCGGCATCGCGGGCGCCGACGCAAGAACGGGCGCCGCGGCAGAAGCCGCGACGCCCGTTTCCCGTGAATCGGGTGGTGGGCCTACGCTCTGGCCGGCTCCACCTCCGCCTCGCTGCGCGCGGCTGCGGGCAGCCAACCGAGCGCCGAGGGCAGGTACCAGTTGCGCTCGCCGAGCAGCTTCATCGCCGCCGGGAGCAGGATCGCCCGCACGATCGTCGCGTCGATCAGGACCGCGACGGCGAGGCCGACGCCCATCTCCTTCATGTCGATGATGCTCAGCGTCGCGAACACGGAGAAGACCGCGACCATCACGATCGCCGCGCTGGTCACCGTGCCCGCCGTGGCCATGATCCCGCTGCGGACCGCCTCGTCGGTGCTCATGCCCCGGTCGACCCCCTCGCGGACCCGGCTGAGGATCAGCACGTGGTAGTCCATCGAGAGCCCGAACAGGATCACGAACAGGAACATCGGCAGCCAGGAGCTGACGCCGCCGTTCGAGTGGAAGCCGAGCAGCGACTCCCCGAGCCCGTCCTGGAAGACCAGGACCAACACTCCGTACGCGGCCCCGACCGAGAGCAGGTTGAGCACGATCGCCTTGATCGGCACCACGATCGATCGGAACGTGACCAGCAACAGCAGGAACGCCAGGCCGAGGACGAAGGCGAAGACGAGCGGCAGGCGCTGTGCCAACAGCTCGCTGAAATCCTTCGACTGGGCGGCTTCCCCTGTGACGTTGACCTCGGCGCCGGAGACTCCGGCGAAGGCCGAGGGCACGAGCTGATCGCGGATCCGCTCCATCGCCCTCGTCGCCGCGGCATCGCTGCCGCTGCCGGCGGTCGGGATGTCGATCGCAGCGACTCTGTGGTCGGCGCTCTTCTTCGACGCTGACACTGCTCGCCGCGACTCCCGACGATTCGGCCCGCTCGCCGAGCTCGTCGATCGCGGCGGCGACCTGGCCGCTCGCTACGTCGTCGGCCTCGACGACGACCCGGGCGCCCGGCGCCTTCGCCGGGGAAGGCCGCGGTCAGGTGGTCGTAGGTCTGCACCACCGGGATGTCACGGGGCAGGTCGTCGGGACCGCTGACGACCGTGTTGAGGCCGAGGGCCGGCACGGCCAGGGCGACCAGCACCGCGGTCGCGGCGACGATCGAGACGACCGGGCGACGCATGACGCGATCGATCACGCCGGCCCAGGCCGAGCTGCCCGTCGCGGCGGGCGCGGATCCGGGCCAGGAACGGGATGCGACCGCGCTCGACCCTGTCGCCGAGCTTCGAGAGCACCGCCGGCAGCACCGTCAGCGAGGCGAACATCGCCACCGCGACGACGGTCATCGTGCCGACCGCGAACGAGATGAAGGTCGGGTCGCCGCTGATCAGCATCCCGGCCATCGCCGTGATCACGGTCAGGCCCGAGACCAGGACCGCTCGGCCCGAGGTCGCCGCCGCGGCCAGCAACGAGGCCGAGGCCGTGCGACCCGCCTTGCGCTCCTCACGCTCGCGGCGCAGGTAGAACAGCGAGTAGTCGACCCCGACGGCGAGGCCGACGAGGACGACTACCGACGAGACGTTGGCGTCCATCGGCACCAGCTGGCTGATCACCCCGAGCAGTCCGATCGTCGCCGCGACCGCCGAGAAGGCGATCAGCAGCGGCACCAGGGCCGCGACCAGGGCACCGAAGACGAGCAGCAGGATCAACAGTGTGATCGGCAGCGAGGTCGTCTCCGCCTTGCCCAGGTCTTCTTCGAAGACCGCTTCCAGCGCCTTGCTGGCGCTGGCGCCGCCGAACTGCTCGACCCGCAGGTCGGGGTGGCTGCGCTGGGTCGCCGCGGTCGCGGCGAGACTGGCGTCCACCCTTTCTTCCGCTTCTTCCTTGTCGCCCTTGACCTGGAATTCGACCAGGGCGGAGTGGCCGTCGTCGGAGACCTGGCCACCGCCTTCGGCCGGCGAGCTGATCGCCGTCACCGAGCCGACGCGGTCGAGGCGGCTGGTGGCTTCCGCCACCGCCGCCTCGAATTCGGGGTCGGCGGCGGTCAGGTCCTCGCTCTGGACAAGGACCATCTCTTCGTTGGGGTTGAGCTTCGCCCGTTCGAGGGCGAGCTCGGCGCGGCCGGACTCGCCGGTCACGGCTTCGGCGTCGGTCAGGGTCTTCTGGCCGACGGCGCCGCCGATCACGATCGAGGCGATGACGAAGGCGAGCCATCCGAAGATGGCCGCCTTGCGATGTGTCGCGCTCCAACGAGCGGCGCGGGCTGCGATGTTCGTCCTGGGTTGCATCGAGTTCCTTTCGGAGGGTGGACTGGACGCAGCCAGGCTCCCAACGGGCGGGGCCCGTTCCAATGCGGCTGCCAGGCGTCCGCCGGTGCGGCCTGCCACCGCCGATGGTGGGGGTAGCCGTACCCCCGGACCCCCGCCTATGCAGGACAATCGTGCCGATGCCCACCTCGGTGCTGATCGTCGACGACCACCCCAGCTTCCGGCTCAGCGCCCGCCGCATGCTCGAGGCCTACGGCTACACGGTGGTCGGCGAAGCCGAGGATGGCGAGCGGGCGCTCGCCGCCGCCGAGGAGCTGAAGCCGGACCTCGTCCTGCTCGACGTGCAGCTCCCGGACATCGACGGCTTCGAGGTCGCCGAGCGCCTCGCCGCCGCCGGCGAGACGGCGCGCGATCGTCCTCACCTCGACCCGTGAGAGCTCCGACTTCGGCGCCGAGATCGCGGCCAGCCCGGCCCGCGGCTTCGTCACCAAGGGCGAGCTCAGTGGCGAGGCGATCGCGGGCCTGGTCGAGATGAGCGGCCTGCGGCGATCGCTGGTCGCGCTCGCGATCCTCGCCTTCGCGATCGGTGCGGGCGCCACGGCCCTGATCCTGAGCAGCGACCACAGCAGCCCGCGCGGGCTCGAGGTGGCGCTGATCCTGACCGCCGGCTGGGGCTTCGTCGGCACCGGCCTCTACGCCTGGGATCGACGGCCGGGCAACAGGGTCGGGCCGCTGATGACGGCGATCGGCTTCACCTGGTTCCTGGCGGCGCTGCAGTCGTCGAGCGTGCCGGCGCTGTTCGCGATCGGGGTGATCGGCACCCCCCTCCCCTACGGCATCCTCGTCCACCTCCTGGTCAGCTTCCCCAGCGGCCGGCTCAGCTCCCGCTTCGAGCGCCTGGTCGTCGCCGCCGCCTACCTCTCGACGACGGTGCTGCAGCTGCTCTGGGGTTTCTTCATCGACCCGACCAAGCAGAGCGACTGCTCCAACTGCCCGGAAAACCCGCTCCTGATCTCAGGCCACGAAGGGATCGCCAACGCGACCAGCGCCGTGCAGCTCGCGGTCGCCCTGTTCGCGATCATCGCCACCGTCGTCATCGTCTTCCGCCGCTGGCGGCGCAGCTCGCCCGGCGAACGGCGCGTCCTCACCCCGGTCGTCGCGACCGGCGGCCTCGCCTTCCTGATCCTGATGGCGCAGCTGATCCTCAGTGAGGTCGCCGGCGCCAACCAGGCCGAAGACATCGCCTACGTCGGCGCGATCGCGGTCTTCGCCTGCCTCCCCTTCGGCTTCCTGCTCGGCCTGCTGCGCTCGCGGATCGGCCGTGCCGAGGAGCTGAGCTCCGAGCTGAGCGTCGAGAACGCCCAGCTCAACGCCGAGCTCGAGGCGAAGGTGGCCGAGCTGCGCGCCTCCCGCACCCGGATCGTCGAGGCGGGCTACGAAGAGCGCCGCAAAGTAGAGCGCAACCTCCACGACGGCGCCCAGCAGCGCCTCGTCGCGCTGACGATGAGCCTGCGCCTCGTCCACGGCAAGATCGAGACCGACCCGGAGGAGGCGGCGAGCCTGCTCGAGGAGGCGATGGACGAGCTCGCCGAGGCGACCAAGGAGCTGCGCGAGCTGGCCCGCGGAATCCATCCGGCGGTGCTCAGCGACCACGGCCTCGAGGCGGCGCTCGGCGGCCTCGCCGAACGCTCGCCGGTCCCGGTCGAGGTGCTGGAGACGCCCGCGCAGCGGCTGCCCGCCGCGGTCGAGTCGGCGACCTACTTCGTGATCGCGGAGGCGCTGACCAACGTCGCCCGCTACGCCGAGGCGAGCGCCGCGACCGTCCGCGTCGCCCGCGAGAACGGCGAGGTCGAGGTCGAGGTCAGCGACGACGGCGTCGGCGGCGCCGATCCCGGCGCGGGCAGCGGCCTGCGCGGGCTCTCCGACCGGCTCGCCGCGCTCGAGGGCGGGCTGGTCGTCAGCAGCCCGCTCGGCGAGGGCACGACGGTCCGGGCGAGGATCCCATGCGAGTAGTAGTCGCCGACGACTCGACCCTGCTGCGCGAAGGGGTCGTCCGCCTGCTCGAAGAGGCAGGCCTTGAGGTCGTCGGCCAGGCGGGCGACGGCGAGGAGCTGCTGCGCAAGGTCCGCGCCCACAAGCCCGACGTCGCGATCGTCGACGTCCGCATGCCGCCGACCCACACCGACGAGGGCCTGCGCGCCGCCAAGGAGATCCGGGCCGAGATGCCCGAGACGGGCGTCCTCGTGCTCTCCCAGTACGTCGAGGTCGCCTACGCCCGCGACCTGCTCGCCGAGAGCGCCGAGGGGCTCGGCTACCTGCTCAAGGACCGGGTGGCGGACATCGGGACGCTGACCGAGGCCGTGCGCCGGGTCGGCGCCGGCGGCTCGGCCCTCGACCCCGAGGTCGTCTCCCAGATGCTCGGCCGAAGCCGCCGGCAGGACCCGCTCGAGGCGCTGACCCCGCGTGAGAGCGAGGTGCTCGGACTGATGGCCGAGGGCCGCTCGAACGCGGCGATCGCCGCCGAGCTCGTCGTCACCGACCGCGCAGTCGAGAAGCACGTGACCGCGATCTTCTCGAAGCTCGAGCTGCCCGCCTCGAGCGAGGACCACCGCCGCGTGCTCGCCGTCCTGCGCTTCGTCGACCAGGCCTAGCCAGGCGAATCACATCAAGTTCGCCAGGCGATGCCTGGCGAACTTGATGTGATTCGGGGCTCAGGTCCCGGCGCGCATCCCGTCGAGGTCGCGGCGCAGCTCCTTGAGCTCGTCCCGCAGGCGGCCCGCCTCCTCGAAGCGCAGGTCGTCGGCCGCGGCCAGCATCTCCTCCTCGATCGAGACGATCGTCCGCTCCAGCTCCTCGGGGTCGGCGAAGTCGGCGGTGCGCTTGGTGCGCCGCTTGTGCGGCGCCCGGTCCTCCATCGCAAGGAACTCGGACATCTCCGAGATGCCCTTGCGCACCGTCGCCGGCGTGATCCCGTGCTCCTCGTTGTAGGCGAGCTGGATCGCGCGCCTGCGGTCGGTCTCGCGCATCGCCGCGCGCATCGCGTCGGTCTCCTTGTCGGCGTACATCAGCACTCGCCCGTCGACGTTGCGGGCGGCGCGGCCGATCGTCTGCACCAGGCTGGTCTCACCACGCAGGAAGCCCTCCTTGTCGGCGTCGAGGATCGCGACCAGCGAGACCTCCGGCAGGTCGAGGCCCTCGCGCAGCAGGTTGACCCCGACCAGGACGTCGTACTCGCCGAGCCGCAGGTCACGGACGATCTGGATCCGTTCGAGCGTGTCGACCTCCGAGTGCAGGTAGCGGACCTTGACCCCGTACTCGAGCAGGTAGTTGGTCAGGTCCTCGGCCATCTTCTTGGTCAGCGTCGTGACCAGGGTGCGGTCGCCGGACTCGGTCCGCTTTTTGATCTCGTTCATCAGGTCGTCGATCTGGTTACGCGTCTCGCGCACGTCGATCTCAGGGTCGATGATTCCCGTCGGCCGCACGATCTGCTCAACCGTCCGCGTCGCCTCGGCTTTCTCGAAGGGGCCCGGCGTCGCCGAGACCATGACCAGCTGCGGCACCCGTTCGAGGAACTCGTCGAACTTCAGCGGCCGGTTGTCGATCGCCGACGGCAGCCGGAAGCCGTAGTCGACCAGGGTGCTCTTGCGCGAGCGGTCGCCCTCGTACATGCCGCCGATCTGCGGGATCGTCTGATGGGACTCGTCGACGAAGACGACGAAGTCGTCGGGGAAGTAGTCGATCAGCGTGTGCGGCGGGCTGCCGGGCGGCCGCCCGTCGAGGATCCGCGAGTAGTTCTCGATCCCCGAGGTGAAGCCGATCTCCTTGATCATCTCGAGGTCGTAGGCGGTGCGCTGGCGCAGGCGGTGAGCCTCGAGCTGCTTGCCCTCGGCCTCGAGCTCCGCCGTGCGCGATTCCAGTTCGGCGCGGATCTCCTCGACCGCGCGATCGACCGTCTCGTCGCGGGTGACGTAGTGCGAGGCCGGCCAGACCGAGACGTGGTCGATCGTGTCGAGGATCTCGCCGGTCAGCGCGTCGAAGTGCTGGATCCCCTCGATCTCATCGCCGAAGAGCGAGATCCGGTAGGCCGACTCGGCGTAGGAGGGCATGATCTCGAGCACCTCGCCGCGGACCCGGAAGGTGCCGCGGCCGAGCACCGCGTCATTGCGCTGGTACTGCATCTTGACCAGCTTGCGCAGGACCTCGTCGCGGTCGATCTCGCCGCCGACCTTGAAGAGCTGCATTTTTTCGTTGTAGACCTGCGGCGAGCCGATCCCGTAGATGCAGGAGACCGAGGCGACGATGATCACGTCACGGCGGGCGAAGAGCGAGGCCGTCGCCGCGTGGCGCAGGCGGTCGATCTCGTCGTTGATCGAGGAGTCCTTCTCGATGTAGAGGTCCTGGGCCGGGACGTAGGCCTCGGGCTGGTAGTAGTCGTAGTAGGAGACGAAGTACTCGACCGAGTTCTCGGGGAAGAACTCGCGGAACTCGTTGCAGAGCTGGGCGGCGAGGGTCTTGTTGTGGGCGATGACCAGCGAGGGGCGCTGGACCTCGGCGATCGTCGCCGCCATCGTGAAGGTCTTGCCGGTGCCCGTGGCGCCGAGCAGGGTCTGGAACCGTTCGCCCTGCGCCAGGCCTTCGGCCAGGCCGGCGACGGCCTTCGGCTGGTCGGCGGTGGGGGTGTAGGCGGGGTTGAGCTCGAATTCGGGCACGGCCATCCAAGATAGCGGCGGCGGGGGACCGGGCGAAAGGGACGGCTCAGGCGCGGCCGGCCTCGAGCAGGCGGCTGAGGAAGCGGCGGGTCTCCGGCCGTTCGGGCTCGACCAGGACTTCCTCGGGGGTGCCGTACTCGACGATCGTCCCCTCGTGCAGGAAGGCGACGAAGTCGGCGACATCGCGGGCGAAGACCATCTCGTGGGTGGCGATCACCATCGTCATCCCCTCTTCTTTGAGGTCGCGGATCGCCTCGAGGACCTCGCCGATCAGCTCCGGGTCGAGGGCGCTGGTCACCTCGTCGAGGAGCAGCGCCCGTGGCTGCCCGGCGAAGGCGCGGGCGATCGCGACCCGCTGCTGCTGTCCCCCCGAGAGGTTGTCGGGCTTGTCGTCCTCGCGCCCCTCGAGCCCGAAGCGGGCGAGCAGTTCGCGGCCATGGCTCTCGGCCGCTGCCTTCGCGGTCCCGTGGGCACGGCGCTCGCCGAGGATCACGTTCTCGAGCGCGGTCAGGTGCGGGAAGAGGTTGTAGGCCTGGAAGACGACACCGAGCCTGCGCCGCACGGCGACCGGGTCGACCGAGGGGTCGGTGATCACCTCACCGTCGAGCAGGACGTCGCCGTCGCCGATCTCCTCGAGCAGGTCGATGCAGCGCAGCAGCGTCGACTTGCCGGAGCCCGAGGCGCCGATCAGCGCCACCGCCTGGTGCTCGCGGACTTCGAGGTCGATCCCCTTCAGCACCTCGCGCTCGCCGAACGCCTTGGTCACGCCCTTGGCCTCGAGGACCGGAGTCGATTTCGGCACCGGGCCCATGTCGACCGCCGGGCGCCTCGGCTGGCTCATCGCACCGCCCCCTCGGGGCCGCCCATGCGGTCGACGATCCGCGCCAGCGGCACCGTGATCGCCAGGTAGAGCAGCGCGGCGGCGATCAGCGGCGTCGCGTTGAACAGGTAGCCCTCCTGGATCTGGGCGATGCGGAAGGCCTCCTGCGGCCCGAGGATCGAGACCAGGGCGACGTCCTTCTGCAGGGCGACGAAGTCGTTGAGCAGCGGCGGCGCCACCCGGCGCACCGCCTGCGGCAGGATCACGTGGCGCAGCGCCTGCCCCTCGGTCAGGCCGACGGCGAGCGCCGCGTCGCGCTGGCTGCGGTGGACCGAGCGGATCCCCGCCCGGTAGACCTCGGCGACGTAGGCGCTGTAGGAGAGGCCGAGGGCGATGCCGCCGAGCACTACGACGTTGGTCGGCAGCCCGCTGAGCCGCAGCGCCGGGATGCCGACGCCGACGATGTAGACGAGCAGGATCGTCGGCACCCCGCGGAAGAGGTCGACGTAGACGGTGCCGAGCATGCGGACCGGGAACAGCGCCGCCGCCTTGCTGGTCCTGATCAGGGCGATCGCCAGGCCGACGATCAGGACCGCGATCTCGACGATCACCATCAGCTTGATGTCGACCCAGAAGCCCTTGAGCACCTTCGGGAAGGTTTCGCCGAAGATCTCGGCGTTGAAGAAGTATTCCTTCACGTCCGGCCAGCCGGGGCTGGTCAGGATCCAGGTCGCCAGGCCGCCGATCACGACCAGGGTCGAGAGGGCGGCGATCGCCTGGCCGCGGCGAGCCTTGCGCCGTTTCGCCGCCTCGCGCTCGAGGCGGCGGTCGGCGATGGCGGCGGATGCGGTCAGGTCAGTGCAGTTCGGGGGCGCCGGCGGCCTTGCTCATCCACTGCTTGTTGAGCTTGGCCAGTTCGCCGGAGCTTTCCATCTTTTCGATCGCCTGATCGACGCAGGGCGTGAGCGACGAGCCCTTGGCCAGCAGAGCGCCCCACTGGTCGCCGCCGGGAGCCGAGAACTGGCCGACGATGCCGGCGTCTTCGACCTGGGCCGCGGTCAGGTAGAGCGCGGTCGGAACGTCGACGACGACCGCTTCAACCTGTTCGTTCTTGAGCGCGGTGACGACGTCGTTGGAGTTGTTGAAGACCTGCGTTTCGCTGCTCGGATCGATCACTTCTTCGACCGCCTGCAGGCTCGTGGTGCCGATCTGGACGCCGATCTTGGTGTCCTTCAGCTCCTCGATCGAGGTCGCTTTGGCCGCCTCGGAGTCCTTCAGCGCGACGACCGCCTGATTGGCCGTGTAGTACGGGGTCGAGAAGTCGACGGCTTTTTCGCGGGCCGGCGTGATCGAGATCTGGTTGAGGTCGAAGTCGAAGTCTTTCGGGCCCGGCGCGAAGGACGAGTTGAACGGCTCGACCGTCCACTTGACCTTCGCCTTGTCGTAGCCGAGCTGCTTGGCGATCGCGAAGGCGACGGCGCTCTCGAAGCCCTTGCCGTTGCTCGGGTCGTTGTCGATGAAGTACGGCGGGTAGGCCGGTTCGTCGGTGGCGACGGTGAGGATCCCGTCGCTGGTCGTCTCCAGCCGGCCCGGCTTGCAGTTGGCGGTGCCGGCGACCGTGCTGCCGGTGTCGTCGTCGGAGTTGCTGCCGCAGCCGAGCGCGAACAGAGCGAGCCCGAGGACGAGGACGATGGAGATCGAGAGCTTTCGCATGGGCGCCCCACGACGGGGCGCGATGATCCTAGACCAAATGGGGGCGCTGATCCCCGCCGGCGGCCTCTAGCGGTTCGCGCTCGGTCTTCGCCCAGTCGTCGCGGGCGCGCAGCTGGCGGATCGTCGAGCGCACCAGGACCGGCCAGAGGAACCAGGTGTAGGGCGCGTAGACCTGGGCGATCAGGAAGCCGGTCAGGTAGCCGCGCTTGCCCTCGCGGCAGCGGCTGGCGACGCAGCCGAGGATGCTGCCGCCGAAGGCGAGCAGGTAGAAGAAGCCGAGCTGCCAGGTCGGGCCACCGGCCCAGATCGCCGCGGTCCCGGTCAGCCAGAGGATCACGGCCGAGATCAGGCCGACGCCGACCACGCCCTGCCAGACCGGCATGAAGAGGTAGAGCAGCATCTCGAGCCGGGCGCCGAAAGGGAAAGGGGCCCGCAGCAGGCTGCCGGCGAGGCCCATCGCCTGCAGGTTCCCCTGCGACCAGCGGGTGCGCTGGTGCAGGAGGCGGCCCGGCTTGGTCAGGCCCTGCTGGTCGACCGCCGCCCGCAGCTCCTGACGGCCCTTCCAGCCGCGCTCGATCAGGCGCAGGCCGAGGTCCTGGTCCTCGGTCAGGCGGTCCTTCCAGGGGCCGACCCCGTCGGCGATGTCGTCGAGGGCGCTGAGCCGGTTGAACTGGCCGTTGCCGCCCATGCCCGCCGTCCCCCAGTCGTCCCTGCCCGCCTGGAACAGGTAGCCGTAGACCGAGAACTCGACGTCCTGGAACCAGGTCAGCAGGTGGTCGCGGTTGTAGATCCTGACCAGCGACTGCACGCCGCCGACCAGCGGGTCTTCGAAGTGGCCGGCGGCGAAGGCGGGCGCGTCGGGCCGCAGGCGGCCGTCGGCGTCGACGATGACGACGATCGTGCGATCGCGGCCGGGCATCTCGCGCAGCGACTGGTAGGCGTGGTTGAGGGCGGCGGCCTTGCCCTTCTGGGCCTCGGGGGGCCGGCGGCGCAGGACGAAGAGGTCGGGGTGCTCGATCGAGGCCAGGACCTCGGCGGTGCCGTCGTCGGAGGCGTCGTCGATCACCAGCACCCGGCGCCTGGCGAGCTCGAGCGAGAGCAGCCGGTCGACACTGTCGCGGATCGTCACCTCCTCGTTGAGGGCGGGGACGAGGAAGACCCAGGTGAAGCCGTCGGCGCCGTCGGCTGGGACGGGCGGCGGCCTGCCGACTGCGCGCCGGCCGCGGACGAAGAGGATCGCCGTCCAGACGCACATCGCGACGATCACCGCGAAGCAGACGTAGAAGATCGCGGTCCAGACCGGCGGCAGCCCCTCGAACGGAAGGGCGATCGAGGCCATGGCTACTCGCGATCGAGCGCTTCGAGCCCGAGCGGGGTCGGAAGATCGTGCTTGGAGGCCTTCAGGGCGGCGTCGAACTCACCGGGCGCGAGCTCGAAGCCGGCCGCCTCGGCGATCGCCGAGCGGCTGTAGCCGGGGCCGAACTGGAGCGGCGGGTCGCCGCCCTGGAGGATGTGCTCGAGCGCGGCGACGATGCGCTGCGCCGCCCTGCCGTCGCCGTAGGGGTTTTCGGCCCCCGCCATCTCCTCGTAGGCGAGCGGGTCGTCGAGCAGGCGCTGCCCCTCGCGGAAGATCCGATCGGAGTCGGCGCCGACCAGGCGCAGCGTGCCGGCGACGATCCCCTCGGTCCGCTCGGTGCTCTCGCGGGTGACGAGCACCGGCTTGTTGAGCGAGGGCGCCTCTTCCTGGACGCCGCCCGAGTCGGTGATCACGAGGTCCGCGCGGGCGAGCAGGCGGGAGAAGGTCGCGTAGCCGAGCGGCTCGGTGAGGAGGACGTTGTCGCGGCCGCTGAGCAGTTCGGTGAGAACCTTGCCGACGGCCGGGTTGGGGTGCACCGGGAGGACGAAGTGGACCTCGGGGTTGGCCTCGGCGAGGCGGCTGACGCCATCGGCGATCCCCCTCAGGCCGTCACCCCAGTTCTCGCGGCGATGGGCGGTGATGACGACCACGCGCGAGTCGCTGTCATGCAGCGCCTGCAGCTCGGGGTTGGCGAACTTGACGTCGATCTTCGAGGCCCACTGCAGGGCGTCGATGCCGGTGTTGCCGGTGACGAAGACGCGGCTGACCGGGATGTTCTCGCGGACCAGGTTCTCGAGGTTCTCCGAGGTCGGGGCGAAGTGCAGGCCGGCGATCGTCGAGACCACCTGCCGATTGAGCTCCTCCGGGAATGGGGTCAGGTTGAGGCCGCCGGTCCGCAGGCCGGCCTCGACGTGGACGACCGGGATCCGCAGGTGGAAGGCCGAGAGCGCCGCCGCCATCGCCGAGCTGGTGTCGCCGTGGACGAGGACCGCGGCCGGGCGGCGGCCGTTGAGGGTGTCCTCGACCGTCGGCGCGGCGTCGAAGTCGACGTCGAAGCGGTCGGCGCAGAAGTCTTCGAAGCGACGCATCACGGTGGCGACGCGTTCATTCAGGTTGGAGCGGCGCGAGCCGGCCCAGAGGACGACGTCGGGCTTGATCTCGGCCAGCTCGAAGATGTAGTCGACCATCCGGTTGTGCTGGCCGGTGGAGACGACGATCGGCTCGTAATGGTCGCTCTCGCGCAGGGCGAGGATGATCGGCACCAGCTTGATCGCCTCCGGCCGGGTGCCGACGACGATCGGGATCACGAGCTTTTCGAATGGCGGCGTCAGCGTCATTGCTCGATTTATCGGCCCGCCCGGGAGGCGACTTGAACGCCGCAGTTGAGAGACTGGCGGCGATGAGCCATTCGCAGAGGGGCCTGGCGGCCTTCTTCAGCTTCACCGGGGTCCTGCATTTCCTCATCCCGCGCAGCTACGAAGCGATGATGCCCCCCTACCTCCCCCGCCACCGCGAGGCGGTCGCGCTCAGCGGGGTCGCCGAGATCGTCGGCGGCGTCGCCGTCGCCCACCCGCGCAGCCGCGGCTTCGCCCGCTGGTGGCTGCTCGCCCTGCTCCTCGCCGTCTTCCCCGCCAACGTCCACATGGCGCTCAACCCCGAGCAGGTCCGCGGCCTCGACCTCGACAAGGTGCCGCGCTGGGCGCTCTGGGCACGCCTGCCGCTGCAGCCGCTCTGCATGCTCTGGGTCTGGCGCGCCACCCGCGACTAGCGCCGCGCCCCGGCTCGCCGCAACTTCTTGTCTGTAGAGTCTCTGTCTTCAGGGACCGAGTATCAGGGTATGGAGCCACGCCAACGGTTCGCCGTCAACCTGCGCCGGGCGCGCGAGAAGAAGGAGATCTCCCAGGAGGAGCTCGGCTTCCTCTGCGAGCTGCACCGGACCGAGATCTCGCTGCTCGAGCGCGGCGGCCGCGAGCCGCGGCTGGGCACGATCATGAAGCTGGCCGGAGCGCTGGGGACCAGCGCCGAGGAGCTCTGCACCGGCATCCGCTGGGACGCCAAGGCGCACGCCTTCCGCTTCAAGAAGTAGCCGTGCGCCGCTAGGGCAGGAACTGTTCGAGCAGTCCTTCGCCGGCCCCGATGATTCCTTCGGCCGGGCCGAGGAAGCCCTGCACGTTGCCGAGCAGCGAACGCGCGTCCTTGACCAGTTCGATCGCCTGGTCGAGCGGGATCGACTTCAGCGCGCTGCGCAGCGGCGTGCCCAGCAGCGGGCTCAGGGCGCCGGCGTTTTCGGCGTCGTTGACGGCCCGCAGCAGGCCGGCGCGGATCGCCGTCGCCAGCTCCGCTTCGTCGATCCCGTACTTCTTGGTGAAGGCTTCGCGCGAGGCTTCGTTGGCCAGCGCCTGGGCCAGCGTCTCGCGGGAGACGCCGAGCTTGCAGGCGGCGCCGTCGAGGGCGGAGAGCGAGAACTGTTCGGCGATTTCTTCCAGGCCCTGCGGGTTGCGCCATTCGCGCGGCTTGCAGGGGTCCTGGGTCTTGGCCGGCGCGTAGCTGGCGCCGCCCGCGGCCAGGTAGGCGAGGACGAGCACCAGCGAGACCGCCGCCGAGCCGAAGATCAGCAGCTTGCCGCGATCGCGCCTGTCGATCATCTCCGCGCCCCCCTCACAGCTCTATCTCCCGTCCCCGCGCCAGGCCGATCGGGATCAGCGCGATCAGCGCCAGCAGCGCCGCCAACCCGAACGAGGGGCTGAAGGCATGGGTCGCGCCGCGGTCGAGCTGGTCCTGCAGTTCTTCGCGCAGGTCGACCACGGCTTCGCGGTCGGCGGGGTCCTCGGGCAACGGTTCGAAGGCCGGGCCGATCGTCGGGACCTTGCCCTTCTCTTCGTCGAGGCGATCGCTGATCTTGGAGGCGAGCGAGAGCTTTTCCAGCGGGCTGACCCCGTGCGCGTCGAGGACCACCGCGGTGCCGGCGTTGATCGCGTCGTCGCGCTGCTGGGCGATGTCATGGGTGAAGATCGGGGTCAGCGCCAGCAGGCCGATGCAGACGCCGGCGTGGCGGGCCGAGATCGTCCAGCCGCCGTGGATCGCCTGCGGCGAGCGGCCGGCGAGCGCCGTCTCGGTCAGCGCCGAGAGGACCAGGGCGAGGCCGAGTCCGACCAGGATCTGCGGCGGAATCGTCAGCACCACCGCGGCGTGCGGCAGCAGGGCGAGGCCGCCGAGGCCGCCGGCGACGAGGATCGCGCCGGCCGCCGCCCTCGTCTTCGAGCTCGGCACCGAGCGGCCGAGGCGGCCGCCGAGCAGGGCCGCGACCGGCATCACGGTGACGACGATCGCGGCGCCGATCGGCGAGAGGCGCCAGCCTTCGATCAGCAGCAGGACGAGCAGGAAGAGAGCGGCGGCGATTGCCGCCGCGACCAGCGCCAGGGCGAGGTTGGCGAGCAGATGAGGCCGGCCGGAGGGGCGCAGCTCAGAGGAGATGATTCCGGTCGCCGCCTCGTGGCGGGCGACGGCGAGGATCGGCACCGCGGCGAGCAGCGCGATCGGCACCTGGATCAGGAAGATCGACTGCCAGGAGACGAGCTCGGTGAGGAAGCCGCCGACCGCCGGCCCGAGGGCGGCCCCGGTGGCGCCGGCTGCGACCCAGATCGCGGTCGCGCGGCGCTCGGAGCCGAGCGTCGCCGGCAGCAGCTCGAGCACCGCGGTGACGGCGAGGGCGCCGCCGACGGCCTGCACGCAGCGGGCCGCGATCAGCGTGCTGAGCTCGGTCGAGAGCCCGCAGGCGAGGCTGGCCCCGGCGAAGATCGCGAGCCCGATCGCGGCCGCCCGGCCGGGGCCCATGCGGCGCGCCAGGTGCGCCGCGGGCACGGCGGCCAGCGCCATCACCAGGTTGAAGGAGATCAGGACCCAGGTGACCGCGGCGACGCTGGTGTCGAGCTGCCGGTAGATCTCGGGCAGGGCGAGGACGACGACCGAGGAATCGGCGAGAACGAGGCCGACGGCGATCGCCAGCGCCACCGCCCGCGGCTGCTTCGTCGCCTCACTCACCGGTAGCCCAGCTCGTCTGCGTATTCCCTGCGATATTCGACCTGCTTGTCGAGCACGTCTTCAACATACGCGCGCGTCTCCGGAAATTGGATGTCGTCCAGGTTGAGATTGCTCCCACCCCACTCTTCAACGTTGCCCGGCCCGGCGTTGTAGGCGGCCAGCGCCGCGACCTTGTCGCCTTCATATCGGTTGAGTAGTTCGCCGAGCAGGAAGGTCCCGTAGCGGATGTTGATTTCGGGGTCGGAGAGGTCCTTGAGCCTGAAAGTGGTGCCGCCGCTGAGACGCTCGATTTCCTTCGCCGATGCGGGTGTGATCTGCATCAGGCCGCGGGCGCCGGCGTCGGATTCCTGGTCCCGGAAGCGCGACTCTGCGTAGATCACGGCGGCGATCAGCGCCGCGTCGACCCCCTTGTCGCGAGCCTGCTCGCGGATGATGTCCTCGTGCTGGAGCGGCAGGGTCAGTTCCTGGATCGCGTGGTCGACCATGCCGCGGAAGATGAGGACGAGGGCGGCGATCATCGCCAGGCCCGCGAGCGTGCCGAAGAGAATCCGGCGCCGGCGCCTTTGCCTCTGGCTCTTCGTCATCCCCTCAGCTTCTCGACGAGAGCGGACAGGGCCAGCTCCAGATCGTCGAGCGAGCCGTCGTTGGCGATCACGTGCTCGGCCCGTCCCGCCTTCTCGTCCTGCGAGAGCTGACGCGCGTCGCGCTCTTCGACCAGGACGTGGCCGCGCGCCTCGGCGCGGGCCCGCCGCAGCTCGTCGGCGGTGACGATCGCGACGCTGGTGTCGAAGACGCCGGCCATCTCCGACTCGAAGAGCAGCGGCACCTCGACCACGGCGAACTCGGTCGTCTCCGGCAGCTGCGCCAGCCAGGTGCCGATCCGTTCGCCGACCAGCGGGTGCACCTGCGCCTCGAGCCAGGAGAGCTGCTCGGGGTCGGCGAAGACGACCTGGCCGATCTTGGCGCGATCGACGCGCCCCTCCGGCGCCACCTCCTCCCCCCAGCGCTCGCGCAGGCGGCCGAGCAGTGGCTCGGAGTCGAGCAGCTCGTGAACTACCGCGTCGCTCGAGATCGTCGCCGCGCCGAGTCGCTCGAAGGCGGCCAGGGCACTGGACTTGCCGGCCGCGATCCCGCCAGTCAGGCCGATCGTCAGCGGCCGGGACACCGAAGCGCTACGACGACTCGGAGTTGTCCTCGCCGGAAGCCTCGTCGAGGTCATCCGGAGCGTCAGGGCGCTCGCTTACAGACTCGCCCTCCTGAACCTCACCACCGTCGTCCTCGTCCGGGGTTTCCGCCTCTTCCTCACCATCATCCGACGACTGCTCAGCTCCATCATCATCCGACGACTGCTCAGCTTCGCTTCCGCTGTCGTCGGCAGATGCGCTATCGCCCTGGCTACCCTCGTCGGGCTGCTCCGCGACTGCGTCGCTAGCGCCATCGGGCTCGGGCTCGGGGTCGGCGGCGGCATCGGGCTCGGCGGCGGGCTCGGCCTCGGCATCGGGCTCAGCGGCAGGCTCAGCCTCGGGCTCGGCCTCGGCGGCGGGCTCGGCCTCGGCGGCGGGCTCAGTCTCGGCGGCAGGCTCGGCCTCGGTCTGCTCGGCCGCGGCCGACTCGTCTGCGGCCTCGACGGTTTCGCCCGATGCTTCGGCGATCTGGGCTCCGAGGTCGCCCATCGGCATGTTCTGGCCCTCGACCCGCTTGATGCTGAGCGAGAGGCGGCGGCGCTCCTCGTCGATCTCGAGGATCTTGACGTTGAGTTTGGCGCCGGGCTCGACAACCTCGCTGGGGCTCTCGACATGGTGGTCGGCGAGCTCGGAGATGTGGACCAGGCCCTCGACCCCGGGAAGGATCTCGACGAAGGCGCCGAAGGCGACCACCTTGGTCACTGTGCCCTCGAGCACGTCGCCGGGACGGTGCGTGCTGACGACCCGCTGCCAGGGGTCCTCCTGCGTCTGCTTGAGGCCGAGCGAGATGCGCTGGCGATCGCGGTCGATGTCGAGGACTTTGATCCGCACGGTGTCGCCGATCGCGACGACCTCTGAAGGATGGTTGACGTGGCTCCAGGAGAGCTCGGAGATGTGGATCAGGCCGTCGATGCCGTCGAGGTCGACGAAGGCGCCGAAGTCGACGATGTTGGAGATCTTGCCCTCGACCACCTGGCCGGGCTGGAGCCGGTCGAGAATCTGCTCGCGGACCTCCTTGCGCTCTTCCTCGAGCACGGCGCGGCGCGAAAGGACGACGTTGTTGCGGCTGCGGTTGAGCTCGATCACTTTGCATTCGAGCGTCTGGCCCATGAACTCGTCGAGGTTGTGGACGCGGCGGATGTCGACCAGCGAGGCGGGCAGGAAGCCGCGCACGCCGAGGTCGAGGATGAGACCGCCCTTGACCACCTCGATGACACCGCCTTCGACCGGTTCGCCGGACTCGGCGGCGGTCTCGATCCGGCGCCAGGCCTTCTCGAAGCGGGCGCGCTTCTTGGAAAGGACCAGGCGCCCCTCGGCGTCTTCTTTGGTCAAGACCAGGGCGTCGACTTCCTCGCCCAGCTCGACCTCGTCGCTCGGATCGACCGACTTGCGGATCGAGAGCTCGTTGGAGGGGATTACCCCCTCGGACTTGTAACCGATGTCGACCAGGACCTCGTCCTTGTCGATCCGGACCACCTTGCCGTTGACGACGTCGCCCTCGTCGAATGAGACCATCGTCGCCGCGTAGTTCGGCACGATTTTTCCGTCGATTTCGAGCAGCAGACCACCGGATCCGTCGACGGCATTGCCGTTCGCGACGGGCGGCGTGATTGTCTCGGTGGCGGACACGGCCGACCATAATTGCAGAAAGAACATTCACCCACCTCCTCTGCTCCCGCCCCGCTCGCGCCCATCATCACCGGCGGCCTCGCGAGCGGGGCTCCCGCGTCCGGGGGTGGGCGGCGTCGACCTTGGGTCCGGGGACGGCGGGTCCCGGAGGGACCGCAAGGGTCGGCGTCCGGGGGTGGGCGGCGTCGACCTTGCGTCCGGGTACCGGGGGTGCAGTCCTCCACGAGGGCAAGGGCTCTTGGGTTGACGTCGCCCATAGGCCCATAAGTCAGCACTCGGCCCGGGAGAGGCGGCGACGGTAGCCTCAGGGGGATGCCGGTCAGGGCGACAAAGCGCGGCGATGAGCGGACGCCGTTGGAGGGACGTCATGACGTCCTCATCTGCGGCGCCAGCTTCGCCGGCCTCGCGGTCGCCCGCGAGCTGGCGGGCTCCGGCGCCGACGTGATGGTCGTCGACCGCTATGAGATCGGCGAGCGCCAGACCTCGGCCTGCGGCATCCCCACCGACTGGCTGCGGGCGACGGGGCTGATGGCCGCCGAGCGCCAGCGCTTCGGCGAGCTCGTCATCCACACCCCGCACGGCACCTCTCGCTACGAGCTGCCCTGGACCTTCTCGACCTTCGACTACCGCCAGCTCTGCGAGCTGCTCTGGAGCGACTGCGACGCGACCTTCGAGACCGCCAAGGTCAACGGCCGTGCCACCGCCGGCGACGGCACGATCGCGGTCGAGACCGATCGCGGCGTCCTCAGCGCGCCGCTGGTCGTCGACGCGCTCGGCTGGCGCCGCGTGCTCGCCCCCGGCGACGGCTACCAGCCGCCCGACGCGCCGCTCTCACGCGGGCTCGAGGTGCACCCGGCCGGCAGCGGCGACGACCTCGAGATCTGGATCGACCGCCGCTACGTGCCCGCCGGCTACGGCTGGTCGTTCCCCGCCGAGGACGAGCTGCGGATCGGGATCGGCTCCTTCGACCCGCGTTTCCACGTCAAGGAGACGACGGTGATGCTGACCGAGGACCTCGGCAAGGAGCCCAACGAGTATCAGGGCAACTGGATCCCGCACAAGCTGCGACCGGCTACCGGCGGCGGCGTCTTCTTCGCCGGCGACTCCGCCGGCCACTGCCTGCCGCTGACCGCCGAGGGGATCAGGACCGCGCTCTACTTCGGCATCGTCCTCGGCCGCGAGCTGCGCACCGTGGTCGACGGCGGCCAGAGCCGCGACCAGGCGGCGGCCCGCTACGCCGAGTTCAACGACTCGCACGAGCTCAAGTTCCGCTGGATGCTGCGTGTGCAGAAGCTGCTGCCGCGGATCCCGGCCCGACTGCAGCGAGCGCTGATCCGCGCCTGCGGCAACAAGCGCTTCGTCGACTGGTCCTTCGGTCACTACCTGCGGATCGCGACTCCGGCGACGATCGGCCCGGCGCTGGGCGGCGGCTCTTCAGCGGATGATCAGAACGGTGCCGGCGAGCAGCAGCGCGATCCCGACCAGGCGCTCGGTGCTGAGCGGGACCTGGTCGAGGCCGAACAGCCCTAGGCGGTCGATCGCCACCGATGCCGTGAGCTGGCCGGTGACGGTCGCCGCGGCGACGCCGCCGGCGCCGATCGCGGAGACGGCGATCAGGGCGTTGGTGACGTAGAGGGCGCCGAGCAGGCCGCCGACCAGGTAGTACCAGCTGACGTCGAAGGTCGAGCTGAGGCCGCCTGACTTGCCACTGAGGACGACGATCGCGAGCAGGGCGACGGTGCCGACCGCGAAGGAGACGAAGGCCGCCGGAAGGCCGCCGGTCGACTTGCCGAGGCCGGCGTTGATCGGCGCCTGCAGGGCGATCAGGCCGCCGGCGCAGGCGGTGAGCAGGAGCGCGACGCCCTTATCCAAGGGGCGCCCCTGAACCCTGTGTGATCTTCGCCGGTATCTCGTGTTGCATGAGTGAGCGGCGTCCTGCCTTGACACCGCTCCCGCTGTCATATCAGTAACCACAACGATCAATCCGCAATGAACCCGCCGCCCGCAGAGGGATTCGCCGCCAAGCTCCTGCTCGGCCCCGCCCTGCGCACGCAGCCCGATCGACGGCTGGTCACGCTCGTCCGCGAAGGCTATGAGTCGGCCTTCGACGAGATCGTCCGCCGCTACGGCAAGGCGCTCGGCCGCTACGCGGCGGCGATCGTCGGCCCCCGCTCCGAGGACGTCACCCAGGACGCCTTCTCGAAGGCGCTGCTCGCCCTGCGCCGCAACCGCGAGCAGGAGATCGAGCTGCGGCCGTGGCTCTACCGCATCGTCCGCAACACGGCGCTGAACGACATCCGCGACCGCCCGCCGGAGGCGGCCGAGCTGGTCGAGGCGCTGGAAGGCGCCGGCTCGCACTCCGCGGCCGAGGAATTCGAGAAGCGGGCGGAGATCGCCGACCTGCTTGAGCGGCTGGGCGCCCTGCCCGAGCCGCAGCGCGCGGCGATCGTGATGCGCGAGATGGAGGGCCTCGGCCATGACGAGATCGCGGCTGCCCTGGGGATGAGCGGCGGCGGCGCCCGCCAGGCGATCTACCGGGCCCGCCAGGCGCTCCGCGACGGCGCCGGCATGCTGGTCCCGCTGCCGATCCTGCGCCTGCTGCTCGAGCCGGGCGCCGAAGCCGGGGTGGCGGCCGGCGCCGGTGGCGCCGCGCTGGCGGCGGGCGGCGCGGGCGCCGGAACGGCGCTCAAAGTCGGCGTTGTCACCGCGGTCCTCGCCGGCTCGGTCGGCACCGGGCTGGCGATCAAGGAGAGCACCCATCGTCACGCCGACGAGGCGACGGCGGCAAGCGTGCGCTCCGGATCGGGGGCGCCGGCGGACCGACGATCGGCGGCGTCCGGCTCGACCACGGGAGAGGACTTTTCCGCCTCCGCCGGCGGTCGGGGCGATTCCGGCGATGATCACGGGGGCGCGGTCAGTTCCGGCGATGACCTCGCTGACGACGGAGCCCACCGCTCCGGCGGGCACCATGCGCAGGAGAGCCAGCCGGGCGACGACCACGGCGGCGGGCCGGGGCCGAGTCGCGGCCACGGCGATGAGGCCCCTTCCGGCCACGGCGCCCTCAACGGTCCGGATGACGGCAGTGGCAGCGGCTCCGGCGGCCGGGGCAAGTCCGGAGGCGGCGACGGTCCCTCCGGGTCCGGGAGCTCCGGAGGGAGCGGCTCGGGCTCGAGCGGCAGCGGATCCGGCGGTCATGGATCCGGTTCGGGCGAGAGCGGCTCGGGCAGCGGTACCTCCGGCTCTGGGTCTGGGTCTGGCGGAGGCGGCTCGGGTTCGGGCGACAGCGGGTCCGGCTCCGGCGGCGGATCGGGCTCGGGCGGAGGAGGATCCGGCGACGAAGGCCAGTCGGGCAGCCCCGGCGGCCCGCCGCCACCCCCGACCGGCAGCTCGGGCTCGGGCGGACCCGGATCGGGCTCTGGCGACTCCGGCTCCGGCGAGTCGGGCTCCGGCTCCGGCGACTCCACCGAGGGCTCGTCCTCGGGGTCCAATACCTCCGGCTCAGGAGACGACGGGGAGCGGATCACAGAAGTTCCGTGATCTTCCGCGTCGCCTCGGGTTGAGCGGGTGAAGTGGACATTCACCCCGCAACCAAGGAGGAATCATGAGACGTCGCCACGGCATTCGAGCCCGGCTCGGCGTGCTGCTGGCGGCCCTCGGCGCGCTGGCAATCCTGGCGCTGCCCAGCGTCGCCGCCGCCAAGGACCGCAACCACGACAGGATCCCCGATCGATGGGAGACGGCCCACGGCCTCTCGCTCTCGGTCAAGCAGGGGGTTCGCGATCAGGACCGCGATCACCTCCGCAACCGGGGTGAGTTCAGGGCAGGCGACAACCCTCGCGACCGTGACTCTGACGGCGACGGGGTCCTCGACGGCGACGAGAACGCCGGCACGATCACCTCCTACGACCCGGCGACCGGGAAACTGACGATCGCCCTCTTCGGGGGCGACTCCGTCAGCGGCCTCGTCACCGACGGGACGCGGATCAGGTGCGAGACGGAGCACCACAGCACGGGCGACGAGAGCGGCTCCACCGCCTCCGCCTCCCGCCACGGCGAGGACGAGTCCGGGGACGACTCCGGCTCCGACAACTCCGGTCCCGGCAGCGGGGACGAAGTCAGCGACGACCCGCCGAGCCACGACGAAAACGACGATCACGGCGAAGGCAATGACGACCCGCCGAACCACGACCAGAACGACGACCACGGCGAAGGCAATGACGACCCGCCGAATCACGACGCCAACGACGACCACGGCGACCACGGCCGCGGCCCGCACGGCGACAACGGGTTCAACTGCACGCCGGACGCGCTGGTGGTCGGCGCCACCGTCGACGAGGCGGAGCTCGAGCTCCGCAACGGCAAGGCGACCTTCGAGGAGATCGAGCTCGAGCGGTCGAGCTCGAGCACCAAATAGCCGCCGCGTAACCGACCGATCCGGAAGGCGCGCCTGGGCTCTCGCAGCCGGGCGCGCCTTTCGCGTTCTCGCCGGCTACTTGGCGTTGAGCCAGTCCTCGCCGACGCCGACATCGACCTCGAGCGGCGGGTCGAGCTGAGCGGCGCCACACATTGCGCGCCGCACCAGCTCGGTCGCCTCGTCCATCTCCTCCGGCGGTCCCTCGAAGAGCAGCTCGTCATGGATCTGCAGGACGAGGCGGGTCTTCGTACCCCGCTCGCGCAGGGCGTCCTGGCAGCGCACCATCGCCACCTTGATGATGTCCGCCGCGGTCCCCTGGATCACCGTGTTGACGGCCAGCCGCTCGCCCAGCCGGCGGGTGTTGGGATTGGCTGAGCGCAGCTCCGGAATCGCCCGCCTGCGGCCCATCAGGGTGGTCACGAAGCCCTCCTCCGCGGCGCGCTCGACCACCTCTTCGCGGAAGGCGCTGACCGCGGGGAAGCGCTCGAGGTAGCGGGCGACGAATTCCTCGCCCTCCTTGCGCGGAATGTTGAGGCGATCGGCGAGGCCGAACCCGGTCAGCCCGTAGACGATGCCGAAGTTGACCATCTTCGCCTTCGAGCGCTGGCCGACGTCGACCTCCTCACGGGAGACGTTGAAGACCTCGGCGGCGGTCGCCGCGTGGACGTCGTCGCCGGCGCGGAAGATCTCTTTCAGCACGCCCTCGTCGGCGACCTGGGCGAGCACCCGCAGCTCGACCTGGCTGTAGTCGGCGGAGAGCAGCCGCGAGCCCTGCTCGGCGACGAAGCAGGCCCGCACCGGTCGGCCGATCTCGGTCCGGATCGGGATGTTCTGCAGGTTGGGGTTGGTGCTCGAGAGGCGGCCGGTCGCCGCGGTGGTCTGGTTGAAGGTTGTGTGGATACGACCGGTGTCGGGGTCGATCAGGTCGGGCAGGGTGTCGAGGTAGGTGCTCTTCAGCTTGCTCAACTCCCGCCAGGCCTCGATCTTCTCGACGATCGGGTGCTCGTCGCGGATCTGGGCCAGGACCCGGGCGTCGGTCGAGAATCCGGTTTTGCCGCGCCGTTTGTGGGTCAGGCCGAGCTTCTCGAAGAGGATCTGGCCGACCTGTTTCGGGCTGCCGATCGTGAACTCCTCGTCGGCCAACTCGTGGATCTCGGCCTCGAGGGTGGCGATCCGCTCGCCGAACCCGGCGCCGACCTCGGCGAGTCGCTCGGCGTCGAGCTTCAGCCCCTCGCGCTCCATCGCGGCCAGCACTTCGACCAGGGGAAGCTCGACCTCGCGCAGCAGCGGCTCCAGCCCGAGCTCCTCGATCCGTTTTCGCTGAACCTCGGCGAGGGCGGCGACGAGACGTGCTTCCTGCGGCGGCTCGAGGCCGGCCTCGACCTCCTCGCCGAGCGCCAGCTGCGGATCCTCCTCGTCGCGCTCGGCCGCAGCGCCCTCGGCCAGCCCGATGCCGGCGTCGGCGCCGAGCTCGACCAGGTCGTACGTGCGGCGCTCGGGCTCGAGCAGATAGGCGGCGAGCAGGGTGTCGTGGCCGAGCTCCAGCTCGGCGCCCTCGCGCGCCGCGGCCGCCAGCAGGCCGTGCCTGCCGCCGCCGAGGGACTTGAGGTCGTGCCCCGCGATCGACCTGCCCGCGAGGGCGACGGCGAGCTCGTCCTGGGTCACCTTCCCGGTCACCGTCCGCTCCGCTTCGGCCACGGCCCACTCGTCGCCGTCCAGGGCGAGGGCCAGCGGTCCGGGCCCGATGTCGTCGAGGCCTCCGGCGACCGCCTCGACCTCGATCTCGGTCTCGACCCTGCGGCCGGGGACCGCGTCGCCCTCGGGCAGCGCCTCTTCGAGGCGCTCGAGGACCGCGCGCAGCTCGAACTCGCGCATGAACTCGCGCAGCGCGCCGCGATCGGGCTCCGACGCCATCGCCGCCGCCAGGTCGACGCCGGTCTCGATGTCGTAGATAAGCGTCGCCAGGCCCTTCGACATGCGGGCGTCGTCGGCATGGTCGATCAGGTTCTGCTTGCGTTTCGCGCCGGAGACCTCGTCGACGTTGGCGAGGACGTCCTCGAGCGTGCCGAATTTCTGCAGCAGCTGCGCCGCCGTTTTCTCGCCGATCCCCGGCACGCCCGGGATGTTGTCGGAGGTGTCGCCGCGCAGGCCCATCATGTCCGTGACCAGCTCCGGCGGAACCCCGTAGCGCTCGAGCACCGCCTCGCTGTCGTAGATCTTGGTCTCGGTGATCCCCCGCGAAGTGCTCATCACGCGGATCCCGTCACCGACCAGTTGGTAGGCGTCGCGATCGCCGGTGACGACCATTACCGGGATCTCCTGCTCACGGGCGCGACGGGCGAGCGAGGCGATCACGTCGTCGGCCTCGTAGCCCTCGACCTTGACGTTCTCGTAGCCGAAGGCGGAGACCAGCGGCATCAGGTGCGGCCACTGCTCGCGCAGCAGGTCCGGTCGCGAGGGGCGCTGGGCCTTGTAGAGGTCGTAGGTGACCTCGCGCCCCGACATCCCCGCGTCCCAGGCGACGACGACCCCGCCCGGGTGGTGCTCGTCGATGATTTTGACCAGCATCGAGGCGAGGCCGTAGATCGCGTTGGTCGGCCGGCCGTCGGCGGTCGCGATCGACTCGGGCAGGGCGAAGAAGGCCCTGTAGGCCAGCGAGTTGCCGTCGATCAGGAAGAGCTCGGGGGGGTCGGACTTGGCCACGGCCTCACTCTACGGAGCGCGGCAGGGGCATTTATCGCCGGCCGCCGCTGCCTATCTGGCGGGACCGGCGAGGACGACGAATCTGGAGCTGGCAACCGGGCCGATGCGACCGTCTCCGCCCACCGGCCTGACCTTGAACCGGTGCGGCCCGAGGGCGAGCCTTGACAGGCGGTGCGGTGAGGTGCAGGGCCGATAGGGGCCGGCGTCGAGCTTGCACTCAAAGAACGCCCCGGGTCCGGACGCGGTGATCATCGCGAAACCAAAAGCCGGCCGGCGCTCCCGCGTGCGTTTCGCGGGCTGCCGGGTGATTTTTGCCGCAGGCGGCGTCAAGTAGCTCGATTCCATGACCGGCGGCCGAACATCGGCGGTCTGTCGTGGCGGAACCGCCCTCTGGGTGAGATTGGTCGACGCTTCCAGCGCCGGGCTCACCGAGGTGTCGGTGACGGTGATGGTCGACGTCCCGACCAGGGTCGAGGAGGTGATCCGCGCCGAGTAGGTGCCGTCGCCGTGGTCGCTCACGGCGCCGAGAACCTCGGCGCCGTCGCTCGAGGTGACGGTCACCGCGTCCCCCGGCGCCGGGTGCCCCTGGGCGTCGGCGATGGTGACGGTCGCGGTCGTCGTCGCGGAGCCGTCGGCGGCGATCGAGCCGGGCTGCAGCTCGATGGCGATCTCCGCGGCGGGCCCGCGGGTCTGGGTCAGGGTCGCGTTCGCGGCCAGCGCCGGGTCGACCGAGTCGTCGGTGGCAGTGATCGTCGACGGGCCGAGCACCGTCGAGGAGGTGATCTGGGCGGTGTAGGTGCCGTTCGGGTGGGCGACGGGCGCGCCGACCTGGGCAGCCGGGTCGGATGACTCGAAATCGACCTCGTCGCCCGGCACTGGTTCGCCGTCGGCGTCGGTCACCGTGGCGGTCGCGACCGTCGTCGATGCTCCGTCGGCGACGATCGTTCCGGGCGCGAGTTCGACCGCGATGTCGCCGGCCGGGGCTTCGGGCGGCTGGCCCTCCTCCCAGGCGGCCAGTTGGCCGGGCCGGTTGGCGATGAAGTCGCGGGTGCTCTGGACGGCGGCGGCGATCGAGGAGAGGTCGTACTCGTGCCGGGTGTTCTGCGACCCCTGTTCGAGTTCCTCCCAGGGCAGGAGCAGGGCGGCCGTCTGCGTCGCGAAGGAGTCGAAGGAGGCGACGTCGATCGCGAATGCCGCTTCCCGCAGCGAGCGCCGGTACATCCGCAGGCAGCTGGCGTCCGCCGTGCACTTGACGAACAGGGTGCCGCCGCCTTCGTCGAAGGGGCTCTGCGTGCCCCAGGTCTGGTCGGTGCCCCAGGGCAGCATCTGGAACGAGCCCGCCGGGTCGCTGAGCAGGTAGTAGTTGTTCGAGGTCATGTAGCCGTCCCAGTGGCCGAGATAGCGTTCGACCGCCCACATCCGGGTCATCTCCTTGAGGTCGACGAAGGGGGCGACGCGGGTCGAGAAATCGGCCGGATCACTGCCGTTGACGGCCGCGATCAGCGCCTCCAGGTCGCTGACGTCCTCTTCGTCCCCCTCATCGACTTCGAACGTGCCGGCGCCCCCCGGGTTGACGTCGGAGCCGTAGGCGCCCTCGTAGAGATGCTGGAAGGGGCCGACCCGCTTTTCCAGCGAGACGTCGTCGGGGGTCTCGATGTTGAGATGGAGGCCGAAGTCTTCGCCGTTCACTTCGAGGTAGGCGTAGCCGGCGCGAGGCGAGGGAACGCCGGTCGAGCGGAAGGCTCTGTAGGCCAGCACCTCGTGGATGAAGGACGGGTCCTGGACCATGTTGTTGAGCGTCATCTTCTTCAGGCCGAGGTATTTCTTGCCCTTTTCACCGGCCTCGTTTTCGAAGTTGAACTTGACCTTGAAGCCGGCCTTCTGGGCCAGCGTCCGGTAGGAGCCGTATTTGCCCTTGAGGCGGATGCCGACCATCGCCGGTTTGGAGAATTCGCCGATCGTCCCCGGCGTTCCGCCGGTTTCCGCGATCGAGAAGCTGCCTTCGACGTATTCGTCCTCGGGGTGGGCTTCGAGCTCGGCCTGCGATGCCGGTGGCAGGGTCAGGCGGATCAGGTCGACGGTCCCGGGTTCGTACATTGCCGCCGGCGGGTCGCCGACCGGTTCCGCCGCGCCGGCGACGCCGGGGAAGGCCCCGATACAGAGGGCGGCCAGGCAGCCGGCGAGCAGCCGAGGCGTCCCACTCCCGCGTCGCATCGTTCCCCTGCCCTGGTCGGGCTCCCCGATTCCCATCCCGGAGAGACGGTACCGCTCCTTACACCGCCTGTGTTTCTACTTCGCCGGCAGCGAGGCGGCGAAGTCCGCTCCCGCCTCGACCCAGCCCGCCAGCTCCGCATCCGACGCCGTCCCGGCCGGATCGATGTAGATCGTCGTCTTCGCCGGCCTGCCGGTGAAGTCCATCGGCCGGGTGTGGGGCTCGGTCAGTGCCTGCTCGGCGTCCGCGGCGCCGAGCCGCACCATCAGTTCCTCGCCGATCACGCCGCAGGCCATGTTGCCGCCGACCATGAAGGCGATGCCGCCGAACATGCGGCGCTCGCCGAGGTCGGAGCGGGGCGCCAGAACGTCCCTGATCCGCTGCGCGAGTCGCTCGTCGTAGGCCACCGGCACCAACGCTACCGCCGGCCCGGCGCGCGGGCCCGGCTCACGAATCTGATTCGATAGGCGGCGATGCCCGTCAGCGCCCAATACAGCGTCACGATCCGGGTCGAGCTCGACGCTCGCCAGGAGCCCCTGGGCAAGCTGACCGCGGCGATCGCCGAGGCCGGCGGCCAGCTGCAGGGGGTCGATCTCGTCCCCGGCGCCGGCGCCGAGGGCAAGCGGGTGCGTGAGTTCACGATCGACGCCCAGGACCGCGAGCACTGGGAGCGGATCCTGCGCGGGATCGGCTCGACCCGGGGCGCCCGCGTCCTCGACTACGTCGACCGCACCATGCAGATGCACCGCGGGGGCAAGATCTCAGTCGAGAACAAGTACCCGCTGAAGACGCGCGACGACCTCTCGATGGCCTATACGCCGGGCGTGGCGCGGGTCTGCGAGGACATCCACGCCGACCGCGCCAAGGCCTTCGAGTACACGATCAAGAAGAACACGGTGGCCGTCGTCTCCGACGGCAGCGCCGTGCTCGGCCTCGGCAACATCGGGCCCGAGGCGGCGATGCCGGTGATGGAGGGCAAGGCGATGCTGTTCAAGGAGTTCGCCGGCGTCGATGCCTTCCCGATCTGCCTCGACACGCAGGACGCCGAGGAGATCATCAAGGCGGTCGAACTGATCGCCCCGACCTTCGGCGGCATCAACCTCGAGGACATCTCGGCGCCGCGCTGCTTCGAGATCGAGGACCGGCTCAAGGAGTCGATAGATATTCCGGTCTTTCATGACGACCAGCACGGCACCGCGGTGGTGACGATGGCGGCGCTGTTCAACGCCTTGAAAATCGTCGGCAAGCCGATCGAGGAGCTCAGGGTCCTGGTCGTCGGATTGGGCGCCGCCGGCGTCGCCGTGACCAAGATGATGCTGGCCTCCGGCGTCACCCACGTGATCGGCTGCGACCGCCAGGGGGCGCTCTCGACCGAGCGCGAGGACTACGCCAAGGGCGAGATGACCGAGATCAAGCGCTGGTACGCGGAGAACTCGAACCCCGAACACATCCACGGGCAGCCCGCCGACGTAATAGACGGCATGGATCTCTTCATCGGCCTCTCCGGCCCCGGCATCATCTCGGCGGACTCGCTGGAGAAGATGAACGACGACGCGATCGTCTTCGCGATGGCCAACCCGACCCCGGAGGTGATGCCGGAGGACGCCGCCCCGCACGTGCGGATCATGGCCACCGGCCGCTCGGATTACCCGAACCAGATCAACAACGTGCTCGCCTTCCCCGGGATCTTCCGCGGAGCCCTCGATGCCGGCGCCCCGCGCATCACCGAGGAGATGAAGCTGGCGGCGGCCAAGGGGATCGCGATGGCGGTGACCGAGGAGGACCTCTCCGAGGACTACATCATCCCCAGCGTCTTCAACCGCGAAGTCGCGCCCAAGGTCGCCGAAGCCGTGGTCGAGGAGGCCAAGCGCGAGGGGATCGCCCGCTTCAGCGAGGAGACCGGCACCTTCAACACCGTCGAGGTCGGCAAAAAAGCGTGAAGGTCCTGGTCACCGGAGCGAGCGGCTTCATCGGCTCGGCTCTGTGTGACTCGCTGCTGAATCGCGGCGACAGCGTCGTCGGCTTCAGCCGCGACCCGGAACGGGCGATCGCGACCAACCCGACGGTCCTCTGGAAACGCTGGGAGCCGACCCTCGAACGGCCGCCCGCAGAGGCCTTCAACGGCGTCGACGTCGTCGTCAATCTCGAGGGCGAGAAGATCAACCAGCGCTGGACCGACGAGGCGAAGCAGCGGATCATGGAGAGTCGGCGCACCGGCACCAGGAACCTGATCGGCACCCTCGCCGGGCTCGAGCAAAAGCCCTCGGCCCTGGTCAACCAGTCTGCGATCGGCTTCTACGGCGACCAAGGCGACGCGGTCGTCGACGAGACCTCCCCCAACGGCGGCGAGACCTTCGACTCGCAGGTCGTCGCCGAGTGGGAGCGGACGGCCGCCGAGGCCGAGGCGCTCGGCATGCGCCTGGTCATCGTCCGCACCGGCCACGTGCTCGACCCGCGCGGTGGCTTTCTCGGCAACCTGCTGCCCCCCTTCCGGCTCGGCGTCGGCGGGCCGTTGGCGGGTGGGGACCAGTACGTCTCCTGGGTTCACATCGACGACGAGCTCGGCATCCTGCGCTGGGCGATCGACAACGATGAGGTCAGCGGCGTGGTCAACTCGACCGCACCCAACCCGGTCACCAACAAGGTCTTCTCGAAGGCGCTCGGCAGGGCGCTGAAGCGCCCCGCCCTGGTGCCGATCCCCGGCCTCGCGATCGACCTGATGTTCGGCAGCGAGTTCGGGGTGGTCCTCAAGGGCGGACAGCGGGTGCTCCCGCGCAGGACCCAGGAGCTGGGCTACGAGTTCGAGTTCAGCGACGTCGACGCCGCGCTCAGCGACCTGCTTTAGGCGACTCGACGGCCCAGACCGATTCGCGCGGCGGCTCGGAGCCGCGCGCGGCGAGCGCCTTGAGGACGGTGGCGACGCCGTCGCCGCCGGAGCTGTCGACGATCGTCGCGATCTGGGGTTCGCTCAGGATCGGGCGGGCGAAGGAGACCGCCGGCCCCGGCGGGGCGATGAAGGCGACCGAGGTCGAGTCCTGAACCGCGCGGCGGGCGTCGGCTCCGACGGCGGCCAGGTCGAGGCTGCCGCCGTGCTGGTCCGGCCCGAGGCAGACGGCCCGAACCGTCACCCCACCGACCTCCGCCCCCCGCTTCGCCAGCTCCGCCTTCGCCTCCGGACACAACGGCGCCCCCACGTAAACGCTCACCCTCGCCCCCTCCGCCACCCCTTCATCCGCTCCACACCCAGTCAGTCCGAACAAAAGCAAGCCGACGACTGTCGCCACGGCGACCGATGTTTTCGCAGCTCTTAGAGATTTTGGCCAGGCGCGAGAGGGCCGGGTGCCCCTTCCCAAAACACTCAAGCGAGGCTCCTGCCGAGCGTTTTGGGAGGGGGCACCCGGCCCTCCCCCCCACCTAGCCAAAGAACACCTCGGCCTCCGCGTACAACTCGGCCGGCACCGTCTTCAGCGACGCGATTGCGTCCGTCAGCGGCACGAGCCCGATGTCGGTCCCGCGCAGGGCGGTCATCTGGCCCCAGTCGCCGGCGTCGGCGGCGTCGATCGCGTGCAGGCCGAAGCGGGTGGCGAGGACCCGGTCGAACGCGGTCGGGGTGCCGCCGCGCTGGACGTGGCCGAGGACCGTCGCCCGCGTCTCCTTCCCGGTCCGGCCCTCGATCTCGCCCTCGAGCCAGTGCGCGATCCCGCCGAGCCGGGCGTGGCCGAAGGCGTCCTCGCCGGCCTCGAGCTCGGCCGGAATGCCTCCCTTCGGCTGGGCGCCCTCGGCGACGACGACGATCGGCGCGAAGTGGGCTTCGTAGCGGCGGCCGACCAGCTCGCAGACGCGCTCGATGTCGAAGGGCAGCTCCGGGATCAGGATCAGGTTGGCGCCACCGGCGAGGCCGGCGTGGAAGGCGATCCAGCCGGCGTGGCGGCCCATAACCTCGACGATCAGGACGCGGTGGTGGCTGTCGGCGGTCGTGTGCAGGCGGTCGATCGCCTCCATCGCGATGTTGACCGCGGTGTCGAAGCCGAAGGTGTAGTCGGTCGCGCCGAGGTCGTTGTCGATCGTCTTCGGCACGCCGACGACCTTGAGGCCGTGCTCCTCGTGCAGGCGCGAGGCGACGCCCAGCGTGTCCTCGCCGCCGATCGCGATCAGCGCCTCGACCCCGTCCGCGGCCAGGCGCTCGGCGATCGCCGCGGGGCCGCCCTCGACCGCGAACGGATTGGTCCGCGAAGAGCCGAGGATCGTGCCGCCGCGCGGCAGGATGCCGCGCACCTCCGGAACGCCGAGAGCGCCGCTATCGCCCTCGAGCGGGCCGCGCCAGCCATCCCGGTAGCCGACGAACTCGTGGCCGAGCTGTTCGACGCCCTTGCGGACGATCGCGCGGATCACCGCGTTCAATCCGGGGCAATCGCCTCCGCCGGTGAGCACGCCGATCCGCATCGTTCTCACTCTAGGCACTCCCGCCCGCCGACGAGGCGATAGGTTCGCGGCAACCCGAGGAGGAAAAGATGAGCGATTCACCTGACCTGAAAGCGGTTACGGCGGTCCAGCAGCAGATCTGGTCGAAGGGGGACTTCGCGATGGTCGCCCACCTCGTCCACTTCCCCAGCGAAGCGCTGGCCGAGTCCCTCGACCTCGTCCCCGGCGAGCGCGTGCTGGACGTCGCCTGCGGCAGCGGCAACGGCGCGATCGCCGCCGCGCGCCGGACCTGGGGAAACGCGGTCGGCGCCGACTACGTCCCCGCCCTGCTCGAGCGCGGTCGCGAGCGCGCCGCCGGCGAGCGGCTCGACGTCGAGTTCGTCGAAGCCGACGCCCAGGAGCTCCCTTTCGAGGATGCGAGCTTCAACGTCGCGATGTCGATCTTCGGCGCGATGTTCGCCGCCGACCAGGAGAAGGCCGCCGCCGAGCTGCTCCGGGTGGTCAGGCCGGGCGGCCGGATCGGGATGGCCAACTGGACCCCAGCCGGCGCCGTCGGCCTGATGTTCGGCACGATCTCCAAGCACGCCCCGCCGCCGCCCGGGCTCGAGTCGCCACTGCGCTGGGGCACCGAGGAGCGCCTGCGCGAGCTCTTCGGCGACGGCATATCGGACCTGCGTGTGGAGAGCCGCATCTCCCGCCAGCCCTTCCGCTCCGCCGACCACTACATCGAGTTCTTCCGCGAGTACTTCGGCCCGACCCAGATGGCCTACGAACGGGTCGGCGCCGACGGTGAAGCGGCGCTCACCGCGGACCTGAAGAGCTTCCTGGAGGATGCGAACGCCGCGGGAGACCGGGCCATGGTGCTCGAGGCCGAGTACCTGCAGGTGATCGCTACGCGCGCCTAGCGCTGGGGCTTCGGGCGCAGGACGTGGATCGTGGCGCCGATGAAGAGGGCGAGGAAGAAGACGACGCCGGCGACCGGCCCGCCCTGGCCCAGGGCGTAGGAGATCGCCATCGCGGCGAGCGCCAGAAATAGGGTCACGACCATTCCCATACCGCCGCAACCTTATCCGGCGAGGGCGACGCGCGTCTCGCCCAGGAAGGCAGTGACGGCCTCGGCGGCCGCGGTGGGCGATCCGGCCTCGCCGGCGGCCCGCACGAGGCGGCTGCCGATGATCACGCCGTCGGCCACCTCACCGACCTGAGCTGCCTGGGCGGGAGTGCCGATGCCGAAGCCGACCGCGACCGGCACCTCGGCCTCGGCCTTGGTCGCGGCGACCAGGTCGGCGAGGCCCGAGGGCAGCTGCTCCCGCTCGCCGGTCGTCCCCACGGTCGAGACGACGTAGATGAAGCCGCGGGCGACGGCGCAGATCCGGCTCAGGCGCTCGCCGGTCGTGGTCGGGGCGACGAGCGGGACCAGGGCCAGGCCGGCGGCGGTGAAGGCATCGCGGATCTCCTCCGCCTCGCCCAGCGGCAGGTCGGGCACGATCGCCCCGGCGACGCCGGCCTCGGCGGCGCGCGCGGCGAAGGCCTCGGCCCCTCCGTGAGCCAGGACCATGTTCGTGTAGACCATCAGGACGACGGGGACGCGGTCGGCGATCGTCGCCGCGATCGCCAGCGCCGCCTCGACGTTGGCACCGCCCGCGAGCGCCTCGGTCGCCGCCGCGTGGATCGTCGGCCCGTCGGCGAGCGGGTCGGAGAAGGGGATGCCGAGCTCGACCAGGTCGGCGCCGGAATCGGCATAGGCGGCGGCTACCGCGAGCGATGTCTCGTGGTCCGGAAAGCCGCCCATCATGTAGGGCATCAGGGCCGCCCGCCCCTCGTCCCTGGCCGCCTCGAACGCCGCCAGCACCTTCTGCTCCCCGACCGGGGAGGCGACCTCAGCCACCGCTCTTCTCCAGAACCTCGGCGAGATCCTTGTCGCCTCGCCCGCTCAGGCAGACGACGTCGTAACCCTCGCCGCCGCCGTTCTCGAGCAGCCAGGCGATCGCGTGCGATGACTCGAGCGCCGGGATGATCCCCTCCAGCCGGCAGAGGGCGGCGAAGGCGCTGAGCGCCTGCTCGTCGGTGACCGCGGTGTAGTGCGCGCGGCCGGT
Organism: uncultured Solirubrobacterales bacterium; assembly: GCA_963836415.1. GTDB lineage: Bacteria > Actinomycetota > Thermoleophilia > Solirubrobacterales > 70-9 > VRUE01. Next base: position 561,648 of record CAWIJE010000002.1, read on the forward strand.
GTCGCGCAGGTGCGCGTGCTCGGGGCCGACGCCGGGGTAGTCGAGCCCGGCGGAGATCGAGTGGGCCTCGAGGATCTGCCCCTCCTCGTCGGCGATCACGGAGGAGAGAGAGCCGTGCAGGACGCCGGTCCGACCGGCCCCGAGCGAGGCCCCGTGGCGGCCGCTCTCGAGACCCTCGCCGGCCGCCTCGACCCCGATCAGCTCGACCTCGTCGTCGATGAAGGGGGTGAAGATGCCGATCGAGTTGGAGCCGCCGCCGACGCAGGCGATCACCCGTGCCGGCAACTCGCCCTCGGCGGCCAGCGCCTGCGCTCGGGCCTCGTCGCCGATCACCCGCTGCAGGTCGCGGACCAGCGCCGGGAAGGGCGCCGGGCCGACCGCCGAGCCGATCACGTAGTGGGTGCTCTCGGAATTGGCGACCCAATCGCGGATCGCCTCGCTCACCGCCTCCTTCAGGGTGCGGGCGCCCGACTCGACCGGGACGACCTCGGCGCCGAGCAGCTCCATGCGCTCGACGTTCGGCTTCTGCCGGCGGATGTCCTCCGAGCCCATGTAGACGACGCACTCCTGGCCGAAGAGCGCGCAGGCGGTCGCCGTGGCGACGCCGTGCTGGCCGGCGCCGGTCTCGGCGATCACCCGCGGCTTGCCCATGCGGCGGGCGAGCAGCGCCTGGCCGATCGCGTTGTTGATCTTGTGGGCGCCGGTGTGGGCGAGGTCCTCGCGCTTCAGGTAGACGCGACGGCCGGCCTGCTCGGAGAGCCGCCCGGCCAGATAGAGCGGCGTCGGGCGGCCGATGAAGTCGCGGTGCAGGAGCGCCAGCTCCTCGAGGAAGCCGGCGTCCTCGCGCGCCTCCGCCCAGGCCGAGGAGAGCTCGTCGAGCGCGGAGATCAAGGTCTCCGGCACGTAGCGCCCCCCGTAGGGGCCGAAGCGCTCCTCGACCGTGCTCACTCGGCGGGGACGCTGGTCGGGTTGGCCGCCTCGAAGAATGCCTCCATCGCCGCATGGTCCTTGCGGCCCGGCTCGGCCTCCACCCCGCTGGCGACGTCGACCGCGTAGGGGTGGGTGATCGAGATCGCCTCGGCGACGTTGTCGGGCCGCAGGCCGCCGGCGAGAATCGCCGGGATCTCGGAGCGGCGCTCACGCAGCAGGCCCCAGTCGAAGCTCTCGCCGGTGCCGCCCCAGAGCCCCTTGGCGCCGCGGTCAAAGAGGTGGAAATCGGTGCGGAAGGCCTCCGCCGCGTGCACGTCCGCGGCGCTCGAGACGTGGATCGCCTTGCAGACGCGGACGCCCGTTTTGCGGGCGACCTCGGCGCAGAAGGCGGTGCCCTCTTCGCCGTTGAGCTGGACCATCGTCAGGCCGGCGTCCTCGACCGCCTTGGCGACCTGGTCGAGCTCGGGGTTGACGAAGACCCCGACGACCTCGACCTTGCGGCGGAAGGCGGCGGCGATCGCGGTCGCCTCGGCGGCCTCGATCCGCCGCGGGCTGCCCGAGTAGTGGATCAGCCCGATCGCCCAGGCGCCCAGGCGCACGGCCTCGGCCGCGTCGTCGATGTTGGTGATGCCGCAGATCTTGACCCGCATACCCCCAGGGTACGCAAGCCGATCGGCGCCCTTCCTATTCGACTTTGCTCGGCCTGTCGGCGAGGGTCACGATGACCGTCTTTTCGTCGCCGCCGCGGACGAAGGTGACTTCCATTTCGTCGCCCGGCTTGTCGGCGTCGATCGTGCTCATCAGCGCTTCGATGTCGGCGACCTTCTTGCCGTCGAGTTCGGTGATGATGTCGCCGCCGAGGGTGACGCCGGCGCCTTCGATCGTCGCTTCGGTGTTGCCGCCGCGGATCCCGGCCTTGGCGGCCGGGCCGCCCTTGACGGTTTCGGCGACCAGCACCCCTTCTTCGACCGGCAGGTTCAGCGCCTTCGCCAGTTCGGGCGTCACGGTGCCGCCGCTGATCCCGAGGTAGGCGTGCTGGACCTTGCCGTTCTGCTCGATCTGGTTGGCGACTTCGCGCGCCGTGTTGATCGGGATCGCGAAGCCGATGCCGACGTTGCCGTTGCCGCTGCCTCCGGTCTCGATCTGCGAGTTGATGCCGATCACCTCGCCCTCGGCGTCGATCAGCGGCCCGCCCGAGTTGCCCGGGTTGATCGCCGCGTCGGTCTGGATCACGTGCGAGATCGAGAAGCCGCTGGGCGCTTCGATCTGACGCTGCAGGGCGGAGACGATGCCGCTGGTCACGGTGCTGTCGAGGCCGAACGGGTTGCCGATCGCGACGACCGGGTCGCCGACTTCGACCTTCGAGGAGTCACCGAGCGCCAGCGGGTGGAGCTGGTCCGCCGGGGCGTCGATCTTGATCAGGGCGACGTCGGTCGAGGGGTCGGCGCCGACCACCTTCGCCGGGTAGCTCTTTTCCGAGGAGCCGAGTTTGACCGAGATCTTGCTCGCCCCTTCGACCACGTGGTTGTTGGTCAGGAGGTGGCCTTCGGTGTCGATCACGAAGCCCGAGCCGGTCGCCGTGCCACCGCCGCTTTCCGCTTCGCCGAAGGGGTCGAAGGGAGAGGCTTCCTCGCTCGTCGCTTCCTCGGTCGCTTCGACGAAGGCGACGCCCTGGCCGTCGCGCTTGTAGATCTCGTTGACGGTGTTGCCGTCGGCGTGGTCGGCGACCGGCGCCGAGAGCGGCGCGGCGATCGTCGTCGTCGTCGTGCTGCCCTGGCTGTCGATCCAGCCGGCGGCGATCGCGAGCCAGCCGAAGAGGCCGACGACGGCGCCCCCGACGAGGGCGGAGATGAACGGGGACCTGAGGAGGCTCTTTCTCTTGCTCATGGCGGCAATCGTGCGCAATCGCCGTCAGCCCCCCTTAAAGGAGGCGGAAAGGTTTCCTAAATCTGGGTCAGCTCGCGTGCCTTGGCCTCGGGATCGGCGGAGCTCATCAGGGCGCCGCCGATCAGGACCGCGTCGACGCCGACCCGGTCGAGCTCCTCGAGCTCGATCCGCTCGGAGATGCCGCTCTCGGCGACGACCGTCTTGCCGGCCGGCACGTCGGGCATCAGCTCGTAGGTAGTCGAGACGTCGACCGTGCCCTCGTCGAGGTTGCGGTTGTTGATCCCGATCACGTCGACGTCGGCTTCCAGCGCACGGGCGAGCTCGCGCTCGTCGTGGACCTCGACCAGGACGTCGAGGTCGAGCGCCCGGGCCTCGTCATGCAGGGATGCGAGCTGCTTGTCGCCGAGCGCGCGGACGATCAGCAGCACCGCGTCGGCGCCGTGGACGGCGGCCTCGTAGAGCTGGTAGGGGTCGACGATGAAGTCCTTGCGCAGGATCGGCAGGTCACAGGCGGCGCGGGCGTCGCGCAGGTCATCGAGGCTTCCGGCGAAGTGGCGCTCGTCGGTGAGCACCGAGAGCGCCGCCGCGCCGCCGCGCTCGTAGGCGGCGACCTGATCGGCGACGGTCGCCGTCTCCGCCGCGATCTGCCCTGCGCTCGGCGAGCGCCGCTTGAACTCGGCGATCAGCGAGAGTCCCGGCCGGACCAGGGCCTCGCTGAAGGGGCGATCCTCGCCGCGCGCGCGCAGCTGCGACTCGAGGTCGGCCTGCGAAAGCCGACCACGGCGCTGATCCACTCCCTCACGGGCGGCTGCGATGAGCTGCTCGATCATTCCCACTGGACTGAGGAAGCCTAGCCACCGACCGCGGTGGTCGCCGCGATCAGGCCCTCGAGCAAGATTCGTGCCTGCCCCGAGTCGACCGCCTCGGCGGCCTTCTCGATACCCGTTCCGAGGCTCTCGCTGAGGCCGCCGACGTAGATCGCCGCGCCGGCGTTGAAGAGGATCAGGTCGCGCCGGGGGCCGCGCTCGCCGCCGAAGACCGCCAGCGTCGCCGCCGCGTTCTCCGCCGGGGTGCCGCCGGCGACCTGGTCGAGCTCCGCCTCGGCGAGGCCGAAGGCGCCGGGCTCGACGAACTCTTCCGTGGTGGCGCCGCTTGCGACCTCGATCACCCGGGTCGGCGAGGAGAGCGAGAGCTCATCGACGCCGTCCTCGGCGCTGACCACCATCGCCCGCACGCAACCGAGCCCGACCAGGGCCTCGGCGATCGTCTCCTGGTAGCGGCGGTCGGAGACCCCGACGAGCTGGCGCTCGGCGCCGGCCGGATTGGTCAACGGGCCGAGGAAGTTGAAGATCGTCCGCACCGCCAGCTCCTTGCGGACGGGAACCACGTGGGCCGTCGCCGCGTGGTGCAGGGGCGCGTACATGAAGCCGAAACCGAGCGAGTCGATGCAATCGCCGACCTGCACCGGGTCGAGTTCGATGTTGACCCCGAGCGCCTCGAGCAGGTCGGCCGAGCCCGAGCGGCTGGTGCTGGAGCGGTTGCCGTGCTTGGCGACGGCGCAGCCGGCGGCGGCGGCGACCAGCGCCGCCGAGGTCGAGACGTTGAAGGTCGAGGGGCCACCGCCGGTGCCCGCGGTGTCGACGAGGTCGCGCCGGCTGCTCTCCACCGGCAGCGAGAGCGAGCGCATCGTGCGGGCCAGCCCGACGAGCTCGGGGACGGTCTCACCCTTGGCCCGCAGGGCGATCAGGAAGGCCCCGGTCTGGACCTCGCCGGCGCGCCCTTCCATGATCTCGGCCAGCACCGCCGCGGCGTGGTCGGCGGTCAGGTGCTCGCCCGAGGCGACGGCGTCGATCGCCCGGGTGAGGATGTCGTTGGGCATCAGTCGTCCTCTGAGGAAGTTCTCGAGCAGGTGCTTGCCCTGCGGCGTCAGCACCGACTCGGGATGGAACTGGACCCCCTCGGCGGGCAGCTCACGGTGACGGGCGCCCATCACGACGTCGCCGAGGCTGGCGCTGAGCTCGAGCTCGTCCGGCAGGTGGGGATCGACCACCAGCGAGTGGTAGCGACCGGCGACCAGCGGCGTCGGCAGCCCCTTGAAGAGGGCGCGGCCGTCGTGCTCGACCTCGGCATCCTTGCCGTGAACGGGCTCGCCCTGGACGGTGCGGCCTCCGAAGGCCTCGACCAGCGCCTGGTGCCCGAGGCAGACGCCGAGGACCGGCGTGCCGGCCTCGGCGAAGGCGCGGATCGCCTGCTTCGAGATCCCGGCCTCGGCCGGCGTGCAGGGGCCGGGCGAGACGACGAGCCGGTCGGCGCCGCGCTCGAGCAGCTCGGCGACCTCGGCCCTGTCGTTGCGGACGACCTCGAGCTCGGCGCCGAGCTCGCCCAGGTACTGGACGAGGTTGTAGGTGAAGGAGTCGTAGTTGTCGATGACGAGGACGTTCACGGCGCTCAGGCCCAGTCCGGCTGTTCGCAGGCGAGCTCGACCGCGCGGAAGACGGCCTTCGCCTTGTTCACCGACTCGTTGTACTCGTAGGCGGGCTTGGCGTCGGCGACCGTCCCTCCCCCGGCCTGCACGTGGATCTGGCCGTCCTTGACGACGACCGTGCGGATGTGGATCGCGGTGTCGAGGTCGCCGTTCCAGGAGAGGTAGCCGATCGCGCCGCCGTAGGAGCAGCGCTTGACCGACTCGAGCTCGTCGATGATCTGCATCGCCCGCACCTTGGGGGCGCCCGAGAGCGTCCCGGCCGGCAGCGCCGAGCGCAGCACGTCCATCGCGTCGACCTCCTCGCGCAGGGTCCCCGAGACCTGGCTGACGATGTGGAGCACGTGCGAGTAGGTCTCGACCACCATCAGCTCGTCGACGCTGACGCTGCCGTACTCGCAGACGCGGCCGAGGTCGTTGCGGCCGAGGTCGACCAGCATCACGTGCTCGGCCCGCTCCTTGGGGTCGTTGACGAGGCGCTCGGCGAGGCGCCGGTCCTCCTCCTCGTCGCTGCCGCGCGGGTAGGTGCCGGCGATCGGCCGGGTCTCGACCGTGCGCCCGGCGACCTTGACCAGCGGCTCGGGCGAGGCGCCGGCGATCTGGAAGTCGCCGAACTCGAGGAAGTACATGTAGGGAGAGGGGTTGACGGCGCGCAGGCCGCGGTAGATCGAGAAGGCCTCGACCGGCTGCGGCGCCGAGAAGCGCTGCGAGGGCACGACCTGGAAGGCGTCTCCGGCGTGGACGTACTCGACGATCCGCTCGACCGCGGCTTCGAACTCCTCGCGCTCCATGTTCGAGCTGAAGTGGGCGGCTCGCTGACGGTCGGCTGCGCCGGCGCCGGGACCGGCCCGCGCAGGCGGGCGCGGACGTCGGCGATCGTCGCCGCGGCGCGCTCGTAGGCGGCGTCGACCTCGCCGTCGGAGTCGGCGAAGGCGCAGGAGAGGATCGTCAGCTCGTGGCGCAGGTGGTCGAAGACGAGCAGGACGTCGGTGATCATCAGCGCCATGTCGGGCAGGCCGAGCGGATCGGGGTTGGGCTCGCCCAGCGGCTCGACCGTGCGGACCAGGTCGTAGCCGAAGAAGCCGACGGCGCCGCCGGCGAACGGCGGCAGGCCCTCGACCGGGGCGAGCCGGTAGGCGGCAAGCCGCTCGGCGACAGCGGCGTAGGGGTCGGGCGCCTCGCTCGAGTCGCCCTCGCCGTCGCTCAGCACGCCGTCGCTCCAGCGCAGGAGCGAGCGCGGGCGGATGCCGACGAACGAGTAGCGACCGACCTGGCCCTGCTCGGCCGACTCGAGCAGGAAGCAGGGCGCCCCCTCGGGCTCGCCGGCGCGCAGCTTGAGGAAGGCGGAGACGGGCGTCTCGCAGTCGTCGACGAAGCGCGCCCGGACCGGCACGACGTTGCCCTCGCGGGCAAGGGCACGCGCCTGCTCGAGCCCCGGCTCGAGGGTCAGCTCGGAGCTAGCGGCGACGGCCATTGAGCTCCTCCAGCACGGCGGCGAGGGGAATCTCGCGCGAGGCGAGCAGCACGCCGAGGTGGTAGATCACGTCGGCGGCCTCTTCGGCGACCCGCTCGTCGGACTCCTCGCGGGCGGCCCGGACCACCTCCTCGGCCTCCTCCTCGACCTTCTCGCCGATCAGCCCCGGGTCGTCGAGCAGCTCGACCGTGTAGCTGCCCTGCGGGCGCTCGGCCGCCCGGCTGCGCAGGGTGCGCTCGAGCGCCGCCAGCGCTTCGTGGGCGGGCGGCGGCGGCTCGCCGCCCTCGACCAGCTCGCGGTGGAAGCAGGAGCGCTCGCCTGTGTGGCAGGCGGGGCCGGTCGGCTCGACCAGGGCGACGATCGCGTCGCCGTCGCAGTCGTAGCGGATTTCTCGCAGCTTCAACACGTTCCCCGAGGTTTCCCCCTTGCGCCAGATCTCCTCGCGCGAGCGGCTGTAGAAGTGGAGCTCGCCGCTCTCGAGGCTGAGCCGCAGGCTCTCCTCGTTGGCGTAGGCGAGGGTCAGCACCTCGCCGCTGGCGAAGTCCTGGGCCACGCACGGGACCAGCCCTTTCTCGTCGAAGACGACCTGCTCGAACATCGGGGCATCGTAAGACACGGCCTGGCCCGCGTCCTCAGCCCCCACCGATGCGCAGCCCGGCTCACTTTGAAGGAATGACCGAGAACGGCCCATCCAAGCCGCCCCCGGACGCGAGAGGGCAGGCGCGAGAGCTCCGGTGGTGATGAGCGCGCCTGCCCGGAAGCGGAGGAGGCGGCGTTTTGTCTATTCGATGCCGAGGCGGTCGAGGATGTTCTCGTCGCGGCGCCAGGCGCGGCGGACCTGGACCTGGAGGTCGAGGTGGACCTTGGCGCCGAGCTCGGCCTCGAGGGCGGATCGCGCGGCCATCCCGATCTCGCCGACCTTGGCGCCGCCCTTGCCGATCAGGATCCGCTTCTGCGACTCCGTCTCGGCCCAGATTTCGGCGGGGACGGTGACCAGGCCGTCCTCGCGGGTGGTGATCTCGCCGACCGAGACCTCGACCGAGTGCGGGATCTCCTCCCGCGTCCGGTTCAGGACCTGCTCGCGGATCAGCTCCGCCAGCAGGATCTCGCTCGATTGGTCGCTGCTGTCCTCCGGCGGATAGAGGAAGGGCCCCTCCGGCATCAGCTCGCCGAGCCGCTCGATCAGCTCGGCCAGGCCCTCTCCCGACTTGGCGCTGATCGGGAAGACCTCGTCGACGCCGGCCAGGTCGGCCGCGTCGGAGAGCGCCGGGACGAGCTGGTTGGGCCCGATCGAGTCCATCTTGTTGACGGCGCAGATCGTCGGCAGCTTCGGCGAGGCCTTGACCAGGGCATCCGCGATGAAGCGGTCGCCGGGGCCGACGCCCTCCGCCCCGTTGATCACGATCAGGCCGACGTCGGAGTCGGCGAGCTCGCTTTCGACGCGTCGCTGCATGCGCTCGGTGAGGACGTCGCGGGGGCGCTGGACTCCCGGCAGGTCGACCAGGATCAGCTGGCGGCCGGAGTCGGTGTCGGTGCGGATGCCGCGGATCGCCCGCCGCGTCGTCTGCGGCCGCATCGAGACGATCGCGACGCGGCTGCCGACGATCGCGTTGACCAGGGTCGACTTGCCGACGTTGGGACGGCCGGCGAGGCCGATGAAGCCCGAGCGCGTCACGCCAGGCCCGCCATGACCTCAGCCTGCAGCTCGAGCATTTCTCCTTGGTCCACCTCGTGGTCGTAGCCGCAGAGGTGGAGCACGCCGTGGACGGCCGCCTCGGTCACGTCGGTGCAGTGCTCGGGGCAGATCGCGACGTCGCCGAGCTCTCGCGGGCCGGCCACCTCGCCGGCTTCGTCGACCGGGAAGGCGAGCACGTCGGTCGGCGCGTCCTTGCCGCGGTGCTCGCGGTTGAGCTCGCGGATCCGCACCTCGTCAACCAGTTCCACCGCCAGGTGGCCGTCCTCGACCCCGGCGGCGGCGAGCGCCGCGGCGACCGGGCCCCGCAGGTCCTGCGGTAGGTCGAGCTCGAGCGTCAAGAGCGCGGCGTCGGCCCGTGTTCGGCCCGGGCGCTGCCGTGCGCCTCGTAGGCGGCGACGATCCGCTGCACGAGCTTGTGGCGGACGACGTCCTCGCCGCCGAAGTTGACGAAGGCGATGTCCTTGACCTCGTCGAGGATGTCGCGCACGGCGATCAGGCCGGAGCGCTGGTCGGCCGGCAGGTCGATCTGGGTGACGTCGCCGGTGACGACCATGCGGGAGTTGAAGCCGAGCCTGGTCAGGAACATCTTCATCTGCTCGGGGCTCGTGTTCTGGGCCTCGTCGAGGATGACGAAGGAATTGTTGAGCGTACGCCCGCGCATGAACGCGAGCGGCGCCACCTCGATCACGCCGCGCTCGAAATAGCCGTTGACGCGGTCCGGGTCGAGCATGTCGTAGAGGGCGTCGAAGAGCGGCCGCAGGTAGGGGTCGACCTTGGCCTGGATGTCGCCCGGCAGGAAGCCGAGGCTCTCCCCCGCCTCGACCGCGGGCCGGGTGAGGATGATCCGCTCGACCTCGCGCTCGGCCAGCGCCGCCGCCGCCATCGCCACGGCGAGGAAGGTCTTACCGGTGCCGGCCGGGCCGATGCCGAAGGTGATCGTCTGGCGGCGGATCGCGTCGACGTAGCGTTTCTGGTTGACCGTCTTCGGCGTCACCTTGCTGTTGCGGTGGCGCCAGACGACGTCGTCGAGGATCTCGGCCGGGCTCTCGTGCGCGTCGAGGGCGCCGGTGACCGCCTCGATCGTCCCCGGGGCGACCTCGTGGCCGCCCTCGATCAACTCGACCAGCTCATCGACGACGGTCGCCGCCAGCTGCACGTCGCCGGAATCGCCGTCGAGGGTGAGGACGTTGCCGCGAAGGTGGAGCTCGACGTCACCGAGATGGCCGCGCAGCTCGCGCAGGACGGCGTCTTCGGAGCCGGCCAGCTCGGCGGCAACCGTGTTGTCGAGGGTCAGCTGCCTACGAGCCAAGCTTCTCTCGCACCGCCGCGCTCACTCGCCTGCCATCGGCGCGGCCGCCGACCTTCGGCATCAGCGCCGACATCACCTGCCCCATCTGCTTCTGCTCGCTGGCGCCGGTCTCCTCGACCGCCGCCGCGACGAGCTCGGCGAGCTCGTCGTCGGAGAGCTGGTCGGGCAGGTAGGCGTCGATCAGCTCGGCCTCGAATTTCTCGGCGGCGGCCTGCTCGGCGCGGCCGGCGCCCTCATAGGCCTCGGCGGCCTCGAGCCGCTTCTTGCGCTCGCGCTGGAGCACGGCGACCTCGTCGCCGTCGCCCAGCTTCGCCTCCTTCTGCAGGGCGTCGACGATCATCCGCAGCGCCGAGGCACGCTCGCGCTCGCCGGCTTTCATCGCCGTGCGCACGTCCGCCTGGGCCTGTTCGAGGGCGCTCATCCAGAGAAAGGGTAGTCGGCGCCCGCGATCGCGATCGACTCGACCTCGCCGAGCGGCATCTGCAGGAAGCGGGTGCCGAGCTCGCGGAAGGAATCGGCCTCGCCGGTACAGAGGAACCGGTAGTCCCCTTCGCCGTCGGGCTCGCGGGCCAGCCCGCCCCGCTCGAGCGTGCGCTGGACCGCGGCGGCGACGGCGTGGCCGCCGCTGACCAGGCGCACGTCGCGGCCGAGGATCCGCTGCAGCATCGGGGCCACCAGTGGGTAGTGGGTGCAGCCGAGGATCAGGGTGTCGACGTCGGCCGCCTTCAGCGGCGCGCAGTAGGAGCGCGCCATCTCCAGAACTTCCTCGTCGAAGGGCGAGCCGTCCTGGATGAAGGGCGCCAGGTCGGGAGCCTCGACCTCGGTGACGGCGAGCGCCCGGCCCTGCGCTTCGAGCGCCCGGCGGTAGGCGCCGCTCTCGACCGTGTTCGGCGTCGCCAGCACTCCGACCTTGCCGGAATCGGTGATCGCGGCCGCGATCTCGGCCTGGGGCTCGACCACGGGCACAACCTCGACCCCGTGCTCGGCGGCGACCTCGCGGGCGACGTCGGCGCCGATCGATGTCGCCGTGTTGCAGGCGATCACCAGCAGCTTGGCGGCGGAGTCGCTGCCGAGCAGGAGCTCGGCGATCGCCCGGATCCGCGCCCGCAGCAGCTCCGGGTCCCTCGTGCCGTACGGGAACATCGCCGTGTCGCCGAGATAGACGAAGTCCTCCTCCGGCAGCGAGACCAGGCACTCGTGGAGGACGGTCAGCCCGCCGACCCCGGAGTCGAACATCGCTATCGGGCTCGAGCGGTCTATAGGAACGGCTTGTACGTCATGAAGAAGATCGTCACGACGACGACGATCCCGGCGATCGTGCCGACCTGGCCGATCCGCTGGCCGACCGCTTCGAACTCGGGGCTGAGCGTGTCGCCCGCCTCGAGGTCACGCTCGGCGAGCCCTTTGGCCTTGCGGACCTGAGGGGTGAAGAAGGCATGCTGCAGCGCCAGCAGCAGCGCCCAGGCGAGGAAGCCGACGCTGATGAAGGCCTCGTTGGCGTCCCACTTGCCGTCGATCATGAGGTAGAACGCGGCCGCGAGCACCAGCAGCATGCCGGGGCCGACCAGGTACTTGTCGCACTTCTGGACCCCGGCGAGGATCGCGGGGGTCGCCCGTGGGTGGTCTGGGGCGACGGAGAAGAAGAGGGCGTAGCCGAAGGTCGGCCCGAACGCCAGCACCACCGCGAGGATGTGGAGGAAGAGCGCGAATTTGTAGCCGTCGCTTCCGACCAGGGCGAGCATTGCCGGAAACATACATCGACCCCCGGCGGGCGCCGCGGTTTTGCCGTCAGGCCGCCGCGCGCAAGAGCAGGGCGCACCAATCGCCCTCACGCCGCCGGTCGGCCTCCACCAGCCCTGCGGGCGCGAACGCCTCGGCCACGGCGTCGACCTCCTCGGGCAGGAGTCCGGAGAGGATGAGCGTGGACGGGGAAGGGTCGTTCCCGAGCAGCGCGGCCAGGTCCTCGAGCACGGGAGCCGTCATGTTGGCGACGACGGTTGGAGCAAGGTCTGGAAGCTGCTGGCGCAGGTTCTGGCGCTCGAAGCGGATCGTGACGCCGTTCACCTCGGCGTTCGCGGCGGCAGCCTCGATCGCCGCCTCCTCGTGGTCATAGCCTGCGACCGGGTCCCAGCCGAGCTTGGCGGCGGCGATCGCGAGGACGCCAGAGCCGGTCCCGAGGTCGGTCAGCGGACCGCTCGCCTCGCCGTCGCTCTGGAGCTCGAGCAAGAGCTCGAGGCAGAGCCGCGTGGTCGGGTGGGCGCCGGTGCCGAAGGCGCGGCCGGGGTCGACGACGACGTCGACGGCGCCGTGCCGCGGCGCCTCCCAGGAGGGCCGCAGCCAGAGGCGGCCGCCGACCAGGAGCGGCTTGTGGAAGTCCTGCCAACGGTCGGCCCAGTCGTCGGGGACCTCGGTGGCGACGACCTCGACCAGGAAGTCGCCGGCGGCGGCCTCGAGCTCACCCAGCTCCGGCAGCTCGCCCTCGCCGCCGTAGATCGCGTACTCGACGTAGCCGGGGCCCTGCTCCTCCTCGACCCCGTTCGGCGCCAGCACGACGAGCTCGGCGAGGACGATCTCGGCCTGCTCGGGCCGGCACCTGACGGCGAGGCGGATCAACCGAAGGCGCGGCGGACGCGCGAGAAGAAGCTGTCCTCGCCGGCTCCGGCGGAGGCCTTCAGGTTGCGCTCCTCGAGCGTCTCCCCCAGCTTCCGCGCCAGCTCCTGCTGCTCCTCGGAGAGCTCACCGGGGACGACGACGTGGACGACGATCACGAGGTCGCCGGCGGGGCCGCCGTTGGAGCCCGGCAGGCCGTTTTCACGCAGCGCGTACTGGGTCCCGTGCTGGGTTCCCGAGGGCAGCTCGATCTCACGGTTGCCCTCCTGGCTCGGCACCGTGATCGTCGTGCCGAGCATCGCGTCGATCGCGGTGATCTCGACCGAGTGGACGAGATCCTGGCCGCGCATCGGGCCACGCTGAAAGCCGAAGCGGATGCCCTCGCCCGAGAAGAAGGCCTGGAAGATGTCGTCGATCGAGCCGAAGCCGGCCCCGGGCGCGAAGCCGTTGCCGCGCAGGCCCTCGTGGCCGTAGGCGTCATAGGCGCGGCGCCGCTCCGGGTCGGAGAGCACCTCGTAGGCTTCGGCCGCCTCCTTGAACTTCTCCTCGGCCTGCGGGTCGTGGTCGTTGACGTCGGGATGGAGCTCGCGGGCGAGACGCCGGAAGGCGGTCTTGACCTCGCCCCGATTGGCATCCCGGCCGACGCCGAGCACCTCGTAGTAGTCGCGCGGCATCGCCTCTACCCGTAGACCGTCTCGCAGTAGCGGGAGAGCTCGTGGGCGGCGACTCGCACCGAGGCGATCGCCGTCGCGTAGTCCATCCGCAGCGGGCCGACGACGCCGACCGCGCCGAGGTTGCGGTGGGCGAGCCCGTAATTGGCGCCGACGACGCTGACGCTGCGCAGCTCCGGCTGCGGATTCTCATCGCCGATCCAGAGGTAGACCGAGCGCTGGTCGAGGGCGGAGCGCAGCATGCGCAGGACGCTGGCGCGACCCTCGAGTGCGGTCATCAGCTTGTCGGCCCCGGGCAGGTCGCCGAGCCTGCCGTCGGAGAGGAGACGGGCGGTGCCATCCATGTAGAGGGTGTCGGCGGCCTCGCCCTCGAGCTCGGTGAAGGCGCCGCCGAGGATCCCGGCGAACTCCGCCTCGACCGGGCTGAGGTCGGGGTCGCCGAGGCGGTCGACGATCATCCGGGCGCCGACGCTCATCCCGGTCAGCGACTCGTTGAGGTAGCTCGACGCCCACTCGACCAGGCCGGTGTCGACAGCGGAGTCGAAATCGAAAACGCGCTTGGCGACGGCGCCATTGGAGGCGATCGCGACGACCATCACCCTTGTCGGGCGCAGGCGCAGGACCTCGACCCGGTGGATCGTCGCTGCCGCGGTTGCCGGCGGCGCCGTCGCCAGCGCCACCAGGTCTGTGACCTGGGCGAGCGCCGCGGTCGTCTCGCGCATCGCCCCGTCGACCTCGCGCCGCAGCCGTGAGTGCTCGAGCTCGACCGCGGTCGCCGTCCCGGTCTCGCCGGACTCGAGCAGGACGTCGACGTAGCGTCGGTAGCCGGAATCGCTGGGAACGCGCCCTGCCGATGTGTGCGGATGGGTCAGGTAGCCGGCGGCCTCGAGCGCCGCGAGCTCGGCGCGGACGGTCGAGGCGGCGAACTCGACCGCAGGCTTTTCCGCGATTTCCTTCGACCCCACAGGCCGGCCGGACACCAGGTAGGCATCGACCACCAACTTGAGAATCAGCTCTTGACGAGGACTAAGCATGGCTGCGGATTCTAGGTGGGCCGACGGGTGGCCCCCGCTCGAGGCTGGGAAGAGGGCCGGGCAACCCCTCTCGGGCTCCGGCCCAGGACACCCGTTCCCGCGCAGCAAACTAGAGCTGGACTTCAGCCTCGGAGTTTCGGATGGTCTGATTCTCGCCCTGAGCGGCAACCGTGTCGATTGTCGCCGCCCGTCCTCGACCGACTTGACCGTGCCGGTGACGACGATCTCGGTCTCGGGTGCGCCCATACCGCGGAACTGGACCGAGAGTCGTTTGAGCGAGCGCGGGTCGCCGCCGACCGCTTCGGCATTGGCGCGGGCGACGAGGCCCATCATGTAGAGGCCGTGGAGGATCGGGCCGGGCAGGCCCACAGACTTGGCGAACTCGGCGTCGATGTGGATCGGGTTGAAGTCGCCGGAGGCCCCCGCGTAGCGATTGGTCAGGTACTTGTCGGGCGTGACCCGTAGCTCCGGGATCTGGTCTCCCTGGTCGAGGCTCATCTCAGACTCCCCTGACGATGCTGGTCCAGGTGCCCCGGACGACCTGGGCGCCGTCCTGGTTCACCGCGTTGGTCTCGAATATGTAGAAGCCCTTGCCGTCCTTCTCGAAGATCTCCTTGACCAGCGCGCTGGTCGTGATCTCATCGCCGGAGCAGGCCGGCTCGTCCCACTCGAAGACCTGGCTGCCGTGGACCATCGCGGCGAAGTTCATCCCGACCTCGTGGTCGAACATCGCCGGGCCGACCGCGGGCGACGAGTAGACGACGCAGAACATCGGCGGGGCGACGACGTCGCGATAGCCGGCCGCCCTGGCCGCCTCGCGGTCGAAATGGACCGGGTTCTCGATCCCCATGACCCGCGCGTACTCGCCGATCTTCTCCTTGCCGACCTCATACGTGGTGCTCTGGAACTCTTTGCCGACTGCGTCTGTCTTGATCGCCATGGCGCGGAAACCTATCCGTTTGCGGCGGCGGGCTACTCGTCGATCTGGAGGACGGCGAGGAACGCCTCCTGCGGCACCTCGACGCTGCCGACCTGCTTCATCCGCTTCTTGCCCGCTTTCTGCTTCTTGAGCAGCTTCTGCTTGCGGGTGACGTCGCCGCCGTAGAGCTTCGCGGTGACGTCCTTGCGCACCGCCTTGACCGTCTCGCGGGCAAGGATGTTGGAGCCGATCGCGGCCTGGACGGGGACGTCGAACTGCTGGCGCGGGATCGTCTTGCGCAGGCGCTCGACCAGGCGCTTGCCCTGGTCGTAGGCGAAGTCCCGGTGGACGATGATCGAGAGCGCGTCGACCTTGTCGCCGGCGAGCAGGACGTCGACCTTGGCGAGGTCCGAGGGCCGGTTGCCGATCGGCTCGTAGTCGAGCGAGGCGTAGCCGCGGGTCGAGGACTTGAGCAGGTCGAAGAAGTCGAGGACGATCTCGGCCGAGCGGCAGGTCGTAGCGGATCTGCACCCGCTGCGGGCTCAGGTAGTGCATGTCGACGTGGGTGCCGCGCCGGGCCTGGCAGAGCTCCATCACGGCGCCGACCTGCTCCGACGGGGCGATCATCGTGGCCCGGATGTAGGGCTCTTCGATCGCCTCGATCGCGCCGGGGTCGGGCAGGTCGGTCGGGCTGTGGACCTCGAGCTGCTCGCCGTTGGTGAGCATGCACCTCGTAGCGCACGTTCGGGGTCGTCGCCAGCAGCTCCAGGCCGTACTCGCGCTCCAGCCGCTCGCGCACGATCTCCATGTGCAGGAGGCCGAGGAAGCCGCAGCGGAAGCCGAAGCCGAGCGCCTCCGAGGTCTCCGGCTCCCAGGAGAGGGCGGCGTCGTTGAGGGCCAGCTTCTCGAGCGCGTCGCGCAGGTCTTCGTAGCGGTCGGTGTCGATCGGGAAGAGGCCGCAGAAGACCATCGGCCGCACCTCGCGGTAGCCCTCGAGCGGCTCGGCGGCGGGCTCGGCGAGGGCGGTCAGGGTGTCGCCGACCCGCAGCTTGGCGACGTCCTTGATGCCGGTGATCACGTAGCCGACGTCGCCGGCGTCCATCCCCTCGACGCCGGTCATCGCCGGGCGGAAGAAGCCGAGGTCGTCGATGTCGGCCTCGGTCCCGTTCTGCATCGCGAGGATCCGCTCGTGCTTGCCGAAGGCGCCGTCGACCATCCGCACGTAGGCGATCACGCCGCGGTACTGGTCGAACTCGGAGTCGAAGATCAGCGCCCGGGTCGGCGCGTCCGGCTTGCCCTTCGGCGGCGGGATCCGCTCGACGATCGCCTCCAGCACCTCGGCCACGCCCTCCCCGGTCTTCGCCGAGATCCAGAGCGCTTCCTCGGGGTCGCCGCCGGTCAGGTCGGCGATCTCCTGGGCGACCCGCTCGGGCTCGGCGCCGGGCAGGTCGACCTTGTTGATCACCGGGATCAGCTCGAGCCCGTTCTCGATCGCCAGGTAGGTGTTGGCGACGGTCTGCGCCTCGACCCCCTGGGCGGCGTCGACGACCAGCAGCGCGCCCTCGCAGGCGGCGAGGCTGCGCGAGACCTCGTAGGAGAAGTCGACGTGGCCCGGGGTGTCGATCAGGTGCAGGTGGTAGGCCTCCCCGTCGGCGGCCTTGTACTCGACGCGCACCGCCTGCGCCTTGATCGTGATCCCGCGCTCGCGCTCGAGGTCCATCGAGTCGAGCACTGCGCCTGCATTTTCTTCGGGTCGACGGCGCCGGTGACCTCGAGGATGCGGTCGGCCAGCGTCGACTTGCCGTGGTCGATGTGGGCGATGATCGAGAAGTTGCGGATGCGGTCCATGGGCGGATGGAAGTATGGCGATCCGGCGCGCGGGTCCTGACCCAGGCCCGAGGGGGGCCTGCGGGCGGGCCAAACTGGGTCCGTTCTCGGCCCCCCTCGGTCCTGCGCCACCCGCGCGAGAATCGTCAAAGTCCCTCCCGCCCACGGACGCCGGGCTTAGCTGCTGGTTCACGGTCGAGCCATGAAGGACCGTTCAGCGAGCATCACGATCTGACTCCTGCGAGCGGCGCCGATGCGGCGAATGCCGCCATCCCCGGAAGCGAAGCTGAGGAGATGGCGGTTTTACGGATTCGGGCAGGCGCCCGGGTCCAGCGGGCCCGTCAGCTTGAAGACGACTGTGGGCGGCTTTTTGAGGATGACCTGGGCCTGCGGGGATTCGGTCCAGCGTACGGTCGGCGGATAGGGCGACTCGCCCGGTTCGATCCGGTCGCGGCTGGCGACGACGTAGTCGTATTCGCCTTCGTCGAGGAGGCGTCGCCAGGCCTGGCAGGTCGCGGGAGCGACAAAGCCGCCGTGGGGGCGGCCTTCGCCGACGAAGCGGACACGGTTCGAGAGGTCGGTGCCGAACAACGGGTACTGGCGGGTGGTGGTGGTCGCGATCCGCGCTCCGGAGATCGGCGTCGCCCATTTGAAGGCGGCGTCGAGGCCGGGGGTCGTGAAGCTCGGATCGGCATATCGGTCGCGCAGGTAGTGGCGCTGGACGACGTAGCCGGCGCCGACCGCCAAGACCAGGAGAAGCGCGGCGAGCAGGCCGGTCAGCGCCGGGGCCACCGACGGCCGCCAGCGCCGGGTCAGGTAGTGGGGCGGCGCCCAGTGGCGGCGCATCCAGGGCGAGGTCGCGACCAGGGCGGCGCCGAGGACGAGAGCCGGCACGAGGTAGCGCAATCCGGATTCGAACCCCTGCGGAACGCCGTCGGGCCCCGAGGCGGAGGTCGGGGCGACGAGCCAGGAGACCGCCGCGGCGAGCCCGACCAGGGACGCGACCCGGAGGACCGGGGTCGAGCCGCGACCGAGGTTGAGGACGAGGCCGGCGAGGATCAGCAGCCCGAAGAGCGGCCAGAGATGGCCGAAGCCGTGGTGGATGGCGGGCAGGAACCATTCCGACCAGATCGAGCCGTCGGTGAGGTAGCCGAGCACGCTGTGCTCTTCGCGGCCGCCCAGCTCCTGGGCCGGCGAGGGGAGCGAGATCGGGCCGAGATGATCGAACCAGGGCAGTGGGTTGCCGGTGTGGATCAGGTTGCGGAGGTACCAGTAGCCGCCGCCGACCAACGCCGCCCCGAGGGTCCTCGCCAGCGCCGGGCGCGGCGGCCGGGACCGGCGATCCAGGCGAGGCCGAGGACGAGGACCGCCGCCGGCATCAGGAAGTTGAGCTTGGTTCCCGCCGCGAGGCCGGCCGCGAGGCCGGCGACGGCCAGGGCCCCGGCAGAGATCCGTCGCTGCTGCTGCCCGGGGCCATACGCGCCGGCGACCGCGATCGCGACGGCAGCGAGCATGAAGAAGATGCCGAGGATGTCGTTTCGCGCCTCCCCGAACTGGTCCGACATCACCGAGCTGCCGAGAACGAGGGTGGCGAGGACGGCGGCGAGGGGACCGGTTCGGAAGGGCCTCGCGATGCACCACGCCGCGAGCACACAGCCGAGCAGCCAGACGACGTTGAGCAAGGGAGAGGCGAGGTCGCGGCCGAAGGCCATCATCCCGATCGCCCCCGGGATTTCGCCGTTCGCCGGATAGAACCAGGCGAGGAACGCCGGGGCGATGAAGTGCAGGCTCCAGGTGTCACCACCCTGGAAGAAGCCGGCGGCGAAGGGGGCGTGGTACCAGGTGGAGTCGAACCCGGTCATGCCGGTTTCCAGCCTCAGCTTCACGCTCTGGGCGACGTCGAGCAGGGTGAAGACGAGGACGAAGCCGAGAAGGAGGCCGGCGACGTCGACACTCGGGCGCGAGGCCGCCAACCGCGGCAGCGGGGCGGGCCAGCGGCGCCGGGCGCCGAGGGCGACCAGGCCGAGCCCGATCAGGTAGGGAAGCGGCTCGAAGAGGCCGAAGCTGCCGAGTGCCTCGGCGACGACGATCGCAACCGCCAGCGCCAGCACCACGCCGGCCAGGAACCGCGTCGCCCCCTCGAGCTCGGGGACGAGGCGCTCGCGCAGCGAGGCGGCGGCGAGGTAGGCGAGAGCGACGACGAGCAGGATCTCGGCGACGCCGAGCAGGTATCGCGTCGCGCCCAGCACTAGCGGCGGCGGAGCAGGCGCATGATCTGCTCGAGCTCGGCGATGCGCAGCAGCTGCGCCATCCCCAGGTAGGCGCCGAGGCCGAGGCCGAGGCCGAGGACGAGCGAGACGATCTGGCCGCCGAGGCCGCGGCCGAGGGCCTGATCGAGGGCGTCCCAGACGCCGTAGCTGACCCCGGCGAGGACGGCCGAGGCGGCGGTGATCCGCAGTCCCGTCGATAACAACCGGCCGAGCTCCAGCCCGTCGAACTCGCGACGCAGGATCACGCCCTGGGCGATCACCGCGGCGGTCGTCCCGATCCCGGTGCCGGCGACGATGCCGCCGACGCCGAAGGGCTTGTAGAGGACCAGCGCGGCGAGCGCCGAGGCGACCAGGTCGAGGCCGGCGAGGCCGGTCGCCATCCAGGGCCGCTGGAGGCTGAAGAAGGTCCGGGTCTGGAGCAGGTAGAGGCCGTTGGTCGGCAGCGAGAAGGCGAACCAGAAGAGCGCCGTGGCGACCAGCGTCGTCTCCGCCGCATTGAACTCGCCGCGCTGGTAGACGAGGCGGATCATCGGTTCCGAGAGAACCAGGACGGCCGCCGCGGCCGGCACCAGGACGAAGAGGATCTGGCGCATGCCGTTGGCCATCGTCGCCCGCAGGTTGACCATCTCGCCGCGCGAGGCGAAGCGGGCCAGGGTCGGGAAGAGGACTGTCGCGATCGCCACCGAGAAGATCCCCTGCGGCAGCTGGTAGATGCGGAAGGCCTTGTCGATCGCGGCCGGCGCCTCGTCGCTGACGAGGCTGCCGAAGAGGCTGTTGATCAGCAGGTTGAAGTTGATCAGGCCGAGGCTGATCGTCACCGGCAGCATCAGCAGCAGCACCCGGCGCACGCCCGGATTGCGCCAGGCGAGGCTGAACTTGAACTCGAAGGGCGTGTTGCGCAGGTCCCAGGCCGGGATCAGCAGCTGGACCACGGTGCCGGCGAGGATCCCGATCGCGTAGGCGTAGATGCGGTTCTGCCCGTGGAAGAGGTGGATCGTGCCGACGAGGACGACGATGATCGTCACGTTCCAGAAGAACGGCGCGATCGCGAAGGCGCCGAAGCGGTCGTAGCTGTTGAGGATGCCGACGACGATGCCGCTGACCCCGAGCAGGATCAGGATCGGGAAGAGGACCTGCGAGAGGGTGATCGTGAGGTCGAGGATCTCGCCCTTGAAGCCCGGCGCGAAGAGCGGCATCACGACCGGGGCGAGGACGACGAAGAGCGCCGTGATCGCGCCCAGCACCAGGGTGACGAGGAGCAGCAGGGTCGAGGCGAGGCGGAAGGCCTCGCGATAGTTCTTCTGCTCGAGCTGCTCGGTGAAGACGGGGATGAAGGCCGGCTGCAGGGCGGCGTCGGCGAAGAGGCTGCGGACCAGGTTGGGAACCTGG
This sequence comes from uncultured Solirubrobacterales bacterium, assembly GCA_963836415.1. GTDB lineage: Bacteria > Actinomycetota > Thermoleophilia > Solirubrobacterales > 70-9 > VRUE01. The sequence goes on from CAWIJE010000002.1 coordinate 582,146, forward strand.
AAGGCGATCGTGAAGGCCGACATCGGCCCGCTGACGCCGTAGTAGCTGGCGGCGAAGATCTCGCGCACGAGGCCGGCGATGCGCGAGGCGGCGGTTGCGACCGAGAAGAAGGCGGTCGAGCGGGCGATCCGACCGCCGCCGCGAGACGCCGGCGCCGGGTCGGCGGTCGGTTCCTCGGCGGGGTCGAATGCCTCCGCGGCGCGCAGCGCCGCGTCCTCGGTGACCGCGGACTCGTCACCCTCGGGTGTCTTGGGCGTCTCCAAACTGATTCTCAGTCGCTATAGTCGGCGGCCGCTTGGAGCCGGCTCGGCGCCCGCTCAGGCACAAGACTCATGGCCAACATAGCCTCACAGAAGAAGCGGATCCTACGCAGCGCGCGCGAGCGCGACGAGAACCGGCTGTTGACCAGCACGGTGAAGACGCATTTCCGGCGTCTCGAGGCCGCGATCGAGGCCGGCGACACCGACAAGGTCGCCAGCGAGCACCGCGACCTCGTCTCGAAGATCGACAAGGCCGTGCAGAAAGGCGCTCTCCACAAGAACACCGGCGCCCGCAAGAAGTCCAAAGCGTCGCGCCTGGCTTCCGCCTAGCTGCGTCCTCGCTCGCTCGCGTGCGGAGCACGCCACGCTCACTGCGTCCTTCCTAGCCGTCGCCAGTCGGCCGCTTTACGGGGTGGAGGTTGCACGGGCCAGGGCCAGGTCCAGACCAAGGGCGTCTCCGTAGTCGGCTCCGCCGCGGCACCAGACCTCGAGGTCGGCCAGCGCCTCGGTGGCGGCCTCGACGTCGGCGTCGGAGCGGCGCATGCGCGAGGCGAGCGCGTAGATCATCCCGGTGACGCTCTCGCCCTGGTGGATCAGCCGCTCGGCGATCGCCAGCGCCGCCGCCGGTTCGCGCCGCGGCAGGGTGTCGGCGAGCGACCAGACGATCGCCTCGGAAGTGTCGGCGACCATCTCTTCGAGGTCCTCGGCGCTGACCGCGCCGCCCTCTCCCGCCCAGAGCGCCAGGCGCCGCAGCTCGTTGCCGAGCCGCACCGGCTCGGGCCCCATCCGCTCGACCAGAGCCGTCGCCGCCGCCGGCTCGAGCCTGAAGCCGAGCCGCTCGGCCTCGGCGACGAGCGCCGGTGGCATCGCCCGCGGCGCCGCGGCCGTGAACTCGTGGACCTCACCCTCGGCCGCCCGGACCGCGCCGCCCAGCTTCGCCGGCGCCTCGCCGCGGGCGATCAGGACGACGGTCAGGTCGGGCGGCAGGTCGGCAATCGCGGCGGCGACGGCATCGAGCTGGCGATCACGCCAACGCTCAACCCCGTCGGCGAGCAGGTAGCGCCGCGACTGGGTCAGGGACATCGCCGGGATCGCGGCGAGCAGGGCCTCGTGATCGGGCGCGCCGCGGCCCTCGGCAGGCTCGAAGACCTCCAGCGCCGAGGCGCCGCCCTCCGACTCGGCGCGGGCGCGCAGGCGGGCTCTGGTCGCGTCGATCTTGGCGCCGTCGCTGCCGGCGATCAGGTAGAGGGGGTGCATCTCGGCCACCGGGCAAATATAGGGCCGCGGTCAGCCGCCGCCGATCGCGACCCCGCCACGGCTGACCTCGAGGACGACGGTGCCGTCCCGGTCGGTGCGCAGGACCAGCACCCCGTGCGCCGCGAGCGTCGCCAGGGTCGGGCGGGTCGGGTGTCCGTAGGTGTTGTCGGCGCCGACCGAGATCAGCGCCAGGCGGGGCGAGGTGCGCTCCAGCAGGGCGCCGAGCCCGGCGTCGTCGCTGCCGTGGTGGGCGACCTTGAGCACGTCGACCGGCCCTGGGTCGATCGGCACGGCCTCGGCCTCGGCGTCGGCGGTGAGCAGGATCGAGAAGCGTCGCCAGCGGGCGACCATGACCAGCGCCAGCAGGTTCGGGTCCTCACCGCCCGGCGCTTCGGCCAGCAGCTCGCGCGGCGGCCAGATCAGGTCGAGGCGAAGCGACCCGGAACGGATCTCGCTGCCCGCGGCGAGCCGTCGGGTCAGCGCCCCCGCCGCTCGCGCCCGGGCGATCGTCGAGCGGTCGAGGCGGCCGTAGAGGAGGCGGCCGATCGGCATCGAGCCGAGCAGCTCGATCACGCCGCCGACGTGGTCTGCCTCGTCGTGGGTGACGACGACCGCCCCCAACTGCCGCACCCCGGCCCGCCGCAACGACGAGGCGAGGTCGTCGCCGAAGGGGCCGCCGTCGACGAGGATCGGCGGCGCCGCGGCCGGTTGCAGCAGGATCGAGTCGCCCTGGCCGACGTCGAGGACCGAGACCCGCAGCCCCGTCGCCGGAGGCGGTCGCGGGTCGCCGCCACCCAACCCCGTGAACAGGAGGGCGGCGGCGAGGGCGAGGAGTGTCGCCGTCGCCGCGGACGCCAGCACGCGGCCCAGCCGGCGGGCACAGAGGGCGAGAGTGGCGAGCGCCGCGTAGGAGAGAGCGAGGCCGAGCGGCCCGAGCTGGACGGAGACGCTCGCCCAGCCGGGCCGGGCGCACCAGCCGGCGACGGCGGCGATGTAGGCGAGCAGCGCCGACTCGAGCGGGCCGAGGACGCCGAGTGGGACTCCGGGCACCTGGCCGGCGGCGGCGATCAACATCCCCAGCCACATCGCCGGCGCCACCGCCGGCAGGGCGAGGAGGTTGGCGAGCAGGGTGACCAGCGACGCTTCGCCGAAGTGAAAGGCGATCAGTGGCGCCGTCGCCAGCGTCGCCGCCACGGTCAGCGCCGCGCCCTCGGCGAGCATCCGCCCGATCGTGCCGCGGCCGAGCCGCTCGGCGATCGCCTCCCTGATCGGCCCCGCCAGCGCCAGGATGCCGACGACGGCCGCGAAGCTCAGCTGCCAGCCGACGTCGGCGGCGACCGAGGGCTCGATCGCGAGGGTGACCACGGCGGCGACGGCGAGCCCGTAGAGGCGCGAGGAGCGGCGTCCGGCGAGCGTCGCGAGGACGCCGAGCGCTCCCATCACGGCCGCCCGCTGGATCGAAGGCCCGGCACCGGCGAGCGGCACGTAGACCGCGATCAGCCCGAGGACCCAGACGAGGCGCGCCCGCAGCGGGATGCCGAACGCGGCCAGGACGGGCATCGCCAGCAACGCCAGCAGCGCGACGTTCTGGCCGGAGACGGCGAGCAGGTGGCTGAGCCCCGCTCGTCGGAAGTCCTCGCGGGTCGCCGCGTCCACCTCCTCGTCCTCGCCGAGGACGAAGCCGCGGGCGAGCGCCGCCTCCCGCGCCGGCACGCCACTGCCGAGGGCGACCTCGGCGCGAGCGCGGATCTCGGCCGAGTGGGCGAGCCCGAGGACGACGAGGGCGAGCACGGCGAGCGCCAGGGCCGCCTGGCCGCGATGCCGCCGGGGCCCCACCGTCAGGGCTGGAGGCGGCCGCGCAGCGCCTCCATCGTCGCCGGCCCGATGCCGGCGACCTGGTCGAGCTGGTCTACCGAGGAGAGGCCGCCGTGCTGATCGCGGAACTCGACGATGTCGCCGGCGGTGACCGGCCCGATGCCGTCGATCGTTTCCAGCTGTTCGACGGTGGCGCTGCCGAGGCTGATCGGCCCCTCTTCGCCGCCCGTGCCCGCGGTCGTGAGCGGCGCGCCGGCCGGCCCCAGCGCCGGCACGAGCACCTGCTGGCCGTCGCTGAGCCTGGCGGCGAGGTTGATCGCTTCCAGCGCCGCATCGCCCTCAGGGCCCCCGGCGCGGCTGACCGCGTCGGTGACGCGGGCGCCGATCGGCAGGCGGTAGACGCCGGGTCGGCGCACCGCGCCGGTCACGTCGACGACCACGTCCGGGCCTCCCTGGCCGAGTTCGATCCCCGCACCGGCGTCTCCCCCGCCTCCGCCACCCGACGACGGCGGCTCGGAACCCCGCCCCACCCTCGGCCCGGATCGCCCGCGCGCCGACGACGAGCAGGGCGATCGCGATCGCCGCGAGGGCGAGGAGCTGGGTTCTGCCGGAGCCGGAGGGCATGCCCCCCGAAGATGAAGCCGTGCGGCGCGCGGTTTGCGCGCCGACTCAAACGATTCGGCTAAACCTCGTCGTCGTCGTCGTAGCCGGCGAGGTCGGCCGCCATCTGGCCGCCGTAGAGCTCGGCGACCGCGACCGGCGGCGACTGCACCGAGATGCAGGCGAGCTCGGTCTCGCCCTTGTTGGCGATCGCGTGATCGGTCGCCGGCGGGACCAGGATCAGGTCCCCTTCCTCGACCCCCTGGGTGTCACCGGCCACCGACATCGTGCCGGCGCCGCGAACGACGACGTAGACCTGCTCGGCCTCCTCGTGCGAGCGCAGCGTCTGCTCGGCGCCGGCCGGAACCTCGAGCCAGGTCACCGACATGTTGCGGGCGCCGAGTTCGCCGGCGTCCATCAGGACGTGGGAGCGAAGGCGATGGAACTCCTCGACCGGGGCATCTGTGAGGCGCCTGACCAGCATCGGCGGCTTTCTAGCAGATCAACGACGGAATCCGCGAGCGATCAGCGGACGACGAGGTTGACGAGCTTGCCCGGCACGACGATCTCCTTGACGATCTCGGCCCCGTCGAGATGGCGGCTGACGTTGGCGCTCTCACGCGCGAGGGCCAGCAGTTCGTCCTTGGAAGCGTCGGCGGCGACCTCGATCCGGTCGCGCAGCTTGCCGTTGATCTGGACCACAAGGGTCACCGTGTCGCTGACCAGCATCGCCGGGTCGGCCACCGGCCAGGGAACCTCCCAGACCCGGCCGCCCTCGAGCCGCTCCCAGACCTCGGCGCCGAGATGGGGGGCGAAGGGAAAGACCAGCGAGGCGGCGGTCGCCGTCGCGAAGCGCAGCGCCGCGTCGCCCTCGGGGCTGCCGAAGAGGCCGTCCTTGAGCCGGTAGGAGTCGTTGACCAGCTCCATCACGGCGGAGATCGCCGTGTTGAACTGGAAGCCCCGCTCGAAGTCGGTCGTCGCCTTGTCGATCGCCCAGTGGGCCTTGGCGAGCAACTCCCTGGCCGGGCCAGACGCCGCGCCACCCGCGTCCTCGCCCGCCGCGGTGCGCTCGTCGACCTCGGCGCAGAGCCGCCAGAGCCGCGCGAGGAAGCGGCCGACGCCCTCGAGGCCCTCGTCGGACCAGTCGCCGCCGCGCTCCGGCGGGCCCATGAAGCAGATGTAGGTGCGGGCGGTGTCGGCGCCGTGGCTCTCGACGTACTCCGAGGGGGCCACCGTGTTGCCGCGAGACTTCGACATCTTGGCGCCGTCGCGGGTGATCATCCCCTGGGCGAAGAGGTTGGCGAAGGGCTCCTGGACGCCGAGATGACCGAGGTCGGCGAGCGCCTTGGTCAGGAACCGGGCGTACATCAGGTGCAGGATCGCGTGCTCGACACCGCCGATGTACTGGTCGACGGGGAGCCAGTGGTCGGCGGCGGAACGGTCCCAGGCCGCCTCGCCGTTGGCCGGGTCGAGATAGCGGATGAAGTACCAGGAGGAATCGACGAAGGTGTCCATCGTGTCGGTCTCGCGCCGACCGGGGCCACCGCACTTCGGGCACTCGGTCGCGACCCAGTCCTCGGCCGCGGCCAGCGGGCTCTTGCCCTGTGGCGCGTAGTCGTCGACCTCGGGCAGCTCGACCGGCAGCTGCTCCTCGGGCACCGGCACCGCCCCGCATTCCCGCAGTAGACGATCGGGATCGGCGCCCCCCAGTAGCGCTGGCGCGAGACCAGCCAGTCGCGGAGGCGGAAGTTGACCGAGGCCTCGCCGCGGTCTTCCGCCTTCAGCCACTCGACGATCTCGGCGTAGGCCTCGCGGTTGCCCTTGCCGTCGAATCGACCCGAGCCGGTCATCGCGCCGTCGCCCGGATAGGGCAGGCCCTGCTCGTCGCGGGCGACCTCGGCGTCCTCGCCCTCGATCACCCGCCGAATCGGCAGCTCGAACTTCTTCGCGAACTCGTAGTCGCGCGTGTCGTGGCCGGGGACCGCCATGATCGCGCCGGTCCCGTACTCCATCAGCACGTAGTCGGCGACGAACATCGGGATCTCCTCGCCGTTGACCGGGTTGACCACGCTGCGGCCGAGCGGCACGCCGGTCTTCTCGCGGTCCTCGTCGCCGCGCTCCTCGGCCGACTCGCGGCGCGACCCGGTCGACGTACTCGCGCACCGGCTGCTCGGCCTCGGTGCCGGCGACCAGGCGCTCGAGCTCGGGGTGCTCGGGCGCGAGGACGAAGAAGGTGGCGCCGAAGAGGGTGTCCGGGCGGGTCGTGAAGACCGGGAAGTCGAGCCCGACCTCGCCTTCCTCGCAACGGAAGACGACCTCCGCCCCCTCGGAGCGGCCGATCCAGTTGCGCTGCATCGTGATCACGTGCTCGGGCCATGACTCGAGCAGGTCGAAGTCGGCGAGCAGGCGGTCGGCGTACTCGGTGATCTTGAAGAACCACTGCTCGAGCTTTTTCTGGACGACCTGGGTGCCGCAGCGCTCGCAGCGGCCGTCGACGACCTGCTCGTTGGCGAGCACCGTGGCGTCCTTCGGGCACCACTGCACGGGCGCCTCGGTCCGGTAGGCGAGGCCTTCCTCGAAGAGCCGCAGGAAGATCCACTGGGTCCAGCGGTAGTACTCGGGCGTGTGGGTGCCGATCTCCCGCGACCAGTCGATCGAGATCCCCCACTCGCGGAACTGGCGGCGGAAGGACTCGATCGAGCGCTCGGTCGCCTCGCGCGGCGCCTCGCCCGTTTTTATCGCGTTGTTCTCGGCCGGCAGCCCGAAGGCGTCGTAGCCCATCGGGTGAATGACCTGGAAGCCGTGGCGGCGCCGGTAGTGGGCGATCGCGTCACCGACCGCGTAGCACTTGAGATGGCCGACGTGGGGCTCGCCCGAGGGGTAGGGCAGCATCTCGAGCACGTAGGCCTTCGGCTTCGAGCCGTCGAAGCCGGGCTGGCCGGGGTTGGCGACCTCCCAGGTCCCCTCCTCGGCCCAGACCTGCTGCCACTTCCCCTCGATCGCCCTCGCGTCATATCGCTCCATGCCCTGATCCTATGTAGCCGCGACCCCGCCGGCAGCGGCGCCCGGCGGCGGACCAGTCCAGGGCCAAGTCCATGAAGGACCGTTCAGCGAGCATCACGATCTGACTCCTGCGAGCGGCGCCGATGCGGCGCGTAGCCACCGCCCCCGGACGCGAAGCGGACGCGACGGTGGTTCAGTGAACCACCTTGACCCATTCGGTCAGTTCGGAGTGGGCGCCGGAGGAGACCATTTCGAGCAGGTGGGGCCAGACGTAGACCTCGATCGTCGCCGCCGCGACCAGCGCCGGGATCGCCAGTGCCACGGTGACGAAGGTCGCCGCCAGCAGCTGGTTCCACTCGCCGCGACGGCTGGCGATCAGCCAGGCCGCAAGCGGCAGGAAGAGGGCGCTCAGCTCGAGCACCGCGTGCGGCATCACGGTCAGGATCAGGAGACCGCGCGAGATATCGAGCTGCGAGGCGATCGTCGAGCCCTGGAAGCCGAGATAGAGGGCCTGGGTCGAGAGCGAGAAGAGGGTGACGGCGCAGACGAAGAGGATCGCCAGCTCTCCCGCCTTGACGTGGATCCAGCGCGAGACCCCGGTGCGCTGGGCGGCGGCGATCGGCATCGAGGCGCCGGCGATGAAGCCGGCGACGCAGGCGGTCGCGTGCAGGGCGAGGACCAGCGAGTTACGCCAGAGGATCGGCACCAGGTCCGACGGGCTCGAGGGTTCGGTGAAGCCGGGCAGGTGGATCGGGGTCAGGTCCGGGGTCAGCAGCCCGGAGACGAACCAGACCGCCGCCAGCAGGGCGAGGGCGATGGCGACGCTGAGCGCGAGCCAGGAGCCGAGCACCGACCAGGGGCGATCGTTCCAGAGCTCGAGGGTCTCGCGCGTGTCCCGCATCCCGTGCGAGAACACGTGCTCGTCGGCAGTGGTCATCGGGTTTACATCGGCAGCCGGGCGGGCGAATCTGAGTGGTCCGGCAGCGCGGCCCGCCCTGCCGAGCACCCGGCCTTGCCAGAATCCGGCGATGCCCTCCGCCCTTCCCACCCGCAGGCTCGGCGACTCCGAGCTCGAGGCCACGGTCGTCGGGCTCGGCTGCAACAACTTCGGCGGTCGGATCGGCCTCGAGCAGACCGCCGCCGTGCTCGAGGCCTCGCTCAAGCGCCGGCGTCAACTTCTTCGACACGGCCGACATCTACGGCGGCTCGGGCGGCAGCGAGGAGGCGATGGGCGCGGCGCTGGAGGGACGCCGCGAGGAGTTCGTGCTGGCGACGAAGTTCGGCATGGAGATGAGCGGAGCCGACGGCGAGCCGGACGTCCCGCGCGGGTCTCGCGATTACGTGCGCTGGGCGGTCGAGGGCAGCCTCCGCCGCCTTCGCACCGACCGCATCGACCTCTACCAGCTGCACGAAGCCGACCCGGCGACGCCGATCGCCGAGACCCTGAGGGCGCTCGACGAGCTGGTCCGCGAGGGCACCGTCAGCGCGATCGGCTGCTCGAACTTCAGCGCCGCCCAGCTCGAGGAGGCCGACCGGGTCGCTCGCGAGGAGGGGCTCGCCCGCTTCGTCACCCTGCAGAACGAATACAGCCTGCTCGAACGCGGGATCGAGGACGAGGTGGCGCCCGCCTGCGAGCGCCTCGGCGTCTCGATCCTTCCCTTCTTCCCACTCGCCAAGGGGCTGCTGACCGGCAAGTACAGGCGCGGCCAGGCCGCTCCGGACGGCAGCCGCCTCGCCGCCGCCGAGCAGCCGGGCAGCGATTCCGAGTTCGACCGGGTCGAGGCGCTCGAGGCCTACGCCGAGACGCGCGGGCTGAAGATCCTCGACGTCGCGATCGCCGGCCTCGCCGCGCAGCCCGCCGTCGCTTCGGTGATCGCCGGCGCGACCAAGCCGGAGCAGGTCGAGGCCAACGTCGCCGCCCTGATGGCCTGGAGCCCGAGCCAGGAGGACCTGGCCGAGCTCGACCGGGTCACCGCCTGAGCACGGGCCGGAGGCCCGAACCGTGAAATGGAGCTGAGGGGGCTCGAACCCCTGACCTTCGCGCTGCCAGCGCGACGCTCTTCCAGCTGAGCTACAGCCCCGGGAAGCCGGGATTCTAGCTAGACCGCCGGCGGAAGGGCTAGGCGGCCTGCTGGCCTGGGCCGGACTCTTCGTCGGCGTCGAGGACAGGCCGTCGTCGGCGCCGCCGCGGCGGACGTTGAAGTCGAGCGAGGAGAGCTCTTCGAGCTCGCGCAGCAGCTCGATCGGCTGCTCGAGGTTCATCGAGAGCGTCGCGCGGCCCTCGGAGAAGCGCTCGACCGAGATCTCGGTCGCGCCGAGCTCGCCGATCGCGTCCTCGATCCCGACCAGCTGGGCGTAGTCGCCGAGCGGCCCGACCTCGAGCCTGACCGCGCCCTCGAAGACCTCCCGCGCTTCCGCCGCCGGCGCCTCGGCCTCGGTCAGCTCCTGCGCCCGGCGGCCGACCTCGACCGCCTCGCGCAGCGCTTTCATCCGGATCCGGGTCGCCTGGCCGCGGGCCTGCGCCTCGATTTCCTGAAGCCTGGCGGTGACCGCGTCGAGCGAGGCGATGCTGCGCTCATGGCGCTCATTGGCCTCGCGCAGCTGCTCGCCGAGGAAGCGGATCTCGCGCTCGCGCTCGATCACCATCCCCGAGAGCGAGGAGAGCTCGCTCTCGATCTCGCGCCTTGGCCTCGAGCTCGCGCTTGAGCTCATTCAGTCGCCGTCCCGTGCGGAAACTGCCGCGTCCACTTCGGGACGGCGGTAGCCCAGGAAGGCCCTCTGGAAGCTACCCATGCGCGGCACCGTAGAGGTGCCCTCGGACGCCATCTTCGGCAAGTCCCAGATCGATCCTCGGCGCCTCTCGCCAGAGGTCCTCGAGCTGGTAGCGCTGCCGCGCCTCCTCGGTGAAGACGTGGAGGACCGCGTCGAGGTAATCGAGCACGATCCAGCCCGCCGTGCCCTCGCCGTCGGTGCCGCCGGGGAGGATCTGGCTGTCGTTCTTGAGGCGCAGCTTCGCCTCGTCGACGATCGCCCGCGCCTGGCGTTCGTTGCGCGCCGTGCAGATCGTCAGGAAGTCGGTGTAGGAGACGAGCTTGCGCATGTCGAGCACGACGATCTCCTCGGCGCCTTTCGAGTCGGCGAGCTCGGCCAGCGCCCGCGCCAGCCCCTCGGAATCGAGCCCGCTCATGAGTAGATCCCCTTCTCCTCGATGAAGCGGGCGACCGACTCGGGGACCAGGTAGCGCAGCGGCCGGCCGGCGGCGGCGCGCTCGCGCACGGCCGAGGAGGAGACCCCGAACTGCGGCATCTCGAGCATCGTCGCCCGCGCGGTCGGCGCCGAGGCTGCGGATCACCGCGGCGACCTCGGCATCGGAGATGCCGGAGCGGCGGGCGACGGCGAGCCGCGCCAGCTCGACCACCCGGGCCGGCTCGCGCCAGCTCTCGAGGCCGACGGCGGCGTCCGCCCCCATCACGAACACCAGCTCCGTATCTCCGTTTTCCCGCGCAAGCATCTCCAAGGTCTCATACGTGTAGGACGGGCCGTCGCGCTCGACCTCGAGGGTCGAGACCGAGAAGCGGGCGTCGTCGGCGGCGGCGAGCCTGGTCATCGCCAGGCGCTGCTCGCGGCCCGGGTCGTCGGCGATCCGCTTGTGCGGCGCCTCGCCCGTCGGCATCAGCACGACCTCGTTCCAGGTCCAGCTGCCAGAGCGCCTCCTGGGCGAGCGCCAGGTGGCCGAGATGGGGCGGGTTGAACGCGGAGCCGAGGACGCCGATTCCCGCAGCGATGGCGCTACCCACGAACCTGGCCGTCGCCGCGGACGACGTACTTGTAGGTGGTCAGCTCGCGCAGGCCGATCGGGCCGCGGGCGTGGAGCTTCTGGGTCGAGTTGCCGATCTCGGCTCCCATGCCGAACTCGAAGCCGTCGGTGAAGCGGGTCGAGGCGTTGGTGTAGACGACGGCGGCGTCGACCTCGGCGCTGAATCGGCCCGAGGCCTGCTCGGAGCGCGGTGACGATCGCCTCCGAGTGACGGGTGCCGTAGCGGTTGACGTGCTCGACCGCGTCGTCGAGCGAGTCGACGACCGCCACCGCGAGCTTCAGGTCGAGGTACTCGGTGGCCAAGTCCTCCTCGCTCGCGGCGCCGATCTCGACGCTCGCCGGCCGCGGCGCGGGCGCGCTCGTCGCCGACCAGCTCGACCCCCGCCGCGCGCGAGCTCGGCGAGCGCTCGCGGCAGGAAGTCGCCGGCGACGGCGGCATCGACCAGCAGCGTCTCGGCGGCGTTGCAGACGCCCGGCCGCTGCGTCTTGGCGTTGATCGCGATCCGCCGCGCCATCTCGAGGTCGGCCTCGGCGTGGACGTAGACGTGGCAGTTGCCGGCGGCGGCGAAGATCACCGGCACCGTGGCGACGTCCTTGAGCGCCTCCTTCAGCCCCTCGCCGCCGCGCGGGATCAGGAGGTCGACGGTGCGGTCCTGGGTGGCGAGCTCGGCGAGCCCCTCGCGGCCGCCGCCGGCGAGCAGCTGCACCGCGTCCTCGGGCAGGCCCGCCTCGGCCAGCGCCTCGCGGGCGACGGCGGCGAGGGCGCCGTTGGAGCGCTCGGCGTAGCTCGAGCCGCGCAGGACGATCGCGTTGCCGCTCTTGATCGTCAGCGCCGCGCAGTCGATCGTCACGTTGGGCCGCGCCTCGTAGACGACGGCGACGACCCCGAGCGGGACCCGGACCTTGCGCAGGTCGAGGCCGCTGGCCAGAGCTCGCGGTGCTCGAGCTCCTCGCCGATCGGGTCGTCGAGCGCGGCGACGGCGCGCACGCCCTCCGCCATCGCCGCGACCCGCTCGGCGCTCAGCGTAAGCCGGTCGCGCAGGGCGTCGGCTCAGCCCGGCGGCGCGCTCGTCGGCGAGATCGGCGGCGTTCGCCTCGAGGATCGTCCGCGGTCCGCTCCTCGAGCAGGCTCGCGAGTCGCCTCCAGCGCCGCGTCCTTTGCGCCGAGTCGAGCGCTGCCGAGGGCCATCGCGGCGCGCTTTGCGGCTTCGCAGACTTCGGCGACAGATTGGGTGGTCACGGCCATCGCCTAAGCGTAGCTAGGAGGCGCGTGCACCCCCTCCCAGAACGCTCGGCGGGAGCCTCGCTTGAGTGTTCTGGGAGGGGGTGCCGCGCCTCAGAGCAGCACGAAGCGGTCGCGGTGGATGACCTCGTCGGCGGCATGCGGGAGCAGCTCGCGGACCTCGGCGCTCTTCAGGCCGATCACCCGCGCGAGCTCCGCCGCGGAGTAGTCGACGATGCCTTTGCCGACGATTGCCTCGCCGACGGCGACCTCGACCGCGTCGCCGGCTTCGAAATCGCCCTTGAGCGCGGTGATGCCGACCGGCAGCAGGCTGGCGCGACTCGCGCAGGACGCGCGGCGGCGCCTTCATCGACCTCGAGCCTGCCACTCGCAGGCTTCGCGTACTTGAGCCAGAGCTTGAAGCTCGACGCCTTGCCCGAGCGCGGCCGGAACCTGGTCCCCTCCGGCTCACCCGCTGCCGCGGCGGCCAGGGTGCCGTCCTTGGTGCCATTGCAGATCACGGCGGCGATACCGGCCTCGCTCGCCATCCCGGCGGCGGCGACCTTGCTGCGCATGCCGCCCGAGCCGAAGACCGAGGTGCGGTCGCCGATCGTCATCGCGGCCAGCTCGGCCTGGTCCTCGACCATGGCGACGAGCTCGGCCTCGGGGTTCGCCTGCGGGTCGGCCGTATGCAGGCCGTCGGTGTCGGTGAGCAGGACGAGCAGACGGGCGTCGAGCAGGATCGCGACCTGCGCGGCGAGGAAGTCGTTGTCGCCGAAGGTGATCTCGTCGGTCGCCGTCGTGTCGTTCTCGTTGACGACCGGCACCACACCCCAGGCGACCAGCCGCCGAAGCGTCCGGCGCGCGTTCAGGTAGTTGGTCCGGGCGGCGATGTCGGCTGCGGTCAAGAGCACCTGCGCGGCGCGGGTGCCGTGCTCGGCGAGGCGCTGCTCGTAGGCGCGGAAGAGGTCGCCCTGGCCGATCGCCGAGGCGGCCTGCAGCTCGTCCATCGCCCGCGGCCGCGCCGGCAGCTCCATCAGCCGCATCGCCGCGGGCGATCGCGCCCGAGGTGACCATCACCACCCGCTCGCCCCCCTGCTCGAGCTCGGCGACCTGGCGGCAGACAGCGGTCGAGCACCTCGGCGCGCAGGGAGCCGTCGTCGGCGGCGACGATCGAGGAGCCGAGCTTGACGACGAGGGTCATGGCCCGGCCAAGTCTAAGAGCCGCCTGGGCGACACCGACCGCGGCCGCCCGCCGCTCAAGGATCGCCGCGCTCCTGGCCGAAAATCAAAGGATCAGCAGGCCGCAGGACCACCGACTCCCCTACATGCCCGGCATCGACGCGCTGCGGGCGATCGCCGTGCTCGCGGTCTTCCTCTACCACGCCGGGGTCGGCTGGATGCCGGGCGGCTTCCTCGGCGTCGACGTCTTCTTCGTGATCAGCGGCTACCTGATCACCTCGCTGCTGCTCGCCGAGTACAAACGCGGCGGCCACATCAGGCTCGGCCGCTTCTGGGTGCGCCGGGCGCGGCGGCTGTTGCCGGCGGTCGGCGTCCTGATCGCGGTGACGATGGTCGTCGCCGCGATCGTCGAGCCGGACCGGATCGACTAGCTGCGCGGCGACGCGGTCGCCTCGCTCTTCTACTTCGCCAACTGGCACTTCATCTTCGCCGCACCAGTCCTACTTCAACCAGTTCCAGCGCCCCTCGCTCTTCCGCCACCTCTGGTCGCTCTCGGTCGAGGAGCAGTTCTACCTCTTCTGGCCGCTGATCTTCGCCGCCGGGATGAAGCTCTTCGGCCGCCGCCGGCTGATCCTCGGCGTCCTCGCCGGAGCCGCTCGGCTCGGTCGCCCTCGGCTGGATCCTCTTCAACCCCGCACGACGCCTCCCGCGTCTACTACGGCACCGACACCCACGCCGTCGGCCTGCTCGCCGGCGTCGCGCTGGCGCTCGCCTGGAGCCCCTGGGACCTGCGCCGCGGCACCCCCGGCCGCTGGACCGGGCCGATCCTCGACACGGTCGGCGTCCTCGCCCTCGGCTACCTCGTGCTCTGCTTCATCCACGTCCACGACTACGACCTGGCCTCTTCCACGGCGGCTACGTCTGGCTGGCGCTGGCCACGGCCCTGCTGATCGGCGTCCTCGCCCACCCGGCGGCGCGGCTCGGCGGCCGCTCGCGCAGCGCGCCGGTGATCTGGCTCGGCCTGCGCAGCTACAGCTTCTACCTCTGGCACTGGCCGGTGCTGGCGCTGACCCGGCCGGGGATCGACGTCTCTTCTCCCGCGCGGGATCTTGATCCCGCTGCAGCTGCTCGCGGTCCTCGGCCTCGCCGAGCTCTCCTACCGCTTCGTCGAGGTGCCCTTCCGGCGCAGGCCCGGTCCCGGAGGCTGGGCGGCGAGCTGGCTGCAGCGCTTCGGCCGGCCGGCGCTCCTCGTCGGCGTGCCGGCGGTGGTCATCGCTGGTCGGCTGGAGCGGAATCGTCGGGCGGTGGCGACCACCTCGAGACCGGCGTCGCCGCCGCCTCGACCGCGGACGCGGCGAGGTCACCGTCGACCCGCGAGCCGACACGGAGCTCGCGGGCGCCGCGGGTGATGGCGCTCGGCGACTCGGTGATGATCGCCGCCAAGGAAAAGCTGGCGACCAGCGCTCGGCCCGCGCTTCTCGATGAACGCCCAGGTCGGCCGCCAGGCGGACGAATTCGTCGACCTCGTCGAAGGGCTGAAGGGCCACGGCGCCAACATCGACGCGCTGATCATCCAGATGGGCAACAACGGCCCCCTCTACAGCGATGAAATGGAGGCGATCCGCAGAGGCGAGCGCCGGAACGTCGGCGAGCTCTTCCTGATCAGCGACCACGCGCCGGTCTCCTGGGTCGGCGAGTCCGACGACGCGCTCGCCGAAGCGGCCGAGGACTGGCCCCACACGACGCTGATCGACTGGGGCTCGCGTCGCCGGCGACCACGAGAACCTGCTCTGGGACGACATCCACCTGAAGCCGTCCGGGGTCGGCGTCTACGCGCGCATCGATCAGCCGCGCGGTCCACTCGCGCTTCGCCTGGCCGGCCGCAGGTGGCAGGTCCTCGGCTCGCTGCGCGCGTCCACAGCGGGGGTGTAAGACTGCCTCCTAGGAGGCGTCAGCTTGAAGGAACCCGAATTTGACGTTGCGATCGTCGGCGCCAGCATCGCCGGCTGCACGGCGGCGACGTTGCTCGGCAGGCAGGGGGCGCGGGTTGCCCTGATCGAGAGCCACGCCGACCCCGAGCACTACAAGGTCATGTGCACCCACGTCCTGCAGGGCAGCGCCGCGCCGACCCTGGTCCGGCTCGGGATCTTCGAGGAGCTCGAGCGCGCCGGCGCCCGCGACAGCGGGGTCAACGTCTGGAGCCGCTACGGCTGGGTCTGCCCGAGCCGCTCCTACATGGACGAGATCGGCGAGGACGGGCATGGCCTCAACCTGAGGCGCCGCAAGCTGGACCCGATGCTGCGGCGGATGGCGGCGGAGACCGACGGGGTCGAGCTGCTCACGGGCCACACGGCCACCGGGCTGATCCGCCGCGGCAGGCGCACCACCGGCATCGTCGTGCGGCCGCGCGATGGCGGCGAGCGCGAGCTGCGTGCCCGCCTCGTCGTCGGCGCCGACGGGCGCGGCTCCGGCGTCGCCAAGCTCGCCGGCCTGCCGACCAGGACCCGGACGAACAACCGCTTCTTCTACATGGCCTACTACCGCGACACGCCGATAGCGACCGGTGACAGCCCCCAGGTCTGGTTTCTCGACCCCGACATGGTCTACGCCTTTCCCACCGACGAGGGCCTGACCATGCTCACCTGCGTCCCGCACAAGCACCGCCTGCCCGAATTCAAGGCCGATCCAGAGGCGGCGATGGGTCGGCTCTTCGCGACCGCGCCCGACGCGCCGCGCCCGGACCCGGCCAAGCGCGAGTCGAAGGTTCTCGGCAGGCTCGACCTGCCGAACGAACGGCGGCCGGCGACGGCGCCTGGCTTGGCCTTGGTCGGCGACGCGGCGCTGGCGGCGGACCCCCTCTGGGGAGTCGGCTGCGGCTGGGCATTCCAGTCCGGCGAGTGGCTGGCCGAGGAGGTCGGGCCGGCGCTGAGCGGAGGCAGTGGCCAGAAGGGCCTCGACCGGGCCCTGGCCCGCTACGCCCGAAAGCACCGGCGCCAACTGGCAGGCCACAACTTCTTCATCTCCCTGTACTCGAGCGGCCGCGGCTTCAACCCGGCCGAAAAGCTCTTCCTCCGCGGCGCCGCGAGGGACGACCGGCTCGCCGGCCGCTTCGCCCTCTTCGGCGAGCGCTGGATCAGACCGCAGCAGATCGTCTCACCGAGCACCGCGGGACTGCTCCTGAAGTCCAACCTGAGCCCGGGAGCGCGGCCGCTGGGCCTGCGGCGGGCCGAGCCGCGAGCGGGCGCATGACCCGACGCGGCACCGTCACCGTCAGCTCGGTGACCTCGCCCTACCTGGAAGCAGGACCCGAGGAATCCGCCGAGGCCGCCGTCTTCATCCACGGCAACCCGGGCTCCTTCCGCGACTGGGCGCCGCTGGTCGCGGCCGCCGGCGAGCACGGCCGGGCACTCGCGATCGACATGCCCGGGTTCGGCAGCGCCGACAAGCCGGCCGGCTTCCCGTACACGATCGAGGGCTACGCGGTCCACCTCGACGGCGCCCTGCGCAAGCTCGGCGTCGATCGCGCCCACCTCGTCATGCATGACTTCGGCGGCCCCTGGGGCCTGCAGTGGGCGGCCGAAAACCCGCGGAGCCTCGGCAGCGTGACCCTGGTCGACACCGGGATCCTGTTCGGCTATCGCTGGCACATCCTGGCCAGGGTCTGGCGCACGCCGGTCCTCGGCCGGCTCTTCTTCGCGATGACGACCCGCTCAGGCATGCGGATGGCGCTGAAACGGGGGCAGCCCCGGCCGTTGCCCGACGAGGCGCTCAAGCTCTTCTACGCCGCGAACAAGAACCGGGGCACCCAGGAAGCGATCCTGCGCCTCTACCGTTCGAGCCCGCCGGACGCGATTGAATCGCTGGCGCCCCGCCTCGCCGAGCTGGACCTGCCGGCGCTGGTCGTCTGGGGAAAGCACGACCCCTACATCGGGGTCGAGTACGCCGAACAGCAGAGGCGCACATTTCCCCGCGCCGAGGTCGTCGTCCTCGAGCAGAGCGGCCACTGGCCGATGTGGGACGCGCCGGAGGAGATCGAGGCGGCCGTCGTGCCCTTTCTCGCCGCCCGCCTCGCCTAGGGGTGCAGCTCGAAGACCTGGTCGCCGACGTGGACGTCGTCTCCCGCCTCGAAGCCGGCCGCGCGCAGGGCGGCGATCACGCCGATCTCGTTGAGGCGGTTCTCGAGGTAGGCGAGCGCCTCTTCGTTTTTGAGGTCGTGGCGCTCGAAGAGCAGCTCGACCCCGCGACCGACGATCCGGTAGCCGCCGTCGTCCTCGCGCTCGACCGAGTAGCCGCCCTCCCCGGCGGGGCGGTAGACCTTGTGCTCGACCTCGAACTCGGAAGAGGCGGCAGCGCCGGCCGGGGCCGGCTCCGCCGGTGCCTCGAGGCCGGCGAAGATCGCCGCCTTGAGCTGGTCGAGCCCCTCGCCGGTCGCCGAGGAGACCGCGAGGACGTCGACGGCGCGCTCGCCGAGTCGACGGCGCCACTCCCTGATCGCCATGCCGACGTCGTCGGCGGGCAGCAGGTCGCGCTTGGAGAGGACGACGAGCTCCGGCAGGCGGTCGAGCCCGGCGCCGTAGCTCGAGAGCTCGGCCCGGATCCCGTCGTAGTTGGCGAACGGATCGCCCTCGAGCGGCGCCAGATCGACCAGGTGGAGGAGCATCGCGCAGCGCTCGACGTGGGCGAGGAACTCGTGGCCGAGGCCGGCTCCATCGGCCGCCCCCTCGATCAGGCCCGGGATGTCGGCGAGGACCGCCTGCCGCTGTTCGCCGTCGAGCACGCCCAGGGCCGGTGAGATCGTCGTGAATGGATAGTCGGCGATCTTCGGCGCCGCCCGCGTCAGCCGCCCGAGCAGCGATGACTTGCCGGCGTTGGGCAGCCCGATCAGGCCGGCGTCGGCGAGCAGCTTCAGCTGCAGCTCGATCCAGCCGTCCTCACCGCCCGTGCCCTTCTCGGCGAATCGCGGCGCCTGCCGGGTCGAGTTGGCGAAGCGCTTGTTGCCGTGACCACCGCGGCCGCCATGGGCGACCACCGCCCGCTGCCCGGCCGCGACCAGGTCGAGTGCGCTACCGTCGACGGTCACCCCCTGGGTGCCCGGAGGGACCGGGATCTCGCGGTCCTCGCCGCGGGCGCCGTGCCGGTTTGAGCCCTCACCGTGCTTGCCGCGCCCGGCGCGGAAGTGTTTGCTGCCCGCCAGCGGCCCGAGGTCGCGCCGCGAGGCGTCGCAGACCAGGACCACGTCCCCCCCATGTCCGCCGTCGCCGCCGTCGGGACCGCCCCGCGGCACATGCGCCTCGCGCCGAAAGCTGACGGCACCGTTCCCGCCTGCTCCGGCGTCCACGTAGATCTTTGCCCGGTCGTACATCGAAAACGCAGCGTAGTGGGAGAGGGTCGGGTACCTCTCCTGGCTTCGCTGCCCTTCGGGTAACAACGCTTGCCAGGAGAGGCACCCGACCCTCTCCACTCCAAGCGTTCTCCTGAGCAGCCGCCCATGGGCCTATTCGCGACGCCATGCGTCGGATTTCGGCCCGTCGCCCCCCTCAAATGGGGTGCTCACCGGAAGCACCTAGCGGTCCGAGTGGGGGCGGGCGGGTGCCGCTGCCCGCGAGCGTTGCTACCCGAAGGGCTGCCGAGCGTCGGGAGGTGACCGCCTCCCTTTCTGTCCGCCACCGCCGGAGGGGAGCGAAGCGGGCAGTGGTGCCCGCCCGCCCCACCCAGATCGCTACTTCTTGCCGGCGCTCTTGACGACGACGGCCGACTTGGCCGACTTGCCGCCCTTGACCGTGAAGGTCACCTTGTAAGTGCCGGGGGCGGCGTCGGCGGCGACCTTGAGCTTCAGGGTCACCGACTTCTTGCCCTTGGCCTTGAGATTGCCGAGCGACTTGCACTTCGGCGCCTTCAGGATCCCCTTCGACTTCTTCGGCAGCTTCGCGCAGACCTTGGCGCCCTTGGGCGGAAGTTCGCCCTGGTTGACGGCCTTGACCTTGAACTTCGCCGTACCGCCGGCCTTCGCCTTCGCCTTCTTGACCGAGAGCTTCAGCTTGGCGGCGTTGACCGTGGCCGCGGCGCTGGTCTGGGCGGCGCTGCCGATCTGATTGGCCGCGGTGACGACGCAGGCGTAGGAGCCCGGCTTGGTCGCCGTGTACGCGGTGGTCGTCGCCTCGGCTATCGCGGCCCCGTTCAGAGTCCACTGGTAGGCGTAGGTGCGCGGTGCCTGGTAGACGAAGGAACCCGGATAGTCCACGCCCCATGTCCCCTGCGAGCAGGTCAAGGCGGCGGGCGCCTTGGCGCCACGTGTCAAGACCGGCACGCCGGCTCCTGACGGGCTCTTGATGATCACCGGATCCTGTGGCCCGTTCACGGGCGTCGTCCCGATGCTGATGTTGCCGACGCTGCCCGAAAGGGAGGCGAACCCCAAGGCATTGACATTCGCCCCGATGCCGCTATTTGCCTCATTGCCCCAGTAGAGCCGTCCTGACGCCGGGTCGAAGGCGAGCCCCCAGGGGCCGTTGACCACGGCGGTGCCGACGCCGACGTTGCCGCCGCCACCCGTCCCGTTCAGGTTGGCGAAGCCGAATTCTTCACCTTTGTTGCCCCCGGTGAAGAAGATCTTGCCGCCGACCGGGTCGGTCGCAAGGCCCTCGCCGCCGGGTTCGACGGTCGAGCCCGCCGTGCTGAGGATCCCGCCGCCACCGGAGTTGTCGGCGTTGGCGAAGCCGATCGTTTTGGGGCTGACGCTGGAGTTGACCCAGAAGACCCGACCACCGGCCGGATCGATCGTCATCCGGCAACAGGCCCCGTCAAGCGTCGTGCCGCTGGTGTTGAGCGTGCCGCCGGCGCTGCCGTCGAGCTTCGCCCAGGAGATCGTTTCGGGGGTGGCCGAGGTGTTCTCCCAGTAGATCATCCGGGTCACCGGGTCGAGAGTGATGCCTTCCGGTTCTTCGATCGGCGCCCCCGGCGCCGTGAAGGGGGCCGATCCGCTGCCGTCGAGGTTGATCGCCAGGATCTGACCTTTGGCGCCTTCTTCGCTCGTGACGAAGAGCCGGTTGGTGACCGTGTCGTAAGCCATGCCTTCGGGCGAGTCGATCGGATTGCTGCCGAGATTGAGAAGGCCGCCACCGCTGCCGTCGGTATTGGCAAAGCCGATGCTGTCGGGGCTGCCGCCGTAGTTGTTCCAGTAGATCGTTTCGGCCGCCTGCGCGGCGCTTGCCGCCCAGAGGGCGACCAGGGCGGTCGCGAGGACGACGAGGCGCGTCGGGGGCAGCCTCATCAGCCGGCCGCCTTGACGACGACGGCCGACTTGGCCGACTTGCCGCCCTTGACCGTGAAGGTCAACTTGTAGGAGCCAGGGGCGGCGTCGGCGGCGACCTTGACCTTCAGCTTCGCCGTTTTCTTGCCCTTGCCCGTGATCTTGCCGAGCGACTTGCACTTCGGCGCCTTCAGGGCCCCCTTCGACTTCTTCGGCAGCTTCACGCAGACCTTGGCCTTCTTCGGCTGCAGGTCGCCCTGGTTGACCGCCTTGACCTTGAAGGTCGCGGTGCCGCCGGCCTTCGCCTTCGCCTTCTTCACCGAGAGCTTCAACTTGGCGGCCTTGACCGTCGCCGCTGCGCTGGTCTGCGCCGTGCTCCCGGACTGGTTTGTCGCGCTCACCACGCAGGCGTACGCCCCGGCCTTGGTCGCGGTGTAGGCGGTGGTGGTCGCGCCGGCGATCGGGGCCCCGTTCAAGGTCCACTGGTAGGCGTAGGTGCGCGGTGCCTGGTAGACGAAGGAGCCGGGGTAGTCGGCGCCCCAGGTGCCCTGCGAGCAGGTCAGCGCCGCGGGCGCCTTTGCGTCGCGGGCGAGAGCAGGCACGGCCGTCCCCACCGGGCTCTTGATGATCAGCGGGTCCTGCGGCGCGTTGACCGGAGCGGTCGCGATCGTGAGATTGCCGGTGCCACCGCTGCCGGTGAAGCCGAATGCGTTGACGTTCGCCCCGGTCCCCGACTGGCTCTCGTTGGCCCAGTAGAGGCGCGCCAGCGCCGGGTCGTAGGCGAGGCCCCAGGGGCTGTTGACCACGGCCCCGGTGGTGGCGATCGATCCGCCACCGCTGCCGTTCAGGTTCGCGTAGCCGAAGGCGTTGCTATTGACGGTGTAGTTCAGCCGGCCGGCGGTCGGGTCGATGGCGAGCCCGGAGGCGTTCGGTTCCGGCCCGCCCGCGGTGCTCAGCGTGCCACCGCCGCCGCTGTTGTTGGCGTTGGCGTAGTTGATCGTGTAGGGAACGCCGTCATTCACCCAGAAGACACGGCCGCTGGCAGGATCCAGCGTGATCCGGCAGCAGAGGTCTTCGGTCGTCGTGCCGCTGGTGTTGAGCGTCCCTCCGCTGCTGCCGTCGAGGTTCGCCCAGGAGATCGTGTCGGGGTCGGTGTTGGCCCAGAAGATCAACCGCGTCACCGGATCGAGGACGACTCCCTCCGGTTCGTCGATCGTCGCCCCCGGCGGCGTGAACGGCGCCGCGCCGCTGCCGTCGAGATTGATCGCCAGGATCTGCCCCTCGGCGCCTTCTTCACTGGCGACGAAGAGCCGGTTGGTGACCGAGTCGTAGGCCATGCCTTCCGGCGACTCGATCCCGTTCGCGCCGAGGTTGAGCAGCCCACCACCGCTGCCATCGGTGTTGGCGAAGCCGATCGTGTCGGGTTCGCCGGCGTAGTTGTCCCAGAAGATCGTGTCGGCCTGCGCCGCGCCGGCGAGGCAGAGCGCGAGCAGCATTGCGCCGAGCGCGGCGAGACCCGCCTTCGTCCGCCTCATCAGTCGGAGACGACCGAGACGGTGCGGCCCTTGCGGGCGGTCCGAAACTGCACGGTGCCTTCGGCGGTGGCGAAGATCGTGTGGTCGCGGCCGAGGCCGGTGCCCTCGCCGGGCCAGAAACGGGTACCGCGCTGGCGCACGATGATCTCGCCGCCGGTCACCTTCTGTCCCGCGAAGACCTTGACCCCGAGCATGTTCGGGTTCGATTCACGGCCGTTTCGGCTCGAGCCGAGGCCTTTCTTATGCGCCATCTCCGGCCTCCTCTTTCTTCTCGGCTTTCGCCTTGTCGGCGGCTTTCGGTTTGGCCGCGGCTTTTTTGGCGCTGCCGCCGCCGACCTTCAGCTCGGTCACCTCGAGCCTGGTCAGCTCCGAGCGGTGGCCGGCGCGGCGCCGGTAGCCCTTCTTCGGCTTGTATTTGAAGACCTTGATCTTCGGCCCGCGCAGGTGCTCGGCGACGGTCGCCTCGACCTTCACCTTCTCCAGCTCCTTGGGCTCGGCGACGACCTCTTTGTCGCGGAACATGACCGGGCGCAGGGAGACCTTGTCGCCCTCCGCGGCATCGATGCGGTCGACCAGCAGGGCTGTGCCCTTCTCGACCTTGTACTGCTTTCCACCGCTTTCTACGACTGCGTACATGCTCACTCGTCCTTACCGCTCTGGGTTGAGCTCGACCTATCGCGACCACCCTCGCGGCCGCGACGGCTACTGCGCGAGGCGCTGGATTCTAGCTCGGAGTCCCCTCCGCCGCCGTTTGATCCGTTGTCGCCCTCGTTGCCGAGCAGCGAGGCCACCGCGGCGGCGCGCTCGACCTCGTCGATCCGGACCAGCTTGCGCTCGCCGACGAAGCGCCCACCGCCGCTGACGCTGACGATGTAGGAGTCGACCCTGGCGACCGCGTCGTCGGCGTTGTACATGTGCGGCTCCTCGATCTTGACCAGCACCTCCTCGCCGACCTTGAAGGGCAGCGCCCTCGCCTCGATCGTCGCCCGGGTGCCGGTTTCGACGATCTCGAAGGTCTCGATCGGCAGCGCGTCGCCGCCCTCGAAGTGGAACTGCTTGCCGGTCTCGCCCTCGAGCTCGGCGAGGCCGCTGTCATCGTCGATCAGCTCGGCGGCGACCTTCGGGTTGACCCGCACGAGGAAGGCCTCGTCGGACTTTTCGGCGGCCGTTTCGCGCAGGTTGCGCAGGCCTTCGAGCGCGACCGTCTCGGCCGAGAGGACGACGCCGTCGCCCTCGCAGGTCGGGCACGGCACGGTGAGGATCTCGCGCACCCCGTCGGTCACGTTCTGGCGGGTCATCTCGACCAGCCCCAGCGGCGAGACCTCGACCACGTAGCTCTTCGACTTGTCCGCGTCGAGCGCTTTGCGCAGCATTTTCAGGACTTTGTCGCGGTTGCGGGCCCGCGCCATGTCGATGAAGTCGATGACGATGATGCCGCCGATGTCACGCAGGCGCAGCTGCCGCACGGCCTCCTCGGCCGCCTCGGTGTTGACCCGGGTGATCGTCTCCTCGAGGCCGCCTTTGCCGCGGCCGGTGAAGCTGCCGCTGTTGACGTCGATCACGGTCAGCGCCTCGGTGTAATCGATGATCAGGTAGCCGCCCGAGGGCAGGTCGACCCGCTTGTTCAGGGTCGACTCGATCTCCTTGTCGATTTTCCATTTCTCGAAGAGCCGCTGTTTGTCCTCGTAGAGCTCGACCCCGCCGACCAGCTCCGGCGCGGTGCGCTGGAAGAAGCTGGTGACCCGTTCGAACTGCTTCTGCGAGTCGATGATCGCCGTCTCGAAGTCACTGAGGAAGACGTCGCGCAGGACCCGGACCGGCAGGTCCGCCTCCTGGAAGACGAGGTTCGGCGCCTCGGTCTGCTCGGCCCGCCGCTCGAGCACCTCGCTGAGCTTGTGCAGATAGCCGATCTCACGCACGAAGTCTGCTTTTTTGGCGCCGTGCGCGGCGGTGCGGACGATCAGCCCGCCCGGCCCCTTGTAGGTGTTGTCGACCATCTTGCGCAGCCGGTCCCGCTCCGATTCGCTCAGCCGGCGGCTGACGCCGACGCCGCTTCCCTGCGGCGCGTAGACCAGGTAGCGGCCGGCGATCGAGACGTTCATCGAGAGCCGCGCGCCCTTCGACTTGAGCGGGTCCTTGACCACCTGGACGATGATCTCCTGGCCCGACTTGATCAGCTCGTCGATCCGTTTGCCGCTGCCCCGGCCGCGCTTCGGCGCCTGGGTGCCGTCGGGCAGGACGATCTCGTCGACGTGGAGGAAACCGTTGCGCTCGAGGCCGATGTCGACGAAGGCGGCCTCCATGCCGGGCAGGACGTTGTCGACCTTGCCCTTGTAGATGTTGCCGACGATCGATCGGCGGCCGCGGCGCTCGATGTAGAGCTCGGCGACGTCGCGCTTGCCGCCTTTCGCTTTCGACTCGAGGACGGCGACGCGGGTCTCGCCACGATCGGCGGACACCAAAATTGTTTTTTTCATTTCTCGCTCAGTTCAGATAGGTACGCATCGGCGGGACCCCGACCTGCGGGGTCAACCGGCGAACCTGCCCTTCTGACTGAGGCGCGCTTGCATGTGCACGCTCTGCAGGACCCCGACCGCGAGAAATGTGGCGAGCACGGAGGAACCCCCGTAGCTCATCAGCGGTAAGGGGATCCCCGTGATCGGCATGATCCCGAGGTTCATTCCCACGTTTACGAAGACCTGGAACAGAAGCATGCCGGCGATTCCGCCGGCGACCAGCATTCCGTATGAGTTCTTCGAGAGCGTCACGATCCGCAGCGCCCGCCAGATGAGCAGGGCGTAAAGGGATAGGACCAACGCTGCTCCGACGAATCCGTAGCGCTCCCCGATCACCGCGAAGATGAAGTCGGTGTGCCGCTCCGGAACGAAGTCGAGCCGCGTCTGTGTAGCTCGATCGCCGCGCCCGGTCTTCTCCCCGGAGCCGATGGCGATCTTGGCCTGATTCTGTTGATAGCCCGCGTCGCTCGGGTCCGCACTGGGGTGCAGGAACGAGGTGAGTCTCTGCTCCTGGTACCCCTTCAGCAGCGGCGTCCCAGCCAAGGGCGCCACCACGAGGACCAGTGCGATCGTCACGACGAGGGTTGCGCCGATTGCGGCGAAGTGCGTCCATGGGACGCCCCCCACGTACATCACGGCGAGGGTGATTGCCCCGAACACCAAAGCGGTGCCCAGGTCTGGCTGCAGGAATACGAGCGCAGCCGGGGCGAAGCCCAGACACAGGTAGCGCACCGTGCGCTGCCTGGCCGAACCGCGCCTGGCGCCATCGATCACGAACCCGGCAAGCGCAAGAACTAGCAGGAGCTTGCCGAGCTCCGATGGCTGGAAACTGAAGAACGGCAGTTCGAAGGAGCGTCGTGAGCCACGCGCCGCGAAGCCGAAAACGAAAACTAGAGAGATGCTCACGCATAGGAAGGTGTAGATGCCGACCCTGAGCTCCCTGAACCGCGAATAATCGACGCGAGCAAGGAGATACATGCCGACAACACCAAGCAGAGCGTAGATCGTTTGGCGATCGGAGTAGTAGCCGGGGTCTCCGGGGACGTCGTTTCGGGTCGCCTGGCTGAGCACGAAAATGCTGAAAACCGCCAGCGCGCCGGCCGCCAGGGCGAGGCCTCCGTCCATGTAGGGCAGGCTCAGGCGCTCGGCTATTCCCGGCCGCACCGCGAAGGGCTCGGGCCGCGCGCGCCGGGCTCTGGTCGCGTAGCTCATTCGGCGGCTTCCCCTTCGGCTTCGGCTTCGCCTTCTTCCCCTTCGCCCTTTTCGGCGTCGCTCGAGAGCTGCTTGGCGAAATAGGCTTCCAGGATCGACTTCGCCGCCGGGGCCGCGGCTTCGGCGCCGAAGCCGCCTTCCTCCATGGTCACGATGGTGACGATCTTCGGGTTCGGGTAGGGCGCCAGCACCGCGTACCAGGACTGGTCGGCGTAGGGCGGTCGCTGCGCGGTCCCGGTCTTGCCGGCGACTTCGATCGGGAAGCTGCCGAAGACCGAGAACGAGGTGCCGGCGCCATTCTGGGCGGCATCGTGGAGGCCTTCGAGGATGTCGGCGCGGTAGGCGGGGTCGATCTTGATGTGACGCTGCGGCGGCGGCTCGAATTCGTGCAGGACGCGTCCGGCGGAGTCGTCGATTTCTTTGCCCACGTGCGGGGTGACGATCGTGCCGCCGTTGCCGAGCGCCGCGTAGGCGATCGCCATCTGCAGCGGGTTGGTCTGCAGGTCGCCCTGGCCGGTGGCGAGCTGGATGTTGTCCCCGGCCGACCAGCGGCGTTCTTCCAGTTCGCCTTCGGCGGCGAGTTTGTTGCGCCACTGCTGGGTCGGCAGCAGCCCCTTTTCGGCGTTGGGCAGGTCGATCCCGGTCGCCCGGCCGATCCCCAGGTTGTGCGCCCACTGCTGCAGGTAGCCCTGGTCCCACATGCGCAGGCCGAGCGTGTAGAAGTAGACGTCGGAGGAGACTTCGAGCGCCGAGACCAGGCTGACGGTGCCGTTCGCGGCTTCGCCGGCGTTGGTGAAGGTCTGGCCGCCGACGACGAGCTGCCCCGGGTCTTCGATCGGTTCGTCCGGAGTCGTGATCCCGTTTTCCAGCGCCGCCAGCGCCGTGATGATCTTGAAGATCGAGCCCGTCGGGTAGAGGCCGGAGATCGCGCGGTCGGTGAGCGGGGCGGCGATCGGGTCGCGATAGAGCTGGTTGACCTGGCTCTGCGTCGGTTCGATCAGGTCCGCCGGGTCGAAGGTCGGGAAGGAGCCGAGGCCGAGGATTTCCCCGTTCTGGATGTCCATCGAGATGAAGGCGCCGCGCAGGCCGGTGGCGGCAAGCGCCCCTTCCCCCGCCGCCTGCACGTTGGGGTCGAGCGTCAGTTTCAGGTTGTCGCCCGGGACCGGCCGCTGCGAGACCAACTTGCCGCCCTGGGTCGGCTGGCCGAAGGCGTCGACCTGGATCCGGGTGACGCCGGGCTTGCCCCGCAGGTAGGAGTCGTAGGTGTCCTCGACCCCTTCCTGGCCGATCTCGTCGCCCGGTTCGAGCTGTTTGAAGCGCGATTCCTTGAGCTGGTCTTCGGTGACCTCGCCGACGCTGCCGACGACGTGCGCCGCCATCGTCCCGTCCGGGTAGCGACGGACGAAGACGCGCTCGACGTCGACCCCGGGGAAGCGGCCCTTGTTCTCTTCCAGGTAGTAGACGACGTATTTGCCTACGTCACGGCGCAATGTGACCGGCGCGCCCGGCGCGATCTGGAGCTCTTCGTGCAACGTCTTCCGCACCTTTTTCAGCGAGGTGTGGGTGAGTGCGCCGAGTCGGCTCAGCTCTTCGCGTTTTTCCTTCGGGTCTTCGGGCAGCTTCTGGGTGCTGACCTGGAGCGCGAGGCTGGTCCGGTTGCCGACCAGGACGTTGCCGTCGCGGTCGAGGATCTCGCCGCGCGGAGCGCTGACTTTGTATTCACGCGTGCGGTTGTTGTTCGCTTCGGCGAGGTACTGCTCGCCGTTGATCACCTGCAGGAACCAGAGCCGGAAGAAGAGGATGCCGAAGAGGACGAGGGCGACGCCGCCGAAGATCCCCAGCCGCAGGGCCATGCCCCGGTTGACCTCGGGGCCGCGCTCGTTCGATCGCAGGTACATCGGCTAGGCCCCCAGCACCGAGGGCGTCTTGCGCCGCTCGACCCGTTGCTCCTCGACCAGAGCCGGGCGCAGGATGCGGCGCAGCACGATGTAGATCGGCCAGCCGAGGAAGAAGGCGTAGACGGATTTGAGCACCATGTCGCGCACGATCAGCAGGCTGACCGGCGAGTCGACGCCGAGCATCACCTGCACGGCGCCGAAGCCGAGCTCGGCGAAGAGGGTCCCGGCCATGCACATCAGCGGCGGCACCAGGGCGCTGTGGATGTCGAAGCGTTCGCGGAAGAGCCCGGCCAGGTAGCCGGTGGTGAGCAGGACCAGCGAGGTCGCGCCGAGCGCCTCGACCAGCAGGCAGTCGACGAGGAAGCCGAGCGAGAAGCCGACGACGGCGCCGGTCATGCTGCCGCCGAGCAGGCCGAAGGCGACGACCAGCGAGGGCAGCACGTCGGGGCTGGTGTGGAAGACGGCCACCCGCGAGAAGAAGGAGAGCTGCAGGAGCACGGCGACGATCACGATCAGGACCAGGCGGGCGAAGATCCTCGGGGTGACGATCATCCGCGGTTGCCCCCGGTCAGGACCTGGAGGATTTCGACGTTGGCGAGGTCGGCGAACGGCTTCAGCCGCACCTGCTGGCTCGCCTCCTGTTCGTTCAGCGAGGCCTTGGTCACCTGGCCGATCGGCAGGTCGGGCGGGAAGAGCGAGGCGAGGCCCTGGGCGTGCCAGCCCGAGGTGACCACCGACTGGCCGCGGTGGATGCTCTCGGTCGAGTCGATGAAGTCGAGGATCAGGTCTTCGGGATCGCCGATGTCGGGGCGCATCACGCCCTGGACGCCGGTCGGCACGACCTTGGCCGAGATCGCGCTCGAGCTGTCGGTGATCAGGAGCACCTGCGCCGAGCCGCCCTCGACCGAGGAGACGCGGCCGACGAGGCCGGCGCCGCTCATCACCGGGTCGTCGACGTGGACGCCGTCGTCCCTGCCGACGTCGATCGCGATCTTCGAGTTCCAGAGCGTCGGCGAGCGGGCGATCACCTGCGCCGGCACCTGCTTCAGGTTCGAGTAGGCGAGCGGCCCGCTGTCGAGCCCCTGCAGTTCTCGCAGCTGCTTGTTCTCCTGCAGCGCCGCCTGGCCGGCGACGGCGAGCTTGCGGGTTTCGGACAGTTCGTCCTTGAGCCGGCTGTTTTCGCCGCGCGCGTCGAAGGTCTTGTCGAACCAGTCGACCAGGTCGCGGGCGGGCTTCAGCGCCCGGTCGGCGACGCCCTGGAGCGGGCTGAAGATCGTGCTGACGCCGCGCTGCAGGCTGCCCGACTCCTGGCCGTAGGTGATCGTCAGCAACACGAAGGAGCTGATGATCAGTAGTGCGAGCACCGCCCTACGACGGCGTACTTGCTTTCGATACACGTTCGATGCCTAAGTCTCGGGTGCTGGAATGAAATACGGCTAAGCGTGCCGCGGCCCGGAGTTCGCCTTGTTCGCGCGATGAATCGCCTCGAACTCCTCGAGCGAGATGCCGGATCCGACGGCCACGCAGGTCAGCGGTGACTCTGCCAGTTGGCAGGGCATTTGGCACTCATCTCGGAGGCGTTGCTCAAGTCCTTGCAGCAGAGCGCCGCCTCCGGCAAGGGTAACGCCCCGGTCCATGATGTCCCCCGCCAGCTCCGGCGGCGTGCGGTCGAGGGTGTCCTTGACCGCGGCGATGATGTGGCCGACGGTCTCGTCGAGCGCCTCGCGGACCTCGTCCGAGTCGAGCGTGACGGTCTTCGGCAGGCCGGAGACGAGGTCGCGGCCGCGGATCTCGATCTCGATCGTCTCGGGCAGCTGCGAGGCCGATCCGGCCTCGACCTTGATCTCCTCCGCGGTCTGCGTCCCGATCGCCAGTTTGTGGCGGTGTTTGCAGTGGCTGACGAGGGCGTCGTCGAGCTCGTCGCCGCCGATCCGGATCGACTGCGAGACGACGATCCCGCCGAGGCTGATCACCGCCACCTCGGTGGTGCCGCCGCCGATGTCGACGATCAGCGAGCCGGTCGGCTCGGCGACCGGCAGGCCGGCGCCGATCGCGGCCGCCATCGGCTCCTCGATCAGGTAGGCCTTGCGCGCCCCGGCCGAGAGGCAGGCCTCCTCGACCGCGCGCTTCTCGACCCCGGTGACTCCGGAGGGGACGCAGACGACGACCCGCGGGTGCGCCCAGCGGTTCGGGTGCACCTGTTTGATGAAGTGGCGCAGCATCTGTTCGGTGACGTCGAAGTCGGCGATCACCCCGTCCTTGAGCGGCCGGATCGCGGTGATGTTGCCCGGCGTGCGGCCGAGCATCTGCTTCGCTTCGGCGCCGACCGCGTGGACCTGGCCGGTGGTCGAGTCGATCGCCACCACCGAGGGCTCGGAGAGGACGATGCCGCGGCCGCGCACGTAGACCAGCGTGTTGGCCGTACCCAGGTCGACCGCCATGTCGCGGCCGCCCAGTCCCCTGATCGATCCGATCAAGCCCATCTGTGGCTTCTGAAGATTTCCAGGCGGAAATCATCGCAAACAGCGCAAATCCCAGGCGTCAGGGGCCTTCGAGCAATTCCGGCGCCAGATCGGCGAGCAGGCCGACCGGCAGCCCGACGACGTTGGAGACGCTGCCCTCGAGGCGTTCGACCAGGCTCGAGCCCAGGGTCTGGATCGCGTAGCCGCCCGAGCGCCCGCGCCACTCGCCGAACCGCACGTAACGCTCGCGGGTCGCCTCGTCGAGCGCCTTGAAGACGACCGTGCTGCGCTCGAGGCCGCTCGCCTGCTCGCCGTCGCGGACGACGACGAGGCCGCTCAACACCTCGTGGGCGCGGCCCGACATCCGCTCCAGGTAGCGCCGTGCCTCGTCCTCGTCGGCGGGCTTGCCCAGCGCCCTGCCATCGAGGACGACGTCGGTGTCGCAGGCGATCACGATGCCCTCGCGCTCGACCGCGGCGGCCTTGCGGCGGGCGTTCTCGACCACCTCAACCTCGGGATCGCCGCCGCTGAGCTCGGCGACTCCGGGCACGACCACCTCGAACTCCAGCCCCAGCTTCTCGAGGATCTCCCGGCGCTGCGGAGAGCCCGATGCCAGGGTCAGCTTCAGGCCAACTCTGGGAACCAGATGCCGATCTCGCGCTCGGCCGACTCGTCCGAGTCGGAGCCGTGGACCATGTTGAAGGTGACCTCGAGCGCGAAGTCGCCGCGGATCGATCCGGGGGCGGCCTCGACCGGGTTGGTCGCGCCGATCAGCTGGCGGGCGGCGGGCACCGCCGCCTCGCCCTCGAGCACCGCGGCGACCAGCGGGCCGCCGGTGATGAAAGAGACGAGCTCGCCGAAGAAGGGCTTCTCGCTGTGCTCGGCGTAGTGCTCGTTGGCGATCGACTCGTCCGCCTGCATCTGCTTGAGGGCGGCGATGCGCAGGCCCTTGCGCTCGAAGCGGGCGAGCACCTCACCGGTCAACGCGCGTTCGAAGGCGTCAGGCTTGACGAGGATCAGGGTCCGGCTCACGGCTTGTGCTCCTTTTTTGTCGTTTGGGTGTGCTTGGCGCCTCCGGTTCGGCGGCGCTCGTGGCCGGCTCTCGGGTCGTGGCGGAAGGCTCTTGTTTTTTGCGGCGTTTCGGCGCCGGACGTGCCTCGCGGCGGCTCGGCTCGGCTCGCTCCTCAGAGGGCGCCGCGGCGCGTTTCTCGCGCGGCTCCCGGCTCGCCCGCTGCTCGCGCGGCGGCGCTTTGCTGCGCCGCTGCGGGGTCAGCTCGGTCTCGCAGTATGGGCAGAGGGCCCAGCGCGGGTCGATCGGCTTGGCGCAGGTCGGGCAGGGGTCCTTGAGCCGATGCTGGCAGTTCGGGCAGCGCAGGTAGTTCTTCTCCACCGGGTGCTCGCAGTTCGGGCAGGAGAGCTCGGTCAGCTGGCGCACGCGCAGCTCGGCGGCGCGGATCTCGAGCTCACGCTCGTGGGCGTCCTCGAGGAACTCCGGCGGCCGCAGGATCGCGTAGACGGCGGTCCCGATATAGGGGATGAAGGAGGCGATCGTCGCGCAGCCGACGAGGAAGGGGTCTGAGATGCGGCGCCTGGCGTCGAGGTAGGTGTAGACGATCAACGCCAGCCAGACGACGACGAGCAGAAGGATGAAAAGGAGGACGACCAGGTTGAGGCCGCTGTTTTCGATGCCGAATATCGCTAGGAACATAACTGGAGCCCGAGAGGGAGCCGGGCAGTCTACTTCGCCGCGGTTTCGGAGATCCCTGTCAAAGGAAAAGGCTTCCGAACAGGTAGCCGATTCCGAAGAAGACGAGGATCACGGCGGCGACCACGGCGGCGACCAGCGCCATCATCGATAGGAGTTCCGATCCGGCGCCTCGATCCATGCCGTAATCGTCGCACAGTCATGCGCTTCTCAGCACCGCGCGGGCGGGCTCGAGGACGTAGTGAGAGCCGCTGACAAGAGCCGCCCCTCCCTCCTCGCCGGCCAACTCCCGCGCCCGCCGCAAAGCCCCCCCGAAGTCCCCGACCACCTCCACCTCCACCCCCGCCTCCCGCGCCATCGCCGCCAGCTCCTCGGCCTCCCACCACCGCCGACGGGCCGATTTCGCTACCCCGGGTAGCGAAATCGGCCCGTCGGCAGGGAGGATGATGCGCTGGAGGGCGGGTGCGAGGGCGGCGACGATGCCGGCGGCGTCCTTGTCCTCGAGGATCGCGAGGCAGGCGAAGACGGGGCCGGCATCGAGGGTCTCCAGGGCCTCGGCGAGCGCCGCGGCGCCGTCGGGGTTGTGGGCGGCGTCGAGGTAGGTCGGCGGCGGCTCGGCGACCAGCTCGAGTCGCCCCGGCACGGTCAGGGTGGATGCGACGGCGGCGACCCGCTCGCGATCGAGCTCCCCGAGGTAGGCCTCGGCCGCGGCGCAGGCGAGGGCGAAGTTGCGTCGCTGGAAGGTGCCCGCGGCGCGCAGCTCGCCGAGCTCGGCGTCGAGGTCCTCCGGGGCCTGGATCAGGGTGGCCCCGTGGCGGGACGCCGCCTCGGCGGCGAGGCCCGCGACCCCGGCCGAGACCCGGCCGAGGACGAGCGTCGTCCCGTCGCGCAGGACGGCCAGCTTCTCGGCCGCGATCTCCGCCTCGGTCTCGCCGAGCCACTCGGTGTGATCGAGGCCGACCGAGGTCAGCACGGTGACCCGCGAGGGGATCGTGTTGGTCGCGTCGAGGCGGCCGCCGAGGCCGGCCTCGATCACCGCGGCGTCGACCCGCGCCGCGGCGAAGGCGACGAAGGCGGCGGCCGTGGCGATCTCGAACTGGGTCAGGACCTCGCCCTCCTCGAGCGCCCGGTTGACGCTGACCGCGGCCGCGGCGACCCGCTCGACCGCCGCCGCGAAGGCCGCCTCGTCGATCTCGGCGCCGTGCAGCAGCACCCGTTCGGACCAGTGGGCCGGGTGCGGGGAGACGCAGGCGCCGGTGGAGACGCCGTGCGCCTCGAGCAGCGCCGCGGTCATCCGCGTCACCGAGGACTTGCCGTTGGTGCCGACGACGTGGATCGAGGCGAAGCGGTGCTGGGGCATCCCCAGCGCCGTGTTGAGCCGGTGCATCCGCTCGAGGCCGAGCTTCCAGCCGATCGGCTCGAGCGCCTCCAGGTACGACTCGGCGTCGAAGATCGGGCTACCCCAGTTCGTCGAGTTCGCGACGGTAGCGCTCGAGCTTGCCGCGCTCCTCCTCGACCACCTCGGCGGGGGCCTTGGCGACGAAGCCCTCGTTGCCCAGTTTGCGCTCGCCGCGCTCGACCTCGGCGCGCAGCTCGGCGCGGCGCTTGTCGAGGCGGGCGGCGACCGCCTCGGCGTCGAGGTCGGCCGAGGCGAGGACGCCGACCGGGCCGACCGAGGCGACCGGGTCCCCCCCGTCCTCGACGAACTCGAAGCGAGCCAGCCGGGCGACGAACTCCTGTGGGTCGACCCCGTCGACCCGGGCCGAGAGGGTGCTCGCCACCGGCACGCCGGCGAGGTCGCGCCAGGCACGCAGCCTCCGGGTCAGCTCGATGCCCCCCTCGACGTCGGCCTCGGCGTCCTCGTCGAGCAGCGAGGGCTCGAGGCTCGGGAACGAGTGGACGACGAGGTGGCCGGTACTCGCCGGGTGGTGCGACCAGATCTCCTCGGTGACGAACGGCATCACCGGGTGCAGCAGGGCGAGGATCCGCTCGAGGCTGTAGAGCAGCGTCGCCGAGACCTCCTCCTCGCCGTCGTAGAGCCGCGGCTTGACGATCTCCAGGTACCAGTCGCAGAACTCGGACCAGAAGAACGAGTAGGCCTCCTGGACGGCGTGGGAGAAGTCGTATTCCTCGAGCTTGGCGGTGACCGAGCCGATCGTCCGCTCCAGCCGCGAGAGGATCCAGCGGTCCTCGACGTGGAGCGGCCGCGGCCCCGGCTCCACCTCCGCCACATTCAGCAAGATCAATCGACTCGCGTTGAAGAGCTTGTTGGCGAGGTCGCGTCCCTGCTCGACCTTGGCGTCGGAGTAGCGCACGTCCTGGGTCGAGGACATCGCCAGCAGCCCGAAGCGCAGGGCATCGGCACCATTGACGTCGATCTCACCCAGCGGGTCGACGCCGGTGCCGAGGCTCTTCGACATCCGCCGCCCGTCGCGGGCCTGGATCACCGAGTGGACGTAGACGTCGGTGAAGGGGATGTCGCCGGCGAACTCGATCCCGGTCATCACCATCCGGGCGACCCAGAGGAAGAGGATCTCGCGCGCCGTGGTCAGGAAACTGGTCGGGTAGAAGGCGCGCAGCTCCGGCGTCTGCTCGGGCCAGCCGAGAGTGGCGAAGGGCCAGAGGGCCGAGCTGAACCAGGTGTCGAGGACGTCCTCGTCCTGGCGCAGCTCGCCACCGCAGGTAGGACAGGCCGGCGGGGTCTCCTCGGCGACGACCGTCTCATCGCAGGCATCGCAGTACCAGACCGGGATCCGGTGGCCCCACCAGAGCTGGCGCGAGACGCACCAGGGGCGGATCTCGCGCATCCATTCGAGGTAGACCCGCTTCCAGCGCTCGGGGACGATCCTCACCTCGTCGCGCTCGACCGCCTCGATCGCCGGCTTCGCCAGCTCGTCCATGCGGCAGAACCACTGCAGCGAGATCAGCGGCTCGATCCGCGCTCCCGACCGGTGCGAGAAGGGGACGGAGTGGGTGTAGGGCTGCTCCTCGCGCAGGGCCCCCTCCTCGCGCAGGGCCTCGACCACGGCGGCCTGCGCCTCGGCCGCGGTCAGCCCGGCGAAGCGCTCGCCGGCCTCCTCGCTCATGCGGCCGTCGGGGCCGATCACGCCGATCTCCTCGAGGCCGTGCCTGCGGCCGATCTCGAAGTCCGCGGGGTCGTGTCCCGGGGTGATCTTGAGCGCTCCGGTGCCGAACTCGACGTCGACGTGCTCGTCGGCGATGATCGGCAGCCGGCGGCCGACCAGGGGCAGCAGGCAGTGGCCGCCGACCAGGTCGGCGTAGCGCTCATCCTCCGGGTTGACCGCGACCGCCGAGTCACCGAGCATCGTCTCGGGCCGCACGGTGGCGACGGTGAGGACGCGATCGGAGCCCTCGACCGGGTAGTCGATCGAGTAGAGGACGTCCTCGACCTCGCGGTTCTCGACCTCGAGGTCGGAGATCGCCGAGTGCGAGCCCGGGTCCCAATTGACCATGTAGTTGTCGCGGTAGATGTAGCCCTTGTCGAAGAGCTGGTTGAAGACCCGGTAGACGGCGCGCACGTAGCCCTCGTCGAGGGTGAAGCGCTCGCGCTCGTAGTCGCAGGAGGCGCCCAGCCGCTTGTACTGCTCGACGATCCGCGACCCGTACTCCTCTTTCCAGGCCCAGACCCGCTCGACGAAGGCCTCGCGGCCGAGCTCCTGGCGCGAGACCCCCTCCGCCTTCAGCTCTTTCTCGACCACCGCCTGGGTGGCGATGCCGGCGTGGTCGGTGCCCAGCGTCCAGAGCGCCCGGCGCCCTTTCATCCGGTTCATCCGCACCAGCGCGTCCTGGATCGAGCCGTTCAGGGCGTGCCCCATGTGCAGGGCGCCGGTCACGTTCGGCGGCGGGATCGCGACCGAGAAGTTCTCCGCCGCCGTGCCCTCGGCGTCGGGGTGGAAGTAGCCGCCCTCGATCCACTCGGCGAAGATCCGCCGCTCGACCTCGGACGGGTCGTAGCGGGTCGTCGCCTCGAGCTTCTCGCGATCGGTGTCGGCCATCGCGGGCGAGTCTAAATAGCTGCGCCGCGGTCCGAGAGCAGGAAGCCCTCTCGGGGCCCTACCGGCTCTTCGTCTTCACGACCTTGAACTTGTAGGTCGCCGGGCTGGCATCGACGCCGCCGGCGCCGCCGGCCCTGACCGAGAAGGTGTGCTTGCCCGGCTTGACGGTGTAGGACTTCGGCGAGGCGCAGGCGGCGTAGGCGCCCTTGTCCAGCTTGCACTCGAAGGTCGCGCCGGAGAGGTCGGACGAGAAGGAGAACTTGACCTTCAGCTTCGCCTTCTTGGTCTTGATCGTGCTCTTCGGCTTGCTCTTCAGGACGGTCTCGGCCGGCCGCGCCGGCTGAGCCGCCGGCGGGTTTCCGCCGCCGCCGCCCCCT
Organism: uncultured Solirubrobacterales bacterium; assembly: GCA_963836415.1. Classification (GTDB taxonomy): domain Bacteria; phylum Actinomycetota; class Thermoleophilia; order Solirubrobacterales; family 70-9; genus VRUE01. The sequence continues at coordinate 618,269 of CAWIJE010000002.1, forward strand.
CCGACAGCGCCGCCACCGCAGGTGGCGCCGCTGTCGGAGACGGTCGCGTTCACGCTCCGCAGGGCGTTTTCGTAGGCGACCGCGAGCTGTCGCGGACAGGCGAGCGCCAGGCCGCTCGTCGTCGTCGCGAACTCGCCGCTGCGGGTATCGCCGTAGGTCAGGAAGGGGACGCTGTCGCCGACGGCGGCGGAGCCGGCGAAGGCGGTGCCGGGCAGCAGCGCGACGGTCCCTCCGAGGGTGGCATTGCCGGCGATCGCGAGTCGATCGAACTGACCGAGTCCGGTGCCGTCGATATCGATCTCGAGCCGGCCCCCCGGCTGCTGCAGGTAGCTGCCACCCAGGGTCAGGGTCCCGAGGCTTTCGCCGGGCTCGACGACGCCGCCGCTATTGACGATCGAGCCGTTGACGGTGCCGCCGCCGCGAATCGCGCCGGCGCCGAGCTGGACCGGTGCGCCCGGGTTGAGTTTGGTCCCCGAGGGGAGCACGACCTCGGCGCCGGCGCCGGTCTGCTCGAGCTGGCCGGTGATGCTCGCCGAGTTCGCCGAGGGACCGACGAGCTCGACCCTGCCGGTGTTGGTGAGCGTGACCGAGTTGAGGGTCGGGCTCGACCCGCTCTGGTCGAAGACGATCGTCCCGGCATTGGTGAACGCCGGCGAGTTGACGCTGCCGGCGATCCGCAGGGTCTGGCCGCTCGCGATGTTTCCCGCCATCACCGAGGCGGCGTTCACCAGGACCGTGCCGGCACCGGTGCCGGAGTAGTCGATGGCGCCACAGTGGACGGTGACGGGCGCGACGCCGGAGGTGATGCCCGCACCCTGCTCGTAGAGCGTGAGCACTTCGAAGGTGCCGGTTCCGGTCGCGTTGATCTGGCCGCCGGTGTCGTTCTTGACCAGGCCGCCGCCACCGCAGGAGCTGGAGCTCGACCTGACGACCTTTCCGGTGGCGATATCAATCGCCCCCTGGTTGACCAAGGTGCCGCCGAAGCGCGCGTCCTGGTCGAACGACATGGTCCCGGTGTTGGTGATCGAACCGACGGTGTCGGTGCTGATGACCGAGCCGGTCCCGGAGGCCGCCGCCACCGCAAACGTGCCGGCGTTGACGAAATCGTGGCCGGCGACACTGAAGCCGACCCCGGAATTGGGGTCGCCCCCGTTGCAACCGGAGGGCGCCGGCGGAACGGCGGCGAAGCAACTGAGCGTGATCGACCCGTTGTTGGTGACGTCTCCCTGAAGGAACACGTTCGTGTTGTTGCTCTGGGAATTGACCGTCAGCGACTGGTTCGACTGAATCGTGCCGGTCAGGTTGAAGCCGGCGTAGGCCATCACCTTGCTGTCGCCGTTGCCGGTGTATTTGAGGCTGCCGCAGGGAATCTGCACGGGATTGGCCCCGGTGGTCACCCCGTTCCCCTGCTCGTAGTTGGTGATCGAGAAGGTGCCGCTGCCGGTGGCGTTGATCGAGCCACCGGCATCGTTCTTGACGGCGACGCTGGTGTCGCCGCAGGAGCTGCCGCCTGAAAGGACGGTGGTCGCGTCGCCGATGTTCACGGTCCCTTTGTTGACCACGGCTTCGTTGTTGAACTGCGCCGTGTGGTCGAACTGCAGGGTCCCCGTGTTTGTCATCGCGCCGCTGATGAAGGAGTTGCCGTTGACGTTCGCGTCGACGGTGATGGTTCCGGCGTTGGAGATGGTGGGAGCGCTGAGGTTGGGCGCCGCGCAGCTGGACGGCGTCACGTTGCATTTCAGCGTGATCGCGGCTCCACTCTTGATCTCGAGGAAGCCACCGGCGGCCACGTTCAGGTTCGTGTTGGGGCTCTCGGAGGAGATCTGCAGGGTCGGATTGGAGCCTGCTCCTCCGATCGTCATCGACTTCGCGTTCGAGCCGGCGGTCATCATGACCGTGTAGGAGCCGGCGGCGGTGATCGATGCGTCGCAGGCAGCGGTCGGCATGCCGTTGGTCCAGTTGGCGTCCGTGTTGTAGTGCCCGCTGCCGCCGATCCACGAAGTCGAAAAGGTGGCCGGGGCCGCGGGTTCGGGACAGGCGGCCGAGGCGCTCGCCGGGCCGATCGCCGCCGCCGCGGCGACGGCCGAGAGCACGGCCAGGATCAGAGCACGACGTACTACGCCAGACCGCCAGCCACCAGTTCTCCCCACGGAACCGCTCCCCTCGAGACTCGTTTTCGACTGCTAAGTGGACGTGAAAGGAGCGTAGCGGGATGCCCGCCACTCTGAATAGGCAGTTCTGCCTATTTTTCCGACTGTGACATGCGCAGGACGGTCGCGACCGCGGCCGCCCTGCTGGCCACGCCGAGCTTCGAATAGATGCTCGCGATGTGGTGCCGGGCCGTGTGCGGGGAGATCGACAGCTGCTCGGCGAGCGCCGCGGCCGAGCTGCCGTCGACGAGCAGCCGCATCACTTCGGACTCGCGCTTGGTCAGCCCGATCTCGCGCAGCCGGGAAGTCGAAAGGGGGTCGTTTTCCTCGCGCGACCGGGCGTCGCGAAACGCCTGTGTGAGGTGGGGGCGGACCAGCTCGACCAGCTGCCGCTCCTCGGCGCTGAAGCCGCGGGTCGCCCTGTTCATCGCGACGCCGACGACGATGCCCGGCGGCGAGGGCAGGATGAAGCTGATCTGGTCCTCCGCGTCCATCCGCGCGTAGACCTCCTGGTAGAGCTCGAGCTCGTGCAGTTCCTCCTCGCTGAGGAAGTCGGAGAGCGAACGCGGGCCGCGCTCGCCCGTTTCCTGATGGTGGCGGATCACCGGGTGCTGGTGGGCGAGCCGGCCGAAGGTCTCCTCGATGCCCTCGAAGGCCTTCTCGGGCGGCTCCAGGACCTGCACGATCGAGTCCGCCTCGAGGTCGACCTCGTTGTAGCCGATCGCGTTACATGGGATCAGCTCTCGAAGCCCCATGACCTCGCGTCGATAGGCGTCGAGGCCGGGCGCCCCTGAACAGCCCGGACCAGGGCGAGGGCCTTGAGCAGCACCTCGCTCGACAGCTCGGTGCCGGCCATCGCGACCTCTCCCGCTAGGCGGTTTCCTCGCCGAGCGCGTCCTCGGCCGGCGCCGATGTCCTGCTGCGCGGCCTCGGTGACCAGGGTCGGCGGCGGCCCTGGTCGATCGTCTCCCGGGTGACGACGCACTTGGTCACGTCGCGGCGCGAGGGCAGCTCGAACTGGACGTCCAGCAGCGTCTCCTCGAGGATCGAGCGCAGGCCGCGGGCGCCGGTCTCGCGCTCGAGGGCCTTGTCGGCGATCGCCTCGAGGCTGTCCTCGGCGAAGACGAGCTCGATGTCGTCGAACTCGAAGAAGCGCTGGAACTGCTTGGTCAGCGCGTTTTGGGCTCGGTCAGGATCGTGACCAGGTCGTCGCGGCTGAGCTGGTGGATCGCCGCGACGACCGGCAGGCGGCCGATGAACTCGGGGATCAGGCCGTACTCGATCAGGTCCTCGGGCAGCACCTGCTCGAACAGCTCGCCGGTGTCCTTCTTCTCCCGCGAGGTGATCGCGGCGCCGAAGCCCATGCCGCTTGTCGCCGATCCGGCGCTCGATCACCTTGTCGAGCTCGGCGAACGAGCCGCCGCAGATGAAGAGGATGTTGGTCGTGTCGATCGTCAGGAACTCCTGGTGGGGGTGCTTGCGGCCGCCCTGCGGCGGGACCGAGGCGGTCGTCCCCTCGAGGATCTTCAGCAGCGCCTGCTGCACGCCTTCGCCGGAGACGTCGCGGGTGATCGACGGGTTGTCGGCTTTGCGCGCGATCTTGTCGATCTCGTCGATGTAGATGATCCCCGTCTCGGCCTTCTTCACGTCGAAGTCGGCGGCCTGGATCAGCTTCAGCAGGATGTTCTCGACGTCCTCGCCGACGTAGCCGGCCTCGGTCAGCGCGGTCGCGTCGGCGATCGCGAAGGGGACGTTGAGGATGCGGGCGAGGGTCTGGGCGAGCAGCGTCTTGCCGCAGCCGGTCGGGCCGAGCAGCATGATGTTCGACTTCTGCAGCTCGATCTCGGTCTCCTCGGACTGGGCGATCTGAACGCGCTTGTAGTGGTTGTAGACGGCGACCGAGAGGGCGCGCTTGGCGGCCTCCTGGCCGACCACGTACTCGTCGAGGACCTCGTTGATCTCCTGCGGCTTGGGCAGGTTCTCGAGCTCGATCGGCGGGCGGAGCGGTGAGCTCCTCGTCGATGATCTCGTTGCAGAGGTCGATGCACTCGTCGCAGATGTAGACGCCGGGGCCGGCGATCAGCTTCTTGACCTGGCGCTGCGACTTGCCGCAGAAGCTGCAGAGGAGCTGCTCGTTCGAGTCTGTCGGGCGTGCCAAGCGGAATCCCCTCCTTGCGGGGCGGTAGTGGCCTACCGGCGTCGCGCTGCGAAGCTTAATCGGAGCGATCGCCGGCCTGGAAGTCGTGTGGTCGTTTACGTCAACGGCCGCGCCGTCCCTGCTCGTGCAAATACCTATGCTGCGTAGGGATGGCCGAGGAGCTACGGATCGAGCCGATCGCCGACGCAGCAGTACGAGACCCTGCTGCCGATGATCGCCGCTTACCAGGGCTTCTACGAAGCCGACGACATCCGGGTCGAGCGCAACCGCGAGTTCTTCCGCCGCTTCCTCGCGCCGAGCGAGGCCGGCATGCTGCTCGGCGCCTGGCGCGGTGAGGAGCTGTCGGCTACACCTGCCTCTACTGGCACTTCTCCTCGGTCGAGCGCGATCGAGACGGTCCTGATGAACGACCTCTACGTCGATGCCGGGGCGCGCGGCGAGGGCGTCGGCCGGGCGCTGATCGAGGCCGCGGCGGAGGTCGCCCGCGAGCGCGGCTGCGGCGCGCCTCGAGTGGTCGACCGCACCCGACAACGAGACCGCCCAGCGCCTCTACGACTCGACCGGGGCCGAGAAATCGACCTGGATCGAGTACGGAGCTGAGCCTCTTGGACGCTGAGTTCGAGCCGGTCGACCGCGGCGACCCCGACGGTCGCCGCGCTCTACGCCGACTTCATCCGCGAGGCGCGACGGCCCGCTGGACCCGGGCCTGGTCGACATCGAGGCCGAAATCGCCGCCGGGCCGCCGGCCGACCTGGTTCCGCCCGGCGGCGTCCTCCTGATCGCGCGGTCGACGGGGCGGCGGCGCGATCGGCGGCGTCCGGCACCTGGACACCGAGGTCGCCGAGGTCAAGAGCATGTACGTCGCCCCCTCCCGGCGCGGCTCCGGGCTCGCCCGCCGCCTGCTCGAGGAGCTGCACGCGATCGCCCGCGAGCGCGGCTGCCGGGCGATCCGCCTCGACACCTCCGCCTATCTGACCCCCGCCGTCGGCCTCTACCGCGGGCCGGCTACACAGAGGTCGCCGACTACAACGGCAACCGCAAAGCCGACCTCTGGTTCGAGCGCGAGCTCTGAGCCGATTCAGCTGTAGCGGTCCCAGCGGCGCAGGGACGGCTCGGGGTCGATCGGTCGGCCGTCGACGTGGATCTCGAAGTGGAGGTGGCAGCCGATCGTGATCGCGTTGCCGGTCTCGCCGACGACGCCGACCCGCTGGCCGGTGAAGACGCGCTCGCCGGCCTGCACCGAGGCCGGCCGGCGCATGTGGGCGTAGAAGTAGCTGCGCCGCTCGCCTTCGCCGTGGATCAGCAGGTAGTTGCCGTAGAGCACCGGGTCGTAGCCGGCCTCGCGTACCCGGCCGCCGCGCACGGCGACAAGCGGCGTCCCGCAGGAGGCGACGATGTCGAAGCCCTCATGGGTGCGGCCGCCGCTGCGCGGCGCGCCGAATTCGCCGATCGCCCCGCGCGTCCCATGCGCGCCGAGCACCGGGAAGACGTGGCCGTAGAAGCTGGTCGCGCCGTCGGGCCTTTCGGCCACCGCGACACCGGCATGGGCGCCGGCGAGGAACAGTGAGAGAAACCCGATCCCTACACGAACCCGGCCGGCGCGGACGCGGAAGTGAAGGCGCGTCCATCTCTGACTCCTCTGCGCCTTCACGGCAGCAGAGCAGCCGGCCGGAACATGCTCAGTGGTGCTCGATCACCCGGTCGATGAGGTTGTACTCCTCGGCCTCTTGGGCGCTCATGAAGTAGTCGCGATCGGTGTCTTTGGTGACCTGGTCGAAGGGCTGGCCGGTGTGTTTGGCGAGGATCTCATCGAGCCGTTTGCGGGTGTCGAGAATCTCTTTCGCATGGATCTCGATGTCGGTCGCCTGGCCCTGGAATCCGGCCGAGACCTGGTGGATGAGGATCTTCGAGTTGGGCAGCGACATCCGCTTGCCGGCGGCGCCGCCGGCAAGCAGCAGCGCGCCCATGCTCATCGCGATGCCGACGCAGATCGTCTGCACGTCGGGCTTGATGAACTGCATCGTGTCGTAGATCGCCATCCCGGCGTAGACGTAGCCGCCAGGAGAGTTGATGTAGAGGCTGACGTCCTTGTCCGGGTCCTCGGACTCGAGGTGCAGCAGCTGGGCGACGATCAGGTTGGCGATTTCCTCGGTTGACCTGCGTGCCGAGGAAGATGATCCGCTCGTTGAGCAGGCGCGAGTAGATGTCGAAGGAACGCTCGCCGCGCGAGGTCTGCTCGACCACCATTGGAATCAAAGGACTCATCGCGCGGGACTCTATAGAAGCGGCTCAGTCGGAATCGTGGCGCTCACTCGGAGTCCGGAGTCCAGAGGCCGCCCGCGGCCTCACGCTCCTTCTCCGGGGTCCAGAGTTGCTCGCGCGCCTCCGCCTGCCCGACCGGGATCGGCTTGGCGGCGTCGGCGAGGAAGTCGATCGCCTTGCGCACCTGGATGTCCTGGCGGACCATCTCGTCGCGGCCGTTCTCGCGCAGCCGCTCGAGCAGCTTCTCGGGGCTGATCCGCTCGTGCTCGGCGGTGTGCTCGAGCGCCTCGACCATCTCCTCGTCGGAGACCTCGATCTGCTCCGCCTCGGCGACCGCGGCCAGCACCGACTCGCGTTTCAGCTCGCGCTCGGCGTCGGGCAGCGATTCCTCGAGCACCTCCTCGCGGCTTTTGCCCTGCATCTGGAAGAAGGCCGCCGGGTCCATGCCGCGACCGGCGATCTGGCGCTGCAGGCGGTCGAGCCGCTCCTCCGCCCGCGCTTTGACCAGCTCCTCGGGAAGGTCGATCTTCGCCGCGTCGACCGCGGCGTCGACGGCGGCGACGCGGAAGTCCTGCTCGATCCGCTGGCCGACGGCCTCGCCGAGGCGCTCCTCGATGTCGGCGCGCAGCTCCGCCAGCGTGTCGAACTCCGTCGCCTCGGAGGCGAAGTCGTCGTCGAGGTCGGGCAGGACCTTCTCCCGCACCTCCTTGACCGTGACCGTGAAGACGGCCTCGTTGCCGGCCAGCTGCTCGGCCTGGTAATCGTCGGGGAAGGTGACCTCGACCTTGCGCTCCTCGCCCCCCTTGGCCCCGACCAGCTGCTCCTCGAAGCCCTCGATCAAACGGCCGCTGCCGAGCTCGAGCAGGTAGTCCGTCGCCGCCCCGCCCTCGAAGGCCTTGCTCGTCGACGAAACCCTCGAAGTCGATCAGCAGCGCGTCGCCCTGGGCCGCCGGCCGCTCGACCGGCTCGAGTTTGGCGAAGCTCTCGCGGATCCGCTCGACCTCGCGGTCGACGATGTCGTCAGGGACCTCGGTGTCGGCGCGGCCGACCTCGAGCCCGGTGTACTCGCCGAGCTCCGCCGGCGGCCGCACGCCGATCTCGAATTTGAAGCTGAGCGGCTCACCCTCGGCCTGCGGGCGCGCTGACGATCTCGACGTCGGGATCGCCGACCGGGCTGACCCTCGAGTCGAGCAGGGCGGCTTCGTACCACTCGGGCAGCGAGTCGCGGATCGCCTCCTCGAGCACCGAGCCGAAGCCGAGCCGTTGGATCACCAGCGAGGGCGGCGCCTTTCCTTTGCGGAAGCCCGGCAGGCGCATCTCGCGCGCCAGCGAGCGGGCGGCGCGGTTGACGCCCTTCTCGACCAGATCGGCCGGCACCTCGGCGGTGACGGTGACCCGTGACTCGGGGAGCTGCTCGACGGTCGTCTGCATGGCCATGACCCTAGAGGAACGTCAGCGGCGCCGTCCCAGCCCCTGGCGCAGCGCCGCGCCGAAATCGATCGCGAAGGCGAGGCCGCGGCCGAGCGGGCCGGTGACGAGCCAGGCCTTCGCCCTAGTCGTCACGATCGCCCGCCTGCGCCGTCAGCCGCTGCTCGAGCCGGGCGCCGTGGCCGGCGGCGACAGCGCGGTGGGCGCGGCGCTCGTCGAGCGGGATGCCGCGCTCGTAGGCGAGGTCGAGCAGGCGCTGCTTCTCGACCCCCTGCTTGGCGACGTCGAGAAAGACCCAGGCGAGGACGCCGAGCAGCAGGAAGGTGCTCTCGACCATCATCAGCGCCCCGGCGGTGCTCTGGTCGCTCTGGGCCGAGATGTGCCAGTAGGCCTCGCCCTTGGCGTAGATCGGGTAGAGGACCGTGCCCGACCACATCAGCACGTTGCCGAGGATCGCGCCGGCGAAGCGCACGGCGAAGACGTAGGCCACCTTCCACCCCGCTCCGAACCAGTCCGGCTTCGGCAGCGGCCCGAACAGCGGCATCCACATCAGGCAGCCGAAGAAGATGAAGGTGGTGTGCTCGAGGGCGTGGATCGGCGCCGTCCCGTAGGCGGCGTCGTAGATCGCGGGCACGTGCCAGAAGTAGAAGTTGAGCGCCCAGAGCGGCAGCGCGACCAGCGGGTGGGCGAGCACCTCGAGCCGGCGGAAGAAGCGGATCGCGAGGATCGGCTGCAGCAGCGAGCGGGTCATGCCGAGGACGAGCAGCAGGGTGGCGATGTCGCCGAGCAGCAGGTGCTCTCCCATGTGGGCGATGACGAGCTCGTCGGAGATGTGGCCGATCGGGCTGAAGAGGGCGATCGAGACGACGACCAGCGCCGACCCGAAGCAGAGCTGGCGCCAGAGCGGGACCGGGCGGTTGTCCCAGGAGAGCGTCCTCACCCGGGCCCAGTAGAGAACCCCGGCGAGCGTGATGGGCACCACCTCGATCGGGACGAAAGACCCGGTCACGTGGGCTGGGAGAATGCTCACGGCTGGTAGCTTGGCAGCCGACCGTGCCCGACGCCGCGACCGCCTTCCCACCGATCGGCAGCTACGGCTTCCTCTCCGATTGCCACACCAGCGCCCTGGTTTCCTACGACGGCGCGGTCGAGTGGCTCTGCGTCCCCCGCTTCGACTCGCCCAGCTCCTTCGGCGCCCTGCTCGACCGCGGCGCCGGCCACTTCACGCTGAAGCCGCGCGGGGTGATCGTCCCGATCGGCCGCCGCTACGAGCCGGGCACCCTGGTGATCGAGACGACCTGGGTCACCGACACCGGCTGGGCGGTCGTCCACGACCTGCTCTCGATCGGCGAGTGGGCGTCGAGCGGCGGCGGCGAGCGCGGACGTCCTGACACCGGGCACGAGGCCGACCACTCGCTGCTGCGGGTGGTGACCTGCCTCGACGGCGAGGTCGAGATGGCGATGGAGTGCGCGCCCCGCTTCGCCTACGGCGCCGCCGCGGCCGAGTGGGCCGGCGGCGAGCTGGGCGAGGCGGTGGCGGTCGGCGAGGACGGCACGCAGCTGGCGCTGAGCAGCGACATGGAGCTCTCGATCGAGGACGGCGCGGTGCGCGGTGCGACGCGCCTGCGCGAGAACGAAACCGGCTTCTGCGCGGTGACCTGGGGCGATCGCGACCTCGGCGGGCCGCGCAGCGCGCCGGAGGCGCTCGAGCGGCTCGACTCGACCGAAGAGTTCTGGCGCCGCTGGCTCCGCCACGGCAAGTTCCCCGACCACCCCTGGCGCATCCACCTGCAGCGCTCGGCCCTCGTCCTCAAGGGACTGACCTACACGCCGACCGGCGCGATCGTCGCCGCGCCGACGACCTCGCTGCCGGAGACGCCCGGCGGCGAACGCAACTGGGACTACCGCTTCAGCTGGATCCGCGACTCGACCTTCACACTCTGGGCGCTCCACACGCTGGGATTCGACGACGAGGCGCGCGACTTCATGCGTTTCGTCCTCGACCTCTGCCGCAAGGACCCCCGGCTGCAGATCATGTACGGGATCGGCGGCGAGAAGGACCTGACCGAGAGCACCCTCGACCACCTCAGGCGGATACGGCGGAGCGAAGCCGGTGCGGATCGGCAACGGCGCCTATGACCAGCACCAGCACGACGTCTGGGGCGCCCTGCTCGACTCGATCTACCTGCACGAAAAAGCGCTGCGGGCCTCGGGCTCCCAGGCCGACCGCGAGCTCGTCCGCGAGCAGGTCGAAGCGGCGATCGCCGCCTGGCCCGACCCCGACCAGGGCATCTGGGAGTCGCGCGGGGACCCCAAGCACTACGTCTCCTCGAAGCTGATGATCTGGGTCGCCGTCGACCGCGGCAGCCGGCTCGCCCGCGGCATCGGCAACGACGAGATCGCCGACGAGTGGCAGGCCACCGCCGACCGCTTCAAGCAAGAGATCCTCGAGCGCGGCTGCCGCGACGGGGTCTTCCGCCAGCACTACGAGACCGACGCGCTCGACGCCTCGACCCTGCTGATCCCGCTGCTGCGCTTCCTCCCCCCGACGACCCGCGGGTGCGGGCGACGGTCGAGGCGATCGCCGACGACCTGACCCAGCACGGCCTCGTCCTCCGCTACAAGGTCGAAGAGACCGACGACGGCCTCAGCGGCGCCGAGGGCACCTTCCTGATCTGCTCCTTCTGGCTGGTCTCGGCGCTCTCGGAGATCGGCGAGCCCGAGCGCGCCCGCGACCTCTGCGAAAGGCTGCTCGAGTCCGCCGGCTGGCTCGACCTCTACGCCGAGGAGCTCGACGCCACCAGCGGCCGCCACCTCGGCAACTACCCGCAGGCCTTCACCCACCTGGCGCTGATCAACGCCGTCTCCCACGTGATCGCCGACGAGCAGCGCGCCGGCGACGGCGTCACCGCGGTCTTCAGCGAGATGGGCGGCGTCCGCGAGGACGGCTGAACCGAGGGCTGCAGACAAAACGTTTCGGTTGCTCTATATTGCCCGCCGCATGGGGGCAAGCACCGAGACCACGCAGGACCTGCTCGTCGCCCTCGGCCACCCGATGCGGCGCAAGATCCTCAGGGAGATGGCGGGCGGCCCGCCGCAGAGCCCGCGCGAGGTCACCGAACGGCTCGACGAGACGCTCAGCAACGTCAGCTACCACTTCAGGGTGCTGGCGAGCTCGGGCGTCCTGCGCCTGGTCAGGACCCGCCCGGTGCGCGGCTCGACCCAGCATTTCTACGGCGTCACGATCGACGCCGAGTGGGCGCGCACGGTGCTCGCGATCGACGAGTCCGTCCCGGCGGAGGCGGCGCTCGAGGGGGAAGAGATCGGCCGATAGGACCCCTGAACGCGGGAGTGCTGTGAGGGAGGCGGAGGAAATATCAGGAACAGGTGGCGGGGGCGCGATCGAAGCCGTCGTCCTGCGACAGGCGCTCGTCCTCCACCCCGCCCAGGCGACGATCGACGAGCTGATCCTCGAGATCGCCGCCGACCCGTTCGACTTCGGCGAGCGCGACGCGATCGAGCGCGCCGTCCGCGACCTCGCCAGGTCGGGCCTGCTTCATCGCAACGGCGACTTCGTCTTCCCGACCCGCGCCGCCCTGCGCTTCGACGAACTGCTTGAGTAAAGGCATGTCGGCGCAGGCCGAGAAGGCGGAGCGGTTCCGGGCGCTGCACGAGGGCCCGGCCTTCGTCATCCCCAACCCGTGGGACGCGGGCTCGGCGCGGCTGCTCGAGGCGCTCGGCTTCGAGGCACTGGCGACGACCAGCGGCGGCTTCGCCCTGACCCTGGGCCGCGCCGACGGCAGCGTCTCCCTCGACGAGGCCGTCGACCACGTCGGCGCCCTCGACCGCGCCTCCCGGCTGCCGGTCTCGGCCGACCTCGAGAACGGCTTCGGCCGCGAGCCCGAGGCCGCGGCGACGGCCCTCCTGCGGGCGGCCGAGGCGGGTGCAGTGGGCGGCTCGATCGAGGACTTCGGCCACGACGACGGGATCTATCCGCTCGAGCTCGCCACCGAGCGCGTCGCCGCCGCGGCCGAGGCGGTCGCCGGGCTCGACTTCCCCTTCACCTTCACCGCCCGCGCCGAGAACCAGATCCGCGGCAATCCCGACCTCGACGACACGATCGCCCGCCTGCAGGCCTACGAGCGGGCGGGGGCCGACGTCCTCTACGCGCCCGGCCTGCGCGACGCCGACGAGATCGCCGCCGTCTGCGGCGCCGTCGGCAAGCCGGTCAACGTGCTCGCCCGCCCCGGCCTCGGCGTCGCCGAGATCGCCGCCGCCGGGGGGCGGCGGATCAGCGTCGGCAGCAGCCTCGCCTGGGTCGCGGCGGAGGCGATGGTCGGCGCCGCCGAGCGACTGCGCGACGGCGACCTCTCGGCGCTGGCGATCGACGGCAGCGCCTCCCGCCTGCTCGACGACTGAGCCGGAACGAGAGGGGGCCGCCCGAAGGCGGCCCCACTCAGGTGCATGGAAACGGATTGGGGAACGACGACCGGCTGGGACTACGTCCGGACTCCCTTCGTCCGCCGGTGCCCGGGTTGGATTCCGCCGGGCGAACTGCACAGCGCCTAGCGGCCCTGCACCTCCAGAGTCCCGTTAAGCATGTCAATCAATTTAGGACCACCTCCTTTCTCTGGTCGACCGATTGAAGCAAATCGGTCAGAGCGGAAGTCGGTGCCGGCGGACGGTGAAGCGGAAAACGGCCGCGGTCGGGTCGGCGTTGCCGGCGCGGTCGACGGCGACGACGCGGAAAGCGTGGCGTCCGGGAGCGAGCGAGTAGGAGCGCGGCGAGCGGCAGGGACGGAAGCGCCGACGGTCGATCTTGCAGCGGAAGGTCGAGCCGCGCTCGTTCGAGGCGAAGCGGAAGGCGAGGGTCCGGCGGCGGCCGGCGATTCGGACCAGCTTCCCCGGATGGGCGCTGATCCTGGTCCTTGGCGGGACCCGGTCGGGTCTCGGTGAGGGCGCCCGCCGGACCGGCGGTTTCGGTTCCGGCTCCGCTTCGGGCGCCAGTTCGGTCTGGGTGATGAAGTTGTTGGGGTCGGCCTCGATCACCGATTCGCAGCCGATCGGCGCCGCGTCGCCGAATTGGGGATGGTCGACCAGCGCCCGGTCGCCGACGTCGCCGCCGCAATCGATCACCGGGTCGGCGTCGCCCGAGTTGGCGAAGATCGTGTCGGCGGCGGCTCCCGCGTGGTAGGTGTCGCCGCCCGTGTGGCCGAGCAGCTGGTTCGGTTCCGGGCCGCCGTAGAGGGTGTCGTCGGAGTTGGAGCCCTCGAGGTCCTCGATCTGCGCCAACCCGTCGAGCGCTTCGGCGCCGCAGGAGGGCGTCTCCCCCTACACCGGGGCGCCCGGCCTGGCCGGCGCCGATGCTCGCCCCGACCCCTTCGCCGAAGCGCGCCCAGGAGGCGTTGTCGCGTCCGTCGCCGCCGACCAGCTCGTCGCCGTCGCAGACCGAGTTGGAGAGGAAGAGGTCGTTGCCTTCCCCGCCGAGGATCTGGTCGGCGCCGCCGTTGTGGAGGAGGGCGTCGTCGGCGCCGAGGCCGTTGAGCTGGTCGGCGCCGCCGCCTGGGCCGTCGACTAGGACGTCCTCGCTCTCGCCGCCGCTCAGCTCGTCGTCTTCGTCGCCGCCGGCGATCACGACCGCGGTGCTGAGCGGGAAGCCGGCGGCGCTCAGCCTGTCGTCGCCGCCGAGCCCGGCCATCACCAGCGAGTCGAGCGGGGCCGCCAGCGGACAGACGACGGCGACGCCGCTCGGCGGGTTGCAGCCGGAGGCGGCGGCGGCGCTGGCGTCGAACCCGGCCGAGCCGGATTCTGCAGTGAAGGTGACCGAGGCGGGCGGGCCTGCGGAGTAGGTCGCCGCGACCCGGTCGACGCCGGTGCTGCCGAGCAGGTAGAGCTGCGAGTAGGGCGTCGCCCCCGGTGCCATCAGGCCGACCGCGATCTTCGAGCCGTCACGCTGGACGACGGCGCCGCTCGTCGTCTCACAGTCCGAGACGGCGCGCCTGCGCAGCGATCGCCCTCGGCGCCGCCGCGAACCGCGTCGGCGCCGCCTTCGCCGAGGATCACGTCCCCTCCCCCGCCGCCGTAGATCGTCTGCGCCGCCGCCGTGCCGACGATGAAATCGGCGAAGGGGGTGCCGATCACGGTCTCGAAGTCGGCCCCTTCGACTGTGTCGACGCCGCCGCCGAGCGGCGCCACGCCGTTGTCGCCGACGTTCGCCCCGAGGTTGAGGTAGACGCCGCGTTCGCCGCCGACGGCCGGCAGGCCGGGGTAGGAGGAGAAGTCGGGGTAGGCGCTGTTGTCGGGAAAGCCGGGGGTGACCCCGGTCGCGTAGCTGAGCGTGTCGGCCTCACCGGCGCCGCTGCCGGTGTCGACGATCGTGTCGATGGTGGCGTCGCCGCGGACATAGTCGCTGCCGCCTTCGCCGTCGATCGAGTCGGCGCCGAAGCCGCCCGCCAGGCGGTCGTCGCCGGGGCCGCCCCGCAGCAGGTCGTCGCCGATGCCGCCGAAGAGCTGGTCGTTTCCTTCGCCGCCCTCGAGCGTGTCGTTGCCGCGCTCGCCGAAGACGATGTCGTCGCCGGGCCCGCCTTCGAAGGTCTGGCTGCCGACGCCGAGCCTGCAGCCCGAGGGGCATGGGGCGCTGCTGGAGGAGATCGGCGCCGGCACGATCGTGTCGTCGCCGCCGCCGCCCTTGACCAGGGCGACCCCGGGGGGGGCGACGATCGTGTCGGCGCAGGCGGTGCCGTAGGTCGTGCCTTCGACCGTGCGCGGGCCTTCAGCGCAGGAGGGCTGTGGCGCCGCAGCGGCCTGCGCGCCGCCGGCGGCGAGCGCCAGCACCGTGAGCGTGGCTGAGATCAGGCATGCGGCGGGACGTCCCATCTCGTCCCACTACCCGCTCGCGACCCCGGAGTTGCGTAAAGGCGGGCGACCCCGAGCAGGTCGCCGATGCTGGTGCGCAGGATCGAGACCCGCGAGTCGGGGTCCTCCACCCACTCGACCGGGACCTCGGCGATGCGCATGCCGCGGCGCTCGGCGAGCACGAGCAGCTCGGTGTCGAAGAACCAGCCCTCGTCGGCGACCGACGGCAGCAGCGCCTGGATCGCCTCGACCCGCCCGGCCTTGAAGCCGCACTGGGCGTCGCTGACGCCGGTGCCGAGCGCGCGGTGGAGGAGACCGTTGTAGGCGCGCGAGATCAGCTCGCGGCCGGGCCCGCGGACGACCCGCGAGCCGCGCGCCAGGCGGGTCCCGATCGCGAGGTCGGCCTCGGCGGCGACCAGCGGCGCGACCAGCGGGCCGAGCGCCTCGAGGCCGGTCGAGAGGTCGACGTCCATGTAACAGAGGACGTCGGCGTCGCTCTCCGACCAGACGCCGCGCAGCGCCCGTCCGCGGCCGCGTCGCTGCGAGCGCACGTAGCGGACCCGGGTCGGGTCGGCCGCCTGCAGGCGAGGGCCGATCAACGGCGTCGCGTCCTCGCTGCCGTTGTCGGCGATCACCAGGCGGAAGCGGTGCGGGAAGGAGCGCTCGAGGAAGTCGCGCAGGCGCGTGACGCTTGCCTCCAGCGCCCTCTCCTCGTTGAAGACCGGGACGGTGATCTCGACCAGGGACTCGACCGGCCCAACATATCCGACCGCCCGCGCAGCGGCGACCGGGGGGACCTCAGTCGCCCAGCCCGAACTCCGCCCGGCGCCCGGCCGGGACCAGGTCCTGCTCGGACTCGTGGCGCTGAAGGTACTCACGGACGAAGGGACAGACGGGGATCACCGCGGCGTCCTCCTTGCGGGCCCGGGCGAGCGCCTCGCGGATCAGCTGCCCGCCGAGCCCCCGGCCCTCGAACTCGGGCTCGATCTCGGTGTGGATCAGGGTGATCTCAGCGGGCTTGCGCGAGTAGGCCATGTAGCCGGCACGGCGCCCGTCGGAGCGGATTTCGAGCCTGCCCGCCTCGGGGTCGTCGCGAAATTCCGGGGGCTGCGGCGCCCGCAGCCGGTCGAGCAGTCCCATCGGGCTACTTCATCGCCCGCGAGATGATCACCCGCTGGATCTCGTTCGTTCCCTCGTAGATCTGGGTGATCTTGGCGTCGCGCATCATCCGCTCCACCGGGTACTCGTTGACGTAGCCGTAGCCGCCGAGGACCTGGACCGCCTCGACCGTCACCCGCATCGCGTTGTCGGAGGCGAAGAGCTTCGCCATCGAGGAGTACTTGGCGAGGTCGGGGTCGTCGCGGTCGGCCATCGCGCAGGCTTTGTAGAGGAGCTCGCGCGCGGCGGCGTGCCGTCTCCATGTCGGCGAGCTTGAACTGCAGCCCCTGGAACTCGATGATCGGCTTGCCGAACGCGATCCGCTCGCGGGCGTAGTCGCGGCGTAGTCGATCGCGCCCTGGGCGATGCCGACGGCCTGGGCGGCGGCGCCGAGGCGGGTGCGCTCGCAGGTTGGCGAGCGCGACTCGCGAGCCCCTTGCCGACCTCGCCGATCACGGTTCTCCGGGGGAACGTGGACGTCGTCGAAGGATCGGCGAGCCGGTCGGCGAGCCGTGGATGCCGAGCTTGTGCTCGAGCTTGCCGATCGAGAAGCCCGGCCGGTCGGCCTCGACGATGAAGGCGGTCGTGCGGCGGTTCTCACGGTCGGTCGAGGCGAAGACGACGTAGAAGTCGGCGATGCCGGCGTTGCTGATCCAGCTCTTGGTCCCGTTGATCACCCATTCGTCGCCGTCGAGGACGGCGGTCGTCCGCATCGCGGCAGGGTCCGAGCCGGCCTCGGGCTCGCTCAGGGCAAACCCCGGCGACCACTCGCCCGAGGCGCATTTGGGCAGGAAGCGCTGCTTCTGCTCGTCGGTGCCGAAGAGCTGGATCGGCAGCGTGCCGAGCTCCTGGACCATCAGGATCAGCGCCGAGGAGGCGCAGGCCCTGGCGACCTCCTCGACCGCCATCTGCAGCATCAGGGTGCCGGTGCCGGTGCCCCCGTACTCCTCCGGGAAGGGCAGGCCGAGGATGTCGTGCTCGGCGAAGAGCTCGCGGATGTCCTGCGGGTACTCGGCGGTCGCGTCGATCTCGGCGGCCCGCGGCGCCACCCGCTCGCGCACGATCTGGCGGATCGTGTCGCGGAAGTCGAGCATCTCCTGGGGGATCGCGTAGAGGTCGCTCATCGGCGGCGAAAGCTATTGCACGGCGGAGATCAGCGCGATCGGCAGCGAGAGCCCGGGCGAACGCCGCAGGGTGGCGATCCGACGACCCGGCTGGACCGCGTCGCGGGGCTCGCCGACCCGCTCGCCGAGCCAGGCGACGGTCGCGTCGAGGTCCGGGGCGAGCAGCGCCAGGCCCCAGAAGAAGGCGGGGCGGTCGGCGCCGCCGCCGCGCTCGATCGCCTCCGGCGGCTCCTGGACGACCTCGAGGATGACGCCGCCGAGGCGGAAGAAGGCCTGCCGCGGCGCCCCGGCCGGGGTCGGCTCCTCGCGGATCCGGCGCAGGTCGAGCCCGGCCTCGCCGAGGGCGGCGGTCGTGCGCTCGAGATCGGGCGTGATCGCGACCACGTGGTCGAGGCCGCCGACGCCGTTCGGGTGCGGCGGCGCCGGCGCCGGCAACGGCTGCACCGATCGGGCCGTCGGCAATCCGTCGAGCTCGGCCTCCCCGGGGCCGAGCCCGCGCAGCGACCAGCCGGCAAGGCCCCGCCCCGCAGCCGCTCCGGCCAGCCGGATCCTGGTCTCGCCGATGACGACGGTGTCGTCGTCGACCGCAAAGCCGCAGTCTCGCCAGGCCTCGGGCTCGTCGGCGATCGTCAGCTGGTCAATCGTCACCGGCTCGGCCATGCGCCGAGGCTAGCCGAGGCCCGGAGATCAGAGCAGCGCCAGCTGTCGCCGGCCCTCGAGCTCGAGCAGCGCCCGCTTGCGGTCCAGGCCGCCGCCGTAGCCGGTCAGCGAGCCGTCGGCGCCGATCACCCGGTGGCAGGGGACGACGATCGGCGTCGGCGTCCGCCCGATCTCGGCGGCGACCAGCCGCACCCGCCGGTAGGGCTCGAGCCCGGGCGGAAAGAGCGCCGCGTCGACCCGCTCGGCGAGCTCGCCGTAGCTGTTCGTCTCGCCGTAGGGGATCGTCCGCAGCTGCTCCCAGACCGCCAGCTGTAGGGGAGTTCCGCGCAGGTCGAGAGCGAGGTCGAATCGGCGCCGCTCACCGTCGAAGTACTGCTCGAGCTGGGCGTCGAGCACGGGCATCGGGCGGCGCACAGCCCCGGCCGGAATCGTGCCGCCGCGGTCCGGGAAGTGGACCGCCCGCAGCCCGTCCTCGCCGCTGACGACGCGCAGGCGTCCGAGCGGGCTCTCGTGGTCGCTCCAGGCGAGGTGATCCATCACCCCTATTGAACGACGGCGGGCGGCGGTTCGTGAGAACCGGCTTCGGCGCGGCGCCGCTCAGCCTTCGAGCAGCTGCTCGAGCGTCGCACCGCCGGCGACCGAGCGCGGTGCTTCGGCGGTGACGTCGGAGCCGGGCCGGGCCGCCTCGTCGCGGCGCTTGATCAGCAGCCACTGCGGCTTCTCCCCGGGCCGGGTGCGCTGCAGGGCGAAGCCGCCGCTGAGCTTCTCGCCGTGCAGGACGAAGACCGCGTGGCCGCGCTCGAGCGCCTCCGGCCAGGCGACCCTGCCGCCCTGCTCGTAGGTGCCGCGATCCCAGACGATCACCGCGCCGCCGTCGGTCCTGCCCTCGAACTCGTTGTGGTCGATCGAGTGATCGCCGACCTCGACCGCGAGCCGTTTCACCGCCGGGTCCATCGACGGGCCCTTGGGCACGGCCCAGGAGCGCATCGTGCCCGCGACCTCGAGTCGCAGGTCGAAGTGATGGGCGGTGGCCGCGTGCTCCTGGACGACGAAGGCGCCGGCGCTGACGCCGCGGATCGCGAACTGCTCGTGGCCCTCGACCTTGACGCTCTCGCTCTCCACCGCCTCGACCCGCGCGCCGCCGGGTCCCTCGGCAAGGAACTCGAGCAGGCCCTCGACCGCGGCCGGCGGCCCCTCGACGTGGACGCGGACGCCGCCGTCGTCCTCATTGCGCACCCAGCCCAGCGCCCCGAGGCGCTCCGCCTCGCGGACCGTCGCCGCGCGCAGGCCCACCCCCTGAACCTCGCCGCGCACGGTCGCCCGCGCCGCCTGCGCTACGCCTTCTCCGTCCTCGCCAGGAATTCGTCGAGCCTCCTGGTCTCTTCGGTGTCCTCGTAGACCTCGTACTCGCGCATTTTTCCCCAGGCGAGCCGGCCCCAGATCACGTAGCGGTTCTCGTAGACCCGCCCCTCGGCGGGGTCGTCGAGGTGGATGTGGCCGCGCACGCAGATCGTCTGCCGCCAGGGGAAGCCCTTGAGGATCACCTGGTCGGGATGGATCTGGAGGCCGATCTCGGTGAAGCGCCCGAGCCAGGCTTCGAGCTCGACTTTGCTCTCCGCGCCGGGCGCGAAGGAGCTCTTGCCGGGGAAATAGAAGCGGACGTCGTCGGCGTACATCGCCGTGGTCGGGCCGGTGTCGCCCGCTCGGATCGCCTTCATGTTGCGGGCGATCATCTTTTCCGCCAGCCACGAGAACATCGATCGGTCCTCTCAGTCCCGTCCTAGTCGACCGGCGCAGCCTATTGGGTGTCGAGCGAGTCGATGCCGAGCTCGAGCATCCGCCGCCAGGCCCCCGGCTCGAGCTGTAGCGCGGCGCGGGTCGCGGCGAAGATCAGCCGCAGGTCCTCGGCGGTCGCGTCGGGACGCAGGCGGCCCTCCTCGCGGCCTGCCTCGAGCAGGCGTTCGAGCGCCTCGTTCGTCGTCGCGTAGGCGCGGGCGACGTCGGGCTCGGTCGCGACACAGCCGATCGCCTCGCCGACCACGTCATCGCCGGCCTGGCGCTCGGCGTAGTCGTGGAGCAGGGCGACCAGCGCCGCCCAGGGGCCGCGCGGGCTGGCGATCGCGGCTTCGGCGTCGGCCGTGACCGCCTCGAGGCGCTCGGTCACGAGCGCGGCGAGCAGCTCGCGCTTGGAGGGGAACTGGCGGTAGACGCTGCCGATCCCGGCGCCGGCGGCGGCGGCGACTTCGGGCATCGGAGCGTCCAGGCCGGAGCGGGCGAACACCTCGCCCGCCGCCCGCAGCAGCCTCGCTCTTTTGCCCTCGGCGTCGAGCTCGGACCAGGCAGCTCTCCTGGAGTACCGGAATGGCCATTCCGGTACTGTACCCGCTTGCCCCCGAGGTCCTTCCGGCCTCGTCCCACGCCGATGGCCTCCGAGACCGCAGACCGCACCCACCCGAACGTCACCCTCGCCGTGCTCGCGCTCGGCGGGCTCGCCTACGCGATGCTGAGCTCGCTCGTCGTGCCGGCCCTGCCGACGATGCAGCACGAGCTCGGCACCGACCGAGACCGGGATCACCTGGCTGCTCACCGGCTACCTGCTCGCCGCCTCGGTCGGCACCGCGATCATCGGCCGGCTCGGCGACATGTACGGCAAGGAGAAGCTGCTGCTCTGGACGCTTCGCCGTCCTCACCTTCGGCACCCTGCTCGGCCGCCGTCGCCACCACGCTGCCGGTGCTGATCGCGGCGCGCTTCATCCAGGGCGTCGCCGGCGGCATCTTCCCGCTCGCCTTCGGCATCGTCCGCGACGAGTTCCCGCGCGAGAAGGTCGCCGGCGGGATCGGGCTGCTCTCGGCGATCCTCGGCGTCGGCGGCGGCGCTCGGGATCGTGCTCTCCGGCGTGATCGTCGAGCACCTCGACTACCACTGGCTGTTCTGGATCCCGCTGGTACGCGGTCGTCGCCGCCGGCATCCTCACCTGGCGCCTGGTCCCGGAATCGCCGGTCCGCGTCCCCGGCAAGGTCAACTGGCTGGCCGCGGCGCTGATGACGATCGGGATCTCGGCCGTGCTGCTGGCGATCAGCCAGACCACCGAATGGGGCTGGGGCGTCGGCGAAGACCGCCGGCCTCGTCCTCGTCGGCTTCGCCTTCATCGCCGCCTGGATCGCGGTCGAGGTGCGCAGCGAGAACCCGCTCGTCGACATGGCGATGATGCGGATCCGCGGCGTCTGGACGACCAACGCCGCCGCCTTCCTGCTCGGCGCCGGCCTCTACGCGTCCTTCATCGTCTTCCCCCAGTTCGCCCAGCTGCCGACCAGCACCGGCTTCGGCTTCGGCGCCTCGGTCGTCGTCTCCGGCCTCTACCTGCTGCCCGCGACGATCGGGATGACGATCCTCGGGATCAAGGCGGGCGCGATCTCCGCCCGCTTCGGCTCGCGCGCGGCGCTGCTCGGCGGCACCGTCTTCTCGATCGCCTCCTTCCTGCTGCTGGCGCTCGCCCATTCGAGCCCCCTGGCAGTTCCTGCTCGCCGCCACCCTGCTCGGGATCGGCATCGGCCTCGCCTTCGCCGCGCTCGGCAACCTCATCGTCCAGGCGGTGCCGCAGCCACCAGACCGGCGTCGCCAGCGGCGTCAACACCGTGATGCGGACCCTGGGCGGCGCCCTCGGCGGCCAGCTCTCGGCGACCTTCATCGCCGAACACACCGCCGCCGGGCTGCCGACCGTGACCGGCTTCACCGAGACCTTCCTGATGGCGACCGGCTTCCTCGTCCTCTGCTTCTTCACCGGGCTCCTGGTTCCGAAAGCGCTCGGCGGCGCCCGGAAGGTCAAGGTGCCGGCGGGCGCAGCGGCCGACGCCGCCCAGGCCTGAGCCGGCCACGGTGACGACAACGGCGTCCGCCGCCCCCGCGCTCGAGTCTCCATCGATCCGGCGCCAGGCAATGCTCTCCCTGACCCTGGCGCTCGCGGTCGGCGCCGCGGTCCTGCTGCTGCCCGCCCTGGAGCCGGTACGCGACCGCTTCGCCGGCACCAACGGCTTCTGGGTCGCGGCGGCGCTCGGCCTGCAGGTCCTCTCGACCCTGAGCTTCGTCGTCGCCTTTCGCGGCGCCTTCGAACGGCGGATCGGCTGGCGGGCGGCCTTCGACCTGGCGATGGTCGAGGAGGGCACCAACGTCGTCCTGCCCTCGGGCGGCAGCGGCGGCCTCGCGGTCGGCGCGGTCCTCCTGATCCGGGCCGGGGTGCCGACCCGGTTCGCGGTCAGCCGCTCGGGGGTTCTCTTCCTCGCGACCAGCGCGGTCGGGCTGCTGGCGCTGTGCCTCGCCGGCAGCTGCGTCGCGCTCGGCATCCTGCCCGGCGACGCATCGCTCGGGCTGACGCTGGGGCCGGCGCTCGGAGCGGCCCTGGTGATGGTCGGCGCGGTCGTCCTCTCGCACCGGATCCCCGAGGTGCGCGCCCGGCCCGAGCAGCGCCTGCGGTCGCTGCTGCGGCGGGCGCAGCGCTTCATCCGCGAGGCGGTCGACATCAGCATCGCGATGATCCGCGGCGGCGACGCGCTGCTGATCGGCGGCTCGGTCGGCTACTTCGCCTTCGACGTCGCCTCGCTCGGCGCCTCCTTCGCGGCGCTCGGCGGCGGCGCCCTGCCGCTCGGGCTCTTCGTCCTCGCCTACGTGCTCGGGCACGGCGGCGCGATCGTGCCGATCCCGGGCAGCGCCGAGGGTGGCCTGGTCGGCGCCTTCACCCTCTACGGCAGCCCGCTCAGCCTCGCGGTCGGGGCCGTCCTCGTCTACCGCACCTTCCACGCCGGGGTGCCGATGACGCTGGCGATCGCCGGCCTCGCCGACATCCGCAAGCTGCGCCGCGAGGGCCCGGCGCCGGAGGAGATCGCGAAGCGCTTCGACGACGAAGGTAGCCTGGGCCGGTGACCGAGATCGCTTCCGCCCCGCCCGCGGAGGAGGTGCCCCGACGTCGCGTCCTGATCGTGATCGGGGCGCTGATGCTGACGATGCTGCTGGCGGCGCTCGACCAGACGATCGTCTCGACCGCGCTGCCGACGATCGTCGGCGAGCTCGGCGGCCTCAACCACCTCTCCTGGGTCGTCACCTCCTACCTGCTGGCGATCACGGTGGTCACTCCGCTCTACGGCAAGCTCGGCGACCTCTACGGCCGCAAGATCGTCCTCCAGGGCGCGCTCGTCCTCTTCCTGATCGGCTCGGCGCTCTGCGGACAGGCGCAGGGGATGACCGAGCTGATCGCCTTCCGCGCGATCCAGGGGCTCGGCGGCGGCGGCCTGATGGTCAGCGCCCAGGCGACGATCGGCGACGTCGTCTCGCCGCGCGAACGCGGCCGCTACATGGGCCTGTTCGGCGCCGTCTTCGGCGTCGCCAGCGTCGCCGGCCCGCTGATCGGCGGCTTCTTCACCACCCACACGAGCTGGCGCTGGATCTTCTACATCAACCTGCCGCTCGGCCTCCTCGCCCTCGTCGTCCTGGCGATCGCGCTGCCCGGCACCAGCGAGCGCAAGCAGCACCGCGTCGATTACCTCGGCACCCTGCTGCTGGCGATCTCGCTCGCCTCCCTGGTCCTGCTGACGACGCTCGGCGGCACGACCTACGGCTGGGGATCCGCCTTCATCGTCGGCCTCGGCTGCTCTCGGCGCTGGCGATGGCCGCCTTCGTCCGGGTCGAGCATCGGGCGGCCGAGCCGATCCTGCCGCCTGAGCTTTTCCGCAACCCGGTCTTCCGCATCACCAGCGCGATCGGCTTCGTCGTCGGCTTCTCCCTCTTCGGCGCCCTCACCTACCTGCCGCTCTTCCAGCAGGTGGTCCGCGGGCTGAGCCCGACCGCTTCCGGGCTGCAGCTGGTGCCGCTGATGATCGGCCTGCTCGCCGCCTCGATCAGCTCCGGGCAGCTGATCTCGCGGACCGGGCGCTACAAGCGGTTCCCGATCCTCGGCACCGCGATCGCCGTCGTCGGCCTGCTCCTGCTCTCGCGCCTCAAGCCCGGGACGGGCAGCTTCGAGGCGGGCGCCTACATGCTGGTGCTCGGGGTCGGCCTCGGCTTCACGATGCAGGTGCTCGTCCTTGCCGTGCAGAACGCCGTCCCCTACTCCCGGCTCGGCGTCGCCACCTCCTCGGCGACCCTCTTCCGCTCGATCGGCGGCTCGCTCGGCACCGCGATCCTCGGCGCGATCTTCGCCAACCGGCTGGCCGACGAGCTTGCCGCGAAGCTGCCCAAGGGCAGCCCCGGTGCCGCCAGCCTCGCCTCCGGCCAGATCGACCCCGCGCAGCTGAAGCTGCTGCCGGCTGCGCTCCACGACAGCTACGTCCACTCCTTCACCGACTCGATCTCGACCGTCTTCCTGATCGCGGCGGTGGTCGTCGCGGTCGCCTTCGGCCTCGCCTGGCTGCTCGAGGAGCGGCCGCTGCGAAAGACGATCGAGGACAGCGGCGTCGGCGACGCCTTCGCCGCGCCGCAGGACACCGACTCGATCGGCGAGATAACCCGCGAGCTCAGCCGCCTGGTCGGCCGCGACCGCACCCGGCGCTTCCTCGAGGGCGTCAGCGAGGAGGCCGGCGTCGGGCTCGAGCCGGCCGAGACCTGGCTGCTCGGCAGGGTCCGCGACGGAGCGATCCCGGCCGGAGCGCTCGCGGTCGAGGACGCCGGCGACCGTGAGCTGCTCGCGGCGGCGCTCGGCAGTCTCCGTCAGCGCGGGCTGGTCGCGGGAGAGGACGACGGGCGGACCGCCGAGCTCACGCCCGCCGGCAGCGAGACCAGGGAGCGATTGCTGGCGGCAAGGGAGACCCGGCTGCGGACCCTGGTCGCCGACTGGGAATCGGAGTCGCCCGAGCTCGACGCGATGATCGCCCGTCTCTGCGGCGAGCTCGAGCGCGAGCCGCAACCGACCGCGGCCGCCTGAGGGTCGCTTCAGCCGGCCCCGGGCCGCGCCGGCACGGGCGCCTCCGACTCCTCACCCGACTGCGCCCAGATCCAGAGCGCGGTCACCGAGGCGAAGCCGACGCCGAGGAGCAGCGTCGCGGTCAGTGCCGAGCAGCCCGTCGAACAGGTCGAAGAGGTAGGGAGCGCCGAAGCCGAGGTAGGTGAGGGCGAGGAAGACGGCGATGCTGGCGCCGCGCTCGCTCGGCGGGTGCCAGGCGCTCGGTCTCGCGCAGGCCCGGAGACGAGGCAGGTGCCGTAGGCGACGCCGAAGGGGATCGCGGCGACGCAGGACGAGCGGCCTTCGAGCCGGCGTCGTCGGCGGCGAGGCCGATCGCGAGGCCGAGGGCCGCTGCCGCCAGGCCGAGCGCGGCGGCAGCCGAGGCGGCGACGCTCCTCGATCCGCCGGGCGAAGGGCTGGACCAGGACGCCGGCGCCGAGGGTCAGCGCGGTGGCGACGCCGGCGAAGGCGACGCTGGCGCTGCCGGCCGAGGTGACCTGGGCCGGCAGGACGACGAAGGCGAGCGAGGCCGAGCCGAAGACCCAGGGCGCGACCGGCGCGACGACGCGGCGGAAGCGCGGCAGCGGCGCGGTCGCGGGCAGCCGCAGCAGCGGCCCCCTGGCGCCGTCCGGTCGGCGCCGTCTCCGGCACGGCGAGGACGAGGGCGAAGGCGAGCAGCGCCGAGGGCGATGTGCGGCAGGTAGGGCAGCGACGCAGCGGGTCGGGCGCCCACTGCGCGATCAGCGCCGCGACCAGCGGCCCGATGCCGAAGCCGAGCGAGAGCGAGACCGCCGCGCGGCGCGAGGCGGCGCCGGGCGGCGCGTCGGTCGAGAGCTCCTGCACCCAGGCGCCGGCGGCGGCGAAGACGACCCCCGAGCAGACGCCGGCGAGCAGGCGCGCCGCCGCCGAGCCCGGCCGGCGAGTGGTGGGCGAGGACGAGCAGCAGCGAGGCGAGCGGCGAGAGCGCGACGAAGGGCAGCACCAGCGCCCGGCGCCCGTAGCGGTCGGAGGCCGGGCCGCCGATCAGCAGCCCCGGGATCAGCCCGACCGCGTAGAGGGCGAAGAGCAGCGCCAGTTCGCCCGGCCGAGAGCCCGAGCTCGGCCCGGTAGACGAGCAGCATCGGCGAGAACTGGTTGGCGCCCCAGCCGACGACGAGCATCGCGAAGCCGACCGGCAGCCATCCGCGCCTCGGGTCGTTCGTCATCGCGAGACTGTACGTAGGGGTCGGCGCCGGCACCGCTCTACGGTTGGCGCATGCCCCCCGCGCGCAACCGGGTGACGCCGCTCGGCGAGATCGTCGCGATCCCGCTGCGCGGCGCGTTCACCGGCAACCGGGGGATCATCCATGCCGGCCGCGAGATCGTCCGCTTCCACGCGAGCGACCTCTGGATCACCTGCGCGCTCGAGTTCCGCGGCCGCCGGCGCGAGCAGTGGCAGCCGCATCACTACACGCACCTCTACTTCCATGACGAGGCGGTCTCGCTGGCCGCCGGGCACCGGCCCTGCGCCGAGTGCAGGCGCGCCGCATACGACGCCTACCGCTCGGCCTGGGCCGAGGGGCTCGGGGTCGAGGAGCCCTCGGCGAAGCAGATCAACCGCCGCCTGCATGGCGAGCGGCTTTTCCGCGGCAGCCATCGCCGCCGCACCCACCGGGTGCCCTGGACGGGGCTCCCCGACGGCGCCTTCGTCCTGCTCGGCGAGGCGCCGCGCACTGGTCCTCGGCGAGCGCCTGGTCGAGTGGACCCGGGAGGGATACGGCGAAAGCCGCCCGCGTCCGGCCGCCGGCACGGCGACCGCGATCACGCCTCCCTCCTCGATCGCCGCCCTACGCGCCGGCTACCGCCCCCAAATCGACGCCGCCGCCCACCCCTGACCCACCAACGACCCGCCGACGGGCCGAAAACACGCACCGGAGGCGTGTTTTCGGCCCGTCGGCGCGGAGGTTCAGCCGTCGCGGGGGGCGGGCGTCGCGGCCGAGCGCAGCGCCCCGGCGCAGGCGCAGACGACGAGGCCGATCGCGACCACTTCGACCGCCGCCAGGCCCTGGGAGAGGGCGATGAAGCCGACCAGGGCGGCGATCGCCGGCTCGAGGCTCATCAGGACTCCGAAGACGGCGTTGGGCAGCCGCCGCAGGGCCTCGAGCTCGAGCGCGAAGGGGATCGCCGAGCTGATCAGGCCGACGACCAGGCCGATCGCCAGGGCCGAAGGGCTGAGCAGTTCGGAGCCGGCCTGGGCGATGCCGAAGGGGGCGACGATCACGGCCGAGATCGCAGGCCGCCACGGCGAGGCCGCCGAGCCCCGGGTAGGCTGCTGCCGACCCGGGCGCTCTGCAGGATGTAGGCGGCCCAGAAAGCGCCCGCGGTCAACGCCAGCGCCGCCCCCAGCGGGTCGATCCCCTCACCGCCGACCCCGTCGGAGAGCAGCAGGATCCCGAGCGCCGCGAGCAGCGCCCAGACCAGGTCCCGCCGCCGCCGCGAGCCGAAGACGGCGACGCTGAGCGGGCCGACGAACTCGAGCGTCACCGTCACCCCCAGCGGCAGCCGGTCGAGGGCGGCATAGAAGAAGAGGTTGACGCCGGCGAGGGCGACGCCGAAGAGGACGACGTCCTTCAGCGGGCCACCGCGCAGTGCCTGCAGGCTGCCGCGGGCGAAGAGAAGCAGGGCCAGCGCTCCGAAGACGGAGCGGACGAAGACGGCGCCCATCGGGCCGAGAGAGTCGAAGAGCGTCGTCGCCAGGGCCGAGCCGCACTGGATCGAGACGATCGAGCCAAACGCCATCGCGGCGCCGGCGCGGGCACGGTGGCCGGCATCCGGCGCCAAGGCCACGACTCAGGCGACCGCGTCTGGCTCGTCGGCGGCGAGCTGGACGATCGGGATCGTCCGCTTCAACCTCGCCGCCTGCCGGCGGTAGGCCTCGTAGGGGGCGAAGACGCGGTCGGCGAGCGCCCAGAGCCGCCGCCGCTCTTCCTCGTCGGCGACGACGCTCGCCCGCATCGGGACGCCGCCGAACCTGACCCGCGGCTCGGCGCGGAGATTGTGGAACCAGGCCGGATCGCGCTCGAGGCCGAGTTTCGAGGCGACGATCGTGACCAGCTCGCCATCGTGGAAGTAGATGACGACGTTGGCGCGCCGCTCGCCGCTGCGGGCGCCGCGGGTCTCGAGCAGCGCCGTCGGCATGCCGAGGCCCATCCCGACCCGCCCGCCCGAGAGCCGCATCAGGTGGGGATCGAGCTTCCAGACGAGGTGGACCGAGAGGAAACGGCCGAAGCGGGCGTTGGCGAGCGTCGCGAGCCCGCGGCTGAGAGCGCTCGGGCGGCGCATCGGGTCGACGTGCTTGAGGCGGCGGGCCATCGCTCAGACCTGCTCGCGGCGGAAGCACTCGAGCGAGTGGTCGTTGACGATCCCGACCGCCTGCATCCAGGCGTAGACGATGGTCGGGCCGACGAACTTGAAGCCGCGCCGCTTGAGCTCCTTCGAGATCCGCTCGGAGAGCTCGGTCTTGGTCGGGCATGCGAACGCCGTCGCCGCTGCAGCACCTCGCCGTCGGTGAAGGACCAGCAGAACTCGCCGAAGTCCTCGCCGCGATCGCGCATCTCGAGGTAGATCCCGGCGCCGCCGATCGTCGCCTCGATCTTCGCCCGCGAGCGGATGATCGCCGGCGTCGCCGAGCAGCGCGTCGATCTCCGGCCTCGCCGAAGCGGGCGACCCTCTCCGGATCGAAGCCGGCGAAGGCCTCGCGAAAGGCGTCGCGCTTGCGCAGGACGGTGATCCAGGCGAGGCCGGCCTGGAAGCCGTCGAGCATCAGCTTCTCCCAGAGCGCGCGCGAATCGCGCTCGGGCACGCCCCACTCCTCGTCGTGGTAGGCGCGCATCAGCTCGCTCGACTCGGCCCAGCCGCAGCGAGATGGCACCGGGGGACCTAGCCGAGCAGCTTGGCCTTCTGCGCCGCGAACTCCTCCTCGGTGAGGATTCCCTGGGCTTTCAGCTCGCCGAGCTCCTTGAGCTGGTCGATCGTCGAGCCGCCGGCGGGTGCGGCCGCGGGCGGCGGCGGAGCTGGTTCCTGCTGCTGCATCGGCGCCTGCTGTTCCTGCTGGGCCCAACGCTCGCCCTGGCGTTTGGAGACGCGGTTGCTGACCGAAGTGGCGGTACCGGCGATGACCGCCGTCCGTGCGATTCCTCTGAGTAGTCCGGGCATGGCTTCTCCTTTGCCTCAGGCCGCTTCCGCCGCGTCGAGGGCGGCGATCATGGCTTGGATTGGGATGCGCCCGCTGGCGACCAGCTGGCCGCCCGAGCGACGGACCGCGGAGGCGAACGGGCCCGCCCAGCGGTTCTCGTAGACGAGCAGCGCCGCCGAGGTGCCGGGCTCGAGCGCTTCGCCGGCCTCGGTCGTGTCCTCGTCCGAGAGCACCCCCGATGAGGAGCCCTCGAAGATCGCGAACGGGGCGGCCTCGTCGCCGAGGTCGCCGATCTCCAGCCTGATCACGGAGCCGTCCTCGGCCTTGCTGAGGAAGATCAGGTCGAGGATGCGGATCAGGCCGCGGTCGACGAGGTCGAGCAGGTGCGGCGCCGCCTCGCCGGTCGGCTGGCGGTCCGGCCACTCGACGAGCAGGTAGTCGATCGGGCCCATTTCGTCGAACTCTTCAGCGCTCAACCCACTCCCTCCGTCGCGGTCAGATCGCCGGGCAACCCGGCCCGCGCACCCTAGCGCTCACGACCCGCCGGTGCCCGACTTGATTAAGAAAGTTTGCGCGGCCGTGCCGCGGCCGTAGGCTCGTCCTCGGCTCCGACGATCAACACCCCGGCTGTTGCGCCGAGCCTCTCCCAGCCACCACCACATACGGAGGTCCGGATGCCAGAGACGCTGGAGTTGAAACTCGAGGTGATCGTGCTGCCCGTGTCCGACGTCGACCGGGCCAAGGACTTCTACGAGAAGGCCGGATTCCGGCTCGACGCCGACTTCTCCGAGGGCGACGACTTCCGGGTCGTGCAGCTCAACCCACCCGGGTCCGAATGCTCGATCATCTTCGGCGACGGCCTGACCACCGCCGAGCCGGGGTCGGTGCAGGGGCTGCACCTGGTCGTCGTCGACATCGAGGCGGCCCGAGGTGAGCTGGTCGACCGCGGGATCGAGGTCGACGAGATCTTCCACGACGCGGGCGGGATCTTCCATCACGCGGGAACCGCGGAACGGGTCGCCGGCGCCGCCCCCGAGCACGCCGACTACGGCTCGTTCGCCTCCTTCAGCGACCCCGACGGCAACGGCTGGCTGCTGCAGGAGATCAGACAACGGCTGCCCGGGCGTTGAGCCGGACAGGCATGGATCGCAACGAGAGGAGCCGACCATGGAGCTGAAATTCGACGGCGCCGCGGACCTGGCGAAGGCGATGGAACGCGCCGCCGCCGCCCACGGCAAGCACGAGGAAGAGATCGGGCACGAGGATGCCCAGTGGCCGATCTGGTACGCCGAGTACCTCGAACGAGAGCAGGCCGGCGAGCCCGGCTAGGCGGCGACCCAGTCCCGCGCCTCGGCCTCCTGCCCGAGCTCGAAGATCTTCACTTCCCCGGGCGTCATCCAGGCGAAGAGGCGGAAGGACTTGGCGACCCACTCGACGTCGGTGACGATCGCCGAGCGCTTCCAGGCCGAGTGCTTGAGGAAGCCGAGCTCGAGCCCGGTCTTCGCGTCCTCGAGCCAGGCCCGCGGCTCGAGCTCCTCGAAGTCGGTGAGCACGAACAGCATCCGCACCTCGCCCGCCTCGACCGCCTCGCGCAGGGTCGGGACGAGGACCTCGGTGTAGTCCTCGGGGGTGAGCTTGCCGGAGGCCCGGAAGCCGATCGTCCCGGCCGGCATCTCGTCGATTCTCTTGACCATCTCTTCCTCCTGTCCTGGATCCTCGGCGACGTTAGACCACTACCCGAGCGAGCGCGCGTTCCAGGTCTTCTCGGTCTGCCGCATCAGCGCCGGGTAGACGATCCAGTGGCGGAACGGCTTGATCAGCGCCATGTAGCCCTTGCCGAAGGGGCCGCGCGGCTTGACGTAGACGGCCATCTGGCCCTGGTAGCGGCCGTCGCCCTGTTCGACCCAGGCCAGGTGCACACGCCGTGGACGGTCTGGTTCGAGATCTCGGCGGCGAACTCGTCGTCGGTGCGGTAGAGCGGCGCGAACGGCAGGGAGCCGAACTCGAGCTCGCCGCGGTGTCGCGCAGGTCGTCGGGCAGCCGGTCGGCCAGCGAGATTTCGCCGTCCCGGGGATCGGCAGCCTGCCCCGGCGCTCGCCGCGTCGGCCGGGTCGAGATCCGGCCGAGGTCGAACCAGCTGCCGAGCCGGTCGCGGAGGCGCCAGAGGACGCGGGTCGGCAGCGACTCCGCGTTGGCCGGGTCGGAGCGAGCCATCAGCTCGAGCAGCGCCTGGAAGTCCTCGGCGCCGCCATGCACGGGCAGCGCCCAGACGTCCTCGAGCGTGAAGTCCGGCACGATCTCGTGGATCCGCCAGGGGCGGGATTCGTGTTCTGCGTTCGGAAGCCTCATGCTGATCCTCCTGTCCATACGGTGTCGTATGGATGGTAGGCCGACGGCTTGCATCTGTCAATACGGTGCCGTATAGATAGCCGATGGCCAAGGTCCGGACCCCCCGCGACGCCTGGATCGACGCCGCGCTACGGGCGCTGGCGGACGGCGGCCCGGAGGCGGTCCGGGTCGAGACGCTGGCCGCGGCGCTCGGCGTCTCCAAGGGCGGCTTCTACTGGCACTTCAAGGATCGCGCAGGCGCTGCTCGAGGAGATGCTCGACGGCTGGGAGAAGGCCGGCACCGAGGACGTCATCGCCCTGATCGACGAGCGAGCCGGCCGACCCGCGGGCGAAGCTGCGGACGCTCTTCGAGCTCGGCCCCTCGGCCGACTTCGCGGTCGAGCTGGCGCTCCGCGACTGGTCGCGCCGCGACCGCGGGGTCGCCGGGCGGCTGCGCCGGATCGACGGCCGGCGGATGGACTTCCTGCGCTCGCTCTTCGCCGAGTTCTGCGCCGACGAGGACGACGCCGAGGCCCGCAGCATGCTGGCCTACTCGCTGCTGATCGGCAGCTATTTCATCGCCGCCCAGCCCGGCGCCAGGAGCCGCGCCGGAGCGCTGGAGCTGGCCTTCGACCGGCTGCTCGGCGAGCCCGTGGAGGCGCGATGAGCGAGCGGCGCGACCGTCCCGTCCTGCTCTTCGACGGCGACTGCGCCTTCTGCACCTCATCGGCGCAGGCGCTGCGGCGGATCGGGCCGCGGCGCGGAGGTCGTCGCCTGGCAGCTGGCCGACCTCGACGCCCTCGGGGTGAGCGAGGCGCAGGCGACCGACGCCGTGCAGTGGGTCGAGGTCGACGGCGCCGTCAGCTCCGGCCACGAGGCGGTCGCCGCGGCGCTGGCGAGCGCCGGCCGCGGCTGGAGGCTGGCCGGCGGCGTGCTGCTCCTGCCCGGCCTCTCCTGGCTCGCGGCCAGGGCCTACCGCCTGATCGCCGACAACCGCTACCGCCTGCCGGGCGGCACACCCGCCTGCGCCCGCAAGCCTGATTGAGGGGGCGACTCGACCGAGGAGAGGTGGACGACGGGACTCGAACCCGCGACCGCCTGGACCACAACCAGGAGCTCTACCAACTGAGCTACGTCCACCGTGGCGGCCAAATCTAGCGGGCCGCTTAGTATCTGCGCCGAATGAGCGACTTCCTGGTCAAGCGCGACGATCTCCGCCAGTGCCGCACGGTCGAGTCGGAGACGCCCGCGGTCGGCGACGGGCAGGCGTTGCTCCGCGTCGACCGCTTCGGCATGACCGCCAACAACGTCACCTACGCGGTGATGGGCGAGGCGATGTCCTACTGGGACTTCTTCCCGACCGCCGAGCAGGGCTGGGGCCGGGTGCCGGTCTGGGGCTTCGCCGAGGTCGAGGCGAGCGAGGTCGACGGGGTCGAGCCGGGCACCCGCATCTACGGCTACCTGCCTCCCTCCTCCCACCTGCTGGTCACGCCGAAGAGCATCGACGGCCAGGGCTTCGTCGACGGCTCGCCGCACCGGGCGGAGCTCCCCTCGGCCTACCACCGCTACCTCGCCAGCGACGGCGACCCCTTCTACCGGGCCGACACCGAGGCGATTCAGATGCTGCTGCGTCCGCTCTTCTTCACCTCGTTCCTGATCGACGACCAGCTCGACGACGAGGGCCTCACCGGGCGCGGGCCGATCCTGATGTCGAGCGCCTCGAGCAAGACCGCGATCGCCGCCGCCCACCTGCTCTCACGGCGCGACGGGGTCGAGCTGATCGGCCTCACCTCGACCGGCAACGCGAGCTTCGTCGAAGGCCTCGGCATCTACGACAGCACCGTCCCCTACGAGACGATCGGCTCGCTCGAGCGCGGCCCGGCGACCTACGTCGACTTCTCCGGTGACGGCGGCGTCCGCGCCGCGGTCCACGCCCATTACGGCGCGGAGCTGAGCTACGACATGGCCGTCGGCGTCACCCACTGGGAGGACTTCGGCGGCGGCGAGGGCGAGCTGCCGGGCCCCGCGCCGACCTTCTTCTTCGCCCCGACCCGGGTCGCCAAGCGCTCCGAGGACTGGGGCCGGGCCGAGCTCGAGCAGCGCGTCGCCGCCGCCTGGCAGCCCTTCTGCGAGTGGACCGCCGGCTGGCTCGAGACAACCGAGGTGGCCGGCTTCGAGGGTCTCGAGAGCGCCTACCTCGAGGTGCTCGAGGGAGGCGTCGCGCCGAACACCGCGCACGTGATCGCGCTCGGCGCCTAGCGCGCTTCGACCAGTTCGGCGAAGGCGTGGAAGCCGTGGGTGGTGCGGCCGACCAGGTCGACCTCAAGCTCCTCCGCCTGCGAAGGCAGCAGCCCCGAGGCGCCGAGGCCGATCGCCCGGCCGGCCTCCATCACCATCTGCGGGACTTCGAGCCAGGCCTCGACCAAGGCGGCGTCGGCCTCGGGATGGAAGAGGATCCCCCAGGCGTGGCCGATGCGGAACGCCTGGTGCTCGGTCAGCGCCGAGGAGGCGAGCGATTTCGCCCCCTCCGGCAGGTCGAAGACGTCGCGGTGCCAGTGCAGGACGTCGGCCCGCGGGGCCAGGCCGCCGATGATCGGGTCGGTCGGGTCGTGGACGTCGACGTGGGCGAAGCCGATCTCGGCCCTCTCCCCCGGCCTGACCTCGGCGCCGAGCGCCCGCGCCAGTAACTGCGCGCCGAGGCAGATGCCGAGCACCGGCATCCCCCGCCGCACCGCCTCGGCCAGCCACTCGCGCTCGGCGGCCAGCGCCGGGTAGGCCTCGAGGTCGTCGACGTTCATCGGACCGCCCATGGCGACGACGCCGTCAACCTCGTCATGGCCTGGCAGCGGCGCGCCGGAGAGGGCCTCGACCTCGAGCACGCGGACGTCGTCGGCGAAGGCGTCGAGGATCCGGTGCGGGTTCTCCCAGGACGCGTGTATGAGGGTCAGCAGCGTGGACAAGAGGCGGGAGGGTAGCCGCGCTACGGTTCTCACGATGCAGAAGCTGCTCCAGTTCGCGACCTTCAAACCCGAGGCACGGCCGGCGACCGCGACAGGCACGTCCGCGATCGGCGGCCTTGCGGTCGGCGCCGCCGCCGTCGGCGCCGCCGCGATCGGCGGCTTCGCGATCGGCCGGCTCAGCGTCGGCCGCCTCTCGGTCGGCCGGGCCAAGGTCGGCAGGCTCGAGGTCGACGAGGTCGAGATCGGACGCCTCTCGGTCCGCGACCGCGGCCCCGGCGCTTGAGGCGGGCCGCCGCCCTCGGCACCCTCGGCGCGCTGCTGCTCGGCGCGGCGCTGATCGCCGCGCCGACCTCCGCCGTCGGCCCCTACCCCGCCCTCGGCGGTTGCCAGGCCTTCCCCGACCCACCCGCCTCGCTGCCCGCCGCCGCGCCCTCCGCCGACGACGAGAGCGCCTGGAACCAGGATGTGACGAAGGCGCCGCGGGCCGCCGACTCGGCCGCGGTGATCGCCTACATCGACGCCCACGGCGGCGACCGCCTCCACCCCGATTTCGGCTCGCCCCGCGCCTACGGCTTTCCCTACGCGGTGGTCGGCGCCGGCCGCCCCAAGCTGCCGATCCACTACACCGCCTACGGCGACGAGAGCGACGCGGGGCCGTTCCCGGTCCCGATCGGCGCCCCGGTCGAGGGCGGCTCGGGCAGCGACGGCGACCGCCACGTTCTCGTCGTCGACAAATCGGACTGTCGCCTCTACGAGCTCTACCGCGCCTTCCCCGAGGGCGGCAGCCACCCGCACTGGAACGCCGACTCCGGCACCGCCTGGGACCTGCGCTCGGCGGCCCGCCGCAGGGACGGTTTCACCTCGGCCGACGCCGCCGGCCTGCCGATCTTCCCCGGCCTGGTCCGCTACGACGAGGTAGCTTCGGGCCGGCTCGAACACGCGATCCGGGTCACGGTCGAGAGCAGCCGCAACGCCTGGGTCCACCCCGCCTCGCACTGCGCCGGCGACACCGACGACCCGGCGGCGCCGGCGATGGGCACCCGCCTGCGGCTCAAGGCCGGCTATGGCCTCGGCGGCTTCAGCGGCGGTGCCAAGGTGATCGCCACCGCGCTCAAGCACTACGGCATGATCGTCGCCGACAATGGCTCCAACTGGTACTTCAGCGGCAGCAGCGACCGCCGCTGGGACGACGAGAACCTGAACCAGCTGAAGCGGATCCCGGGGTCGGCGTTCGAAGTGGTCCGC
Organism: uncultured Solirubrobacterales bacterium; assembly: GCA_963836415.1. Classification (GTDB taxonomy): domain Bacteria; phylum Actinomycetota; class Thermoleophilia; order Solirubrobacterales; family 70-9; genus VRUE01. Next base: position 653,700 of record CAWIJE010000002.1, read on the forward strand.
AGCGAGGCGCGCCCGCACGCCTGCTGAGCGGCGCGACGCTCAGCCGAGGCGGACCTGGCTGAAGCTCGCCGCGAGGCGCGAGTCGAGCTCGCCGGCCGCGGCCTCGTCGGCCTCGGCCTCCTCCTCGCTGCTGACCAGGACGACGTCGGAGGCCGGATAGGTCTGCAGCTGGTCCTCGACCGCCTGGACGACGTCCTCGTCGCCGACCCGGGCCTCGGCCTCGATCCCCGCCTTGGCCAGCGCCGCGACCGCCGCGACGAGCCGTTTCTGCGCCGCCTGCCGAGCCGGCTCGAGGTCGGAGGCCCAGCGATCGAGGAAGCCGATCCGGGTCGGGGCGAGGACGAGGACGTCGGCCTCGGAGGCGCCGCCGTTGCCGCCGAGCGAGGCGGCGGCGAGGATCTCGGCGACGGCGGCGGGCTCTTCGACCGGCGCGGTGACGACGAGCAGGACGTGGCGGCGCGAGTCCTCGGCCGGGGCCGACTCGATCCGCCCGCGCGGCCGCTGCCGGACGGCCCAGAAGACGAGGACGACGACGGTGATCGAGCCGACGGCGAGCCCGCCGCCGCCGCCGACCGAGAAGCCGGCGACGATCGGGACAGCGATCGCGGCGGCGATCAGCGGGATCTTCCAGGGCTTCACGAGGGCGGCTCCACCAGCGGCGGCGGGTAGTCGAGCGCCGACCTCTGCTCAGGGTCGAGCTTCCAGGGTTCGTGGACGGCAGCTCCGGGCACCGACCCGAGCTCGGCGACGTAGCGGCGGACGTAGTCCCCGTCGGGGTCGAAGCGGCGTGCCTGGCGCAACGTGTTGAAGCTGCGGTTGGGCCGGGTGTCGTTGCCGGTCCCGGCCACCCACTGCCAGTTGCCGCTGTTGTCGGCGAGGTCGGCGTCGGCGAGCAGCTCTTCGAAGTGGGCGGCGCCGCTACGCCAATCGATTCGCAGCGTCTTGGTCAGATAGGAGGCGACCAGGAGCCGGGCGCGGTTGTGCATGAAGCCCTCCTCGGCGAGCTGGCGCATGCCGGCGTCGACGATCGGCATCCCGGTCCGGCCCTCGCGCCAGGCCGCCAGCTGGCGCCGGTCGGAGCGCCAGCGCTTGCCGCGCTTGCGGTAGTCGACGCGGGGCAGGTCCTGACGGGCGGCGAGCACCTGGTGATGGAAGTCGCGCCAGCAGAGCTGGCGGACGAAGGGGCCGCCGCCGGGGCGGCCCGCGGCGCGCTCGCAGACCGCGTTGGGCGAGAGCGCGCCGAAATGGAGGTCGGCGCTGAGTCGCGAGGTCGCCGCCCCGGGCAGGTCGTCGTGGCGCTCGTCGTAGGCGCGCAGTCCTCCGCGCAGCCAGCGCTCGAGCCGCTTCCGGGCCGCTCCCTCGCCGCCCTCGAGCAGCCGTGGCGAGGGCCGTCCCCGGCTCAGCGCGTCGAGCGAGGGCAGCCTGCCGGCCCTGATCCGCGCCGGCAACCGGATCGCCCGCGGCGCGCCCAGAATCGGCCGTCGCGGCAGTTCGCTCCAGGCCCGCCAGTACGGCGTGAAGACGCGGTAGTGGTCGCCGCCGACGGGCAGCACGGCGCCCGGCTCGGCGACCATCACCCCCGGGAAGAGGCGCAGCTCGACCCCCGCCCGCCCGCAGCCCACGCGCAGGCGTCGCAGGCGGCGAGCCGCGTGGGCGCTGACGTCTTCGCCGAGATGGATCGCCTCGGCGCCGGTCTGCTCGGCCAGCGCCAGCGCCTCCGCGGCGGGATCGCCGTCGCGGATGACCAGGCGCCCGCCGCGCTCGCGTAGTGAGCGATCGAGGTCGCGCAGGCAGTCGAGCAGGTGGGCGACCCGGTTGGCCGAGCCGCACCGCCCGCGCAGGAGCACCCGATCGAAGACGAAGAGCGGCACGACGCGGTCGGCGTCAGCAACCGCTGCCGAAAGCGCGGCCTGGTCGCGGACCCGGAGGTCGCGGGTGAAGAGGATGACCGTGCAGCTCAACCCGGCGAAGGCTATCCGTCGGCGCCCGTCCTCCCTGTCGCCTCTCTCGTCTGCGGAACCGGAAAGGCGAGACGGATCTCCTCCGCCAGCCGCCGCGGGCGGTCGATCGGGATCAGCGTGTAGCAATCGTCGAGCTCGACCAGGGTCGCGTTCGGGAAGGCCGCGGCCAACCGCGGCCCGTGCTCGGTCGGCATCATCCGGCCCTCGCGGTCCCAGACGACGAGCACCGGCTTCTCGAACTCGGCGAGCGCCGGCGTCGCCGCCTCGATCGCCCGCCGCCCGTTGCGGACGTCGCCGACGTACTTGCGCAGGTCACGCTGGATCTCGCGCCGCTTCAGCGGCTCGAGCCATTCGCGGATCAGGCGGTCCGGCACCCCGCGCTTGCTCATCTGGCCGTAGACGAAGGGCAGGCGGCGCAGCGGCCGGCGCAGGATCGTCTGCCGCATGAGCGAGAGCCCGCCCGGCAGCTTGGCCGAGAGCAGCGCCGCCCGGCCGGCCATCCCCGGCGGGTAGTTCTCGAAGGCCTCGCAGGAGACGAGGACGAGGCCGCCGACCCGGTCGAGCAGGGCGTCGGCGACCATCGTCTGGGCGCCGCCCCAGTCGTTGAAGGCGAGCGTCACGTCGCTCAGCCCGAGCGACTCGATCAGCTCGGCGATGATCCGGCCGAGGCCGCGCAGCGAAAGGTCGGCGTCGGGCTTCATCGCCAGCCGGTGCGAGCCGAGCGGCATCGTCGGCGCGATGCAGCGGAACTCCGGCGCGAGCTCGTCGATCACGTCCTCCCAGAGTCGCCAGTCCATCGCCAGGCCGCCGATCAGGACCACGACCGGGCCCTCGCCGCCACTGTCCTCGTACTCGATCGTCCCCGCCGATAGCTCGATCTTCTCGGTCATCTGAGCCGTCCTCTCTATTCTGCTCTTGATAGATCGCTCTAGTCAGGGCAACCTACCATCAGCGCAGACGTCGAGGAACGAGGAGGAGACCGAAGGTGCCGAGCGAGACCAAGCAGCGAATCCTGGATTCGAGCGGCGAGCTGTTCCGACGCCAGGGCTACATCGGCACGGGCGTCAAACAGATCGTCGAGGAAGCCGGCGCCCCCTTCGGCTCGCTCTACCACTTCTTCCCCGGCGGCAAGGAGGAGCTGGGCGCCGAGACGATCCGCCGCTCCGGCGCGATCTACGGCCTGCTGCTCGGCGAGTTCATCGAGCCCGAGGTCGACCTGGTCGAGGGAGTCCGCGCCTTCTTCGCAGGCGCCGCCGAGACCCTGATCGAGACCGACTACGCCGACGCCTGCCCGATAGCGACCGTCGCGCTCGAGGTCTCGAGCAGCAGCGAGACCCTGCGCGAGGCCTGCGCCGACGTCTTCAATGCCTGGATCGCGGGTGGCGTCGAGCGCTTCGCGCTCGAGGGCATGCCGCGCGAGCGGGCGCGGGCGATGGTGATCCAGATGCTGAGCTCGTTGGAGGGCGCCTTCGTCCTCTGCCGGGCACTGCGCAGCGTCGAGCCGCTCGAGCTCGCCGGCGAGGCGATCGCGGCAGGCGCGGAAGCAGCGCTCGCCGAGATGTAGGCTCGCGACGCCAGGGCCGACCGAAGGAGGACGATATGTACGCACGAGTCGCAGTCTGGGAAGGCGCCGAGGCGTCGGCGCTGGAATCGAGCGCCGCCGAGATCCGCTCGCGGGCGGAGTCCGCGGGAGGGCCGCCCGACGGCGTGCCCGCGAAGGGGCTCATGCTCCTGAGCGACGCCGCCGGCGGCAAGGCGATCGCGATCACGCTGTTCGAGACCGAGGAGGACTACCGCCAGGGCGACGAGACCCTGAACACGATGAGCCCACCCGGAGAGGGCATGGGCAAACGCGTCTCAGTCGACCGCTATGAGGTGGCGGTGCGGGTCGAGGCCTGAGCCCCGCTCCCCGCTCCCGCCGGGCCGCCGGTCCCTAGCGGACCAGCGGATACGAGCAGAGGTACTCGTATTCGGCGACGATTTCGTGTTTCGGGTTTTCGTTGACGACCGGCGGGATCTTCGCCCCGCTCGAAGAGACGACGGTCGTCTCCTGGAAGAGCTTCGGTCCTGGCGATTCGCCCGGTTCGTTGTTGCGCAGGTCGTAGTAGTAGGAGTCGGTGAACATCGCGTGGGTCCCGGTCCCGTCGCCGAGGTCGATCGCCGAGCGCACCGATTCGAGCTGCTCGACCGTCGGCAGGTTGCCGCCCTTGGCGGCGCAGCCGTCGGCGGCGGCCTTGACCCCGAGCACCGGGCCGTTCGGCGCGGTGTCGAAGCAGATGCCGCGGATCAGCTTGGTTCCACCCGGGCAGGAGACGGCGTGGCCGTTGAGCGTGGTCGCGTTGGCGGCGTGAGCGGCGCTGTCCGCCGAGGGGACCGTGCCGAGTTTGCTCAGGTCGATGTTTTCTCCATCGACCGTCTTCCGAGAGACTTTGGCCGTGCTGACGGAGTCATTGGCGAACTTGGCGCCCGTGACCGCCTTGCTCTTGATCTGACGCGAGCCCACCGAGTTCTTGCCGAGCGCGGCGAAGGCGGTTCCCGTGAGCGCAATCACCAATGCGATCACCGCTATCACCACTGCCGGCGACGGCCGTTTCATCCCTGACTTCATCTCTCTCCTCCCGAAAGTTGCTCAGCCCGGGATCACCTGCCCCAGAGCCGCACAATCATATACACGTCTAAGACACGCGCGTTCCGCAAGAGTAGCGGCCTTACAGGCGAGAGTTTTGCCCGGGGTCCCGGCCGCAGGGGGCCATTCAGGGGAAAGCCGCGGCGCCTACCCCTGTCCAGGGCGGCCTTCGACCGCGAGGGTGGCGAGGTGGTAGAAGCCCGGGATCGTCTCGGCTCGGGGCAGGTCGAGGCGGCGCGCCGCCTCGGTCGTCGTCTCGTCGCTCTCCAGCCTCAGGGCGCGCGCGGCGAAGAAGGCCGCCGCCTCTTCAGGGTCGAGGCCCGTGCGGAAGGGCTCCGCGACGTCGTTGACCGCCGTGATCCAGGCCCGTGCCGGCCGGCCCGAATCCTCGAGGACACCCTGGTCGACATAGGTGAGGACGATCAGGCTGCCCTCCGCGCATGCTTCGACCAGGGCGGCCAGGGTCCGGTCGATCGCCTCGGCGCTGAGGTAACTGAAGACGCCCTCCCAGACGACGCAGCTGCGCCGAGCGGAATCGAGGCCGGCGTCGGCCAGCGCCCGCGCGAGCGAGTCGCGCTCGAAGTCGACCGACACGTAGCGCAGGTTCGACGGCGGCGGCCCGAGCGCCGCGCGCTTGCGAGCCTGCGTGGCGGGATGGTCGACCTCGAACACCTGGGCTGAGGCCGACCCGGGCAGCCTCGTCCCCCGTGTGTCATAGCCGGCGCCGAGCAGGACCAGCTGGGTGCAGCCGTCGCCCAGCGCGGCGCTGACCAGGTCGTCGATGACCCGCGTGCGAACCACACCGGAGAGGCGCGGGCCGGGCCAGCGACGGTCGATGAACGCCTCGACCAGCGAGCCCAGCGGCGCGAAGCGGGCTGCCGCGACGACCAGGCGCAGCCTGCGGCGGAGGAAGCGCGCGGCGGCGCGATCCTCGATCAGGCGGCGGCGCGCCGGGCGGGCCGAGTCGAGCCCCCGGAAGAGGGCCATGTATTCCGCCGTCCGCGAGGGCGCTCCGGCGTCCATCAGGGGAGCACCGCCCGGGCGATCAGGTCGAGCAGCGCCTCGAACTCCTCGTCGGCGTCGATCCCCTCGAAGCGACCGGCAGCCTCGGAGAAGGCGAAGCCGAAGATCATCGTGCTCAGCAGCCGCTCGAGCCTCGCCGCCGCCTGCGGATCGAGGCCGCCCTCGCGCAGCGCGCCGATCGCCGCCTGCCGTGCCCGCAGCGCCTCCGGCGCGACCGCGCGGCGCCGCAGGAGCAGGCCGAACAGCTCCGGGTGCCTGGCGGCCAGGGCGCGCAGCTGCTGGGCGAGGCCGCGCAGCCGCGCCTCCCAGGGAGCCGACTGATCGGGCAGGTCCAGCTCAGAGAGAAGCCGTTCGACCAGCCCGTCGAGCAGGTCATCCTTGTCGGCGACGTGGCGATAGAGGGCCATCGGCGAGACCTCGAGCTCGCGCGCGACGAGGCGCATCGAGAGCCGCTGGAAGCCCTCGCGCTCGGCGACCCGGGCCGCCGCCTCCAGCACGCGGTCCCGGCTGAGGGCCGAAGAGGAACCTGTATACGGTGTACGCACAGGCGGGAACGTAGCACTTTTCAGCGCACTGCGTACGGCGTATACCGCCTCCTCTGGGCGAGGGCATCAGGCGATCCTCCTCCTAGACTGGTCGCGATGAAGCGGCTTGTTCTTGTTTCGATCGCGACGGTCGTCGCAGCCCTCTTGCCGACTTCGGCCTCGGCGACCTACTGGACGGACTGCGGCCAGCCTGGGCCGCTTCGATCTCACAACCTCGGATGCGGGAAGGCTCGGCGTGTCGCCAACGGCTACATGAGAGACATGGAACGGTTCAATGCTGACCCCCATCCCAAGCACTTTTCCTGCGACCGCACCCACGATGGGGATCACATTTTTCGGGTGATCTGCCGCCGATTGCGGGGTGACCGGTTTGAGATGGTGCGATTCGCGTTCACCTGGGGCTAATCGCCCGCCCCGGGCGTTGCAGCCCCAGGAGCGGCTTGGTGACTGACGCCCCCGGAAGGATTCGAACCTTCGACCCTCGGATTAGAAGTCCGACGCTCTGTCCACTGAGCTACGGGGGCTCGGTTGTTTTCTACATTAGGGTCCGTGGCGATGAGGTGGGCGATCGGGATCGGGCTGATTCTCGCCGTGGCAGCGGCGATCGCCGGTTGCGGCGGGGGCGGTGACGAGAGCAGCACCGGGCCGACCACCGGGGTGCCGCTCGCGAACGGCAAGTGCGCCAGCGATCCGGCCGCCGAGCAGCGGCGTGAATCGGAAGTCAAGAGCGGCAAGACCTCGGCGAGGGCGGCGCAGATCGCGGAATTCACCGAAATCCACAGCTGCGAGATCGAACGCAGTGAGATCCGCCTCAAGAACGAGCTCTGCCGCCACGACCCGGTCGACCTGCTGAAGGAAGGCAAGATCGGCGAAAAGCAGGCCGGCGTTCTCCAGGAACTCCAAAAGAAAGCGAATTGCTGATGCAGAAGATCGACGCCGGCGGCACCGAGTTGAGCTATGGGCGCGCCGGCAGCGGCGACCCGATGCTGCTGATCCAGGGGATGAGCGCCACCCACCTGGCCTGGGGACAACCGTTCCTCGACCTGCTCCAGCGAGACTTCGAGACGATCGTCTTCGACAACCGCGGGATGGGCAACTCAGGCCGGGCGGAGATGCCGTTCACGATCGCCGACATGGCGGCCGACACGGCGGCGCTGCTCGACGCGCTGGAGATCGAGAGTGCCCACGTCGTCGGCGTCTCGATGGGCGGCACGATCGCCCAGGAGCTGGCGCTCGCGCATCCGCGGCGGACCAGGACGCTGACCCTCGGCGCGACCTGGGCCGGCGGCCCCGACGCCAGGCTGATGGCGCGCGCGGACCTCGAAATGCTCGGCGCCGCGCAGGCCTCGGGCGACGGCGAACGGGTGCTGCGGGCGATGTGGGAGATCAACGCCTCCCCCATCTTCCGCGCCGACGACTCGCGCTTCGCGGCGTTCAGCGAGATGGGACGGACGCTGCCCGCGCCGCAGCCGGTGATCCTGCAGCAGATGCAGGCCTGCGCCGCCCATGACACCACCGCCACCCTCGGCGGCCTCGAGCCGCCGACCCTCGTCGTCCATGGCGAGGCCGACCGCCTGATCCCGGTCGAGAACGGCAAGGCAGTCGCCGCGCTGATCCCGGGCAGCAGGCTCGAGCTGCTCGAGGACGTCGGCCACGTCTTCTGGTGGGAGCAGCCGCAGCGCTCGGCGGAGCTGATCCGCGAGCACGCCCTGGGCGCGGCCTGATCAGCCCTTTTCGGGCTTGCAGGCCGAGGGGTCGAGCTCGCCCTTGACCTTGAAGACGTAATCGGGCTGAGGTTCGATGTTCGGCTCGGCGATCAGCAGTTCGACCGCCGGGTCTTTTTTGATCCAGGCGTAGATCGGCTTGTTGTAAGGGCTGTCTTCGGTGTCCACCGTGTATTGGCTGAGGATCAGGAAGTCGTATTCGCCTTCGTTGATCAGGCGCCGGAACTGGGTGCAGCTGGTCGGCAGGCGGTAGGTGCCGTTGGGGCCGCCGACCCCGATGTACTGCACTTCGTTGTCGAGGTTCTCGCCGTAGAAGCCGTACTGGCCGAAGAAGATCTCGCCGTCGCCGGCGATCCCGATCCGCTTGTCGTGCTCCTTGCGGGCGAAGGTGTAGGCCTTCTTCGGCCCGCCGTCCTGGAGGAAGTGGTCGACTTCGGTGTAGTGGTGCTTGAAGTACTGCACCTCCTGGGCGCGGCCGAGGACGACCGCGAGCAGCAGGACGGCGCCGATCCCGATCGCGACCTGGGCGCGGCTGACCAGGCGGCGGCTGCGCAGCACCCCCAGGCCGGCAGGCGCCCAGACCAGCGCCAGGGTGAGGAAGATCGTGCCGACGATGAAGCCCGGATACCAGCGCGGCGTGGTCAGCACCGTGATCGCGTAGACGGCCAACAGGAAGTAGAAGGTCATCCGGGCGCGGGCTTCGGGGGCCCGCAGCGGTCTCGCGATCGGCAGCATCGTCATCGCCAGGACCAGGCCGGGGACGAGGTAGCGGGTGTTGGTGAAGAAGCCGGTCGGCGAGTTCTCCTGGCCGGCCGCGGTCAGCGGCGTGAACACGTAGACGACGGCGGTCAGCAGCGCGGCCGCCGCCAGCACCTGGACTATCCGGTTGCGCGAGCGGACGACGAGGAAGATCGCGGCGGCGACGGCGATGATCAGGATCAACGGCCAGAGCGGGCCGAAGGCGTTGTCGAGCTGGGGAAAGAACCACTTGCGGTAGATCGTCGGGTTGCCGATGTAGTGGGCGACGGCGAAGCGCGGCCGTGGGTCGAGCGGCATCTGGTCGGGCTGCGGCAGGTGCAGGGGGCCGAAGCCGGAGTAGGGAATCGGATTGCCGCCGGTCTTGATCGCCGCCCGCAGGTACCAGTAGCCGCCGACCACCAGCGCCGAGAGGCCGAGCACCCAGGCGGTGGTGAAGCGGCGCCCGCGGCCGCTGAAGATGACGACGCCGATCGTGATCGCGGCGACCGGGATCAGGAAGGTGTACTTGACCGAGGCGGCCAGGCCGGCGGCGATCCCGGCGATCACCAGCGGACCGATGTCGAGCAGGGGCGCGTCGCGCTCGGGCGTGTCCTGGACGGCCCCGGCGTCCGGCGCCCGGCGTTGATGGCCGTTGATCAGGAAGGCGGCGAAGGCGATCAGGAAGGCGAGGCCCATGATGTCGTTGCGCCCCTCGCCGGGCTGGGTCTCGATCATCACCCCCGCGTCGAGGATGATCGCGCCGGCGACCAGCGTCGCCGGGCCGACCTTGTAGGGCCGCCCGACGCACCAGGCGGCGAGCAGCGCGATCGAGAGCCAGGCGAGGTTGATCAGCGGCGAGAGCCAGTCGGTCTTGAAGAGGACGATGCCGGCGGCGTGGATCAGCTCCGAGCTCTGTGGGTAGAACCAGGCGGCGAGGCGCAGCGGGTCGGTGAAGTGGAGGTGGACGGTCGAGCCCTGCTGGGCGATCGTCGCCGCGAACGGCATGTGGTACCAGGTGGTGTCGCCGCCGAACATGCCCTGGTCGAGGCTGAGCTGCGAGGGGAAGGTCCACTCGGCGACGACGAAGGAGGCGACACCGAGGGCGAGCAAGAGGGCGATCGTCTGCACCTGCGGCGCGCCGACCGAGCGATCGTCGGTCGGCGCCATGCGCCGGCCGAGGGCCGCGGCGAGGAGGCCGACGGCGATGCAGACGACGACGATCCAGCCGAGGCGCAGGATGCTGAGGGTGCCGAGCAGCTGCAGCGAGAGCACGAGCAGGGCGGTCGCGATCGTCGCGTCGGCGAGCCTCGCCAGCGCCCCGGAGAACTCCGGCACGATCCAGCGCCGCAGCCAGTAGCCGCCGAGGCCGAGCGCCGCGATGATGCCGATCACCGCGAAGCAGCCGCCTATGTAGGAGCCGAAGGAGGGGGTCACCGGCGCCGGATGCTAGTCGGCGCGGCCCCGGGGCGGGTTAGGCCCGCCGCCGCCGCGTGACGCTAGGCCGCGGCGCTGGGAATACGGCAGGAAACGCCGGTGCCGGCGAGCCCGCAGTAACCGTTCGGGACCTTGTGCAGGTACTGCTGGTGGTACTCCTCGGCGTAGTAGAACGGGCCCGCCGGCACGACCTCGGTCGTGATCGGCTCGTGCCCGGCGGCCCGCAGCGACTCGTCGTAGGCGCGCAGCGCCATCTCCGCCGTCTCCTTCTGCGAGTCGTCGGCGAAGTAGATGCCGGAGCGGTACTGAGTGCCGACGTCATTCCCCTGGCGCATGCCCTGGGTCGGGTCGTGCTCCTCGAAGAAGACCTTGAGCAGGTCGGCGTAGGAGATCTTCTCCGGGTCGAAGGCGACGAGCACCGCCTCGGCGTGACCGGTCCCACCGCTGCAGACCTCGTCGTAGGTGGGGTTCGGCGTGGTCCCGTTCATGTAGCCGACGGCCGTCGTGAAGACGCCGTCCAGGCCCCAGAACAGTCGCTCCGCGCCCCAGAAACAACCGAGGGCGAAGTAGGCGACCTCGATCCCGTCGGGGAAGGGCGGCCGGATCGGGGCGTCGAGAACGGCGTGGCGCTCGGGGATCTCGAACGCAGGCTCGCTGCGTCCCGGCAGCGCGTCCTCGGCGGCCGGCATGCGGGTCTTCTCGGGGTTGAGCATGGTCATCAGCCTTCCTATTCCGCTCATACATCAACGGTACAGAGGCTGTCCAGCCCCGCAAGGCGCTTTTCCGCGACGGATCGGCTCAGGCGGACGCGGCGCCGAGCTGGGCGAGCAGGCCGGCGACGTCGACCTCGTCCCAGGCTTCGGCGATCAGCCCGTCGGCGACCCGCAGGAAGGCGGTCGAGGTGAACTCGACCTCGCGCCCGGTCGCCTCGATGCCCATGAACGCGCCGCGATGTGTCCCCTTCCAGCGCTGGTGGGCGGCGACCAGGTCGGCCTCGGCGATGATCTGCAGGATCTCGTTCTCGAGGTCGGGAAAGGCGTCGAGGAATTGGTCGACCGCCTCCTGTTGGCCCTCGCGCCCGCGCGCCTCGCCGTCGTGGACGAAGCTGGCGCTGAGCAGCCTTCCGCAGGCCGTCCGGTCGCGCTCGTTGATCGCCTCGCGGTAGAAGCGGCGGACGAGCTCCTTGTTCTGCTCGAGTTCGATGCCCGGAAGCGTAATGGGCGAGCGCTACGGTGTCTGAGTGCGTCGCTGTTTCGCAACTTTCGCCATCGGGTTCGCCGTCCTCGCGCCGGCGGCGGCGAGTGCCAAGCCGATCACGATCGGCTCGCCGCTCGGCGGCGCGTTCAGCGAAGCCGAGGTCGAGCAGGACTCCACTCTGGTGCAGACGGCCCTCTCGGAGCCCGGGGCCCTGCTGCGCTCCCCGGTCAGCGGCATCGTCGTCCGCTGGCGCGCGATCGAACTCGACGAACAGGGCCGCTACCGCCTGCGGGTGCTCCGCCCCGCCGCCGGCGGCGCCTTCATCGGGGCCGGCACCGGCCCGGAGGAGGTGCTGGTGAAAAAAACCGGCGGGCTGAGCGAATTCGCGGTCGGCCTGCCGATCCAGGCGGGCGATGCGATCGGCCTCGACATCAGCGACGAAGGGAACATCGGAGCGCGTGAAGACCCCGGCTCCAGCGCCACCGGCTGGACCCCCTTCCTCGGCGAAGGGGTGACCCTGGCGCCGACGGTCGTGCCCGAACACGGAGAGCTCGCCTTCAACGCCACCGTCCAGCCGGCGCCGACGATCGCCGCCGTCGCCCCGGCCTCGGGCTCGTTCAAGGGCGGCACGACGGTCGCGATCGAAGGCGCCGACTTCACCGGGGTCTCGACCGTCGCGGTCGGCGGCGTGCCGGTGCCCTTCACGGTCGAATCGGAAGCGAAGCTGACCGTGGTCACCCCCGCGGTCCCCAAGCCCGTCGCCGCCCCGATCTCGGTCACCACGCCGGCCGGCACCGCGGTCGCGGCGACGACCTTCGCCTACGTCGCCTGCAGGGTGCCGAACCTGACCGGCAGGAAGACCAAGCCGGCGCGCAAGAAGCTGAAGGCGGCCCACTGCAGGCTCGGGCACGTCAAACGGATCCCGGGCAGCTCCGGAAAGGTGACCAAGCAGAAGCCGAAGCCGGGGACGCTGAGGGCGCCCGGGGCCAAGGTCAAGCTGACGCTGGGCTAGGAGCCCGCGGGGGATGAGGCCTCGACTCGGACCCCCGCGCCGAGATAACGTCAACGGATCGGCTGCTTCCTGATCCTCTTCGCACTGATCTCGCCGCGCCTGGCGCTGTTCGGCGTCTGGGTCTTCAGCGACTGGCTCAGCCGCGCCTTCAACGGCGGCTGGCTGGTCCCGGTGCTCGGCTTCTTCCTGCTGCCCTGGACGACCCTCGCCTACACCGTGATGTGGAGCGCGGGCAGCCACGGGGTCCACGGCTTCGAGTGGTTCATCGTCATCCTCGCCTTCCTCTTCGACCTCGGCTCCTGGCGCGAGGGCCGGCGCTCGCGGACGAACTAGGGCGAGGCGACCTCCGACGGCGGCGCGGCGACCTCTTCGATCGGGAAGGCGAGGCGCACGTGCTTCTTGCCGAGGACGATGAAAGCGTGGGCGACGGTCTCGCCGCCACCGAGCGGGGTGATCTCACAATTGACGACGGGGATGAACTCGACGTCGGGCCGGTTCAGCGAGTCCGAGAAACGGCTCTGGTAGCCCTCCGGCGGCAGGGTCACGTTGCCCACGATCAGGTGGCGATCCGTTTCGAACTGGACGCGTTCGACGCGGCGCTCTATGTAGTCGCCGGAGCTCTCCACGGCAGACCTTCAGTTCCCTCGGAGTGGCTTGCGCATGACTGGTGATCCCCCTAGGACGAAGTGGCTAACTGTGGCTTTTACCCTAGTCCGGTGAGGTGAATCCTCCAAACCAGGTTTTCATACCGGTGGGACGTCGCCCCCATGCGTCGATTGCAGGGGTTTCACACGGCGCCGATCGAGTCGGTCGCCCGCACCAGCGTCGGCTCCATTTCCGCCAGAACCTCGAGGTGGCGGTGAGCCCAGGCGATCGCCAGGCCCGGGGGAATGCCCTCGCCGCCGCGTTCGAGGACGACGGGGCCATTGGCGGGCGCGGCCGAGGGCGTCTCGGCCGCCGGCGGCTGCGTCGAGGCGGAGATCGCCGCACCGAGCCGCTCGAACCAGCCGCAGCGGTCGCGGCGCTCCACTTCGAAGGCGTCACGGGCATCGCGGACCCTCGGCAGACGCTCGTCGACCGGGGCCAGGCGGACCAGCGCCTGAGCGTGCTGGAGCAGCCTGGCGACGCGGCCGACACGGTTGGCGGCGGCGCTCAGCAGCCCCAGCTCCCCGACCGCGCCCCGCGCCGAGCTGCGCTCGGTGAGATACGCCCGCAGGGTCGTGTCGAGCATCTGCGATGAGGCAAAGGCGCGCCGCGCCGATTCGTCGAGACCGGCGCCGGAGCCGAGCAGCGAGCGGATCGTCGCGTCGAGATAGGCGGCGGCGTCGCTGAAGGCATCGCCGAGCGCCTGGCGCAGGACGGCGGTCGCGCCGCGCGGCCAGATCAGCAGGCCGGTGACCAGGCTGACCGCGGCGCCGATCGCGACGTCCTCGACCCGGGTCAGCCCGACCTGCCAGCCGCTGGGGTCGATCAGGTTGAAGAGGATCAGGACGACGAGCGAGAAGGCGGCCTGGCCGGCGGCGAAGGAGACCGCCCGCGGGGCGTAGCCGGCGAGCAGGACCGCGAAGGGAAGCAGAGGCCAGAGCACCGCCGGCTCGGTTCCCACGAGGGCGATCAGGGCGCCCCCGAAGAGAATCCCGACGAAGGTCCCGAGCAGGGCCCAGAACACGGTGGTCCCGGTCGAGAGCGCGTTCGAGCGCAGGACCGACATCGTCCCCAGGACGACCCAGAAGCCATGCTGGATGTCGCCGAGCTGGCCGACGAGGACCGCCAGGGCGAGGCCGGCGGCGCCGCGCAGGCTGTTGTGCAGCCAGACCGAGCGCATGCTGACGTGCGCCCGGGCGAGCCGGCCCGTCGCCTCGATTTTCAGCTGCGCCCGTTCGAGCCGCTCGCCGGGATCGGCGCGGGGATCGCCGCAGGCCCGGGCCGTGTCCTCGCAGAGCGAGAGCGTGCCGAAGCCGAGCTGGCGCAGGCGATAGGCCTCGTCCAGCTCGGCGCCGGCGGCGCCCTCGTCGGCATCGGCGGGGAGCGCCCGGAAGCGGGCGAGGACGGCCTCGCCGAGCGCGTGGTGCGCCGCCCGCAGGCGCTCGGTGTGCGGGCCGGCCGCGGACGGGGCGCCGCCGAGCCGCGCGGCGATCTGGTCGAGGACCTCGGGCACGGCGGCCTCGATCTCGGCGCGCTCAGGGCCGAGCCCGGCGGCGCCGGCGGCCGCCGGCGGGACGGCGAATCTGCGCAGCCAGCCCATGTGGTCGATCGCCCGCGCCAGGGCGGCGGTGCGCGAGCCGTTGCCGCTTGGCCGGTGGGGAACCGAGAGGAAGCGGCGGCGGGCGTCCTCGATCGCCTCGCGGGTGCCCGACTCGGCAGCGCGTACCTCCTCCGGATCGCCCGCGACCCCGGCCCGGACGAGCGCGCCCAGCGAGGTGGCGGCGGCGCCGGCGCTGCCCCGCAGGGCGTTCTGGGCGCGACCCGGCCAGAGCAGGACCACGGCGCCGGCTGAGAGAAGCGCGGCAAGCCCCCAACCGGCGAGGCGCGCCGGTATCTCGGCCCCCCCGGCGGGCACCATCACGGCGAGGACGAAGGCGAGGATCGCCGCCGACTGGGCGGCCGCGACGTAGCCGTTGACGACGCCGGAGAAGATCACCGCGAAGCCGACCAGCGCCATCGCCAGCGCCGCGACCCAGGGCGAGCGGGAGCAGAGCGTGCCGACGACGATCAGCAGCGCGCCGGCGATCGCCAGCAGCCCGTAGGCCTCGAGCCTGACCTGCCAGGGGCCGCCGAACTCGACGAAGACGAGCAGTGCCATCGGGCCGAAGGCCGCGAACAGCGCCATCTGCGGCGAGTCGAAGACGACCAGCGCGAGGGCGAATGAGAGCGGCATCACGACGGCGACCCGCAGCGCGTCCTTGAGGGCGAAGAACCGCGGGTCGGTCGCGCTCATCGCCGCAATCGTATGGCGTCGAGCCGCGGACGCCGAAGCGCTTTTTCGAAGAATCGGGGCGCCCGGATTTGAACCGGGGACCTCGGCCACCCAAAGGCCGCGCGCTACCAGGCTGCGCCACGCCCCGAAGCGCGAAGTGTAGGTTTCGCGGCCCGTGGCCGACGTGCGACCGATCCGAGCGCTGCACTACGACCTCGACGTGGTCGGCTCGCTCGACGACGTCGCGGCGCCGCCCTACGACGTGATCGACACCGACCAGCGCTCGCGGCTGCTGGCGCGCTCGCCCCACAACGCGGTCGCCGTCGACCTGCCGAAACCGTACGGCCAGAGCGGCCCCGAGGAGACCGGCGGCGACCCCTACGAGACCGCCGCCCAGACGATCGCCGCCTGGCGCGAGGCCGGCGCCCTGGTCGACGACGCGGAGCCGGCGATCTGGGCGATGACCCAGGACTACACCGGCCCCGACGGCGAGAGCCGCACCCGCCACGGGATCCTCGCCCGGGTCCGGGTCGAGGACTTCGAGGCGGGACAGGTGCTGCCACACGAGCGCACCCTGCCGGGCCCGAAGAAGGACCGGCTCGACCTGACGCGGGCGACCAGGCACAACCTCTCGCCGATCTTCTCGCTCAGCACCGAGGACCCCTGGCCGCTGGTCGCCCCTCAGATCGAGGGCGTCGAGCCCTGGGGCGAGGCGAGCGACGAAGGCGGCGTGCTGACCAGGCTCTGGCGGGTCGCCGACCCGGGGACGCTGACCGCGGTGACCGAGCTCCTCGCCGCGGCCCAGCTGCTGATCGCCGACGGCCACCATCGCTACGAGACCGCGATCGCCTACCGCGACGAGATCGGCGGCGACGACCTGGAGGCCCCGCACAACTTCACCCTGATGGCGCTGACCGGGCTCGCCGACCCCGGGCTGACCGTCTTCCCCACCCACCGCCTGCTCTCCGGCTTCGCCGAGGACCCGGAGCGCCAGCGGGCGCTGGGCGAGGGCCTGCGGCGGATCTTCGAGGTCGAGGAGGTCGGCGATGATCAGCTCGACCCGCTCGGGGTCGAGGGGGTCGGCGTCTTCGGCCTCTACGACTCCTTCCACAAGAAGGCGTTCCGGCTGCGGCTGAAGGAGGAGGCGATCGCCGACCTCGACCGCGAGCTCGAGGGCAAGCCCGAGGCCTATCGCCGGCTCGACGCGGCGATCCTCGAGACCCTGGTCCTCAAGGGGATCGCCGGGATGAGCGAGGACGACATCCTCGCCAAGCGCGGGATCGGCTACACCAAGAACCTCGAGGACACGCGGGCCCTGCTCGACGACGGCACCTACGACGTCGCCTTCGTCCTGCGCCCGATCCCCGTCGACCAGGTGCGGGCGATCTGCGAATCGGACGAGAACATGCCGCCCAAGTCGACCTTCTTCTACCCGAAGGTCCTGACCGGGCTGGTTTTCAACCCGGTCGGCTGACCAGGCCACGGCGTAGGATCGAGCCGTGGTCAAGATCTACACCAAGAAGGGCGACGACGGGACCACCTCGCTCTGGTACGGCGGCCGCGTCCCCAAGCACCACGGGCGCACCGACGCCTACGGCACCCTCGACGAGGCCTGTTCGCAGCTCGGCGTCGCCCGCGCCAACTGCGGCGCCGACGAGGAGCTCGCCGCCGACATCCTCCGCCTCCAGGACGACCTCTTCATCGCCGGCGCCGAGCTGGCGACGGCGCCCGAGGCGAGCGAGCGGCTCGAGGACGGGATCAGCCGCGTCACCGCGGAGATGGTCGCCGAGATCGAGGCGCGGATCGACCGCTACATGGCCGAGGTCGTGCTGCCGCCGAAGTTCGTCATCCCCGGCGGCAATCAGCTCTCCGCCCAGCTCGACGTCGCCCGCACCGTGATCCGCCGCGCCGAGCGCCGGGTCGCCGCCCTGGTCGAGCAGGGCGAGATCGCCTCCGAGACGCTGCTCCACCTGCTCAACCGCGCCTCCGACTACGCCTACGCGATGGCGCGCTACGCCGACGTCGAGGACCCGGCGCTGTTCGAGGGCCGCGAGAGGAACCGGGCCGAGTGAAGGTCCTCGCCCGCCGGCTCGATGGCTTCGCCCACGAGATCGAGATCGAGGGGGAGCACACGCTCGTCGTCGACGAGCCGCCGGCGCTCGGCGGCACCGGCACCGGCCCGTCGCCCGGTCGGCTGCTGGCCGCGAGCCTCGCCTCCTGCACGGCGGTGACGATGGAGATGTACGCCCAGCGCAAGGGCTGGGAGATCGGCGCGGTCGAGGTCGAGGTCGACGCCACCTACGAGGGCGACCACGTGCCCCGCGCCTACGAGGTCGTCGTCCGCCTCCCCGACGGGCTCGACGACGAGCAGCGCAGGCGACTGCTGAAGGTCGCCGAGAAGTGCCCGGTCCACAAGATCCTCACCGGCGAGGCGAGCGTCGCGATCAGCGATCGGCTCGAGGATCCGGCCTGATGGACCTCGGCCTCGCCGGCCGCGCCTGCGCGGTCACCGGGGCGAGCCGCGGGATCGGCCGGGAGACGGCGCGCCTGCTCTGCGCCGAGGGCGCCGACGTGCTGCTCGTCGCCCGCAATGAGGAGGCGCTGGCGGCGGCCACCGACGAGGTTGCCGCGGCCGGGGCCGGGGCCGGCGGCAGCGCCGCCCACGCGGCGCTCGACATCACCCGCGAGGAGGCCGGCGCGCACGTCCTCGCCGCCGCCGAGCGCCATTTCGGCAGCCTCGACGTGCTCGTCAACAACGCCGGCAGCGCCAGGCGGCGCGACCTCTTCGAGGTCAGCGACGCCGAGTGGCGCGCCGCCTACGAGCTCAACGTGATGGCGCCGATGCGGGTGATGAAGGCGGCGCTGCCGGCGATGGAGGCACGCGGCTGGGGACGGGTCGTCAACGTCTGCTCGACCTCGGCGAAGCGGCCCTCGCCGTCGATGCCGGAGTACTCGGTCGCCAAGGCGGCTGAGCTCTCGCTCTCGCGCCTCTTCGCCGATCGCTACGCGGAGAAGGGCGTCCTGGTCAACGCGATCTGCCCGGGGCCGGTCGAAGCCGAGGCCTGGATGGAGCCGGGCGGGCTGCTCGACCAGCTGCGGGAGGAAAGCGGCACGGCGACCCGCGAGGAGGCGCTCGCCGCCGCCGGCTCGAAGCGCCCGATCGGCCGCCTCGCCGAGGTCGGCGAGATCGCCGCCGCGATCGTCTTCCTCTGCTCCGAGCGTGCCTCCTATGTCAGCGGAGCCGCCTGGTCGGTCGACGGCGGCGCCGTGCCGGTGATCATCTGAGCACTGCGCTCGGCCACCTGCTGCTCAGCCCGGCGGATGCGCTGGCGATGGACGCCCACGGCGACACCGAGGCTGCGGTCCTGCTGCCGCTCTTCGGCTGGCCGGAGCGGCCCGGGCTGATCTTCACCGAGCGCCGCGCCGACCTGCGCAGCCACGCCGGCGAGATCTCGTTTCCCGGCGGGCGCCGCGACGACGAGGACACCGACCTGGCGGCGACCGCGCTGCGCGAGGCCGAGGAGGAGATCGGCCTCTCGCCGGCGGCGGTCGAGCTGCAGGGGGCGCTGCCGCCGACCGGGACCTTCGCGACCGGCTACCGGATCAGCCCCTTCGTCGGCCTCATCCCCGACCCCGAGGAGCTCGAGCTGACGCCGAGCCCCGACGAGGTCGAGACCGTGCTCGCGCTCAGGCTCGACGTGTTGGCGGAGGCCTACGCGATGCGACGCCTGGTCCGGCGCGGCGTCGCGATCCACACTCCCACCTACGAGGTCGAGGGCGGCCTGATCTGGGGAGCGACCGCCCGCATCCTGGGTGAGCTCCTCACCCGCCTCGGCTAGCTCGAGGCCTTCTCCTTGCCCGGCTGCGGGACGATGCGGATGTAGGGCCGCGGCTCCTCCCAGCCATCCGGGTAGATCTCCTTCGCCTGGTCGTTGCTGACCGAGCCGGCGATGATCACGTCATCGCCCTGTTTCCACTGGGCCGGGGTCGCGACTTTGTGCTTGGCGGTCAGCTGCAGCGAGTCGATCACGCGCAGGACCTCGTCGAAGTTGCGCCCGGTCGTCATCGGGTAGACGAGGATCAGTTTGATTTTCTTGTCGGGGCCGATGACGAAGACGTTGCGCACGGTCTGGTTGTCGGCCGGGGTCCGCTCTCCGGAGTCGCCGGTGACGTCGGCGGCGAGCATCCCGTAGGCCTTCGCGATCCAGAAGTCGTGGTCGCTGATGATCGGGTAGTCCGGCCGCGAGCCCTGGGTCGCCTCGATGTCGTCGACCCACGCCTCGTGTTTGTCGAGCTTGTCGACCGAGAGGCCGATGATTTTCACGCCGCGTTTGGCGAACTCGGGCTCGATGCTCGCCATGTAGCCGAGCTCGGTCGTGCAGACCGGGGTGAAGTCCTTCGGGTGCGAGAAGAGCACCGCCCAGGAGTCGCCGATCCAGTCGTGGAACTTGATCCGACCCTCTGTCGTGTCGGCTTCGAAATCCGGTGCGATGTCGCCAATCTGCAGACTCATGAGGCCTCCTCTGGATGCGCTGCCGAGCTTTTACCTAAATTCCTATCCGAGTTTAGCTATATGCCGTCGGGGGCCGTTCGCAATAGACCCAGGGTCGCCGGCAGTGCCCGCTCGACCCACTCCGAGTGCCGGTCCGGGTCGGACTCGAGCAACGCGACGGGGATGCGCCATGTCCGCGCCGCCACGGCGACGGCGGCCTTGCCGGCATCGAGCTGTGCGGCCGGGACCGAGCCGACGGCCTCGTAGGCGAAGCCGCGCACCGGGGTGTCGACCAGCCGTTCCAGCAGGTGCTCGAGTGGCGGCCCGTGCAGCGCCGCGAGCTCGACGTCGTCTCCTCGCGCCGAGCCCAGCAGCCAGAGCACGACGGCGACGTCGCCGACCAGCTCGAGCACGGTGCCGGGCCGCGACGGGTCGGCCAGCGCCGGCTCGATCCCGGCCTCCTCGATCGGGGCGAGGCCCTGCCGGCGACGACTGGTCCCACGGACGGCCCAGCCCTCGGCGAGCAGAGCCCTGCCGAGCTCTCGCCCGCGGCAGCCGCAGGCGACGATCAGCGCCCGTGCCACGCTCGCCCGGGCGAGATCAGCTCTCGCCCCGCTCCGGCCAGCCCAGGTCCTCGAGCTCCTCGGCTTCGACCTCGCGCCGGAACCGCGCCTCGTCGAGCTCGGGCGCGCCGCGGCGGCGACGCATCTCGTTCTGCGCCTCGACCATCTGGCGCACGTCGTCGATCTCGTTCTGCACCTCGAGCTCGGGCGAGCGCGTCGGAAACCAGTCGACCAGCTCGGCGTCGCTGCCACCGTAGAAGTGGCCGACGATGACGAGGACGGCGACGAGGAACAGGACGATGACGACTGACCCGATGACGAAGGCCACCGGCAGAGGATACGGGTGGCCGCGGCTTCCGGCCCTGTTTAATCAGCTGCCGTGACCGACGCCTACGTGATCGACGCGATCCGCACCCCCACCGGGGCCTACCGCGGCGCCCTCTCCGGGGTCCGCCCCGACGACCTCGCGGCGCACGCGATCGCCGCCGTCGTCGAGCGCACCGGGGTCGACCCCGAGAGGATCGTCGACGTCTACTTCGGCGCCGCCAACCAGTCGGGCGAGGACAATCGCGACGTCGCCCGCATGGCGGCGCTGCTCGCCGGCCTGCCCGAGAGCATCCCCGGCGCCACCGTCAACCGCCTCTGCGCATCCGGCCTCGAGGCCGTCAACTCGGCCGCGCGCGCGGTCAAGGCGGGCGAAGGCGAGGTCTACCTCGCCGGCGGGGTCGAGTCGATGAGCCGCGCGCCCTGGGTGGTCGAGAAGCCGGAGCGGGGCCTCCCCCGCGGGCCGCAGACGATGCACGACACGACCCTCGGCTGGCGCATGGTCAACCCGCGCATGGCCGAGCTCGGCCACTCGACCGAGTCGATGGGCGAGACGGCCGAGAACGTCGCCGAGCGCTTCGCCATCGGACGCGAGGCCCAGGATGCCTTCGCCCTGCGCAGCCACCAGCGCGCGGTGGCCGCCGCCGAGGCGGGCATCCTCGCCGAGGAGATAGCCCCGATCGAGGCGCCGCGGGGCCGCGAGACGGTCATCGTCGATGCCGACGAGGGCCCGCGCCCCGACGCCTCGCTCGAGAAACTGGCGAAGCTGAAACCGGTGTTCCGCGAGGGCGGCACGGTGACCGCCGGCAACGCCTCGACCCTCAACGACGGCGCCGCCTGCACGCTGATCGCCTCCGAGGCCGGCGCCGCCGCGATCGGCGCCGAGCCCCTCGCCCGCGTCGTCGCCACCGGGGTCGCCGGCGTCGACCCGGCCTACATGGGGATCGGCCCGGTCGAGGCGATCCCGAAGGCGCTGGCGAACGCCGGCCTCGAGCTCGACCAGATCGACCTGATCGAGATCAACGAGGCCTTCGCCTCCCAGGTCCTCGCCTGCGTCGGTGAGCTCGGCATCGACGAGCAGATCCTCAACGTGAACGGCGGCGCGATCGCCCTCGGCCACCCGCTCGGCTGCTCGGGCGCGCGGCTGACGACGACGCTGGTCCGCGAGCTGCGGCGCCGCGGCGGCAAGTACGGCGTCGCCTCGCTCTGCGTCGGCGTCGGCCAGGGGCTGGCGACCGTCTTCGAAGCCGTCTAGGACCGAGCCGGCCCGGCGCCGCCCAGCTCGTCGACAGCCCGCATCGAGGCGGCGGCGGCCGCGGCGTCGTCGCCGAGGCCGACCATCAGGTTGACCCCGAACGAGCGCGCCACCTCGGGGCCGTCACCGGGGTCGAAGACGCCGGAGATCGCGAGCAGCACGTAGCCGTGGGTGGCGCTGAGGAACTGGACGGAGGCGAGGGCCGGGTCGACCGGGTCGATCCTGCCCGAGGCGACGATCCGGTCCATCGAGCTGACCATGAAGTCGATCGCGCTCTGCGCCTCCGGCGAGCCGGCGACCGCTCCGGTGACGTTCATCTCGAGCCCGGCGTGGCGGCGCAGGCCGCCGCCCGTGTGGCCGAACATGAGCCGGTAGAGCTGCGGGTTTTCCAAAGCCCAGCGACCGTAGGCCGTTCCCTGCGCGAAGAAGTCGGCGACCGGGTCCTCGCTGACCGGGACCAGGGCGACGCTCTCGGCGAGGCGCCTGAAACCGTCGGCGACCAGCGCCTCGAATAGGCCGGGCATGCCGCCGAAGAGGGTGTAGAGCGCCTGCGTGGAGACGCCGACGTCGGCGGTCACGGTGCGCGCCTGCAACCCCTCCGGCCCGAACTCCTCGAGCAGCCGCGAGGAGCGCTCGAGCAGGCGGCCGCGCAGATCGTCCCGATTCGGCTTGGCGACGGCGTCCACGTCGTTATTGTAGGTTATAACGGTGTTACAACCCAGTTCTGCACTCGCTTCGACGAAATCCGACTTCAACGTGATCGTCGTCGGCGGCCGCTGCGCCGGGTCGCCGCTGGCGATCCTGCTCGCCGAGGCCGGCCTCCGGGTCTGCGTCGTCGACCGCGCCTCCTTCCCCAGCGACACGCCCTCGAACCACGGGATCCAGCCCAGCGGGGTCAAGGTCCTTGAGCGCCTCGGGGTCCTCGACCGGCTGCTCGCGGTCGCCGAGCCGGTCGAGAACGCGATCCTCGCCTTCGACGACATCCGCATCGACCTCCCTCGCTTCGACCGGGTCGTCGGCGCGCCGATGCTCAACGTCAGGCGGCTGACGCTCGACGCGGTGCTGATCGACGCCGCGGCCGACGCCGGCGCCGAGGTGCGGACCGCGACCAACGTCGCCGGCCTGCTCGAATCAGGCGGGCGGGTGGTGGGGGTCGAGACCGGCGACGGCCCGCTGCGCGCCCGCCTGGTGATCGGCGCCGACGGCGCCCGCTCTACCGTCGCCCGCCTGGTCGGCGCCGGCGAGTACGCGCGCACGCCCTCGGCCCGCATCTTCGCCTGGGGGTACTTCGAGGGCGTCGAGACCGAACGCACGCTGTGGCTGGGCCGCCAGGGCGAGCACGCTTTCCTTGCCAGCGCGACCGACGCCGGGCTGTTCATGGCCGCCGCCGTCCTGCCGCTCGGGCGGCGCCAGGAGCTGCGCGGCGAGCGCGAGAGTCTCTATGCCGGCGCGCTCTCCTCGTGGCCCGAGCTCGACCGACACCTCGCCGGCGGGCGCCGGGTCGGGCCGGTGCGGACGATGTCGCGCTGGCACGGCTTCTTTCGCGAGTCCGCCGGGCCGGGATGGGCGCTGGTCGGGGATGCCGGCCACTTCAAGGATCCGACGCCGGGACAGGGGATCTCCGACGCTCTGCGCCAGGCCGTCTCCCTGGCAGATGCGATCGAGCGCGCGTTGGGCGGCGCGGAGGACCCCGACCGGGTGTTGGCCGAGTGGTGGTCGTGGCGCGACCGGGACGCCTGGGAGATGTACTGGTTCGCCCGCGACCTATCGGTCCCGGGCCGCACGCCGCTGCTCTCGCGGGCCCTCGAGCAGCGCTTCGCCGCCGACCCGGAGCTGGTCCGAGGCCTGTTCCGGGTGTTCAGCCACGAGCTTCCCCCCTCCAAGCTGCTCTCCCCCGCGGACGCCGCCGCGATGCTGGGCAGGGCCCTCCTCGAGAGTCGCGGACGGCGGCGAGAGCTGCTCGGCGAGGTGCGGACGCTCGCCGCCGAGCAACTCGGCCGCGAGCGGCGCCGGCCTAGACGCCCAGCGCCGCGCTGATCTCGGCGATCGCCGCCGCCTCGGCCTCGCTCGGGCCGTCGCCGTCGCCCTCCTTCTTGGCGCCCGCGACCTTGTTCGAGAGCGTGATCACGAACTGCCGGTAGTCGCCGAGCTCGGCCGTGGTCGCCTTCTGCTCGACCAGGGCGGTCGCCTCGCGGATCACGCCGAGGCCGTGCTCACGCAGCTCCTCGGGCGAGTGGGACCGCGTCTTGTCCATCTTCGGCTTGTGGTTGACGATCTCGTCGAGCAGCTCCGAGTCGCCGTGCTCCTTGCGCGCCTCGGTGAAGGCCTTGGCCATCGCGAAGACCTCGCGAAAGGTGCCCCCGCGCTGGGCGCTGCTGACGATCAGCCCGGCGCTGGTCGGGCCCTCGAGGACCGTCTCCCACTCCTGCTCACTGAAATCTGCGCTCCCGGTCATGCGGCGACTCCTCTCGGCGAAATGCCTGTAGGGGACACGCAACCTACGTGAGATAGCCTCGCGGCCTGATGGCGGCGGCTGACCTGAGCGAGCTGGCGAGCGTCGACGGAGCGATCTCCGCGACGGCCGAGGCGATGGTGCCGCTACGCGACGACGGCCTCTACCGCGGCGACGGCGCCTTCGAGGTGATCCGGCTCTACCAAGGCCGTCCCTTCGCCCTCGGCGACCACATCGACCGGCTCGGACGCTCCGCCGCCGCGATCGAGCTCGAGTTCGACCGCGCCGCCCTCGAGAGCGAGGTCGAGGCGCTGCTCGCCGAGCTCGGCCCGGCCGACGGCCAGCTGCGCCTGATCGTCACCCGCGGCGGCCGGCGGCTGGCGATGACCGAGCCGATCCCCTCGCACGGCGAGACCCTGAGGCTGGCCACGGTCACCTACTCGCCGACCCTGATCCTCAACGGGGTCAAGTCGCTCTCCTACGCCGCCAACATGCAGGCGACGAGGATCGCCAAGGCCGGCGGCGCCGACGAGGCTGTGCTCGTCCTCCCCGACGGCACCGTGCTCGAGCCGCCGACGTCCTCGGTCTTCTGGGTCTCCGCAGAGGGCGGGCTGCGCACCCCGGCGCTCGAGGCGGGCGTGCTCGAGTCGATCACCCGCGACCGGATGATCAAGGCCCTCGAGGTCGAGGAGGGCAGGTGGCCGGTGGCCGACCTGCGCTCCGCCGGCGAGGCCTTCCTCGCCTCGACCACCCGCGAGATCCAGCCGGTCGCCGCGGTCGACGGCGACGAGCTGCCGCAGGCGCCGGGCCCCCGCACGCGCGAAGCGCAGGAGGCCTTCGCCGCCGTGCTCGGAAACGAGCTTCCGTGATTTCAAATCGCATCAAGTTCTCCATGCGATGCATGGCGAACTTGATGCGCTGACGAGAAAGCAGGCCCGATGGACTTCACCCTGAGCGACGAGCAGAAGCTGATCTCGGAGGCGGCGCGCGAATTCGCCGACAAGGAGATCACTCCGCGGGTCAAAGAGAACGACCGCGCCGAACGCTTCGACCGCGACCTGGCGAGCAAACTGGGCGAGGTCGGCTACCTCGGCGCCCCGGTCGCCGAAGAGTACGGCGGCCGCGGCCTCGACTACATCGGCTACGGGCTGATCGTCGAACAGGTCGGCCGCGCCGACTCCTCCGCCCGCACCGTCGTCTCCGTGCAGACCTCGCTGGTCGCCGGCTCGATCGAGCGCTGGGGAACCGAGGAGCAGAAGCAGAAGTGGCTGCCGAAACTCTGCTCGGGCGAGAGCCTCGGCTGCTTCGGGCTGACCGAGCCCGACACCGGCTCCGACGCCGCCAACCTGAGGACGCGGGCGACGAAGACCGACGCCGGCTGGTCGATCAGCGGCCAGAAGATGTGGATCAGCCTCGGCAACTTCTCCGAGGTCGCGCTGATCTTCGCCCAGACCGACCCTGAGAAGAAGCACAAGGGCCTGGCCTGCTTCCTGGTGCCGACCGCGAGCGAGGGATTCACCAGCCAGGAGATCCACGGCAAGCTCGGCCTGCGCTCCTCCGACACCGCCGAGCTCTCGCTCGACGGCGTCGAGGTCGGCGAGGACGCCCTGCTGGGCGAGATCGGCGACGGCTTCAAGGTCGCGATGAGCGCCCTCGACAACGGCCGCTACAGCGTCGCCTCCGGCTGCGTCGGCATCTGCGAAGGCTGCGTCGAAGCCTCAGTCGCCTACGCCAAGGAGCGCGAACAGTTCGGCGTTCCGCTGGCCCGCTTCCAGCTCGTCCAGGAGATGATCGCCGACATGATCCTCAAGCGCGACGCCTCGCGGATGCTGGTCTACCGGGCCGGGATCCTGAAGGACGAAAAGAAGCCGAACACGACCGAGACCTCGGTCGCCAAGCTCTACGCGACCGAGTCGGCGGTCGAATGCGCCAACCTCGCGATCCAGGTCCACGGCGGCGCCGGCTACGTCGACGACTACCCGGTCGAGCGCTACCTGCGCGACGCTCGCGTCACCACCCTCTACGAGGGCACCTCGCAGATCCAGAAGATGATCATCGGCCGCGCCGCGACCGGGATCAACGCGATGACGCCGATGTAGGGATGGCCGACCTGGTCGAAACCTCGGTCGACTGCCACGTCGCGCTGCTGCGGCTGAACCGGCCCGAGGCGCGCAACGCGCTCTCGCCGGAGGTGATGGAGGAGATCGCCTCGCAGCTCGAGCGGCTCGACCCCGACCCGGCGGTGCGCTGCCTGGTGATCGCCGGCTCCGACGAGGTCTTCGCCGCCGGCGCCGACATCAGGGCGATGAGCGAGCGCAGCTTCGCCGAGGCGCTCTACCACCCCGCCGCCGGCTTCTGGAAGCGACTGGCCGCGATCAGGACGCCGATGGTCGCCGCGGTCTCCGGCTGGGCGCTCGGCGGCGGCTGCGAGCTGGCCCTCGCCTGCGACCTGATCGTCGCCTCCGAGAGCGCCCGCTTCGGCCAGCCCGAGATCAACCTCGGAATCATTCCCGGCGGCGGCGGCAGCCAGCGCCTGGCCCGGGTCCTGGGCAAGCAACGGGCGATGGAGCTGGTCCTGACCGGCGGCCGGATCCGGCACAGCGGGCCTATGAGCTGGGGCTGGTCAACCTCGTCGTCGAGGGCGACGGCTGGCTCGAGGCGGCGCTCGAGCTCGCCGGCCGGGTGGCGGCGCAGCCGCCGATCGCGGCGCGCCTGGCCAAGCAGGCGGTGATCGCCGCCGACGAGACCTCGCTCAGCGCCGGCCTCGAGCAGGAGCGGCGCCTCTACGAGCTGGCGATGGCGACCGAGGACCGGGTCGAGGGCATGAAGGCCTTCCTCGAGAAGCGCGACCCGGAATTCGAGGGCCGCTAGGTGGCGAACCTCTTCGAGCCTGACTTCGAGCAGAGCAGCGAGCAGCCGGGCTTCGGCTGGCGCCGGGCGCCGCTCGCGCGGCAGGCCGGCGGCGGGCGCCTCGGCGCCAGCCTCTTCGAGCTGCCCCCCGGAGAAGCCCTCTTCCCGCTCCATTACCACCTCGGAAACGAGGAGCTGCTGGTCGTGATCGAGGGGACGCCGTCGCTGCGAACCGCCGGCGGCGAGCGGGTCCTCGAGCGCGGCGAGGTCGTCTCCTTTCCGCCCGGCGAGGAGGGAGGCCATCAGGTCGTCAACCGCTCCGAGGCGGAGGCCCGGGTCCTGATGGTCAGCGAGATGAACGCGCCCGAGGTCGTGGTCCGCCCCGAGTCGGGCAAGGTCGACGCCATGGGCCGGCCCCCGGGCGGGCGGGGAGACGCCATCCGCCACGCCTTCTTCGAGCGTGACGCGGTGCCCTTCTGGGAGGGCGAGGACCCACCCCCTCCCGCCGCCGCCGAACCGCCGACGGGCCGAAAAGACGACCCGGAATGACTTTTTCGGCCCATCGGCGGGTGGAGCGCATCGGCGTCGTCGGGGCGGGGACGATGGGCTCGGGCATCGCCCAGCTCGCCTGCCTCGGCGGTTACGAGACGCGGCTGCAGGACCCGGACCCGGCGGCGCTGGAGGCGGGCGCCGAGCGGCTCGTCGAGGCGCTCGGCAAAGGGGTGCGACGGGAGATGTGGAGCGCCGAGGAGGGGGAGGCGGCCGGCGGCCGGCTCGAGGCGGTGACCGAGATCGAGGGCCTGGCCGGATGCGACCTGGTGATCGAGGCTGCGCCCGAGGACCTCGGCTTGAAGCGCACCCTGTTCGCCGGCCTCGCCGAGGCCTGCGGTCCCGAGGCGATCCTCGCCTCCAACACCTCCTCGCTGCCGGTCACCGCGATCGCCGCCGAGGCGCCGGGCCCGGAGCGGATCGTCGGCATGCACTTCTTCAACCCGCCGGCGCTGATGAGGCTGGTCGAGGTCGTCTTCACCGCCGACTCCGCCGAGGCGGCGCTGGAGGCGACCGCCGAGGTCGGGCGGCGCATGGGCCGCACCCCGATCCGCGCCAAGGACAGCCCCGGCTTCATCGCCAACCGGCTCGCCCGCCCCTTCTCACTGGAGTCGCTGCGCATGTTGGCGGCCGAGGTCGCCGACGCCGAGACGATCGACCGCGTCGCCCGCCTCGGCGGCGGCTTCCGCATGGGGCCGTTCGAGCTGATCGACCTGATCGGGCTCGACGTCAACCTCAGCGTCGCCCGCTCCTTCTACTCACAGGGCGGCGAGCCGGCCCGCTGGAGGCCGAGCCCGATCCAGGAGCGGATGGTCGGCGAGGGCCGGCTGGGACGCAAGAGCGGCGGCGGCTTCTACGACTACGAGCAGGGTGCCCCCCATCGCCCGCAGGATCCCGAGCTCGGGATCGCGGCACCGACCCTGGATCGCGCCGAGCTCGAGCGGATCGACCCGGCGGCGCCCGAGATCCTCACCCGGCTCGTCGCCCAGATCGCCAACGAGGCCGCTTTCGCGCTCGAGGAGGGCGTCGGCTCGGCCGAGGACATGAACACGGCGATGCGGCTCGGCTTCAACTGGCCGCTGGGCCCGCTCGAGTTCAGCGAGCTGATCGGCCCGGCACAGGCGGTCGAGCTGCTCGAAGGCCTGCGCGAGAAGCGGGGTGAGGCCTACGCGCCGGCGCCCGGGCTGATCCGGAAGGTGAGCTCGTCGACGTAGCACCAGCTCCAGTCCTCGCCCGGCTCGGCGGAGCGGATGATCGGGTGCGAGGTCTCGTTGAAGTGCCCGGTCGCGTGCTTGCCGGGGCTGTTGTCGCAGCAGCCGATGTGGCCGCACTCCTGGCACATCCGCAGGTGCACCCACTGCATCCCGAGCTTCAGGCACTCCTCGCAGCCGGGGACCTCGGCCGGGACCTCGAGAACCTCGACCGTGTCGAGATGGGCGCACTCGGTTGCCATCAACCGACCTTAGACCATCGTCCCGCCCGCGTTCTGGTCTAGCCTCTGCGCGCATGAATGGCGAAAGCAGCGGCGAGGCCGATCACCGCCGAGGGCCTCGAGGCCCTGCGGGTGGAGCTCGAGGAACTGGAAGGCCCACGGCGGATAGCGATGGCGGCGCGGATCAAGGTCGCCCGCGAGGAAGGCGACCTCAAGGAGAACGCCGAGTACCACATCGCCAAAGAGGACCAGGCTCATCTGGAGACGCGGATCAAGCGCCTGCGCGAACGCCTTCATAAAGCAGAGGTGGTCGAGGTCGACGACGCCTCCGGCGACGTCTTCGCCTTCGGCCGCACCGCCGAGGTGCTCGACGAATCGGCCGAGAAAGTCCACACCTGGACCCTGGTCGGCTCGACCGAGGCGGACCTGGCGGCCGGCCGGCTCTCGGCCGAGTCGCCGATCGGGATGGCCCTGCGCGACGCCGAGGTCGACCAGCCGATCGAGGTCGAGACCCCGCGCGGCAGCAGGATCTTCGTCGTCCAGAAGCTGGTCGGCTAGAGCCGACCCGGCGCTAGGCGCCGGGGGTCGGCGCGATCTCGATCGGCTCGCCCTGCGGCAGCCAGTGCGCCTCCGGGGAGGGCGGCGTGTCGCGCAGGTACCACTCGGCGTCGAGCGCTCCCTTGCAGCCGGAGCCGGCGGCGGTGACGGCCTGGCGATAGATGTGGTCGACGACGTCGCCGACGGCGAAGACGCCCTCCAGGTTGGTCCGGGTCGAGCCGCCCTCGGTGAGGATGTAGCCGTTCTCGTCGGTGTCGACCTGGTCGGCGACGATCTCCGATTTCGGGATGTGGCCGATGGCGACGAAGGCGCCCTCGGTGGCGATGTCCTCGGTCTCGCCGGTGTCCGCGTTGCGGAGCCGGACGTGATCGAGTTTCCCGCCGTCGCCGCCGACGAACTCCTCGACCACGAACGGGGTCTTGAAGGAGATATTCGCCTGCTCGGCTGCACGCTCGTGCATGATCTTCGAGGCGCGGAAGTCGTCGCGGCGGTTGATCACCGTCAGCTCGGTGGCGAACTTGGAGACGAAGATCGAGTCCTCCATAGCCGAGTCGCCGCCGCCGATCACGACCACCTTGCGGTCCTTGAAGAAGGCTCCGTCGCAGACGCCGCAGGTGGAGACGCCGCAGCCGCTGAGCTCGAGCTCGCCGGGGACACCGAGCCGTCGCGGCTCGGCGCCCATCGCCAGGATCACGGTCCGCGCCAGGTACTCCTCGTCGCCGAGGTAGACCTTCTGGACGCCGCCGTCGCTGAGCTCGACCCGGTCGACGTCATCGGAGACGAAGCGGGTGCCGAAGCGCTCGGCCTGGCCGCGGAACTGGGTCATCATCTCCGGCCCCATGATCCCGTCGGGGTAACCGGGGTAGTTCTCGACATCGGTCGTGTTCTGCAGCTGGCCGCCCCAGTGGAAGCCCTCGAAGACGAGCGGCTCGAGGTTGGCGCGCGCGGTGTAGAGCGCAGCCGTGTAGCCGGCGGGGCCACCGCCCACGATGATCACGTTCTCGACCTTCTTTGTGTCTGTGTCAGTCATCTTTTCTCCGCCTGGAGTCTAATACTTTACTTTTGATAGTACCCCCCTCTCAGGACTCGGTCAAGCGGCCCCGATCGGCCGGGAGGCCCTCGTCTTCCCAGCGCGCGACCGTGTGGCGGAGCTGGAAGAAGGCGACGATCCCGAACGGTATCGGCAGCCAGAAGGCGACCAGTCGGTAGATCAGGATCGCCGGGAAAACGGTGTCCTCGGGGAGGCCGAAGAGGACGAAGGCGCCGATCAGGCCGGCATCGACCGCGCCGACCCCCGCCGGCGCCAGCGGGAAGAGGTTGGCGACCATGCCGAGGAAGAACCCCTGGACGACGACGGCGAGCGGAACATGGACCCCGAAGGCGTGGAATGAGGCCCAGAGGACGCCGATGCTGGTCGCCCAGAAGCCGGCGGCGCCGAGCACCGCCAGCCCGCCCCGGCGCGGGTGGGCGAAGAGCCCGATCGCGAAGCGGAACCCTTCGCCGAGGGTCGCCGGCACCTTGGCGACGGAGGCGGCGATCGAGCGCACCCGCTCGCCGTGGTCGCGGGCGTAGGGCTCGATCCGGTCGGTCAGGTCGGAGGGGATCAGCGCGACCAGGATCCCGATCAGGAGCAAGGCGCCGGCCACGGCGGCCGGGATGATCGTCAACTCGACCGAGTTCTCGCCGTTGAGGACGCCGGTGCGGAGGAGGATCCCGAAGAGGATCAGCGCGATCGGATAGAAGGCGTAGTGGAGGGTGATGAAGGCGACCATCCGCCGCCCCACCTCGTGCCGTTTCATGCCCGCTTTGCGCAGGGCCCAGTAGGTGAGGACGATGCCGCCGGCGCCGCCGGCCGAGAAGAGCAGCGTGGCGGCGACGCCCGCCATGTTGATCTCGTAGGTCTCGACCCAGCGCAGGCGCAGGACGTCGCCGCCGACCACCGCTTTGAAGAGGGCGATGTAGGTGGCGAAGGAGGCGATGCTGAAGGCGATCGCGACGACGATCCAGATCGGGTCGGCGTCGTCGAGTTTGCCGAGCGCGTTGCCGAGGCCGACCAGCTTCGGAAAGAGGAAGTAGATCGCGACCAGGAGGACCAGCACGACGATGCCGGTCTGGATCACGCGTTTCGGCGTGAAAAGGGGCAGTCCGGCAGCGCGGTCCAGCTCCGCGGTGTCGTCGACCTCGACCGGGATCTCCTTAACCGAGCTCTCCTCGGACACCCCTGTGAACCTACCCGTTCGCGATCCTCTCCAAGCCCTGCAGGCGCCGGTTGACGCCGAGGACGAGCGGCTCGGCCAGCGGCTCGACGCCGCGAACGGCGACGACAAGGCCGGCGCCGGCGACCAGGTCGGTGACGTAGTGCTCTCCCAGGTAGACGAGGGCGAAGCCAAGGGTCAGCGAGTAGGCCCAGCCGATCGCCCCCGCCACCCGGCCGGTGTCGGCGAGGGCGTCGGCGACGACGACGGAGGTGGCGAAGTGCAGCGAGGGCATCGCCGCCCAGGGGTTGCCGCCGAGGGCGTCGTACATGCGCGGCCAGGCGTCGCCCCAGAATTCCTCGCCGACCTCGACCATGATCCGGCGCACCTCCTCCCCGGTCAGTCCCTCCTCGGAGGCCCACCACGGCGGCGCGGTCGGGACCGCGAAGTAGACGGCGCAGCCGCTGTCGAAGACCGCGGCGAGCCGGCGGGCCGCGCGCGGAAACTGCTCGGGGCGCTTGATCAGGATGTAGAGCAGGGCGAAGTAGGGCTCGAGGAACCAGAGCCAGTGGGCCCAGGTGAGGAAGAGGTTGATGCCGCCGATCCCCGGCAGGCGCGCGAGCCCTCGCTGCAGGCGCGCGTTGGGCAGCTTGCCGAAGCCGATCGCGCGGTCGCTGACGATCGGATAGCCGCTCTTCAGCCTTGCGCGCAGCCTCTCCGGCTTGTCGAAGGGCAGCTCGTGGACCATGATGAAGGCCCACATCTGCATCGCGAAGAGGACGATGTCGCGGCCGCGGCTGCGGGGCCGCAGGACGGCGACCGCGAGCGGTCCCGAGGCGCAGGCGGCGATCGTCACCGGGGCCGGAATCCGCCCTTTGCGACGCAGCAGAGGGACGGCAAACGCGGCGGCGAACGCGCCGCCCGCGGCGGCCCGCACGGCCACCCGCAACGCCGGAGATGGCCGGGAGGGGCTGCGCATCAGCGCGCGAGTATAGGATGGCCGCGCTTTGGCGCCCCATTCCCCTGGCACAGACCAGCTCGACACCCTGCTCTGGGTCGGCTTCGTCGTTGCGGCGATCCTGATCGTCGCGATCAACGTCGGCCTCTTCTACGTGCTGCGCAAATACAGCGCCGAGCGCGGCACCGAGCCGCGCCAGGTCAGCGGCGGCCGCGGCACCCAGCTCAGGGTGGGCGGCGTGCTCGCCGCGCTCGCCCTCGTCATCCTCGTCGTCAGCGTCATCTTCACCGACAAGGCACGCGAGGTTCCGACCACCGGCGCCGACGGCCTACAGGCGGCGAGCAAGGCGCCGCTGAAGATCCGGGCGACGGGCCAGCAATGGATCTGGCGCTACGAATACCCGAATGAAGCCTTCTCTTATTACAAGCTCGTCGTCCCGGTCGACACCAGCGTCGAACTCGAACTCGTCTCGACCGACGTGATCCACACCTGGGACGTGGCGGAACTGGCCGGCAAGCGCGACGCGGTGCCCGGCAAGACCGACACGGTCAACTTCATCGCCGAAGAAGAAGGCACCTACGAGGGCCAGTCGGCGACCCTCTCCGGCCAGGCCTACGCGCCGATGCGGACCGCGGTGGAGGTCGTCTCCCCGCAGGCCTACGAAGAATTCGTCAAGAACCAGAAATCCGACATCCAGGCCGCCCAGGACCGGGTCGTCTCCCTGATCGAAAACGGAGAAGTCCCATGAGCCCCACCCCAAGCCCTGAGCTCGTCGTCGACGGCTACCCCAAGCGCCGCCCGGCCTGGGTCGAGATCGCGACCAGCGCCGGCCACAAGGACCTCGGCCGGATTCTGATCTCGGCCTCGCTCGGCTTCCTCTTCATCGCTCTGCTCGAGCTGCTGCTGATGCGGTTGCAGCTGGTCATCCCGGAGAACACCTTCCTCTCCCCGGTCACCTTCAACCGGATGCTCTCGCTCTACGGCGCGACCGCGATCTTCTTCTTCGCGATACCGCTCGCCGTCGGCCTCTTCTACTACGTGGTGCCGCTGCAGATCGGCGCCCGCGGCACGGCGCTGCCGCGGCTCGGCCAGATCGGCACCTGGTTGGTGATCGCCGGCGCAACGGTCCTCTACGCCGGCTTCCTCTTCACTCCCTCCGAGGCGGGCGTCAACCCGCTGCCGCCGCTCTCCGAGCTGGCCTTCCTCTCCAGCAACGGCGTCGACGCCTGGTGCGCAGCGACCGGGCTGGCGACGCTCGGCTTCGTCCTGATCTCGATCGACCTGACGACGACCTTGCGCAACATGCGAGCGCCGGGCATGGCCTGGTCGCGGCTGCCGGTCTTCGCCTGGGCCGGCGCGATCTGCTCCTGGCTGCTGCTCGTGATCGGGCCGGTGATGCTGGCGGCGGTGACGATGCTGCTGATCGACCGCAATTTCGACGGCATCTTCTTCGCCGACGGCTCCGGCGGCGCGCCCCTGCTCTGGCAGCACCTGAGCTGGATCTTCTTCACCGGCGCCTACATGCTGATCCTGGTCACCTCGCTGGCCGCGATCGCGGAAATCGTCACCGCCTTCGCCGGCAAGCCGCTCTTCAACCGGGCCGGCACGATCGGCTCGCTGGGCGCGATCGCCGTGTTCGGCACCCTGGCCTGGATGCAGAACATGCTGACCGCGCCGATCGGGATCGGCTGGATGTACTTCGCGATGGTGATGTCGCTGGCGCTGATCGTCCCCTTCGGCCTGATCTTCTTCAACCTGGTCGCGACCCTGGCCGGCGGCGCGATCCGGATGCGGGCACCGCTGCTCTTCGCCGCCGGGGCGCTCTCGATGATCTCGATCGGTCTCGCCGCCGAGATCAGCCACTCGATCGTCGGCGCCGCCTGGCAGCTGAAGAACACCACCGACGCGACCGCCTCGACCCATTTCGCGCTGGTCGGCGGCGCCGTCTTCGGTGGCTTCGCCGCCCTCCACTTCTGGTTCCCGAAGATGACCGGACGGACGATGGGCGAGAGCCTGGCGCGGATGTCCTTCTGGACGATGGTGGTCGGCACCCTGCTCGCCTTCGTCCCGCTCTTCCTCGCCGGCGTCCTCGAGGGCGAGGTGATCGACGCCTACAAGTTCTTCGACTCGACCGGGGTCAACGCCTACAACCTGGTCGCCACGATCGGCTCCTTCATCCTCGCCGTCGGGATCATCATGACCCTGGTCAACGCGATCCTCAGCCGCGTCGAGGGGCCCGAGGCCGGCCACGACCCATGGGGCGGCGACTCGCTCGAGTGGTTCACGCTCTCGCCCCCCGAGCTGCACAACTTCGACGTCCTGCCCGACGTCCGCAGCGCCCGGCCGATGCGCGATATCCGCGAGGCGATCGCCCACCGCAAGGCCCCGCCCGAGGCCGCGGAGGAGACGCAGCCGGCACCTGAAACTCAGCCGGTAGCCTGACTTCCATGAGTGGTGCCCACACCGCCGCGGTCGAGCGACGCGCGCTCGTCCCCTCGATCGTCCGCGACTACCTGACGCTGACCAAGCCGAAGGTCCAGTCGCTGCTCCTCTTCATCACGGTGACGACGATGTACGTCGCCGGCGACCCTTCGATCGGCCTTGTCCTGCTCACCTGCCTCGGCGGCGCCCTCTCGGCCGGTGGCGCCGGCGCGATCAACCACGCGGTCGACCGTGACATCGACCGCCGCATGGCC
Source organism: uncultured Solirubrobacterales bacterium (assembly GCA_963836415.1). GTDB lineage: Bacteria > Actinomycetota > Thermoleophilia > Solirubrobacterales > 70-9 > VRUE01. The sequence goes on from CAWIJE010000002.1 coordinate 689,201, forward strand.
CGCACGGCAGACCGTCCGGTCGCCGCCGGGCGGATCTCGCCGCGTGCGGCGATCGCCTTCGGAGCGCTGCTCGCGACCTCCTCCTTCCTGCTCCTGGCGCTGACCGTCAACCCGCTGGCGGCGACCCTCTCGCTCTCGGGCTTCGTCGGCTACGTCTTCGTCTACACGCTCTGGCTGAAGCGGACGACGCCGCAGAACATCGTCATCGGCGGCGCCGCCGGAGCGGTCCCGCCGCTGGTCGCCTGGGCCGCGGTCACCGGCGGCCTCGACGGCACCGCGCTCTTCCTCTTCGCGATCGTCTTCTTCTGGACGCCGCCGCACTTCTGGGCGCTCTCGCTGCTGATGAAGGACGAGTACGCCAAGGTCGGCGTGCCGATGATGCCGGTCGTCCGCGGCGAGGCGGAGACCCGGCGCCAGATCCTGCTCTACACGATCCTGCTCTACGCGGTGACCCAGCTGCCCTTCTGCGCCGGCGGCTTCGGGCTCGTCTACCTGGTCGCCTCGATGACGCTGGGCGCCGGCTTCATCTACTTCTCGGTGCGCCTGCTGCGCAACGGGACCAAGGCCTGGGCGCTTCGCACCTATCTCTTCTCACTCGCCTACCTGGCGCTGCTCTTCCTCTCGATGCCACTCGACCGGCTCTTCTCGTGACCGGCTCTGAGTGGCCGGTCTGGTAGAAATCGGGCCGTGGATCGCGACCTCGCAAAGCGCAACATGACGGCCGGGCTGGTGGCCGGTGGCATCGCCGCCGGCGTTTTCGCCCTCTGCTTCGTCGCCGCCGTCCTCTACATCGCTTCCTGAGTGGCCGAGCATCGCGACATCCCCGAGCCCGGCGAGCTCGTCTACGTGCCCCGCTCGTCCTGGCTGCCGGTCTTCTTCGGCTTCGCCATCGCCCTCGTCGTCTGCGGCATCTTCGCCGAGGGCTTCATGGTCAGGGGCTGGGTCTACTCGATCATCGGCGGCCTGATCGCACTCTTCGCCCTGCGGGCGATCATCGGTGGCGCCGGCGGCGACTTCTTCCGCCTGCGCCGCAAGCAGCGCGTGCGCGGCGCGGTGCTTCCGGTCGAGGCGATTCGCCCGCCGAAAAAGATCTAGTCGGATTTACAAAAGAGCGCCTGAGACCGAGCAGGTCAAGGACGCTGAGATGCGAATGCCTCAGGCGCTCTACTCGGGCGGGGTCATGCCCGAAGTGGCGCCATCGCTGGTCCAGACGCGGACGATGTCGCGCATCGAGAGGATGCCGACCAGCTCCGAGCCTTCGTAGACGACCAGGTGGCGGATGTTGCGTCGCGACATCTCGGCGGCGGCGCGCTCGAGGCTCCAGTCCGGCTCGGCGGAGATCACGCTGTCGCTCATGTGGTCGCCCACCCGCTCGGCATCCGGGTCCTCGCCGGCGCCGACCGAGAGCAGGACGTCGCGCTCGGTGATGATGCAGGGGACCGGTGTCTCGTCGTCGCTGACCAGCGCCGCGCCGACCCGCTTCTCGGCCATCTGAGCGGCCGCTTCGCGCAGTGTGTGAGACGGGCCGACGGCGAGCACGACCCCGGACATTCCTTCGCTGACGAGCATCGGCTGCCAGCCTACCCGACCCGGAGGCAGGCGAGGGAGCTTTGAAGGGGGCCTTGACATATAGAATCCCGGCCGCCCCGCGCCTCATGTCAAAGCTCTCGATCCCAAAGCGAATTCTGCTCGTCACCGCCGCCCTCGCGGCGCTTGCCGTCGTCGCCTCGGGCTGCGGCACCTCGACCTCCGACGTGCAGCGCGGGCGGATCCTCTTCACCGAAAAGTGCGGCACCTGCCACGAACTGGCGGAGGCGGGCAGCTCCGGCCAGATCGGGCCCAATCTCGACGATGCCTTTGCCGCGGCGCGCTCCGCCGGCGAGGGCGGCGAAACGATCGAAGGCGTGGTCAAGGCCCAGGTCGAGTTCCCGCGGCCGAAAACCGACGACCCGGCGGTCTCGATGCCACCCGACATCGTCGAGGGCCAGGATCTCGACGACGTCGCCGCCTACGTCGGCGAATACGCGGGCGTCCCCGGCGCGGCGCCGCCCAGGGTCCCCGGCGGCCCGGGCGCGCAGGTCTTCGCCAACAACGGCTGCGGCGGCTGCCACACGCTGAAAGCGGCCGGCTCCGGCGGCACCACCGGCCCCGACCTCGACGAAGTCCTCAAAGGGCAGTCGATGGCCCAGGTCACCGAAGACATCGTCGACCCCAACGCCGAGATCGCCAAGGGCTACCCGCCCAACGTGATGCCCGCGACCTTCGGCGAAACGATCTCCAAACAGGAAATCGAACAGCTGGTCGAATACCTGATCGCCGAAACCGGCGGCGGCGGCAAAGCCCAGGCCAGCGGCGGCGCGACGAAATCCAAGGGCGGCTGAGCGCCGACCCCCCGGCCGCGGCGCGGCCGTCGGCATCATCAGGGCATGCGACGAGCGCCTGAGATAAGTCCGCAGCTCTACGCGAAGGTGGCGCTGGTCGCCCTCGCGGGCTTGGCGCTGATCGTCCTCACCGGCGCCGGCGTGCGGCTGACCGGCTCCGGCCTCGGCTGTCCGGACTGGCCCAAGTGCTACGGCCGGAACGTGCCGCCGCTCGACAGCCACGCGGTGATCGAGTACGGCAACCGGCTGCTGACCGGCTTCGTCGGCCTGGCCGTGATCGCGGCCGCGGTGCTCGCCTTCCTGCGCGTCCCCTACCGCTGGCACCTGGCCCTGTTCGGCGTGCTGCTGCCGCTGGGCGTGATCGGCCAGGCGATCCTCGGCGGCCTGGTCGTCAAGTACCACCTCGCCCCGGGCCTGGTGATGAGCCACTTCATCCTCTCGATGCTGCTCCTCGACGCCTCCTTCGCCCTCGCCTGGTGCGCCCGCTACGAGCCCTGGGAGCGGCGCCCGTCGAAGGACAGGCTCGGGGTCTGGGCGGTGCGGGCGCTGATCCCGCTCGGCCAGCTGACGATCCTCGCCGGGACGGTCGCCACCGCCTCCGGCCCGCACGCCGGCGCCCACGCCGGCCAGCTCGTGCACCGATTCGACTTCGAGGGCAACGGGACGCTCGAATGGGTGGTCCAGCGTCACGCGGTGTTCGCCACGGTCTTCGGCCTCTCCGCGATCGGCGTCTGGTTCCTCCTGCGCCGCCCAGGAGGCGACAGGAGGGCGCTGAAGCCGCTCACGGTCGTCCTCGGCCTCCTCGCCCTTCAGGGGGTGGTGGGGGGCGTCCAGTGGGCGCTGAAGCTGCCGTCGGAGATCGTCTGGCTGCACGTCGCCCTGGCCGTCGCCAACTGGATGGCGATGCTCTGGACCGTCGCCACCGCCGGCCGGCTCGAGCCGCGCGCCGACTCGGCGCCCGCGGCCGGCTCGCACCCCGACTCCGAGCTCGCCCGGCTCTAGACCTAACTCCGCGCGCCCGGAGTTCAGCGGGCGGGAACGCCTTCGGCGGCGAGGTCGACGACGACGTGGGTGATCGGCAGGTCGATCTCCTCCCGCGCCCGCTCGACCACGCCCTTCTCGAGCCAGACCGAGCGCTCGGCCGGGTGGGTCGAGATCACGATCTCGTCGGCGGCGAAGGTGCGCAGCGCGTCCTCGAGCGCGACGTTGGGCTCCGAGTCGCCGATTTCGCCCTTGGCCCGCAGGCCGAGCTGCTCGACCTCGATCACCGAGAGCTCCATCCGCTGCCGCGCCCGTTCCATCGCCTCGTCGACGTCGGAGGCCCAGTGGGCGGCACGCGATTCGACCAGGGCCGGGGTGACGATGCGGATCTCGCAGCGACGCCCCTCGCAGCTGCGCCTGATCTGGTCGAGCAGGGCGGCGCCGCCGACGGTCTCGTTGGCGATCACCAGCACCCGGTGCTTGCCGTCGCCGCCGCGGGTCAGGGGGACGCCGTCGCGCATCGCTCCCCGCGAGGCGCGGTAGGCGACGAAGGCGCCGCCGATGATCAGCACCGCGGCGAGCAGGAATCCGGGCAGAGGCCCGGCCAGCGTGCCCACCGCCCCGACCAAGATCGCACCGGCCAGGATGATCACGAACCAGCGAAACGCGTCGGCCTCTGAGCGCAGCGGATTGTGCATGTCAGTGGATACCTACCCGATCCGAAGAAAGTTCACAACCGCCCCCGAACCGTCCGGAGCGGCGAGTCGACCCGCCCCGCGCCCGGGTGGGAGCAGCGGATCTGGTCGGCGAAACACCACCACCCCTGAGTGGTCGAAGGCCCCGAAAATCAAGCCTGGGTAGGACGCAGGGAGTCCGACGAGGGGAGCGCACTTCAGTGCGTGACCCGAGGAGGACGACCGAGGACACCCCCAGGCGCCGGTTTGCAGGGGCCCTAGAGGCACGTAGACGGACAAGAACACAATGATCCACATAACGTCGACAAAGTGCCAGTAGATGCCCGGCACCTCGACGCCCAGGTGGTCCTTCTCCTCGGGGCCGAAATGGCCGCGGAAGGCGCGGATCGTAGCGAAGCTGAGCAGCATCAGGCCGACGAAGACGTGCGCCCCGTGCAGTCCCGTGAGGCTGTAGAAGATCGAGCCGAAGGAGAGGTCGCGGGCGCTGAAGCCGAGGTGCGCGTACTCGTTGAGCTGGATGAAGAGGAAGGTCAGGCCGAGCAGCCAGGTCAGGACCAGGCCGAGCTTCAGGCCCTGGCGGTTGCCGCGCCGGATCGACTCCAGCGCGTAGTGGATCGTGAAGCTCGAGGAGACCAGGATGCAGGTGTTGGCGAGCGCCACGTAGACCGGCAGCTCGTAGGGGTGCGGCGGCCAGCTCGGCGGGTCGACGACGACGCGGAGGAAGAAGTAGGAGGCGAAGAAGGCCCCGAACAGCATCACCTCGGAGACGATGAAGAGCAGGATGCCGAGCGTCTGGCGGTCGATGCGGGAGCTCTGGTTGGCCTCGGGCGGGCCGTGATGCTCCTCGTGCGCGTGTCCGAGGCTGACCGTGGCGCTCTCCATCAGTCCTGGTCCCCCTCGGCGACAGCGGCGGCGACGGCGGTCGCCGAGCGGCCGACCTCGACGTGCTCGACCGGCTTGTCGGTGATCTCGCGGACCCGGCCGATCAGGTCTCCCTCGAGCCAGCGCGAGGTCTCGCCGGCGAAGGTCGAGATCACGACCTCGTCGATGCTGTAGTGCTCGACCGCGTTCTGGACGGCGTGGAAGGGATCGGGGCTCATCGGCTGCCCGGTGGCGTCATAGTCGCCGCGGTAGAGCTCGGCCAGAGTTGAGGCGAGGTCGGCGACGATCTCTTCCTCGGAGACGTCCTCGCTGCGCGGGCAGATGATCGTGAAGCGGTGCGGCTGGCCCGCGGCGCGCTCCTTGAGCCGGCTGACGAGGTCGGGCGAGGCGACGGTCTTGGTCGCGACGACGAGGGTGTGGTTGACCTCGAGGCTGATCGAGTCATCTTCGATCCGGACCGGGATGTGGGTGACCGCGACCTCGGGCTCGAAGCGGCTTTCGGCCCAGCTGACCAGGTCCTTGCGGGTCAGCCCGAAGCGGCTGCCGGCGAGGCTGGAGAGCAGCACCTCGGAGGGCTCGTGGGCGCGGACCGCGTCGTCGAGCGCCAGCGACGGCTGCGGGTCCATCACCTCGCCGACCGAGTCGATCCCGTACTCGGCGAGGATCGCCATCGTCACCTCGACCCGGGCGCGGGCGGCGTCGCGCAGTTCGCCGGTGTCGATCAACTGGCCTACCGCGGGCTGGTTCTGCGGCGCGACGACGGCGACGAAGGACGCCTTCTCGGCGCGTTCGCGCACCGCCTGCAGCAACTTGCGGCCACCGGCGACCTCGTTGAGGAAGACCAGCAGCGGGCGCCCCTCGGCGGCGTCGCTCACGGCGACGTCCCCGCGACCGCCGGCTCCGGCTCCCTGACCTCGGCGTCTTCGCCGGCCATGATCGCGTGCCGGGCACCGGGGACCCCGTACTCGTAGGGCCCGCCGACGACGCGCGGGATCTCATCGAAGTTGAAGATCGGCGGCGGCGAGCTGACCTGCCACTCGATCGAGTTGGCCCGCCAGGGGTTGGAGCTCGCTTTCGGGCCGAAGCGCCAGCTGACGATCATGTTGTAGAGGAAGACGAGCTGGACGGCGCCGAGGAAAAAGGCGCAGCAGCTGATCAGCAGGTTCCAGTCGCCGAACTTGGCGGCGTAGTCGGCGACGCGGCGAGGCATCCCGTCCATGCCGATCCAGTGCATCGGGATGAAGGTGCCCCAGGTGCCGACCAGGGTCCCCCAGAAGTGGACGCGGCCGAGTTTCTCGTCGTACATCCGCCCGGTGATCTTCGGGAACCAGTGGTAGATGCCGGCGAAGATCGTGAAGACCGAGCCGCCGAAGAGGACGAAGTGGATGTGAGCGACGATGAAGTAGGTGTCGGAGACGTGGATGTCGATCGGCACCATGCCCAGCATCACGCCACTGATCCCGCCGATGGTGAAGGTGACGATGAAGGCCAGCGCGAACAGCATCGCGGTCGAGTACGTATGGATTTTGCCGAAGTAGAGCGTGCCTAACCAGGAGAAGATCTTGATCCCGGTCGGCACCGCGATCAGCAGTGTCGTGATCATCATCGGCACCCGCAGCCAGGAGAACATGCCGGCGACGAACATGTGGTGGGCCCAGACCGAGTAGCTGAGGACGACGATCCCGATCAGCGCCAGGGCCATCAGGCGATAGCCGAAGACGGGCTTTCGGGCATGGGTCGATATGACCTCGGAGATGATCCCGAACCCGGGCAGCATCATGATGTAGACCGCCGGGTGCGAGTAGAACCAGAAGATGTGCTGGTAGCTGATCACGTCGCCACCACCGCCGAACTGGAAGAACTGGGTGCCGAGGGCGCGGTCGAAGAGGACCATGAACTGGGCGCCGGCGATGAAGGGGGTCGCGGCGACGACCAGCAGCGAGGTCGAGAGGTTGGCCCAGACCAGGAGCGGCATCCGCCAGAAGGTCATTCCGGGCGCACGCATGGTGATGATCGTGACCAGGAAGTTGAGCGCGGTCGCGATCGACGAGGCGCCGGCGAACTGGACCCCCAGGTTGAAGAACGATTGCCCCAGCGGGGCCCCGGTCGAGAGCGGCGCGTAGCCGGTCCAGCCGGCGTCGAAGGCGCCGCCGGGGGCGAGGAAGCTGCCGACGAAGAGCAGGCCGGCCAGCGGCAGCATCCAGAAGCTGAGCGCGTTGAGGCGCGGGAAGGCCATGTCCGGGGCGCCGATCATCAGCGGCAGGACGTAGTTGGCGATCCCGGCGAAGACCGGGATCACGAAGAGGAAGATCATGATCGCCGCGTGGGTGGAGAAGAGGCTGTTGAAGGTCGCCGCGTTGACGATCTGCGTGCCCGGCTGGGCCAGCTCGGCCCGGATCAGCATCGCCATCAGGCCGCCGATGAAGAAGAAGACGAAGGTCGTGCAGATGTACTGGATGCCGATCACCTTGTGATCGGTGTTGAAGCGGAAGTAGTCCTTCCAGCTCTTGGCGCCGTGCTGGGAGTGGTCGTCGGGGATCGTCGGCATCCCGGCCGCCCAGCGCAGCCAGTAGTCGAAGCAGCCGAAGCCGGCGAGGAAGCCGAGCGGCGCTGTGACCAGCGGCACGACGACCTGCGGGTAGCCGGTCTGTTTGGACTGGAAGGCGTCGAGGCCGTAGGACTTGCGCAGGACGACGACCAGGGCGACGCCGAACGCCGCCGCCAGCACCGCCCCGAGGGCCCCGCGGATCCATCCCGGCTGCTTGATCGCCTGCACCATCAGTCGGCCACCATTATGCCCCGCCCGCGCCGATCGGTTCGGCCAGGTCCTGGCTCGAGTCGCCGTCGATCGCCTGCATGTCGGCAGGGGGGATTTCGGTCTTCAGGCCTTTCACCCATTTGAGCCAGTCCGCGGGCCGTTCGACGACGACTTTGGCGCGCATCGTCGCGTGGCCGAAACCGCAGAGCTCGGTGCAGATCAGCTGGTAGGTGCCGAGCTTGTCCGGGGTCACCGTCGCCGTCGTGGTGATCCCTGGGACGTTGTCTTTCTTGATCCGCCACTCGGGAACCCAGAACGAGTGGATCACGTCGAGCGCGTGCATCTTGAACTGCACCTGGCGGTCGAGCGGCACGTGCAGCTCACCCTGCGAGTAGGCGTTGTCCTGGCCGGTGTAGCCGAAGCTCCAGGCGTACTGCTGGGAGAAGACGTCGACCCGCAGCGCGTCGGCCGCCTTCGCTTCGATGTCGTTGAGGACGGACCAGCTGTAGCCGGCGCCGAAGAGGACGATGATCGTCGGGATCACGGTCCAGGCGATCTCCAGCCGGGTGTTGCCGTGGATCGGCTCGCCGTCCGATTCGTCGCCCGGTTTGGCTTTGAATTTCCACAGCGCGTAGAAGAGCATCACCATCACCAGCGAGAAGACGAAGGACGAGATCACGATCATCACGTCGAGCAGCTGGTCGATCTTGGGGGCGGCGGTGGAGGCCTGTTGGCCGTCCCAGTTGATCTGCAGCATCACCACCGACATCACCGCCGCGAGGGCGACGGTGACGGCCATCATCTTCACTATCGGCAGGCGCCCAATCATCGGCGGTCGGGGATTCTATGCAAGCGGCAGACGGTCAAGCTCGCCCCCCGACGCGGCGAGGACTCCGCGCGCCACGCCCTCCCAGCTCCAGAGCCGCCGGACGGTCGCCACCATCGCCTCGCGAGCGCCCTCGCGAAGCGGCTCGGGCAGCTCCAGCCAGCCGCTCAGAGAGGCGGCGATCGCCTCGACCGCGCCGGGCTCGACCGCGAACGATGTCAGCTCGCCGACCCGCTCCGGGAGCTCGGCGGCGAGCTGCCGCGAGACCTCGCGCATGCCGGAGTGGTCGGCCGAGATCGGCAGGACCCCGCAGGCCGCCGCCTCGGCCGCGACCATCCCGAAGGCCTCGGGGAAGGTGCTCGGCATCACCAGCGCCTCCGCCCCGGGGAGCAGCGCGGCGACCTCGTCGTGCTCGAGCCGCCCGACCCACTCGACCGAGGAGGCGACCCCGCGCGCGGCCTCGGCGTACCCCGCGGGCGGATCGGCGAGGAACTCGGCGAGGATCGACAACGGCTCCTCCTCCCCGCCCTCGAGCCCCCGACCCAGCCGGGCCACCTCGCGGGCGTCCTCGATCTCGCCGCCGTCGAGCGCCGCCAGCAGCCGCTTGAGCCCGCCTTCGTACTCGCCGTAGCCGGCGAGCTGGAGGGTCGCCTCAGGATGGCGCTCGCGGACCAGCGGCCAGGCGGCGATCAGGAGATCCACGCCCTTGGAGACGATCATCTTGCCGACGAAGACGACGCGGGACGATCCCCCCGGCCGCGGTCCTCCCGGCCGCGGCCGGAAAGCGTCGGTATCGACGCCAGGGGGGCCGAGCCGCGTCTTCTCGCGAAGCCCCGGGACATTCGGCAGCGCCGCCCAGAGCGAGTCGGCGGTGTGGCGGGAGCCGACCAGGACGCCGGCCGCGGCCTCCATGCCCTCTTCGGCGTAGGGGCCGAAACGATCGATCTCGGGTTTGACCGTGTACTCGAGGGCGGAGCCGTGGATCTTGGCGGCGAAGGGGCCGACGGCGGCCCGGGCGAGGATCGCGGGGCCCATCACGAGGTGGTTGGCGAGGGCGGCGTCGAAGCCGCCGACCCGCTCGGCGACGGCGCGGACCGCGACGACGTTGGCCTCGATGTAGCGCTCGAGCTCAGCCTGGTCGAGCTCGGCGAAGGTCTTCACCTCGAAGCCCTCATACGGGTCCTTGACGTAGACCGGAAGCAGGCCGCCGATGTCGGGGTTGTGGATCTGGACCCCCTCGAGCTCGACATCGCGGTCCTGGCAGAGCAGGTGGACCTCGTTGCCGAGCCGGGCCAGGGCCGTGGCGAGGCTGGCGTTGTAGATGTTGCTGCCGGTGCCGCGCAACATGTACCCGTGGAAGAGAAGAACCTTCATCAACCGCCCAAGCTATTAATGTTCCCGGCCGTGAACGAGAAGCAGCTCTACAGGATGAGGGCACGGGCGTCCGGTCGCGAGGCCCTCGCCCACGCCGAGCCGGGCAACGTCTACGTCGATCGCGAGACCGGCGAGGAGATGGAGCCGGTGGCGATGGTCCTGCCGCTGGCGCCGTCGGTGTCCGCCCTTCCGCGCACGCCGGAGAACCTGCGGGCCTGCCGTCGCTGCGACCAGCTGATCGGTCTCGACGTCAGTGATTGCCCGTACTGCGGCCTGCGCCAGCCCGCCCTCTGACCCGCACTCCGGCGTCCTCGGTCGCTCACGCGCGGAGCACGCTTCGCTCCCTGCGTCCAGGTATTGCTTCGTCAGCCGCCGAGCAGGCGACTCAGGGTTTCTTGACTACGGTCGCCGTGTAGAGCAGGCGGGCTTTGGAGTAGAAGCAGCCGTAGGTCTTTTTCTTGCCGACGCCCTGCTGCGGATGGCCGCCCTGGATGTCGGGCCGGGCCGCGCAGTGTTTGGGCAGGCGGCTGCCGCGCCAGGTGTCTTCGTCGGTGAGGTTGAAGGCGAACATCGGCGCCCAGGTCGGCACCGTGAGCGCGACCGTCTGCCCGCGCAGGACGGTCAGCGGGTGCTCGAGGGCGAAGGTGACCTTGCTGCCGAAGTAGGAGTTGAGGACGACGAGGGGGCTCTGGCGGGCGAGCACGTACTGAGGCGGCTTGCTGCCTTCGACCGGCCTCAGCACGGCGATCCGCGCCTCCGAGGGCTGGCCGAAGAATTCGTTGAAGAAGGCGACCTCGTTGGCGGTCGTTTTCCCTTCGGTGCGCGAGGGCCGCGAGAGCGTGATCGACCAGGCGACGATCGCTCCGTCGAAGGGGACCTCGTAGGGGTTGGCGACGCCGCCCGCCCTGGTCTGGAAGCCGGTGACGTGTCCCTCGACCCGGCAGGGGATGACCTCGACCCCGTTGACGATCTTGCCCGGGCAGGTCGGCGGCGGCGTCGAGGCGGTCTGGCCGAGGACGATCGTCCGCGGCGGGGCGGAGCCGGCGTCGCCGGGCCAGGCGTAGGCGACGAGGGCGACCAACAGCACGGCCGCAAGCGCGGCGGCGATTGGCGGACGACGTCGATCCGTGGTGGTTTTTGGCGTGGGCGGCCAAGATCTCAACCTTCAACCCCAGCCCTGAGCCGGGGTTGCGGGGGGATTCTGCCTTCGCCGCCCGGCGAATGCCCCCTGCCTCGCCGCCTGCACGATCCCGGCCAGGGCGCCACTGTAGGGTTGCCAGCCGAGATGGAGGCCAGCGGCCAGTCAGACGACTACCTCTCCGGCGGCCTCTCGGCACTGGGGATCGAGGCCGACGAGATCGAGATGGCCGTGATCGGCGGCGCCCACGCCCTTTTCTGGCCCGAGATCCTCGCCCTGCTCGAGCTCGACCTCGGCGACACGGCGCCCGAGCGCGAGCGCGACCTCTCCCGGGCGCCGCGCCCGTGAGCGACCCACTCGACCTCTCCCTGCGCGGGCAGGCGGCCGCGGTCGCCGCCGGCGAGGTCGACCCCGCCACCCTGCTCGACGCGGCGCTGGCCCGGATCGAGCAGCGCAACCCGGCGCTCAACGCGATCGTCGAGACCTTCCCCGAGCGCTCCCGCGAGATGCTCGCCGAGGCCCCGCAGGGGCCGCTGCGCGGCGTCCCGCTGGTGATCAAGGACGAGTGGCCGTTGCCCTGGCGGGCGCAGCGCTTCGGCTCGGCCGAAATGATGCGGCCCGGCGAGCCGGGCGAATCCGGGCCCTACCGCGCCCTGCGCGACGCCGGCGCGGTGATCGTCGGCGTCGCCAACATGCACGAAGCCGGGGCGAGCAGCACCGGCAACATGTCGGTCTACGGCCCGGCCCACAACCCCTGGGACACGGAGCGCTGCCCGGGCGGCTCCTCCAGCGGCTCGGCGGCGACGGTCGCCGCCGGCATCACGGCCGGCGCGGTCGGCGCCGACGGGATCGGCTCGATCCGCTTCCCCGCCGCCTACTGCGGCCTGACCGGGCTGAAGCCGACCTTCGGCCGCTCGGCGATGAGCGGCCACCACATGGCGGAGGTGACGACGATGATCGTCTCCGGGCCGCTCTGCGCCGATGCCGCCGACGCCCGTCTCCTCGCCTCGGTCCTCTACGGCGAGAGCCTCTCCGCCGGTGACGCCGCCGGGCTGCGGATCGGCGTCGTCCGCGACCCGGTCTCCGAGGACGTCGCGCCCGAGGTCGGCGCGGCCTGCGCCGCGGCGATCGAGGCGCTGCGCTCCGAGAGCGGCGGCGAGGTGCTCGAGGTCGAGCTGCCCGACCTGCCCGCCTCGGCGCTGGCCGCGGTCCTGATCGCGAACACCGAGAGCCTCGGCGGGGTCACCCCGGAGCGCCTCAACCACCTCTCACCCGAGCTCAGCCCGCTCAACCGCGGCTTCGCCAAGTACCGGATGCTGCTGCCGGCCGCCGCCGCGGTCAAGTGCGGAGCTGGTCCGCACCGCGATGCGCCGCCGCCTGGCCGCGCTCTTCGAGGCGGTCGACGTGCTCGCCTGGCCGACGGTGCCGGCGGTGGCACCGCCGCTGGCGGCACCGCTGGTCGAGCTGCCCTCGGCGACGATGACCGCCGACCAGGCGAACGTGCGCGGCGCCGGCCTCGCCAACCTGACCGGGATCCCGGCGATCTCGGTCCCGGTCGGCCTCGACTCGCAGCGGCTGCCGATCGCCCTGCAGTTGCAGGCGGCCTGGGGCCGCGACGAGCTCCTGCTCGACGCGGCCGAGGCGCTGGAGCGCGCCAACGGGAGGAAATGGGTCGAGTGCCGGCCATAGCGGTCGAAGGGCTGGAGCGCTCCTTCGACGACGTGCTCGCGGTCCGCGGAGTCGACCTCGAGGTCGAAGAGGGTGAGATCTACGGTTTCCTCGGCCCCAACGGGGCGGGCAAGACGACCACGGTGCGGATGCTGACGACGCTGCTGCTGCCGACCGCGGGCCGGGCGACCGTCGGCGGCCACGACGTCGTCAAGCAGGCGCGCGAGGTCCGCGCCTCGATCGGCGTCGCCCTGCAGGAGGCCGCGCTCGACCCGCTGATGACCGGGCGCGAGCTGATCCGCCTGCAGGCGACGCTGCAGGGCATCCCCGGCGCCGAGGGCAGGCGCCGCGCCGACGAGCTGCTCGAGAAAGTCGACCTGGCCGATGCCGCCGACCGCCGCGTCGGCGGCTACTCCGGCGGCATGCAGCGACGTCTCGACCTCGCCGCCGCCCTCGTCCACGAGCCGCGCGTCCTCTTCCTCGACGAGCCGACGACCGGCCTCGACCCGGTCAGCCGCAAAACGATCTGGGAGGAGGTGCGCGCCCTCAACGACGGCGGCACCACCGTCTTCCTCACCACCCAGTACCTGGAGGAGGCCGACCAGCTCGCCGACAACGTCGGCATCATCGACAGCGGCCTGCTCGTCGCCGAGGGCACCCCCGAGGAGCTGAAAGCCTCGATCGGCAGCCCCCACATCCGCCTGCAGCTCGCGGAGGGCTCGATCGCCGAGGCCGAACGGGTCTCGCGCACGGATCGGCAAGCTGCTGCCGGCCCCGGACGCCGGCACGATCCTGGTCGAGGTCGCCGCCGGCGCGGCCGAAATCTCTACCGTGGTCCGCGCCCTCGACGAGGCGAGCATCGCGGTCGGCTCGCTCGAGCTGGTCCACCCCACCCTCGACGACGTCTTCGTCGAGATGACCGGCCACCACATCCCCGAGGCGGCGTGAGCGCGCTGGCGACGAACCTGCGGGTGGTGCGCGCACTAGGCGCGCGTTCGGTGCGCCAGACCTTCCGCCGCCCACAGCTGCTGGCGCCGATCGTCGTCTTCCCGACCCTGCTGCTCGCGGTGCAGACCGGCGGCGCCGGCGAAGCGATCAACCTACCCGGCTTCCCGCCGGTCCAGAGCTTCCTCCAGTTCATGCTCGCCGGGGCGATCATGCAGTCGCTGATGCTGGCCGGCAACAGCGGCGCGATAGCGCTCGCGATCGAAATCGAATCGGGCTTCACCGACCGCCTGCTCTCGGCGCCGATCTCACGGATCACGATCGTCCTCGGCCGGCTCGCCGGGGTCGGCGCGCTGGCGCTCTTCGGCAGCCTCTGGTTCTTCACCATCGGCCTCGTCTTCGGCGCCCAGATCGACGGCGGGGTCGGCGGCGCCCTGGTCTCGATCGCGCTGGCCTGGGCGGCGGCGCTGGCGCTGGGCGCGATCGTCGCCTCGATCGCCCTGCGAACCGGCAACTCGAGCGTCGTCCAGGGGCTGTTCCCGATGGTCTTCGTCCTGCTCTTCCTCTCGACCGCGTTCTTCCCCGAGGAGCTGATGGTCGAGCCGGCGAAGACGATCGCCGCCTACAACCCGCTCAGCTTCATCGTCAACGGGATCCGCGACCCGATCATCTCCGGGGTCTCCGCAGGGGATGTCCGCGACGCCCTCCTCTCGATCGCCGGGCTGGCCGTCCTCGGCGCCCTGCTCAGCATCAGCGCCCTGCGCTACCGGCTGCGGACCGGCGGATGAGCGCGATCGCGGCAACGCCGCCCTGGCGCTCGAACCTGTCGACGATCGCCGCCCTCGCCGGCCGCGCCAGGAACGAGTTGCTGCGGGTGCCGGCGGCGGCGATTCCCGGGGTCCTGGCGCCGACGATCTTCTTCCTCGGCATCAACGGCGTCTTCGGCTCGCTGACCAACCTGACCGGCTTCAACGCCGGCAGCTACGCCGGCTTCACGATCCCGGTCAGCATGCTGCAGGGGGCCGGCTTCACCGGCGCCGCCGCCGGTGTCAACCTGGCCCGCGACATCGAAAACGGCTGGCTCGACCGGCTGCTCGTCTCCCCCGCGCCGCGCTGGGTGCTGCTCGCCAGCACCGTGATCGCCGCCGCCGCCCGGGCGCTGATCCCGGCGACCTTCGTCTTCATCGTCGCCCTCGTGATCGGCGCCGGCTTCCCAGGCATCGCCGGCATCGTGATCGCCTACGCGATGGTGATCGGGATGGCCGCCGTCGCCGCCTGCTGGGGGGCGATGCTCGCCCTCCACTTCAAGACCCAGTCGGCGGCGCCGCTGATGCAGGCGGGGACGCTGGCGCTGATCTTCCTCACCCCCGCCTACGCGCCGCTCGCCCTGCTCCAGGGCTGGCTGCACACGGTGGCCGAGATCAACCCGGTCACCCGGGTGATCGAAGCCGCGCGCCAGGGCTTCCTCGGCGACGTCACCTGGGCGACCACCTGGCCCGGCCTGCTCGCGATCGCCGGCATGCTGGCGATCCTCGGCAGCCTCGCCCTGCGCGAGATGCGCCGCACCGCGGCATGACGGCGGCGACGGAGATCGCGGCGCGCGTCCTGCGCCAGAACTGGCTCGAGGGCGAGCGCGACGGGGTCGGCTTCCGCTACACCCGTCCCAGCCCCGGCCGCTATCCCTGGCAGTGGTTCTGGGACTCCTGCTTCGCCGCGATCGCCTGGCGGCGCTTCGACCGCGAGCGCTCGCGGGCCGAGCTCGAGAGCCTGCTCGCCGCCCAGCGAGGGGACGGCTTCATCGGCCACACGATCTTCTGGGACCGGCCGGTGTCGCTGACCCGGCTGCCCTTCTACAACGTGACCTCGCGCAGCGCCTTCCAGACCGAGACGATCCAGCCGCCGCTGCTCGCCTGGGCCTGGCGGATCGCCGTCGGCGACCCCGCCGAGGAGCCGCGGATCGGCGCCCAGGCGGACTGGCTCTCGGCCAATCGCGACCTCGAGGGCGACGGCCTGCTCTGGATCGTGCAGCCGGACGAGTCCGGCCTCGACGCCTCACCCAAGTTCGAAGAGGTCTGGGGCCGACGGGCGAACGGGCTGCGCTTTCCGCTCCTGGTCCGGCGCAACCGGCGGCTCGGCTTCGACGCCCGGCGCATCCGTGACCGCGGCGGCCCGCTGCTCTGCGAAGCGATGGTCAACACCTTCTGGTCGCTCTCGCTGCAGGCCCTCGGCCGCCCCTCCGTCACGACGGCGATCGTCGACCGCCTCTGGGACGAGCGGCGCGGCCTCTTCCTCGACCAGGCGATGCCCGGCGACGTCCGGCCCCAGGCGCTGACCTGGGCCTCGCTCGCGCCGCTCGCCCTGCCCGACCTGCCGGAGGCGATCGGACGGCGGCTGGTCGAGCAGCACCTGCTCGACCCCGCCGAGTTCCTGACCGCGGTGGCGCCGCCCTCGGTCGCCGCCTCGGAGCCGACCTATGAGCCCGGCGGCAGCCACGGCGTCTTTCGCCGCTACTGGCGCGGGCCGACCTGGGTCAACTCGGCCTGGATGGTCTGGATCGGCCTGCGGCGACTGGGCTACACGGAGCAGGCGGAGCGCCTCGCGGCGGGGTTGATCGGCGCGGTCGAACGCGAGGGCCTGCGCGAGTACTACGACCCGCGCGACGGCACCGGGCTCGGGGCCAAGGACTTCGCCTGGTCGGCGCTGATCGCCGAGCTGGACGATCCCGACCCGGCCGCCGAGCGCAGCCACCTTCCGCCCGAGCCGCGAGGATGAGCGTCGTGAAGGGACCTCTGGTCAGCGTCGTGATCCCGGCCTTCGAGTCCGAGCGCTGGCTCGCCGAGACGATCGAGAGCGTGCTGGCGCAGACCTACGCGCCGATCGAGACGATCGTCGTCGACGATGGCTCCAGCGACCGCACGGCCGAGGTCGCCGCCGGCTACCCCGAGGTGCTGGTCCTGCGCCAGGCCAACCTGGGGCCCTCCGCCGCCCGCAATCGCGGCTTCGAGGCCAGCAAGGGCGAGCTGATCGCCTTCCACGATGCCGACGACATGATGCCCCCGGACAAACTGGAGGTCCAGGCGCGCTGCCTGCTCGCCGACCCGGAGATCGGCATCGTCGTCGGCGAACAGGAGCTGATCATCGAGGACGGCGCCGAGCTGCCCTTCTGGGACGAGCGCTCCTCGGTGCCGACCGTGACCCCGGCGCGGCCGCCCGAGTTCGCCGACGAGCCGATGATCCACCCGATGACGATGGTGATGCGGCGCCGGGTCTTCGAGCTTGTCGGCGGCTACGACGAGTCGCTGCGCCATGCCGAGGACCTCGACTGGCTGCTGCGTGCGCGCGAGCTCGAGATCGAGGTCCACCGCCTCGACCGGATCGTGCTGCGGCGCCGCGTCCACCCGGACAGCCTGACCCAGGACTCGATGGCGGCCCGGGCCGGCCTGCTGCGGGCATTCAAGCTCCGGATCGACCGCCACCGAGCTCGCGCCGACGATCGAGGGAGCGCTTGAGGTAACGGGCGAACTCGTTGCGCTCGCCGCGGTTGACGAACGAGTGGTTGGCGGAATGGAATCGCCGAAGGGTGACGACCTCGGGCAGCATCGCCCGTCGCAGGCCGAGCTCGTCCGCCCGCAGGAGAAAGGTGAGGCCGTCGCTGATCGCGACGTCGTCGGGCCAGGGCCCGACCGCCTCGACCGCCGCCCTCGAGGCGAGCATCGAACCGAGGTGCAGGCCGGGCTGGGGATCGGTCGGGGTCCACATTTCCGCGGCGATGGCGGGGTCGAGGCCCGGGCTGACGAACTGGCGCATCTGGCCGAACACCAGGTCGATCCCGGGGTCAGCGGCGAAGGCCGCCAGCTGCAGCTCGGTCTTGCCCGGGTCCCAGAGGTCGTCGGCATCGAGAAAGGCGAGGTAGTCGCCGCGCATGACCCGCACGGCGGCGTTGCGGGCGCGGCCGATGCCGAGCACCGGTTCGGCGACCAGCTCCACCTCCGGGAAGGAGGCGGCGATCTCGGCGCTGCGGTCGACAGAGGCGTTGTCGACGACGATGATCTGGACGCAGCGCCGGGACTGGGCGAGGATGCTCTCGATCGCCTCCGCCAGGTACGCCTCGCCGTCGTGGACGGCGATCGCGGCGGTGACCGCCGGCTCAGCCCCTGCCATCGAGCACCTCCTCGACGGCGGCCGCGTTGGCCCCCGGATCCTCTGAGAGGACGAGCCCGTAGCCGGGCACTTCGCCGACCAGGCGGCCGAGCGCGGCGAGCACCTGCGACCGCTGGGTCGAGGACTGCATGATCGTGCTCGGCGCCAGGGCGCGGAGCACGGCGCCGGGGGAGATCGGCTCCAGCCGCGGCCCGGCGGCCTCGCCGAGCGTGGGGGCGATCAGCGCCGCGACGCGGATCCGGCTCCTCAGCCGTCCCGGCGCCAGCGAGCGAATCTCGACCAGGGCCTTCTGCGGCCCCTCCATCGTCTCCTCGAAACCGCCGGCGCCGATCGCCTCAGGGCTGACCGCGAGCCGCTCGGCGCTGTCGCGGGTCAGCTTCGCCGTCGACTGCATCGCGTGGGCGACCGGCGGGCCGGTCTCGAGCAGGACGTAGTCGTCGGCGACGATCTCCATCCCGGCGAGGGCGCAGGACAGGGCCAGGGTCGACTTCCCCGAGCCGCCGGCGCCGACCAGGAGCACCCCGGCACCGTCACGGCCGACCGCGCCCGCGTGCGTCATCCAACGCCCGCGCTCGCTCGCCAGCAGGTTGATCGCCTCGCGCAGCGGCGCCGCCCGCTCGGTCGAGGGAATCGCGGCGGCGTCGGCGATGTGGAACACGGCCGTCCCCGCGGCAGGGACGGCGGCCGTGATCGCGCCGCTGCCGGCCGCCGCCAGGACGCAGGCGTCGGCGGATTGCAGGCGGGAGATCGGGTTTGCCCCGGGCTCGACCTCGAGCGGCGGCCACGCCGGCGGCGGCGGCTCGACCCCGGTCGAGGCGCGGTCGAAAAGGCCGATCGCCAGGTCCGGGGCGCCGTCGCCCTCGGCCTCGAGGTGCTGGAAGGGAGGCAACAGGGTCTCGGCCATCGCCGGCCCGGCGCAACGCAGGCGCACTCGCAACCCGGCCATCTCGAGGTCGCGCTCGAGAAAGCCGCCGGCGGCGAGAGCGGCGCGATCGAGCCGCTCCTGCAGGGCGTCGTAGTAGGCGCCCGCGAGATCGGCGGTCGCGCTCTGCGCCAGTCCGGGGCCGGCTGCCAAGCCGCCGCTAGGCCGCCGGCCGCGGCCAGCCGGCGGCGGGATCGACCTCGTGAATCGGATCGAGCAGGAAGTAGTCCTTCATGTCGGTGTAGCCCTCGAAGGCCGCGGGCTGCAACGGCTGCTTCTCGCCGGAGGGCTCGGGTAGCGCCGCGACACCGTTGCCGTTGCCGTTGCGCTCCTCGTCGATCACGATCAGCCCGCTGGCGAGCAGTTTCTCCAGCAGGCCGGCGACCTGGTCAACGATCGCCTGCGGCTCGGCCTCGTAGCGGGCGGCGAGCGCCGCGCATATCTCGGCCTCGCCGGCACCGCCGACGAGCAGGCTCCAGACCGCGGGGGCCGAGCCGGAAAGGCTGTAGTAGCTGCCGCCGGAGAGGTCGATCGCGATCAGCTCTCCGTCGACCTCTTCGTGGACGACGTCGCCGGACTTCACGCGGAAGCGCCGGTTCGGATCAGCCATCGCTCTCCCCAAGCCCCGGCGCTATTTGTAGCGGTAGGTGATCCGACCGCGGTCGAGGTCGTAAGGCGAGAGCTCGATCTTCACCCGGTCACCGGGAAGGATGCGGATGTAGTGGCGGCGCATCTTGCCTGAGATGTGGCCGAGCACATCGTGGTCGTTGTCGAGTTTCACCCTGAACATGGTGTTGGGGAGGGCCTCCGTGATCTCGCCCTCCATCTCGATCTTCTCCTCTTTGCCCATCGCAGCGCAGGCTACCTGACGCGGGCTTCGAACAGGTCCCGCTAGCGCCCCTCGAAGGTCGCCTTGCCCGGCCCCTCGGCGAGAAACGAGCTGACCGCGCCCTTCAGGTCCTCGCTTGCGAAGAGCGATCCGGAGACCTTCGGCGTCTCCGCGTCGGCCTGGTCGACGCCGCCCTCGAGGTAGGCGCGGACGATCCGCTTGGTCGCCCCGTGGGCCTTGGTCGGGCCGGCGGCGAGGCGGCCGGCGAAGGCCATCCCCTTCTCGAGCAGCTCGTCGTCGCCGACCACGCGGTTGATCACGCCCCAGCGCTCGAGCGTCGCCGCGTCATAGAGCCCGCCCGTCATCACGAACTCGCGGGCCCTGCCAGGCCCCGCCCGCTCCGCCATCCGCTGGGTGCCGCCGGCGCCGGGGGTCAGGCCGACGACCGCCTCGACCAGGCCGAACTGGGCGGACTCCGTCGCCCAGATCAGGTCGCAGCCGAGCGAGACCTCGAGCCCGGCGGTCAGGCAGAGCCCGTGGACGAGCGCCAGGGTCGGGATCGGCAAGGCCTCGAGCCGGCGCACTCCGGCGATCAGCGCGGCGAACATCTCGGCGCCGCCCTCGGGGTCGGTGCCGTCGAAGACGTTGACGTCGGCGCCGCCGGTGAAGACGTCGCCCTCCGCCCGCCAGACCAGAGCCCGCGCGTCGGACTGCTCGACTTCGGCGACCCGGTGATCGAGCGCCGCGAAGGCCTCGCGACCGAACAGGTTGAGGGGCGGGTCGTCGAGGACGAGCACGGCGATCTCGCCCTGCCGCTCCAGCCGCACCGGTTCTGCCATCAGGGTCTCCTCTCGGGGTCGGTCAGGTCAGCGCGGAGCCTACCCGCGCCGCGCCCGGGCCAGCTCCAGCGCCTGCTCGCGGCTGCCGATCTCGCCCGCGTACTGCGCGGCCTCGAGCTCGGCGAGCAGCTCGCCGACCTCCGGGCCCTGCTCGAGGCCGAGCTCGGCGACCAGCTCGTCGCCCCGCACGAGCGGCGGCGGCGGGCCGTCCCGGCGCCAGTCGAGAGCCGCGGCGAGCATCTCGCGGGCGAGTCGCAGGTGCGCCTCGATCGCCTCCTCGGTGGCGAACCGGCCCCTGCCTCGAGCCGAGAGCCGATCGGCGACGGTGAGCAGGGTGACGTCGGCGGCCACCGGTTCGGTCGCCCGCAGGTACTCGTGCACGCGGCGCGGCGGCAGCGGCGCCTCGTGGACCATGAAACCGAGTCGCAGGTGGTGCAGGGTCATCGCCCGCAGGTGCTCGGTCAGGGCGCGGCTGGCGCGCAGCCGCGAGCAGATTTCGGCGACCACCTCGGCGCCGACGCTGTCATGGCCGATGAAGGTGACGAACCCGCCGCGTTCGCCGCGCGTCGCCGGCTTGCCGATGTCGTGCAGGATCGCGGCGAAGCGCAGCGCCGTCCGCCGCGTGATCCCGTCGGCGAGGCCCTCGTCGAGCAGCTCGGCGGTCTCCTCCTGCCGCTCGCCGGCGAAGCGGCCGAGGTCGGCCTCGATCTCGAGCGTGCGCTCGAGCACCGCGATCGTGTGGCCGTGGACGTCGAGATGGTGGTTGGGCCCCTGTTCGACGCCGCGCAGCGCCGCCAGCTCGGGCAGCACCACCGGCGTCAGGCCGAGCGCGTCGAGCAGCTCGAGCCCGCGCAGCGGGTCGGGCCCACCGAGCGTCAGCGAGAGCTCTACCAGCTGCCGCTCGCCCGCGGGATCGGCGGCCCGCTCCGCTTCGGACCGGGCCAGCGCCAGGGTCTCGGGCTCGACCTCGAGCCCGAGCTCGGCGCCCAGGCGCGCCGCCCGCAAGAGGCGCAACGGGTCGGAGGCGAAGCTGCGCTCGCCGACCGCCCGCAGGGCGCGGCGCTCGAGGTCTCCGAGGCCGCCGAAGGGGTCGACCGGGGCGCCGCCGGCAAGGGGAACGGCGACCGCGCCGACGGTGAAGTCGCGCTCGGCGAGGTCGGCCTCGATGCCGTCCCCGCGCAGGGCGCTGACATCGACCTGCCAGCCGCCGTCCCGGTCGACGACACGCCAGGTTCCGAACTCCGAGGAGAGCTCGAAGACGTGCCCGCCCCCCTCACGCGCGATGCGGCGCGCGAGCCCGCCGGGGTCCGCGGCGACGGCGAGGTCGAGGTCGTCGATCTCGGCCGCGCGGAGCGCGTCGCGGACGGCGCCACCGACGATCCACGCCTCGTCCTCCGCCTCCGACGCGGCGCGGGCGACGCGCACGGCACGCGCCCCGGCGAGGCGCTGCTCGAGGCTCATTCCCGAGGGACCCTTGCCGAGATCCCGCAGGTCACCTCGTAGTTGATCGTGCCCAGCCTGGCCGCGATCTCCTCGGCCCTGATCTGCTCGTCGCCCTGGGTCCCGATCAGGACGACCTCGTCACCTGCCTCGACCTCGGGCTCGGGGCCCAGATCGACCGTCAGGTTGTCCATCGAGATCGTCCCGACCACCGGCCGGCGCCGGTTGCCGACGAGCACGTCGCAGTCGTTGGAGAGGGCACGGCGGACGCCGTCGCCGTAGCCGATCGGGATCACCCCGATCACGGTCGGCTCCGTCGCGCGCCAGGTCCGCCCGTAGCCGGCCGAGTCGCCGGCCTCGAAACGCTTGACGTCGGCGACGTAGGAGCGCAGTGAGAGGGCCGGCGCGAGGCCGCGCTCGGCCGGATCGCCCTGGAAGGGGTCGAGGCCATAGATCGCGACCCCGCAGCGGGCCATGTCGAAATGGGAGGAAGAGTCGCGGAAGACGGCGGCGCTGTTGGCGGCGTGGACGGTGACGCCGGGGAACTCCGCCCTGGCCGCCGCGGCGACCTCGCCGAAGCGGCGCAGCTGCTCGCCGAAGAACTCCGACTCCGGTTCGTCCGCGGTGGCGAAATGGGTCCAGACGCCGGCCAGCTCGAGGTTGGGGGCCTCGACGCAGGCGCGGGCCAACTCGAGCACGGCTCGCGGATCGCGGCTGCCGAGGCGGCCCATGCCGCTGTCGTGCTTGACGTGGATCCGGGCGGGCCTGCCCTGGGCGCGGGCGCGTTCGGCGGCGATCCGGCAGAAGTCCTCGTGCCAGACGGCGATCTCGGAGCCTCCGGCGAGGGCGGCGTCGAGCTCCTCGACGGTCAGCGCCCCCATCGTCAGCAGCCTCACATGGGGGAATTTTCGGCCGACCGCCGCCGCCTCGGGGCCGGTTGCCACAGCCAGCCGGTCGGCGCCGCCGGCGATCGCCGCCCGCGCGCAACCGTCGGCGCCGTGACCGTAGGCGTCCGCCTTGACCACGGCGCAGAGCTCGACCTCGGGCCCGACCTCGGCTTTCAACCGCGCGCAGTTGCGCTCGACTGCGGCGAGGTCGATCCGGGCGAGCGCCCGCGCCATTGCTATTCCGAGACGAGCGCGGCCAGCGCGTCGGCCCGGGTCACCATGCCGACGAGCTTGCCGTCGGAGTCGACGACGGGCAGGTGGTTGTGGTGCGAGTCGGCGATCTTCTTCGCCACCGACTCGGCGTCCTCGTCGTCGGAGGCGACGATCGGGTCGGCGCTCATCAGGTCGCGGACGTTGGTCGCGAAGGCCTTGTTCAAACGCTCCTCGAAGCCCTTCATCGAGCCGATGAAGACGACCCCGCCCATGATGTTCAGGTAGTGGGGCAGGTGCAGGTCGGACTCCTCCTCGCTGAGGATCAGGTCCGAATCGCTGACGATGCCGACGACCTTGTCGTCGGAGTCGACGACGGGGATCGCGCCGAGCTCGGTCTGGGCGAGCAGCTCGATCGCGCGCCGGGCGTCCTCCTCGCGGGTGACGGAGGGAATCTCGGCATGCATGATCTCGGCGGCGGTGGGCATCGGTTCGGCTCGGGCGAGGTTATTCGACCGGCGTGTCGGCGCGCAGCCCCGCCGGGATCGCGTCGATCACGTCGCCGGCGATCACCGACTCGGCGGCGCCGACCCGGGCGGCCGCCTCCCGCCCGGCCCGGGCGCCGGCGAGGACGGCGGCGCAGGCCGCCGCGAACGGCTCCAGCCCACGGGCGAGGAGCGCCGCGCTGATGCCGGCGAGGACGTCGCCCGTGCCGGCGGTGGCGAGGCCGGGGGCGGGCAGCACGTTGACCGCGACGCGGGCGCCGTCGGTGACGATCGTGTCATCGCCCTTGAGCACGACGACCGCGCCGGAGCGCTCGGCAGCCTCGCGGGCGGCGGCCAGCCGCCGGGCGCCGATCTGCTCCGAGTCGCGTCCGAGCAGTCGGCCCAGCTCCCCGGCATGAGGGGTGAGGACGGTGGCGGCCGCGCGCGCCGCGATCCGCTCGGGTTCGCCGGCGAAGGCGTTGAGCCCGTCGGCGTCGATGACCAGCGGCGCCTCGATCTCGAGGGCGACCGAGCGCAGCAGCTCGACCGTGCCGGGGTCGCGCCCGGCGCCCGAGCCTAGGACGCCGGCGGCGGCCCGCTCGAAGGCCTTCAGCAGCGCCTTCCCCGAGGCCGGCACGAGGCAGCCGTCACCGCCCGGGCAGCCGACCGACATCACCTCCTTCTCGGCCAGCTCGAAGATCTGCTCGAGGTCGGCCGGGACGGCGACGGTCGCGTAGCCCGCGCCCGCCCTGATCGCCGCCAGCGAGGCCATGCGGACGGCGCCGGTCAGGCCCCGCGACGCACCGGCGATCGTCACCTGGCCGGAGCTGAACTTGGTCGAGGCGGCGCCGCGGCGCGGCGCCAGCGCCAGCACCCGCGGGTCGATCTCACCGGCGACCGGCTCCTCAGGGGCTCCCGGCGGGATCCCGATCGCGGCCACCCGCAGCTCCCCGGTGTGCCATTTGCCGGGGGCGACGCGGTGGCCGACCTTCGCCCCGTGAAAGCTGACCGTGAGCGCCGCTTCGACCGCGATCGTCGCGACCTCGCCGGTCGAGGCATCGACGCCGGAGGCGATGTCACAGGCGACGACCGGCACGCCGCTGCGGTTGATCGCCTCGATCGCGCTCGCCGCCGGCTCGCGCGGGGCACCGCTGAAGCCGGTGCCGAAGATCGCGTCGACGACCGCGCCGGAGGCGGCCAGGCGGGCGTCGAGGTCGGCCGGGAGCCCGGCCTCGAGCTCCAGCGCCTCGGCCTCGAACCCCATCCGCGCCAGGCGCCGGGCCGCAACCAGGCCGTCGCCGCCGTTGTTGCCCTTGCCGCAGAGAATCGTCACCGGGCCCTGTGGGGAGAGCCCGGCCACCGCCTCGGCGAGCGCCCCGCCCGCGGCCTCGATCAGCTCCGCCTCGGGCACATCCATCCGCTCGATCGCCCAGCTGTCGATCGCCCGCATTCCGTCGGCGTCGAAGAGCGGTCGCAGGAAGGAGTCCATCAGCCCACCACTGCCACCGCCGCGGCGAGCTCGCGCGAGTGGGTCAGCGAGACCTCGATCGGGGCTCCGGCCGCGGCCTCGGCGGCGCGGCCGGAGAGCCGCACCCGGGGAGGCTCGCCGGCGAGGACCTCGACCTCGCCGAGGCCGAGGCCGCCGGAATGGCCGAGCGCCTTGACCACCGCCTCCTTGGCGGCGAAGCGGGCGGCGAGGTGGCGGCCGGGCCGGGCGCGGGCGGCGGCGTAGGCGCGCTCGGCCTCGCTGAAGACCCGCTCGGCCAGGCGCGGGTGACGCTCGAGCGCCCGCTCGAGCCGGCGGATCTCGAGCAGGTCGATCCCGACGCCGGCCGCCATCGCCCTACTTCTCGAGCCCGACGAGCAGCTTGGCCGTCGCCAGGTCCCCTTCCGCCTTCGATCCCAGCGAGAGGTAGGCGATCTTCTTCAGGTAGGGCTTCGCCTGCGCCAGGCCTTCCTTTTCGTCAGGGGAGATCATCGCTTCGACCAGGCCGAGCGCCGCCGGGCCGTCGGCGAAGCCGCTGATCGGCGTGCCGCCGAGCGAGGACACCGCTTCCTTGTAGGCAGGGTCGGCCGAGAGCGGCGCCGGCTGGGAGTCGTCGAGCGCGGTCAGCGCGTCGGCCGTGCCGTAGCCGATCGCGACCCGCTCGCCCTTGCTGGCGACGACCAGCGGCTTCGGCCCGATTTCGTCGCTGCGGATCGAGAAGCCTTTGATCTTGCCGCCGAGCGCGGTGACCCCCGGGGTTCCGTTGAGGCGGATCAGGAGGCCGACCTCGGTGATCAGGTTCGACGCTTCGTTGGCCGAGTCGACTTCGAAGACGACGGCGCCGCCGAGGTTCGACTTGTCGGAGCCGTGGGCGAAGACGGCGGCGTTGCCGATCCCGCCGGTGATCTTGTCGAGGTCGATCCCCGCCTGCTGCTTCAGGGTGCTCTTGAACTTGCCGGGCGGGATTTCGCCGGGGATGCCGTTTTCATCGATGCCGTCGATCAGCTGGCCGAGCTGTTCGCCGAAGCCGGGCAGCGCGATCGCGGCGAAGGAGCTGGCGGGCAGCGAGCCGAGCAGCTTCGAGGCGTCGCCGGTCGCCGGTTTCTGGCCGCCGAGGTCGCTGGCGAGGTCGATCTCCACCGTTTCCGTGCCGGGCACGAGGCTGGCGACCGCGGTCGCTTCTTCGGGTTCGATGCCGGTCGCTTCGAAGATCGGCTTCGCCTGCGCGTCGACTTCGCCGCCCGACTGTTCGATCAGGGCGCCGACGTCGACGAAGACGTCGGCCAGGCTGCCGTCGGCCGCGTGGGCGATCGCCGTCGTGAACGAGTCCTCGTCGGCCAGCGATTCCCCGCTCGAGGCGTCGACCGCGTTCTCGAAGGAGCGTTCGCCTTCGGCGATGACGAGGAAGTCGCCGACGACGCCGATCGTCGTCCCGTCATCGGCTTCGACGAAGTAGTCGTTGCCGTCATAGGAGCCTTCCTTCGGCGCTTCGTCCTCTTCCTGCTCGCGCTCCTTGACGAATTCGGCAGCCGCGTCCGCGTCAGTGGTCTGGATCGCGACGGCGTAGTCGTTGAAGTCGTCACCGTCGTAGTTCTTGAACGAGATGCCGGCCTTTTCGCCGAGCCAGGGCTTGATTTCCTTGTCGAAATCGATCCCTTCGCCCGATTCGGACGCCGATTCTTCGAGCTTCGAGGTGATCAGTTCGCCCAGATCCGTGTCGATCCCGCTGACCTTCTCGAAGAGGGCTTCGACGTTGGACTTCGTCTCGCCCTGTGGCTCGATCGTCGCTTCGACGTAGAGCGGGGTCTCGGGTGGGGCGAAGCTCGCCGGGTCGCCGCCGCCGGAGTCGTCGCCGCCTCCGCCACAACCTGAGATGAGGAGGATCGCGGCCGTGGCCGCAAGGACTGGGAGGACGAGAAGTCTTTTCATGGGCGGCAGACTAGCGGCGCCGCCCCCGTCTCACTCGACGGTGACGGTCTTGGCCAGGTTCCGTGGCTGGTCTACGTTGAGGCCGCGGGCGCGGGCGATGTCGTAGGCGAGCAGCTGCAGCGGCAGGATCGCGACGATCGGCTGCAGGATCCAGTCCGTTCGGGCGACCTCGATCGTCTGGTCGGCGACCTCGGTCGCGGCCTCGTCGCCTTCGGTGGTGATCGCGATCGTCTCGGCGCCGCGGGCGCGCACCTCTTCGACGTTGGAGAGGATCTTGGCCAGGACCGGGCTCTCAGTCGCGACGCAGACGACCGGGGTCGAGCTGTCGAGCAGCGCGATCGGGCCGTGCTTCATCTCGCCGGCGGCGTAGGCGTCGGTCGGGATGTAGGAGACCTCCTTCAGCTTCAGAGCTCCCTCCAGGCACACCGGCAGGCCGATGTGGCGCCCCAGGTAAAGGAAGAACTGCTGCTCGTGGTGGGCTTCGGAGACTTCGCGCACGCGCTCCTCGCAGCCGGCCAGGGTCTCCTCGATCTTCGAGGGCAGGCGCTTGAGCTCGGCGACGAGCTCGGCGATCCGCTCGGGGGGAAGCGTGCCGCGCAGCTCGGCCAGGCGCAGGCCGAGCAGGTAGCCGGCGGCGACCTGGGCGACGAAGGTCTTGGTCGCGGCGACGCTGACCTCGAGCCCGGCGCGGGTGTAGAGGATCGCATCGGCCTCGCGGGTCACCTGGCTGCCCATCACGTTGGTGATCGCCAGCACCTTGGCGCCCCGCTCGCGGGCGAGCCGCATCGCCGCCAGGGTGTCGGCGGTCTCACCCGACTGGGTCATGCCGACCACCAGGTCCCCCGGCCCGACCACCGGGTTGCGGTATCGGTACTCGGAGGCGATGTCCATCTCGACCGGGACCCGGGCCCACTCCTCGATCGCGTAACGGGCGACGAGCCCCGCGTGGTAGGAGGTGCCGCAGGCGACGATCACGATCCGCTTCGCCTCGCGCAGGACCGAGTCGTCGAGCTCGAGCTCGGAGAGGTCGACGCCGTCGTCGTCCGGCAGGCGGCCGGCGATCGTTTCGGCGACGGCATCCGCCTGTTCGTGGATCTCCTTCAGCATGAAGGTCTCGTAGCCGCCCTTCTCGGCGGTCTCCGTGTCCCAGGCGACCTCCTCGGCCTCGCGCGCCACCGGGTTGCCCTCGGCGTCGGTGATCGAGACACCGGAGGCCTCGATCGAGACGATCTCGTCGTTCTCGATCGCCACCGCCTCATGGGTCTCGGCGAGGAAGGCGGGGATCGCCGAGGCGAGGAAGCTCTCCCCCTCGCCGACCCCGGCGACCAGCGGGCACTCCTTGCGCGCACCGACCAGCAGCCCCGGATCGTCGGCGTGCATGGCGACGAAGGCGTAGTGACCGCGGAGCTCGGCGAAGGCGGCGCGCACGGCGGCGGCCAGGTCGCCGTCGTAGTGGCTGGCGATCAGGTGGGCGACGACCTCGGCGTCGGTTTCAGAGCTGAAGACATCGCCGGTGCCCTCGAGGCGGCGGCGCAGCTTGGCGTGGTTCTCGACGATCCCGTTGAGGACGATGTGGACCTGGTCGGAGCTGTCGGAGTGCGGATGGGCGTTCTCCTCGGTGACCCGCCCGTGGGTCGCCCAGCGCGTGTGGGCGATCCCGGTGGTCGCCGGCGGCGCCGCGACCGCGACCCCGCCTCCCTCGGCGTGCTTCTCCATCGCCGCCCGCAGGTTGGAGAGGTTGCCGACCGCGCGCACGCTGTCGACCTGGCCGTCCTCGATCACCGAGACCCCGGCCGAGTCATAGCCGCGGTACTCGAGCTTCTCCAGGCCGGCGACCAGGATGTCCCGGCAGGGACGGCCACCGACGTATCCGACGATTCCGCACATAGGTCCGAGTAAGGGTAGTCGGCGAGCTCAGGCGAGCTCTCGGCGGACGACGGAGACGAGGCGCTCGCAGACGGCGTCTGCCTCCTCGGCCGTCGGCGCCTCGACCATCACCCGCACCAGGGGCTCGGTGCCGGAGGGCCGGAGCAGGACGCGGCCGCGTCCCTCGAGCGCCTCGCCCTCCTCCTCGACCGCGGTCCAGACCGCGTCGGCGGCGGCGATCGCGCCGCGGTCGGCGACCTCGACGTTGACCAGGGTCTGCGGCAGCTTGGTCATCGGCGCCGCCTCGGAGAGGTCGCGGCCGCCGAGCTCGCGCATCGTCGCCAGCGCCGCCGCGATGCCGTCGCCGGTGGCGACGATCCGGGTGTCGATGATGTGCCCCGACTGCTCGCCGCCGACCGCCCAGCCGCGGGCGGCGAGCTCG
Source organism: uncultured Solirubrobacterales bacterium (assembly GCA_963836415.1). Taxonomy (GTDB): domain Bacteria; phylum Actinomycetota; class Thermoleophilia; order Solirubrobacterales; family 70-9; genus VRUE01. The sequence goes on from CAWIJE010000002.1 coordinate 718,345, forward strand.
TCGAGGACGTAGCGGTCGCCGACCTGGGTGACGGCGACCTCGATACCCTCGGCCTTCATCGCCTCGTGGAAGCCGTAGTTGCTCATCACGGTGACCGCGACGCCGCCGCCGAGCTCGCCCCGGGAGGCGAGGCCGCGGGCGGCGAGGGCGATCAGCTCGTCGCCGTCATGGGGTCGGCCGGCGCCGTCGACGGCGAGCACCCGGTCGGCGTCGCCGTCGAAGGCGAAGCCGATCTGGGCGTCGCCGGCGGCGACGCGGGCGGAGAGGGTCTCGAGATGGGTCGAGCCGCAGCCGTCGTTGATGTTGCGGCCGTCGGGCTCGACCGCGATCGCCTCGACCTCGGCGCCGAGCCGTTCGAAGATCGCCGGGGCGGCCCGGTGGGCGGCGCCGTTGGCGCAGTCGAGGGCGACCCGGGTGCCGCTGAGGTCGAGCGGGAAGGCCGAGTGCAGCGCCCGCAGGTAGTCCTCGAGGCCGCCGTTGAGCTCGGCGACCCGACCGGGCTCGGCAGCGGCCGGCTCGGGGCTCTCGAGCAGCGCCTCGATCGCCCCCTCATCGCCGTCGTCCAGCTTCGTGCCGGCGGCGGAGAAGAACTTGATCCCGTTGTCGCCGTAGGGGTTGTGCGAGGCCGAGACGACGGCCGCCAGGTCGAAGCCGAGGCGCTTGACGAGGATCGCCGCCGCCGGAGTCGGCAGCACGCCGGCGAGGTGGGCATCGCCGCCCGAGGCGGCGATGCCGGCGGCCAGCGCGGCCTCGAGCATCGGGCCCGACTCGCGGGTGTCGCGGACGATCAGGACCTGGGGGCGCTCGGCGGGCAGCCAACTCGTGACCGCCCTGCCCAGTGAGGTCGCGAGCTCGGCGCTGAGGAACGTGCCAGCCGCTCCCCGCACCCCATCGGTGCCGAAGAGCCTGCGCTCCGTCGCCATCAGCCGCCCGTCAGCGCTTGCTGAACTGGGGCTTCTTACGCGCCTTCTTCAGCCCGGCCTTGCGGCGCTCCTTGACCCGCGCGTCGCGAGTCAGGAAGCCGCGGCGCTTGAGCTCGCCCCGCAACTCCGGGTCGATCTCGGTAAGCGCTCGGGCGATGCCGTGGCGCACGGCGCCGGCCTGGCCGCCGATGCCGCCTCCGTGGACGCGAATCCGTACGTCGACATTGCTCTCGTAGCCGGTGGTCGTCAGCGGCTGACGCGCCATCGTCTGATGCAGGGGCCGGGGGAAGAACTCCTCCAGCTCACGTTTGTTGATCTCGATCTTGCCGCTGCCGGGCATCAGCGTGACGCGGGCGATCGAGCGCTTGCGCTTGCCGGTGGCGCTGAACCGGGAGCCGGTCTCGAGCTTGGCGGGAGCACGGCCGGCGGCGTCCTGCTCGTCGTCCTCGCTCTCGCCGCTGAGCTGAGCCTCGCGTTTGGCCTTCTCTTCCTCCTCGGCCTCCAGGCGCGCGCGCTCCTCGGCGCTCAGCGGCCGCTCGCCGCTCGGCTCGACCGCGATCGGCTCGAGGTCGGCACCGGGAATTACGTCTTTCTTCTTGTTAACCGACGACTGCTCAGCTTCGCTTCCGCTGTCGTCGGCAGATGCGCCGGCGCCCTGGCCACCTTGGTCCGCCGGGTCCGCGACTGCGTCGCTAGCGCTATCGGGCTCACTCTCGGCGCTGTCGGCTTGACCTTCGGCAGCCTCGGGCTCACCCTGCTCAGGTGCAGGGGCCTCAGCGGGCTCCTCGGCGGGCGCCTCGTCCTGGGGCTGCTCGGCCTCGGACGCATCGTCGGCGGGTGGTGTCGAGGAGGGGACGTCGTCCGTAGCTTGCGAGGACGAGGTGCCCTCCTCGGCGACAGGACCCGCCGCCGATCCGTCAGAACCCGAATCCTCGGGCGCTGCGTCCTCTGAAGTCTCTTTGTTCTCTTCGTCTGTCATCTCTCGATTTCCATCGGTTTGGGCTGCTGGGCGGCGTGCGGGTGCTCGGGGCCGGCGTAGACCTTGAGCTTGGTCAGCTGCTGGCGGGCGAGGCGGTTGCGCGGCAGCATCCCCTTCACCGCCTTGCGAATGACCTCCTCCGGCCGGCGCTCGAGCATCTCGGCCAGGGTCCGTGACTTGATCCCGCCCGGGTATCCCGAGTGGCGCCAGTAGGTCTTCTGCGCGAGCTTGTCGCCGGTGACGTGGATCTTCTCCGCGTTGACGACGACGATGAAGTCCCCGGTGTCGACGTGCGGCGTGTACTCGGGCTTGCGCTTGCCCCGCAGGGCATCGGCTATCCGAGTTGCCAGGCGACCGAGGGTCTGACCCTCGGCATCGACGACGTACCAGTCCCGCTGGCGGTCGGTGGCTTTGGCTACGTAGGTCTTCATCGTGAAAAAACCACGCGTGAACTCCACGCGCGGCCAGCGGATGATAGGGCAAGCCCCATCCACCCGCATATGGCGAGAGCTCGTCCCGAGCCACACCCGCATATGGCAAGGCCGGAGGCCGCGGCCATGGGCGGAATTTATTCGGCCCGGATCCGATTCCGATCGCTCTCTGATTTCTCTCGGGATCGGATCGGGGCCTGCGCTCGGGATGTCCGTGCCCCCTTGCTGCCGCTCCCGGCCCGCCTATACTGCGGCCTCAATACGCCGAGTCCCATCGGGCAGTCCGGTGGGAGCGGGGGAACCGCAGGGGTCTTTGCAGTTGAAGGCCCCGGGGGCGAATCGGGCGAACACCGCCCGTAGCGCATCTCTTTCAGCGCGAGCCCGACAGCTAACTCCGCAGGCGGTCGAAAGAGAGGGAAGTTTGGTTCGCAGCGCATCCAATGGCCGAGCCAGGTTGGCCGGCCTCATCTCGACAGTCGCGATCGCGGCGGCCTCGGCGACCCTCGCCGCGGGAGCGGGCGCCGCTGTCACCACCGGTGGCGCGACGACTCCCGAGGGCGCTCCGCCCGCGCCGCCGAGCAACACCGGGACGCCGGCCCCGAGCGCCCCCAGCACCGGCACGCTCTCCCTGATCTCGGCCAAGACGTGGCCGCGGAAGTCGTTCTACTTCGGCGTCCGCAATCCCAGCCTGCGCTTTGAAATCGGCAGCACCCAGCAGCAGAACGACCTGAGGATCGACGTCCTCGACGAAGCCGGGTCGGTGGTCCAGACCTTCTACCGCAACGACGTCGAACCGAACACGCCGGTCGCGATCCGCTGGGACGGGAGCAACCTGGAAGGCAAGCCGGCGGCGAAGGGCCGCTACAGCTTCCGCGTCAGCCCACAGGCCGCGGCGCGCGTCGCCCTCCGCGCCGACGCCTCGAGCGAACCGCTCAGCCTCAGCTTCGAATTTTACGTCTACACATTCCCGATCCTCGGCGCCCACGACTACGGCGGCCCCGAGGGACGCTTCGGCGCCTCCCGGGCCGGCCACACCCACCAGGGGCAGGACGTGATGGCCGCCTGCGGCACGCCGCTGGTCGCGGCCCGCGGCGGTCGGGTCCAGTACGCGGGCTACGAGGGGGCGGCCGGCAACTACCTGGTGATCGACGGCAAGGGCACGCCCTACGACACCGCCTACATGCACCTCGCCGAACCGTCCCTCCTCCACACCGGCGAAGTCGTCCGCACAGGCCAGCCGATCGGCATCGTCGGCGAGACCGGCGACGCCACCGCCTGCCACCTCCACTTCGAGCTCTGGACCGGCCCCGGCTGGTATGAGGGCGGCAGCCCGATCGACCCACTGCCCTACCTCAAGAAATGGGACGAATACAGCTGAGCGGCACCGCTCAGGCGCCGAGGTACCGGCGCAGCGAGCGGCGAGCGGCGGGCAGCCGCCGGCCGGCCTCGAGCTCACGGATCGCGATCTCCGAGGTCATCGCCGCCAGCAGCTGAGAGGCGGCGACCGCGTCCGGCCAGCCCATCGCCCGGAAGCTGGGCACGGCGGAGGCGGCAAAGCGCTCGTGGCGCTTCGACATCGAGGTCGCCAGGGCGGGATCGGAGCGCGCCTCGAGCGCCAGCGCCTTCACCGCCCGGTCGGTGAGGCAGGTGTCCAGGTAGGCCTCGACGCCGACGATGAGGCGCTCGGCCCCCGGCGGCACTCCGTCTGTAGCGGCCGCGACCGCCTCGAGGACCCGGCCGTGGAAGCGGGCGTGGAGCGAATCGACGAAGGCCTGGCGGTCTTCGAAGTGGACGTAGAAGGTCCCCTTCGCGACCCCGGCCTCGGCGACGACCCGATTGACGCTCAGCCCGGCCAGGCCGGCGCTCTCCGCGACCGCGACGCCGGCATCGAGGAGGGCCTCGCGGGTCCGGGCTCCGGCGACGGTGGTGGTCTGCGGGGACACCCGTGGGAGGATAGATGACCGCCCGGTCACCGAACATGACCGACCGGTCAGTCATTTGCTAGGGTCACGCCGTGGCGATGCTCGAGACCAGCGCCGGGAAGGTTGCCTACGACAGCCGTGGCGAGGGTGACCCGCTGGTGATGCTCAGCAGCGGCGCCCATGACCGCCATGACTTCGATGACCTCCGCGCCCTGTTGCCGGAGGGAATGCGCTCGATCGCGGCGGATTGGCCCGCCCACGGCGAGTCTCCCCCGGGCGCCGACCCGGCGACCGCGATGGCGTTCGCCGATGTCGCCGAGGAGCTCGTCGCCGGCCTGGCCCCCGAGGGCGCCGTCGTGGTCGGCAACTCGGTCGGCGGCTTCGCCGCCGCGAGGCTCGCGATCAGGCGCCCCGAGCTGGTTCGCGGCCTCGTCCTGATCGACAGCGGCGGCTTCGGCGGCCGGCCGCCCCAGGTCCGGGCCTTCTGCGGGCTGATGTCGCGGCCATGGTTCCTGCGCCGGATCTATCCGCGCTTCGCCGACCGCTACATGCGCCCGAGCAGCGAGGCCGATAGGCGGGTGCGCGACGCCGCCATCGCCACCACCCGGCGCGACCCGGGCCTGGGCGCCGTCTGCGGCCTCTGGGGCAGCTTCACCTCACCCGAGCACGACCTGCGCGCGGAGGCGCCCTCGATCACGGCGCCGACCCTGATCGCCTGGGGCCGCCGCGACCCGGTGATCCCGCTCAGCCAGGGGCGCCGGGCCGCCGCCTCGATCCCCGGCGCCGAGCTCGCCATCTTCGATGCCGGGCATTCGCCACAGGTCAGCGATCCGGCCGCCTTCGCCGAGCGTCTCGTCCCCTTCGCCGACGCGGCCTTCGCCGGTTCGCGATGAGCGCCGCTCACGACTGGCGCTCTCCACTGCTGGGCGAGGCGCGGCCGGTCGAGGTGGCCGGCGGCACGGTCGAGGTCTTCGAGCGCGGCGAGGGCCCCCCGATCCTGTTCAGCCACGGCTGGCTCGCCAACGCGAACCTCTGGCGCAAGGTCATCGAGCGCCTCCAGGACGACTTTCGCTGCCTGGCTATCGACCTGCCGCTCGGCTCTCACCGCAGGCCGATGACGCCGGATGCCGACCTCAACCCGGCCGCCGTCGCCGGCTTGATCGCCGACGTCGCCGACCAGCTCGGGCTCTCCCGGGTGACGCTGGTCGGCAACGACTCCGGCGGCGCCTACTCCCAGATCGCACTGGCCTCCCTCGGCGAGCGTCTCGAGGGTCGTGTCGCGCGCCTCGTCCTGACCTCCTGCGAGACGCCCTACGACGAGTGGCCGCCGCCTCCCTTCGACGGCCTGCCGGCGGCGGCGAGCGACCCGGCCCTGCTCGGACGGTTGCTCGCCGCGCTCGAGGATCCGGAGATCAGGACGACGCCGCCCGCCTACGGCCTGCTGCTCAAGCACCCGGTCGAGCCCGAGGCATCCGATTCCTACGCCCTGCCGGCCTCGCGTGTCCCGGGCGTCCTCCACGATGTGGCGAAGGTGATGGCCGGCGCCTCGACCGGCCCGGTCCGCGCCGCCGGCGAGCGCTTGATCGCGAGCTCGAAGCTGCCGACCCTCTTGATCTGGTCTGCAGAGGACGAGGTCTTCCCGATCGCCCACGCCGAGCGTTACGCGGCCGCCCTCGAGCATGGTGAGCTGGTCGCGATCGACGATTCCTACAGCTTCACCCCCGAGGACCAGCCCCGGGCGGTCGCCGAGGCGATCGCCTCATTCGCCGGCTGAGCGGGCCAGGCTCTGGGTCAACGCCAAGGCGACGGCCACCGGCACCGTCGCCGGCAACTCATCGACCGCAAAAAACAAAAGATCGAACGCCAGCGCCAGCACCGCCACCAGCCCCGCGCAAACCCACTGCCGACGGGCCGATTCCCGCCGCATAGCATCGGCGATCGGCCCGTCGGCGGCGAGCAGGCAGCCGACGAGGGCGGCGACGAAGAGGTCGCCGAAGCCCATCCGCGCCGAGCCGAAGTCGGCGATCTGGAGGCGCGGCAGGTCGGCGCCCGGCGCGGCCGTGGTGAGCACGGAGTTCGGCCCCTGCAGCAGGTCGGTCGCGACCAGCCAGGCGTCGACCGCGGCCATCGCGTAAATGCCCCAGCGCAGCCAGGCGGCGGGGACCAGCGAGACCAGGAGCCAGCCGAGCGTGACGCAGCCGAGGCCGGAGAGGATCGTCGCCGCGCTGCCGCCGACCAGCGACCCGGTCGCGGCCCAGGCCAGCGCGAACAACGGCACCACCGCCAGTGCCCACGGCGGACGTGCGCCGCGGACCAGGCCGCCGAGTGCGACGGCCGCCAGCGGCGGCACCGCGATCAAGGCGAGGTAGGTGAGGAAGTCGGCCGAGCCCGCGTAGAAGTTGACCGCGGCGATGACGACGACGATCGACCCCGCCGGCAGCAGCGCCCACCAGCGGCTCCGCAGTTCCCCCAGGCCAAGGGGCAGGGCCGGCAAACGCCCTGGCAAGGCCACCAATGCGGCCTGGAACAGCCCGAGGATTGAGATGGATACCCAGAACGGCATCAGAAGGACATGGCGCGATCAGGGGGTTGCCTGGGTAGGACGCAGGCGATTCGCCGCCGGGAGCGTAGTCCGACTACGTGACCAAGGCGAATTGCCGAGGACACCGCCAGGCGACCCCCTGGCGCGCCATTACTCCCACTCGATCGTGGCGGGGGGCTTGGAGGAGATGTCGAGGGCAACGCGGTTGACGCCGCGGACCTCGTTGATGATCCGGTTCGAGGCGCGCTCGAGCAGGTCGTAGGGCAGGCGGGCCCAATCGGCGGTCATCGCGTCATCGGAGGTGACCGCCCGGATCACGATCGGGTAGGCGTAGGTGCGACCGTCGCCCTGGACGCCGACCGAGCGCACGACCGGCAGCACGCAGAACGACTGCCAGAGCTGGCGATAGAGCTCGGCGGCGCGGATCTCCTCCTGCAGGATCGCGTCGGCGGCACGCAGGATGTCGAGGCGCTCCCTGTTGACCTCGCCGCCGACGATGCGGATGCCGAGGCCGGGCCCGGGGAACGGCTGGCGCCAGACCAGGCGCTCGGGCAGGCCGAGCTCGGCGCCGACCGCGCGTACCTCGTCCTTGAACAGCATCCGCAGCGGCTCGACCAGGTCGAACTCGAGGTCGTCCGGCAGCCCGCCGACGTTGTGGTGGGACTTGATCGTCGCCGCGCCGTCGCTGCCGCCGGACTCGATCACGTCGGAGTAGAGCGTGCCCTGGACCAGGAACTTCGCGTCCTCGAGCTTCTCGGCCTCCTCCTCGAAGACGCGGATGAACTCGCCGCCGATGATCTTGCGCTTGGTCTCGGGGTCGTCCTGGCCCTTGAGCTTGGCGAGGAAGCGCTCCTCGGCCTCGACGTGGACCAGGGGGATCCCGAACTGCTCGAAGGCCTCGACCACCTGCTCGGCCTCGTTCATCCGCATCAGGCCGTGATCGACGAAGACGCAGGTCAACTGCGCACCGATCGCCTTGTGCACGAGCAGCGCGGCGACCGAAGAATCGACGCCTCCGGAGAGCCCGCAGATCACCCTGCCCTCCCCCACCTGGGCGCGGATCCGGGCCACCTGCTCGGCGATCACCGACTGCGGCGACCACTGCTGCTCGCAGCCGGCGATGTCGCGCAGGAAGCGGGTCAGGATCTCTGTCCCGTAGGGCGTGTGGACGACCTCGGGGTGGAACTGGATCCCGTAGAGGGCGCGATCGGGCGCCTCGCAGGCGGCGACCGGCGAGGCGGGGCTCGAGGCGAGCGCGGCGAAGCCGGGCGGCGGCTCGAAGACCGAGTCGCGATGGCTCATCCAGCAGCTCTGCTCCTCGGGCAGCCCGCCGAGCAGGCGCCCGCCGCCGTCGCGGAGGGTGATCTCGGCGCGGCCGAACTCCCCCGCCTCGGCCTCCTCGACCCGGCCGCCCAGCGCCTGGACCATCGCCTGCATGCCGTAACAGATGCCGAGCATCGGGATGCCGAGCTCGAGCAGCTCGGCCGGGAACGCGGGCGCCCCCGGCTCATATACGGAGGCGGGCCCGCCGGAGAGGACGAGCGCCTTCGGCGCCCGCTCGCGGATCGCCTGCGGCGAGACCGTCGCCGGCAGAAGCTCCGAGTAGACGCCGCATTCGCGGATCCGCCGCGCGATCAGCTGCGAGTACTGACCGCCGAAGTCGAGGACGAGGACCTCCTCGATCGCCGTCACCGGCGCCTCGGAGGCTGCCTCGTCCCCGGCCTGCTCAGCGACCGAGCTCAATCGTCGGCGACGCCGACGCCCGCGGTGACCGCGGCGCGACCGTTCGAGCCCATCCCGACCGACTGCTCGTTCTGGAGCTTCTTGCCCTCGCTCATCAGCGCCGGAGCGACCATCACCTCGGCCCGCTGAAAGGAGCGGATGTCCTCGTAGCCGGTCGTGGCCATCGAGGTTTTCAGCGCCCCCATCAAGTTGAAGGTGCCGTCGTTCTCCTGGGCCGGGCCGAGCAGGATCTCCTCCATCGTCCCGTCCTGCCTGGTCGAGACCCGCGTGCCACGCGGCAATGAGGGATGGAAGGTCGCCATCCCCCAGTGGAAGCCGCGACCGGGCGCCTCCTTGGCGCGGGCCAGCGGTGAGCCGACCATGACCGCGTCGGCGCCGACCGCGATCGCCTTCGAGACGTCGCCGCCGGTGCGCATGCCGCCGTCGGCGATCACGTTGACGTACTCGCCGGTCTCGAGCATGTGCTGCGAACGGGCGGCCGCGACGTCGGCGATCGCCGTCGCCTGCGGGACGCCGATGCCGAGCACACCGCGGGTGGTGCAGGCGGCGCCGGGGCCGACCCCGACGAGGACGCCGACGGCGCCGGTGCGCATCAGGTGCAGCCCGGTTGAGTAGGAGGCGCAGCCGCCGACCACGGTCGGTACCGGGACTTCGGCGATGAACTCCTTCAGGTTGAGCGGCTCGACCGTGGTCGAGACGTGTTCGGCCGAGATCACCGTGCCCTGGATGACGAGGATGTCGATGCCCGCCTCGACCGCGATCTCGTAGTGCTCGCGGACCTTCTGCGGGGTGAGCGAGCCGCAGGCGACCGCGCCCTTGGCCTTGATCTCGGCGATCCGCTGGCCGATCAGCTCCGGCTTGACCGGCTCGGCGTAGACCTCCTGCATGATCCTGGTCGCCTCGTGCTTGGGCGCGGCGGCGACCATCTCCAGTTTCTCCTCGGCGTTCTCGAAGCGGGTCCAGATTCCCTCGAGGTTGAGTACTCCGAGACCGCCGAGTTGATTGACCAGCGCTGCGGTGTCGGGGCTGACGACCCCGTCCATGGCCGAGGCGACGAGCGGAATCTCGAAGCGGTACGGGCCCAGCGTCCAGCTGATGTCAATGTCGTCGGGATCGCGGGTGCGGCGCGACGGGACGATCGCGATGTCGTCGAATCCGTAGGCGCGCCGCCCCTTCTTGCCTCGACCGATGTCGATCTCCAATTGGTCCTCCTGGCGGGGTGGCGATGAACACTGAGCCTACACTTCCGCCGGGACCTCCAAATCGTGCACCTGGACCTCGCCGAGCAGGCGCTCGACCTGGCCCCGGTCGACGGTCCCGGCGCCGAAGTGCTGGGTCGACTCGGCGCCGCAGGCGACGCCGAAGGCGAGGCACTCCTCGGCGCTGCGTCCCTCGTAGAGGCCGGCGACGTAGCCGGCCAGGAAGGCGTCGCCCGAGCCGACGGTCGAGACCGGGTCGAGCGGCTCCGTGCGGACCTCGAGAAAACGACGTTCGGCGCCGGCGCGGACGACGGCGACGCAGCCGTCGGGCCTCGTGATCGCGGCCTCGCCGGCGCCCAGCCGGACCAGCTCGGAGAGGCCCTGCGCGAGGTCGCCGGGGTCGCTGAACTCCTGGCCGACCAGCTCCTCGGCCTCCGCCTCGTTGGGGGTGACGACCGAGGCGCCGGCGCGCAGGCCGGCGAGCATCGAGTCGCCCTCGGCGTCGAGGACGACGACGATCTCACGGGCGAGCAGGTCCTTGACCAGGCGCGCGTAGAGGTCCTCGCCGGCCCCCGGCGGCAGCGTTCCGGCGAGGACGCAGACCTTGGCGCCGGCCGCCAGGTAGTCGAGCCGCTCGACGAAGCGGCCGACCTCCTCCGGGCTGACCGCGGGCCCACGCTCGTTGATCTCGCTCTGTTCGCCCGAGGTCGGGTCGATCACGGCGAGGTTGATCCGCGACTCGCCTGCGATCCGGGTGAAGTCGGTGAGGATCGCCTCGTCACGCAGCTGTTCGAGCACCCGGGTGCCGGTCGGGCCGCCGGCGAAGCCGGTGGCGATCACGGGCTGGCCGAGCAGGCCCAGGGCGCGGGCGACGTTGATCCCCTTGCCGCCGGCGACGGTACGGCTCTCGACCGCGCGGTGGCGCCGGCCGAGGCGGAAGTTCGGAACCGCGACCGTGCGGTCGATCGCGGCATTGAGGGTGACTGTGAGGATCACTCGGCACGACCTCCCGTCATCGCGTCATCTCCCCTTACCCCTGCGGCGCCTCAGGGTGCGCCAGATCAGGGTCATGCCAATCAGTATCACGAACGCGATCACCGCGGCCAGAATCGTGTTTTCTTCGACGAAGCTACGAACGCGATCGAAGCTGCCCGCCTTCGGGATCGCCCGGCTCGCCCGCAGCTTCGTCGTCCCCGCCGGCAGGCCGTCGACGAGCACGGTGGCGCTGCCCAGCGCCTGGCCGCGTTCGATCGGGCCCTCGACCTCGGCCGGGGCGTGGACGTCGACGCTCAGCTTCTGGCCGCGGTAGGTGCCGGCCGGCAGCGAGCGCGCGGCGCGCAGCGGCAGCTCGCCGCCGGCGTAGCGGATCGAGGGATCGGCGAGCTGCTGGCCGGCGCGGACCGGAACCCGGCGCCTGTATTCGGCGAAGCCGCTTTCGAGCAGGCGCAGGCTGGCGGCATAGCGTTCTTCCTCGGTCGGGGCCCCGATCACGACCGAGATCAGGTCGACCCCCTTGCGCCGGCCGGAGCCGACGAGCACGTAGCCGGCGTCGAAGGTGTGGCCGGTCTTCACCCCGTTGACCCAGGGCGCGTCGAGCAGCAGTTCGTTGATCGTCGTGATCCGGCGCGGCGGGCGCAGGCTGTTGAGATCGGCTTCGCGCGAGTCGGCGATGCGGGCGAAGGCGGGCATCCGCAGCAGGTGCCGGGTCAGGGTCGCGAGGTCGCGGGCGCTGGAGTAGTTGCCGCGCTGATCGAGGCCGATCGGGTTGGCGTAGTGGGTGTCGGAAAGGCCGAGCGCCGCCGCCCGCCGGTTCATCTGGCCGACGAAGGCATCCTCGGAGCCGGCCGCCGCCCGGGCCAGGTCATAGGCGGCGTCGTTGCCGCTGCGCAGGATCAACCCGTAGAGGAGGTCGCGGACGCTGACCCGCTGGCCGGCCCGCAGGTTGAGCAGCGACTCGCCGTAGATCGGGTGGTAAGGAGCGGCCCTGACGATCTTCGTCAACGGCAGCTCTTTGAGCGCCACGTAGGCGGTCATCAGCTTCGTCGTGCTGGCGATCGGCAGGTTCTCGGCGGCCGCGTGCGAGTCCAGCACCTTGCCGGTGCGGGCGTCGATCAGGGCCCAGGCCTTGGCCTGCACGGCGGGTCCGGCCGGCGCCGGGGACCCGCCGCCTCCCGGGGCCGCCAGAGCCTGCTCGGGGGCGGCTCGCCCCGCGGCGAGGAGACCCGCGATCAGGGCCAGAGCGAGGATGGCGAGCGCCCGCCCTCGGAGACCTCCGCTCACCGGAGCTTGATCTGCTCGCCCGCGCGCAGGATCTGCGGATCGACCGTGGGGTTGAGCCTCTGGATGCGGGCTACCGAGACCCCGGTCGAGTGGGCGATCGCGGTCAGGGTGTCGCCGTACTTGACGACGTAGACCTTCGGCACGTCCTTGGCCGGCACGGTGTGGTGCGAGGACCCGGAGCCGGTGGAATCGGTCGTCGAGGAATCGCCGGAGCCGTTGAGCGCGACCACGACGATGACGAGAACGAGGACGAAGCCGCCGATCACGGCGATCGCGGCGAGAGTCCTTGCTGCTGCTGAGGAGCGCTTTTTCATTGGCCTGGAGCGTCTATCGGTCGGGCGGCGCTGATCGTATAGCCGTGAATGGCTGCCTCAGCCGCCCGAGACGCGCCAGACGGCGTCGCGCAGCCGCTCCGCCGCCGCGGCCGGGTCGGGGTCGGAGGCGATCGCGCGCGAGGCGGGGATGATCGCCGCTGCCGGCCCCGGCGAGAAGGCCGCGCCGAGCATCTCCGGGCGGCCGCCCTGGGCGCCGACGCCGGGGATCAGGAAGATCGAGCGCGGCATCAGCTCGCGCAGGCGGGCGATATGGGCGGGCTCGGTCGCGCCGACGACGGCGCCCATCCCGCTCAGCGAGCCCGGGTCGGCGCCCGCCAGCCTCGCCGAGAGCCCGTCGACGATCGTCGCCAGGCGCTCGTGCAGCGGCGCGGAGGGCGCGGCGACGTCCTGCAGGTCGGCGGCGCCGGGGTTGCTCGTGCGGACCAAGGCGAAGACCCCCGCCCCCGCCTCGGCGGCCGCGGCAACCAGTGGCTCGAGGGAGTCGAGGCCGAGCAGCGGGTTGACGGTCGCGGCGTCGGCCCGCAGGCCCGCCACCGGCCCCCAGGGGGTGGCCGTCTCGCCGAACAGGGCCTGGGCGTAGGCCGAGGCCGTGACCGGGACGTCGCCGCGCTTGCCGTCGGCGATCACCAGCAGGCCGGCCTCGCGGGCGGCGGCGCAGGCCTCTTCGAGCGCCCGCCAGCCGGCCGCGCCGAGCCGCTCGAAGCAGGCGAGCTGCGGCTTGACCGCGACGCAGGCCGGGCCCGCCTGCTCGATCAGCCGGCGGCAGTGCGCCGCGATCGCGGCGCCGGCGACCTGCGCCGGGGTGCCCTCGACGGTCGGGCCGAGGTCCTCCCCGGTCAGTTGCGCCGGGTCGGGATCGAGCCCGAGGCAGATCTGGCTGCGGCGCTCAACGACGAGCGCCGTCAGCCGGTCTGCGAAGGAAGCGTCGACTTGAGTCAGCCGCCCTTGACCTTGGTCTTCAGCGCGGAGCCGGCGGAGAAGCGAGGCACTTTGCCGCCCGGGATCGTGATCCGCTCGCCGGTCCTGGGATTGACGCCCTGGCGAGGACCGCGCTCGGCGACGTGGAACTTGCCGAAGCCGGTGAAGCTGACCTCGCCGCCGCCGCTCAGCGTGTTGGTGATCGCCTCGAGCATGGCATCGACCGCGTCGCCGGCAGCCTTCTTGCTGCCGATGCGATCGTCGCCTGCCAGTAGGTCCAGAAACTCAGCCTTTGTCACGTCGAAGCTCCTCTGTGTCCTCAGATGGGTGGAAAGTCGGCCGCAATCTAACAGCGGTCACGGCGCGAACGGGACCCGGCTCAGGCTCCGGCGACGGTCATCTCGTCGATCAGCAGCGGCGGCGTGCTGACCGAGCCGCCGAACGGAACCCATCTCGACTCGGATCCGGCCTCCCGGGCCGCCTTCAGCATCGAGACCAGGTCGCTGGCGATCGTGAACTCGCGGACCGGCTCGGCCAGCTCGCCGCCGCGGATCGCGCGGCCCGAGGCGCCGACCGAGAAGACACCGGTGACCGGGTTGACGCCGGAGTGAAGGCCGGCGACGTCGGTGACGAAGACGCCCTCGGCGGCACCGGCGAGCAACTGCTCGAAACCGAGGCCGCCCGGCGCGACGATGAGGTTGGAGGCCGAGACCCGGGGCAGGCCGCGGTAGCCGCCGCGCCCGGCGCTGCCGGTCGAGGCGAGCTCGCCGCGACGCCCCGTATAGGTGTCGTAGAGGAAGGTCCGCAGGGTGCCGCCCTCGATCAGGGCGAGGCGCTGGTGGGCGACGCCCTCGCCGTCGAAGGGCGAGGAGGCGGGGCCGCCGGGGTCGAGGCCGTCGTCGTGCAGGGTGAAGGCGGCGCTGGCGATCTCCTCGCCGAGCCGATCGGCGAAGGGCGAGCGCCCGCGCTGGACCGAGTCGGCGCCCAGCCCGCCGCCGATCAGCCCGATGAAGCTGGCGGCGACGGTCGGGTCGAGGACGACCGGGCAGGTCCTCGAATCGGGCTTGGTCGCGCCGATCATCTGGGTCGCGCGCGCCGCCGCCTCCCGGCCGACGGCGGCCGGGTCGAGCAACGCCGGACCGCGGGCGAGGTCGAAGCCGAGGCCGGTCTCGGTGGCGCCGTCGTCGCCCTTCGCCAGGGCCTGGGTGTAGGCGTAACAGCTCGAGGACTCGTACTCGCCGGCGATCCCGGTCGAGGAGGCGATCGCGACCCGGTCGGCCGAGCCGGCGTAGACCGCGGTCTCGACCCCCGCCACCCGGTCATCGGCGGCGCGCGCCTCGCGCTCGACGGCGAGCGCCAGCTCGGCGACCTCCGCCATCGACCAGGTGCCGATCGAGGGATCGCCGAGCTCGAGCTCGGGGAAGCCGTCGCTCGCCGCTGGCGGCCCGGCGAACTCGTCCTCGTCGGCGACCGCGGCCGCCTCCGCCGCGCGCTTGGCGAGCGCGGCGATGCCGCTCTCGTCGAAATCGGTGCCGTAGGCGAAGCCGACCCGGCCGCCGATCCAGGCGCGGATGCCGACCCCGCGCCGGGTCGCCGCGGTCAGGCTCTCGATCTCGCCGCCGTGGGCGCGGACCTCGCGCTCGCGCGACTCCTCGGCGAAGGCTTCGGCCTCACCGGCGCCGGCCGCGAGCGCCGCCTCGACCGCCCGGCGGGCCGAGTCGATCACGCCGCGGCCCTCGCCGCGCTCATACCTCGGTCCCGCCGACCGTCATCGCCGCCAGGCGGACATGGCCCTGGCCGGTGCCGACCGGCGCGCTCTGCCCGCCCTTGCCGCAGATCCCGGTCTTCATCGCGAAATCGCTGCCGACCGCGTCGATCTCGGTCAGCGCCTGCAGGCAGTTGCCGATCAGGGTCGCGCCGCGGCACGGCCTGGTCACCCGGCCGCCCTCGATCAGGTAGCCCTCGGAGACGCCGAAGACGAAATCGCCGGTCGCCGGGTCGACCTGGCCGCCGCCGAAGGAGGCGGCGTAGAAGCCCTTCTGGACCTCGGCGATCATCTCCTCCGGGTCGGACTCGCCGGGCGCGATGTAGGTGTTGGTCATGCGCGGGATCGGCAGGTGCCGGAAGCTCTCGCGGCGGCCGTTGCCGGTCGACTGGACGCCGTCGCGCTCGGCCCGCAGCCGGTCATAGAGGAAGGAGACGATCCGGCCCTCCTCGAGCACCAGCGTCTTCTGCGTCGGCGTGCCCTCGTCGTCGATCGCGTCGCTCCCCCACTCGTTCGGCAGGCGCCCGTCGTCGTAGGCGCTGAGCAGCGGCCGGGCCACCATCTCGCCGAGCTTGCCCGCGTAGACGCTGGCGCCCTTCTGCACGTGGTCGGCCTCGAGCCCGTGGCCGGTCATCTCGTGGAAGAGGACGCCGCCGAAGCCACCGCCGACGACGACCGGCATCGCGCCGGCGGGGGCCGGCCCGGCGTCGAGCAGGGCCAGCGCCTTGCCCGCCGCCTGCTCGGCGATCGTGCCGGGGTCGTCTTCGAGCAGCTCGAAGCCGCGATGGCCGCCGAGAGTCTCGGCCCCGGTCTCGACCGCGTCGCCGCGCCGGGCCACCGCCTGCACGCCGATCCGGGTCCGGGTCCGGTCGTCGCCGGTGAAGAGGCCCTCTGAGTTGGCGACCGTGACCACCCGGCGGCCCTCCATATAGGAGGCGAGCACCTGGCTGACGTCGGCGCCGGCGGCGCGGCCGCGCTCGTCGAGCTCGCGCAGCAGCTCCGCCTTGCGCTCGGCGGGAATCTCGGCCGGCGGCCGCAGGATCGCCTGCGGCTCGGTGTGGGTCGCACTCAGCGGCCGCGGCTCGGAGGCCTCGCCGCGCAGCGCCGAGGCGGCCTCGGCGGCAGCGCGCTCGAGGTCCTCGGGGTCGAGGCCGTCGACGTGCGCGAAGTAGGTGGTGCCGCCGCCGATCACCCGCACCCCGGCCCCCTCCTCGGAGCCGGCCTGAACCGACTCGACCCGGGACTCGTCGATCGCCAGGCCGAAGCCGGCGCGGCGCTCGGCGAAGACCTCGGCGAACTCGCCGCCCGAGGCGAGCGCCCGGGCGAGCACGCGCTCGGCGACGTCGGCGTCGATCAGCTCGCTCATGGGCGACGCTTCCCGGCGACCTCGATCAGGCGGCCGGCGGCGACGTAGAGCTCGCTGCCGTTGGTCTGGTCGGAGCCGTGGTCGGCGGAGCGGCCGCCCGTGTAATAGAGGCGGGCGAAGGGGCGGCGGGCGATGCGGCGGCGGCGCACGTAGGCGGCGGCCTCATCGGCGTAGCCGGAGACGCGGTCGAGCAGGACCCGGTGCGGCTTCGGCGGCGTCACGCGGCACCCTCCGCGGCCTCGAGCTCGCGCAGCAGCGAGCGCATGTCGAAGAGCAGGACCGAGGCCAGCGCGAAGCGATCGGTGACGGCGACGATCGCCAGCCCGCCGTGGCGCAGGGCGAAGACCTCGCCCTGCTCGGTGCCGATGTGGATCTGCTCGACCGGCTCGCTCCCGGCCCGGTCGGCGACCTCGAACAATGTTCTCGCGTCCTCGCTCCAGCGCTCGAGATCGCCGCTGGCGGCGAGCGCCTCGCCGGCGGAATCGAAGATCGCGGCGCCGCGCAGGTCGGGCGACATCTGGTCGAGAAAGGCGAGCGCCCGCTCGGCCTGCTCGGCCGGGATCAACTGCGCTGTCGGGTTGTCGACCATCGGATCAGCCAAAATACCGCTCCGTGTCACTCGCCCGGGCTTCCTGGATAACCGTAGTCGTCGTCTGCGCGATCGCCGCGATCCTTTTCGCGATCAGCGGATACACCGGATACACGGTCACGGTCAGCGCCGTCGGGCTGGCCGCCGCGGTCAACCTGCTCCCCTCGCCCTAGCCCGACCGGTAGGGGCCGCCGGCGCTGTCGTCGGCGTCGCGCAGCGAGGTCTCGGGCTCGACGTGGATCAGCGCTTCGGCGCGCGGCAGCGAGGCCTCGATCTCGTCGCGCATGACGTGGGCGAGCTCATGGGCGCGCTCGAGGCTGGTCCCGGTGCGGAACTGGACGTGCAGGTCGACGTAGCGGCGGGCGCCCGCGCGGCGGGCGCGGAGCTTGTGGTAGCCGGCGACCTCGTCGGTGCGCGAGGCGGCGATCGCCGCCTCGATCCGGTCCATCTCCTCGGCCGGCAGCGCTTCGTCGACGAGGACGCCGGAGGCCCGGCGCATGATCCGCACGCCCGCGGTGACGATGAAGCCGGCGACGACGAGGGCGGTGATCGAGTCGAAGGCGGTGATGCCGGTGACCTGGACCAGGAGCAGGCCGACGAGGACGCCGGCCGAGGTCAGGGCGTCGGCCCTGAGGTGGGCGGCGTCGCCCTCGAGCGCCGGCGATTCGAGCGCCTTCGCCTGGCGCGAGAGCACGGTCGAGACGCCGAGGTTGGCGAGCACCGAGAGGCCCATCACGGCGATGCCGATGCCGAGCGATTCGACCTCGGAGCCGACGACCAGCCGGTGGGTCGCCTCGAAGACGATGATCCCGGCGCCGACCAGGATCAACATCCCCTCGATATTGGCGGCCAGGCTCTCGACCTTCTCGTGGCCGTATGGGTGGTCGGCGTCGGCGGGCTCGTCCGCTTTGCGGACCGAGACGAAGGCGACGACGGAGGCGACCAGGTCGATCAGCGAGTGGATCGCCTCGGTCAGGATCGCGATCGAGCCGGTGATCGCGCCGGCGGCCAGCTTGATCGCGATCAGGCTCGCGTTGGACGCGATCGAGAGGCCCGCCGCGCCGCTTTTGGTGCGGATCATCGCCCGGCTGGTGTGTTCCGGCCGGCGGACCCGAGGTGGGCGGCGAGCAGGCGGGCGGCCCGCCCGCGGTGGCTGATCTCGTTCTTCTCGGCGTCACTCAGCTCCGACATCGTCCGCTCGTCTGCGGTCTCGTCGGGGACGAACGCCGGGTCATAGCCGAACCCGCCCGCGCCCCGCCGCTCCTCGATCAGGCGACCCTCGCAGCGGCCCTCGAAGACGTGCTCGGTGCCGTCGCCGTCGATCAGGACGAGGGCGCAGGCGTAAGCCGCCCGGCGGTCCTCACCGGCCGCGGCGACCTCTCGCAGCAGCTTCTCCAGGTTCTCCTCGTCGCCGGCGCCGGCGCCGCCGTAGCGGGCCGAGTGAATGCCCGGCCGGCCCCCGAGCCCGCTCGCCTCGATCCCGGAATCGTCGGCGATCGAGGCCTGTCCCGTCGCCGCCCGCGCCGCCCGCGCCTTGTCGAGGGCGATCTCGGCGTAGGACTCGCCGTCCTCGGGTGGCAACTCGACGCCGTCGGGCAGCGGCTCGAGCTCGAGCCCCGGCAGCAGCTCGCGCAGCTCGCGCAGCTTGTGCCTGTTGCCGGTGGCGACGATCAAGCTCCGGCTACCTGCTCCTGGACCTGGCGCAGCCGATCGATCCCACCCTCGGCGAGGCTGAGCAGATCGTCGAGCGAGGCGCGGGAGAGCGGCGTGCGCTCGGCCGTCGCCTGCACCTCGACCAGGCCGCCGTCCCCGGTCATGACCACGTTCGCATCGACCTCGGCAGTCGAGTCCTCCGAGTAGTCGAGGTCGCACAGCGCGCGCTTGTCGACCATGCCGACGCTGATCGCGGCGACCGAGCCGGTCAGCGGCATCGTCTCGATCGCCTTCGAGTCGACCAGCTTCTGCAGTGCCAGGCGCAGGGCGACGTAGCCGCCGGTGATCGCCGCGCAGCGGGTGCCGCCGTCCGCCTGCAGCACGTCACAGTCGACGTAGACACTGCGCTCGCCGAGCGCCTTGAAGTCGACGACGACGCGCAACGATCGGCCGATCAGCCGCTGGATCTCCACCCCGCGCCCGTCCTGGCGTCCCTTGGAGACGTCGCGGGCCTTGCGTTCGCCGGTCGAGGCCGGCAGCATCGAGTACTCGGCGGTGACCCAGCCGCGACCCCGGCCCTGCATCCAGCGCGGCACCGAGTCGGACACCGATGCCGTGCAGATCACCCTCGTACGGCCGATCGAGATCAGCGCCGAGCCGTCCGCGGTGGCGACGAATTCGGGGTCGATCGTGACCGGTCGGATGTCGGCCGGGGCGCGGTCATAGCTACGTGAGTCAGGCACGCCGGGAGTCTCTCATTATTTGAAGGCCACCTTGTCGACCGCCTCCGAGATCTTGTCGACGATCAGGCTCGCCAGCTCGGTGCCCTGCTGGCCGTTGAAGCCTTTCATCGCGGCGACCATGCCGACCATCAAAAGCGAGACGAGCAGGATCAACCCGACGTACTCGACCGTGCCCTGGCCGGCCTCGCCGCCGGCGAGTCGCCGGATCCCGCGCACCCGCCTGGCGACCCCCGCGTACAGGTACCTCAGCAGCTCGTGAAACATCGATTCCTCCTCTAATTGGATGAGGACTCGATGCTGGGCGGGGCGAGCGCACGGAACAAGGTGAGAGGCAAACGCCTGGCACCAGGCTCTGAAATAAAGCGCGCCCGAGTTCGCGCCCCGGCGACGCGGATACCCTCGACCGGGTGAGAGTCCTCGTCGTCACCAACTTCGAGCCCGACGCCGGCTCGCCGCAGCGCGGGCAGTGGGTCCGCGACCAGATCGACGAGATGCGCCGGCGCGGGGTCGAGGTCGACGTCTTCGCCTTCCCCCCGGGCTCGCGCGAGTACCTGCCGGCGACGCGGCGGCTGCGGCGGCTGCTGCGCGAGCAGGGCGACGGCTTCGACCTGGTCCATGCCCACTACGGCCTACCCGGCTGGTGCGCCCTGCTCGCCGGCGCCCGCCCGCTCGTCGTCAGCTTCCACGGCACCGACGTCCGCCATCCCGTCGTCGGCCCGATGTCGCGCCGACTCGCCTGGCGCGCCGACCTGGTCGCCGCCGTCTCGAAATCCCTCTTCGCCACCGAGGCCGAACGGCCCGGGCTCCCCCCGGTCCCCGGCTCGGCCGTCCTCCCCTGCGGGCCCGACGTCTCCCGCTTCGGGCGCGTCCCGCGGGCCGAGGCGCGGGCGGAGCTGGGGCTCTCGCCGCACGGGCGCTACCTGCTCTTCCCGGCCAACGCGGCCCGCCCGGAGAAGCGCGCCGACCGGGCCGAGGAGCTGGCGGCGGCCTGCGATGCCGAGTTGCTCGGCGGCGGCGCCATCGACCCGACCAGGATGAAGCTCTGGTTCAACGCCGCCGACGCCGTCCTGGTCACCTCCGACTACGAGGGCTTCGGCCTCGTCTGCGTCGAGGCGCTGGCCTGTGACGTCCCCGTCCTCTCGACTCCGGTGGGGATCGCCCCCTTCGCGCTCGCCGGCCTCGACGGGGCGCTCTGCGCCCCCTTCGACCTCGATTCCTGGACGCCGCTCGCGTGCCGCCATCTCGACGCCGAGGACCCCCGGATCGAGGGCGCCGCCCGCGCCGCCGAGCTCGCCGCGGGGCCGATGGCCGACCGCACGATCGAGGCCTACCGCGACCTCCTCGCCGCCTCGTAATAGATTTGACTGCAATGAGCGGAGATTCGGGTTCGGAGGCGTTCAGCGCGAGGATCGAGGAGGCGCAACAGCGCCTTCGCCAGGCTGCCGAGTCGGCCGACACCGCCGAGAAGCGGGCGACGGCCGAGATCAGGGCGCTCGAAGCCAATCTCGAAACGGCCAAGTTGCGGGCCGCCGAGTCGGTCGAGGAGCTGCGCGAGACCCACGAGAAGGAGCTGCGCGCCGAGCGCGACGCGAAAGAGCGGGCGATCTCGGCCGCCGAGGAGCGCCTCGCCGAGATCGAGGCCCAGGCGGAGGAGGCCGAGGCACGGGTGGAGGCGGCCGAGCGCCGTGCCGCCGAGGCCGAGGCGACGGTCTCCGACGAGGAGGCGCGGGCCCGCGAAGCGGCGGCCGCCTGGCTCCGCGACCAGGTCAAGGCGATCCGTCGAGAGGCGGCCGGGCAATAGCCCCAGGCTCGGAGTTCGACGTCCTCGTCGTCGGCGGTGGCGCAGCAGGGCTCTGGACGGCGCTGCGCGCGGCCGAGGGCGGCGGGCAGGTCGGCCTCGTCTCGCGCACGCCGCTCACCCAGAGCGCCAGCTACTGGGCCCAGGGCGGACTCGCCGCGGCGCTCGAGCCCGACGACACGCCGGCGCGCCACGCGGCCGACACGATCGCCGCCGGCCGCGGCCTCTGCCGCCCCTCGGCGGTCGAGGTCCTGGTCGAGGAAGCGCCGGCGGCGGTGCGCGAGCTGCAGCGCCGCGGGGTCGAGTTCGACCTCGATCAGGAGGGCCGCCTCGCCCTCGGCCTCGAGGGCGGCCACGCGAGCCGCCGGATCGTCCACTCCGGCGGCAGCCAGACCGGCCACGAGATCACCTCGAAGCTGACCGCGATGGTCGCCGCCGAGCCCCGCATCGAGGTGATGGAGAGGACCTCGGCGCTCTCGCTCTGGAGCGACGGCGAGCGCTGCCACGGAGTGCTCGCCGACCGTGGGCCGCTGGCGGCCGCGGCAACCGTGCTGGCGACCGGCGGCGCCGCCGCGTTGTGGCGGCGGACTACCAACCCGAGGGGCGCGATCGGCGCCGGCCCCGTCCTCGCCTCGGCCGCCGGGGCGAGCCTCGCCGACCTCGAGTTCTGCCAGTTCCACCCCACCGCCCTCTACCTCCCCGGCACGCCCGACGACGGGCTGCTGATCACCGAGGCGGTCCGCGGCGAGGGCGCGACCCTGCTCGACGCCTCCGGCGAGCGCTTCACCGACGAGCTCGCCCCTCGCGACGCGGTCACCGCCGCCGTCCTCGACCGGCTCGAGGCGGAGGGCACCTCCGCCGTCTTCCTCGACCTGCGCGAGCTCGATCCGGCCCGCTTCCCCAACGTCTTCTCCTCCCTGGCCGCGGCCGGGCTCGAGCCACGGGCCAAGCCGGTGCCGGTCTCCCCCGCCGCCCATTACACGATGGGTGGCGTCGCGGTCGACCTCGAGGGCCGCTCCTCGCTGCCAGGGCTGCTCGCGGTCGGCGAGTGCTCCTGCACGGGCCTGCACGGAGCGAACCGGCTGGCCTCCAACTCACTCAGCGAGTGCTTCGTCTTCGGCGGTCGCGCCGCGGCCGCCGCCCTGCGCGAGCAGCGGGCGCCGGCCCCGTCGGAGCCCGGCCCCTGGCGCTTCCGGCCGCCGACCGAAGCGACCCGCGAGGCGCTCTGGCGGCTTGCCGGCCCACTGCGCGACGCGGCGCGGCTCGAAGGGCTGCTCGACGACCCCTATCCCCTGGCCGCGGCGCTGGCGACCTGCGCGCTCGAGCGTCGCGAGTCCCGGGGCGGCCACCTGCGCACCGACCACCGCGCCACCGACGCCGATCTCGACGGCGTCCACTTCGTCCTGCGGGCCGACGGCGAGGTCGAGCGCGAAGCTTGGCGCTAGCTTGAGCCGATGCTCCTCGGAGTAGACGTCGGCGGCACCTTCACCGACGCCGTCCTGTTCGACGGCGAGCGCGTCCACACGGCGAAGCTGCCGACCACCGCCGGCGACCAGTTGAAGGGCGTGATCGCCGCGGTCGAGGCCGTCCTGCGCGGCGCCGGCGCCGAGGCCGGCGAGGTCGAGGCCTTCTCGCACGGGATGACCGTCGGCACCAACGCGCTGCTCGAGGAAGGCGGCGCGCGGACCGCTCTGATTGCCACCGAGGGCTTCGGCGACGTGCTCGAGATCGCCCGCCAGGACCGGCCCGACCTCTACCGGCCCTGCGCCCCGAAGCCCGCCTCGCTGATCGGCCCGGAGCTGCGCTTCGAGGCGGCGGAGAGGGTCGGCCCCGATGGGGTGATCGAGGCCCTCGCCGACGGCGAGGCCGCCCGGCTCGTCGGGCTCGTCCGCGACTCGGGGGCCGAGGCGGTCGCGATCTGCCTGCTCTTCTCCTACCTCGACCCGGTCCACGAGCGGCAGCTGGCCGAGCGCCTGCGCGTGGAGCTGCCCGGCGTCCACGTCTCCGCCTCGCACGAGGTGTTGCCCAGGTTCCGCGAGTACGAGCGCTGCTCGACGACCGCGATCGACGCCTACCTCTCGCCGCTCCTCGGTCACTACCTGGAGCGCCTCGGCGCCGCCGCCGAGGATGCGGGCCTGCCGCGACCGCTGGTGATGCAGTCCTCGGGCGGCGTCGTCCCCGCCGCGGAGGCCGCCCGGGGAGGCGCCTGGAGCGTCCTCTCCGGGCCTGCCGGCGGCGCCGTCGGCGCCGCCCTGGTCGCAGCGGCCAGCGGCGACGGCGACGCGATCGGCCTCGACATGGGCGGCACCTCCTGCGACGTCTGCGTGGTCGAGGACGGCCGCGTGCGGCGAACCGAGTCACGGACGATCGGCGGCCGGCCGATCCAGCTGCCGATGGTCGACGTCCACACGGTCGGCGCCGGCGGTGGCTCGATCGGCTGGCGCGACCGCGGCGGCGCCCTGCGCGTCGGGCCGCAGTCGGCCGGCGCCGAGCCCGGCCCCGCCTGTTACGGGCGCGGCGGCGAGGAGCCGACGGTGACCGACGCCAACCTTCTGCTCGGCCACCTCGCCGGCGGCTCGCGGCTGGCGGGCGGGGTCGAGCTCGACGGCGGCGCGGCCGAGCGCGCGATCGGCCGGCTCGCGCGGGAGCTCGACCTCGAGCCGCTCGAGGCCGCCCAGGGCATCGTCGCCGTCGCCAACCAGGAGATGGTCCGGGCGCTGCGGGTGGTGACGGTCGAGCGTGGGGTCGACCCCAGGTCCTTCGCCCTGCTCCCCTTCGGCGGCGCCGGCCCGATGCACGCGATCGCGATCGCCGCCGAGCTCGGCATCGGCCGGGTGATCTGCCCCCGGGCGGGCGGCGTCCTCTCCGCCCTCGGCCTCTGCGCCTCGGAGCGCCGCCGCGACACCGCCCGCACGGTGATGCTCGCCGCCGCGGAGCCCAGCGCCCGGGCGATCCACGAGGCGGTCCGCGAGCTGATCGAGGGCCTGCCCGAGAGCCCGGCCGAGGCCGAGCCGGAGGTCGTCTACGAGCTGCGCTACGCGGGACAGGCCTTCGAGCTGTCGGTGCCCGGCGCGCTCGACGCCGACCCGGTCGAGCTCGCCGAGAGCTTCGAGCGCGCCCACGAGGATCGCTACGGCCACCGCGAGCCCGACGGCGAGGTGATCCTGGTCAGCATCCGCCTGGCGATGGTCTCCCCCGGGCCGCCGCTGCGCCCGGCCGCGGCCGAGGACGCCCGACGCGTCGAGTCGACCCGACCGGTGCGCTTCGGCGCCGAATGGGTCGAGACGCCGGTCCTCCGTGGCGAGCCGGCGGCCGGCGCCACGGCCGCGGGCCCGCTCGTCTTCGAGCTGCCCGAGGCGACCTTCGTCGTCCCGCCGGGCTGGTCGACCCGGGTCGACCGGGCGGGAGCGATCCGGGCCGAGGCCGCCGATGCCTAGCGCGATCGACCCGATCACCCTGCAGGTGATGATCGGCGGCCTGCGCTCGGCCTGCGACGAGATGGGGGCGACCCTGATCCGCTCGGCGCACTCGGCCAACATCAAGGAGCGACACGACTGCTCGACCGCGCTCTTCGATCGCCACGGCGAGCTCGTGATGCAGGCCGAGCACATCCCGGTCCACCTCGGCTCGATGCCCGATGCGGTTGCAGCGGTGCTGGGCGAGCGGCAGGGCCCCGGGCGCAGCTGGATCCTCAACGACCCATACCGGGGCGGCACCCACCTGCCCGACATCACCCTGATCACGCCGGTCTTCCTCGATCGCGAGCTGGCCGGCTTCGCCGCCAGCCGCGCCCATCACGCCGACGTCGGCGGCCCGACCCCGGGCAGCATGCCGAGCCATTCGCGGACGCTGGCCGAAGAGGGCGTGGTGATCCCGCCGACCGAGGCCGACGCCGAGACCCTCGCCGAGCTGGTCGGGCAGATGCGCTTCCCGCGCCAGCGCCTCGCCGACCTGCGCGCCCAGGCCGCCGCCAACCGGATCGGCGAGCGGCGGCTCGCCGAGCTCGCCGGCCGCCACGGCAAGGACCGCCTGCTGGCCGGCATGGAGGAGATCCTCGCCTACGCCGAGCGACGCACGAGGGCCGCGCTCGAGGAACTGCCGGACGGCAGCTGGAGCGCCGAGGACGTGCTCGAGGATGATGCCGGCGGCGAGCCGCACGACGTGCGCCTGCGGCTCGAGGCGAGGATCGAGGGAGACCGGCTGACGCTCGACTTCAGCGGCACCGACGGGCAGCTCGACGGTAACCTCAACTGCCCGCTCTCGGTGACGAAATCGGCGGCCTTCTTCGCCGTTCGCGTCCTCACCGACCCCGACGCGCCTCCCTCGGCGGGCGCCTACCGGCCGATCGAGGTGATCGCCCCGCGGGGCTGCCTGCTCAACGCCACCGCGCCGGCCGCGGTCGTCGCCGGCAACACCGAGACCTCGAGCCGGGTCGCCGACCTCGTCCTCGCCGCCCTCGGCGGCGCCCGCCCGGTCCCCGCACAAGGCCAGGGGACGATGAACAACCTGACCCTGGCCAACGACGATTTCACCTACTACGAGACGATCGGCGGCGGCCAGGGAGCCTGTCCCGAGGGCGACGGGCCGAGCGCGATCCAGGTCGCGATGTCGAACACCCTCAACACTCCGGTCGAGGCGCTCGAGTCCGAGTTCCCGATCCGGGTCCGCGAGCTCTCGCTACGCCGGGGAAGCGGCGGCGAGGGCGGCAGGCACCGCGGCGGGGACGGGATCGTGCGCGAGCTGGAAGCGCTGGCGCCGATGTCGTTCAGCCTGCTCGCCGAGCGCCGGCGGCACCCACCGCGCGGCCGCGACGGCGGCGAGGACGGCGCCGCGGGAGCCGACTCGATCAACGGCGAGCCGCTTGCCGGCAAGGCCCAGGGCGTGCTCAGGAGCGGCGATCGGCTGCGGATCGAGACCCCTGGCGGCGGCGGAATCGGACCCCACGACAAAACTTAAAACAGAGTTTATTTGGCTATTTGGAGCCACTCGTCTAAAATGCTCGCCCTGAGCGGGGCGTCGCCCCCTCCGACGACTTAAGACAGAGGCGTTTGCCTCCCAGTCGCTTCAGAGTAAACACCTACCTAGGTAGATAAATGCCGATCGCATTCAAGGAATGGGCCGTAACGGTCCGAGCACTCGCCGAGGGCGAGCAGCTGTTGACACTTCGTAAGGGCGGAATCCGCGAGGAGAACAAGCACTTCGAGGTCGAGCACGAGCGTTTCTTCCTCTATCCGACCTTCGACCACCAGCAGAACAACCTCGTCCGCGAGTCCCACCACCCCGAGTTGCGACGTGCGCTCGAGGAGGGTGTCTGGCCTGACGAGGAGCCGCCGCCGCGGGCACTGATCCAGGACGGCGGCATCACCCAGCCGGACCGGGTCCGCCTGCGTGCCTGGGCCGAAGTCACCGATCACATCACGGTCACCGACCCCCGCGCGGTCGACGCCCTCTCGCCGTTCTACATCTGGACTCCCGACTACGCGGAGAAGCGCCTCAACTGGAAGCGCCGCCACCCGCTCCACATCCTGCTGCTCCGGGTCCACCGCATTCCGCGGCCGGTCACGGTCAAGGTGCGGGACGAGTACCACGGCTGTCGCTCCTGGGTCGAGATCGACCGCGACCTGCCCTTCGAGGGCACTCCGGTGATGGCCGACGAGGAGTTCGACCGCGCCCGGGCCGAGATCCGCGGCGTCTGCGCACCGGCCGAGCCCGCCCTGGTCTGAGCTTCAGAGCCGCCGAGTAGGCTCGATCCGTGCCCTGGGTCGAGACCAAATCGCTCAGTTTCACCGCCCGCCACGACAGCGGCGACACCGCCTACGCGGAGCGCACGCTCGACCGCATGGAGGACCTCCGGCTGCGGCTCGAGGACCGCTTCGAGGAGGTTCCGGGCGACGTCACGATCGTCGTCCACACCAACCCGGCACTGCTCTCGATGGCCCATCCCTTCCTGCCCGCGGCGCGATGGTCGGCGGCTCCCGCCGGGCGCCGCTACCTGGCCGGGTGGGCGATGGCGACCGAGCTGCACGTCCTCAACGACCCCCACATCGAGCGTCGCGCCGCCGGCGACGACTCCCGTGAGGCCCTGCGCGGAACCGCCGAGCGGCTCTACGCGCAGCTCGTGATCGCCGCCAACAACCGCGACCTGCCGCCGTCCTGGACCCCGCGTCGCTTCGTCCGCTACCTGCGCTGGGCCTGGCTGGCCGAGGGCAGCGCCCAGTACTTCGCCCGCCAGGTCGGCTTCTACCGGGCTGCCGTGATCAGGCGCCTGCGCGAGAGCTCTCGCCCCAAGTTCCCGCCCTCACAGCGCGACGCGGTGATTCTCGGCGGCACGATCTTCGACCTGCTCGAGGCCGAACGCGGCCCCGACGCCTGCGAGCGCCTGGCGCTGAACCTGCTTCCGGGTGGCGCCACGCCGACCCTGGAAGGCGCCTTCGAAGCCCGGATCGGCGCGATCGAGGATGCCTGGCGCGCGCACCTGCGGGCGATGGCCCGGCCCGGCGCCGACTAGTCGGCGCCGCCGGGAAGCCCCTCGAGCACCTCGCGCGCCTTCGTCGCCGAGGCCTCGGCGACGAAGACCTGGCGGGGGCCGACCGCCATGAACTCGGGCACGTCGAAACCGGGCCCGCGCTTGAGCAAGCTCGGGATGCCGTGCTCGGAGAGCAGGCCCTGGATCATTTCCGCCTCGATCTGGCTCGGCGCGAAGGCGACTTTGACCAGACGGCCACCGTCACCGCCACCGCCGCCGCCCTCTTCGTCGTCGGCTCCGCCGCCGCCACCGCCGCCGGACCCGGTCACGGGCCGCTCCCTATGCGACGTCGATCTCGACATCGGCAATCTTCAGGTCTTTGAGAAAGAAGCCTTTGACGTCGGGGGCGTCGCGATCCTCGAGCGAGACGATCAGGTAGACCTGATCGGGCCAGGCGACGGCCTGGTTGACGTCGGTCTGCGAGGGATAGGCGGCGCTCTTCGTGTGCGAGTGGTAGATCGCGAGCAGCTCGTTGCCCTCGTCTTCGATCGCCTTCAGCGCGTCGTATTGCTCCTGCGGGTCCATCTCGTAGCGCAGCGGGCTGGCGGCCGAGTTCGCGACCCGGACGACGACACTCGCCTCGCCGTCGAGGCCGCCGACCATGCCGCAGCACTCGTTGGGCAGGTCCTCCCGCGCGTGCGCGACCATCTCGTCGATCAGGCTCTGGGCGATCTTCATTGCTGAGGCGAGGCTAGCGCGCCCCTACCACCAGACGGTGGAGTCCAGGTTCTCGATCTCGTCGATCGGCTTCGTGTAGACGCCCGAGGAGAGGTACTTCCAGCCGTCGTCGGGGATCAGGAAGACGACGTTGCCGCCCTCGAGCTCGCCGGCGATGCGGGCGGCGATCGCGGCGATCGCGCCGCCGGAGACGCCGGAGAAGACGCCCTCCTCGTCGAGCAGTTTTCGGGTCCAGACGATCGCGTCGCGGTTGGAGACCATGATCTTGCGATCGAAGAGGGAGATGTCGATGATCGGCGGGATGAAGCCGTCGTCGAGCGAGCGCAGGCCCTGGACCAGCTCGCCCTGCATCGGCTCGGCGGCGACGATCAGGGTGTCCGGGTTCGCCTCCTTGAGCCGGCGGCCGTTGCCCATCAGGGTGCCGCCGGTGCCGAGGCCGCCGACGAAGGCGGCGACCGAGTCGAGCTCATCGAGGATCTCGACCGCGGTGCCGTTGTAGTGGGCCAGCGGGTTGGCCTCGTTGCCGTACTGGTAGGGCATGTAGAAGCCGGGCTCCTGGGCGAGCTCGAGGGCGACCTCGACCGCGCCGTTCGACCCCTTCGCGCCCTCCGAGTAGACGATCTCCGCCCCGTACATGCGCAGCAGCTCGGTGCGCTCCTCGGTCACGTTGTCGGGCATCACGACCTTCAGCGGGTAGCCCTTGCGGCGGCAGATCATCGCCAGCGCGATGCCGGTGTTGCCGGAGGTCGGCTCGAGGATCGTCTGCCCCGGTTCGATCGCGCCCTCGGCCTCGGCCGCCTCGATCATCGACTTGGCGACCCGGTCCTTGACCGAGCCGGTCGGGTTATGCCCCTCGAGCTTGGCGTAGATCCTCACCTCGGGCTTGGGCGAGATCCGCGGCAGCTCGACCAGAGGGGTGTTGCCGATCGACTCGACGACGTTGCCGAAGCGTCCCCCGCAGGGCCGGTTGAGAAGGTCGTCGCGCGCCATAGCGTCCCGTTACTTCAAAAAGTATAGCTACGCGTCTCTCGGGGGCCGCGCCTGCACAGGAACGATGTAAAAGAGTATTTTCGGGCTGGTCCCACTAACCATCCCTCGATCGGAGACGACTTATGCGCAGCACTTCCCGGCTCACCGCCCTGATGGCGGCACTCGCGCTGCTCGCCATTGCGGCATTCGCCGCAGGGTGCGGCAGCAGTGACAGCACCACCGGCGGCACCGAAGCGAGCGGCGGCAGCGCCGGCGGTGAAGCGCTGACGGTCGGCTCCGACATCCCGTATCCCCCGTTCGAGCAGGGCAAACCCGGCAACTACACCGGCTTCGACATCGAACTGATGGAAGCGATCGGCGAAAAGATCGGCCGCACGCCTGAATTCCAGGACACCTCGTTCGAAACGATCTTCCGCGACGTCGCCCAGGGCAAGTTCGAAGCCGTGATCTCGGCCGCGACGATCACCGAGGAACGGGAAAAGGCGGTCGCCTTCTCCGACCCCTACTACCTCTCCGAACAGGCGATCCTGGTCAAAGACGGCAGTGACATCACCGGCCTCGCCGACCTCAGCGGCAAGACCGTCGGCGCCCAGCAGGGCACGACCGGGCTCGAACTCGGCAAGGAAAAAGCCGACGCCGGCGAACTCCGCCCCTACCCCGAAGGCCCGGACGCGGTCAACGCGCTCAAGGCGGGCACGGTTGAAGCGGTGATCATCGACGCCCCGGTCGCGCAGAACGCGGTCGAAAAATCAGGCGGCGTGGAAATCGCCGAAAAAGTGCCGACCGAAGAAAGCTATGGAATCGCCCTCGCCAAGGACAACACCGAACTCCTTGACGAAATCAACACCGGCCTCGAAGAAGTGATCTCGGACGGGACCTACACCGAAATCTACGAAAAGTGGTTCAAACTGGAGCCGCCGAAGCAGTTCCAGGGCTAGGCCGAAAGTCGCCGCCGAGCGCGGCATTCTGATGTAGTCGAGGGGGCGCCGGCGGCGCCCCCTCGCCGTTGAGGGACGGGTGGGAACCACAGGAGAAGCCTTAGATGAGCGAATTTTTCCATCAGTACTTCGACTTCCACGTGATGGGAGCGCACTTCAGCGAAGTGCTGGAGGGCTTCCTCAAAAACCTCCTCCTCTTCGCGGTGGTCGTGATCCTGGCCTTGACCTGGGGGCTGATCCTGGCCCTGCTGCGGCAGCTGCCGGGCCGCAAAGTCGCCCCGATCCGGTTCCTGACCATCGCCTACATCGACGTCCTGCGGGCGATCCCGATCCTGATCATCCTGCTGCTGATCTCCGGCGGCCTCCCCTACCTCGAATTCATCCCCAAAGAGATCCGCATCCCGCAGTGGTTCGGACAGCCCGACCCGTTCTGGTACGCCGTGATCGGGCTGACCCTGGTCTACGGCGCCTATATGGCGGAGGTCTACCGGGCCGGGATCGAAGCGGTGCCGAGCGGCCAGTTCGAGGCGGCCCGATCGCTGGGCATGAGCTACGGCAAGGCGATGCGCCACGTCGTCGTCCCGCAGGCGGTGACCAAGATCCCGGCGCCGATGCTGAACGAAGCGATCTCCCTGCTCAAGGACACCACCCTGGCCAGCGTCGTCGCGCTCGGCGAGTCCGTCCTCGTCAGCCGCGAAATCCTCGCCGAAACGTTCAACAGCTCGGCCGTGATCCTCGCCGGCCTGATGTTCCTGGCGATCACGCTGCCGGCGGCGCGGCTGGTCGACATCCTGATCAAGCGCAATCAGGCCAAAGTCACCCGCGGAGCCCACATCGAGGTTGCCTGATGGCGGAGGCGATGATCAGGCTCGAGGGGATCCACAAACGCTTCGGCGAGCTCGAAGTGCTGAAAGGGATCGACCTCGAGGTCGGCAAGGGCGAGGTGATCTGCATCCTCGGCCCGAGCGGCTCCGGCAAGAGCACCCTGCTGCGCTGCGTCAACCTGCTCGAGCCCCCGGAGGAGGGCGAGATCTTCCTCGAGGGCCACGACATCTGCAAGGGGCCGGGGTCGGGCAGCGGCGAGCAGAGCTGGGAGCTCGACTTCGTCCGCCAGCGGGTCGGCATGGTCTTCCAGCAGTTCAACCTCTTCCCCCACAAGAGCGTGCTCGACAACGTCACCCTGGCGCCGCGCTACGTGCTCGGCAAGGGCAAGGCCGAGAGCGAGGAGAAAGCACGGGCGCTGCTCGAACGGGTCGGCCTCGCCGACAAAATCGACCAGTACCCGGAACGGCTCTCCGGCGGCCAGCAGCAGCGGGTCGCGATCGCCCGGGCGCTGGCGATGGAACCGCACGTGATGCTCTTCGACGAGGTGACCAGCGCGCTCGATCCCGAGCTCGTCAAAGAGGTCCTCGACACGATGCGCGAGCTCGCCTCGGAAGGGATGACGATGCTCGTCGTCACCCACGAGATGGGCTTCGCCAAAGAGGTCGGCGATCAGGTGGTCTTCATGGACGAGGGAGTCGTGGTCGAGAAGGGCCGGCCCACCGACGTCCTCGACAATCCCCAGCAGGAGCGGACCAGGCGCTTCCTCGGCCTGGTGCTCGAGCGCTAGCCGGGGCTAGCGGGAGCCGCCGGCCATCGCCGGCAGGATGACGACGGTGTCGCCCTCGGAGACCGCGGTCTCGAGGCCGTTGAGGACGCGCACGTCCTCGTCGTTGAGGTAGACGTTGACGTAGCGGTTGAGGTCGCCGTCCTCGCCGAAGAGCTGGGCCGCGGTCTCGGGGTGCTCGCCGGTCAGCGTCCGCAGGACCTCGCCGACGTTCGAGCCCGAGGCCTCGACCTCCGACTGGCCGCCGGTCTGGGGCCGCAACACCGGGGGGATGCGAATCGTCGCCATCGAGCGCTGATCCTAGTGAAGCGGCCGCTTAGCGGTCGCCGCCGGCGCCCGCGCAGAAGGCGTCGTAGTCGGGGAACTGACCCATCTCCGACTGCGGGATCTCGACCGCGTCCTCGCCGCAGATCGGGCAGCCGGGATCCCTCCGGACCTTGAGCTCGGTGAAGCGGGTCCCGAGGGCGTCGTAGAGGACGAGGCGGCCGACCAGCGGCTCGCCGACGCCGAGGACCAGCTTGATCACCTCGTTCGCCTGCAGCGTGCCCATCGTCCCGGCCATGACGCCGAGGACGCCATTGGCCGAGCAGCTCGGCGCCAGCTCTGGCGGAGGCGGCGTCGGGTAGAGGCAGCGGTAGCACGGGCCCTCGTAGGGGACGAAGGTCGAGATCTGCCCGTCGAAGCCGAGGATCGATGCCGAGACGACCGGCTTGCGCAGCCTCACCGAGGCGTCGTTGAGCAGATAGCGGGTCGGGAAGTTGTCGGCGCCGTCGACGACGATGTCGTAGTCCTCCATCACCTCGAGGATGTTGCCGGCGTCGAGCCGCCCGTTGTGCTCGACGACCTCGACGTCCGGGTTGAGTGCCTCGATCGTCTTGCGCGCCGAGGTGGTCTTCGGTTCACCGATCCTTTCGGTGTTGTGGATCACCTGGCGCTGCAGGTTCGAGGCGTCGACGACGTCGTCGTCGACGAGGCCGATCTTGCCGATCCCCGCCGCGGCCAGGTAGAGCGCGGTCGGCGCGCCGAGCCCGCCGGCGCCGAGCAGCAGCACCTTGGCGTTGAGCAGCTTGAGCTGGCCGTCGACGCCGACCTCGGGCAGAAGCGTATGGCGCGAGTAGCGGTCGCGCTGCTCAGCCGTCATCCCGGAAGCGGCCACGACCGGCAGCCCCTGCTCCTGCCAGGCGATGATGCCGCCGGCCATCGAGGCGACGTTCTCGTAGCCGAGCGCCTGCAGCTGCTCGGCGGCCTTGAAGGAGCGGCTGCCGCTGCGGCAGTAGAGGATCGTGCGGGCCGACTTGTCGGGGGCGGCGGCGGCGATCTCCTCGGCGAGCAGGCCGGGCGGCACCAGCCTGCCGTTCTCGAGGTGGGCCTCCTGGTACTCGTGGGGCTCGCGGGTGTCGACCAGGACGACGTCGCCGCCGTCGATCTCCTCGCTCGCCTCGAACGGCTCGATCTCCTCGACCTGCGTCTTCAACTGCGCGTCGGCACCCGCCATGGCCTAAATCTCCTAAATCCTGATCGGCTTTTACTTCAAAAAGTATAGCGGGGTGATTCGGGTGGTACAAAGTGGCTGTGGAAGCCAGCTTCAGCCGACGAGAGGACTTTCGGATCCACGCCACCGCCTACGTCGCGGTGAACGCGTTGCTGATCTCCGTCTGGGCCCTTTTCGGCGGCGAATTCTGGCCGCTCGCGCCGCTCCTCGTCTGGGGCCTGGTGCTCGCGCTACACGCCCGGGCCGCCTTCGGCCCCGCCCGCTCCTAGAACGAGGGCCGCATCTGGCGCAGCCGCTTGACCCGCTCCTCGATCGGCGGGTGGGTCGAGAAGAGGCCGGCGATGCCCTTGCTCGAGAAGGGCTTGACGATGTAGAGCGGCTCCGCCGCCTGGTTGACCTGCATCGGCATGTCGGTGGCGCCCTGCTCGAGACGCAGGAGGGCGCTGGCGAGGGACTCCGGGTTGCCGCAGATTTCGGCGCCGCCGGCGTCGGCCGCGTACTCGCGCTGGCGTGAGATCGAGAGCTGGATGATGCTCGCCGCGATCGGCGCCAGCAGGACCATCGCCAGCGAGGCGACGAGGCTGAGCGGGGAGTTGTCGTCGTTGCCGAACCACATCACCATGTAGGCGAGATATGTGATCGCGGCGCCGATCGCCGAGGCGACCGACTGGATCAGGATGTCGCGGTTGCGGATGTGGGTGAGCTCGTGGGCGAGGACGCCGCGCAGCTCGTCCTCGGAGAGCAATTTGGTGATCCCGCGGGTTACGGCGACCGCCGAGTGCTTGGGGTTACGGCCGGTCGCGAAGGCGTTGGGCTGGTCCTGCGGGATCATGTAGAGGCGCGGCATCGGCAGGTCCGCACGGGTCGTCAGTTCGCGGACGATCTGGTAGAGGCGGGGGTTCTCCGACTCCTCGATCGGCTGCGCACGGCTCATTTTCAGCGCCAGTTTGTCGCTGAAGAAGTAGGAGCCGAGGTTGATCAGCAGGGCGATCGCGAGGAAGAGGCCGGCGGTGCTGGGACCGCCGATCAGGGCACCGATGACGACCAGCAGGCCGGAGAGCGAGGCGAGCAGGATCGTCGTGCGGAGGGTCGCGCCCCAGGTGGATTGCTTGGTGGTCTTCATCGCTTTCGTGGCTCCTTGTCCGAATTGCCTTGGGCGGAATTATCCCCGGGCGGGCCCTCCGCCGCCATAGGGGACAACCCCCATTTCGCCTCCCTCCCCCACCCACGTGCCCGGGTTCGGGCCCCGCCGACGGTGTACAACCTCAGGCACGTGCGAACTGGAGGGCCAAGTTGACGACTCTCGCGATCGTGGCCCTGGTCGCGCTGGCCGCCCTCGCCGCGATCCTGGTCGCCGACCTGATCCGCCTCAGGCGCCGATTCGCGCCGCTCGAGAGCCTCGCCGAGGAGATGGAGAAGGTCGACCTGAGCCGCTCGGGCTCGAGCCTGCCGAGCTCGATCGACGGGGTCGGCGAGACCGAGGAGGTCGAGCGGATAGAGCTCGCCTTCCTGCGCATGATGCGGCGGCTGGAAGCCGAACGCAAAAGGGCCGGCTCGGCCGCCCTGCGCGCCCAGGAGGAGGAGCGCGCGCGGGTCGCCCGCGACCTCCACGACGAGGTCAACCAGTCGCTCACCGGCCTGCTGCTGCGGCTCGAGGCGGTGCGCGAAGCGGCGCCGCCGGAGCTCGAGCCGGAACTCGCCGAGACCAAGGCGCTGGCCAACCGGGCGATGCGCGAGTTGCTCTCGCTGGCCCGCCAGCTGCGACCGACGGCGCTCGACGACCTCGGCCTGGTCGCCGCGATCGCCGGGCAGGTCGAGCTCGTCTCGCGCTCCGGGATCGAGGCGGCGCTGGTCGAGGAGGGCGATTTCTCGGACCTCGACGACGACGTTCAGCTGGTCCTCTATCGCGTCGTCCAGGAGGCGCTCTCGAACGCGACCCGTCACTCGCGCGCCAAACGGGTCGAGGTCGGTCTGCGCCGGGCCGGCGAGGGCGTCGAGCTCGAGGTCTCCGACGACGGCCGCGGCTTCGCTTTCGAGGCCGCCGAGAGCGGCCTCGGCATCGCCGGCATGCGGGAGCGGGCCCTATTGGTCGGCGCCGGGCTGACGATCGAGTCGCGGCCGGGCCAGGGCACGACCGTGAGACTGCGCATATGAGGGTCCTGATCGCAGACGACCACGGCATCGTCCGCTCCGGCCTGCGCCTGCTGCTCGAGCGCCAGCCGGACATCGAGGTCGTCGCCGAGGCCGCCGACGGAGCCGAGGCCCGCGAAATGGCGGTGCGCGAGCGCCCCGACCTGGCGATCCTCGACGTCAAGATGCCGAAACTGACCGGGCTGCAGGCGACCCGCGAGATCAAGCAGCAGGCGCCCGAGGTCTCGGTCCTGATCCTCTCCATGCACGACGACGAGCGCTACCTCTTCGAGGCGCTGAAGGCGGGCGCCTCGGGCTACGTGCTCAAGGCCCAGGCCGACACCGACCTGCTGGCGGCGATCCGCGCGGTCGAGCGCGGCGAGCCGTTCCTGACCCCGGAGGCCCAGCGCTCGTTGATCCGCGACGTGCTCGACCGCGGCTCGGAGGGCAAGGAGGAGCTGACCCCGCGCGAGGAGGAGATCGTCAAGCTGGTCGCCGAGGCGCACACGACGAAGCAGATCGCGGCGCTTCTCCACCTCTCCGAGAAGACGGTCGAGAACCACCGCGCGAACGCGATGCGGAAGCTCGGCATGCGCGACCGGGTCGAGCTCGTCCGTTACGCGATCCGGCGCGGCCTGATCGACCCCTGAGGGCGAGGGCGGCGGTTTGATTGACTGGGCCGGGTGACCGCCGCCGCGGAGTACCAGGAAAAACGCTGGTGGGCCCTGATCCTGCTGGCCGCCGCCCAGTTCGTCGTCGTCCTCGACGCCTCGATCGTCAACGTCGCCCTGCCGACGATCGGCGAAGCCCTCGACTTCTCCCAGGAGAACCTCGCCTGGGTCGTCAACGCCTACGTCCTCACCTTCGGCGGCTTCCTCCTGCTCGGCGGGCGCATGGCCGACCTGCTCGGACGCCGCCGGGTCTTCATGGGCGGGCTGCTGCTGGTCGCGGTCGCCTCCCTCGCCGCCGGATTTTCCTCGACCGAAGGGCAGCTGATCGCCGCCCGCGCCGCCCAGGGGCTGGGGGCGGCGATCATCTCCCCCGCCGCGCTCTCGATCGTGACCACGACTTTCAAAGACGGATCGGAGCGCAACAAAGCGCTCGGCGTCTGGGGGGCCGTGGCCGGCGCCGGCGGCGCCGCAGGCGTCCTGCTCGGCGGCATCCTCACCGACGGCCTCGGCTGGGAGTGGGTGCTCTGGGTCAACGTGCCGGTGAGCCTGATCGCGTTCGCCCTGGCGCCGCGGCTGATCATGGAAAGCCGCGCCGCCGACGAGGCGCGGGCCTTCGACGTCGCCGGCGCCGTGTCGATCACCGCGGCGCTCTCGCTGCTCGTCTACGCCGTGGTCGACGCCGACACGGCGGGCTGGGGCTCGACCAAAACGCTCTCGCTGATCGCGGTATCCCTGATCCTCTTCGCCGCCTTCGTCGTCATCGAGCTGCGCTCGCGCAAGCCCCTCGTCCCGTTCTCGATCTTCCGCATCCGGACGCTCACCGGGGCCAACGTGGTCGGCATCCTGGTCGGCGCCTCGCTCTTCTCGATGTTCTTCTTCATCTCCCTCTATATGCAGCAGGTGCTGGGCTACAGCGCGATCCACGCCGGCCTCTCCTACTTCCCGCTGGCGCTGATGATCATGGTCTCCGCCGGGCTCGCCTCGGGTCTGGTGACGAAAGTCGGCTACAAGCCGGTCCTGGTCGTCGGCCTGGTCTTCATCGTCGCCGGGCTGCTCTGGTTCAGCCAGATCTCGGTCGGGGGCGGCTTCCTGACCGACATCCTCGGGCCGTCGCTGTTGGCGGCGGTCGGCCTCGGTTTCTCCTTCGTGACGACGACGATCGCGGCGGTCTCCGGGGTCGAGGAGGACGAGTCGGGCCTGGCGAGTGGCTTGATCAACACCTCCCAGCAGGTCGGCGGCGCCCTCGGCCTCGCGATCCTCTCGACGATCGCGACCTCACACACGGAAGGACTCGTCGAATCTGACCACGCGCTCAAGCCGGCGCTCACCGACGGCTTCCAGATCGCCTTCCTCGGCGGCGCCGCGTTCGCCGCTGTCGGGGTCGTCCTGACCCTGGTCCTGATCAAGAGCAGCGACAGCCGCGCCCACGTCGAGCTCGGCGACGCCGCCGGCGAATCCGCATAACCGACCGGTTCAGTAGGATTTAGAGCCGATGCTGTTTTCGACGAAAGCCGAGTACGGGGTACGGCTCATGGTCGAGTTGGGCCGGGTCGGTCCGGACTCGACGCCGATCTCCTTGAGCACGATCGCCGAGGCCGAGCGGCTGCCGCTCTCCTACCTCGAGCACCTGGTGGCGAAGCTGCGCAAGGCCGGCCTCGTCTCCTCGACCCGGGGAGCCCACGGCGGCTACAGGCTGGCGAAACCGGCCGCGGAGATCACCATGGACTCGGTGGTCGAGGCGCTCGAAGGCCAGATCGCCCCGATGGAGTGCTTTCACGAGACGCCCGAGGGCAAGGTGCTCTGCTCGCACGAGGACGACGGCGACCAGCTCTGTTCCACCAAGCTGCTCTGGACCAGGGTCCAGAGCGGTGTGACGAAGGCGCTGGCCGGAACGACGTTGGCCGAGCTGGTCGAGTTCTCGGCCCCCGCCGAGGGCAAGCCGCTGACTGTCGTCGGCAGCGCCGCCTGATCCAAAAAACCTGAAACGGAGAGACATTGGCTGAGCTGGAGATACGCAACCTGCACGTGAGCGTCGAGGACAAGCACATCCTCAAGGGCCTCGACCTCGACGTCGAGAAGGGCAAGGTCCACGCCCTGATGGGCCCGAACGGGTCCGGCAAGTCGACCCTGGCGAACGTGATCATGGGCCACCCGGCGCTCGAGGTGACCGAGGGGACGATCACCTTCAAGGGCGAGGACATCACCGAGGCCGACCCCGACGTGCGCTCCCGCGCCGGCCTCTTCATGGCCTTCCAGTACCCGGTCGCGATCCCCGGCGTCTCGGTCAGCAAGTACCTGCGGATGATCCTCAACGCGCACCGCGAGGCACGCGGCGAGCCCGAGATCAAGATCAAAGACTTCGCCAAGACCGCCCAGGAGGCGATGGAGCTGGCGAACATCCCCAAAGACTTCTCCAGCCGCTATCTGAACGACGGCTTCTCCGGCGGCGAGAAGAAGCGCATGGAGCTGCTCCAACTGGCTCTGCTGCGCCCCGAGATCGCCGTCCTCGACGAGACCGACTCCGGCCTCGACATCGACGCCCTGCGCACCGTCGCCGATGGGGTCAACCGCTTCGCCGGCCCGGACATGGGCGTCCTCATCATCACCCACTACCAGCGCATCCTGCACATGGTGAAGCCGGACTCCGTCCACGTCATGTTCGAGGGACGGATCGTCAAAGAAGGCGGCCCGGAGCTCGTCGGAGTCCTCGAGGAGAAAGGCTACGGCTGGATCCGTGAGGAGGTCGCGGCCTCAGCGTGACCGTCTCGACCGGCTCCTTTCCACTCGCCAAGGTGCGGGAGTCCTTCCCGGCCCTCGAGCGCGAGGTGAATGGACAGCCGGTCGCCTACCTCGACAGCGGCGCCAGCGCCCAGCGCGTCCTCGCCTCGATCCAGGCGGTCGACCGCTACGAGCGCTCGCACCACTCGAACGTCCACCGCGGCTCGCACACCCTCTCGGCCGAGGCGACCGCCGCCTTCGAGGGGGCGCGGGCGACGATCGCCGACCACATCGGCGCCGCCGACCGGCGCGAGGTCGTCTTCGTCCGCAACGCCACCGAGGCGATCAACCTGGTCGCCCGGGCCTGGGGCGACGCCAACGTCGGCGCCGGCGACCGCATCCTGCTGACCGAGATGGAGCACCACTCGAACGTGGTCCCCTGGCAGCAGCTCGCCGAGCGGGTGGGCGCCGAGATCGACTGGGTCCCGGTCGACGACGACGGGCTGCTCGAGATGGAGGCGCTCGCCGGGCTGCTCGAACGCGGACCGAAGCTGGTCGCGGTGGCCCACGTCTCCAACGTGCTCGGGACCGAGAACCCGCTGGCCGAGATCTCCCGGCTGGCGCACGAGGCGGGGGCGCTGGTCCTCGCCGACGGAGCCCAGGCGGCACCGAAGATGCCGCTCGAGATGGCCGAGCTCGGGGTCGACTTCTACGCGATCACCGGCCACAAGCTCTACGGGCCGACCGGGATCGGCACGCTCTGGGCGCGGCTCGACCTGCTGCGTGAGATGCCCCCCTTCCTCGGCGGCGGCTCGATGATCCGCAAGGTGACCAAGGACGGCGTCAGCTTCGCCGAGCCGCCGGCGCGCTTCGAGGCGGGAACGCCGGCGATCGCCCAGGCGATCGGGATGGCCTCGGCGCTGCGCTGGCTCGACGGGCTCGGCATGGACCTGGCGCGTGAGCATGAGCAGGAGATCGCCGACTATGCGCTGGCGGCGCTCGCCGAGGTTCCGGGGCTGCGCGTCTTCGGCCCCCCCCGCGGCGACGGTCGGCTCGGCCCCGTCTCCTTCGAGCTCGAGGGCGTCCACGCCCACGACGTCTCCGAGATCCTCGACCGCCACGGCGTCGCCGTGCGCGCCGGTCACCACTGCGCGCAGCCGTTGATGGAACGGCTCGGCGTCGCCGCCACGGCGCGGGCCAGCTTCGGCATCTACACGACCGAGGAGGAGATCGACCGCCTGGTCGAGGGCCTCCACGACGCCCGCCGCGTCTTCGAGCTCGACGGCTGAAAATCCCATCAAGTTCGCCATGCATCGCATGGCGAACTTGATGGGATTTGCCTGGCGGTCGGAGGGACGGCCGGCGGCGTGCCGGGAGAGCCGACCGCTAGCGGTCGGGAGAGCCGGCGGGCGGCGTGCCCGGAGGCGGTTTCGGGCCCCAGCTGACGCGGCCGTCGTCGCCGGTGATCGGGATCGACGGGCCGCCCATCGCCGGCGTGTCGAGGGTGGTGTCGGCGACCGCCTTGACCCTGGCCAGGACCTCGCGCGCGCTGCTTATCTCTCCCTGCCGTCCCCATTCGTGGAGGTCGGCGGTGAGCCCGGTGGCCTTGATGCCGGCGGCGTCGGCCAGGTAGAGGGCGCGCGGCATATGGAAGCCCTGGGTGACGACGACGGCGCTCTGGACCTGGAAGATGCCGCGCGCCCTGACCATGGTCTGCCAGGTGTCGAAGCCGGCGTGGTCCTCGAAGATCACCCGCGCGGGGACGCCGTCGTCGACGAGCTGCTTGCGCATCGTGTCCGGCTCGTCGTAGCCCCAGGTGCCGTGGTCGCCGGAGACGAGGATCCGCTTCACCTTGCCGGCCTGCCAGAGCTGCGCCGCGCGCTCGACCCGGTCACCCAGCATCGCGCTCATCCTGCCGTCGGGCTGAACCAGGGCGCCGGGCACGATCGCGACCTCGGCGGCGGGCACGTCGGCGACGTCGTCGGTCGAGTCGCCGGCGACGCTGAGGACGACGTAGGCATTGGCGAGGCCGACGACGGCGACTCCGAGCGCGCCGCAGAAGAGGGCCGCCTTGGAGAGCCGCGGCCAGCGCCGCAGCGGGTACGTCAGCTTGCGCAGAGCTCCCCGCATCGGCGCCAAGGTAGCAAGGGACCGGTTCGCTAGCCTCGAAGGGATGGACGAGCTATATCGCGACCAGATCCTCGAGCACTACAAGCGGCCTCACAACTTCGGCCGGCTCGAGGATCCCGACCTCGAGTTCGAGGACACCAACCCGCTCTGCGGCGACGAGCAGCACGTGACGATCCGGCTCGACGAGGCCGGACGGGTCGCCGAGATCGCCTTCGACGGCAAAGGCTGCGCGATCTCCACCGCGGCGACCTCGCTGCTCACCGACGAGCTCGCCGGCAAGACCCGCGAGGAGGTTCTCCACCTGCCCAAGGAGTTCGTCCTCGAGCTGCTCGGCATCGACATCTCGGCGACGCGGATGAAGTGCGCGATGCTCGGCCTCAAGATCGTCAAGAGCGCCAGCCTCGGCCAGCCGGCCGACTGGGAGGACGAGGGCCGGGCCGGCGACCCGACCGAAGCGGTCGCCGACGTCGGCTGAGCCTCAGGCGTTCTCGCGCGCCATCTCGCTGAGGGCGATCACCGCGAAGGCCGCCCCATGGGGGTCGGTGAGAATCGCGAAGCGGCCGAAGGGAATGTCGATCGGCTCCATCATCACGCCGCCGCCGCTCGCCTTCGCCTTCTCGATCGCCGCGTCGGTGTCCTCGACGCCGAAGTAGACCTGCCAGTGGGGCGGGATCTCGGCCGGAACGCTCCGGGCCTCGAGGTCGAGGACCCCGCCGACCGGGCGCTCGCCGCCGTCGGCGACGATCATCCCGTAGGGCTCCTCGCCGGGCGTGGAGTCGTCGAAGCTCCAGCCGAAGACGGCGCCATAGAAGTCCTTCGCGCCCGCGTAGTCCCGGGTGTTGAGCTCGTTCCAGGCGATCCCACCGGGCTCGTTGACGATCTCGGCGCCGATGAACGAGCCCGGCTGCCAGACGCCGAAGAAGGCGCCGCCGGGATCGGTGAAGACCGCCATCCGGCCGAGGTCGATGACGTCCATCGGCTCGGCGACGACGCTGCCGCCGTTCTCCTTCACGGCGGCGGCGGCCGCGTCGGCATCGGCGACCGAGACGTAGGTCGCCCAGGCCGCCGGCTGGCCCTCCTGCATCTGAGGCATCATCCCGGCGGCCGGCTTGCCGTTCTTGAGGGCGATCCGGTAGCCGCCGGTCTGCTCGGCGTTCTCTGCCTCCGGCACCTCCCAGCCGAAGAGGCCGCCGTAGAACTCGATCGACGCGTCCAGGTCCGGTGAGGAGTATTCGATCCAGCAGGGCGTCCCTGCCTCGTAGCCGTCTCTCTCGCTCATCCGTCTTCCTCTCGTCGAAAAGTTTGTCGCCGGATCCTCTCACGCGGTACCCCGCCGCTCGTTAAAAAAGGCGTTCCCACGGCGGCCGGTCTGGGCTGGGCGCTAAAATCCGACCTTGGAAGTAGGATTAGTCGCGATCCGCACTATCGAAGTCGCGGCGCACCTCACTCTCGTGTCAGACACCGCAGGAACAACCGTCTCCGTCTGCCCGCTCTCCGAGCTCGGGCCCGGCACCATGCGCCTGGTCGAGCACGACGGCGCGAAGATCGGGGTCTTCAACTGCGATGGCACGCTCTACGCGATCGAGGATCGCTGCTCGCACGACGACGGGCCGCTGGCCGAGGGTGAGTTCGACGCCTCGACCTGCACCGTCGAGTGCCCCCGACACGGTTCCCTCTTCGACCTGACGACCGGCAGGCCGAAGACGCTCCCCGCCTATGCTCCGGTGCGCACGTTCCCGGTCACCATCGAGGACGACACCATCACTCTGGAGGTCGAATAGCCATGGCAACGCCCGAGGCAGTCGCAGAGAAAAGAGAGCTTGCCGGCATCAACGCCGACTACAAGGAGAAGTTCGGCTTCCACGATTCGGAGTCCGGCTACGCCTACAAAGCGCCCAAGGGGCTCAGTCGCGAGGTCGTCGAATCGATCTCCGAGTACAAGGACGAGCCGCAGTGGATGCGTGAGTTCCGGCTCAAGGCGCTCGAGCACTTCTACGCCCGCCCGACCCCGAACTGGGGCGGCAACCTGGGCCAGATCGACTTCGACGACATCCACTACTTCGTCCGCGCCTCAGACAAGAACAGCCGCGACTGGAGCGAGGTCCCGGAGGACATCAAAAACACCTTCGACCGGCTCGGCATCCCCGAGGCGGAGCGCAAATTCCTCTCCGGTGTCGGCGCCCAGTACGAGTCCGAGGTGGTCTACCACCAGGTCAACGAGAAGCTCGAGGCGCAGGGTGTGATCTTCACCGACATGGACACCGCCCTGCGCGAGCACGAGGACCTCGTCCGCGAGCACTGGGCGACGATCATCCCGGCCAACGACAACAAACTGGCGGCGCTCAACTCCGCCGTCTGGTCGGGCGGCTCCTTCGTCTACGTCCCGGCCGGGGTCAAGGTCGAGATGCCGCTGCAGGCCTACTTCCGGATCAACACCGAGAACATGGGCCAGTTCGAGCGGACGCTGATCATCTGCGAGGAGGGCGCCGACGTCCACTACATCGAGGGCTGCACGGCACCGGTCTACTCGTCCGACTCGCTGCACTCGGCCGTGGTCGAGATCATCGCCAAAAAGAGCTCGCGCGTGCGCTACACGACGGTCCAGAACTGGTCGCAGAACGTCTTCAACCTGGTCACCAAGCGCGCCGTCGCCCATGAAAAGGCGACGATGGAGTGGGTCGACTGCAACCTCGGCTCGAAACTGACGATGAAGTACCCGTCGATCTACCTGCTCGGCGAG
Source organism: uncultured Solirubrobacterales bacterium (assembly GCA_963836415.1). Classification (GTDB taxonomy): domain Bacteria; phylum Actinomycetota; class Thermoleophilia; order Solirubrobacterales; family 70-9; genus VRUE01. The sequence continues at coordinate 762,153 of CAWIJE010000002.1, forward strand.
GAAGCCCACGGCGAGATTCTCTCGATCGCCTTCGCCGGCGAGGGCCAGCACCAGGATGCCGGCGGCAAGATCATCCATGCGGCGCCCCGCACCTCGTCCTCGATCTTCTCCAAGTCGATCTCCAAGGACGGCGGCCGCGCCACCTACCGCGGCCTGCTCGAAATCGCCGACGGCGCCAGCGAATCACGCTCCAAGGTCGTCTGCGACGCGCTGCTCCTCGATGAGGACTCGCGCTCCGACACCTATCCGACGATCCGCATCGACGAGAACGACGCCGACGTCGGCCACGAGGCGACGGTCTCCAAAATCGGCGACGAGCAGCTCTTCTACCTCGAGAGCCGAGGGCTCGACGAGGAGGAGGCCTCGAAGATGATCGTCAACGGCTTCATCGAGCCGGTCACCAAAGAGCTGCCGATGGAGTACGCGGTCGAGCTCAACCGGCTGATCGAGCTGCAGATGGAGGGAAGCATTGGCTGAGGTCGCGACCGAACCGACCTGGCTTTCCGAGAGGCGCCGGCGTGGCGCCTCTCTGGTGCAGGAGCTGGCCCTGCCGGACCAGAAGGCGAAGGGCTGGGAATTCACCGACCTCGCCGACCTCGACCTCGACGCCTTCGAGAGCGCCCAGCCCCTCGCCTCGATCGGTGGCGCCAAGGGCGCGACGGTCCTCCCCCTCTCGGAGGCGCTCGAGTCGCACGAGGAGCTGCTGCGCGAGCGGCTCGGGTCCCTGGTCCCGGCCGAGGACCCTTTCGTGGCCCGCAACGAGGCCGAGTGGCGCGAGGGCGTGCTGATCCACGTCCCCCAGGGAGTCAAGGTCGCCGAGCCGATCAAGGTCGAGCTGCCGCTCGACGAGGACGGCGCCGCGATCGGCTGGCGGACCATGGTCGTGCTCGAGGACGGCGCCGAGGCCGAGGTCTGGGAGCACTCCGCCTCACAGGGCGACGAGACCGAGGCGCTGCTCAACTCGGTCGTCGAGCTGCACGTCGGCCAGGCGGCGACCCTTCGCTACGTCAGCACCCAGGACATCTCCGAGAAGTCGTGGATCTTCTCCAGCCAGCGGGCGCAGGTCGAGCGCGACGGCCGCCTCGACTGGACCGCGCTCGGCTTCGGCTCGGTCCGCGGCAAGGTGAGGATGGAGACCAAGCTCGCCGGCCCCGGCTCCGAGGCGCGGGTCACCGGCGGTTACGCGAGCGGCCCGGGCCAGCACCTCGACTTCGACACGACCCAGGAGCACGCGGCGCCGAACACCTTCTCCGACCTGGCCTTCCGCGGCGTGCTCGCCGCCGGCTCGACCGCGGTCTGGCGAGGGATGATCCGCGTCGACCCGGGTGCCCAGGGGACCGACGCCTTCCAGGAGTGCCGCAACCTGCTGCTCTCGCCCGAGGCGCACGCCGACGCGATCCCGGGCCTCGAGATCGAAGCCGACGACGTCCGCTGCACCCACGCGGCGGCGATCGCCCAGATCGACAAGGAGCAGCTCTTCTACCTGACATCGCGCGGCCTCGACCCGGCCGCGGCGAAGGCCGTGATCATCGAGGGTTTCCTCGAGTCGCTGGTCGAACGGCTGGCGCAGGGCCCCGTCAGGGACGAGATCTCGGCGGCTCTCGCAGAGCGGCTCCACGAGATTCTCTAGCGCCTGCCCGCGGCCGAAGCGCTACTGAGGCCCGTCTGACTCACCCGGCGGCGGCAGGGAGTCGTCCCGACCGGCCCGCCGCCTTTCGGCAAGCTTGTTTCGGGTGATCGAGCCGGCCGCTATGAGGATCGGCGGCAGGTAGAGGACCCAGATGAAGTGGCCGACGTGAGCGACGGGGAGCACGCCCTACAAGGTAGGCCCTGGGTTGCTCCGCCGGGATCGCATCAACTTATCCAGGCTATGCATGGCGAACTTGATGCGATCTCACCGTGGGGCGCGGCCAAGGTCTCAGCCGTTGGCCACCGAGAGCAGGTAGAGGCCGAAGCAGGTGAAGGCGACCATCACGGCCAGCATCCAGTACTGGGAGCGGGCGGCCTGGCGGTAGTCGCCCCACCAGGCCGTGGCCCGGTCGTGGGCCAGGGTGAGGCCGGCGACGTGGCCGAGGACCAGGGCGCCGACCTGGACGTACCAGATCGCGTTGGCGCTGAGGATGCGGAAGTTGACCCCGGCCGAGGCGGTGCCGAAGAGGTCGGTCGTCGCCGTGCCCAGGGGGTCGGAGAGCAGGTAGGTGAACTGCGCCTGCTCCTGGTAGACGAAGAGGCTGAAGTAGTGGGCGACGAGGTAGGCGAAGGCGATCGGGATCAGGGTGTGGGCGAAGCCCGAGCGCAGGCGCGCGAAGCTCGGCGCGCCCTGCACGCCGGACATCCCCCGGACGCCGATCAGATAGACCGCGCTGACCCCGATCAGGGTGAGCGCGACGAAGAGCGTATCGGGAGACGTGGACGGCGGTCGCGGCGTCGGCGCCGACTTCGCCGAACCAGATGATCGTGTGGTTGAGGGCGCTCTTGTAGACGCCCTCCTGGGCGCCGTCGAAGCTGGTCGTGCTGATCGAGGCGATGACGACCGCCAGCGAGCCGGGCACGGTCGCCCACTTGGTCGTCGCCGAGAGCGGCCGCCGTCGACCGAGCCTGCCTTCGCTGACGCCGAGGAAGCCGATCCTCGAGAACATGCCGAAGTAGACGGAGAAGATCTCGCCTCGCTCGCACCACTCCTCGGTGCCGAAGATCGCCATCATCACCACCGAGTAGGCGGTGTAGAAGAGGGCCGCCGTTGCCGCGGCGTGGGGCGCCAGGCCGACCGCGACCCCGCCGCTGGCCCCGTAGACGATCTCCAGCCAGACGACCGCGACCAGGCCGACCGCGGCCGGCCATCGGCCCAGCTTCTCCGGGTAGGCGAGGTGGGCGCTGCGCTGCCCGGCGACGAGCCGAAAGAGCCCGCCGACGCTGCGGCCGATCGCCCGCCAGGGGTTGAACGGCTTGAAGACGTTGCCGAAGATCACGCTGAACAGGGGAAAGCCGAGCCAGGTGGTGACGAAGAGGAAGGTGATCGCGAAGTTCCGGTCGGGCGCTTCGGTCCCGTGCAGGCCGGCGTAGATCGCGACCCCGAGCAGGAAGACGCCGATCGCCCCGCAGAGGACCTGGGCCGGGACCCCGAGCAGGGCCCGTGAGAGCCCCGCCCGCAGGGCACGCCAGCGTTCGTCCTCGAAGCGGGGCTCCCGCCAGGCGGCCGAGAGCGCGAAGAAGGAGACGATCAGGACGATCGACGCCCCCCAGGCGAAGAGCCACGCCGGGATCGGCAGGTCTTTGCGCGCGACCAGCGCGTGCGCGATCGGCAGCGCCGGGAGCAGGTTCACGGGTTGACCGTCAGTTCGACGATCTGTTCCTTGCGACCCTCCAGCTCCGCCTCGAAGACGCCTTCGATCGTCGCCGGGAAGTCAAAGGTCACCGAGCCGCCGGCCTCGACCTCCTTGGCGATGTCGTAGCCGTGCATGTGGACCTCGTCGCTGACGTCGGACTCCACCTTGAAGAGAACCTGTTCGCCCTCGTTGTAGGTCAACTGGCGGATGCCGCCGACCGGCTTGCCGTTCTTGACGACGATCGTCTGCAGCTTGCCGCCATCGGTCTTCGCGGCGTCGTCGCTGTTGCCGTTCTTGAGGACGACGAGCAGGACGATGGCGACGACGATGACGCCGATGCCGACGACCATGCGCAGGGTTTTCGGATTCACGATTTTCTCCTTTGCTCAGGTGGCGGCCACACCGTGGCGCGCCGAGGAAGGGTCGCGACCGGTGGGGACGCGACGCGGGTCTTGGGCTAGGAGGAGAGCGGCGGTGGGCGCTGGGCGAGGCCGAAGGCGATCAGCAAGCCGCCGCTGGCGGCGAAGGAGCGAGGCGGCAGCGGACGCCGGGGCGAACGGGCGGCCGCCGGCTTCGGGCCCGGGCGGGGCGAGAAGCGCTCGGAGAGCCGGACGACCGCGTCGCAGCCCGGGTAGTGCCCGAGCAGCAGGCATCCGAGCAGGAAGATCAGCGGCAGCGCGGCGATCAGGATCTCGAGCATCGCTACGGAAAACCTAGCGCGAGCCGCTCGGAGCGGTCACATGGTCGCCGGATATGTTCGGCGCGTCGATAGTGTTTTCGCTGCCGAGGACGAGGAAGCCGACGACGACTCCGATCCCGAGGACGATGCCGAGGACGATGCCGATCACCCAGTCGATCCGGCGGCCGCGGCGTCGCACGCCGGCACCCGGCGCGCCCTCGCCCTTTTTCTCCGCGGCCGGGTCGTCGCCCGGCTCGGGGCCGGGCGACGGTACGCGGCGGACGCCGTCGTCTGGACCGACCTCGCCCGCGTCCCGCTGCGGATCTCCGTCGGCCAAGGGCCCCTAGGCGGCGACGCCGTCGAGCAGCCGCCAGTTGGCCTTGTAGGCCGACTCGGCGGCGGCGACCAGCGCCTCGGGGTCGGCTTCGGCGAGGTGGGCCTCGATCAGCGAGCGCCCCTCGGCGGCGTGATCGAGGTCGGCCTTCTCGTGGACCCGGAAGTACTCGTTGCCGGGACCGTCGTCGATCCCGTAGTGGGCGGCGAGGCCCTCGCGCTTGGTCGCCGAGATCGCCGGCTGGCTGCTCTCGATCGCGTAGAGGCGGACCAGCTGCGAGAGCCGGTCGTCCTTTGCCGTCCAGGCGTCCACGCATTCCTTGGTCTCGACCGTGGGCGCGGCGGCGACCTCGCCGCCGACGGCCTCGACGAAACCGTCCCAGAGGGCGATGTGGGCCTCCTCCTCCTCGGCGTGCAGGCGCAGCTCGGCGCGCTCGGACTCGGGCGCCGATTCGGCGACGTCGGCGCTCAGGCGGGCGATCGCGGCGGTCGCGTGGCGGTACTGGCCCGAGTACCGGGCTAGCTCCTCGCGGCTCAGCTCACCGGCCGACCAGCGCTGGTAGAAGGGGTGCTCGAGCACGTTCCAGCGTTCGCGGGCCTGCTCGATCTCCTGCCAGACGTCGTTGCTCACGTGGACTGCCTCCTTGGGCTCAACTGGGTGTGGACGAGGCCCCAGGATAACGTCACCGGCGTGCGCCCCGAGAAGGACACGATCGCCGCCCCCGACCTGCCATCGGGAATCCCCTGGATCGGCGAGGAACCGGGCTCGATGCCGGAGCTGACCGCGGCCGGGCCCGCCCTGGTCCATTTCCTCGACTTCGCCCAGCTCAACAGCGTCAGGACCCTGCCCTACCTGGTCGAGTGGGATCGCCGCTACGGCGACGCCGGCCTGCGCACGATCGGCGTCCAGGCGCCGCGCTTCCCCTTCGGCGCCGAGCCCGACACGGTCGCCGCCGGCCTCTCGCGCCTCGGGGTCGAGTTCCCGGTCGCGATCGACGCCGAGCGCGCGCTCTGGCACGCCTACGGGTGCGAAGGCTGGCCCAGCCTCTTCCTCTGGAGCCTCGGCGGCGCCCTCTCCTGGTTCCACTTCGGCGAGGGCGAATACGCGGCGACCGAGGAGGCGATCCAGGGCGAGCTGCGCGAGCTCGACGCGCTGCGTCAGCTGCCGGCCCTGATGGAGCCGCTGCGCGCCAGCGACGGGCCCGGCGCCAGGGTGATGGCCCCCAGCCCCGAGCTCTTCCCCGGCGGCGACTGGGAGCGGCCCTGGGTCGCGGGCGAGGACGGCGAGCAGATCGCCCTCCCCTACGCCGCCGGCGGCGTCCACGCGACCATCGAGGGCGAGGGCGAGCTCGGGGTCGAGATCGACGGCGGCGCCATCCCGGCCCTGGCGATCGAGGGAGCCCGCCTCTACACGCTCGCGGAGCATCCGCGTCACCAGAGCCACGAGCTGATTCTGCGCCCCTCCCCCGGGCTGCGCGTCTGGGCGATCAGCTTCGCCGCGGGCGTGCCCTAGGCTGGGCGGACCGCACCCCAGCGAAGGAGAACACGGTGATCAGCAAGCTTGATTTCGTCGGCATCCCGTCCACCGACGCCGAGCGCTCGCGCGCCTTCTACGTCGAGACCCTGGGCCTGCGCCCCGACCAGAACGGCAAGTACGAATTCTGGGTCGGCGAGACCTGCTTCGGGATCTGGGAGCCGGCGCGGATGGGCAGGGAGTTCGCTCCTCAGAAGAACGCCCATCCGGCGCTTCACGTCGACGACGTCGCCGCGGCGCGGGCCGAGCTCGAGGGCAAGGGGGTCGAGTTCATCGGCGAGACCTTCGACACCGGGGTCTGCCACATGGCCTTCTTCACCGACCCGGACGGCAACGACCTGATGCTGCACAACCGCTACGCCCCGGTCGAGTAGCCCGGCCTAGGCGCGGGCCGCGAGCTCGTCGCGGATCTCCTTCGGCAGCATGAAGCGGACGTCCTCATGGACGGTGCGCAGCTCCGAGACCTCGTCGGCGCCGCGCTCGCGGAAGAGGGCGACGAGCGCCTCGACCAGCTCCTCGGGGGCGCTGGCGCCGGAGGTGATGCCGACCGTCTCGACGCCCTCGAGCCAGGCCTCCTGGACCTGGGACTGGTTGTCGATCAGGTGCGAGGCGGCGCCGTGCTCGCGCGCCACCTCGACCAGGCGGTTCGAGTTGGAGGAGTTGGTCGAGCCGATCACGAGCACCAGGTCGCACTCGCGGGCGAGCTGCTTGACGGCGATCTGGCGGTTGGTGGTCGCGTAACAGATGTCGTCTGACTTGGAGCTGACGATGCCCGGGAACTTTGCCCGCAGGGCGGCGATGATCTCAGCCGGTCTCGTCGACCGAGAGCGTGGTCTGGGTGATGAAGGCGACGCTGCTCGGGGTCGGGGATCTCGAGCGTCTCGACCTCGTCGACGGTCTGCACGAGGACGATGCTCTGCGGCGCCTCGCCGATCGTGCCTTCGACCTCCTCATGGCCCTCGTGGCCGATCATCACGATCGTGTAGCCGTCCGCGGCGAAGCGGCGGGCCGAGACGTGGACCTTGGTCACCAGCGGGCAGGTGGCGTCGATCGTGCGCAGCCTGCGGGCCGCGCGATTTGTCGTGGACCGCCGGGGCGACCCCGTGGGCGGAGAAGACGACCATCTCGCCCTCAGGCACCTCGGTCTCCTCCTCGACGAAGATCGCGCCGCGCTTGGCCAGTTCCTCGACCACGTGCTTGTTGTGGACGATCTCCTTGCGCACGTAGACGGGGGCGCCGTAGAGGTCGAGCGCGCGCTCGACGGTCTGCACGGCTCGGTCGACGCCGGCGCAGTAGCCGCGCGGAGCGGCGAGCAGAACGCGCTTGGGGGCGGCGGTTGCGGCGGGGGCCATGGCCCCAGGGTAGCGATGGCGGTTAGCCTTCCGGCATGAGCTCGACCACAGAAGGCCACCACCTCGACCGGCTGACCGCCGTCGATGCCTCCTTTCTCAGCAACGAGACCTCGACCAGTCACATGCACGTCGGCGCGATCCTGATCTTCGAGGGGCCGCCGCCGCTCTACACCGACCTTGTCGAGCACGTGCGGGGCAGGCTGCGCCAGGTGCCGCGCTTTCGGCAGCGCCTCGCGGTGCCGCCGCTGGAGGCCGGCCGGCCGCTCTGGATCGACGACGTCAACTTCAACCTGACCTACCACATACGCCATACCGGGCTGCCCGAGCCGGGCGGCGAGGATGAGCTCAAGCGCCTCGCCGGCCGGGTCTTCTCGCAGCAGCTCGATCGCTCGAAGCCGCTCTGGGAGCTCTGGCTCGTGCAGGGCCTGGAGCGCGACCGGTTCGCGATCCTGACCAAGACCCACCACGCGATGGTCGACGGCATCAGCGGCGTCGACATCGCGACCGTCCTCTTCGACCTCGAGCCCGTGCCGCAGCCGGCCGCGGTCGCCGACGACTGGACTCCCCGTCCCGAGCCGAGCACCTCCGACCTGGTGGCGCGGGCGGCCACCGACTTTGCCTCGGCTCCGCTGCGGCTCGGCGGCCGCGCGGTAGAGGCGGTCCGCAACCCCGAGACGACCGCGCGCAAGGTCGGCGAAGCGGTCGAGGGGCTCGGCGAGTTCGTCGGCGCGCTCGCCGACCCCGCCCCCGACGTGCCGCTCAATCAGGAGATCGGCCCGCACCGCCGCTTCGTCTGGGCGCGCTCGGAGTTGGCCACCTTCAAACGGATCAAGGACACCTTCGGCGGCACCGTCAACGACGTCGTCCTCACCGTCGTCACCGGCGCCCTGCGCGACTGGCTGCACGCCGCGGGGTCCGCACCGAGGGCCTCGAGCTGCGCGCCCTCGTCCCGGTCTCGATCCGCAACGAGGACGAGCGCGGCAACCTCGGCAACAGGATCGCGGCTGATGCGCGGGCCGCTGCCCGTCTACGTCGAGGACCCGGTGCGACGCCTGCGCGTGGTCAGCGAGCAGATGGAGGGGCTGAAGCGCTCCAAGCAGGCGCTCGGCGCGGAAGTGATCTCGCGCTTCAACGACTTCGCGCCGCCGACCCTGCTCGCACAGGCCTCGCGGGTCAACTTCTCGACCCGCCTCTTCAACCTGATCGTCACCAACGTCCCCGGCCCGCAGCTGCCGCTCTACGTCCTCGGCCGCGAGCTGGAAGAGGTCTTCCCGGTCGCCTTCCTGCCCCAGAACCACGTGCTGGCGGTGGCGATCATGAGCTACAACGGCCGCATCTGCTTCGGCCTGCTCGCCGACTACGACAGCGTCGAGGACGCCGACGCGATCGCCGCCGGCATCGACGACTCGCTCGCCGAGCTCGAGGCCGCCGCCTCGGCCGCCGCGCCCGCCTGAGCCCGCCCCCGCGCGCCGCCCCTCTACGCTTTGGGCGTGATCTTCCTGATCGCCCTCTTCATCGTCGTGCCGATCGCCGAGCTCTACGTGATCATCCAGATCGGCGGGCTGATCGGCGTCTGGCCGACGATCGCGCTGCTGCTCGCCGACGCCGTGCTCGGCTCGCTGCTGCTGCGCCACCAGGGCCGCGGCGCCTGGCAGCGCTTCAACAAGGCGATCGCCGAGCGCCGCTTCCCCGGCCGCGAGGTCGCCGACGGGCTGCTGATCGCGGTCGGCGCCACCCTGCTGCTGGCGCCCGGCTTCCTCACCGACATCGTCGGCCTGATCCTCCTGATCCCGCCGACGCGGGCGATCGTCCGCGCACCTGCTCAAGGGCGTCGTCGGCCGCCGCTTCGTCGTCATGGGCGGCCCGGCCGGCGCCGCCTACGGCGCCGCCTCGGGCGCCCACCGCGTCTACGGCTACGCGACCAGGGAGCCGGGCTCCAACGGCGCCTCGCGCGAGTACGACGTCGAGGGCACGGCCGAGGAGATCGAGCCAGACGACCCGCAGCTGCCGCGCTAGCCCCTCCCGGCCGCCAGCGTAAACAGGACAAAGCGGCAATTCGTGTCATGTATAGTGACGCGAAATGCCGAGGACCTACGCACAGGGCAAGCGCGCCGGCACCACCGAGGAGACGCGAGGTGAGATCCTCGACGCCGCCCAGGCGCTCTTCCGCGACGAGCGCCAGCTCGACCCGCCGCTCGACCTGGTCGCCGAGCGCGCCGGCTGCAGCACGCGCTCGGTGATCCGCCACTTCGGCTCCAAGGAGGGCCTGATGGAGGCGGCGATCGCCGACGCGACGAGCGCCGCGGCCGACTCGCGCAGGGTCGCCCCCGGCGAGGTAGAGGCCGGCCTCCGCAAGCTCATCGACCACTACGAGGCCGACGGCGACGAGGTCATGCGCTGGCTTGCCTCAGCCGAGCGCTATCCCCAGGTCCGCCGGGTCACCGAGATCGGCACGGGGATGCACCGGGAGTGGGTCGAGCACGTCTTCGCGCCCGACCTCGAAGGACTCGACCGGGCGCCCGCCGCGCCCGCGCCGCCGCCCTGGTGACCGCCACCGACGTCTACGTCTGGTGGCTCCTGCGCAGGCGCGAGGGCCTCAGCCGGGCCGCGACCGCGGCGCGATCGCGACGCTGGTCGAGGCCGCTCGTGAAACGGCCGCCGAGGCGGTCGCATGAGGGTCCTCGCCTACACCTCTCCCGCCCGCGGCCACCTCAACCCGATGATGGGGCCGCTGGTCGAGCTGAGCCGGCGCGGCGCCGAGGTCCACGTGCGAACCCTCGCCTCCCAGGTCGATGGCGTGCGCGCCGCCGGGCTGCGCTGCGAGCCGATCGACCCGGCGGATCGAGGCGATCGTCCATGACGACTACGCCGCCCGCTCCCAGGTCGACGCCGGTCGCCGCTCCTTCGCCACCTTCGCCCGCCGGGCGCCGCTGGAGGTGCCCGACCTCGAGGCGGCGCTGGCCGCGACCTCGCCCGACGTCGTCCTACTCGACTGCACCACCTTCGGCGCCAAGGCCGTCGCCGAGCGCGAGGGCCTGCGCTGGGCGGAGTCGCGGCCGTTCCTGCTCGAAGACTCGCCGCCGGGCGTGCCGCCCTTCGGCTTCGGGCTGCGGCCGACGGGCGGTCTCCTCGGCCGGGCGCGCGACCGGGCGCTGGGCCGGCTCGGCAAGCAGTTCGACCGCAGGGTGCGGATGCCGACGGTCAACAAGGGCCGCAAGGCCGCCGGGCTGCCGCGAGCTCGACGACGTCGCCGAAACGCGGGCCCGGGCGCCGCTGACCCTCTACTTCACGGCCCACCCGTTCGAGTACGAGCGGCCGCTGCCCGACGGCGTCGTCATGGTCGGCGCCGGCCTCTGGGACACGCCCGTCGAGAGCGTCGACGCTGCCCGAAGATGAGCGCCCGCTGGTGCTCGTCGCCTGCTCCTCGGAGTTCCAGGACGACGGCCCGATCGCGGCGGCGGCGCTGGCCGGGCTGGGCGGCCGCTTCCGCCTCGCGATCACGACGGCGGGCGTCGACCCGGCCGGCCTCGGCGACCACGGCGACGCCCTCGTCACCCGCTTTCTCCCCCACCGGCCGATCCTCGAAGAGGCCTCGGCCGTGGTCTGCCATGGCGGCATGGGGATCACCCAGAAGGCGCTGGCCTTCGGCGTCCCCGTCTGCGTCGTGCCCTGGGCCCGCGACCAGCTCGACGTCGCCGCCCATGTGGTCGAGGCCGGCGCCGGCACCCGGGTCGGCCGGCGCAAGCTCTCGCCGCAGCGGCTCGCGACCGCGGTCGAGGGGGCGATCGCCTGCGCGCCCGGGGCGGCGCGGGTGAAGGCGGGCTTCGAGCAGACCGGCGGGGCCGTGACGGCCGCGACGGCGATCGAAGGCCTCGCCCAGGCCTCTGCCAGACCGAGGTAGGCCGGCTGCGAAAATGGCTCGCCATGCCGTCCTCGACGCCTCAGCCGCTGCCGCGCGATCTGGGCGTCAGCGGCGTCGTCCGCCGCGCCGCCGGCTTCGGCCTGGTGGTGCTCGTGGTCGCCCTCCTGATCAGCACCCTGCCCGGGCTGGAAGAGGTTCGGCAGCGCTTCGACGACGCCCGGCCGATCTGGCTGGCGGCGCTCTTCGCGCTCGAGCTCGGATCCTGCCTCGCCTTCGTGATGGCCTTTCGCGGCGTCTTCTGCGCCCGCCTCGGCTGGCGCTTCAGCTACGAAGTCGGGATGGCCGAGCAGGGGACCAACATCCTGCTCCCCGCCGGCGGCGTCGGCGGGCTCGCCCTCGGCGCCTGGGCGCTGAGCCAGGGCGGGATGAGCGCCGAGCGGATCGCCCGCCGCAGCGTCGCCTTCTTCGTCCTGACGAGCGCGCCGAACTTCCTCTGCGCCGCCGTCCTCGGCTGCGCGCTGGGCGCCGGCCTCTTGCCCGGCGCCGGTCCGGCAATCGTCTCCGCAGTCTTCGGCGTCCTGGCGCTGGCGGCAATCGTGCTCGTCGCCCTGCTGCCAAGGATCCTGGCCCGAGTCTCCTCGCCTCCTGAGAGCGGTTCGGCCGAGAGCGACGGCCGCCTGGCCCGGGTCGCGCGGCTCGTGCGCCGCTCCGCGGTGACGCTCGTCGACGGCCTCGAGGACGCCGCCTCGCTGCTGCGCGAACGGCACCCCTACGCGGTCTTCGGCTCGATCGGCTACATGGCCTTCGACCTCGCCGCCCTCGGCGCCGCGTTCTCCGCCTTCGGCAGCACGCCGTCGCTCGCCGTCTTCGCCTTCGCCTACGTGATCGGCCAGCTCGGCGGCCTGATCCCGCTGCCGGGCGGGATCGGCGGCATCGACGGCGGCCTGATCGGCGCCCTCACCCTCTACGGCAGCCCGCTCGCCCAGGCGACCGCCGCGGTGCTCGCCTACCGCGTCGTCCAGCTCGGCATCCCGGCGATCCTCGGCTCGGCCGCCTTCTTCCAGCTGCGCCGCACGCTGCGGCGGGAGGAAGCCCCGGCGGCGCTCTGCGAGCCCTTCGAGTCGGCGCTGCCGGTGCTGACGCTGCCGACCCGCTGAGCCGCGGGCGAAACCCGCCGACTAGCCGCGCCGATGCTTGTGATGCCGGTGATGCTTGGGGTGGCAGCGGCCGTGCTTATGGCGGTGCTTGCCCCGGCGCAGGTCGAGGCGCTTTCCGTTGCGGCCATGCCTGCCATGGCGGTGCTTGCGGTGGGGACGCTTGCCGCACTTCGAGCTCTGGCCGCCGCCCTGCGCCGCTCCCTGGCCGGCCGAGTGAGTGGACGAGGCACCTCCATGCTGCCCGCCGCCATCGGCCGGCGATTCGCCTCCATGTGGAGGCGCCGACGGGTCGACCGAGGTGTTCGCCAGGGCGGCGTAGTCGCGACAGGGCTCGCCGCGCAGGCCCGGGCAGGGCGGCAGCGGGGTCGGCACCTGCACCCCGGGCACGACCGGGAGCAGCAGACGCGAGGGCATGTCTTTGCCGAAGGCGATCGCCACTTCGGTGGCGCCCGCTTCGGGCTGGGCGTGGGCGAAGGCCCAGATCGGCTGGGTCCCGTTGGGGGCCGCGATCGTCACCCTCAGCCTGGAGCCGGCCCGGTAGGCATGCCCCTGGTAGTAGAGGGGGATGGTCACCTCGACGAATTCGTCCGCCGGCAGCGGCGAGACGTCGGATTCCCGCAGGCTGAGCACCGGCTCCAGCGGCGTGCTCTTGGCGGCGTCGAGCTTGCGCTCGTCGCCTCGCACCCAGCCGTTCTGGACGAAGGTCTCCTTGCCGTCGGGACGGACCTCGCTGATCGTCGCCTGCAGATCGACGTTCGGCTGCGAGGAGCGGACCCAGACGTCGACCGCGCCGGCCCCGATCACGGTCGTGTTTTCGGCGAGTGGGGCGCTGAGGTAGGAGACGGCGCTGCCGGGGGGGCTCTGTTCCCATTTGTATTCGGGCAGCGCCGTCCACAGCCCGCCGCTACCCGAGGCGGTGTCGCCGCTGAAGTCGGTCGGCGGCAGCGCGTGGGGATCGGCGTCGAAGCCGTCGGCGTGGAGGTCGGAGGGAGACTGGTCGCCCAGTTCCCCGTTCGGCGAGAGATACCAGGACCTCGCCTCGGTCCCCGGCACCGGGAATTGGTCGAACGACGCTTCGAAGCCGGGGTAGGGCTGGCCCGGTGAGGAGCCGCCGGCGCCGCTGTCGAAGAGGACCCTGATCGGCTTCTCTTCCTCGAAGGCGGTGAGCGCGCCTTCGTAGGTCGGCTGCAGCTGGACCGGGTCGGCGGGCAGGCTCAGGCCCGGGATGCCCATCGCTTCCTGGAAGACGAGGGGCGCCGCGGCGTGCATGATCACCCCGGCGACGGCCGGCGACTGCTTCGCGACGTAGAGCTCGAGGAAGTCGATCCAGCGGTTGAAGGTCGCCGGGTCGAGCGAGTCGATGTGGGTGCCGTTGGTGAAGGTGAACCACTTGCGATCGGTGCCGGTGAAGTGCTCGGCGAGGTCCGGGCAATGGCCGCCGGTCTGCTCGTCGGTCCACTGGCAGGCCATGAAGGTCGGCACGTCGATCTTGTTGACGAAGGTGATCGGCGAGAGCGTGTCGGCGACGGCGGGGACGTAGTGGCTGTTGTCTTCGACCTTCTTCAGCAGGTCGACCGCCTCGGGGTGCAGGGCCTGGTCGGCTTCACATGCCTGGTCGCCTTCCTGGATGCGTTTGTATGCCCATCCCTGGCCGCTGTCCGGTCCCGCCGCTTCGGCGTCGTGGACCCGCTCTTTGGCCCATTCGAGGGCGAAGCCGGTGTTGAGGATGCCGCCCGGATAGAGCGTCGTCTGGGTGTTGTCGATCACCGACAGCGGCGCGATCGCGGCCAGGTCGGGCGGCTGGGTGGCGGCGGTGAATAGCTGGCTGATGCCGCCGTAGGAGATCCCCATCATCCCGACCTGGTTGTGCAGGACCCAGGGCTGGTGGGCGACTGTCTCGACCACGTCGTAGCCGTCGAGGCTCTGCAGCGGCTCGAAGAAGTCGAAGGCGCCGCCCGAGCAGCCGGTGCCGCGCATGTTGACGTCGACGACGGTGAAGCCCATCAGGTTGGCGATCAGCGAGATCCCGCTTTCGGGCCCTTCCGGGTTGGCGTAGCCGTAGCCCGCGTACTCGATCAGGGTCGGGGTCGGGCCGGCAGGAAGCGGCGGCAGTTCGAGCCCGGGGATGATGTGGGTCACGTCCTGGGGCGGGTGCACGTCGATCGCCAGCTTGGTCCCGTCACGGGTGGTCAGGTAGCCGTAGCCGCTTTCCGGGATCGTCTGGTCGTAGAGGCCGGTGTCGGGCGGCGCCGAGGCGGTCGTCAGGACCTGAAGCGGATCGGACGTCTCGCCGCCGGCCCCGATCCGGTATCCGGCGCCCGGCGTCACCCCGCGAAAGAGGACTGCGCCGAGGGCGTTGGCGGGCCGCGTCGCGACCGACTGGCCCTGAGCGTCGGAGAGGGTCGCGGTCTCGCCGGGCGTCAGCCCCGTGGCGTAGACCTGTTCGACGCTGCCGTGCGCCTCGAAGGCGGGAGCGGCGGCGGCGGCCGGGGCGAGCGCGAGGAAGGCGAGGAGGGCGCAGCCGAGGACGAGCGACGCCGCGGTCCGTGGCCCCCGCCGAAAGCCATCGAGATTTCTCGTCCTACTCACGAGTGGGTTTGTATCATACCCACTATCAAGTAGTCCAGAACGAGATCACGACGCCCCGTCGCGAACCACCGGCAAGTACTCGCGAAAGCGGCCGAGGTCGCGGAAGCCGACCCGCGCGTAGACCCCCTCGGCGATCCTGGTCGACTGCAGGCTGACGGTGGCGCAACCGCGCGACCTGGCCTCTTCAACCGCATGGGCAGAGAGTGCGGTGGCGATGCCCCTGCGGCGCGCCGCCGGCAGGGTGCCGACCATGTAGATGCCGCAGTCGCCCTCGTGATCGAAGGCCATCAGGGTGGAGACGCTCTCGCCGTCGAGGCGGGCGACGTAGAAGTGCCCCTCCCCCCGGCTCAACTCCGGAACCATGCCCGCGACTCCGACCGCCCGCCAGAACTCCTCGAGGCCCGGCTCGAAGAGGTCGAGGCTCGAGCTGTCGACCTCGCCGAGTGCCGCCACCGGCATCGCCATCGTCCGCGTCGTGGTGTCGAGGGCGTACCCACGGCCCGCGACCTCCGCTGCGGTCGCCTCGTCGGACTCGTGGACCCAGATCGCGTAGCGCTCGATCCCGCGCTCCGCGTAGACCCGCTCGAGACCCTCGAGGGCGGCGCCGATGCGTCGGCGGCCGCGCGGCAGGACCGCGTTGTTGAGGAACTCGCGCTCGGGAGGCGCGGCGAAGGCCGCGATCACGATGCCGTCGACCTCCTCGACCGTTGCCCCGGGCGAGCCCGAGGCCAGGTAGGCCCAGGACTCGACCAGCGTCGCCAGCGAGCGATCGAACAGCTCCTCATCGGTGTAGCCACGCATCCCCAGGCCCTACCTTTCCCTGCAAATCCCACCTATTCGTCTGGTCCGAAGCAAGATTGTCCCGAACCGGGACAGGCCCGTGTGCCACCCTCGAACGGTGGCTCACGCAACCCACCGAGGCACTCGCATCGCCTTCCTCGCCCGCGCTCTGATCGTCGCCGGCCTATTCGCGATCGCGAATACGACCGTGGCCCACGCGGCCCCCAGCTGCGAGGAAGGGCCGCAGACGGTGGGCAGCGAAATCCTCGGGACCCCGTGCGCCGACACGATCCGCGCCCCGCGCAACATCACCACGGTGCGTGGTGAAGGGGGCGACGACGTCCTCTTCGGCCAGCGCGGCAATGACGGCCTCTTCGGTGGCGAGGGCGCCGACCGGCTCTACGGCGGCGTCGGCGATGACCGCCTGCGCGGCGGGCCCGGCGCCGACCGGCTCTCCGGCGGCTTCGGCGCCGACTCGCTCGACGGAGAAGGCGGCGACGACTTCGCTCGCGGCGACGCGACCGTGGACGCGATCGGCGACTCGGGCGGCGGAACCGACACCCTCAGCTTCGCGACCGGCGCGACCCCGGGCTTCCCCAACCAGGGCGCCTTCTTCAACGACGCGGGCTTCCCCGCCGGCGTCGGCAGGGGTGTCTACGTCGACCTCGGCGCCGGCTTCGCCAACGACGGCCTCGCCCCCTCCGGCGGCGGGGTCGACGAAGCGCTCGCACCGGCGACGAGCTTCGGCAACTTCGAGGTCGTGATCGGCACCCCGTTCGACGACTACATCGTCGGCACCTCGGACGCGGAGACCTTCTACGGCGGCGGCGGAGCCGACCTGATCGACGGCGAAGGCGGCGCCGACGTCGCCTACGGCGGCGCCGAGGGCGACGGCTGCGTCGTCCCCACCGCCCACGAATGCGAGTCCTCCGGAGAGCAGGTCGTTCCCCGGGATCCGGGCACGGTCTCGGCCGGGGTGACGGCCCCGCAGTCGAGCAGCGGGCCTGCGCTCTTCCTCTCCGGGAGCGACGGCGACGACGACGTCGTCGCCTCCTACGCCTCGGGCCAGGTCAGCTTCACCGTCGGCGCCAGCGCCGCCGGGGCATTCCCGCTCTCCGAGGCCCCCGACTCGGTCGTCGTCGCCGGGCTCGACGGCGACGACACGCTCGCCGCGACGGGCTTTCCGGAGACGACCTCGGTCGTCCTGCTCGGCGGCGAAGACGCCGACGAACTCACCTCGGGCGCCACCGAAGACGCGGACATCGACGGCGCCGGCGACGACGTGGTCAGCGCCGGCGCGGGCGACGACGCCGTCCCCAACAACAACGGCGGCGACGACCTCGATGCCGGTGACGGCGATGACCTCTTCATCGACAACGCGGTCTGCGACGGCGACCAGCTCGACGGAGGGACCGGCCGCGACAACGCCAACTGGGCCAACTTCGGCTCGGCGATCTCGATCGACATGGCGGCCCACAACGCCGGCCTCGTCGGGGCCGGCGGCCAGCCGGGCTGCCCGAGCGGGACCCTGACCTCGCTGACCGGGCTCGAGGACGTCGAGGGAACGAGCCTTGCCGACACGATGGTCGGCGATCAGTTCGACAACCAGCTGCTCGGGCGCCTCGGCGCCGACACCTTCCATGCCGCGGCCGGCAACGACTCGATCCTCGCCAACTCCGGGACCCCCGGCCAGGACCCGGACGCGACGATCGATTGCGGCGCCGACTTCGACACCGCCCAGATCGACCGGCCGGCCAACGGCCCCGACCCCGCCCCGACCGCCTGCGAGGCGGTTGAAGAGCGTGACCCGAACAGCTTCCGCCCGCCCGACACCCCACCCGCGGCGCCCGATACCTCGATCGCGACAAGACCGCCGGCGCTGACCAACAGCACCACCGCCAGCTTCAGCTTCAACGCCGACCCCGCGGCCGGAGCCGCCTTCGAGTGCAAGCTCGACGCGGCGGCGTTCGCCGCCTGCACCTCGCCCAAGGCCTACCCGGGGCTCTCCGGCGACGGCGCCGGCGGCGGCAGCGCCCACACCTTCCAGGTCCGGGCCAAGAACGCCGGCGGCACCGATCCGAGCCCGGCCTCCTACACCTGGACCGTCGACACCGTCCTGCCGACCGCCGAGATCACCGGGCCTCCGCCCGACCCGAGCGACGGAGAGAGCGTCGCCTTCGCCTTCGAAGCCGACGAGCCGGCGACCTTCTCCTGCAGCCTCGAGGGGCCCAAACCCTCCGCCGCGGCCCCCTGCGCCTCCGGGGTCGCCTACTCGAACCTGCCCGATGGCGATTACACCTTCCGGGTCGCGGCGACCGACCCCGCCGGCAACGTGGGCGACCCCGCCGCCTACGCCTGGGCGGTCGACAACTCGATCGACGAACCGCCGCCCGCGGTCCCCGAGACCGCGATCGGGTCGAGACCGCCGCCGCTGACCAACAGCACCACGGCGGAGTTCGACTTCACCGCGGCGCCGGCGACCGGCGCCGGCTTCGAATGCCGGCTCGACGGGGCGGCCTACTCGGCGTGCACCGCGCCGGCGGCCTACTCGAGTCTGACGGGCGACGGCGCCGTGTCCGGGACGGCCCACAGCTTCCAGGTCCGGGCCAAGAACGCCGGCGGCACCGATCCGAGCCCGGCCTCCTATGCCTGGACGGTCGACACCGTCAGGCCGGCGCTCAGCCTCACCGGCCGACCCGCGGACCCCAGCGCCGCGAGCGATGCCGCCTTCTCCTTCAGCGCCGACGAGCCGGTGGCCTTCGCCTGCGCCCTTTCCGGGCCGAGATCGTCCGGCCGATCGGGCTGCTCCCCTGGGATCGCCTACCCGGGCCTGCCCGACGGCCGCTACGTCTTCGAGCTCACGGCCACCGACCCGGCGGGAAATCCGGCGGATCCGGTCGCCTACGAATGGCGGGTCGAGAGCCCTGCGCCACCGCCGCCGCCCCCGCCTCCCCCGGTCGACAGCACCCCACCGCTGACGCGGATCGCCGCCGGGCTGAAGAACCGGATCGAGGCCGGCCGCGGCGGCCGGCACCGTGTCGTGCTCCGCTTCTCCTCGAGCGAGAGCGGGGGCAGCTTCGTCTGCCGGCTCGACGGCCGCCCGGCGACGCGATGCACCTCTCCCCGCGCCTACACCGCCGCGATCGGCGCCCACACCTTCCGTGTCACCGCGATCGACGCCGCCGGCAACGCCGACCCCTCGGCGGCGCGATTCCGCTTCCGGGTAGTCCCCCGGAAGCACTGAAACGACCTACCATCCGCCTGCGGCGGCGGATGAAATGACTGGCAGATCGACCCACCTCACACTCGGCCTTCTCTGCTGTCTGATCTCCTTTGCCTCGGTCCTCGGCGCACCCGCCAGAGCCGCAGGGCGATGGACGAAAACGCAGTTGCCGCCGAGCTACGTGGACGGCGACGGGACGCCGCGGAGCGAACAGCTCAACGGCGTGTCGTGTCCGTCGCCGTCCTTCTGCGTCGCGGTCGGGCCGTCCGACACGCTCGCCTTCTCCCGGGACCCGACCGGTGGCATCGACAAATGGCATGTGGTCAATCCTTCCGCTGGAACCGGCCAGGGAAAGAGCTGCGTCGAGGGAGAGCCCGGCTGCGTGGAAGCCAACGGCCGCCTCGTGGGAATCTCGTGTGCCTCGGAGCGTCTCTGCGTCGCGGTCAGCAAAGAAGGCTTCGTCTATTCCTCGACCGCTCCGAGCGGTGGTGCCGACGCATGGAAGATGACTGCCGTCGAAGACGGCCGCAAGACGATGCACCTGACCTCGGTCTCCTGTCCCTCGCCCTCGTTTTGCGCCGCGGTCTCCGGTGGCGGCTCCGGCTTCAGCGGCGAGGTCATCACCTCGACCAACCCGAGCGCGGGTCACTGGCAGGCATTCGAGCTCGGCAACTCGCTCGATCTCCGCAGCGTCTCCTGCGGCACGCCCAGCTTCTGCGTCGCGGTCGCCGGCCAGGGACGGATCTTCTTCTCGGCTGACCCCGGCGGCGGCGCTGCCGCTTGGAAGGACCTCGGCACGCCGGGCGGAGCGGGTGACCTCGAAGGCCTCGATTGCGTCTCGACCGTGCTCTGCGCCGCCGGCAACCTCGGCGGCAACATCCTCGCCTCGAGCAATCCCGCCGCCCCTGCGTCCTGGCAGGAGGCGAACGCCGGCGGCTCGGTGCTGATCACCGGCCTCTCGTGCCCGAGCGCGAGCCGCTGCCTGGCGGTCGACAACAACGGCGACGTCCTCACCTCCGCCGATCCGACCGGGGGGACCGGCGCCTGGGCCCTCGAGAACCTGATCCCCTACCCCAAGCCAGGGTCTGGGCGCAAGCCGTTCAATGCGCTCTTCGCGGCGTCCTGCGCCTCGCCCTCCCTCTGCCTCGCGGTCGGGTCCGACGGGCAGATCTTCACCTCCACCGATCCGTTTGCGGAGCCCGCCGGGCGCGGCGTCCGTGGCAAGACCCGCAAGGCGGTCCGCCGACCCCACACGAACCTGATGTTCAGCGACTACTTCTCGAAATACAGCTTCCCGCGCGGCCGGCGGGCCCACGCCGGCTTCCGCTTCTACTCGCCGCACCGGGTCAAGGGGTTCGAATGCAAGCGCGACGGAGGTCGGTACCGCCCCTGTCGCTCACCGCTGCGCTACTGGGCGAGCCGCGGCCGTCACGTCCTGCGCGTGCGCGCCACCGGACCGACGGGATTGCACGGCAGGGCGGCGATCAAGCGATTCTGCGTGATGCCGCCCTACGACGTCGCCGATCCACCCGGCCGCTCCGGGCTGCGCCGCTGTCGGGCGACCTGACAGACCCTCAGCCGAGACGCACCTGGACGCCCGCGTTCTCCGGGGCATGAGCGCCGGGCGGCGGCAGCTCGCTGACCACTCTCGCGCGCTTTGCCTTGACCCCTCTGCGCTTCGTCACCCTGCCAAGCGCGCAGTGGGCCGCGGTGAGGAGGGGCTTCGCCTGCTTGAGCGTCTTGCCCTTCAGCTTGGGCACGTGGCATTCGACCTCTTCGGGGAAAGTGAGGTCCGGGATCACGACCGGCGGGATGTCCGGGATCACGACCGGCGGGATCACGGGGAAGGTCGGGCCGCCCCCGGCTTCGAAGGTGAAGAGCTCCGGCACGCTGACGGTGCCGGCCCGGGTGGTGATCGTGACCGGCACGGAGCTGGCGAGGTTGCTGGAGGTCCGGGCGACGATCGTCGTTTCCGAGAGGACTTCGTATTTGGCGGAGTCGGCCCCGAACGAGACGTCTTCGACGCCGATGAAGTCGTGGCCGGTGATCGTCACCGTGTCCGTCTCTTCCACCGGCCCGGAGGACGGGCTGACCCCGGTGATCCTCGGCGGCGGCTGGACGAGGACGTTGAATGCCAGTTCGACGTCGGGCGTGTTTTGCGTCGGGGCCCGGGCTTCTCCGGGCGTGAGCGCCGGCGACCAGGTCGAGAAGGTCGAGCCCGCCTCTTCAGCCCAACCGAGGTTTGTGCCGGTGACTTTCGGGATGAAGATCCCGAAGCGCTCGCCCGCCTCGACCGGCATGTGGGCGGGGAGCGTTTTGCCCGATTCCGCGGGCGCGGCGGCGGCGCCAAGGACGCCTTCGTTGCCTTTCAGCAGCTCGAGGGTCAGGGTCCCCGACGAGCCTTTGACCCGCCAGCCGACGACCATCCCCGTCACCGGCGAGGTGTAGCTGGGCGTCTTCTGCGCCAGCAGGCAACCGGCCGCGGAGGTGCATTCGACGTTGTGGGCGCCGACGGTGAGGCTTTTCAGTTCGGGGCCGACGCTGACGACCGCGGCGCCGGCGGGGACCGCGGCGAGCGCACCTCCGCAGAGGAGCAGCGCAAGCGCCGCGAGGCAGGGGCGGAGACGCGAGCGGCAGGTCGGTGCCCCCATCATCGATCGACCCTGAATTTGCGCACCGCGGGGGTCTGGTCGGCGCCGCCGGCGCCGGTCGCCTCGACCTTGAAGGTGTAGGCGCCGGGGACGAGGTGGCTATAGGTCTTCGGCGATTTACAGGGTGTGAACTTCGGTTTGCCCCGCTTCGCACCTTTCGAGGGCCTGGCGCCTTTCGGCGCGGGCCGCACCAGCTCGCAGGCGAAGCCGGAGATCACGCCCTCGCCGGTGAAGGTGAAGCTCGCCGTGCCCTTGCCGGAGTCGATCTTCGCTTTCTTCAACCTCGTGCTCGGGGCCGGCGGCGGGACGGATGAGAACGGGGGCGAGCAGTCCGGCGGCGGCGCCACGTACTCGTAGGCGCCGATGTCGATCTGGCCGGCCGTCGAGCCGCCGCAGACCGGGTGGGCGGTCAGAGCGCGCGGGTTGCGGTCGAGGTCGAGCGCGCTCTGTTTTTCGAACGTTTCGCCGGCGTCGACCGTCGGCGAGCTCGGCAGCTCGTGGAAGTCGCCGGCGACCGGGTCGACGAACTGCGGGGCCGCGGTGACGCCAAACTGCGCGCCCGGCGGCGTGATCGACACCGCTCCCGGGTGCGCGCCTTCGTCGATCGAGTCGTAGGCGGACCCGTGCATCGATATTTTGCCGACGTGTTTGTCGTCAGGGGTGTCAGCGGCGAGGTCGCTGAAGCCGGGGCCACCGACCGCGATCGTGTCCCAGGCTTCGAAGCGGTTGCCGATCCCCGTTTCGCCGGCGACCACGATCCCGTTTCGCCCGCCGATCGCGTCGACGTTCCGCGCCACGAAGCCGAAGCCATAGGCGACGAGGGCGGCGCCGGCGGCGGCATGGCAGACGCTGTCGAAGAGGCCGGCGACCTCTTCCAGTTCGCAGGCGGGCTCGCCCGGACTTGTCGAGGTGGCGGTGACCCGTTCCGCGCCCGCGTCCAACAGGCGCAACGCCGCGCTGTCCGCCCCGGCGACGACGTCGGCGTCGTGGATCTCGCCGTCCTGCAGGCGCAGCGCCACCTCGACGCCTTCAGGGCCGACGATCCTGGGCCGCGGGGAGCCGGCCTCGCCGCCGATCAGTATTTTCCCGTCGACCGTGAGTTCTTTGTTCGGAGTGAAGTCGGGGCCGGGGACCAGCACGATCTCGCTGCCGTCACCGGCTTCGTTGGCTTTTTTCACCGCTTCCGGCAGCGGGCATTCATCACCCGAAGCGCAACTGGCCCCGCCGTTGCCGCCGCCCCCGCGGGCGTAGAAGGTGCCCGACGCCTGGGCGACACCCGGCACCAGGCACAGGGCCAGCAGCGCCACCGCGCCCGGCAAAGCACCGCGAACCGGAACCTTCATGTCGTCTCCCCTTCTAGTCGTTCGGCCGAGTCGAGGGGATTGTGCTGGCGAGCGGCGGGGCTTGCATCAATGAGGTCATTGAACTTCGGCGAGGGCCGCGGCGATCTCCTTACGGGAAGCGATTCCGAGCTTGCGATAGGACGAATGTAGGTGCGATTCGACCGTCGCCCGGGTGACGAAGAGCTGCTTGGCGATAGCCGGGTTCGAGTTGCCGCCGGCGGCCAGGCGGCAGATCCGCTCCTCCGAGGGGGTCAGCGCCCCGGCCGCGGCGGCAGCGGGTGGCCGCGGCCGCGCTCCAGAGGCGCGGAGCTCTTCGCGGGCACGAGCCGCCAACGGCCCCGCGCCGCAGGACTCGGCTCGCTCGAGGCCGGCGCGTAGCGGCCCACGGGCGTC
This sequence comes from uncultured Solirubrobacterales bacterium, assembly GCA_963836415.1. Taxonomy (GTDB): domain Bacteria; phylum Actinomycetota; class Thermoleophilia; order Solirubrobacterales; family 70-9; genus VRUE01. The sequence continues at coordinate 785,375 of CAWIJE010000002.1, forward strand.
GCCGCGGCGGCCCGAGCGGCGCAGCGCCGCGCCGAGCTCGACCAGGGCGCGGGCGTTCTCGAGCTCGGCCCCGGAGTCCGACAGCGTCGTCACCGCTTCGCCCAGCATCTCGATCCCCTCGTCGCCACCGGCGAGCAGGCCCTGCGCCTGCTGGACGATCCCGAGCGGGCGTGGGACCCCGAAGCGTCGGGCCAGCGCCAGCTCCTCCGCGATCAGTTCCTCCGCTCGCTCGCGCTCGCCGGCCGCGTCGATCGCGAGCGCCAGGCTCGAGCGCCAGCTCGTGTAGCCGGGGCAGGCGATGCCCGACTCGGCGAAGCGGCGGCCGGCTGCCTCGAGGTCGGCCCGCCCCGCCTCGGCCTCGCCACGACGCCGGCGCAGCCTGCCGCGGCTCTCGAGCAGAGTCGAGTAGGTCGCCAGCGGCGGCAGCTCGCCGTCGAGCCCGCGCTCGGCGAGCGCGGCGGCAGCGACGTCTTCTTCGCCGCCGGAGAGGCTGATGTCCGTCGCCACCGCGAGCAGGATCGAGTCGACCCAGGGGGCGTCATGGTCACTGGTCGCCGCCGCCGACGCCTCGGCGAAGGCGCGGGCCTTCGCCAGGTCGCCACGGCGGAAGGCAAGCAGTGCGCCGATGAAGTTGCCGACCCCGAGGCCGAAGTCGGCGCCGCGCTCGCGCGCCCGGACGAGGCTCCGCTCGATCCAGAGCTCGGCCTCGGGCACCGCCTCGCAGTGGACGAGCACGCCGACCGCCATCCCGGCCGGGCCCGCCTCTGCCCCGGGATCGCCGAGCATGCCGGCCTCGAGCGCACGGAGCGCCGGCGCGATCGCCTCGGCGGCCGGCTCTGCCCGCGCCATGCGGCGGAAGGCGAGGGTCGCGAGCCCGGTCCGCTCGACCGGCGTCGCCGCGCCCATCAGGCCCGGCGCCAGACGCTCCAGCCGTTCGTCGACCTCGCGCCCTGCTCCGGCGCCGCCGAGCTGCAGCGAGAGGCAGAGCTGGACCTCCAGCTCGAGCAGCGAGCGCTCGTCGGCACCCGCGCCACGGGCCAGCTCGAGCTCGCGGCGGGCGGTGTCGGAGGCGACCTCGAGCTGTCCGCGGCGGGTGAGGACCAGGGAGAGCGTATTCGCGACCCGGGCCCGCGCCGACCCGTCGGGGGCGAGCAGGAGCGCTTCCCGCAACCGCTCCTCGCCGAAGTCGGCGCGGCTTGCGAGGTCCTCGGCAGCGGCCGACTCGAGCAGCGTCGCGAAGCGCTCCGACCGTGGTGGCGGCTCGGCCAGCGCCCGCCGCAGCAACCGCGCCGCCTCGACCGGCGCGCCACGATCGATCTCCCGCGCCGCCGCTCGTCGCAGCAGCTCGACCGCGGCGGGGTCGGCGCCCGCATCGCTGCGCACGAGGTGCGGGACGACCGCCTCCGGGGCGGCGCCCCACTCGGTGAGCAGCTCCGCGGCACGGCGGTGCTGGCCCCGCCGGCGAGCGTCCGGAATCGCCTCGTAGGCGGCGGCCGCGAGGAGCGGCTGGGCGAAGGTGGGCGGCGGACCCGGAAGGAGGATCTCGGCCCGGGTCAGTTCGTCTGCTGCGTCGCGTGCCTCGTCCTCGGCGAGCCCGGCGAGCCGCGCGGCGAGGGCGAGCTCGGCCCGGTCGCCGAGCAGGGCGAGGGCCGCCGCCAGCGCCTGCGCCGCCGAGTCGAGGCCGGCGATGCGCAGAGCCAGGTCCTTGATCACCGCGTCTGGGACGACGCCGTGAATTCGCTCGGCCGCGCCGTCCACCGGCTCGACCCCGGCGACCGCCAGCGCCGCGGCCAGCTCGGTCACCAGAGCCGGATTGCCGCCGCTCCACTCCCACGCGGCCTGCGTGAAGCCTGCCGCCGGAGTCGCGCCAAAGGCTCGCTCGAGCACCTCGCTCACGGCGTCCTCCGAGAGCGCTCCCGGCGAGATCGTCTCCGCGTTCGACTCGGCCGCGAACTCGTCGAGCAGGCTCGATCTGCCCGGCTCCCCCACTCGCGCCGCGAGCAGCACCACGACCGGCAGGCCCTCTAGCCTAGGAGCTGCGGCGAGCAGTTCTCGCAGCGTCTCGGGGTCGCAGCGGTGGGCGTCATCGATCGCCACCGCTACCGGCCCTGCCGCGGCGAGCTCAGCCAGAAGGCTGTGGAGATCTCCCCCCTTGCCGGTCCCTCCACTCGCCTCCCGCAGCTGCGAGGCGACAGCGCCTTCGCCGGCCTCCGCGGCGGATCGTGGCGCCCGGGTGCTCAGAACCCGGAAGCGCCGACGGCGGGCCGAGTCGAGGGCCTCCGCGAGGAGCGCCGTCTTGCCCGTCCCGGCGCCGGCCGCGATCAAGACGAAGCCCCCACGCCCTTTCCGGGCAAGTCGGAGCCTCTCCCGCACCCGCGCGAGCTCCGCGGATCTCTCGATGATCTTTTCGCGACCGCCGCGCATTCGCCGGCAGATCCTTCCACCCGCCTGCCGCCACCGGGTCTTGGCCACTGACTCTTCTCACAAATGCCCCAGCTCCTGCTCGCCCTCATTCCAATTGCCGTCGCGGTGGGGCTTATGGCGCTGTACCTGAAGCGGAACGTCGCCCCCCATGAACTTCCCCCGGCTCCGGATGGGCGGGGACCGGAAGACGACGGCTCGGGGGCCTGACTCGGGTCGACATCGGACGGCCGGGTCAACGGCCGCGGCGCGGCCCTCCTCTTGGCTTGGCCTTGCTCCCCGACCGATGGACTCTCGGGCGGTGGTTCCATTCCGCGGAACAGGTGCAGAGGCGTGACGCTCAGCGGACCGGCGACCAGACCGCGGCCTGAATCGAGAGGTGAGGCCGGGTCAGCGGGTTCGGCGCGAAGCGGTGGCGCTTGAGATGGAGCCGGAGGAGGCTGGAGCGGCCGGTGTCGGAGTCGATCTTGGCGAAGATCAGGAAGCGGCCGTCGGGCGAGTAGGCGGGGTGCCGATAGCGAGAGCCCTCGGGGGCGCGGTGGGTGAGGACCCGACGGAAGCTGCCGTTGGGCCTGACCGTGACCAGAAGACTGTCGTTCTCGACAAAGGCGATCTGGCGCCCATCGGGGCTGAAGTCGGGATCGGACGCGTAGTGCGTGGAATCGGAGCCGAGCCGCGGGGTGATGTCGACCGCATGCGCGCCGCTGGGACGGGCGACGAAGATGTGCTGGCGGCGGGGGCCTTCCTGCCGGCGGACGAAGGCGATCAGGCGGCCGTTCGGCGAAGCTACGGGCTCCGTGTCGGCGCCCGCGCTGGTGATCTGGCGGGGCGCGCCGCCGCTGCTGGACACCGAGTAGATGTGCTGGCCGCCAGAGAGGCGGGAGAAGAAGATCTGCTTGCCCGAGGCCGAGAAGGTCGGGTCGATGTCGCGACCGCTGCCGTCGGTGACGGCCCTCTGGGCGGAGCCGTCGAGGGACATCGTGTAGATCGCCGCGGTCGGGATGCTGCCGGGCCGCGCGGCGCCGGTGGTGCGCAGGAAGGCGATGCTGCGGCCGTCGGGCGAGACCGCGGGCTCGGTATCGGTATCGAGGGGCGATAGCGGGCGCAGATCCTCGCGGCCGCCTTCGAGCGGGGCCGAGTAGATGCCGAGGCTGGAGGCGCTCGAGGTTTCTTCGCCGCCCGGGTCATAGCCGGCGAAGACGAGGCTGCCGTTGGCTCCCGGCCAGGCGGCGGAAGCCGAGCCGACGTGGGCGGCGAGCAGGGCAAGCGTTGTGAGGAGCAGCAGGGGAATGTTCGTTTTGAGCCTGGTCATCGTGGGATCCATACTGGAGCAAGGAGCCTGACCCGAGGGGGTCGGAGGCGACCTCGATCGAGCCGTCTTTGGCCCGGCGGTTGCCAGCCGCGAGTCCCGACACCGCGCCACTCCCAGACGCGGTGCTGAGGATCACCGCGGCAGGGTCACCGCGACCATGCTGCTCGCCACCCCACCGGCCCCGCCCGTCGCACTGCCGTCAATCGCCAACCTGACCGTGGACAGACCACGAAGCGCCTCACGCCCCTGACGCGTCAACCCGAGCGTGACCTCCCGCTCGCCCGGCCCCGCGAAGGCCACCGACTTCCTCGCGAACACCGCGACGAGCTTCGTCTGCAGGTGGCGGTGGACGCGAACCCTGAGCTTCGCTCTGCCGACCAGAGCGACCTTCGTCGCCTCGCTGACCCGCGTCGCGACGGCGAGCTTGCCGGTCCGAATCAGATCGCGCAGCGAGCTCTCCTCGAGGCTGAGGGATAGTTCCGTCTTCGGCGGCGGCCCGACGGGCGGCCGGGGCGGTTCTTCCGGGCCGACGGGCGGTTTTTTGGGCTCCTCGGGTGGCTGTTCGGGTTCGTCAGGCGGTTTCGGCGCCGCCGCCACCGTGTAGTCGATCGACGCGCTCGCGGTCAGCCCGTCGCTCGAGACCGCGACCACCGTGTAGGCGTGGCTCCCCACCGTGGAGGTATCGAGGTGGCCGGCACCCCCGCTCGTCGTTTTCTTGCCGCTCGAGTCGTTGCAGGAGGCCAGCCCCGTGCCGCCTTCTCCCTCCGTGCATGTGAAAGCCGTCGGCACCGACTGCCCGACCACATATGAGCCGCCGGTTGCCGGGGTCGAGATCGATGCCGACGGTGGCGCGGCGATCTCCACGACGACCCGACCGGCCGCGTTGCTGCCGGCGGGGTCCGTGACCAGGAAGTCGAAGTAGTCGCCGCCGAGATGGCCGGGCGGGGGCGTGTAGGTGAACGACCCATCGCTCTCCAGATCGACGGAGCCGAAGGGCGGCGGGACGAGCAGGCTGATTGTGAGCGGCAGGCCGTCGGGGCCCGCAGCGCCCACCAGCGCGCCCTCGGCGGCAGGCACGACCAGCGTCTCTCCGGGCCCGGTGATGTAGTTGTGTTCGGTCGCGGTGACCGGGCTCGGGTAGGAGATCTTGACCCGTCCGAAGCCGCGCCGAAACGCCTCGGTGAAGGTCGCCGAAACCCCGGCCGTGGCGAAGCTGGAGCCACCGCCGCCGCCGCCCGCCCCCGCCATGCCCCCGCACAGGTCACCGGCTCCGCCACCGCCCTGGCCGCCGCCGACATAGCCGCCTCCGCCGCCGCCGCCCGCGCCCCGGGCGCCGCCGCCGCCCGCGAGGCTGGCGCCCGCGGCACCCGGGGCGTCAGGAGTGAGGCCCTCCGGGCAGGCGCTGGCTCCGACCACCGTGCCTCCGCCACCGCCCTGACCTCCTCCATCGCCCGATCCGCCGCCGCCCCCCCCGCCCAGGGTCGCCTCCTGTGAGAGCGTGATGGTGCCCGAGGACCCCGGTGTGCCTTCCCCGCCGCTGCCGCCGCTTCCTCCACCGGGCTCCTCACCGGTGCTCGCGTTGAAGCCCGCCAGGCCGATGCCGCCGCCACCGCCGGCGAGCAGCGTCGGCGTCGGGCCGCGACTGACCGAGCTGTAGCCGCCGCCGCCCGCCCCCAGCGTCCCTTCGCCTCCCCCGCCGAAGCCACCGGCGCCTCCATCGGCATAGGAGCTGCCCGCGCCGCCGACGCTGACCGCAAACTGCTCCCCGGGGCTCAGTGAGGCGATCGTCGCCACCGAGCGGGCGCCGAGAGAGCGGGCGGCGGGATGCTCGCCTCCGCCCTCCGCGCCTTCGACCGTGAACCGGGCCTGGTTGACGCCCGGCGGCACGGTCCAGGTGGACAGGGCACCCGTGTGCCAGAAGCTGACCGTGCAGGTGCCGCTTTCGCAGTAGGGACCCTCCCTCTCTGCCAGCGTGGCCGTCGCGGGCTCGGAAGCGTCGCTTTTGTTTTCCGCCGGGTCTTCGGCGTAGAGGACGTAGGTGTGATCTCCCGCGTCGGCTGAGGAGTCGGTGAATTCGTCGTGCGTGGTGGTCGTGATCTCGCTGCCGTCGCGGAAGACGACGTAGCGTTCGACGGCGAAGTCGTCCTCGCTCCTTTCCCACTCCAGCGACACCCCGTCGATTTCGGGGGTCGCGGTGAGCTCGGACGGAGCGGTCGGTGGCTCTTCGTCGCGCTCGACCGTCGCCGTCGCGGGCGACGAGGCGAGGCTGCGGTTGCCGACTTCGTCCTCGGCGATGACCCGGTACGTGTGGTTGCCCACCGTGGCGGCGGAGTCATGAAATTGGCCGGCGGCGGAATATCCGATCTCGCCGCCGTCGCGCAGGACCACATAGCGATCGATGCCGAAGTTGTCGCCGCCGGCCTGCCATGCCAGGTCCACCCCGCCGGGGCCTGCGGTCGCCGTCAGGCCGGTCGGCTGAGTGGGCGGCGCTTCGTCGAGCGTGATCGAGACCGACGCAGCTCCCCCGCCCGCGGACTGCGTCGTGACTCTCACAGGCCCACCCTCGAAGGTCTCACCGACAGCGAGCGGCGCGTCCTGGAAGGTCGCGGTAGCGGGGTTGGCGTCGATCAGCAGCGTCTCCGGTGTGTAGGACTCTCCCGTGACCCGGATCGAGACGCCGGTGGTGGTGGCATCGCTGACGTTCTCGAAGATGCCGCCGCCCTCCCTCACCTCGAGGTAGTAGTAGGACGTTTCGCCGTAGATGTTCGTCTTGCGGCGGATTCGCAGCACCGTCGGTTCGCTCGTCGGGTGCAGCGCCGAGTGCAGTGAGTACACCCCCGAGGCGTTGATCGTCCTGATGTTTTCGGGAGCGAGGAAGCCGAGCTTCTCGAGCCCGTAGCCGTTGCTGTGGCGGGCCGCGATGTTGCCCATGATGTCGAAGGGATCCCCGTACTGGGTCATCGTGCAGTCGTCGCTGATCTGAACTCGGACCCCGCCCGAAGTGCAGGTCCAGCTGCCGGCGTGCTGGAGGCCGAGGCTGTGCCCCAGCTCGTGGGCGATCACCTGGACGCTCTGGTTTCCGTTGAGCATGATCCCGTTGGCGGCGACCCCCTCGACGCCCTCCCAGGTGCAGCTGAGCTGGCGCGGGAACATGTACATGAGGTGGTCGTAGCCGCTCAGGTCTATCCCGGCCGACGCCGCGGCGTCGTCGGCGGCGAGCCTCCAATCGCCGTATGAACAGCCGGCCGTGGGCGCGTTGATGTGAAGCCAGCCGAACACGTCCCCGTCGGCTTTGATCTTCCCGGTCAGGGAGACCTTCCCGTAGGACTCCTCCCTGTAGAAGGCATCGACGGAGCTCGCGCCGGTGAACACCTTCGAGCGGATTTCTTCCGGGCTCCAGGGAGCGGCCGATTCCCCGGCGAAGGTGAAGAGGACGACGGCGGTCTTGCGCGGGCCCGGCGCGACCTCCGCCTGAGTGCTCGGGGAGGTCGCCTCGACCGTGCCCACGAGCCGATCGTCACGCACCGCTCCGGTGACCGCGACCCGGTCCCCCGACCGCGCCGCGAGCTCGGTCGGCACCACCACGGTCGACTCCCCCCCGGACTGCAGCGTGTACCGCGTCGTGGACCGGCCGCTGTCCAGGTTCTCGGCGACGACGGCATGGAGGGTGCCCGTGCGCTTGACGGCGGCCTGAGCAGGAGCGCAGAGACCGAGAATCGCGCAGCAGACCGCGCACACACCGACGACGCGGCCCCAGCCAGAACCCAAGAGCCGAAGCGTCCTCTCGCTCCGATGCACCGCGTCCATTTTGATACTTGACAGCCTAGTTGACCCATTGGTTATGGGACACGTTGGTTAACTTGCCGACAAAGACACCGAATTGCCTTCCTCACATATACTGCTGAGCTAATTGATCCATTAGGTGCCGGCCGTAGGCGGCATTGTCGAAGGCTTCGACGTCAAAATCTTTAGTCGGCTGGGTTTCGCCCTCGTGCACTTACTACCTTTAATAGCGAGCGGCTCGAGCCTTAGCGATCACGGGCTCGAGCGTCTGCGGCGAGATCGGCACTATTCCGATGACGTTCGGCTTCTGCGCAATCAAGTCCTCAATGAGCTGGGCCTGCAGCGCACCGTCGGATTGCGAGACACCCTGCATGAAAATGTGTAGATCCGGGTGAGCTTGGTTAAATTCCTTAAGGCCCTTCCTGTAATCGAGCCCACCAAGGGTCGCCCGCCACTTTGACAGCGACGGCGATAGTTTTCTGGCTTTGGGCGACGGCTGGTTGTTGGGCCGCGATGATCGCTAAGCCTGCGGCACAAAACAGCTTGATCGCGTGAATCCGAATCGATGTCTGAGATACTGGCTTCATGGTTCTCCTTTATGTTTTGGGAACGGGTAATTCTCCTTCTGCGGATTCATCCGGGCCTATCTGGAGTCCGCGGCTCCTCCGATTCTGCACCTTCCACCAAGTCGATAGGCACCCATTTCAGAATATTTTCGGCAACTGCAACCTGACTATCATGCTGGTTAGTCACGACCACCGCGCCGTAAGAACGATCGCGCTCCGGTTCGACTCGGCGTGATCCGGTATCGAACGGTGATGGTGTCGCCCATAAAGACCGGAGCGATGAAGCGAACCCGGTCATATCCAAGCGAGACGGCGGTGGCCTTGCCGCGCGCGGATCCGCCGTAGGTCTCGATCAGGCGCGTCGATCCCGTTGACATAAACCCAACCAGGAGTGCGCCGTGAGCAACCCGGCGTTTATACTTCGATCGACTCATCAGGTGTTCGTTCACGTGATTGGGTGAAAAATCGCCGGTAATTCCGGCAAAGAGATAGACATCGGTTTCACCGACGGTCTTGGAAAACTCAACCTCATCGCCAACGCGCACAAAGAAGCTGTTTCTCTCGGCGCTCATGACACTCCTTCCGGTTCGAAAACGACCTTATCGCGAATGAGCTCAGTGACCTCGTTGCGAAGAAAATCCAGCATCGGCGAGGATCGCGCGAGAGTCCGACCCCGGAGCGAGTGCAAAGCCGCGAAACGGCGGCACCTCGCCGTCATACCGAACCGGGTGGCTAACGAGGGTGGCGGTTTCTCCGTTGACGGGTACGGTGCAGAAGCTGCCGTTGTGCCGAGCTTGAGGATTCTCCATCAGATCGTCGTAGTCATCGACGCGCGCATACCAGATGCCTTTGGCATCAAATGCCGCAGCTAGCTCGGTGTAGGTTCGAGTCGATATCTCGGCAGCCACTGCCTGAGCAAGAGCGTCACGCTCCAGGTAGGCATTGCGTCCGACGAACGCCTTAATCATCGAGCTCTCGAGGGCTACAGCAAGAGCGCCAACGTCAGTCAGCGACAAAGCTACCTGACAATCTTTGCTTTGTAGATTCCATAGGGAGCAGCATGGAACCAAGTCGCCAGATGGGAGTCGCGCTGAAGTCCCTTCGGTCCGACTCCACTGGCGAGATAGGTGACAATCGACTCCGTCTGGAGGTCGATCGCGGCTCCCAATAATGTCGCTTCAATGCGGGTTCCTTCACCGCTCTTGAGCCACCGTGCGTAAGCCCCGGCAATCGCCAGGGCCATCAGCGCGGCTCCGTGCTGGTCCACCGCTGCGCAGCCCACCGGCACCGGATCTTCACCTCTGACTCCTGCCCGGGCTAGGCCGGACATGGCCTGGACCAGCAAATCTTGTCCGGGGCGGTTAGAAAATGGGCCACTGGAGCCGAATCCAGAGGCTGACGCATAGATGATGTCTGGTTTTCGCTGCCGAACTGCCTGGTAGCCGAAGCCGAGCCTATCAAGCGTGAGTGGACGAAAGTTTTCGGCTAAGACATGGCTCTGTTCTATTAGCCTGAAAACGACCTCGGCAGCCTCACGACGCTTAAGATCGATCGCCAGGCTGCGAACGTTGCGATTGGCGCAGAGAAAAAATGCGCTGACAGAGCCGACGGCGGCCCGGTCTGCTCCTGCCCAATGCCGTTCGAAGGCTCCATTCGGCGGTTCTATCTTAATCACCTCCGCGCCCATATCGGCCAAATACTGCATGGCCGCCGGACCCTGCAGGTAGTGGCAAAAGCTAACTACCTTCATGCCGTCGAGCAGCGAGGTCTTCACTCCGGGCTTTTCTGAAATCGATTTCAAGGCTAAGATTTTTTAATCAATCGGAGGGGAGCGAGTCAAGGATTCTCGCCGTAAAAGAGAATGTAGATCCTATGCCAAACGAACTGCTGGCTGAAGCCCTGGACCTAATCGCAACCAAGACAGTGGAAGATGATTGGAGACTCGGGACGTCCTTTCCATACATTACGGAATCTGATGGCCGCTGGCTGACCATGCCGGCGTCGGTCTCTGCGGGATATTCATCCTCAGGATGGACCCATGGCAACTGGTTCTGCGGGTTCTGGGCCGGCCTCTTATTGGTTGGATACTTGCACACCAAAGAGAAGAAGTTCCTTGATCTCGCGATCGAGAGAATGCGTCTGATCGCTCCACGGGCCATCGATCCCAATACTCATGATATCGGTTTCATCTTCTGGAGCAGCGCAGTGCCGGCACACCGTATCTGCGGAGAGCAGTGGATGGCTGACCTTGCTCTGGTGGCAGCCGACCATCTCCGTCGCCGACTGGTGCCCACCCGTCGTGGCGCGTATATCGCGGCATGGGGGCCACTTGACGATCCACAGGCTCGCAGCAGTTCGGCCATTGATACAATGGCTAACATCCCTCTCCTTTATTGGGCGGCAAAGCAGGCCAAGGATGGAAGCTTTCTCAACGCCGCGGAAGCGCATGCAGTCATGACGCGTGGCTCTTTCGTTCGTGAGGACTATTCAACGTTTCATGCTGTCGAATATGAACTGCCTGGCGGCACTCGCCGCCGCGGGTTCACTTTTCAAGGCTGGAGCAACAACTCTACCTGGTCGCGTGGCCAAGCCTGGGCAATCTACGGATACGTCGCCACAGCGGGCGCGACAGGAGTCCATGAGTATTTGACGCTCGCTGAACGATTGGCGGATAAGTATCTGCAACGCTTGGGTAACGACCTCGTCCCTTGGTGGGACTTTGATGATCCAGCGATCCCCAGCGCCCCTCGCGACTCCTCGGCGGCGGCGATTGTCTCATCCGCTCTCCTTGATCTGGCCGCGCTTCACCCGGACCCAGCAACGGGAGAGGTCTGGTCACGACGAGCGCACGCCATGCTGGAATGTCTTTGTCGCGACTACCTCGCGCGATACGAGGAGCATCGCGGCATCCTCAAGCATGGATGCTATTCAAAGCCGCACCATCAGGGGATCGATAGCGCCGTTCTCTTTGGAGATTTTTACTTCGCGGAGGCTCTGTGCAAGGTGGTGCATCCAGGCCGGTTGCGCGATGTTCCAACCCGAATGGCAGTTGTCTGATAGGAGCAAGGATAGCGAAAAATCCGCGCGGATGGACCACCCTGGAGGCACCGTGGGCTCAAAACGAAATCAGGAATTCCCCCATCGGGTTTGTCGATGCAGGCTGCGGTATGCGTCAGAGCCGACCTGCGAGAATTGAGGAAGTTGGAAGGCTAAGCGATGAGAGGCGCATTTGTCGATTTGCGAAAGGAAACAGAATAAGCGCTGCGGAGTCGAGAGGAATGCCGAAAACGACGATTAAAGGATCACTGGGACGGCCCAAACTGAAGGACGTCGCGCGTGCTGCTGGCGTTTCACCTGCAACCGTGTCCCGGGTGCTAAATAATCCGAAGATCGTACGGCCAACGATTCAGGCAAAGGTGCAACGAGCGATTGCCTCGCTCGGCTTTACCCCAGATGCGGCAGCGAGAGCTTTGAAATCGCGAAGGAGCAGGACGATCGGCGCAGTGGTTCCAACGCTCGGGGTGGCGATTTTTGCCGATGGAATTGGGGCACTGCAGGGCCGGCTCCGGGAACATGGCTACACCCTCCTGGTTGCGAATTCCGAATACGAACCCGAAAAGGAGCTTCAGGAAATCAGAGTTCTTCTCGACCGAGGTGTCGACGGCGTCGTGTTGGTCGGCGACGCTTTTTCTCCTCGAATAAGTACTCTGGCCAAGCGGCACGATGCATCCTTAGTAACGACCTATGTCTGCAAGTCAAGTCATGGGATTCCGGCAGTCGGCATCGACAACGCCGAGGTCATGTATCGAATGACCCAATATCTTTTCGGGCTAGGTCACCGTGAGTTTGGAATTATCACGGACGAGGCCAAGACCAATGACCGGACCCGGGCACGATGCAACGGAGCGCTGAAAGCATTGAAGGAGGGGGGAATCCGTCTTGGGGAGAGCCGCACCGTCAAAGTGACTTACTCTGTGGCGAGCGGTCGAGCGGGACTGCGAAAATTGATGGCGAGCCATCCAGCAGTCACAGCAGTCCTCTGCACGTCGGATGCCCTGGCGCTTGGCGCTCTCGCGGAGAGCAAGGCGCTGGGTTTGCTGGTTCCCAAGGATCTTTCGATTACCGGCTTCGATGACATTGAAATTTCGGCGCATACCGATCCGCCCTTGACGACCGTAAAAATGCCGGCGTTTGATATCGGTTGCCTGGCGGCCGATCACATCGTGGCGTCCATTGCCGGAGAGGCTGTGCCGATGAGCACTAATCTTCTTGCTCGAATGGTGATCCGAGAATCGTGCGACGCCCCGCGGAGAGCTTAGTAAGGTGCGGCCGGAAAGTGAATAGCCTTGTTAAATCGGAACAAAGAACCAATAGGGGCGCTGAGGCGAGTTGACAGAGAGATCGCTGGAGATTACTGCCGGTAATCTTTGTCGATGCCATTAATTTGCTCCGCAATGGTCCCACCGATTATCTGGAAACTCCTGTCTTGCTCACCACGCAACTGTGCTGTGTGGGTCGGCGATGAGACATGGGTGAAACCCCAATTGCGGTGATCGAACCAAAAATCAACACTACCATCCCCACGAGTTAAATAGAGATTTCGAGACAACCATTCTCACTCCGAAATGCGGGTAGTTGACAATCTGGTTGACGCGCAAATCACCTGCCAGACTTAAAAAAGCGTAAGCCTCGTAACGATCAAGTCCCCGACGTTGCGCCAGATAATCGACCATGTAGCTAACTGCGATTTGGGAGGCTTCCTCCAGCGAATTGGAAAATGCGACAGTCATGAATTCGCCTTCAGTCTCGACCTGCGGTCCAGGTATTGTGCGGTTCTTGTGCAACCGAAACTCCAGGGTCGCTCGCAACGGCGTCTCGATGCTTGTTGCGCAAACCTCACCATCACCTTGAACAGCGTGGCCGTCCCCGGCTGAAAAGAGCGCTCCAGGTTGGTATACGGGAAGATAAACTGTCGAACCCGCGGCGATGTCCTTGACGTCCAGGTTGCCGCCAAAATTGCGGGGAGGGCCGGTCGGGAAATCTCCTTCCGCTGGAGCGGTCGCCACCATACCAAGCATCGGTCGCAGGGGAATCCGGACGTTAGGATGGAACTCAATTGACCCTTCGCGGGCGGCCTTGTCCATGTCGAAGTGGCGGATCCAACTTTTGGGAAAATCCGAGCGATGATTGGCTAGGAGAATATCGGCGCCGACCCATGATGGAAAAATGACAAGAGTTCCCGTGCCAAAAGGAGATAAATTCCGGACGCGCACTTCTAGCGTGTCGCCCGGCTGGGATCCCTGACGGCTATCGGCCCTGTCACGGGAGCGATCCGTCGGAAGTCGATGGTAGAATACAGCCCGGTGTCCAAATCTTCCGGGCCAACCGGCGGATTAACCTGACCATCGAACCCATCGCGGCACACCATCTTTACAGTGTCCCCCGGCTCGATTGTGAGAATGGGTTCAATCTTGGCCTTCCATCGAGAATGCACGTTCTCGGCTCCTAATTCGTGAGTACGAGTTTCCATGCTCATTTCTCCTTCAAATTGGATTCGCCGTCTTCAACCGAAGCCTGACAAGCTACGACGCCCTCTGAGATCAATCGTGATATTTCGTCCGAGCTGTAATCGTACTCGCGCAAGATTTGCTCCGTTTGCGCGCCAAGCGGCTGCGGAGGCAGACGAATCGGTGGAACTTCACCATCGTACCGGACGGGATGACGAACAAGTGTAATGGGCGTACCTGTCGCTCCGGGAATTGTTACGATGCTTTCATTATGCTGTACCTGAGGATTCTCCTTAACCGCTTCATAATCGTTAACCGGAGCATGCCAGATCTTCGAATCTTCGAGAGCTTTGAGCCAGTCTTCATTCGTGCGCTTTTTGAGCACAGTGGCGATCAAAGCCGCTATCTGTTCTCGTTGAGTGAAAGCTTCCTCGGTCGAGAAACCTGCTAGCTCCGGTAAGTCCAAGACAGTGGCCAAGCTATCGAGAGATGAAAGCGATATCACTATGTGCCCATCTAACGTTGCGTATATGCCGTAAGGAGCCGGATGATACCAGCTCGCGATGTTCAACGGTTGGTTCACGTTCGTAGGCCTAGGGCCATTAAAATAGCAGGTGAGCGACTCGGTTTGAAGGTCTAGGGCTGCGGACAGTAGATCGACATCAACTCGACAGCCCCGCCCGGTCTTGTTCCGTGCAACAAGGGCGGCCAGGATGCCCATAGCTAAAATTGTTGCACCGTGGTGGTCCGCCGCAGAGACGCCAACAGCTCTGGCCCGATCTTTCTTATCGCCAGTGATTTCAGCGAGTCCTGAGAGCGCTTGGATGAGCAAATCTTGACCTGGTCGATTGACATAAGGACCGCTTTGGCCGAAGCCCGACGCCGAGGCGTAAATCAGGCCAGGATTTTCGGCGCGTAGCTCTTCGTAGCCGAGCCCTAATTTCGTCATGACACCAGGTCGGAAATTCTCGGCTAGCACGTCGGCACTCTTTAGGATGCGGCGTGCCACCTCGATGCCAGCCCTAGACTTCAGGTTGAGTGCTAAACTGCGTTTGTTACGGTTGGCGGCCAGAAAGAGGACGGATTGCCCGTCGACATTTCGGCCCGCACCACCCCATTGGCGGTGCCAAGCTCCCGCGAGAGATTCGACAGCAATTACATCTGCGCCGAGGTCCGCGAGAAGTTAAACCCCAAGCGGCCCCATTAAGTAATGGTTGAAGCTGACGACGCGGATGTTCTGGAGGAGCTGTGTGTTATTCATTTTAGCGCTGGGAGGCAACCGTCAGACAGCACTCTGCTCAGAGCAAATGCCTTGAA
>CAWIJE010000003.1:0-480038 GCA_963836415.1 uncultured Solirubrobacterales bacterium
TGACGGTCACCGGCCATCGGGCTTGTGGGCCTTGATCTTGGCCGCGATCAGGGGCTGGGTGTAGGCCGGCTCGTCGGTCTCGTTGTGGCCGTAGCGGCGGTAGCCGATCACGTCGATGACGATGTCGCGTTCCCAGCGCTCGCGGAAGGCCATCGCCAGGCGGATCGCCGCCGAGCAGGCCTCGACGTCGTCGGCGTTGACATGGATGATCGGCACGTTGAAGCCCTTCGCCATGTCGGCCGCGTAGGGGGTCGAGCGGGCGTCCTGGGGGTCGGTGGTGAAGCCCACCTGGTTGTTCTGGATGATGTGGATCGTGCCGCCGGTCGTGTAGCCGCGCAGCGCCCGCAGGTTGAGCGTCTCGGCGACGACGCCCTGGCCGGGGAAGGCGGCGTCGCCGTGGAGCAGGACCGGCACCGCGCGTTTCGGCTCGTGGGCGATCCTCGGGCCCTCGAAGTCGGACTGGATGAAACGGGTGGCGCCCTCGACCACCGGGTTGACGAACTCGAGGTGGCTCGGGTTGGGGTAGAGCCGGACGGCGATCTTCTCGCCGGCGCTGGTCTCATAGACGCCCTGGTGGCCGTAGTGGTACTTGACGTCGCCGGTGCCGCCGTGCGGGATCGCGGCCAGTGACTTGACCGCCTCGATCTGCTTCGACCCCTCGAACTCGGCCAGGATCGACTCGACCGAGCGGCCGAGGTTGTGGGCGAGGACGGCGAGGCGGCCGCGGTGGGCCATGCCGAAGACGACCTCCTCGGCCCCGTTGCGGTGGGCGAGGGTGACGACCTCGTCGAGCATCGGCACTACCGCGTCGAGCCCCTCGATCGTGAAGATCTTCTGCCCCAGATAGGCCTTCTCGACGAAGCGCTCGAATTCGAAGACGTCGATCAGCCTCTGCAGCAGGCGGCGTTTCTCGTCGGGCTCGAGCGGCTCGCGATGGGCGCCGGTCTCGACCATGTCCCGCAGCCAGGTGCGCTGGTCGTGGTTGGAGAGGTGCTCGAACTGGTAGGCGATCGTGCCGCAGTAGGCCTCGCGCATCCGCGGCAGGGCTTCCAGCAGGGTCTCGCCGGGGACGCCGATGCGCAGGATCGAGGCCGGCACCCTCGCCATCAGCTCCGGGGTCAGGTTGAGGTTCTCGGGCTGGATCGCCGGGTCCCCCTGCGGCTCGCGCCCCAGCGGGTCGAGCCGGGCGGCGAGGTGGCCGTGGGTGCGGTAGCCCTTGAGCAGCGAGGTCGCCGCCTGCACCGCCTGCAGCAGCTCCTCGTCGGGCGCGGCCGGGGAGGGCGCCGGCGCCGGGGCGCCGAGCGGCGGCGCCGAGGCGGCCGCAGCGTGGGCGGCCTTGATCGGGGCGGCTTCGACGCCGAGGTCGGCGGCGATCCCCTCGTAGAACTCGTCCTCGCCCTGCAGCAGCTGCTCGATCCGGCGCAAGAAGGCGCCCGACTCGGCGCCCTGGATCACGCGGTGGTCATAGGTCGAGGTCAGCGTCATCACCTTCGAGACGCCGAGCTGGCGCAAGCGGTCCGGGTTGGCGTGGGCCCACTCGGGCGGGTAGGCGATCGAGCCGGTGGCGATGATCGCGCTCTGCCCCTTGAGCAGCCGCGGCACCGAGGCGACGGTGCCGATCCCGCCCGGGTTGGTCAGCGAGATGTTCGTGCCCTGGAAGTCGTCGGCGGTGAGCTTGTTCTCGCGCGTCTTCTTGATCAGCTCCTCGTAGTAGGAGTGGAAGGCGGAGAAGTCGAGCCCGGCGGCGCCCTTGATCGCCGGCACCATCAGGCTGTGGGAGCCGTCCTTGCGCTCGACGTCGACGGCGATCCCGAGGTTGACCGGGCTGCCCTCGATCGCGACCGGTTTGCCGTCGCGCTGGTCGAAGATCCGGACCATGACCGGGAAGTCCTTGGCGGCCTGCGCGATCGCCCAGGCGACGATGTGGGTGAAGGAGACCTTCATGCCGCGCTCGTTGAGGACCTTGTTGAGCGCTTTGCGCTTGGCGTCGAGGGTGTCGACCGAGATCGTCCGGAACGAGGTCGCGGTAGGCACCTCGCGGCTCTCGTCCATCGCCTTGGCCAGCATCGCCGCCGGCCCCCGCAGGACCTTCTCCTCCCCTGCCGCAGCCGGTGCGGCGCCGTTCCCGCCTCCGTTCGCCGCCGCGATCACATCGTCCTTTGTGATCTTGGACCCAGGTCCAGAGCCGCTCAACGCAGAAAGATCGACCCCGAGCTCACCGGCTGCGCGCCGCGCTACAGGGGTTGCTCGGACTCCGTCGTTGCCGTTGACCTCCTCATCAACCGCCGCCTCCTCCGCTTCGCGTCCGGGGGCGGCGGCAGCGGCGCCGGCGCCCTGGCCCCCCTGGGCCGCTACCTCCGCGACTTCGTCGCCGGAGCCGGCGGCCGAGCCGTCAGAACCCTCGGAGGAGCCATCGCCATCGCCCGGTTCCATCTCTGCCAGGGGCGCCCCCACCGGCACCTCGTCGTCAACCGACGCGACGAGTTTCGTGATCACCCCGTCGGTGGGAGCCGGGACCTCGGCGTCGACCTTGTCGGTCGAGACCTCGACCACGGTGTCGCCTTCGTTGACGAAATCACCCACCGAGACGTGCCACTCGAGAACGATGCCCTCGGTCACCGACTCGCCCATTTCGGGCATCGGGATCTGCAGTGTCGTGGTTTGCGCCATCTTTCAAATGAGTGTATGAAAGACGGGTGAACTACTTCGTCACTGGCGCGACCGGGTTCATCGGCCGCAACCTGGTCGGCCGCCTTCTCCAGCGCGAGGGCACGATCTACGCCCTCGTCCGGGCCGGCTCGCGGGGCCGCCTCGAGGAGCTGCGGACCAGCTGGGGTGCCGACGGCGCCCGCGTCGTGCCGATCGCCGGCGACCTCTCCCAGCCCGGCCTCGGGATCTCCGAGGAGGACCTGATCACGCTGCGCGGCTCGGTCGACCACTTCTTCCACCTGGCCGCGATCTACGACATGGCCGCCGACGCCGAAGCCCAGGAGATCGCCAACGTCGAGGGCACCCGTCACGCGGTCGAACTCGCCGGCGCGGTCGAGGCCGGCTGCTTCCACCAGGTCAGCTCGATCGCCGCCGCCGGCCTCTACCGCGGCACCTGGACCGAGGACATGTTCGACGAGGCGGAAAAACTCGACACCCATCCCTACTTCCGCACCAAGCACGAGTCGGAGCGGGTCGTCAGGCAGGAGCTCTCGCGGCCCTGGCGGGTCTACCGGCCGGGAATCGTCGTCGGCGACTCCCGCACCGGTGAGATCGACAAGGTCGACGGCCCCTACTACATGTTCAAGCTGCTCCAGCAGGCCCGGCGCGTCCTGCCCTCGTGGCTGCCGACGGTCGGCGTCGAAGGCGGCGAGATCAACATCGTCCCGGTCGATTTCGTCGCCGCCGCGATCGACCACATCGCCCACCTTCCCAGCCTCGACGGCCAGGCCTTCAGCCTCACCGACCCGAACGCCAAGACCGCGGGCGAGGTCCTCAACATCTTCGCCCGCGAGGCCGATGCGCCGCAGACGGCCTACCGCGTCGACCCGAGCCTGACCGAGCCCGCCGCCAACCTGGTGCGCACCGGCCTGCGGCTGCTTCCCGCCGGCGAAGCGGGTGGCGAAGCGGGCACTCGGCGAGGTCGGCATTCCTGCCGGCGTCCTCAACTACGTCAACTACCCGACCCACTTCGACTCGACCAACACCCAGGCGGCGCTCGAAGGGACGCGGCATCGAGGTGCCGCCGCTCGAGTCCTATGCCGATCGGGTCTGGGACTACTGGGAGCGCAACCTCGACCCCGGCCTGTTCAGCGACAGCTCGCTCTCGGGCGCGGTGCGGGGCAAGATCGTGCTGATCACCGGCGCCTCCTCGGGGATCGGCAAAGCGGCCGCGGTCAAGTGCGCCGACGCCGGCGCGACGGTCCTGCTCGTCGCCCGCACGGTCGAGAAGCTCGAGGAGACGAAAGCCGAGATCGAGCGGGGCGGAGGAGTCGCCCACATCCACCGCTGCGACATGTCCGACATCGAGGACGTCGAGCGGATGGCCGACGAGGTCCTCACCTACCACGGCCACGTCGACATCCTCGTCAACAACGCGGGGCGCTCGATCCGCCGCTCCGTCGTCCTCGCCTACGACCGCTTCCACGACTACGAGCGGACGATGCAGGTCAACTACTTCGGCTCGGTCAGGCTGATCCTGGCGCTGATGCCGGCGATGGTGGCGCGCAAGTCGGGCCACATCATCAACATCAGCTCGATCGGGACGCAGACCAACCCGCCCCGCTTCTCCGCCTACGTCGCCTCGAAGGCGGCGCTCGACGCCTTCAGCCGCGTGATCGCCTCCGAGGTGATCGACGACGGCATCCACATCACCACGATCCACATGCCGCTGGTGCGGACCCCGATGATCGCGCCGACCCGGATGTACGACGTCTTCCCGGCGATCACCCCCGAGGAGGCGGCCGAGATGATCGCCGGGGCGATGGTCGGCCAGCCGAAGAAGGTGGCGACCCGGCTCGGCACCTTCGGCGAGCTGCTCTACGCGGTGGCCCCGAAGGCGAGCGACAAAATCCTCAACACCGCCTACGGCCTCTTCCCGGAGTCGCAGGCGGCGAAGGGCAAAGGCGGCGCCGAGGCGCCCGACAAGGCGCCGACGACCGAGGCCCTCGCCTTCGCCCACCTGATGAAAGGCGTCCACTGGTAGCCGAGCGGCGGCGGAAGCACTGGGGCTGGGGCTACGAGGACCAGGCCCCTTCGAAGAAGGAGCTCGACGAGGCTGCCGCCGCGCTCCGAGAGCGCTTCGGCTTCGGCGAGCCGGCCGCCACGGCGGTGCCGCTCGAGCAGGTCGAGCTGCGCAAGACGCGGCTGCGGCCGCCGGCGGCCCTCGGCGACCTCTTCAGCGAGGACCGCCACGACCGCGCCGTCCACGCGATGGGCAAGGCCTACGTCGACATCGTGCGTGGCTTCCGCGGCGAGTTCGAGAACCCGCCTGACCTCGTCGCCCGGCCCCGGGACGAGGCAGAGATCGAGACCGTGCTCTCCTGGGCCGAGGCCGAGGGAGCGGCGGTGATCCCCTTCGGCGGCGGCACCAGCGTCGTCGGCGGGGTCGAGGCCGAGCTCGGCGAGAGGCCCGTCGTCAGCCTCGACCTGCGCCGCCTCGACCGCGTCCTCGAGGTCGACGCGACCTCACTCGCGGCGCGGATCCAGGCGGGGGCGACCGGCCCCCGGCTCGAAGAGCAGCTGCGTGAGCACGGGCTCACCCTGCGCCACTTCCCGCAGTCCTTCGAGTACTCGACCCTCGGCGGCTGGATCGCGACCCGGGCGGGCGGGCACTTCGCCACCCTCTACACGCATATCGACGACCTGGTCGAGTCGGTCCGGGCGGTGACCCCGCGCGGCACCTGGGAGAGCCGCAGGCTGCCCGGCTCGGGCGCCGGCCCGTCGCCGGATCGCCTGCTGCTCGGCTCGGAGGGCATCCTCGGCGTCGTCGCCGATGCCTGGGTCCGGGTCCGGCCGCGGCCTCGCTTCAAGCTCTCCTGCTCGGTCGAGTTCGACAAATTCCTGGCCGCCGCCCGAGCCGTCAGGGAGATCTCCCAGGCCGGCCTCCACCCGGCCAACCTGCGCCTGCTCGACGCGCTCGAGGCCGGCAACACCGGCGCCGGCAGCGGCGAGCGCAGCATCCTCCTGCTCGGCTTCGAGTCCCCCCACCACCCGGTCGGCGACCAGATGGCGATCGCCCTCGAAATCGCCAAAGAACAAGGCGGCCTGGTCAACCCTGACGACGAAGCCAGGGTCAGAGCGGCGAAAGACGCGCCCGCTGGTACGAGCGACGAAGTCGCGGGTCGTGCCGCCCAAGGTGGCCAGGGCGGTGGCGCATCTGCCGGGGGCAGCGGTGGCGCAGCCGAGCGGGCGGTTTATGCGAGCCGGCACGCGCCCCCCCCCCCCCCCCCCCCCACACCTGGCGCTCCGCCTTCCTCCTCGCCCCCTACCTGCGGGACACGATGGTCGCCTGCGGGATCCTCTCGGAAACCTTCGAGTCGGCGATCACCTGGGATCGCTTCGAGGACTTCCACGCGACGACGATGGAGGCGGTGCGGGCGAAGGTGGCCGAGGTCTGCGACGCGCCCGCGGAGGGGCCCGGCGCGCCCCGCGTCAGCTGTCGCTTCACCCACGTCTACCCGGACGGCCCGGCGCCCTATTTCACGGTCATCGCCCCCGCCGTCCGCGGCGGCGAGGTCGAGCAGTGGGAGGAGATCAAGGCGGCCGCGGCCGAGGCGGTGATCGAGTCGGGGGGGACGATCACCCATCATCACGCGGTCGGCCGCACCCACCGGCCCTGGTACGAACGCCAGCGACCGGCGCCCTTCGAGGCGGCCTTGCGCGCGGCCAAGGCAGAGCTCGACCCGGCGGGCATGCTGAACCCGGGCGTTCTGCTCGACCACCCCTAGCGGCCTTACAGAGTCCTTACACGCCCCTGACCGGGGCCTGACCCGCCGCCTCCACGATCGAGCGGCTGTTGCAATCGACATGGACGGTGAGCCTCGAGACCGCGCCGGGGGAACTGCGCGTCGTCGATCAGGGGCCGGGCATTCCGCCGCAGCAGATCGACCGCGCCTTCGAGCGCTTTCACCTCCGCGCGAGCGTCGGCGGCGGCTCCCCCGACGGCGCCGGCCTCGGCCTGGCGATCGTCCGCGAGCTGACCGAGGCGATGGGGGGGACCGTCGCGGTCGAGAACCTTCCCGCCCGCGGAGCCCGTTTCACCGTTCGGTTGCCGGGCTGAGCGCTACCCTGACGCCCCCCTTTCAATCGTGGAAACGATCACCTCCGAACAACCGACCGTGCCCGCGCAGCCCGACCAGCCCGACCTGAGCGAGCCGGTCGTGCCGCGGCGCTCGCCGCTGCGCGCGGCGATCAAGACCGGGCGGCCGAAAGAGTGGATCAAAAACTTCTTCGTCTTCGCCGGCCTGCTCTTCTCCGGCAAGTTCAACCAGCCGCACGAGGTGCTCGAGGCGGTCCTCACCTTCATCTCCTTCTGCCTCGTCTCCAGCGCCGGCTACTACGTCAACGACCTGATCGACGTCGAGCTCGATCGCAAGCACCCGAACAAGCGCTTCCGGCCGCTCGCCGCCGGCGAGCTCTCGCTGAGCACGGCGAAGCTGATCCCGCCGGTCCTGGCCGTGATCGCGATCGCCCTGGCCTTCGCCACCGTCAACTGGCAGGTCGGCCTGATGGTGGTCGGCTACGGCATCGCCCAGGTCGCCTACAGCGTCGGGCTCAAGCAGATCGTGATCATCGACGTGATGACGCTGGCCGGGCTCTTCATCCTCCGCGTCGCCGCCGGCGCCAGCGCCGTCGATGCCCACGCCTCCGAGTGGCTGATCCTCTGCACCGGGATGATCGCCATGTTCCTCGGCTTCACCAAGCGCCGCCAGGAGGCGGTCTCCGAGCTGCACCAGGGGACCAGCAGCCGCCCGGTGCTCGAGCACTACTCGCTCCCGTTCCTCGACCAGATGGTCTCCCTGGTCACGACCGGCACCGTGATCAGCTACGCGATCTACACCGTCAACTCGCCGATCATCGGCAGCCAGATGATGCTGACGATCCCGCCCGTCCTCTACTGCATCTTCCGCTACCTCTACCTGATCTACGACCGCTCCGACGACCGCTCGACCTCGGCGATCGTCGCCGAGGACAAGGGCATGATCGCCGGCGGGGCCAGCTTCGTCGTCGTCGCCTTCCTGCTGCTCTACGTCTTCAACTGAGCCGCCGTCGAGGCGGCGCCCGGCTCAGAGCGCGCCCGGCTCGCCCTCCTCGGCGGTGACGTAGAAGCGCGCCCGGCCGATCTCTTCGCCGTCGGCGCGGACGACCGCGGCATGCGGGCCCGAGGTGGTGAAGGCGGCGCTGGTCGCGATCGAGATCACCAGGCGCTGGTCCTGGCCGGGCGGCATGCCCGGCGGCCGGCCCGCCTCGAACTCGGCGGCGAGCCCCTCGCCGAGCTCCTTCCCGTCGGGGTCGTGGAGCTCGACCTGGACCTCGTGGTTGGTGTTGGTCTCATCCCAGCCGACGTCGAGGCCGAGGGCGATGTGGAAGCCCCATTCGTGCGGCAGCTCGGGCAGCCGCAGCACGTTCCAGCCGCCGCCGACCATGTAGAGCTTGCCGTTGACGGCCTCGCTGTGGTCGGCGAGCAGGAGGAAGCCGACGCGCACGCCGCTCAGTCCTCCTCGACCGGCGAGGTCGGAGAGCAGAGTCGTCTTGCCGTCGCGGCTGAACTGGAGGTCGATCGTCTCGTCCTTGCGATAGGTGCCGAAGAGGCCCAGGTACATCGCCAGCCAGCGTCCTACCCCGACCTTCTCCTTGATGATCGGGCGGTTGAAGGCGATCTCACCGCCCTTCAGCTCGTAGTCGGTGCCCTCTGCCTGCTGGACGCCGTTGACGAAGACGACGTAGGGTGGCGCCGCGCCCTCGGGCACCTTGACCCGGTGGCCCGCGGCGTAGCTGCCCTTCGGTATCTCGGTCTCGGCGTCGGCTCATCGGACCCAGAGTCTCCCGGACCAGATCGAACGGCGTGTCGTGGTTGCTCGGGTCGAGCTCTTCGCGCCGGATCCCGCCGCGGTAGGGCATGAAGGTCCCGTCGCCCCGCACGTCGACCCCGGCGACCGGCTTGTGCAGCAGGCCGCGGCCGGTGAGCTGCAGCCGCGCGTGCACCTGGTCGGCGGGCTCGAAGTCCTTGAACCCCGCGGCCCGCTTCACCGGCCCCTCCGCCCGGATCGCCAAAGCCCGCTCCCGCATCGCCGCCACCGCCTCGTCCAGATCCTCATACCCAAAGTGCTCGACCTCGGGCCCATGCCTCACGGTCAACTTCCAAGCAGCCATCGCCCCAGGGTAAATCCCGGCCACCGATAAGCGAGCATCACGATCTGATTCTCTGCGAGCGGCACCCCAAGTGGCCGATTGCCACCGCCCCCGGACGCGAAGCGGAGGAGGCGGTGGTTTATTCAGACCGCACAGCAGCCTGGGCGGCTCGAGAGGGAGGGGTACCGGACCCTCCCGCCCGATTACGCTCCGCGCCGCGGCCGTTTCGGCCGTTTGGCCGGCGGCCCGACGATTTTCTCGGGGCCGGTCGCGGTCGGCGACGTTGACGTAGTCGCGCTCGCGGGCGCCGGTGTAGATCTGGCGCGGGCGGGCGATTTTCTGCTCGGGGTCGTCTTTCATCTCCATCCACTGCGCGATCCAGCCGGCCGTGCGGGGGATGGCGAAGATCACCGTGAACATGTCGGTCGGGATCTCGAGCGCCTCGTAGATGATCCCCGAGTAGAAGTCGACGTTGGGGTAGAGCTTGCGCGAGGTGAAGAACTCATCGGCGAGCGCCTGTTTGTCGAGCTCGCGGGCGATCTCGACCAGCGGGTTGTACTCGGTCGCCTCGAAGACCTCCTCCATGTGCTGCTCGATGATTTTCGCCCGCGGGTCGAAGTTCTTGTAGACCCGGTGGCCGAAGCCCATCAGTTTCTCCTCGCGCTCCTTGACCCGGGCGAGGAAGTCGGGGATGTTCTCCGGCCGCTCGATCCGCCGCAGCATGCGCAGGACCGCCTCGTTGGCGCCGCCGTGCAGCGGCCCGTAGAGTGCCGCGATCCCGGCGGCGACCGCCGAGTAGGGATCGACGTCGGAGGAGCCGACGCCGCGCACGGCGTTGGTCGAACAGTTCTGTTCGTGGTCGGCGTGGAGGATGAAGAGGACGTCGAGCGCCTTCGAGAGGGCTTCCTTCGGAACGTGTTTCGCTTCCGTTTTTTTGAACATCATCGAGAGGAAGTTCTGGGAGTAGTTGAGGTCGTTGTCCGGGTAGGCGTAGGGGAAGCCCATGTTGTGCCGGTAGGAGAAGGCGGCGAGCGTCGGCACCTTGGCGAGCAGGCGGACGGCGGCCATGTAGCGCTCTTCGGGGTCTTCGGTGCGCTTCGCGTCCGGGTAGAAGGTCGAGAGGGCGCCGGCGCCGGCGAGCAGCATCCCCATCGGGTGGGCGTCGTAGCGGAAGCCCTCGAAGAGGTGCTTGAGGTCCTCGTGGACGTAGGTGTGGTGGGTGATGTCGAAGGTCCAGCGCTCGAGCTGCGGAGCGGTGGGCAGCTCGCCGAAGATCAGCAGGTAGGCGACCTCGAGAAAGGTGGAGCGCTCGCAGAGCTGCTCGATCGAGTAGCCGCGGTGTTCGAGGATGCCGGCCTCGCCGTCGATGAAGGTGATCGCCGAGCGGCAGGACGCGGTGTTGGTGAAGGCCGGGTCGTAGGCGAGCATCCCGAATTCGTCCTCGTCGACCTTGATCTGGCGCAGGTCCATCGCCCGCACGGTGCCGTCTGTGATCGGCAGCTCGTAGGACTTGCCGGTGCGATTGTCGGTGACGCTGAGGGAGTTGGTGTCGCTGGTGACACCACCATCCTCGGCTGCGGTGTCGATCTGCTGCTCGGTGGCCATCACCCCTCCTTCTGCTCGGGTCTCAAGTCCGCCAAGTATCGCAGCTTGCCTCGCCTGGCCAGGTCGCCGAGCGGCGTCCCCGGCGCTACTCGGCGGTCGCCGGCAGCGTCTCGAACTGCGTCATCTCGCGCAGCATCTCGAAGCGCTGGTCGATCTCCTCGCGGGTCAGGCGAGAGACCCGCTCGGTGCCGAACTCCTCGACGTTGAAGGAGGCCAGGACGGTCCCGTAGCCCATCGCGCGGCGCAGGCAGGCATCGTCGAGATCGCCCTCGTAGCCGTCGATGTAGCCGAGGAAGCCGCCGGCGAAGCTGTCGCCGGCGCCGGTCGGGTCCCTGACGTCCTCGAGCGGGAACCCGGGCAGGGCGAAGAAGCCGCTCTCGGTGAAGAGAGCGGCGCCGTACTCGCCCTGCTTGGCGACGACAGCCCGCGGGCCCATGTCCATCACCGCGCGCGCCGCCCGGGCCAGATTCGACTCACCGGTGAGCTGGCGGATCTCGGCGTCGTTGACGACCAGGCAGTCGACCTCGGCGATCGCCGCGACCAGCGAGTCGCGCGCCGTTTCGATCCAGAGGTTCATCGAGTCGAGGCCGCAGAAGCGGGCTCCCTGGCACTGGGCGCGGACCTGGCGCTGCAGGTCGGGCTGGATGTTGGCGAGGAAGAGGGTGTCGGCGGCGCGGGAGCCCTCGGAGAGCTTCGGCTCGAACTCGGCGAAGACGCCGAGCTGGGTGTCGTCGGTGTGGGCGACGTTGAGGTCGAAGTCGTAGTGGCCGCGCCAGAAGAAGGACCGTCCGCCGGCGACTCGCTCGACGTCTTCAGTGCTCACCCCGCGGCCCTCGAGCACGGCGAACTGCTCGTCGCCGAAGTCGTCGCCGACCGGCCCGACCGGGCGCACCTCGGTGAAGAAGCTGGCCGCCAGCGAGAAGTGCACGGCGGCTCCGCCGAGCATCCGATCGCGCTCCCCGAAAGGAGTTTTCACGGCGTCAAAAGCGATCGATCCGACCACGGTAAGTGACATGGGCACGGCAGCCTAGCGTCTGCCCTGCGAAACTCCGCGGCCGATGAAAGCTATTCAGATAGAGGAGTTCGGCGGACCCGAGGTCTTGAGCCACGTCGATATGCCGGATCCGACGCCCGCCGAGGGTGAGGTGCTGATCGACGTCAGCCGCGCCGGCATCAACTTCGCCGACACCCACGCGACCCGCAACGACTACCTCGCAGAGCAGTCCCTGCCGCTCGTTCCCGGCGGTGAGGTCAGCGGCCGCACCGCCGATGGCCGCCGCGTCGCCGCCCTGTTGATGAACGGCGGTTACGCCGAGCGGGTCGTCTCCCACGAGTCCGCCCTGATTCCGATCCCCGACGAGGTCGACGACGACCAGGCGGCCGCGCTGCTGCTGCAGGGGTTGACGGCGATGGCGCTGGTCCAGCGCTGCGCCAGGATCGAGCCGGGCGAAACGATCCTGATCGAGGCCGCCGCGGGCGGCACCGGGTCGCTCTCGGTCCAGCTCGCCAAGCGCGCCGGCGCCCGGGTCATCGCGCTCGCCTCCAACGAGGAGAAGCGCAGCCTCTGCACCGAGCTCGGCGCCGACGCCACCGTCGACTCCCGTGCCGAGGACCTCAAGCAGGCAATTTTCGATGCCAACGACGGCGAGCGCGTCGACGCGGTCCTCCACATGAGCGGCGGCGACGCCTTCGACGCCCAGATGGGCGCGCTCGCGCCGCTCGGCCGCATGGTCGTCTTCGGCATCGCCTCGCGTGAGCAGCGCGACGTCTCGACCGCGGCCCTGCTGCGCGGCTCGAAGTCGGTGATCGGTTTCTGGCTCGTCCACCTGCTCGCCCGCCGCGAGCTCGCGGCGCCGATGATCGGTGAGCTGCTCAGGGCGGCCGCCGCCGGTGAGATCAAGGCGACGATCGGCGACGTCTACCCGCTCTCCGAGGTCGCCCGGGCCCACGAAGACCTGATCTCGCGCAACACGACCGGCAAGCTTCTCCTGGACCCGAGCCGATGAGCACCGACGAAACAGGCGGCGAGAAAATCGCCTTCAAGGACCTCGGCCTGGCGCCCGCCGTGCAGCAGGCGATCGACGAGCTCGGCTTCGACGAGCCGACCCCGATCCAGGAACAGGCGATCCCGGAGCTGCTCAACGGCCACGACGTGATCGGCCAGGCGCAGACCGGGACCGGCAAGACCGCCGCCTTCGGCCTGCCGCTGCTGCAGTACCTCGACCCGGCCAACGAAGAGGTGCAGGCGGTCGTCCTCACCCCGACCCGCGAGCTCTGCATCCAGGTGACCCAGGCGCTGCGCGCCTACGCCGAGCACCTCGACATCGAGATCGTCGCCGTCTTCGGAGGCGCTCCGATCAAATCGCAGCAGGCGCAGCTGCGCGCCGGCGCCCACGTCGTCGTCGCCACCGTCGGCCGCATGATGGACCTGATGTCACGCCGCTCGCTCGTCCTCACCGCCGCCCGTTACGTGGTCCTCGACGAGGCCGACGAGATGCTCGATCTGGGCTTCATCGAGGACGTCGAGAAGATCCTGCGGATGTGCCCGAGCGGTCGCCAGACGGCGCTCTTCTCGGCGACGATGCCGCCGCCGATCAAGCGCCTCGCCGAGGGCTATATGTATGACCCGACGACGATCAGCATCACGCCCAAAACGCTGACCGTCGACGCCATCGCCCAGGCCTTCATCGAGGTCCCGGCCAAGGACAAAGCGGCGCGCCTGGTCGAGCTGCTGAAGACCGAGGAACCCGAGCAGGCGATCATCTTCACCCGCACCAAGATCGGCGCCTCGAAGCTCGAGAGGCTGCTCAAGGACAAGGGCCTCGACGTTAAGGCCCTGCACGGCGACCTCAGCCAGGGCGTCCGCGACGGCGTCATGATCGCCTTCAAGGACCACCGGGTGCGGCTGCTCGTCGCCACCGACATCGCAGCCCGCGGGCTCGACATCGAGCACGTCACCCACGTCATCAACTTCGACGTCCCCGCCTCCTCGGAGGTCTACGTGCACCGCATCGGCAGAACCGGCCGGGTTGGCCGCACCGGTCGCGCGATCACCTTCGTCACCCCCGCCCAGCGCGACGAGATCGGCCGCATCGAGCGCGACGTGAAGACCACGATCGGCGAGTGGGAGAGCCCCGAGGAGCGGCTCGAGCACGCGCCCCGGCCCCGCCGCCGCGAGCGCAAACGCGACCGCGAGCCGGAGCCGAAGGCCGAGGAGCGCGAGGAGCAGCCCGAGACGGTGACGCCGGAGCCCGAGGAGGCCGTTTCAGAGGCCGAGGCCAAGGACCCCGCGCCGGAGCCCGAGGACGCCCCGGTCGCGGAGGACTCGAGCGACGAGCCCGAGTCCGACGCCGATGAGACCGCGGTCGACGGCAACGGCAAGGCGACCAAGCTCTTCGTCAACCGCGGCGAGCGCAGCGGGATCAGCGAGGAGGACCTGCGCTGGGCGCTGCGCGAGGGCGCCGTCCTCTCCGAGGACGAGGTCCACGACGTCCGCGTCCTGCACCGCTTCTCCTTCGTCGAGGTCGACCCGGCCAAAGCCGAGCAGACGGTCGAGTTCCTCGATGGGACCAAGTTGAAGGGCAAAGAGATCCGCCTGGAGATCGCCAAGTCCTAGTGGGTGGGGGCGGTGGGGGAACCACCGCCAAACCCGCCCCTGCGGGGGCTCAAGTGTTTGGCGGAGGAACCCCCACCGCCCTCTCGCCAGGCTTCCGCGATCTCGAGGCCGACACTCCCGCCCTAAAGCTGCTTCGATTCGAGGCGACTCGGTTCTTCAGCAGCATTGCTGCCCTGGCGGCCTGCGGGAGGGGTCTGTCACCCATTCCGAAAACACTTGAGCCCCCCGCAGGGGGCGGGTTTTCAGAATGGGTGACAGACCCCTCTAGGAATTCGTCAACTCAGCAATGCTGCTGAAGAGCCGATCGAAGTCGATCGGCTTGGTGACGTAACCGCTCACCTCGACCGCGCCCGCGGCGTCGGCGTCGCCGGCGTCCTGGTGGGCGCTGACGATCAGGGCCGGCGTCTCGACGCCCTCGGCGCGCAGCTCGCGTAGCGCTTCGATCCCCGATTTACGCGGCATCATCGCGTCGAGGAGAAGCAGGTCGAAGAGCTCGGCCTGGGCGCCGTGGATCGCGTCCATCACCTCCTGGCCGTCGGCGGCGGTCTCGACCTCGTAGCCCTCCATCTCGAGCCGGGTGCGCATCAGCAGCAGGATCGTCTCCGAGTCGTCGGCGATCAGCAGCTTCGTCATCGGCCGGCCCCCGCGGGCAGGCGCAGGGTGAAGGTCGCGCCCTCGCCGGCGGTCGAGGCGGCGACGATCGTGCCGCCGTGCAGCTCGACCAGCGATTTCGAGATCGCCAGCCCCAGGCCGGTGCCGCCGACGCGTTGCGTCAGCCCCGCGTCGCCACGGGTGAATCGCTCGAAGATGTGTTCGAGCTGTTCCATCGGTATGCCGGGTCCGTCGTCGCTCACACTGATCTCTACTTCGTCCCCTACCCGTTTCGCCGCGACACGGATCGACGCTCGTTCGGGACAGTACTCATGCGCATTGGTAAGCAGATTCACCAGAACTTGGCGAATCCGGTCCGGATCGACCTCGACCGCGGGCAGGCCCGGCTCGATCTCGGCGCTCAGCGTCTGCCGCGCCGACTCGGTCTGGCCGCGGATCGTACGCACCGCGTCCTCGACCAGGGCTGCGGGGTCGGTCGGCGCCGGCCTCAGGGTCAGGCGGCCGGCGTCGCTGCGGGCCAGATCGAGCAGGTCGTTGAGCAGGCGGACGAGGTGACGGGTGTTGTCGAGGATGATCTCGACCGTTTCCGCCTGCTTGGCGCTGAGCTGCTCGCGCTCGAGCATGAGCAGCTCGGCGAAGCCCTGGACCGAGGTCAGCGGGCTGCGCAGCTCGTGTGAGGCGGTCAGCACGAACTCGTCTTTGAGCCGGTCCAGGCGGTCGCGCTCGCCGGCCCGCTGCTGCAGCTCGTCGGCCATTTCGTTGAAGGCCGAGCCGAGCGCCGCCGTCTCCGAGAGACCGCCGACCTTGACCCGGGCGCCGAGATCGCCGGCGGCGAGGCGGCCGGAGGCGTCGACCAGCTCCTCGAGCGGTCGCCGCATCGTCGCGATCAGGCCGCTGAAGAGCAGCGCCGCACCGGTCAGGCCGGCGATCAGCCCGGCGCCGACCAGCAGCGCGGTGTCGCGGGTCTGGCCGTCGATGTCGCTCTGCAGCGATTGCCGGTGGGCCTGCTCGCTGGCGACCACCGCCCGCGAGGCCTCCTCGCGCTGGCCACGGGCGAGACGGTTGCGGGCGGTGATCTCGACCTGGTAGGAGCGGGCGATCGCGTTCTCGTAGTCCTGCCGCTGCTGGAGGAAGCGGGCGACCCCGATCACCGCCAGGCCGGTCAGCACGGCGAAGGCAATCGCGAAGCCGATCGTCAGTCGGTTCGCCAGCGACGGGCTCAGCCGCCTTCCACCTCGTCGTGCATATGCTTGCCGGGCGATGGGCGATGAGGCTACAGGCACCCCTGACGGGATCGACGCCGCCAAGGTCGAGGCCTGGTTCGTCGAGAACGTGCCCGTGGCCGAGCCGCCGCTCTCCTTCGAGCGGATCGCCGGCGGCCACTCCAACCTGACCTACGGCGTCACCGACGCCGCCGGGCAGCGCTGGGCGCTGCGGCGGCCGCCGCTCGGCAAGCGGCTCGGCTCGGCCCACGACATGGCCCGCGAGCACCGCGTCGTCTCGGCGCTGGCCGCGACGCCGGTGCCGGTCGCGCCCGTGCTCGGCCTCTGCGAGGACGAGAGCGTCAACGGCGCCCCCTTCTACGTGATGGGCTTCGTCGAGGGCCCGATCCTGCGCGGCCTGGCCGAGGCCGAGGCCTTTCCCGACGAGGGCGATCGTCAGGCGATCGCCGACCGCGTCGTCGACACCCTGGTCGAGATCCACGCCGTCGACCCCGACGCGGTCGGCCTCGGCGAGCTCGGCCGCAAGGAGGACTACGTCGCCCGCCAGCTGCGCCGCTGGCAGGGGCAGTGGGAGAAGTCGAAGACCCGTGAGCTGGCCGTCATCGACGAGGTCCACGAGCGCCTCTCGGCGCGGATCCCCGAGCAGGGGCCGGCGACCATCGTCCACGGCGACTACCGCCTCGACAACATGATCCTCACCCCCGCCGGAGAGGTAGCCGCGGTCGTCGACTGGGAGCTCTGCACGCTCGGCGACCCGCTCGCAGACGTCGGCCTGTTGCTCGTCTACTGGGCCCAGCCCGGCGAGGAAGGCCAGTCGCTGGGCCAGCCCGCCAATCTCGCCCCCGGCTTTCCCGACCGCGATTACCTGCGCGGCCGCTATGCCGAGCGCTCCGGCCGCGACCTCGCCGAACTCGACTTCTACACCGCCCTCGGCTACTGGAAGCTGGCGATCATCCTCGAGGGCGTCTACGCCCGCTACAGCGCCGGCGGCTACGGCAAGGTCGACGACGGGGTGCAGTACTTCGCCCGCATCGTCGAGGCCCTGGCGGCCGCCGCGGCGCGGGCCGAGGCCGGGGCCTAAGAGTCCAGCGGCCGGTGGCCGTCGCCGCCGCGGAGGGTACGATCGAGGCGCCTTCGACGGACGCTTCTTTACGCTGTCGATATCTTCGGACTCAAGTAGGGAGGACCCGATGCGAGAGCGACTCACATACGCCAACGTGATCTCGACGCTGGCCCTGTTCCTGGTCCTTGCCGGCGGCGCCGCCTACGCGGCCAAGGTCGCCAAGCGCAGCGTCGGCTCGCCGCAGCTCAAGTCGAATGCGGTGACGACGGCGAAAATCAAGGCCAACGCGGTCACCACCCGCAAGATCAAGAAGAACGCGGTCTCCAACGCGAAGATCAAGAACGGCGCCATCAACACCGAAAAAATCGCCGCCGGCAGCGTCACCAACGAAGACCTCGAACCGGCCGGGATGCCGTTCGGCCGTGTCGTCCACCGCGCGCGCGGCAGCGCCTTCCGCGCCCTCCCCGACAAAGAACCGCTCTCCTACCCGCTCTCGGAAGCCGTCTTCACCCAGGCGGGCAACGAAGTCGACAGCTTCGTCGGCGCGGTCGACGTGATCGTCTCCGCCGCCTGCGAACCGCCGCGCGGGGTGGAAGCGGCGATCCTGCTCGACTCGCCCAACCCGACCAGCCCCGAACCCGATCCCTCCGAAGTCGTCGCCGCCGGCACCTACCAGGACACGGCGACCGGCGGGGCGGTCAGCCGCCGGATCGAGCTCGGCCCGTCGGCGCAGTACAGCGGAACCCGATTCGAGCCTGGAACTGCCCGATCCCACACCCTCTCGCTGGTCCTCAACTCGAGCTGCACGACCGGCAGTGGCGTCACCGCCACCTTCGGCGGCGTCGACGTGATCGGCACCAAATAGGGCGAGGCCCGACGCGGGCCGGAGCCGCCCGGCTCAGACCGCCCGCGGCGCGTGCTTCGTCGTCAGCTCGCCCGCCTGCTCGGCCTCGGCCCGTTTCGCCCACCGGTTCAGCTCGCGGCGGGCGAGGACCATCTTGTGGACCTCGTCGGGGCCGTCGGCCAGGCGCAGCATCCGGCTGAAGCGCCAGAGCGAAGCCAGGGGTGTGTCATCGGTCATGCCGAGGCTGCCGTGGACCTGGATCGAGCGGTCGAGGACCTCCATCACCATGTTGGCGGCGACGACCTTGATCGCCGAGATCGACTGGCGCGCGGCGCGCTTGCCCTCGGTGTCCATCTTCCAGGCGGCGTACAGGGTGAGCAGCCGCGCCTGGTCGATTTCCATCCGCGAGGCGGCGATCGACTCCTGCACGAACTGCTTCTCGGCCAGCGGCCCGCCGAAGGCTTCGCGCTCGTTGGCGCGCCGGCACATCATCTCGAGCGCCCGCTCGGCGGTGCCGATCGCCCGCATGCAGTGGTGGATGCGCCCCGGGCCGAGGCGGTCCTGGGCGACGGTGAAGCCGCTGCCCAGCTCGCCGAGCAGGTTGCCGGCCGGCACGCGGCAGTCTTCGTAGCGGATCTCGCAGTGGCCGGGGCCCTTGTCGTGGCCCATAACCGAGATCGGTCGCACCAGGTTGAAGCCGGGGGCGTCGGTCGGCACGCAGATCATCGACGCGCGCGTGTAGGGCGGCGCGTCGGGATCGGTGACGACCATCGCGATCGCCAGCTCGGCGCCGACCGCGCCGGAGGTGAACCACTTGTGGCCGTTGATCACCCACTCGTCGCCGTCGCGCACGGCGCTTGCCTGCAGCCCGGTCGGGTCCGAGCCCGAGACCGAGAACTCGGTCATCGAGAAGCAGGACCGGATCTGGCCTTCGAGCAGCGGGTCGAGCCAGCGCTGGCGCTGCTCGTCGCTGCCGTGCTCGGCGAGGATCTCCATGTTCCCGGTGTCCGGCGCCGAGCAGTTGAACGCCATCGGCGCCGCCGCCGGGCTGCGCCCCATCTCCTCGCAGAGCAGGCCGTACTCCCAGTTGGTCAGCCCGGGGCCGTAGCGCTGGTCGGGCATGAAGAGGTTCCACAGCCCCTCCGACCTGGCCCGCTCGCGGATCTCGACCAGGATCTTCGGGTAGGGGACGCCGGGCGCGACCTCGGCGTCGAGTGCGTCCATGATCTCCCGCTCCTGGGGGTAGATCTCCGCGTCCATGAAGTCGAGGATGCGCTCGCGCAGGGCGGCGACCTCGGGGCTCGGCTTGAAGTCCACTGCGGGGGTTCCTCTCCTCGGGTGCGACGCGAACGCTAGCTCAGCGGCGGCTGTAGCGCGCCAGCAGCTCCGAGCCGGAGCTCAGCAGACGGGCGAGCTCGAGCTCGGTGACGGCCGGCAGGTCGCCCTCGACGATCCGCGGCGCGCCGCCGCCGGCGAGCTTCGGCGCGACCGTCAGGAAGAGGTCGTCGACGAGGCCGCCGGACTGGAGCTCGCCGTGCAGTCGCGGGCCGCCCTCGCAGAGCACTGACCGGACCCCGCGCTCCTCGCGGAGGTGGCGCAAAGCCGCCGCCAGGTCGACGCCGCCCTCGTGGCGGATCACGTCGACCGTGGTCGCGGTCTCGGGGACCTCGGCCTCGTCGGCTGCGGTGAAGATCAGGACCTGGCCGCCGCCGGCGGTGAAGAGGGGTGCGTCCCAGGGCAGGTCGAGGCGGCCGCTGACGAGCACCATCAGTGGATCGGCGGGCAGGCCGAGGTCCTCGCGCCGGGCGCGCTTGCCCGGATCGGAGACGATCCGGCCGTAGCGCTCGGCGCGCATCGTGCCGGCGCCGATCATCAGGCTGTCGAAGCGGCTTCGCAGGCCGACCAGCATCGCCGTGTCGTCGCCCGAGCCGATCGGCCCGGAGACGCCGTCGATCGTCGCCCGGCCATCGACCGTGGCGGCGAAGTTGACGGCGACGAAGGGCCGCCCCTCACGCTCCTCCCGCCAGGGCCGGTAGGCGTCGAGCTCCTCGTCCACCGTGGTCGGCCCCGGGTCGGGGTGCAGCCGCAGCATCGGCGGGACTCTAGCGTCGGGCCCCGTGCCTGCGGTGCTGCTTGCGGCTGATCGTCAGCGAGCGCACTACCGCGCTCGGGTCGGTGTTGCCGGCGGCGTCGGTCGCCACCACCGCGATCGAGTGCTGGGCGAAGGAGAGCCGCGGGAGGGTGAACGGGGAGGGGCAGGGTCTCGCCTTCCTGCCGTCGACCCGGCAGGAGAAGGAGGCCGGCCGCTCGCTCGAGGCAAAGCTGAAGGTCGGCGTGCGGTCGTGGGTGCGCCGCGGGCCGGCGGCGATCGAGGTCTCGGGCGGGCTCGAGTCCTCGCTGTAGGTGGGGCCGGCGCTCGAGCAGGGCGAGACGTTGCCCGCCGCGTCGACCAGCCTGGCCCGCAGCGTCGTGGTCGAGTTGTCGGCCACGGGAACCGCGATCCCCTCGGCGCCCAGCTGCGCCGAGCTGCCGCCGGCGATCGGCGCCCCGAGGCAGCCGGCGTCGGCGAAGACCTGGATGGCGGCACCCTCCTCGCCGCTGCCGTGCAGCCTCGGGGAGTTGTCGTTGGCGGGGCCGCGCGGGGTGACGCCGTCGAGCACGGGCGCGGCGGCCCTCGAGTCCTCGACGTAGTCGAGTGCGCCCGAGCAGGGGCCGGCGTTGCCGTTGGCGTCGACCGCCAGGGCGTGGATCTCGGTCACCGAGTTGTCGGCGACCGCGGCCTCGAGGCCCGGCGAGGCGAACTGCTCGGCGCCGCCCGCGGCGAGCGGCGGCCCCGAGCAGCCGCTGCCGGCGAAGAGCTCGACCGTGGAGCCCGGTTCGGCCGTGCCGCGGATCAGCGGCGAGTCATCGTTCGCCGGCGAGGCCGGGGAGCTCGACTGCAGGGCCGGCGCCGCCGGGTCCGGTTTCGCGGTCGAGA
The DNA here is from genome assembly GCA_963836415.1 of uncultured Solirubrobacterales bacterium. Lineage (GTDB taxonomy): Bacteria > Actinomycetota > Thermoleophilia > Solirubrobacterales > 70-9 > VRUE01. The sequence continues at coordinate 20,782 of CAWIJE010000003.1, forward strand.
TCAGGCTGGTCCTCTCGCCGACCCGCGAGTAGAGGTCGAAGGCGTCGTCGGTGTCGCCCGGGAGCAGCTCCTCGGCGGTGCCGAAGAGGCTGCGGGCGGTGCCGCCGAAGGGGGTGACGTCGAAATCGCCGTTGCCGTTGACCTGACCGACCGAGATCAGCCTGGTCGCGCCGCCGGAGCGTTCGTAGAGGTCGGTGGCGTGGTCCTGGTCGGCCGGGGAGAGCTGCTCGGCGGTGAAGAAGTCGACCCGGTCGCCGTCGGCGCTGACGTCCGCCAGCGTCGCTTCGAAGGCTTCGTTTTTCCCGGACGGCCCGGTCGAGATCAGCTGGGTGGCGCCGGCACGGCGCTCGTAGATGTCGGGCGAGCTGTCCTGGTCGAGCGGCTCGAGCCGCTCGGCGGTCGAGAAGAAGACCGCGTCGGGGCCGTCGACGAAGCGCAGGAAGACGGGGGCGATCGGGGCGGGGGTGAAGACGTTGAGCGAGCCCTGCGAGACCAGGATCCCCTGTCCGCCGAAGCGTTCGTAGATGTCCGGCGACATGTCGTAGTCGTCTTCGTCGAGCCTTTCCCGGGTGCTGAAGATCGCCAGGTTGGCAGCGCCGTTGGCGGCTTCGAGGAAGGCGGGAAAGCTGCCTTCGAAGCCGTTGTACCAGAAGGATTGGGAGACGAGCTGGGTGATCGTCGTGCCCGCGCTGGGCCCCCTCGAGAAGATGTCGAGCTCTTCGTCTTCGTCGATCCCGATCAGCTCCTCAGCGGTCGAGAAGATCGTGCGGGAGCCGTCGGCGGAGGTGAAGATCGGGCCGACGACGTCGAAGGGGCCGTTGAACCCCTTCGCGCCCTGGGAGACCAGGGTGGTCACGTTCCCCTTCCTCTCGTAGAGGTCGATCGATTCGTCGGTGTCGGCCGGCAGCAGCCGTTCGCCGCTGAGGAAGAGGACCGCCGAGGCGTCCGCCGAGGCGGCGCCGAAGACGGCGTCGAAGGGTTGACTGGATAGGCCGTCACTTCGGGAGACCAGCGTCGTCGTCCCGGCCGTCCGCGAGTAGATGTCGACGGCGCCGCCGTCGTCGTCGGCGGCGAGCAGCGATTCGGCGGTCGAGAAGACGACGGTCGAGCCGTCGGGCGAGTAGGCGAGCAGGTGGGCGTCATCGGGGCCGTCGGAGCCGTCGGGGCCCTGCGAGACCAGGGCCAGGCCAGCGGCTGTGCGCTCGTAGACGTCGAGCGCCTGATCGGTGTCGGCGGCGACCAGCGGCTCGGCGGTGGAGAAGAGCAGGCCGCCTTCGAAGGCGGCGATGCGCGGCGGTGAGACGACGTCCTCGGGCCCGTTGCCGCAGCCGGGCCGGCAGGCCGGGTCACCCAGCGTGTCGATCGCCAGCGTCCCGCCGGAGCGCTCGTAGACGTCGACCGCGGAGTCGGTGTCGGTGGGGAGCAGGGGCTCGTCGGTGGCGAAGTAGATCGCCGTGCCGGTGTCGCGCACGGCCTCGATCGTCGCGCCGTCGGCGGCGCTCGCCGCCACGGCCATGGTCGCCGCCGCCAGCAGCGCGGCGCTCGCCATCAATATCCGCGGCACCGGTCCCCCGGTCGCGTCCACCTAGTCCTCCCGGTTCCCTGTTCCTACTGCCCTGGGGGGAGGATAACCGCCGCTCGGGTGAGGGCACCGGTTTCGCTCAGGAGTAGTCGTTCCAGCCGGGGAAGTCCCGGCCGGCGAACTCACGCAACGCCGCCACGTCCTCGCCGAAGCGGCCGCGGACCGTCTCGAAGAGGTCGTCGGGCAGCTTCGGCTTCTCGGCCGGCGGCTTGTCCGGGTCGTGGACGATCTTCTCGACCATCCAGCGCATCCGCTCGGGCAGGCGGTCGAAGTTGCGATCGAAGGAGCGGAACCCGGGCAGCTTGATCAGCTTCTCCATGAACTGGTATTTCTCGCCTTCCTTGGCGCTCGACTTCTCCCACTCGCGGTCGAACTGCTCCGAGGTGAAGCTCTCGTCGACGCCGGCGAAGGCGAAGGCGCGGCGCATCGTCGCCTCGCGGTCGGTGTGCAGTTCCTCCTGGGCGATGATCTCGATCTGCCCGCGCTCGAAGAGCGGCAGGTAGGGCTGCAGCTGCATCCAGTACTTGGAGCGGTTCATGTACTGGGTGTCGGGCCGTGAGAGGACCTCGACCATGTCGCCGGTCTCGTAGCCGGCGCCGGTCGCGTGGACCCAGTGGGAGAGGATGCGCTTGATCGGGTCGCGCACCATGTAGAGCAGGCGGACGTCGTCGCCGCTGTTGGCCTTGATCCGCTCCGGCACGCCCCGGTAGCGGGGAAGGTTCGTGTAATGGGGCGAGGACTCGCCGCGCACCTTGTAGGCGCTGTCGAAGCGGCTCGCGTACCAGTCCAGCCCGAGGTCCCAGTTGAGCTCCTCGACGAAGAAGTTGAGCTCCTTCGGCTTCGACATCTGCACTTCTGGATGGAGGCCGAGGTAGTGGTGGATGCTGGTCGTGCCGCACTTGAGGCCGCCGATGATGATCAGGTTCGGCATCTTCGCGTGGCTCTTGCGACGCCGGCGGAGGTGGCTTTTGCGGTCGGCCGTATAGCGCTCGCGGGCGCGCGCGCACATCGCCTCGTCGGCGGGGTCGGCAGGCAAGGACTGGGGGGCCTGGGGGGTCTCGGCCTCTGACACGAGCGGGCTAGTCTAGCTGCGATGCCGCCGGCCGATCTCGCATCGAGCTTCAACGCCTTCTTCAATGGCGCCGCGTCCTTCTTCCGGCACCTCTCCGACGTCAGTTGGAGCGCCTTCGCGATCGCCCTCGGCTTCCTCCTCGCGATGCAGCTGGCGCGGGCCTGGGCCTGGCGCAACGTGCTGCGCGCCGCCTACCCCGGCGTCCCCATCTCCTTCACCCGGCTGGCCGCCGCCTACCTGGCCGGCGCCGGGATCAACGCGATCATCCCCGCCCACGCGGGCGACGTCACCAAAGTCTTCCTCGCCAAGCGCCAGATCCCGAAATCGTCCTACCCCGCGGTCACCTCGTCCTTCCTCGTCCAGACCGTCTTCGACACCACGGTCGGGATCCTCGTCCTGCTCTACGCGATCACCCAGGGCCTGCTGCCGCCGCTGCCGCAGATCCCCCACCTGCCCGCTTTCGAGATCTCCTTCTGGGCCAACCACCCGAAGACCCTCCTGATCACGATCGGCGTCCTGCTGCTGGCGACCGTGATCGGCGTCTACTACCTCGCCCACCACGTGCGGGCCTTCTGGGACCGGGTCAAACAGGGCCTGGCGATCCTCTCCCAGCCGCGTCGCTACCTGCGGGAGGTCGCCGCCTGGCAGGGGGTCGGCTGGCTCTGCCGCTTCGGCGCCTTCTGGTTCTTCCTCGAGGCCTTCCAGATCGGCGGCTCGATCGGCAAGGTGATGCTGGTGATGAGCGTGCAGGCGATCGCCAACATCGTCCCCTTCACTCCCGGCGGCGCCGGCGCCCAGCAGGCGCTGCTCGTCGCCACCCTGGAGGGGCCCTCGCGAGCCGCCGTCCTCTCCTTCTCGGTCGGCACCCAGATCGCGATGGCGGCCTGGTCGGTCGTGCTCGGCTTCGCCGCCCTGCTGCTCGTCTTCCGCACGACCGACTGGCGCGGCCTGATCGAACAGGCCCAGGACGACGCCGACCGCGAAGAGGACCAGGGCGGCCCGCAGGCGAGCGCCGGAGTGGGAGCTTCGACGGGCGGGTAGGCAGGGGCAGAGAGAGGGAGGTGGACCATGTCCCCACGCGAGCGCATCCAGATGGTGCGCGACTGTTACGGCGCCTACCAGAGCGAGGACCGCGACCTGATCGAGGGCCTGCTCGCCGACGACCTCGTCTTCTTCTCGCCGCCCGACCCCGGCATCGACCGTGCCGCCTATTTCGAGCGCTGCTGGCCGAACGCGAAGACAATCGAGGGCTTCGAGTTCGAGCGGCTGTTCGAGCACGAGGGCGAGGTCTTCGTCACCTACGAGGGTGAGAAATCCGACGGCGGGCGCTTCCGCAACAGCGAGGTCTTCGGCTTCGACGGCGAGAGGATCAACCGGGTCGAGGTCTACTTCGGCTGGAACCTCTAGCTCGACCAGCCGCCGTGGATGCCGCGCACGCGCCACTGCCAGGGCGGCCGTTCGCCGGCCGGGAAGTCGTAGTGGTCGCGGCCCGGCAGCGTCTCCAACGGGACCAGCATCGGGTCGTCCTTGAGCAGCACCCGGGTGCCCGCGGCGGCGTCGACTTCGGCCTGGCCCGCACGCTTGGCTTCCTTTTCCCAGCCGATCCCGGGCCGGTACATCCAGTAGGTGACGTCGACCCAACCGAGGTCGGCGCGCCTGTCCTCGATCTCGGTGAAGAGCGTCGGCCTGCCCCGCGCCGCGCAGCCTTCGCTCCTGCAACTGCGGAAATCGACCGGCGCCAGCGGCAGCCCGCCGGGGCCCGGCAGCGCCTCGGGGCTCGGGGCCAGCGCCCGCGCCAGCCGCGCCAGCGGCCAGCCGTAGGCGGGCACCAGCGGGTGGTGGCGGCAGCCGTCCGGCAGGCGCGGGGCGCAGCCGATCTTGCGGCCGATCGCCCGCGCCAGGTCACGTCCCGCGTCGACGTCGCCGCCGGCGGCGACCGCCGAGATCGTCGTGATCAGGATGATCGCGACGAGCGTCCCCAGGCCGGCCTGCTCGACTGTCGCCGAGCCACGCTCGCGCTCTCCGCCCCGCCTCATCGGGCGAACCTAAGACCGCCCGGCGCGCGCCTGGCGCGCCGAAGGTGACGATTCCGCTGCCGCCGCGGCGCCCTTCTGCTTACATTCCCCGGATGGAGGGAAGCCCGTTCAACATGTTCGGAGACCCCGATGAGTTCCGCGCCCGTATGGAGGAGCTCTCGGAGCAGATGCAGTCCTCACAGCGGGTCGCCTGGGCCGACAACGCGATCAAGCTCGCGGTCGACATGACCGTCGCCTCGATCGGTCAGATCGATCTGACCGGCAGCAGCGACGAACAGGCGATGCAGGTCCGCGACGCGATCCGCGTTCTCTTTCCCGAGTCGGTCGCGCTCGTGCGCGAGGCTCGCGAAGGTCTCAGCTAGAGCAACTCGAGCCGCAGCGAGAGCGCCCCGCCGCGGCGGAAGAGCGCCGCCAGCAGCTCCATCGGCACCGCCGCCAGCATCGCCGGCACGGCGACGAGCACGCTGATCGCCCGGTCGAGCCGTCGCTGCCAGGGTTTCTCCGCCGGCACGGCCTCACCGCGGCCGAGCGCGCCGAGCGCGATGTTGCGGCCGAAGGTGAAGCCGTTGAGGATCGTCTGCCACATCGCCACGATTCCGCGGCCCGGAGCCCAGCGGGCATCGCGGACGATCTGGTCGCGGCCCGCGACCAGGCGCCGTGCCGCCTCCTCGGTGTAGAGGAAGTGCGACCCGGGCTCCAGCCCGGCCCAGCCGGCGCCGCCGATCCAGGCCGAGAAGCCGCTCCGGTTGGCGAGCGAGATCGTCGTTCCGTCGAGGTTCGCGTCGAGGCCGGCAAGCGCCTCCTCGACCCCGCGCGGGGCGCCGACGACGCCGAGGCCGCAGCTCTCGCAGCGGCTCACCGGCCCGGCAAGCCCCGGGCGCAGGTCGATCCAGCCGAAGAGCGGCTCGCCGCAGGCCGGGCACGGCGGGTTGTCCGGCCCCGCGCCCGCCTCGAGCGGGACGACGGGTGTCTTGGGCGCGTCGCCGAAGGCGGCTGTTCGCTCGCTGGTCAAGGTCGATGTAGCGTACGCGCCGTGAAGCTGAGCGAGATCATGACCCCCGGAGTGGTGACCAGTGCCCCCGACGCCGACGCCCTCTCGGTCGCCCGCCTGATGCGGGACAACCGTGTCGGCTCGGTCGTCATCGTCGACCAGGGCGAGGCCCCGGTGGCGATGGTCACCGACCGCGACATCGCCCTGCGGGTCTTCGCCGGCGGCGCGGCGCCGGGCTCCGCGGTCGGCGAGCACGCCTCCCGCCCGCTGGTCTCCGGTGAGCCCGAGATGGAGCTCGAGGAGGCCGCGGCGCTGATGGTCCAGCACCGGGTGCGCCGCCTGCCCGTGGTCGCGGGGGACCGCCTGGTCGGCATCGTCACCCTCGACGACATCGCCGTCCGCACCGGCAATCTCGAGGTCGCCCAGCGCATGACCGCCGACGTGATCGAGGGCGCGCTTCCCCAGTTCTACTTCCACGAGCGCGACTGACGGTGGGGATCGATGCTGCGCAGATCCGCGCCCGCGAGGCGCGCTGGGCAAAGCCGGTCGGGCTCGCCTCGCTGCTCGCCGTCCTGCTGCTGGTCGGCTCCGGCGTCGCCGGCGCCTCGATCTCCGGCGACGGCGCCGCCGAGCTGCTGCGCTCCGCCCACGAACACTCTTCCTCGGTCGGCGTCTCGGGGGGCTCAACGCGCTCGCCTTCCTGCTGCTGACCGCGCCCCTGCTCTACCTCTTCCGCGCCGTCCAGGGACGCAGCGAGAGGGTGCTCGGCGCCCTGGTCGGGCTCTGCGTGCTGGCTCCCGTCTGCCTGGCGATCTCCTCTGGTCTGGGCGCCGCCGCCCGCCAGGACGCCGCCGGGGCGTTCGTCGACGGCGAAGCGACCCCGAGCCTGACCAAGGGGGAAGCGAAGGAGGAATGCGCTTCCGAACGCGGTGAAATGAGCGCCTCCGACTTCGCCGGCGAATTCGACGTCGCCAAGGGCGAAACCCCGCTCGCCGCCTGTGAACGGACGAAGATCGAAGACGACACGGCGGAAAACGCGACCAGCGACGCCTCGCTCTCCTCGATCGCGGGGCTGTTCGGGATCGTCGGCGGGATCAGCCTCGTCATCTCCCTCTTCTACGTCTCGCTCTGGGCGATGCGGACCGGTCTCCTCGGCCGCTTCTGGGCCTCGCTCGGGATGGCGCTCGGGATCACGGTCCTGCTCGGGATCATCCTCTTCGCGCTGCTCTGGTTCGCCTACGTCGGGCTGCTGATCGCCGGTTGGCTCCCGGGCGGCAGGCCGCCCGCCTGGGAGGAGGGCGAAGCGGTGCCGTGGCCCACGCCCGGCCAGAAGGCCGCCGAGGACCTGGAAGGGCCGGACGGCCTCGACCCGCCCGAGCTCGAGCCCGGCGAGGAGCCGGACGGGCCGGCGGGCGGCGAGCCCGACGACGGTCCGCCGGACGCGCCGCGCAAGCGCAAGCAGCGCGACTAGCCCAGCGGGGCTCGCTGCCTCAGCCCAGCGGGTTGAGGCCGGTCGGCGCCTCGTCGCCGGCGCCCTGAGCCCGCTTCCGCTGGGTCCGGATCTCGCTCATGATCCGCTCCAGGCGGGGCTCCTGCGAGGTGTCGACGTGGCTCATCGCGGCGGCGACCGCGGGGTGGATCGCGGCGATCCGCTCGTGCATCGCCTGGGCGACGGCGCGATAGGTCGGGTGCCCCTCGCGTCCCGAGCGCAGCTCGATCAGGTGCATCGCCTCGCGCGCGTTGAGGTCGAGGGTGTAGCGGATTCGGTAGGCGAGGCTGAGCGCGTAGGGCGCCTCCTCCTCATGGCCCGTCTCGACCAGGCGCTCGTACTCCGCGCGCGAGATCTCCAGCGCCCGTTCGAAATCGCCGGCGAGGCCGGCTTCCTCGATCTCCCCGGGCACGCCGGCGCCGAGGTCGGGGCCGAGGCGCTGCCACTGGCAGGTCAGCATCCGGTGGCGCTGCAGGTCGCGGAAGGCGCCGTAGTCGGAGACGATCTCGAAGCGGTAGCGCAGCGCCTCGAAGCCGCGCCCAGGGCGGTGGCGGCGGTTGGCACGCTCTCCGACCAGGGCGCCGAGCAGCTCCGCCCGCTCGCCGCGGTCGAGGACGTCGAGGCGGGCGAGGATCTCGGTCTCCGGCGTGCGCGCCGACTCGAACAGGCAGGAGGCGAGCAGCGCCTCTTCGGTCCCGTCGACGTGGATCAGCTCGACCGACGGCGCGCCCTCGCCGGCGTCGCGCCGGTCGAGGCCGAGCCGCGAGACCCAGCGCTCGGTGCCGGCCCGGCGCTGCTCGAAATAATTGATCCACTCGCCGCCGCGCTCGGGCCGCTCGACCCTCGAGACGAAGCTCGGCATCACCCTCTGCAGCTCGCCGAGGATCATCCCGCCGTACTCGCGCGCCTCGGGCAGCGGCGAGGCCATCAGCCGCATGATCAGCTGCTCGTAGGCCTGTCCCGAGGCGTAGATGCCGACGTGGCTGAGGGTCGCCGCCGGCAGCAGGCCGCGCAGCAGGTCGAGCGCCTTGGCCCGGATCGAGCGCCGCCAGGCGCCCTCGGGCTCGCCGTCGCCGCAGGGCCAGCGCTCGGCCGCCCAGGCCTCGACCCGCTCGAGCAGGCCCGAGTAGATCGAGAAGACCTCGTCCATCGCGACCCGGAACTCGGGCCCGAGTTCCTCGTCGCGGAAGTAGCGATAGCCACCGTCCTCGGACATCGGCCTGTCGTAGGGGATGTAGCGGGTCGACTGCTCGAGGTAGGCGGCCAGGCGGCCGCGCTGCAGGACCTTGGTGAGCACGTTGGAGACCCACTCGCAGGCGACGTGGGCGCCGCCGACCTGGGCGATCGAGTCGTCGCCGTAGCCGACGAAGACGCGCTCATAGAGCTTCGCCGCGCGCTCGCCCTCCTCGTCGTCGAAGGGGCGGCCGCCGGCCGGGGCGTCGGCCGCGAACTCCTCCAGGTAGAGGCGCCGCACTGACCCCGAATAGCGCGAATAGCGGGCAAAAAGCGCGCCCTTGACGGTCTCCGGCAGGTTGACCAGGGCGAACACGGGACGGTCGAGGTTGGTGAAGTGGGGGGCGAGGAGATCTCTCTCCTCGGCGGTGAATGACTCGACCGGGTAGCGCACTTGCGCATCGTAGCCAGCAGTTCGGCGGGCCCCTCTCTGCCGTTCGCCCGGAGTTTGGAGGGAAATCCCCGGCCGCCGCGGCGATCGACCTCAGCCCGGCCGGGTCAATCGACGGAACGGCGGGGCGGCGACTCCATCAGCTCGACCTGGTGGCCGCCCGGCGCGACGGCCTTGGCCCGCGGCGAGCCCCAGTGCTCTCCCCGCCGCTCGACCTCGAAGCCGGCCGCGGCGAGCCGCTGCACGACGCCGTCGAAGTCCGAGTGGCGCCCCCCGTCCGAGGCGGCCGGCGCGACGACGGCGACGTGGGCGCTCGGGGGCACGGTCGGCGACTCGGTCGGCAGCAGGTGGATCTGGGTCCCGCCACGTTCGAGCCAGGTGAAGCGGGCGAGGCTCGGCGGCGGCTCGACCCGGGTGAAGCCGAGCAGCTGCCAGAACTCGACCGAGCGGCTGAGGTCGTCGGGCGCGACTTCGATCGCGACGTGGTGGATCACCTGGCCCAAGCTTAGGCACCGGCCGCCGCGCTCAGAAGATCAGCACCCCGAGCAGGGAGGCGACGACGACGATCGTCGTCGTCCAGGTCACCGCCTCGGCGGTGATCTCCATGTCCAGCCCATAGGCGTGGGCGACGACCATCGAGTTGATCCCCGACGGCATCGCCGAGAGCAGGCGGTAGGCGGCGGGCAGCTCGATCAGGGGCGCCGCGAACAGCATCAGCAGCGCCGGCGCCAGGGCCAGGCGGGCACCGGTGACGAGGGCGACGGGAAGGGTGAAGGGGGGCGGGAAGGGCAGCGTCGCCCCGCTCGGCGTTCTCGGCGAGGGTGGCGCCGACGGCGAAGAAGCCGAGCGGCAGGATCGCGATGATCAGCGCCTGCGAAGCGTCGACGAGGACGTCGGGCGCCAGCGCCGACGGCGCCAGCAGCCCGGCGATCGCGGCGTAGAGCGGCGGGTTGCGGGTGAAGAAGGCCCGCACCCGCTGGCGCGGGGTTTCGCCGGCCCGGGTGCCGAAGGCGGCGCCGACGGCGAAGGCCCCGAGCAGCAGGCAGGGCCCGCTGACGAGCACGTCGTAGAGGACCGCCGTCGGCAGCTGGTCACGGCCGAGCAGGGCGACCGTCAGCGGGTAGCCGAGGTAGCCGGTGTTGACGCAGAGCACCGCGCAGACGACGGCGCCCGTGCGCGGCCGTGAGAGCCCCAGCACCCGGCTCGACACCCACCAGGCGAAGAGCGAGCTCAGCGCCGAGACCAGCAGCCCGAGGCCGATGCCGATCCCGTGGGCGAGGTCGACGTCGCTCGCCGCCAGGTTGAAGAAGATCACCGGCGGGACGAGGGCGTAGAGCATCAGGACGAGGGTGCGGCGGGCCGCCAGCGCGGCCGCCTGCGGCCAGCGCCGCTCCGACCAGACGCCGACCCCTGTGCCGAGGCCGATCGCCACGGCTGTCAGCAGGACGCCGATGGCGGCTTGCTACTCGGGCTGCGGTGCGTAGAGCGCTTCGATCTCGCTCTGGTACTTGCGCTCGATCGGCCGCCGTTTGAGCTTCAGCGTCGGAGTCAGCTCATCGCCCCCCGGCTCCCACTCGCCGGGCAGGATCCGGTGGTACTTGATCTGCTCGACCCGCGAGAGGCGCAGGTTGGCCGCCTCGACCGCGGCGGCGACCTCGCCGACGATCACCGGGTCCTCGGCGGTCGTGCCGCGCGCCGCCAGCGCCTCGGGGTCGAGGGTCAGCAGCGCGGTGTTGTAGGGCCGGGCGTCGCCGATCGCCACCGCCTGCGCGATCAGCGGCGAGGCCGCCTTCAGCTTCGCCTCGATGTTGGCCGGCGACATGTTTTTGCCGGCCGCGTTGATGATCAGCTCCTTCTTGCGGTCGACGATCCGCAGGTAGCCCTGCTCGTCGAACTCGCCGACGTCGCCGCTCATCAGCCAGCCATCCTCGGTCAGCGCCTCGGCGGTCTTCTCGGGCATGTTGCGGTAGCCCTTCATCACGATCGGCCCGCGCACCATCACCTCGCCGTCCTCGGCGAGCTTCACCTCGACGCCCGGCATCGGCGGGCCGACGGTGCCGACCCGGATCTTCCCGGGCGGGTTGATCGTCGCCGGCGAGCTGGTCTCCGACATCCCCCAGACCTCGCAGATCTCGATCCCGATCGCGAGGAAGAACTCGATCACCTCGGGCGGCGTCGGCGCCGCGCCGACGACGAACCACTCGACCTGGTCGAGGCCGAGCATCGCCCGGATCTTGGCGAAGACGAGGCCGTCGGCCTTCTCCCATTCCGCCTGCAGCTGATCGGGGACGTCGCCGTCGAGGTAGGCGGCGACCCAGCGTTTGGCGATGCCGATCGCCGCTTCGGTGTCTTTGCGTTTGCGGGCGTCGGGCTCGCCTTCGATGCCCATCTCCAGCGCCAGCTTCAGTTTTTCCCAGATCCGCGGCACGCCGCCCCAGGAGGTCGGCCGGACCTCGATCGTGTAGGCGACCATCTCGCGCACGTCGGGGCAGCAGTGGACGCAGGTGGCGTAGAACATCTGCGCGTAGAGCGAGGCCCAGCGGTCGGCGACGTGGGCGCTCGGCAGGAACGAGATCGCGCGACCGCCGGTCCGCGTCTCGTGCACCCCGTCGCAGGCCCGCCACTGGCTGACCATGTTGGCGTGGGTGAGCTGGACTCCCTTCGGCGGGCCGGTCGTGCCCGAGGTGTAGATCAGACAGAGGACGTCGTCGGGCTCGACCGCCTTCCAGGACGCATCGAAGTCGAAGTCCTCGGCGCCCATCGAGTCCAGCTCCTCGATCGTGATCGTGCCCTCGATCCTGCCGCTGCCGTCGACGACGACGACGTGCTCGAGCGTCTCCACCCGCTCGCGCGCGGCGAGCACGCTTTCGAGGAACTGCACCTCGGTGACGATCACCCGGTTGGCGGCGTCGTCGATCAGGTACTCGATCTGCTCGGCGGAGGAGGTGTTGTAGATCGAGAAGCAGGTCGCGCCGAGGTGCATCGCCGCGGCATCGGTCAGGTGCAGGGCGGGGCGGTTGACGAGCATGAAGCCGATCGTGTCCCCGCGTGAGATGCCGAGCGCCGCCAGGCCCGCGGCCCGCTTGCTGACCGTCTCCCCGTACTCGGCGAAGCTCGCCTCGAAGTCACTGTCCTTGAAACGCAGGGCGGGTAGCTCGCCGAACTCGGCGACGGTCGCCTGGAAGGCCCCGCACATCGTCTCCGCCTGAAGAGATTTCAACCGCTCCGCCATGGCCCGACCCTATCCGTTGGACGCTCTCCCATAAAGGCGGGACAGCTACGCCGGCTGCGCGGTCCGGGTCCGGGGCGCCGGGTACCCCTCGCCGGACACTTGGAGCAGCCCGCAGGGCTGCGGGTCCGGAGAGGGGTGCCGCGGTGACCCGGACTAGAACAGCGACGCGCCGGCGCGTTCGGCGAACTCGACCAGCGGCTGCGGGATGACGCCGAAGAAGACGACGGCGGCCGCGGCGAGCAGGGCCGGGCCGGCGAGGTAGAGACGGCGGCCGGCCCGCGGGTCGATCGGGTCGGCCTCGGGCGAGGCGCCGGCGATCGCGGGGGCCTCGCCGGCGGTGGAGCGGCTGCCGCCCATCCACATCGCCGCGACCACCCGCAGGTAGTAGGCGAGCGAGATCATCGTCCCGATCGCGATCATGACGGCGAGCCAGGTGTAGTCGCCTTCGACCAGCGCCTCGATCAGGTAGAGCTTGCCGATGAAGCCGGCCGTCGCCGGCAGCCCGGCGAGGCCGAGCATCGAGATCGTCAGCGGCCAGGCGAGCAGCGGACGCTCGGCGCCGAGGCCCTCGACCGCGCCGGATCTCGTCGCCGTAGGGCGTTTCGCGCTCGCGGGCGACGATCACGGCGAAGGCGGCGAGGTTCATCAGCGCGTAGGCGGCGAGGTAGAAGACGAGGGCGCTGATCCCGTCGCCGGAGGCGACGACCAGGCCGACGAGGATGTAGCCGGCCTGGGCGACCCCCGAGTAGCCGAGCATCCGCTTGAGCGAGTTCTGGCCCAGGGCGCCGACGTTGCCGACGATGATCGAGATCGCCGCCAGCGCCGCCAGCGCCGGCTGCCAGTCGTCGACCTGCGGCAGCAGGGCGACGATGAAGAAGCGGGCGAAGACGGCGAAGGCGGCGGCCTTGGTCGCCACCGCCATGAACGCCGTGACCGGGGTCGGCGCCCCCTGGTAGACGTCGGGCGTCCACTGGTGGAACGGCGCGATCGAGATCTTGAAGGCGAGCCCGACGCCCGCGATCGCGATCCCGATCAGGACCAGCGGGTCGTGGATCAGGCCGCCGTCGGCGATCCCGGCGGCGATCTCGGAGAAGTCGGTCGAGCCGGAGCCGCCGTAGAGCAGCGCCATCCCGTAGAGCAGCGTCGCCGAGCCGAGCGAGCCGACGATCAGGTACTTGAGGCCCGACTCGAGCGAGCCCTCGCGGCGCAGGTCGGTGGCGCAGAGGATGTAGAGCGGGATCGAGAGCGTCTCCAGGGCGACGAAGAAGGTGATCAGGTTCTGCGCCTCGCCGAGCAGCACCATGCCGAGCACCGAGCCGAGCAGCAGCGCGTGGTACTCGCCCGTGCCCGCCTGCTCGACCGCCGGCTCGCGCAGCGAGAGCAGCACCGTCGCGGCCGCCATCAGGAGGGCGATCAGCGAGATCGTGATCGCCAGGTCGTCGATCCGCAGCGAGCCGGAGATCAGGTCCTGGGCCGGTTCGTTCCAGCGCCAGATCAGCAGCCCCGCGGTGGTCGCCAGGGCGAGCAGGGTCAGCCCCGGGACGCCGCGCTTGAGCGGCTGGAAGACGCCGCTGAGCAGGACGATGCAGAGGCCGGCGGTGAGCGCGATCACCGGCGAGAGCGCCGCGTAGTCGATGTCCGGTGCGTTGAAGCTGCTCATCGTTCCGCCAGGGTCGTGTTCGGCTGCTTTTCCTGGGTTGCCGCGACCGCCTGCTTGACCGAGGTGTCGGTGCGGTGCAGGATCAGCTGCGGGTAGAGGGCGAGGCCGAGGATGCAGAGGACGAGGGGGACGAGGACGAGGCCGTCGCGCAGCTCGATCTCACGCGAGACGAGGCCGTCGGGGCGGCGGTTGTGCATCGTCCGCTGGTAGAGGCGCAGCGCGTAGTAGGCCGACATCGCGACCCCCGAGATCGCGATCAAGGCGTAGACGATCTTCGCGTTGAAGAGGCCGTTGAGGATGTAGAACTCGCCGACGAAGTTCGCCGACCCGGGCATCGCCAGGGTCGCCAGGGTGACGATCAGGAAGAGGGCGGCGAGCACCGGGGCCTTGGTCGCCAGGCCGCCCATCTTGCCGAGGTCCTCGGTCCCGGTGCGCTCGACGATGATCGCGATGATGATGAAGAGCGGCGCGACGACGAGGCCGTGGTTGACCATCTGCAGGACGGCGCCGTCGGCGCCGCTGGCCGAGAGGGCGAAGATGCCGGCGGTGATGAAGCCGAGCTGCGCGACCGAGGAGTAGCCGGCGATCAGCCGCAGGTTGGTCTGGGTGAAGGCCATCACCGAGCCGTAGAGGATCGAGGCGAGGGCGATGACCAGCATCACCTCCTGGAATTCCACCGTCGCGTCCGGGAAGAGCGGCAGCACGACCCGCAGGAAGCCGTAGGCGCCGACCTTGGCCAGCACCCCGGAGAAGAGGACGAGCGCCGGCAGCGGCGCCGCGCGGTAGGCGTCCGGCATCCAGCCGTGGAGCAGGAAGGCGGGCATCTTGACCAGGAAGGCGACGGCGAAGAACCAGAAGATCCAGCGCTGGCTGCCGTCGCCGAGCGGGTGCTTGGCCAGTTCGGCGATCGAGAAGGTGAGGTGGCCGCCGTCGGCGGAGATGATCGCCGTCGCGATCGCCGCGACCAGCATCAGCAGCGAGCCGATCAGGGTGTAGACGATCATCTTCAGCGTCGCCGCCGCGGCGCTCGGGCCGTCCTCGCGATCCTGGCCCCAGGCGCCGAAGAGGAAGTAGAACGGGACCAGCATCAGGTCGAAGAAGAGGACGAAGAGGAGCAGGTCCTGGGCGAGGAACGAGCCCAGGGTCGCGGTCTCGGCGAGCAGCATCATCAGGAAGAAGAGGTGCGGCCGGTCCTGCCCGCGGAAGGCGGCGAAGGCGGTGCCGGCGGTCCAGACCACGGCGGTGAGCAGGATCAGGAAGACGTTGAGGCCGTCGATCCCGAGGCTGTAGTCGACGCCGAGCCCGGGGATCCAGGTGACGTCGACCGAGTCCTGCAGGCCGGCGGCGCCGGCGTCGAAGCCGGCGACCAGCGAGATCACGAGGCCGAGGGTGACGACGGTGCCGAGGACCGCCCACCAGCCGGCGGCGCGGCGCGGCAGGAAGAGGCCGATCAGGCCGAAGGCGAGGGGTGTCCAGAGGACCGAGTTGAGCATGTCGAGGAGATCAGGAAGTAGAGGGCGAGGCCGGCGAAGCCGGCGATCAGGAGCAGCGCGTAGCTGCGGACGAAGCCGTTCTGCACGGCGCGCACGATGCCGCCGGCGCCGCCGACGGTCTCACGCGTGCCGTTGACCAGGCCGTTGACGACGAGGCGCTCGAAGGTGCGGTTGGCGAAGCGGCCGATCGCCAGGGCCGGCCTGACGATCAGGAAGTCGATCAGCTCGTCGAAGTACCACTTGTTGACGAGCAGGGTGTGGAGCGGGCGCAGGCGCTCGATCAGGGTCGCGGTCGTCCCCGGGCGCAGGATGTAGAGCCAGTAGGCGATGCCGATGCCGGCCAGGCTGATGATTCCGCCGATCGCCAGCCCGAACCAGCTGGCGCCGGTCGAGGGCACGATCGCCGCCAGCGGCGAGTCGGCGAAGACCGGGTCGAGGAAGTTGGTGATCGTCTCGTCGACGCCGGGGACCTGGACCAGGCCGGCGAAGAGCGCGAGGAAGGCGAGCACGCCCATCGCCAGCTTCATCGCCGGCGACTGCTCGGCGATGTGGTGTTCGGCGCCGGGGAAGCCGACCTCGGTGTCCTCCTCTTCGCCGGTCGCCGGGTTGCGCGGCGGCTCGTGCGCGAGGTGGCCGCTGTCGATCAGCTCCTGGGCCTCCTTGCACGGCTCGCCGGGGAGGACGCGGAAGATCAGGCGGAAGGTGTAGATCGCGGTCAGCAGCGCCCCGAAGTAGCCGAGGATCTGGAAGATGTCGTACATGCCGCCGCGGGCGTGGGCGAAGGCGAGGATCTCGTCCTTGGAGAAGAAGCCCGAGGTGCCGGGGAAGGCGGCGAGGGCGAGGCCGCCGCAGACGAAGGTGATCGAGGTGAAGCGCATCGCCTTGCCGAAGCCGCTCATTCCGTCGATGTTCTGCTTGTTCGCCATCGCCGAGATGAACGAGCCGGCCGCCATGAAGAGCAGCGCCTTGAAGAAGGCGTGGGTCATCAGGTGGAACATCCCGGCCGAGTAGGCGCCGATCGAGACGGCGACGATCATGTAGCCGATCTGGCTCATCGTCGAGTAGGCGATCGTCCGCTTCAGGTCGGTGACCACGAGCGCGATCGTGCCGGCGACGAGCAGCGTCGCCAGGCCGACGAAGGCGGCGATGTCGGCCGCGGTCGGGGCGAGGACGAAGAGCGGGTGGGTGCGGGCGATCAGGTAGACGCCGGCGGTGACCATCGTCGCCGCGTGGATCAGCGAGGAGACCGGGGTCGGGCCCTCCATCGCGTCCGGCAGCCAGGTGTGGAAGGGCAGCTGCGCCGACTTGGCGAAGGCGCCGACCAGGAGCAGCAGGCAGATCGCGGTCACCGTCCACTCGTTGGTGTGGAAGACCTGCGGCGCCTTTTCGAAGACCTCGCCGTAGTCGAAGCTGCCGAGTTCGCGGAAGATCAGGATCGCCGCGAGGACGAGGCCGATGTCGCCGATCACGTTGATCACGAAGGCCTTCATCCCGGCCTTGGTCGCGGTCTGGCGGCGGTACCAGAAGCTGATCAGCGCGTAGGAGGCGAAGCCGACGAAGGCCCAGCCGACGATCAGCAGGACGAAGTTGCCGGCGAGGACCAGCAGCAGCATCGAGAAGACGAAGAAGTTGAGGTAGCTGAAGAAGCGGTGGTAGCCCTCGTCGGACTGCATGTAGCCGAACGAGTAGAGGTGGATCAGGGTCGAGACGCCGGTGACGATCAGGACCATGAAGACCGAGAGCGGGTCGACGAAGATGCCGAGCTTGATCTCGAGCCCGCCGGCGTTGGCGTAGTCCCAGAGCGATGAGGCGTGGTGGCGGGCGTCGGCGTCTTCGCCGAGCAGGCTGAGCAGGGCGCCGATGCCGCAGACGAAGGCGAGGCCGATCGCCAGCGTGCCGATCACCCCGGCCGTGCGGGCGGGGAGGACGCGGAAGCCGAGCCCGATCGTGATCGAGCCGAGCAGCGGCAGCAGCAGGACCAGCCAGGCCCAGGATGAAGCGCTCACGCGGTCACCCCGGCGCTCATCCCTTCAGCTCCGTCAGCTCGTCGACGTCGAGCGGCAGGCGGCGGCGGAAGATGGCGACGATCAGGCCGAGCCCGACGACGACCTCGCAGGCGGCGACGACCATGACGACGATCGCGAACACCTGCCCCTGCTGGTTGCCGACCATGCGGCTGAAGGCGACCAGCGCCAGGTTGCCGGCGTTGAGCATCAGCTCGAGGCAGAGCAGGATCACGACGGGACTGCGGCGCATCAGGATCCCTACGGCCCCGATCGCGAACAGCATGCTGGACAGCACGACGTACCAGGCGATGTTCATGTCGCTGCTCCGCTGACGGGGGAGGAGTCCGGTACCCCGTCCGAACGTTTTGCGGAGTCGGCCCCGCCGCCGTTCTCGGACGGCCGTGCCTCAGCCGGCCGAGCTCCGAGTGAGGAGGGGGTGCCGGGCTCCTTCAGTCTGCCGGCGAGGACGATGGCGCCGACCGCGGCGAGGAGCAGGAGGATCGAGGAGGCCTCGAAGGGGAGGAGGAAGCGTTCGAGCAGAAGGCGGCCGATCGCGGCGGGGTCGCCGAAGCCGGGGTTGACGTCGGGCCCGTGGCTGTCGAGGGCGCTGAGGGCGGAGCCGAGGACGGCGATCGAGAGCTCGATGAAGAGGGCGATGCCGAGCAGCGGAGCGAGGAAGCGCTGGCCGGGGATCGGCTCCCAGGCGGACTCGGTCGAGTCGCCGACGTAGGCGACGACGAAGACGTAGAGGACCATCACCGCGCCGGCGTAGACGACGACCTGGGCGGCGGCGACGAAGGCCGAGGTGAGCAGGAGGAAGAGGACGGCGAGCGAGAAGAGGTGGACGATCAGCGCCAGCACCCCGTAGAAGGGGTTGCGCATCGCGACGACGCCGATCGCGCCGCCGAGGGCGCCGATCGCCGCCAGGAAGAACAGAACCGCTTCCACCGGCTACTCGCCCTCGCTTTTCAGCGGCGTGCGCTCGATCGGCTCGGCGAGGAGCATCTCCTTGGTGAAGATCAGGTTCTCGCGGTCGTAGTCGGCCATCTCGTAGTCGTGGCCCATCGTGATCGCGTCGAAGGGACAGGCGATCTCGCAGTAGCCGCAGAAGATGCAGCGCGAGAGGTTGATCTCATAGACGGCGGCATAGCGCTCGCCCGAGGAGACTCGTTCGCCGGGGATGTTCTCGGCGGCGACGACGCGGATGCAGTCGGCCGGGCAGGCCGCGGCGCAGAGCGAGCAGCCGACGCATTTCTCCAGCCCCGTGTCCTCGAACTTGTGCAGTTTGTGGCGGCCGCGGAAGCGCGGGTAGACCGGAGTCTTCTCCTCCGGGTACTGGATCGTCATCGGCCCCTCGACCAGGCGCGCCATCGTCGTCTTCAGCCCGCGCAGCGTCTCGCCGAAGGCGCGGTAGGCGCCGCCGACCCCGCCCGGGTCCGGCCCGCGCTGCACCTCGACCACGTCCTGGTCCTTCAGGTAGGGAAAGTCAGCCATGGAGAATCTCCGTTCGTGGAGCGTTGGTCCCGTTGGCGCCGGCGCATCTGCCGACGGCAGCGGAAGCGAAGCTGAGCAGCCGTCGGTTCATGTGGCTACCACCAAGGTCGCGGTGACCAGGACGTTGAGCGTCGCCAGCGGCAGCAGCACCTTCCAGCCGAGGCTCATCAGCTGGTCGTAGCGCAGCCGCGGCAGGGTGGCCCGCACCCAGATGAAGAGGAAGACGAGGGCGAAGATCTTGAGCAGCATCCAGATCGGGTCGAGGAAGCCCGGGCCCGGGCCCATCCAGCCGCCGAGGAACATCGCCGCGGCGACGCCGCTGACGACGATGATCTCCAGGTATTCGACCATCAGGAAGCTGCCGAAGCGCATGCCGCCGTACTCGGTCATGAAGCCCTGGACCAGTTCGGCGTCGGCCTCGGGCATGTCGAACGGGGTCCGGTTGGTCTCGGCGAAGCCGGCCAGCATGAAGATCAGGAAGCCGACGGCCTGCGGGAAGATGTACCAGAGCTCGCCCTGCGCCCGGACGATGTCGACCAGCGAGAGCGAGCCGCTCATCATCACCACGCCGAGCAGCGCCAGGCCCATCGAGACCTCGTAGGAGATCAGCTGGGCGGCGCCGCGCATGGCGCCGAGCAGGCTGTACTTGGAGCCCGAAGACCAGCCGCCGAGCAGCAGCCCGTAGAAGCCGATCGAGCCGACGGCGAAGAAGTAGAGGAGCCCGATCGGGACGTCGATCCCGTAGAGGCCGACGCCGCCCTGGACGTCGCCGAAAGGGATGATCGCCAGCGCCATCACCGCGGCGAGGACGGGCAGCAGCGGCCCGAGCACGTAGAGCGCCGGGATCGCGCTGGCCGGGCGGAAACCCTGCTTGCTGATCAGTTTGAAGAGGTCGGCGAGCGGCTGCAGGAGGCCGAAGGGGCCGACCCGGTTGGGGCCGTAGCGGTGCTGGAAGCGGCCGATCAGCTTGCGCTCGACGACCGTCATCACCGGCACGATGCCGAAGATCACGGCGAAGATCACCAGCGACTTGAGGACCATGATCCAGGTCGCTTCGACGAACTGCGTATCGGCGATCGGAGATCACTCGCCGGCCTTGCTGATCTCGACGCTGACGGGCGACCCGTTGAGCAGCCCGTTGGCGTTGCCGTCCTTCGTCCCCTCGATCAGGAAGACCACTCCCTGGGTGACGCGCTCCTTCGGATCGACCTTGGCGGTGACGCTCGAGCCGTTCTGCGCGACCTTGACCTCGTCGCCCGCTTTCAGCCCGAGCGCTTCGACGTCCTTGATCGCCATCTCGACGCGCTGCTGCGGCGCAAGGAATCGAAGCGGCGGATTGAGCTCGGTGATGCTCCCGACCCACAAGTCTCGATACGTGCCGAGCTTGAACGAGCCCGCCGGGCCCGACTCGTCGGACGCGTCTCCGCGAGCTGCGGGGTCAGGCTCCGTGCTGCCGCTAGGCGCTCCGCGCTGAGTGTCCGTCGAGCCGGGCCGCGGCCGGCTCGGACGAGTCCGGGGCCGGTCGCATGGAGGCGGCGGGGCGGTCCTGCCAGCGGATGCCGCGGCCGCCGATCTCGGCGTCGGTGATGTCGGAGTAGATGGGCGCCGCCTTGGCGAGCGCCTCGAAAGCCGTCGGCTGGGAGGTGACGCCGGTGTCGAGGCCGAGAGCCAGGGACAGCTCGGCGAGGACTCCCCAGTTGGGGCGGATCTCGCCGGGGCGAGAGGCCGAGGGACGGACGCGCTGCAGGCGGCCCTCGGGATGGGTGACCGTGCCGTCTTTCTCGGCATGCGTCTCGAGCGGGAAGACGACGTCGGCCGCTTTGCGTCGTCGCGTTCTCGAAGGTGCTGAAGACGACCAGGTGCTTGGCCGCGGCGAGGGCGGATTTCCAGGCGGCGGTGTCGGGGAAGTCGCGCAGCGGGTCGACGCCGAAGAGGACCAGCGACTCGATCTCGCCCGACTCGAGGCCGGCTCGGATCTCCTCCGTGCCCCTGCCGGCGGCGGTCTCGGTCAGGCCCGGGCCGGCGTCCGGCAGGCAGCCCGCCTCGCGCAGCCCGCGGGCGTTGCTCAGCTCCGGGACTTCGAGCAGCCCCGAGCCGTCCTTGCCCGCCAGGTCGAGCGCCGCGGCGACCTCGAGCAGAGCGCGCGCCGCGCCCTCGCCCTCGCGGTCGATCCGCTCGCCCCAGACGATCACGACGCTGCTCGGCGGCACTCAGGACCTCGGCCACCGCCGCCGGGCCCTCCTCGAACGCGCCTCCGGCGCTGAGTGTTCCGGGGAGGGCCCAGCGGCGGTGGCTGGGGCGCGGAGTGCGTCGGCCAGCTCGGCGAGGAAGTTGGTGGCCTCGCCGGGTGCGTAGCGGACGGCGGCGCTGGGCGCCGCCGTCGAGCGCCGTCGGGCGATCGGTGGCGAGCGCCAGGCGGACGCCGTTGCGGCGCATCCCCTTGCGGATCCGCAGGTCGAGGATCGGCGAGCTGTGCAGCGGGTCGGTGCCGACGACGAGGACCGCGTCGGCATCGTCGAGGTCGCGGACGCGGGCCGAGATCTCGGGCTGGGCGAGGCTGACCTGGACCGCGCGGCCCGGGCCGCGCGAGACGCGCGAGTCGACGTCGGCCGAGCCGAGCGCCCTCGCGGACGATGCGCTGGACCAGGTAGCCCTCCTCGTTGGAGGCGTCGCCGACGATCGCGGCGACCGAGGCGCCGCGCGCCTTCAGCCCCGCCGGCCGCCTTCTCGATCGCCTCGTGGCCAGGCCAGGGCGCCGCCCTTGCCGTGCGGCTCGGTGACGCGCTGCTCGGCGCCGAACATCTCGAAGCCGTAGCGGCCGCGGTCGCAGAGCCAGCCGTCGTCGACCTCGGGGTTGTCGCGCGAGACGACCCGTTTGACCTGCTCGTCGCGGATCGTGAAGCCGACGTTGCACTGGCTCGGGCAGAGCGTGCAGACCGAGCCGGCCTGCTCGATGTCCCAGGGCCGGGCGCGGAAGCGGTAGGTGTAGGAGGTCAGCGCGCCGACCGGGCAGAGGTCGGTGATGTTGCCGTGGAAGGGCGCGATGTAGGGGCGGTCGTCGAAGGTGCCGACGAAGGTGCGGTCGCCGCGCTCGAGCAGCTGCAGCTGCTCGTCCTCGGCGACCTCCTGGCTGAAGCGGACGCAGCGGTAACAGAGGATGCAGCGCTCGCGGTCGATCGCGACCAGCGGCGAGAGCTCGATCGGCTTCTCGAAGTGGCGCTTGTCGTCGATCATGCGGCTGCGGCCGGGGCCCCATCCCATCGTGATGTCCTGCAGCGGGCATTCGCCGCCTTTGTCGCAGACCGGGCAGTCGAGCGGGTGGTTGACGAGGAGGAACTCGACCACCGCGTTCTGCGCCTCTTTGACCTGGTCGGTGCGGGTGTGGACGACCATCCCGTCGCGGACCGGGGTCGAGCAGGAGGTCTGCAGTTTCGGGATCCCCTCGACCTCGACCAGGCACATGCGGCAGGCGCCGACCGGCTCGCCGAGCTTCGGCTCGTAACAGAAGACCGGGATCTCGACGTCGCCCTGGCTGGCCGCGTCGTGGAGCATTTCGCCCTCGTTCGCGGTCACCTCGCGACCGTCGATGATCAGCGTGACCGCGGGCTTCTCGGCGCTCACGTCGCCGCTCCCAGGGTCTCGGGGGCGCCGCGGACGATCACGTGCGGGTCGATCGACTGCGGTTCACCCGCCGCGGCCATCACCTGCTCGAACTCGTCGCGGAACTTGCGCACCATCGCGCCGACCGGCATCGCCATCGAGTCGCCGAGCACGCAGAGGCAGTGGCCGATGATGTTCTCCTGGACCGAGGCGACGATGTCGAGGTCCATCGGCGTCGCTTCGCCGCGCACGACCCGCTCGAGCATCTTCACGGTCCAGTTGGTGCCCTCGCGGCAGGGGGTGCACTTGCCGCAGGACTCGTGGTGGTAGAAGCGCGCGGTGCGCAGCGCCATGTGGGGGATCGAGACCTGGTCGTCGGCGACGATCACCGAGCCCGAGCCGAGCATCGAGCCGGCCTCGGCCATCGCCTCGAAGCTGTAGGGGAGGTCGATGCCCTTCCTCGGCCTTGAGCACCGGCGAGGAGGAGCCGCCCGGGTAGAAGGCCTTGATCTCGCGACCGTCGAGCGGGCCGCCGGCGAGGCCGTAGATCAGGTCGCGGGTCGGGATGCCGAGCTCGACCTCGTAGTTGCCAGGACGCTGCACGCAGCCGGAGACGGAGACGACCTTGGTCCCGGGCGACTGCTCGGTGCCGAAGCCCTTGAACCAGTCGGCGCCGTTGGCGACGATCCGCGGCACGTTGGAGAGCGTCTCGACGTTGTTGATCAGCGTCGGGCCGCCGTAGAGGCCCTGGACCGCGGGGAAGGGGGGCTTCAGGCGCGGGTTGCCGCGCTTGCCCTCGAGCGCGTCGAGCAGCGCCGTCTCCTCGCCGCAGATGTAGGCGCCGGCGCCGCGATGGACGACCAGCTCGAGGTCGCGATGGCGGCCGAGGATGTTCTCGCCGAGGTAGCCCGCCTCATACGCTTCGGCGACGGCCTGCGTCGAGGATGTCGGCCTGGGCGTCGTACTCGCCGCGGATGAAGATGAAGGCGTGGCCGGCGTCGGCGGCGAGCGCCGCGATCGCGATCCCCTCGATCAGCTGGTGCGGGTTGCGCTGCATCAGCTCGCGGTCCTTGAAGGCGCCCGGCTCGGACTCGTCCGCGTTGCAGCAGAGGTACTTGGCCATGTCGCCGCGGGGCAGGAAGGAGGCCTTTTTGCCCATCGAGAAGCCGGCGCCGCCGCGGCCGCGCAGCCCCGAGTCTTCGAGCTCCTTGAGCACCTCGTCGGCCTCCATCTCCTTGTAGGCCTTCTCCAGCGAGGCGTAGCCGTCGACGAGCCGCTTGTAGCCGTCGAGCGTGCGCAGGCTCGGGTCCTCGGCGTGCTCGAGCAGGACGCGGGTCTCCAACTCGTGCGCCATCAGCCCTCAACTCCGCCGACGGGCCGATCCCCGACGCTATCCGTCGTGTTTAGGCCCGTCGACCCGGTGTCGCCGGCGAGGGGGCGGCGCTCGAGGGCCTTCTCCGGCAGGACCTCGCCGCCGGCGAGGAGCTGGTCGATCGCGGTCTGCGCCTCGCCCGTCTCGAGCGGGCCGAAGTAGCGCTCGTCGATCGAGGCCATCGGCGCGATGTCGCAGGCCCCGAGGCACTCGAAGCCGGTGACGAAGATCTCGGCGTCCCTGCCCTCGGCGGCCGCCTGGAAGGCGTCGAGCAGCTCGTCGCCGCCGCGCATCCAGCAGCTGATGTTGGTGCAGACGGCGACTTTGTGGGTGCCGACCGCCTCGGTGTGGAGCAGGTCGTAGAAGCTGGCGACGGACTCGAGGTAGGCGGGGGTGACGCGCATCACCGCGGCCGCCTGGCGGATGCCCTCGGGCGTGCACCAGCCGTAGCGCCGCTGCACCTCCCAGAGCGCCGGGATCGAGGCCGATTTGCGGTCCGGGTAGCGCGACATCAGCTCCTCGATCCGCTCCCGCATCTCGGCCGGGCAGTCGACCTCGTGCAGCTCGGGGATCGCCTGCGCGGTGCCGCACGGGCGTGCGCCCGGAGGTCAGCGCCTCGTCGACCGGCAGGCCCGCCGTTGCCCTGCCTCCGCGCTCATCGGTCGACCCCGCCGAGGATCGGGTCGAGCATGCCGAGGCTGCAGATCATGTCGGCGATGTAGCTGTCCTGCGCCATGTCCTTGAAGGCCTGCAGGTTGACGAAGGAGGGGTCGCGGAAGTGGACCCGGGCCGGCTTCGAGGAGCCGTCGGCGAGGACGAAGCAGCCGAGCTCCCCGCGCGGGCTCTCGATCGCGTAGTAGACCTCGCCCGGCGCCACCCGGTAGCCCTCGGTGACGAGCTTGAAGTGGTGGATCAGCGACTCCATCGAGGTCGAGAGCTCCGAGCGCGGCGGCAGCACGTACTTGCGGTCGTCGGCGATGAACGGGCCCTCGGGCAGCGCCTCGAGCGCCTGGCCGATGATCCGGCTCGACTCGACCATCTCGGCGACGCGGACGCGGTAGCGGTCGTAGTTGTCGCCGACCGTGCCGACCGGGATCTGGAAGTCCATCTCCGGGTAGACGAGGTAGTCGAAGGCCTTGCGCAGGTCCCAGGGCTCGCCGGCGGCGCGCAGCAGCGGCCCGGTGACGCCGAGCTCGAGCAGCCGCTCGCGGGAGACGACGCCGACGTCTTTGGTCCGCGAGAGGAAGATCTCGTTGCGGTCGAGCAGCGCCTGGTACTGGCCGACGCGGACCGGCATTTCCTCGGCGAACTCGCGCAGTTTCTTCTCGAAGCCGACCGGGATGTCCTCGATCACGCCGCCGACCTGGAAGTAGCGGGTGTGCATCCGCTGCCCCGCCGCCATCTCGAACAGGTCGAGGATCTTGTCGCGCTCGCGGAAGCAGTACCAGAGCATCGAGACCGCGCCGAGGTCGAGCGCCGTCGTCCCCAGCCAGACCAGGTGGGAGTGGATCCGGTTGAGCTCGAGGAAGATCGTCCGCAGGTACTTCGCCCGGGGCGGGATCTCGAGCCCGACGAGCCGCTCGACCGCGCCGCAGAAGGCCTCCATCTGGAAGAAGTAGGAGACGTAGTCCATGCGCTCGACGAAGGGGATGACCTTCCAATAGCTCTTGTCCTCGCAGGACTTTTCGATCCCGGTGTGGACGTAGCCGATCACCGGCTTGAGGTCGCGCACGATCTCGCCTTCGAGGTCGACGACCAGCCGCAGCACGCCGTGGGTGGCGGGGTGGTGCGGGCCGATGTTGACCGTCATCACCTCGGACGTCCGCTCGCTCAGCATCTCAGCCATATCGCCGCTCGTTGTAGGTGAAGGTGACCGGCTCGCCGCCGACCGGGAAGTCGCGCCGCTGCGGCCAGCCGACGTAGTCGTCGGGCAGCAGGATCCGGGTCATGTCGGGGTGGCCCTTGAAGACGATCCCGAAGAAGTCGTACGCCTCGCGCTCCTGGAACTCCGCCGTCGGGAACAGCTCGACAGCCGAGTCGATCTCGGGCAGGCGGCCGGCATCGCCGTTCTCGCCGGCGGGATCGGCGAGCATCGCCTTGACGCGGATGCGCTCGACGCGATCTCGGTTGAGGAGCTCGTAGTGGACTCCGAAGCGCGGCTCCGCCGGCAGGTAGTCGGCGACGTGGAGGCTGGAGAGGAAGCGGTAGCCCTGGCCCGGGGAGTCGCGCAGCCAGGAGAGCACGGCGAGGATCTGCCCGGGGTCGACGATCAGCGCCGGCTGGTCGCGGTCGAAGCTGGTGTCCAGCACCGCTCCCGGGTGGCCCTGCTCGATCTCCCCCCGGATCAACTCCAAGCCGGGTGCGTCAGGCACGGATCAGCTCCCGCGCCGCCTCGTAGGCCTCCGCCGCCTCCGGGCTCGGCGCGCTGCGCGGGCCGCCGCGGGCCCACTCCTCGGTGCCGGCGGCGCCGTAGCGGGCCCGCCAGCCCTGGTCCGGGTTGCCCATGATCTTGCGCTGTAGCTTGGTGAAGCCGTAGAGGACCGCCTCGGGCCGCGGCGGGCAGCCGGGGATGTGGAGGTCGATCGGCATGAACTTGTCGGCGCCCTGGACCACCGCGTAGTTGGAGAACATGCCGCCGCTGGAGGAGCAGGCGCCCATCGAGATCGCCCATTTCGGCTCCAGCATCTGGTCGTAGAGACGGCGGACGACCGGCGCCATTTTGATCGAGACTCGGCCCGAGAGGATGATCAGGTCGGCCTGGCGCGGCGAGGCGCGCAGGGCCTCGGCGCCGAAGCGGGCGAGGTCGTAGCGGGGGCTGCCGACGACCGCGATCGGCGCCTCGATCGCGCAGCAGGCGAGTCCGAAGGTCATCGGGAAGCAGGAGTTTGCGCGGCCCCAGTTGAGCAGTTTGTCGAAGGTCGTCAGCACGACCTTCTCCTCGACGAAGCGCTCGAGCTCGTCGCCCTCGAGGTCGCCGCGCAGCATGTCGCGGGCGCGCAGCTGGCGGTCCCGCATCGTCTGCCGTTCTACCTCCAATTCAACGCACCCTTTCGCCAGACGTAGACGAAGGCGATCATCAGCAGGCCGATGAAGGTGACCAGCTCGCCGAGGACGAAGACCGAGTCGGCGCCCTTGAGGATGACGCCGACGGGGTAGAGGAAGACGACCTCGATGTCGAAGAGGATGAAGAGCATCGCGACGAGGTAGAAGCTGACCCCGAAGCGGAGGTTGTGGGCCGGCTCGACCGGGATCCCCGACTCGTAGGCCTGGCCCTGGCGCTTCTCGGCCTCGGTGATGCCGCGTGAGCGCTTCGGCCCGATCACATGATTGAGCATCACGAGAGCACCGCCCACGGCGAGGCCGAGGAAGGCGAAGACAAGGATCGGGAGGTAACTCTTAAGCACCGGGAGCCTTCGTTATACACCCACCTTGTGACAAGTTGCTACATAGTGATTTTCCGCATCAGCAAGCCGAATTCCGACCCTTCCGCGAGGGATTCCTAGTGCCGGCCGTGCACCTCGTGGTCGGCTGCGCGCTGATCCTCCTCAACCTGCTCGCGGGGGTGATCGGCGGCGTCGCCTGGTTCCGCAAGCGACCCTCGCTCTCCTTCTGGTACCTGCTGCGCGCGGCCCAGGCGGCGGTCATCCTGCAGGCCCTCCTCGGCGGCCTCCTCGTCTTCACCGGCCACAAGCCCGACGACGATCTCCACTACCTCTACGGGATCCTGCCGCTGCTCGTCTCCTTCCTCGCCGAGGGGGCCAGGACCGGCGCCGCCGACCGCGAGCTGCGCGACATCGACATCGAGGCGCTGCCGCCCGAGGGACAGCAGGAGGTGGCGCTGGCGATCATCCGCCGCGAGATGGGGATCATGGCCGTCAGCTGCGGCGTCATCCTCTTCCTCGCCCTGCGCGCCGCCGGCACCAGCGGCGCCTTCTAGCGCCCACCGGCGACCCAAGGCTCTTGATGCGCCTTCTGACCGAGTGCTGCGGTTTGGGGGTCCAGGCACCCGAATCACAGCACTCGATCCGCGGATCGGGCGCCGGTGCGCAGTCGACCCCAGGATCAGGCCCCGGTGCGCAGTCGACCGCTGCTCAGGCCTCGATGCGGAAGACGGGGTGGTCGGGGGCGATGCGTCGCAGCTCCTCGTCGCTCGACTCGGGGCCGGTGCCGTCGAAGAAGGCGCCCACCTCCCATTTCCACTTCTTCAGGTAGGCGCGCAGAAGGGCGGGCTTCTCCTCGTCGCCGAGCTCGTTCGCCGAGAACTCCTCGGCGCCGCGTCCGAGGACGAGGCGCCCGCCGCCGCTGACCCGCATGTTGCGCACCCACTGGGTGTGCCCCCGGGGCGCGACCAGGTAGCGGTCACCGTCGAACTCGAGCAGGTTGACCGGGGTCCGCCGCCACTCGCCGCTCTTGCGCCCCTTCACTTCGAGCACCCGCGAGCCGGCGAGGCTGAGGCCGAGCCGGGTCGCCAGCGCGACGAGCCGGTTGAAGACGTTGCGGGTGAACCAGCCCGGCTCCTGGAAGTGCGTCTCGGCCGCCATCGTCCAAGTGTCCCACTCCGCTCCCGGCGCCGGATAGGCTCGTCGCCATGATCGATCACATCGGGCTCGAGGTCGGCGACCGCAAGCGCAGCAAGGCCTTCTACGAGGCGGCGCTGGCACCGATCGGGATCAGCGTGATCCTCGAGTTCGAGGTCGCGGTCGGCTTCGGCAGCGAGACCGAGCACGGGCCGAAGCCCTACTTCTGGATCCAGGAGCGAGGCCGCCCCGTCGTTCACGGCGCCCACGTCGCCTTCGGCGCCGGCACCACCGAGGAGGTCGACGCCTTCCACGCCGCCGCGCTGGCGGCGGGCGGCGAGGACAACGGCGCCCCCGGGCCGCGGCCGATCTACCACCCCGGCTACTACGGCGCCTTCGTCCTCGACCCCGACGGCAACAACGTCGAGTGCGTCTGCCACACGGCCGCGCCGGGCTGAGCCGCCCGGCGGGCCATGCGGGAGCGGGCTAGCCCGCGAACACCCTGTTGCTGACCGCCGGGTCGCCGAGCGCGTCGAAGGCGACGACCCTTCCCTCGCCGTTGAAGGAGAGGACGTCGGCGTCCTCCCAGGACTCTCCCTCGAGCGTCACCGTGGTCAGGACCACGACCTTGTCGCCGTCGGCGACGAAATCGTGCGGGGCGGTGCTGAACTGCTTGCTCGCCAGCTGCCCCCACAATTCGCCGACTTCCTGCTTGCCCGTGTAGGTGCCGCTGAGGGCGTTGTCTCCGCGTGCCGTCCAGACGATCGAGTCGTCCATGTTCGACATCGCGCCCTCGGCGTCGCCGGCGCTGAAGGCGCGGTAGGCGGCTTCGGTCGCTTGCTTGTTCTCCTCTGCACCCATATATCGATTCCTCCTGTTTTGGGTGGCTGGAGATATCGACCGTAACCCGGTCCCCCCGGTTACGCAGGTTTCTTAATCTGAACGGCCGCGGGTCAGCCGGCGCTCAGCGGCCGGTAGTCGCCGCCGTGGAAGACGAGCGGGTCGCCCTCGGAGCACTCGAGGTCGGTGACCTCGCCGGTGACGATCACGTGGTCGCCGCCGGCGATCACGTCGCGCAGGTCACAGGCGATGAAGGCGAGGGCGTCGTCGATCGCGGGCACCCCGCCGCGCTCGCTCCACTCGACCCCGGCCCACTTCTCCGCCACCGGCGCCTTCGTCGCGAAGGCGCGCGCCGTCTGCTCCTGGCCGGCGTGGAGGACGCTGATGCCGAAGCGGTTGGCCGCCTGGACCGCGAGCAGGGTGCGTGATCCGCGGTCGAGGCAGGCCAGCATCAGCATCGGCTCGATCGAGAGCGAGCAGACCGCGTTGGCCGTCGCGCCGGCCGCTCCGTCGGGCCCCGTGGCGGCCACGATCGTCACTCCGGTGGGCAGGATCGCCATCGCCTCACGGAAGCCGGCGGGGTCCGGAGCGCTCATGCCTGCGGGATCGGGAGCCGACCATCGAGTCCAGACAATATGATGCGCGCCGCGTGCGCCCAGCTATCGCCACAGCTCTGGCCCTCGCCCTGGCGTTCGGTCTCGTCGCCTGCGGCTTCGGCGAACAGAAGGTCAGCGTCTCCAAGGACGATCCTGACTACAACGGCGCCGTGCTCTTCGCCACCCACTGCTCCGGCTGCCACACGCTCAGCGCCGCCGGCACCCAGGGCAGCGGCAATCGCGGCGAGCGCACCCAGGGGCCGAACCTCAACCAGCGCACCGAGACCTACGACGACGCCCTCTTCGCGATCCAGAACGGCGGCTTCTCCGGCGCGATCATGCCCCAGAACATCGTCGTCGGCAAGGAAGCCGAAGCAGTCGCCCGCTTCGTCTCCAAGTACGCAGGCGGCGAAGCCGAAGAATCCCCCCGGCCCACCGGGGAATCCGATTCGCCTTGAGCGCGGGCCGCGATGCTCGACCTGAAGCTGATCCGCTCCGACCCTGAGCGGGTCAAGCAGGCCCTCGCCCGGCGCGGGGCGGCCGAGCGGGTCGACGAGCTGCTCGCCCTCGATGCCCGCCGCCGCGAGCTCCTGCCCGAGATCGAGAGCGCCCAGGCCGAGCGCAAGGCGATCTCCAAGCAGGTCGGAGAGGCCAAGCAGAGGGGTGAGGAGGCGGCCGAGCTGGTCGCCCAGGTGCAGGGGCACAAGGAGCGGATCGAGGCCGGCAAGGCCGAGCTCGAGGAGGTCGAGGAGAAGCTGCGCGCCGTCGCGGTCGCGCTGCCCAACCTGCCCGACCCAGCGGCCCCCGACGGCATCGAGGAGGAGGACGCCGAGGTCCTGCGCGAGGTCGGCGAGCGGCCGAGCTTCGACTTCGAGCCCCGCGACCACCTCGAGATCGGCACCGACCTCGGCCTGATCGAGATCGAGGCGGCCGCCCGCGTCTCGGGCTCGCGCTTCGCCTACCTGATGGGCGACCTCGTCCTGCTCGAGCTGGCCCTCGTCCGCTACGCGGTCGAGCTGACCCGCGAGGACGGGCACGAGCCGGTGGTGCCGCCGGTCCTGGTCCGCGAGGAGGCCCTCCACGGGACCGGCTTCCTGCCCGGCGACCGGGACCAGATCTACGAGGTGCCCAAGGACGAGCTCTTCCTCGTCGGCACCTCGGAGGTGCCGCTGGCCGGCCTCCACGCCGACCAGATCCTCGCCGCCGAGGAGCTGCCGGTGCGCTACTGCCGGGATCTCGACCTGCTTCCGGCGCGAGGCCGGCGCCGCCGGCCGCGACACCCGCGGCATCTTCCGCGTCCACCAGTTCGACAAGGTCGAGATGTTCTCGTTCGTCGAGCCCTCCGAGTCGGCCGCCGAGCACGAGCGGCTGCTCTCGATCGAGGAGAGGATCCTCGAGCGAGCTGGAGATTCCGTACAGGGTGGTCTCGGTCGCCGTCGGCGATCTCGGCGCCCCGGCCGCGAAGAAGTACGACTGCGAGGCGTGGATCCCGAGCCAGGAGCGCTACCGCGAGCTCACCTCGTGCTCGAACACGACCGATTTCCAGGCCCGCCGGCTCGGCTGCAGGTACCGGGCGGGCGACGGGGCACCGCCCGAGATGGTCCACACCCTGAACGGCACCGCCGTCGCCGTCGGCCGGACGATCATCGCCCTGATCGAGAATCGCCAGGAGCGCGACGGCGGATTCACGCTACCCAGTATTTTGCATTCGTTCGGCGCCCCTGAGAGGATTGCCAGTGAATGAGCCTAAAGATGACCAGCGCATGATGAACACCAGCGGTTCGGGAGGCGAAACGCGTGGTTCTCTGCGACGACCACGAGATCGTCCGCGAGGCGATCAAAGCGCGGATGGCGAATTCCACCGTGCTCGAGATCGTCGGCGAGGCGGGCGACGGCCGCGATGTCGTCGATGTCGTCAAAGAGCTTGAGCCCGACGTCCTGATCATCGACGTCGAGATGCCCAAGCGCGACGGCATCGAGGCGACCAAGGAGGTCCTCAAGGTCAGGCCGCGGACCAAGGTGATCATCTTCACCGCCCACGCCCAGCCCGATCTCCTCGCACTCGCCCTGCGCGCCGGCGCCGCCGGCTACGTGCTCAAGTCGGCGCCCGCCGAGGACATCGCCCGCGCGGTCAAAGCGGTGACCGGGGGCGGCACCTTCCTCGGCGGCGACTTCGCCGGCGGCAAGCCCTCCGAGGTCGAGAAGCTGCTCGACCTCTCACCGCGCGAGCGTCAGATCCTCGAGCTGCTGGCGGAGGGCCTGCGGGTCAAAGAGATCGCCGACCGCCTGCAGCTCAGCCCGGCGACGGTCCACACCCACGTGCGCAACGCGATCGCCAAGCTCGAGGTCGACACCCGTACCGAGGCGGTCGCGCTCGCCGTCCGCTTCAGCTACCTCGGAGCCGGCGGCGGGATGTCCTAGGCGGCTCCGCCTACTCCTCTTTGTCGAGGGTGAGGGCGCAGCCGTTGATGCAGTACCGCTGGCCGCCCTGGTCGGCCGGCCCGTCGTCGAAGACGTGTCCGAGGTGGGCGTCGCAGTTCTTGCAGACGACCTCGGTGCGCTTCATGAAGAGGCTGTTGTCGGGGCGCAGTTCGACCTGCTCGAGGTTGGCCGGCTCGGTGAAGCTGGGCCAGCCGGTTCCCGAGTCGAACTTGGTCTCGGAGGAGAAGAGCTCGGTGCCGCAGCCGACGCAGCGGTACATGCCCTTCGACTTCTCATCGACATAGGGCCCGGTGAAGGCCCGCTCGGTCCCCGCCTTGCGGGTGATCTCGTACTGCTCGGGCGTGAGCTGCTCACGCCATTCCTGGTCTGTCTTCTCGATTTTCGGCATCTTCCAAGCTTAGGGAACTCATACGTGCGTCCAGACGCCTGTCCGATCGCCTTCGCGAAAAAATGCAGAGCTAAAGCCCCGGGCGCAGCTGGCGACACAGAGGGTGATGCGTATTCGTGCCCTCCTCGTACTCGCCCTCGTGGCGCTCGTCGCCGCGGCGGCGGCGCCCAGCGCCGGCGCCGGCTCGCTGAAGCGGTTGCTGGCACCGGCCTCCGCCTGCCCCGGCGCGGTCGATCTCGACGCTCCGGTCGGGTCCAGGAGCGCGCGATGCTCTGCCTCACCGACTTCGCCCGCGAACAGCGCGGCCTCGGCCGCCTCGGCGACGACGTCCGAGCTCGATCGCTCGGCCGGCCGCAAGTCAGCACGACATCCTCCGCTGCGACAGCTTCAGCCACTTCGCCTGCGGGCACGAATTCACCTACTGGATGAGGCGCGTCGGCTACCTGCGGTCAGCTGCTGGCGGGTCGGCGAGAACATCGCCTGGGGCGTCGGCGACTACGGCACCGTGCGCGCGATCTTCAACGCCTGGCTGCACTCCCCCGAGCACCGCGAGCCAACATCCTCGGCCGCTACGTCCAGAGTCGGGGTCGGGCTGCGCGTCGGCGGGCTCGAAGGCCGCTCCGATGCCCACGTCTGGGTCCAGCACTTCGGCTCCCACTGCGGCGCCCGCCGCCGGCGGAGGCCCCGGCGCACCACCTGCGCCAGGACCTGCCGTCCGCCGCCGTCGGCTGAAGACCCGAACCGCCGCCGTCGGCTGAAGGCCCGCCGAAATAGGATGGACCGGTGGCGGAGGCGTTCTTCCAGCGCGATGGCGACGGCTACCTGGCGACCGAGCTGACCCGCGGCCCGTGGGACCCCGGCTCCCAGCACGCCGGCCCGCCCTCGGCGCTGATCGGGCGTGAGCTCGAGCCGCTCGACGAGGCGGCCGAGTTCCAGGTCGGCCGGGTCACCTTCGAGATCCTCCGCCCGGTGCCGATCGGGCCGGTCGCGGTCGAGGCCCGGATCGTCCGCCCAGGGCGCCGCGTGCAGCTGCTCGAGGCGAGCCTGCGCGGCGCCGACGGCGAGGACCTGATCCGCGCCCGCGCCTGGCGCATCCGCCGCGCCCCGCTCGAGCTGCCCGCCGAGGTCGTCGACCTCGGGCCGCCGCCGCCCGGCCCCGACGGTGGTGAGGCACGGAGTTCTTCCCGACCGGCGCAGCGCGACGGCTACCACACCGCAATGGAGTGGCGGGCGCTCGAGGGCGGCTTCCTCGAGTCCGGCCCGGCGAAGATCTGGCTGCGCCAGCGGGTGCCGCTGGTCGAGGGCGAGGAGCCGTCGCCCTTGCAGCGCACGCTGGTGATCGCCGACGTCGGCAACGGGATCAGCGCCGTGCTCGACTGGAAGAACTACATCTTCATCAACGTCGACCTGACCGTCGCGCTCGAGCGCATGCCGGAGGGCGAGTGGGTGCTGGTCGACGCGGTCACCCGTCCCGCGCGAGACCGGAATCGGCACCGCCGAGTCGGAGCTATCCGACCGGCGCGGGCGGATCGGCCGCGCGATCCAGACCCTGCTCTTCACCGGCCGATAGGGCGAAGCGCGATCAGCACCGCCGAGCCGACCGCGATCGCGGCGGCGAGGAGGAAGGCGCCGCGGTAGTCGGTCAGCGCCGCGGCGAGGCCGGCCAGCGGCGCGCCGAGCCCGACCCCGGCGTCGAAGAAGGCGGTGTAGGTGCCCATCGCCGCGCCGCGCGCGGTTACCGAAACGGAGCCGACGGCGATCACCATCAGCGACGGGTTGAGCAGCGAGAAGGCGGCCCCCATCGCCATCCCGCCGAGCAGCGCCACCGGCAGGCTGCCGGCAAGCGCCATCGCCACCAAGCCCGCCGCCTCGATCAGGACCGCGCCGATCGCGACCCGGGTCGGCCCGAACCGGTCCGGCAGGCCGCCGGCGATCAGACGGGCGACGACGATCATCGCGGCGAAGGCGGCGAAGACGGTCGCGCCGTGACCGATCCCTCGCGCTTCGAGCATCAGCACGATGAAGGCGGCGACGGTCGCGTAGCCGACCGAGGCCAGGCCGACGGCGAGGCCGGGCCGCACCGCCTCGGGTGCGATCAGCGGATGTGGCTCGGCGTGGGAGTGCGGGGTGAAGGGGTCGGCGATCAGCGTCGCGATCGCCGCGCCGAGCAGCGGCACGACCGCGGCGAAGATCCAGACCGCGGTGTAGTCGGCGGCGTTGAGGATCAGCTCGCCGGCGAGCGGGCCGACGCTGAGGCCGCCCCAGACCGCGAGCCCGTAGAGGCCGAGGACGCGCCCGCGGCGGGCGACCGGGGCGAGGTCGACGATCCAGGCCGAGCCGGCGGTATAGAGCGAGCCCTCGCCGGCGCCGAGCACGAGCCTCGCCGCGAGCAGGCCGGCGAGCCCGGCATGCGGCAGGTAGAGCAGGCCGCTGGCGACGAGCAGGAGGCTGCCGAGCAGGACTGTCGGCTTGCGTCCCCAACGGTCGGCGAGCCGCCCGGCGACCGGCCGCAGGAGCAGGCCGGTGATCGCGTAGACGCCGATCACGACGCCGACCGCGAGGTCGCCATAGCCGAGCGGGCCGTGGATGTAGCGGGGCAGGACCGGCAGCACCGCGCCGACCGCGAGCAGCCCGCAGAAGGTGACGGCGAAGAGCCCCGCGAAGCTGGCGCCCGGATGCCGGATGCGCCCGGCCGGCACCGTTGGCTGGGGGGTCACCGCAGCAGCGCGGCGAGGTCGTCGACCACGTGGTCGGGCGCGGGCTCGGCGGCCTCGGCGTCCTCACGCGAGGCGGCGCCGCTGAGGACCAGGACCGTGTCGAGCCCGGCGCGGCGGCCGCCCTCGATGTCGGAGGCGATCCGGTCGCCGACCATCGCCACCCGCCCGGCATGGCGGCCGATCCGCTCGCGGGCGAGGTCGAAGAGGTGGCGCTCGGGCTTGCCGCCGATCTGGGCGACGGCGCCGGTCGCGGTCTCGACCGCGGCGAGGATCGAGCCGGTCCCCGGCCAGGCCCCGTCGGGCATCGGCAGGGTCGGGTCGCGGCTGGTCGCGAACAGGGTCGCACCCGCCTGCAAGGCGAGGGTCGCGGTCAGCAGCTCCTCGTAGTCGAAGCCGCGGTGGCCGGAGACGAGGACGGCGTCGACGCGGCGGCCTGCCTCGCCGTCGAGGGTGTCGAGGCCGGCGTCGGCCGCCGCCCCCTTGAAGGCCTCGGCGCCGATCACGTAGGCGGAGGCGCCGACGCCCATGCGCTCGGCCGCCAGCGCCGTCGTCGCCATCCCCGCGGTGACGATCCGCCGCTCCTCGGTCTCGATCCCGAGCTCGCCCAGCCGCTCGGCGTAGACCGTGGGGTGGCGGCCCGGGTTGTTGGTGACGAAGACGATCTCCTTGCCGGCGGCGAGCAGCTCGGCGAGCGCCTCGGCCGACCCGGCGATCTGCTCGCGCCCGATCCAGACGACGCCGTCGAGGTCGACCAGGAAGCCGTCGTAGGAATCGGCGAGAGCCATCGCTATGCAGGCTATTCTGAGCAGATGCGCCTCGGGGCCACCCTCTTGCTGGCGCTCCTCGGGACCCTCGCGCCGGTGACCGCCGCCGGCGCGCACGAGCCGCGGGCGCAGGCGTTTCCCGGCTATCGCCAGATCAGCTTCACCGTTCGGGGCAGTGCCGGCTACCGGATCCAGGTCTCGGTCGGGCATGGCAGCGCCAACCTCTTCGTCTCCAAGAGCTATCCCGGTCTCTTCAACTCGGCGACCAGCTTCTACTCGACCCGGTCCGAGCTTCACGGCTCGCGAATCGATGCCGATTTCGGCCGCTTCGGCCACGTGTCCGGCGCCTTCGAGCAACGGGGCGGGGCGCAGAAAATGCCGAACGGGCCCGAATGCGAAGGGGGCGGTTCGGTGCGCCGCTTCGGCCGCTTCGTCGGCAGCCTCGTCTTCCACGGCGAGCAGCGCTACAGCGAGGCGCGGGTGTCCAGCGCCAAGGCCGAATCGATCGATACGCCGCCGTTGCGCTGCGATTCCTTCGGCCCCCCGAAGCATCAGGGGAAAGTGATCGGCCAGGGGACCAGGCTCGCGCTCAGCTGCGCCAACCCCTCCTTCTCCGCTTCGACCGAAGGGGCACGGGAGGAGGTCTTCCCAGGTGGGATCCCGGCGGTCGAATTCTCCGCGTCCACGGCGGAACGGGTCGGCCCGATCCGCGTGATGCGCCTCGCCACCGCCGGCGGCCCGGCCCCGACCTTCCTCTTCGACGAAGGCCTCTCCTCGTCGACGGTCTCGCCACCGCCACCCTTCCGCGGCAGCGCTACGTTCAGCCGTGGCCCCGGCGGGGCGACCGATTGGAGTGGGGATCTCACGGTCGACCTCCCGGGCGCGAGCGTCGGCCTCGTCCGTCCCGACGCCCAGATCGATCTCTCCCACTTCCCGATCCGGGCGCAGACGGGAGCCGCGGCCTTCATCACCGTCGAGCGCTGCAAGGGGCATCGCGGCAGGTGAGCGGGAGGTCGCTGAAGATCGCGGTCGTCTCGCTCTCCCTCGCCGTGGCGCTGGCAACCTCGGCGGCGGGCGCCGCCGCCCTGCCGTCCGGGCTGTTCGGCTCGGGCCCCGAATTCGCCCTGCGGGCGCCGGGCGGCTACCGGCTCAGCGTCAGCCGCGGCGAACACCACGAAGTCTCGCTCAGCATCCGCCGCGGCTCCGCCACGACCACCTACTCGGCGCCGGGAAGGGCCACCGTCCGGCGGGTCGATGCCCGCTTCGGCCGTTTCGGCCGCATCGCCGTCAGCTTCGAGCCCTCCGGCAGGACCCGGCGGATCCCGCCGCTCATCGGCTGCAAGGGCAAGCCCGCCCTCAGTCACCGCGGCACCTTCCGCGGCACGATCCGCTTCCACGGCGAAGGCGGCTACACCACGGTCGAGGCCGACAGCGCTCGCGGCACGGTCACCACCAACCCCGCCCGGCACTGCCGGGGAAAGGGCGCGACTCCCGGCCCCAAGCCCGGGCCGCCCGAAGAAGGGACCGACGGGCCGGTCTTCCTCTTCGCCGGTTGTGGCGACACCAGCTTCTTCGCCGTCGGCGGCCACTCGACCTCGGCGCCGGCGCCGGTCTTCCCCGATGAATTCGAATTCACCGGGATCGGCGGCGGCAGCAAGGAACGGGTGGGCTCGGTCTCGATCAGCCGCTATGCCCTGCTCTTCGGCGCGCCGCGATCCGCCTTCGGCTACGACGAAGCGATGAAGACGGCGACAGTGAAGCCGCCACCGCCGTTTCACGGCAAGGCCTCCCTCTCGACCGACGCGGCGGGCGGGCACCACTGGGAAGGCAACCTGAGCGCCTCCCTGATCGGCAAGGACGTCACCCTGGCCGGCCCCGATTTCGGCGCCGGGCTCTTCCCTTTCAGCTCGATCCCCTCGCATCCGCCCAGCGGCAGGGGCGCGTCCTGCGCTCGACATTCCTGATCCGGTCAGGCGCCTCTCCACCGACGATTCATCGAAGGGGCACTCTCGCTACGGTGCAGTCGTGACCGTTTCCAGTCCAAACGGGAGCCTGGTGGTGGCCGACGGCGTCAGCAAGCGCTACGGCTCCGGCGAGGCCGCGGTCGACGCCCTCGCCGGCGTCAGCACCGGCTTCGATCGCGGGCGCTTCACCGCGATCATGGGCCCCTCCGGGTCGGGCAAGTCGACCCTTATGCACATCCTCGCCGGGCTCGACAAGCCGACCGCCGGCACCGTCTTCCTCGACGGCAAGGAGATCACCGGCCTCGACGACGGCGAGCTGACCAAGCTGCGCCGCGACAAGCTCGGCTTCGTCTTCCAGTTCTTCAACCTGATCCCGGTCCTGACCGCCGAGGAGAACCTGGTCCTGCCGCTCTCGATCGCCGGCCGCAAGCCCGACCAGGCCTGGGTCGACCAGCTGGTCGAGACCGTCGGCCTCGGCGACCGCCGCACACATCGCCCCGCCGAGCTCTCCGGCGGCCAGCAGCAGCGCGTCGCGGTCGCCCGCGCGCTCGTCTCCAAACCGGCGGTCGTCTTCGCCGACGAGCCGACCGGCAACCTCGACTCGAAGGCCAGCGAGGAGGTGCTGAAGCTGCTGCGCCAATCGGTCGACAGCTTCGACCAGACCGTGGTCATGGTCACCCACGACCCGGCCGCCGCCGCCCACGCCGACCGCCTGGTCACGCTGCGCGACGGCGAGATCGTCCACGACGCCGCCCCCGGCTCGACCGAGGACGTGATCGAGCTGATGAAGCAGGTTGACTAGCCTCGCCCTGAAGAGCCTCTGGGCGCGCAAGCGGCGCGCCTTCAGCACCACCCTGGCGGTCGTGATCGGAGTCGGCTTCGTCGCCGGCTCCTACGTTCTGACCGACACGATCTTCGCCGCCTTCGACGAAATCTTCAACGAGTCGCTGAAGGGGACCAGCGTCGTCGTCACCGCCAAGAACCCGGTCGAACAGGAAAACGGCGAAGTGGCGAGCATCAGCGACTCGCTGCTGCCGCGGATCCAGAGGACCCCCGGGGTGAAGCTGGCGGCGGGCTCGATCTTCACCCCCGGCGGCTTCTTCGACGCCAAGACCGGCGACGCGATCGGCGCCAAATTCGCCCCCAAGTTCATCTCCTCGCACCAGCCCGACGGGCTCGAGTCGCTGACCTACGTCGATGGCCACCCGCCGCGCGGCCCGACCGAAACCTCGATCGACAAGGCGGCCGCCGAAGAAGCCGGGCTGGCGCTCGGCGACCGGCTCGAGATCGTCGGCCAGGGCCGCGCCCGCGACTTCCGCCTCGTCGGCTTCACCCAGCTCGGCAGCGCCTCCTTCGGCGGCACCAGCATCGCCCAGCTGACCCTGCCGGTCGCGCAGGCGGTCACCCACAAGATCGGCCGCTTCGACCAGATCTCGATCGCCGCCGAAGAAGGCGTCTCGCCGGTCGCGCTCAAACGCCGGATCGCGGCCCAGATGCCCGCCTCGGTCCGGGTCGAGACGGCGCAGGAAAGCGCCGACCGCGGTTCCGAAGAAATCCGCGACAACCTCGGCTTCCTGCAGACCTTCCTACTCGTCTTCGCCTACATCGCCCTCTTCGTCGGCGCTTTCCTGATCTTCAACACCTTTTCGATCACCGTCGCCCAGCGCGTCGCCGAGTTCGGCATGCTGCGCACCCTCGGCGCCTCGCGCCGCCAGATCCTGACCACGGTCGTGGTAGAGGCGCTGGCGATCGGGCTGATCGGGGCGGTCGTCGGGATCGCCTTCGGCTTCCTCATCGCGCTCCTGCTGCACGCGCTCTTCGTCGCCTTCGGCATCGACCTGCCGACCACCGGGCTGGTGCTCGAGACACGGACCGTGATCGTCTCCTTCCTGATCGGCGTCCTGGTCACCGTGCTCTCCTCGCTGGTGCCGGCGCTGCGCTCGACCCGGGTGCCGCCGATCGCCGCGCTGCACGCCTTCGCGCCGGTGCCGAGCCGCCGCCGCCGGGTGATCTACCTGGTCCTCTCGGGGCTGCTCGGCCTCGGCGGCCTCGCCCTCGTACTCGGCGGCCTCTTCGGCGGCGGCGACGCCGGCGCCGCGGCCGCGATGGTCGGCGGCGGCGCGCTCGCGATCGTCCTCGCCGTCTCCCTCTTCAGTCCCCGCCTGGTGCCGCCGCTGGCGAACCTCTCGGGCTGGCCGCTCGAGCGCCTGCGCAGGCTGACCGGCCGCCTCGCCCGCGAGAACGCCCAGCGCAACCCCAGCCGCACCGCGGTCACCGCGGCGGCGCTGATGATCGGCCTCGCCCTGGTCGCCTTCGTCACCGTCTTCGCCGCCGGCCTGAAGAGCACGGTCGCCCAGGTCGTCGACGAAAACTTCGCCGGCGGCATCGTGATCCAGAACACCGACGGCTTCTCGCCGATCCCGGCCGGCGCCGCGGTCGCCGCCCGCAAGGTGCCGGGGGTCGAATCGGTGGCGACGATCCGCTCGGCCAAAGCGAAGCTGCTCGACGCCGGCTCGACCACGACCGTGACCGCGCCGACGCCGAACATCGAAGACGGCCTGAAGATCGAATGGAAGCGGGGCGGGCCGGCGGTGCTGCGCGACCTCGGCCCCCGCGAAGCGGTCGTCTCCGACGACTTCGCCTCCGACCACGACCTGCAGCCGGGTAGCCGCTTCCGCTTGCTGAGCCAGACCGGCAGCAAGCCGAGCTTCCGGGTCGCCGGCGAGTTCGACTCGAAGGCCGGCGTCCTCGGCAGTGTCGTCATCACCCAGCCCGTGCTCGCCCGCGCCTTCGCCCAGACCCAGGACCAGTCCGACTTCGTCACGGTCGAATCAGGCGCCGACGCCGGCCAGGTGCAGGCGCTGCTGACCAAAGGCGCCGAAGCGGCCTTCCCGACCACCGAAGTCCTCAACCAGCAGGAACTGAAGGAAGACCGTGAAGAACAGGTCAACACGCTCGTCGCCCTCTTCTACGTGCTGCTCGGGCTCGCCGTCCTGATCTCCCTCTTCGGCGTCGCCAACACGCTCTCGCTCTCGATCCACGAACGGACGCGGGAGCTGGGGATGCTGCGCGCGATCGGCATGTCGCGCCGCCAGGTGCGGACGATGATCCGCTACGAGGCGGTGATCACGGCTTTGATCGGCGCCATCCTCGGCATGGTCCTCGGCCTGATCTTCGCCACCCTGATGGCCGAGCCGCTCAAGGACGAAGGGTTCACCCTCTCCTACCCGATCGTCTCGCTGGTCTTCCTGCTGATCTTCGCCGCCCTCGCCGGGGTCGTCTCGGCGATCGGCCCAGCCCGGCGCGCCGCGCGGCTCGACGTGCTGGAGGCCCTGCAGTACGAGTGAGGCGGTGGCCGGCAGTCGCCGGCGGGCCTGAGTTCTCGCGGTCCCGCCCGGATCAGCGGGCGAGGCCCATGCGCAGCGCCCCGGCCGCCTCGGCCATCGCGCTGCGGGCGGAGCGGCTGACCGCGGTCAGGTTGGCGAAGGTGTGGATCAGGCGCGGATGGCGGCGCACCGCGACCGGCACGCCGGCCTCGCGCATCCGCATCGCGTAGGCCTCGCCCTCGTCGCGGAAGGGGTCGAAGCCCGCCGTCGCCACGTAGGCGGGGGGCAGGCCGGAGAGGTCGGGTGCGCGCAGGATCGAGGCGAGCGGCTCGTAGCCGAGCGATTTGTCCGG
The DNA here is from genome assembly GCA_963836415.1 of uncultured Solirubrobacterales bacterium. Classification (GTDB taxonomy): domain Bacteria; phylum Actinomycetota; class Thermoleophilia; order Solirubrobacterales; family 70-9; genus VRUE01. Next base: position 62,339 of record CAWIJE010000003.1, read on the forward strand.
AAGGTAGGCGCGTTCGCAGACGTCGATGTCCTGCTGGGTGAGGATGAAGCCCTGGTTGAACAGGCGCCGGGACGGGGCCTCGTCGATCGCTTCGGTCGCCGGGTAGATCAACAGCTGCATCGCCGCCCGGGGACCGTCGCCATCGCGCATCGCGATGCAGACGCCGGCCGCCATGTTGCCGCCGGCGGAGTCGCCGCCGACGGCGATCCGCGCCGGGTCGGCGCCCAGCTCCGGAGCGAGGGCGAAGGCCCAGCGGAAGGCCGCCTGCGCGTCTTCGACCGCGGCCGGGTAGGGGTGCTCGGGGGCGAGCCTGTAGGTAGGGGAGAGGATCGAGACGCCGGAGTGGGCGGCGAGGAAGCGGCAGGCGCTGTCGTTCGTTTCGAGGTCGCCGACCATCCAGCCGCCGCCGTGGAAGTGGACGATCATCGGCCGCGGCGGGGGCGGCGCGCCGTGGGGGACGTAGAGGCGGGCGGGCAGGTTGCCGCCCGGCCCGGGGAACTCGAACTCGAGCACCTGCGCCATCGGCAGCGGCGGCCCCGAGACGGTCCGCGCCGAGCGCCGCACATAGGCACGCGACTCTTCCGGCGGCAGGTTCCCGGTCAGCGTCTCCTCACCGGTCAGCTTCGCCATCTCGAGGACGACGTTGATGTCGGGTGCGACGACCTGGCCGTCGAGCTCGGGTGGCGCTCCGAACAGCCGCCGCTGCATCCGTGGCGAGAGCTCGCACAGCCGCTTCAGAAGCCTGTGCTCGAGCGACGCGGGAAGGCGGGGTGGCGCTGGCAAACCGGCGCCAGGCTATCGTGGCCCGATCAACGCGGAGTGCGACCACACCGAGGCCCTCCTCGCCTGAGCGCCGCCCGGCAGTGGTCGCCCTGGCCCTCCTCGCCGCGCTGGCCGTGGCGCTGGCGGCGCCCGCCCACGGCGGCACCACGGTCGCGGTCCGGCCGGCCGCCAGTCCGGCGCCCGGCGGCACCTCGGTCGCGGTCCGGCCGGCCGCCAGTCCGGCGCCGAGGCCCCGCATCCACCGCTGGCCGATCCCGTTCGGGCCGAAGCGCAAGCGGCAGATGGCCGCCTACTCGCGCCGCCACTACGGCCGCGGCGGCTGGCGCCTGCGCCACCCGCGGGTGATCGTCGAGCACGTCTCCGAGACCCGCTCGGCCGCCGCCGTCCACAACATATTCGCCCGCGACGTCCCCGACGTCGAGCTGCACGAGCTGCCCAACGTCTGCTCCCACTTCGTGATCTCGACCGCGGGCCGGATCTACCAGCTGGTCAACCTGCGCACCCGCTGCCGCCACACCGTCGGCCTCGACTGGACCGCGATCGGGATCGAGCACGCCGGCTTCGCCGACTCCGAAGTCCTCGGCGACCGCCGCCAGATGCGCGCCTCACTGCGGCTGACCCGCTACCTGCGCTGCCACTTCAGAATCAGGCTCCGCGACGTGATCGGCCACGCCGAGAGCCTCAGCTCGCCCTACCACCACGAGCTCATCCCTTCCCTGCGCCGCCAGACCCACTCCGACATGCGCCACCGCTCGATGCGCATCTACCGCCGCCGCCTCCGCCGCCTCGGCCCCTGCCCCTAAATCGCATCAAGTTCGCCAGGTATCACCGGGCAAACTTGATGCGATTTTTACGGGCGGCGGATCGTGCCGCGACCTACCGCCTCGACGGGGGACCTACCGCCTCAGCCGCAGCCGGTGTTGTTGCCGCAGGAGCTGCAGGTGTAACAGGAGCCGGTGCGCTGCATCATGCCGCCGCACTGGTCGCAGGCGGGGCCGAGGTCGCCGCCGACCATCTTCGCCGGCCTCACCGGGGGCGTTTCGGTCATCGCCTTGGCCGCCGCGACCGGCTTGCTGCCGCCGTTGCCTCCGTTGGCGGGGCCCGCGGTGTCGGTCGAGATGCCGAGCCCGAGCTGGCTCGTCTCCGCTTCCTGCTTGGCGCGGACCTCCTGGGTCATGATCCCCAGTTCCTCGAGCGTTTCCGAGTCGTCGATGAAGCGGCTCGCGACCCAGCGCATGATGTAGTCGGGCATCGATTTGGCGAAGGGAATCTCGGGGTTGGTCGTCATCCCCTCCGGCTCGAAGCGCATGTAGCTGAACTTGCGCACGAAGTCTTCGAGCGGCACCCCGTACTGGAGGCCGAGCGAGATCGCGGTCGCGAAGGCGTTGAGCAGCCCGCGCATCGTCGAGCCCTCCTTGCCGATGTCGGTGAGGAAGATCTCGCCGACCGAGCCGTCGTCGTACTTGCCGGCCGTGATGTAGCCCTCGTGACCGGCGATCGAGAACTTGTGGGTGATCGATTCGCGCTCCTGCGGCATCCGCTTGCGCTCGGGGGCGGAGATCTTCTGTTCCTCCTCGGTCTCCTTCTCCTCCTGGGCGTCGGTGCGCAGCGCCTGCGCCGTCTTCGAGCCGTCGCGGTAGATCGCGAGCGCCTTCAGGCCGCCCTTCCAGCCGCGCGTGTAGGCGTCTGCGATGTCGGCGGTGGTCGCCGACTGCGGCAGGTTGACCGTCTTCGAGATCGCCCCCGAGATGAACGGCTGGGTCGCCGACATCATGTCGATGTGCCCGGTGTGGGAGATCGCGTTCTCGCCGACCGCGACGTCGAAGATCGGCAGGTGATCCTGCTTCAGCCCGGGGGCACCGACGATCGTGCTCTGCTCGGCGATGTGGGCGTTGATCTGCTCGACCTGCGGCTCGGCGTAGCCGAGCGTGCGCAGTGCCAGCGGCACCGACTGGTTGACGATCGTCATCTGGCCGCCGCCGACCAGCTCCTTGAACTTGACCAGTGAGAAGTCGGGCTCGATCCCGGTCGTGTCGCAGTCCATCAGGAAGCTGATCGTCCCGGTCGGCGCCAGCACCGTCGCCTGCGCGTTGCGGTAGCCGTGCTCCTCGCCGAGCTCGACCGCTTCGTCCCAGGAACGCTGGGCGGCCTCGAGCAGTTCGCCCTTGACCCCTTCGGAGGGGATGTCGTAGGAGGCGTCGCGGTGCATCCGCATCACGCCGTTGTGGGCGTCGCGATTCTTCTCGTACTCGTCGTAGGGCCCGGTCGCGCCGGCGGCGATCAGCGCCGACTGGCGGTAGGCCCGGCCGGTCATCAGCGCCGTGATCCCGGCGGCGACGTTGCGGCCCTCGTCCGAGTCGTAGGGGAGGCCGTCCGACATCAGCAGCGCGCCGAGGTTGGCGTAGCCGAGGCCGAGCTGGCGGAAGGCGTTGGCGTTGGCGGAGATCTCCTCGGTCGGGTAGCTCGAGGGCCCGACCACGATCTCCTGGGCGAGGAAGACGATGTCGACCGCGTGCTCGAATTCGTTGACGTCGAAGCTGCCGTCTTCGCGGCGGAACTTCATCAGGTTGAGCGAGGCGAGGTTGCAGGCCGAGTCGTCGACGTGCATGTACTCGCTGCAGGGGTTGGAGGCGTTGATCGGCCCGGACTCGGGGCAGGTGTGCCAGCGGTTGATGATCGTGTCGTACTGGACCCCCGGGTCGGCGCAGCGCCAGGCGGCGTCGGCGATCTGGTTCATCAGCTCGCGCGCCGGCAGTGTCTTCGTCGTCGCGCCGCCGTTGCGGGCGAGCAGGTTCCAGTCCTCGCCGGCCTCGACCGACTCCATGAACTCATCGGTGACCCGCACCGAGTTGTTCGCGTTCTGGTACTGGATCGAGGTGAAGCCGTCGCCGTCGATCGACATGTCGAAGCCGGCCTCGCGCAGGGCCAGCGCCTTCTCCTCCTCATCGGCCTTGCAGCTGATGAAGTGCTCGATGTCCGGGTGGTCGATGTTGAGCACGACCATCTTCGCCGCGCGCCGCGTCTTGCCGCCCGACTTGATCGTCCCCGCCCAGGCATCGGCGCCGCGCATGAAGCTGACCGGGCCGCTCGCCGTGCCGCCCTTCTGCAGCGGCTCCATCGAGCCGCGGATGTTGGAGAGGTTGATCCCGGAGCCGGAGCCGCCGCGGAAGATCTTGCCCTCTTTGGTGTTCCACTCGAGGATCGACTCCATCGTGTCCTCGACCGAGAGGATGAAGCAGGCCGAGCACTGCGGGTGCTCCTCGAAGCCGACGTTGAACCAGACCGGCGAGTTGAAGGCCGCCTTCTGGTTGAGCAGGATCGAGGTCAGCTCGGCCTCGAAGGCGTCGGCGTCCTCGTCGGAGGTGAAGTAACCGCCCTCGCGTCCCCAGTCGGAGATCGTCCCGGAGACCCTGCCGATCATCTGTTTCACCGAGCTCTCGCGCTCGGGGCTGCCGAGCTGCCCGCGGAAGTACTTCTGGGCGACGATGTTGGTCGCGTTCTGCGACCAGCTTTTCGGGAACTCGACCCCCCGCTGCTCGAAGGCGGGAGCTGCCGGGTCGCCGATGACCGCGTCGCGGATCTCCCACTCGATCTCGTCGAACGGGTGCACCCCCGGCGTCGAAAACCTGCGTTCGATCGAGAGGCCTTTTAGACCGGTTTTGGGCGAGCTCGTGGCGGTCTGGGACATCTAACTGCTCCTCTCGAGGCGACTTTGGGGGGTAACAGCGGAGGATCGCTTTTGAGCCGGACGGAACGAAGCCCGAGCGACCACCGATCCCGCACCGACCGTGAATTTCTTCTCGAAATCCCTGTCGGCACCGGCTCGGCGGCCGCCGATATCGCTTTCCACATTTTGACAGGGCGGAGCCGTGGGCCAAGCCCTTGCGAGGGGGCCGCTAGCCGCTGTAGACCGAGGTCACCCGGCGCGCGCCCTTTTCGTGGGCGCGGTGGCGGGCGTTGCGAAAGGCGATGGCGCGGGTCCGGCCGACGCCGGCGACGAAGACCCCGCTCTGCTTGCGGACCAGCGCCGCGTAGCCGTTGCGGACCGCGACCGCGAAGACGCAGTTCGAGCCGCACTCGTGGCGCGCCCGCCGCTTGGCGCCGGCGACCGAGTCGTAGCCGAAGGAGTAGCCGGTCTTGCCGGTCTTGGCGTCGACCGCGATCGCTCCCCATGACGCCTGCGCTGCGGCCGCCCAGGCCAGCGGGAGCAGCAGAGCCGCGATCACAGCTACCAGCGCCGCGGAGCTACGCGACTTCCTCGTCGATCGGCCCCTTGCCATGCCGTCCGGCTACCCGGCTCGGCGTCGGTAAACCACATCCCGCCGCGAGCACGACAAGGGGGAAACTTGCGCGCTCGCCGCGCCTCAGGCCGAGGGGAGGGCGAAGAAGGCGACCGCCGCGAACTGGGCCGCGGCGGCGACGATGACCAGGGCGTGGAAGACCTCGTGGTAGCCGAAGACCCGCGGGCTCGGGTTCGGCCTCTGGGTCGCGTAGACGACCGCCCCCGCCGTGTAGAGCAGGCCGCCGGCGGCGACCAGCAGCGTCCCCGCGACCCCCATCACGTCCCAGAGCCCGGGGAAGGCGACGACGGCGACCCAGCCGAGCGAGAGGTAGATCAGCGCCGCGACCCATTTCGGGTGGTCGATCCAGACCATCTCGACGATCGCGCCGGCGATCGCCCCGGCCCAGACGACGACCAGGATCGCGTCCGAGAGCCAGCCGTTGAGGACGAGCAGGGCGAACGGCGTGTAGGTGCCGGCGATCAGGAAGAAGATCATCGAGTGGTCGAGGCGCCGCATCCAGCGCCGCACGTTCGGCCGCTTCCAGTTGACCCGGTGGTAGAGGGCGCTGGTGCCGAGCAGGGCCGAGAGGCTGACCGCGTAGATCGCAACCGCGAGCGTCGCCTTCGGCGTCTTGGCGGCGACGATCAGCGCTGCGCCGAGCACCAGCGAGACGAAGAACGCCCACTCGTGGGAGACACCGCGCAGCTTCGGCTTGACCGCGGCGATCGCGTCTCCGGCCGCCTCTTTCGCCGATTCCGCCGTTTCGGTGGCGGCGTCACGCGCAGCGCTCGCTTTGCCGGCGGCAGCATCGCGAGCCGCGCCCGCTTTCTCCACGGCCGCGTCGCGTGCGGCAGTCGCCCGCTCACCCACTCGCTCCGCTCCCCTGCGCAGGTCATCGACCATGCCTCCAGGGTACCCCAGCCCCCTTAACGCGCCGAGTGCTGTGATTTGGGGCCAATGGCACCCATACCGCAGCACTCGGCGCCGGCCCGGCGGCCGCCGGGCGCACCGACGAGCTAGGCGGTGACCAGGCCGGACTCGATCTCCGCCTCGGAGATCAGCTCGGCGAGGATGCCCTCGAGGCGCTCGGCCTGCTCGGGGTCGAGCTCGAGCCGGCCGTCGGCGTACTTCTCGCCGGCGTGGCCGATCGGCAGTTCGGTCTCGATCACGCGGCCGCCCATCGCGCTCAGCACCTTGCGGATCTCGGCCTGGGCCCAGACCGCGCCGAACATCCCGGTCGAGGCGCCGATCGCCGCCGACGGCTTGCCGTTGAGGGCGCTCTTGCCGGCTGGGCGGGAGACCCAGTCGAGCGCGTTCTTCAGCTGCCCGGGGATCGAGTGGTTGTACTCCGGGGTGGCGATCAGGACGGCGTCGGCCGAGCGCACCGCCTCGCGCAACTCGGCGACGACCTCCGGCTCGGGCTCGAGCGCTTCGACGTCGGCGTCGTAGGGCGGCACCTCACGCAGGCGCTCGAACTCGACCAGCTCGACCCCGCCGGGCAGCCGCTCGGCGGCCGCCCGGAGCAGGGCGCTGTTGAGCGAATCGCGGCGCAGGCTGCCGGAGATACCGAGCACGCGCATCGCTACTCGGCCTCCTTGACGAACTGCAGCTCGACCGCGATCGCGACGTCGAACTCGAGGACGAGGCCGCCGCTCGGCAGCTCCGCGTTCCAGTCGAGGCCGAACTCGCGCCGGTCGATCTCGACCGCGAGCGAGAGCCCGACCCGGGTGCTGCCGTCGAGGTACTCGCCGCCGGCGCCGAAGGAGCCGGTCGCGGAGACCTCGTGCTTCTGCCCCCTGATCTCCAGCTCGCCGCGCAGGCTGACCGAGCCGTCCTCGGCGACCGTGAGCTGACTTGACTCGAACCCGAGCTGCGGGTGGCGCTCGGCGTCGAAGAAGTCGGGGGAGAGCAGGTGGCCCTTGAGCTGCTCCTCGGGGATGTCGATGCTGGCGACGTCGACCGTGCCCTCGAGCGTCGGCTGCTCGCCGCCGGTGAGCCGTGCCTCGTAGCCCTTGAAGGCGCTGCGGTAGGTCGTCGCCCCGGCGTGCTGGACCGAAAAGCCGACCGTCGAATGAACCGGGTCGACGCGGTAGGTGCCGGCCGGAATTCCCTGCTTCTGAATCGTCTCGGTGCTCATCTCTGCTCCTCTGATCTGAAGTTAGTTTGCAATCAAATGGTTGAGGCAGAAACAATCGTAGCAGAAATGCTTGTCATTTCAACTATTGTGCCGACAACGATTATCTGCGACAATATGAACCGTGATGAACCCCGCAGAGCAGGCGACAGCACCGGAGCCGACCACCACGGGCCCCGCCGTGCCGCCGCCTCTGGGGCCGCACGCCCAGGCCTGGGTTGCGCTGACCCGGACCCATGCCGCCGTCTTCGGCCGCCTTCAAGACGCGCTCGCGCAGGCCGACTATCCGCCGCTTCCCTGGTACGAGGTGCTGGTCACCGTCGCCCGCGCCCCCGAGCAGCGGATGAAGATGGGGGACCTCGCCGAGGCGCTGGTTATCACCCGCGGCGGCCTCACCAAGCTCGTCGACAGGCTCGTCAAAGCGGGCCTCCTGGAGCGGACCTACTGCGACACCGATCGCCGCGTCAGCTACGCGACGCTGCTACCGGCCGGGCTCGAGCTGCTGACCGAGATGCGCCCGGTGGTGGTCGCCGAGCTCGAGACCGCCTTCGTCGCCAACCTCAGCCTCGACGAGGCCAACGCGCTCTCGGCGACGCTGGAGCGCGTCCGCAACTCCGCCTGCTCAGGCTAGGGCCGCGGCGGCACGCTCTTTGGCGGCCTCGATCAGCTCCAGCAGGTCGCCCTCGCGGCCCTCACGGATCAGCTCGATCGGGTCGGGCTCGCCGTTGACGATTCCCTCGAAGAACTCCTTGCGGTCCTGGTAGGTCGGCAGCGTCCCCTTGGCCCAGCCGCGGACGTCGTTGAGGATTATCGCCAGGCGCGCGTACTCCTCGCCGAACAGCTCCGAGATCTCAACCTTCATCCGCTTCGCCAGCGCCGGCGAGGCGCCCGCCGTGGAGATCGCGATCGCCAGCGGGCCGCTGCGCACGATCGCCGGCAGGATGAAGTTGCAGAGCGGCGGCACGTCGACGATGTTGACCAGCATCGCCCGCTTCTCGGCGTCGTCGTAGATGCCGATGTTGATCTCACTGTCATCGGTGCAGGCGATCACCATGAAGACGGCCTCGAGGTCCTCGGGGCCGGCGTAGGCGCGCCGCTCCCACTTGATCGAGCCCTCGGCGGCCAGCGCCTCGAGCTGCGGGTGGGCGGTCGGCGCGATCAGGGTCACGTCGCCGTCGCAGGCGAGCAGGCCCTCGACCTTCTCGAGGCCGATGTCGCCGCCGCCGATGACCAGGCAGCGGCGCCCGCTGAGCTTCAGGCAGGCGATGTAGAAGGGCGTCTCGAGCATGTCCCGGACGCAGGACTGGTCGCAGATCCCCTTGCGGAACTGGCAGACGCACTCCTTGCCGGCATAGGCCTGTGCGGGCATGGGTAACAGAGTAGTGATGGGCCGACCGAGACCGTTCTCTAGGTTGGCCTGACACCACCCGAAAGGCACCTCGATGAAGAACCGCACCCTCGGGCCCGACGGCCCGGCCGTTTCCGCCCTCGGCCTCGGCTGCATGGGCATGTCCGCCTTCTACGGCGACCGCGACGACGAGCAGTCGACCGAGACGATCCGGCGCGCCCTCGACCTCGGCGTCACCCTGTTCGACACCGCCGACATGTACGGGCCGCACCTCAACGAGGAACTGGTCGGCAAGGCCCTCGGCGAGCGCCGCGACGAGGTCTTCCTGGCGACCAAGTTCGGCATCGTCCGCGACCCCGACGACGCCTCCAAACGCGGCGTCGACGGCAGCCCCGCCTACGTCAAGGGCTGCTGCGAGGGATCGCTCGCCCGGCTCGGCACCGATCGCATCGACCTCTACTACCAGCACAGGGTCGACCCGAAGACGCCGATCGAGGAGACCGTCGGCGCGATGGCCGAGCTGGTCGAGGAGGGCAAGGTCCTCCACCTCGGCCTCAGCGAGGCCGGCGCCGAGACGATCCGCCGCGCCCACGCCGTGCACCCGATCACGGCCGTCCAGTGGGAGTACTCGCTCTGGACCCGCGACGTCGAGGCGGAGGTGATGCCCGTGGTCGAGGAGCTCGGCATCGGCCTCGTCCCCTACTCGCCGCTCGGCCGCGGCTTCCTCTCCGGCAAGATCCGCTCGCTCGACGACCTCGACTCGGAGGACTACCGGCGCAAATCGCCGCGCTTCGAAGAGCAGAACCTCGAGCGCAACCTGGAGCTGGTCGGCGTCGTCGAGGAGATCGCCGGCGAGCGCGGCATCACCCCGGCCCAGCTCGCCCTCGCCTGGGTCCTGGGCCGCGGCGAGTACCTGGTGCCGATCCCGGGGACGAAGCGCATCCCGTACCTGGAAGAGAACCTGGGGGCGCTCGAGGTCGAGCTCTCCGCGGACGAGCTGCGCCAGCTCGACGAGGCGCTGCCCGCGGCCGCGGGTGAGCGCTACGACGAGACCGGGATGAAAACGGTCAACCGCTGAGCCGGCCGCCTAGAGTCTGGGCATGGCCTTCCGCTTCCTGCCCGCCGCCGACGCCTTCTGGCGCCCGTCGAACCAGATGGGCGTCCAGAACACCGACCTCGGCAAGCAGCTCGAGGCGAGCAGGCTCGGCGCCCGGCTCTGGCGCCTGACGCCCGGCCAGGCCTCGACCAGGCACGGCCACATCGAGCAGGAGGAGCTCTACGTCCTGCTCGAGGGCCGCGGCCGGGTCCGGGTCGACGACGAGCTGCTGACCCTGGCCCCGCTCGACGCGCTCCTGGTCGAGCCCGAGAGCGCCAGGCAGGTCTTCAACGACACCGACGCCGACCAGCTCTGGCTCGTCGTCGGCGCCCCGCAGGAGGCGGCCAACACGCTCGAGATGAGCGAGGAGCTGCTGCGCCGGATCTACCCGGATGGGCCGAAGGCGATGCCGCCGGAGCTCTCCGGCGAGCCGCCGCCCGCGGCGAGCTGAGCGGGCGGCTAGAGCGAGTCGAGGGTCCGGCGGAGGCCGTCGGCGAGGCCGGTCTCGGCCTTCCAGCCGAGCTCCTCGGCAGCGCGCGCCGGGTCGATCGTGATCCGCTGCACCTCGCCGGTGCGGGCGGGCGCCAGCTCCGGCTCGAACTCGGGGGCGTCGCCGAGCTCGGCCAGCGTCGCCGCCAGCTCGATCACGTCGGTCTCGACCCCGGTGCCGATGTTGACCGCCCCGGTCAGGTCGGACTCGGCCGCGGCCAGCGCCGCCGCGACGACGTCGCCCACATATATGTAGTCACGGGTCTGGCGGCCGTCGCCGAACACCGTCGGCCGCTCGCCGGCGCGCAGCTTGCCGCAGAAGATCGCGATCACGCCCGCCTCGCCGAGCGGGTCCTGGCGCGGCCCGTAGACGTTGCCCAGCCGCAGGCCACCGCCGAGAGGCCGTAGAGGCGCCGTAGAGGGCGAGGTAGCCCTCGGCGGCGAACTTGCTCTGGCCGTAGGGGGAGAGCGGGGCGATCGGCGCGTCCTCGGTCGAGCGGCAGCTGCTGGCCGTCGCCCTCGCCGTAGATCGCGCCGCCGGTGGAGACGAAGACGAAGCGGCCGGCGCCGGTCTCGCGCGCCGCCTCGAGCAGGTTGGCGGTGCCGCCGACGTTGATCGAGGCGTCGAAGGCCGGGGTCGGCGACCGACTTGCGGACGTCGATCTGGGCGGCCAGGTGGAAGATCGCGTCGGGCTGGCTCGGCGGCGCGCGTCGCCTCGAGCAGCGCCGCGGCCTCGCGGATGTCGAGCTCGACCAGCTCGGCGCCGGCGGCGAGCGCGCCGTCGAGGTTCTCGCGGCGGCCGGTGGAGAGGTCGTCGATCGACCGTCACCGCGTCGCCGCGGGCGAGCAGGGCGTCGACGAGGTTCGAGCCGATGAAGCCCGCGCCGCCTGTGACCAAAGCCCTCATTCGGCCGCCGATCCTAGAGCGCGGGCCAGTTTTCCGAAGCCTGAGGTTCGCCTTTCGGCAGCGCACAACCCGTGCGGCGTCGTGGAGCGCCCCTGCTACTCTCGCCCGCCGATGCGACTAATCGTCACAGAGAAGAACAACAGCGCCAAGAAGATCGCCGAGATCCTCGGCGCTGCCAGCGGCGGCCCGACGGCCGACAAAACCTTCAAAGTCCCGTTCTACACGTGGACGCGACGCCGACGGCGAGCACCGCACGATCGGCCTCAAGGGCCACGTGCTCGGCCCGGCCTTCCCCGAGGGCTACTCGAACTGGCAGAAGACGGACCTCCACGACCTGATCGACGCCGAGCTGATCAAGGAGCCGACCGACAAAAACGTCGTCAAAGCGATCAAGAAAGTCGCCAAAGAAGCCGACGAGCTCGTGATCGCCACCGACTTCGACCGCGAGGGCGAGCTGATCGGGCTCGAGGCGCTCGACGAGATGCTCGACGCCAATCCCGAGCTCGGCTCCCGCGAGGACAGCGAAAAAGGGACGCTGACGATTCCCCGCGCCCGCTACTCGGCGCTGACCAAGGAGGAGATCGAGCGCGCCTTCGGCGACCTCGACACGCTCTCCTACCCGCTCGCCAACGCCGGCGCCGCCCGCCAGGACATCGACCTGCTCTGGGGCGCGACCCTGACCCGCGCGGTCTCGCTCTCGACCCGGCGCTTCGGCTCCAACTTCCTCTCCGTCGGCCGCGTCCAGAGCCCGACCCTCGGCCTGATCGTCGAGCGCGAGATGGAGCGCCGCGCCCACGTCGCCAAACCGTTCTGGGAACTGTTCGCCAAGTTCCAGCACCCCGACGGCAGCTTCGAGGCCCATCACAGCGTCGACAAATTCTGGGAGAAAGCGAGGCCGACGCCGCCTTCGCCGGCACCGTCCGGCCCGGGCAAGGTGACCGCGGTCACCGCCCGCAAGAACACGCGCAAACCGCCGACTCCCTACAACACGACCGCCTTCAGCACCGACGCCTCCAGCCGCCTCGGAATCACCCCGGCCAGCGCCATGCGGATCGCCGAGGACCTCTACATGGACGGCTTCATCTCCTACCCGCGCACCGACAACACGGTCTACCCGACGTCGCTGCCGACCCGTGAGCTGGTCTCCTCGCTGGTCCGGGTCAAGGAGTTCTCGGCCGCGGCCGGCCTGCTCGACGGTCGAGCTGAAAGCGACCCGCGGCAAAAAAGAGACGACCGACCACCCGCCGATCTACCCGACCCAGGCGATCCACCCGGGCGCCCTCGGCGAGGGCCCGAAAAAGCGCGTCTACGAACTGGTCGTGCGCCGCTTCCTCGCCACCTTCAGCCCGCCGATGATCACCGAGTCGACCCGTGCCGACATCGAGGCCGGGTCGGAGAGCTACTTCGTCCGCGGCTCGGTCGTCGTCGACCCCGGCTACGCCGGCATCTACACCTACGCCCGCTCCTCCGACGACGAGATCCCGGCCCTCGAGGAGGGCCAGACCCTGGAGCTCGCCCCGGTCGACGAGCTGGCCGGCGACGAAGCGCCCTCGAGCAATCCCTGGATCGTCGACAAGGAGACGCAGCCGCCCGGCCGCATCTCGCAGGCGAAACTGATCGAGCTGATGGAGGAGCGCAACCTCGGCACCAAAGCGACCCGCGCCGACATTATCCAGAAGCTCTTCGACCGCGGCTACGTCTACAGCAACCCCCCGATCCCGACCGAGACCGGGATCGCCCTCTTCGAAGCTTTCAAAAAGTACGTGCCGGGGATGGCTACGCCGGAGATGACCGCCCAGCTCGAGGCCGAGATGGACCGGATCGCGGCCGGCGAGATGACCAAGGGCGAGGTCGTCGGCGAGAGTCGCGACCTGCTGCACAAGACCTGGAGCGAGATCGACGAGACCAAAGAGGACCTCGCCAAAGTCGTCTGGAAAGGCATGGACGAGGACCGCATCCTCGGCCCCTGCAAGGTCTGTGAAGAAGCGGGCCGCAAGAAGGACGACGGCTCGCCCCACATGCTGCGCATCATCCGCGCGAAAAAATCGGGCAAACGCTTCGTCGGCTGCAGCGGCTGGACCCTCGACGACCCCGAGTCGTGCGATCAGACCTTCCCGCTGCCCCAGCGCGGCGACGTCTTCAAGCTCGAAGAACGATGCTCGATCTGCGGCGAGACCCCGCGCCTAAAAGTCCAGCCCTTCCGCGGCAGGCCCTGGAACCTCTGCCTCAACGACGACTGCGAGTCGATGCAGGAGATGAAGAAACGCCGCGCCGAGCGCGAAGCGGCGAAAGCGGCGAAAGCGGAGATGGACAAGAAACCGCCGGTCAAAGGCGACGAGGACGCGAAACCGGCGAAGACGAAAAAAGCCAAAGCCAAAGTCAAAGCGTCCAAAGCAGACACGGCCACGCGGGGGCGCAAACGCGCCAAAGCCGCGACCAAAGCCTGAGGCACGGCTGTGTTCATCTCGCTCGAGGGCATCGACGGCTCGGGCAAGAGCACCCAGGCGAAGCTGCTCGCCGAGGCCCTCGGCCCGGAGACGCTGCTGATCCGCGAGCCCGGCGGCACCGGTGCCGCCGAGCGCATCCGCGAGCTGCTCGCCGACCCCTCGCTGGAGATCGACCCGTTCGCCGAGCTGCTGCTCTTCTCCGCCGCCCGCGCCGACCTCGTCAGCCGCGTGATCCGCCCGGAGCTGGAGGCCGGCCGCCTCGTCGTCGCCGACCGCTTCGCCGACTCCAGCGTCGCCTACCAGGGCGGCGCCCGCGGGCTCGGCACCAGCCAGGTGCTCTCGCTCACCGACATGGTGATCGACGGCCTCTGGCCGGACCTCACGGTGCTGCTCAAGGTCGAGCCCGAGGTCGGCCTCGGCCGCGCCGAGGGCGAGGACCGCTTCGAGGCCGAGGGCCTCGACCTGCAGCGCGCGGTCGCCGAGGCCTACGAGGAGATCGCGATCATCGCCTCCGACCGGGTCACCGTCGTCGACGGCGCCGGCGAAGTCGACGAGGTGCACCAGCGAGATCCTGGCGGTGGTCGAGGCCCGTCGCCGATGAGCGACCCGGTCGCCAGCGCCACCGAGCACCAGCAGCGGGCCCGCGCGACGCTCGGCGCGGCGCTCTCATCCGGCCCCTCGCACGCCTACCTCTTTCGCGGGCCGCACGGCTCCGGCAAGCGCGCCGCCGCCCGCGCCTTCGCCGCCGAGATCCTCGCCGCCGGCGCCGAGGACGGCGATGACGCCCGCCGTCGCGCCCTGCTCGACCCCTCGCCGCACCCCGACCTGGTCTGGCTGGCGCCGAGCGGCTCCCAGCACATGGTCGAGGCCGTCCGCGAGCGTGTCATCCGCGCCGCCTCCTATCGCCCCTTCGAGGGCGAGCGCCGGGTCTTCGTCCTCGAGGCCGCCGAGGCGATGCGCGACGAGAGCCAGAACGCGCTGCTGAAGACGCTCGAGGAGCCGCCCGACTTCGCCCACCTGATCCTGCTCAGCTCCGAGCCCGAGGCCCTGCTCGAGACCGTCGCCTCGCGCTGCCAGCCCGTCGACTTCGCGCCGCTCCCCCTCGCCGTCCTCGAAGCCGCCCTCGCCGAACAACCCCGCCGACGGGCCGAATGACGACGGTATGCGTCGGGAATCGGCCCATCGGCCAGAGGAGGTGGCGGCGGCGGCGCGGTTTCGGCGGCGGGGATCTGGAGCGGGCGCGGTTCTTGCTCTCGGAGGCGGGGGCGAGGCTGCGGGCGGCGACGCTCGAGCTCGCCGCTCCTTCCTCGAAGGCGCCCTGGCGCCGCCTGCTGAAGGCGGCCGAGGACGTCGGCGCCGACGCCGAAGCGAGCGCCCGCGCGGCGCTGGAGGCGGACAAAGAGGCCGGCCTCAAACGCACCGCCCGCGAAATAACCGACGAGGCCAAACGCAGCGGCCGCCGGCGGCGGACCGAGATGCTCGACCTCGGGCTGGCGCTCTGCGCCTCCTGGTTCCGCGACATGGCGGCGATCATCGAGGGCGCCGAGGAGGTCGTCTTCAACCGTGACCGACTCGACCGCCTGCGCGCCGCGGCCGAGGGGGTCGAGGCGGGCGACGCCCGCAAGGCCGCCGAGCTGGTCCAGGACACCCGCCGCCGGCTCGACCTCAACGTCTCCGAGGAGCTCGCCCTGGAAGCCTCTGACCTCCCGCCTCGGCAGGCTGGTCGGCTGATGCCGATCCCGGTCCGCATCCGCGCCGCCGAGCCCGACGACGCCGAGGACGTCGCCGCCCTGCTCAATGACTTCAACAGCGAATACGAGGACTACACGCCGGGCGTCGGCAAGCTGACGAAACACATCAAGAAGCTGCTCGCCAGCGGCGAGATCAACGTCTTCCTGGCCGGCGACACCCCCGACGGCTTCTGCCAGTTCCGGCTCAAAACCTCGCACTACACGGGCAAGCCCGACGCCCTGATCGAGGAGCTCTACGTCGTTCCCGGCCGCCGTGGCCAGGGCATGGGCCGCGCCCTGCTCGAGGCGACGATCGAGGCCGCCCGTGAGGCCGGCGCCAGCCACATCGAGCTCAACACCGGCGAGAGCGACACCCAGGCCCGCTCCCTATACGAGAGCAGCGGCTTCACCAATCTCGAAGGGGGCCCCGACGGCCCCCGCATGCTCTATTACGAGCGCGACCTCTGATCGTCCCGGCGGGCCTTTTCGATCGCCCGCTCCTGCGCCAGCCGGGTGATCTGCGCCGCCTGGCGCGACAAGATCACGCTGAACTGGAGCGCCAGCCCGAGCAGTAGCAGCAGCAGGATCGAGAACAGTGCGACGTTCGTGTCGCGGACGCCCATCAGGTCGGCGACGACGCTGAGCAGGCCCGGGAAGGCGGCGCCGATCAGCATCCCGAGCCCGGCGACGAACCAGACCACGCTGTAGCGCTCCTGCAGGCGGTCGCGGCGGATCAGGTCGAGGATCAGGCCCATGAAGGCGATCGCCAGGATCGCCGCCACGATCCGCGTCTGCGCGGTCAGGTGGACCTGGCGCTGGGCGGCGACCATCACCACTGCGACCGCCGGTTGTCCGCTCACCGCTTGGCCTCGACCTGGCGCGGCCGGAACATGCCGACGAGGAGGACGACCACGCCCTTGAAGATGAAGAAGGTGGAGCGCAGCGGGGTGAGGAAGGAGCTGCCGCCGGCGCGCTCCAGCATCCGCACCGGCACCTCCTCGACCACCAGGCCTTGGCGCACCGCCAGCTGCAGCGACTCGATCTCGGCGAAGTCGGGCGCGTAGCGCTCGCTGAAGAGCGCCATCACCCGCCGGTTCGCCGCCCGCATGCCGCTGGTCGTGTCGGTGAAGCGCTGCCGGGTCGCGAGCGTCAGGAAGGTGCGGAAGACGCTGGTTCCGATCCGCCGCGAGAGGGTCGGACGGTAATCGTCGGCCTCGGCCGCGCCGGCGCCCTCGTGGTAGCGCGAGCCGAGCACCAGGTCGGCATTGCCGGCCTCGACCTCGGCCAGCAGCCGCGCCACCTCCTCGGCAGGGTGCTGGCCGTCGGAGTCGAGGTGGGCGCAGAAGTCGTAGCCCTCGCGCAGGGCGTAGAGGTAACCGGTCTGCAGCGCCGCGCCCAGCCCCTGGTTGAAGGGCAGCGAGGCGACGGGGACTCCGGCGGCCCGCGAGCGCTCCGCGGTCGCGTCGGTCGAGCCGTCGTCGACGACGAGGATGTCGGCGCCGCCGATGTGCTCGCGCACGTCGGCGATCACGGCGACGATCGAGTCCTCCTCGTTCCAGGCGGGTATGAAGACGAGAGTTCGCACCTCGGCCAAAGTCTCCCACGACCGCCCGCCGTCAGCTTTGTGTTAGTAAGCCTTCATGCGACGGATAGGCATGCGGCTGTGGCTGGCGACGGCGTTCGCCGTGATCAGCGTGATCACCGCCGGAGTCGTCTACCTCTTCGGCGACAGCCCGCGCGCCGTGCTCGGCGCGATCGCGCTCGGCGTCCTCGCCGGCTTCCTGATCGCCGCCGCGATCGCCAAACGGGTCGAGCGCCTCGCCGAGGCCGCCTCGCAGATGGCGGCCGGCTCCTTCGATGCGCCGCTGAAGACCGGCGGCCGCGACGAGATCGGCGAGCTCGCCCGCGCCCTGGAGAAGATGCGGGCCTCGCTCGAGGAGAGCTTCGGCGTCCTCACCGCCGACCGCAACAAGCTCGAGGCGATTTTCGACGGCCTCACCGACGCGGTCATGGTCGTCGACTTCGACGGCCCCCTGCGGTTCTCCAACAGCGCCGCCGCCGATCTCCTCGACCCCGCCGGACTGCCGCCGGAAGCGATGCTGCCGCAGCTGCGCCGCGCCGCCGAGGTCGGCTTCTCGGCCCACCCGGCGCTGCGGATCGGCGATCGCGCCTTCGCCGTCCAGACCCGCTCGCTGCCCGACGAGCGCGCCGTCCTCGCAGTCGCCCGTGACCGCACCGACGAGATGCGCCGCGAGTTCGCCGAAGCCGACTTCATCTCCAACGCCGCCCACGAGCTGCGCAACCCACTGGCCGGCATCTCGGGCGCGATCGAGGTCCTGCAGAGCGGCGCCAAGGACGACCCCCAGGCCCAGGACCATTTCCTCGCCCGCCTTGCCGAGGACGCCGAGCGGATGAACCGCCTGACCCGGGCGCTGCTCACCCTCGCCCGGGTCGAGTCGGTCGGCTCCGGCGAGACCGAGGTCGTCGACGTCCCCGCCGCCGTCCGCGACGCGCTCGACGCGGTCGAGGCGCCGACCGGCATCCGCCTGCTCTACGAAGTCGAGCGGGATCTGGCCGCCACCGGCGACCCGACCCTGCTGCGCCAGGTCCTCGTCGGGCTGCTCACGAACGCCTGCAAGCACACCCCGCCGCCCGGGACCGTTACCGTTCGCGGCCGTCACGACGGTGAGGCTGAGGTGATGATGGAAGTGATCGACACAGGCACAGGCATACCCACAGCAGAGATCGAGCGCATCTTCGAGCGCTTCTACCGCCGCGCGGAGTCGCGCAAGCACGAGGGCTTCGGCCTCGGCCTGGCGATCGCCCGCCGCATGGTCGACGTGATGGGTGGCGAGATCGGCGCCAACTCGATCGAGGGCGAGGGCAGCGTCTTCTGGGTCCGCCTGCCCGATCGCCACTCCCAGCCCGACGCCGATCGCATGAGCAGCGGCCGCATCCTGATCGCCGACGACGAGCCCTCGGTGCGGGACTCGGTCGGCTACGCCCTCGCCCAGGAGGGGTTCGAAGTCACTCCGGCGGCCGACGGCGACGAGGCGACGGCGAAGCTCGGCGAGAGCATCCCCTTCGACCTGCTGATCCTCGACATCATGATGCCGGGGCCGAGCGGCCTCGACATCTGCCGCGACGTGCGCTCGCGCAGCGCCGTGCCGATCATCGTCCTCACCGCCAAGGACGCCGAGGTCGACAAGGTCGTCGGCCTCGAGGTCGGCGCCGACGACTACGTCACCAAGCCCTTCTCGGTGCGCGAGCTGCTCGGCCGGGTGCGCGCCCAGCTGCGCCGCCGCGAGCTCGACCGCTCGCCGCTCGGCCAGGCGGTCAAGATCGAGGCCGGGCCGGTCGCGATCGACCTCGTCCGCCACGTCGCCACCGTCCGCGGCGAGCCGATCAACCTGACCCGCTCCGAGTTCCAGCTGCTGCGCCTGATGGTCGGCCGCCCCGGCGAGGTCTTCCCCCGGCGCCAGATCATGGAGGAGCTCTGGCAGACCGAGTTCGACGGCGACGAGCGCGCCTGCGACGTCCACATCTCGAACCTGCGCCAGAAGGTCGAGCGCGATCCGCAGAACCCCGAACTGATCCTCACCGTGCGCGGCATCGGTTACAAATTCTCCGGCGAGGGGCCCGCGGTCGGTCTATAGTCGGCTATCCACGGGAGAGGGGTAGCGATGGGGTCATGGGGTTTTCAGGGAGTCTCGATCAGGGCTCGCGCACTGGTCGTGCTGGCGGCGTTCGCCGTGCTGGCGGCCCTGGCGGTGTCGGACGCGACAGGGCAGACGGTCCGCGCCGGCAACCTCGTCGTCACGGTTGAAGGGGGGTTCACCCCGCACGCGCTCTCGAAGAAGGAACCGGGCGCGATCACGCTCAGCGCCCGCAGCACGATCCGCACCGCCGACGGCACCCACCTGCCCGCCCTGAAAGAACTCGACCTCAAGTTCGACAAACACACCGGCGTCTTCACCGAGGGCCTGCCGGTCTGCACCACGGCCAAACTCTTCAACACGATCACCTCGCAGGCCAAGCAGCTCTGCGGCGACGCCCTGATCGGCCAGGGACAGGCCGGCGCCGAAATCGAATTCCCCGAACAGCCTCCGTTCTTCGCCAAGGCGCCGATGCTGATCTTCAACGGCCCGCCCAAAAACGGCCATCCGGTCTTCATCTTCCACGTCTACGCCCACGTGCCGGCGCCGACGACGTTCATCACCACCGCCGAAATCGGCAAGGCGAACGGCCGCTACGGGACCTCGGTGAAAATCAAGATCCCGACGATCGTCGCCGGCCAGGGCTCGCTCAGCTTCGCCGAACTCTCGATCCACAAACTCTGGAGCGCGAAGGGCGAAAAGCAGACCCTGCTCTACGGCACCTGCCCGACCGGCCACTTCTACGTCCGTGGCGACCTCGACTTCAGCGGCGGCTTCGAGATGGCCGGCAAAGTCGTCCGCAGCTGTACCCCGGTGCACTGAAAAACGCAGCACTTGTATTTAGAGACGCGATCCTCTAGCCTGGCGCTCGCCGGTCCCGACCAAATGCGATTTACCCTGGTCGCAGGGGACAGGTGATGCGCCGTTTTCCCGCGGCGTTCGAGTCGCAAAGGCCCCCCGGCTGCCGGCACCCTTTCGGCAGTCGGGGCCTTTGCGTCAGTCTCGTTGCATTCGGAGGGCCTCAGACAACACGTTTCTACTTAGGGTGCCATCATGGACACGGTGAGAAACAGTTGGACCGACGACCGCCTCGACGACCTCAACGGAAAGGTCGACGAGCTCGGCCAACGAATCGATCGGCGGTTTGAGTCGGTCGATCGGCGATTCGAGGGTATCGACCACCGCCTCGATGCTCTTCAGCGCACGATGCTGCAGGGCGCCATAGGTATCTGCGCAGCCATGGTCACCGGCTTCGCCGGCATCGCCACCGCGATCGTCGCCTCGAGCTGAGCCCGGGCCGCCCCGCTCAGGCGGCTTGCAGCGCGGCGAGGTGCTCGCCGGTGACCGCGTCGTCGCCGAAGTAGGCGGCGACGACCATCTGAGCGAGCTCCGGCACCGCCGCGCGGAAGCTCTCCGGCTCGTCCGTGCGGAGGGCGCTAGTGACAGATGACTCGATCGCCCCAGGCCGGCACGGGATTCCCCCTGAGGAGGTCGCCGCGAACCAGCGTTGGCGGCTGCTGGGGGCGGCGGCCGAGGAGCTGGCCGAGAGCGGCCACCAGCGGACGACGAGCACCCGGGTGGCCAAGCGGGCGGGGGTCTCGCCGGCGACCTTCTACAAGCACTACGACAACGTCGCCGCCTGCCTGTTGGCGAGCTTCGAAGTCGCCGCGGACTGCGTCTGGGTCGCGGTCAACGCGGGCTGCCAGGAGCCAAGCCTGGCCTTCCCGCGGCGGCTGCGCGACTCGCTCGACTCGCTGCTGCGCTTCCTCGCCGGGGAGCCGGCGATCGCCCACATGCTCGGTGGCGAGCCCGCCGCGGGCGAGGAGGAGATCGCTGCGGCCCGCGGTGAGCTGCTCGAGCGGCTCGCCGGGCTGCTCGCCGAGGGCCGCACGCTACGCCCCAAGGACGCTCCGGAGCTGACGCCCAACGCCGAGCTGCACATGGTCTCGGGCGCCCTGGTCGTGATCTCGGACCGGGTCGCGGCCGGGGGCTGCGAGCAGCTTCCGCGGCTGGCGCCGCAGCTGACCGAGATGCTCGCGGCTCCCTACCTCGGGACCGGGTCAGGCGTCGGCGGCGCGGCCGCCGGCGCCGCCTGAGCCGCTAGCGGTCCTCGCCGATCGCCAGGGCGAAGGCCTCGTCGGAGCCGAGGAATGGGGCCAGCGTCATGTAGGTCGCCATCGGCACCAGCTCCGGCAGGGTCTCGGGGCCGTTGGCCTTGACCTGGTCGTAGACGAGGGCGTAGATCGCGCCGCCGATCGCCTCGGCCGCGATCGGCGGGGTGTCCGGGGCGAGTTCGTAGCCGGGGGCGAGCAGGGCCTCGAGGCCCTCCATGATCGTGTCGCGGGTCTGCAGCGCCCGTTTGCCGGCCGCGTACATCTCGACCGCGCCGAGGCGGCTGTACTCGGGCTCTTCGACGCCGAAGGCGAACATCGCCTCGTAGGCGCCGCGGACCGCGAGTTTCCACTCCTGGGCGCGGCGAAAGGCGGGCAGGGTGGTGCCGAGCATCTGCGCCGAGCCGCTGTCGAGGGCGGCGATCAGGGCGTCTTCCTTGTTGGCGAAGTGCTCGTAGAAGGTGCGCTGCGAGGTCGATGCGCGTTCGACGATCTCGGCCACGGTGGTCGCCGGGTAGCCCTTCTCGGCGACGGTCGCGGCGAGCGCGCGCAGCACCCGCTCGGGCGGGTTGGCGACGGCCTGGCGCTCGGCGAACGGGCGCGCCTCCTGCGAGCGACGGCGGGCGGCGCGCAGCGGGCCGGGCGGCGGCGGGTAGGAGAGCGCCCAGTCGGAGATCTGGCCGGCGAGGTCGATCAGGTCGTCGGGTTCGTCGCGGTAGAGGCGCTTGTGGATCACCTTCTGCAGGCCGCCGATCATCGCCCGCACCATCTGCGCCGGCATGTCCTCGCGGCCCGGGATCTGGTTGAAGAGCTCGATCCCGAACTGCTCGAAGGTGTCGAGTGTTTTCTCGACCACCGCGACGCCCTCCGGTCCGGCCGCGTACACCTCGACGAAGCACATCTTGGAGGCGCCGATCTGGCTCGCGATCAGCCGCAGCAGAGCCTCGAGGCCCTGGCGCAGGCGCTCCTCGCCCGAGGTCGTGCCCTCGGCCCGCACCATCGCCTCGACGGTCGGATCGGCGAGCGTTTCGGCGGCGGTCAGGAAGCACTCCTTCTTGTCCGCGAAATGGCGGTAGAAAGCGCTTCTGGAGACCCCGGAGAGCTGCACCAGGTCGGCGACCGTGGTCGCCTCATAGCCTTTCTCGGCGACGGTCGCGACGGTTGCGGCGAAGAGCCTCTCGCGCTGGTTGCGGTCGGCCTCGTCGCGGGGCACGCCACGTCCAGGGCGGAGCATCCGCCCCCTCAGTTCGCTGGCGTCCCCCCAGGGCGTCCGAGACATCTCGCCGGACCATAACCGGGTATGGCGGCGTAACTCAGTCCCCATTGATGGGCTCATTTTCGTGGTACGTAACCGGCTCTAAGCTTCGATTGGGGAGATCTGAGTTATGCACCCAATTCGGCATTTTAGAGCCAAAATGCGCTAAAGCAAGCCTGTAGAAACACTGCCGTGTCTTGACAAACCGGTCCGCATGTGTTCTCATTGCGGCTGCCTTCAGAAACGCCCTTGGCTCTTAGAGCGAAGTGGCGATGTTCCAAAGGCGGGAGAGATAAACAACGGCCACCCAGCCATCCAGGGGACCCAATCTCAAGAGGGTCAGGGCAAGGGCAGGCGGCCGCGGGAAAGGGATCGAGACAGCGATGGGACAGCGGAGCGGGCTTCAGTCGGGGAGGGCGTCCAGGTGATCGCAAACCTGCGCAGGGCTCTGGTCGCGACGATCGCGACGGCCGCCCTCGGCGCCATCTCCGCCGGCGGTGCCAGCGCCGCGTATGACCACTCGGTTGTCGAGAAAACCTTCTCCGTCGCCGCTCCTATCTGCACCGGGAGCAGCGGCTACATCACCGATCTCGCGGTCGATGAAACCTCGCAGAAAATCTACGCCGTTTGTTACAACGGCGACGGCAACCACATCGCGCGGCTGATCGAACGCTTCAACTACGACGGGACGCCGGCCCCGTTCAGCGCTATCGAGCCGTACATCAGCGGCAACAAAATCATCGAAGACCCGGCGATCCCGAATGGGAAAATCGGGCCGCGGCTAGCGGTCGCCAACTCGGTCGCCAACAACGGCTTCCTCTTCACCGCCTCGGGCAGCTACTTCAACGTCGGCATCTTCAAGCCGAGCGGCGAATTCGCCGGCGTGATCACCCAGCCGAACTCGGGGACCAACCTCGCCGACAACACCGAAGACGTGACGGTCGCCCCCAACGGCTTCGTCTACGTCGCGGCCAAGTTCCCGGGCCGCCGGATCTCGAAATACGACACCGCCTTCCACGAGGTCGAACGCCTCTACCGCGATCCCTACTACGAACCCTATTTCGACGACAACGGGACGATCGCCGTCGACTCGGCCAACAGCCTCTGGCTTGAACACGAAGACTCGAAACTGAGTAAATACGAAGCGGACCAGTTCAGCACGAACATCCTGCTCGGCACGACCACCGCGACCTCGACGCTGGCCAGCGTCCAAGGCTTCCCCTCGCCCTTCTACACCGACCCGCTGCCGATCTCGGGCGGCTTCGATGTCGATCCCAGCACCGACAACGTGATCGTCAGCGTCGGTGGTCAGCTGAAAACACTGAGCAGCGGCAATTCCAGCGAAGCGGTTCATGAAGACGCCCCGGCGTTCGGCGGCTCCGCGGCGATCGTGATCGCGACCAAAGACCACCGTGTGTTCACCGCCGACGGGCAGACGATCACCCGCTACGGGCCCGGCAACATCGTCCCCGATGTAACCACCCCGCAGCCCGACATCGACGACATCGGCCACAGCGACGCGACGGTGACGGCGCACGTCGACCTGGCGGGTGGCTCGCCGGTCGTCAGCTGCACGGTCGAATACGGGACCTCGGCGGAAGAACTCTCCTCCTCCCAGGCATGCTCGCCGAGCAGCTTCCCTGCGAGCCAGGATGTCAGCGCCGCCCTCGCCGGGCTGACCACCGGCACGACCTACTACTACCGGTTCAAAGCGACCAACGGCAGTGGCTCGAACGTCGGCATCGTGCGCTCGGTCACCCCCGCCTTCGTGCTCAACGTGAAGACCCTGGCGGCAACCGAAATCGAGCCCAACGCGGCGGTGCTGAACGGATCGCTCGACCCCGACGGCCTGCCCAACACGACCTACCGCTTCGAATACGGGGCCGACCTCAACTATGGGCAGCAGACGCCGCAGCAGTCGGCGACGGCATCGATCGGCGTGGAACCGGTCTCGACCGCGGTCGAAGGCCTGCCCGAAGGAAGGCTCTGGCACTACCGGCTCGTCGCCAGCAACGAAAATGGCACCACCTACGGCCCGGACCTGACCTTCCGGACGGCCTCGGTGCCGGACGTGACCGGGGCCCGGGCGAGCGAAATCGGGCCGGACTCGGCGCTGCTCCAGGCGCGGGTCGACCCGGTCGGCTACGAAACCGAATACCGCTTCGAATACGGCACCACCCCCGACTACGGCACGGTCATCCCGGCCCCGGGCTCGGCGGACGCGAAACTCGGCTCCGGCTCCGGCGCGATCGACGTTGAACAGAGGATCACCGGCCTGACCCCAGGCTTCACCTACCACTTCAGGGTCGTCGCGACCAACAAATGGGGATCCGGGGTCAGCCCCGACACGACCTTCAACTACTCCCCGCCGAGTTGCCCGAACGACCACGTGCGCCAGGTCACGGGCGCCAGCTACCTGCCGGACTGCAGGGCGTACGAGCTGGTCTCGCCGCGGGCGGCAGGCGCCGTTCTGCTCTTCCCGAGCCAGGAGATGTACGACACCGCCAAAGGCGAATACCAGATCGCTCAGGTCTGGGCCCTCAACACCGGGCTCGCGCAGAGCCCCTCGCGCTTCTCGTTCATCGGCGGCGGCGGCTCGATCGCCGGCCTCGACGCGCCGAACGGGATTTTCGAAATCCTCTTCAACACCTACCTCGCGACCCGCACCGACAACGGCTGGGTCACCAGCGTCCCTGGCCTCCACGGCAAGGTCGCGCAATACACCGGGCGCAGGGAATGCTCGGAGTCCTTCAGCGTCTGCCTCGACCACAAGGAAGGGGTCGAAGAATACGGCGGCCCAAACCCCCGCGCCGAGGAAGCTCCCTACTTCTCGAATACCAATGGCGATCCGATCGGGCAGCTGCCGACCAACGTCGACGACGTCCCGGGCGGCCGCTATTTCAACGGCGGCCAGAGGCTCTCCGGGGACGGCAGGCACTTCGTCTTCTCCTCCAGCAACGTCGCCTTCACCTCCGACGGATTGATGACCGGCCTGGGGTCGGCATACGACAACGACATCGGCGGCCAGACGGTCGAGGTGATCTCGAAAAAGCCGGGCGGAGGGGACATCGAACCCGACACCGGCTCGAGCCCGATCGAATTCCCGGCGCTCTCCTTCAACGGCTCGCACGTGTTGATGGCGACCGCCGGCTCGGGCGGCAGGTCTCACCTCTACATGCGGGTCGACAACTCGCTGACCTACGACGTCGCCCGCGGGACCTCGGCGGAATTCGCCGGCGCCACCCGGGATGGCTCGGAGGTCATGTTCATCACCCCGGAACAGGTTCCCGGGACCGGTGACACCGACACCAGCGCCGACCTCTTCATGTGGAGGGAGCAGGGCGACGCCGTCACCCTCATCTCCCAGGGCAACGGCAACGGCAACAGCGACGCCTGCGCGGCGAGCTGGACCGTCGGCTGCAGTGTCCAGCCGCTCAACAGCGACATGAAAACCGCGCCGTTGAAGCCGAACGTGCCCGGCCTCGACGACCTCGTCGCCGAAAACAGCGGCGACGTCTACTTCCTCTCGCCGGAGTCGCTCGACCCGGGCAAGCCGGCGGTGCCGAACCAGCGCAACCTCTACGTCTACCACGGCGGCAGCGTCCAGCTGGTCACGATCCTCGACCCCGGGACGAGGATCAACCGGATCCAGATCTCCCCGGACGGCGACCACTCGGCCTTCCTCACCGCGGCGAAATTGACCTCCTACGACAACCGCGGCTACCTGCAGATGTACACCTACGACGCGAGCAGCGGCGCCATCCGCTGCGCCTCGTGCAACCCGAGCGGTCTGCCGCCGACCGACAACGTCTCGGCCAGCCAGGGCGGGCCCTTCATGTCCAATGACGGGCGCGCCTTCTTCGCGACCAAAGACGCATTGGTCCCGCGTGACTCCGACGGCCGTATCACCGACGTCTACGAGTACGTCGGCGGCCGGCCGCAGCTGATCTCGGCGGGAACCGGGTCCCGTGACTTCACCGGCGGCAGCAGGGTCCTCGACTTCGCCTTCCAGCCCGAGTACACCGGGCTCGAGTCGGTCAGCGCCAACGGCGTCGACGTCTTCTTCTCCACCTACGACACGCTGATCTCACAGGACGAAAACGGCGCCTTCATCAAGTTCTACGACGCCCGCGTCGGCGGCGGCTTCAACCCCAGTCCCGAACTGGCTCCCTGCGCCGCGGCCGACGAGTGCCACTCACCCGACCTGCCGCAGGCGGCGCCGGCGCTGATCGGGACGGGGACGAACCTCGGCTCCGGCGGCATGGTCCAGTCCCAGAAGAAGGCGAAGAAGAAGAAGAAGGTCAAGCAGAAGAAGCGCCGCGCGAAGCACGCCAAGGCCGGCCAGAGGAGGCACGGATGACCGCCAGGAGCCGATCGACCCTGGCCGCGCTCGGCCTCGGCCTCGTCCTGCTCGCGGCGTTCGCCGCCGGCGCCTCGGCGAGCCCTCCGGCGCCGGCGATCAAGGCCTTCGAAATGGAACCGACGACCTCGCAGGCGGGCGGTCATCCCGACGTCCGGACCCGGGTCGAATGGGAAGTCTCCAACGGCTCGCCGGGCTCCTGCGAAGGCAAGTGCCTGGCCGCCCGCGTCGTCGGCACCCAGTTCCCGGCGGGCTTCATCGGCAACCCGCACGCCGCCCCGAAATGCACCCTGACCGAGCTCAACCAGGCCAACTGCCCGCCCGACTCGCAGATCGGGACGGCGGTGCCGGCGCTGGGGATCGCGACCCCGCTCTACAACATGGAGACCCGGCCCGAGCAGGCCGGCGAGGTCGCGTTCACGGTCCCCCTGATCAACTCGCCGGTGCTGCTCGACCTCTTCGGCCGCACCGACAGCGACTACGGCCTCAGCGTCAGCGGTTCGTCGATTCCGCAGACCACCTTCGTCAACTCGATCGAGATCACCCTTTGGGGAGTGCCGGCGGATCCGGTCCACAACGACCTGCGTTTCATCACGCCGCTGGAAGGCGGCGGCTGCCCGCCCGGCAACTGCGCCGGCGTCACCGGAGTGCCGCCGGGCGTCCCCGCGGTGCCCTACCTGCAGAACCCGACCTCCTGCGGCAATCCCGGCCCGGGATTCGCGAAGGTCGAATTCTATGAAGGCGGAGTGGCGACCGCGGAAACGCCGTGGCCCACGACGACCGGCTGCAGCCAGCTCAACTTCAGCCCGAGCCAGACGACCAAGCCGACGACCGCGGCAACCGACACCGCGGCCGGCGTCGACGTCGACCTCAGGGTCCCGCAGAGCATCAGCCCGACGACCGCGTCGCAGTCGCAGATCAAGACCGACGTCGTCACCCTGCCCGAAGGATTGACGATCAATCCCGGCGCAGCCGACGGCAAGGTCGCCTGCTCCGACGCCGAGACCTCGATCGGCACGCTGTTCGCCGCCACCTGCCCCGACTTCTCGAAGGTCGGCACGCTCGACCTCGACATCGCCGCGCTGCCGGCGCCGATCCCCGGAGCGCTCTACCTGGGCGAGCCGAAGCCCGGGGAGACCTACCGGCTGGTTCTCACCGCCGACGGCTTCGCGACCCACGTCAAGCTCGTCGGCTCGGTCCGCCCGGACCCCCAGACCGGGCAGCTGACGGTGCGCTTCGACCTGCCCCAGTCGCCGCTGCAGGAGATCAACATGCACTTCTTCGGTTCCGAGCGCGGTTTCCTGGCCACGCCGGAACGATGCGGGACGTTTCCGGTCGACAACGAATTCGTGCCCTGGGACTCGGCGCTGGCGACCCAGCACTCGACCAGCTTCGTGACGATCGATTCCGGCCCCAACGGCTCCGCCTGCCCGAGCGGCGCGCGGCCCTTCGCGCCGATGATGGCCTCCGGCGCCGCCAACAGCACCGCGGGGATGCACAGCCCGTTTACGCTCAGGGTGAACCGCGAAGACGGCAACCAGAACCTGACCGGGGTGTCGATCACCACCCCGCCCGGTTTCGCGGCGACCCTCAGCGGCGTCCCCTATTGCCCAGAAAGCGCGATCGCGCAGATCTCGGCACCCGGATACAGCGGGCGGTCCGAGCTGGCCGCCTCCTCCTGCCCCGCCTCGAGCCAGGTCGGCACGGTGAGGGCGACGGCCGGCCCCGGCAGCCGCCCATTGACCGTCCCCGGTCGGGTCTACCTCGCCGGTCCTTATAAGGGGGCGCCGCTCAGCCTCGTGATCGTCGTACCCGGTGTCTCCGGGCCCTACGACCTCGGCAACGTCGCGGTCCGGGCGGCGATCGAGGTCGATCCGCTGACCGCGCAGGTGACGACCGTCTCCGACCCGCTGCCGCGGATCCTCGAAGGCGTGCCGCTGCGCACCCGCGCCGTCGAAGTCAATCTCGACCGTCCCAACTTCGCGGTCAACCCGACCGATTGCGCTCCCTTCGCGGTCAGCGGGACGATCGCGGGCAGCGAAGGCGCCCAAAGCCGGCTCAGCAATCCCTTCCAGGTGTCGGCCTGCAACGAGTTGCCATTCGCCCCGAAGCTGAGCATCAACCTGACCGGTGGCGTCAAGCGGCGCGGGCACCCGGCGATCCACGCCCGGCTGAAGACGAAGCCAGGTGAAGCGAACGCGCGCGCGGTCACCGTCGTCCTGCCGACCGGCGAGCTGCTCGACAACGCCCACCTCGGCACCGTCTGCACCAAGGTCGACTTCCACAAAGGAACCTGCCCCGAGGGCGCCCTGATCGGCAAGGCGGAAGCGGTCACCCCGCTGCTCGAAAAGCCGCTTACCGGCTCGGTCTACCTGCGCTCCTCGGAAACCAAATTGCCGGACATGGTGATTGACCTCAAGGGGCAGATCGACATCGAACTGGTCGCCCGCATCGACAGCGTCAACGGCGGCCTCCGCACCCGCTTCTTGAGCGTGCCCGACGCGCCGATCAGCTCCTTCTCACTCGACCTCCTCGGCGGCTCCAAGGGCCTGCTGCAGAACAGCGCCACGCTGTGCGGCAAGCCGAAGAAGGCGAAGGTGACGATGGCCGGCCACAACGGCGCCCAGACCAGCGCCAAGGTCAAGTTGAAGGCGGCCTGCGGCTCCAAGTCACGAGCCAAGCGCCACCACGACTCGGGGAGGAACAAGTGAGCATCCGGCGCCAGCTACTCGGCTGCATGGCCGCCCTCGTCTCGAGCCTCGCCCTGCTGGCGAGCTCGGCTTCGGCGGAAACGATCTACAACTACGTCTATTCCGGCCAGTACGTCGACGGCAGCGGCAGCGAAGGCGGCCAGTTCAACCCGAGCGCCCCGGTCTCCGGCGTCGCCTACGACACGGCCCGCCACCGCCTGCTCGTCCTCGTCGGCGGCCTCGGCACGACGACCAAGATCGTCGCGCTCAAGGAAAACGGCGAACCTGATTCCTTCAGCGGGCTCGAAGGCGCCGGCACGATCGATACCGGGACCGAACTCGGCAGCGAACCGATCATCGAAGTCGACGACACGGGCGGGCCCAACGACGGCAACATCTACGTCGCCGGCGCCGGCTTCACCGGCGGCCGCACCGTCCTCGGCTTCTCCGTCGCCGGGCTCAAACTGCCGAAATGGCCGCAGACGGTGGAAAACCTCTGCGGCGTCACCGTCGGCCCCGAGGGGAACCCCTGGACGATGGGCTCGATCGGCGGCTCCAACCTGCGCAAATACACCCCGGAAGGGGAATACGCCGGGTTCCAGATCGAACAGCGCCCGTTCAAGACCAAGGACGAAAAACAGGGGCAGGAACCGGACAATCCCTGCTACCCGCGGCTCGACAGTCAGAGCAACCTCTATGGCAGGCGGGACCTGCAGTTCGGCAATGTCAAATGGGTCAAATACGACCCCGAAGGGCACGAACTCTACGAGCTGAGCGGCAACACCTCGCCGCGCGGCGACGCGATCGACCTCTCCAACGACGACGTCTTCACGATCGACGGCTACAGCGGCGCGATCGTCAATCAGTACGACCGGGAAGGGAAGAGGCTCGGCACCCTCGGCGGCGCCGAACCGTCCCAGTCCTACCCCGGGCTCGAAGGAGCGGTCGGGATCGCCGTCGACAGCGAAAACCACGACCTCTGGATTGCCAATCGCTACGACTACGGCGGCAGCCAGCGGGTCGAGAAATTCGTCAAAGAAGCGCCGGGGGTCGTCGTCCCGACCGTCCGGACGGGGAAGACCGAAGGCGCCGACCTCGAAGGCGACACCGCGACGCTGCGCGCGACCCTCGACCCCGACGGCCTCGAAACCGAAACCTGTCAGTTCAAATGGGGTGTGACGCAGGCGGTCCCGAACACCGTCCCCTGCGATCAGGGCCAGACGCTCACCGGCTCCGGCGAGATCCAGGTCTCGGCGACCGTCCCGGTGAGGCGAGGCAAGGTCTACTACTACCGGCTGCAGTCACAGAACAAAGCGAACCAGCGCTCGATGATCTCCGGACCGTCGCGGTTCATCGCCCAGGGCGAGCCGATCGTCAACCTGATCGCGGCAAACCGGGTCAACACCGACGGCGCCTTCCTCAACGCCGACATCAACGCCGGCGGTGGCAACACCACCTACAAATTCGAATGGGGCTCGGGCCCAGGCTACGAGAACTCCTCGCCGACGGTGGAGATGCCGACCCTGGTCAAAGACGAACACGTCAGCCTCCAGATCACCGGTCTGACCGCGGGGACCACCTACCACTACCGGATCTCGATGGTCGACGAAGCGGGCACCACCGTGACCGCACCGCTCGAGTTCCTCACCTACCTCCCCGACCCGGTGGACGACCCCTGCCTCAACGCGTTGGCCCGCCAGCAGGCGGGTGCGGCGAGGTTGATGGATTGCCGCAGCTACGAGCTCGTCTCGGCCGCCGACGCCGGGGGCTTCGATGTCGAGTCCGACCTGATTCCGGGCCAGGCGCCGCTGATCAACCCGATCGGCGCCGGCGACCGCGCCCTCTACTCGGTCCACTCCGGCGCCGTGCCCGGCATCGCCGGCAACCCGACCAACCTCGGGCGCGACCCCTACGTCGCCAGCCGGAACGCCGACGGGAAGTGGACGACCAAGTACGTCGGACTGCCCGCCAACGGCATGGACCAGCAGGGACCCTTCGGCTCGCCGTTGTTGGGGACCGACGAATCGCTCAGCGAGTTCGCCTTCGGCGGCGAAGACATCTGTGACCCCTGCTTCTCGGACGGCTCGACAAACGTCCCACTGCGCCTCGGCGACGGCAGCCTGGTCAAGGGCATGGCCGGCTCGCTCAACCCAGCCGCCGATCCCTCCCAGCAGGTCGCCAAGCCCTTCTCCGCCGACGGCAGCCATTTCGTCTTCGGCTCCGACGCGAAGTTCGACCCGGCGGGCGATGAAACCGGCTCGATCTACGACCGCAACCTGGTGACGGGCACCACCCAGGTCGTCAGCACCGACGCCTCCGGCTCGGCGATCACGGGCGGCGAGGTAGGCGAGCTCGACATCTCCGCCGACGGCTCGCGAATCGTCGTCGGCAAGGCGCTCTCGAGTGACGCCAGAGGAAATCGTCGTTGGCATCTCTACATGCACCTGGGCGGCTCGGCGAAATCGCTCGACCTGACTCCGGGCGCCGCCGACGGGGTCTTCTTCAACGGCATGAACAGCGCCGGTTCACGCCTCTTCATGACGACCACCGACAAACTGCTCGGCGACGACACCGACGCCAGTGCCGACATCTACGAAGCGGCGATCGACGGGGGCGGCTCGGTGGCCCTGCGGCTGATCACGACCAATGGCGGCACGGCCAGCAACGACGACGGCTGCGAACCGGCGGGCACGCCGAACAGCTGGAACTCGGCCTCCGGTCCGGGCGCCTGCAGCGCGGTCGCCTTCGCAGGCGGCGCGGGAGTGTCGGCGGCGAACGGCGCCCTCTACTTCGTCAGCCCCGAGCAGCTCGACGGGGACGAGGGAGAGGAGAACCAGGCCAACCTCTACGAGGTCGAGCCCGGCTCGGACCCGCGCTTCGTCGCGGTCATGGACACCAGCGCCGGTGAGCCGGGACCGCAACCGCCGAACCACCCCCTCGACAATGCGGAATTCGGCGGGAAATTCGGTGCGCCGGGCGGACTCACCGTCGACCAGGCGAGCGGCGACGTATACGTCACTGAGACAGGAACCGGGACCGTCCACCGCTTCACCGCGGCCGGTGCGCCCGACGACTTCACGGCTGGTCCCGGAGCCGGGACCAACGAGATCTCCGGATTCGAATGGCTCGAGCCGAGGCAGGCCCAGGTCGCGGTTGACAATTCGCCCGGCCCCGCCAACGGTGACGTCTACGTTGTCAGCAGCGTCGCCCAGGTCGGCAAAGTCGACGTCTACTCCTCCAGCGGCGCCCACCTGACGACGCTGAGCGGAAGCGGCACGCCGATCGGCGAACTCGGCCTCGCCTGCGGCGTCACCGTCGACCAGTCCAACGGGAACCTCTACGTCGGCGATTACTTCGGGCACGTCTGGCGCTATTCGCCGAGCGGCGGGACCGTCACCGAGGGCGACTACTCGGGCGGCATCAGCACGCCGCCCAACTCGGCGAGCTGCGGCGTCGCCACCTCGGGCGGCAACCTCCTGGTCAACTTCTACGAATTCGGCGAAGTCGTCCAGTACCAGCTCAGCACCTTCAAAGCAGGGTTGCCTCCGGGGCCCGAACCGGTCCCCTTCGCCGCCAGCGCAACCGGGCTCGCCAGCGATCCCACCAGCGGTGACGTCTACGTCGACCAGGGCAACAAGATCGCCGTCCTCAGCGGTACCGGCAAACAGCTCCAGACGATCGTCGGCGACGGGCTGTCCTCCTCGGTCAGCGTCGCCGTCAACGGCAATAGCGACTACGTGTACGCCTCCTCAAACGGCGAAAGCGTCTTCGAGTTCGGCGCCGAACCGGTCCCATACACGCCGCTCGACAACGCCGCGATCGCACACGGCGTGCAGCAGCCCGGCACCCACAGCTATGCCGATTTCCAGGTAAGCCCCGACGGTCGCTACGCGGTCTTCGCCACCAAGAACCCGATCACCGGCTTCCGCACACTGGGCTTCGAACAGGTCTACCGCTACGACTCGGGCGACGGCGAGGTCGACTGCGTCAGCTGCGCCCCGAGCGGCACGGTACCGGCCAGCGACACCGCGCTGCCCGGCTACGGGCTGGCGCTGACCGACGACGGCCGGGTCTTCTTCAGCACCCGTGAGTCCTTCGTCCTTCGAGACACCAACGCGAGGGAGGACGCCTACGAGTGGCAGAACGGCACCAAGCAGCTGATCTCGCTCGGGCTCGGGTCAGAAGACTCGAGCCTGCTCTCGGTAACCCCCGACGGAACCAACGCCTTCTTCCTGACCCGCGACACCCTGGTGCCCGACGACGTCAACGGCAGCACGATCAAGGTCTACGACGCCCGCTCCGGCGGCGGCCTGGTCTACGACCGGGAAGCGCCGCCCTGCAAGGCCTCCGACGAGTGCCACGGGCCCGGGAGCGAGGCGCCCGCGGCGGCTGAGATCAACACCCAGGAAGGCTCCGGGCGCACCTACGCGCCGCCGGCCAAGCCAAAGGCCTGCCGCAAGGGCACCGTCAGCCGCAACGGCAAGTGCGTGAAGAAGAAGCACCATCACAAGAAGCAGAAGAAGAGCAGGGGGAGCAGAGGATGAGCAGCTTCGGCAGGGTCCTACTCGCGGCGCTGACCGTCGCCGCGATCCTCGCGGCGCCGGCGGCGGCCAGCCCGACGATCGAAGAATTCGAAGTCGGCTCGACCGACACCCAGGCCGGTGGCCACCCCGACCTCTCGGTCAGCATCAAGCTCGCCGACCCGGCGAGCCCGGAAGTCGCCAAAGTCGTGTCGGTCAACCTCCCGGCCGGCGTCTTCGGAAATCCGGGCGCGATCTTCAAATGCCGCGCCGCCGACTTCGCGGTCAACCAGTGCGGCGCCGGATCGCAGGCGGGGGTGGTGACCCTGATCTCCAACTATGGAGGCGACCCCAACTACGTGCTCGGCACGGTCCCCGTCTACAACATGCAGACGGTCAGCGATGATGAAGCCGCCCGGCTCGCCTTTGTCGCGCCGACGATCAACCTCCCCGTGACCGTCCCGGTCAAGGTCCGCGCCGCCAGCGACTACGGCCTCAACATGGAAGTCAGCGGTATCCCCCAGGGCATGCCGCTGAAGTTCGCCAACTTCCAGATCTGGGGCCTGCCGGCTGACAACAGCCACGACCCCTCTCGCTTCCGCCCGACGGCACCCGGCTCGCCGCCGGGCTGCTACGGCAGTCTGAACACCGAATGCCTGACCGCGCCCTTCGCCCCGGCGGGGGTCACGGTCCGGCCCTACACGGATAACCCGAGTATCTGCACCGGGCAGCCGCTGCCGGTCAAGCTCGCGGTGACGAGCTATCAAGACCCGGCGAACACGGCGATCAAAACGGCGTCCTACCCGGCGACGACCGGCTGCGAAAAACAGCGCTTCGACCCGGTCCTCGACATAGGCGTCACCACCGATGAGGCCGACGCACCCTCGGGTCTCGACATCAAGCTGCGGGCCGACCAGTTCCTCTCGGGCTCGGCGCCGTCGCCGTCGACCCTGCGCTCGGCGACGATGACGCTGCCCGATGGGCTGACGATCAATCCGGACGCGGCCGACGGACAGAGCGCCTGCGCCAACGCCCAGGCCGGCTTCGGCAGCGACGCCCCCGGCAGCTGTCCCGACAACTCGAAGATCGGCACGGTCGAAGTGCATACGCCGGCGCTCGAAGGGGTCCTGGTCGGTTCCATCTACATTGGGGAACCTCTTCCTGGCAACCAGTACCGCGCCTTCATGATCTTCGACGGGTTCGGCATCCACGCGAAGCTCGCCGCCTCCTTCCTCCCCGACCCGAAGACCGGACAGGTGACCGTGACGATCGCCGACCTGCCACAGGTTCCGTTCGAGGAGTTCGACCTTCACCTCTTCGCCTCTGACCGCGGGCTGGTCGCGACTCCCACCCGCTGCACCGTATACAGCGCCAAATCGACGTTGGTGCCGTGGAACGGGGTCCTCTCGCCACAGAGCTCGACGCCGGACTTCGGAATCCGCTCCGGACCGAACCGCACCCAATGCCCGGGCGCGAGCAGGCCTTTCCACCCGCGCCTGGTCGCGGGTACCTCGAATCCGGTGGGAGGGGACTTCTCAAACTTCACCCTGAAGCTCGACCGCGACGACGGCGACCAGTTCCTCGGCGATCTTAACTTCAGGATGCCGCCCGGCTTCACCGGGAACCTGCGCGGCATCCCCTACTGCAGCGACGCGGCGATCGAAGCGGCGGCGCAGAGGCTCGGTCGCGCCGAGCAGGACGCCGCGAGTTGCCCGGCGGCAAGCCAGATCGGGACCAGCAACGTCGCCGCCGGCCCCGGCGGCCACCCCTTCCACGCGGTCGGCAAGATGTATCTGTCGGGACCGTTCAAGGGTGCCCCCCTGAGCCTCGCCGTCGTCACTCCTGCGCTCGCCGGTCCCTACGACTACGGCGTCGTCGTCGTCCGCGTCGCCCTCCACGTCGACCCCCAGACCGCACAGGTCAGCGCCGTCTCCGACACCGTGCCCGCGATTGTCGGCGGGGTCCCGATTCGGATGCGCACTATCCAGGTCAACATCGACAAGCCGAACTTCACGATCAACCCGACCAACTGCTCGCCCTTCGCCGTCGAGAGCCAGGGGATCGGCGACGAACGTACCGTCACGGACTTCTCCTCCTATTTCCAGGCGGTGAACTGCGTGCGGCTGCCGTTCAAGCCGAAGATGACCGTGCGGCAGATCGGCGGCCGCAAGGGGACGCGGCGGGCGACCAACCCGCAGCTTCAGTTCGACCTGAGCACGCGCGCCGGTGACGCCAACATCAAGTCGCTGGCAGTGACGCTCTCCAGCGCCTTCGAGATCGACCAACGCCACCTCGGCAACATATGCAGCGAGAAGGAACTGGCCGCCACGGAATGCGCCGGACGCCAGGCGATCGGTCGGGCGAGCACCCAGACGCCGCTGCTCGACCAGCCCCTGACCGGTCCGGTCTACGCCGTCTCCGGCTCCGGCGGCCTGCCTCGCCTCGCCTTCATCCTCGACGGCCAGGTCGAGCTCCTGCCGAGGGCCGACACGACGACGACGAAGGGCGGGCGTCTGCGGACGACGGTCGGCGTGGTTCCCGACGCCCCGATCGGCCACTTCAGACTGACGGTCTTCGGCGGCAAGCAGGGATATCTCTCCAACACCCGCGACATCTGCAAGCAGAGCCCCGTGACGCTGGTCGAGTTCAAGGCGCAGAACGGCAAGAGCTTCAGTCAGAAACCGAAGCTGAAGTCGTCCTGCGGCAGCAAGGCCGGCTCGAAGCACCGGGCCAAGTCCTCCCGCTGAGAAGGATTTCCCACGAGGTCGACGAATTGCGCTGAAACGCGCCAATTGTGCACGCCGACGTACCCATCTCCGAGATTGGAAACGCTAGTGTTTATTCGGAATCCAGGGTGCCGATGGCGGCGCCTACGGGGAAGGGGAGCACCGGGACTTGGGACCCGCGGAGCCGCATCCGAGCAAACGCATGGCCTGGCTCGTGCCGGCGATTGCAGTCGTCGTCGTGCTCGCCCTGGGTGTGGGCTTGGCCGGCGCCGAGCGATCCCAGCAAGGGAGCCTGATCGTCTCGCTGAAAGGCGGGATAACGCCGAAAGAGCTTCCCCGTCACCACCGGGCTCCGGTCGCCGTATACCTCTCCGGCGGGGTGCAGACCGCCGATAGCTCGCCGCTGCCGCAAGTCGACTCGATCAAACTCGAACTCGCCTGGAGGGGCCGGCTCGACACCGAGGGCCTTCCGGTTTGCCCTCGCGGTCGCCTTGAAACCACCGACAGCGACCTGGCGATGCACTACTGCGGCTCGGCCCTGGTCGGGGACGGCCAGCTCTTCGCGAAGATCTTCGTGCCCAACCAGGACCCGTTCGGGATACATGCCCACCTGCTCGCCTTCAACGGCAGGACCAAGGCGGGACACCCGGCGGTCTGGGTCCAGGGCTACGCGTCGAACCCGCCGGTCTCCTTCGTCCTGCCCTTCACCGTGAGCCACCAGAAGGGCGCTTTCAAAACGGTCCTCACTTCGATCATCAGGCGCGCGGTCGGGCCCTGGCCCCGGGTGGCCAGCTTCCGCATCAACGTCGGCCGCCAGTTCATCCACGATGGCGACAGGCACAGCTACCTGAACGCTTCCTGCCCGGTGCCGGACGGCTTCACGGCTGGCTTCCTCTCGCTGGCGCGGGCGACCTACAACTTCGTCGGCGGCGAACAACTCGCCGCCGAATCCGTCCGCAGCTGCCGCGCTCGCTGAAGCCCGCGAATTGAAATCCCATCAAGTTGACCATGTATCGCATGGTCAACTTGATGGGATTCCCGAGAGGCCCCTAAGGCCCCGGGAGGCTCTGGCGGTAAGGCCGCGTCCAGGCCGACCCGATTACTTCGGGGTCGCCGCCGAAGTCCCTTCCTTAGCAACAAAGTTCCCGCAAAGCGCGGCAAACAGGGTATTGCTCGGTACTCTTTAAAACGGCTCTAGAATGCGAAAAATAGCAATGTCTACTTGACAAGGCGGTCTGTCTATGTTCTGATTTGCGCCTCACCGGTCAGCTCATGAGAGAGGCAACCTTGACAAACCTCGACGTGGACGACAGCGGCAAGCTGCCTCGAGGCCCCCACGCCCTTCCGCAAGAGGTCGTCGCCGCTCACCAGCGCCAGCGCCTGCTCTCCGCCGTCGCCCCGGCGATGGCCGAGAAGGGCTACGCCGGGCTCACGGTCAAGGACCTGATCGACCACGCCGGCGTCTCGCGGCGTACCTTCTACCAGCTCTTCGACGACAAGCTCGACTGCGTTTTCGCCGCCCATCACGCCGCCTTCAGCCGGCTCAACAGCGTCATCGTCGACGCCTGCGCAGCGCAAGGAGCCTGGGCCGATGGGGTCGTCGCCGCGGTCAAGGGCGCGCTCGAATACGCGGCGACCTCGCCTGACGAGGCACGGTTGATCCTGATCTCCTCGACCGCCTCGGAGCCGAAGCTCGCCCGGCGCGGCCGCACCACCCACGAGCAGCTGGGGGCGCTGCTGCGCAGCGGTCGCCAAAACGAGCAGCCCGGCGGCCCGGCTCTGGCCTCGACCGAGCAGGCGGTGGTCGGCGCGGCGATGTCCCTGGTCGGCGACTGCCTCACCTCCGGGGAGCTCGACCGCCTTCCGGCGCTGGCGCCGGAACTGGCGCAGATCATGCTCACCCCTTATATAGGGGTGGACGAGGCGCAGCGAATCTCGGCCGGGGCGCGGGCCTAGGGCCTAGCCGCTGCCGATCGCCAGCTCGTAGGCGGCATCGGCGCCGAGGAATGGCGCCAGTGTCATGTAGGTCGCGGTCGGCACCAGTTCGGCGAGGCTGCCGGGGCCGACCCGCTTGACCTGGTCGTGGACCAGCGAGTAGATGGCGCCGCCGATCGCCTCGGCGGCGATCGGCGGGGTCGCCGGGGCGAGCTCGTAGCCCGGCGCGAGCAGTGCCTCGAGCTGCTCCATCACACGGTCGCGCGCTTCCAGCGCCCGCCGCCCGGCGGCGTGCATCTCGACCGCGCCGAGGCGGCTGTACTCGGGCTCTTCGGCGCCGAAGGCGAACATGCCCTCGAAGGCGCCGCGCACCGCGTGCTGCCAGTCGGGCGCCCGGCGGAAGGCCGGAAGGGTGCCGGCGAGCATCAGCGCCGAGCCGCTGTCGAGAGCCGCCAAAAGCGCCTCTTCCTTGTTGGCGAAGTGCTCGTAGAAGGTGCGCTGCGAGGTGGAGGCGCGCTCGACGATCTCGGCCACCGTGGTGCCGGGGTAGCCCTTCTCGGCGACCGTCGCGGCGAGCGCCCGGAGGATCCGGTCGGCGGGATTGGCCGCGGCCTGACGCTCCGCGAAGGGGCGGGCGGGCTTGCCCCGGCGCCTGGGCGCCTCGAGCGGGCCGGGGGGAGGGGGGTAGGAGAAGCACCAGTTGTGGATCTGCCCGGCGAGCGCCACCAGCTCGTCGCCTTCTTCGCGGTAGAGGCGCTTGTGGACGACCTTCTGCAGGCCGCCGACCATCGCCCGCACCATCCGCGGCGGCATCCCCCGGCGCTCTGGGATCTGCTCGAAGAGGGCGGTGCCGAATCGCTCGAAGGCATCGAGGGTGTCGTCGACGACCTCGACCGCGGCCGGCCCGGCGGCGTAGATCTCGACGAAGCACATGCGGGCCGCCGCCGGCTGTTCGGCCAAGAGGCGGAGGAACGCTTCCATCGCCTCGCGCGCCCGGCCCTCGCCGGAGGGTGAGTGCTCGGCCCGCTCCATCAGCTCGAGGGTCGGCCGGACCAGTTCCTCGACCGCGCTCAGGAAGCACTCTCGCTTGTCGGCGAACTGCCTATAGAAGGCGCTGCGCGAGATCCCCGATAGCTGGACCAGGTCGGCGATGCGGGTCGCCTCGTAGCCCTTTTCATTGCTGAGGGCGATGATCGCGGCGAAGAGGCGCTCGCGGTGATTGCGGTCCGCCTCGTCACGCGGGGTACCGCGGCCTGGCCGCATCTTGCGAGCGCGCAGCTCGGTCGAGTCTCCCCAGGGTGTTTTCATCTCCCGAAACCCCGCTCTTGGTGCGCGGCGGTTTCGAAAGATATGCGGCTAAATCGACGCTTTTGTCGCTGAATTTTGCTTTCTAGAGCCAGATTCATTTTCGCGCTTGCAGGTAGACGGCCGTGTTTCCAACGGCTGTGGTCTGCGAATGTTCTTGATAAAGGCAGCCCCTCCTTCTCCCCGCCCGCCCGTTCCGCGTGCGTAGCGGTGCCTGAGCGAGAACTTTCAGGCGCCCGTTGGTACGGCCCAGACCTAAACAGCGTTGTTTACGACACAAGCTCGGATCGTGATTTCCCCGCTACAGCGCCATATCCAAAGTTCGAGATGAGAAATATCCCGTACCGGGGTTGACAGCCCGGTCCGTATGTGTTCTCATTCCCGCCAGCCGAAGGACGGGAAAAGCGAGCCAGTGGCCGCTCCCGGGGGTTCCTTCGGCGAGTTGAAGGGATGAAAGGGCCGCTCGGCCCCGATTCAGGGACATAGCCGTAGCGCGAGTCAGGGAAATGGCGCGTGCGTAGGCAAAAGGGAAAATGAAAAGCAAAAGGGCGAAGAGGACGCGAACGCGAACGCGTTTCGCGAGCACGGTGGTCGTGGCGCTGATGGCGATGACGTCATTCGCCGCGCAGGGCGCGAGCGCGGAAGCCGTCCACGTGATCGGCGGCACGATCGCGAACCGCGGCAACAACGCGGTCGAACGACCGCGCGGGATCACGGTCGACGCCAATACCGGCGACATCTGGGTCGCCGACACCGCGCACGCCAGGATCCTCAAGTTCGCGGCGGACGGGACCTTCCTGCTGATGGTCGGCTCCGAAGTGAACGAAGGCACCGGCGACCCGGACTACTGCACCAACGCCGGCGCGCCGACCGACATCTGCAAGAAACAGGGCAACTACTTCGGCGGCCATTTCGGCAACCTCTTCCACATCTCGGTCGACAACTCGAGCGGTCCCTCGAGCGGCGACATCTACCCGGTGACGCTGAGCGAAGCGCTTCAGAAGTACGACTCGAGCGGCCACATCGTCAGCAGTTGGGGCGGCGTCCCCTTCCCTGGCGGCACCAACGGGAGCACGGCGCCGGGCGGGCCCTTCCAGGGCACCCTCTCGCCCGACGCGGTAGACGGCGACGGCAACATCCACATGCTCAACGGGCAGCGGATCTTCAGCTACGCCCAGGACGGCAGCTCGCCCAGCTCGATCGCCACCCCGGTCGAAACCGACGACCAGGCCTTCGCCGTCGATGGCAGCGGCGACTACTTCCAGACCAATCAGAGCGACGGCACGATCGAGAAGATCAGCTCCACCGGCGTCGACCTCGGCCGGGTCAGCATCCCGGCGCCGTCGGATTTCCTGCGCACGGGCGGCCTCGCCTACGACCCCGTCCGCAACGACCTCTTCGCCCTGCGGAACACCTTTGCCGGAGGGGCAAATCACGCACAGGTCGACCGCTACCGGTTCAACGGCGCCGGCCAGGTGGTCGAGGCCGATGGCAGCACCTGCGCGCCCGCTCCCGCCGGGCCTGGCTGCCCCCCGTCGGAGACCTTCGGGGCCGAAGACCTGACGACGGGTGAACCCCCGGTCGGGATCACGGTCAACTGGACGACCGGCACCGTCTACGTCGCCAACACCGGCTCCAACAACGTCAAGGTCTTCAACTTCTTCGAACGCGCCGAAGATCAGCGCCGTCACCACCGCCAACCTGAAACGCGACTCGGTCGAATTCGAGGGCCACGTCGACCCCGACGGCGCCGGTGAAGTGATCAGCTGCAAATTCGAATACGGGACGACGACGGAATACAAAGGCGGGACCGTCCCCTGTGACCCCGGGTCGACCGCGTCGCCCACCGACGTCTCCGCCGCGCTGCCGAGCGGCGCGATCCAGTCACAGACCACCTACCACTACCACCTGGTCGTCGCCAACTCCGCCGGTGTCCGCCCCGGCCCGGACCAGACCTTCACCACCCCGTTCGCGGTCGGCGGGGTTGCGACCAGCGACGTCAACGAAGACAAAGTCGGC
Organism: uncultured Solirubrobacterales bacterium; assembly: GCA_963836415.1. Taxonomy (GTDB): domain Bacteria; phylum Actinomycetota; class Thermoleophilia; order Solirubrobacterales; family 70-9; genus VRUE01. The sequence continues at coordinate 104,134 of CAWIJE010000003.1, forward strand.
CGGCTCGGCGCCGTGGTCGAAGGGTCCTTCACCGGCGACGGAGTCGACACCTCCTACCACTTCGAGTACGGAACGACGAGCGAGTACGGCCTGACCAGCCCCGACATCGACCTCGGCACGGCGACCGGCCCCCAGGCGGTGGCCGCCACGCTCGACGGCCTGCTCGCCTTCACCGAATACCACTACCGCCTCGTCGCCCACAACCAGTACGGGACGACGGTGGGCGTCGACAAGACCTTCCACACGACCGAACCCGACGTGCCGTCCGTGTTGAGGACGTTCACTGCTGAGGTCGGCAGCGAAAACGTGGCTCTCAGCGCCGAAATCAATCCGGGCGAAGGACTGACCGTTTACCGCTTCGAGTACGGCCCGACCAGTGGCTACGGGACCAAGACCCTGCAGGGGGGCCCGATCGACCCGAACGGCTCCAACCGCATCGGCACCACCTCACTCTCGGGCCTGACGCCCGGCACGACCTACCACTTCCGGGTCATCGCCAGCAACTTCAAGGGCACCGTCACCGGGCCCGACCAGACCTTCACCACTTCCGCCACGCCTGAAGTCGTCTCCAGCTCGAGCTCTTCGATCTCGCAGAAGACGGCGACCCTGACGGCGATGATCAACCCACGGCTGGCCCTGACCACCTTCCACTTCGAGTACGGCCCGTCGACCGCCTACGGCTCGAGCACCCCCGAGAGCGCCCCGTTCGGCCCGGACACGGCCGAACACGCGGTCAGCGCCGCCCTCGCCAACCTCTCCCCGGGGACGACCTACCACTTCCGCGCCGTCGCGACCAACGCCGTCGGTATCGCGGCCGGTCCCGACCAGACGTTCACGACGACGGCGCCGGCGGAGCCGCGTGTCACCCCACCGCCGACGAAGAAGACGTGCAAGAAGGGCTTCGTCAAGAAGAAGGGCAAGTGCGTGCGCAAGCACAGGACGCACAAGAAGGGCCACGGCCGGCGGGGCGGCAAGCGTGGCTGAGACGCGAGACAGGAGCGTGCCGGTGAGCCTGCCCAAATTCGTGAGGTTCGCCGCCCTGGCGGTGCTGTCGCTGGCGGCCCTCGTCGTCGCGCCCTCGGGCGCCTCCGCGGCCTTCATCCACCCGACGGCAACCGCCTCGTTCGGGCCCGACGGGACCTCGGGGACGACCTTCCAGCAGCTGAACCGGATCGCCTTCCGGCAGAGCTCGAAGCGGCTCTACGCCTTCGAAGCCGGAGGCCCGGCGATCCGTGGCTTCAACCTCTCGACCCCCGGCACCTACAGCCCGCTGGGCGGCGCCTTCCCCGTCGCCGTCGCGGGAGGCGGTGGTGATCCGGACATCGCCGTCGACGACAGCGCCGGCGGCAGCGGGAACGTCTATTACATCTCGGAGTCCAACGGGCTCGCCGGTTTCACGGCCAACGGCGCGACGATCTTCTCGGTCGAACGCTCCTCGTTCGGCGACCCCTGCGGGGTCGCCACCGACGCCGCCGGGAATGTCCTGGTCGGCGACTACGGCGAACAGAGGGTCTCGAAATTCCTGCCCACCGGTGCCCCCGCGGGCGGCTTCAGCGTCGCGGAACAGGGAAGGCCCTGTCACATCGGCGCCGACCCCGTCACGGGCGACGTATACGTCGCCAACTTCAGCGGCGCCACCTATCGCTACACGGCCGCTTCGAACTACACCGAAAAGAACCTGATCGACGGCGGCAGCGCCGCCGCGATCACGGTCGACTCGGTCAGCCACATCGTCTACGTCGTTCACTCAGACGGGGTCACCTCCTACCGTCCCGACGGGACCAAGGTGGAGGCATTCGGCACCGAAATGGGCAGCCTGATCGGAGCAGCGGTCGACGGCTCCACCGGTGTGGTCTACCTCGCCGTTTCCTCCAGCAACCAGATCAAAGTCCTGCCCGGCGTCACCGTTCCTGATGTCACCGCCGGCCCGCCGACGGATTTCGCGACGGCCCATGGCCACGTCGATCCCGCCGGTGCCGGCCCGGTCACGGCCTGTGAATTCCAGGTCTCCCAGTACCAGGAATTCCCCGCCCCGCAGATCCAGTCGGTGCCCTGTGAACAGGCGACGCCCTACGCCGGAGCGCAGGACGTGAGCGCCGACCTGACCAGCAAAGTCAAAGGCGAGGAAGTCTTCTACTACCGGCTCAAAGTCTCGAACGCCAGCGGCAGCAACGTGAGCAGCTCGGTGACCTTCACGCCGCACTTCGTCGCCGGCCTTCACGCCGAACCGGCGAGCGATGTCGACCGCACAAGCGCGACCCTGAACGGCGCCTTCCTCGGCACGAACGAAGAAACGAGCTACGCCTTCGAGTGGGGTCTGACAACCGGCTACGGCAACACGACGCCGGTCAAAACCGTGGCACCGAACGCGATCGAGAACTCCGTCTCCGAACCCCTCAGCGGCCTGCAGCCACAGACCCTCTACCACTACCGGATTGTCGCGACCAACTCGAAAGGCGAAAGCAAAGCCGAGGATGCGACCTTCGAAACCAAACCCGCCGTGCCCGGCCTGACCACCGATCCTGCCACCGGAATCAAAACCTCGGTCGCCGAACTCCACGGGTCCTTCACCGGCGACGGCCTCGACGTCAAATACTTCTACGAATACGGCTCCAGCACGCTCTATGGGACCACCGTCCCCGGTGGAGAACTGCCCGCCGCGACCGGCCCGACGACGATTCCCGGCGCGGTGATCGAAGGGCTGCAGCCACTGCACACCTACCACTACCGGGTGGTCGCCGAAAACAGCTTCGGCCGCACGAACGGGTCTGACCGCACGCTGGTGACCAACACGGCGCCGATCGTCGTCTCGCTCTCCAGCGCGCACGTGACCGGCACCACGGCGGAACTGCTGGCGACGATCAACCCGCATGGGGTTCCGGCCGAAGCGCGCTTCGAATACGGGCCGACGACCTCCTACGGCTTCACCGCGCCGGTCGATCCGATTCCGGCCCAGGAAACACCGTTCTCGGTGAAGGCAGACCTGACCAATCTGAACGGCGGCGTCTACCACTTCCGCATCGTCGCGACCAACGAATTCGGCGAATCTGTCTCCAGGGACCAGACGTTCAACTTCTACTCGCCCGAATGCCCGAACTCGACGGTCCGCCAGCAGACCGGGGCGAACTCCCTTCCGGACTGCCGCGCCTACGAGCTGGTGACTCCCGAAGACCAGGGGATCACGATCATCTACCCGGCGACGGTTCCGTTCAGCGCCACGGCGATCGCTCCCTCGCGGCTGGCCTTCGTCGGCGCCTTCGGCCTGATCCCGGGAAGCGGCGAAGCGGCCAACAACAACGGCGATCTCTACGTCTCGACCCGCACCGGCCGAGGCTGGAAAACCAACTACGTCGGCCTCCCGTCCTCGAAGGCCGCGCTGGCCGGCGGGCCGCCGTGGATGATCCCGAGCTACGAGCCGGACAAGTTCCAGCAGAACATCCTCGCCGACCCGAGCCTCTCGACCTTCGTCGACTGGGACAACGGGATCTTCCACATCGGCGAACTCTTCGAAGAAGAACATCCGGAAAACTCGTACGCGCCCTACGTCTGGAACTCGACCACGAACGCCCAGGTCGATCGCTGGCCGACCAACGTGGGGGCGATCCCCAACGGCGTGAAGTTCCGCGGCCGCACCGCCGCCTCGGCCGACCTGAGCCACTTCGTCTTCAGCTCCGACATCCCGTTTGCGCCCGGTGGGGAGCCCGGCGACGTCTACGACAACGACACCTCCAACGACACGGTCGAAATCGCCTCGGTCAAGGAGGGCGGCGAACACATCGAAGAAGCCGTTCCGCAGGACGTCTCGGAAAACGGGAGCCGGATCCTGATGACCGTCCGCCCGCATGAAGCCGGCCAGCCGATTCCCAAAGAAGGTGACGGCGAACTGTACCTCCGGGTCAACGGCGAACACACCTACGAAATCGCTCCTGGCCACGTCATCCATTACCTCGACATGACCCCGGACGGCGAGAAGATCTACTTCACGACGACCGCCGCGCTGCTACCGGAAGACACCGACACCAGCGTCGACCTCTACATGTGGGCCGAAGAAAGCGACGCCCCGGGGCACCTGGTCGAGATCTCCAAAGGCAACGAGCCCGGCACCGGCAACACCGACGCCTGCTCGTCCAACGAAGGCTGGACCGAACAGTGCGGGATCCAGCCGATCTCCTTCACCAACTACACGAGGTCGCAGGGTGGGCTCGGCGGCAGTCCCTTCTCGGACAACTTCATCGCTCCCACCAACGGCGACATCTACTTCCTCTCGCCCGAGCAGCTCGCCGGCAACAACGGCGTCAACGGCGAGGAGAACCTCTACGACTACATCGACGGCAAACTCCAGTTCGTCACCTCGCTGGAACCCTCGGGCGTCGCCTGCACCAAGGACCAGGGCCAGGAATTCTGCAGCGAAAACGCGGTCGCCCGGATGGAGACGACGCCCAATGACGAGTACATGGCCTTCGTCACCGGGAGCAAGGTCACCGGCTACGACAACGCCGGCCACTCGGAGATGTACCTGTGGCGGCCGTCGGCCGAAGAAATGCTCTGCGTCTCGTGTGTGCCGACCGGAGCGCCGCCGACCGCCGATGCCAGGGCCAGCCACAACGGCCGCTACCTCACCGACAACGGCCGCACCTTCTTTGAAACCGAAGACGCGCTTGTGGTCCAGGACACGAACCAGTCGGGCGACGTCTACGAGTACGTCGACGGCCGGCCGCAGCTGATCACCAGCGGCACCAACGTCGGCAACGAAAGCTCCGGCCTGGCGACGATCATGGCCCTGCCGGGCCTGGTCGGGGTGAGCGCCGACGGCACCGATGTCTTCATCTCCACCTACGACACCCTGGTCGGACAGGACCGCAACGGCGAAGCGATCAAGATCTACGACGCCAGGGTCGGCGGCGGCTTCCTCTTCTCGCCCCCGGTGCCGCCGTGTGTCGCCGCCGACGAGTGCCATGGCCCGAGCACCGAAGCCTCGCCTCCGTCCCCGAACGGGACCGGCTCCGAACTCGGCGGCAGCGGCAACGTCCAGGCGGCGGCGAAGCCGAAGCCGAAGAAGGCGAAGGCCCGCCACAAGCGCCATAAGCGCCATAAGAAATCCCACCGGGGGGCTGCGAAATGAGGGTCGGACGGTTGACCTTGCCACTGGCCCTGCTCGCCGCGGCGCTGGTCGTGCTCGCCGCCGGGGCCGGGCGCGCCGACGCGCTCGAAATCCGCGCCTTCGAAGCGACGCCGAGCCTGACCCAGGCCGGCGGCCATCCCGACCTGCTGGTCAGGTACGCGGGCGAGACGCGGAACGCGCCGCAGCTCGAAGACCCCTGCCAGTGCAACGACCCGAAAGAGGTCAAAGTCAGCCTGCCGACCGGCTTCATCGGCAACCCGCACGCGACGCCGCAGTGCAAAGCGGCGGACTTCGCCCGCCTCGCCTGTCCCGCCGACTCACAGGTCGGCACGATGAACGCGGTCGTCTCCAGCACCGGCGGCCTCGACCTCGAACTCCAGCACGAACCGATCTACAACTCGGTGCCGCGCTCGAACCAGCCGGCCCTGCTCTCGGTCAGCTTCGTCCCCGGCATCTTCAGCATCCCCTTCTATGTCGGCCTCAGCGCCCGGACCGGCGGTGACTACGGCCTCGACGCGGACGCCAACGGCCTCGAGCGCCAGTTCGTCGTGCAGCGCTTCGCGATGAGCCTCTGGGGCGTGCCGGCCGACGACAGCCACACCCCGCAACGGCAGCGCAGCATGTCCGAATACGGATCCTCGGTCCCCTCGAACAGCCCGAGAATCCCGTTCCTGGTTAACCCGGGGACCTGCAAGGAACCGCTGCAGTCCGAAGTCACCGTCGTCGGCTACGACGAAAGCGTCGCGACCCAGACCTACCCGTGGCCGCAGCCGAGCGGCTGCGATCAGCTCACCTTCAACCCGAGCCTCAGCGCGCGGCCGACGACCACCGAGACCGACTCCGCCTCGGGGGTCGACGTCGACCTCACAGTGCCGCAGCTGCTGAGCCCCTCGTTCCCCTCGCCGTCGGAGATCAAAGAAGCGTCGTTGACGCTCCCGGTCGGCTTCTCGATCAACCCCAACGCCGCCGACGGCAAGACCGCCTGCACCGACGCCGAAGCAGGCTTCGGGACGACCGAAGAAGCGCGCTGTCCGGAGTACTCGAAGGTCGGCACCGACCTGATCAGCAGCCCGGCGCTGCCGGAACCGATCCCGGGCGGGATCTACCTCGGCTCGCCGCAGCCCGGCAACCGCTACCGGCTCTTCCTCACCGCCGACGGCTACGGGACCCACATCAAGCTCGCCGGCAAGGCCGTCCCCGACCCGGTCACCGGTCAGTTGACGACGATCTTCGAAAACCTTCCCCAGAGCCCGCTGACCGAGTTCAAGATGCACTTCTTCGGCGCCGAGCGCGGCCTGCTCTCGACCCCCACCGCGTGCGGCACCTACTCCGTCCACTCGACCTTCGTGCCCTGGGACGAGATCCTCGCGAGCCAGAGCGCGACCCAGTTCTTCACCCTCGACCACGGTCCCAACGGGGCGCCCTGCCCGCCCCCCGTGCGGCCCTTCAGCCCGAGCTTCACCGCGGCCTCGGCGGGCAACACCGCCGGCGCCCACAGCCCGTTCACGGTCGACCTGACCCGGGCCGACGGCGACCAGAGCCTCAGCGGCCTCTCGGTCACCACCCCGCCGGGCTTCTCGGCGACGCTGGCCGGGATTCCCTACTGCCCCGACGCGGCCCTGGCCCAGGCCGCCGACTCCGGCTACGGCGGCATCTCCGAGCTGGCGTCCTCCGCCTGCCCGGCCGGATCGCAGATCGGCACCTCGGTCGCCGGCGCCGGCGCCGGGACCAGGCCGATCTACCTGCCGGGCAAGGTCTACCTCTCCGGTCCCTACAAGGGCGCGCCGCTGAGCCTCGCGGTGATCACTCCGGCCGTCTCCGGGCCCTACGACCTCGGCAACATCGTCGTCCGGGCGGCGCTCAGGATCGATCCGCTCGATGCCCACGTCACCGCGATCTCCGATCCCCTGCCGCGCATCATCCAGGGGATCCCGCTGCGGCTGCGCGACATCAAGGTCAGCCTCGACCGCCCGAACTTCGCCCTCAACCCGACCAACTGCGACCCATTCGCGGTGGCGGCGACGCTGACCGGTGACCAGGGCACGGCGGTGGACTTCAAGTCCCACTACCAGGTGGCCAACTGCGCGATCATGCCCTTCGCCCCGCGGCTCAGCCTGAAGTTGAGCGGTGGGGTCAGGCGCCGCGGCCACCCGGCGATCCACGCCGAGCTGACCAGCGCCGCCGGCGAAGCGAACCTGCGCAAGGTCTCGGTGACGCTGCCGAAAGGCGAGCTGCTCGACAACGCCCACATCGGCACGGTCTGCACCAAACCGCAGTTCGCCTCGAACACCTGCCCCGAGCAATCCCGGATCGGAACGGCGAGCGTGACCACGCCGCTGCTCGATCGTCCGCTCAAGGGCGCGGCCTACCTGCGCAGCTCGCAGAAGAACCTGCCCGACCTCGCGCTCGATCTCGAAGGCCAGATCGACTTCGAAGCGATCGCCAAGATCGACAGCGTCGACGGCGCCCTGCGGGCGCGCTTCGAATCCGTTCCCGACGTGCCGGTCTCGAAGATCGTCGTCGACCTGCTCGGCGGCTCCAAGGGCCTGCTCCAGAACAGCGAAACGCTCTGCGGGAAGAACAGGAAGGCGACGACGAGGATGGCCGGGCAGAACGGCGCCTCGCTCGAGAGCAAGACCAAGCTGCAGGTCTCCTGCGGCTCCAAGGCCCGGCACAAGCGCCAGGCGCGGCGGGCGGCCCGGTAGGCGATGAGGACCATGGAAAGGGAGCCAGGGACGATGCAGATGACGACCACCTCCGTCGGCCGCACGGCGAGGCTCGCGCTCGCCGCGGCATTGCTCTGCGTCGGGCTCGCCGTGCTCGCCGCCTCCGCCTCGGCGGCCCCGTACCGCGAATACGTCACCCAGGTCAACTTCAAACAGCCCGAGGCAGTCACCACGCTGCCCAACGGGAACCTGCTGGTCAGCGACGTCGGCGACGGCACGCTGCAGGAATACACGCCCTACCCCGGGCTGGAAAAGGTCGGTGAACGGGAGGCCCAGGGACAGTGGGGAGGAAGCACCCAGGTCCACTCGATGGCCGAAAGCGCCGCCAACGGATTCTTCTACACCGCCACCGACGGTGAAGAACTGAAAAGCGGCGGCTCCTGCGGCGGCACTCCGTTCACGATCTTCGACAACTTCGGCGCGATCTTCCACGCCGAACGCGAGGGGGGCTGCGAGTCCTGGGTCGCGGTCGACAACGCTCCACAGAGCGACAACTACGGGCACTTCTTCCGCTACGAGGAAGGCGCGATCCAGCAGTTCGACGGCTACGGCAACCCGGTCCCCTTCACCAGCTCGGCGAGCTACGTCCACGGCAACGAAATCACCGAAACGCCGTTCTCCGGGCTCAATTCCGGCGGCAGCAACCCTGAAATGTCAGGGATCACGGTCGACGAAGAAGGCAACATCTGGGTGCTCAACCCGGGGGAACGGCGTGAGATCGACGAGTTCGCGCCGAGCGGCGACTTCATCCAGCGGATCAACGAAGGCAACTCGGAAGTGCCGGAACTGCCGGGCAAATTCGAAAGCCACCCGTTCGGCTACTACCCGGGGCTGACCGGCATCGACCTCGACCCGACCAACGGCGACGTCGCCACCTCGGACAAGGCCGCCGGGGCGATCGTCGAGTTCTCGCCGCAGGGAAAGTTCCTCGGCACCACCGACGGCTCGGAAACGCCGCAGGGCTCGTTCGGCTTCGAATGCACGGAACGCTTCTGCATCACCCACGTGATGGGCGTCGCCTTCGACGACAACGGCTACATGTACGTTGCCGACGGCTTCGGCAAGAAGCTCGACGTCTTCGCGCCGCGCCCGACCTTGCCCGCGATCGAATACCGGCCCGACAGCAACCCGACCGCTACCTCGACGACGCTGAACGCGGTCGTCGATGCCAACGGCGGCGGCGCGATCACCTCCTGCAAATTCGATTTCGGCATCGCCACCTCATACGGCTCACCGGCGGTTCCCTGCGCGCCCAGCCCGGTCGGCTCGACCGGAGCGACCGAAGTGCACGCCGACTTCTCCGGCCTGACCGCGGAGACGACCTACCACTACCGGGTCGAGGTCAGCAACGCGGGCGAAACCCGGATCGGCCCCGACCGCACGATCACGCCACACCGGGTCTTCGGGCTGCGGGCGGAGGAGGCGACGAACCTGACGCCGACGTCGGCGACGCTCAACGGCTCATTCGTCGGCAACGGTGCCGCGACCACATACTGGTTCGAATACGGGACCACCACTGCCTACGGCAGCAAAGTGCCGCTGCCGGTGCCGCCGGGCGGCGACGCGGGCTCGCCCGCCGGCCCGGGGCGTACCGACCTCACGGTCGACATCGCGGGTCTCTCGCCGGTGACCCGCTATCACTACCGGGTCGTCGCGGACAACGGCTCGACCAGCGCCTCCGAAGACCTCTCCTTCCGGACCCGGCCGTTGCTGCCGCAGGTCAAGAGGGAGAACGTCACGGACGTCCACTCGAACCAGCTCATCCTCCACGCCCTCTTCAACCCCGGCGGCGCCGACACTGTCTACAGCTTCGAATACGGGCTCGAAAACTGCGAAGCCTCGCCGGACGCCTGCAGCAAGGCCTTTGTCGACACCCACATCGGCTCGACCCTCGCCGACGATCCCGGCAGCAAGCACCTGGTCGGTCTCGAGCCGGGGACGACCTACTACTACCGCGGGGTTGCGACCAACAAGGAAGGGACCACCGTCGGCCCGGTGCGCACCTTCTCCACCTACCGCTTCCCGGCGGAGCTCAAAGACGCCTGCCCGAACGTACTCTCGCGTCAGCAGACGGGCGCCGCGCTGGTCACCGACTGCCGCTCCTACGAGCTCGTCTCCTCGGCTCACGCCGGCGGCTACGACGTCGAGTCCGACCTGGTCCCGAGCCAGAAGCCGTTCGAAGGCTACCCGCGGGTCGGGCGCTCCGCCGCGGGTTCTCTACGGGATCCACAACGGCGCGATCCCCGGCGTCCCGGGCAACCCGACCAACAAAGGCGTCGACCCCTACCTCGCGACCCGCGGCGACAGCGGCTGGGGCACCTCATACGTGGGGATCTCGGCCGGCAACCCGAACTCGCCGGCGCCCTTCGCGTCGACCCTCGCCGAAGCGGACCAGGGGCTCGACAGCTTCGCCTTCGGCGGCTCGCCCGCGATCTGCTCGCCCTGCTTCGAAGACGGCTCGACCGGAGTCCCGATCCGGACCTTCGGGGGCAGCCTGATCCAGGGCATGAAGGGCTCGATCGCGCAACCGGCCGCGAGCCAGGACGGGCTCGTCCGGCGACGCTTCTCGGCCGACGGCAAGCACTTCGTCTTCAGCTCGACGGCCCAGTTCGAGCCGGCGGGCAACGACGGCACGGGTGACGTCTCGATCTACGACCGCAACCTGACCACCGGGTCGACCCAGGTCGTCTCGACCGACGCCGCCGGCGCGCCCCTCTCATGCGCGGCGGGCCTCGGCAGCTGCCACGCGCCCGGCGACGCCGACGGCATCGCAGAGCTCGACATCTCGAGCGACGGCTCGCGCGTCCTCGTCGGCCAGAAGGTCTCCTCGGACAGCGCCGGCAACGCCTACTACCGCCTCTTCATGCACATCGGCGACTCGACCAAAAGCGTCGGCGCTCAACCCGGGGGCGACGGCCGGGGCGATCTTCGACGGGATGACCGAAGACGGCTCGCACGTCTTCTTCACCACCAAGGACAAACTGCTCGCCGAGGACACCGATGCCAGCGCCGACATCTACGAAGCGGCGCTCGACGGCGCGGGCGCGGTCACCCTGCGCCTGCTCAGCACCGACGGCGCCGCCGCCAGCAACGACGACAGCTGTGCCCCGGCGGGCGCGCCGAACTCCTGGAACGCGGTCGCCGGCAACGGCAAATGCGACGCGGTCGCCTTCAGCGGCGGCGCCGGCGTCGCCGCGCGGGCGGGGACCTTCTACTTCGTCAGCCCTGAGCTTCTTGACGGGGCCGAGGGGATCCAGGACCAGCCCAATCTCTACGCGGTCGGGCTCGGCGGCAGCCCCCAGTTCGTCGCCACCCTGGAGCCGGACAACCCGGCGATCGTGCACGGCGTGCGGCAGTCGGCGACCCACTTCTGGTCCGACTTCCAGGTCACCCCTTCAGGACGCTTCGCGGCATTCACGACCCGGCGCCAGCTCGACGAAGGCTACGAAAACCTCGAACACTCAGAGGTCTACCGCTTCGACACCGGTGACGGTGCCCGCGACTGCGTCTCCTGCCCGCCGACCAACGCCCTCGCGACCAGCGACGCGGCGCTCGCCGCGCACGGGCTCAGCCTCGTCGACGACGGCCGCGTCTTCTTCAACACGACCGAGCCGCTCGTCCTCCGCGACGGTGACAACACCAAAGACGTCTACGAGTGGGAGGAAGAAGGACAGGGCCCGGCGGCGGAGAGATGCGACGCCGAAAACCCGAACCTGTTCCCGACCGGGATCTGCCTCAGCCTGATCTCCGCCGGCACCAGCCCGTTCGACTCGAGCCTGCTCTCGGCCAGCGCCGACGGCACCGACGCCTTCTTCTTCACCCACGACTCGCTCGCCCCCGAAGACGAGAACGGGCCGCTGGCGAAGCTCTACGACGCCCGCGTCGAAGGCGGCTTCTTCAAGGTCCCGCCGCCGGCCCTCTGCGCCGCGTCCGACGAGTGTCACGGCCCCGGCACGACCGCGGCGGCGCCGAGCCAGAGCCGGACCAAAGCAGGCACGCCGGCGAACGTGAAGCCGAAGAACGCCGCCTGCAAGAAGGGCTACGTGAAGAAGAAGGGCAAGTGCGTGCGCAAGAAGGCGAAGCGCCATCACAAGCGCCACCACGGGAGACGACGATGACCAGGTTGAAGACGATCGCCGCGGCGCTGTTCGCGAGCCTCGCGCTCGCCGCCGCCACCGCCGGCCCGGCACTCGCGGAAATCCAGATCACCTCATTCGAAACGGCGAGCAGCGACCAGCGGGCCGGGGGGCATCCCGATCTCGAAACCGACTTCACCCTGACCGAACCGGGCGTCACCCAGTCGGCCAAGGACGTGATCTTCAACGCGCCCCAGGGCCTGTTCGGAAACATCAACGCGGTCACCAACTGCCAGCCGTCCGAATTCGCCCTCGACCAGTGCCCGCCGAATTCCCAGGTCGGCCTGATCACGATCTACGCGAACTACGAAGGCAACTCGACCTTCCTGCTCGGCACGGCGCCGGTCTTCGACGTCTCGCCGCAGCCCGACCAGACCGCGCTCCTGCAGTTCAACGTGCCGACGCTGAACATCCCGATCTCGATCCCGATCACGGTCCGCACCGCGAGCGATTACGGGCTCCGCTTCACCGTCTCCGACATCACCCAGCTGGCCCCGCTGGCCCGGGCCAACCTGAAGATCTGGGGATTCCCCGCCAGCCCCGGCCACAAAAGCGATCGCTTCCCCGCCGGATCACCGGGAAAACCGTCGGGGTGCCCGGGCCTGGCCGACGCGAGCTGCAACCCGGCGCCGACCGTGGCCAGCGTTCCCAACGCGCCCTTCACCGACAACCCGACCCACTGCAGCGGCCAGCCGCTGGTCACCGAACTGCGGGTCGAGACCTACCAGGACCCGGGCCATTTCTCCCACGCGCAGAGTCACTACGCAGCGATCGACGAATGCGAGAGGGAGACCTTCAAACCGCTGCTCCAGGGACGGCCGACGACGAAGGAGACCGACTCCGCCTCGGGCCTCAACCTCAATCTCAGCGCCAAACAGTTCGAGGGATTCGCGGCCTCGCCCTCGGAGATCAAGTCGGCGATCGTCACCCTCCCCGAAGGGCTGACGATCAACCCCGACGCGGCGGACGGCCAGAGCTCGTGCACGGACGCGCAGGCCAGGTTCGACTCCGAGGAACCGGCGAACTGCCCCGACAACTCGAAGATCGGGACGCTCAGCGTCGGCTCGCCAACGCTCGATGGCCGCCTGGTCGGCTCGCTCTACTTCGGCGAACCGAAGCCGGGTGACCAGTACCGGCTGATCATGGCCTTCTCCGGATTCGGCATCAACGCGAAGCTGATCGGCTCGGCGAAACCCGATGCGAAGACCGGCCAGATCACCGTCTACTTCGAGAACCTGCCCCAGGTTCCGTTCGAAGACTTCGACATCCACCTCTTCGCCTCCGACCGCGGGCTGATGGCGACGCCGATCCGCTGCGGCGTCTACGAAATCCCGGGGCGGTTCTTCCCCTGGAACGAAACGCTGCCCGACCAGAACTCGCAGCAGAGCTTCGGCCTCAGCGAAGGACCGCACGGGGCACCGTGCCCGGGCCAGCAGCGGCCCTTCCACCCGCGCCTGGAAGCGGGTACCTCGAACCCGATCGCCGGCGGCTTCAGCGACTTCCACCTCAAACTGGACCGCGATGACGGCGACCAGTTCCTCGGCGACCTCACCTTCAAGATGCCGCCCGGCTTCACCGGTGACCTGCGCGGCATCTCCTACTGCCCGGAAGCGGCGATCGTCGCCGCCGCCGACAAGCTCGGCCGCGTCGAGCAGGCGAGCCCGAGCTGCCCGGCGAGCTCGCAGGTCGGCACCAGCAACGTGGCCGCCGGGCCCGGCGGCCACCCCTTCCACGCGGTCGGCAAGATGTACCTCTCGGGCCCGTTCAAGGGCGCGCCCCTGAGCCTCGCGGTGATCACCCCGGCGCTCGCCGGCCCCTACGACTACGGAGTCGTCGTCGTCCGCGTCGCCCTCCACGTCGACCCGCAGACCGCCCAGGTCAGCGCCGTCTCCGACACCGTGCCTTCGATCATCGGCGGCGTCCCGATCCGGATGCGCTCGATCCAGGTCAGCATCGACAAGCCCAGCTTCACGATCAACCCGACCAACTGCTCGGCCTTCAGCGTCGACAGCCAGGGGATCGGCGACCAGGGGACGATCACCGACTTCTCCTCCTACTTCAACGCCGTCAACTGCGCCAGCCTGCCCTTCCAGCCGAAGATGACGATGAAGCAGATCGGCTCCCGCAAGACGACCAAACGGTCGAGGAACCCGCAGATCCAGTTCGACCTGAGGACGCGGAACGGCGACGCCAACATCAAGACCCTCTCGGTGACCCTCTCGCGGGCCTTCGAGATCGACCAGCGCCACCTCGGCAACCTCTGCTCGGAGAAAGAACTCGCCGCGACCCAGTGCGCCGGGCGCACCGCGATCGGCGAGGCGGCGACGACGACGCCGCTGCTCGACCAGCCCCTGACCGGTCCGGTCTACGCCGTCTCGGGCTCCGGTGGCCTGCCCCGTCTCGCCTTCATCCTCGACGGCCAGGTCGACCTGATGCCGAGGGCGGACACGACCACCGTCGGCGGCATGCTAAAGACGACCGTCCCGGTCGTCCCCGACGCTTCGATCGGCCACTTCCGCCTGACCGTGTTCGGCGGCAAGACCGGCTATCTGGCGAACACCCGCGACACCTGCAAGAACACGCCGAAGTCTAAGATCGAATACACCGCCCAGAGCGGCAAGACGCGCAGCGAAACGATCGCGATCAAGGCGCCCTGCGGTAAGAAGTCCAAGCGCCACAGCAAGCGCCACTCGCACTGAGCCCGAGCTGCCCGGCGTCGACGGCCGCCGGCTTCCGGCGGCCTGGTCCGCCGCTGTCTCTCGGTGTCAGCCGTAATCGAGAAGATGGTACGTACTGGACTCAGACAACGTTGTTTCCCGCACAAGGAAACTCACGGAACCCCTGTTGCAGAGCCAAGTAGGTTGACGGCCGTGGTAAATATGTAACTCGGAGGGTTGACAACACGGTCCGTATATGTTCTTATCTCTCCAGCCGAAGGGAAGGGAGAGCGAGCGATTGCCCGCCGACCCGGGTTCCAACGGCGGGAGAGGAAATAGGCCGCCCGGCCTGCCAGGGGATTCAGCCGCGAGGCGAGTCAGTGGGCAGGCGGCCGACACGGGATATGACGAGAAAAAGGGAGAACCACGCGAAGATGCGCATCGCAGGGGGCCAGCGCTCGCAAGCGCCACGCCGCTGGACCGCGATCGTGCCGCTCGCCGTCGCCGTCTCGGCCTTCATGCTCGGCTCGGTCGCTCCCGCCCAGGCGGCCCTGATCCACAGCTTCGATTCGTACTTCGGCGGCGGCACCCTGGCCCAGCCTGAAGCGCTCGCCGTCGACCAGGTCAGCGGCGACGTCTACGTGCTCGAACACGGCAGCGGTTGCGTCGCTCGCTTCTTCGGTGACCGCGGCGGACCCGACGCGCTGCAGCCGCACACCTTCCCGGCGACCGGGACCAACAAGGTCTGCGGCCTCGAGCTCCGCGAAAGCCAGTCCAACGCGCAGATCGCGGTCGACAACTCGAACACGTCGACCCAGGGCACCTTCTACGTCAACTCGCCGATGTACGAAGAAGGCTACGGAGTCACCCTGGGCTACGACTCGGAAGGCAACCTGGTGACGGAACTGCGGCCGCTGCACAGTGACTTCGGAGCGGTCTACATCTGCGGCCTGACCACGGATTCGGCCGGCAACGTCTACGTCGGCGAACACTACACCGGCCGCCAGAAATATCGCCACGACGATCCCGTCACCGACGCCGACTGGGAAAGCGGGATCGAAGAAGGCCCGGCCTGCTCGATCGCCCAGGACTCGCAGGGGAAGCGCTACGCGTCCTGGGAATCCGATGGCCCGCTGATCCACGAAAACACCGTTCTGCGCGAAACGAGCCTGGCGCTCACCGTCGACCAATCCTCGGACGACGTCTACGTCTCGGAAAGCTCGGTGATCACCGGGATCAGCTCCGACGGAGTCGCCTTCGACGAATTCGGGGCGGGGCAGATCAACGAGGCGCGCGGGGTCGCCATCGATGAGACGACCGGGATCGCCTACGTCTCCGACACGCCCAACGGGCGGATCGCCGTCTTCAACGGCAGCGCCGCCTACCGGTTGGACGTCGACCTCGGCGGCACCGGGCTGGGCGCCGTCTCCGCCGACGCGGCGCCGGTCGAAGCGTGCGGCGACGAAGGCCAGTGCGCCGGCTACTACGCGCCCTCCACCGTGGTCCTGACCGGGACCCCGCAGCCGCACTCGAAAGTCGACGGCTGGAGCGGCTGCGACGAAGTCAGCCCGGCCGGGGACAAATGCACCGTCGACATCACCAACGTCAAGCGCAGCGTCGTCACCACCTTCACCCGGCTGCAGCGGCCGGTCACCGCCGCGACGGCGGGCACCGGCAGCGGTTCGGTCAGCTCCGCCAACCCGCAGGGGGCGATCCAGGAATGCGGCAACGGCGGCACTTGCAGCGGCGCCTATGACGAGGGCTCGGCGGTGAAGCTGATCGCGACGCCGAGCGGCCACTCCTCGTTCACCGGTTGGTCGGGCGCCTGCACCAACCAGACCGGCCCCTGCGAAGTGGTCGTCGAAGGCAACCCCTCGGTCACCGCCAACTTCACGATCGAGCGCCCGGTGAGCGTGAGGAAGGCCGGCACCGGGGCGGGGTCCGTCGTCAGCGAGCCGAACGGCCTCGACTGCGGCGGGGTCTGCGTCGGTTACTTCACCGACGGGGAGACCGTGACCCTGTCGGCGGTCTCCTCCGGCCACTCGACCTTCGCCGGCTGGTCGGGAGAAGGCTGTTCGGGGACCGCGACCTGCCAGATCGAGGTCGGCGAGGACACCGGCAGCGTGACCGCTACCTTCACCCACGAAGCGCCGTCGGCGGTGACTCTTTCGGGGGCGACCTTCGTCGGCCAGCGGGTGGCGACGGTCGGCGGCCTGGTCAACGCGAACGGCGCCCAGGTGACCAACTGCGTGATCGAGTACGGGGCGACGACCGCCTACGGGTCTCAGGCCGCGTGCGCGCCGAGCACCGTCGGCGGCGGCGACGCGGCGGTCCCGATCGGGGCCAACCTGAGCGGCCTGCTCCCGGGTACCACCTACCACTTCCGGGTCAGCGCGACCAACAGCGGCGGCACCGCGGTCGGCGCCGACCAGACCTTCCGCACCCTCGACGACAGCTGCGACTCCAACGCGGCGCTCTGCCCGCCGGCGCCGAGGCCGGAGCCGGAAACGAGCAAGATCCTCAAGCACTGCAAGAAGGGCTTCGCGCTCAAGCGCGGCCGCTGCGTCAAGAAGAAGTCGCACGGGCGCAAATCGGGAGCCCGCTCGCACCGGGGGTCGCGTCGATGAACGCCCGCGGACTGACGCGCGGCTTCGCCTGCTCGGTCGGCGCGATCGCCGTCGCCCTGCTCGGCGCGGGGCCGGCCAGCGCCGCCTTCCTCACCCCGGAATACGCCTTCACCGTGAGCGGCTCGGGACCCGGTGCGATCGGCGAACCGCTCGCGGTCGCGGTCGACGAAGCCACACACGACTTCTACGTCGCCGATCGCGGCAACCACCGGATCGAGAAGTTCGACTCGGCGGGCAACTTCATCCTCTCCTTCGGTGGCGGCGCCGGTGAATTCCCGAACCCGTCCTCGATCGCCGTCGACAACTCCGACGGTCCCTCGCAGGGAGACGTCTACGTCGCCGAGGGCGGCGCCAACGGCGGCGACAACACGGTCTCGAAGTTCGATGGCAGCGGCCAGCCGGTCAGCGGCTGGGGAACCGGCGGCACGCTCGAGGTCCGGGAAGTCCGCAAAATGACGGTCAGCCCCTACGACGGAAACGTCTGGGTCGTCGACGGCGTCCAGGGCGAAAGCCCGGGCGCGACGGACGGCGGCCACATCATCGCGCTGACCGAAAACGGCGTGCAGAAATCCCGCATCGAAACCCGGGGCGACGGCGGCACCGACGGCACGGTCGCAATCGACTCCCACGACCGGCTCTGGTTCTCCGACCACAACGAAGTGGCGAACATCTTCGACATCTCGCGCTACGGGGAAACGGGCAACCACTCGCTGGGGACGATCTCCCCGGGGTCCGCCAGCCACTTCGCTCTCAACCCGGTCGACGACGACGTGCTCGCCGTCTTCAACGGGTCCGAAGTGAAGGTCTTCGAAGGGTCCTGCGACCCGTTCCGGGGCTTCTGCGAGCCGAGGGAAACCTTCGGCGCAGGCCAGCTCAGCGAACCGAAGGGGCTCGCGATCGACGGCAGCGATCGCTCCGTCTACATCGCGATCGGCGGCGGCGTCGCGGTCTTCCGCTCGAAGGTCGTGCCCGACGTCCTGCCGAAACCGGCGGCGGTCGGCCATTCCGATGCCGTGATCGGCGCCCACCTCGATCCGATCGGCGCCGGCCCGATCGTCGGCTGCGAAGTCGAATACGGGCCGACCACCGACTACGGCTCGACCGCTCCCTGCGACCAGGCGATGCCGCTGGCGAACGCGGCCGACGTGACTGCCCACCTCGCCGGCCTGACGACCGAGACGCCGTACCACTACCGCTTCCGCGCGACCAACGGCAACGGCACCAGCAATGGGCTCGATCGGGTCCTCACGCCGCACTGGGTCTCCGGGCTGGAAACAGGAGACGCGACCGCGGTCACGGCCGGGACCGCGACCCTGCACGGAGAACTCGACCCCGAAGCCACGAGCACCAGCTACTACTTCGAATGGGGCACGAGCAAAAGCTACGGCAAGGTGGCGCCGCAGCTGCCGGGCTCCGAAACCACGGCGGCCGGCCTGACCCAGGTCGAAACAGACCTGACCGGGGTGCTGACCGGGCTCACCACCTATCACTACCGGTTGACCGCGGTGGGCCCGCTGGGCACCAGCCACGGAGCCGACCGCGAATTCACCACTCCTTTGGGCGAAGCGCCGCAGGTGACGAGCGTCTCGGCGCGCCCCACCTCGCCGACGACCGCTGTCTTGGAGGCCGAAATCAACCCCGGCTTCGGCGACACCGCCTACAGGTTCCAGTACGGGCCGAGCCCCGCCTACGGCCACAACACGGTGATCGGCCCGCCGCTCGCCAACGACGGCTCCTTCCACCGTGTCTCGCTCGAAGTCGCCGGCCTCGAACCGGGCATCACCTACCACCTTCGCCTGGTCGCCTTCAACTTCGTCGACCGCGTCACCAGCAGTGACATGACCTTCGACATGCCGGACCTGCTCGTCGCGAGGCCGGCCCCCGAACCCGTTCCGCCACAGCAACCCGTGCAGCCGGGCCCGGGTCAAGGCAAGGCACCGGTCAAGTGCAAGCGCGGCTTCGTGCGCAAGAAGGGCAAGTGCGTGAAGAAGCCTCGACGGCACCGGCAGCACAAGGCAGGTTCGAAGCGATGAGGGCGCGGGCGCTGGTATCCCTGTTCCTGGCGGCGACCGCGGTCGTCTGCCTCGCCGTCCCGGCGCTGGCCTCGGCCGACACCACGCACCGCTTCATCAAGCGGCTCGAACTCCCGGTCAACGGGATCAAGCCGATCGGGGTCGACCCGCAGGGCAACGTGATCGTCTGGGCCGAAGGCGCGGTCCGCAAGTTCAGCCCCAACGGCGAACCGGTCGACTTCTCCGCGCTCGGGACCAACGTGCTCGACGGCGCCGGCGGCTCCGACTGCCCGACCACACCCGCCGACTGCGACCAGACTCCCTGGAACACCCTGGGCACGGGCGAAGCGCCGGAATTCGAATTCGCGGCGCAGAGCCTGTCCGACATGAACCAGTCGACGACCGGCCCGACCGCGGGGTACATCTACGTCGCCGCGACCCAGGAAATCGAAGGGGTCAGGAAGGGGCGGATCTTCGTCTTCGACGCGAGCGGCAGGTACCGGGGCGAAATCGACACCCATCACGCGACGCCGCTGCAGTCACCGGAAGGCGCGCCTACCTTCCTCTCCGTCTCGCCGCACGGGACGATCGTCATCACCTACAGCGGTCGCACGGTCGGCGACCAGTACCACGCCGACAAGTACCAGGCGACCGACGCCGACCCCGCCCACGACGTCTTCTCCGGCCAGCTGCGCAAGACCGCGCCGTTCGGCGGCCCGGCGGGCGGCGGCTTCGGGCTGGGGACTGTCGCCGACGACGACATCGCCTACGTCGGCCGCGGGGCGTCGGTCTGGGGCCCAATGGAATTCCACCCGATCTGGCAGGTCTACGACGCTGCCTCGTTCGGGCAGCCCGACGGCGACACCAGACCCGAGAACCTCGATCCCGGCGGATGCGAATGCGATGCAGCCGGCGCCTTCGGCGACGGCGGTCGCGACCAGGAATCGGGCGGCTACTTCGAATACGCCTCGATCGACCCGGCCGACCACCACGTCTACCTGCTCGAGTCCTACCCCGGCACGCTCGAGGAGTGGGCGACCCCGACCGAACAGGTCGGCCCCGACTTCGGCGACCCGGAAACGATCGCCGGCGCCACCGGCCAAATCGCCTTCGACACCTCGGGCATCGCCAGCACCGACGGCCGCCTCTACGTCAGCCGCGGCAACTCGCTCGCCGTCTTCAGCGGCCCGGTGCCGATCCCCAACGTCGAAGACCTGCAGACGACCGTCGGCCATGACAGCGCGCGGATCTCGGCGACGATCAACCTCGACCACGGCCCGAAAGCCTCGATCTGCAGGATCCAGTGGGGCGAAGAATTCCCAGGACAGCCGGTCTTCTACTCGCACTTCGTGCCCTGCGACCCGGCGGCGCCCTACGCCGATGAAACGACCTCGATCTCGACCCTCGTCACGGGCCTGACCACCGAGCAGAACTACCGCTTCCGGGTCTTCGTCAAAACCAACAACGGGGTCAACCGGAGCCAGCCGATCCTGGTGCGGCCGGCCGCGGTTCTCGCGGTCGAAACGGAGCCGGCCGACGAAGTGACCAAAACGACGGCTCGCCTCAACGGGTCGCTGAACCCTGACGGGTTGGCGACCACCTACTGGTTCGAATACGGGATCGACACCAACTACAGCGGCCGCACCCCGAACGCCTCGGCGGGGGAAGGCAGCACCACGGTGCAGGTGACGCCGGCAGAAATCGACAACCTGCAGCCGCGCCGCCGCTACCACTTCCGACTCGTCGCCTCGAACTCACTGGGCGAAACCTTCGGCCCCGACCAGAGCTTCGTCGCCGCCTCGCCGCCGTCGATCTCGGGGGTGCGGCCCTCAGGCGTCTCCGAAACGGGCGCGACCCTGAGCGCGCTGATCAACCCGGGCGGCTACGCGACCACTTACAGCTTCGAATACGGGCCGACTCCGAACTACGGCCGCTCCGCTCCGGCCGGCGGCGAAAGCGTCGGCGAAGGGGTCGTGCCGGTCCCGGTGAGCACGCAGTTGACCGGGCTGCAGCCGGGCACCGAATACCACTTCAGGGTCGTCGCGACCAACGCCTGGGGCACCGAAGCATCCGAAGACGCGAGCTTCACCTTCTTCCCGCCCAACTGCCCGAACGAATACCCGCGCCAGCTGACCCGCGCGAACTACCTGCCCGACTGCCGCGCCTACGAGATGGTCAGCCCCGGCAACGCCGGCGGGATCCAGCTCTTCCCCGGCGACCTGACGGTCGACTACCTCTTCTACACCGCGCTCCAAATCCCGAACGTCAAGACCTACGCCCAGAACCTCGGCACGGCGGGCAGCCCCGGGCGCTTCACCTTCCTCGGCCTGAGCGGGGCGCTGCCGGGAACGAACCCGCCCAACTACCTGATCGACAGCTACACCGCGACGCGCACGCCGAACGGCTGGGTGAGCAGGTACTGGGGGCTCTCTGGTAGCGAAGCGCTCGCCGCCGGAGGAGCTGAATGCGACCTGCAGATGAGCACCTGCATCGACTACAAAGTCCCCGAGGTCCTGCTCAACAGCGATCCCAATTACAAGGGCTCGCAGGCCCCTTACGTGTGGGATTTCGAAGGCCACTCCCTGGGCCGCTGGCCGACCAACGTGGGAGTTGTCAAAGGCGGCGAAGAATTCGTCGGCGACGACAGGCCGTCGCCCGACTTCAGCCACTACGTCTTCTCCTCGAACAACGTCAAGTTCACCACCGACGGCAGCCTCCTCGCCCCGGGGTCGGCCTACGACAACGACGTCGCCGATGCGTCGGTGCAGAAGATCTCGGTGCTTCCCGGTGGCGGCGACATCCCGGAAGGGTCGGGCACCCCGGACGGCAGCAAGGAATTCATCAAGATCGCCGCCGTATCCACTGACGGCAGCCACATCCTGATGACGACCCAGGGCCTCGGCGGCGTCAACTTCTACATGCGCGTCGATGACGCGGTCACCTACCCGATCGCCGAAGGGAAACGGGGCCTGCGGCTGCTCGGGATGACCAGCGACGGCTCGAAGGTGGTGTTCGCCTCGCCCGACCACGTCACCGCCGACGACACCGACTACCCCTTCAGCGGAGACATCTTCGTCTGGGAAGAGCTAACCAACGAAATCACCCGCGTCTCGCAGGGCAATGGCGCCGGCGACTCGAACGAATGCCAGCCGCCGGAAGACATCGGGCCGGTCTGCTCCGCGGTTCCGCTGACCACCGAACGGCCCGACAGCGACGACGCGATCGCCTCGGCAAGCGGCGACGTGTACTTCTACTCGCCCGAGCAGCTCGACCCGGACAACCCCGGCATCCTCAACGCGAAGAACCTCTACGTCTACCGCGACGGCGCCGTCAAGTACGTCGCCACGCTCGATGCCGGCACCGCGATAAACCGGATCCAGATCTCTCCGAACGGGCAGCATGTCGCCTTCCTCACCGCCTCGCGCCTGACCGGGTACGACAACCGGGGCTGGCGCGAGATGTACGGCTACGACCCGGAAACGGGCGTGATCACCTGCGAGTCCTGCCTGCCGAGCGGCCAGCCGCCGACGATCGTGCGGCCGCCGGAGGACCCGAACGCCAGCGGCCCGCGCTCGCTGCCGAGCCGCGACGTGATGGCCAGCCAGAGCGGAAGGTTCATGTCCGACGACGGCCGCACCGCCTTCGCCACCTCCGACGCGCTGGTCGAAGGCGATACCGACGGGCTGGTCGACGTCTACGAGTTCACCGGCGGCCGTCCGCAGCTGATCAGCAGCGGCACGGCGCAGTCCGACCTGCTCCCCGGCAGCCGCTTCCTCCCTGGCGAGTACACCGGGCTGGAGGCCGTCAGCCACGACGGGGCGGACATCTACTTCACGACGTTCGACACCCTGGCGCCCGCCGAAGACTTCAACGGGCAGTTCCTCAAGTTCTACGACGCGCGCAGCAACGGCGGCTTCACGCCGCCGGCGGCCCACCTGCCATGCGTCGCCGCGGATGAGTGCCACGGGGACGAAAACCCGGCCCCGCCGAGCCCGCTGATCGGCACCGCCGCCGCCCTCGGCACCCGGGCGGCCAAGGCCCCGACCAGCAAGTCGGCGCAGAAGAAGAAGGCGCGCAAGAAGCGGGCCAAGGCGCGCAAGCGCCACCACAGAGGAAGGCAGGGGCAGAGGCATGGTTGAGCGCAAATCGTCCAAGCGTGGAGCGCGACGGTCGCCGCTCGCCCTCGGCCTGACCGCGCTCGCGCTGCTGCTCTGCTGCGCCTTCGCCGGCAGTGCCTCCGCGACCCAGGAAATCTCCGAATTCAGCACCGAAGTCTCGAACACCCAGGCCGGCGGCCACCCCGACGTCAGGTACTCGATCGCCTGGACCACCAGAACCGGCACTAACGAACCCTGCCACTGCGAGGACGCCCGCATCCTCGACATGCACTTCCCCACCGGCTTCATCGGCAACCCGCACTCGGTCCCCACCTGTTCGTTGGCCGAATTCTCACTGCAGACCTGCGCGCCGGAGTCACAGGTGGGGATGCTCGAAGCCCTGGGAACCCTGCGCGAGGCGATCTTCAACCTGACCCCGCACCCGGATGAGCCCGGACTGGTCGGCTTCTACGTGCCCGCTGCCGAAACCGCTCTCTTCATCACCCTTCACGCCCGCACCGACTCGGACTACGGGCTGGACGCGACCTCGGGGGCGATCTACCACTTCGTCCCCGTGCCGAACATCACCGTCCGCCTCTGGGGCGTCCCGGCGGACCCGAGCCACGACGCGAGCCGCTTCCCGGTCGGCAAACCCGACGGGATCGAATGCGACCCCTACCCGGGCGGCTGCTACGGCCCGGTCAAATCGACCGCGACGCCGGCGCCGTACCTGCAGAACCCGACCACCTGTGGAGTGCCGTTGACCGCGAGCCACTCGATCCAGTACTACACCGGCACCACGGTCCGGGCCGAATCCGCCTGGCCGGCGACGACCGGCTGCGATGCGCTGACCTTCAACCCGAGCCTGCAGGCGACGCCGACGACGACGGCCGCCGACAGCGTCTCGGGCCTCGACGTCACCCTCAGGGCGCCGCAGGCGCAGAGCCCGACGGCGCCGTCGCCTTCGGAGATTCGCAGCGTCAAGATGACGCTGCCGAAGGGCTTCTCGCTGGCCGCCAACGGCGCCAACGGCAAGGTCGCCTGCGCCGACTCCGAACTTTCCTTCGAAACCGAAGCGGCGGCGCACTGCCCGGAGTTCGCCAAGATCGGAACCTCGACGATCGACAGCTCGGCGCTGCCGGGGCCGATCTCCGGCTCGATCTACATCGGCCAGGCGCTTCCCGGCCAGACCTACAGGGCCTTCGTCACCGGTGACGGCTTCGCCACCCACGTGAAACTGAAAGGCACGGTCGAACTCGACCCGGCCAGCGGCCAGGTCGTCACCACATTCGGCAATCTGCCGCAGTCCCCGATCCAGGAGGTCGACCTCCACTTCTTCGGCTCCGAGCGCGGCATCTTCGCCACCCCGAAGCAGTGCGGCTCCTACCCGGTCGTCAGCCGCTTCACCCCCTGGGACGCCGCCCTCGAAGACCAGGAATCGACGAGCCAGATCACGATCGACAGCGGCCCGAACGGCACTCCCTGCCCGACGGCGCGACCGTTCCGGCCCCGCGTCGAGGTCGGCTCGGCCGACAACACGGCCGGCAACTTCTCTCCCTTCACCGTGCAGGTGAGCCGCGACGACGGCGAACAGAACCTCAGCGGCGTGACGCTGAAGACGCCACCCGGGTTCCTCGCCTCGCTGCGCGGCGTCAGCTACTGCCCCGAGGCCGTGATCTCGCGCCTGCAGGGCGGGGCCTACAAGGGACTTGAAGAGCGCGCCGCTCCGAGCTGCCCGGCCTCGAGCCACGTCGGCGCGATCAGCGCCGGCGCCGGGCCCGGGACCCGGCCAGTCTACGTCGGCGGCGATCTCTACCTGGCCGGCCCGTACAAAGGCGGCCCGGTGAGCCTGTTGGCCGTGGTGCCGGCGGTCTCGGGCCCCTACGACTTCGGCAACGTCGTCGTCCGGCTCGCGGTCGAGATCGACCCGAGGACGGCACAGATCACGACGGTCTCCGATCCGCTCCCGCAGATCCTCGAAGGGGTGCCGCTGCGCACGCGCTCGCTGCAGGTGCGCCTCGACCGCCCCGACTTCGCCCTCAATCCCACCCATTGCGACCCGCTGGCGGTGCAGAGCTTCCTCAGCGGCGACGAAGCGGGCTCCGCCGAGGTCGACAACCGCTACCAGGTCGCCAACTGCTCGAGCATGGGCTTCTCGCCGAAGCTGGGCCTGACCCTGACCCACGGCGTCAAGGCGCTCGGCCACCCCGCGATCCACGCCGTGCTCAAGGCCCCGGCCGGCCAGTCGAACACGAGCCGCGTCTCGGTCACCCTGCCGGCCGGCGAGCAGCTCGACAACAGCCACATCGGCACCGTCTGCACCCGACCCCAGTTCGCGTCCAACACCTGCCCGTCGAGCTCGCTCGTCGGCCACGCCGAAGTGGTGACGCCGCTGCTCGACCGGCCGCTCGCCGGCAGCGTCTACCTGAAGGCGTCCTCGAACCAGCTTCCGGACCTGGCGATGGACCTGGAAGGACAGGTCGACCTCGAAGTGAGCGGCCGCGTCGACAGCGTCGACGGCCGCCTCCGCACCACCTTCGAATCGGTTCCCGACGCCCCGGTCAGCTCGTTCACCTTCAACCTGCTCGGCGGCGCCAAGGGCCTCCTGATCAACAGCGAAAGCCTCTGCGCGAAGCCGAAGCGGGCGAAGGTGCGGATGACCGGCCAGAACGGGCACACGATCGTCACCAAGCCGAAGCTGAAGACGAGCTGCGGCGGCGCAGGTCGCAAGAAGCGCCACGCACGGGGGAGGGGCTGAGCCGTGGGCACCAGGCTGAGGACATCGATGATGGCGCTGGCGATCGGCCTCGCCGCGATCGCCACGCAGGCGGCGCTCGCCGGGCCGGCGGCGGCGCGAACGATCCCCGTCTACACCTATAGCGGCCACTACTACGACGGCCAGGGCTCGACCGCCGGCACCCTCGCCACCGGGACCGACGTCGACCTCAACCAGACGAACGGCAACGGCTACGTCACCGATCCGAACCGGATGAACGGCTCCTTCTCGCAGTTCGACGCCGACGGCGACCCGCTCGCCTTCCCCGGCCTTGACGGGGCGACCGCGATATCGCTCCACGGCGAAGGCGCCCAGCGGGTGGCGGTCGACAACTCCTCGACCTCTTCGCAGGGGAACATCTACGTGCTCGAAAACAACAACCTGATCAAAGGCTACGCGCCCGACGGCACCCTGCTGGCGGGGTCGTTCCCGATCAGCAGCCTGCGCACCGCCTGCAGTGTCGCCGTCGATAGCCAGGGTGACATCTGGGGCGTCGATTACCGCCGCAGCGCGATGCTCGAGTACAGCTCCTCCGGCGCGCCGACCGGCAAGGTGATCCCGATCAAGCCGGTCGCCGAACTGACCCAGAACGGCGGCTGCGACCTGGCGATCGACTCGGAAGACAACCTCTACCTCTCGATCTTCGGCTATCTCAACGAATTCACCTCGTACAGCAAGAAGTTCGACTCCGACGGCAACTACCTCTACGACTTCGCCGGCGGCTTCGCGAGCTCGGTCGCGGTCGATCGCTCCGACGACCACGTCTTCACCCTGCAGCCGACCCCCTTCGGCGGCGGCGAATACGACACCGAAGTGGTCGAGTACGACCAGAACGGGGAAGCGATCACCTCGTTCGGCGCGCCGGACCCGGCGCACGGCTTCCTCGGGCTCTCCGCGCCGACGGGGATCGCGGTCAACGAACACACGCACGACATCTACGTGACCAACGGCCGCGACTACGGCGGCAGGCAGCACGTCGAAATCTTCGCCCCGAGCAGTCAGGCGCTGGTGCCGACCGTGAAGAGCGAAGCGCCGGGGCTGGCGCCGACGCAGGTGACCCTGAAGGGGACGGTCGACCTCGATGGCGGCGGCGACACAACCGACTGTTACTTCGAATGGGGCAGCACCTACACCTACGGCAACGTCGTCCCATGCGCTCCCGCGGGACCGATCACGGGCTCGGGCCCGCACCAGGTGACGGCGCTGGTCGAAGGCCTGACCCAGGGCAGCATCTATCACTTCCGCATCGTCGCCAAGAACGCCAACGGCATCCCCGCCTTCGGCAGCGATCGGAGTTTCCGGCCGGCGGCGGCGGTGAGCATCTCGGCGACGAAGGTCAGCGACGTCAACACGGACGGGGCACGGATCTCAGCCGACATCGATCCCAACGGCGGCGAAACCTCCTACCGGGTCGAATACGGCCCCGAAGACTGTGACCTGAGCTCCTGCCAGAGCGCTCCGCTGCCCAGTGCGCTGCTTGCCAACCCGCTCGGGGCGCAGCACGTGTCGGTGGTGCTCTCCGGCCTCGCCCCGGAATCCTCCTACCACTACCGCCTCGTCGCCAGCAGTGAATTCGGCACGGTCAGTGGCACCGAAGACACGCTGAAGACCTACGCGATCGAACCGACCACCGACAGCTGCTCCAACGCCCTGCTGCGCAAAGAGATGGCGGCGGTCCTGCTGCCCGACTGCCGCGCCTACGAGCTGGTCTCGGCGCTCGACGCCGGTGGCTACGACGTCCGCTCGGACCTCGTCCCCGGTCAGGTCCCCTTCGCCGCCAAGCCACGGGCCGCGGACACGCTGCTCTATTCGCTCAACTTCGGCAAGGTCCCCGGCGTCTCCGGGGAACCGACCAACCACGGCCTCGACCCCTACCTGGCAAAGCGCACGGCGAGCGGCTGGTCGACCGCCTACGCGGGGATCCCGGTCGGCGGCCCTCCGTACCAGGAACCGTTCTCCTCGACCCCGGTCGCCGAGTCGGAAGACCTCTCGACCATCGCCTTCGGCGGCGACGACATCTGCGAACCGTGCTTCGCCGACGGCAAGACCGGCATCCCGCTGCGGCGTGACGGCGGGCTGACGGCGCAGGGCATGGCGGGCTCACTCGACCCCGGCGCCTCGGTCTCCCAGGACGGCTACGTCGGGCGCCTGCTCTCGGCCGACGGCACCCACCTCGTCTTCGGCTCGACCTCGGCCTTCGAGAACGACGCGGCGACCGGCGGCGACACATCGATATACGACCGCAACCTGCTCACCGGTGTCACCCACGTGGTCTCGAAGACGCCGAGCGGCGACAACCTGCCCTGCCTGCAGGGCGCCGGCGCCTGCCACGGGCCCGCCAACGGCGACGGGATCGCCTCGCTCGACGTCTCTGAAAACGGCTCGCGGATCATCGTCGCCAACCGGGTCTCGACCGACTCCGCCGGCAACCGCTACTGGCACCCCTACATGAACATCGGCGACGCTTCGAGCAGCGTCGACCTGGCGCCGGGGGCCACGGATGGCGTCCTCTACGACGGCATGACCGCCGACGGCTCGGCCGTCTTCTTCACCACGGTCGACGCGCTCAGCGGCGATGACCACGACAGCAGCGCCGACATCTACCGCGCCGACGTCTCGGCCGCGGGCGCGGTCAGCCTCAGCCTGGTCTCGGCCGGCGCCGGGGCCGGCAACTCCGACTCCTGCGACCCGGTCCCCGCGCCCGGCTCGGGCAACAACTGGAACGCACCCGGCCCGGCCTCGGCGAACGGCTGCGGCGCGGTCGCCTTCGCCGGCGGCGCCGGGGTCGCGAGGTCCGGCGGCGCGATCTTCTTCCTCTCGCCAGAGCGGCTCGACGGCGCCTCGGGCGTAGAGGGAGAAGCGAACCTCTACCTCAGCGCGCCCGGCGCGCCGCCGCGTTTCGTCGCCACCCTCGAGCCCGGCAGCGAAGCGATCCGCCACGCGGTCTACGAAGGCGACGAGAGCAGCTTCGGCGACATCCAGGTCAGCGCCGACGGCAATTTCGCCGCCTTTTCCTCCAGCCGCGACCTGATCGGCTTCCCGACCTTCGGCCACACCGCGATCTACCGCTACGCCGCGGCCGGCGCCGGCGTGCTCGTCTGCGCCTCCTGCCCGACCACGCGGGCGGCCCTCACCGCCGACACCCTGCTCGACCCCTACGGCCTCAACCTGACCGACGACGGACGCGTCTTCTTCACCTCCGCCGAACCGTTGGCCCTGCGCGACACGGGGACGACCAAGGACATCTACGAGTGGAGCCAGGGCAGGATCTCGATCCTCTCCACCGGCCGCTCGCAGACCGACTCGGGCCTGCTCAGCGTAGGCGCCGACGGCGTCGACGCCTACTTCTACACCCGCGAGTCGCTGGTCGGCGGCGACCACAACGGGACGACGATGAAGATCTACGACGCGCGCGAACGCGGCGGCTTCCCGGCGCCGATCGTGGTCAACGACTGCCAGGCATCCGACGAGTGCCACGGGCCCGGCTCGGCGGCGCCGCCGGCCGAACCTCTGCCGACCTATGACGGCAACGGCGGCAATTACACGCCGCCGGCGGTGAAGAAGCCGAAGAAGCCGAAGAAGAAGCACCCGCACCCGCGCAAGCACAGGCACCACAAGAAGCACCACCCGAGGAGCGGCAGATGAGCGTGGTCAGACAATCCAGGCAGCTCCCGACGGCAGCGCGCCTCGCCGCCCTGCTGCTCGCTTGCGCGATCTTCATCGCGGCTAGCGCCGACCGTGCGGCGGCCAGCGAGCCGATCACCTCCTTCGGCGTGACCACGACCTCGACCCAGTCGGGTGGGCACCCCGACCTGGGGGCGAGCTTCACGCTCGCCGAACCGGGCATGCCCGAGGCGGCAGAGAGCGCGACGATCAACTTCCCCGAGGGGGTCTTCGGCAACCCCAACGCGATCCCGACCTGCAGCGTCTCCGACTTCGCCCTCTTCCGCTGCCCGCTGGCCTCGCAGGCCGGAACCGTGACGCTGCGGGCGAACTACGCCGGCGACCCCGACTTCCTGCTCGGCACGGCGCCGGTCTATGACGTCGACGTCCAGGTGGCGGGTGAGACCGCGCGGCTCGCCTTCGTTGTCCCCGTCCTCAACCTGCCGGTCTCGATCCCGGTCCAGGTCCGCACCGGGTCGGACTACGGCCTGCGGATGACGATCTCGGGCATCACCCAGCAGATGCCGCTGGCCAGCGCCGACATGACCGTTTGGGGCTTCCCGGCCGACCTGCCCAACGCCGACGAACGGTTCCTGCCGGGCGCCCCGGGCGCTCCGGCGGGCTGCCCCGGCGCCGAAACCGCCCTCTGCGCCTCCAACAACGGCCAGACGCCGCACGTCTCGAACACCCTCGTGCAGCCCTTCATCGACAACCCGAGCACCTGCACCGGCAAGCCGCTCAGCGTCTCGCTCGACATCCGCACCTACCAGGACCCGACCCAGGTCTCGCACGCCGAGGACCAGTACCCGCCGACCGACGGCTGCGAGCAGCAGACCTTCAAACCATCGCTCAATGCCGGCCTGACCACGAAAGAGGCCGACTCGCCCTCCGGGATCGACATCACCCTGCGGGCCGCGCAGCTGCTCAGCAGGGCGCCCTCGCCCTCGACGATCCGCTCGGCCGAAGTGATCCTGCCGGACGGCCTCTCGATCAACCCGGACGCCGCCGACGGCCAGACCGCCTGCACCGGCGCCGAGGCCAACTTCGGCAGCGAGGCTCCGGCGGCCTGTCCGAACAGCTCGAAAATCGGTCGTTTCGAGATCGAGACCCCCGCCCTGGCCGGGCCCCTCAACGGCTCGCTCTACATCGGCGAGCCGACGCCGGGCAACCAGTACCGGCTGTTCATGGTCGCCGCCGGCTTCGGCATCAACGCCAAGATCGTCGCCTCCGTGCGCCCCGACCCGGTCTCGGGCCGCCTGATCTTCTCGGTGACCGACCTGCCGCAGGTCCCCTTCGAAGAGTTCGACCTCCACATCTTCGCCTCGGATCGAGGCCTGATCGCGACCCCGACCCGCTGCGCGGTGTACTCGGTCGACTCCGACATTCTGCCCTGGAACGCCTCGCTCGCCCCCCAGCGCTCGCGGCCGAACGTCAACATCAACGAAGGCCCGGAAGGCAAGCCGTGCCCGGGGCAGGTGCGGCCCTTCTCGCCACGGCTGGTGGCGGGCACGAGCAACCCACTCGCCGGCGATTTCAGCGCCTTCTCGCTGAAACTCGACCGTGATGACGGCGACCAGTTCCTCAAAGACCTGAGCTTCACGATGCCGCCGGGGCTGACCGGATCCCTGCGTGGGATCGGCTACTGCTCGGAGACGGCGATCGAACAGGCGGCGCAGCAGCTGGGCCGCACCGAGGAGGCCTTCCCGAGCTGTCGCGCCTCGAGCCTGATCGGCACCTCGAACGTGGCAGCAGGGCCCGGAGGCCACCCCTTCCACGTCAACGGCAGGATGTACCTCGCCGGCCCCTTCAAGGGTGCGCCGCTGAGCCTGGTGGTGATCACGCCGGCGGTGGCCGGGCCCTACGACTACGGCACCCAGGTGGTGCGGGTCGCGCTCCACGTCGATCCGCTCGACGCCCACGTCAGCGCCGTCTCCGACACGCTGCCGGCCGTTATCGGAGGCGTCCCGCTGCGCATGCGGACGATCAAGGTCAACATCGACAAGCCCGACTTCATGATCAACCCGACCAACTGCGCGCCGATGAGCATCGCCTCCGAGGGCACCGGCGACCAGGGCTCGGTCGCCGACTTCTCCTCCTACTTCCACACCGTCAACTGCTCCGACCTGCCCTTCAAGCCGAAGATGACGGTGCGCCAGGTCGGCGGCGCGCGGGCGACCCGCCGGGCGGCGAACCCGGCGATGCAGTTCGACCTCCGCACCCGCACCGGCGACGCCAACATCAAGGCGCTGACCGTGACCCTGCCACCCACCTTCGCGATCGACCAGCGTCACCTCGGCAACATCTGCTCGGAGAAAGAGCTGGCCGCGAGCCAGTGCGCGGGACGGACGCCGATCGGCAAAGCCTGGACCCAGACGCCGCTGCTCGACCACAAGCTCGAAGGCCCGGTCTTCGCCGTCTCCGGCTCCGGCGGGCTGCCGCGTCTGGCGTTCGTGCTCGACGGCCAGGTCAGCCTCCTGCCGCGAGGTGAAACCACGACGATCACGACCAAGTCCGGCGCCGGCAAGCTGCAGACGACGGTCCCGGTGGTCCCCGACGCCCCGATCGGGCACTTCCAGCTGACCATCTTCGGCGGCAAGATCGGATACCTCGCCAACACGCGCAGCCTCTGCGCGCACGTGCCCGTGGTCAAGGTCGGCTTCGTCGCCCAGAGCGGCAGGTCCTACTCGGAGCGGGCCAAGGTCGCCGCCCCGAGCTGCAAGACGAAAGCCCGCTGAGCGGGCCCCTGGTACGTAGTCGTTCCAAGACGCCCGCCAGCCTGAGAAAATCCCCGCGGTGACGATTCAGGGGTCTCGCCGGTGAGGGTTCGCTCCGCGACGGCGGCGATGCTCGCCGTGCTCGCCGGCTGCGTCGCGCTCGGCGTCTACGGCCTCGGGGTCGAAGGCAAGCTCGACCCGCTCTCACTGACGATCGACGGCACCGGCTCGGCGAAGGGAGAAGCGCTGGCCGAATCGCACTTCGGCCACGCCAGCCAGTTCGCGGTCCTGCTCAGCGGCCCGCCGGCGGCGATCGAACGCCAGGGCCCGCCCCTGGTCCGCGCCCTGCGCCACAGCCCGAAGGCGACGGTGATCTCGCCCTGGGACCGCGGCACCGTCGCCGCCCTGCGGCCTGGCCCGCGCAACGCGCTGATCATCGTCGACTACCACGTGCCGCTGGCGACGGCGATGAGCGACACCGTGCCCGAGCTCGACCGCGTGCTCGAACGACAGGTGCGTCCGCCGCTGCGGGCGACGCAGTCGGGCTTCGCCTCGGTCTCCCGGGCGCTGCAGGAAGAGACCGTCGACGCGACCGAGCGGGCGGAGCTGCTCGCGATCCCGCTGGTCCTGCTGGTCCTGCTGATCGTCTTCCGCTCGCTGGTCGCCGCCGCGATCCCGCTCGCCTTCGGCGCCCTCACCGTGCTGGCCGGACGCGGCGTGCTCGCCCTGCTCACCTCGGTGATGACGATCGACGCGATCTCGCTGGTCGTCTGCACGATGATGGGCCTGGCGCTCGGCGTCGACTACTCGCTGCTGATCGTCTCTCGCTTCCGCGAGGAGCTCGCCGCCGGGCACGAGCCGCGCGCCGCGGCGGCGATCGCCCGCCGCACCGCCGGCCGCACGACGCTCTTCGCCGGCTCGACCCTGCTCGCCGCGCTCGCCCTCTCCGCCTACGTCCAACCCGGCTCGCTGCTGCTCTCGCTGGCGGTCACGGTCGGGATCGCGACGATCCTCAGCGTCGTCGTCGCGGTCGGTGCCCTGCCGGGCCTGCTCGGCCTGCTCGGTGAGCGGGTCAACGCCGGCGCGGTCGGCCGCCGCTCGTCCGGGCGCGCCTCGGGCTCGCGGGTGGCGGCGCTGGCCGCCAGCGTGCTGCGCCGGCCGGCGGCGGCGGCGCTGGTGATCGCGGTCCCGATCGCGCTGCTTGCCGCGCCGGCCCTGGCTCTGACCACATCGGCGCCCGGCATCGACGAGCTGCCCAGCTCGAACCAGGTCCGCAAGAGCGCGGAAGCGATCGACGCCGCCGTCGGTCCCGGCTGGGAAGCGCCGTTCGTCCTGGTCGCGGCGGCGCCGCGAGGGCCGATCACGACGCCGGAGCGCCTGCGCCTGCTGAGCCGCTGGCAGCGACGGATCGCCGCCCAGCCCGGGATCCGGGCGGTGATCGGGCCCTCGGCGGTGGCCCAGGGGACGAAGCCGCTGCGCCAACTGGGCACGACGCTGACCGCTGAAGGGCCGGACGGGGTCGAAGGCCTCTCCCGCCTCGGTCCCGGCCTGCGCGAGGCGGCGCGCGGGGTGACGCGCCTGCGCGGCGGCCTCGCCCGCGGTGCCGCCGGCAGCGCCCTGCTCGGCGCCGGCGCCTCGCGGGCCCGCGAGGGAGCGGGGCTGCTGGCAACCGGGCTCGAACGTGCCGCCGCCGGGGGGGAAGGGGCGAGCGCCGGCATCGACCGCCTCGCCGACGGCTCGAAGGAACTCGCCGACGCGCAGCGCAAGACCGCGGTCGGCAGCCTCTCGCTCTCGCTCGAAATGCGCTCGCTGCTCTCGACCACGAGGCGCAACGGGCTGAAGCGGGCACGGCGGCTGGCGACCGAACTCGCCGGCGCCGCCGGCGAAGACCCGTCGCTGCTGCCGCAGGCGCGGCAGGCGCGGACCCTGGCCCGGACGCTCTCCTCGATCCGCAACGAAGTCAAGCACCTGAGCGGCGTCGCGAACCAGGTCAACAGCGGGCTCAACCAGATCGCGGCCGGTGGCGGCAGCCTCGAAAAGGGCGTCGGCAGGCTCGAGGACGCCTCGCAGGGCCTGACCTCCGGCCTCAGCCGACTGGGGTCCGGCGCCGATCGGCTCGCCGACGGCCTGGCGGCGCTCGAAGGGGGCGCCGGCGCGCTCCAGCGCGGCCTCTCCGAAGGCTTCCAGCAATCGCGCCCGCTGGAAACCGGCCTGCGGCGCTCGGGGGTCCGGATCTCGGCGGTGGCGGCGCCTCTGGTCGGCGGCGTCCGCCGCCTCAAGCGCAGCTCGCCCGGGCTCTTCGACTCCGGATACTTCGTCCTCTCCGCCCTCGAAGGCGCCTCGCCGCGGCGGCGGGCGCTCGCCGGCGAGGCGGTCAGCATCCGCGGCGGCGGCCAGGCGGCGCGGATGCTGATCATCTCCGACCACGGCCTCAACACCGCCGAGTCACGCCAGATCGGCGACCGCCTGGAGGACGACGCCGCCCTGATCGCGCGGCGATCCGGCCTCAGGACCGGCGTCGGCGGCGGCGCGGCGACCGTCAACGACTACGGCTCGGTGACCAGGGCGCGGATCCCGCTGGTGGTCGGCGCGGTCGTCATCGCCTGCTTCCTGATGCTGCTGCTGATCCTCAGGGCGCCGCTGCTGGCGGCGATCGCCGTGCTCCTCAACCTCGCCTCGGTGGCGGCCGCGATCGGGGTGATGGCGCTGGTCTGCAGGATCCCCGAGGGCTACCCGCTCGGCGGCCACCCATATATAGACACGGTGGGCGCGGCGGCGATCTTCGGCGTCACCTTCGGCCTCTCGATCGACTACGCGGTCTTCCTCCTGGCGCGGATGCGCGAGAGCTACGGCCGCGATGGCGACCACCGCGCGGCGATCACCTTCGGCCTCGAGAAGACGGCCGGGGTGATCACCGGCGCGGCGGCGATCATGGCGGCGGTCTTCGTCTCCTTCGCGGTGGCCCCGGTCGCGACCGTCTCGCAGATGGGGGTGGGCCTCACGGTCGCGATCGTGCTCGACGCCACCGTCGTCCGGATCGTCCTCCTGCCGGCCCTGATGCTGTTGCTCGGCGAGCGCGTCTGGCGCACCCCGAGATGGCTGGCCCGGGTGCTTCCGAGCTGAGGGAGAGATCGAATTGCGGCCCCCGCAAGACCCCATCTCGGAACATAAATGTACCGCCGGATGGTCATGGAAACGCTAATGTCTAGGGCCGTGGACCGCGCTTAGTAAGGCGCTATCGGGTTGCATACGAGGTGACTTGGGGAATGGGCCGAATCGTTTGGCGTACCGGGGCAGCGACCCTTCTAATCGCACTTGCATCGACCGCTGTCGCGGGCGCGGCAGGCGAACCCGTGCCGGCGCCTACAGCCGCGGAGCCGGGGGGCACGACGCTGACGCGGAACGAATACGTGGGCCAGCTCGAGGGCGTCTGCAAGCCGCGGGCCGAAGAAACCCAGAAGGCGATGAAGGGCGTGCGCCAGGACGTGCACACGCCGAGCCGGATCCCGATCGCGGCGGGCAAATTCGGCACCGCGGCCAAGATCTTCGGCGGCACGATCGACCTGATCGGCAAGGTCGCGCGCCCGGCTGCCGACGTCGGCAAGCTGAAGGAATGGTTCGTCTACCTGGGTCGCCAGGAGGATTACCTGAACCAGATCGCCGGGCAGCTCCGCCACGGCCACACGATCAAGGCGCAGAGGCTGACGGCGCGCTTCATCCACAACGGCAACCTCGCCAACAACGTCACCCTCGAATTCGGCTTCAACTGGTGCAGCTTCAAGTTCTCGAGGTACGGCTTTTGAGATGAGGCGACGCAAGCGCTCGGCGCTGATCGTCCTCCTCGTCACGGCATTCGCCCTGCTCACCGCCAACGCCGGCGCCGAGCGCTCGCAGACGGGAAACCTGATCGTCTCGCTGCGCGGGGGCATCAGCCCGCGGCAGCTGCCCCGGCATGAAAAGGCACCGGTCGCGGTCAACCTCGCCGGCGGCATCCAGACCGCCGACGAAACCCCGCTGCCGCGGGTCAACCGGCTGAAACTCGAACTCGGCTGGCGCGGGCGGCTCGACGCGGAAGGCCTGCCGGTCTGCCCCCAGGGCCGGCTGCGGGGGACGGCCAGCTACCAGGCCGCCGAACGCTGCGGCCCCTCGCTGGTCGGGTCGGGGCACCTGAGCGCCAAGATCTTCATCCCGGGGCAGGCGCCGTTCCCGATCAGCGCCAACCTGCTCGCCTTCAACGGCCGCACCAAGGTCGGCCGCCGGGCGGTGCTGGTCCACGCGTACACCAGCCGGCCGCCGGTCTCCTTCGTCATCCCCTTCGTCGTCCACCGCAGCGATGGCGCCTTCAAGACGGTTCTGGTGACGACGATCCGGCGCGCGGTCGGCACCTGGCCCCACGTCGCCAGCTTCCGCATCAACGTCGGCAGGAACTTCACCTACAAGGGCTCCCGGCACAGCTACCTCAACGCCTCCTGCCCGGTGCCCGAGCAATTTACCGCCGGCTTTCTCTCGTTCGCCCGCGCCACCTACGCCTTCGCCGACGGCGACGAACTGACCGCCGAATCGGTCCGCGGCTGTCGCGCTCGCCAGTAGCGCCGAGCAG
This sequence comes from uncultured Solirubrobacterales bacterium, assembly GCA_963836415.1. GTDB lineage: Bacteria > Actinomycetota > Thermoleophilia > Solirubrobacterales > 70-9 > VRUE01. Next base: position 141,264 of record CAWIJE010000003.1, read on the forward strand.
CGCTTGTCCGCGCGACCACAGCGCGTCATTTGACAAATCGGTATGCGGATGTTCTAATTGAAAAAGCGAGCGGCGTGAACTTCGCGCTCTCTACTGGTGAACCAGCCGGGGCTTGCCCGTCCATTCCCTGTGCGGCTCGAGCCCCATCGCAAACGTCGTGGCCCGGAGGAGTTATCCCAAGCTCCTCCGGGTCGTTTGCGTTCTGCGTCCGAATCCTCCGCACCGATGTCTGCGGGAGGGAATAAGCTCGCGGCATCGTGGCGAAAGGCTCAACTGGGGAGGGGGGTTCGGGCCATCGCGTCATCGTCGGCGCCCTGCTCGTCCTCGCCACCCTGATCGCCTTCCTGGCGATCTTCTCGATCTGGGTCAACCGCCAGGCGCTCAACACCGACAACTGGGTCCACACCAGCCAACGGCTGCTGCAGAACGAAGAGGTGAAGACCCAGCTCTCCAACTACCTCGCCGATGAACTGTTCGCCAACGTCGACGTCCAGGCCGAACTGGAAAAGTCCTTCCCGCCGCGACTGGCGCCCCTCGCCGGGCCGGCGGCCGGCGGCCTGCACCAGCTCGCCCCGCAGGTGGCCGAAAGGGCGCTCGAAACATCGCAGGCGGAAAGCCTCTGGAGCGCCGCCAACCGCCGCGCCCACGAAACGCTGCTGAAGGTCCTCAACGACGAAGGCGACGTGGTCTCGACCGGCGGCGGCGAAGTCACCCTCGACCTCAAGGCCCTGCTCTCGGAAAGCAGCGGCCAGCTCGGGATCGCCGGCAAGCTCGCGACGAAAATCCCCGACGACTCCGCCCAGCTGACGATCCTCAAGTCCGAACAGCTCTCGCTGGCGCAGGACATCAGCCAGCTGGTCCGCAAACTGCCGATCGTCCTCACCCTGCTGGCGCTGCTGCTCTACGGGCTGGCGGTCTACCTGGCCGGGCCGCGCCGTCGCCAGGCGCTGCGCTCGGTCGGCTTCGGCTTCATCGTCGCCGGGGTGCTCGCCCTGGTCCTGCGCAAATTCGCCGGCACCGCGGTCACCGACGCCCTCGCCGGCGACGAAGCGGTGAGGCCGGCGGTGGAGGCGGTCTGGAGCATCGGCACCTCGCTGCTGGTCACCGTCGCGGTCTCGGCGCTCAGCTTCGGGATCCTCGTAGTCATCGCCGCCTGGTTGGCAGGGCCGACCCGGATCGCCACCAACCTGCGCCAGGAGGCCGCTCCCTATCTGCGCGAGCGGCCGGGCACCACCTACGCGGTCGTCGGCTTCGTCTTCCTCGCGCTGATCCTCTGGGCGCCGGTTGCCGCCTTCCACAAACTGCTCGGGCTGATCCTGCTGGCGGCCCTCCTGGTGCTCGGCACCGAGGTGCTGCGCCGGCAGACCGCGGCGGAGTTCCCCGACGCCGACTTCGGCGGCCTCGGCGAGCGGGTGCGCGCCTCGGTTCCGGGACGCCGCTCCGCGGCCTCGGCTCCGGCGGGAGAGACGAAGGTCGACCAGGTCGAGCGCCTGGCGGCGCTGAAGGCGAGCGGCTCGCTGAGCGCGGAGGAGTTCGAGGCGGCGAAGGCCGAGGTCCTGGGCTCGACGAGCCCACCGGCCTGACCCGCGCCGCACGGCCCGACGCGCCCGCTGTCAGCGGTCGTCGGGAGGGGGAGGGGGGTCCGGCAGCTGGGCTTCGATCCCGTCGAGCAGGATCTTCAGCCCGGACTCGAATCGCTCCATGGTGGAGCGGGTGCGGAGCCAGGCCGGGAGCGCGGCGAGCTCCTCTTCGACGACGTCGCCCGGGGGAATCGCCTCATCGAGGTCGACGCCCTGTGGCGCGGTCACGACGCGTAGTGAGTGGCCGAGCACGAAGTCGTTCATGGTGCCGGCCAGCGTCCAGATTTGATCCGGCTCCAGCCCCAAGCCCGCCATCGCCGTCGCCAACTGTTCTGCCTGCATCGTCGCGTTGGGCCCGAAGCGCGGGTATTTAGGCAGGATGAAGACGAGCCACGGGTGGCCGACGAGCAGGGCGTAAAGGCGTCGGGCGATCTTCGACAGCGCCCCGCGCCAATGGTGCGGCAACGGTTTCCCACTGAGCATCCCGGCGATAACCTCGTTGGACATCTCGGCGAACAGGTCGTCCTTGCTCGGGATGTGGTCGTAGATGCTCATCGGCCGCGCGTCGAGCTCGGCGGCCACCCGCCGGATCGAGACCGCATCCAGCCCCTCGGCGTCGGCGATCCGAATCGCCGTCTCGGTGATCGCCTCGGCGCTCAGTGCCCCACGGCGTTTGCCCTCTCGCCCCCGCGGCGAACGCTCCATCACGCCAGCAACCTACCCACCTCGCTGGATCGAGCTTGTGGCGCTGATACGGTGTATCGGCATCGAACGACCATAGGGAACGGGAGAGCTGAGTGGAGCACGCAACGGCAGTAGCTGAGCGCCAATCTCTGACCCAGGTCGATCAAGAACGGCTACTCGTGGTCCTCGGCAAGCTGTGTGCCGAACGTGGACAGGAAGAGGATGACCCCGTTTCGACGGGCGTTCGTGGCGAGCCTTCGATGCGGATGCTCGCGGAGGAGGACGAGCAGCTCGTGGTCGAGTTGACCGACGGCCTGGCCCGGCTCGCCGGGCTGCGGCCCGGGGAATCCGACGGCGGTCCCGTCGGCCTTCGGGGTGCACTGGACGGCGCCGAGTTCGTCGTCCGTGGGCACATCATCTCCGGCCAGAGTGCCCTGCTTCCGCAGGTGCTCCCGAGTCTCGTCTTCCTCGTCCTCTTGCCGGCCCTGGGCCAGGCCGAGGCATTGCGGGCTTCCGGGCAAGCGGAGTCCCTGCTCAACCGCGAGCCTTAGTCCACCCCCGGCGGCTCCTGCGCGAGCAGTTCCTCGGTCCGCCGCGAGAGCGCCAGGGCGGTCTCCTGCTCGAGGTGGGGGAGGGTGACCATGTAGACGAAGCCGGGTAGGAGCTTCTCGAGGTTGTGTCCGCGCCGTGCGATCAGTTCGCTGCGGATCAGGATCTCGGCGCCGCCGATCGCGCCGGCGACCGCGTCGACGTTCGGCCCGTCGACCATCTCGCCGCCGGCGCTGGCGTAGGCGAGCCGCGCCAGCGCCTCACCGAGTTCGTGGACCAGCGCCTCGGCATCGTCGTCGAGAAAGCCGCCGGTCGACTCGCCGCGCCGCCAACTGCCCCCTGCTGGCCCGCCGCTTCGTTTCTGACCACCGCCCAGCTCCGTGGTCACGATCGCCAGCGCCTCCAGCAGGCGATCCCTGTCTTGCCGAGCTGTCAAGACGGGGAAACTTACTACTCCCTTCGGGAATGAGCCTGCTGTCCCATATTTCCGAGCGTTCCAGCTGCGGGACGGCCCGCGGGCGCCGGTATCGTGATGTCGATGCGCGCCCTGCCGGGAAGAGAGACACGCAGCTCGGTGCCCCGCCCCGCCGACATCACCCGCAGCGAGGTTCGCTTTGCCCAGCGGCGGCGCATTCTGCGCGCCACCGCCGAGTTGATCGCCAAACGCGGCTACAACGACGTCACCGTCGAGCTCATCGTCAAACGGGCCAAGGTCTCCTACAAGACTTTCTACGCCCATTTCGGCAATCGCGAGCAGGTCTTCCGGGCGCTCTTCGACGGCGCCGCCGACCTCGCCCTCACCTCGATGCGCGAGGCCGCCGCGCAGGCTGGGGATGGTTGGCCGGCCCAGGTCGACGCTGCCCTCCGCGCCCTGCTCGCTCTGATCGCTGCCGACCCGGCAACCTCGCGCGCCTGCTTGGTCGAGTCGCTGACCGCCGGTCCGGTTTTCGTCGAGCTATACCAACAGGGCCTCCGCGGCCTCGCCCCGCTGTTGAAACAGGGCCGCGAGCTGAGCGCCCACGCCGATGACCTCCCGGGGACTCTCGAGGACACGGTGGCCGGCTCGATCACCTGGTTTGTCTACCAGCGCCTCGTCGTCAATGAGATCGACGAGCTGGTCGCTCAGCGCCCCGAGATTCTCGAGTTCGTCCTCCGCCCCTATCTCGGCGAGATCAAGGCACGAAGGGCGGTTGAAGATCTCACCGCCGATCCCGCCCCGGGCTGACGACGGGGGAGGCGACGATGTCACCGGCAGCGGAGGCCGATCGCGCGACTCTGCGCCGGGCTGCACTCGAGCTGGCCGCGGAGTTCGGCTACCTCGAGGTGACAGACGATGCGGTTGTCGAGCGTGCCGGATGCAGTGCGGCGATCTTCGATAAGCACTACTCCGACCTCGAAGACTGCTTTCTGGACGCATACGAGGAGGCCTTCGAAGTGATGTTCACCGCGATCAGCGAGGCGACGAATGCGGAGGCCGGCTGGCTCGAAAAGATGCGCGCCCTCGGCCCCGCGGTTATCGAGTTCCTGCGTGACGACGAGCCGCGTGCCCGCTATCTCACGGTAGAGGTGGTCTCCGGCGGCGATCGCCTGCGTGTCGCTCGCGAGAACGATCTGGGCAGGATCTGCGAGTTGATCGACCAAGGCAGGGCGGAGAGCCCGGACCCGGCGGCGATCCCGGCGGGCACGGCGATGGTGGTTGCCGGCACGATCTTCCTCCGCATTTATCAGGGGATGCTCGCCGGAAATTTGGATCAGGCCTACGCCGCCATGCCGGAGGCGATGCACGAGATCGTCCTTCCCTACCTCGGCGAGGAAGCGGCACTCGCCGAGCTGCGCCGCGAGCCGCCACGCCCCCCTCGATCTTCAGGAAATTGAACCTACCCTCTGGTATGTTCATGTTTCCATTGGGAAGAAAAGCGCTATTGTGTGCCGATGCGCGCTCTGCCAGGTCGAACCTCGCGTTCCTCTCTGGTCGACCCACCCCGCATCAATCGCGCCAGCGCCGCCTCTGATCAGCGCCGGCGTATCCTCCGGGCGACCGCCGAGCTTGTCGCCAAACGCGGCTACAACGACGTCACCGTCGAGCTCATCGTCAAACGGGCTCGCGTCTCCTATAAGACTTTCTACAACCACTTCGCCGGCAAGCCCGACGCCTTCCGCGAGCTCTTCGACACCGCGACGGCGGCCGTCGAGAGTCAGGTCCGCATTGCTCTCGCGGACCCGCGACCCTGGCCCGAGCAGGTCGCCGTCGCATTGCGCACCTTCTTCGGGCTGATCGCGGCCGACCCTCTGATCGCCCGCGCTTGCATCGTCGAGGCGCCGACCGCCGGACCGGAGATCTTCGCCCGCTACGACCAGGCCACTCGCGCTTTCGCGCCGCTTTTGAGGCGCGGCCGTGAGTGCAGCCCGCCAGAGGTCACGCTGCCGGCGACCCTGGAGGACACCGTCTCGGGCTCTGTCCTCTGGTTCGCTTACCAGCGATTGAGCCTCGGCGAGAGCGAGCTGATCCCCGAGCTCCTGCCCGAGGCGATCGAGCTCGTGCTCCGCCCCTACCTCGGCCCCGCCGAGGCAGCTCGCATCGCCGACACGAATCGCGCCGAGTCACGGGCAGGGTGATGTGACGTGGTCTCGCCGCCAGCACCGGAGCCCGCCCTCCATCGCGCTCTGATCGAGCTCTGCTGGGAGCACGGTTACCGCCGCTTCGACCTCGCCGCCCTCTGTGATCGCTCCGGCATCGATCGCGGCGAGTTCGACCGCCACTACTCGGATCTCGACGATTGCTTCTGCTCGCTGCTCGATCGCATCGGCGAGGAATTCCACGCCCACGTCTTCGCCGCGGTCGGGTCTGAGGGGGACTGGCGCCGCCAGATGCGCGCGACGAGTGCCGCGATGGCCGTTTTCTTCCTCGCCGATCGCCCGCGCGCCCGCGTCATGTTGATCGATGCATTCACTGCGGGCGAACGGGCTCAGTTGATCCGCGATCGCTCGATGAAAGAGATGGTCGCTCTGATCGACCGCGGTCGAGAGCAGCCCGGGGCACCGGCATCGCTCACGGAGGCGACCGCGCAGGCAATTGCCGGCACCGTCTACGAGCAGCTCTGCGCCCTGGCCCGTCGGGACGCCGATCTGGCCGAGTGGTGGAGTCTCGCGCCGGACCTCATGTACTCGGTTGTACTGCCGTACCTCGGGCCACAGGCCGCGGCCGAGGAGCTCACGATCGCGCCATTCCTGGCGGCCAGGGGGGTGGGAGGCCCGCTCAATGCCAGCCCGGCCTGATCACTCCCTCGCTCCCGCCGCCGATAATCTTGCTCGTGTGCCCGCAGGAGGGGATGCCGAAGCGGAGCCCGGGAGCGATCTCGGGCCGCTTCCTGGCGGCCACCATGGTCTTTCCCGCGAGCAGGTCGCTGAGTCCCAGCGAGAGCGCCTACTTGCCGCGGTAGCAGAGCTCGTCGCCGAGCGTGGCTACCAGGCGACGACGATCACCGAGATCACCAAGCGTGCCTCGGTTGCCAACCGCGTCTTCTACGAGAACTTCGCCGACAAGGAGGCGGCTTTTCTGGCCGCCTTCGAGATCGTCCACACCCATCTCAGCGGCCTGATCGTCGAAGCCGCGGCGGCCGAGCACGATTGGGCCGACCAGGTCGTCGCTGCCCTGCGGGCCGGACTGGAGTTCTTCAACGCCGAGCCGAACCTCGCCCGGCTCGCGCTGGTCGCCCCATTCACCGCGACGCCGGCGATCGTCAGTCGCTTTCGCGACGTGATCTCCGACGCCGCGCCGTACCTCGAGCGTGGCCGCGAGGAGCGCAAGGAGGCCAGGCAACTGCCCGTTTCCACCGAGGATGGAGTCCTCGGTGGCATGATCTCGATCGCGGCGCGCTCCGTCTTCAGCGGCGAGCGCCCCCTGACCGAGCTTCTCCCGGACCTGATCGAATTCGTGCTCAGCCCGTATCTCGGGCCAGAGGATGCCCGCGCCCTCGCGGTCGCGGCCTCAGCTGACTGACCCACCGATCCGCCCGCGACTGACCGAGCGCGCTTCACTGTGGCGTTTACGGCTCCCTCGAGCATTGAATGCGCTCCTTTCAGGAAAGGTCCCTTGCCCTACAGAAAGAAAGCTGCTACAAATCGGTCCGTCCGCTTTTGGGAAGCGGTCTGTTTCGCACAGGAACTGAGTCCAACCAGGGTCGCTGGGAGCGGCTGGCAGAGGCGGGGCTCATGACAGAGGGAGAACCAAACGTGAGCGCAGTAGCTCGTATGGCGGCCACCATTCGCCGTTTCGGTACCGCCCCGGGCGTCCTGATCGTCGCCGCCGCGGCCGTTGTCGCTCTCGTTCTTCCAGCCATGGCTGCCGCCGCTCCGCCGGACGTCACGATCAAAAACGCTTCGAATCTCACCGCGACAACTGCTGACCTAGAAGGAAGCGTCGACCCCAAAGGTCAGTCGACGAGCTGGAGATTCGAATACCTCACCGACACCGCATACTCCGAAAATCTCCAGAACGCCTACCCGCCCTTTCTCGGTGCCCTTACGGGGCCCACCGGCAGCACCAGCGTCGCCGGGACCATCACCGGCCAGCTGACCGAACTGCAGGCGAACACCACATACCACCTCCGCCTCGTCGCCGAAAACGCCGACGGCCCTGGCGAAGCGGTCGCCGCCGGCACTTTCGCGACGTCACAGGCAGCGCCACTTGTCAACACCTATGACCCGCACCCAATCGGATCTGAAACCGCCGTCCTCGACGGAGTGGTCGACACCCGCAACGCACCCGGGACCTACTGGTTCGAATGGGGCACGGAAGACTGCGAAGTCTCGGGCTGCGAATCAACCGCCCACGCCTCCTCCGGGTTCAACGAGATTCAGGAGATCAGCCCTCCTTACAACGAAACCGGGGAAGGGGAATGGAGTCTCAGCTTTGATGGTCAGACGACGGGCTATTTTCCGGCGAACCCGACTAGCACCACGATTCGGGTCGCTCTCGAGGGGCTCTCCTCGATTGGTACGGGCAACGTTTCAGTCAGCGGCGCCTCCGGCTCTTCCGAATACCTGATCACCTTCACCGGCGCGCTCGCCAACACCGACGTAAAATCGTTGACCGCTGAAAACGGGCCCAATCCCCTCCCCGGTGGAATCGGCATCAAGACGGTCCTGCAGGGGGGCTACCGCACCAGCACCAAGCACGTCACCCAGTCACTCAGCGGCCTTCAGCCGGAAACCACCTACCACTTCCGTCTGGTCGCGGAAAACCCGTCCGGGAAGGTCGAAACGCCAGACCGTGAATTCACCACGGGCGGACCAGAATCCGGCTGTCCGAACCAGGGCATGCCCGGCAGCTCCCTGCTGCCCGATTGCCGGGCGTACGAGCTGGTCAGTCCGACGAACGGGAAAAACGGTGCGGATGCTCAGGCTGAAAGCCATTTCAGCTACTCCTCCACATCGGGCAACGGGTTCGCATACATCACCAGTGCTGGATTCGGGGACGTCCGCGGAACGACGGCCAGCGCACAGTACGTCGCCCGCCGCACCGGCGTGTCCGGGACCAACGGTTGGAGTTCGCACAACGTCTCCCCGGTCGTGATTGCACCAGACGCGATCGCCGGCGGCAACGGAAACCTGCCTGGCTTCGAGGCGTTCAACCCCGAACTCACAGGCGCGGTCTATCGCTCCTGGTCGACGCTGCCCGGCGATCCCGACCCCAAAGTCTCCGAAATCACCAACTTCTACCGCCTCGAAAACCTCGACTCTCAAGATCCTTCTGCTCAGCTCGTCACAGGCTCCAAAACGACGATCCCTACCGATCCCTATACGAAACGCACGCTGAAGAATGCTTACGTCGGTGCCTCGCGGGATCTCAGTCGAGTCTTCTTCCAGTCACCCTGGAACTTGACCACCAACGGAACGCCCACCGCCAACTACGCCGGAGAATACTTCGAATACAGCGACGCCAACGGTGTCCGCGCCGTCGGGCGTATTCCCACCGGCTCCGACACTCAGTGCGACGACGGCGGCGGAACACCCTGTGTCGCAACCGAAGCCTCGCCGGCTCTCTATCAGGAAATACACGTCAGGAGCGGCGGTTATTCGGAGAACACGATCTCGACCGACGGTTCCCGTGTCCTCTTTAACGCGACAGGTGCCCTCTACATGCGCGAAGACGGCAATGTCTCCTACCTGATCAACGCCTCAGAGCGGACGCCGGCCACCGAACCCAGGCCCGCCGCGTTCCAGGCGATGACCCCCGACGGCTCGCGCATCTTCTTCACTACGCAGGAGCCCCTCGTCAATGAAGACGAAGACCCGTTCAGCACCGACCTCTACATGTATGAGGTCGACAAACCAGTCGGCCATCGACTCACCCTGCTTTCCGGCCGGTCAACCGAAGCCGAAGCCAAACAGGTAATCCAGATCAGCGCCGACGGCCATTACGTGTACTTCACCGCTTTCGGTCAGCTCGTTCAGGGCGAACCATTGGGTCAGCGCAACGGGCTCTACCTATGGCACGACGGATCCGTGTCTTTCATCGGCAATTTCGGCGAAAACGACGCCACCCCTGCCTCCAACTCGGTGGCGGGTGCCAATTTCGCCACTCCCCTCGCAAACCTGAGCTCGCGGATCACTCCAGACGGACGCACGCTTCTCTTCATGTCCGAAGAAAGCGGCTCGTTCACCGGTCGAGGGGGATTCGCCGGTCATAACAATGGCGGTTTCCTCTGCAACACCTCGCCGATCGGCGAGCCGAGCCCGATCGGTGCCCACCAGCCGTGCCGGATGCTCTACCTCTACAGCGCCGACACCGGCCGCATCATCTGTGTCTCCTGCAACCCCGAAAGTGACGTCTCCACGGCCGACGCCCTCACCGATGCCAGGTTCTCCAACACGGTCAACCCGATGGTCCAGCACCTCAGTAACGCCCTCTCCAACGACGGGAACCACGTCTTCTTCACCTCCGGTGAAGCGCTCGTTCCTGAAGACACGAACGGCAACACCGACGCATACGAGTACGACGTGCAGTCCGAATCGATTCATCTGATCTCGAGCGGCACCGATTCGCAGGGAGCTGTCTTTCTCGACGCCAGCCCCGATGGGCGGAACGCCTTCTTCGTCACCACCCAGCAGCTGGTCGGCTGGGACACGGACAACAACGCCGATGTCTACGACGCCCGCGTCGACGGCGGCTTCCCTGAACCGGTGCCAGTCCCGGCAGGCTGCCAAGGCGAATCCTGCCTACCGTCCTCGCCGCCGGCGCCGAGCGCACCGCGGATCGCCTCGCCCTCGCCGAAGCCCGGTAATCCCGTTTCCCCCCGTCACTGTCCCAAGGGGTCCAAGTCGGTCACCAAGCACGGTAAGAGCCGCTGCGTCAAAAAGGCGCGCGCGAAGCACAAGAGAGCGAGCGGCAAGCGGAGGGCGGGTCGATGAGGGCGCCGGTTCTGAACATTCCGAGGCTGGCGACTCTTGCTGCGCTCTGCGCCTTCGTTGTCCTTGGAGCGACCGCGGCCGTGGCGAGCGCGGCCGTGCCGACGGTTCGCAACGATCATCCGGGTGATCGCACGGCTAGCGTCGGAATTGCGGTCGGCACCGTCAGCACCGATTCCACGCTGACCGAGTGTGAGTTCGAATACGTGAAGGCGCGGATCGTGGGTGGCGGCGCCAACTTCCCCGGCGAGACCCCACAGAGCGTCGACTGCTCAACTTCCGGCGGAGCACCGATCAGCGGACCCGGTCAGGTGCCGGACGATTCCGCGCAGCACTCGGTCAGCGCCGAAATCCCGCTCGTGGGCGAAGGTGTCTACTACCGCCTTGTCGCTGCCAACGCCAGCGGTCCGGCGACGGCAGCGGGGTGGCAGGGCACAGGCTTCGGCTTCGGGACCTTCAACGGCCTGGTCGGCAAACCGGACAATTCCCCGCTGACTCAGGCCGGCGCTCATCCATATTCCTTCAAAACGTTCATTCAGTACAACACCTTTAACAACGCCGAATTCTTCGGTGGGGTGCCGGAACCGGTCGAGGATGCCAAGGACGTCACCGTCACGCTGCCGCCGGGCTTTCAGGGAAGTCTCGCGGGGGTGGATCAGTGCACCGCGAGCCAGCTTGCACATACCGCCGAAGTCGGCCAGGTCACACCGGCGCCGTTGTGCCCCAGCTCTTCGCAGATCGGAGTCATCTATCTGCGGATCAACCTCGCTGAAATCGGTCCGTTCTCCCTCTACAACATGGTGCCGCCGCCCGGCGTCGCGGCGCGCTTCGGGGCCACCTTCGCCGGCACCCTCCAGCTGTTCGACAGCAAGCTGGTTCCCGACTCGGGCGACTATCGAGCGGTGACCGACACGCCCGATATCTCACAAGGCCTTTCCCTCGACGGCAACGCCCTTGAATTCTGGGGAGTGCCGTCCGATGCCAGCCATGACTCGCTGCGATCCTGTCCTGGTGAGCGGATGGCGGGTGGAGAAGGCGGCCCGAGCTGCCCCAGCAGCGCACCCGATAAGGCGTTCTTCCGCACCCCGACCGCCTGCACGGCATCGGGCGAAGCGCTCCAGTTCGATGTCAGGGGGGACTCCTGGCAGCACCCCGGTGATTTCGTCTCATCTTCCTTCCATACTCACTCGGCGCCCGGCTTCCCCGAACCGCCGACGGCGTGGGGTGCTGAAGTAGGCCTCGAAGGCTGCGACCAGGTCCCATTCGAACCAACACTCAACGCTCAGCCCACGACGGAGCGTGCCGACAGCCCGAGCGGCCTCGCGGTCGACATCGGCTTGCCCCGTGACTGTTGGGACCCGAAGGCGAGTGCGGCCGAAGTCGAAGCGGCGATCTGTCAGGCGGATATGCGCTCGGCCCAGGTCATCCTCCCGAAGGGCTTCGCGATCAACCCGGCGGCAGCCGGCGGTCGTCAGGCCTGTTCCCCGGCCCAGGCGGGAGTGACGAGCGCGCTCGGGGCGACGCCGATCGAATTCGACAACAATCCCGTCAGCTGCCCCAACAGCTCAAAGATCGGCGCGGTCGAAATCGCCACGCCGCTGCTCAACAGCCCGCTCAAAGGCGACCTTTTCCTGGCCGCGCAGGAACAGAACCCGTTCAAATCTCTGGTCGCGATCTACCTCATCGCCGAAGGGCCGGGCGTCCGAATCAAGCAGGCCGCCGAGATCGAACTGGGTCCGGAAGGCCGTGTGACGACGAACTTCGATCAGGTCCCCCAGGCTCCCTTCTCCAACATTCATTTCGCACTCTTCGGTGGCCCGCGAGCCGTGCTTCGCACACCGCCGACGTGCGGCGGCTACACGACCGAGGCCACACTGACGCCATGGTCTGGGAACGACGCCGTCCAGCGACAGTCGTCTTTCCAGATCACCGAATGTCCCAACTCGGGCTTCAACCCGAAGCTCGAAGCCGGTACCCAGAACCCGCTGGCCGGCTCGACCAGCTCGCTTGAACTCCGCGTGAGCCGCGAAGACGGCACTGAGGAAGTCGCCGGCGTCAGCGCCACCCTCCCCGAGGGTGTCCTCGCAAAGCTCGGCAGTGTCAGCCTCTGTCCCGACGCGACAATCGCGGCGATCCAAACCGGCCTCGGCAGCGGGGCCGCCCAGATTGCGGCTCCGTCCTGTCCCGCCTCCAGCCTCGTCGGCACCACAACGATCGCCGCCGGCGCCGGTGCCAACCCGTTCTACACAAAAACGGGCCGCGTCTACTTCGCCGGGCCATACAAGGGCGGGCCGTACTCCCTGGTCGTCGTCACCCCGGCGGTTGCCGGTCCCCTCGACCTGGGCACAGTCGTCGTTCGCAACGCCCTGCGGATCGACCCGGAGACCACCCGCGTCACCGCGGTCTCCGATCCCATACCGACGATTCTGCACGGCGTGCCGCTCGATCTTCGCGACATCCGCATCGAAGTCAACCGTCCCGACTACACGCTGAACCCCACCTCCTGCGATCCCCTCGCCTTCAACGCATCGCTGACCTCCGGCACCGGTGCGATCGCGCCGCGCACGAATCCGTTCCAGGCGGCGGGATGTGATCGGCTCGGCTTCAAACCCAAGCTCGCCCTCTCGCTGCGCGGCCCTGTGCACCGTCGCAGCCATCCGGCGCTCACCGCCACGTATACCCCGAGGGCGGGCGACGCCAACCTCGCCCGGGCACAGGTCAGCCTGCCGCCGGCTGCCTTCCTCGACAATTCTCACATCAAAACCGTCTGCACCCGGGTTCAATTCGCGGCCCAGCAGTGTCCCGCCGGCTCCATATACGGACACGCCTCCGCGACGACGCCGATCCTCAACTACCCGCTCTACGGCAACGTTTACCTCCGGGCCAACCCTGCCCACAAACTGCCCGACCTCGTCGCCGATCTGCGCGGGCCGTCGACCCAGCCGATCGAGGTCGCCCTGGCAGGCAGGACCGACTCGGTCAAGGGCGCCCTGAGGAACACGTTTGAACTGGTCCCCGACGCTCCGGTCACCAAGTTCCAGCTGCAGCTGTTTGGCCGTTCCAAGGGACTGATCGAAATGTCTTCGGGCTTCTGCGCCAACCCGAAAGCGTCGGTCAGCCTCGACGCTCAGAACGGGCGCGGCTACAACTTCAACCCGAAGGTCAAGGCCAACTGCGGGAAGAGCGGCAAGGCCAAGCACAAGCGACAGGGAGGTAGCGGCAAATGAAGGTCTCGTCTCGGTCACGATCGATGAGGAGCGCCCGCTTCCTGTTGCTGCCTCTGCTCTTTGCGGCATTTGCGCTGCCGGGAACCCAGGCGCTCAACCCGCCCGTCGCCGTCGCGGCTGAATGCGCCGGCGATGAATGCCAGGTGCCGCCGCCCGCTCCTGAAGACCCGATTCCCGGCACCGCCGTGGTCGAAGGCCCGCCGAACCAGCCTGTCCACTATCCGGTGGTCCATAAGAAAAATCCGCACAAGAAACACCCCCACAAGGGCCATCGCGGCGATGGCAAGGGCAAGGGCAAGGGCGGTAAGAAGTGAGGGCCACGAAAGCAGGACGCATTGCCGTAGCGCTGTTCGCGATTGGGATCGGGCTATCGATCGCCGGCCCGCCCCAGGCGCACGCTGCGTTTGCGGTGGAAGGCCTGACCGTCTCCGCCCTCAAGGCGGACGGCGACCCCGCTACCGTCGCTGGCACGCATCCGGCGCTACTTCATGCCCATCTCGACCTGGAATCCGATTCCGGCAGCGCCCCGCTGCGCAACCTCAAGCTCGCACTGCCGCCGAGCTTCCTCGTCAACCCTGAAGTGATCGACGAATGCGACGACGCCGAATTCGCCACACCCCGCACCTCCCCCTATGAAACGAGCGCTTCGGGTGAGAGCTGCTCCAATTCCAGCCAGCTCGGCGTGCTCACGGTCCACACCGGCTCGGCGACCCGCAGCTTCGGGCTCTTCAATCTCGTCCCGCCCTTCGGCGCTGTCGCCTCGATCGGGGCTGCCCCCTTCGGCGCGCCGATGCGCTTCGACGTCCACCTCTCGGAACCGGACAACCTCTCGCTCGACCTCAGCAATCTCTCCGATTCACTCGACCCCCGCAGTCTCGATCTGACTATTTGGGGGGCTCCCTGGGAAGGGAGCGGTCCGCTCAAACCCGGGGACCCGGTGCCGCCGACCGGCCATAATCCACTGCGGGGCAACTGCCTCAACGAGCAGACTGGCGGCTCGTATTCCAATTGCATGGTCTTCGACGGAACGCCGGCTCCCGGTGCCCTGGTCAAGAGCTACTTGACGCTGCCGACCACCCCTTGCGGCGTCGCCCCTGTGTTCACTGCCGCCGCCACCGCCTGGACGGGCGCGGAATCTTCCGACACCGCGTCCATACCTCCCGTCGAAAAATGCAACAAACCGCTGACCACGCCGAAACTGCAGCTGATGACCGACGCCGCCGCGGCCCGCACGGGCCTAGCGGTCAACCTCACCGTCAACGACGGTGGCGGCATTCTCAACCCCGGCGGCACCGCCCGCCCTGCGCTCAGCACACTGATCGCCTCCCTGCCTGAAGGGCTGACCGTCAATCCCTCCCTCGGCGCCGGCCTCGGAACCTGCACCGAAGCAGATTTCGCCCGGGAGACCGCCACGTCCGAGCCGGGTACCGGTTGCCCCAATGACTCCAAAATCGGCACCGTCGCCGTCGAAGGGACACTCGGGTTGGCGGAACCGGTCCTCGGCTCGGTCTACCTCGCGACCCCTTACGTGAATCCCTATGACTCGCTGATCGGTGTCTACCTGCTCGCCCGCAATCCACGGCGCGGCATCATCGTCAAATCCAGGGGACGCCTCGAGCCCGACCCCCATACCGGGCGCCTGATCGCGACCTTCGAGCAGCTTCCGCGCCTGCTCTACACCCACTTCAACCTCACCCTCCGTGAAGGCCAGCGCTCGACCTTCGTCTCGCCGACCGTCTGCGGCAGCTTCCTGACGGATGTTCAGTTCTCATCGTGGGCCGGTCCGGCTGTCTTCCACGAACCGAGCATCTTCCTGATCAACACCGGCGTCGATGGTGGCCCTTGTCCCTCCGGCGGCTCCTCGCCCTTCGCTCCTGGCCTGCTCGCCGGTTCGCTCAATCCGACCGCCGCCGCACAGACACCGTTCGACCTGCGCATGACCCGCACCGACGCCGATCAGGAGATCACCTCCTACTCGGCGACCCTGCCGCCGGGCCTGCTGGCCAACCTGCGCGGCATCCCGTTCTGCTCGGAGGCCGCGATCGACGCCGCCCGTGCCCGGATCGGGTTGCACGGCGCCCAGGAAGAGCTCGACTCGCCGAGTTGCCCTGCGGCGTCATTGATCGGCCATACCACCGCCGGCTACGGGGTGGGGGGGACGCTTGCCTGGGCTCCCGGCTCGCTGTACCTGGCCGGCCCCTACCACGGCTCTCCAATCTCCACCGTCGCCATCGATTCCGCCCTGATCGGCCCCTTCGATCTCGGCGTCGTCGTCGTACGCTCCGCGATCCGCGTCGACCCGAGGACGGCGCAGGTCTCCATCGACTCGAGCGGCTCGGACCCGATCCCTCACATCCTCCGGGGTATCCCGCTCCACCTACGGGACATCCGGGTCCACGTCGATCGCCCGAACTTCACCCTCAACCCGACCAGTTGTGATCCGAGTCAGGTCGTCTCCAATCTGACCGGTGCCGGGGCTGACCTCTTCAGCCCCGCCGACGACCCGATCGCCACCTCGACCGACCGGTATCAGCTGCTCAACTGCAGTCTGCTGCCGTTCAAACCCAAGCTCAAGTTCCGTTTCCTCTCCGGCTTCAAGCGCCGTGCCTTCCCGTCGCTACGTACGGAATACCGCGCCGCTCCCAACGAAGCGAACCTCCACTTCGTCTCGGTCACCCTTCCCCGGACCGAGTTCATCGCCCAGGAACACTTGCGCAACATCTGCACGGGAGCGCAGTTCGCCGCCCAGGCCTGCCCTGAAGACTCGATCTACGGCAAAGTCAGGGTCTTCACGCCCCTTCTCGACGAAGCGCTGGAAGGCCTCGTCTACCTGCGCTCCTCCGGCGGCGGTGGGCTTCCCGACATGGTCTTCGCGCTCAAGGCCCGAGGCGGAATTCACATCGAAGTGGTCGGCAAGATCGACTCCGTCCACGAAAGCCTGCGCGCCACCTTCACCGGTCTTCCCGATGCCCCTGTCAGCAGGGTCGTGATGACCCTGAACGGCGGCAAACAGGGCCTGATCCAGAACGAAAAAAACATCTGCAACTTCCCGCAGTTCGCCAACGCCCGGCTGATCGGCCAGAACAACCTTGGCGAGGCGATCAAGCCACACCTCGAAACCCGATGCCCGAAAAACAAGAAACCGAAGCGGGCCCCCCACCACTCCGGAGGTAACCGATGACCCGCCCGCTCCGCCGTCCGGCAATCGCGCTCGCCGCCGCCCTGGCGTTGCTCGCCCTTGCCTTGCTTGCGCCCGCCGCCTACACCGAGGTCACCCAGGGGAAGGACGTCCGCGTCATCTTCAAGGGGAGCCTGACTCCGCACTCGCTGCCGCGGACGGGGCTGGCCCCGGTGCGGGTCGCGGTCGGCGCCACGATAGTTCCGGCGGAAGGCGCGACGCCGCCTTCGCTGCGCAAGATCCAGATCGAAATCAACCGCCACGGAAAATTCGACACGAAGGGCCTGCCCGTCTGTCGCTTCGACGAAATTCAGCCCAGCTCGACCGCCAGTGCGCTCAGCTCCTGCAAGCCCTCGCTGGTCGGCAAAGGCAACTTCTCCTCCACGGTCCTGCAGCCAGAGGCCTCGCCGTTCCCCTCCAAAGGAACCCTCTACGCCTTCAACGGCACCTACAAAGGCAAGCCGGCGATACTCGCCCACGTCTACGGCACCGAACCGATCCCGACCTCGTACACGATCCCCTTCACGATCTCTGGAGCCAGCGGCGACTACGGCACCACGTTGACCGCGCCTATGCCCAACGTCGGCAACGAATGGGGTTTCATCACCGGCCTCTCGCTCAACCTCGGCCGCACCTTTCACTACCGCGGCGAGCGGCGCAGCTATGTCACCGCCGGCTGCCCGGCGCCAAAAGGGATCAGCATCGCTCCCTTCGACTTCGCCCGCGCCACCTTCAACTTCGGCGCCGAAAAGGTCAGCTCCGTCCTTTCGCGGAGCTGCCGCGCCAACGGCTGAATCCGGCTGAAGACCGCCGCACGGGCTGGCTCGCGGTGACGCCGTAGGAGCGGTCAGACTTTCTTCAGGAAATCTAACTTGTTTTTCTGCGAAGAGTTTGGTTTCATCTCAGGCACCCTGGGGGGAGGTGGGGTGTATCAGCCAACGGAGCCCTCAGGGCAGGGGCTCACTGCAGAGGAGACCGCGTGAGACGTCAGACGAAGCTGTTCACCCTCGGAGTCGCAGCCTTCCTCGTCCTCTTTTCCCTCGCTGCGATCGCCGCTGCCGAGAAGCCGGTCACCGTACGAGCCGGCAACCTGATCCTCACGATCAACGGCGGCGTCACCCCCAAGGTTCTCTCCAAGACCTCGCAGGAACCGGTCTCGCTCACGGTTCAGGGGACGATCAAAACGGCCGATGGCAGTCACCCGCCGGCGGTCCAGGAAATCGTCATCGACACCGACAAGGCCGGCTCGATCGACGCCCGCGGCGTCCCCACCTGCAAACCGGGGCAGCTCGAAGCCCAGACCACCGTCAACGCCAAGAAGGCCTGTCCCGACTCGATCGTCGGCACCGGTACTACCGACGTCGAGGTCCTCTTCCCGGAATCGAAACCGATCCCGATCCACAGCCAGTTGACCGCCTTCAACGGCGGCATCGCCGGCGGCAAGACGACGATCCTCGTCCACGCCTTCCTGACCAGCCCGCTGTCGGCGGCGATCGTCACCACGGTCACGGTCAGCAAGGAGCACAAGGGCCCATACGGAACCCACTCGATCGCCTCGGTTCCTGTGATCGCCAATCACGCCGGCTCGGTCACCGGCTTCAGCCTCACCTTCCCGAAGAAACTCTTCGCCTACAAGGGCCAGAAGCACGGTTACCTCGTCGCCAAATGCGATGACGGCAGTTTCCTGGCGCAGGCCGAAACCGTCTTCTCCGACGGGACCAAGGTGGGGCCGGCGACGATCACACGCGCCTGCACCCCGAAGAAGTAGGGCTGTTGTGAAGCTACGGATCTGGCTCCTCATCGCGCCGCTGGCCCTGGCGCTTCTGGCGCCTGCCGGTGCGGGGGCGCTCACCGGTGGGGTCGCGGCCGGCGTGCCCGAAATCGGGCAGGGGGAGGAGATCGCCTCCCCGTCGGCCAGCCCCGGTCGCATCTCACTATCTCCGCCGATCGCCGCGGTCCAGCCCGACCAGAGCCAGGCCTTCGCGATCCTGCGAACTCCGGCCGAGGGCCTGCCCCCCGCGGTCAAGGCGATTCTCGAGCTACCCCAGCCGCCCGGAGAGAGTCTCTGGGGCCTGAATTTCGGCCTCGCCCAGCTCGCCCAGGGCTCGGCCACCGCGGGCCGGTCCCTGTGGGTGGTTCCCGGTCGTGGTTACCTGGAGCTCTTCGAAGTGCCCGGCCCATACCCCCGCACGATCTCCGGGGCGCCGGCGACCACCACGGATGCGGTCCGAGGTGGCATCGCCTTCGGCCGAGGCTCGATGGGGAGCCCTAAGCCCGGTGACCACGAGCCCGACGACGAGGATCATTGGGTCGGCCTCGTTCCGGACCGAGTCGCCGCCGTGCGCCTCGGCCGCCACACCGTCGCCCACGTCGAAAACAACGTTTATCTCGCCGAGGGGCGCTTCACCGACCTCTATGAACATTTCCGGTTTGTCGACCGCGACTCCGGCCTCGCTCACGCCGCGCGATGATCAAGTAGACGGTCTTGTCTTTCAGGAAATGCTTCTATATCCTTAGCCGTGTCCTAGGACAACCCTGAGTCAACGGAGCGTCCGCCTTCCCTGTCGGATGCTCCAGATGTGAGCAAGCGGAGGCGCCCGGAGGGGTTTTCCCACCTCTCCGGGCCCGTTTGTCTCTCGGATATCGTCGCCACATGGATCGCTCCGATTCCGCCTACGCCGGACAGGCCCTCTATTCGAGCGCATTCCTCCGGATCTACGACCAGCTGATCTACGGCTTCAACTGCCCGGTGATCTGGCGCTGTCCGCGCGCGCCGATGGTTGACCTCTACGACCGCAACGTCAGCGCCCATCATCTGGACATCGGTGTCGGCACAGGCCTCCTCCTCGATCTCTGCCGCTTCCCGATCGAGCGGCCCGAGATCACCCTCTTCGATGCGAATCCCAACTCGCTGAAGGCGGCGTCCCGACGCATCAGCCGCTACTCACCGACGACCCACGAGGGCGATGTGCTCAAGCCGTGGGGGCTGGGAGGTGGGTTCGAGACGATCGCGATCACCCACCTTCTGCACTGTCTGCCTGGCACCTCGCTCTTCGACAAGGAGGTCGTGATCGAGAGCGCCGCGTCGTCGCTGGACCCGAGCGGCATGCTGTTCGGGGCCACGATCCTCGGCGACCCCGAGTTGCAGAGTGGCCTCTCACGCCGCGTCCTGCCACTGGCGAACCGCGGCGGCGCGCTCTCCAACCTCGGTGACCGCCGTGCCGACCTCGAGACGATTCTCGCGCGCCACTTTGGAGATCACGCGCTCGAGGTGCGTGGCGCCGTCGCCCTGTTCAGCGCCACGCGTCCCAGTAGGCCCTGAGCCGGCGCCGGAATGCCTTCGGCTTCTCGCTGAGCAGGCGCGAGCCGAGCTGCGACGCCTGCTCAAGCAGCTCGTCCTGGCGTCGTTCGATCAGGCCCCGGATCTGCTCCTGCTCTCTGATCGCCCGGCGTGAGTCGAGGTCTTCGGCGAGGACCGTCAGGTCGTGGTGGTCGCCGAGCAGATCGGTGAGGTCGTGCGCCTGGTCGGCGAGCTCTCCGATCACCGGCTTCCAGCTGTTTCGCAGGAGCCGCAGGTGGTACCAGAGGTCCTTCGTCCGCTTGCGCCACTCGTGCACGTCCTCCGCCCTCCCCGAGGAGCGGGCGCGCTTCATCGCCTTCCTCGATTCGCGGTAGCCGCGCAGCAGCCCGCCCTCGAGCAGCCGCCACCCGTGGCCGTGGATCGGCCACTCGGCCAAGTCCTCGATGCCCGCCGCGATCGACGCCCTCGCCTCCTGCGCCCGTGCGCCGGACTCCTGATCACCCTCCTCGGCCGCCTGCCGCAGCTCGCCCTCGAGCATCCCCCGCCAGAGCGAGGACGGCTGCTCGGGGATCTCGTCCCGATAGCGCTCCCCAAGCTCGGCCAGAGTCTCCAGCTTGACCCGAGCGTCCCGTGCCTCGGAGAGCAGACGGCCGGCATCGCGGAAGCGCCTGTTATGCGCCCGGTAGAAGTCGTCGTCAAGTCCACCGCGGACGAGCCGTAGGACCGCGCGCAGCTTCTTCAGGTCTTTGCGCACGCCGTGGGCCGCTTCGTTGCCGTCCGCGCCCGCTTCGTCGAGGCGCTCCAGCGCCCTCGCCGCCCGGCCGAGGGCGATGCGGCGGCTGCCGTCGGCGACGCTCTCCTTGCGCTTCAGCCGGTACGGGGAGCCGGTGCTGCGCCCGGTCCGGGGCGCGCCATCGACGGCGAGGCTCTGCCCCGCGTAGCGGCGGTCGCCGGTCAGCTCCTCGCCGAGCCAATCCGGCGGGTCGAACCCGCGCCCGGCGTCCTCGGAGTCGAACTCGACCTCGGCGACGATCAGGCCCTCCAGAGGGCCGCCGAAGAAATCGACCTCGGCGGTCAGGCCGTCCTCGAGCGCCACCGCCCGCCGGGTCTTCGCCAGGCGGCGACCGTCGGTCAGCGGCCAGAGGTCCTCGAAGGCATCAGCTTCGATCTCGACCTCGACCTCCTCACGAACCTCGCCGTGGCCTCGCTTGACCGTGAGCAGGAACGCCGTGCCTGCCCGGCGCAGTCGCACCTCGGCCTCCTCGCCGATCGCGAGATAGCCCTGCTCGATTCGCACGCCCTCGTGGCTGGTCCAATCGGGCGGCGTGCTGACGAGGAACTTCCGCTCGATCTCCGCGGCCACCTCAGCGCTCCTGGCTGGCCTCCGGCGAAGCCGGCCAGAAATCCTCGACCTTCGTCGCGTCACCGTCTTCGCGCTTTTGGGAGATCGCCCAGATCTCCACCGGCTCGTCGCCGCGGTTGCGATGCGAGCGGACGGTGGACGGCGCGACCCGCACGGCCGAGCCGGCCGGGACCTCCTCGACCTGCTCGCCGAAGCGCATCGTCAGCAGGCCGCGGGTCACCAGGTAGATCTCCTCGATCTCGTCATGGAAGTGACCACTGCCCTGCTCGAAGTCGGAGTGGGGTGGGATGCGGATCAGGGTGGCGGCGAGCTGCCGGGCGCCGAGCGCATCGGTGAGGCTGCGGAACTCACCGGGCACGTCGGTGCCGGCGTACGCGTCGTCCGCGTCGGTCCCGTCGACGATCTCGTAATCGGCCATAGCCAGGGCCTACCCGGATGTCGGCCGGCGGGAACCGGGTCCTGCCGTCAGGCCGGCTTCTCCTCGACCAGTAGCGCCGCCCGCTTCGAGAGCTCGAGCGCCTTGTCCTGGTCGACGACCGGCAGCGCGACCAGGAAGACGAAGCTGGGCAGCAGCCCCGGCAGCCGCTCCTCGTTGCCGAGCAGCAGTTCGCCGCGGATCACCATCTCGCTGCCATCGAGGGCGGCGCCGATGGCGCCATCGGAGTTGCTATCGACGCTCCGCTCGAGCGCCGCCGCGACCCTTGCCAGGCCCTCTCGCAGTCCCGCCACCAACTGCTCGTCTTCGGTGTTGAGGATGTCGGTCGTCGCCCTGTTCTCCGCGTTGACCGAGCCGTAGCTCTTGGGGATCTCCTCGCCCGCGGCGAAGCCCAGCTCCTCGCTCAGCTGATTCGCCACTCGAAGCAGCGCGTCACGTTCGTTCCCCGCCAACACGAGGCGAAAAGCTACTACTCCCTCCAGAAAAAGACAGCCCCTCCTGCGGGGCGGAATGGGGCCTTTCGCGAACGTCCTTCCGCCGGGTCCGTACGGCAGTAGACAACTGTTCTTATGGGCACAAACCCCATTGCAGCCCCATTGCCGCCTGGAAATCGCCCTTCAGGCCCTCACCTTCTCGCCCAGCCCTTTAACTGAACCGCACCTCGCGGTATCGTCATGTTCATGCGCGCATTACCGGGACGGGCTTCACGAATCACGCCAGACGAACCGCCGGCCTCAGTTACGCGCACGCACGCCCATGCCGATCAGCGTCGCAGGCTGCTTCGCGCAGTCGGTGAGCTGGTCGCCGAGCGCGGCTACGCCGACGTCACCGTGGAGCTGATCGTCAAGCGCGCGCACTGCTCGTTCAAGACCTTCTACAAGCATTTCGACGGCAAGGAGGAGTGCTACATCGCCCTCTTCGAGGCCGTCCTCTCCAACACCGAGAAGACGATCCGCGGTCGCCTCGACGCCGAGCCACTCCCCTGGGCGGACCAGGTCGTCCTCGCGATCGGGACCCTGGTCGAGCAGATCGTCGCCGAGCCGGTCATCGCCCGCGCCGTGATCGTCGAGTCGCCCACCGTCGGGCCCGCGATCACCGAGCGCTACGAGCAGGCGATCAGGGCCTTCGTGCCGCTTCTGCGCGCCGGTCGCGAGCTCAACCCGCGCGGCTCCGAGCTTCCCGAGACGATCGAGGAAACCCTCGCCGGCTCCGTCGTCTGGTCCGCCTACGAGCGCCTGATCGTCGGCCATGCGGAGGAGCTCAACGACTACCTGCCCGTACTGCTCGAGCTCGTGCTGCGCACCTATCTCGGCCCCGCCGAGGCCAGCCGCATCGCCCGCGCGACCACCCAGACTCCTCAGCCTGCCCTCGCCTGATCGCGGCTTCGTTCGCGCGGTCGGGCGGGATAGTCTCCGCCTGTGCCCGATGGTGATGGAAACGGGGGAGGGGAGCACCCCGGTGAGCTCGGACCTCTGCCCGGCGGCCACCACCGCCTGAGCCGCGAGCAGATCCTCGACTCCCAGCGCGAGCGCCTGCTCGCCGCCATCGCCCACGTCGTCGCCGAGCGCGGCTACCGCGCCACCACGATCACCGAGGTGGTCAAGTACGCCTCGGTCTCGACCCGTGATTTCTATGAGGTCTTCGAGGGGAAGGAGAACTGTTTCCTCTCCGCCTTCGACGTCGTCTTCGACCATCTGACCGAGCTGGTCTCCGAGGCCGCCGCCCGCGAGCCCGACTGGCCCGACCAGGTGATCGCCGGCCTCCGGGCCGTGCTCGATTTCTTCGCCTCCGAGCCCGACCTGGCCCGCCTCTGCCTGCTCGAGTCGGTCAGCGCCACGCCGACGATCGCGATCCGCTTCCGCGAGGCCGTCCTCGCCTGCGTGCCCGCTGTCGCCCGCGGCCGTTCCGAGCTGGCCGATCCCGACGCCCTGCTGCCCGAAGCCGAGAGCTCGATCATCGGCGGAGCGATCTCCCTGGCGACCCGCTCGATCATGGCCGGCGAGACCGAGAAGCTGCCCGACCTCCTGCCGGATCTCGTCGACTTCATCCTCAGTCCCTATCTCGGGGCGAAGCGCGCCGCCGGCCTCGCCGCCGGCTCAGCGTAGCCGCGTGTCCCTGGCCGGGGTTCCGGTACCGCCGCCCCCCGCGCACGGCCCTCCACCGTTTATACCCAGTCACGTTTCCCAGTCCCAGAGCCGAGTAGGACTTTGTTCTCAAACAAAACCTACCTTCAGAAAATCTGCCTTGCACTCCTCTGAGATCTGTGCTTCCATGCTTCTCGTCCACTTTGGGAGTGGATTGGGATTGCAGAAACGGACCCTCTCGCGAGAGCCTTGAGCGCGGGTGGCAGGGGTCCCAGGACGAGGAGATATACGTCAGTGAGTACTGACTTCGGATCGGCAGGCATGTCCAGCCCCAAGGGGGCGCGGCGCCGCCATTCCCACCAAACGGCATCCCTGGTTCTCCCAGGACTTCGGGACCGCATGAGCAGCGCGAGTGACTTCCAACGCGTCGGGGCCAGCTGTACCTCGGCGGTTGAAGCGCTTCGCGGCTGCTCACCCTCTTCGAACTCATCGCCACACCACGAGCAAGGAGACCCTCTCTTGAGGCAGCAAGCGAAGGCATCGTCCGCGGGATCGACTGAGGCCGGCAAGGGTGGTGCCTCCTCATCCCGCCGTCGTCAGCTCGCCCTGGTCGCCGGCCTCGCCGTAATCGCCCTCCTCGCGGTGGCCGCTCCCGCCAGCGCTACCACCACCGTAAGTCTGGAACCCGTCACCAACGTTTCCTATAGCTCCGTTCAGACGAAGGCCGTGGTGACGACGGACGAAGCCTGCTTCTGCTTCTTCTCATTCGAAGTCTCGACCGACGGCGGGACGACATGGCAGCCCTGGGCTTCGAGCCTGATCTTCGGGCCAGCTGAAGAAAAGCCGCTTCCAGTGACACTCACCGGATTCAAAGGTGGCACGACCTACAAACTTCGCTTTCAGATGAACGGCGTCTTTGCTCCGGGGCCGAACCCGGAATTCACCACCCTCTACGTCGATCCGCCCGAAAACGTCTCGATATCCGCTCCCCCCAAACTCTTCTCCACCTCCGCCGAACTCAGCGGCAATGTGAAACGCCCGTCGAACACGGATGCCTCCTTTGATGTCCAGTGCCGCTACGAATACGTCACCAACACCCAGTTCACGGCGACCGGCTTCGAAGGCGCCACGGTTGCCCCCTGCGTTCCGAATCCGGTCAAAGAACCGGGGGTAGACAAGACCGTCACCGCCCGGGTCGGGTGCGTCCATCCGACTGGCAACGAAACCTACCCGAACTACGACGGCCCCTGCCTTGAATTCGCCACCACGTATCACGTGCGACTCATCGCCGAAAATTCCGCCCCGGGCAGCGTGGTCAAAGAAACCACCTTCACGACTCAGCCTCGGGTGACCAAACCCGTCGCGCTAAGTGCCAACCAAGCGAGCGACATCGCCTACCGGACCGCCAAAGTGTCCGGCAGTGTCGAACGCCCGGCAGGCACCGATCCCGCTCTCGACGTCTACTGTTTCGCCGAATACGTCACCCAGGCCCAGTTCACGGAACACGGGTTCGAAAACGCCCCTCGAAGCCCCTGTGACCAGACTCCGCGCGAAGAATACGGAAACGTGGTGCCCCTCAAAACGGCGGGCCCGACCCCGGTCACCGCGACACTCCAGGGGCTCAGGTCGGGAGTGACTTACCACTATCGGATTGCCGCCGAAAACGGGGGCGGCCTGTCCACCAAAGAACCCGTTGTGACCACGTTCACCACCGTCCCCGGAGGGGACGCCGAAGCGCTGCTCGAACCGGCCAAAACCATCGCCGGCTATGACACCCTGACGTTCTTCGGAAGCCTCGTGTACGGGATCGGCGCCGAAGATGAAAATCTGTACTTCATGTTCGAAATCGCCGAAGTCGGCACCGAAAACTGGACCCCGTGCGGCTACTACGAAGTCTCTCACGGCCCCGGTCGCCAGTACTTCTCCTATGAATTCCCCTTCTCGGACATTTTCCACACCTGCGAACTCAGGCCGGTCCCCAATACCGAATACAAGTACCGGCTCATCGCGGAAGACAACAACGACCATGTTCCGCACCGGTCGCCGGGTCCGGGAGAACCGTATCCGACGGTAAAAACCAGGAAACTCGAAACCCCGTCGTTGACGGTCAACCCGGTGACGGACGCCACCAGAAACACCGCGCATTTCTCTGGTGTTGTCGATACCAACGCTCCCCCCGGGCCGCTCGACGCTCTTGGGAAAGCCGCCTATAAAACCGACTGGAAATTCGTCTGCACTCCAGAATGTCCCGGAAACGAAGGCACGGTGCAGGGCGAAGAAGGAAGCAAAGCGATCTCGCTGGAAGCCCTCGAACTCCACGCGAATACCTATTACGAAGTCAAGCTGGTCGCCCACAACGATTACTACGGCGCCGAATCGTCGACCGTGACATTCGAAACGCCGCTCGTTGCCCCCACCGTCACCTCGGCCGCAGGAGCGTCGGACGGCCAGGGCGGCTACTTCCTGGAAGGAGTCGTCGACTCGAACAACACGAAAGTGACGAGTTGCAAGTTCGAATACGGGACCACCGCCACATACCCGAACACCTACGAAGCCATCTGCCTGCCGAACCCCTCAGGGCCCAACGAGGTGCAGGTGGTCAACGTCTCCGCCACCTCGGGCCAGTTCAAACTCGGGTTCCGCGGCCAGACCACGGCCGACCTTCCCTACAACGCGACGGCGGCCGAAGTTCAGACCGCGCTGCGAGCGCTCTCAAAGATCGGAGCCAACGGCGTCACCGTGTCCGGCACGGCTGGGGCCTACAAAGTCACCTTCTCCGGTGGCCCGCTCGCCGGCGCCAACGTCGAGCCGATCAAGGGCAGCAATGGCGCCACCCCGTTGGCGGGTGGCGACGGGATCGGCATCTCGACCGAAAAAGAGGGTGGCACCCTCCATCCGGTCTCGGTCGAAGCCCACCTCGAATCCCTGACCGTGGGTTCCACCTACCACTTCCGCATCGTGGCGACCGGCGCGGGAGGGACCAACGTCACCCAAGACCGCATCTTCATCCCCAAGGCTGCGGAAAAACGGCCGCCCTGCCCGAACGACAAGCTGCGGGAAGAAAACAGCTCCGGCGCCCTGCCCGAATGCCGGGCCTACGAGATGGTCAGCTCTCCCTTCAAGGTCGGCTTCGCGGCGAACCTGAGCCTGTTTGGGAACGGTTCGCAATCGGTCGCGGGGGGCTTCTTCAGCGACGGCGAAGGCACCACCGTGCGGTACGCATCCGCGGCGCCGGACATCGCTGGATCTGGCTCAAGCAGCGTGTTCATCAACCCCTATCTCGCCACCCGAACTTCCACCGGCTGGGAAACCATCGCCAACCGCAATGGGCCCACCGGGTCATTGCAGTCCGATCCGCTGAAAGTCCAATCCGCCATGACTCTGAAGATTGCCCCAGATCAACGGACCGAGCTGGCTGTTTTGACGAGGTTGGGAGAAGGTGAAAGTCTCCACCTCCGATACGCGGATGGGCACATAGCGCAGGCCAGCCGAGTTGAAGATGAGCAGTGGGCCTTCAGCTACCTGTTCATCGGTGCTTCGAATGACCTGGAGCATTCGTTTTACCAAGGCCTGTTCCAGAGTTTCGGGAAGCTGGGCCCGGGCATCCACGAGTTCAGCGGCCTCGGCGATAACGCATCCGTTCGCGTTGATCTCAACAACGCCGGAGAACCCGCGACGAATTGTGGATTCTTCGGCAGCGGACGCGAAGTGCAGGAAGATCAGGGTGAATCGGTCTCCGGCGACGGAAGGGTGCTGGTCTTCGTCTCACGAGGCTGCAAAGCGAGCCCGGGCTCCGACTTCGTTCCCAATTTCGAAAACAACCAGATCTGGGCACGTGTCGGCATGCCGGGATCGCAGATGAGCTACGAGCTGTCGAGATCACAGTGCACCCGGCTGGCCGGGGATCCCGGTGGCGCCTGCAATGCTCCCGCCGATGTCAAGTTCGAGCACTCGACCCCGAGTGGCTCACGGGTGTTCTTCTCGACGACCCAGCAGCTCGTCAACGCCGACACCGACGAAACCAGGGATCTCTATGCCTGCGATATCCCGCCGACCGAAGTCGCGCCGGTCGGCTTGGCCAATCCCTGCCCATCGCTCACCTTGGTTTCAGGCGCCGATACCGGTGCAGATGTCGAGGGCTTCGTGCAGGCGGCAGCGGATGGAAAGACCGTGTATTTCCTCGCCAAAGGCATCCTGGCGGACAACGAAGATGCCCTAGGGGAGACGCCGGAAGCGGGCAACAACAACCTCTATGTCTGGCGCCAGGACGAAGCCCACCCGGCAGGACAGACGACCTTCATCGGGGCTCTGGCCGAAAACGAATTGAGCGCCCAGACCACGCCCTCGGGTGGCGATCTGCTGTTCGTCACCAAATCGCGGCTCGTCGTCACCGACAACGACACGGCGCGGGACGCCTACCGCTATGACCTCGCTTCCGATGAACTGACCCGGGTCTCGACCGCCGTCTCCGGAACCGGTGGCAACGGCGAATTCGACGCGAGAATCCTTGCGGCCGGTCCAGCAGCGAGCGGCGCCATCTCCGACGACGGATCGAAGATCGTCTTCAACACCGAAGAGGCGTTGAGCCCACTTGACGGCAACCGGGCACCGGACTCTTACCTCTGGAGTGAAGGCGAACCCGAAGACGGTCACGTCAAGGGTCAGGTGAGCCTGATCTCGACCGGCGCGGCGAGGGGCGGCAGCAATGGGGCGATGATCACCGGCTCCGGCAAGGACGTCTACTTCGAAACGCCCGCGGCGCTGGTCCCTGCCGACGTCGACCTGCTCCCAGATGTCTACGACGCCCGCATCGACGGCGGCTTCCCCAATGCACCGTCCGCGTGTTCGGTCGCGGCCGAAACCTGCAACACCCCCCCGACGCCGGCGCCCACCCCCGGGAATCTCCCCGGTTCGATGCAGCCAGGACCTGAAAATCCGCCACCGGCAAAGAAGACCTGCCCGAAGGGCAAGGTCCTGAAGAAGGGCAAGTGCGTCAAGAAGACGTCCAAGAAGCCGAAGAAGCACAAGAAGTCCCACCACAAGCGAGCCGGCTCGGGCCGCGGAGGTAGCAAGTGATGCCCGCGTTCGGCGACACCGCGAGAGGTGCTCGCTCCACCCTCGCCACCATCTTCGTGGCCGCTGCGGCAGCGCTCTGCCTCGCCGTCGCCGGCGGTCTGATCTTCACCGGTCATGCCCGGGCCGAAAAGCTGTTCGTCGAACATTTCACCGCTCAGAGCACCGCCAAAACCAAAGCCGAATACACCGTCGCCGGCGGCCATCCATACCAGAACTTCACCAGTTTCATGGTCGGAGGCGAATACCTCAAAGACGCCGTAGTCACGCTCCAACCGGGCTTCTTCGGCAACCCCGCAGCCGCGCCGCGTTGTCGCGCCGAAAACATCGGCGCAACTGAATCGGCGTCCGATTGCCCGGCAGGATCCAGAATCGGCCTCGCGATCCTCTACTTCCCGGGCGGCGGCACCTTTGCCGTTCCGATCTACAACGCCTTCCCGGAAAAAGGCTACCCGGCCCAGTTCGCGTTCAACATCGCCAGCAACATCGCGCTGTTGACGGTGGTGCCGCTGCCGCGGACCGAAGCCTACGGCCTGACGATCGGCGCGCTGAACCTGCCGCGCGCGATCGTGGCCGGCTTCGACACAACCTTTTACGGGGTCCCGGCCGAACACAAATCGGGCAGCACGAATGCGCCTTTCCTGACGAATCCGGTCGATTGCTCCAATCCGGAGCCGAAATGGGGCTTCTTCTCCGACTCCTGGGAAAATGCCGGCCCGTTTTTGCCCACGGGCCAGCCCGATTTCGCCGACTCCGACTGGGTCACGGCCAGCGTCACCGCCTCGCCGGTGACCGGGTGTGATGCACCGGCGCTCAGCTTCCAGTTCGAACCCAGCCTGGAAACCAAGGCGCTGCAGGGCGGCGGACCGGTCCAGGCCGACCAGCCCACGGGTCTCGGTATCGACTTCAACTTCCCCCAATCGAACGACCCGACCGACCCCAACACGACCTTCGAACCCGAAGCGCCCCAGGCCCCCGAGCCGAAAGACATCACGGTCAAGCTGCCGGCGGGCCTCAGCCTCTCGCCCTCCTCGGTCGACGGCCTCGGCACCTGCTCGGACCAGGCGTCCGATCCGGCAGGCGACCAGGTCCACTACGACGGAACTGAGCCGGTCACCTGCCCGGACTCTTCGAAAATCGGGACCGCGACCGCGCTCTCGCCGTTGCTCGCCTCGCATGACCCGATCACCGACGAAAACAACGGTGCGGAACCGATCCCAGGCGTCGTCTACTTGCTGAAGCCGCACCCGGGCGATCTCTCTGAAGGCAAGTTCCGTCTCCTGATTCAGCTTGAAAACGCTGAAGCCGGGATCAACTTCAAGCTGCCCGGCGTCGCCGTCGCCGATCCCCAGACCGGGCAGCTGACGACGACCTTCACCGAAAACCCACAGCTGCCCTCGAGCAGCCTCGAAGTGAACCTCAGGTCCGGCTCGCGGGCGCCGCTGGCGAGCCCGCCGACCTGCGGCTCATTCCAGACGACCAGCACCCTGGTGCCGTGGTCGACACCGGGCACCCCCGACGCCCATCCGACGGCGAGCTTCGGCGTCTCAGCCGGGGCAAACGGCGGCCCCTGCGCGACCTCTGCCGGCGGCCGGCCATTCAGCCCGGCATTGAGCGTGGCGGGCACCGTGAACAAAAAAGCCGGGTCGTTCAGCCCCTTCACCTTCAAGGTGACCCGCCGAGACGGCGAACAGGAGCTGAACTCCGTCGACGTCACCACGCCGCCCGGCTTCAGCGCCAAGATCGCCGGCGTCCCCTACTGCTCAGACGCGGCGATCGCCGCCGCCAAGGCAAAGAGCGGCGCCGAAGAGCAGGCCAACCCCACCTGCCCGGCCTCGAGCCAGATCGGCTCGGTCACGGTCGGCGCCGGCCCCGGCTCGAACCCCTACTACACCTCCGGGCGGGCCTACCTCGCCGGCCCCTACAAAGGCGCCCCTCTGAGCCTGGTCTTCATCACCCCGGCCGTGGCCGGCCCGTTTGACCTCGGCAACACGGTCGTCCGTGCGGCCACCTTCCTCAACTCAGAAACGACCCAGATCACGGTCAAGACCGACCCGCTGCCCCAGATCCTCGACGGCGTGCCGCTGCGGCTGCGCTCGCTCTCGACCACCCTGGACCGCGCCAACTTCACCTTGAACCCGACCGACTGCAGCGCGATGAGCGTCAACGCCACGATCAGCGGCGCAAGCGGCGCCTCCTCGAGCCCGAGCCAGCCCTTCCAGGCCGGCGATTGCGGCGCCCTTGACTTCAAGCCCGGCCTGAAGCTGGCCCTGAAGGGCAAGGTCTCCCGCCGCGCCCACCCGAGCCTCACAGCGACCCTCAACCCCCGTCCCGGCGATGCCAACATCGCCTCGGCCCAGGTCCGCCTGCCGAAGGCCGCCTTCCTCGACAACGACAACATCGGCCAGGTCTGCACCCGGCCCCAGTTCACCGCCCACCAGTGCCCGGCCGGCTCGATTTACGGCAAGGCCACAGCGACCACCCCGCTGCTCGGCTACCCCCTCGCCGGCCCGGTCTACCTCAGAGCCAACCCCGCCCACAAACTGCCCGACCTCGTGGTCGGCTTCAACGGCCCCGCCTCCCAGCCGATCGAAATCGAGCTCGCAGGCAAAACCGACTCGGTCAAGGGAGCGCTTCGCAACACCTTCGAAGCGGTCCCCGACGTCCCCGTCTCTTCTTTCCAGCTCGAACTCTTCGGCGGCAAGAAGGGCCTGATCGAAATGTCGACCGGCTTCTGCTCCAACCCGAAGGCCGCGGTCTCCTTCACCGCACAGAACGGCAAGGTCACCGAATCAGCGCCCAAGGTCGCCGCCAAGTGCCCGAAGAAGAAGAAGTTGAAGAAGGGCAAGGGCGGCAAGCACAAGCGGGCCTAGGCCCAGGCGCAGGCGTGGAAGTCAGAAACGCGGCGCCCGCCTTTCGGGTACGGCTAAGCTGAATGGTTCAAGGGAACCGGCAGGATCGTTTGAAGGACGGCGCGAATCAGGGGAAAGAGAGAGTGGTGTTCGCTCAGCGCTGCGCTTGTGTTGGCAGCGAATCTGCTCCTGCTCGTCATGACCCCCTCGGCAGTGGCGGAAACGTCCAGCCCGTTCGAAATCAAATCCTTCAGCTCTCGCGTCACCGATAAGAATGAAGCTGCCTACACGGTTGCGGGTGGCCGCCCCGACCAATTTACGAGCGAGTTCACGCTCCGCACCGCCTCCGGCGGGCAGCCGGCCGAAGATCCCAGAGACGTCTCGATCGCGGCCCCGCCTGGGTTTCTCGTAAACCCGGTCGCATTTCCCCGTTGCCCACTCAACGCCTTCGAAGACGTTTCACCCGTCCCCAAATGCCCGTCCGACACTCAGGTCGGAATCGTTCTCTTCAATGGCAATACCCGTCGGCTCTTCAACGTCACCCCGGAACGTGGCTTCCCGGCTCAGTTCGCCTTCATACAGCCGCTCTACGGCACCGTCTCGCTGTACGCGACCCTGCTGCCGCGCACGCACGGCTACCGCATCGCGTTGGGGTCGATCGATGCCGCCATCGGCGCCGGTCTCAGTGACCTCACCGCCGTCCTTTATGGCATCCCCTCCCAGCACGTCTCCAGCGCGATCGAAGCGCCCTTCGTCTCCAATCCACTCGACTGCTCCCAAGCCGAGCCCACCTTCGACATCGCTGTCGACTCGTGGCAGCGGTCGGGAGCGCGGCTCTCAGACGGCCTGCCCGACCTCTCCGATCCGTTCTGGAGAACCGCCAGCGCACCGATGCCCGCGGTCACCGACTGCGATGACCCGGCCCTGGCCTCCCAGTGGCGCCCGGATGTGGGTGTCACACCGCTCCAGCCTGGCGCCGGCGCGATCCGGGCCGAACAGCCCACCGGTCTGGCCGTTGACCTTGGCTTCCCACAGTCCAACGACCCCACCGACCCGAACACAACTTTCGAACCGCAGCGTCCTCAGGCGCCTGAGCCCAAGGAAATCACGGTCAAGCTCCCCGCCGGGCTCGCGATCTCGCCATCGGCAGCAGACGGCATCGCCGCCTGCTCGGACCAGGCTTCCGACACGGCCGGAGACCAGGTCCGCTACGACACCACGACGCCGGTCACCTGTCCCGATTCCTCCAAGATCGGCTCCGCGGTGGCCATCACACCCCTGCTGGCTGCCCATAATCCGACGGACGATCACATCATCGGTCCCGAAGCGGTCCGCGGCGACGTCTACCTGCTCAAGCCGCACCGCGGCGACCTACCGGCCGGTGGCGATGGTGGGGACGGCAGGTTCCGCGTCCTGCTCCAGCTCGAAAACGCTCGCTACGGTCTCAACATCAAGGCCCCGGGAATGGCCACCGCGGATGAGCAGACCGGCCAACTGACTGCAAGGTTCGAAGCCAGCCCACAGCTACCAGCGAGCCGCATTTTTGTGGCCCTCAAGGGTGGCTCCCGAGCCCTGCTGGCTTCGCCGCCCAGCTGCGGCGAATTCATCTCCGCCAGCGACATCGTTCCCTGGTCGACGCCCGGCACGCCCGACGCCCACCCGACCGACAGCTTCAACGTGCGGTCGAGCCCTGACGGCAGCCCCTGTGCGCCGAGCCCGGGCGCACGTCGTTTCGCGCCGACGATGATCGCCGGGACGGATTCGAACGCCGCCGGCCAGTCCAGCCCCTTCACCATGCACGTCACCCGCCAGGACGGTGAACAGGAGCTCGGCTCGTTGGAATTCACCACCCCGGTTGGGTTGGCCGCTGCGCTGAAGGGCGTGTCGTATTGCCCTGAGGCGGCGATCGCCGCCGCGGAAGAGGCGAGCGGTGCCGCCGAGAAAGCCTCGCCCTCCTGTCCGTCGACCAGCCGGGTGGGGAGCGTGACGATCGGCGCCGGGCCGGGCTCCAGCCCCTATTTCGCGACCGGGACGGCCTACCTCGCCGGCCCCTATCAGGGGGCCCCTTTCTCCCTGGTCCTCATCACCCCGGCAATGGCCGGTCCCTTCGACCTCGGCACCGCCGTTGTCAGGGCGGCCCTAGAAGTCGACCCTGAAACCGTGCAGATCACGGGCCGCTCCGATCCGTTCCCCCGGATCCTCGCCGGCGTGCCGCTGCGGTTGCGGTCGATCGACATAGACCTCGACCGACCCCAGCTCACCTTCAACCCGACCAGCTGTGATCGCTCCGCGGTCGGCAGCACGATCCACTCGGTCGATGGCGCCGCCAGCACTCCGGTCGTCCATTTCCAGGCAGGCGCCTGCGCCTCGCTCGGCTTCAGGCCCAAGCTCGCCCTCAGCCTTTCCGGGGGTCTCGGCCGCAACGGCCATCCCGCCCTGCGGGCCGACTTCCAGGCCGGACCCGGCGAAGCCCACCTCGCCGCCACCTCGTTCGCCCTGCCCGCAAGCGAGCTGCTCGATCTCCACAACGTCGGCGCACTCTGTGCCCGCCGGCTGTCAGCGGATAGCTGTCCCGGCGCCTCGCGCCTCGGCCGGGCCCGCGTTTGGAGCCCACTCCTGGCCTCTCCCCTCGAAGGCTCGATCTACCTCCGCGCTCCGAGCACCAGGCTTCCCGACCTGCTCGTCGATCTGCGCTCGGGTGAGGCGCACGTCGTCCTCCACGGCACCACCGCCGCCTCGGGTGGGCATCTGCGCATTCGCTTCCCAGGGCTCCCCGATGTGCCGTTCAGCAAAGCCGTCTTGACGCTCGCGGGTGAACGCCGCGGCATATTCGTCAACAGCGAAGCCCTCTGCGGGCGGCGCCGGCGTGCCGCCGTCAGCCTGGCCGCTCATAACGGCAAGCAGCTTCGACTGCGGCCGGTAATTCACCTTCGCGGTCGCTGCTGAGCCGCTCGCAGAGCGGAGTCGCTCGATTTTCCTCCAGAAAACAAGCCTTCTCTTTCTGGCTATCCTGTGCTCTCAACACTGCGTTCTAAACGGGATTGAGCGGGGAGCGATGAGAGGACCGTCCTCGGGCAACACGAGGGATCGATGAAACGCGCGCCCACCTCCGAGCCCGGCCTGGCTCGCCGGCGCGCCGCCATCACCCTCGCCTCGACTCTGATCGTGGTGGTCGGCTTCGGTCTCGTCGGCCTCGGTGTAGAGGGCAGGCTGCGCCCCACATCTCTCGAGATCTCCGGCACCCCGTCAGCCCGCGGTGAAGCCCTGGCGCAGAAGCACTTCGGTGCCTCTTCGCCCCTCGCCGTCCTGCTGCGCGGGCCGGCCGGCGCGATCGAACGCCAAGGCCCGCGCCTCGCGAGGGTTCTTCGCCGCGACCCCACCGTCACCGTGATCTCGCCCTGGGATCCGGCTCCGGCTGCTCGAAAGCTTCCCGCGCCATCGCCCGGCAGTGCGCCGACCAGCCCCGCTCGCGCCCTGCTCCTCCTCGATTTCCACGTGCCTCTCTCCGATGCGATGCGCGACACAGTTCCGCGGCTCGAAGACACCATCGAGACGAACGTCCACCCGCCGGTCCGGGCGACCCAATCTGGCTTCGCGACCATCTCCCGCGCGTTGCAGTCCGAATCCCTGGCCGCCTCCGAGCGAGCCGAGTTGCTCGCCGCCCCGCTGCTGATCCTCGTCCTGCTTCTCGTTTTTCGCTCGTTCGCCGCCGCCACGATCCCTCTCCTCTTCGGCGCCCTCACGGTCTTCGCCGGACGCGGCGTCCTCGTCTTCCTCACCTCGCTGATGACGATCGACGCCCTGTCTCTCGTCGTCTGCACGATGATGGGCCTGGCCCTCGGCGTCGACTACTCGCTGTTGATCGTCTCGCGCTTCCGCGAGGAGCTCGCCGCCGGTCGCCCCCCACATATCGCGGCTGCGCTGACCCGCCGCAGCGCCGGGCGCACGACCGCGATCGCCGGCGCCACGCTCTTCTTCTCGATCTTCCTCTCCGCCTTCTTCCAGCCGGGCTCACTGTTGGTCTCCCTCGCCGCCGCCCTCGCCGTGGTCACCGCGATCGCGGTGCTGATCGCCTGGCTCGCTCTCCCGGCGCTACTCACCCTGCTCGGGCCGCGGATCAACGCCGGCCGGATCGGCCGCTCTCCCGGAGCCGGACGCTCTCGCGTTGCGGCCGCGGCCGGCTCGGCCCTGCGCCGGCCCGCCTTCGCCACGATCGCGATCGTGGTGCCGCTGCTGGCCCTCTGCGCACCCGCGCTCGCCTTCGACACCGGTTCTCCCGGCGTCGACGAGCTCTCTTCGTCAAGCGCCGCGCGCCAGGACTCCGAAGCGATTTCCGAGGCGGTCGGGGCGGGATGGCAGGCGCCCTTCATCCTCACTCTCGCCGCCGGTGACGGGCCGCTCACCACCCGCCCGCGGCTTGCCTTTCTCGCCGCCACACAGCGCCGTATCGCTGATCTTCCCGGCGCGAAGGCGGTGATCGGCCCCGCCGCGATCGCACCTGCGGCTCGGCCGCTGCGTTCGCTCAGCGCCGAGCTCGGGCCGGGCGGCTCTTCCGCCACGTCCCAGCTGGGGCGGCTCGCGCCGCGGCTGCGAAAAGCGTCGAGCGCCGTCGCCGAGATACGCGGCGGCCTTGGCGAAGCGTCCTCCGCGGGGGGGCTGCTGGGGGAAGGCTCGGCCAGGGCAGGGGAGGGGGCCGAACTCATTGCCGGCGGCCTCGACCAGGCAGGTGAGGCGGGACAGCGCGCCTCAGGCGCTCTCGAACGCCTAGCCGCGGGGTCACAAAAGCTTGTCAGGGGCCAGCGGATCGCTTCGGGAACCGCGTCCAATCTCTCCCGTGGTCTCGGCACCGTTCTGCCCAACCTCACGGCCCAGGGTCTTGGCCGTGCCCGACGTCTCGCCGCCCGTCTGGAAGCGCAGGCGTCCAACGATGCAGCGCTCGCGCCCGCCGCCCACGAAGCCGCCGTACTGGCCGCTGCGCTCGCCACCAATCGCGAAGAAATCGCCAGGCTCCGCTCTCAGGCGCGGCTGCTCAACACCGGTCTCGGCAAACTGCATGCGGGTGGCAGGCGCCTTCAGGGAGGCTCGGCTCGCATTGCGGCCAGGGCCCGCAGCCTCAGCGGCGGCCTGCACGGGCTCGGCTCCGGGGCCGACCGTCTCGCCGGCGGCCTCGGCGAACTCCGGGGCGGCGCCGAATCGCTCGGCAGCGGGCTGGCGGAAGGCTCGCGCGCGTGCCTACCCGCTCCAGCGGGGCCTGAGTAGGGCGGCCGATCGCGTCTCCAACGTGGCCGATCCGCTCCAACGCCGGCTTGACCGCCTCGACCAGCTCTCGCCCCGTCTCTTCGAATCCGGCTACCTGGCGGTCGCCGCGATCGACGGCGCCGCCCCGATCCGCCGTTCGCTCGCCGCGGAGGTGATCGACGTCGGCGGCGGCGGCACCGCGGCCCGCTACCTGATCGTTCCCGCCGCCGGGCTTCAACACCAGCGGCTCTCGGCGTCTCGACTCCCGTCTTCGCACCTTCGCCGCCGGCGATCGACGAGCGGCCCAGATCTGAGCGCCGGCCTCAGCGGCGGCGCGGCCGTCCTCAACGACTACGGCGCGGCGACCAAATCGCGCCTGCCCCTCGTCGTCGGCTCGATCGTCCTGATCACCTTCCTCATGCTGCTCGCCCTACTGCGGGCGCCGCTGCTCGCCGCCCTCGCCGTCGGCCTCAACCTGCTCTCGGTCGGCGCCGCGATCGGCGTCGTCACTCTCGCCTGCAAGATCCCTGCCGGCTACCCACTCGGCGGCCACCCTTATATCGACACGGTCGGCGCCGCCGCGATCTTCGGCGTCACCTTCGGCCTCTCGATCGACTACGCGGTATTCCTCCTCGCCCGCATGCGTGAGAGCTATCGAGAGCACGGCGACAACGCCAAAGCGATCCGCTTCGGCCTCGACAAGACCGCCGGGGTGATCACCGGCGCCGCCGCGATCATGGCCGCCGTCTTCGCCTCCTTCGCCGTCGCCCCGGTCGCCACCGTCAGCCAGATGGGCCTCGGGCTCACCGTCGCGATCCTGCTCGACGCGACCGTCGTCCGCATCGTCCTGCTGCCGGCACTGATGCTGCTGATCGGCGATCGTGTCTGGCGCACCCCGGCCTGGCTCGAGCGTCTTCTTCCCGGTCGCGGACCTCGCCCGGAACCCGCGGCCACCGTGGAGGCGGCGAGCTGATGCGCAAGCGCCAAAACGGACTCATCTCCCTGGGCGTCGCGCTTCTTCTCGCTCTCGCTGTCGTCGCCGCGGCCTCGGCCGCCGCGGAACTGACCCGTCCCGAATACGTCGCCCAGCTGGAGAAGATCTGCAAGCCCGGCTCCGAAGCGACCCAACGCGCCGTCACCGGCATGCGCTCGGACATCCGCGCTGAACGGCTCCGCCTCGCCGCGAGCAAGTTCGCCAAGGCCGAAACGGATCTTCTCCGGCACGGTCAGCTCGATCTCCGGGGTTCCGCGGCCGGCGGCGGATCGAGCCACGCTCTCCCGTTGGTTCGTCGCCCTCGGACGCGAGACGGACTATCTCGGGCGCACCGCCGCGGCCCTTCGCGCCGAAGACCTGCCGCGCTTCCAGCGTGTCTCGGGACGCTTCTTCCAGGAAGGAAGCAAAGCCAACAACGTCGTCGTCTCCTTCGGCTTCAACTACTGCAACTTCAAGTCGTCGAGGTACGAATGAAGCCGCCGGTCCACCCGCAGACTTCTCTTCCTCGCAGCCGTGCTGCTCGGTCGCCGCTCGCCGTCGTTCCGGCCGGCGCCGAGCAGACCGGGACGCCCGACGTCCGCGTCTCCTTCGACGGCAAGATCTCTCCGCGCAATCTCCCTCGCCACCGCCCCGCGCCGGTCTCGCTCGAGCTCAGCGGCACCGTTCGCGGCACCGATGGCGCCGCCGCCTCCGCAGCTGCAGCGGATCGAGCTGGCGTTCGGCGCCCGCGGCGGCCTCGACACCGCCGGCCTGGCCGTCTGCCCCCGCGCCCGCCTTCGCAACGCCGACCCAGGAGCCAGGCCCTCGCGCGCTGCCGGGCGGCGCTCGTCGGTCGACGGTGAGATCGGCGCCGAAGTGCCGCTCAACCCCGCCGATCCGGTCCTCGCCCAGGGCCCGCCTTCTCGCCTTCAACGGCCTCTCGCACGGGCGCCCGGCGGTCTGGGTACATGCTTACTCCTCCTCGCCGCCGGTCTCGTTCGTCCTGCCCTTCTACCTGCAACGCCAGCGCGACGGGGCCTACGGGGTTCTGATGCGCTCGCCGGTTCGCCGCGCGCTCGGTCGCTGGCCCCGCCTGCGCTCTTTCAGCATCACCCTCGGCCGCCGCTATCGCGCCGCCGGCGGGCGACCCACAGCTACCTCAACGCCCGCTGCCCGCTGCCGCCCCGCTTCGAACGAACTCTCCGTGCCCGTCGCCCGCGCCACCTACTACTTCGCTCCCGGCCCGACCCTGACCCAGCCGATCCACCGCTATTGCCGGGTGCGCGGATGAGCCCCGAGGCAGCGGCGTTGCTCACCCGCGAAGGTCGCCCCGCCCACGGTGGCTCCGTGCGGCTCTTCGCCGGCGCCGCCCGCCGCTACTGGTTCGGAGTCTTCCCGACCGCGCGCGCGACCCAGCGCCGCCTGCTCGCCCGCGCCGAGGCGATTCCCGATCCGCTGTTGCGCGCGGACGCACTCGCCTCGCACCACGAAAAGGGCTCCAACTCCGAGGGGCTTGCCGCGCTCGCCGTCCTCGCCCCCGGGCGAGCGCGGCCGAGGTCGCCCGCAGCCTCGTCGCCTACCAGCTGATGCTCGACTACCTCGACGGAGTCTCGGAGCGTCCGACCGACGCGCCGCTCGGCCAACGGCCTCACCCTGCACCGCGCCTTCGAAGTCGCTCTCGATCCCGACGCCGCCAACGTCGATTACTACGCCCGCGCTCCGGCTCGCGATGACGGTGGCTACCTGCTCGAGCTGATCGAGACCTGTCGGGCGCCACTGCGCGAGCTGCCCTCCTACGCGGCCGCCCGCGGGCCGCTGCTGCGCCAGGCACGGCTCTGCCGCGAATCGCAGGCGCTCAATCACGCCCTGCGCTTCGCCGCGGTGCAGGACGCAGCTCGACCAGTGGGCGCGGCGCACCGCCTCGGAGGTCGGGGCTCGAGCCCGGCTTCGAGTGGTGGGAGCTGATCGCCGCCGCGGCCGCCTCCTCCCTTTGCGTCGGTGCCCTGCTCGCACTCGCCGCCACCCCGGGGGCGACCGAGGCCGAAGCCCGCCGGGTCGAGTCCGCCTACTTCCCCTGGGCCAGCGGCTTGAACGCCCTGCTCGACTCGCTCGTCGACCTCGACGAGGACCCCGAGGACGCCAGCCACCTGCGCCGCTACTCACTCGCAGGCGCAGGCGGCCGAGCGCCTGACCGCGATCGCCGTCGGGTGCCCGCGAGCGCGTCGCCGCCCTGCCCGACGGCGACCTGCACGAGGCGATCCTCGCCGCGATGGGCGCCCTCTACCTGGTCCACGAGGAGGCCTGGCGGCCGGGTCGCGAGCCGATCTCCCTCGCCGTCTACGCTGCGCTCGGCCCGCTCGCCCGCCCCTCGCTCGCGGTCCACCTCCTGCGCCGCGGCGGCCGCGGCAGCCGCGCACTGCTCACCGCGCGGCGTCGCGGCGCCCGCTTGTGAGATACATAGCTGGTAGAGCCGATGCCCGACCAGCAGCAAGAAGAGGTCCGCAGCTTCGCGAGGCGCTCCTCGACCTCTGCACCGAGCGCGGCTACAAGAAGCTCAAGCTCGAGCACCTGCTCGAGCGGGCCGGCGATGGACGAGGCCACCTTCCACCGCCACTACGCCGACCTCGACGCCTGCTTCGCCGCCGTGCTCGGCGAGATCTACGACGAGTTCTTCGTCCGCGCCCAGGAGGCGGTCGCCGCGGCAGAGCGGCTGGCGCGACCGGATGCGCGCCACCGCCTACGCGCTGCTGCGCTTCCTGCGCCGCGACGAACGCGTCGCCCGTCTCGCCGCGGTCGAGGTCCAGTACGCCGGCAAGCGCGCCCAGGAACTCTTCCTCGAGACCTTCAACCGCCTGGTCAAGCTCCTCGACGAGGGCTCATCGGAGGCCGACGGCCCGGAGTCGCCGGGGCTGGCCACCGCGATCGGCGTCGGCGGAGTCGTCTTCGCGCGGATCCAGGAGGCGGTGGCGAAGGGCGAACTCGGGCTCGGCGAGGAGGAGATCCCGGAGCTGATGTATGCCGCGGTCTTTCCCTACCTCGGCGCCGAGGCGGCCGAGGAGGAGCTCCGCATCCCGCCGCCGCCCGACCTCTCGTCTTGACCGCAGAGGTGCGTCGGGCGGGTCGCGAAGACCTGCCCGCTGTCCTGGCCCTCTGGGCCGAGGCCAGAAGCGGGCACGCCAGTGTCGAGGATCGGCTGCAGGACGTCGAGCGCCTGGTCGCCGATGCGCCGGCGGCGCTCCTCGTCGCAGAGTGCGACGGGGAGCTGGTCGGGGCGGTGATCGCCGCCTGGGACGGCTGGCGGGGGAGTCTCTACCGCCTCGCCGTCAGGGCCAATCACCGGCGTCAGGGGATCGGGCTGGCGCTGACCCGCGCCGCGGAGGAACACATTCGTGAATGCGGTGGCGGACGGGTGACGGCGCTGGTCGCGTTTGCCGACGAGGACGCCGGAG
Organism: uncultured Solirubrobacterales bacterium; assembly: GCA_963836415.1. Taxonomy (GTDB): domain Bacteria; phylum Actinomycetota; class Thermoleophilia; order Solirubrobacterales; family 70-9; genus VRUE01. Next base: position 182,661 of record CAWIJE010000003.1, read on the forward strand.
GCTTCTGGGATTCGGCCGGTTATCCCCTCGACCGCGAGATCGGCCGTCGAGTCCGCAACATCGGACTGACAAGCACGCCGTAAGCGCGCCTCGGCTCAGCTGCGTCGACCCTCGCCGTTTGCCACCGCCATCGCGCGCTCGGGGCCGGCGAAGGGGACAAGGGTGATGTAAGTCGCGAGCGGGACGACCGCGCCGAGGCTCTCGGGGCCCTCGCGACGCACCTGGTCTCGCATCAGCCCGTAGACGGTCGCCGCGATCGCCTCGGCGCTGATCGCCGGGGCATCGCTGCTCTCCTCGAAGCCCGGTCCCAGCATCGCCGCCAGCGAGTCGATCACCCGGTCGCGGCGGGCGAGCGCCTGCGGCCCGGCGCCGTAGACCCCGACCGTCGCCAGCTGTGCCATCGCCGGCTCGGCGACGAAGTAGGCGCAGATCGCCTCGTAGAGGGCGCGCACGCCCTGCTGCCAGCCACCCGCCCGCCGCGCGGCCGGCACCGCCAGCGCCATCACCTGGGCGCCGCTCATCTCGAGCGCGCCGAGGACCGCGTCGCGCTTGTCGTCGAAATGGGCGTAGAAGGTGCTCAGCGAGATCGCCGCCCGGGCCGCGATGTCGTCCGTGCTCGTCGCTCCATACCCCTTCTCGGCGACCACCGCCGCCACCGCGCGGGCGATCCTTTCGCCCGGCGTGTAGCCCTCGAAGTGCGCCGAGGAGGCGGCCCGCTGGCGCCGCGGCACGACCAGTCGGCCGGGCGGAGGGGGGACGCTCGCGAGCCATCGCCAGGCTTCGGGGCCCAGGCCCTCGAGCTCCGCCTCGCCTCCCCGGGCAAGGCGCGTGTGGATCAGCTTGCGCAGCCCGGCGATCAGCGCCCGCAACAGCTCGGGGTCCGTCTTCTGATCGCCCGGCCGCCTGCCGTCCAGCTCTTCGACCATCGCCGCGATCGCCTCGACCCCGCGGTCGCCGATCGCCTCGCCGTCCTCGCCGGCGGCGTGCAGCTCGATGAAGCAGACCCGCGCGGCGACCGGTTGCGCGCCGAGCAGGGCGAAGAAGGCTTCAAAGGCCTCGCTCGGCTGATCGGCGGGGCCGCCATCCTCGGACGCCTTCTCCAGCGCCGCCATCGTCGGCTCGATCAGCTCGGTGACGGCCGCGGTCAGGCACTGCGCCTTGTTGGCGAAGTGCTCATAGAAGGCGCTGCGAGAGACGCCGCTCAGGTCGAGGACGTCGGCGACCGTGATCGACTCGAAGCCGCGCTCGGCGGCGAGCGCGAAGATCGCGCCGAAGAGCCGCTCGCGCTGGTTGCGCTCGACCTCGGAGGCCGGCGTGCCGGCGCCCGGATAGAGACGGCGTTCGCGGAGCTCCGAAGCATCTCCCCAGGGGGTGCTGAGCGGCGCACCCTCGTTCTCAAGCTCGCTCAAACGGCACTCGCCCTCTCTCTTGCCCTGACCGCCCCCCGCTGCGGACGGATCCCCGTGCTCCCGCGACCATTGTAGGAGCGTCGCGAGAAACGGTCAGGGCATTTCTGAAGTTCAGTGAGGGCCTTCGGCTCCGGCGCGGGTCGGAGTTCTAATCTTATCTTCAGAAAAATCCTCTTGCCCTGTCGCCTCTGGATCTTGCACGCGGCTCGAAGGGCTCAGCCGAGTCGTTCGATCTCGAACAGGTCGTGGACCAGCCGGACCGCGATCGAGCCCTCGCCGACCGCCGCCGCGACGCGGTTCATCGAGCCGCTGCGGACGTCGCCGACCGCGAGGACTCCCGGCACCCCGGTCTCCAGTGAGAGCGGCCTGCGCTCGAGAGGCCAGTCGGGCGCCTCGGCCGGCTCGACCCCGGTGCGGATGAATCCCCCCTCGTCGAGCAGGACCTCGTCGGGGAGCCAGTCGGTGTTGGGGTGGGCGCCGATCATCAGGAAGAGCGCGTGGGCGCTCACGGTCTCGGTCTCTTCGTCGCCGCGACCGCGTAGTTCGAGCTGCTCGAGCCAGCCCTCGCCGCTGCCACCGACGACCTCGGTGGCGAGCCGGACCTCGATGTTCGGCGAGGCCTCGACCTGCTGCACGAGGTAGTGCGACATCCCCGCTGAGAGTGAGTCGCCGCGGACGACGAGGGTGACCCGCCGCGCGTATTCGGCCAGGTGCAGGGCCGCCTGTCCGGCCGAGTTGGCGCCGCCGACGACGAAGACGTCCTGGTCGGCCATCGCCGCCGCCTCGGTCGCCGGGCCGCCGTAGAAGACGCCGGCGCCCTCGGCGGCGAGGGCCTCGAGCTGCTCGACCTCGAGCCGCCGGTAGGAGGCGCCGGTGGCGAGGATCACCGCGCGGGCACGGACGTCGGCGAAGTCGGAGAGGCCGACGAGGATCTCGCCGCCGGCGCGGCGCAGGCCGGTCACCTCCTGCATGAAGCTGAACCGGGCCCCGAAGACCCACGCCTGCTCGTAGGCCTCCTCGGCGAGTCGCCGCCCGCCGATGCCGCGGGGAAATCCCAGGTAGTTGCGGATCAGCGAGCTGAGGGTCGCCTGGCCGCCGATCCCGCCCGAGTCGATCACCAGGGTGCGGAAGCCTTCCGAGGCCCCATAGACCGCGGCCGACAGCCCGGCCGGCCCGGCGCCGACGATGACGAGGTCGAACTCCCGGCCCTGGGGCTCGATCGGCCCGCCGGCCGCGAGCGTCAGCTCGGCGTTGCTCGGGTTCGCCAGGACCTCCCCGTCGGGGAAGACGACCAGCGGCAGCGGCCTCCCGTCTCCCACCTCGGCGACGAGTGCCCGCCCCTGTGGCGAGTCGGCGAGGCTGAAGGTGTGGGGGAGGGCGCACTTGCCGAGGACCTCACGCAGCTCATAGGCCCGCCCGGTCCAGGACTCGCCGATGATGTGGGCGGTGTGGGCAGAGATCCTGCGGGCGTGGGCCCACTCGAGCAGGAAGGTGGAGACCGCCTGGTGGAAGAGCTCGTCCGGGGTGCGGGTCGGGCGGATCAGGTAGTAGTCGATCTGGCGCATCGCCATCGCCGCGAAGATCGCCGCTCCGGTCTCGCCCGCGCCCCAGCTTCCGTAGTCGATCAGCAGCCCACGCTGAGCCTGCGAATGCCGCCGTCGCACGGCGCTGAGGAAATCGGTCCCGGGGCCGCCGTCCAGCGACTCGGCCGCGAAGACCAGCGCGACCTCCTCACCCGCCTGGTCGATCCGCTCCAGCTCGGCGTCGGCCTCGGCGGCCGAGCCGAAGCAGGCGACGCGGTAACTCCGCTCGTAGCGGTCGCTCAATTCGCGGTCGATATCGCCGAGCGATTTCTGGTCTTCGTCGACGACGAGAAGAACAGGACGAGACACTGGCCAACCGTACCTTCCGGGAAGCGGCCCGTCGACCGGGCCGGCGGGAGAGCTCTAGCCGCGGTCTTCCGAATCGACGATCCCCGACCGCATGTAGGCGGTCTCGCGGAACACGGTCCCGTCGGGGAGCTGCGGGTAGCCCGCGGCCTTCGCGTCGAAGATCATTTCGGCCTGAGCGAGGATCTCCGACGTGTGCGGGTCGAAGATGAACTCGCGGCCGAAGCCGGGATTTCCGATCCAGGTGATCGCGTCGCCCCGACGCCCGGCGACGTCGGTGACGCCGTGCTCGAGCCCGATGCCCGGTATTTCGGCGAGGGCGTTGAAGGCGGCGGCGCGCAGAGCCGGAGTCGTGATCGGCTCGCTGAGGATGCTCATCAGGCGTTCGATCGTCGTTCTGCCGCGGAGCGAGTCGGCGGACGGCGCGCCGATCACCCGGACCGGCGGCTGCCCAGGAGCGGGCCGCCGTTCCACCACCCGGCGCAGCGCTTCGGGCTCGGTCGGCAGCCGCGAGAGTTTGTCGACGTAGGAGAATTCATGGCGGCCGCGCCAGGACTGTGAGGCGAAGTCCTTGACGAGGTGGCCGGCGCCGTCGCGAGTCACGTGGTGTTCGGCGGGGTCATAGGAGAACGGCGGCGGCGAGCCGGCGGCTTCCCATCGCTGCTGGTCGGCGTCCGAGAAGAAGTCGATCCGTCCCAGGGTTTCGCGCTCGCGCGTGCGCCCGTCCGGGGCCGTCCAGACCTCCTTCACCGTCGGCACCAGCGCCGCCGGGGCGTCGGGGTAGTTGCTCGGCACGTGCGCGGTGAAATACCGCGGGTGCGCCTTCGGGCCGGTTCCAGGGCCGTTCGGCAGCCAGCCCTGAAGTTCGACCAGCATCGTCTTCGTGTAGAGGAACTGGCCCGGGCCGGGCGGTGCGTCGGCGCGGGTGTCGGAGGCTTCGGCGACGACGGCCGTCCGCCGCAGGGCCTCGGCCGCCGCCGTTTCGGCCGAGGGCCCTGAACCGAGGACCAGTACCGCGGCGACGACCGCGGCCAATGCCGCCGCGCCCGCGAACGCGAGGCGAGGGCCGCGGCGCCGAGCGGAGGTGGCGACGCCTGCTTCGGATGCCGCGACGGAGTCGACCAGCGCCGCGCGCCGCGCCTTCAGGGTGGCGTCGTCGGGAAGCAGGGGCGAGAGATCTGGCGTGGACTTGGTCACAGCGGTTCCTCCGCGGGCCTTGCCGCCGTGGTCGGGTCGGGGAAGGCAGCGCCGAGGCGGGTGCGGGCGCGGGCGAGGCGGGAGCGCACGGTGCCGACCGGCAGGCCGAGCGCCTCGGCGATCTCCCCGTAGGAGAGATCGCTCCAGGCGAGCAGGGCGAGGACCTCGCGCTCGCGCCGCGGCAAGCCGCGGATCGCCTCGCCGCCGTCGCGCACCTGCTGCATCGCGTCGACCCGGGCGATCGCCTCGGCCTCGAGGTCGGTGGGGATCTGGCCCGCGTTTCGGACCCGCGCGACCGCGTCCCGGTAGCGCCGCTGGCTGCGCCACTGGCGGCGGACGATGTTGTTGGCGATCCCGAGCAGCAGCGGCGCGGCGGAGTTCGAGGTCAGTTGCAGGCGCTGGCGCTTGCGCCAGGCTTCGAGGAAGACGGTCGAGGCCGCGTCCTCGGCGGCCTGCAGGTCGGCGGTGCGCCAGAGGCAGTAGGACTGGACGGCGCGGGCATGGCGCTCGTAGAGGTCACCGAAGGCCTCGGCGTCGCCGCGGCGGGTCCGTTCCCAGAGCTCTTTGTCGCTGGCCATCAGTAGATACATGTCCGCTGGGCCCCTTTCGGTTCCCGGGGCTCACGATAGATCCAGGCGGAGCTCCTCGATCAGAGCCCCGACTCGCCGCCGGATCTCTTCGCGCGTTCCCCGAACGACCTCGATCGATCGGCCGGCGGGATCGGCGAGGTCCCAGTCGATATAACGGCGCCCCGGGATGTAGGGGCATTTGTCCCCGCAGCCCATCGTCACGACGACCTCGGCCCACCGGGCGTCGGATTCGAGCAACCTGCGCGGCACCTTCTCGCTGAGGTCGATCCCGAGCTCGGTCATCGCCTCGATCACCTCGGGATGGACCTGCTCGGCCGGTTCGGTTCCCGCCGAGCGGGACTCGTGACGGCCCTCTGCCGCCTGGGCGAACAGGGCCTCACTCATCTGCGAGCGACCGGCGTTGTGGAGGCAGACGAAGAGGACGCGCGCCATCAGCCGGCCTCCGGCCGGGGCTGGGCTCCACGAACCGACTGGTAGGCGAAAGCGCCGATCGCGGCTCCGACGACGGGCCCGACGAGGTAGATCCAGAGCTGGTGCAACTCGCCCGAGACGAGCGCCGGCCCGAATCGATCGGGCCGGGTTCATCGAGGCGCCGGTGATCGGCCCGCCGAAGAGCGCATCGAGCCCGACCGTGCCCCCGATCGCGATCGCCGCTCCGGCGCCGACCGCCCGGGTGTCGGTGGCGACGGCCATGATCACGAACATCAGGAATGCGCTGAGGACCGCCTCGTAGACGAGGGCGCTGCCCGTGGCGACGCTCGGCACGGTGGTCCCGAGGTCGGCGGGGTGGCCCGGCCAGACGGCGGCGAGCAGGCAGGCGGCGAGGATGGCGCCGGCGATCTGGGCGACGACGTAGGCGGCGGCCTCGCGGCCGGGGAAGTGGCGCGTGAGCGAGAAGGCGAGCGTGACCGCGGGATTCAGATGGGCTCCGGAGAGATGGCCGGTCGCGTAGACCATCGCCATCACGACCAGGCCGAAGACGAGGGCGATGCCGACGGTCCCCAGCGAGCCCGGATGTTCAGCCTCGGTGACGATCGCCGCGCAGCCGGCGAAGACGAGGGCGAAGGCGCCGATTGCCTCCGCCGCCGCACGACGCATCAGGTCGGGCCGATCGCTCATCGGGTCGAGCCTAAGCATTGACAAATCACAATTCAATCGATATTCATCTATGTATGACGACTGAGGCGCTGACCCTGGCCCCGAAACGCAAGCGTGCCCCCGGCGAGCCCTGTTGCGAGCCCGTCGTCTACCCCGACATCGAGCGCAACCAGGCCAAGCGGATGGCGGAAGTGGCGAAGGCGCTCGGCGATCCGGTTCGCATCCAGCTCGTCGACGTTCTCCGAAAGCACGCCGGCAAGGTCTGCGTCTGCGAGCTGGTCCCGCTCTTCGACCTCTCCCAGCCGACCGTCTCCCACCACCTCAAGATCCTGCGCGAAGCCGGCATCGTCGGCTCCGAGCGCGAGGGCCTCTGGGCCTACTACTACGTCGAGCCGGACTCGCTCGCGGGTCTCACCGAGTGGCTGAGCTAGCCGGCGGCGCCTGTTCCCTCGGCCGCGGCGAGCTGGGCGAGCGCCTCGAGCGCATCGCCCGGATCGGATCGCGCGGCTGGCTCGGGACCGACTCGGACGGTCGGCGTCACTCCCTCAGCTTCCGGAACGATCCGGGGACGCGGGCCGAGCTCGAGGCGATCGTCGCCGCCGAGCGCGAATGCTGTTCGTTTCTCGGTCTCTCCCTGGATCAGGGCGAGGGGGTGCTGGTCCTGACGATCGACGCGGGGCCGGAGGGCGAGCAGATCGCCGCGCAACTCGCCGGCGCATTTTCTGCTCCTCGGCGTTAGTCCTCCCACCAATCGCGCCGGCCCTCGACGTCATCGCGTGGAGAGTCGCCGAGGTTCGGCGCGCCGATGACGAAGATCTCGAGGCCGTCCGGCCCGGCCTCGTAGCCGCGCCAGGTGCCCGGCGGGATCCGCACCGCGTCCCACTCCCTGAGCTCGATGATCTCGTTGTCGAGCTTCATCCGACCGCTTCCTCGCAGGACCACGTAGAGCTCCTCCTGCGTCTTGTGCGTGTGGCCGTACGGAAAGCGGTAGTTGGGCGGCACGCGCTGGTAGCCGAGGCCGGAGTTCTCGAGCTCGAGCGCCCCGGTCGCCAGGCGGAACTCGAGGTCCGGCGCGCCGTCGAAATTCGACCCGACGTCCTCCAGGTCATCCTTGATGTTCCGGTGGGTGAAGGGCATGGCGCGATCCTAGGACACGCCTGCCGGGCTCCCGCCCGGAGACTCGTGGACCCCGTTCCTGATCGGTGTGACGCGAATCCCGCAGCCGCGCATTTCGGATGGCTTCCGCGGCGACTTGCGGAAGACGCAGAAGCGCTGCGTCGCCGCCGGGCCGCGCATGCCGGTCGGCCCGATCGCCCGCACCTTGAGGAAGTGGTGGCCGGGCTTGACCCAGTAGCGCAGCGGCGAGCGGCAGCGACCGTAGCGGCCGTGGTCGCGCTTGCATTCGAAGCCGCTGGTCCTGGTCGGCGAGTAGAAGCGGAAGCGGGCGCGGACACGACGGTGGTGCCGGGTGGTGCTGAGGTTGTAGAAGTTTTCGGCGAAGAGCAGGAACGTCTTCGGCCGCCGGGGAGCCTTGCGGCCCTGGTTGCGCTTCGGTGGATCCGGCGCCGCGAACGGATCGGTCGAGGTGAAGATCCGACTATCGATGCCGACCAGCGCGCAGAGCGAGGTCGATGGGCAGGAGGCGCCGAAGAGGGCGTTGTGGGGCTGACCTTCCGGGGTGAAGGGCAGGAGATTTTCGAAATGCCAGGCGCTTGCCCCCCCGGTCGGGTCGGTCGAGGTCATCACGTCGCCGTTGTTGTCGACCGCGAGGCAGGCATCTGCGGCTGGGCAGGAGAGGCCGGTCACCTGCACCGAGCCGCCCGCGTTCGCCTCGCCCCACGTTGCGCCTCCGCCGGCAGCGGGGTTCGTCGTGGTCAAGATGTGGCCGGTCATATTGCCCACCGCGCAGAGCAGGGTCGAGACGCAGGAGGCCCCTTCGAGGTCGCCCGCGCCCGTCGGCGGCGGGACGGACGCCCAGGATCCGGCGCCGCCGCTCGGATTGGTCGAGGCGAAGAGCCGCCCATCGCGGGCGGCGACGACGCAGAGCGAAGGGGTGCCGCAGGAGATGCTGCGGAGGTCGAGCTGGGAGCCGAGTTCCGTCGTCTGCCACTGGCCCGCGGTCGGGTTGGTCGAGGTCAGGACCCGGCCGCCGTTGGCGTTGTTCGAGCCGCCTGAGACCGCCGCGCAGAACGACGGCGACGGGCAGGACACGGAGATCAGGTGGGTCCCGCCTTTCTGGCCTTTGCTGTTGACGTTGGCGGCCGACCAGGCGCCGCTCCCGCCTGCCGGATCGGTCGAGACGAAGATCCAGCCGTCATAGGTGGTGAGAGCGCAGAAGCTCTGCGACGCGCAGGAGACGGCCTCGAGCGCCCCCGACGGCGGTTCGCAGTCGGGTTCCCCGGCGGTGCAGGTCTTGCCGGGCCCGACCGGGTATTCGAGCTTCACCTCGTGCCAGCTGGAGGTGTCGCCGGTCGGGTTCTGCGAGACGGCGATCGTCCCTTCCCTGCCGCCGACGGTCACGCAGAGCGAAGTGGTCGGGCACGAGATTCCGGAAAGCGCGATCTGCACCGGTTCGTTTTCGTAGCCTCGAAGCGGTGCCAGCTGGCGCATCGTCCAGGTCGAGGCCATCGCCGTGCCGGCGAGCGCGGCGAGGGCACCGAGGACGACGACTCCGATCACGGCGGCAGCGCGCCCGAGATCGGTTCGGCGGACGTGTCTTGGCATTGGCTTTCGCATCTGAGCCCACACCCGGGGCCCGGGAAACAATAGGACCTGGAGGCGCCGGCGCCTCAGCCTGAGATCGTCGCGCGCTGTGCCTGGCGGCGCTGCTTTCGAGGCAGGAGGGGCATGCCCCAGCGGGCGCAGCCGAGCGCTTCCGCCTGGGGCAACAGCCGCCAGCCGCGCTTGCCTCGCCCGCTCGGCATGTCTTCGGCGAGCTGCCACTCGGTTGGCGGGTAGCCACCGTTTTCCTTGGCGATCGCACGCAGGATCGGCCAATGCCTGGAGGTCGCCATCGCCCGCTCGGCTTCTGCTTCCGCCGCGTGGTCGCCCGTGCGGCGGGCCTCGCCCCATTGCAGAAACCACTGGCAGGAGACGATGCCGGCCACCGAGCTCGCCACCTGCGCGCGGTTGGTCGTCAGCCCTTCGTCGGGGATCAGCGAGGGCTTGAAGCCGGCCGGCACCGGGATCCCCTTCAGCATTTCGCGCACGGCGACGTCGTGGTCGGCTGCTTTGACGACCTCATCGGGCATCGCGTCGAGCCAGGCCGCGGAATCGACCCGGGTGAGCCAGCCGAGCCGTTCCTGGAAGGCGGCCAGGTCGGGGACCCAGGCCTTCATTTCGAGCACGTACCCGTCTTCGGACCAGAGCGCGATCATCCGTCGGTCGCCCGGCCCGCCCTGGTTGACGTAGAACTCCGCCCGGGTGTCGACGGCGGCAGTGGTGTCGAGGACCGGCAGCCTGGTCCAGCTCTGGCCGTGCGGGTGGGGGATCTCGCGAGCCAACGAGATCGATTCCGCGAGGTTGCCCTGGAACCAGCGGAGTTCGACTTTCCGCTGTCGCACCGCGGCAGGGAGCATTCCCGTCACCCGCTGGTCCTGGTAGGTGAGCCGACTGTCCGGCAACCGCTTCGGCTTGCCGACGAGCTCGACATTCAGGCTTTCGTAGGGGACCGGTTTGCCGGTGACGAATTCCATCGTTCCTTCGCTGCGGCTCGGCGGCATGTACCTGCCCCTGGCCGCCTCGGTCACATTCTGGACCCGCCAATCCGGCCCTTCGAGCAGCAGCAGGGGGGTCGACTCGGCGAAGCGCACGAGCTGGGCGCCGTACGCCGTTTCGGGCGAGGGCGAGGTGCCGCCGCCGACGAGGAGCGCGACGATCACCGCCGCGGCAGCCGCGCTTGCGCCGGCGATCAACGGCAGCGAGCGTCGTCTCCGGGGGTGCGGGGGGGCGGCGCCGGTCAGATCGCCTGCGAGCGAGGTCTCGGCGACGATCGCCTCGCCGAGTGCCCCTTCGCCGCCGGCGAGATCGAGGTCGTCGAGCGTCGGCTTGCCGACCGGGTTGGCGGCGCGCAGCTCGCCTTCGAACTTCTCATCGCTCATGGTGTCTCCTCGGCCTCGATCGCAGTGTGTTGGGAGCCCTTCGGGTCCTCGGCGAGCCGGCGGCGCAGTCGGCGTCGAGCCCGGTGCAGTCGGGTGCGCGCGGCGAGTGCAGAGATGTCGAGTGCCTCCGCGGCTTCGGTCGGCGTCAGTTCCTCCCAGCCGATCAGCATCAGCAGCTCGCGGTCCGGCTCCTTCAGTCCCGCGAGCGCTTGCAGAAACGCGCTTTCCTCCCGCGGCCGCGCGGCCGGAAGCTCCCTGCAGAGCTCCCCCCGCAGCCTCTCGGTCAGCCGGTCGCGGCGCCGGGCGCCGCGGTCCTGGTTGGCGAGCACGTAACGCGCCGTGCCGAACAACCAGAGCCGCGCTTCCCTGCCCGGAGGCACCTCCGCCAGCCGCCGCCAGGCGATCAGGAATGTCTCCGCCATCACGTCGGCCGCGTCATCCGGATCGGCGCTGCGCCGCAACGCATAGCCGAGCACTTCTCGAGCATTCGCCCGGTAGAGGTCGGCGAATCGCTCCTCATCAAGCTCGCGCGGTATCGGTTCCATCTTGGTGGCGCTGCCCGTCACTCCACTACATGTCCGGGAGGGGTTGCAGCGTTACAGAGGACGGGCGCAACGCCAGGCCGGCCGATTGACCGCCACGGACGATTGTGCGAAGGTCGATTCGAAGCGGTTCTTTTGACAAGTCGTTCTCAGGCCCATCCGAGTTCTGGCCGTCAACCCGGTCGGTTGGCGACTGTCGCCGTGCTCTGTGCGTCGTTCGGCACGCTCCTTTGGGCGGCGATGCCGGCGCAGGCGGTCACGGTCAGGGTCAGACCGACCACGCGGACCTTCACCTATACCGGCGCCGAGCAGACGTTCAAGGTCCCGGGGGGCGTCGATTTCATCCAGGTCGTCGCGGTCGGCGGTCACGGCGGCGCGACCACCGGTGTCGCCGGTGGCAATGGGATGGAAGTCACCGGAAGCCTGACCGTGACCCCCGGGCAGGCTCTCTATATAGAGGTGGGAGGGAGCGGCGGGCTCGGCGGGGCCGGGGGTTTCAACGGGGGCGGCGACGGCAGTAACGGCGGCGGTGGCGGCGGTGGGGCCTCGGATGTCCGGACCGCGCCCGCGTCAGCGGGCCTATCGCCCGATCAACGGCTGATCGTTGCCGCGGGTGGTGGCGGTGCCGGCGGACCCGCCCGTTGGGAAGGCGGCACCGGCGGCCCAGCGGGCGAAGCAGGCGGCATGAGCCTCGGTGGCAACTTAGGCGGTAGCCCCGGGAAGCCGTTCCTCGGCGGCAGCGGCGGTTTGGGCTGCGGCGGCCAGGGCGGCGAAGGACTGCTGGGCTCGGGGGGATCGGGTGGTAGCGGTCTGCTGGGGAACAGCGGTGGCGGTGGCGGTGGCGGCCTGTATGGCGGTGGCGGTGGCGGCGGCGGTTGCGCGGGCGCCGGCGGTGGAGGAGGAGGCGGCTTCTCGCTGATCCCCCGGCCGGGCGCCCAGTCCCCGTTGCTCTCGGAGCCGAAGGTCGAACTCACGTACACCCCGGTGCCACCGGCGATCACGATCGTCACCCCCGCCGCCGGCGCCACCTACGCCCAGGGCGCAGCGGTCAGCGCCTCCTACTCGTGCACGCCGCCGGAGGGCACAACCGTCGAACAGTGCAAAGGCCCGGACGCCGCCGGCGCGCCTATCGACACCTCGACGCCCGGCTCGCATTCGTTCAAGGTGGAAGCCGAAGACGAAGATGGGGAGACGGCGAGTGAAGAGGTCAGCTACACGGTCCTCGGACCGCCGACGATCTCGATCGTGACACCCGCCGACGGCGCCACCTACACCCAGGGTCATGCGGTCACCGCGAGCTATTCCTGCGCGCAGGCCGGCGGCACGGGCCTGAGCTCCTGTGCGGGCACTGTCGCCAACGACGCGGCGCTCGACACGAATACCGTCGGTGCCCATGCCTTCGCCGTCACCGCCGAAGACGTCATCGGGGCCAAAGTGACGAAAGAGGTCCACTACACCGTCGCCCCCAAGCCCGATGTGATCGTCGACGCTTTCGCGAACACGACCCTCGACTCCCACCCGAAGGGCAAGCTGAAGGTGAATAGGAAGGCCAAGGTCAGCTTCCGCTTCTCCTCGACCGCGGCCGGCGCCACCTTCAAGTGCAAGCTCGACGGGGGCGGCTACGCAGGATGCAGCTCGCCGAAAGCCTACGAGGTCAAGCCCGGCAAGCACACTTTCTCGGTCAAGGCGGTGGGCGGGTTCGGACCCGACCCGACCCCCGCGACCTTCAGCTTCAAGGTCGTCAAGAAATCAGACCACTGAGACTCCGGGCTCGCTTTGTGCGAGATGTCACCCTCCGCGTGGTGGCAACCGGCCTAGATTGAGGCCATGGGGGATACCGAGAGTCAGGCCTACTACGCGACCGGACCGGCGGACCTCGGCCGGGTTGTCCTCGATGCCCTGCGCCGCGCGGGGGGCCCGACCGAGCCCATCGATCCCGACGATCTCGCCGGCCTCGATGAGTTCCACGGCCTTGGTCGCGCGGCGACCCTGGCGCTCATCGACCTCGCCGCGATTCCGAGCGGCGCACGCGTTCTCGACATCGGCGCCGGCATAGGAGGACCCGCCCGAACCATCGCCCGCCATTGCGAGGCGCAGCTCACCGCACTCGACCCGACGACTCGCTTCTGTGACCTCGCCCGGGAGCTGAACCGTCGTAGTGGCCTCGATCGGCAAGTCGAGGTGATCTGCGCCGATGCCCGGGCAATGCCACTCGAGGATGGCGTCTTCGACTTCGCCATCACCCAGGCGGTGTGGCCCAGCATCGAGGAGAAGCCGGCGATGCTCGCCGAGGCTCACCGCGTCATTCGCAGCGGCGGCCGGCTCGCGATCTATGAGGCGGTGGAGGGCCGCGAGTCCGGCCCGCTCGAGTTTCCGCTTCCTTGGGCGGACGGTACCGCGGAGAGCTTCCTCGTTTCCGCCGATCAGGCCCAGGAGCTCGCCGCGGATGCCGGCTTCGAGCTCCTCGAGTGGTTGCAGGGCGCCGATGCACTCGGCCCGATCGGCGCGCGAGCCGAGGACGTCCCGGAGGGAGCCCAGGGCGTCGACCTCTCGCTCCTGATGCCTGATTTCGAGGCGCGCATGGGAAGTGTCGGCGCCAACATCGTCGCCGGGCGGATCGAGTTGGCGATGGCCGTCTTCTCCCGCCCCTAGCCACCGGGCTCTAAGATCGAAATCTGCCCGGATAGCTCAGTTGGTAGAGCACTTCCATGGTAAGGAAGGGGTCGTCGGTTCGAGTCCGATTCCGGGCTTTCGGTCGCCTTCGGACCAACGAGATGGCTCAGGTCAGGCGTCAGCCAATGGCGGCGAGCAATCGCGTTTAGACGACCGGGCCACATCGCACGTCGAAGCGCTTCTGCACGCGATCGAGCGCCAACCGCCAGTGCTCGCGCTCGCGCCGGTACGCGCGCGCGAATTGCACGGCGCCGAAGAGGTACCGGTGCGGCGGGTACCAGAGGTCGAAGTTCAGTCCGTTCTGAGTGAAGACCTCGCGGGGTGTGTTGTCCGCCATCACACTGAGGTTGTACAGGTGCGCCGTCACGGCCGTGCAGGCGAACGCTTCCCGCGATTGGCTGGCCAGCTCCTCCCCGTCCAGCTCGTATAGAGGCAGCTCACCGAGTTGGCCCAACATCATCAGGTGACCGAGGAAGTAGCCGCCGAAAGAGGGGAGCAGTGCTATGGAGGCGCGGGTCGAGACCACCCCCACATTGCCATCCGCCGATACGTAGGGTTCATATGGGCGATGCTGCAACTGCCCATTGAAGACGTAGCCGGTGCAGTTGACGATCCACGATCCAGCTTCGATCTTGCGGGTCGCGCCGCTGCGGAGAATGAGCTCGACGTGGCCGCGCCGGTCCACCGCGTCCACCAGGTGATCGCTCACCATCTCGGCGACTCCGGAGCGAATGGTTCTTGCGTCTTCCTCGGAGAGCAGGCCAAAAACGAAATTCCTCGCTCCGTCGGTAGGTGTGATTCCGACTGCGGACCGATACCAGTCCATCGCGTCGCGCTCGTTGGTTCCGTCGAAACGTCGCGACCATTGGAGGAACGTCGGAACGCCTCGCGCGCCTCCCCACCAACGTCTGGCGCCGGTGGGAAACGCTTTGTCGCGACAGGTGAAGAACGTGCCTGACCCAGCGAGGACATTCACCTCGCGGCCGGGATGCGCCCTGATCAGCGCGTGAGCGGTGTCCATCGCGGTCTTGCCGCCACCGATCACCCACACTGGAGCGCTGCTGTCGGCAATTTCACCGGTGCGGACATCACAGAAGTCCGGGGAGACCGAGTGGACGCGCTCGCTTGACATTTCAAGCGGCTGGTTCGGCTCGACCGCAAGCCCCGGTGCCTTGATCAGCCGTTTGGTTTCAGCAATCCGGGACGTACCGCCGGCGGATCGGCATGTCAGTCTGATCGTTCCCTTTCCGGCCTCGTCCGAGACTAGCTCCGTGCCAAGCCACTGATCCAATCCCACCTGGCCCCTCACCACGTCTACGCAATGCGAGAGGTGATCGAGCACCTCGTTCTTCGTCGCGAGGTAGGCACGGTCGGCATCGAGCGTCCACTTGATATCGGCGGCGGTGAAGTACCGGTGCGGCTGGTGCAGCCTCACATAAGGGTAGGTATCGACCCACATCCCGCCAGCCTGGTTTCGGCGGTCGATCAGCAGGACCCGGTCGTCCCTGCTCAGGTACTTGCTGGCCACCGCAAGTGCATTGAGTCCTGCTGCCCCCGCCCCGACGACGGCTAACTCGTATGGCCGAGACTCGCTGGACGTAGACATGGTCGAGATTTTTCGTGTATATCACACGGTCCTTGACGTCCTGCCAGTTTTGCCCTCGGCGACTCAGTTCTCCAGACCCGGTCGTGCGCATCGCCGGGCAGGCGAATCGACCGGGGGCTAGAACGGTTTGTGGAGTATGCGCCCGTTTGCCCTGGCCCTCCTGCTCCTCCTCGTGCCCGGCACCGCCGGTGCGCAGGAGATCCATTTTCGGGGCGAGGAGACCCGGGTTCCCTCATCCTGGCCGGTGTACAGGCTCGCCGAGCACCCGCGGATGTGCGTGCGGATGGACCGTGACGCCGTCTATCTGGGCCGGCCGTCGACGCAGCAGCACTGCCCCGCGCACGCAGTCGGCCGCCGCCGCGCGATCCTGATCGATGGGAGGGAGGGCCCTTTGGCGCGACCCTCGACGACCGCCCCTCCCGTGAAGCTCGCTGCCGCGGGTCAATACACCGGGCTCGGGTTCGACGCGTGCACGGCCCCTTCGAAAAGCGCGATGTCCGCCTGGGGAAGCTCGCCCTATCGGGCGGTGGGGGTCTACATCGGGGGGCTCAACCGCGGCTGCTCGCAGCCGAACCTGACCTCTTCCTGGGTGCGTGAACAGGTCGCCGCGGGTTGGCACCTGATCCCCACCTACGTCGGTTTGCAGTCGCCGACGAGCAGCTGCAGCTCCTGTGCGAAGTTGAGCCCCGGCTCCGCGGCCGCTCAGGGCGCGCAGGCGGCGAGCGACGCGGTCGCCGACGCGCAGGCGGTCGGCATCGGGCCCGGCAGCCCGATCTATTTCGACATGGAGAGCTACTCGCGCACCTCCAGCGCGACCGCTTCCACCCTGATCTTCCTCGGCGCCTGGACGGACGCTCTGCACGCGGCCGGCTACGGATCCGGCGTCTACAGCAGCAGCGCCTCGGGCATCGTCGACCTCGCCTCGAAGTGGGGGACCTCCTACTCGGTCCCGGACGACCTCTGGATCGCCAACTGGAACGGGGCGAAGAGCACGGACGACCCCTACGTCCCCGACACCGCCTGGAGTCCGAATCGGAGGATCCATCAATACCGCGGCGGGCACGACGAGACCTACGGCGGGGTGACGATCAACATCGACAACAACTACGTCGAAGGAGCCACGGTCGGCTCGACCGCGACGACCCCGACCTCGACCACGCCGCGGGGTCGACTCGAAACAGCGGGCTCGCCGTTGCCGGGCCAGGTGAGGCTCACCGGTTGGGCCTACGACCCGAGTCTGCCGACCGAACCGACCACGATCCATGCTTACCTCGGCGGGCCCGAGGGGGCGCCGGGCGCGCGGCTCTACGACCTCGGCGCGGTCGCCAGCCTTCCCCGTCCCGACGTCGGCACCGTGCACCGCGCGGCCGGCCCCAACCACGGGTTCGACGTCAGCTTCCCGGTCATCGCCTCGCGACGCAACAGGGTCTGCGCCTATGTGGTCGCCGCGGCAGAGGGAGAGAGCAGGCTGCTCGGCTGTCGCACGGTGGGAATCCCGGTACCCCTCCGCATCTCCCGTCTGCGCACGGCGGGCCACAGGCTAGGGCTCAGAATCGACTGCGAGTGGCCGGCGGGGGTCGAATGCCCGGGCCAGATCCTGCTGCGCACGAGGATGGCGACGAGACGAGGCGGGGCGCACCTGGTCACGGTCCGCGTCGCCCGCCGACGATTCACTCTTTCCGGCGGCGCCTCCCACCGGTTCGCGGTGCCCCTCAACTCGCGCGGCCGCAGGCTCGCCGGGCTGCGCGGGACGATGCGCGCACAGCTGATCGTGGCCATCCCCGGCGGCCGCCTCACGCACTCATTGATCCTGCGCTGACGGGGATCCCCGTCGATCTGCCCGTATCCGAGAGGGGGCGTCTAGGATTCCGCCCAGCCCGCCCGGATAGCTCAGTTGGTAGAGCACTTCCATGGTAAGGAAGGGGTCGTCGGTTCGAGTCCGATTCCGGGCTTTTCGTGGGGCCAAATCGCGACAGTCCGAGCGGCAGGGAGATCGCGACGATCGGGGTCTACGGATTCGACCGGGGCTCATTCCTGGTGGCCCTTCGGGACGCCCGGGTGAACCTGGTCCTCGACGTCCGCCAGCGCCGGGGAGTGCGAGGCAGCGAGTACGCGTGGGCGAACGCGCGGCGGCTGCAGGACGCCCTGGCGGAGGCGGCGATCGGCTACGAACACCTGCCGGAGCTGGCGCCGACGACCGCGTTGCGAGAAGCGCAGTACCGCGAGGACGATCGCCGCGGCGAGGGAAAACGTTCGCGTACGGTGCTGGCGGCCGAGTACGCCCGCGGCTACACCGAGCAGATCCTCGATCCGGTCGACCTCGAGCCGATCGTCAGGTTCATCGGCAAGAGCCGGGCCACCTTGCTCTGCGTCGAGCGCGACGCTGTGGCCTGCCACCGCTCCCTGATCGCCGCTCGACTCGGCGAGGAATACGGGTTCGAGATCCGTCACCTGAGTCCGGCGGGATAGGCGGCGGCGGAGAGGCCCCCGAGCGTCCTTTATTCGCCGATTGGAAAAGCTGGGTTATTGACAGGCGGCCCGGAATGTGTTCTGATCGGTCGGAACCCGCAGGTTTCGTAGGTGCGGGTTCAGGGAGCCGCTGGGGCGGCAAATTGCAGTAGCAGGGATAGGGGCCCACGGGCCCGCACCGGGAGGCGTTGCCGTCTCCAGGGGGGAGAAGCAAGGAAACAGATGGGGGAGAGCGCGTGATAAACGCGGGATCGCGGTTCGCGGGGTCGCTCCTGCCTGCCCCCGCCCGTAGCCTCGCCCGAGTGGTCTCGGCCGGGGTGCTGGCGAGCGTCGCCCTCGCCCTCCTCGCCGGCGCGGTATTCGCGAGCTCGGCGGACGCGGCGGTGATCCACAAACCGGCCGGGACCTTCAACCTGAGCGAATACCCGGGCTCCGCCCCTCCCTACGAGATCGCCATCGACGAACAGTCGAACTTCATCTACGTACTGGGCAGGTTCGGCGGGGTGATCGAAAAGTACGACTCCGAAGGGCACCCGGTGAACTTCTCGGCACTGCTCGGCCCGAACGAGCATCAGGGAATTCACTTCGAAGAAGGCTGGGCAGAAGGCGACTCGTTCAGGCTCACCTGTCCGAACGGCGCACCGACCGGCGAAGTCGAATGGAGCCCGGCCCCCGGGGTGCTCGAAGCGAATGTCAAAACGGCGCTCGAGGCGAAGTGCGGCGGGACCCTGAACGTGACCGGGCCCGGCGGCGACGCCCGCAACATCGACGTTGAATTCGGAGGGACGCTCGGCCACCAGGACATCGTCGGGCAGATGACCTGCGCCAAAGTCTCGGGCGCGAGCACCTGCTTCACCTCCGGCGGCAGCGACGGCGCCACCGGGACCAACCTGCTTTTCATGAACTGCGGCACCTGCTCGCAGTTCAGCGTCGACAACAGCGGCGGGCCGAACCAGGGGGACATCTACGTCTCCAGCGCCAACCCGCTGACGGTGACCGGAGAAGAATTCGAAATCGTGCCGGCCCCGGGGGCAGGGATCCACGCCTTCCTGCCCTCTGGCCTGCCGACCCACTCGACTTACAAGGGCAAACCGGTCGAACCGCACCCGGGGGAATTCGAAGAAGGACACGACGAGCCAGTCGGGCTTGGCAACGGGGGCCTTTACAAACGCTCCCAGGAAGAACTCGACTCGCGTGCCTGCGGGGTGGCGGTCGACGGAGACGGCAACCTGGTCATCGCCCATGGGGGAGACAGCCCCGAAAGCGCCTATTTCGACAAGCTAGGCCTCCTGCCCTGGACGAGCAACGATCAGCAGGAAGGCACTCTCCTCGGCACGATCAACGCCGACACCGCGGGTGGCTGCCGAGTCCAGCTGGATTCCGAAGGAAACGTGTACTACATGGCCCTGACCGGGGGCGATTTCTCGACCGGCGAAGGAGTGATCAGGAAATACCCCGCCTCGGCTTTCCATGCGGCTTCGGGTTCCGGCCCGATCCCGCCAGAACTGCAGGATCAGAGCACCCTCTTCCACGAAGGCCCCGATCGCGCCTTCGCCTTCGACGGCGAAGACCATCTCTACGGCCTCCGTCCCTCGGGACCGCCGCGCGTCCAGCAGATAGACCAGACCGGCTCGCTGACGGAGACGTTCGGGGCCGGAGAATTCATCGAACCGGTCGACATCACGGTCGACAAGTCGAACGGCAACGTCTACGTCACCGAGGGCACCTTCGAACCCGGCCCCCGACATTCACATCTATGAAGCGGTGACGGTCCCGAACTCGATCACAGAGCCCTTTGAGCTCACGAGTCAGAACAGCGGCACCCTGCATGGAGAAGTCGACCTCGCCGAAGCCGGCGAAAAAGTCACGAACTGCGAATTCGAATACACGACCGAACTCCTCTTCATCGCGAAGGAATTCGAAGAAGCGACGAAGGTCCCGTGTGACCAGGGGACGACCTTCTCCGCGAATGAAGCGGTCAGCGTCGGGGTCTCGGGGCTGCCGCTGGAGGAAACGTACAAATTCCGACTCGTCACCGAAAGCGCGAACGGCGTCTCCAACGGAAACGTCCGCAGCTTCACCCCCCACGCGGTCGTCGAACTGGCGACCGGTCCCGCGAGCAGCGTCGCGCCTCGCGGCGCGACGCTGAACGGCTCCTTCACCGGCAACGGCGATGGCACCGAATACTTCTTCGAAATCGGCGATGGGCCGCCGGGCGTCTACACGGAATCGACCGCGACGCAGGACGCGGGCGAACCCAACGGCGCCAAATCGGTTTCGACGACGGTCTCCAACCTCCAGATCGAAACGACGTACCACTACCGGGTCGTCGCGATCAACGGCACCGGCGAAAGCAGGGGTCGTGATGAATTCTTCAGGACGCTGCCCGCGGTCACGGACCTGACGACCGAACCCGCTTCCGAGATCGGTCAGGAGTCGGTCACGCTGAACGCAAAATTCAGCGGCGAGGGCCACGACACGACCTATTACTTCGAATACGGCCCAACCAGCAGCTACGGGACGGTCGCCAGCGAGGACCCGGTCGACGCCGGGACCACGACCGGCCCGACGCCGATCTCGAGCCAGATCACGACCTTCTACGGCAACACGACCTATCACTATCGGGTCGTCGCCGAAAACGAATTCGGCACCACATACGGCAAAGACGTGATCTTCACCACCGCGGACGCACCGAAGCCGCTGGTGAGCGAAACCGAGATCGGCCGGCTGACCCCGACCACCGTGGATGTCTCGGCCGTCGTCAAACCCAACCGCCAGGACGCATCGTGGCTGTTCGAATGGGGTGAAACGACCGAATACGGGAGCCTTACCGAAACCGAACCGATCCTCTCGGGAATAACGACACAGTCCTTCCCGATCGCGACCACGATCACCGGACTCGAGCCGGCGACGGTCTACCACCTCCGCGCGGTCGCCTTCAACTTCACCGGCGTCACCGGGGGGCCCGACA
The DNA here is from genome assembly GCA_963836415.1 of uncultured Solirubrobacterales bacterium. GTDB lineage: Bacteria > Actinomycetota > Thermoleophilia > Solirubrobacterales > 70-9 > VRUE01. Next base: position 203,205 of record CAWIJE010000003.1, read on the forward strand.
TCAGATTCAAGACACCCGCCGCTCCGAAGATCGAAGGGGCGGCGTCCTCGGCCGTCACGCAGACCAGCGCGCACCTCAGCGCCTCCGTCCTCTCCAACGAAAGCCCGACCGACGTTCACTTCGAGTTCGGCCCGGGCGACGCCTACGGGTCCTCGACTCCGGTGGCAGCGATCGGCGTCGACCCCCTCACGCGCGATACCGGCGCCGACCTCACCGGCCTCGCCCCCGGGACCACCTACCACTTCAGGGCAGTAGCCACCAATGCCTTCGGCGGCGAGGACGGGCCCGATCAGACCTTCACGACCCTGGCCGCGCCGCCGGGGCCACCGCCCACGACCACCCCGCCTCCGTCGAGGAAATGCCCCAAGGGCAAGGTGAAGAAGCTCGGCAAGTGCGTGCCGAAGCACAAGCGCCACAAGAAGAAGGGCAAGCGCCATGGCTGACCGCGATAGGAGGACGGTGAGACGCTCAGAGAACCTGCGTGGCGCCGTGGGTAGGACCCGCCTTGTCCTCCTCGTCGGGGCCATCGCGATGGCCGCGCTGTGCATGTCGGCCGCCCCCGCCCTCGGCGCCTATGACCACTCGACAGTCGAACACCAATTCCGGGTCGAAGACGAATGCAACTTCATCTATGACGTCGCCGTGTTGGAACCAGAGGGCCTGATCTACGTCTCATGCCGCGTCGGCACCAATGGGCAGGAAGACCAGATCATGCGCTTCCACCTCGACGGATCGCCGGCGCCCTTCAGCGCCAGCGCCCCCTACATCTCCGGAAACCGGCTGATCGCGGATCCCGGCGCCGAAAGCGGAACCTTCTATGAAAAGGCCGATATCGCCGTAGACAGCTCGTCCTCGCCCAACCACGGCAAGCTCTTCGCCAACTCGGCGCCGAACGTCGACATCTTCAATCTGAACGGGCTCCACTCGGGCTCGATCTACGAGCCGATCGAAACGACGATCCCGAACATGCTCAACGGGGTTGAGGTCGGCCCCGACGGATCCATCTACGTCACCTCGGGGGTACCCCGCCCCGGGCGCGTCTCCAAATACAACCCGGCACTGGTCGAAGTCGGGCGCGCGTACCCCGTGTATCCACAGGGGTGCTGCCCGATCGTCTTCGTCGGCTATGGGCGGATGGGGATCGACAACGCCGGCGCCTTCTGGTTCAACCCGGGGGAATTGAAAAAGTATGAGGCCGACCAGTTCACCCAAGAATTCAAGCCGAAGTTCGGCTCGAACACGCCACTGCAGTTTTACGCGGTGCCGTCACCGTTCGCACCGAATCCGGTCATAGGCGGCGGGGGCGGCAACGTCGGGGGGATCGACGTCGACCTCAACACCAACGACGTCTTCGCCAACCGCGGCAACGAAGTACAGGTCTACAGCCAGGGAACGGCCAGCGAAAGCTCGTTCCGCGACGTGCCCAGCTTCGGCCAGGGGCTCCTGCACAACTCGCAGGCCCTGGCCGCGACCAAGAGTCACCGGGTCGTGGTCGGGAGCGAAGGCGCGAAAGGGCCGGAAATAATCGTCTTCGGCCCGGGCGACGTCCTCCCTGACGTCAAGACCCCCAGGGCCGACATCCTCGAGGTCGGCCACACCGGCGCGACCCTGCACGCCACGGTCGAACGGGACGAAGGCCCGGAGATCACCGGGTGCAAGGTCGAATACATCCAGACGACCGTCGCGAGGCCGTCCGAATACCCCGAAAGCGCACCCTGCTCGCCCGACCCGGCATCGAGCCCGCCCGGGTCCAACTACAGCGCCGAGAGCACACCGGTCAGCGCCACGCTCTCCGGCCTGACGGCCGGATTGACCTACCACTATCGCTTTGCCGCGGAAAATGAACACGGGAAAAACGTCGGCATCGATCGCGCCGTGGTTCCCGCCTTCGTCCTCCAGGTCCAGACCCTGCCGGCGACAAACGTGAGCACCCAAGGCGCGACCCTCAACGGCTCGCTCGACCCCGACGGCAAAGCCACGGAATATCAGTTCGAATACGGCCTGACCGAAAGCTACGGCCTCCTCACCAAAGCGGAAGACGCCGGCAGCGGATCGGGCACGACCACGGTCGCGACCGCTCTACCGAGCGTGCCGAGCGGGCACACCTTCCATTACCGCACGGTCGCCACCAACGCCGACGGGACCACCGTGGGGGCTGACCAGACGGTCAGGATCGCCTCCACTCCGGACATCGCATCGGTCCACGTCACCGAAATGAGCCTCGGCTCGGCCGTCCTCCACGCCGACATCAACCCGGTCGGTTACGACACCCACTACTTCCTCGAATACGGGACCAGCACCGGATACGGCCGGGTGATCCCCGCCACCCCGGAGGATCTCGGTGAAGGCACGTCGCCGATCTCGATCACCCAGACGGTGACGGACCTGCAGCCTGGCTCGACCTACCACTTCAGGGTCGTCGCCGAAAACAAATGGGGCCCCAGCGAAAGCCCGGACACGACCTTCGACTTCTCGCCGCCCGCCTGCCCCAACGACCACGTGCGCCAGGAATCAGGCGCGGGCTATCTGCCCGACTGCCGGGCCTACGAGCTCGTCTCGATGACCTCCTCCGGCTCCGTCCTCCTCTACCCCGGCCAGCACATCGCCGAAGAACACACGGAAATCGGCATCGACGCGTACCACGCCGGGTACGAGATCCCGCCCAATCAGGGGTACGCGTCGAGCCCGCCCCGGTTCGGGTTTTTCGGGGGCCTCTCCTCGCCCCCGGGACTGAACTCGCCGAGCGGCATCGTCGACATGTACATGTCGACGCGGACCAATGGGGGCTGGACGAGCTCCGTCCCCGGGCTCCAAGGCCTGGAAGCCTTCGAAACGGGTCGCAAGGAATGCTCGGAGTCGATGGACCTGTGCACTGACCATTCGGAAACCAACGAATGGGGCTTCCACCAGGAATTCGCGCCCTACCTGTTCACGGCCGGGGGTGAAAAGAAGGGCAGGCTGCCCACCAATGTCGCCCTGGTCCCCGGAGGAAAGAGGTTCAAAGGCGAGCAGGTGATGTCGGGCGACTTCAGCCACTTCGTCTTCTCGTCGAACAGCTATCCCGACGGGGGAGGCACCCACCCGGCGGTCGTCTTCGCGCCGGGAGGACAGACGGACGGCCTCGGCTCGGCCTACGACAACGACATCGCGAAGCGAGAAGTGAGCGTCATCTCGAGGCTCCCCAACGGCGAACCGATTCCCCAGCAGGTGAACCGGCAGCCCCAGGAAAAAGGGATCGACTTCCGCGGGGTCTCGACCGACGGCAGTCACATCCTGATGGAAACCCCTGCAAAACCGTCGTCCAGCGAGCGCGCCTATCTGTTCCTTCGCGTCAACGACGAAGTCACCTACGACATAACCCAAGACCATCCGTCGATCCCGATCGGGATGACCCGGAGCGGCAGCAAGGTCTTCTTCACGACGACCGCGCAGCTCGTGCCGGTCGACACCGACTCGAGCGTCGACCTCTACCAATGGAGCGAGAACGGGTCGCCGACGGGTCATTTGACGGACCTCTCCCAGGGCAACGGCCAGGGCGACTCAGACGAATGCACCGACAGCTGGGGCTCGAGCGGCTGCGGCGTCGAATTCCTGCGACCCGAAGAGTCGCATCCGGATGGCGGGCTCTACGTCAGCGCCCGCGGGATGGACGACCTGTTCGCAGAAGGCAGCGGCGACATCTACTTCTACTCGCCGGAGAATCTCGACCCCGTCCGCCCGGGCGTGCAGAACGAACGGAACCTCTACGTCTACCACGACGGTGCGGCCCAACTCGTCGCCACGATGGACCAGGGCACGCAGGTGACGCGGATGCAGATTTCGCCCGATGGCTCGCACGCCGCGATCCGAACCTCATCGAACCTGACCTCTTACAACAGCGGCGGCCGCCAAGAGATCTACACCTACAACGCCAACACGGGTCAGATCATGTGCGCCTCCTGCGACCCGACGGGAGCGCCGCCGAAATTCGATGTCGAAGCCAGCCAGAACGGGCGCTTCATGGCCGACGACGGCCGGACGTTCTTCGGCAGCAAAGACGCCCTCGACCCGCGCGACAAAGACGGGACGGTCACCGACGTCTATGAGTACGTCGACGGCCGGCCCCAGCTGATCACGACGGGCCAGGCGAACCAGGACTTCACCGGCGGCTCGGAAGTGTTCAGCCTGCTCCAGATCAGCGCCTACGTCGGGCTCGAAGCGGTCAGTCACAGCGGAAGCGACGTCTATTTCTCGAGCTTCGAGACTCTGGTCAAACGCGACCACAACGGCGAATACGTCAAGTTCTACGACGCACGCACGGGCGGCGGCTTCCCCGAACAAACGGAATTGCTGCCCTGCGAAGCGGCGGATGAGTGCCACGGAACGGACAGCTCGCCGCCGCCGCCGGCCGCGATCAACAGCGCCGGCAGCCTCGGCGCCTCCGGGAACATCCATCCGGCCGGGCAGAAGCGGGTCAAGAAGCCCAAGCACAAGGCCAAGCGCAAGCATCACCGCTCCAAGAAGCGGCACCGAGGGCACCAGCGGACCGGGGGGGGATCGTGAAACTGAGGTCGAGGACCACGCTGGCCGCCACCCTGGCGCTGATCGCTCTCGCTGTCTTCGCCGTTGGTGCGCAGGCGTACGTACACGCCGAACCGGGCTTCGAAAGCTTCGAAGTCACGCCGACCACGAGTCAGGCGGGCGGTCATCCCGATGTCAACATCGACTTCGTCTACCGCATCGACAATGCCCTCCAGGTCGGAGAACCATGCGAATCGGAATGCCTCTTCGGACGCACCGTCGCGATCCACTGGCCGAACGGATTCATCGGAAACCCGCACGTGGCACCGAAGTGCACCCTGACGGAATTCTCGCTCGCGACCTGTCCCTCAGACGCCCAGATCGGGATCTTCGTTCTTAAAGGCTTCGGCGAAGGGGGGCTCCTCGTCCCCCTCTATAACCTGGCGACGAACCCCAACCAGGCGGGCCTGCTCGGCTTCACCGCCCCGCTGATCGCCTTCCCTGTCTTCCTCGAACTCTCGGGCCGGACCGAGAGCGACTACGGCCTCGACGCGGTCAGCACGCCCCAGGTCCGACTTCCTTTCAACCACTTCCAGCTCGTGCTCTGGGGCGTCCCGGCCTCCGACACACATACTCCGCTGCGGTTCGTGACCCCGATAATCGGCACCGGCTTCTGCTTCCTCGGTGCCGTCCCAGGTATCGAAGGCTGCCCGCCCGGGCTGGGCTTCGGCAGCGAAACCTACGCCGCGCCGACGATCCCTCCCGCGCCCTTTCTGCAGAACCCGACGACCTGCGGCGTCCCCCTCACGGTCTCCGGTGAAATCGAATATTACGGCGGCAAAGTCGGCACAACCACGATCCCGTGGCCGGAAACGACGAGCTGCAACCAGGCCAGCTTCACCCCGAGCGTGACCGCGAAGCCGACGACTGGGGCAGCCGACTCGCCCTCCGGACTGGACAGCACCCTTCGCGTCCCCCAGACGCAGAGCGCCATCACCCCCTCGCCGTCGGAGTTGAAAACGGCGAGGATCACCCTGCCGCCCGGGTTCTCGATCAACACCGGCGCCGCCGACGGAAAGCTGGCCTGCCCCGACGCCTTGAGCGCGATCGGAACCAGGCTGATCGCGACCTGTCCGGAGTTCTCGAAAATCGGGACGCTGCAGCTCGATGTCGCCGCCCTGCCGGCGCCGTTGACCGGGGCCCTGTACCTGGCTGAACCGAAACCGGGGGAACCGTACCGAGTGCTGCTCGCGGCATCCGGCTTCGCGACCAACGTCAAGCTTCTCGGAACCGTCGAGACCGATCCCGGCACCGGGCAGGTGTCGGTCGTGTTCAACGACCTGCCGCAGTCGCCCCTCCAGGAATTCGGCCTCCACGTCTTCGGCTCCGAACGCGGCCTGCTGGCGACCCCGAGCCACTGTGGGACCTATCAGGTCGAAAGCGAATTCGTCCCCTGGAACACCGCGCTCGCTATCCGCCACACGACGAGCCTGATCACGATCGACGAAGGCCCGGGGGGCACCCCCTGTCCGATCGGCCCGCGCCCACTCGGGCCGACGCTCGAAACCGGGGTTGCCGACCCGACCGCCGGGGTCCACTCGCCGTTCACCCTGATCCTCAATCGACGCGACGGCGAACAGGACCTCACCGGTATCAGCGCCAAGCTGCCGCCGGGCTTCGCCGCGACCCTGGCCGGCATCCCCTACTGCCCCGAGTCCGCGATCGTGAAGACGCAGAGCCCCGGCTACCTGGGCCGCACCGAGCAGGCCGCGCCGGCCTGCCCGGCCGCGAGCCAGGTCGGTACCGCGGTCGCCGGCGCCGGCGCCGGAACCCATCCGCTCTATACCTCCGGGAAGGTCTACCTCGCCGGTCCGTATAAGGGGGCGCCGCTCAGCCTGCTCGTCGTGCTTCCCGCGGTCTCCGGTCCCTATGACCTCGGCACGGTCGCCGTCAGGGTGGCCGTCTCGGTCGATCCGGTTACCGCCCAGGTCAGTGCGATCTCCGATCCCCTGCCGCAGATACTCGGAGGGATCCCGTTGCGGACGCGCTCGATCCGGCTCGACCTCAATCGCCAGGCGTTCACGCTCAATCCGACCAACTGCGACCCGTTCTCGGTCGAGGCGACGATCTCCGGCGACGAAGGCGGCTCGGCACAGGCCCGGTCCCATTTCCAGGCGGCCAACTGCGCCGGCCTCGCCTTCGACCCGAAGTTGAACATCAAGCTCAAGGGGTCGACCAAGCGCCTCGGCCACCCGGCCCTGCGGGCGGTGCTGAAGACCAAGGCCGGCGAAGCCAACCTCTCCAAGGTCACGGTGGTGATGCCGAAGAACGAGCTGCTCGACAACTCGCACATCGGGACCACCTGCACCAGGGTCCAGTTCGCCGCGAACGCCTGCCCGGCCGACTCGGTCTACGGCACCGCGACCGCCGTCACCCCGCTGCTCTCCCAGCCACTGAGTGGAAACGTCTACCTCCGCGCCGGCAATCACAAGCTGCCCGACCTGGTCGCCGACCTCCATGGTCAGTTCGACATCGAGGTGTCGGCTCGGATCGACAGCGCCAAGGGCGGCGGCCTGCGGGCACGCTTCGAAACGGTGCCCGACGCGCCGGTCTCCGAATTCGTCCTCGAAATGGCCGGCGGCAGCAAGGGCCTCCTGATCAACAGCAAGGGCCTCTGCAGGGTCGATCGCAGGGCGGAGCAGACCCTGGTCGGCCAGAACGGCGCTCGAGTCCGGCGCAGGGCGAAGCTGCAGGCGGCATGCGGCTCGAAGGCATCGAGAGCGCACAAGCGGCGACAGAAGGCGGCACGGTGAACGGGGGGAAGACCGTGAGGCCCAGGCATTTCCTGGCATGTATCGCGGCGGGCCTCGTCCTCAGCCTGGTCCTCGGGATCGGGTCGGCCTCGGCGAAGACGGTCTATGACTACGCCTACTCCGGGACCTTCATCGACGGCAGCGGAATCGGCAAACCGTTCGGCCCGGGCCTCGGGGGCATCGCCTTCGACCGTCACTCGCAGCGCCTGCTGGTGGCGAACGGCGGCAACCCCGGAATCGTCAGCCGCTACACGACGGCCGGCGCGCCGGTGGTCTTCGCCTCGCTCGGCACGCCGTGGTTCCGGATCGACCCGGGCCTCGACACGATCAACGACATCGGCATCGACCAGTCCGGCGGCCCCACCGACGGCAACTTCTACGTCCGCGGCAACTACGGCGGGGACCTGGTCTCCGGATTCAAACCCGACGGCAGCGTGCTCCCTGCTCCGAAAAATCTCAACGGCGACTCCTCGTGCGGCGTCGCCGTCACCCCGGATGGGAAAGAAGGCATCCACTCGCAGCGTGGGGGAATCGCCCACTTCGACACGGCGACGGGAGAACAGACGACCTTCGATTCCGTCGGCTCCGCCGGGATCGAGCCGGGGGTCAAGATCCGCGGCGGCGAGTTCCTGCGGCCGTGTCACGACACCTTCGACGACAACGGTGACATCTACGGGGTCACCAACGACGGCTTCGGCAACAGCACCGCATTCAAACTGAGGGCCGACGGTCTTCAGTACTACATGCTCAACCACCGGGAAGACAGCTCGGGGGTCGCGGTCGACTACAGCGACAACGACGTCGTCGTCCTCAACCGCGGCTCGTTCGAACTGTACGACGAAGACGGCCGCCTCCTCGGCACCGGCTTCGGGGAATCCTCGGGCCCATACCCCGGGATCGAAGACGCCCACGGCGTCGCCGTCGACCCCGCGACGCATGATGTCTGGGTCGCCAACAGGCACCCCTACGGCGGCAGCGGCGTCACCCGCGTCGAGAAGTTCATCAGGACCAACCCGCACGTGATTCCGGACACGACGGCGACCGCGCCCGAATACCCGGACCCGGCGGGAGAACACATGACCCTGACCGGTGTTCTCAACGCCGACGGCGTCGAAACCACGAACTGTCATTTCGAATACGGGACGGAAGCCGCCGGAATCAAAGAAGGCGTCGTCACCGATGCCGGGCTGGAAGCCCTGGACCAGAGCGTGCCCTGTCAGCAGGGAAGCCATTTCACGGGCGCCGAGGACCATGTGGTCTCAGCGGTGATCCCGACCGAGAAGGGGACGCACTACTTCTACAAGCTCTTCGCCAACAACGGCAACAACCAGGTCGCGACCAGCAACGTCAAGAGCTTTGTCCCGCAGGGCAAGCCGATCGTCCCCGGCTTCCTCGCTGTCGACAGGATCAACACCGACGGGGTCAGGTTCCTTACCGAGTTCGATCCCAACGGCGGCAACGCCAGCTACCACTTCGAATGGGGGCGCAAAGGAGAAGGCTTCGACAAAGCGACGCCGGAGTCGGATACGTTCGGCTTCCTCTCCAACGCCGGCCTCTTCAGCGGCGAAAACATCTACCTGCCCGGCATCGAGGAAGTCAGTGCCGAAACCAAGGGCCTCGAACCGGGGGCGACCTACGAATACCGCGCTGTCTTCACCGACGAAGCCGGAACCTCGACGACGGCGACTCAGGAATTCACCACCTACGTCGCGGACTCGGGCAGCGACGAATGCGAAAACGCCGAAGTCCGCAGGCAGACCGAAGCCTCGCTGCTGCCGGACTGCCGTGCCTACGAGCTGGTCTCGGCAGCCGACCTGGGCGGTTATGACGTCGAGTCCGAGCTGGCGCAGGGACAGGACCAGCTCGACGCCTATCCCGAGGCAAACGGACGACTTCTCTACTCGATGCATTTCGGGGTCATCCCGGGCATCGCCGGTAGCCCGACCAATCTCGGCCTCGATCCGTATTTGGCGGTCAGGGGCGCCGCGGGGTGGACGACCAAATACGTCGGGCTCCCCGCCAGCGGCATGACCGATGAAGGCGCCTTCGGCTCGCCGCTCTCCGGCTCCGACTCGGACCTGCGGAACTTCGCCTTCGGCGGCCCGGAGATCTGCGAACCGTGCTTTGGTGACGGCTCGATCAACGTGCCGCTGCGGCGCCCCGACGGAACCCTCGAAGAGGGCATGCACGGCGCTCTCAACCCACCTGCCGATCCGGTCGGCGAGGTCCGCAGGCCGATCTCGGCGGACGGGTCGCATTTGATCTTCGCCACCGACCAGAAGTTCGTCGACAGCGGCCAGGCCGGCAGCATGTGGGTCTACGACCGCAATCTCGCCACGGACGAGACTCAGCTCGTCTCGACCACCCCGGCCGGCGCGCCGATCGACGGCGAAGTCGCGGAGCTCGATGTCTCCTCGGACGGCAGCCGTGTCCTGATCGGCCAGCCGGTAGGCGAAGACGGGGCCGGCAACACCCTCTACGACCTCTACATGCACATCGGAAACAGCGCGAGCTCAATCGGGGTCGCCAACACTCCGAGCGGCGTCGCCTACGACGGCATGACCGCGGACGGCGCCACTGTCTTCTTCACGACCAGCGATCCGCTCGGAGACGACTCGGATACGAGCGTCGACCTCTACGAGGCCGAGGTCGGCTCGACCAGCCCGGCAGCGGTCACGCGCCTTTCGACCGGCACCGGCGGCACCGGCAACACGGACTCCTGCGAACCGGTCGTCAACTGGAACGTCCCCGCGGGCGGAGCAGACGATTGCGGCGTGGTCGTCCCGGCCGGAGGGGCGGGGATCGCTCGGGATGAGGGCACCGCCTACTTCATCAGCCCGGAGCTCCTCGACGGCGCCGGCAACGGCACCCAGGACCAGCCGAACCTTTACGTGGTCAAGCCCGGCGAGACGCCGCATTTCGTCGGCGAGATCGATTCCAGCGTCGGCAAGCCACCACCGTCGCCGCCGGCCCATCCGGTGATCTCGGCGAACTTCATCACCGGCCTCGCCGGACCGGAGGGCCTCGCCGTCGACCGGGAAACGGGAGCCATCTACGTCGCCGAGACCGGCGCCGGCGGACGGATCGCCCGCTTCGATGCCAGCGGCGCGCCGCTCAAGTTCCTCGACGGCCCGGGCGCCGGCACCAACCGGATCGAAAACACGGGGATGAACGAATTCGAATCGGAGATCGCGGTCGACAGCTCCGACAAATTCCCCGACGGCGCGATCTACGCGAACCACGGACCCAACGCGGTCATCGTCTACTCGCGGAGCGGCGCCCTGCTCGGAGAACTCACCGGCTTCGAAGATGCCTGCGGCGTCGCCGTCAACCAGAACACGGGGGAATTAATCGTCGCCGATCGTTTCGGGGGCCTCTACCGGTACACCCCGCAGAGCGCTATCCCTCCCGTGTCGAAAGCGAACTACACGGAGACCAGCCTCAAGACCGAAGGTCAGGAACCCTGCCACGTCGCCCTCGACGGCGCCGGGCACGTCTTCGCCCAGTCGTTCAACTATGGAGCGGGGGCCCTGAAGCGTTATGACCTCTCCGACTTCGCGGCCTCCCCGCCGACAGTGGCGGGCGCCGAAGTCGCTGAAACCAGCCGCGCCGCCTCCGGGGACCCCGCCACCGGCACCCTCTACAACGACGAAGGGAACCTGATCGTCGCCTACGACTCGGCGGGCAACCAGACCGCGACGATCGGCTCCTCGAAATCGCTGGGGAGCAACTCGAACGGCGTCGCCGTCAACCCCGAAACCAAAGAGACGTATGCCCTCAACGGAAGCAAAGTCTCCAGGTTCGGCTACGAAGAGATCCCCTACGAACCGATCAACAACCCCGCCGTCACCCACGGCGTGCGGGACGCCGCCGTCCATCACTTCGGCGACTTCCAGGTCACGCCCGACGGCCGCTACGCGCTGTTCAGTTCGCCGGTGCCGCTGACGGGTTACCAGGGTCTCGGCCACTTCGAGATCTACCGCTACGACGCGCAGGACGGCTCACTGCTCTGCCCGTCCTGTGCACCGACCGGCGCCGTCGGCAACTCCGACGTGAAACTCTCGGCTCACGGCCTCAACCTCGTCGACGACGGCCGCGTCTTCTTCACCACGCGCGAGTCGTTCACCCTCCGCGACACGAACGAAAAAGCGGACGCCTACGAGTGGAACGCCGGCAAGGTCTCGCTGATCTCGAGCGGCATCGGCCAGGGTGACTCGGCGCTGGTCACGGCCTCCGCCGACGGCCGGGACGCCTTCTTCTTTACCCGCGACGTCCTCGTCCCGACGGATGAGAGCGGCAACGTGGTGAAGATCTATGACGCGAGGACCGGAGGCGGCTTTCCCTTCGACCCGCCCCGGGGCCTCTGCAAAGCGTCCGACGAGTGCCATGGAGCCGGCACCGCGGCGCCGGCGCCGCCCGACATAAACACCGGCGCCGGCCCGGAGAAGGCGCGCCCCCCGGTCACCTCCGCGCAGCCAAAGTGCAAGCGGCCGAAGGTGTTGAAGAAGGGCCGCTGCGTGAAGAAGCACCACCCGAAGAAGCACAAGCGCCACTCGAATCGCCACCCGCATGGGGCAGGACGATGAGGAGCGAGCGGACGATGAAGTTGAGCCTGCGTTCGATGCTCGTCGCGGTCGCCTCGGTTCTCGCCCTGGCGATCCTTCCCGCGGCGCCCGCCTGGGGCGGGGTCGCGATCAGCGAATTCTCGGTCGGTTCCTCGAATCAGCAGTCGGGCGGCCACCCTGATCTCACCGCGCGCTTCAAGGTTGACAAACCGGGGGAACCCGAGGTGGTCAACAACGTCAACATCGACATGCCGGAGGGTGTGTTCGGTAACCCGGGGGCGATCTTCAGGTGCCGGGCCGCGGTCTTCGTCGCCAACGAATGCCAGCCGGGCGCCCAGGCCGGGCTGATCACGATCGTCGCCAACTACGAAGGGAACCCGACCTACGTGCTCGGGACGGCCCCGATCTACAACATGCAGGTCCTCGGCGACGAAGCGGCGCGGCTCGCCTTTGTCGTCCCGGTCCTCGGCGTGCCCGTGATCATGCCGGTCAACGTCCGCAGCGACTCCGACTACGGCCTGCGACTCTCGATCAATGCGATTTCGCAGAGTGTCGCGCTCTCCTCGGCGCTGATGACGATATGGGGGTTCCCGGGAGACAAAGAACACGACGCCGAACGCTTCCGCCCCGGTCATCCCGCCTCTCCGCCCGGGTGCCCGGGCTCACTCACGGTCAGCTGCACAGAAGCGCCTTTCCCTCACGCGGGGGAGACGGTACATCCTTTCATCGACAACCCCAGTGTCTGCACGGGGCAGGAACTGCCCGTCGCGGTTGACGTCACCACCTACCAGGACCCCGTCCCGACTCATGCGGAAGCGAAATACCCAGGGACCAACGGTTGCGAAAACCAGAAGTTCGACCCACTGCTGCAGGCCAAGTTGACCACACCCGAGGCCGACTCCCCGGCGGGGTTGGACCTCCAGCTCGCGGCCGAGCAGTTCCTCGCCGGGAGGGCGCCGTCGCAGTCGACGCTGCGAACGGCGACGCTCACCCTCCCGGAGGGCCTCTCGATCAACCCCGACGCCGCCGACGGCCAGACCGCCTGCTCCGAGCAGCAGGCGCACTTTCGCGAAAACCTGCCGGGGGCGTGTCCGGACAACTCGAAGATCGGAACCGTGGAGGTCCACACCCCGGCGCTTGAGGAGCCACTGCTGGGCTCGCTCTACATCGGCGAACCGCTGCCCGGTGACCAGTACCGCGTGTTCATGATCTTCGACGGCTTCGGGATCCACGCGAAGCTGATCGCCGGGGTCCACCCGGACCCGAGGACCGGGCAGATCACATTGAGCGTCGCGGACATCCCCCAGGTCCCGTTCGAAGAGTTCGACCTGCACCTCTTCGCCTCGGATCGAGGCCTGATGGCGACCCCGATCCAATGCCACGGCTACGCGGTCGAATCGACGTTCGTGCCCTGGAACACAGGCCTCGCCTCGCAGCACTCGGAACCCTTCCTCAGCATCAGCGAAGGCCCGACCGGCAGGCCGTGCCCGGGACAGGTGCGCCCGTTCAATCCCCGCCTCGTGGCGGGAACCTCGAACGCGCTTGCCGGTAGGTACAGCTCCTTCATTCTCAAACTCGACCGCGATGACGGCGATCAGTTCCTCCGCGACGTCAACTTCAGGATGCCGCCCGGCTTCACCGGCAAGCTCCGCGGGCTGAGCTACTGCCCGCCGTCGGCGATCGCCGCCGCCGCCGAGAAGTCGGGACGAGGGGAGATCGCCGCGCCGAGCTGCCCGGCCTCGAGCGAGGTCGGGACGAGCAACGTCGCCGCCGGCCCCGGCAGCCACCCCTTCCACGCCGTCGGCAGGATGTACCTCGCGGGCCCGCTCGATGGGGCTCCGCTCTCGGTCGTCGCCATGACCCCGGCCCTGGCCGGCCCCTATGACTACGGAGTCGTCGTCGTCCAGGTCGCCCTCCACGTCGATCCGAAGACCGCGCAGGTCAGCGCCGTCTCGAGCTCGGTGCCGCAGATCATCGGCGGCATCCCGATCAGAATGCGCTCGATCCAGGTCAACATCGACAAGCCTGAATTCACGATCAACCCGACCAACTGCAACCCGCTCTCGGTCGATTCGCAGGGGATCGGCGACCAGGGGACGATCACGGACTTCTCCTCCTACTTCCAGGTCGTCAACTGCGAAACGCTGCCTTTCAAGCCGACGATGACCGTTCGCCAGGTCGGCAGGAAGGCGACCAGGCGGGCGACCAACCCGCAGGTCCAGTTCGACCTGAGGACGCGGCCCGGCGACACCAACATCAAATCCCTCTCGGTGACCCTCCCGGGCGCATTCGCGATCGACCAGCGACACCTCGGCAATATCTGCTCGGAGAAAGAGCTGATCGAAAAACAGTGCGCCGGCAGAACCCCGATCGGCAAGGCCTCGACCACGACGCCGCTGCTCGACAGGCCGCTCGAAGGGCCGGTCTACGCGGTCTCGGGCTCGGGCGGCCTGCCGAAGCTGGCCTTCATCCTCAACGGCCAGGTGAACCTCGAGCCGAGGGCGGAAACGACGACGATCAACAGGGCCGGCGCCGGCCTTCTGGTGACCAAGGTGCCGGTGGTCCCCGACGCCCCGATCGGCCACTTCGCGCTGACGATCTTCGGCGGCAAGACCGGCTACCTGTCCAACACCCGCGATCTCTGTCGGCACACGCCGGTCGTCTCGGTCGCCTACACCGGGCAGAACGACAGGAAGTCGAGCCAGCGGATCAAGGTCAAGTCGTCCTGCGGCAAGAAGGCGCGCGTCAAGCGCCACCCGCGCCGCTAGCCCTTCCGTGCGGGTGGCTAACAACCCGCCGGAACGTCCTCCCACAGCGCGCGGTAGACGGTATCCCGGGAGAAGCACGCTTCGCGGCGGCCGGGGCCGCAATGGGGAACTCGCTGGTAGATGGTGATCGGGATGCGGCAGGCGGTCCCGGGGAGAACCCTGATCGACCCGGTCAACGAGGCATCGTCGGTGGCGATAAAGCTGCAGCCCAATTGCCGTGACCTCTTGCGATGGCACTCGCCGAACGGTTTCCCCTTGCCGGGGCCGCCGGCCCGGGGATGCCTGCTGAAGCCGCGAATGCGCGCCGCGTCCGGCGACCTTCCCCTCCAGCGCAGGATCCCGAAGGCCGCCCGGGCGCTTTTGCCAGGGACTTCGCAGGAGACCGAGAAGCGAATCGAGGTAGCCGACTCGAGCGCCGCCACTCCGTCGTGGCAGGTGGCGAACTCGCGATCGGTAGACCCCTGGGAGAGCGAGGCGCCGGAGGAGAATGCGGCGAGGAATAGGGCGAGGGCGAGCAGCGGACTAGCCCTTGCGTTTGGCCATTCGCTCGAGCTGCTTGCCGAACGCCTTCTCGACTTCGTCGGACATCGTCATCCGGTAGACGGCGACCAGCGCCTGCAGTGAGAGCGGTCGCAGCTGGTCCAGCGCCGAGCGAACCTCCGGCCAGCGCTCCTCCGGGTAGCCGTCTTCTTCGAAGGGCTTCCAGATGTCCTCGAGGAAGAGCTTGACGAACTCGTGCGAGACCGACCGGCAGCGGCTCGCCACCTTGGCGATCACGGCCAGGGCGTGGTCGAGCGGGACGCCGGTCGCGACGACCCCCTCGGCGGCGTCGAGCAGGGAGGGGAAGGGGGCCTCGAAACGGTCCTCGTCGATCGCCACCAGGGCGCCCGCGTCGATCGCGCGCTTCAGCGCGTCGTCGATCTCGGTGCCGAAGCGATCGGCGAGATCCTTGCGGGTGAACGTCTGGGGCTGCTCGCGGTCGAACTCGTCGATCTCCCGTTTGAAGGAGATGAACTGCTCGGCGGGGCCTAGGTTCTGGCTCAGCAGCCGCTCGATCCCCTTCAGGTTGAAGCCGTCGCCCTGCAGCTCCTGGATCATCTTCAGCCGGTCGAGGTGCTCGGGGCCGTAGTAGCCGACCCGGTCTCGGACCTCGGGGGCGGGCAGCAGCCCGCGCGCGCGGTGAGAGCGGATGTTGCGGACTGTCATCCCCGTCTCGGCCGCCAGCTGTTCGATCGTCAGGTCGTTCTCGGAGGTGGTCTCGGGCGAAGCCATCTTGTGTGAAACCTATCACTGAACAACGGCGCACCAATCAGCGTGACGGCATTTGATGTTACGTTGCTCTACGTCACGGGTATCACTGCCAAACACCCACGCAGAGGAGGACCGATGAGCCCAGATACGACAACAGCGCCAGCCCGATCCCGCCGTGCCCTTCCCGGCCAGGGCCTGCTCGACCTGATGGCGGGTCCGCCCGGAATCGACGGCTACCTCGAGCAGATCAGCCCGATGATGGTCACCGGCGAGTGCAGGGCCCAGGTCCTCGCCGCCGCCCATGGCACCGAGGAGAGCGTCACCCTGACCCTGCGCCCCAACCGCGTCTGGGCAGGCCTGCGCGCCGGCCAGTTCGTCCAGGTCTCGGTCGAGATCGACGGCGTCCGCCACAGCCGCTGCTACTCGCCCGCCTCCCCTGAGGCCTCCGGGCGCGAACTCGAGATCACGGTCAAGCGCCACCCCGGGGGGCTGGTCTCCAACTTCCTCGCCGACCACGCCCGGCCCGGCATGGTGCTCGGCCTCTCGCAGGCCGACGGTGACTTCCACCTTCCCGATCCGCGACCGGACTCGATCCTGCTGATCGGCGCCGGCAGCGGCATCACTCCGCTGATGGGGATCCTCCGCACCCTGTGCGCCGAGCGCCATTCCGGCGAGGTCGACCCTGATCCAGTACGCGCCCGACCCCGAGCGCACGATCTACCGCGCGGAGCTCGATCGCATGGCGGCCGAGGACCCCGAACTTCAGCCTGTTCCGCTCCTATACCCGCGCTCCCGGCGTCGGCGAGCTCGACGGCCACTTCAGCCCGGCCCACCTCTCGCGGGTCGTGCCCGGCTTCGCCGCCGCCGAGGCCTTCGCCTGCGGCCCTCCCGCCCTGCTCGATTCCGTGCGCGCCGGCTGGGAGGCGGACGGCCTCGAGCAGCGGCTGCACGTCGAGAGCTTCGTGCCGCCCAGCCTGCTGCCCGTCGGCGAGCCCGGCGAAGGCACGATCCGCTTCGCCGGCTCGGAGGTCGAGGTCCGCAACAGCGGCGCCCCGGTCCTGGTCCAGGCGGAGGAGGCCGGCGTCCCGGCGCAGTCGGGCTGCAGGATGGGGATCTGCCACTCCTGCACCTGCCGCAAGGTGAGCGGCACGGTCAAGAACCTGCTCACCGACGAGATCTCCTCCGGGCCCGACGAGTCGATCCAGCTATGCGTCTCGGCGCCCCTCAGCGACCTCGTCATCGACCTTTGAATCTCGAGTCCCACTTCGACGAAAGGCATTCCAAGATGAGCACGAAGACCGAAAGCCAGACCGACCTCACAGCGCAGCAGATCGACGAATTCGGCGAGGAGCTCGATGCGATCCGCCAGCGGGTCCTCGCCGATCGCGGTGAGCGCGACGTCAACTACATCCGGCGGGTGATCCGTGCCCAGCGCGGCCTCGAGGTCGCCGGTCGGGGCCTGCTCTGGGCCGGGGTCTTCCCTCCCGCCTGGATCGCCGGTACCGCCGCCCTCTCGCTCTCCAAGATCCTCGACAACATGGAGATCGGCCACAACGTGATGCACGGCCAGTACGACTGGACCAACGACCCGGCGCTCTCCGGCAAGAAGTTCGAGTGGGACAACGCCTGCCCGGCCGACCAGTGGCGCCACTCCCACAACTACATGCACCACACCCATACGAACATCGTCGGCAAGGACCGCGACATCGGTTACGGGGTGCTGCGCATGTCAGAGGACCAGCCCTGGACCCCCTACTACCTGGGCAACCCCGTCTACGCGACGCTGCTCGCGCTGCTCTTCCAGTACGGGGTCGCGGTCCACGACCTCGAAATCGAGCAGATCCGTACCGGCAGGGCGGACTTGGGCGACAAGCGCCGGATGGCGAAGGCGATCTGGAGGAAGACCCGCCGCCAGAGCCTCAAGGACTACGTCATCTTCCCGGCGCTCTCGGGGCCGTTCTTCCTCTTCCCGCTGGCCGGAAACCTGACCGCCAATCTGGTCCGCAACGTCTGGTCGTTCACGATCATCTTCTGCGGCCACTTCCCGGAAGGGACCCACGAGTTCACCGAGGAGGAGACCGAGAACGAGACCCGCGGCCAGTGGTATTACCGGCAGCTCCTCGGCTCGGCCAACCTGGCCGGCAGCCGTCCCTTCCACATCCTCGCCGGCAACCTCAGCTTCCAGATCGAGCACCACCTCTTCCCCGACCTGCCGGCCAACCGCTATGCCGAGATCTCCGAGGAGGTCAGGGAGATCTGCGGCCGCTACGGCATCGCCTACAACGTCGGCCCGCTCGGCAAGCAGTTCGGCAGCGTCGTCAAGAAGATCTGCCGCCTGGCGCTGCCCGACAGGCGTGGCCGCGAACAGCCGGAGCCGGTCGGCGAGGCCGCCGGTGAGGAGGCGCGCGTCCCGGTCGCGGCCTGACCGGCCTAGGTCGGCGGAGTCGCCGAAGGAGGCTCGTCCGAGGGCCGTTGCTCTCGCTTGCGGCGGTAGAGGACCACTCCCGCTGAGAGCGCCGCCAGGACCGCGATCGCGATCAGGATCGGGACCAGCGGGGAGCTGCCGCCGTCCCCGTCCTGGGTCGCATCTCCGGCGCTGGCCTTCGCCTTCGGCGGCGCCTGATCGGCGCTCTTGTGATCGGCGCGATGCTTCGACTTGCCTTGGGTGTCCTCGCCGGGGCTTCCACCGCCTTCGTGATCGCTTTCGGCAGACGAAGCGTCTTCGTCGCCGGCGTCGTTCGCGGATCCCGAGTGGGATGAGTCCGAGTCCGAGCCCGAGTGCGCCGAGAGATTCCCGTTCTGGCATGGGGAGGGGCCACAGCCGCTGGGAAGCGCGTCTTCGTACTGGGCTCCGCTCGAGTCGGCCTCCGCGAGGACTGGAGCCGAGGCGAGGATGAGAAGAGCAGCGATGGACAAAATCGGAAGGACCCAGCGGGTCGATCTAGGCACGGTTGACGCCTTTCCATTTGCGTGTGTGGTCGCTACAACAGGTTCAGCGGGAGTTGTTGCGCACCTGCCACCGATGTCGAGCAAGGCTTATCTGCGTGTAGCCACCAGCCAAGCGCCACGGGCCGGCACCAGAACCGGGCCCCGGCGCCAGACTCGCTCGGCTCCCCTGTGGGCGGGGCGGAACTCGAGCGCGTCGATCAGCTCCTCGATCACGATCCGCGCCTCGAACTGGGCGAAGGCGGCGCCGATGCAGCGTCGCACCGATCCACCGAAGGGAAACCACTCGCTCGCCACCGGCCGCCGCTCCGTGAACCGCTCCGGCCGGAAGGACCAGGGGTCGGGATAGATGTCGGCCCGCCGGTGGACGAGCAGGGTCGAGGGGGCGACCGTCGTTCCCTCGGGAAGCTTCATGCCGGCGATCGTCAGCGGCTCGCGGAGCCTGCGCAGCACGATCGGCACAGGGGGGCGCAGCCGCAGGGTCTCGGTGACCACCGCGGCGCCGAAGTCCTCGGCGTCGCGCGCCTGGTTCCTCTGGGCGACCGGGTTCCGGGCCAGCTCGTGCAGGGCCCAGGCGATCGTCGCCGCGGTGGTCTCGTGCCCGGCGACGAGCATCGTCACCAGTTCGTCGCGCAGCTCCCGGTCACTCAGACCCTCGCCCTCCTCGTTGCGCGCCCTGATCAACAGCGAGAGGATGTCGGGACGCCGCTCGAGGTCGGGATCGGCCCGTCGCATGGCGATCTCGGTCGCGATCTCGCGGTCGACGTCGGCAAGGCGCCGCTTGAAAGCGCCGCTCGCCATCAGGCGCTCGGGACCGGCCAGGCCGATGACCAGAACGCGACGGATGTCGAGCAGCCAGTCGAGCATTCCGCCCAAGGCGGACTCCACCTGGCGCAGGCGGGACTCGTCGCGCACCCCAAAGGCGCAGCGCAGGATCACCTCGAACGTCATCCGCCGCAGTCGATCGAGCGCCGGTGCGGATCGATCGAGCGGCCAGGATTCCGCCTCGGCCCGGGCGACGGCCCTGATCATCTGCTCGTAGGCGCGCATGCGATCGCCGTGGAAGGGCGGCAGAACCAGTTTGCGACGGGCCAGGTGCTCCTCGCCGTCGGCGAGAAAGACGCTGCGGGTTCCGATCAGCGGCCTCAGCGGCAGGTTCGCCTCCCCGGAATTCATCTCGCCCGGCCCGTGGGCGAAGACTTCCTTGACGGCGCCGGGGTCGGCCAGGACCGTCCAGGTCTCACCGATCACCTTGGCGGTGAAGACCTCGCCATGGCGGCGGCGGGCCGCGGCGAAGAAACCCTCAGGATCGAAGCCATAGTGCAGCGACTGCGCCAGCGGCGGGGCGCTCAACGGGTTCGGCAGGGTCGCCATTCAGGCGGTCGCCCCGGCGGACTTTCCGATGCCGAGCGCCACGATCTTCTCCTGGGCGCCGGGCAGTGTCCGCTCCGCGCGCGGCCCCAGCACCCGCCGCCAGAGCCAGGACAGTCGCCCCTCGATGTAGATCGTGTTGGTCAGCCTCGTGCCGCCGGCGACCGCCTCCAGCAGGTGGCGATGTCCCATCCTCGCCCCGGGCAGCCGTGACTCGTCGGTGAAGAGGCGGCCCTCGTCGTACTCGACGACGCGAAAGCGCAGCCGCAATCCCGTCTCGAAGCGCACCTTCGCCCGCGCGCCGAGGTCCAGCGGCCCGTCGAGCTCGGCGCTCTTGATCTCCTCGTTCCATTCGGGCCAGGCGCCCGGGTCGGCATAGGCGCTGCTCCAGATCGCGGCCGGCGCGACCGCGGCCTCCCTCGTGCTCTGCGTCTGCCACCGACTCATCGGTAGAGCCCCTGCTCCAGCAGGGAAACGTTGGCCTCGACCCAGCGCCGCAGGTTTGGCTCATCCAGCAGCGAGCCATCCAGTACCTCCTGGTCGAGCAGCGCCGTGAAGCTGAGCGGGGCCCAGATCAGGAAGAAGTGCTGCAGGGTCGCCCAGAGCAGGTCGGGGTCCTCGCGCAGGGCCCCGCGCTCCGCCAGCGCGCCGACCTCGGCCCGGCCGCCGTCGATCATCAGCCGAAAGAGGCGGGCGCTGCCCGGCGTTCCCTCGACCAACGCTCGTCCCAGGTAGACGCAGACGTCGCGGCGCTCGCGCATCACGCTCGCGGTCTGCTCGGCCCGCGCCCGCAGCAGCCCGGGTCCCTCGGTCGGGAAGCCCTCGCCCGATTCGGAGTACGCCTCCTCGAACTCACACAGCGCGGCCTCGTCGGCGGCGGCAATCAGCCCATCGCGGCTGCCGAAGTGGTGCACGATCAGCGCCGCCGAGACCCCCGCGGCCCTCGCCACGTCGCGCAGCGAGCTCGCCGCGATCCCTCGATCGCCAAAGACCCGCATCGCAGTCGCGACGATCGCGATTCGAGTCGGGGAGTTCTCATCCCGACCCCGACGACTCTCCTCTTGCCCGACGTCTTGAACGATCGTTCAACGATAGCGGGCAGGTCTAAAAGGTGCAACGTCAGCCAGGCCGATTGACCGCCATTAACGATTGTGCAAAGGTCGGGTGGGGGGCGTTCCTTGAAAGATTGTGCTCAGGTCGATCCGAGTTCTCGCCGTCAGCCTGGTCGGTTGGCGACCGCCGTCGTGCTCTGCGCCTCGTTCGGCGCGCTCGTCTGGGCCGCGACTCCCGCGCGGGCGAGCAACCCGACCAAGCAGGTCTTCACCTATACCGGCGCCGAGCAGACGTTCAAAGTCCCAGGCGGCGTCCACAGCATCGACGTCGTCGCCATCGGCGGTCACGGCGGCGCAGCTCCGGGCGCCGGCGGCGGCGCAGCGATGGAAGTCAGCGGAGAATTGACCGTCACCCCGGGCCAGACGCTCTACATAGAGGTGGGAGGGGAAGGCGGAGGGGCTCCCGGCGGGATCGGAGGCTTCAACGGGGGCGGCGACGGCGGTCACACCGTCAGCATCCGCAGCGCCGGGGGCGGGGGCGGTGCCTCGGATGTCCGGACTGCGCCCGCATCATCTGGCCTTTCGCCTGACACTCGGCTGATCGTCGCCGCGGGCGGCGGAGGTGGCGGCGGACCCGCCGGCCTCGAAGGCGGTCACGGCGGGCAGGGGGAAGAGGAAGGTGGCGAAAGCGGCGGCGGCAATATGGGTGGCGGCCCCGGAAGGCTGGTCGGCGGAGGTGGCGGCGGTTCGGGCTGCGGCGGCAAAGGTGGCCAAGGAGTGCTGGCCTCGGGCGGATCGGGCGGCGAGGGTAGGAGCGGGGACAACGGCGGTGGCGGTGGCGGTGGCGGCTTGTATGGCGGCGGCGGCGGTAGCGGCGGTTGCGCGGCCGGCGCCGGGGGAGGGGGCGGCGGTTCTTCGCTGATCCCTCGGCTGGGCGGCTCGAGCCCGACGTCCACGGCGCCGAAGATCGAACTCACCTACACCCTGGTGCCACCGACGATCTCGATAGTCACCCCCGCCGCCGGCGGCACCTACGCCCAGGGCGCGGAGGTCGACGCCTCCTACTCGTGCACGCCACCGGAGGGCACAACGGTCCAACGGTGCGAAGGCCCGGTCGCCGGCGGCGCGCCGATCGACACCTCGACGCCCGGGCCCCACCTGTTCAAGGTGGAAGCCGAAGATGAGGATGGAGCGACGGAAAGCAAAGAAGTCAGCTACGCGGTCGTCGGACCGCCGACGGTCTCGATCACCACGCCCCCCAACGGCGTCACCTACAACCAGGACCAGGTGGTCGCCGCGAAATATTCCTGCGCGCAATCCGGTGGCCCGGGCCTGAGCACCTGTGCGGGCCCGGTCGCCGACGGCGCGGCGCTCGACACCAGCACCGCGGGGCCGCATGTCTTCGTCGTCAACGCCGAAGACGTCACCGGGGGCAGAGTCACCAACGAGGTCCGCTACACCGTCGTCCCCAAGCCTGACGCGATCGTCGGCGCCTTCGCGAAGACGATCCTCGACTCCCACCCGAAGTCCAAGCTGAAGACGAAGAGGAAGGCCAAGGTCAGCTTCCGCTTCTCCTCGCCCACCGCAGGCGCCACCTTCAGGTGCAAGCTCGACAAGAGCGCCTTCGCGCGATGCAGCTCGCCGAAGGCCTACGAGGTCAAGCCCGGCAAGCACACCTTCTCGGTCGAGGCGGTGGGCGGGTTCGGCCCCGACCCGACTCCGGCGCGCTTCAGCTTCAAGGTCGTCAAGAAGCCCCACGCCTGAGCTGAAGTCCCGGTGGCGCGTCGAGGGGCCCGCTTAAGCCGGCGCCATTGCGGGTACACGCATCGCGTTCTGGCAATTGCCTCCAGGGAAACCCTGCATTGGGCTTCACGGGCAGGATCCCTAAGGAGTGTCGGCAATGGCAAATGAGAAGTCGCTCGCGGTGGTCAGCGGAGCATGAAGGCACTGACGTTCCACGGCAACGAAGACGTCCGCGTCGACGAGGTTCCGGACCCTTCGATCGAACAGCCCAACGACGCGATCATCCGCGTCACCTCCACGGCCATATGCGGCTCGGACCTTCATCTCTACGGCGTCCTCGGGATGTTCATCGACGAGGGCGACATCCTCGGCCACGAGCCGATGGGGATCGTCGAGGAGGTCGGCCCCGAGGTCGAGCAGATCAAGGCGGGCGACCGGGTCGTGATCCCGTTCAACATCTCCTGCGGCCACTGCTGGATGTGCGAGCGCAAGTTCTTCGCCCAGTGCGAGACGACGCAGGTCAAGGACCAGGAAAAAGGCGCTTCGTTGTTCGGCTACACGAAAATGTATGGCCAGGTGCCGGGGGGGCAGGCGGAGTTCCTGCGGGTGCCCCAGGCCCAGTTCGGGCCGATCAAGGTCCCCGACGAGGGGCCCGACGAGCGCTACCTGTTTCTCTCCGACGTTCTGCCCACCGCCTGGCAAGCGGTCGACTACGCGGCGATCCCGGAGGGCGGTTCGGTGGTCGTGTTCGGGCTCGGGCCGATTGGGCAGATGAGCGCGAGAATCGCCCGTCACCGCGGGGCGGAGAAGGTGTTCGCCGTCGACAACGTCCCCGAGCGGCTGGAGATGGCCCGCCGAAACGGAATCGAGGCTGTCAACGAGGATGACTTCGACGACGTCACCGCGTACCTGCGCGAGCAGACCGACGGGCGGGGGCCCGACAGCGCCATCGACGCGGTCGGAATGGAGGCTCACGGCGCGCCGGTCGGGGAGGCGGCGCAAAAGCTGGCGGGACTCCTGCCGGATGCGGTCGCGGCGAAGGTGACCGAGAAAGCCGCGGTGGATCGGCTGAGCGCGCTCCTTGCCTGCATCGACTCGGTGCGACGCGGGGGGACAGTCTCGATCTCGGGTGTCTACGGCGGTCAGCTCGACCCGCTGCCGATGATGCAGCTCTTCGACAAGGGGATCCAGATGCGGATGGGCCAGGCCCACGTGCGGCAATGGACAGACCAGATCCTCCCGTTGCTGGAGGGCGATGACGATCCGCTCGGAGTCGACGACCTGACCACCCATCAGCTGCCACTCGAGAAGGCGCCGGACGCCTACTCGATGTTCCAGAAGAAGGAAGACGGCGCGATCAAGGTGGTGCTGAAGCCCTGAGTAAGAAAGGCCGGCTCACCGTGATCCTCGATGTCGACGGCACCCTGGTCGACACCAATTACCAGCACGCGCTTGCCTGGCACCGGGCGCTGCGGGATCACGGCTACACGGTGCAGATGTGGGAGATCCATCGCCACATCGGGATGGGTGGAGACCAGATGGTCAGTGCGCTTGCCGGAGACGAGGCGGAGGCGACGGCCGGGGACGCGGTCCGCTCCGCCGAGAGCGAGGCCTACGGCGCGATGATCGAGGAAGTCGAGCCGATGGATGGCGCCTTCGAGCTTCTGCGTGAGCTCCGCGAGGACGGCGCCAGGACGATCCTCGCCTCATCGGCGAAGTCGGACGAGGTAGAGCACTACATCGAGCTGCTCGGGGGACCGGATGTGATCGACGACTGGACCAGCAGCGCCGACGTCGAGCGAACCAAGCCCCATCCGGACCTGGTCCGATCCGCGCTCGAGAAGGCCGCGGACGGACCCGTGGTGATGGTCGGCGACTCGACCTGGGACATTAAGGCCGCGAGTGCCGCGGACGTCCCGACTCTCGCGGTCCTCACCGGCGGCTTCTCCGAGGAAGAGCTCCGCGATGCCGGCGCCGCCGAGGTCGTCGAGTCGGTGGGAAAGCTTCGCGAGGACAGGGATCGGCTTGGCTCCGTCGCCGACTAGCGGTGTCCTGACGGCGGACGGCACGATCGAGTGGCGCGACGACGAGGGCCGGCTGCACCGCGCTCGGGGCCCGGCGCGTGTTTTTCCCGGCGGCCGCGAAGAGTGGTTTCGCCATGGGCGCCTGCACCGATCGAACGGCCCCGCGGTGATCCACGCCAATGGCTCTGTGAAGTACTACCGAGACGGCGTTCGCCACCGGGAAGGCGGCCCGGCCTGCGTCTACGTCAACGGGACCGAGAAGTGGTACCGCGAGGGTCTTCGCCACCGCGAGGACGGGCCGGCGGCGATCTACCCGGACGGAAGGCGACTCTGGTTCATCGACGGCGTCAAGGTCAAAGAGGAATGAAGAGCCCCGGGGAGGGCGCCTTGCTGGGGGCGATCGTCGAGCTCGCCGACGACGGTTTCGCGTCTCGCGCCGAACTTGCCGCCCGCCTGCCAAGGCTCAGTCGCCGTGACCTGACGAAGGCGTACGGCCGCCTGGCCCGACAGGGCCTCGTCCTCGAGCGCCGGGCGCCCGACGGCGCGATCTACCTGGCGCTCACCGGGGAGGGCTGGCGAGTGGTTCGCGGCGGCGTGACCACGAAGGACGAGGCGGCCCATCCGGGCTGATCGTCAGATTTCCTCCGATGCTTCTCGTCAAGGTGCACTGCTCGGACTGCCCGGAGGAAATCGAGATCGTCGTCGACGACCTCGATGCCGTGGACATGGAGATCTGCGCCTGCGGCTACAGCTGCGAGGTCATCTCTGTTGCGGACTTCATCCCGGTGCACGCGCCGCGAGGCGAACTCGTTCACCTGGAAGGCCTTCCGCGTCGGCTCGCCCGAGCCGCCTGAGGCCCTCGGGAAGCTCAGGTCGGAGCAGGACCCGCACCATCGATCGATGATCGCCCCTCTGCTGTTCCCGTCTCGCCGTCATCGTCTCCGAACTGCGCCGCGAGAGCGGGGATCAACAGCGTCCGTGCGACGAGGGTGTCGAGCAACAGCCCGATGAAGAGGGCGAAGCCGATCTCCTGGAAGCTCTGGATCGGGATCAGCATCACCGCCGCGAAGGAGAAGGCGAGGATCAGGCCGGCGACGGTGATCGCCCGTCCGGCGCTGACCCCTGCGCTGCGGATCGCCGGCTTCAGCGCGGCGCCCCCTTGCTCGCGCCGGATGCGACTGATCAGGAACACGTTGTAGTCGGCCCCCAGAGCGAGCAGGAGGATCGAGCTTGCCACCGGAACGATGAAGGCGAGCTCGCCATAGCCGAGCAGGTCCTGGAAGACGTAGACCGTGACCCCGAGCGCCGCGGCGGTGACGAGGAGGCTCACCCCCACCAGATAGAGCGGCGCGATCCAGTTGCGCAACAGAAGCCAGAGCAAGAGCAGCAACACCGCGATGGCCGCGGGAGCCACTCGCGCAAGGGCGCTCCAGGTGTCTTCGGTCAGTTCGGTGGTGATCGTCGTGTCGCCCGTGACGCCGAACGTGACCCCGTTCAATCCACTCTGCTCCGCCAGGCTCGGAAGTTCCTCTTCGAGGTTCGCAAGCGCCGTCGACGCGCGGGCGCCATCGGGGTCACCATCGAGCACGAGGATGTAGCGAGCCGCATCGCCGCCCGGGGCGACCATCACTCCGGGCTCGTTCGGCAGCGGTTCGACCCCTGGGCCGAGGACGCCGCTGACGCCTTCCTCTTCGGAGAGCGCCTCTTCGAGGGCGGCGAGTTGTGACGTGCGCCGGCCCATATCCGTGCCTTCGACCACGACCATCGTCGGCCCGAGAACACCGGGCCCGAGCCCGGCAGCGGCCAGGTCGTAGCCCTGGTGCACTTCGTCCGTCGGCGGCAGGCCGCGGAGCACCGGGTTGCCGAGCTGTAGATGACTCACGCCGCTGGCAGCGACCCCGAGGACCACCAGGCAGAAGACGACCGTCAGCGCCGGGACGCGGATGGCGGCGCCGATCAGGCGGCCGCGGGCGCTCGAGCTCTCCGGCGATTCCGCTGGCGCCGGTTCCCTTTTCGGCGACCGCGGCCAGAACAGGGCGCGGCCGAGGATTCCGAGCGCCGCTGGCACCAACGTCACCGCGACCGCGGCGGCGACGAGCACCGATATCGCCATCGCGGGCCCGAAGGAGGCGAGTAGATCGACGCCGGAGATCAGCAGGGTCAGGGTCGCCCCGGCGATCATCAGGGCCGCGGTTCCGATCACCGGAAGCAGCTCGGCGGTCACCTCGACTAGGGCAGGCACGGGCTCGGCCCCGCCTTCGAGCTGCTGGCGGTAACCGGTGACGAAGAAGACCAGGTAGTCGGTGAGGACGCCGAAGAGGAGACCGACGATCACCGGCTCGACCTCGGTCGAGAAGCTGAGATCGAACTGCTGCCCGATTCCACCGAGTGCTCGATCAACCCCGAGGTAGGCGACGCCGACGCAGGCGAGGGCGAGCAGCGGCACCAGGGCCGACCGAAAGTAGAAGGCGAGGATGCCGACGACGAGAAGCGCCGTCGCGATCTCTACCCAGAGGATGAATTCGTTCGCGACCTTGGTTTCCGCCCGGGTTCCGGGCAGAGCACCGGTCACCTTGGCTTCGGTGGACCCGGTCGCCCGATGCAGGCCGTCGGCGAAGCCCTCCGCCAGGCCCTGCTGTTCGGATTCGCTCAACGAGGGATCGATGTAGAGGTAGACGAGCAGCGTGGTCCCCGACTCCTTGGAAGCAAGGAAGCCCGGGCTATCGGTGAGCGGCACGGCGCGGATCGCCCCCTTGCCCTGTTCGCGGTCGGTGGAGGCGATGTAGCGGCTTGCTGCGGCGAGCGTCTGCTTCGAGAAGCCCTGCGGCCGCCGGGCGACGACGATCGTTCGGCTGAGCAGCGGCAGGCCGAAGCTCTTGGCCGCCTTCTCTTCGACCTGGATCGCCTGTGACGAGTGGGGCAGGAGGCTGCCGACATCGGCATTTTCGGAGTCGAAGGCCGATGGCAGGTGCGCGCTCGCGAACACGAGGCCCGCGATCCACGCCGGCACGATCAGGAAGCGCAGCCAGACGATCGTCCGCGCGATGCGACGCCAGAAGGCGGAGCCCTCGGGCCCGGCCTGACCCGCCTGACTAGTGGGCCGGTCGGTCACGTACGGGATCGCTCCAGGACGGCAGTCTTCCCTCCAACCATTCTCGACACCCCTCCTCGAGCAGCGAACGGACAGGCTTTCCTTACCCGCCGCCATACCCCCCAAACGGGGCCGCGGCAGGACGCTCGAGCGTCAAGAACGGCAAGCAGTACGAAGGACGTACCTCTAACATCCGGCTCGCGATTTGAAGCCGGCTCCTCGAGCCACTTTGGAAAGCTAGGTTTTAGGCGCTAAAGCCAAGATCTGCCCGGATAGCTCAGTTGGTAGAGCACTTCCATGGTAAGGAAGGGGTCGTCGGTTCGAGTCCGATTCCGGGCTTCAAGGGGGAAAGGACCCGGCGGCGTCCGGGTCCCGGCTCAGGCGAGGCGTCGGGCGCGGATGATCGCGTCGACGCCGCTCTTCGCCTCGGCCCGCCGGCGGTCCTCCGCCGCAAGCAGGTCCCAGCGGGCGGGGTCGAGGACGAGCTTCGCGTCCTCGACCGAGACCTGCTGCTGGCCGGCGGCCGCCGTCGCTTCCCCGGTCGAGGGGTCGAGTGGGCCGTGACCGACCAGTAGGAGGGTTCCGCCAGGAGCGACGGCGGTAGCCATCCGCCGCACCATCTCCTGCACCGGCCCGGCGACGTGGCGCCGTCACCTTCCATCCGCGGGCCGCGAGCCAGAGCGCCTCGGACCCGTGACCGCAGCCCGCGTCAAGGGCTGAGCCGGGTCCGAGGTCGTCGACCGCGGTGGTGAGGTGCGGGCTCGCCGGTCGCCGCGCGAGCCGATGTCCGTGCTCGTCCAGGGTCTTCGACCAGAGCCGCTCCCAGAAGCCCTGGTCGTAGGCCTCTTCGGGCACCGGCCCTCAGCGCGGTTTCTGCGCCGGCCGGTCCTCGCCCTTTTTCCCCGGGTCCTTGATCGCCGCCGCGGCGCCTTTCGCTTTGTCGGACAGGCTCCCCTTGCCGGACGCGATGTCCTTCAGCTCTTCGGCGTCCTGCTTGAGGCTGTCGACCCCGCCGCGCTCGTCGACGGTCTTCTTCGCTTTGTCGAACAATCGCTTCAAATCCATGCGTGGCTCCTTCGCACTTCGTTTCCAGGCTCAGACGGGCTCGGGCTGAGCGCGCGCGTTTTCCCTGTCGATCTCGAGCAGGTAGGGGGCGACCAGACCCTCGTAGTCGGCCTTGCGCTGCTCGGGGAGGTCCTTCCAGCCGGTGACCGAGCCGCGGCAGTTGGCCGCGCCGCAGAGGCAGCCATCGGGGAAGTGCTCGATCGAGTAGTTGCGCATCGCGTAGTCGAAGGTGATCTCTTCGCCGCTTGCGATCGAACGCCGGGCGACGAAGTCGCAGGCGCCGGTGTCGTTCAGCTCGACCCCGCAGTTGGGGCTGCAGGAGTGGTTGACCTTGGGTCCCAGGTCGGCGTGTCGTGCCCATTTGTCGCGGCTGATCTGGGTCGCGTGCGAGTCGTTTCGTGGGACCTCGCCTTCGAGAATTCCGATCATCACCGTCTCGCCTGCGTCGAAGCCGCGAGTGGCTCGAACGCCACCGCCCTTGCCGCCGTGGGGGGTGCAGAGCTCATATCCAACCGGGTCCAAAGGGCCCCTCTCAGTTGTGGTGCGCCGGAAGTTCAGCGCCCGTCGACCTTAGCGGTAGGCCCTCAGACCACCCGCCGCCACTCGGTCCGGTCCGGGGGGCCGGGGCAGAATTCGTACCTCAGCTCTCCCTCGCCGAGCGCCGCCAGCGAGGCGGAGACGGTGCCGAAGTCGAGGTCGTCGCGGCGCACGTTGAGCGCTCGCGGATCGTCGTATGGGGAGTCGACGCCGGTGAGCAGCTGCGGCCAGCCGCCCCAGCCGGCCGGGGCGCGGTCGGAGGGGCCGGGCGCCGGTGCCGCGGCGGCCTCGAACTCGGGTAGCCAGTAGCGCTGGCGCGGGTTGCTCATGTCGTCGAGGTCGGCCGCGGTGAGGATGTGCAGCCCCGGCGGGACCGGGTGGCGGCTGAGCTCGACCCCGTCGTAGCGCCACCAGACGACCTCGCCCGGCTCGAGCACCGCGAGGTTGAAAGGCCGGAATCGACCCACGTCCTCCTCGGCCACCGCCTCGACGCCCCTGGCGGCGGCGAGCAGGGGCAGGCTGCCGCGGCTCCTCGCCTCCGCCTCGGAGAGTGAGGTCGGCTCGATCCGGTTGAGCAGCACGGCGATCCGCGGCTCGTCGGGGGCGGCCGCCATCCAGGTGCCGCCTGCCTCGAGGTCGCGACCGCCGATCACCCCCGGGTACTCCTCTGGCCACCAGGCCGCCGGCGCCTCCCAGGGTCGCGAGCGGAACTCGTCGCGGGTGGCGGCGAGGAGGACCCGCCAGGGCTCGTCCGGATCCAGCGAGAGAACCAGCGTGCACATGTCTCAGCGCTTCGGCGGCTTCTTCACCTTGAAGGCGAAGCTCGCGACCTGGCCCGCGACTCCGGTCGGGCCGGTCGCGTAGACCGCGAAGCTGTGGCGGCCCGGCTTCAAGCCGCTCAGGGTCTTCGGCGATCGGCAGGCCGCGAAGGGCTTGCCGTCGAGACGGCAGCTGAAGGGTGTGCCGGCGATCGACGAGGTGAAGGCGAAGACGGCCCTGCGCTTGCCCGTCGTACGCGGCGGGTGCTTGGTGATCGTCGTCACCGGGATCGGCGCGGCCGAGGGAGGTGGGGGCGGCTGACTCTGCGCGGCGCGCCCGGGCAGGGCCGTCAGCTGCAGGCTCGCCGACCCTTCGGCTTCGGGTTCGGTGGTGCGGTCGACCGCGGTGATCGTCACCGGGCCTGGGGTGGTCGAGGAGACGATTTCGGCCGAGTAGGTGCCGTCTTCCTCGTCGGCGACCTGGGTGAACTGCAACCCGTGGTCGCTGGACTGGAAGACGAGTTCCTCTTCCGGCAGCGGGATCCCGGCCGCGTCGAGCACGGTCGCGATGACGGTCGTCCGCGACGAGCCGTCGGCGGGGATCGAGGTCGGGTCGAGGCTGACCTCGACGGTCCTGGCGTCGCCGGGGCAGGGCGTCCCACCCGGCCCGCTGCTGAGCGGGTACTCGGCGATCACGGTCTCCAGGGGCAGCTCGGCATCCCATGCCTGCAGCAGGGCCGCGAGCTGGATATCGCCGCAGCGGCTGCGCGTCCGGAAGAGGGGTTCGCCGCTGCCCTGAAAGGAGAGGTCGATCTCTTCGAGCGGCAGCTCGGGCAGCGATTCGAGCGAGGCGATCAGGTGGCTGGATTCTTCGGAGAGGAAGAGAACCTGCTTGATCGTCGCCCCGGCGCCGGCGGCGATCAGGTAGAAGCGAAAGTGGTCGCCGCCCGCTTCAGGGCCGCCGTAGAAGATCGAGCCGGTCGCGTCCTCGCCGAAGATCGGAGAGGAGAAGGTGACCGCGCCGACCGCCGAGGCCGGCGGGCAGATCGAATCGCCTTCGCTTTCCAGGCCCGCGTCCGCTTCGCTGCATTGCGGCGTCCCGGCGGCCGCCGCTTCGTTGAGGCGCAGGCTGCCGAGTGTGGGGAAGACGACGGCGCGCAGCTGCGAGGGGCTCACCGTCGCCGCCGACAGCGTCTGCGGGACTTTGATGGCGAGCTCGAGGCCGCTCGGGCTGAGCGTCTCTTCGGTCGTCGGCGCCGCGGTCACGATCGGATCGAAGGCGAGTTTGTCGCAGCCGATCAACGGCGCTAATTCAGTTTCCAGGCTCGACGGCGCAGCCGGGTCGGCGTGGGTCGAGACTTCGACCCGGGACTTGCGCGGGGGAGCGCCCGGGCAGGACGTCGGGTTGAGCGTGAACGGGATCTGAGTGAGGGGCGAGGGGACCGGCCCCCCACCGCAGGTTGCCGCGGCGGCGCCGGCACAACCCGTGGTGCCGGTCGGCAGGCGTTCGCCGTCGTGCGGTGGCGCTGCCGGCACGCCCCAGAGTCGGAGGGAGAGCGATCTCAGCGGCGTGCCTTCGGGCAGGTCTTCGACCGCGGCCCTCAACCTCTGCTCGTTCGTCGGGCGCAGGGTCAGCGGGACGACGATCGGGGCATCGATCGTCGGGATCGTGAAGCCGAGCCGGCCGAATTCCCCGGCGCCGGGGAGGAGGCCGTAGACGGCGGCCGTCCCCAGCAGGAAGTCGTCGTCCCCGGAGTGGACGCCGCGGACCGTCACCGTCCCGACCTGCGTGCTGGCCGGGCATTCCTCGGCGGTGAAGGCGGCCCCCGTGCACTTCGGCGTCGCGGTCGGGTTGACGGCGAAACCGGCCGGCAGGTCGACCCGGATGTCCTGCGCCGCTTCCGGGTCTCCCGGCGACGCCAGGTCGACGCCGACGGTCAGGTCCGGGTGTGCCCCTGCCTGCGTGGTCGAGGCGGAGACGGCGAAGGCGGCAACCGGCTCCGAGGCGGACGCCGCGCCGGCGAACAGCGCGAGCAGCAAGATGCCCACGCTAAATCCAGCGACCCATACCCTGACTCCCTGCATCGCAAGCGAAAATATAGGGTGCCCGCGGGCCAATGGACTTCTCGCTGACCAACGAGCAGGAGGACTTCGTCGCCGCGATCCGCGACTTCTGCCAGCGCGAGTGCGGCACGCGGGAGCAGCGCGAGGCGCTCAGCGACGGCTACGAGACGCAGCACAGCCCCGACCTCTACAAGAAGATGGCCGACCTCGGCTGGCTCGGGGTGACGATCCCGGAGCAGTTCGGTGGCTCCGGCGGCTCGATGCTCGACGCGACGCTCTTCATGGAAGAGACCTCGCGCGGCCTGGCGCCGATCGGCGGCTACTCGACCACCCTGATCGTCGCCGGCGCGACCAATCGCTTCGGCAGCGACGAGCAGAAGCAGGAGATCCTCGGCGGGATCGCGGGCGGCGCGGTCGAGGCGATCGCGATGACCGAGCCCGAGTCTGGCTCGGACGTCGGTTCGCTGACGACCAGGGCCGAGCGCGTCGACGGCGGCTTCGTCATCAACGGCCAGAAGGTCTTCATCTCCAACGCCCACATCTCCGACCACGTGCTCGTCGTCTGCCGCACGACCAGGGGCGAGAGCAAGCACGAGGGCCTGACCATGCTCTGGGTGCCGCGCGGCACCGAGGGCATGGAGATGAAGTCGATCGAGACGATGGGCGGCCGCGAGACCAACTACGTCTACCTCACCGACTGCGCCGTTCCCGAGAGCGCCGTCCTCGGCGAGGTCGACCAGGGCTGGACCCAGCTGATGGCGGGCCTCAACGTCGAGCGCCTGATCCTCGCCGCGACGATGCTCGGCATCGCCCAGCGCGCCTTCGACGACGCCCTCGCCTACGTCAAGGAGCGCAAGCAGTTCGGCCGGCCGATCGGCTCCTTCCAGGCGCTCCAGCACCGGCTCGCCGACCTCGCTACCGACCTCGAGGCGGCGCGCCTGATGACCCGCTGGGTCGCCACCCTGACCGACGAGGACCCGGGGCGGATGCTGCCCCGCGAGGCCTCGATGGTGAAGCTCCACGTGACCGAGACCTGCAAGCGGGTGACGCTCGAGGGGATGCAGATGATGGGCGGCTACGGCTACTCCTCGGAGTACGACATGGAGCGCCTCGTCCGCACCTCGCTGGTCTCGACGATCTACGGCGGCACCAGCGAGATCCAGCGCAACATCATCGCCAAGACCCTCGGCCTCTAGGCGTCGATACCGCCCTTGCGGCGGGAGTTGCCGGCCCGGGCGCCGCTCAGACGCGGGTGGCGCCGGCGAAGAGCGCGTCCAGATCGGCCATGTAGGTGAGCACCGCGTGGCTGATCAGCAGGTGCATCGGCACCTGCTGGCGCCGCGCCTCGTACTCGAGCACCGCTTCCGCCTCGGGGCCGACCCTGACCTCGAATTCGTCCGCGGGGCTGAGCGGGGCTTCGCGGCTGAAGCTGGGGATGCCGGCCGGGGTCCAGCCGGAGCGCAGCCGCCGGGTGTAGTGGAGCAGGCCTCGTTCGACCGTGCCGGCGACGTCCTCGCCGTGCTCTTGCTCTATCCCCGACTGCGTGAATTTTCCGAGTGCGACCCTCAATTTGCTCCCTTAGATGTGACCGAATGCTCCCTGGGGCAAAAGTAACTCCCAGACAAACACAGGTTTTTAACCCGGGCGATTGTTTCGTTCTTACTTAGAACTTTCAATGAAACGGGCCATTCCAGACCAATATCGATGTGAATGGGCAAACTTGAGCCTCAGCGTCCGACCTAGACAGATGTTCGGGATTGACTTTGGACGTTTGATCGCCTTTCCTTCGTTCCTCGGACAGATCCTTTTTCCCGACTCGGGGCTGAGGATCTTCAAACGAAACTCGACGTAGCGGGAGGCAGAAGTGCCAGAGGCAACCAGTCAGCAGGCCGATACGAAACTCATCCGCAAAGCGGTCCGCTCGGCCCAGGGTGGGGACCAGGAGGCCCTCCACTTCCTCTACGTGCGCTACTCGCCCGACTTGCTGCGCTACGTCAACAGCTTCGTCAAGGACTCCCACGAGTCCGAGGACATCGTCCAGAACGTCTTCGCCAAGCTGATCACCCAGATCGGCAAGTACAAGGAGACCGAGGTCCCCTTCACCGCCTGGATCCTGCGGGTCGCCAGGAACGCCGCCCTCGACCACCTTCGTGCCCGGCGGGCGATCCCGACCGAGGAAGTGCGGATCGCCGACCACGGCGGCGCCCAGCTCGGTGCCGAGCGCGGCGCCGACCTGCGCCACGCGCTCGAGCAGCTGCCCGAAGACCAGCGCGAAGTCCTCGTCTTGCGCCACATCGTCGGCCTCTCGCCGGTTGAGATCGCCTCGACCCTGGGACGCTCGGAGTCCTCGGTCCACGGCCTCCACCACCGCGGCCGGCGCACCCTGCAGAGCTCGCTGACCGAGCTCGGCGCGGCGCCGGTTGTGGCGTCCTAGCTCTACAGCGGCGACCCGCTATTCTTAGCCAGCCTCGTGCCTCGGCCCGAGGTTTTCCTTTGTAATGACGTCCTTTTGTGAGGGAGTAAATGGCCGGAGACGTCCGCATCGCGGTGACGCTGGCTTGCGAAGAGTGCAAGCGGCGCAACTACCAGACAAACAAGTCACGGCGAAATTCGCCGGACCGTATAGAGATGCGCAAGTACTGCCGCTGGTGCGGGCATCACACGCCGCACAAGGAGACGCGCTAGGTCCCGATGGCGAAAACTCGCGCACAGCGCAAGGCTGAGCGCCGCGCCCGCGAAGAGCAGGAGCGCAAGCGCGCAGCCGACGGCCGGTCCTCCGACTCAAGGGCCCAGCACGACACCCAGGTCCCGGTCTCCGGCGACATCGCCGAGATCGAGGCGGTCGAGGCGGGGATGGCCGCGGGCGCTCCCGAGGGCAGCCTCGAGACCCCCGACGCGCCGAAGGCCGGGCGGGCCGAGCGACGCGCCGAGGCCAAGGCCGCCAAGGAAGCGGAAAAGCGCAAACGCGGCGACCGCAAACGCCAGGAGCGCGAGCAGCTCGCCAAGAAACAGAAACAGGCGCAGGCCGAGCGGCAGCGCGGCGGCGTCATCGGCTTCCTCGTCTCCTGCTGGGCCGAGCTCAAAAAAGTCCAGTGGCCCGACCGCGACACCCTGGTCCAGGCGACCGCGGTCACAATCATCTTCGTCACGGTGGCGGCCGCCTATCTCGGCGCGCTCGACGCTCTCTTCAACCTCCTGGTCAAGCAGATCCTCTAAACGGGGATCCACAGAGAAAAGGCTCCAGATGTATCGCTGGTACGTGATCAACACCTACTCCGGGCACGAGAACAAGGTCAAGCACAACCTCGAGCACCGAGTGCAGACGATGGCCCAGAACCGCAACGTGCGGCAGGTCGTCGTGCCCACCGAGCAGGTCATGGAATTGAACAAGGACGGGCAGAAAGAACCGAAAGAGAAACGGACGATGCCCGGCTACGTCCTCGTCAACATGGAGATGACCGACGACGCCTGGGGCCTGGTCAAGAACACGCCCGGGGTGACCGGCTTCGTCGGCTCGCGCAACAAACCGGTGCCGCTCTCCAAACCCGAGGTCGACCGCCTTCTGCACCGCGAGACCGCGGAGCGCCCGCGGACCCAGGCCCAGTTCTCGATCGGCGAGTCCGTCAAAGTCATCTCCGGCCCGTTGTCGGACTTCTCCGGCGAGATCGCCGAGATCAACGAGGACGCTGCCAAACTCAAGGTGCTGGTCTCGATCTTCGGCCGAGAGACGCCTGTCGAGGTCGGCTACGACCAGGTCAAGAAGATCTAGCTACCCTCAACAACCCGCCATGGCCAAAAAAGTCCTCACAGTCATCAAGCTCCAGATCTCCGCCGGATCGGCGAACCCCGCTCCGCCGGTCGGCCCTGCGCTGGGCCAGCACGGCGTCAACATCATGGAGTTCTGCAAATCCTTCAACGCGCAGACTCAGTCGGAAGGCGGCACGATCATCCCGGTCGAGATCACCGTCTACGAGGATCGCTCCTTCGACTTCATCACCAAGACGCCGCCCGCCGCCGTCCTGATCAAGGAGGCGATCGGGATCCAAAAGCGGCTCCGGCGAGCCGCACGTCAACAAGGTCGGCACGATCTCGATGGATCAGGTTCGCCAGATCGCCGAGCGCAAGATGCCCGACCTCAACGCCAACGACCTCGACGCCGCCTCGAAGATCATCGCCGGCACCGCCCGCTCGATGGGCGTCGACGTCCGCTAGGAGATTCATGGCCCACGGCAAGCGCTACCGACAGCAGTACGGCAAGGTCCAGCGCGACCACGCCTACCCACCGGCCGAGGCGGTCGCGCTGATCAAAGAGACGGCGAGCGCCAACTTCGACGAGACGGTCGAGCTGCACATGCTGCTCGGCCTCAACGTCCGCCACGCCGAGGAGCAGCTGCGCGGCACCCTCGCCCTGCCTCACGGGCTCGGCAAAGACGTGACCATCGCCGTCTTCGCCCAGGGCCAGCAGGCCCGTGACGCCGAGGCTGCCGGCGCCGACTTCGTCGGCGGCGACGACCTCGCCGAGAAAGTCGAGGAGGGCTGGACCGACTTCGACGTCGCGATCGCGACCCCGCAGATGATGGGGACGGTCGGCAAACTCGGCCGCGTGCTCGGACCGCAGGGCAAGATGCCGAACCCCAAGGTCGGCACCGTCACCGACGACGTCCAGAAAGCCGTCGAGGCCTCGAAGTCCGGCAAAGTCGAATACCGCACCGACCGCCAGGCGATCGTCCACATGACGATCGGCAAGGCCAGCTTCGACGCCGCCAAACTGCTCGACAACTACAGCGCCGTGATCGACGAGATCGTGCGCGCCAAGCCGTCCGGGGCGAAGGGGAAATACATCCTCTCGGCGACCCTGACGACGACGATGGGCCCGGGGATCCGGGTCGATTCGGGCAAGGCGGGCGACAGCGACGGCGGATCGGCGAAAGCCGCCCCCGCGCCGGTCGAGGCCGAGCCCGAGCAGGCGCCCGAGGAGCAGGAGCCGGAGGCTCCCGCCGAGGCCGAGACCGCAGAGGAGACGGTCAGCGCCTAGACTGCGTCGCCGCTTGGCAACCCAAGACCATCGGCAGGGTCGCCGACGGGCCGATTTCCTCTCTCCGAGAGGCGTTTTCGGCCCATCGACCCAGAAGACCGATGCAGGTGAGAGATGAATAGAGAAGAAAAGTCAGAAGCCATTGAGGAGATCGCGGCCCAGATCCAGGGGTCCGAGGCGATCTTCGCCGTCGACTACCGGGGCATCACCGTCGCCCAGGCCGCCGAACTGCGCTCGAAACTGCGCGAGAACGACGCCAGCTTCCGCGTCGTCAAGAACCGCCTGACCAAACTCGCCGCCGACAAAGCGGGCGAGGAAGGCTGGCCGGCCTGCTCCAGGGCCCGACCGCGCTGACCTTCGTCCGCGGCGACACCGCGGCCGCCGCCAAGGCGATCACGACCTTCAACAAAGAGCACGATGTCCTCACCTTCAAGGGCGGCTTCATGGAGGGCCTCGACCTCGATGAGGAAAAGTTCAAATCGATCGCCAGGCTGCCCGCCCGCATCGTCCTCGAGGGCCAGCTCGCCGGCGTCATCGCCAGCCCGCTGACCGGCCTCGTCCGCGGCCTCGGCTCGATGATCTCCGGCCTCGCCCTCCAGCTCGGCCAGATCGCCGAGCAGGGACTCGTCAGCGGCGAACCTCCCAAGGATGATTCTTCGGACGGATCGGCGGCGGGTCCTGTCGCCGAGGAGGGCACCCCGTCCTCGCAAGCTACGGACGACGTCCCCTCCTCGACACCACCCGCCGACGATGCGTCTGAGGCGGAGCAGCCTCAGGACGATGCGCCTGCGGAGGAGCAAGGTCAGGACGATTCGCCCGTCGAGGCTCCGGCAGCTGGGCAGGATGAGTCCAAGGAGGCCGAGGGAGAGCCCGCCGAGGGTGAGACCGACGGCGCTAGCGACGAAGTCGCGGAGCAGGACGACCAGGGTGGCCAGGACGGCGGCGCATCTGCTGGTGACAGCGGAAGCGAAGCTGAGCAGTCACCAGATGATTCTTCAGAGACTGACAAAAAGGAAGAGGAGTAATGGCTACCAAAACATCAACTGAGGATTGGATCGAGGAGCTGAAGGGCATCTCGGTTCTCGAGCTCTCCGAGCGGATCAAAGCGCTCGAGGAGGAGTTCGGCGTCTCCGCTACCGCGGTTGCCGCCGCTGCGCCCGCAGCTGCCGGCGCCCCGGCCGACGGCGACGGCGGTGCCGAAGAGAGCGCCACTGTCGACGTCATGCTGACCGAGGTCGGCGGCCAGAAAGTGCCCGTGATCAAGGTCGTCCGCACGGCGACGGGACTCGGCCTGAAAGAGGCCAAGGCGCTCGTCGACGAGGCCCCGAAAGCGATCAAAGAGGGCATCGACCGCGAGGAAGCCGAGAAGATCAAAGGCGAACTCGAGGAGGCCGGCGCCACAGTCGAGCTCAAATAAAGCCCGGCTGTCCGGGATCGGAACCCAGCAGGGGAGCCGATCCTGCGGCCGAGTGCGGCCGTGTGTTATTTTTCGCGGTCGCGCTCAGTTGTACCCCCTTGCCCATATTTCGCGCTTTTTAACGTCCCTCTGACCTCCCGAGGAGTCGCCGACTTTGGCACGTTCCAAAACTGCCCCCGTTACCCGTAGGAGCTTTTCCGACCTAAAGACCCTTCTCGAAGTCCCCCATCTAATCGATATCCAGCGACGCTCTTTCGAAGAGCTGACGGATCCGAAGACCGGCGGACTCAGGGAAACGATCAATGACATATCCCCGATTGAGGACTACACGGGGAACCTCGCGATCGTCTTCGGCGAGTTCAAGTTCGAGGAGCCGCCGCACACGATCGAGGAGTGCCGTGAGAAGGACATGACGTACTCACGGCCGCTGACGGCTACCGTCGCCTTCCAGAACAAGGAGACCGGCGAGATCCGCGAGCAGGCCGTCTTCATGGGTGATTTCCCGTGGATGACCGAGCGCGGCACCTTCATCATCAACGGCACCGAGCGCGTCGTCGTGACCCAGCTCGTGCGCTCCCCGGGCGCCTACGTGATGGCGCCCAAGGACCCGGAAAAGCAGGTCTTCATCGCCAACCTGATGCCGGCCCGTGGCTCCTGGCTCGAGCTCGAAGTCGACAAAAAAGGAAAAGTCTTCGTCCGCATCGACCGCAAGCGCAAACTTCCGGTCACGGTCCTGCTGCGCGCGATGGGATACGTCAACAACGACGAGATCCTCAAGATGTTCGACAACTCGGTCTACCTGCGTCACACGATCGCCGCCGACACCGAGGCGACCCTGACCGAAGAGGGCGCCCTGATCGAGCTCTTCAAAAAGCAGCGTCCGGGCGAGCCGCCCTCGGTCGACGCCGCCAAAAACCTGCTCGAGCAGCTCTTCTTCGACCCAAAGCGCTACGACCTGACCCG
Organism: uncultured Solirubrobacterales bacterium; assembly: GCA_963836415.1. Taxonomy (GTDB): domain Bacteria; phylum Actinomycetota; class Thermoleophilia; order Solirubrobacterales; family 70-9; genus VRUE01. Next base: position 243,168 of record CAWIJE010000003.1, read on the forward strand.
CGTCGGCCGCTACAAGCTGAACGCCCGTCTCGACCTCGACATCGATCTCGACACGAGGGTCCTCACCCACGACGACATCATCGCCCTGGTCAAGGAGCTGGTCAGCCTGCCGAAGCTGCTCGGGATTCCCGAGGAGATCGACGAGGAGAACCCGATCAAAGACTACGCCGCGGAGGCGATCACCTACCCCCGCGAGCCGGTCAACGAGCACCTCGACGAGTACGAGCACTTCGGTAACCGGCGCCTGCGCACGGTCGGCGAGCTGATCCAGGAGGCCTTCCGCATCGGCCTCTACCGGATGGAGCGCGTCGTCCGCGAGCGGCTGACCACCGAGGACGCCGACGCCATCACTCCGCAGACGATCATCAATATCCGCCCGGTCGTCGCGGCGATGAAGGAGTTCTTCGGTTCCTCGCAGCTCTCGCAGTTCATGAGCCAGACCAACAGCCTCGACGGCCTCACCCACAGGCGCCGGCTCTCGGCGCTCGGCGCCGGCGGGCTGACCCGTGAGCGGGCCCCGATCGAGGTCCGCGACGTGCACCCGACCCATTACGGCCGGATGTGCCCGATCGAGACGCCGGAGGGGCCGAACATCGGCCTGATCGGCTCGCTCTCCTCCTACGCGCAGGTCTCGGAGCACGGTTTCGTCACCACGCCGTACCGACCCGTCAAGGACGGTGTCGTCAGCGACGAAATCCTGCATCTCGACGCGACTCAAGAGGAAGACAAGGTGATCGCCCAGGCGAACTCCGACCTCGACCCGAAAACGAACAAACTGAGAGGACCACAGGTTCTGGTCCGCGCCGGCGAGCAGGAGTATGCGACCGCCGCGCCCAAGGAAGTCGACCTGATGGACGTCTCACCGACCCAGATCTGGTCGGTGGCGACGGCGCTGATCCCGTTCCTCGAGCACGACGACGCCAACCGGGCGCTGATGGGATCCAACATGCAGCGCCAGGCGGTGCCGCTGTTGAAGCCCGACCCGCCCCTGATCGGAACCGGCATGGAGAAGCGTGCCGCGGTCGACAGCGGTGACGTCGTCCTCGCCCTCAACGCGGGCGAGGTCAGCCACGTCGACGCCGAAAAAATCGTCGTCACCCACGGCTCGAAACGCGACGAGTACTCGCTGCAGAAGTTCATGCGCTCTAACCAGGGCACGATCATCCACCAGCGCTCGATCGTCAACACGGGCCAGAAGGTGGCCCAGGGCGAGGTTCTCGCCGACGGTTCCTCGACCGCCGGGGGTGAGATCGCGCTGGGCAAGAACTGCCTGGTCGCCTTCATGTCCTGGGAGGGCTACAACTTCGAGGACGCGATCATCCTCTCCGAGCGTCTGGTCAAGGACGACGAGATGACCTCGATCCACATCGAGGAGTACGAGATCGACGCCCGCACGACCAAGCTCGGCGACGAGGAGATCACCCGCGACATCCCCAACCGCTCCGAGGAGAGCCTGCGCAACCTCGACGAGCGCGGCATCGTCCGCGTCGGCGCCGAGGTCATCTCAGGTGACCTGCTGGTCGGCAAGGTCACGCCCAAGGGCGAGACCGAGCTGACCGCCGAGGAGAAGCTGATCCGCGCGATCTTCAAGGAGAAGGCGCGTGAGGTCCGCGACACCTCGCTCAAGGTCCCCCACGGCGAGGGCGGAGTCGTCATCGACGTCCTCACCTTCAGCCGTGACGAGGGCGACGACCTGGCGCCCGGCGTCAACGACCTGGTCCGCGTCTTCGTCGCGACCAAGCGCAAGATCGCCGAGGGCGACAAGCTCGCCGGCCGTCACGGGAACAAGGGTGTGATCTCGAAAATCGTGCCTGAGGAGGACATGCCCCACCTCGCCGACGGCACCCCCGTCGACGTCATCCTCAACCCGCTCGGCGTGCCGAGCCGGATGAACATCGGCCAGATCCTCGAGACCCATCTCGGATGGGTAGCCGCGAACGGCTGGTATGACGACGGCTCCGTGGCGCACAAAGAGGCCCACGCGCCCGGCGGCGATGGCCGTGTCTACGTGGCGACGCCGGTCTTCGACGGCGCCACCGTCGAGGACGTCGACGACGCTCTGGTCAAGTGGCAGGAGGAGAATTTCGAGGAGCGCGGCATCGACCTCGGGATCGACAAGAACGGCCCGGAGGGAGCGAAGTGCTCCGGTACGGCGCAGCTCTACAACGGCCGCACCGGCGAGCCCTACGAGGGCAAGGTCACGGTCGGCTACATGTACATCCTCAAGCTGCTGCATCTGGTCGACGACAAGATCCACGCCCGTTCGACCGGCCCCTACTCGCTCGTCACCCAGCAGCCGCTGGGCGGCAAGGCGCAGTTCGGTGGCCAGCGCTTCGGCGAGATGGAGGTCTGGGCCCTGGAGGCCTACGGAGCCGCCTACACGCTGCAGGAGATGCTCACCGTCAAGTCCGACGACACGGTCGGACGAGTCAAGGCATACGAGGCGATCGTCAAGGGGGAGAACATCCCCGAGCCGTCGATCCCCGAGTCATTCAAGGTTCTCCTGAAGGAGATCCAGAGCCTCTCGCTCGACGCCAATGTGGTGTCGGAGGGTGGTGACGTCGAGGTCGCCGACGATGACGACGACCTGCTCAAAGCAGCCGAGGAGCTCGGCATGGACCTGACCGGCGTGCGCGCCGACGGGAACGGCGGCGGAGCCGCCGACGAGCAGGAGGAGCAGGTGGTCAAAGAGGGGGAGGGCGGTACCGACGGGGCCACGGCCGAAGAGAGCAAAGAGGCAAAGGTGGAGGACTGAGCATGATCGACATCAACAATTTCGACGCAATCGAGATCGGCCTCGCTTCCTCCAAGAAGATTCGTTCCTGGAGCTGGGGAGAGGTAACAAAGCCGGAGACCATCAACTACCGCACGCTGAAGCCGGAGAAAGACGGCCTCTTCTGCGAGCGCATCTTCGGTCCGACCAAGGACTGGGAGTGCTACTGCGGCAAGTACAAGCGGGTCCGCTACAAGGGCATCGTCTGCGAGCGCTGCGGCGTCGAGGTGACCCGGTCCAAGGTCCGTCGCGAGCGCATGGGTCACGTCGACCTGGCCTCGCCGGTCTCCCACATCTGGTTCTTCAAGGGCGTCCCGAGCCGCATCGGCTACCTGATCGACATGGCGCCGAAAGAGCTCGAGAAGGTTCTCTACTTCGCCGCCTCGATGATCACCTGGGTCGACGTCGAGGCCCGTGACAAAGACCTCGGGAAACTCGAGAAAGAGGTCAAAAAAGTCACCGACTCCTACGAGTCCGAACAGCAGAAGCGGACCCAGGAGCTGAGCGAGTCGCTGGAGCGGCGCGTCAAGTACCTGGAGGAGGGGACCCAGACCAAGTTCGACGACGACGACCACATCTGGGCCGACTCGCTGAAACTGACCCAGGCCCAGCTGCGCAAGCTCAAGGACGACGAGCGGGCGAAAATGATCAAAGAACTGCGCAAAGCGTTCGACGCCGAGATCTCGGACACCGAGGCCTACATCGAAGAGGCGATCGTCCGCATGCAGGAAGTCTGGAAGATCTTCACCGAGATGAAGCCGAAGGACGTCGTCAACGACGAGACGGTCTTCCGTGAGCTCAAGGACCGCTTCGGCTCGCCGTTCGGCTGGGGTGAGTACTTCCGCGGCGGGATGGGCGCCGAGGCCGTGCGCGACCTGCTCGAACAGGTCGACCTCGAGGCCGAATGCGAGGAGATGGAGCAGGTCATCAACAGCTCCAAAGGCCAGAAACAGGCCCGTGCCGTGAAGCGGCTGAAAGTCGCCTCCGCGTTCCTCAACTCGGACAACCAGCCCGACTGGATGATCCTCGACTGCGTGCCGGTGATCCCGCCGGAGCTGCGCCCGATGGTGCAGCTCGACGGCGGCCGCTTCGCGACGTCGGACCTCAACGACCTCTACCGCCGGGTGATCAACCGCAACAACCGGCTCAAAAGGCTGCTCGACCTCGGCGCCCCCGAGATCATCGTCAACAACGAGAAGCGCATGCTGCAGGAGGCGGTCGACGCCCTCTTCGACAACGGCCGTCGCGGCCGTCCCGTCACGGGGCCCGGCAACCGCCCGCTGAAGTCGCTCTCCGACATGCTGAAGGGCAAGCAGGGGCGCTTCCGCCAGAACCTGCTCGGCAAGCGCGTCGACTACTCCGGTCGTTCGGTGATCGTCTCCGGCCCGAGCCTCAGGCTGCACCAGTGCGGCCTGCCGAAGCTGATGGCGCTGGAGCTGTTCAAGCCGTTCATCATGGCCCAGCTGGTCGAGCGCAAATCGGTCCAGAACATCAAGGCCGCGAAAAAGATGGTCGAGTCGATGATCCCGGAGGTCTGGGACGTGCTCGAGGACGTCATCCACGAGCACCCGGTGCTGCTCAACCGCGCGCCGACCCTGCATCGCCTGGGCATCCAGGCCTTCGAGCCCGTGCTGGTCGAGGGCAAGGCGATCCAGGTCCACCCGCTCGTCTGTCACGCCTTCAACGCGGACTTCGACGGTGACCAGATGGCGGTCCACGTGCCGCTCTCCGCCGAGGCCCAGGCCGAGGCGCGGATCCTGATGCTGTCGGCGAACAACATCCTCTCGCCGGCCCACGGCGCGCCGCTGGCGACGCCGACCCAGGACATGGTGCTGGGGATCTACTACCTCACCTACGGGCCCGACCCCGAGGAGCTGGCCAAGGTCGACGAGGGCCTCAAGGGCGGCCAGTCGTCTGCCAAGAACGGCGGCAGCCCCAAGGTCAAGGTCTTCCGCTCCGCGCAGGAGGCCGAGCTCGTCTACGAGAACGGCGGCTGCGGGCTGCACGACCAGGCCGAGTACCGGCGGGCCGGGCGCGGTCACTTCCTGACCACGGTCGGGCGGATCATCTTCAACGAGGAGATCGAGCGGGCGCTTGCCGACGCGCTCGGTGAGGACTTCGACCCGGACGGGTTCGAGTTCGTCAACTTCTCGATGAAGAAGCGCAACGTCAACGAGATGGTCTCGACCCTGGTCAAGACCTACGGCGCTCCTGCCGTCTCGCAGGTTCTCGATGCGTTCAAGGACCTCGGCTTCAAATACGCCAGCAGGGCCGGGATCACGGTCTCCAAGAACAACGTGGTCTCACCGCCGAGCAAGGGCGAGATCCTCGAGCGCTACGAGAAGGAGACGACCGCGATCCAGGGCCAGTACGACGACGGCTACATCACGGCGGAGGAGCGCCACGAGGCCGTCACCGCCCACTGGAACCGGGCCACCGACGAGGTCGCCCAGGCGATGGAGGACAACCTCGACGAGCTCAACCCCATTTTCATGATGGCCAACTCGGGAGCGCGTGGATCGTTCAAACAGATCCGCCAGCTCGCCGGCATGCGCGGTCTGATGGCCAACCCGAAAGGGGAAATCATCGAGCGGCCGATCAAGGCCAACTTCATGGAGGGGCTCTCGGTCCTCGAGTACTTCATCTCGACCCACGGCGCCCGAAAGGGACTCGCCGACACGGCGCTGCGCACGGCGGACTCGGGTTACCTGACCCGCCGCCTGGTCGACGTCGCCCAGGACGTGATCGTCCGCGAAGAGGACTGCAAAACCAAAGAACACATCGAGATGGCGCTGCGCAAGGACGACGACACGCTCAACGACAACCTGGCGGGTCGCCTGGCCGCGAAAAAGCTCGAAACCAAACGCGGTCGCGAGCTGCTCAAGCGCAACCAGGAGATCACGATGGACGACGTCGAGGCGATCGCCGAGGCATTCGGCGACGAGGCCGACGTCAAGATCCCGGTCCGCTCGACCCTCAAGTGCGAGGCCGAGTCGGGCGTGTGCCGCTCCTGCTACGGAGTCGCCCCGGCGACCGGGTTCACGGTCAACATCGGCGACGCGGTGGGGATCATCGCCGCCCAGTCGATCGGCGAGCCCGGTACCCAGCTGACGATGCGTACCTTCCACACCGGAGGCGTCGCCGGCCAGGACATCACCCAGGGCCTGCCCCGAATCGTCGAGCTCTTCGAGGCTCGTAAACCGAAGGGGCTGGCGCAGATGGCGGAGGCGGCCGGCAAGGTCTCAGTCGAAGAAACCGACAAAGCACTGAAAGTGATCGTGATCGAGTCGAGCGGCGAGGAGCACTCCTACAGCTTCCCGCCGCGGACCCGCCTGCACGTCACCGACGGCGAAAAAGTCGAGATCGGCCAGCAGCTCAACGAGGGCTCGCTCTACCCGGCCGACCTGCTCGCGATCCGCGGTCGCACCGACGTCGAGCTCTACCTGGTGGCCGAGGTGCAGAGGGTCTACCGGGCCCAGGGCGTCGACATCAACGACAAGCACATCGAGCTGATCGCCCGTCAGATGCTGAAGAAGACGCGGATCGAGTCGAAGGGCTCGACCAGCCTGCTCCCCGGGCAGCTGGAAGATCGCGGACAGCTCAAACGCCTCAACAAGAAGACCAAGGAAGACGGCGGCACTCCGGCCAAAGGCGAGGAGGTCATCCTCGGGATCACCAAGGCCTCGCTGGCGACCGAGTCGTTCCTCTCCGCGGCCTCATTCCAGGAGACGACGAAGGTGCTCACCGACGCTGCCCTCGAGGGCAAACGCGATCGCCTCGTCGGCCTCAAGGAGAACGTGATCATCGGCAAGCTGATCCCGGCCGCAACCGGGCTCAAGCACTACCGGACGATCGCGGTCGAGCCCGCGGTGCCGATCGAGCCGCCGAGCGAGGAGGGCCTGCTCGACGAAGACGAGCTCGCCGCCGAGCTCGGCATCGACGGCTCGGACACTCCTGTCGAGGGCTTCGGCCCCTCCTTCGCGGAGGAGCTCGAGGAGCTCGCGCAGGAGATCCAGTCGACCTCGGACGAGACGCCTAAATCGTAGGTAGGTAGGACGGCGGCCGGGCACCGGTCGGCAGAACCCGCCCCTTCGGGGCTCAAGTGTTCTGCCGACCGGCACCCGGCCGCCATCACGCATCTCACGCTTTCGCCGTCTCGACCGACGGCGACGGGATCGGTGCGCGAGAGCCGGCGGCGCCCGCTCTGATGGCCGTTGGGTAGATTCGCCCTGTGGCTTCTTCGGAAAAGGTCTGCATCGTCGGTGCCGGGTCGTCGGGGATAACCGCCTGCCAGGTGCTGAAGGCGCGGGGGATTGCTTACGACTGCTTCGAGAAGGGTTCGATGGTCGGCGGCAACTGGCGCTTCGAAAATGACAACGAGGTCTCCTCGGCCTACCGCTCGCTGCACATCAACAGCGCCCGCAGGCTGATGTCCTTCAAGGCCTTTCCGATGCCGGAGTCATATCCGGACTACCCGAGCCACTGGCAGGTCGCCGAGTACTTCGACGCCTACGTCAAGCGCTTCGGGTTGGCCGAGACGATCACCTTCAACACCGAGGTCGTCGCGGCCGTGCCCGCCGACGGCGGCTGGGACGTGACCGTCCGCGACGCCGACGGCGAGCGCAGCGAGCGCTATCGGGCCTTGCTCGTCGCCAACGGACATCACTGGAACCCGCGCTGGCCCGAACCCGCCTTCCCCGGCTCGGAGGAGTTCACCGGTGAGCAGGTCCACGTCCACCACTACCGCGAGCCCGATGTGCTGGTCGGCAAGCGGGTGCTGGTCCTGGGGATCGGCAACTCCGCGGTCGACGTCGCCGTCGAGTCCTCGCGGATCGGCGAGAAGACCTTCCTCGCGATGCGCCGGGGCGCCTACGTTATCCCCAAGTTCCTCGGCGGCAAGCCCGTCGACGAAGCCTCGCCGCCGGTGACCACCCGGCTGCCGATGTCCGTGCGGCGGATGTTCATGGGCCGGCTGCTGAAGCTGACCGTGGGGGAGATGACCGACTACGGCTTGCCGAAGCCCGATCACAAGCTGCTCGAAGCGCACCCGACCGTCTCCTCCGAGCTGCTGCCGCGAATCGGGCACGGCGACATCACGATCAAGCCGAACATCGACCGTTTCAGCGGGGGCAGGACGGTTCGATTCACCGACGGCAGCGAAGAGGAGATCGATCTCGTCGTCTACTGCACCGGCTACCGGATCACCTTCCCGTTCCTGCCCGACGAGGTCTTCGAGTCCAGGGACAACCGCATGCCGCTTTACAAGCGCCTGGTCGACGTCGACCATCCGAGCCTCTACTTCGTCGGCTTCGTCCAGCCCCTGGGGCCGATCATGCCGATCGCCGAGGCGCAGGCCGAATGGGTCGCCGATCTGCTCGCGGGGCGTGCTCAGCTACCGCCCGCGGCGGCGATGCGGAGCTGAGATCGCCGACCACGAACGGGCGATGAAGAAGCGCTTCGTCGCCTCCAAGCGTCACACGATCGAGGTCGACTTCCACCCCTATCTGCGTGAGATTCGCCGCGAGCGGAAGCGCTCGGTCGCTCAGTCGGCCTGACGTCTGGTTGCCGGGACCGGGTTCCGCACCCATCCTGCGGAACCCGCTCCCTGCGGTCGCTCACAAGTTCCGCCGGACGGGCGCGGAACCCCGGTCTTGCGGCGCCGCTGCCGGAAGGCCGGTTGTGTGGGCCGCGGGGGCGGGGGAGGGGCGCCAGCGGTTGAAGCCCTCGTCTGCGTTGGTTCCAGGCTCGGGAGACTCCTCGGGCTTGGGTTCTTGAATCGCCCACCAGACCAGGCCGAGGGCGCCGAAGACGGGGATCTTCAGAACGACGAGGAGGAAGAAGATGGGCCAGAGGCCGTCCACGCGGCTCAGTCTAGAGACTTGGCCCAGGCGATCAGCGCCTCGGTTTGCGCCTCCTCGAGCCCGAGCGCGGGCTCGGTCGGGACGAGCAGGGTCGGCTCCTCGCGCGCTCGCGCCCATTCGTAACAGCTCTCGTCGAGACTGTCGTCGACCCAGGCCAGGGCTCGCCCCTGGCTGAAGCGATCGAGCGGCTCCAGCTTCCAGTGGGCGGAGCCGAAGCGGGCGGCGCCGCCGAAGGTGATCACCGGCATGTCGGGGGTGCCGATCAGGTTCGGCATGTATTCGTTCGCTTTCTCCTCCCAGCCGGTCGCCCAGAAGCGGTCGAAGTACTCGCCGAGGCGCTCGACCCGCTCGCCGGCGGCAAGCGAGATGCAGTGGACGACGCCGTCGACCAGTTCGAAGCGGGCGGCTTTGCTCGCGGGTGGCTGCTCGAAGCCGAAGAGGCTGATCACCCCGTCGATGTCGAGTCCGAGGAGAGGGCGGCTCAATAGAGGGCCGACGCTACCAGCGGTAATGCGCGAAGGCCTTGTTGGCCTGCGCCATGCGGTAGATGTCGTCCTTGCGCTTCCAGGCGGAGCCCTGCTGCTGGCCGGCGTCGAGGATCTCGCCGGCGAGACGGTCGGCCATCGAGTACTCGCGGCGGTTGCGGGCGTAGTCGACCAGCCAGCGGACGGCCAGGGTGCGGGCGCGCCGGGCGGGAACCTCGACCGGCACCTGGTAGGTGGCACCGCCGACGCGGCGAGAGCGGACCTCGAGCACCGGGGTCAGCTGTTTGATCGCCGCCTCCAGCGTCTCGACCGCGTCTTCGCCGGATTTCTCACCGACGATCGCGAGGGCGTCATAGACGATCCGCTCGGCCAGGCCCTTCTTGCCGTCGCGCATGACCTTGTTGATCACCTGCTGCACAAGACGGTTGCGATGCCTGGCATCGGGCTCGACCGGCCGGATCGTTGCTGCTGACCGGCGCGGCACTAGGAGGCTTTCACGCCGTAGCGAGAGCGGGCCTGCTTGCGATCGGAGACCCCGGAGGCGTCAAGGGTGCCACGGACGACCTTGTAGCGGACGCCCGGCAGATCCTTGACCCTGCCGCCCCTGATCAGGACGACGGAGTGCTCCTGAAGGTTGTGGCCCTCGCCCGGGATGTAGGTGGTGACCTCCATCCCGTTGGTCAGCCGCACTCGCGCGATCTTGCGCAGAGCCGAGTTCGGCTTCTTCGGCGTTACGGTTGCGACGCGGGTGCAGACGCCCCGCCGCTGCGGCGCGGCGACCGACTTCTTCCGCCCTTGCCCCGACTTGAGGCCCGGCGTCGTCGTCTTCTTCTTAGGCCGCTTGCGGCCCTTGCGTACAAGTTGGTTCGTGTTCGGCACGGCCGCGCATGGTAGCGGGCCGCGAGATTTGGGGCGAGCACGAGCAAAAGCCCGCCGGTCATCATTCCCGCCGCGGCGGCCAATTGCGCGTAGAAGCCCTCGGTCAGGATCGCTTCGGCGCCGGCGAAGCGCGCCGCCTGCGCGCCGAGGTCGAGGCCGGCCGGCCGGTCGACGAGGAGGATGACCAGCGCGGCGAGCAGGCCGAGGGCGAAGACGACACGGCCGAGGCGGCGGTTGCCGCCGCGGGCGACGAAGAGGGCCAGGGCCGCGGCGAGCAGGGCGACCGGGACCAGCGCATAGGAGTGGGCGTCGACCGGCGTCTCGAGCCCGACGGTCGGCGCCTGGGCGGCGGCGGGCAGGCCGGCGTAGCCCGGCTGGCCGACCTCGATCCCGCGGTAGTCGACGAACTGGGCGACGAGCAGGAAGCCGGCCGAGGCGAGGATCGCCAGGCAGATGCCACGCTCGGGGGTGAGCACCGCGCTGGCCCTGGTCGCCGCCCGGGCGCGCGCCGGGCGATGCCGCAGCAGGCGTCGTTCGCCGAAGCCGAGCAGCCGCAGCGAGAGCACGCCGCAGCGGGCGCAGGCGTCTGCCGATCCAGCGCACGAGCCGGCCGGCGCCGGCGTAGACCGGCCCGCCCCAGCGCAGCAGCCGGCGCGACCAGCGTGCCCAGGCGGGCCTCGCTGCGGTGGGCCGAGCGGACCAGTGCCGGCTCGGCGGCGCGCAGCAGCGAGTCGACGCCACGATCGACACGGCGCGACGCTGCTACTATTCCGCGTCGCTTGGCCCGCTGCTTTTTCTCGGGCCTTCGCGGGCCCGCGAGGGCCTTTTTCTTGCGCCGATCCCGGCTTCTTGCCGGAAGGCTTCTTTTTCGTTCGTCCCCGCTTCACCTCAACCCTTACCTTAAGACCATGCCACGTAGCTTCCCACTAGAGAAAACCCGGAATATCGGAATCATGGCGCACATCGACGCCGGTAAGACGACGACGACTGAGCGCATCCTCTATTACACCGGCCGCACCCACAAAATCGGCGAGGTGCACGAGGGCGCTGCCGTCATGGACTGGATGGAGCAGGAGCAGGAGCGAGGGATCACGATCACCTCGGCCGCGACCGCCTGTGAGTGGAACGGCCACCGGATCAACATCATCGACACCCCCGGCCACGTCGACTTCACGGTCGAGGTCGAGCGCAGCCTCCGCGTCCTCGACGGCGCGATCGCCGTCTTCGACGCCGTCGCCGGCGTCGAGCCGCAGTCGGAGACCGTCTGGCGCCAGGCCGACAAGTACAAGGTCCCGCGCTTCGCCTACATCAACAAGATGGATCGCACCGGCGCCGACTTCTTCAACGCGGTCGAGACGATGACCGACCGGCTCGGCGCCAACCCGCTGCCGATCCAGCTGCCGATCGGCAGCGAGGGCGACTTCATCGGCGTCGTCGACCTGATCGAGATGAAAGCGCTGGTCTGGCAGGACGAGCTCGGAACCGAGTTCGAGACGACCGAGATCCCCGACGACCTCAAGGATCAGGCCGAGGAATACCGGACCCAGCTGATCGAGGCCTGCGCCGACTACGACGACGAGCTGATGGAAAAGTACCTCGCCGAGGAGGAGATCCCGCACGAGCGGATCGCATCCTCGCTGCACCGCGCCTGCCTCGACACCAAGGTGACGCCGGTGCTCTGCGGTTCCTCCTTCAAGAACAAGGGGGTGCAGCCGCTGCTCGACGCCGTCGTCGAGCTTCTGCCCTCGCCGCTCGAGGTGCCGCCGGTGATGGGCCTCGTCCCTGCCGCGAAGGGCGAGACCGAGCCGACCGAGGCGGAGCGTCCCGCCGACGACGACGGCCCCTTCGCCGCGCTCGCCTTCAAGATCATGACCGACCCCTACGTCGGGAAACTCACCTACTTCCGCGTCTACTCGGGCAAGCTCGAGGCCGGCGGCCGCGTCCTCAACGTGAAATCGGGCAGGACCGAGCGGATCGGCCGGCTGCTGATGATGCACGCCAACAGCCGCGAGGAGATCGACCAGGTCTACTCGGGTGACATCTGCGCCGGCGTCGGCCTCAAGGAAACCGGCACCGGCGACACCCTCGCCGCACCCGACGCGCCGATCGCGCTCGAGAGCATCGAATTCCCGGAGACGGTGATCGCGGTCGCGATCGAGCCGAAAACCAAAGCCGACCAGGAGAAGATGGGCACCGCCCTCCAGCGCCTGGGCGAGGAGGACCCGACCTTCCGGATCGAATCCGACGAGGAAACCGGGCAGACCCTGATCCACGGGATGGGCGAGCTCCACCTCGAGGTGATCGTCGACCGCATGCTGCGCGAGTTCAAAGTCGACGCCAACGTCGGCAAGCCGCAGGTCGCCTACCGCGAGACGGTCCGCAAGGAGGTCAAGAAGGTCGAGGCGCGCTTCGTCCGCCAGACCGGCGGCCGCGGCCAGTTCGGCCACGTCGTGATCAACCTCGAGCCGGCGCCCGGCGAGGGCTTCGAGTTCGTCAACAAAATCAAGGGCGGCGCGATCCCGGGCGAATACATCGGCCCCGCCGAACAGGGAATGAAAGAGGCGCTCGAGAACGGCGTCAAAGCCGGCTACCCGATGGTCGACGTCAAAGTCGAACTGGTCGACGGCTCCTTCCACGACGTCGACTCCTCGGAGATGGCCTTCAAAATCGCCGGCTCGATGGCGATCCAGGAGGCCGCCCGCAAGGCCAACCCCGTTCTGCTCGAGCCGGTGATGGCGGTCGAGGTCGTCACCCCCGAGGACTTCCTCGGCGACGTGATCGGCGATCTCAGCCGTCGCCGCGGCAAAGTGCAGGGCCAGGATCAGCGCGGCAACGCCCTCGCCGTCCAGGCTTTCGTGCCGCTCGGCGAGATGTTCGGATACGCGACCGAATCTGCGCTCGCTGACGCAGGGACGAGCCACTTACACGATGCAGTTCGAGCGCTACGAGGAGGTGCCGACGAACATCGCCGAAGAGATCGTCGAGCACCGCGCAGGCGAGCCGGTGGGAGCCTCCTCCTAAATCTGGCTATATTTCCCAGGTTCGCCCGCAGGCAGAGCAATCACCCGCTGCCAGGCACCGAACCAAAGACTTAAGCACCACATGCAGACAGAAACAGACTTCCAAAGCGAAAGGTAGAACGGAGAGCGATGTCCAAGGAGAAGTTCGAGCGCGATAAGCCGCACGTCAACGTCGGCACGATCGGTCACATCGACCATGGCAAGACGACGCTGACAGCTGCGATCACGAAAACTCTCTCCACGGTCGGCGGTGCGGAAGCGCAGAGCTTCGAAGAGATCGACAACGCTCCCGAGGAGAAGGAGCGCGGGATCACGATCGCGACCTCGCACGTCGAGTACGAGACCGACAACCGCCACTACGCGCACGTCGACTGCCCGGGCCACGCCGACTACGTGAAGAACATGATCACCGGCGCCGCCCAGATGGACGGCGCGATCCTGGTCGTCTCGGCCGCCGACGGCGTCATGCCGCAGACGCGCGAGCACATCCTGCTCGCCCGTCAGGTCAACGTCCCGCACGTGGTCGTCTTCCTCAACAAGATCGACCAGGTCGACGACGAGGAACTGGTCGAGCTGGTCGAGGAGGAGGTCAAGGAACTCCTCGACGAGTACGACTTCCCGGGCGACGACACGCCGATCATCAAAGGCTCGGCGCTGAAGGCGCTGGAAGGCGACGAGGAGGCCCAGAAAGCCGTCTTCGAGCTGGCCGCCGCGCTCGACTCCTACATCCCGGAGCCGGTCCGCGAGCTCGACAAGCCCTTCCTGATGCCGATCGAGGACATCTTCTCGATCACCGGCCGCGGCACCGTCGCCACCGGCCGCGTCGAGCAGGGGATCGTCAACACCGGCGACGAGGTCGAGATCGTCGGCATGAACGACACCAGCAAAACGATCGTCACCGGCGTCGAGATGTTCCGCAAGCTCCTCGACCAGGGTCAGGCGGGCGACAACATCGGCGCGCTCCTTCGCGGCACCAAGCGCGAGGAGATCGAGCGCGGCCAGGTTCTCTGCAAGCCCGGTTCGATCACCCCGCACACCAAGTTCAAAGCCGAGGTCTACTGCCTGAAGAAGGAGGAGGGTGGCCGTCACACGCCGTTCTTCTCCGGCTACCGGCCTCAGTTCTACTTCCGCACCACCGACGTGACCGGGATCGCCAACCTCCCCGAGGGGACGGAGATGGTCATGCCGGGAGACAACGTCGAGATGACGATCGAGCTGATTCAGCCGATCGCCATGGATCAGGGCCTGCGGTTCGCCATCCGCGAGGGTGGCCGCACCGTGGGCTCGGGGGTCGTCGCCGAGGTCATCGAGTAGACGACCTCACGGGGCGGGCCGCCGGCCCGCCCTTTCGCTGCCCGGCCGGGGCGGCAAGACAACTGCAAGGACATACGACCGGGGCGGCGCCCCACCAAATGGGGCCCCGCCCTTATTGCGCGCAGAAATCAGCGCGCAAAATCAGACAGACGCAAGAGAGACGACTTCAAATGGCAGCTATAGCGGCACAGAAAATCCGGATCCGACTCAAGGCGTACGACCACGACGCCATCGATCGGGCTGCCCGCGAGATCGTCGAGACCGCCGAGCGCACCGGCGCCAGCGTCTCCGGTCCGGTGCCGCTGCCGACCGAGAAAAACGTCTACTGCGTGATCAGGTCCCCGTTCAAGGACAAGGACTCGCGCGAGCATTTCGAGATCCGCACGCACAAGCGGCTGATCGACATCCTTCAGCCCTCGCCGAAAACCGTCGACTCGCTGCAGCGCCTGGACTCGCTGCCGGCCGGCGTCGACATCGAGATCCGCCTCTAGGTCCGATGGCCGCGATTCTCGGCAAGAAGCTCGGCATGACCCAGGTCTTCCGCGAGGACGGCGAGGTCGTGCCCGTGACGGTGATCGAGGCCGGCCCCTGCAAGGTGACGGCCGTGCGCGAGCAGGAGCGCGACGGCTACGCCGCCGTCCAGCTCGCCTTCGGCGAGGTCAAGGAAGGCAAGCTGACCAAGGCCGAGGAGGGGCACCTCAAGAAGGCCGGGCTCCGCCCCGATGCGCCACCTGGTCGAGTTCCGCGACGAGGACCTCGGCGCCGAGGAGGGCCCGAAGATCGGCGACGACGTCACCGTCGAGGCCTTCGAGGCGGGCCAGAAGGTGAAAGTCTCCGGCGTCTCGATCGGCAAGGGCTTCCAGGGCGGGATCAAGCGCCACAACTTCAGCCGCGGGCCGGTCAGCCACGGCTCGCACAACGTTCGCGCGCCGGGCTCGATCGGCGCCAGCGCCTTCCCCGCCCGCGTCTTCAAAGGGATGCGGATGCCCGGCCAGATGGGCAACAAGCGCGTCACCCAGCACGGCCTCGAAATCGCCGACATCGACGCCGAGCGCAACCTGCTGCTGATCAAGGGCTCGGTTCCCGGCTCCCGCAACGCGGTCGTCGAGGTGAGGACCGATGGCTAAAGCGCCGGTGCTCGGCAAGACGACCAAAGCCGACCTGCCCGAAGAGCTCTTCGCCGAGCCGTTCCACCAGTCGCTGGTGCACGAGGCGGCGCGCGCCGACCTCAACGCGCGCCGCAGCGGCAACGCCTCGACCCTGACCCGCGGCGAGGTCGCCTTCACCGACCGCCAAGGCCTGGCGCCAGAAGGGGACCGGCCGCGCCCGCGCCGGCACCCTCGGCGTGCCCAACCGCTACGGCGGCGGCGTCGCCTTCGGCCCCAAGCCGCGCCACTACACGGTCAAGGTCAACCGCAAAGCCCGCCGCAAGGCGATGCGCGCGGCGCTCTCGGTTCACGCCGAGCGCGACTCGATCGCCGTCCTCGACGCCGCCGCCTTCGACACCCCTTCGACCAAGTCGGCCGCCGCAGGCGCTGGCGAAATGGGGCGCACGGCAGCCGACGCTGCTCGTCCTCAGCGCCGAGGAGACCGGCGCCCTCAAGAGCTTCCGCAACATCCCCCGGGTCCACGTCGCCGAGGTCAGCGCGATCGGCGTCGCCGACGTGATCGGCGCCGCCTCGCTCGTCGATCTCCGAGACGGCGCTGGAGAAGCTCAAGGAGAGACTCGCCTGATGGACGCCCGCACCGTGATCATCCGCCCCGTCGTCTCGGAGAAGAGCTACGCCCTGATCGCCGAGGGCAAGTACACCTTCCGGGTCGACGACCGCGCCCACAAGACCCAGATCGCGCACGCCGTCGAAGAGATCTTCGACGTCGAGCGTCGCCGCGGTGCGGACCTCGAAGGTGCGCTCCAAGCCGAAGCGCCGCGGCCTCACGCAGGGCCGCACCCGGGCCTGGAAGAAGGCGATCGTCCAGCTCGCGCCGGGCGAGCGGATCGAGCTCTTCGAAGGCGCCGAGACCGCATAGGGAAAGACGATGCCGAACCGCAAAACAAAACCGACAAGCCCCGGACGCCGCTTCGCGACCTACCCGCTGCGCGAGCAGCTGACCACCGACGAGCCCGAGCGCAAGCTGACCGAGGGCCTGCGCAAGTCCGGCGGGCGCAACGTCAACGGCCGCGTCACCGCCCGCCATCGCGGCGGCGGCGCCAAGCGGCGTTACCGCAAGATCGACTTCAAGCGCCTCAAGGACGGCGTGCCCGGCGAAGGTCGCGACGATCGAGTACGACCCGAACCGCAGCTGCTACATCGCCCTGCTCCACTACGCCGACGGCGAGAAGCGCTACATCCTCGCGCCGGCGAGCATCTCGGTCGGCGACACGGTCCAGTCCGGCCCGGGCGCCGACATCACGCCCGGGCAGCGCCCTGGCGCTGGGCGAAATGCCGACCGGCACGATCGTCCACAACGTCGAGCTGGTCGCCGGCCAGGGCGGCAAGCTCGGCCGCGCCGCCGGCACCTCGATCCAGCTGGCCGCGAAGGAGGGCGACATGGTCACCCTGCGCCTGCCCTCCTCGGAGATGCGGCTGGTCCGGGCCGAGTGCCGCGCGACGATCGGCACCCTCTCCAACGCCGAGCACCAGAACATGAAGATCGGCAAGGCCGGCCGCAACCGCCACAAGGGCAAGCGCCCGCAGAGCCGCGGCGTCGCGATGAACCCGGTCGACCATCCGCACGGCGGCGGCGAGGCTCACCACACCCCCGGTGGCCACCCGGTCACCCCCTGGGGCAAGCCGACCCTCGGCTACCGGACCCGCAAGAAGGGCAAGCAGTCCGACCGCTACATCGTCCGCGGCCGCCGGCGCGGAAAGAAGAAGGGGCGGTAGCCGATGGGACGCTCGACCAAAAAGGGCCCGTGGGTCGAAGAGGCGCTGATGAAGCGCGTCAACGCGATGAACGAGTCCGGGCAGAAACAGATGCTCAAAACCTGGTCGCGGACCTCGACCATCTTCCCCGAGATGGTCGGTCACACGATCGCCGTCCACGACGGCCGCAAGCACGTCCCGGTCTTCATCTCCGAGTCGATGGTCGGCCACAAGCTGGGCGAGTTCGCGCCGACCCGGACCTTCCGCTCCCACTCCGGAACCGGGAAGGGCCGAGTAGCGATGGCCGACGACGAAAAAAGACAAAAGCGAAAAAAGCCACCGGAGAAAAAAGCGGCAAAAAAGAGGCTGCCAAAAAGCTGCCGCGAAAAAAGCCGCCAAAGCGGAGGCCAAAGCCGTGCCAAAAGCCGGCCCAAAGCCAAAGGCAAAACCGAGGCGAAAGGCAAAGCCGACGCCAAAGGAAAGCCGACGGCAAAAAAGCCGACGCGAAAGCAAAGGCAAAGGCGACGCCAAAGCCGCCAAAAAAGCTGCGCCGAAAGCAAAGCCGAGCCGAAACCGTTCGTGCCGATCGTCGTCCGGGCCAGCTCCCGCTACGTGCGGATCGCTCCGCGCAAGGCGCGGCTGATCGCCGACCAGGTCCGCGGCCTGCACATCGACAAGGCGCGCGCGCTGCTCCAGTTCTCACCGCGCGGCGCCGCCCACGACATCGGCAAGCTGATCGAGTCGGCCGCCTCCAACGCCGAAAACAACCACGACCTCGATCGCCGACGAGATGCGCGTCTCCGAGATCACGCGTCGACGAAGGCCCGACCTTGAAGCGTTTCCGCCCGCGCGCGCTGGGCCGGGCCACGCCGATCCACAAGCGAACCAGCCACATCGCCGTGGCTCTCAGCCCGGAAGAGGACTAGGACCATGGGACAGAAGATCCATCCCGGAGGCTTCCGCGTCGGCTACATCCACGACTGGAAGTCGAACTGGTTCGACGAGAAGGGCTTCGCCGACGTGCTCTCGGAGGACCTCGCGATCCGCGACCACATCGTCAACAAGCTCTCCCACGCGGGGCTCTCCGACATCACGATCGAGCGCCGCGGCGAGGTCACCGTGGACATCCACACCGCCCGCCCCGGCATCGTCATCGGCAAGTCCGGCAGCGAAGTCGACGCCCTGCGCAAAGACCTCCACAAGCTCACCGGCAAGCCGGTCAAGGTCAACATCCGCGAGGTCAAGCGCCCCGAGCTCGACGCCAAACTGGTCGCCCAGTCGATCGCCGAGCAGCTCCAGAACCGGGTCGCCTTCCGCCGCGCGATGAAACGCGCCCTGACCTCGGCGATGCGCTCCGGCGCCAAGGGCGTGAAGGTCCAGGTCTCCGGCCGCCTCGGCGGCGCCGAGATGGCCCGCACCGAGGGCTATTCCGATGGCCGCGTGCCGCTGCACACGCTGCGCGCCGACATCGACTACGGCTTCTTCGAGGCGAAGACGACCACCGGCCGGATCGGCGTCAAATGCTGGATCAACAAGGGCGAAGTGATGCCCGAGGGTTTCCGCTCCGACCAGGCTCCCGAGGACGACGGCCCGCCCAGCGGCGGCCGGCCCGGTGGCGACCGCGGCGGCCAGCGCGGCGGTCAGCGCGGGGGACAGCGTGGCGGAGGTGGTCGCTGATGCTGATGCCGAAACGGGTCAAGCACCGCAAACAGATGCGCGGCCGGATGCGCGGCAACACCAAGGGCGGCAGCAGCGTCGCCTTCGGCGAGTACGGGCTGAAGTCGCTCGACCGCGGCTGGATCACCAACCGCCAGATCGAGGCTGCCCGCGTCGCGATGACCCGCAAGATCAAACGTGGCGGCAAGGTCTGGATCAACGTCTTCCCGGACAAGCCCTACACCAAGAAGCCGGCCGAGACCCGGATGGGGTCAGGCAAGGGCAACCCGGAGGGCTGGGTCGCGGTGGTCAAGCCCGGCAGAGTGATGTTCGAGCTGGCCGGCGTCCCCGAGGACCTCGCCCGCGAGGCGCTGCGCCTCGCCGCGCACAAGCTTCCGCGTCAGGACCAAATTCGTCGCCCGCGAGGGGGCCGAGGCCTGATGAAGGGCACCGAGGTCCACGGCCTGAAAGACGACGAGCTGGTGGCGAAACTGATCGAAGCCAAACAGGAGGCCTTCAACCTGCGCTTCCGTCACGCGACCGGCGAGCTGGAGAACACGGCCGGGATCGCCGGCGCCCGGCGCGAGATGGCGCGGCTGCTGACGGTCGCCAAGGAGCGCGGCATCGACGTAGAGAAAGAGCTGAGGCAAATAGCGATGGCGACGACGAGACCAAAAAAGACGAGACGACCGAGCCCGAGGCCCCCGAGGCAGAGGCTCCGCGCCGAGGAGGCCCCCGAGGCCGGCGAGGCAGAGGCTCCTGCGGAGGAGGCCCCCGCGGCAGAGGCCCCCGCCGAGGAGGCTCCAGCCGACGAGCCGGCTGCCGAGGCCGCTGCCCCTGCCGCCGAGGCGGAGGGTTCGCCTGAGGACGATCTTCCCTGGAAGGAGCGGCGGCGCCTGGTCAAATCGCGCCGGCCGCACGAGGCCGGCCCGGCTCTGAGCGTCGAGGAGCGCGCCGCCAAGCGGCTCGCCGACCGCAAGGCCGCCGCGGCGCACGGCGCAAGACGCCGCGCCGCGATCAAGGCCACGCACGAGGCCGGGACCGGCACGCCGGTCGCCGAGCGCGACCCCAACGCCGCCAAGGTCCGGCAGGGGATCGTCGTCTCCGACAAGGGCGAGAAATCGATCACGGTCCAGATCGACATCGTCCGCCGCCACCCGACTTACGAGAAGGTCGATCCGTCGCTCGCGCACGCTGCACGCGCACGACGAGCAGCAACGAGGCCGGCGAGGGCGACGTCGTCCGCGTGGTCGAGACCCGGCCCGCTTTCGAAGACCAAGCGCTGGCGCCTGGTCGACGTGGTCGAGAAGGCCAGGTAGGAGACCATGATCCAGCAGGAGTCAAGACTGAAAGTCGCCGACAACTCGGGCGCCCGGGAGATCCTCTGCATCCGGGTCAAGGGCGGCTCGCACCGGCGCTACGCCGGCGTCGGCGACGTGATCACCGCGACCGTCAAACAGGCGAGCCCGCAGGGTGGGGTGCGCAAGGGCGAGGTCGTCCAGGCCGTGGTCGTCCGCACCCGCAAGCAGCTCGGCCGTGCCGATGGCACCTACATCAGCCTTCGACGAAAACGCCGCGGTCCTGATCGACCCGCAGAGCAACAACCCGCGCGGCACCCGCATCTTCGGCCCCGTCGCCCGCGAGCTGCGCGATCGCAACTTCATGAAAATCGTCTCGCTGGCGCCGGAGGTGCTCTGACGATGGGCCGGACGATGAGGATCAGGAAAGACGACCAGGTGATGGTGATCGGCGGCAAGGACGCGGGCAAGACCGGTCGGGTCGTACGCACCGAGCCGAAAAAGAGCCGGGTCTACGTCGAGCACCTCAACATGATCAAGCGCCACGAACGGCCGCGCTCGGTCAAAGACGCCTCACGGGGCGGCGAGGTCGGCGGCATCGTCGAGAAGGAGGGGCCGATCCACGTCTCCAACGTGATGCTGCTCGACCCCAAAGACAACAAACCGACCCGGGTCGGCGTGCGCGTCGACAACGGCGGCAAGCGCGAGCGCTTCGCGAAGCGCAGCGGGGTCGTCGATCTGATGGAGGCCGGAACCGTGACCCAGACCCAGCCGGCACCGCCGCCGCGCCTGCGCGATCGCTACGAGCAGGACGTGCTGCCGGCGCTGATGACGAAATTCGGCTACTCGACGCCGATGCAGGCGCCGGCGCTGACCAAGATCACCCTCAACATGGGCGTCGGCGAGGGCAAGCAGAACAACAAATTCCTCGAAGCCGCGCAGGAGCAGCTGGCGACGATCGCCGGCCAGCAGCCGAACGTGCGCCGCGCCCGCAAGTCGATCGCCTCCTTCAAAGTCCGCGAGGGCATGCCGGTCGGTCTCTCCGTCACCCTGCGCCGCGCGCGGATGTGGGAGTTCCTCGACCGGCTCAGCTCGATCGCGGTGCCGCGGATCCGCGACTTCCGCGGCCTCAACCCGCGCTCCTTCGACGGCCGCGGCAACTACTCGATGGGCGTCAAAGAGCAGCTGATCTTCCCGGAGATCGACTACGACTCGGTCGACGAGGTCCGTGGTCTCGACATCACGATCACGACCACGGCGGAGACCGACCTCGAGGCCTTCGAGCTGCTGCTCGGCCTGGGCATGCCGTTCGCCCAGGAGGGGCGACCCGGGCGGTGGCGACGACGAGAAGAAGGCCGAAGAAGAGGAGGAGCAGCGCAAGGAGGAGGCGCGGGCGCAAAGCCGAGGCCGAGCAGGCCGCGCTCGAGCAGCTGAAAGAGGAGAACCCCGAGGCCTACGCCAAGCCGGAGCCCGAGGCCGAGGAGGGCGAGGAGAGCGCCGACGAGGGCGAGGAAGCGAGGCCGAGCAGCCCGACGAGGAGAATTCAAACGATGGCTAAGACTTCCCAGAAGGTCCGACAGGGCCGCACACCCAAGTTCAAGACCCGTGGCTACAACCGCTGCCGCCGCTGCGGCCGGCCGCGTGCCGTACTACCGCAAGTTCGGCCTCTGCCGGATCTGCCTGCGCGAGGCGGCCCATGAGGGCTACGTCCCCGGCATGACGAAGTCGAGCTGGTGAGGGCGAGATGCTGACCGACCCGATAGCCGATTACCTGACCCGGATCCGCAACGCGATCGGGTCCGGCCACGACGAGGTGGAGATTCCCGCCTCGCGGCTGAAGCTGGAGATGTCCCGCATCCTCAAGGAGCAGGGCTACATCCTCGACTTCGCCGAAGAGAAGGCGCCGGTTGGCGAGGCGATCAAGATCCGCCTCAAGTACACCGAGCGACCGCCGCCCGGTGATCATCGGCCTGGAACGGATCTCGCGCCCCGGCCGACGCCGCTACGTCGACCACAAGAGCGTGCCCCGCGTCGACGGTGGAACCGGCACCGCGATCGTCAGCACCTCGATCGGCGTGATGACCGGCCACGAGGCCAAGCAGAGAGGCGTCGGCGGCGAGGTCGTCGCCTACGTCTGGTGAGGAAACGATGAGTCGAATTGGAAGAAAGCCGATCGCAGTCCCCGAGGCCGTCACGGTCGAGATCGCCCCTGGGCGGGTCGCCGTCAAGGGGCCCAAGGGGGAGCTCGACCAGCCCTTCTCGCCGGATATGAAGATCGAGCAGGACGACGGCGAAGTGACCGTCGCCCGGCCCACCGATCGTGGCGAGCATCGCGCTCTGCACGGCCTCACCCGCAGCCTGATCGCGAACATGGTCGAGGGCGTCACCGACGGCTTCGAGAAGAAACTCGAGATCCAGGGCGTCGGTTACCGCGCCCAGCTCAAAGGCAAGACCCTGGAGCTGGCGCTCGGCTACTCGCACCCGGTGACGATCGAGCCGCCGGAGGGAATCGAGTTCGAGGTTCCGCAGCCGACCGAGATCATCGTCCGCGGGATCGACAAGCAGCTCGTCGGCCAGGTCGCGGCGGACATCCG
Organism: uncultured Solirubrobacterales bacterium; assembly: GCA_963836415.1. Lineage (GTDB taxonomy): Bacteria > Actinomycetota > Thermoleophilia > Solirubrobacterales > 70-9 > VRUE01. Next base: position 265,912 of record CAWIJE010000003.1, read on the forward strand.
CAAGCGCCGCCCGCCCGAGCCCTACAAGGGCAAGGGGATCCGCTACCGCGGCGAGCACGTCGCCCGCAAGGTGGGTAAGCGCGCATGACGGTCATCGACCAAGCGCCAGCAGCGCCTGCGCCGCCGCCGCCGGGTTCGCGCGCAGATCGTCGGCACCGCCGAGCGGCCGCGGCTGTCCGTCTACCGCTCCAACCGCGGCGTCTTCGCCCAGCTGATCGACGACTCGAAGGGCCATACCGTCGCCGCCGTCAACTGGATCGAGCCGGACCTGCGCAAGCTCACCGCGAGCGAGCAGGCCAAGCGTGCGGGCGAGCTGATCGCCGAGCGCGGCAAGGCTGCCGGGGTCGAGACCTGCGTCTTCGATCGCGGCGGATACCAGTACCACGGCCGGGTCAAGGCGCTCGCCGAAGGTGCCCGCGAGGGAGGACTGAAGTTCTAACCGCTACGGTGGGCGACTCGTTATGAAGGGCATGGACATGACAAACGTGGAGACGGTGAGCCCTCGGGGCCTCGATCTCCAGGAGCGGGTGATCGAAATCAACCGCGTCGCCAAGGTGGTCAAGGGCGGCCGGCGGTTCTCGTTCACCGCCCTGGTCGCCGTCGGCGACGAAGAGGGCGTGGTCGGGATCGGCTACGGCAAGGCCCGCGAGGTCCCGCTGGCGATCCAGAAGGGCGTCGAGAACGCCCGCAAGAACTTGATCCGCGTGCCCAAATACGGGCAGACGCTGACCCACAAGATCATCGGCCGCTACGGCGCCGGCCACGTCGTCTTGCGCCCGGCCAGCCCCGGTACCGGCGTGATCGCCGGCGGCGGCGTCCGCGCCGTGCTCGAGCTCGGCGGCGTCCGCGACGTCCTCACCAAGTCGATCGGCACGCAGAACCCGATCAACCTGGTCAAGGCGACGATGGACGGCCTGGTCCGCCTGCGCCGGCCCGAGGAGGTCGCCGAGTTGCGCGGGCTGACCGTCAGCCAGGTTCTGGGAGTCAGCCCGAAGAGCGCCAAGGACGGGGAGCATCTGGCCGCTGGTGCTGAGGCGCCACCCGCTGCAGAGGCCGCTCCGTCTGAGGCACCGGCTGAGCAGGCCAAAGCCCCGGCCGACAAGCCCGCTGAGCAGGCTGAGACAGCGGCCGCCCCAAAGGCCGAGCAGCCTGAGACACCGGCAGCCGCAGCCCCTGAGCAGCCCGACACCAAAGCCGCCGGCACTAGCGACGCAGTCGCGGAGCAGGCGGACGAGGGTGGCCAGGGCGATGGCGCACCTGCCGAGGACGGCGGAAGCGAAGCTGAGCAGTCCTCGGGTGATAAATCGTGAGCGGCCTCAAGATTCGCCAGATTCGCTCCGCCAATGGGACCAACCCGAGCCAGAAAGCGACTCTCGAGGCGCTCGGCCTGGGCCGGATCGGCAAATCCGTAGAGCGCACGGACAGCCCGCAGCTGCAGGGGCAGATCCGCGTCGTCTCGCATCTGGTCGAGGTCGACGGTGGCTGAGAAGGCCGCCAAAGACGCGCCCAAAGGCGCGGTGAAGGACGAGGAGGCGAAGCCCTCCGAGCGCACCCTCGAGCTCGGCCTGCACAACCTCAAGCCGAAGCCGGGCTCGCGCCGGCCGCGCAAGCGGATCGGCCGCGGCGAGGGCAGCCGGGGCAAGACTTCCGGCCGTGGCCACAAGGGCTACGGCTCACGCTCGGGCGCGAAGCAGAAGGCCGGCTACGAGGGCGGCCAGAACCCGATCCACATGCGGATGCGAAAGCTTCGCGGGCCGCACAAAAAGACCTCGATGCCGTTCGAGAACTTCCGCACCAAGACCCAGCCGATCAATCTCTCTGACCTCGAGGACCGCTTCGACGCGGGCGCCGAGGTCAACATCGAGTCGCTGAAGGAGAAGGGCCTGGCGAAGCGCTCCGACCCGGTCAAGATCCTGGCCCGCGGTGAGATCTCGAAGAAGCTCGAGGTCCACGCGCACGGCTTCAGCGCCGCCGCCAAAGAGAAGATCGAGGCGGCCGGCGGTTCCTGCCACACTCTGGATCGCTGATGCTCAGGACCATCGCGAACGCATTCAGCGTCGCCGAGATTCGCAAGAAACTCGCCTTCACGGCGGCGATGCTGCTCCTCTACAGGCTGGGTGCCTACATCCCGGCCCCCGGCGTCGACCTCAACGCCGTCAAGGAACTGCAGAGCAACTTCGGCGGCTCCAACATCCTCGGCTTCCTCAACCTCTTCTCCGGCGGCAGCCTCTCGCGCCTATCGCTCTTCGCGCTGGGGATCATGCCCTACATCACGGCCTCGATCATCCTGCAGCTGCTGACCGTGGTGGTGCCCTCGCTCGAGAAGCTGCAGAAAGAGGGAGAGGTCGGGCAGCAGAAGATCACCCAGTACACGCGCTACCTGACCGTCGGCCTCGCCTTCGGCCAGTCCTTCGGCTACGTCCTCTTGTTCAGGTCCTTCGGCAGCGAAGCCGGCGGCAAAAACGTGCTCGGCAGCCTCCAGGGCCCGAAGGTCCTGCTGATCGTGATCAGCCTGACCGCCGGCTGCACCCTGCTGATGTGGCTCGGCGAGCTGATCACCCAGCGCGGGATCGGCAACGGCATCTCGCTGATGATCTTCGCCTCGATCGTCTCCGGGCTGCCCGGCGGGATCGAAGCCTGGTGGACCAACCCCGATCAGGTTTTCGTCGTGATGATGCCCTTCATCGCCCTGGCCGTGATCGTCGCGATCGTCTTCGTCCAGGAGGGCCAGCGCCGCATCCCGGTGCAGTACGCGAAACGGATGGTGGGGCGGAAAATGACCTCGGGCGGCTCGACCTACCTGCCGCTGAGGGTCAACATGGCCGGCGTCATCCCGGTCATCTTCGCCGCCTCGATCATGGCCTTCCCGCCGACCGTGGGACAGCTCCTCAACACGCCCGCGGCGCTTGACTTCGCCGCCTTCTTCAGCCCCAACAGCTGGGCCTACGTGGTCGGCGAGGTCTTCTTCATCGTCGTCTTCACCTACTTCTACACGGCGGTCACCTTCAACCCGGTCGACCAGGCCGACAACCTGAAGAAATACGGCGGCTTCATACCCGGCGTGCGTCCCGGCAGGCCGACCGCCGAATACCTGGACCGGATCCTCTCGCGCCTGACCTTCCCTGGCGCCCTCTACCTCGGCGCGGTCGCGGCTCTGCCGACGATCCTGATCAGCCAGACCTCGGCCAACTTCTTCTTCGGCGGCACCTCGATCCTGATCGTGATCGGCGTGGCCCTGGACACCGTGAAGCAGCTCGAGGCGCAGCTGATGATGCGCAACTACGAGGGCTTCCTCAAATAACGGCGCCATGGCCGAGCTAAACCTCGTCCTCCTAGGCCCTCCCGGCAGCGGCAAGGGAACGCAGGGCGAGCGCCTGCAGGAAGACCTGCGCCTGCCCTATTACGCGACCGGTGACATCCTGCGCGCGGCCGTCCGCGAGGAGACCGCGCTCGGCCGCGAGGCGAAGGAGTTCATGGACAGGGGCGACCTCGTCCCCGACGAGGTGATCGTCGGCGTGATCGCCGAGCGCATCGACTCGACCGAGGCCGCCGACGGCTTCATCCTCGACGGCTTCCCGCGCACGGTGCCGCAGGCCGACGCCCTCGCCGCGCGCCTATCCGAGCTCGGTCGCAAGCTGACCGCGGTGCTGCTGATCGACGTCGTCGACGACGAGGTCGTGCGCCGCCTCGGTGGCCGGCGCACGTGCGAGGAGAACGGCCACGTCTTCCACGTCGAGTTCAACCCGCCCGAGCGCGAGGGAGTCTGCGACATCGACGGCAGCCCGCTGATCACCCGCGACGACGACAAGCCCGAGGTGATCCGCCACCGGCTCGACCAGTACCACGAGAAGACCGAGCCGCTGATCGACTACTACGACCGGCAGAGCGTGCTGCGCCGGATCGACGGCTCCGAGCCGCCCGAGCAGGTCGGCGCCGAGGTCGAGCGGACGCTGGCGACGATGCGGCTCGAGGGCGACGAGTCCATCTAGGGCTTTGACCAGGCGGCTAGCGTGTACGGAATGATCCAGCGCAAGACCCCCGAGCAGGTCGAGCAGATGGCCCTCGCCGGCTCGATCCTGACCCGGTGCCTGAAGATGCTCGCCTCGAAGGCGCGGGCAGGGGTCACCACCGAGGACCTCGATCAGGCGGCCGAGAAGTTCATCCGCTCGCAGGACGCGGAGCCTGCCTTCAAGGGCTACCGCGGCTTCCCCGGCTCGATCTGCGCCTCGCCGAACTCGATGGTCGTCCATGGGATTCCGGGCCCGTATGAGTTGAAGCGCGGCGACCTGATCTCGATCGACGTAGGCGTGGTCAAGGACGGCTGGGTCGCGGACGCGGCGATGACGGTGCCGATCGGGCCCGTCTCCGAGCAGGCCAGGCAGCTGCTCGACGTGACCAAGGCCGCGCTCTTCGCCGGCGCCGAGCAGATGCGCCCGGGCAACCATCTCGGCGACGTCTCGGCGGCGATCCAGCGCTCGGTCGAGATCGAGGGGCTCTCGATCATCCGCACCCTGGTCGGCCACGGGATCGGCCGGGAGATGCACGAGGACCCGCAGGTGCCGAACTTCGGTGAGCCGGGCAAGGGCCCGGAGCTCGAGGTCGGAACGGTGCTGGCGATCGAGCCGATGGTCAACGCCGGCGGCCCGCTGGTCCGCCAGGGCGACGACGGCTGGGCCGTCTACTCCGAGGACGGCTCGCTCGCCGCCCACTTCGAGTTCACGATCGCGGTGACCGCGGACGGCCCGCAGATCCTCACCCCCTGGCACGAAGAGGATTGAGCCGAGGACCCAGGGGGTAGGCTTGACCTGCGGTGGGGGCGCCGCAACAGGAAGGTCGGTCTTGCGTCGCTCGTTCGTGGTTCCCATCCTCGCCTCGCTGCTGGTCATGGTGTCGGCGCCTGCCTTCGCCACCGCCGCGGCACAGCCCTACGGCAGCAACGACGCCGGCGGCTTCCGCAACGTGCTGCCGCCGGGCGAGAACGGTCTCGACACGATCACCCAGGTCTTCGCCTTCCGTGCCCTCGGCACCCTTCCCGCCCACTACGCCGACCAGCAGCCGCTCTACGAAAACCTCGTCTACGGCGCGCCCGGCCTGACTGACGGCAACGTCGGCTCCTATTTCAAGGACGCCACCTTCGGCGTCCCCTCCGGTGAAGTCGCCTCGACCACGGAACCGCGGCCGGGAACGACGATCGTTCGCGACGCGGGCTACGGGGTGCCCCACATCTACGGCGACACCCGGGCCGGCACGATGTTCGGCGCCGGTTACGCCGGCGCCCAGGATCGGCTCTTCCTGATGGACGTGCTGCGCCACACCGGCCGTGCCGAACTCGCCTCCTTCCTCGGCGGCTCCAACGCCGCGGCCGACGCCGCCCAGTGGGGCTTCGCCCCCTACACCGAAGCCGACCTGCAGAAGCAGCTCGAAGAGGCGCCCGAGCTCTACGGAGCCGAAGGCGCGCAGGCGGTCGCCGACGTCAACTCCTACGTCGAAGGGATCAACACCTACGTCGCCGAAGCGAAGGTCGACCCGAGCAAGCGCCCGGCCGAGTACTCGCTGCTCGACCAGCCGATGGAACCGTGGAAGCCGACCGACATCGTCGCGATCGCCTCCCTGGTCGGCGGCATCTTCGGCCGTGGCGGCGGCAACGAGCTCAACTCGGCGCTGACCATGCAGGCTTTCGAGGCGAGGATGGGGAGGAGGGCGGGGCGCAGGGCCTGGCTCGGCTTCCGCTCGAAGAACGACCCGGAAGCGCCGACGACGATCTCGAAGCCGTTCCCGTATGAGACGCGCAGCGCCTTCGCCGAGAAGGGCCTCGCCCTGCCCGACAAGGGCTCGGTCCAGGAGACGGATTTCGCCTCGGCTTCCAGCGCCGTCCCCCGGCCCCATGGCTTCGGCGCCGCCGTGATCCGCGCCCTGAGCGAAGCAAACCACGCCTCGAACTGGGAGCTGGTCTCGGCCAAGCACTCCGCCGACGGCCACCCGATCGCGGTGATGGGCCCGCAGGTCGGCTACTTCGTCCCCCAGATCCTGATGGAGGAGGACCTGCACGGCCCCGGGATCGACGCCCGTGGCGCCGCCTTCGCCGGGGTCAACCTCTACGTCCAGCTCGGGCACGGGCGCGACTACGCCTGGAGCGCGACCTCGGCCGGCGCCGACAACGTCGACACCTTCGCCGAGCTGCTCTGCAGGGACCGCTTCCACTACCTGTACCGCGGCAAATGCAAGCCGATGGAAAGGCTGGAAAAGACCGAGACCTGGGCGCCGAACACGATCGACCCGACCGAAGTCGGCGGCCAGACCCTGACCGCGCTGCGCACCGTTCACGGGATCGTCTACGCCCGCGGCAGGGTGGGCGGCAAGAAGGTCGCCTTCGTACATGCCCGCACCACCTATTTCCACGAGGCGGACTCGGTGATCGGCTTCTCGAAGCTGAACGAACCGGCGGTGATGACCGGCGTCTCCGGCTTCAAGCAGGCGGTCTCGAAGATCGGCTTCACCTTCAACTGGGCATACGTCGACGCCGAGCACATCGCCTACGCGATGTCGGGCGCGCTGCCCCAGCGGGCGAAGGGGACCTCTCCTGACTTTCCGGTGATGGGGACCGGTGAATTCGACTGGAAGGGCTTCAAGCCGGCGACACAGACGGCGACCTACCTGCCCTTCGCCAAACACCCGCAGGCGGTCGACCCGGCCTACCTGGTCTCCTGGAACAACAAGCAGGCGCCGGAATTCGGCGCCGCCGACGACAACTACGGCTACGGCCCCCTGCAGCGCCAGCAGATGATCGCCGACCGGGTCAGGGCCGCGACCAAGAACGGCAAGAAGATGACGATCTCGCAATTGGTCCAGGCGATGGAGGAACCGGCGACCGAGGACCTGCGCGGGTATCGGTTGCTGCCGATCCTGCTCGACGCGATCGGCAAGCCCGAGGCGAGCGACCTCAAGGGCGCACTGGCGACCCTCAGGGCCTGGCAGAAGAACGGCGCCCACCGCCGCGACCTCGACCGCGACGGCGCCGACGAGGAAACGCCGGCGATCGAGCTGATGGACGCCTGGTGGCCGAAGCTGGTCACCGCCGAGTTCCAGCCGGCTCTCGGCAAGAGGGCATTCGAAGAGCTGCAGGGGATGCTGAAGATCGGCGACCACACCGGCGGCTCGCCGCAGGCCCCGGATTTCTACGACGGCTGGTGGGGCTACGTCTCGAAGGACCTGCGCGCGGTCTTCGGCCCCGAGCCGGAGGCCCCCTACAGCCGTCGCTACTGCGGCAACGGCTCGAAGTCGAAGTGCCGGTCGGTCCTGCGGCGCAGCCTGCGCGCGGCCCTCGCGGTGACGCCGGCCGAGCAGTACGGCGGCGGCGACGGCACCTGCGCGGCCAACCCGCAGCCCGCCTGCTTCGACCTGAACCGGCCCCAGGTGACGGGCGGCATCACCCTGCCGCCCTTCCCCTTCCAGAACCGGCCGACCTTCCAGCAGTCGGTCACCCTGACCCAGAAGCTCCCCCGCTGACCCGCGGTTCCCCCGACGCGGTGTCAGAATCGCGAGCATGAGCGAGACCTGGAGCGAAGTCGACGAGTTCGTCAGCGCGACGATCGCCGCCGACGACGAGGCGCTGTCGGCGGCCGCGGCGGCGAGCACGGCGGCTGGGCTGCCCGAGATCCAGGTGACGCCCGCGCAGGGCAAGCAGCTCAACCTGCTCGCCCGGGCGATCGGCGCCCGCTCGATCCTCGAGTTCGGGACGCTCGGCGGGTACAGCACGATCTGGCTGGCGCGGGCGCTGCCCGCCGGCGGTCGCCTGATCAGCCTCGAGGCCGATGCCGGCCACGCGGAGGTGGCACGGGCCAACCTCGAGCGGGCCGGCCTCGGCGAGCTGGTCGAGATCCGGGTCGGCCCGGCGCTCGAGGCGCTGCCCGGCCTCGAGCGGGAGGGGGCGGGCCCGTTCGACCTGGTCTTCATCGACGCCGACAAGGTCCACACCCCGGACTACTGCGACTGGGCGCTCGACCACGCCCGGCCGGGAGCGCTGATCGTCGCCGACAACGTCGTCCGCAAAGGCACCCTGGCCGAGGCCGACTCCGAGGACCCGGCGACCCGGGCCCAGCGCCGCCTGCACGAGATGCTCGCCGACGACCCGCGCGCCGACGCGACCACGGTCCAGACCGTCGGCGCCAAGGGCTACGATGGCTTCACTCTGGTGCTGGTCACGCGCTGAGGTCCCGATCAGGCGCCGCCGCTGCTTGCGCCCTGCTATCTTTCCCGGTCGGCCCAAGGGCCGGTTTGAGTGTGCCTGCCGTCCGATTCATGGGGCGCGCAGGAATCCTGTAGTCGATACGAATCCGGAGCAATGAAGGTCCGAGCTTCCGTAAAGCCGATGTGCGAAAAGTGCAAGATCATCCGCCGCAATGGTGCGGTCCTGGTGATCTGCTCGAATCCGCGACACAAGCAGCGGCAGGGCTAGGGCCAGGCACGATGGCGCGTATCGCTGGAGTCAACATCCCGGTCCAGAAAAGGGTCGAAATCGGCCTTACCTACATCTTCGGCATCGGTCAGTCGACCGCTCAGAAGATCCTGGCCGAGACGAAAATCGATTCCGACACCTTGGTCAAAGACCTGACCGAGGACGAGGTCGTGCGCTTGCGCGAAGCGGTCGAGCAGCACGAGGTGGAGGGCGACCTCCGCCGCGAGCGCTCCCAGGACGTGAAAAGGCTGATGGAGATCGGCGCCTACCGCGGACTGCGTCACCGGCGCGGCCTGCCGGTTCGGGGCCAGCGGACAAAGACCAACGCACGCGGCCGCAAGGGCCCGCGCCGGATGAGCGTCGCCGGCAAGCGCAAGGCGTAGGAGAGAGATGCCGCAGCCGAAAAAAGCAGCGAAAGGCCGATCCCGTAAACGGGTGAAAAAGAACATCACCTACGGACAGGCGCACATCAAGACTTCCTTCAACAACACGATCGTCACCCTGACCGACACCGAGGGCAACGTGATCGCCTGGGAGTCGGCCGGCTCGGCGGGCTTCAAAGGCTCGCGCAAGTCAACCCCCTTCGCCGCCCAGGTGACCGCCGACGCGGCCGCCAAAAAAGGCATGGAGCACGGCCTTCAAAAAGTCGAGGTCTTTGCCAAGGGCGCCGGCTCGGGCCGTGAGACGGCGATCCGCTCGCTGCAGGCGGCGGGTCTCGACGTGACCACTGTCAAGGACGTCTCCCCGCAGGCCCACAACGGCTGCCGGCCGAAGAAGCGACGGAGGGTCTGATGGCTCGCGACACGTCTCCCCAGTGCAAGCAGTGCCGCCGCGAGGGCCAGAAGCTCTTCCTCAAGGGCGAGCGCTGCTTCACCGACAAATGCGGCGTCGAGCGCCGCTCCTACCCGCCCGGCGAGCACGGCCGCGGCCGCATGCGCCAGTCCGAGTACCGGGTGCAGCTGCGCGAGAAGCAGAAGACGCGGCGCTATTACCAGGTGCTGGAGAAGCAGTTCCGCGCCTATTACGACAAAGCTTCGCGCCAGGACGGCGTCACCGGCGAGAACCTCCTGCGCCTGCTCGAGTCGCGCTTCGACAACGTCCTCGTCCGCCTCGGCTTCGCCGCCTCGCGGCGCCAGTCGCGCCAGCTGATCCGCCATGGTCACTGGCTCGTCAACGGCCGCCGCGTCGACGTCCCCTCGTACCAGGTGCGCCCTGAAGACGTGATCTCGATCAAGGCCGACTCGGCCGCGTCAGACACGATCCGCAACGCCACCGAGCTTGTCTCGACCGTGCCGGCCTGGCTTCAGGCCGACCACGATTCGCTTACCGCCAAGGTCCTGCGCTACCCAGAGCGCGCGGAGATCTCGGCGCCGGTACAGGAGCAGCTCATCGTCGAGCTGTACTCCAAGTAGTCCGGACGCCAATTCGCAACACAACTCAAGGAACTCATGACCACTGACTTCCAGGTCCCTCGCATCAGCTCAGAGACAGTCGACGATCGCCTCGGCACCTTCACGATCGAGCCGCTCGACAAGGGCTTCGGCTACACCTTCGGCAACGGCCTGCGCCGCGTATTGCTGTCGTCGCTAGGCGGCGCCGCGATCACCAGCGTCCGCATCGAGGGCGTCGCCCACGAGTTCTCGAGTGTCCCCGGCGTCAAAGAGGACGTCACCGACATCATCCTCAACCTCAAGGATCTCGTCGTCCGCATGCACACGGACGCCGACGAGGTCGAGGCGCCGCTGGTCGCAACCGGCCCCGGTGAGATCAGGGCGAAGGACATCGACCTGCCCTCGGGCGTCGAGGTGCTCAACCCGGAGGCCCCGATCGCGACGCTCGAGAAAAAAACGAAACTCGAGGTCTACCTGACGATCGGCCGCGGCCGCGGCTACTCGCCGGCGGAAGAGAACAAGTCCGACGAGCAGCCGATCGGCGTGATCCCGATCGACTCGATCTTCTCGCCGATCCGTCGTTGCTCCTACGCGGTCGCCACCGCCCGTGTCGGCCAGCGCACCGATTTCGACAAACTGACCCTCGACCTCGAGACCGACGGCTCGATCGAGCCGGCCGCCGCCCTGCGCGAGGCCTCCGAGATCCTGATCAAGAGCCTGGCGATCTTCACCGACGCCGACCGGGTCGAGGAGCTGACCGCGCGCGAGCCGGTCGCTGCCGCCCAGCCCGACGCGCTCGCCGGTGGAGCCGCCGGCGACGGAGCCGGAGCGAGTGCCAACGGCCTCGACGAGATCCTGATCGAGGAGCTCGAGCTCGGCGTCCGTTCCTACAACTGCCTGAAGCGGGCCGGCGTGCAGACGGTCGGCGACCTGGTGCGCAAGTCGCGCTCGGAGCTGAACGCGATCCCCAACTTCGGTCAGAAGTCGATCGAGGAAGTGATCGAGACCCTGCACTCCCGCGGCCTCGACCTCCAGCAGGACTGAGAACCGGCAGAATCGTCCGGAGACCCCGATGCGCCACGGCAAGAAGAGAAACAAGCTCAGTCGCACCTCGTCGCATCGCGAGGCGCTGCTCTCGAACCTCTCGAAGCAGCTGATCGAGCACGAGCGGATCAAGACCAGCCAGGCCAAGGCCAAGGCGGTCAAGCCCGAGGTCGAGCAGCTGATCACCCTGGCCAAGCGCGGCGACCTGCACGCGCGACGCCAGGCGCTGGCGACCCTGCACAACGACAAGTTCGTCGTCCACAAGCTCTTCGAGGAGGTCGCGCCGCGCTACACCGAGCGGCCCGGCGGCTACACCCGGATCGTCAAGTTGGGCCCGAGGAAATCGGACTCGACCGAGATGGTCTTCCTAGAGCTGGTCTGAGGCGCCCCCTCCGGCGGGTCCTGTCGGCGCAGGCACCCCCACGCCCTCCGGTAGCTAAAGCTTCCTCGGGCATGGGTCCCCCTACGCCGCCACCCGCCCGAGGGATCACGTAGACAGCCCGGTTCAGTTGTAGGCGACCGACTCCAGGTAGAGGGCGTGGGGGGGCGCGGTTTCTCCGGCTGCTGAGCGGGGGGCGCCTTCCAGGAGTTGGATGAATTCCTCGACGGTCCGTTGGCCGATCGCGACCTCGATCTGGGTGCCGACCAGGACCCGGACCATGCTGCGCATGAAGGCGTCGGCGGTGATCAGGAACGAGCCGCGCTCGCCGCGCCAGTCCCAGGCGGCGGCGAAAACCCGGCGCTTGAAGTAGACGTGGTCGGTCTCGGTCGGCGTGAAGGCCGTGAAGTCATGCTTTCCGAGCAGGGCGGCGGCGCAGGCGTCGAGCGCCTCGCGGTCGAGCGGCTGCGGCCACCAGAGCGCCCGGCCTGCTTCGAAGGGGCTGCGCGGGCCGCGCGCGAGCAGCCGGTAGCGGTAGCTGCGCGAGACGGCGTCGCGGCGGGCGTCGAAGCCGTCCTCGGCGGGGGCGGCCTCGAGCACGGCGATGTCGCGCGGCGTGATGCCGTTCAGCCTGCGCGCCAGCTCCGCCGGCAGCTCGGCGTCGGTCTCGAAGCCGGCGACCTGGCCGAGGGCGTGCACCCCCGTGTCGGTCCTGCCGGCGACGGTCAGCGTCACCGGCACGCGCAGCGCGGTGAGCAGGGCCGCCTCGAGCTCACCCTGGACGGTTCGCAACCCGGGCTGGCGCGACCAGCCGGAGAAGCCGGAACCGTCGTATTCGATGTCGAGGCGCACGGACGTCAACTGGGCGCAGTATGCCGCTGGCCGGTCCACCTAGAATCGCCGGTGTGCGCGTCCTGCTGACCAACGACGACGGGATCACGGCTCCCGGCCTGCAGGCCGCCCGCCGGGTCCTGCGTGAGATCGACGGCGTCGAGCTCGAGGTGATCGCGCCCGACTCGAACCGTTCGGCGACCGCGCGCAGCATCACGACCCGCTCGCCGCTGACCGTCGAGGAGGTCGAGTTCGGCGACGGCGACCTCGGCTACGCGACCGATGGCACCCCGGTCGATTGCGTGCGCTTTGCCGAGCTCGGCCTGGTCGGCGGGCGGCCAGACCTGATCGTCTCGGGGATCAACCACGGCGCCAACCTCGGCGACGACATCACCTACTCGGGCACGGTCGCCGCCGCCTTCGAGGGCATCGTGCTCGGGATCCCGGCGATCGCGCTTTCTCAGCAGTCCTCCGCCGGCGGCATGGGCTACGTCAGCGGCCGCTTCGAGTTCGGCGTCGCCGCCGCCCTAACCGGCGAGCTGGTCCGTCACCTGGCCGAGGAGCCGATGCCCGAGGCGACGTTGGTCAACGTCAACTGCCCCGCCGGAGAGCCCGCCGGAATCGAGGTCACGCGGCTCGGCAAACGGATCTACAACGACGAGCTGAAGCTGGTCGGCGAGGAGGGGGACAAGCGCCGCCGCTACGAGATCTACGGCTGGAGACCGGGCTATGAGGAGATCGAGGGCACCGATCTCTTCGCCGTCGCCAGCGGCCGCATCTCGGTCACCCCGATCCACTTCGACCTCACCGACCACGGCGGCCTCGAGGCGCTCCGCGGCTGGGGCTTCGAGCGGATGCTCGCGGCCAGCGCGACGGGCGCGTGAGCCCTTCACGCCAAGAGGCGGACGAGCGGGCGGCCGAGCTCCACCGGGTGCTTCGCCATCACAACGAGCTCTACTACCGCAGGGACGAACCGGAGATCGGCGATGACGAGTACGACGCGCTGATCGACGAGTTGCGGGCGCTCGAGGCCGAGTTCCCGGACCTGGTCACTCCCGACTCCCCGACCCAGCGGGTCGGCGCCGCGCCTTCCGGGCGCTTCCCCGAGGTCGAGCACGCGGAGCGGATGCTCTCGCTCGGCAACGCCCGCAGCGAGGAGGAGCTTCGCGCCTGGGAGGAGCGAACCCACAGCCGCCTCAACCGCCTCGACATCGCCGACTCCGAATTCAGCTACGTGACGGAGCCGAAGATCGACGGGCTGGCGATCTCGCTGACCTACGAGGACGGGGCCTTCACCCGCGGGGCGACCCGCGGCGACGGCACGGTCGGCGAGGACGTCACCGCCAACCTGCTGACGATCGCGGAGATCCCGCGGGAGATCGCCGACGCCCCGTCTTTCATCGAAGTGCGGGGCGAGGTCTACCTCGCGATCGCCGACTTCAAAGCGGTCAACGAGAAGCGCGCCGCCGAAGAGAAACCGACCTTCGCCAACCCGAGGAACTCGGCCGCCGGCTCGCTGCGCCAGCTCGATCCGCGGATGACCGAAGAACGGCCACTCTCGATCTGGTGCTACGGGATCGGGGAGGTCCGCGGCCGCGAGTTCGCCAGTCACACGGAGGAGATCGAGTGGCTGGCGGGCAACGGCTTCAGGGTCAACCCCGACACCGGCCATCACGACGGGATCGAGGGCGTGGTCGAGGCCTGCAGGTGGTGGGAGGAGCGGCGCGAGACGCTCGACTACGAGATCGACGGGGTCGTGGTCAAGATCGACGAGCGGCCGCTCTGGAGGCAGCTGGGCGTGGTCGGGCGCGAGCCGCGCTGGGCGATCGCCTGGAAGTTCCCGCCGATGACCGCGACGACCAGGCTCAAGGGCGTGGTCTGGAACGTCGGCAGGACCGGCCACCTGGTCCCCTTCGCCGAACTGGAGCCGGTGCACGTCTCCGGCGTAACCGTGACCACCGCGACCCTCCACAACGAGGAGGACCTCGCCCGCAAGGACGTCCGGGTCGGCGACGACGTGATCGTGATGAGGGCGGGCGACGTGATCCCCCAGGTGGTCTCGCCGAAACTGCCGCGCGAGAATCCCCGGGCGCGCAAACCGAAGCCTCCCTCCAAGTGCCCGATGTGCGGCACGCCGACGGTCAAGGAGGACGGCGTCTTCACGATCTGCCCAAATCGCAGCGGCTGCCCCGGGCAGGCTTTCCAGCACGTCAAGCACTTCGTCAGCAAAGGCGCGATGGACATCGACGGCCTCGGGGAAAAGCTCGCCCTGCGCCTGCTCGCCGAAGGCCACATTCGTGACGTCGGCGACATCTACGACCTCGAAGAGGAGCAGCTGGTCGGCCTCGAGGGCTTTGGCGAGCTCTCCGCCCGGAACCTGCTCGCCGCGATCCGCGCCTCCAGGGACACGCCCTTCCCGCGGGTCCTCTACGCCCTCGGCCTGCCCGGCGTCGGTTACGTCACGGCGGAGGCGCTGGCGATGCACTTCGGCTCGATCGAGGAGCTCCAGGAGCAGGCCGAGGAGCCGGAGAGGGTGGAGGCCGTCGACGGGGTCGGTCCCAAGATGGCGGTCCAGATCGCCGAGGCGCTGGCCGACGACCGCACCGAAGCGCTGGTCGAGAAACTCGCCGAGAAGGGCCTGAGGCTCAGCCTCGATCCCTCCGAACGGCGGCGGACGACCGGGCCGCTCGTCGACAAGACCCTGGTCCTGACCGGGACCCTGCCGGACCTGACCCGGGAGGAAGCCGAGACGCTGATCAAAGGCGCCGGCGGCAAGGTCGTCGGCTCGGTCTCGAAGAAGACCGATTTCGTCGTCGCCGGCGACAACCCGGGCTCGAAGCTGGCCAAGGCCGAGCGGCTGGAGACCGAGATCCTCGACGAAGCCGGCCTGCGCTCGCTGCTCGCCGGAGACTGAGGCGAGCGGCTCAGTAGGCGGCGATCGCCGCCGCGATCCGGTCCTGCTCGGCGTGCGCGAGGGTGAGGTCGCGGACGCCGGCCATCAGGATCGAGAAGATCATCGTCCTGCCGTCGGCGTTGAAGCAGTAGCCGGAGAGGTTGCTGACTGAGTTGATCGTCCCCGTCTTCAGCCGGCAGCGGCCGTCGGCGGCGGTGCCCTGCATGCGTTCGCCGACCGTCCCTTCGTGGCCGGCGAGGGCGAGGTCGTCGATGAAGTCTTCGTGGACGTAGGAGGTGCGCATCGCCTGCAGCAGCCGCACCACCTGCAGGGGCGAGGCGTGGTTGGACCGGGTCAGGCCGGAGCCGTCGACCTGGTGCACGGCAGAGCCCTTGGCACGGGCGAACTGCTCGGCGACGGCGGCGCCGGCCGTGGTCGTGCCGCCGCTGCCGTAGTGCGCGCCGAGCAGCTTCAGCAGCATCTCGGCGAAGAAGTTGTTGGAGTTGACGTCGGTCGAGTTGACCAGCGCGTTCATCGTCGGCGATTCGACCGAGGCGATCGCGCGGGCGTCGGCTTCATCGGCGTCGCCGAGGGCGACCTGGGTCCGGATCGAGACGCCGGCATCGTCCAGCGCGCCGGCCAGCTTTCGTGCCGCCAGCAGCGCCGGGTCTGAGGAGAAGCTGTTGGCGCCGGAATCGGCGAAGCCGGCGTTGAAGGAGAGGCCCGAGAGCGGGCCGATTTCGGGGCTCGTCGCGTAGCCCGAGTCGGCGACCCCGCGCAGCCGGTCGAAGACCGTGTCGTCGGCGTAGAGGCGGCCGGTGACGGCGGTGATTTCGGCCCGCGAGACGATCTGCCGCTTGAGCGCATAGAGGTTGGTCCCGAGACCGCCGAAGAAGCGGTCGATGAAGAGCGGCGAGCCGAGCACCGGGTCGCCGCCGCCGACCAGGTAGAGGTTGCCGTGGAGGACGCCGTCGCGGTCGACCTTGCCGCTGGCGAGCACTTTCGTCTCGATCCGCGCTTCCGGCCCGAAGTCGGAGAGCACCGCCGAGGTCGTGAACAGCTTCGTGTTGGAGGCGAGCGGGCGCTGGCTGCGGGCCGCGCGGGCGCAGATCGCCTTGCCGCTGTCGGCGTCGACGACGAAGAGGCCGCTGGCGCTGCCGCCGCCGCGCACCAGCAGGGTTCGCAGGCCGTTGCAGAACTTCTGACCGCCTGCCGCGTTTGTATTGGGTGGAATCAGGAGTAGCGCGAGCAGGCACAGAATCGCGATGACTGGGGCGGGGGTCCGTCTCATCTCCTGAGATAATCCTCATTTATGGGCAAAGTTGTGGACATCGACTCGAAACCGCGGCGTAAACGCCCGCGCAAAAGGCCGTCCAAGACGGCCCTGGTGCTCGGCGGCGGCGGCTTCACGGGCGGTGTCTATGAGATCGGCGCCCTGCGCGCCCTCGACCTGCTCGCCGTCAACAGCACCGTCAACAACTTCGACATCTACGTCGGCACCAGCGCCGGCTCCTTCGTCGCCGGCATGCTCGCCAACGGCATCACGCCCGACGAGATGATGCAGGTGCTGAACGAGCGGGTCCCTTCCGAGCTCGAAGACCTCGACCTCGGCAACGTGCTCAAGCCGAACTACGGCGGCTTCCTGCAGAAGGCCGCACTGCTGCCGCTGCGCTCGCTCGAGCTGCTGCGCTCGCTCGTCCGCATCGGCGACATCTCGGCGATGGACCTCGGCGTCGCGATCGCCGAGGCGCTGCCCAGTGGCCTCTACTCGGGCTCCGGCGTTGCCGACTACGTCGAGGGCGTCCTCGCCGACGCCGGTCGCGCCAACGACTTCAGGCTGATCGATCGCGAGCTCTACATCACCGCGACCGACCTCGACACGACCGAGCGCATCGTCTTCGGTGAGAAGGCCTGGTCCGACGTGCCGATCTCGAAGGCGGTCCAGTGCTCGACCGCGCTGCCGATCGTCTACAAGCCGGTGGAGCTGAAGGGCCGCCAGCTGGTCGACGGCGGCATCCGCTCGACCACCAACGTCGACATCGCGGTCGAACAGGGGGCGAAGTTCATCGTCGTCGTCAACCCGATCGTGCCCTATGTCAACGACTTCGAGAAGACGATCCCGACGATCTTCGGCAACAAGGTCCGCCGCGTCTCCGACATGGGCCTGCCGGCGATCGGCAACCAGGTCTTCCGCATCCTCTCCCACGCCCGCCTGCATCAGGCGGTCGAGCAGTGGCAGGAGCGCTACCCCGGGGTCGACATCATCCTGGTCGAGCCCGAGGAGAACGACGAGCTGATGTTCGGCACGCCGATCATGGATTACTCGCGCCGCCTCAGAATCGCCCGCCACGGCTTCGAATCGGTGACCGCGACCCTGGCCAGGGACTACGACCACTTCGAGGAGGTCGCGAAGAAACACGGCCTCGAGATCTCCGGCAGCAGGGTGAAACGCGTGGTCGAGCGGGCGGCGGAGGAAGAGCCCGAGCAGATCTCGGCCTGGCGGCGCGTCCTCGAGCAGACGACCTCGGTGCTGCTGCGGCAATCAGGCGAGGCGTCCTAGCTCGAAGCAGCCGGAGGAGGGCCGTCGGTGCCCTTTCCGGGAATTGAGGGCAGCTCGCGCTTCGCGCTCGCGCCAAAAGATGCTGCGCGCCTACGGCGCGCAATTACCGGATTGCATTGCCGCCGCTTCGCGACATTCCCGGAAAGGGCACCAACACCCCTCCCGCGAGCGCTCCGGTCAGGACAGCTCCCCCGAGCGAGCGCCGAAGCAGCCCCTCCCAGCAGCGACCCGAACCCAGCACCTTCCCGAGCAGCGCCCCCGAATCGCGGCCGCTCCGTGGCCAGAGCGAGGCGCTCTACGCGGGTCTGAGCGCGTGACGAGTGGGGTCGGGGGGTTGGTCCGGCCAAACTTGTGAGCGACCGAAGGGAGCGGGTTTGGACGGGCCATCCCCGCGACCCCACCCACCAAAAACCTCAACCGGCGTACAGAGCCTCGATCTCGGCGTCGTGCTTTGCGGTGACCACCGCTCGCTTGACCTTCAGCGTCGGCGTCAGCTCACCGCTTTCCTGCGAGAGGTCCTGGGGCAGGATGGCGATCTTCTTGACCTGCTCGACCCGGGCGAATTTCTCGTTGATCTGGCCGACGTGGGCTTCGATCGCCGCCAGCACGTCGGCGTTGGCGGCGAGCTGTTCGGCGTCCTCGGGCAGTCCGTTCTCCTTGGCGTAGGCGACCGCGTCTTCAGGGTCGAGGGTGACCAGGGCGACCAGGTAGGGGCGGCGGTCGCCGACGACCACGCACTGGGAGACGAGCGGGTGCTGCTTGATTTCGTTCTCGAGGTTGGCCGGCGTGATGTTCTTGCCACCGGCGGTGATGATGATGTCCTTTTTGCGGCCGGTGATCTTGATGAAGCCGTCGTCGTCGATCTCGCCGATGTCGCCCGTGTGGAGCCAACCGTCGACGATCGTCTCGCGGGTCGCCTCCTCGTTCTTGTAGTAGCCCTGGAAGACGTTGGGGCCCTTGACCAGGATCTCGCCGTCGTCGGCGATCTTGACCTCGCAGCCGGGGAACGGTTTGCCGATCGTGCCGACCTTGAAGTCCTCCGCGGAGGAGATCGTCGCCGCGGTCGAGGTCTCGGTCATCCCCCAGCCCTCGAGCACGAGCACGCCGGCGGCGTCGAAGAAGCGCAGGATCTCGGGGTTGATCGGCGCCGCGCCCGAGA
Source organism: uncultured Solirubrobacterales bacterium (assembly GCA_963836415.1). Classification (GTDB taxonomy): domain Bacteria; phylum Actinomycetota; class Thermoleophilia; order Solirubrobacterales; family 70-9; genus VRUE01. The sequence goes on from CAWIJE010000003.1 coordinate 284,624, forward strand.
CGGCGAGGCGGATCTTGCCGCCGAACAGGCCGCGGATTTTCGGAGAGGACTTTCTCGTCGGCGAACTTGTACTTGCGGCTCGAGCAGCGATGCCCGGCTTCTGGCCCGACGCGTTCGACCTCTCGCATCTTTTCGCCGGTCCGGATCGACCAGTCGAAGATCGTCTTTTTGAGGCCGCCCTCTTTCTCCATGCCGCTGGTCGCGGCGGTGTAGATCTTCTCGAAGATGCGCGGCACCGAGGGGAAGTAGGTCGGGTGCAGTTCGGCCAGGTTGGGGAGGATCTTCAGCGGGTCCCGCTCCCAGTAGGCGATCGTCGTGCCGAGGTCGAAGCTGCCGAACTGGATCAGCAGGGCGAAGGAGTGGGCGAGGGGCAGGTAGAGGTAGGTGAGGTCGTCCTCTTCGATCACGCTGGTCTCGTTGACCATGTCGAGCATCGCGCGGTAGTTGCCGTGGCTGATCACGCAGCCCTTCGGCGGCCCGGTCGTCCCCGAGGTGTAGATGAAGGTGCAGATGTCGTCCGGGGTGACCGACTGCCAGCGCTCCTCCCACTCGGAGGCGTCGCGGCCCGAGCCGCGCGCGGCGAGGTCGTCGAAGGAGATCGCGTCGTCGCTGGAGCCCGTCATCCGGATCACCTGCTCCAGCAGCGGTAGCTGCTCGCGGACCGCGCGGATCTTCTCCATCTGCTCGTCGTCCTCGACGATGACGATCTTCGCGTCGGAGTTCTCGAGCACGTACTGGCACTCCTCGGGGGAGTTGGTCTGGTAGATCGGCACCACCGTCGCGCCGGCCGAGAGGGCGGCGAAGTCGAAGTAGGTCCACTCGGGCCGCGTGTTGCCGAGGATCGAGACCTTGTCGCCCTTCTCGACTCCGAGGTCGATCAGGCCCAGTGAGAGCGAGCTGACGATCTCGCCGACCTCGGCGAAGGACTTGTCGGCCCAACCATCACCGTCCTTGTAGCGGACCGCGGGCGCCGAGCCGTAGGTCTGCGCCGAACGAGGCAGCAGGTCGGCAAGAGTCTTGGATTTGGTTCCCCGCCCCATACGTCGGGGAAAAGTCTATTCGAGGGGGCGAAGCTAGGCGGCCGAAGCCCGCCTTTGTTCCGCCTCGACCGGCGACTGGCGCAACGAGGCCCGGAACAGGGATTTGTCGATGCGTCCGTGGAACACCGGGATTCCCAGCTCAACGCACTTGCCGATCACCTCCTGCCGTTTCATCTGCAACTCATCGGCGAGCTCGGAGGGGGTGAGGTGATTGGCCACGTCTGGGGGACCTCCCGGTAGTCGAAATCGAGTAACCCATATTTACCGGCGCGGGCGAAGCTGTCAACCGCGCCGACCCGAGGCCCGCGGAGCCCGGTTCGGGATAATGCGCCGGTGAGCGAAGTCGCCGCCACTCCGTTGCCGCGCCGCGGCAGGATCTGGGTGATCCTGCTGCTCCTGCTGGGCCTCTTCGGCATCGGCTACGCGATCTTCAACATCGCGATCAAGCCGCCCGGCGGGCACGTTGTGCGGGTGCAGGGGGTCGGCAACGCGCAGGAGATCTTCGGCGGCGTGCCCCAGGAAGGCGAGCGGGTGGGCTCCTCAGACGCGCCGGTCTCGATCCAGTACTTCGCCGACCTGCAGTGCAGCAGTTGCCGCGAAAACTTCCTCGCGACGATCCCGACCCTGATCACCGACTACGCCCGCAACGGGGAAGTCCAGATGCTGATGCGCCACTACTCGGTCGCCGAAAACCCGCTCGAGCTCGGCTTCTTCGGCGCCGAGGCGGCAGCCGTCCAGGGTTATGGGTGGCAATACACGTATCTCTTTTTCCGCAACCAAGAAGAGGCGGCGCGGTTGGAAGTAGACCGTGACTTCATGGAATCCCTGGCCGGATCGATCGGCGAGCTCGAAGTGCTCGAATGGAAGCAGGACCTCGAACGGGAAGAAGCGACCGACGGCCCGGTCAAGAAGCGGCTCGAAAGCTACGAGCAGCTCGGTGCCCAGCTGGGCATCCGGACCAAGCCGGCAGCGGTCATCAACGGGCCCGGCGGCACGCGGACCCTGCAGGACGGGCCGTCGCTGGTCGAATTCGAAAGGGCGATTGCGGAAGTCCGCTGAGGGGCGGCCGCCGGCGGCGGCCGCCCTAGACTCCAGCGGAGGGTCTGCTAGTCGGGGCGCCCGGATTTGAACCGGGGACCTCACCGACCCGAACGGTGCGCGCTACCAGGCTGCGCCACGCCCCGAGTGCGGCGATTATCTCAGAGAGAGGGCAGACGACCGATGACAGCCAAGCTTGCACCGCTCGCGGCGCTGCTGCTCGCGCTGTTCGCTTTCGCCGGCACGGCCCATGCCGCGCCCGCTCCCGCCTCGTTCGCGGGGATCATTCCGCAGGGCGACCTCGACGAAGAAGACTTCGCCCTGATGCGCAGCAGTGGGGTGACCAGCATCAGGCTGCCGCTCTACTGGCCGGGGATCGAGCCCGAAAACCGTTTCGTCGGGCCGCGCGACTTCGACAGCTTCGACCGCCAGGTCCGCCGCGCCGCCGAATTCGGGATCAGCGTCTTCCCCTTCGTCTGGGGGACGCCGGACTGGGTCGGGCCCGAGAACACGCGGCTGCCGGTCGACAACGTCTGGCAGCGCTCGGCCTGGCACGCCTTTCTGCGTCGCGCGGTCGATCGCTACGGACCCGGGGGATCCTTCTGGGGCGAACACCCGGCGGTCCGCTACATGCCGATCCGTGACTGGGAGATCTGGAACGAGGAGAACATCGTCACCTTCGCCGAACCGACCGGGCCGCGCCGCTACGCAGTCCTGCTGCGCGAATCGGGCCGGGTCCTGCACGCCGCCGACCCGGGCTCGAAGGTGATCGCCGGCGGTCTCTTCGGCCGGCCGCTGCAGGTGCCGCCCAACACCCCGTCGGGCTCCTTCCTCTCCGGCCTCTACCGGCAGCAGCCGATCAAGAAGTTCTTCGATGGCGTCGCCCTCCATCCCTACGTCTCCGACGCGGGCGCGATGCGCGCGATCATCCTCAACCTGCGGCGCGTGATGAAGGTCCACCACGACGCCGGCACGCCGCTCTACGTGACCGAGCTCGGCTGGGGCTCCGACAGCTTCGAGTCACGTTGGGAGCGCGGCCTGCTCGGTCAGGCGCGCGAGCTGAACGAGGCGATGTCGATGCTCGTCGGCAACCGCCGCAGCTGGCGGATCGGCGGTGTCTGGTGGTTCTCCTGGATCGACTGGAACGGCGCCTGCCAGTTCTGCGACTCGGCCGGATTGCTGACCGGGGATCGCGAAGCGAAGCCGGCCTGGTACCTCTTCAACGCCTGGACCGGGGGAGACTCGGACACGGTCCCGCGCGCCTCCTTCAACGACGACCGCTAGCGGACCGCCGCCGGCTCGCGAGTGCCGTCGCGCAGCGCCTCGAGCACCTCCTCGGCGAGCTGCGAGCCGTCTTCCGGGCGCAGCGGCGTCGCCACCACGCGGAAGACCGTCCCCTCGCTGTCGAGCTCCTCGAGCGAGACGCTGGGCGGGTAGCGCGTGGCCACCGAGATCGCGTCGAGCAGGGTGGCCTCGATCTGCTTCGGGCTGGCATCGGTGGGATAGCGGACCCGCAGGTCGACCTTGTCGGGCTCGCGCAGCGGCACGACGACGAGGTTGATCAGGACGCTGTTGGGGACGAGCAGGCGGTCCGCTCCCTGGACCAGGGTCGTGTAGAAGAGGCCGAGCGAGCTCACCGTGCCCTCGAGCGACCCGGCCAGGGCACCGCCGACCAGGCGTACCCGTTCGCCGACGCGGAACGGCCGCGTGCTCTGCAGGAGGATCCCGGCGAAGACGCCGGCCAGGGTCTGCTGGGCCGCGAGGCCGAGGACGATCGCGGTGAAGGCACCGCCGACGGCGAGGGCTGCCGCGTCGACGCCCGCGATCCGCAGCGCCAGAATGACGACCGCGACCATCGCCGCCAGCCGCAGGAGGAAGCCGAGCGAGCCGGCGGTGGCCGGGTCGAGGCGCCGGTAGAGCCGGGGGGAGAGGGCCTGGCCGAGCCAGTGGGTGGCGAGCGAGCCGACGATGACGAGGACGGCGACGGTGACGATGCGGACCAACTCGCCGTGCCCGGGCAGCAGCTCGCGACGCCTGCCGTAGACGAAAAGGGTCGCGGCGAAGACGAGCACGGCGACGAGCGGCCCGGCGAAGCCTTTGGCCGGACGGCGCGGCTGGAGCTCGTCGCCGAGCCCGAGCGAGTGCCAGGCGTGGCTGCGCGTCTCGAACAAATCGCGCGATAATTTGCGCCGCGGAGGGGTCGACATCATGGGCGAATACCCAACTATCGCGCGCGGCAAGCGCGATACTGTGTTTTAGTAAGGGACTTTCGAACGGCGAGAGGAGGAGCGGCTTTTGGACGGAGCGATCATCATCGCCCTCGGGCTTCTGCTGGCCGCCGCCGCCGTCCTGCTCGGCCGCTCCTGGGTCGAGATGCGGCGCGCGACGCGTCGATTCCAGATTCTCAACAGCATCGCCGAAGTCTCAGACCGCGGCGGCTCCCTGCGGGAGTGCCTCGACGCGGTCTGTGACCTGCTCGTGCCCGAGGTGGCCGACTTCTGCATGATCGACCTGATCCGCGAGGGAGGGATCGAGCGGGTCGCGGTCAGCGTCGCCGCGGCCGGCGGCGATGAGACCCAGAAGAGCCTGGAGGCGCGGCGCCCATCGCTGCCCGAGGCGATGGAAACGGGGATCGAGGAGAGCCCGGTCGAGCCGCGTTTCTTCGAACGCGTGACCGAGGCCGACCTGCTCGCCCTCGCCCACGACGAGGGCCCCGACCTGGAATTCCTGCGCAGCTTCGAGATGCGCTCGGTGGTGACCGTCGCCCTCCGCGCCCGCGGCAAGCTGACCGGCGCCCTCACCCTCGGCGTCGGCTGGTCGGGTCGCAGCTACCGCCGGGATCACGCCGACTTCGCCCGCGTCCTCTCGGGCAGGGTGGCGCTGACGCTCGAGAACGCGGGGCTGTTCTCCGACCTCGAGCGCGCCGAAGAGGCCCGCTCGGAGATCGCCCGGACGCTCCAGCAGGGCCTGCTGCCGCCGCCGCTGCCCCATATCCGGGGCTGGTCGGTCGCCGCCTCCTATCGGCCGGCGGGGGCCGAGAACGAGGTCGGCGGCGATTTCTATGACGCGTTTCCGGTGGCCGGCGGCTGGATGATCGTCGTCGGCGACGTCACCGGCCGCGGCGCCCGCGCGGCCGCGGTCACCGCCCAGGCCCGCTACACCCTGCGCACCGCGGCGGCGCTGACCGGCGACCCGCTGGTCGCCCTGGCGACGCTCAACCGCGCCCTGCTCGCCCGCGGCGACTCCGCCCTCTGCAGCGTCGCCGCGATCGCCCTCTCGGAGGACTCGCGCCGGCCGGTCCGGCTCGCCGTCGCCGGGCACCCACCGCCCTTGCTCGTCAACGGCGAGGAGATCCACGAGGTCACTGGCCAGGGACCGGTGCTCGGCGCCTTCCTCGACGCGACCTGGGCCCTCGACACCACGGTGATCGAGCCCGGCCAGCACATGGTGATCGTCACCGACGGGATCGCCGAGGCCGGCGGCGAGGACGGCAGGTTCGGCGAGGAGCGGCTTCGCACCGAACTCTGCGGTGCGACCAGCCCGGTGCAGATCGTGCAGAAGCTGGAAGGGGCGCTGCAGGGGTTCATCGGCGGCCCGCTCGAAGACGATGTGGCGATCGTCGCGATCGCGCCGAGCTCGGTCCCCGCCGGCGCCGCCGGGGTCTCGCTCGCGCCGAGCCGGCCGCTGACCGGCACCGGCGGCTTCGGGGGCTCGCATGGATGAGGACTCACGCCAGAAGATCGAGCGCCTGTTCGACGCTTTCAACCGCCGCGACGCCGATGAGATGGTCGGCCTCTGCGACGAGCGGATGGAGTTCTTCGCGGTGACCGCGGCGGAGGCCGGGCACGCGAACCCCTACGTCGGGGCCGACGGCCTGCGTGCCTACCTGGACGACGTCGCGGCGGTCTGGGAAGAGCTCCTGATCACCCCTCAGGAGGTCGAGCAGGCGGAGGGGATGCTGCTGGTCCGCGGAAGGGTCTACGTGCGCAGCCACTCGCTCGGAATCCGCGACCTGCCGACCGGTTGGATCTGGGAGATGGGCGACGGCCGCTTCGTCCGCGGCCAGGTCTTTATCGACCCCGAGGAAGCGGCGACGCTGTTCAGCGACGCAGCTCGGACAGGGCAGCGTCCCGATCCGGCTGCATCGAGATCGATGACCCGACTCCGGTGATCTTCAGGATCCGCTGCACCTGGTCGTTCGAGCAGCAGAGCACGAGCCGCCCCTGACCGTCCCCGGCGTCGCGATCGAGGTGCTGCCAGGCGCGCACGATCACCGCGATCCCGGTCGAATCGATGAATTCGCAGGCCGAGAGGTCGATCAGGACCGAGATCGCCTCCGAATCCTCCATCAGGGCGGTCAGCGGATCCTCTAGGGCCGGAGCCGTATTGAGGTCCAGCTCACCACGGATGGTGAAGACGCGGATCCCCGCCTCAAGGTCCTCGTCTTGCACCTCGAAAGGGGTCGGACTCACCTGCCGATGCTATCGCGCGCCAATTTGGTTTGCCAAAACCACCGAGGCGGGTAGCGAAGTGGCTTGCGAAGGGGCTTCCATTAGCCAGATGGTCCGAATGCGCGCCTGCGCGGGCGCATTTTCATGTTTTCGGCGAAGATCGCGGTAGATGTCAGAAAGGCTCACCACTGAAGAGGTGCCGAGGGGACTCGAACTGTCCCTTCCAGCCCGCGCGGAGAACGTCGCCCTCGTCCGACACGCGCTCGCCGGCCTCGCCGAGGAGGCGGGCATGGACCCCGCCGGCATCGCCGACCTGAAGACCGTCGTCACCGAGGCCTGTATGAACGTCGCCGTCCACGCCTACGAGGGCGAGCCGGGGCCGCTCAGTGTCATCGCCGAGCCGGACGAGGACGGCCTCAATGTGGTCGTGCGCGATTTCGGCGTCGGGATCAGGCCGCGCGCGGACGTCGAGCGGCCCAGCCTCCGCCTCGGCCTCTCGCTGATCGCGGCGCTCTCGACCAGCTTCTCCTTCTCCGGCGGCCTCGACCGCGGCACCGAGATCGAGATGCGGATCCCGCTGCAAGGCGGCGGCGCCGGTGACGGCGGCCCGCCCGGCGAGGCACAGGCGCCGGTCGAGGCGGCGGAGCCGGTCGATGAGACCGAGATCGTCGTCGGCTCACCCGATTACCTAGCCCCGGTCCTGGAGCGCATCGTCGGTGTCCTCGCCGCGCGTCGCGACCTCCCTGTCGACCGGGTCTCCGACGCCGTCCTGCTCACCGACGCGATCGCCGCCGCCGCACCCGCCCGCTTCGCCGACGGCAGCGTCAAACTGGCGCTCGCCGACAGCGAGAACGGGGTCGAGGTCCGTCTCGGCCCGATGGAGTCGGGTTCCGCCGAGGGCATCCGCTCCCAGCTCGCCCTGCCGGAGACAGGGGGCTCCCTCGAGGCGCTCGCCGACGACGTAACCGCCGAGGAGACCGCCGAGGGCGACTACCTGGCGATCCGCTTCATTGCTCCCGCTCCTGCTCCTTGACCTGCTCGCGGATGTTGGCGAGGGCACGGCGCAGGATGCGCGAGACGTGCATCTGGGAGTGACCGATCTTCTCGGCGATCTGCGACTGGGTCAGGTCGTCGACGAAGCGCAGCCGCAGCACCAGGCGCTCGCGCTCGTCGAGCTGAGGCAGCGCCGAGTCGAGCGCGATCCGGCCCTCGACCAGCTCGAAGTTCTTGTCCTCCTCGCCGATCCAGTCGGCCGGCTGCGCTTCCTCTGAGTCGTCGCCGCCGACCGGGCGGTCGAGCGAGAGCGGGCGGCGGTTGTGGTTCGCCTCGAGCACCTCGAGCACATCGGTCGGCTCGATCTCGAGCCGCTCGGCGATCTCGCCGACGGAGGGCGAGCGCTGCAGTTTCTCGGTCAGCTGCGAGATCGCTTTCTCGACCTGGGCCATGCGGTCGTGCAGACCGCGCGGCACCCGCACGGTCCAGGCGCGATCACGGAAGTGGCGTTTGAGCTCACCGAGGATGGTCGGCGAGGCGAAGGCGCTGAAGGGGATGCCGCGGGCGGGGTCGAAGCGGTCGACGGCGTTGACGAGGGCCAGGCTGGCGACCTGGAGCAGGTCGTCGAAGGACTCGCTGGCACCGCGGTAGCGGCGCGCCAGCCGTTTCGCGAAGGGCAGGTTGCGCGCGACCAGCTCCTCGCGGATCGAGGGGTCGCGGGTCTCGGTGAACCGCTTCCAGAGCAGCGCTTCGTCGGCGAGATGCTCGCGCGGACCAGGGCTCGAAGCCGGAACGTTCTCTTCCTCTATTCCCATTGCAGCCACCGTAGCTGGCGACGCACGCCAGGTACCCCCGGGCCGCGTGCGGTCAAACGTTAGGCTCCGGGTGAACTTCAAAATCCGACCGAACCAGGAGAGTCCGATGGCTTACGAGGTACCCGACCTTCCCTACGCATATGACGCGCTCGAGCCCCACATCGATGAGGCGACGATGCGGGTCCACCACGACAAGCACCACCAGGCATACGTCGACAAAGCCAACGCCGCGCTCGAGGGCACGGAGTGGGCCGACAAGGACGTCGAGGACGTTCTCAAGAGCCTCTCCAGCCTGCCCGACGACAAGCAGGGCCCGGTCCGCAACAACGCCGGCGGCCACTACAACCACAGTCTCTTCTGGCAGATGCTGAGCCCTGACGGCGGCGGCGAGCCCGGCGGCGAGCTGGCCTCGGGGATCAGCGATGCCTTCGGTTCCTTCGACGCCTTCAAGGACCAGTTCAAAGAAGCGGGCATCGGTCAGTTCGGCTCCGGCTGGGCCTGGCTCGTGCACGACGGCTCCGGTCTGGCGATCGCCAAAACGCCGAACCAGGACTCGCCGATCTCCGACGGCAAGACGCCGCTGCTCGGCTGCGACGTCTGGGAGCACGCCTACTACCTCAAGTACCAGAACAAGCGCCCCGACTACATCGACGCCTTCTGGAACGTCGTCAACTGGGACTACGTCGCCCAGCGCCTCGCCGACGCCGGCTGAGGCCTAGGGGGCGACCGGGGTCGCCGGCCGCGCCGCCTTCGGCAGGTGGCGCGGCTCGGCCCCGTCTTTGGGCGGGACCTGGCTCATCGCGTGCTCGGCCTTGGCGGTGATCGTCAGGCTCGGGTTGACGCCGGGGTTGGCGGGCATCGCCGAGCCGTCGGTGACCAGCAGGTTCTCGTAGCCGAAGACGCGGTTGCCGCTGTCGACGACGCCGGTGCCGGCGTCGTCGCCGACCACCGCGCCGCCGAGGATGTGGGCGGTCGTCGGCACGTTCTGGATCGACTCGGTCAGGGCGCTCTGCGCGATGCCGCCGGTTTTCGCGGCGAACCACCGCGCCGCCTGGGCGGCGGCGGGCAGGTAGATCGGGTTGGGCCGGCTCGGGTCCTGCTCGGTCTGCAGCCTGACCCCGCCGCCGAAGAGCTTGGGCTTCGGCTTCAGGTGCATCGCGGCGTCGAGGGTCTGCATCACGAGCAGGATCACGGTCCGCCGTGACCAGCGGAAGGGGAAGGTCATGCGCAGCGCCTGCAGCGGGTGGCGGACGATCTCGGCCAGCCACTTCAGCGGCCGGGTCAGCCTCGTGCCGGGCCCTGCCATCGCGGTGAAGGTGTTGCTCATGATGTCGCCGGCCTGGCCGTAGGTGACGACCTCGATGTGGGTGTCGGGGTCGGGGTACATGCTCGAGGTGATCGCGACCGAGCGGCTGAAGTCGCGATCGTCGTCGCGGGCGGTTACCGACTGGATCGACTCGCGAGTTGGTGCGGATCACGTCGCCGAGGCGGTCGGAGAGGCGGGGCAGGGCGCCGCGGTGCTTGCAGTTGGCGAGCAGGTTGTTGGTGCCGAGGGCGCCGGCCGCGACGACCACGCCGCGGGCGCGCAGGGTGCGGCGGCGCTTGCGCAGCCAGGAGCCGGAGCGCTCGCTGACGATCTCGTAGCCGTCGGAGCCGTCGGCGGCGGCGAGCGGCCGGATTTCGGTGACCTGGCGTTCGGGCTCGATCTTGACGCCGAGCTTCTCGGCGAACCAGAGGTAGTTCTTCATCAGCGTGTTCTTGGCCCCGTGGCGGCAGCCGACCATGCAGCTGCCGCAGCGCATGCAGCCTGTGCGCCGCGGGCCCTCGCCTTCGAAGAAGGGATCCTCGACCTCGACCCCGGGCTGGTCGAAGAAGACGCCGACCTTGGTGTTGGTGAAGGTCTCGCCGACGCCGATGTCCTCGGCGTATTCCTTGAGCAGCACGTCGGCGGGCCCCATCCCTTCGTACTCGACGACCCCGAGCATGCGCTCGGCGGTGTCGTAGTGGGGGGCGAGCTCCGCCTCCCAGTTGCCGAGCGCGGCCCACTGGGGATCCTTGAAGAAGCTCGGGCGCGCCCGGTAGAGGGTGTTGGCGTAGCCGAGGCTGCCGCCGCCGACGCCGCTGCCGGAGACGACGAAGACGTCCTTGAAGAAGGTCATCCGCAGGATCCCGCGCATGCCCCACTTCGGCCACCAGAAGTAGCGCCGCGGTTCGCGCAGGGTGGACTCGGCGAAATCGTCGTCGCGCGAAGCGGCTGCCGCACTCGAGCACGGCGACCGAGTAGCCCTTCTCCGCCAGCCTCAGCGCCGAGACGGCGCCGCCGAAGCCGGAGCCGACGACGATCCAGTCGTAGTCGTAGTTCATCCGGCCCGCCCCTCGGTCCCGCTCAGCCCTCGCCCGGCTCCAGTGGCCGGAAGTCCGAGGTGCGGGCGCCGCATACCGGGCAGAACCAGTCCTTGGGGATCTCCTCGAAAGGCGTGCCGGGCGGGATGCCGCCGTCGGGGTCGCCGATCGCCGGGTCGTAGATGAACCCGCAGCTCTCGCAGATCCAGAGGGTGACTTCTTTGGTTGCCTCCATGCCTGAACCTTAGAAGAGCCGGCCGCTCACTCTTTGCTGAAGCTGACCGCGACCGGTTCGCGGTCGGCAGGGTCCTCGATCTCGAAGAAGGCCCGTTTCTCGAAGTGGCCCTGGTTGGCGATGATCGAGCCCGGGAACTGTTCGATGTCCGTGTTGAAGGCCTGGACATTCGAGTTGTAGATCCGGCGCGAGGCCTGGATCTCGTCCTCGAGCTCGGAGAGGTTGCGGCTCAGCTGCTGGAAGTTCTCGGTCGCCCGCAGGGTCGGGTAGTTCTCGGCGACCGCTTTGACGTCGGCCAGGGCCTGGGTCAGTTTCTGCTCGGCTTTGGCCGTTTCCTCGACGCTCTGGGCCTTCATCGCCTCGGCCCGCGCCTGGGTGGTCTTCTCGAAGGTCGAGCTCTCGTGCTCGGCGTAGCCCTTGACCGTCTCGACCAGGTTGGGGACGAGGTCGTGGCGCCGTTTGAGCTGGACGTCGATCCCACTCCAGGACTCGTCGACCCGGTTGCGCGCGGAGATGAAGCCGTTGCGCTTGGCGATCCAATAAAAGACGCCGATGACGATGATCGCGACGATGACGATGAGGGCGATAAGCATGAACGCGCTCCTGTAGGGGGACCGAGGCCCCCCATCCTACCCGCATAGGATCGAGCGATGAGCGCCAAGCAGGAAGCCCAGGACTGGGCGGAGACGGTGCGCAAGTACGGCGAGCGCAACGACCTCACCTACGAGCAGGTCGGCGGCATCAATCCGGTCGACGGTCCGGTCGCCCTCTGCGTCGGCGGCAAAAACCGGCTCACCGGCCAGCTGGTCGAGGGATTCTGGGGCGCCTGCTGCGATGCCGACGAACGCGAGGTCGGCGGCCTCTTCAGCAAGGCGGTGTTGCCGACGGCGATCCTCGCCAAGGCCCACATGCCGGACCTGGCGAAGGTGGTCCCCGCCTTCAACGTCGAGTCGATCGAGGGCACCGAGGCGCTCACCCAGCACCTCACCAGGCAGGTCGAGTTCGAGTCGATCGACTTCAACAAGCGCTTCATCGCCACCGTGCCCAAGGAGCACGACCCGGTCGCCCTGCGCGAGCTCTTCAGCCCCGGCTTCCTCTCCTGGACTACGACGATGACCGGCGAGATCGACTTCGGCATCAACGACCGTCAGCTCTGGTTTCTCTGGCGCCTCGGCGAGCGCAGCGAGGGCGAGCTGAAGGAGGCGCTGAAAAACGCCGGGCAGCTCTTCCGTCGCCTGCAGGGCGAGATGGAGGAGGACGGCCTTCACACCTACCCGCCCGGCCCCTGGCACGCCGGGCTCGCGCCTTTCCCCGACGCTCAGTCGGGGTAGTCGGGGTCGCCCGGCAGGACGACCCGGTGGTCCTCGGCGGTGCCGACGACCTTCGGCAGGATCGCCTCGACCCGGCCGTCGCGGTGGGCCGCGAGTGCCTCGTCTGCGGTCGCGAAGGGGAGCAGGGCTTCGAGCTGCCTGACGGTCGGGAAGGCGAGGATGATCTCGCTCTCGGCCGCGGCGTCAAGCGCCGCCCGCGGCTCGAACCAGGCCGCGTCGACGGTCTCGGCGCCATCGGCCTGCGGCGGCGTGTGGGCCGGAGCCAGGGCGAGGAAGAACCAGGCGTCGAAGCGGGTCGAGATCACCTCGGGCGTGATCCAGCGCGAGAAGAGGATCAGCTCCTCCTCGTCGGCCAGCTCGATCGCCGCCTCCTCGGCCAGCTCGCGGCGGGCGCAGGCGCGGTGGCCGCCCTCGCCCTCGCCGTCGCCGGGGTCGACCGCGCCGCCGGGGAAGACCCAGACTCCGGGCATGAACCTGGCGCTCGCCGCCCGCTTCAGCAGCAGCACCTCGAGCGCGCGGTCGCGATGGCGACCGCCGCGGCGCAGCAGCACGACCGAGGCAGCGGGTCGGGGCTCGGACGGGGTGCCGAGGTTGGGCGCCTCGGCGGATCCCAGCTGGCGCTCCTCCTTGCTCACGCCCCCGACCCTATTCGAGGGCGTGGCGGCGGGCGCGGCGAATCCAGGCTCCGCGTGCCAACCAGGCGAGCAGCGCGATCAGGGCGAGCGGAGCGAGGACGGCTGCGGCGATCACGGTGACGCCGGCGGCGACAGCAAGCACCCGGCCCGCTCCGTGCAGGCCGTCGCCGATTCCCCAGGGGCCGCCCCCTCCGCTCGAGCTCGAGGCGCCGTCGCGGGTCTCGATCCGCAGGCTGACCCGGGAGAGGTTGTCGCGCCGTTCGAGCGCTGCGAGCCGGGAGCGGATCACCGTGGCCTTCGCCCGCGCCGAGCGCAGCTCGGCTTCGGTCGCGGCGCGGGCGGCGTCGGAGTCCGCCTCGGCGAGCTGCCCGAGCAGGCCGCGGACGCTGGCATTCGCGTCCTGCAGGCGTTCTGCGGCACTCACCGTCGGTGCGGTGATGTCCTGACTCGACTCGTGGCGGCTGCGAACGGCCGCGATCGAGGAGAACGAAGCCATCGCGTCGCTCAGCCTGCCCGAGGGGATGAGCAGCTCGAAGCGCGCTCCGGCGCGGCCGGCCCGCCCGTCGCGGACCGAGGAGCTGAGCACGATGCCGTCGGCGGCGTGGACCGCTTCGAAGACCTGGGCGGCGTCATCGCGTACCTCGGAGGGGGTGGTGGCGAGGAGGATCTGCGCCGTCCGTTCGACGCTGCGGTGGGCCGCCCTGGCGGCGTAGGGGCCGCTGCCCGGGGTGGTCGGCTCGGCGGCGCGGGGCGAGATCGGATCTTTGGCGACTGGGGGCGAGCTGTCGTACTGGGCGGCGCTGCCGACCGATCCACTGCTCGCCGATGGCTCGACGGCGTCCGGGGTCGCCGCATGGGCCTCCCGTTCAAGCGGAGAGGCCTTTTGAAACTGCTCGCGTGCGGTGTCCGGCGGCTGCCGCCGGGCGTCGTTCTCAGAGTCCGAGTTGGCGATCACGGCGGTGGAGACGACGATCGCGGTCAGCGCGACCGCTCCCGCTGGCGCCAGGATCCGACGGGGTCGGGTGGCCCTGAGCCGCTCGACTACTCCTGCCAGCCAGGCGCGCGGGGTCTCCGGGTCGGGCCGGAACCCGGCGGCGGCCTCTCCATCGAGGCGTGCGGCGAACTCGGGTCGCGGCGCGGGGCGCATCGCCCGCAGCTCGGCCTCGAGCCGGTGCTCAGAGATCGGTGTCATCGCATGCCTCCCTCAGCTTCGTCATCACCCGGTGCAGGCGGGTCCCAGCGTTGGTTTCCGAGATCTGGAGCACGACCGCGATCTCGGCGTTGTCGAGGCCGGCGAAGTACTTGAGCGCGATCAGCTCGCGCTCGCCGGCGCTCAGCTTCTCGAGGCCGGCGGCGACGCTGAGGCGGCGCTCGTCGACGGGCGCGCCCGGATGCGGTGCGCGGTCGACCGGCTCGGCGAGCAGCTGCGCCTGGCGTCCGCGGCGGCGCAGCTCGTCGAGGGCGGCATTGCGGGCGATGCCGAAGAGCCAGGCACGCGGTTCGCCGCGGCGGGGGTCGAACCGCTTGCGCTTGCGGTAGGCGCGCTCGAAGGCGACCGCGGTCACCTCCTCGGCGGCTGCCGGGTCGCGGAGAAGCCCGGCGACGTAGGCGTAGACGTCGTCGCGGCTGCCGCGGTAGAGGCGCTCGAAGGCGAGCTCGGCCTCGTCCGGTGCGGTGGCGACGGTGGCGACGAGGGTCTCACTCATGCCCCTACTACGCGCCCGGCCGCGATCCATCACAGACCGAGTATCTGCGCTTTTGGCCGCCTCAGGCGGCTTTTGGCAGCGAGAGGGAGGGCTCTGCCGCCGGCCCGCCGGCCGCGGTGCGCAGCGCCGGGGCGAGGGTCGCCCCGATCGAGGCGGCGGTGATCTCGACCAGGCTCCGCAGCTCGGCTTCGTCGATCGCCAGTGGCGGCATCAGCACGATCGTCTCGCCCAACGGCCGCACGATCGCGCCGCGGGCGCGGGCCTCGAGCGTCACCCGGTGGCCGACGCGCAGGCCTGGGTCGTGCTCTCCGAGGTCGATCCCGACCATGAAGCCGCGGGCGCGGACCTCGGCGACCTCGGGCATCGCGGCGACGCCGTCGAGCAGCTCCTCGAGCAGCCTGATCTTCGGCTGTAGCGCCTCGATCGTGCGCTCCTGCTCAAAGGCCTCGAGGCTGGCGATCGCGGCGGCGCAGGCGAGCGGGTTGCCGGTGTAGGTGTGGCCGTGGAAGAAGGTGCGCTGATCCTCCGGGGCGCCGAGGAAGCCCTCGTAGACCCGCTCGCTGGCCAGGGTCGCCGCCAGCGGCATGTAGCCGCCGGTGAGGCCCTTGGCGACGCACATCAGGTCGGGCGCGACCCCCTCCTGCTCGCAGGCGAACATCGTCCCGGTGCGGCCGAACCCGGTAGCCACCTCGTCGCAGATCAGGAGCACGCCGTGCTCGTCGCAGAGCTCGCGCACGGCGCTCAGGTAGCCCGGCGGGTGGACGATGATGCCGGCGGCGCCCTGGACCAGCGGCTCGACGATCACGGCCGCGATCTCCTCTTCGTTGGCGGCGAGGATGCGGGCGAGGTCGTCGGCGTCGCCGGGCTCGGCGGCGTGGCCATCGAAGAGCAGCGGCGCGTAGGCGGAGTGGAAGAGGTCGATGCCGCCGACCGACACCGAGCCGATCGTGTCGCCGTGGTAGGCGTCGCGGAGATGGACGAAGGAGGTCCGCCGGGTGTGCTGGCCGCCGCGCTGGTGCTGGTACTGGAATGCCATCTTCAGCGCCACCTCGGTCGCGGTCGAGCCCGAGTCCGAGTAGAAGACGCGCGAGAGGCCGGGAGGCGCGATCGCGACCAGGCGGGCGGCGAGCTCGGCGGCGCCGGGGTGGGAGAGGCCGAGCATGGTCGAGTGGGCGACCCTGTCGATCTGCTCGCGCAGCGCCGCGTCGATGCCGGCGTGACGGTGGCCGTGGACGTTGCACCAGAGCGAGGAGACGCCGTCGATGTAGCGGCGGCCGCCACTGTCGATCAGAGTGCAGCCCTCGGCGCTCTCGATCATCAGCGGCTCTTCCTCGCACCAGCCCTGCTGCTGGGTGAAGGGATGCCAGAGGTGGTCGCGATCGAGCTGCGCGTGGTCTGGCACCGGCATCCGGGCCCGACATTAGCCCCGGGGGCGGCGGTAAACGGGACCCCGGCGGGCGGAAAACCGGCCCTAGAACGCGAATGGGACCGCAGTTAGCGGTCCCTGTCTTTGACGCAGGCGTTTTCGCCTTGAACATCTTCGGACTCAAGGACCGTAGCGCATCGGGAGGCGAAAGACGCGGCGTGGGCGCGAACTTGCCCGAAATCATCCGTGATATGTGTCACACGAGCAACTATTGCGCTTTCGAAATGGTTGCGGCTGTGCAACTATTATCGGCATGCAAGCAAGTGAGATGGCAGCGATAGTCGAGCAGGCGGGCGCCACCGAGGTCTCGGCAGAGGCCAAGGGGACGGCCGCCCGGCTCAGCGCCCTGATGCGTCACGTCTTCCTCTATGACCGGGGCCATCAGCTCCGCGTGATCGAGGAGTCGGGGCTCTCGATGACGCAGTGCAAGGCGCTGCTCGAGCTCGGCGGCCTCGGCCGTGGGGCGGAGCCGCGCCAGGTCGGCGAACTCGCCGAGACCTTCGGCGTCTCGGTCCCGTCGATGAGCCGTGCCGTCGACGCCCTGGTCAAGGGGGGCCACGTGACCCGGCTCGAGGACCCCGACGACAGGCGCGTGCGGCGGGTCGCGATCACCGAGAAGGGCAAGCAGCTCGTCGACACCCTGCTGATCGTCCGCCAGGCGGGGCTCGAAAGCTTCGCCGAGACCCTGAACGCGGCCCAGCGCCGCAAGCTCGACGCCGCCATCGACTCGCTGATGGACCGCGACGACATCGCCCAGACCTTTGAGCACCTCAAGGAGGTACAGACTTGACCACCCGTTACAACCACCTGATCACCGACGAGAACCGCAAGTGGTGGACGCTCGGAGCGATGTGCTTCGCGCTGTTCATGATCATGCTCGACAACACCGTCGTCAACGTGGCGCTGCCGTCGATCCAGAAAGACCTCGGCGCCTCGATCTCGGGCCTCGAGTGGACGATCAACGGCTACACGCTGTCGTTCGCCGTCCTGCTCGCCACCGGCGGCAGGCTCGGTGACATCTTCGGCCGCCGCCGCATGTTCATCGGCGGCGTCGTCATCTTCGCCCTCTCCTCGGCCACCGCCGGGCTGGCCGTCGACCAGACCGCGCTCGTCGTCAGCCGTGTCGTCCAGGGCGTCGGCGCGGCGCTGATGATGCCGGGCACACTCTCGATCATCACCGACGCCTTCCCCGCCGAGGAGCGCGGCAAGGCGATGGGGACCTGGGCCGGCGTCTCGGCCCTGGCGCTCGCGGTCGGCCCCGTCCTCGGCGGCTTCCTCACCGAGCACGTCTCCTGGCGCGCGATCTTCTATCTCAACATCCCGGTCGCGATCGGCGCCGTCCTGGCGACCACCTTCGCCGTGCGCGAGTCGCGCGACACCAGTGTCGGCAAGGAGATCGACTTCGCCGGCGTCGCCCTGCTGACCGCCGGCCTGACCGCCCTCGTCCTCTCTCTGGTCGAGGGCAACAGCTGGGGCTGGGGCTCGACCGAGATCGTCGCCCTGATCGCCACCGCGATCATCGCCCTGACCTCCTTCGTCTTCGTCGAGAACCGGGTCAAGGCGCCGATGGTGCAGTTCGACCTGCTCTCCGATCGCAATTTCCTCGGCGCCGTGATTGTGGCGCTGATCATCACCTTCGCGATGATGGGCGTCTTCTTCTTCCTCGCCCTCTACATGCAGAACATCCTCGACTACTCGCCGCTCGAGGCCGGGGTGCGCTTCCTGCCGTCGACCCTGATGATCGTCGGCATCGCGCCGATCTCGGGCCGGCTCGCCGACCGCTACGGGCCGCGCTGGCTGATCGCCGGCGGGATGCTCCTGATCACGGCGTCGTTGCTCACCTTCACCCAGATCGCCGTCGATTCCAGCTACCTCGAACTGTTGCCCGGGTTCATGCTGCTCGGCATCGGCATCGCGATGACGATGTCGCCGATGACGAGCGCCGCGATGAACGCGGTTCCGGTTCAGAAAGCGGGGGTCGCCTCCGGCGTGCTCTCGATGTTCCGCATGGTCGGCGGCAGCCTCGGGATCGCGGTCAGCGGCGCGATCTTCCAGAGCGTCGCCGGCGGCAGCTTCGCCACCGCGACTCCGGAGAAGTTCGTCGAAGGGCTGAGCACGGCGATGGCCGTCTCCGCCGGGGTCGCCTTCGTCGGCGCCTTCATCGGCGCCTTCGCGATCCGTGCCAAGAAAAAAGGGACGCTCAGCCTCGAGGCGGCCGAGGCGGCCGTCAACCCGGGCGGCTCACGGGTCGCGGCGGCCGAGGCCAGCGGCGACCTAGCGCCGGCCAGCCACTAGGCGAGGCCAGGTCGAGGCGCGGCAGCGTCTCGACCGCCACCTCGCCGAGGGCGGCGATCGTCTCGCGGTTGGAGGCCTCGACCTCGCTTGGCGCCGCCGGCCAAGGCGTCAGCACGACCGAGGTGACCTCGAGGCCTGCCGCCCGTGCGGCCTCGAGGCTGAGCAGAGTGTGGTTGATCGTCCCCAGTCCCGGCGCCGCGGCGAGCACCAGCGGCAGGCCGAGCTCGGCCGCGAGGTCGCGGACCAGGAAGGCGGGCGCCAGCGGCACCAGCAGGCCGCCGACCCCCTCGCAGACCAGTGCGTCGCTCGTCTTCCCGGCGGCGCGGGCCGCGGCGAGCAGGGCGACGGGATCGATCCGCTCGCCCGCCGTCTCGGCGGCTAGATGGGGCGAGGCGGGCGGGCCGTAGCGGTAGGGGGCGATCTCGGCGTCGGCCTGGGCCGAGCCGGCGGCCCGCCGCAGCAGCTCGTGGTCGGGCTCGCCGGGGTCGTCGAGGCCGGTCACGGCCGGCTTGAAGACCGCCACCGACTCGCCGGCGGCGCTCAGGGTGCGGGCGATTGCCGCCGCGACGATCGTCTTGCCGACCTCGGTCCCGGTGCCGGTGACGAAGACCCCGCGCACCGCGAGGCTCAGGCGGCGAGCGCCGCCGGGCGGGGCGCGCTCGCGGCCGGCGGGATCTCGAGCTCGCGGGCGGCCGCCCCGGCCAGGCCGGCGGCTCGGCGCAGCTCCGCCTCGCGGTGCGTCGCCATCACCGTGAAGCGCAGCCGCGAGGAACCCTCCGGGACGGTCGGCGGCCGGATGCCCTGGGCGAAGACCCCGCGCTCGAGCAGTCGCTCGCTGAGTTCCATCGTGCGGGTGGCATCGCCGACCGCGACCGGCACGATCTGGGTCGGCGCGCCGCTGGCGGCGAGGCCTTCGGCGGCGAGCGCGGCACGCAGGACGGCGCCGTTGTGGCGCAGGCGCTCGACCCTGCCCGGCTCGGCTTCGAGCAGCGCCAGGGCGGCCTCGGCCGCTGCCACGGTGGGCGGCGGCAGCGCCGTCGAGAAGATGAACGAGCGTGCCGTGTTGACCAGGTATTCGACCGTCTCGCGGTCGGCGCAGACGTAGGCGCCATAGGAGCCGAGCGCCTTGCCGAGGGTGCCGACGACGACGTCGACCTCGCCGCTGAGGCCGGCCGCGGCGACGGAGCCGCGGCCGCCGGGGCCGACCGCGCCGGTCCCGTGCGCCTCGTCGACCATCAGCCGGCAGTCGTTGCGGCGGGCGAGCTCGAGCAGCTCGGCGAGTGGGGCCAGGTCGCCGTCCATCGAGAAGACCCCGTCGGTGACGATCAGCGATGCCCGCCCCCGAGCCCTGCGCAGCCCCCAGGCCAGGTGGTCGACGTCGCCGTGGCGGTAGACGAAGGTCTCGGCCCGCGAGAGCCGGCAGCCGTCGATGATGCTGGCGTGGTTGAGCTCGTCGGAGAAGATCACGCCGTCGTCGCCGGCCAGGGCGGCGATCGTGCCGCTGTTCGCCAGGTAGCCGGAGCCGAAGAGAAGGGCCGACTCATAGCCCTTGAAGTCGGCCAGCCGCCGCTCGAGCTGCCGGTGGGGGCTCATGTTGCCTGAGATCAGGCGGGCGGCTCCCGCCCCGGCGCCCCAGCGCATCGCCGCCTCGGCGGCCGCCTCGCGCACCGCCGGCTCCTCGGCCAGGCCGAGGTAGTTGTTGGAGCAGAGCAGCAGGACCGGCCGGCCGTCGAGCATCACGCACGGCCCCTGGGGGCCGTCGATCAGGCGCATGCGGCGGCGCAGGCCGCGATCGCGCAGCTCCTCGAGACGCTCTCCGAGGTCGCTCACGCGGGGGTGGAGGAGGCGGCGTCCGCCTTCGGGTACGGCGGCGGCTTCTTCACCTTCTTGATCACCCGCAGCTGGGTCGACGGATCCCAGAAGTCGGCTTCGTCCTGGTGGTCGATCAGCTCCTCCATCGGCGTCGCCGGCGTCTCCCCGGCGAGCCAGCCCGAGCGATTGTCGGGCCGCGGGTTGGCGCCGTTGTCGGACTGGCGGGCGACGTTGAGGCCGAGGTCCTCGAACATCGAGCGGTCGTCCTCGGGCTCGGCCCCGAGCGTGGTCAGGAAGTTGCCCATCATCACCCCGTTGAGGCCGGCTTTGACCGCCAGCGGCTGCAGGTCGCCGAGGTTCTCGACCCGGCCGCCGCAGAGCCGGAAGAGGGCGCCGGGGATGACCAGGCGGAAGATCGCCACCCACTTGACGACCTCCCAGGCGTCCATCAGCTCGCGGTCGCCGAACTTGGTGCCCTCACGCGGGTTGAGCAGGTTGATCGGCACCGAGGTCGGCCTCAGCTCGGCGAGCTCGAAGGCCATCTCGACCCGCTGCCGCGGGCTCTCGCCGAGGTTGAGGATGCCGCCGACGCAGGTCTCGAGGCCGGCCTCCTTGACCGCGTCGATCGTCCGCAGCCGGCCCTCGTAGCGGACCGTCGATGAGACCTCGGGGTAGTAGGAGCGCGAGGACTCGACGTTGTGGTGGACCCGCTGGATGCCGGCGTCCTTGAGGCTCTTGGCGCGGTCGGCCGACATGTGGCCGACCGAGGCGCAGCGCTTGAGGTTGGTCTGCTCGGCGACCAGCCGCGCCCCTTCGAGGATCTTGCCGAAGTCTTTTTTGGAGAGCCCCTGGCCCTGGGTGACCATGCAGAAGCGGTGGGCGCCGGCGGCTTCGGCGGCCTTGGCGTGCTCGAGGATCTGCTCGGGCTCCATCATCGCGTGCATCGGCGTGTCGGCCTCGGCGTAGCGGGACTGGGCGCAGAAGCCGCAGTCCTCGGCGCAGCCGCCGGACTTGGCGTTGACCAGCGAGCACATGTCGGTCGAGTCGCCGAAGTTCTCGCGGCGCACCTGCCAGGCACGCTCGACCAGCTCGCCGATCTCGTCGTGGCCGCTCAGCCCGCCTAGGGCGAGGGCCTCGTCGAAGTCGATCAGGGAGTCTCCCGACATGGCAAAAAGGTAGGCATCGCCCCGGACGGCCCGCACTCGTAACATCGTGCCTGTGTGAAGGGGCTGAAGAGACGCAGGCGGATCGCGATCGCCGCCCTGGGCGGCCTGGCGGCCGGCGCCTTCGCCGTCGGCGTCACGCTCGGTGACGGCGCCTCGGCGGAGCCCAGCGCCGCCTCGCGGCTGAGCCGCGACGGCCTCGTCGGCGAGCGGATCGTCGTCGGCTTTCCCGGCTCCGAGGTTCCGGCGCCGGTGCGGCGGATGATCAGGTCGGGGCTGGCCGCCGGCGTCATCCTCTTCGCCGAAAACCTGCCCGACCGCGGCAGCGACCGGGCTCTGATCGCGGGGCTGCAGGCGATCCCGCGGCCGGCCGGGCTGCGCGACCCGCTGCTGATCATGGTCGACCAGGAGGGCGGCCTGGTCAAGCGCCTCGACGGCGCGCCGAGCGCCTCCGCCGCCGAGATCGGCTCACGCGGCGCCGCCTTCAGCGCTCAACAGGGCGGCAGGACCGCGGCCAATCTGGGCAACGTCGGCTTCAACGTCGACCTCGCTCCGGTCCTCGACGTCGCCCGGCCCGGCGGCGTGATCGCCGAGACCGAACGCGGCTTCGGCTCGACCGCCGCCCAGGTGGCGGCAACCGCGATTCCGTTCGCCACCGCTCTGCAGGGCGGTGGCGTGGCGGCAACCGCGAAGCACTTCCCCGGGCTCGGCAGCGCCGTCGAAAACACCGATTTCTCGGTCCAGCGGATCGGCCTCTCGAAGGCGACCCTGCGCAGCGTCGACGAGGCGCCCTACGTCCCCTACGTCGAAGCCGGCGGCGAGATGGTGATGCTGAGCACCGCGATCTACCCGGCCTTCTCGCCGCTGCCCGCCGCCTTCGCCCCGCAGATCGCGACGGCCGAGCTGCGCGGCCGGCTCGGCTTCGAGGGGGTCTCGATCACCGACGCCCTCGGCAGCGTCGCGGTCACCCACTTCGGCGGCCCGGCGAAGGCCGGCCTGGCCGCGGTCCGGGCCGGGACCGACATCCTTCTCTTCACCGACTACCGGGCCGGCGAACGGGCGGCGACGGCGCTGCGCACGGCCCTGCGCGGCGGCAAGCTTCGCCGCGCCGACCTCGAAGCATCAGCCGGGCGCGTGCTGCGACTGCGCCACCGGCTGGCGGACTAGCTCGGCTCCTCGACCACGTCCGAGCCGGCGGCGCGGACGCCGTCGCGGCCGCCCTCCTTGGCCGCGTACATCGCCGAGTCGGCGTCGGCCATCACCGCCTCGAAGGTCGGGTCGGCGCCTTCGCCGAACATCGCGACCCCGATGCTGACGGTCAGGGGCGGCAGGCCGTCGGCGAGCGGCTCGTGCTCGCGGACGGCGGCCGCCACCTCCTCGCCGACGCTGATCGCCTCGTCCCGCGCGCAGCGCGGCAGGACGATCGCGAACTCGTCGCCGCCGACCCGGGCCAGGCTGTCGGTCTCACGCAGGCGGCTGCCGAGCACGGTGGCTATCTGGCCGATCACCATGTCCCCGGCCGGGTGCCCGAGGGTGTCGTTGACGCGCTTGAATTCGTCGACGTCGAGCATCAGCAGGGCGCCGGTCGTGCGCTCGCGGCGGCTGCGGGCCAGCTCGAGCCGCAGGTCTTCCTCGAAGCGGCGGCGGTTCTTGAGGCCAGTCAGCGGGTCCTGGTCCGCCTGTCGCTGCAGCTCGCGCATGCGCTCGTTGCGGCTCCAGATCAGGATCAGGGCGGCGAGCAGCGCCGCCAGGGAGATCCCGAAGACGGCCATCATCACCGGCAGGGCGACCGCCGGCCGGCTGGGGTCGTGGACGATCAGGACCCAGGTCCGGTCGGCGACCTTGACCGCCGCGGTCGAGGGGTCTTCGAACGGGCCCGAGGGCCCGAGCACCGGCTTGCCGTGATCGACCAGCTTCACTTCGACGTCATCGGGCAGCGCCGCGGTCGCCGCCGTCGCCAGCTCCGGGACGCGGAAGGCGCCGGCGGCAAAGCCGATCAGGGCGGCGCGTCGCTGGGCGACCGTCGCGGTCGGCGCCCGGTCGCGGTAGACGGCGCGGTAGACGTTGATGCCGGTGCCGCCGACGAGCAGCTGGATCGCCGAGGTCGCGATCGGCCTGCCCGTGTCCCGTGCCCGGATCAGGTACTTGCCGCGGACGGGGTCGGAGCCGAGGTCGTAGCCCTGGATCGCGCTCGCCGGCCCCGAGGCCTCGACGAAGGTGACCGGGTAGTAGTGGGCCCGCTGCCCCGCGGGGCGCAGGCCGTCGGGCCCGCGTTCGACGATCGGGAAGCCGTGAGCACGTTCGTAGCCGTCGCGGGCGGCCGCCGGCACCGACTCGACAAAGGCGGCGCCGGAGAGCGCCCCGTTGTGGAGCAGCGAGCTGGCCATCACTTCGAACTCGTGCTGGTTGAAGTCGCCCTCCGCCTTGAAGAAGGCCGCGGCGCTGGTCAGCTGCCCGACCGAGAGATCGGCCAGCGCTTCCGTCTGGTGCGCCGAGCGCAGCGCCTCTTCGTCCTGGCGCCGGTCGAACGCGTTGGTTTCGTTAGAGCGGACGAGCAGCGCCCCGACCAGCGAGCCGATCGCCACGGCGATCACCGCCATCAAGCCGAGCAGGAACCTGAAGCGCATCTCAGTAGCCGGGCGGGTGGCGTTCGACGAACCCTTCGGGGTAGGCCAGCGCGGCGTGCCAGCGGGGGCCGGTCCCGCGTTCGTCGCCGACCGTGTCCCAGCGCAGGCCCGCGATCACCGCGTAGGCGTGGCCGGCGTTGGCGTAGACCGTGATCCATTTTCCCGGCCCCGGCGATCCCCACGACTCGAGATGGCCGGAATCGAGCGGGGCGCTGAGGAAGCCACCGGCGGCGAGCGCGTAGCTGACCGCGCCGGAGCAGTCGTAGCCGCGCGAGTACCAGGAGGCGTGGCCCCCGCCCCAGATGTAGGGGCGGCCGACGATTTCGTTGGCGCCGCTGATCACCGCCTGGACCCTTTCCGGGGCGGAGGGCGGCGCGAGGGCGACGCCGCTGAGCAGGAAGGCGCTGCTGCCGCCGGATTCGTCCTCCAGTTTTTCCATCGTCCGCGGCGTGATCGCGCGGCGTTCGGAGGAGGGCGGCGGGGTGTAGGAGCCGTTGCTGCCGGCGGAGGCGGGCGGCATCTTCCCCGGCGGGATGTCAGGCGGTTCCTCTTCGCCCAGCGGTTCCGGTTCGACGGCCGAGGGTTCGGGCGTCGCCGTCGGCTTCTGCTTCGGCGCGACGTCGAGGTGCTTGGGGTGGGGCGGTTCCTCTTCGGCGATCCGGCTCCTCGTTTTCGGCTGCTGCAGCTCGGCCTTCGAGGCCTGCGCCGTCTGCTCACGCAGCGCCAGGCTCGAGCCGGTCTCACCGCAGCCGCTGACGGCCGCGCTCAGCGCCAGGCAGAGAGCGACGATCACCCCTAGGCCGATTCCCTTGGACTTCATCGGCGGCGGATTATCCCGCACCGCTACCCCGGGACCGCCGCCAGCGACTCCCAGAGGTAGAGGGAGGCGAGGCTGCGGTGCGGGCTCCAGCGCTCGCCGAGCTCCACCACCTGCTGTGGGGTCGGCATCTGGTCGAGCTCGTACTCGATCTGGATCGCTTTGCGGATGCCGAGGTCGCCGCCGGAGAGGACGTCGGGCCGTTCCAGGTGGAAGATGAGGAACATCTCGGCGGTCCACTGGCCGAGCCCGCGGACGGCGACGATCTCCTCGATCGCCTCCTCGTCGGCGAGCTCGTCGAGGCGCTCGAGCTCGAGCTCGCCCGAGATCACATGGGCGGCGAGGTCCTGGAGGTACTCGACCTTGCGGCCGGAGAGGCCGGCGCCGCGCAGGTCGGCGACGTCGGCGTCGAGCAGTTGCTGTGGCGACGGGGTGCCGCCGGAGAAGAGGTCGAGCACCCGGTTGTAGATCGTGCGCGCGGCTTTGGTCGAGAGCTGCTGGCCGACGATCGCCCGCAGCAGGGCGCCGTAGGCGTCCGCTGGACGCTCCTCGCTGCGCCGGCGCAGGCGGGTCTCGAGGTCGATGCCGCCGAGCCGCTCGATCAGCTCCGCCATCACCGGGTCGCTTGCCGCCAGCGCCTTGGCGTCGCCGCCACTCATCGGCCGCGCCAGTTGGGCTTTCGCTTCTCGGCGAAGGCGGCGACGCCCTCGCGGAAGTCACCGGAGGCGAAGCACGACTCGCGCAGGGCGATCAGGGCCGCCTCCTGCTGATCGCTGAGCACCGGGTTGGCGTTGAGGATTTCGATCGCGCGCTTGTTGCCGCGCATCGAGAGCGGCGCGTTGGCGGCGACCTCCGCGGCCAGCTCGACCGAGCTGCGTTCGAGCTCCTCGTCGGCGACCACCGTCTGGACGAGGCCGATCTGCTCGGCCCGATCCGCGGTCACGTTGCGGCCGGTGAGGAAGAGCTCTTTGGTCCGCGCCAGGCCGACCGTGTCGAGGAAGCGGCGCAGGCCGGTGTGGCCGTAGACGAGCCCGAGCTTGGCCGGCGGCATGCCGAGCTTGGCTCCGGCGGCGCAGATCCGCAGGTCGCAGGTGATCGCCAGCTCCAGGGCGCCGCCCAGGCAGTGGCCGTTGAGCGCCGCGACCGTCGGCCAGGGATGCGAGGCGATCGCCTCCAGCGCGGCCGGGAAGGGGTGGGCGACGAGCGCCTCGGCGTCGCGCTCGAAGGTCTCCGAGGGGATCGAGGCGATGTCGTAGCCGGCGGAGAAGACGGGCGGGGCGCCGGTGATCAGGACGCAGCGGATCTCGATCCCGCGGTCGAGCTCCGGCAGGGTCGCGGCGAGGCCGTCGAGGATCTCGCGATCGAGCGCGTTGCGGCGGCTCGGGTTCGAGATCCGGATCCGGGCGACGCCGTCGGCCGGGTGATCGAGGACCAGCTTGCCGTTCGCCAGCTCCTCCACGGCCGTCACTCGAGTACGACCAGCACGTCCCCTTCGCTGACCGACTGGCCCTCCTCGCAGCGGATCTCCTTGACCGTGCCGTCGTCCTCGGCCTCGACCGGGATCTCCATCTTCATCGACTCGAGGATGACGACCGTGTCTCCATCCTCGACCTGATCCCCAACCGCGACCTCGATTTTCCAGACGTTGCCGGTGATGTGCGCCTCGATATCTGCCATGGGAGGGGACAATATCCGCGCGTGACGGCGGAGAGCTCAATGCGGGGGGAGACGGCGAGGCCGGCGGCGGCGCGCCGATCGTCGTCGTCGCGGCCCGCAACGAGGCCGATGTGATCGCGGCGACGCTCGCCGCGCTGCGCGTCGAGCTGCCGGGCGCCGAGCTCTGGGTCGCCGACGACGCCTCCGACGACGGCACGGCGGAGGCCGCGATGGTCGCCGGCGCCCGCGTCGTCAGCCGCGGCCGGCCACACGGCAAGGGGGCCAACGTGACCGCCGCGCTCGAGGCGGCGCTGGGCGGCCCCGGCTCGCCGCCCGTGGTTCTCCTCTGCGACGGCGACCTGGGCAGCTCGGCGGGGGCGCTCGGTGCGCTCGTCGCCGCGGTCGAGCGCGGCGAGTGCGACCTCGCCGTCGCCGCCTTCAGCCGCCGGGTCGGCGGCGGCTTCGGCGCCGCGCTCGGCTTCGCCCGCTGGGCGATCCGCCGCCTCTGCGGCTTCGAGGCCCGCGCCCCGATCTCGGGGCAGCGGGCGCTGCGCGCCGAGCTGCTGCCCGCCGTCCTGCCCTTCGCCCGCGGCTACGGGATGGAGATCGGGATCACCGTCGACGCCGTCCGCGCCGGCTACCGGGTGCGCGAGTACGAGCTCGACCTCGAGCACCGGGCGACCGGACGCGACCTCGCGGGCTTCGCTCACCGCGGCCGCCAGCTGGCCGACTTCAGCCGGGTGTTCCTGGCTCGTCGTCGGGCGGGTGGAAGGGCGCCATCACGAACTCGGTGATCTGAGGCGCCCGCTCCGGTAGCCCGGCGGCGTTGCCGGTGACGATCTCGTGCTGGATCACGGCCCAGATCCCGCCGCCGAGCGATTCCTTGACGACGGTGGGGACGTCGGCGCGGTCATTTGGGCCGAGGAAGGAGGTGAAGCCGCCGAGGACACGGTCGGCGAGGTCGAGCGCGGGCGGGCCGGCGGCGGGCAGCTCGAAGAAGGCGAGCCGCGCGAAGAGGTCGTCGGCGGCGATGTGCTCGAGCAGCGCCCGCAGGCCGACGCCGACCGAGTCCGGCCGCTCCGGCTGGGTCTCGAAGGCGGCGGCCACCCGGCGCAGCGCTTCCGCGGCGAGCGCGTCGAAGGCGGCGACGAAGGCCTCGCGCTTGCCCGGGAAATGGTCGTAGAAGGTCTGGTTGGAGACGCCGGCCGCGGTCGAGATCGCCGGGATGCTGAGCGAGGCGTAGCCCTTGGCGACGCCGACCCGGGCGGCGGCGCGGATGATCCGCTCACGCTGGCTGAGGACGCTGCGGCTCTGCGGGCTGTCGGGCGGCTCGTCCCAGCCCGGCAGGTTCGAGGCCGTCTGCGGGGGAGGCAGGGCGGGGGCGGGCCTGGAGGCGACCTCGATCGCGCGGCGGGCCCGCGCCCCGGGGGGCTCGGCGTAGCGCACGATCCAGTCGACGACCGGCTCGACCAGGCTCGGCAGCTCGTCGGCTTTGTCTCGGCGCAGGCGCTGGTAGATGCTGTTGCGGATGCCGGCGACGATTCCCCGCACCGTGATCTCGGAGAGGTTCGCGGTCGCGCCCGAGCGCTCGAATCCCTCCCAGACGAAGCGTTCGAGGCGCTCCGAGGCGCTGTCGCGGCGCTCGACGCCGGCGGAGCCGAGGGTCAGCGACTCGACGATCACCAGGTAGGCGGCCGCCTGCTCCTCGGCCGCGGTCTCCATCAGCATCG
This sequence comes from uncultured Solirubrobacterales bacterium, assembly GCA_963836415.1. Lineage (GTDB taxonomy): Bacteria > Actinomycetota > Thermoleophilia > Solirubrobacterales > 70-9 > VRUE01. The sequence goes on from CAWIJE010000003.1 coordinate 312,737, forward strand.
CCACCCCCGCGGTCAATCGACCGCGTAGGTCGACGTCGTTGTCGTCGAAGGCGGTGTCGATGCGACGCACGATGGCGGCGATGATGTCGTCGAAGGTGTCGAGAAAGCACTCCTCCTTGGAGGAGAAATGCTCGTAGAAGGTGCTCTTCGAGACCCCGGCGAGGCCGACCAGCTCACGCAGGGTGGTGCCGGCGTAGCCGTTGCGGCCGACCGAGTCGACCATCGCGCCCTCGAGCCGGCCACGTTGGTGGCGGGCGACGGCCTCGGGGTCCATTTTGCGCGGTCCGCTTGCGAGGCGCGGGAAGATCGGAGGAGTCGAGGCTGATTCCATCCTGGTCCTGGTTGGTTCGAACGGACCGGCTAACTGTACCCTGAGCCGATGGCGGCGCCGACGGGCAGTGCGAGTACCGCGGAGCGCATCCCGCTCACCACCCTCGACCGGGTCGGCAGGGCTCCGCCGGCCGTCCCCGGCGGCCCAGCTCAGCGGTGATCCTCGCCATAGACCAGGGCACGACCGGCTCCACCTGCCTCGTCTTCGATCGCGACGGCGAGGTGGCCGGACGCGCCTATTCCGAGTTCGAGCAGCACTTTCCGCGGCCGGGCTGGGTCGAGCACGACGCCGGCGAAATCTGGGACGTGACCCGCCGCGTCGCCCGCGAGGCGCTCGCCGACGCCGGCGTCGGCGGCGTCGAGCTCGACGCGATCGGCATCACCAATCAGCGCGAGACCGCCGTCGCCTGGGACGCCGGCAGCGGCGAGCCGCTGCACCGGGCCCTGGTCTGGCAGGACCGGCGCACCGCCGGCCGCTGCGAGGAGCTGCGCGCGGCCGGCCACGAGGACCTCGTCCGCGAGCGCACCGGGCTGGTCATCGACCCCTACTTCTCGGCGACCAAGTTCGAGTGGCTGCGCGGCAACGTCGACGGCGCCGAGCGGGCCGCCCTCGGCACCGTCGACTCCTGGCTGGTCTTCAAGCTCACCGGCCGTCACGCGACCGACTACACCAACGCCTCGCGGACGATGCTCTTCGACATCCACCGCCTGCGCTGGGACGAGCAGCTCTGCGAGATCGTCGGCGTCGAGCCGCGCCAGCTGCCCGAGCCGCTGCCCTCGGCGTCGGTGTTCGGGACGACGAGCGAGTTCGGCGGCGAGGTGCCAGTCGCCGGGATCGCCGGCGACCAGCAGGCGGCGCTCTTCGGCCAGGCCTGCCACGAGCCGGGCACGGCGAAGAACACCTACGGGACCGGCAGCTTCGTCCTGCTCAACACCGGCGGCTCGGCGCCGCCGCCGAGCGCGGGCCTGCTGACCACAGTGGCGGCGGCGAGCGGGGAGGAGGCCGCCTACGCGCTCGAGGCCTCGATCTTCGTCACCGGCGCCGCCGTGCAGTGGCTCCGTGACGGCCTCGGGGTGATCGACGAGGCGGCCGAGACCGAGGCGCTCGCCGCCTCGCTCGAGGGCAACGACGGCGTCTACTTCGTGCCCGCCCTGACCGGCCTCGGCTCGCCGCACTGGGACCCCTACGCGCGGGGGACGATCGCCGGCCTCACCCGGGGCAGCGGCCGCGCCCACCTCGCCCGCGCCGCGCTCGAGGCGATCGCCTACCAGGCCTTCGACGCGGTCGAGGCCCAGCAGGCCGCGAGCGGCGAGCGCCTCGCCGTGCTCAAGGCGGACGGCGGCGCCGTCGCCAACCGCTGGCTGATGCAGTTCCAGGCTGACCTGCTCGGCATCCCCGTCGTCGTCCCCGAGATCGCCGAGACGACGGCACTCGGCGCCGCCTACCTGGCCGGGATCGCGACCGGCGTCTGGGACGCCGGAGAGGTCGGCGCGATGTGGCGCGAGGGCGCCCGCTACGAGCCGCGGATGGGCGCCGGCGAACGCGACGCCCTGGTCTCCGACTGGCGCCGGGCGCTCGAGCTCAGCCGCGGTTGGGCGCGGCCGCCGGCATGATCGGCGCGCGCGTAACCGCCGCCGCCGGAGGGGGTAGCCAGCGGGTGTTGCCGAGCCTCGTCCGGCGCGGCCGATCCGATGGCCGAAATGAAGCCCCAGACATACGTGGACGACCGTCCCGCGGCTTACTTCGACCGCTTCCACGAGCGGGCGCGCGGCCCCGTCGGCTGGACCTACACCTTCGCCCGCCTGATCGTCTCGCTGCCGACCCTGCTGCTCTACCGCGTCCGCGCGATCGGCCTCGACAACGTGCCGAAGAGCGGCGCCCTGATCCTCGCCCCCAATCACTTCAGCCAGATGGACCACTTCTTCACCGGGCTCTACCTGCGGCGCAAGATCCGCTTCATGGCCAAATCGCAGATGTTCGGGCCGCCGGTCCTCACCTACGTCTACTCGCACGGCGGCGTCTTCCCGGTGCGACGCGGGCACCACGACGAGGAGGCCTTCGTCACCGCCTACGAGATCCTCAGGCGCGAGGAAATGCTGCTGATCTACGCCGAGGGCGGCCGCCAGCGCTCGGCCCGGCTCGGGGAGCCGAAAAGGGGCATAGGGCGGATCGCGCTCGAGTCGGGGGCGCCGGTGGTCCCGGTCGCGATCCACGGCTCCGCCACGGCGCGGCAGTGGAAGCGCTTTCGCTTCCCCAAGGTCACGGTCGAGTTCGGCGAGCCGATCAGCTTTGCGCCGGAGCGGGAACCCAGTCGTGAGCGCCAGTTGGAGGTCGCGACAGAGGTCTTCAACCGCGTCAGGTCTATGTACGCCGGTCTCTCCGGGTAAGCTTCCGCACCTACGGAGGACGCCTGTAACGGGTCGTAGTCGATTGGAAACACAGGAGGAGCAGGGCTAAGTGGGTAAGGGCACCAAACGGCGGCCGCTGTCGCTTCGACGACCCCGGACCGTGCTCGGGATCGCCCTGGCCCTGATCCTGATCCTCGGTTTCGTCGGCCGCGACGTCGAGAGCAGGCTCAACCCGACCTCGCTCGACGTCCCCGGCACCGAGTCCGCGCAAGGCCGAACGCGAGCTCGCCGAGTACTTCGGCGACTCCGCGCCCTTCGCGATCCTGCTCCAGGGGCCCTCCGACGCGATCGAAGAACAGGGGCCGAAACTGGTCCACGCGCTGCGCGCATTCGGACCCGAAAGTGACCACGGTCTCGCCCTGGGACAAGGGGGAAGTCGGCAACCTGCGGCCGGCCCCGAACAAGGCGCTGATCCTGGTCGACTTCCACGTCGGCATCCAGGACGCGGTCCACCACACCGTCGCCGAACTCAACGAGATCCTGGAAAGAAGGTGAAGCCGCCGGTCAAGGCGACCCAGACCGGCTTCGCCAGCCTCTCGCGGGCGATCCAGGACGAATCGATCTCCTCCACCCAGCGCGGCGAGCTGATCGCCCTGCCGATCCTGCTGCTCGTCCTGCTCTTCGTCTTCCGCTCGCCGATCGCGGCGCTGATCCCGCTGGCCTTCGGCGGCGATCACGGTGATCACCACGCGCGGCGTCCTGGCCCTGCTCCTCCACGCGATCTCGATCGACGGCTTCGCCCTGACCGTGAGCACGATGATGGGGTTGGCGCTGGGGGTCGACTACGCGCTCCTGATGGTCTCGCGCTTCCGCGAAGAGCTGGCCGGCGGGGCGGAGCCCTTCGAGGCCGCCGCCAAGACCCGCCGGACGGCGGGGCGGACGATGGTCTTCGCCGGCAGCACGCTGTTCCTGGCGATGTTCGTCTCGATCCGATCCTGCCGGGCGCGCTGCTGGTCTCCCTCGCCGGGACGCTGATCATCGTCGTCATCCTCAGCGTCTCGGTGGCGACGATGGTCGCCCCGGCGCTGCTGGCCCTGCTCGGCAAGAACGTCAACCGCTGGCGGATCGGCAGCAGCGACGCGACCGGGCGCTCGGCGGTGATGACCTTCGTCAACGCGGCGCTGCGCCGCCCGGTCCTCGCCACGATCCTGTCATCGGCGGCATCGTCCTCGTCCTCGCCGGCCCCGGCGTTCGGGCTGAAAACCGGCCCGCCGAGCACCGAGCAGCTGCCCCGCGACAACAGCGTGCGCGAGGACGTCGACGTCGTCCAGGAGGCGATCGGGCCGGGCTAGGAAGCGCCGTTCATCATCGTCGCCGCGACCGAAGACGGGACGATGACCGAAAAGGCGCGACCTCGACGAGCTCGCCAGGTGGCAGCGCAAGGTCGCCGAAGACCCCGCCGTGCAGGCGGTGATCGGCCCGGCGCAGGTGGAGAAGAAAACGGCGCCGCTGCAGAAGACCAGCAGGCACGAACTGCGGACCAGCAACGAGAAGGGCGGCCAGCTCTAAGAACTGAACCGCCTCGGCCCAGGCCTCGCCCGGGCCGAACACGGCGTCTCGATGATCCGCAGCGGCTTGGTCCGGGCGGCGGCCGGGGCCGGGCTGCTCGGCGAAGGCTCGGGCAACGCCGAAGACGGCGCCCTGCAGATCGCCGAAGGCCTCGGCCAGGCGATCGAAGGCGGCGAACCGGGCGGTGAGCGGGATCACGCGGATCGACGAAGGCTCGAACAACGTCACCGAAGGCTCGGAAAAGATCGCCGAAGGCCAGGAAGAAGCAAAGGTCGGCTCGCAGTCTTGCTCGAAACTCCAGCGGCATCCTGCAGAAGGTCCGCGGCGAAGCGATCAAGCGGTCGAATCAGATCCGGCGCGAAGTCGAAGCGGCGGCGGCGACCAATCCGGCGCTGGCGACGGCTGCCGAGAACGCCAAGGAACTCTCCCGCTACCTCGACACTGAAGTCGGCAGCAGTGTCGCGGCATGAGACACGAAGCGCAGGAACTGCACCGTGGCGAGAGCAAGCTGCTCGCCGGCAGCCGAACCTCCACGAAGGCTCGGCCAAGCTCAGCGAAGGCACCGGCAGGCTGCACAAGGAATCGAAGGCGCTGCCGACCGGCCTCGAAGAACTGCAGGACGGCACCTTCCGGCTGGCCAACGGCATCAACCGCCTGCAGGGCGGCTCGGAAACCCTGCAGTCGAACCTCTCGGAGGGCTTCCATCGCGCCTATCCGCTGCAGAAAGGGCTCCACAACGCGAGCGTCAAGGTCACCCGCGGCGCCGGCGCGACGACGAAGAAGGTCGAAAACCTGAACAAGAAGTCGCCGGGGCTCTTCAACTCCGGCTACTACGTGCTCTCGGCGCTCGACGGCGCCCCGCCGGCCGAACGCGAGCGGGCCAACGAAGCGATCAGCCTCGAACGCACGGCGGCCAGGGCGCGGCGATCACGGTGATCTCCAAATACACCTTCAACACCCCGGGCTCGAAGAACCTCGACCACCGGCTCAAGGGCTACGCCGCCGGCCTTGCCCGCGACGCCGACGTGAAGCGGGGGTCGCCGGCGGCGCCGCCCAGCTCACCGACTACGACGCGATCACCAGGGAACGGATCCCGATCGTCGTCATCGCGATCACCCTCGTGACGTTGCTGATGATGATCATCATCGTCCGCGCGCCGCTGCTGGCGCTGCTCGCGGTGGCGCTCAACCTGGCGACCGTCGGCGTCGCCTTCGGCGTCATCGTCCTGCTCTTCAACGTGCCTCATGGCTACCCGGGAGGGGGCCACACCTACGTCGATGCGATCGGCGCCGTGGCGATGTTCGGCGTCGTCTTCGGGTTATCGATCGACTACGCCGTCTTCCTCCTGATGCGGATGAAGGAGAGCTACGACGTCGAGCACGACAACGCGAAAGCGATCGGCCACGGGCTGGAGAAGACGGCCCGGGTGATCACCGGCGCCGCCGCGATCATGATGGCGGTCTTCATCGCCTTCGCCGCGGCGCCGATCGCGACCGTCAGCCAGCTCGGCATCGGCCTCACGGTCGCCGTCCTGCTCGACGCCACCGTCGTCCGCATCGTCCTCCTGCCGGCGCTGATGCTGCTGCTCGGCGATCGGGTCTGGCACGTGCCCAAGTGGCTCGACAAGATCCTTCCCGAAATCGACGTCGAGGGCGAGGGCCACGGCCCGCCCTCCGGGTTCAGCGGCAAGGTCGCCGACGAGCCCGGCCCCGGCTGAGCTACTCGTAGCGGGCGTCGAGGCGCGAGAAGAAGTCCGGGTCGTGCCCGGGGGTGACGACCGCGTCGGGGAACTCGCGGCCGAACAGCTTCAGCTCCTGCAGCGAGCGCCGGTAGCGATGGGCGTCGGCCGGACGCGGGGCGAGGGGGGCGTCGCCGCTCAGCTGCCCCTCCAGGTAGGTGGCGTCGCCGCCGATCACGAAGTCGCGCTCCTTCAGGTGGCAGATGACCGAGATGTGGCCGGCCGAGTGGCCGGGCGTGTAGGCGAGCCGCACCGCGCCGTCGCCGAAGAGGTCGTGAGTGCGGCCGAAGCTCGCGTAGGAGTCGACCTCTCCTCCGTCGAAGTCGATCGTGCGGTAGTCGAAGGCGTAGTCGAAGTGGGCGCGGCGGTAGCCGTTGAGCAGCGGTTTGGGCCCGACGCTGGCCGCCTTCCACTCCTCCTCGCTGATCACGAAGGTGGCCTGCGGGAACTCGGAGATCGCCGAGCTGTGGTCGAGGTGGAGGTGGGTCATGACGACGATCGGCACCTCGCCGGGGTCGAGGCCGCGCTTGCGCAGCTGGGCCGGGACGTCTTCGCCGGGCTCGAGCGTCGGTTTGCCGAAGCGCACCCCGAGCCGGCCGAAGTTCTCTCTGCCGTCGGTCGCAATGGACGGATGCAGCCCGGTGTCGACCAGGATCGCGCCGGCGCTCGGGTGGCGGATCAGGAAGGCCGGGCAGGGCACGCTCATCAGCGGCTGCCCGGTGATCAGGGCCCGCGCCAGCTTCAGCTGCAGGAAGGGGCCGCCCGGGCTCTCCATCATCGAGCGCGACCAGTTGACGTGGCCGGCGATCAGCGGTTCGACCACGACCGTCGCTCCGCGGCTGCCTCCGGCCAGCGGTTCGTTCAGTGGCTTGGCCTCGACGTGAACCTTCATCTCGGCGCAGGTTACGCCGCGATCGCCCTATATAGGCTGCCCCGCGATGGCTGAATCCTCCGATTCGCGGGTCTTCAGGCCCGGCCTGCTCGAGGGCCAGGTCTGCGTCGTCTCCGGCTCGGGCTCCGGCCTCGGCCGTGAGACCGCGCTCGAGCTCTGCCGGCTGGGCGCGATCGTGGTCGGCTGCGGCCGGCGGGTCGAGCCGCTCGAGGAGACCGCCGCCCTCGCCGCGGAGCTCGGCGGGAGCTTCGAGCACGAGGTGCTCGACATCCGCGAGGAGGATGCCGTCGCCGCCTTCTTCGACGGCCTGCTCGAGCGCCACGAGCGGCTCGACGTGCTCGTCAACAACGCCGGTGGCCAGTTCCTCAGCCCCGCCGAGGCGATCACGCCGAAAGGCTTTCGCACCGTGATCGACCTCAACGTCCAGGGCACCTGGCTGATGACCCACGCGGCGGCGACCAAGGCCTTCATCCCGCAGGGGGGCGGCAAGGTCCTCAGCGTGACGCTCTCGCCGCACAACGGGATGCCGGGCATGGTCCACTCCGGCGCCGCCCGTGCCGCGGTCGAGAACATGATGCGCACCCTGGCCACCGAGTGGGCGCGGTTCGGGATCAAGACCTGCGCCCTCGCCGCCGGGCAGTTCGCGACCGAGACGCTGCTGACCAAGTATCCGCAGGTCGTCGTCGACAACCTCGAGCGCTCGATCCCGATCGGCCGCGCCGGGCGCTCGGAGGAGATGGCCTGGCTCGTCGCCTATCTCGCCTCGCCCGCCGGGGACTTCTTCTCCGGCACCACGATCACGATCGACGGCGGCCGCGACAACTGGGCCGGCCCGTGGCCCCCCGACGCGATCGCCGACGAGGCGGGAACTCCAGTAGCTGAGGAGCGAAGGGACAGAGGGGGCGCGTAGCCCTTCTGCGGACACTCAGCGCGGCCGCAGGCCGCGCGTCCGCAGAAGGGCTGAGCGTTCCCTCTGCCGCGGCCGCTACTTGCGGGGCTCGAGGATGACGAGGGGGATCTCGCGGCCCTTGCTGCGGGCGGCGTAGTCGTCGTAGCCGTGGTAGCCGGCGACCGCCAGCTTCCAGAGGCGGTCCCGCTCCTCGGGCTTGGCGACCCGGGCGTGGACCGGCAGGTGGTGTGAGCCGACCTGGACCTCGGTGTCCGGATTCGCCACCAGGTTGTGGTACCAGGCGGGGTGCTTGGGGAAGCCGCCTTTCGAGGCGACGATGACGAGGTCGTCGCCGTCGCGGACGTAGAGCAGCGGCGAGGTGCGCCGGGTGCCGCTCTTGGCGCCGACGTGGTCGAGCAGCAGCATCTTGCCCGGCACTCCGGGGATCGTGTGCCCCAGGCGCCCACCCGTCCTCTGGTAGAGGAAGGTGTGGGCGCCCATGAAGCGGCGGGTCAGGGGCCAGACGTGGTCCCCGAGGTCGAGATAGCGAGGCGTCCTGCGCGCAGGCGCCGCGTCGCTCAGGTGTACATCCCCCCGAACATGCCACCGGTCACGTTGAGGACCTGGCCGTGCACGTAGTTGGCGAGCGGAGAGGCGAGGAAGAGGACCGGGCCGGAGGCCTCCTCGGGGGAGGCGGGGCGGCCGAGCGGGATGATCGCCGAGGCCATCGCGCGCATCTGCTCGGGGATGCCGAGCTCGATCTTCTCGCCACCGGGGGCGGTCATCTCGCCACCCTCCTCCTTGGCCGCGGTCAGCCGCGTGTCGACGAAGCCGAAGGCGACGGCGTTGACGTTGATCTTGAACTGGCCCCACTCCTTGGCCAGCGTTTTGGTCATGCCGACGACGGCCATCTTCGCCGCCGAGTAGTTGACCTGGCCGGCGTTGCCCATCGTGCCCGAGGTCGAGGAGACGTTGATCAGCTTGCGGAAGACCTCTTTCTCTTCGCCGCGCTCGGCCTTCGCCGCCTCGCGCCAGTGCGGGGCGAGGGCCCGGGCGACGCGGAAGGGGACGACGGTGTGGATGTCGAGCATCGCCTGAAACTGCTCGTCGGTCATCCGGTGGGCGACCCCGTCCCAGGTGTAGCCGGCGTTGTTGACGACGATGTCGATCGCGCCGAAGGCGTCGACGCCGGCGGCGACGAGCTTGTCGGCGGCGTCGGCCTGGGTCAGGTCGCCGGCGAAGACGGCGGTCTCACCGTCGATCTCGCCGGCCGTCTGTTCGGCCACGTCCGCATCGAGGTCGTTGATCAAGACCTTGGCGCCCTCACTGGCGAACAGCTCGGCGGTCGCCCTGCCGATGCCCCGGGCCGATCCGGTGACGATCGCCGCTTTCCCATCGAGAAGTCCCATCAGTTCGCGCTCTCCTTTGGTTCGTGAAATCGGCCCGGGAGGCTATTCGAATTGCCGCCGGACGGTGGGCGACACTGGTGCCGATTCCTACAAGGAGAACGACTTGGAAACCGCCGCATACCCAGTCTCGCTCTCGGTCGACTACCCGGACAGGGACCTCAACCGACTGACCACCTTCTTCCGGATTTTCACCGTGATCCCGATCGCGATCGTCGCCGGGCTGCTCGTCCACGCCTACACCAGCGGCGAATACGGAGCCGTCGCCGGCGGCGCCCTGGTCTTCCTGCCGACCGTGCTGATGATCCTCTTCCGCCAGAAATACCCGCGCTGGTGGTTCGACTGGAACCTCGAACTGACCCGCTTCACGACCCGCCTCTACATCTACATGTCGCTGATGGACGACGCCTATCCCTCGACCGACGAGCAGCAGGCGGTCCACGTCGACTTCCCCTATCCCGACGTCGAGAACGACCTCGGGCGCGGCATGCCGCTGGTCAAGTGGCTGCTCGCGATCCCCCACTACATCGTGCTCTTCTTCCTCTACATCGGCGTCTTCTTCGCCCTGATCGGCGCCTGGTTCGCGATCCTCTTCACCGGCCGCTACCCACGCGGGATCTTCAGCTTCGTCGAAGGCGTGCACCGCTGGGCGCTGCGGGTCTCGGCCTACTCCGTGCTCCTGGTCACCGACCGCTACCCGCCGTTCAGCCTCAAGCCCTGACGGCGGCGGCCGAGGGGCCGCCGCGCCCCGCCGGGGCCGGCGGCTAGGGCGCCGCCGACAGCAGCAATCGGTACTCGTAAATCGTCTCGTAGCCCATCGCCTCGTAGATCGGCCGGCCCATCGGCGAGGCCTGCAGGGAGGCGAAATCGGCGCCGAGCTCGAGCCCCGCGTTGGTGGCGGCGGCCGTCACCGCCCGGCCGAGGCCGTTGCCCCTGGCCCGCTGCAGGCTTCCGACCCAGTAGATGCCGGCGACGCCGTGGCTGACGATCGTCATCGCGATCGCGACCGGCTCACCGTCGAGGTCGGCGAGGAAGGCGACGGTGTCCGGCGCCCAGAGCAGCTCGTGCTCTTCGTTGTGGGCGAAGATCTCGGGCGGGAAGCCGAGGTCGGCGTAGGCGGCCTTCGCGATTCGCCAGTAGTCCTCCGCCGCCTCGGCGGTGCCGAGGCGGCGCAGCTCCACTCCTGGCGCCGCGGGGGGCTCCTCCGCCCGCCCGCTGAGAACCATCTCCGGCATCGCGAAGACCTGCTGCAGGCCGGCGCCGGCGGCCGCCTCGAAGAGATCGTCGTCAGCGCCAAGACCGCCCCGCGCCCAGACGCTGAAGCCGCGTCCGAGCCCGCCGAAGAAGGACCGGGCCTCGACGATCATGCGCTCCGGGTCGGCGTCGTCGTCGAGGCGGAAGACCGCGTTCGACATCACCGGGTGGTCGGGCCTGGCGGCGCCGAAGACCCACTCGCCGCGGTCGTCGATCCGCGCCTGCGGATCGAGCTCGAAGAGGCGGCGAGAGCTGTCGGCGAGATTGAGGTGGGCGAGCCGCTCCCGCGAGTCAGCCAAGCCTGACGCCGCCCTCGTCGTCGAGCGTCCAGTGCGGGTTGTGGGCGACCTCCCAGGGGTGCCCGTCGGGGTCGATGAAGATGCCGGTGTAGCCGCCCCAGAAGGTCTCGCCGGGCTCGCGCGGGATCGTCGCCCCGGCCGCCCGGGCCTCCTCGATCACGGCGTCGACCTCGCCCGGCGCGCCCAGGTTGAGCGCCAGCGTCACGCCGCCCCAGCCGCCGCCGTCCTCGACCCCGCTGTCCTCGGCGAGCCGCGCCCGGTCCCAGAGCGCCAGCACCATGTCGCCGCTCTGGAAGAAGACGACGTCGTCCTCCTTGCCGGCACCGGTCTGCCAGCCGAGCGCTTCGTAGAAGGCCCGCGCGCGGCCGAGGTCGGCGACGCCCAGGGTGATCACGGTGACCCGTTGCCTCACGCGTCCATTCTTCCAGTAAGAATGGGCGGGCGTGGGCGACCTGGTGAGCATCTTCCTGCTGTCGCTCCTGGCCATGGTCAACCCGACCCTGCTGGCCGCGGCGACGGTGATGATGCTGTTGCCGGACACGAAGAAGTTGATGCTCGGCTACCTGCTCGGCGCCTTCACGACGAGCATCACGGTCGGCCTGCTGATCGTCTTCTCGATCAACGACAGCGCCGGCGTCAGCACCGCGAAGCAAACTCTGAGCCCGATCGAGGACCTGGTCGTCGGCGCGATCGCCCTGCTCGCCGCCTACGTCCTCGGCGGCGGCCGGACCGAGTCCCTGAGGGAGCGCAGGCGCCGTCGCAAGGAGGAGAAGACGGCGGAGAAGGGCGATAAGAAATCGCTGCCGGAAAGGCTGCTGGGGCGAGGCGACCCCCGGATCACCTTCTTCGTCGGCGTCATCCTCAGCTTCCCGGGCGTCTCCTACCTGACCGGCCTCGACCGGATCGCGAAGCTGGACGCCGACCCGGTGGCGATGACGCTGCTCGTGCTCGGCTTCTGCATCATTCAGCAGCTCCTGCTCGAGATCCCGCTGCTCGGATACGCGTTCGCCCCGGAGCGCACGGCGCGCGCCGTGGTCGATTTCCGCGAGTGGCTCGGCCGCAACGGCAGGCGGGCGGCGGTGATCGGCGCGACGGTGATCGGCGCCCTGCTCATCCTCCGCGGCCTGATCGAGCTGCTCAGCTAGGGCCTCGCCGATCCCGGTACTTCTCGCTCGCCCCGTTGTTGGAAGGGCAATGGCTTCGGCAGACGCCAACATCGATCTCGGCCGCCGCCGCCGCGCGGCATTGCTCGGCGGGCTGGCGCTCTGCGCGGCGCTGATCGCGTTCAACGCCTTCGTCGCCTCGGCGGCCACGACCGACTCGTTCGGGCACTTCAACCAGATCACGGTCGCCGCCTCTCAGCTCGACGGCAAGGTCGTCACCGCAGGGACGACCGCCGATTGCACACGGACGGTCGAAGGGCCGCCCTGCGAATCCGAAGTTGTCGTCGCCCGCTTCGACCCGAAGGGGCAGCTCGATTCAGGCTTCGGCGGCGGCGACGGAATCCTCAAGGTCAAGCTTCCCGGGGGGCAGGGAAACCCGACCGCGATCGTCCTGGGTCAGGGCGGGACGATCACGGTCGGTGTCTCCGCTGCGCTCCGCAACGGCGAGGAGGGCTTCAGCGGCCTGGTCCGGCTCCAGTCAGACGGCAGCCTCGACCAGAGCTTCGGAGTGGGCGGCCTGGAACTGCTGGCCGCCCAGTTCATCCACGGGATCGACGCCCTCCCGACCGGCGGCCTGGTCGTCCTGGTCGAGGGTGGGCCCGGCGGGTTGGGCGGGTCGCGCCTGGTGCGGACCGAATCGGACGGCAGCCCCGATCCGCATTTCGAACCACCGGCGCTGAGCGGATTGCTCGAACCCGAAGCCGGGCCCGTCGTCGGACCGGATGGCCGGATCTACCTCGCGGGGGTCTTTGGCAAAGACCCCCATCGCGGCGCAGGCGTTCTGCGCCTGCTGCCCGAGGGACAGAAGGACGAAGGGTTCGGCAAGGGTGGGATCGGCGCGATCCCGACCCCGGAAGAAACGAACCCCGGCTACTGGACAGGAGTCGATGGGCTTGCGGTTCAGGCGCACGGTGCGGCCGTCGTCACGGCCCGGCGGCCAGCGATCTACCGGGCACCGAATCCCTCTGAACTGATCCGGCTCGAGCCGAACGGCGAAGTCGACGCCGGCTTCGACGGGGGAGGGGTCAAACCGCCGCCCGGGGCGAGCCAGTGCGGGGGCGAAATCGCGGTCGAGCCCGACGGGAACCTCATCACCGGCAGCTCGGAGTTCCATGACCCGCCCTGCATCCAGGAGTTCACCCCTGCCGGGGTGCTGATCTCCAGCACGATCGGCGGCCCGGCGGGGTACGTCGTAGGCGTGCAAGCGGACGGTCGGGTTTTTGCCGTCGGCAGCCTCGGAGGGCACAACGGGTACATCGGGACCTCGAGTTACGTCAGCGTCTTCTCGACCGCAGGCCTCGACCGCGAATTCGGCCTCGCCTTTCTGCCCAGGGTCACCTGCCGGGGCAGCAATCCGACCGAAGTCGCGGTCAGGAGGTCGACGCTCGAAACCGCCCCGGCGGTCGCGGTCGGGACCAGTGGGCCCGATGTCATCGTCGGCACCCGCGAAAGGGACAGGATCAGCGGCGGCGGCGGCGATGACCTGATCTGCGCCGGGCCCGGCGACGACCGGGTCAGTGGTGGAGCGGGCGCCGACCGGATCTACGGGGGCGCCGGCATCGACCGCCTCGAAGGCGATGCGGGCAACGATTGGATCTTCGGCGGCCCGGGTTGGGACCGGCTCATCGGCGGCGGAGGCGCGGACCACCTTTTCGGCGGCCCGGGCAAGGATCGCGCTCTCGGCGGGCCCGGCCGCGACCGGGTCAGGCCTTAGCCCTGGATGGGCGCGAGGAAGCCGTCGGGCTCCGCGATCACGGTGTTGCGCAGCTCGCCGATGCCGTCGATCTCGACCCGGACCTCGTCGCCGACCTTGAGGAAGCCCTCGGGGAAGGGCTTGTAGGCGGAGCCGACCCCGGCCGGGGTGCCGGTGGCGATCACGTCGCCGGGCTCGAGGGTGAAGGCTTCGGAGAGGTGGGAGACCTGTTCGAAGCTGTCGAAGACCATGTCGCTGGTGTTGCCGTCTTGGCGCTGTTCGTCGTTGACGAAGGTGCGGATGCCGAGCGAGTGCGGGTCGCCGAGCTCGTCGAGGCTGACGATCCAGGGGCCGAGCGGGCCGTGGGTGTCGAACGACTTGCCGATCGTCATCGTCATCGCTTTCATCTGCCAGTCGCGGACCGAGACGTCGTTGGCGATCGTGTAGCCGGCGATCATGCCGCGGGCCTGCTCCGGCGTGACGTGTCGGCAGCGCTCGCCGATCACGACCGCGAGCTCGCCCTCGTAGTCGAGCTTGTCGGAGACCTTGGGCATGTGGATCGGGTCGCCGGGGCCGCCGACGCAGCTCACCTGCTTGTTGAAGAACATCGGCACCTTGGGCGCCTCCATGCCGCTCTCGGCGATGTGGTCGGCGTAGTTGAGGGCGATCGCCAGGTACTTGCTCGGCACGGTCGGGCTCAGCAGGCGCACCTCCGAGAGCGGGCGGGCGGAGCCGCCGTCGAGCTCGATGACCTCCTCGCCCTCGACCCGTCCGCGGCCGACCCGCCCGCCGTCCTCGAACCGGCAGAGCCTCACAGCGCCGCCTCCTTCTCGGCGGCCGTCGCCGCCAGCTCCTTGGGGCGCAGCAGCGCCAGCAGGACGGAGCCGTCGACGATCGCCAGCCCGCCCTTCTTCAGCTTCACCCGCGCCCCGGTCAGGCGGGCGACCTCGGCCGAGAAGTCGGGCTCGTGCCCGACCAGGAGCGTGTCGCCCCGGCCCGCGGCCAGCCCTTCGGCGTTGAAACGGCCGCCGCGCAGCTCCTCGGCCGTCTCCGGCTCGACCCCGAGCGCCTCGGCGGCGATCGACGCCGTTTCCGCCGCCCGTGCCTTCGGGCTCGCGATGCAGGTCTCGATCTCGGCGCCGGCGGCGGCGAGGGCGCTGCCCGCGGCGCGGGCCTGGCGCTTGCCCTTGGCGGTCAGCCGGCGGGCGTCGTCGTCGCCATCCCCGTCCTCCGCATCGCCGTGGCGCAGCAGGTAGATCACGGCCTGATGCTATTTCTTCGAGGGGTGAGGAGCCCGATCGGCAGAGCGACGACCGCCTTCCTCCTTGTCGCCGTCTGCTTCCTGGCAGCCGCCACGGCGACCGCGGCGCCCGCCGGCCGAGTCGTCGTCTACGGCGCCGCCTCGGGTTCGCACCTCTCGATCGGCAGCAGTGGCGGCGATCTCTTCGTCGACGGCTTCATGGCCCGCCGCCGGCCGGTCGGCTGCCATTTCAGCGGCGGCCGCGGCGGCGCCGTCTGCCCGCTCGCGGGGGTCTCCCGGGTCGAAGTCGAGATGGGCGACTCGGGTGACCTGGTCGAAGTGACGAACCGGCTGCCGCTGCCGCTGACGGTCTTTCTGCACGGCGGCGAGGACAAGTTCATCGGCAACGGCGAGCGCGACACCTGTTACCCGGGGGGCACCAGGCGCAACCGCTGCGTCGGCGGCGGGGGCGACGACATCTGCATCAGCGGCCCGCGCAACACCGACTGCGTCGGCGGCCCGGGCGATGACTACTGCCGGACCAGCACCGGCAGCGACGGCTGCTGGGGCGGGCCCGGGCGGGACGTCTGTTACATGGGCCCCGGCCAGGACGGCTGCCACGGCGGCCCCGGCGACGATCGCCTCTTCGGCGGCCCCGGCGCCGACCAGCTCTACGGCGGCCCGGGCCACGACTACTGCGACGGCGGCCCCGGCCTCGGCAAGGCCCACAACTGCGAGGCCGGCGACGGCCGCGGCGGCGAGCGCGCCGCCCGCGCCTCCTCCGGCGCCGGGCTCTGGCTGCCGTCGCCGACGACCAGGCCCTGGCAGTGGCAGCTGCAGGGCAGGATCGACACCGGGATCGCCGCCCCGGTCTACGACGTCGACGGCTTCGAAACCAGCGCCGCGACCGTCGCCGCCCTGCACCGCCTCGGCCGCAGGGTGATCTGTTACCTCGACGTCGGCAGCTGGGAGAGCTACCGGCCCGACGCAGGCGAGTTCCCGCGTTCGGTGATCGGCCGCCGCTACGAAGGCTTCCCGGACGAGCGCTGGCTCGACGTCCGCCGCTTCCGCTCCTTCGCCCCCGAGCTCGAAAAGCGCTTCGCGACCTGCGCCCGCAAGGGCTTCGACGCGGTCGAGCCCGACAACCTCGCCGGCTGGGAAAACAAGACCGGCTTCCCGATCTCGAAGGCGGCGCAGCTGCGCTTCAACCGCTGGGTCGCGCGGCGCGTCCACGCCCGTGGGATGTCGGTCGCGCTCAAGAACGACGGCCCGCAGGCGGCGCAGCTGGTCGGCGACTTCGATTTCGCGATCGTCGAGGAGTGCTTCCACTACGAAGAGTGCGGCAGCTACCGCACCTTCATCCGCCAGGGCAAGGCGGTCTTCGAGGCCGAGTACGAATCGCAGCCCTCCGAATACTGCGACAAGGCCCGTGCGATCGAGTTCAGCGCGATCCGCAAGTCCTACGACCTCTTCGCTCAGCCCTGGCTCCCCTGCCCGCAGTGAGCATGGTCGCCGCGCGCCACTCCCTGCGCCAGGGCTTCCTCCGCCCAGCTCAAGGTCTCGGCGGCGACCTCCTCGATCGTCGCGCCCGTAGTTTCGATCACCTGGAAGCGCCAGCGCGGATCGCCACGCTCCCAGTCTGACCAGCGGTCCCAGCGCAACCCCGCCCAGCCGCCGGTCGTGATCACTTCCGGGCGCCAGCTCGGATCGTCGACATGGCGGCGCATCCACTCGGCGAAGGCGAGGTGGTGCGGCAGCGCCTCGGGCGGGTCGCCGCGCTTTTCCAGGCGCTTCCTCTGCGCCGTCGCGTCGCAGTCGAGGAGCAGGACCGCGAGGCCGTCGAGGGCGTCGGCGGAAGGGGCGGCGAGCAGTTCGCCGGGTGCGACCGGATCGCCCGCGAGCAGCAGGTGCCTGCCCTCGCCCTGCAGCTCGAGCGCGCGGCGGACGACCGTCTCGACCGAGCGCTGACGCCAGGCCAGGTCCGGGATCGGGGGGATCCGCACCACGTCGCCGAGCTCGACGCAGCTGACCGCCGGCTCGAGCTTCTCGGAGACCAGTTCCCTGACGCTCGACTTGCCGACCCCGCTTGCGCCGGTGACCAGGAGGAGCATCGCCGTCAGCCCTTCCTCGCCGGCATCCAGACGAAGCGCCTGGCGGCGATCGCGCCGCCGGCGGCGGCCCAGAGTGCCAGCACGGCTAGGTCCGCCAGCACCGGCCCGGTCGCGACCGCGCCGACGAACGAGCGGTGGACGAGGTCGGCGACGTGCTCGATCGGGAAGACCGAGGCGACCGTGTTGAGCCAGTCGGGCAGCTGCGAGCTCGGCACCCATACCCCGGAGATGAAGAAGAGCGGCATCATCACGATCTGGATCAGCGGCTGTGCCGAGTCGGCGGAGTCGACGAACGTGCTCAGCGCGTAGGCGAGGCCGCAGAAGGCGAAGCTGCCGAAGAGGATCGCCGCGAAAAGGGTAGGAGCGCCGGCGATCGGCACCGTCGTGCCGAAGGCGACCCCGGCGACGGTGAGCAGGATCGCGATCGAGACGTATGACATCGCGATCACGGTCAGCGACTGGCTGGCGACCAGGACCCAGGAGGGGAGGGGGGTGGCCCGGCGCCGCTTGAGCACCCCGAGCTCGCGTTGGGAGACGACGGTGGCGATCAGCATCGCCAGCGTCGTCGTCGTCAGGGTGAAGACGATCACGCTGGGGGCGAAGAAGGCGCCGTAGTCGACCTCGACTCCGCTGACGCTGGTCTGCCCGCCCTGGAAGACGCCGTCGAAGATGACGAGCAGGATCAGGGGGAAGACCAGAGTCATCAATCGCGCTTTGCGGTTGCGGCGGAAGGCGCGCAGGCCGTACCGGGTGGTGTGTAGAACGAGCTCCATCAGCTGCGCTCCTTTCGGGTCTCACTGCGGGTCAGGTCCAGGTAGACGTCCTCGAGGCTGGGGCGGTGGACTTCGAGCTCGGCGACCTCGAGGCCGCGCCCGTCGAGCCAGGCGCCGAGCCGTTGCAGGTTGGGCAGCGGGGCGACGCTGCGCATCAGCACCCTGCGCTCGCCGGCCGCGCTCTCGACCAGCGCCAGCAGGTCCGCCGGCAGGTCGGTGACGGCGATCCCTGCGGGGAGCGCGAAGCTGATCTCGGTCTCGGCGCTGTCACGCCTGCCGATCGTGCTCGGCGTCCCCTGGTCGACGATCGAGCCGGCGACGATCACCGCGATCCGGTCGGCCAGCCGTTCCGCCTCCTCCATGTAGTGGGTGGTGAGGAAGATCGTCTTGCCGAGGTCGCGGAGACCGTCGAGCATCTCCCAGGCGTCGCGCCGGGCGGCCGGGTCGAAACCGGTGGTCGGCTCGTCGAGGAAGAGCAGCTCGGGGTCGCCGATCAGCGCCAGGGCGACGTCGAGGCGTCGTCGCTGGCCGCCGGAGAGGGCGCCGGCGAACCTCTCCTCGTCACCGCGCAGGCCGACCAGGTCGAGGGTCTCGTCGATCGGCCGCGGATCGCTGTAGAGGCCGGCGTAGAGCTCCATGCACTCGCGCACCTTGAGCTCGACCTCGCCCGGCGACTCCTGGAGGACGATCCCGACCCGCTCGCGCCAGGAGCGCGGCGCCTCGGCGGGGTCGGCGCCGAGGACCCGGACCTCGCCGGCGTCTGCGCTCTGGAAGCCCTCGAGGATCTCGACCGTGGTCGTCTTGCCGGCGCCGTTGGGGCCGAGGAAGGCGAAGATCTCGCCGCGGCGGACCTCGAGGTCGACACCGGCGACGGCCTCGACCTCGCCGAAGGAACGGCGCAGGCCGCGGGCCGAGATCGCGATTTCGGACTCGGGCCGGGCGCCGCGGAGATCGGACGGGGCCGGGCGGTCGGTGGTTTCGGTCGAAGCGGGAGGCTGCCTTGTCGTTTGCATGGCCCAGAATCTAGGCCGGTCGGCCTCCTCCGTCATCGGCCTCAGCGCCGAACTTCGACCTGCCCCTGGGGGTGGAGGCGGACCGGGGCCGATCCACCCAGGGGCCGATGTAATCGGGGTCCGAAGCTCCTACGCTTTGTCGATGAGCGAATCCGCCGCCGGCCCGAAGAGCGTGCTCGCCTCACTCTGGGACGACTCGCCGGCGCCCGAGCTGAGCATCGTGCGACGGGCCAACCGCAGCAACAGGGCGCGGATCGCGGTCGGAATCGGCGCCGCCGCCCTGCTCACCGCCGGTCTCGTCATCCACATCCCGACACCGGCCCTGCACGGCGCGGGCCTGGTCGCCCCGCTGGCTCTCGTCGCCCTCGCCGTGCTGCTCTACATCGAGTTCAGCCGCCATCCGGCGACGATCCGCTGGGTCACCACCTTCACCCTCGGGCTCGGCATCTGCTCGGTCGCGGTCGCGATCGTCCAGCCCGGGGGCACGGCCGTGGTCGGTTGCTACATCGCGGTCGGGATCGCCGCCCGCCGGCTGCCGGTGCGCAACGCGCTCTTCGTCACCGTGCCGCTCGCCGCCCTCGTCCTCGGCGTGATCGGGGTCGGCGCCTCCGATCGGCTCTTCACCGGCGCCTGGGCGCTGCTCGGATTCGCCTTCACCTTCATGATCTCGCGCTTCGCCCGGGTCGGCGAGGAACGGCAGGCGCGCGAGCGAGAGCTGCTCGACGAGGAGAAGCGCACGATGGCCGCGCGCACGGAAGCCGCGGCGCTGGCCGAGCGCGGCCGGATCGCGCGCGAGATGCACGATGTCCTCGCCCACTCGCTCTCGGCGCTCGCGGTCGAGCTCGAAGGCGCCCGCCTGCTCGCCCGCAAGCACGAGGCCGCTCCAGACCTGGAGCAGGCGATCGAACGCGCGCACCTGCACGCCACCTCCGGCCTTGATGAGGCGCGCGACGCGATCGAGGCGCTGCGCGGCGACGACCTGCCCGGGCCCGAGCGGCTGGCGAAGATGGCCGAGAGCTTCGCCGCGGAGCAGGACGTGACCTGCCGGCTCGAGGTCGACGGCGAGCCTCACGCGCTCGCCTCCGACGCCAGCCTGGCGATCTACCGCACCGCTCAGGAGGCGCTGACCAACGTCCGCAAGCACGCCACGCCCGAGCGGGTCGAGATCCGCCTCGCCTACGCCGGGGACGGCACCCGGCTCGAGGTCGCCGACCATGGCCACTCCCGCCGCCGGCCGGGTTCCGGGCCGTTGAGCGATGCCGGCGCCGGCTACGGGGTGAGCGGCATGCGCGAGCGCGCCGAGCTGCTCGGCGGCAGCCTCGAGGCCGGGCCAACCGAGGACGGCTTCCGCGTCTCGCTCTGGCTGCCCGAGGGCGACCCGGCATGAGTGCCGGTCCCGCCGACGCCGCTGCGGTCCGCGTCCTGCTCGCCGATGACCAGCGGGTGGTCCGCGACGGGCTGGCGCTGATCCTCGAGCTGCTCGACGGAGTCGAGGTCGTCGCCACCGCTGTCGACGGCGAGGAGGCGGTCGAGCTGGCCGAGCGCCTCGCCCCCGACGTCGTCCTGATGGACCTGCGGATGCCGCGGCTCGACGGGATCGAGGCGACCCGGCGGCTGGCGGCGAGCCGGCCCGAGGTCGGCGTGATCGCGCTGACCACCTACGCCGACGAGCAGTCGGTGCTCGGCGCGCTGCGCGCGGGGGCCCGCGGGTACCTGACCAAGGACGCCAGCGCCGAGCAGATCGGCGCCGCCATCGCCCGTGTGGCCGGCGGGGAGGCCAGCCTCGACGAGGCGATCCAGACCAAGATCGTCGAGGCGGTGACCGCCGCGCCCGCGCCGATCGCGGATGAAGCAGTCGAGCAGCTCCCCGACGGCCTCACCGCCCGCGAGGCCGAGGTCCTCGGGTTGATCGGCGCCGGTCTCTCCAACGCTGAGATCGCCGATCGCCTGGTCGTCTCGCCGGCGACCGTCAAGAGCCACGTCAACCATCTCTTCGCCAAGATCGGCGCCCGCGACAGGGGCCAGGCGGTCGGCTACGCCTACAAGCACGGGCTGGTCGGCGCCGAGTAGGTCGACCGAGCGGCCAGCCTCTCGATCTCCGAGGGTTGGCGAATCGGGTTCGGGGTATCCGGGGGTCAGCCCCGCAAGGTTTCCCCGACGCAGAGGATGCAGGACATGCAGACCCAGGAGCCGCTTCGCTTGGCGCTGGCCGCCGAGCCCGAGAACGTCGCCGTCGTACGCGAGGCGGTGGCCGAGCACGCCGAGCAGATCGGGGTCGCGGGGGTCGGCATCGACGACCTCAAGACCGTTGTCTCCGAGGCCTGCGGCAACGTCGTCCGCCACGCCTACCCGACCCCTGGCGAAGGCTTCCTTGAGGTCGAGATGCTCGAGCAGGACGCCTCGATCAAGCTCGTCGTGCGCGACTACGGCGCCGGGATCCGACCGGGCCCGATCGACCCCGGCGGCCTGCGCATGGGCCTGCTCCTGATCGGCGCCCTGTCGAGCAGCTTCAGCCTCTTCAGCGCCCGCGGCCAGGGCACCGAGCTGACGGTCACGCTGGCCAAGGCCTGGCGGCCCCAGGCTTAGGGCCGCCACGGTCGGGTAGCTGAAGAGGACCAGACCATGCCTCCGAGGGAAGCCGCCGTTGCGCTTCACGGGCAGCGACGAAAGGAACCGATGGCTGACCTGACGACGATGGAGGAGAAGCTCGCCGAGGTGACCGGGCTTGCCGGTGCCGCCCAGGAGGCGACCAAGAAGGTCGAGGGAATGCTCGACGACGACTCACTGGCGGAGACGCTGCGCAAGATGCGCGAGGAGTCCGAGGAGACGGAGCGACGCTGCACCGAGGTCGCCGATCGGATCGACGGCAAGAAGACGGCGATCCTGGAGAAGGCCGCTGAAACCAAGAGCGAGGGCGTCGAGATGATGCGGACCTACCTCGGCGAGGGCTCCGACGAGCTCGACGGCTTCGAGTTCCTGATCATGACCGAGGCCGGCGAGGCCGGGCACTGGGCGATCCTCGCCAAGGTCAACGAGAAGGCCGGCGATGACTCGATCAAGGAGCTGACCGACTGGGCGCTGCCGATCCAGGAACGACACCTGAGCGGCGTCCGCGAGGGCTCACTCGAGCTCGCCGCCGACGAGGACCCCGACGCCTGAGCGCGTCGGGCTCAGGCTCAGATGCGAAAGGCAGTCGCCGCCGGCGAGATCGCGCTCAGCTTCGACGACGGCCCGGATCCGACCTGGACCGAGCCGATCCTCGATCTGCTCGCGAGCCGCGGGGCGCCCGCGACCTTCTTCGTAGAAGGCCCGGCGGCGCTCCGGCGTCCCGACCTGGTCGAAGAGGCGTCTCGCCGGGGCCACGAGATCGGGCTCCATTGCTTCGCCCATCGGCGGCACTCGGAGATGACCGCGAGCGAGATTCGCGCCGACGTCGAGGCCGCGCTCGCGGCCCTCGCGGGGCTGGGCGCCGCACCGCGGGCATGGCGCACCCCGTGGGGCGACGAATCTGAGGCCACCGCCGCGATCGCCGAGGAGTTCGGCCTCGCCCTCTGGGGCTGGAGCCACGACACCCACGATTGGCGCGGCGACAGCTGCGAGCGGATGCTCAGCGCGCTCGAACCGGCCGCTCTCGACCAAGGGCCCGTGGTCCTCATGCACGACGGGCTCGGGCCCGGCGCCCGCCGCAGCGGCTGCGAGCAGACGCTGCGGTTGACCGAT
The DNA here is from genome assembly GCA_963836415.1 of uncultured Solirubrobacterales bacterium. Taxonomy (GTDB): domain Bacteria; phylum Actinomycetota; class Thermoleophilia; order Solirubrobacterales; family 70-9; genus VRUE01. Next base: position 335,176 of record CAWIJE010000003.1, read on the forward strand.
GCGCTGCTCGATCGTGCCGCCGATGCCGGGCTCCACCCGACCAGCCTCTCCGGCACATCTGTGGCGAGCGGACGATGAGCGCCGGCACCAAGACCCCGCTCGAATTGCGCCTGCCGCGCCCCGACAGACTTGGCGGGGCGCTTGCCGAGATCGCCGCCGGCGCCGAGGCGCTGGATCGTCACCCGCGCTTCCCGGCCGAGGCGTTCGTCGCTCTGCGCCGGGCGGGCGCCCTGGCCTTGACGGTCGGAGCCTGGCGGCGCACGGATCCGGTCGCCGAGGGGTGGGAGACCGTGCGCCGCGTCGCCGCTGCCGACGCCTCTGTCGGCCGCATTCTCGACGGCCATCTGAACGCGGTCGAGCGGCTTGAAGTGGCGGCGCCGGCGGCGCTCCGGGAGGAGGAGCTCGAGGCGGTCGGGGCGGGGGAGCGGCTGCTCGGGGTCTGGGGCGCCGACCCGGGGCCCGAGGACGTCGCCGCCGCTCGCATCGTCGAGGGCTCGGGCGGCAGCGTCCTCAGCGGTGCCAAGGCTTTCTGCTCGGGCGCCGGCGGCCTCGACGCGGTCCTCGTCATGGTCGGCAGCGACGACGGTACGGCTCCTCGGCTGGTCCTCCTCGATTGCGACGAGCACCTCGAGATCGACCGGGACTGGTATCGCGCCGCGGGCCTGCGCGCCTCTGAGAGCCACCTGGTCCATTTCCGCGAGGCGCCGATCCGCGCCGTGCTCGGCGAGCCGGGGGAGCTCGGGCGGGAGCCGTGGTTCTCCCGCGACGCGATGCGGACCGCGGCCGGCTGGGTCGGAATGATCGACGCGGCGGCCGAGGCCGCGGTGCGGGAACTGGCCGCCCGGCGCAGCGGCGAGCCGCTCGCCCAGCTTGCCGTCGGTCGGATCGAGGCGGCGCTCGGGACCGCCGAGGCCTGGCTGGCGCGGGCAGCGGCGGAGGTCGATGCAGGCGCCGAGCTCTGGGCGCTCGGCGTCCAGATGCGGGCCGAGATCGAGCGCGCCGCGAGGGTCCTGCTCGACGTTGCCGCGGCGGCCTGCGGATCGACCCCGTTCGTGACCGGGGGGCGCCTCGACCGCGCCCGCCGTGATCTCGAGACCTTCCTCCTCCAGCACCGCCTCGATCCGTTGCTGGCGCGGGCCGGCGCCGAGCGCATGAAGCAGCTGCGATGAGTGCCGCCGACACCTCGCCCGACCGAGCTCCGCTCGAGCATTTCGAGCGCCTTTACGGGGAATCCGCGGATCCCTGGGAATACGGGACGAGCACCTACGAGCGGGAGAAGTACGCGAAGACGGCTGCCGCCCTGCCGTCGCGGCCGGGAAGGGCGCTGGAGCTCGGCTGCTCGATCGGCGTCTTCACCGAGCTGCTGGCACCGCGCTGCGACTCGCTTCTCGCGCTCGACTTCAGCCCGACGGCGGTCGTCGAGGCCCGACGCAGGTTGGCCGGCAAGGCGGGGGTCGAGGTGCGGCAGGCGACGCTGCCGGAGCAGATGCCCTCCGGTCCCTTCGACGCGATCGTCTGCTCCGAGCTCCTCTACTACTGGAGCGAGCCCGTCGTCCTCGATGGCCTGAGGCGGATCGAAGAGGCGCTCGCCGAGGGCGGCTCTCTGGTTGCCGTGCACTGGCTCGGCGCCGACCCGCGCCGTCAGCTCGACGGCGAGGAGGTGCACCGGATCCTGCGTCGCCACAGCGGCCTGGAGCGGGTCCGGGGTGAAATGACGGCGAGCTACGCCCTCGACGTCTGGAGCCGGCCGTGAGCGGCGAAGCCGCCGTGCTGATCGTCGGCGGCGGGCCTGCCGCCCAGGCCGCCGCGGCGGCCTACCGGGAGGCGGGCGGCGGTGGCTCGCTGCGGATCCTCGCCGGGGAGCCGTCGCTGCCCTACGAAAGGCCGCCGCTGAGCAAGGGATATCTGCGCGGGGAGACGCAGCGTCCCGACCTGCTGCTGGAGCCGGCGCAGTGGTACCGAGAGCGGCAGATCGAGGTCGTCCAGGGGGCGCGGGTCGAGCGGGTCGACCCGGGGCTGGGCCTGGCGCTGGCCGAGGACGGCGTCGCCCACGGCTTCGGCCAGTGCCTGCTCGCCACCGGCGCCCGGCCCCGGGTCCCGAAGCTGCTGGGGGTCGACCTGCCCTTCGTCCAGCAGATCAGGACGGTCCACGACGCCGATCGATTGGCGCCCGCGGCCGGCTGTCGGGTCCTGGTCCTCGGCTCGGGGTTCATCGGCTGCGAGGCGGCTGCCTCACTGGCGATGCGGAGGGCGAAGGTGACGATCGCGACGCTCGAGGCAGGCCCCCAGCTCGAGCGCCTGGGTGAGCCCGTCTCGCGAAGGATCGCCGTCTGGCTCGAGCGGCTCGGGGTCGACTTTCTGCCCGAGACCGAGCCGGCGGAGATCTCCGCACGGGACGATCCCGGCGGCCTGATCGAGTTCAGGGATGGCCGCACGGTTGAGGCTGATGCCGTCCTGCTCGCCCTCGGCATCTCGCGCAACGATGAGCTCGCCACGGAGGCGGGGATCGATACCGACGACGGGATCCCGGTCGACGCCTCGATGCGAACTGCCTTGCCGGGCCTGCTCGCCGCCGGTGACGTCAGCGTTGCCGAGAACGTCGCGGCCGGCCGCCGGCTGCGGGTCGAACACTGGGGCGAGGCACTCAACCAGGGCGAGGTCGCCGGTAGGACGATGGCGGGTGTCGAGGCGAGTTGGGACGTCGCCCCGGGCTTCTGGTCGACGATCGGCGAGCACACGCTCAAGTACGCGGGCTGGGGCGACGGCTGGGACGAGCTTCGCTTCGAGGACGGAGAGGACGGCGCCTTCACCGCCTGGTACGGCCGCGAGGGCGAGCTCGTCGGAGTCCTCACCCACGAGCGCGACGACGATTACGAGGCCGGACGAGAGCGGATCGAGAGGCACGGCTCGTGGAGCTGAGCCGCAGCCCCTCTGTCGCCGCCCCTGCCTCGCCCGCGGCGCGGCTGCGGGCGTCGGTCGTCGTCCCTGCCCGCGACGAGGAGTCGTTGATCGGGAACTGTCTCCGGGCACTCGCGGGCCAGGCCGGGCTGGATCCGTCGGAGTACGAGGTGATCGTCGTCCTCGACGCCTGCGTCGACCGCACCGCGCGGGCGGTGGAGGAGGTCGCCGCCGAGCATCCGCGACTCCGCCTCTGGGTGATCGAGGGGCCCGGTCAGGGGGCCGGGCCGGCCCGGGCGACGGGGATGGACGTCGCCTGTGCCCGACTCGAGCAGGCCGCCCGCCCCGGCGGCCTGATCGCGACGACCGACGCCGACTCGGTGGTCGCCGAGGACTGGCTGATCCGCCAGCTCGAGGCGATCGAGGCGGGCGCCGAGGCGATCGGCGGCGATGTGCAACTCGATCTCGCCGGCGCGGCGCGCCTCCCCGAGCAGATCGTGCGGCGGCGACAGCGGGAGCTCGTCGCCCGCACCCGCATCGCCGCGGCCCACGGTCCCGCCGAACACGCCCATTTCTCAGGCGCTTCGCTGGGGGTCACGCCGCGCGCCTATCGCGCGGTCGAGGGCATGGCCTGGTTGACCGCGCTCGAGGACCAGGACCTCGAAGACCGCCTGGTCGAGGCGGCGATCCCGATCCACCGGCCGAGCCCCGTGCGGGTGACGACGTCGGCGCGAACCGAGGGCCGGGCCGAGCGTGGCCTGGCCAAGGATCTGGCGCTCGGCGAGTGGATCGAGAAGCGCTCCTACGACGGCGCCGGGTACTCGCTCGAGCGTCTGCTCGCGGCCAAGGATCGAAGCATCGGCGTGATCGTCCCGGCGAGGGCCGTGGCCGGGACCATCGGCATGATCCTCGAGCGGCTCGCGCCGCTGCGCGACCGCGGCTTGATCGACGAGCTGTTCGTGATCGATGCCGACTCTGGCGATCGCACCGCCGAGCTCGCGCGCGGGCTCGGCGCCACGGTCGTCCTCGAGTCGGAGACGGCGGCACGGTTCGGGCCCTGCCGCGGCAAGGGCGACGCGATCTGGCGCGCCGCCCAACTCGTCGAGCGCGACCTGCTCGTCTTCGTCGACGCAGACAGCAAGGACTTCAGCTCCGATTTCGTCACCCGCCTGCTCGGACCGCTCCTGCTCGAGGATGGGGTACGGCTGGTCAAGGGCGGCTTCTCTCGCCCGTTCTCGACCGAGGCAACGGTCAGGCAGGGGGACGGCGGGCGCGTCACCGAGCTCACCGCGCGGCCCTTCCTCAACCTCCACTTCCCCGAGCTGGCCGGATTCCGCCAGCCGCTCGCCGGCGAGATGGCGATCGAGCGCTCGCTCTTCAGGCAGCTCGATGTGCCGGTCGGGTACGGAGTCGAGATCGCGATGTTGATCGACTGCCTGCGGCTCGCCGGGCTCGACTCTCTCGCCCAGGTCGATCTGGGAACCCGCCAGAACGACCACCAGCCACTGCGCGAGCTGAGCGCGATGGCGCTTCAGGTGATGGTCGCGGCGGAGCGCCGCAGCGGCTCCCAGCGCTACCCGAGCCGGGTCAGGCTCGTGCTTCCCGGCGCCGACGGCGAGATCGAGACGCGCCACCTCCACTGCGAGGAAAGACCGCCCTGGTGAGGGGCGCCCGCCGACCCGGACGCCGCGCCGCCGACAATGGCGGTTGGTCGTCAATCCCGAGCGGGAACCGGTCCAAGGTCCGGTGAAAGCCGCTTCGGATCCGGGTCGGCGAGTGCCACTGCCGACCTGCTACCCCGGTCGCCTTCGGTCTAAGCAGCGGGGCTGTGCTCAGGCCCTGAGCGTCAGCTCTCGGGCGCCGTCCTCGTGCTCGGGCAGGTCGGCGCCCGTCGGGCGGGCGGCGAATCCGGGCGGGGCGACCTCGAGGTAGGCGTTGAAGGTGAGCTTGATCAGCGCCTGTGTCTTGTAGATGCGGAAGAGCGGGCCGAGCAGCCGCGGCGGGATCTTCGGGATCATCCGCTGGGCGAGGAGCAGGATGCGGAAACCCCGCGCGTGCGAGCTCGCCAGCTCCTCGTAGCGCGCGGTCGCCTGCTCGCGCGTCTGCCGCCCGGCGAAGACCGCGCGCAGCTCACGGCCGAGCCCGATGCCGTAGTAGAGCGCCGTTCTGATCCCCTCCGCGGTGAGCGGCAGGCACTGGCCGGCCGAGTCGCCGGCGAAGAAGATGCCGCCCTCGGCCACCGGGCGCATCTGGTGCGGGATCCAGTTGCCCTGGTAGCGAACCTGCTCGCCGTCGAGGTCGGCGGCGAGCTGATCGGTGCCCTCGCGGACGTGAGAGCGAGGCTCGTAGGAGCAGGCGCCGATCCGCAGCTCGTCGCCGGCCGGGAAGCACCAGCCGTAGCCCGCCCGCGCGTAGCGCCGGTCGACCCAGACCTCGAGGTCGTCGCTGGTACCCGGCGGGTGGACCTCGAGCGCCCGCGTCAACGGCGCCTCGACCGGTTGGAACCCGTCGTCGCCGGCCAACATCCGTCGCCAGCCGAGCGCGTCGACGACCAGCGGGGCGGAGACCGGGCCACGGTCGGTATCGACCGTGATCTCGCCGTCGACCTCGGCGCCGCGGCCGCTCACCGTCGCCGTCTCGAAGGTGGCGTCGCAGTCGCGCCAGAGGGCGTGGCACATCTCGTCGTAGTTGAAGGTCGAGAAGGTGTAGGGAAGGTCGAGGACGGTCCTGTATCCCGGCGTGTGGACGACCAGCTCGCCGAATCGCTGCAGCTCCAGGTCGAGCATGCCCAGTTCGCGCAGCCAGTCGGTCGGGATGCCGCAGGCCGAGGTCGCGCGCGCGCCGATCGGGTAGCGGTCGAGGATGAGGACGTCGGCGCCCGAGCCGCTCAGCTCGCGGGCGGCCGCGAGGCCGGCAAAGCTGGCGCCGCAGATAACGACGTCGTAGCCATCTCCGAGCGCATCACCCCGCATGCGGGAACCGTAGCGGCTTGTTCAAGTAATCCGGGGGGTTGGTCGACAGGTGGGTCATGGAAAACAGCTCAAGCGTGCTCGGCATGCTCAGAAATCTGGTCGTGTCGACGTTCGCCCTGTTCGCCCTCGCGGCCCTGGCCGGGCCGGCCGCATCGGTGGCTGCACCGGCCGCCTCGGTCCTCACCCTGAAGACGGTCAGCGTCGGCGCGCCGGGCAATCCCTCGGTCGGCGTCGTCCCCTTCAAGGACGCCATCTACCGCTCCTGTGCGGAAGCCGCCGAAATCAAGCCCGCCTGCCAGGAAATCGGCGGGGTCAAGTACCGCTACGGGATCGGCCAGCTCGAGATCACGGTCGAGCAGTGGGTGGCTTTCCTCAACACGGTGGACCCCGCGGGCGGCAACAAACACAAGCTCTACAGCACGAGCGAGAGCTCCTCGGCCTGGCCCAAGTTCGGCCAGGTCAACTTCTCCGCCGGCGCCGCCGCCGGCCGCCACTACACGGTGGCCTCGCCGGAATGGGCCGACAAGCCCTACGGCTTCGCCAACTTCCTGCGCTCGGCCCGCTTCGCCAACTCGCTCTACAACGGCCGCCTGCTCTCCAAGAAGGCGAGCAGCGAAGGCTCCTTCAGCTACGTCACCTACCGCGTCCGGCTCTCGCGCAGGACCGAGAGCGGGATGTACGACATGACCGAACGGGCGGCCACCCGCTCGCACAAGACCGGTTTCGTCATCCCCAGCCAGAACGAGTGGATCAAGGCCGCCTACTACGACCCGAACGGCGGCGGCAGTACTCCTACTGGAAGTACCCGACCAACGCCGGTGTCTTCGGCGACGGCACCGCCACGGCGCCCTCCAGAGCACGCTCGACCCGACCACCGGCGAAGTCACCAACTCCGCGACCCAGCCGCTCGCGACCTTCCACGCCTCCGGCACGACGGCCGCCGAGCTGGTGCCCGGCCGCGGTCCGGCGCGGAAGCCTGCGCCGACCGTCAACCCCTTCGGGCATCGACCCGACTACCTACGCCTCGATCTACCAGGGCAGCCTCGGCACGGTCGGCGCGGCGAAGACGACCTCGCCCTGGGGCACGCTCGACCAGGGCGGCAACGCCGTCGAGTGGACCGACACGATCACGCCGCCGCCCTTCGGCGCCAGCGGGCATCGGGTCTGGCGCCGCCTGCACGGCGGCATCGCCAATGCCCCCGTCTACCAACTGTGGCTCTCGGCGGTCGGCCTGCAGCCGCAGGACAACACGCTCTTCACCGCGACCTATCCCTGGCTCGGCATCCGGATCGGGGCGCTCGGCAACCTCAAGCCCGCGAAGGGCTAGGGCTCAGGAGCCGTCGTTGCGCAGCTCGTCGAGCGAGACGACCTCGAGGTCGAACGCTTCGTCGGCGGAGCGACGGCGACGGTAGGGCGAGACGGTCACGCGATGGACCTCGCCGCAGAGGCAGGGGACTTCGATCGGCCTCGTGTCAGAGGAGGGGTCGGTGTCGACTTTGAGCCGGCGCAGCTCGCCGGCGGTCTTGCAGCCGAACGAGATCACCCAGCCGTGGTCCTCGGGCTCGGCGCGTTTTTTGGACCGTCGGGGTTGGGGCATGGCCCCATCATCCCCTAACGGCTCGGATCGGGTCTCAGCGGTTCCAGTCGGGTTCGTAGCCGTCGGCGACGAGGACCTTCGTCTTGCCGCCGCCATAGGGCACGATCGCGACGTGATGGTTGGGACCGGGTTCCGCCCCGCCGGTCGAGCCGAGCACGAACTTGCCGTCCCCGGAGAGGGCGGTGCCGACGAAGCCCTGCTCGAAGTCGCCGGGGATCACCTTGCGTTCGGCGCCGCTGCGCGGGTTGACGGTGACCGCGTAGCTGGTGTCCTGGCCGCCGAACTCGGCCAGCAGGCGGCTGCCGTCCGCCGACCATTGCACCGCGCTGAGGCCGAAGAGGAGCGGCGTGATCTTGGTCCGGGTGAGCCGCTTGACGGCGCTGCCGTCGGGATTCATCAGGTAGAGGTCGGCTTTCGGCCCGAACTGGCTCTTCAGGTTGCGCACCTTGTTGAAGACGATGCGGCCCTGCGGCCCCCACAGGGGCGCGATCGACTTGTGGTCGTGGGTGATCGCCCGCGGCTTACCGCCGGCGACCGTGGCACGGAAGACGTCGCCCTTGCTCGAGTAAGCACGGCCCGACTTGGAGAAGACCAGTTCGCTGCTGTCGGGGGAGAAGCTGAGACCGTCGAAGTAGCCCTCCGCGATCGGCTTCTGCCTGCCCGTCGCGAGGTCGATCACGACCAGCGTCTGCTTGCCGAGTTCGTGGCCGCGCAGGGCGGCGACCAGCTTCGAGTCGGGTGAGAAGGCGAAGGTGAACGGTTCCCGCCAGTTGCCGAGCAAGATCCGCGACTTGCCGCCGGCCGCGGGGGCGATCACCATTTCCGAGCCCTTGCCGCCGTAATAGACGATCGAGTTGCCGTCGGGGCTGACGCGGGCCGCGTAGCCGGCGCCGATCCGGTGGATTCCCTTGCCGTTGTCCTGGGCGGCGAAGACCGCGGGGTGGAACGGGTTGCGGGTGAAAGCGAGCGTGGCGCCGGCCGTGCCCGGGACGGCCGTCGAGAAGACGACCGCGCCGAGCAGAACCGCTGAGATCGTCGCGCCGAGCCTGGCCATCGGGCGATGCTACCTCGCGGTCACGGCCACCATGGACGGATCTCTGGCTAGCCGGAGCGTCGCGAGCCGACCGCCCTGATCCTGCTCGGCGAGGCGCCCACCCGTGACCGACGCGCGCCGGCTGGACGGCGCAGGGTGGAGCGGCGGTTTTCGTTGACTGCGACCTCGAGCCGGCGTGCTTCCTCGCGGCTGATCAGGCTGGCGATCAGTTCCTTCGGCCCGACCCCCGGGATTTCCGAGACCGGGGCCTCGGTCGCCTCCGCCTTGACCGCGGTGGCTGCCTCGACCGCGTCCTCCCGAGAGTCGAACGCCTGGTCCGAGCTGACCAAGGCGCGGCCGTTGATCCCGATCAGGCGCCAGCGCCAGTTGTCTTCCATGTCCTTAAAAGCCTCGAAGCGATTCATCGCCGCCTCCTTCTCTTCTCGTGTTGGGAACATACGTTCGCATACGAGGCGGCGGCAAAATGCTCTCCCTGGGTCAGGCCTCGACCGGCTTGCCGTTGGCGCTGAGGACGACGTCGATGTTGCCGCGCGTGGCGTTCGAGTAGGGGCAGTGCTGGTGGGCCGCGTGGACCAGCTCGATCGCCTTCTCGTCCTTGACCGAGGGCAGGGTGACGTGCAGCTCGACCGAGATCGTGAAGCTGCGGTTCTCGCCGGTCTGCAGGTTGACCTTGGAATCGATCTCGACCTCGCCGGTCTCGGTTTTCATACGGCGGGCGACGCCCCCGAGGGCGCTCTCGAAGCAGGCCGCGTAGCCGACCGCGAAGAGCTGCTCGGGGTTGGTGCCGCCGCCCTCGCCGCCGAGCTCGGTGGGGACGCGGATGTCGACCTCGAGCGCGCCGTCGCTGCTGCGGCCATGGCCGGCGATACGGCCGCCGGTCACCTGCGCCTCGGCGGTGTAGAGGACCTTGCTCATGTCTCGGCTCCTGACGTTGGGTGCGCTGCTTGGCTTTGCCTGCGGAAACGGTAGCCACCGAGCCGCTCGGGCCGGAGGCCGGTCGGGCCGATCTAGCTGAATCGGGACTCGTAGATTCGGCAGAAGTGAAAGTGGAAGCCGGCGACGACCTGGTTCGCCGCGTTGCCGGCGTCTCGCAGCCGGCCGACGCCGTTCAATGCCGCGAGCCGGTCGCGCCGCTTCAGCGCCGTCCCCACCCGGCGCAGCCCTTCCTTCACGTTGGGCAGCCGTTCGAGCCACTTGCCGAGCGGAGCGGCTTCCGCGGCCGGCCTCGGGACCGCTCTCAGTTTCCGCACGGTGCCGGCGAAGACGATCGAGGCACGGACGAAGCGCCGGCCGGCGGCGACCGCTTCACCGTGATTGGCCATCCGCCGGGTGCCGCTGAGCAGGCGTTCGATGGCCGGGGTCCGGGCCTTGCAGATCGGCTCGACCCGAGCTGCGTATGCCTTCCTCGAAGCGCTCGAGGCCCGGTCGGCGGCAGCCGGCATCACCACGACGACGAGCAAAAGGGAGGTGACGAGCAAAAGGGAGGTGACGAGCAGAGCAGGGGCGGCGAGCCGGGTCATGCCGCTCCGCTACCCACTCGGTCGCGATCGCGACCAACGGACCGCGATCGCGACCAACGGACGCCGAGTGCTGTGTTCTGGGGGCTATAGCACCCAAATCCCAGCACTCGGCCGATGCGTCGCCTGGGCGCTCGGCCGACGCGTCGCCTGGGCGCAGCGCGACATCGACGAGAACGCGGAGGACCTCGACCACCCTGATCAGCCGGAGGAGCGCATGCGGATCGCGATGGCCGTCAATAAGAAGCCGCAAGTTCCGGGGAGGCCATGCGCGATTCGGCACGAACGTCCGGGCGCCGAATTATCGTGGGGCGATGGGAGTGGTGTGCCGAACGCGACGGGAAAAGCGTGCTCTTAAGTGCCAAAAAGGTATGAATAGGTGAATAAGGCTCAGGGTTAACGGGCATACGGCCGAAAGAAGAATCATGTTCCACTGCAATCAATGCAATCGGGAGTACGGCGGAATCCGCGGCGTCAACCTCAGCTGCTGCCCGAGGTGCCGTGATGCCGCCCCCGCTCCCAGCGCCCCGACGGAGCTCCGCGCCCCGGCCTCGAGGTTCGATCGGACGTCTACCGACCTCGCGGTCGGCTCGCGTTTCGAGCTCTCGACTCCGTTGACGCTGAGCTCCCTCGCCCGCGGCTAGCGCCGCGCCGGCCGAAGCGCTCACGCAGCTTCAGCGAGGCGATGCCGCCGCCGGCGGCGAGCACCGGCCCGAGGCTGAGGGCGGTCTCCTCGATCGGCATTCCGGCGATGTGGGCGGGCAACATGGCTCGGTCCTTTCCTAGCCGGCAGGTTGGTCGGCGGCGAAGACCCGCTCGAGGTTGTCGAAGCAGGTCGTCCAGCCGCCTTCGTGGTCACGGGCCGACTCCTCGTCGCGCAGGCCGCTGTGGCTGAAGCGCACCGTGGTCGCCGAGCCCTCGACCTCTTCGAACTCGATCTCGATCAGCGTCTGCCGCTCCTCGTCGCGATCCCAGGCCCAGGTGAAGGCGAGGCGGCTCGGCGGATCGACCTCCGTGTAGTGGCCGCCGCCGCCGTGGTCCTCGCCGAGCTCGGGATTGCGCATGACGACGCGCACCGCGCCGCCGACCCGCAGGTCGACCTCGGCCTCCGGCGTTTCCCAGCCGGGCTGGCCGTAGAACCAGCGGCGCAGGACCTCCTCGCTGGTCCAGGCGTCGAAGACAGCCCGCGGCGGGGCCTGGAAGGTGCGCTCGATCCGCAGCGTCTCGCCCCCGGCGATCACGAACGGACTCCCGCCTGGTCGTACTCGTCATGGAACTTCCACCAGCCGTAGCGCTCGGTCTGCGGGTAGCCCTCGGGCGAGTCCTCCCAGTCCTCCTGGCGGCCGAGCGCGGTCATGTCGAGGTAGGCCCAGGCGCTGCCGAGCGCCTCGTCTCCGCGCGAGTCGATGAAGTAGGTGCGGAAGACCCGGTCCTCGTCGTCACGGTAGAAGGCGTTGGTGCCGTGCCATTCGTCGACGCCGAAATCGGCGTCGAAATCGTCGGTGATCGTGTACCAGGGCATTTCCCAGCCCATCCGCGCCTTCCAGCGTTCGAGCTCGGCCTGCGGCGCGCGCGAGATGTTGGCGAAGGTGGTCTCGCGCGAGTTGAGGTGGGCGAGGTGCGCGACCTGGTCGGACATGAAGGCGCAGCCGCGGCAGCCGCTCTCGGGCCAGCCGGCGACGCCGGGCTCGAAGAAGTGGCGATAGAGGATCAGCTGGCGGCGGCCATCGAAGAGGTCGAGCAGGCTCGCCGTCCCCTCGGGGCCCTCGAAGGAGTACTCCTTCTCCACCGCCAGCCTCGGCATCCGGCGGCGTTCGGCGGCCAGCGCGTCGCGGGCGCGGGTCAGCTCCTTCTCCTTGACCAGCAGGTTCTCGCGGGCGTTGTTCCACTCCTGCGCTGAGACGATCGGTGGCATCTTCATTGCGGCTCCTTTTCGTTCAAGTACTCATCGACGACATCGAACAGGCGCCCCCAGAGGGCGCGTTGGCGATCCATCCACTCGGCGGCGTCGTTGAGCGCCTCGGGCTCCAGCGAGAGCCGGTGCGTCCGGCCCTCCACCACCCGGGTCACTACCCCGGTTTCCTCCAGGACCTTCAGGTGCTTGGAGATCGCCGGCTTGGAGACGTCGAAATCACCGGTCACTTCGCCGACCGTCGCGGGGCCGGCGGCGAGGCGTTCGACGATTCCTCGCCGAATCGGGTGCGACAGCGCCTTGAATGGATCGTTAACCATTTGGTTAACGATAGCAGCCGGGCTCGCGCGGCTAGGCGATCGGCAGGGTGAAGACGAAGGCGAGGCCGCCGATCAGCATCGCGCTGGCGAAGACGAGGACGGCGATCCGCAGCCGGCGCCAGTCGACCCGCAGTGAGATGCCGGCGAAGAAGAGGACCGCGGCGAAGAAGACGGTGGAGAGGATGTAGTCGTCGTCGTGGTCCTTGGCGTCGGTTCCCTCCTGGTAGAGGTCGTCGGCTTCCCCGCTCAGGGTCGCCGCGCGAGCCGTCGCCTCGAGCCGGTACTGGGGCATGTAGAGCGGACCGGGGATCGCGTTCGGGTTGGTGAACGGGTGCTGGGCGATCCAGGCCTCGAAGGCGGGGACGAAGGCCGGCCTGAAGCGGCGCTGGTAGATGTGGGCGAGCTGCTGGTCACCCCCCTGGAAGGCGTTGAGCCAGTCGTTGAAGTAGAGGAGGTCGTCGATCTTGCTCTGGCCGGCGTGGCTGGAGGCCTGCTGGGATTTGATCCTGGTCGCCGAGGCCTGGGCGTAGAGCTGCGACTGCTCGCCGGACCAGAGTGAGGCCTGGTAGCCGCTCCAGGCGGTGGCGAGCACGGTCAGGGAGAGCAGCGCCACCGCGCTCAGCTCGAGGATCCGCTCCCCCCGCGAGGTGGCGTCCGAGGTCTCGCTCAACTCCTCGGGCACATGGGCGTGGCCGTGCGACATGGCGGTGAGTATCGCGTCCGCGGCAACCCGAACGCATCTTCTGGGCAGGGACGGGTACACGGTCGAGATCGGCGCCGATCCCGACAAGCTGCTTTCGATTTACCTCAACGACCACCTGGCGGGGGCGACAGTGGGGGTCGAGCTGGCCCGCCGGCTGCGCGCGAGCAATCGCGACGAGGCCGCCTTCGGCGACCCCCTCGCCGAGATCTGCGCCGAAATCGAAACCGACCGCGAGTCGCTCGAGGCGGCGATGGAGCGCCTCGGCATCTCCCGCAGCAAGGTCAAACCGGCAGCGGGATGGGTCGGCGAGAAGCTGGGCAGGCTCAAGCTCAACGGCCAGCTCAGCGGCTACTCGCCGCTGAGCCGCCTGGTCGAGCTCGAGATGCTGCTGATCGGAATCACCGGCAAGCTGAGGATGTGGAAGGCGCTCGAGCGCACCCGCGGTGAGGTCGACGTCGACTTCGGGCAGCTGGCCGAGCGCGCGCTCGAGCAGCGGGCCACGGTCGAGGATCTCCACCTGATCGCCGCCGACATCGCCTACGAAGGCACCCCCGAAGACGCCGCCTGAGGTCGCCTGGACGACGGCGGGACGCCCGCTAGACCGGCTCGGTCTGGCGCGAGCCGAGCAGGGCGAGCGCCCGGCCGCCGGCGTCGATCCCGCTGGCGATCGCGACCTCCGAGAGCAGGCCGGGAGCGGCGACCATGTCGCCGGCGAGGAAGACGCCGTCGCCGCGCTCGACCGCGGGCCGCTCGCGCCAGGTCTTCCCCGGCAGGTCGAGGGCACCGGTGCGGTTCTTCATCACCTGCCGCCGCCGCCAGGTCTCGCGCTCGCGCCAGCGCGGCAGCGAGACGTCGAGAAAGCGCTCGAGGCGCTGCCCGGCCGCGTCCTCGCTCTCGCCCGGGCGGACCGGGATCTGCGCCTGCACCAGCTCCTGGCCGGCCGGCGCCAGCGAGGGGTCGGGCGCGCTGAAGCGCTCGATCCAGCCCGCCTCGTCGAGGTCGGAGACGACGAAGGGATCGCCGCGGCGATGCTCGAGGCCGAGGTCGATGCAGACGGTGTGCCCGCCGGGCCAGGCCAGCGACTCGTCGCCGAGCAGGGCCCTCGCCTGGTCGAGCTCGGTGGCGACGATCAGCGGCGGCTCGGGGAGGGAATCGACCCGGGTGCCGGTCTCGATCCGGGCCCCGAGCGCCCGCAGGCGCGACTCGAGGGCCGCGACCAGGGCGCTCCAACCGCCGATCACGTAGCGCGCCGTCGGCGGCGGGCTGAGCAGGACGCGGACGGTATGACTCCAGACGAAGGCGGCGGAGAGCTCGCCGGGATCGTGATGGAAGGTGTAGACGCCGGCCGCCGAGGAGAGCATCTCGGCTGTGCGCTCGTTGGTCAGGGACGTCGCCCACTCGCGGAAGCTGGCCTCGACCGGGGCCTTGCGGCCGCGCAGCCGCAGCACCGCCGGCGCGCTCCCCAGCGGCGGGGTGCGGCGCGAGGCGCCCTGCCAGCGAAAGCGCACGCCGGCGAGGGGAAGGCCGGCGCAGGGCGGCAGCAGATCGCGCTCCTCGAGCCAGGCCCAGAACTCGCCGTCCTTGTAGATGACGTGGGGGCCGAGGTTCGCCTTGTAGGGACCGTCGCTGCTGCGCGCGCGGCCGCCGAGGCGCTCGTGCGCCTCGAGCAGGGTCACCTCGGCGCCGCCCTCGAGGCAGGTGATCGCCGCGGTCATTCCCGCGAGTCCGCCGCCGATGATCGTCACCTGGCTCATGAGACCAAGCTACGCGATCACTGGACCGATATAAAGAGCCAGTAATGGTTAGCCATACAGGTCCAGTGATCGGGCTCTCGCTGGCGATCGAGCGCGGTGGGGAGGCCCCGCTGCACGAACAGATCGAGGGCGGGATCCGCGAGGGCATCCGCTCCGGCCGGCTCGCGCCCGGCGGGCGACTGCCCTCGACCCGGGCCCTGGCGGCGGAGCTCGGCGTCTCGCGCGGGGTCGTCACCGAGGCCTACAGCCAGCTCGCCGCCGAGGGCTACCTGAGCACCCGCCAGGGGGCGCCGGTGCGGATCGCGCGCGGAGTCAGGCCGGCGCGCTCGCGGCAGCCCGCCCGCCCGCTGCACGCGGGCTTCGCCTACGACTTCCATCCGGGGCGACCCGACCTGGCCGGCTTCCCCAGGGATCGCTGGCTGCGCTCGCTGCGGCGGGCCTGGCGCGAGGCGCCGATCGACGCCGTCGGCTACCCCGACCCGCGCGGCGTGCCCGAGCTGCGGCAGTCGCTGGCCGCTTACCTCGGCCGTGCCTGCGGCGCCGCCGCCGACCCCGAGCAGATCATCGTCTGCACCGGCTTCGCGCAGGCCTTCTCGATGATCTGCCGCTGGCTGGCGGAGCGCGGCGTCGGCGGCGTCGCCGTCGAGGATCCCGGCTGGCACAACCACCGGCTGATCGCCGAGCAGGCCGGGCTCGAGGTGCTGCCAGTGCCGGTCGACGACGAGGGCCTGCGGGTCGAGGCGCTGCGGAGCAGCGGCGCCAGCGCCGTCGTCGTCACCGCCGCCCACCAGTTCCCCACCGGGCCGGCGCTCAGCGGGTCGCGGCGGGCGGCGCTGATCGAGTGGGCGGAGGAAGGCGACCGGCTGATCGTCGAGGACGACTTCGACTCCGAGTACCGCTACGACCGCCAGGGCCTCGGCGCCCTGCAGGGACTGGCTCCCGAGCGGGTCGCCTACATCGGCTCGGCCAGCAAGCGGCTGGCGCCGGGGATGCGGCTCGGCTGGGCCCTGCTGCCGTCCTGGCTGGCCTGGCCGCTGGTGCCGGTGAAGGCGATCGAGGACGGCGGCTCGGAGGTCGTCGGCCAGCTCGCCCTGCACGACTTCATCGAGCGCGGCGAGCTCGACCGCCACCTGCGGCGGACCCGGCTCCGCTACCAGCGACGCCGCGAAGCGCTCGGCGAGGCGCTGGCGCGATGGCTGCCCGAGGCGCGCTTCGGCGACGGCGCGGCAGGGCTCTTCGAGCTGGTCGGGCTGCCCGACGGCGTCGGTGAGCCGCGCGTGGTCGCGGCCGCCGCCGAGCGCGGGGTGGGGGTCGAGGGGCTCGGCCTGCACCGCTTCTCGGTCGAGGGCCCTGCCGGCCTCGTGCTCGGCTTCGCCGGCCTGGCGGAGCCGGCGATCGAGCACGGCGTCCGCCTGCTCGGCGAGGCGGCGGCCGGCTAGAGATCGCTCGCGCGCGGCGCAATCTTGCGTCATCATCGTCACGTGGAGGGCACGAGGGTGAGGGGAATGTGCAGGCGGCTCGCGCTCGGCGCAACGACGGCCCTGCTCGTCGCAGCGGCGCTCGCCGCCTCGACTGCTGCAGTAGCGGAGGTGCTCCCGCCAGGGCCCGGCGCCGCCTCGAAGCCGTGCACGATCGTCGGCAGCCCTGGGGCCGACAACCTCACAGGAACGGCGAAGGCGGACGTGATCTGCGGGCGCGGCGGCGACGACCGGATCCTCGGCGGTCCCGGCGAAGACGTGATCCGAGGCGGGCCCGGAGCCGACCGGCTCTTCGGCGGCTACGGCCGCGACTATCTCTACGGCGGCTCGGGCGACGACCTGATCCAGGTCGGTCCCGGCGCCGACCAGGTGTTCCCGGGTGGCGGCACCGACACCTGCTCCTACCTGCGGGGGCGAGCCAAGCCATTTCAGAGGGACTGCCGCGCGAAACCCCGGCGCAGATTCCCGGGGGACTTCTGCTGCACAGTGCTCAGGCGCGATTCGACGCGGCCGATCCTCGGCCCGGTCAAGGTCTCGCCGCAGGTCGTCGATTCATCCTCCGGCAATGAATCGATCAGGGTCTCGGCGGTCGCCCTCGACGACGACAGCGGTGTCGCCTCGGTCGTCCTCGCGATCGACGGCCCGAACGGCCCGTGGCGCGAACTCGATCTCGGCGGCGCCCTCGAACCCGGCAGCACCACCCTGAGGTCCGCCGTCCCGATTCCCCCCTCGATGCCGTCCGGCGAATACGAGGTCACCTCCGCCCGCGTAGTCGACAAAGCGGGCAACACCGCGACCTATGACTCGGAAGCGCTCGAGGCGATCGAAGGCGAGGCGGCCTATGGGGCGCTCGGGTTCAGCGTCTACCACGGACCCGACGCCGAAGCGCCCGCCCTCGCGGGCATCCAGCTACCGGCGAGCGTCAACACCGACGGCGCCCCGGCCGATGTCCATTACTCGGTCGAGGCGACCGACGCGCTCTCGGGTGTCGAACGGGTAACGGTCGTATTCGGGTTCCCGGAACGCGACGAAGGCGGCTTCGGCCCGTGGACGAAGCTCGAGACCGGCACGGCCCACGACGGCTTCTGGAGCGGCGCCTTGTCGCTGCCGCGTCACGCGATTCCCGGGGCCTACGAGATCACGGAAGTGACGCTCAGGGATTACGCCGGAAACACGCGGAGCTACACCGGCGACGATCTCGAAACGCTCGGCTTCGCCCACGAATTCGTCGATCTCGGCGAGGGCGACTCGACGGCGCCCGAAATCCTCCACTTCCAGGTCGACACCCCGACGACGAGCAGCTCCAACGGCAGCTCGTCCTACACGGTTCACTGGCGGGTCCGCGACGATCTCTCCGGGATCGGTGATTACGGCGACTCCTACTTCGGCGGCCTCGGCTTCAACGTCCAGGGACCGAACGGAGGCGGCGTCGGCGGCTCGGGGACGAACGCCGCGCTCGAGTCGGGCACCGACCTCGAAGGGAACTGGGTCGCGACCTGGCAGCTGCAGCCTGGGGCGCCACCCGGCCAGTACCGGGTGTCCTCGATCGAAGCGACCGACCGGGCCGGCAACCGCACCGTGGTCGGCGGTCCGGAGCTGGAAGCGAGCGGTTGGGATCTGACCTGGGACGACCTGCCGTGAGGGCGGCGACTTAGCAGTCAAACGCCACCGACTCGCGCTCTGAAGTTTGCCGCGGCCCCGTCCGGCCCTCGGCTACGGTTTCGCGCGTGAATCTGCAACGTGGCATCGCTGCTCGCTCGGGCGAGTTCCTGCTCTTCGCGGTGACGCCGCCGCGACTGACGACGAGCCCGCAAGAGGCCGCGGAGATCGCCCGGATCACCCTCGAGCGGCTACGAGGGTTGGCGATCGACGGCCTCGTCCTCTACGACATCGACGACGAAAGCGACCGTAATCCCGACGAGCGCCCGTTCCCGTTCCTGCCGACGATGGACCCCGCCGACTACCTCGCCCGTGATCTCGCCCGGCTGGAGGTTCCCGCCATCGTCTACCGCGCGACGGGCAAGTACAGCGAGGATCGTTTCCGCGCCTGGTTGGAGGAGCAGGATCCCTCCCGGGCGCTCGCGGTGTTCGTCGGGTCCTCCTCGCGCGAGAAGGCGGTTCTCACCACGCTCGCCCGAGCCTACGAGCTGCGCGAGGAGACTCAGCCGGAGCTGCCGCTAGGTGGGGTCGCGATCTCCGAGCGACACGCGCGCCAGGGCGATGAGCACCTGCGGCTGATCGCGAAGCAGGCCGCGGGCTGCTCCTTCTTCATCACCCAGATCGTCTACGACGTCAACGCGGCCAAGAACCTGATCTCCGATTACCACCACGAGTGCGTCGCGCGGAACCTCGAGCCGGTGCCGATCATCTTCAGCTTCTCGGTCTGCGGTTCGCTCAAGACCTTGGAGTTCCTCCGCTGGCTCGGTGTGAGCGTCCCGCGCTGGATCGAGAACGAGCTGCGCCATGCCGACGACACCCTCGATGCCTCCTACGAGCAGGCGGTCGCGACGGCCGTCGACCTGATCGCGTTCTGCCGCAGGTTGGGGACCCCGTTCGGGCTCAACGTCGAGAGCGTCTCGATCCGCAAGGTCGAGATCGAGGCCTCGGTGCGTCTCGCCACCCGGCTGGGGGCCGAGCTGCGCCGCTGACCGTTCCTTCGGCGAGGCGGCGGCGGTCGGCTGACGCCGTAGCCGGCTTCGGATGGATGCGGATTTCCGACGCCTCGGATCGGAGTTGTGTAGGGTGGCGCGGCTCGTGAATTAGGGATACCTAATGAGGGCGCCCTAACCCATCGATCCTGGGGAATGTCTTGACTGAAACCGCCGTCTCGTCCACTGCTCCGTCCCTAACAACCCCGTCCCGACCTCCTCGAACGGCCCCTCGCCGCCGGCTGCGGCTGACTCCCAGGTTGGCCCTGGCCAAAGCCCATCGCTGGGGGTCGTTCGCCTTCGGCCTGCTGCTCTTGGTGGTGGTCGTCTCCGGGGTCGCGCTGGTCTTGCAGCCGGAGATCGAGCAGGTCACCCACCCCGGCCTCTATGACACCGACCCGGCCCCGGCGCGGATCGGGCCGGGGCGGGCCCTGCAGGTCGTCCAGCGCGAGCTGCCCGACTTCGAAACCAGCGGTGGCTTCGTCCAGGAGCAGCGCGGCGCCTGGGAGGTCCACGCGCCGACCGGAGCCGCGGCCAGGGTCGATGACACCGACGGGCGCCTGCTGGGCACGATCGACCGCGAACACGGCGTGATGGGCTTCCTCGCCAACCTGCACGAGTGTGGGCTGAGCTGCGAAGAAATGACGGGCTACGTCGGCTTCCTCAACGAGCCGGCGACGGTCGGCGTCGTCGATCTCAGCCTCGGCAACGAAGGCACCTGGGGCGGCCTGATCCTGCTCGTCTCGGCTCTCGTCCTGCTCGTCCTGGTCCTCACCGGCCTCTACCTCTGGTGGCCGGGGCGCCGGCGGATGCGGCGCGGGTTGCGGATCCGACGTGGCGCCGGCCGCTACAAGTTCCAGTACGACCTGCACAAGGCGGTCGGCTTCGTCGCCCTGCCGGCACTGGCGATCTGGGCGATCACCGGGATCAACTTCGAGCTGCCGAAGCAGATGGAAGCCGCCTGGTACGCGGTGACGCCGGGCTCGCCGGTGCCCGAGTCGATCTATGAGTTCGAATCGAAGCCCGGCTCGGGGCCGGGGGTCGACATGCGCGAGGCGATCGGGCGCGGCAGCGCCGAGGCCCCCGCCGGCTCGAAACTGGTCTCGATCAACAAGCCCGAAATGGGCGAAAAGAACTCGTATTACGAACTCTGGTTCACGCACGGGGTCGACACCTACGAATACGGCTATTACCCCGGCAACTACGGGGTCTACGTCGACCGCTACAGCGGCCGTGCCCGCCGCTACTTCCCCGACCCCTCGCAGGACACGGTCACCAACAACTTCTGGCAGAACTGGATGGGCGCGATCCACATGGGGACGGTGGTCGGCTGGCTGCCGCGGCTCGGCTGGATCCTCTTCGGGCTGACCCCCCTGCTGCTGGCGGTGACGGGGATCACGACCTGGCTGATCCGACGGCGGGCACGCAGGCGCAAGCGGCCGCGACCGGGCGGCGGAGCCGGCGCCGCGGCGTGACCGGCCGAGCGGCCGCGGCAGGCGCGCTCTACGCCGCCTTTCTGGCCGCCTGGGCGCTGGCGCTCGCGGTACGGCGCCGTGATACGGGGCCCTATCTGGGGCTGAGCATCGCCCTGCTCGAGGCGGGCCTCGTCGTCGCTGCCCTGCTCGGCGCCCTGGACGCGGCGGGAGGGAGCGAGGTGGCGGTTCACCTCGGCTACCTGCTCGCCTCGGTCCTGATCCTGCCGGTCGGCTGGAGCCTTTCGATGACTCCGGAACGCCGCGACCCACTCACGCTCGCGGTCGCCCTGGCGGTGCTGACGGTGGTGATCCTGCGGGTGAACGCGACGGCCGCGTGAGCGGTCTCGAATCGGCTGCCGCCGAGCCCGACCGCTACGGGCGCGCCCTGGTCGCCGTCTACGCGTTCATGGCCCTGGCCGCCTGCGCCCGATCGGCGCTGCAGATCGCTACCCGGTTCGAGCAGGCGCCGGTCGCCTTTCTCCTCTCGGGGCTCAGCGGCTGCGTCTACCTCTGCGCGGCGGTCGCCCTCTCTCGCTCCGGCGAGCGCTGGTGGACGGTGGGGACGATCTGCTGTGGCATCGAGCTCGCCGGGGTGCTCGCGGTCGGCGCCTACTCGCTCGCCGACCCGGAGGCCTTCCCGGAGCCGACCGTCTGGTCGCAGTTCGGCCGGGGCTACGGCTTCCTGCCCTTGATGCTGCCGGTTCTCGGCCTTCTCCGGCAGCGAGCCAGGCGCCGCGTCCCTAGCCTCCGGGCCGGCTTTCGCTAGGCGCGTCGTCGCGCAGGCCTTGTAGCGGTCAGTCCGGTTGAAGGTCCGATCGCGGCGTGGAAGGATGGCCCCGAAACAATCGACTACACAGGGAGACGGATCATTACTCGGGTAATTCGCTCTTGCTTGGCGCCGATCGCGGGCTGCGCGCTCGCGGCACTCTCCTTCTGCTCGCCCGCGGGCGCCTCGATGACCGTCGGCTCGACCGGCGACAGCGGCGGTTGCAGCCTGCGGAGCGTGATCGAAGCGGTTGAAGCGGGCACCAGCAACGGCTGCGGCACGGTCGAAAGCCCGACGACGACGATCCACCTGCCCGCCAACACGGTCACCCTCGGCCCCCAGCTCGTCGTCAAACAGGGCAACATGGCGATCGTCGGCGACGCGGGCAACCCCGCCGGGACGGTGATCAAAGGCGGCAGCGACCGGGTCATGGAAGTCAAGGCCGGGGCGACCGTGAAGCTCGTCGGTCTCGAGATCACCAACGGCCACACGCCGGACGGTGGCTTCGCGCCCAGCCTCTACACGGAAAACGTCGTCGGCAACGGCGGTGGGATCCTGAACAAAGGCTCGCTGACCCTCGAACACGCGGTGGTGACAGAAAATCACACCGGCCAAGGCGACCTGGGGATGAACGGCTCGCTGGAGGGCTCAGGTGGGAGCGGCGGACGAGGGGGGTCCGGCGGAGGCATCTTCAACGAACCCGGCGCGAGCCTCACGATCGTGCAGTCGACGATCAGCAAGAACCTCACCGGCAACGGCGGCAGGGGCGGCGACGGGGGAGCGGGAGTCAACGCGATCGGCCATTTCCCCAACGGCGGCGACGGGGGACACGGCGGGGGCTCCGGGGACGGCGGCGGCATCTACAACGCCGGCAGCCTGACGATCGACGGCTCGACGATCAGCGCCAACTTCACCGGGCGCGGCGGCGAAGGCGGCACCGGCCACCTCGGCACCGGCCCGGCCACCTCCGGAGAATTGGAATTCAGCCCGGGCGAGGGTGGCGACGGCGGTGATGGCGGCAACAGCGGCGTGCAGTACGAAAAGAACACGGGCTACAACGCGGACGCCCTGAAGGGCGGCGGCGGCATCTACAACGCCGGCAGCCTGACGATGACGAACTCGACGATCAGCGGCAACGGCACCGGGGTCGGCGGCGTCGGTGGGGGCTCGGGCGCGGGCGGAGGCCCGAGCAAATACGGGACCTTCGCGGACAGCGGTCGGGCGGGGACCGGCGGCGGGGGTGGCCGCGGAGGAGGCCTGTTCACCGGCGGCGGATACGGCGGCCACTCGCCTGTGCACCTGACAAATGTGACGATCTACGGCAATCGGACCGGCGACGGCGGCACCGGCGGTCCCGGTGGCGGCGGGGCGGACTCGACCCTCGGTGGCGGCGTCGGCGGCTGGGGCGGCGACGGCGGCGGCATCTGGACCGAGGGTGCGGCGAACGGCTCCGAAGTGGTCCTCGTGCACGTGACGATCGCCGGCAACGGCCTCGGCGCGGCCGGCCTCACCGGCAACTCCGCCAAGCCGGATAGCGGCGGCTGCTGCGGCGAGCGCGGGGTCGGGGCAGGGATCGACACCGGCGGCCGATACGACAACGGCTCCGCGGTCTTCTTGAAGGACTCGATCGTCGCCAACAACGGCAGCAACATCGAAGGCGATGCAAACTGCTACCAGCGCTATTACCCCACCTACACCGACATCGTCGACCAGGGCGGCAACGTGACCTGGAACGACCTCACCTGCCCCGGCAAAGTCGCGGACCCATTGCTCGGCGTGCTCGCCAACAACGGCGGGCCGACCCAGACGCTGCTGCCGGGCGCGGGCGGCTCTGCGATCGGTGCGGTCACCTCTTGCATCGTGAACGAAGACCAGCGCGGGTTGCCACGCCCCGGCTCCGGCAAGACCAACTGCGATGCCGGGGCGATCGAGACGCAGGCCGGCGAACCACCCTCCAAAGAAGAAGAAAAAGGCGGCGAACAGCCGGTCGGAGGAGGCGGAAACAGCCCGGCCGGCGGTGCTGCGGCCGGCGGCGGCTCAGCCGCAATCGGCCCCGGTCCTACCCTGACGCCGAAACCGAAGCCGCAGTGTAAAAAGGGCTTCAAGAAGACGACCGTCAAGGGCAAGCCCAAGTGCGTGAAGAAGAAAACGCACCGCCACCACAAACCCTGATCAGTCGACGATCGGTTTGCCGACGCCCAGGGGTGCGACGAGTGTGCCTTCGTGGATCGACCGGAAACCCGATATGTCCGCAGCGGCGAGCTCGCGATCGCCTATCAGGCATACGGCTCCGGCGACCATGAGTTGTTGCTGTGCGTCGGTAGCACTTCGAATGTCGGCGCCATGTGGGATCTCCCCGGAGGGGAGCAGCTCCTAGCCGCCGACGTTTGGCGGTGATCGACGCGGCCGGTCTGCGGCGACCGGTCCTGTTCGGCTCGCTCGACGGCGCTCGCGCGCTGACCCTGCTCGCCGCCACCCGCCCGGAGCGGGTCGGCGGCCTGATCGCGCTGTCTCCCTCGGTGCGGGGCGCCGCCCCGAGCAACCCCGAGCTGGCGAGCCACGGGGTCGACGTGGTGAATGTGGGCCTCGATCTCGACGACGACTATCCCGGCGAGGATCGTGGCGCTCGGCGGGGCGAGCGAGATCCTCGTCTCGAGCACCGTTCGCGATCTGGTCATCGGCAGCGAGCTGACCTTCGCCGAGAGTGGCGAGCACGAGCTGAAGGGCGTGCCGGGACGCTGGACCATCTGGGCGGCGACTTAGCTGAGGCCGATTTGCGGTCGGGCGATCAAAGCCCCAGCTGTTTCCCCAGGATCTCCTTCATGATCTCGTCGGTGCCGCCGCCGATCGGGCCGAGGCGGGCGTCGCGGACGGCGCGCTCGATTCCGTACTCGCGCATGTAGCCGTAGCCGCCGTGGATCTGCAGGCACTCGTCGGCGATCTCGAGGATGCCGCGCTGGGTGACGAGCTTCGCCATCGTCACCTCCTGGATGCAGTCCTTGCCCTCATGGAAGAGGCGCAGGGCGTTGTAGGTGATCGCCTTCGAGGCATCGGCCTTGACCGACATCTCGGCGATCTTGTGGCGGATCACCTGAAAGTTGCCGATCGGGCGGCCGAAGGCGTTGCGCTCCTTGGCGTAGTCGACCGCCGACTCGATCAGCCGCTGCATGCCGCCGACGGCGCCGATCGCCATCAGCAGCCGCTCCCAGGCGAAGTTGAACATGATCAGGCGAAAGCCCTGGTTCTCCTCGCCGAGCAGGTTCTCGGCCGGGACCTCGACGTCGGTGAAGGAGAGCTCGCCGGTGTCGGATGAGTGCCAGCCGAGCTTCTCGAGCTTGGCCGCCACCTCGTAGCCGGGCATCTCCTTCTCGAGCACGAGGAACGAGATGCCGCCGTGGCCGCCCTCCTGGGTCGTCTTCACCGCGCAGACGAGGAAGTCGGCACGGACGCCGTTGGTGATGAAGGTCTTGGCGCCGTTGACGAGGTAGCCGCCGTCGATCCTCTCGGCGCTGGTCGTGATCCCGGCGACGTCGGAGCCGGCGCCGGGCTCGGTGATGCCGAGCGCGCCGATCTTCTCGCCGGCGATGCCCGGCACCAGCCAGCGCTGCTTCTGGTCCTCGGTGCCGAAGTTGAAGATCGGCGGCATCGCGATCGAGGCGTGCGCGTTGAGGCCGGCGGCGACCCCACCGGAGCCGCCTGAGCGGGCCAGCTCCTCGACCCAGACCGCGTCGTGCAGGTGGGTGCCGCCCTGGCCGCCGTAGGACTCGGGGAACTTCAGGCCCATGAAGCCGAGCTCGGCGCAGCGGGTGTAGAGCTCGCGGGGGAATTCCCTCGCCTCCTCCCACTCGTCGACGTGCGGCGCGATCTCCTTGAGGACGAAACGCCGCACCGTCTCGCGCAGCTCCTCGTGCTCCTCGCCGAAGGGGGGAGGGTGGCGCGAACTCCGGTGTCCTTGACGACTGTCATCGGCCCAGAGGTATCTGCAGCGTGGATCGCGAAAAATTCCGGTGACGGCTCACGAGGACGAGCTCGGCTGGTCCAACATCGTGTAACCGCGGCCCGCGTGATCGAAGCCGAGCAGGTCGCCGCTCGGGTTCTTCTTGCCGCCGTGGTGGTAGGCGCGGACCTCGGCGATCTTGCCGTCGCGGATCAGGAACCACTCGGCGCCGCGGTCGAGCCGCGCCTCGCCCGACTCCGGGTGGCGCCAGGTCATCGTCCACTCGATCGCGACCTGGTCACCCTGCTCGATCGCGTTCTCGAGGTGCCAGCGGCCCTCGATCTGGTCGACCGCGAAGGCGGCGTAGCCGCCGATCGTCGCCGCCCCCTCGTGCGGACCTAGGCGCGTGTAGTAGTGGACCGCGTCCTCGGTGAAGTGCGACGCGACCAGCTCGGCGTCACCGCTGTTGAGCGACTCGTAGTAGGAGCGGATGTGGTCGACCTGGGACACGTCAGGCTCCGCGCCTCAGATCCCGAAGGACCGCCCGATCACCTCGAGCATGATCTCGTCGGTGCCGGCGCCGATCCGGTTGAGCCGGACGTCGCGGTAGGCACGCTCGATCTCGTACTCCTTCATGTAGCCGTAGCCGCCGTGGATCTGGATGCACTCGTCGGCGACCTCGCAGGCGATCCGCGAGGTGTAGAGCTTCGCCTCGGAGATCTCCCGCACCGGGTACTCGCCGTTCTTGTAGCGCCAGGCGGTCGCGTAGGTGAACTGGCGGGCGGCTTCGATCTTGGTCGCCATCTCGGCGAACTTGTGGCGGATCACCTGGAAGTTGCCGATCGAGCGGCCGAAGGCCTTGCGCTCTTTGGCGTACTCGAGGGTGCGCTCGAACATGCGCTGGGCACCGGCGACGGCGCCGGCGCAGGCGACCATCCGCTCGCTCTGCAGCTCCCAGGCGATGTGGTAGAAGCCCTTGCCCTCCTCGCCGAGCAGGTTTGCGACCGGGACGCGGACGTCCTCGAAGGCGAGTTCGGCGGTGTCGGAGGCGTGCATCCCCATCTTCTCGAGCTTGCGCGAGACGCTGAAGCCGGGGACCTTCTCGCCGTTCTCGTCCTTGAGGTCGACGACCAGCAGGCTGATCCCGTCGTGCGCTTTCGAGGGGTCGGTCTTGACGACGAGGACGATGAAGTCGGCGCGGGCGCCGTTGGTGATGAACATCTTCGAGCCGTTGACGACGAATTCATCGCCATCGCGGATCGCCGAGGTGCGGATGTTGGCGACGTCGGAGCCGACCTCGGGCTCGGTGATGCCGAGGCAGCCGATTTTGTCGCCGGCGATCGCGGGCGGCAGGTAGCGGCTCTTGAGGTCGTCGGTGCCGAGCATCTCGATCGGCGGCAGGACCATGTCGGTGTGGACGACGAAGCCCATGTTGAGGCCGCCGGAGCCGGTGTAGCTCATGCACTCGGCGCGGACCAGGGAGTAGTAGTAATCGCCGCCCTGGCCGCCGTACTCCTCGGGGAAGCAGAGGCCGAGGAAGCCGAGTTCACCAGCGCGTTTGATCACCGAGTCGGGCCAGGTCGTCTCCTCCCACTCGTTGCGATGCGGCCAGAGCTCTTTCTGGACCCAGGCCTGCATCGACTCGCGCAGGTCTTCGTGCTCCTGGGTGAAGATCATGTGCTTGCGCTCGGCGGCGTGATCGGGCTTGATCACGGTCGAGCTGCCGTTGGTCGCAGTCGCCACTGGGTCTCTCCTCGTTCGCGATTTAGCCGCGCCAAGGGCGTCGGGCCTAAAAAACGAGTGGACAGTAGCACTTCCTACTTCCAAGAAGGCGGAGGAGATTGGGCGCCGCCCGATCGCCGCGGTTGATAGAAGGTCCGAGCATGAGCCAGACTGATGAGCTCCTCGCCAACAGTGCTTCCCGCGAGGGCGACCGCGCCCCGCTGCCGTCGACGCCGGCGAGGCGGGTGGCGGTTCTCGCCTGCATGGACGCCCGCCTAGACCTCTTCCAGATCCTCGGCCTCGGCGAGGGCGACGCGCACCTGATCCGCAACGCCGGCGGCGTCGTCTCCGACGACGCGATCCGCTCGCTGGCGATCTCCCAGCACCTGCTCGGGACCGAGGAGATCATCCTCATCCATCACACCGATTGCGGCATGCTCAAGTTCGGCGACGACGAGTTCGCCGAGAGGCTCGAGGCAGAGACCGGGCAGCGGCCCGATTGGGCGGCGCTCACCTTCGCCGACCTCGAGGACGACGTCCGCGAGGGCATCGAGAGGATCGAAGCAAGCCCTTTCATCCCACGCACCGACAGCGTCAGGGGCTTCGTCTACGAGGTCGAGACCGGCTCGCTGCGAGAGGTCGGCTGAGGCTCGACCGGGTTGCCGAGGGCGCGCCAGGCGCCGACGCCCTGGCCGACGTGGACGACGTCGGAGAAGCCCTCGCGACGCAGGATCGAGGCGGCCAGGCCGCTGCGCTTGCCGCCGCGGCAGATCGTCGCGATCGGCCGGTCACGGGGCAGCTCGGCCAGCCGCCCGCCGATCTCGCCGTAGGGCATGTGGAGCGAGCCCGGGATGTGCTCGCCGGCGTACTCGGCGGCGTTGCGCACGTCGAGCACCAGGGGCGGCTCGGGGGAGGCGACGCGGGCAGCGAGCTCGGCGGGGTCGATCAGCTCAATGCTGCGCACCGGCCGGCTCTCGGTGCGCCAGGCGGTCATCCCGCCCTCGATGAAGCCGAGCACCCTGAGGCCGACGGCGGCGAGCAGCTCCGCCGCCTCGCGCTCGTCGCTGTCGGAGGCGGCGAGCAGGATCAGGTCGGCGCCCGCCGGGGCGACGCGCGAGACCTTGGTCGCGAAGCCGGTGTCGTAGGCCGAGGTGCTGAGCGCGCCGGCGATGTGGGATTCGTCGAACTCCTCGTTGGTGCGGCCGTCGATCACCACCGCGCCGAGGGCGACCGCCTCCTCGACCTCGTGCGGCGTCAAGCGCGCCGGGAAGCCGAAGTCGTGGAGCAGCGGGCCGCGGTTGAGGGCGAC
Organism: uncultured Solirubrobacterales bacterium; assembly: GCA_963836415.1. Lineage (GTDB taxonomy): Bacteria > Actinomycetota > Thermoleophilia > Solirubrobacterales > 70-9 > VRUE01. Next base: position 363,238 of record CAWIJE010000003.1, read on the forward strand.
GATCCGCTCGACGTTCGGCGGCCGGTCGCCCAGGGTCGAGACGGCGTTCTCGACGAACCGTGTCTGATCGGCGATTGCCAGCGCCGCGTTGTGGCGGCGCTCGAAGCCGATCGTCGAGGAGGTCTTGAGGTCGATCCCGGAGCCGCCGCAGAGCGAGCCGCCGAGGTGGCCCGGCCAGACCTCGACCTCGTCGGGCAGGGCGAGCAGGCGCTCGTGCAGGGAGCGGTAGAGATCGGCGGCCCCCTCGCGCGGCTCGACCGCGAGGTCCGGCCGGGCGACGTCGCCGATGAAGAGCGAGTCGCCGCCGAGCAGCGCCCAGGGCGCTCCGTCGCGGCCGCGATCGCTGAGCAGGAAGGAGGTGTGCTCGGGGCGATGGCCGGGGGTGTGGATCGCCTCGATCGTCAGCTGCTCGAGCTCGAGCAGCCAGCCGTCGGCGAAGGGCTCGTGCGGGTACTCGGCGCCGGCCAGCTCGTGGATGTGGATCGTCGCCCCGGTCGCCCGCGCCAGCCTGCCGTGCCCGGAGACGTGATCGGCGTGGTTGTGGGTCTCGAGCACGTGCTCGATCCTCACCCCGTGCAGCCTCGCCAGGCGCCGGTAGGCGTCGATGTCCCACTGCGGGTCGATCACGGCGGCGATGCCCGCGTCGCGGTCGGCGACCAGGTAGGAGGCGCAGCCGAGGTCCTCGTGAATGATCTGACGGAAGAGCATCTGGGGGTTCCAACACGGATTCTCCCGCCCGGTTCCTATACTCGCCGCAATGAGGCATGCAACCGCCCTGCTCGGCATCGCCCTGATTTCCCTCGGGCTGCCCGCCGCGGCATCGGCGGCGCCGACCTGCGACGGCCATCGGGCGACGATCGTCGGCAGCGAAGGCCACGACACGCTGACCGGGACCAAGCGCCCCGACGTGATCTATGCCGGCGGCGGCGACGACGTGATCAAGTCGCTCGGCGGCAACGACCGGATCTGCGCCGGCGAAGGCAATGACCGGGTCTTCGGCGGCGACGGCAGCGACCGGATCTTCGGCGAAGGTGGCGATGACCGCATCGACGGCGAACCCGGCAACGAGTTCATCTCAGGCGGAGACGGCGACGACTTCCTCAACGAGAACTACGGCGACGGCACGGTCGAAGGCGGGGAGGGCGACGACACGATCATCGGCTACATCGGCATCGACACCGACAAGGGCGGCCCCGGCGACGACATGATCAGCGGTGGGATCGGCTTCGACACCCTGGTCGGCGGTTCCGGCGACGACACGATCGAGCCCGAAAAGGGCCACGACATCGTCGACGGCGGCCCCGGCAGCGACACCGCCAGCTACGCGCACGAACCGGCCGCGGTGACGGTCGACCTCGCCGCCCATACCTCGCGCGTCTCGGCCGGTCGCGACAGCCTGCCCTCGATCGAGAACGTCACCGGCTCGCCCTTCGGCGACACCCTGATCGGCGACTCCGGCCCGAACGTGCTCATCGGCGGCCCCGGCGACGACCAACTGATCGGCGGCGGCGGCGAGGATCGCCTGATCCAGTAGCGCCGCCGCGTAAGAAGTAGAACGTCCTACTTCCCGGTCGGCTATCGTGAGCGTCGATGGCGGACCAGCTGGTCACCTACGAGCTCACCGACGGCGTCGCGACGGTGACGCTGAACAACCCGGAGAAGCGCAACATGCTCTCCGGGCAGATGCTCGCCGATCTGGTCGAGGCGATGAAGACCGCGCGAGACGCGGAGGATGCGCGCGCCGTCGTCCTGACCGGGGCGGGCGACAAGGTCTTCTGCGCCGGCGCCGACCTGGGCGGCTTCGCCGCGGACGCATCCCTCGTTCAGAAACATTTTGCTTCTGATCTTTTCCTTGAATTCTTCCGGCTGATGCCGCGCCTCGGCAAGCCCTCGCTCTGCGCCGCCAACGGCCACGTCCTCGCCGGCGGCCTGGGGCTGGCGCTCTCCTGCGACCTCGTGATCGCCAAGGAGGGGGCCACCTTCGGCACGCCGGAGATCAACGTCGGCGCCTTCCCCTACATGATCATGTCGATCATCTATCGCAACGTCCCGCGCAAGAAGGTCAACGAGATGATGCTTCTGGGCGAGCGGCTGAGCGCCGAGCAGGCGGTCGAGTTCGGCCTGGCCAACAAGGTCGTGCCGACCGCGGAGTTCGAGGGCGCCGTCGCCGAGTGGGCCGGCAAGCTCGCCTCGAAGAGCCCGGTGCTGATGCGCCTCGGCCACGACGCGATGTACCGCCAGCAGGACATGGCGCTCGACGACGCGCTCGAGTTCCTCCGCTCGCAGCTCTCGCTCACCTTCAGCACCGAGGACATCGTCGAGGGCGTCACCGCCTTCTTCGAGAAACGCGACCCTCAGTGGAAGGGGAGATGAGCTTCGATCAGCGCTTCGACCTGGTCGACCACGGGCTCGAGACCCCTGGGCACCGAGGCCTGGTCGAAGGAGACCGTGTGGCCCCGGTAGCCGATCTCGTACAGGTAGCAGTCGGCGCAATTGCTCGGCACCGGTGCGGGGCCGGGGATCGCCTGGAAGTCGGCTCGCTCGAGCGCGTTGCGCAGGCGCTTCACCTCTTTGACGCCGACCCGGAACCGGATCGTGGAGCGACTGTCCGGAGTCGAGGGGAACTTGGGACGCTGGGCGGTGGCGTGGCGGCCCGGCGCGATCCGCAGCGAGCGCGGGTCCGGCTTGAGCCCGCCGCTGCGTTCGTAGGAGAGCTGGAAGGCCGCCACCGAGGGCGGCGCTTCGACCGCCGGCCCGCCGCAGCCCGGGTAGACCGCCAGGCAGGCCAGGGCTGTGGTCAGGAAACCCATCACTTCAAAGGTAACCACGAGGAGCGAAATTGAGCGAGACCGACCACAAGCTTCCCGGCACAGCACCGCTGGACGAGCTGACCGAGCAGCTGCACGAGCGGCGTGAGCGCGCCAGGCTGGGCGGCGGCGAGGAGAAGATCGCCAAGCAGCACTCGCGCGGCAAGCTGACCGCGCGTGAGCGGCTCGACCTGCTGGTCGACGAGGGCACCTTCGTCGAGCTCGGCATCCACGGCCGCCCGCATTTCGCCCAGCGGGCGATGGACGGGGTCGAGGCGCCCGCCGACGGCGTGATCACCGGCTGGGGAGACGTCGATGGCCGGCCGACCTGCATCGCCGCCTACGACTTCACCGTGATGGCCGGCTCGATGGGGATGACCGGTGAGCTCAAGGTCACCCGCCTGCGCGAGATGGCGCTGAGCAAGAGGATGCCGTTCATCTGGCTGCTCGACTCGGCCGGCGCGCGGATCCAGGAGGCGACCGGGTCGCTGTTTGCCGGCTCGGGGTTCCTCTTCCGCGAGGAGGTCGAAATGTCGGGGGTGATCCCGATGGTCGCGGCGATGATGGGCCCCTGCGCGGCGGGCACCGCCTACATCCCGGCGCTCGCCGACTTCGTGCCGATGGTCTCCGGCCAGGGCGCGATGGCGCTCGCCGGCCCGCACCTGACCAAAGCGGTCACCGGCGAGGACATCACGATGGAGGAGCTCGGCGGCGCCAAGGTCCACTGCCGCAAGTCAGGCGTCGGCGACCTCGAGGTCAAGGACGACGAGGAATGCATAGCCAAGGTCCGCGACTACCTCTCCTACTTCCCGGCCAATTTCGACCAGAAGCCGCCGATCGTCGAGACCGACGATCCCGACGATCGCAAGTCGGAGAAACTGATGGAGATCGTCCCGGACTCCTCGCGCCAGCCCTACGACATGTACGACGTGATCGGCGAGATCGTCGACAACGGCGAGTGGTTCGACATCAAGCCCAAGTTCGCCAAGTCGCTGATCACCTGCTTCGCCCGCTTCGGTGGCCAGCCGGTCGGGATCGTCGCCAACCAGCCCAAGCAGCTGGCCGGGATCCTCGACAACGACTCGGCCGACAAGGCGGCCCGCTTCATCAACCTCTGCGACGCCTTCAACATCCCGCTCGTCTTCCTCCAGGACGTGCCCGGCTTCATGGTCGGCTCGAAGGTCGAGCACGCCGGGATCATCCGCCACGGCGCCAAGATGCTCTACGCGGTGAGCCGGGCGACCGTGCCGAAGGTGACGGTGATCGTGCGCAAGGCCTACGGCGCCGGCTACTACGTGATGTGCGGCAAAGCGTATGAGCCCGACCTGATCGTCGCCTGGCCCGGCGCCGAGATCTCGGTGATGGGCGCCGAGGGGGCGGTCAACATCATCGGCCGCTCGGCGATCGAGGCCTCCGAGGACCCGGAGGCGACCCGCGAGGCGATGCTCAACGCGGTGCGCCAGCAGATCGACCCCTACATCGCCGCCGGCAACGCCGTCATCGACGACGTCATCGACCCGCGCGAGACGCGGCCGACGATCGTCAAGGCGCTGCGGATGGCGCGCACGAAAAACGTCGAGAAGCCGAAGAAACGACATGGAGTGATGCCCGTATGAGCCGCTTTGAGGACCCCGTCGTCATTTCCTGCTCGATCTCCGGGGTGATCGCCAATCGCGATCAGTGCCCGGCGATCCCCTATACGCCCGAGGAGTACGCGGCGGAGGCGCGACGCGCGGTCGACGAGGGCGCCTCGCAGCTCCACATCCACGCCCGCACGCCAGACGGCACGCCGTCCTACGAGGTCGAGGACTTCAGCGCGATCACCGAGGCGATCCTCGCCGAGGTCGATGACGTGATCATCAATTACTCGACCGGCGCGATCGGCATCCCGATCGAGAAGCGGCTCGAGTACCTGCGCGAGTGCAGGCCCGACGTCGCCGCGCTCAACATGAGCTCGATGAACTACGCCAAGTACTCGAGGCGGCGCAAGGACTTCGTCTTCAAAGCGGTCTTCGAGAACAGCTTCAACACGATCATCGAGTTCCTGACCGAGATGAAAGAGCTCGGGATCAAGCCCGAGCATGAGTGCTTCAACTCCGGCCACGTCGCCAACCTCGACCCGCTGATCGACATGGGCCTGCTCGAGCCGCCGCTGCAGATCTCGCTCGTGATGGGCGTCACCGGCGGCATCCGGCCGACGCCGCGCAACGTGACCCTGATGTCGGACCAGATCCCGGACGGGCCGGAAGGCGAGAACCAGTGGCAGGTGATCGGCATCTCCCGCGACCAGTGGAAGCTGCTCGCCTCCTCGCTGGTGCTCGGCGGCAACGTCCGCGCCGGGGTCGAGGACAACCTCTACCTGCCGGACGGGGAGATGTGCAAGTCGAACGGCGAGCTGATCGCCAAGGCGCGCCAGATGGCCGAGGACGTCGGCCGCCGCGCCGCCTCGGTCGCCGAGGCGAGGGAGCTGCTCGGCCTGCCGAAACGGGCGAGGGCCTGACCGGTGGGCCACTCCAAGCACCACGCGAGGGTGATCTGGGAGGGAGGCGAGGACCCGCGCGCGCACCGGGTCGAGGTCGCCGACCAGGTGTTCGCCGGCTCCTCGGCCGCCGAGTTCCGCGGCGACCCGACCAAGACCGACCCCGAGGAGCTGCTGGTCGCCGCCCTCTCTTCCTGCCACATGCTCTGGTTCGTCGCCTACTCGCGGCAGCTGAAGCTGAAGATCGCCTCCTACGAGGACGCGGCCGAGGCGACGCTCGACGCCGATGACTTCCGCTTCACCGGCGCCGTGCTGCACCCGCGGGTGACCTGGGCGGGCGAGGACCCCGACGCCGACACGGTCGCCGACCTGCACCGTCGCTCACACGAGTCCTGCTTCGTCTCCAACTCGGTCAACTTCCCGGTCGAGGTCGATTTCGGGTGAGCGAGCTGCCGCTCTCCGACGTCCGCGTCCTTGACCTGACGCGGCTGCTCCCGGGCGGCTTCTGCTCGCTGTTGCTCGCCGACCTCGGCGCCGAGGTGCTCAAGGTCGAGGACACCGGCATGGGCGACTACATCCGCTGGGCTCCGCCCTATTACGGGGATGAGGCCGACGCCGGGCTCGGCACCCGCTCCTCGCTCTACCTCTCGCTCAACCGCGGCAAGCGCTCGGTCCGCCTGGATCTCAAGTCCGAGGCGGGCCGAGAGGCCCTGCTGCGGTTGGTGGAGGGATACGACGTCGTCCTCGACGGCTTCCGCCCCGGCGTCCTCGACAAGCTCGGCGTCGGCTACGAGCGGATGCGCGAGGCCAACCCCGGCGTCGTCTTCTGCGCGATCACCGGCTACGGCCAGGACGGCCCCTACGCCGCCCGCGCCGGCCACGACATGAACTACCTCGGCCTGGTCGGCATGCTCGGCCTGACCGGGACGAAGGATGGGTCGCCGATTCAGTCCGGCGGCCAGATCGCCGACCTCGGCGGCGGCGCCCTGATGGCCGCTTTCGGCGTGATGGCCGCCCTGCACGAGCGCCGCCGCTCAGGCGAGGGTCAGTTCGTCGACGTCTCGATGGCCGACGGCGCCCTCTCGTGGCTGGCGATGGTCGCCGGCCGCTACTTCTGCGACGGCGAGGTCCCCCGCCGCGGCGAGCAGCAGCTCGCCGGCGGCCTCGTCTGTTACATGCCCTACGAGGCCGCCGACGGCTGGGTCACCTGCGGCGCGCTCGAGCCGAAGTTCTGGGCCGCCTTCTGCAACGGCGTCGGCCGGCCCGAGCTGATCGAGTCGCAGTTCGCGGCGCCCGGATCCGATGCCTGGGCCGAGATCGCCGCCGTCTTCCGCGGCCGTGGCCGCGACGAGTGGCTCGCCTTCAACGACGAGCACGACTGCTGCATCGAGCCCGTCCTCGACCTCGACGAGGCACTCGACTCGGAGCTGGTCAAGGCACGGGGGATGGTGGTCGAGATGGAGCAGCCGCGCTTCGGCCCGGTGCGCCAGCTCGGCGTCCCGATCAAGCTCAGCCGGACGCCGGGAGACCCGACCCGGGCGGCGCCCGCCTTCGGCGAGCACACCGAGGCGGTCCTGCGCGAGGCCGGCTACTCCGACCAGGAGGTCGCGGCGATGCTCGACTCCGGCGCCGCCGCCGGCCCCGGCGCCCCGGCCGCCGGCACCTTCCGCGCATGACCGCCGACGGGCCGATTTCACTCGTCGGAGTAGCTTTTTCGGCCCATCGGCGGGTGGGATGAGCGGCAACGGAGATCTCCTGCGGATGGGGGAGTTGGTCGAGGCCTCGGGCGTGCCGGCGCCGACGATCAAGCACTACCTGCGCGAGGGCCTGCTGCCCGAGCCGGTGAAGACGAGCCGCAACATGGCCTACTACCCGCCCGAGTTCGTCGAGCGCATCCGCCTGATCAAGCAGCTCCAGGAGGAGCGCTTCATGCCTCTGCGGGCGATCAAATCGGTGCTCGACGAGGACCCCGAGCGAGCCCGGGCGCTGGTCGAGCTCGAGGACCGGATCCTCGATCGGGCGCTCGCCGGCGAGCGGACCCGGACCAGCGCCGCCGAGGCCCGCGAGCGCTACGGCGTTCCCAAGGAGGTGCTCGACCGGCTCGAGGCGCTCGAGGTGCTCAGCCCCAACAGCCGCGGCTACTCGCCCTCCGACGTCAAGATCATCGAGGCGATCAGCCGTTTTCGCGCCGGCGGCTACGACGAGCAGATCGGCTTCACCGTCTACGACACCCTGCGCTACAAGAGCGCGATCGAAGCGCTGGTCAGCGAGGAGGTCGGCATGGTCATGGACCGGCTCGCCGGCGAGGTCTCGCCGGAGCGCGTGGTCGAGATGCTCGAAGCGGGTGCGCAGCCACTGCAGGACCTGATCGCCGCGCTCCACACCAAGCTGATGGTCGCCGAGCTCGAGCGCCAGCGCCTGGCCCGCAAGCCGTAGCGGCAGAGTTCGGTCGCGGTTAAGGCATGCCCGCCCGGCGGCCGAAGTGGGTAAGGCCGTGTTTCGTCCGACCGACAGACTGAGAAGCAGGAAGCCGCTACGCCTGTGCCTGGCCGCGAGCGCGATTACGGCGCTGGCGCCGGCGCTGCTGGCGCCGGCCGCCGGGGCCAACGTGGTCACCGCCTGCGTGCAGAAGCACGGCAGCACGGCGCACAGGGCGAAGGCGGCGATGCGACTCGTGCCCAACTCCAAGTCCTGCCGTCGCACCGAGCGCAAGATCACCTGGGTGATCGGCCCGAAGGGGGCGACCGGCGCTCCCGGTGCCGCCGGAACGAACGGGGCCAGCGGCAGCGACGGCGCGAACGGGGTCAACGGGACGAACGGGACCGACGGCGTGAATGGGACCGACGGAACCGACGGGACCGACGGCGTGAACGGGACCAACGGGGTCGACGGGACCAACGGAACCGACGGGATGAATGGGACCAACGGCGCCGATGGCGCTCCTGGCGCCGCGGGCGAACCGGGTGCGCCTGGCGCACCGGGCGAAGCCGGGCCCAGGGGAGAAGCCGGTCCTCCCGGCGCTGACGGCAAACCGGGCGCTGACGGCGAACCGGGCCCCGAAGGACAGCCGGGCCCCGAAGGGCAGCCGGGCCCCGAAGGACAGCCCGGCGCCGAAGGGCAGCCCGGAGCCGAAGGGCAGCCGGGTGCCGAAGGCGCTCCGGGTCCTGAAGGAGCGCCAGGCGCCGAAGGCCCGCCCGGCCCGGAGGGACCGATCGGGCTCGAAGGCCCCGAGGGTCGGCCAGGACTTGAAGGACCAGAAGGGCTCCCAGGACCGGAAGGCCCCCCGGGACCCGAAGGCCCCCCCGGCGAAACCGGTCCCGAAGGACCTCCGGGTGAAACCGGCGCGGAAGGCCCCCCTGGTGAACCCGGTGCGGAAGGCCCCCCTGGTGAACCCGGGCCCGAAGGAGCGCCCGGAGAAACCGGTCCCGAAGGACCTCCGGGTGAACCCGGGCCGGAAGGACCTCCCGGCAAGGGCATCAACATCGACGTGCGGGTGATCATCGCCGTCGGCAGCGAGGGCGAGCCGGCGGATGCGATCTGCCCCGAATCCCTGCCGATCGCGATCTCCGGCGGCGGCTCGATGGATGACAAGGGCGGCCCCCTGCAGACCTCCGCGCCGATCACCAAGGGCAGGCTCTCCGCCAACGGCGAGCGTCCCGTCGGCTGGCGGGTCAGGTCCGCCGAAGGCTCCTACACCGCATACGCGCTCTGCTCCGCCGGCGGCGCCCGGGGCGGCGGCGAAGAAGGCGAAACGGAAGGCGAAAGGGAAGCGGCCGAAAAGGAGGCCGCGGCGGCCTCGGCGAAGTAGTGAGCGTGACCGGCGAGACCATCGCAGTGGCCCGCACGCCGTACCCCGTCCGTCGGCTGATCGCGGTCGTCGCGACGCTGGCGCTGCTGGCGTTTGCCGCCTGGCTCGCCTTCGGCCGCGACGGCGGGAGCGGCACGGCCCCGGGCCTGCCGCGGGCCGCCGGAATCGACCAGCTGCGCGCCCTCAGCGCCTCGGTCGGCCACGACGTCTTCTGGGCCGGCAGCCCGAGGGCGGGGGAGAGCCTCGAGCTGACCCACGCCAAGGACGGCAGGATCTACGTCCGCTACCTGAGCGGCGACGGCGCCGTCGGCGACGACCGCGCCCGCTTCACCACGATCGGCACCTATCCGGTGCCGGCGGCGCTGGCCGCGTTACGCAAGCAGGCCCAGGGCCCCGACGCGATCACCCGCGACCTCGCCGGCGGTGGGCTCGCCTACCTCGACGCCGAGAGGCCGAACAGCGTCTACCTGGCGTGGCCGAGGTCGGGCTACGAGGTCGAGGTCTACGACCCGTCGCCCAAGCACGCCCTCGACCTGGTGCTCGACGGCTCTATTCAGCCTGTCCGCTAGCCGCACCCGCCGCGCGCATCCGCTCCAACCCCTGCTCGCGCCCGACGACCGGCGTGTAGCCGAGCTCGGCCTTGGCCTTCGAGATGTCGATCGTGCACTCCTGGGTCAGGATCCAGGAGCGAAAGCGGTTCATCGGCGGTTCGCCGGAAAGCGGCAGGGCCTTCCAGGCGGCTTCCGCGGTGGCGGCCAGCGGCGGCATCAGCCAGGCGGGGAGGCTGCGGCCGGGGGGCTCGACCCCCTGCGTCGCCAGCATCGCCGTGATGAACTCGCGGAAGACGACCGGCTCGTCATCGGTGAGGAAGTAGGCCTCGCCGCCGCGGCCCTTCTCGGCGGCGAGGACGAGGCCCTCGACGACGTTGTCGACATGGGCCGTGTCGGTGACGTTGCGGCCGCCGCCGACCCAGGCCCACTGGCCCGCCTCGACGGTTCTGACCATCTCCGGCAGCAGCGTCGTGTCGCCCTCGCCCCAGACGAATCGGGGCCGCAGGACCACCGTCTCGAATCCCTCGCGGCTCGCCTCCCTCGCGACCATCTCGGCTTTCGCCTTGGTCGCCGGGTAGGGCGCCTTTGAGTCGGGCCGCAGCGGCGCCGTCTCGTCGACGTGGACGAGCGGCTCCCCCGCCATCAGCGCCGCCTCGGTCCCGCAGTGGACGAAACGCCGCACGCCGGCATCGGCGCAGCCGGCCAGGGCGTTGCGGGTGCCCTCGACGTTGCCGCGCTCGAAGTCCTCCCAGGCGCCCCAGTCGCCGAGGTGGGCGGCGAGGTGGAAGGCGACCTCGCAGCCGGCCGCCCCGGCGGCCATCGAGGCGCGCTCGGAGAGATCGCCCGAGACCGCCTCGGCGCCGAGCGCCTCGACCGCCGCCGCGGAGGCGTCGGAGCGGGCCAGGGCCCTGACCGCGGTGCCTTCGGCGGCGAGGCGCTTGACCAGGGCGCCGCCGATGAAGCCGGAGCCACCGGTGACGAAGGCGCTGTCGAAGCGCGCGTCGCCGCTCATCGGGATGCGGAGAGCGACCGGCGGTCGCTCTCGAGCTGTTCCATCGTCACCGTGGCGCCGCCGCGGTTGGCGATCTCCAGGCCCCTGTCGATCGCTTCGTCGGCCCCCTCGAAGTCGCCCGCGGCGGCCCTTGCCCTGCCGAGGGACTGGAAGGCGAGGCCGCCGCCCCAGCCGATTCCACGCTCCGCGCAGACGCCGGCCGCTCGTTCGGCGGTCGCCAGCGCCTCGTCGATCCGCCCGAGCCCGCGCAGCGCTTCCGCGTGGATCGAGGCGCGCCAGCCCTCCATCTCGCCGCCGACCCCCATCGCCTCGACGTAGAGCCGGTCGGCCTCCTCGATCGAGGCGAGCGCGTCGTCGTTCTCTCCCGCTTCCATCTCGGCCCAGGCCAGGTTGCAGAGCGCGACGCTACGCGAGAAGACGTCGCCCAGACGCTCCGCGACCTCATAGCCCCGCCGCGCGATCGAGAGCGCCCCCTCCTGATCGCCCTGGCGGCTGCGAACCATCGCCTGCATGCCGAGGATCCAGCTCTCGGACTCCGGGTCCTGCGCCGCCCTCGCGGTCTCGAGCCCTTTCTCGATCTCGGTTTCGGCCAGCTCGTATTCGCCGCGTTCTTTGCGCACCAGGCCCTTTCCCATCCGGGCCCAGGCCACCGGGTTGCCGATCACGACGCCGGCGCCGATCACGCGGTCTTCGCCGGAGAGCTCGAGCACCTCGTCGAGCATCGCCTCGAACGAGTCGAAGTCCCCCGCGTTGAGCCGCGCGTAGGCCGACGCCGCGCGGATCGCGACCCGCAGGTGGAGGTCTCCCGACTCGTCGGCGAGCCGCGTCGCCTCGTCGGCGGCCGCGATCCACTCGTCGGTGTGCTTGGCGAGGCCGGGCCGCGCCGCGGTCGCCATCGTCAGCATCGCCTGCGCCTGCAGGTTCCCCGACCGCTCCGCCAGCTCGGCCGCCTCCTCGGCCAGCTTCCGTTCCTCGTCCTTATCCATCCCCAGACGCCAGGCGTAGTCGAGCTGCTGCAGGCGGGACATCACCCGCAACGCCGCCGTCTCCTCAGTCTCGGGGACCTGGTCGGCCAGCCGCGTCGTCACCTGCCACAGGCGCATCGCCTCGACCGGCTGGCTGCTGCCGGTCCAGTAGGCGGCCCGCGCCGACCAGCGCGCGGCTTCGAGTGTCTCGCCGCCGGACTCCATGTGCTGGGCGATCAGCGCCGCGAGCTCGTCGTGGCGCTCAGGCTCGAGCTCGACGATCGCCCGCGCCGCCGCCGCGTGGGTCTCTTCGCGACGCTCGGCGAGCTGGGTCGCGTAGGCGACCTCGCGGGTCAGCGGGTGCTGGAAGGCGAGGACCTTTTCCGGGTAGAGCTCGGCCTCGTAGAGGAACCCGCCCTGTTTCAACTCCGCCAGCACCGGCTCGAGCTCGTCCTGCTCGAGGCCCGAGGTGACGCTCAGGGCCCGCGCCCCCAGCTCCTTGCCGACCACCGAGGCGACCTGGAGCAGGCGCTTGGCGTCGGGGTCGAGGCGGTCGATACGGGCCGCGAGCACCGCCTGGACCGTGGCGGGCACGCCGGCGTCCTCGACCGGGCGGGCGAGTCGATAGGCGCCGCGATCGCCCTTGAGGAAGCCGGCCTCGGCGAGCTCGCGGACGATCTCCTCGACGAAGAAGGGATTGCCCTGGGCGCGGGCGTGGACGAGCCCGTCGAGCCCGTCGAGGGAAGGGTCCTCGCCGGTCAGGTCGCGCAGCAGGTCGCGCGTGTTCTCCTCGCTCAGCGGCCTGAGCTCGAGGACGCGGACGTCGTCCCCCCAGTTGAGTTCGAACTCGGGGCGGTAGTTGACCACGAGCATCGTCGGCGAGTCGCAGAGGGAGTCGATCAGCTCGCCCAGCATCAGGGCGCTGCCGTCGTCGATCCAGTGCAGGTCCTCGACGATGATCACGACCGCCTTCTTGCGCTCGGGCGAGTTGACGAGGAGGCTGATGAACCCGCCGAGCGCGCGCTGGCGGGCCTCGGCGCTCAGCTGCGGCGCCGGGCGGTCGGGGTCGGGGACCCCGAGGAAATCGAAGACCAGCGGCAGCGAATCGGCCAGGCCGGGGTCGAGCAGGAGCGAGCGGCCGGCGATCTTCTCGCGGGCGAGGCGGTCGGGGTCGCGCTCCTCGATGCCGAAGTAGGCGCGCAGCATCTGCAGCACGGGCATGAACGGGATCTCCTTGCCGTGCGCCTGCGCCTGCGCTTCGAAGACCTCGACCTCCTCGCGCCGGCAGCGCTCGGCGAACTCGAGGCAGAGGCGGCTCTTGCCCGTTCCCGGCTCTGCGACGACCGCGACAGCCGAGCCGCGCCCGTCGCGGGCGACCGCGAGCGCCTCCTCGAAGGCCGCCATCTCCTCGCTCCTGCCGACGAAGCGCGAGAAGCCGCGGTCACGGGAGAGGTCGAGCCGCGAGCGCGCCTCGCCGACCCCCTCGAGCTCGAAGACCCGGATCGGCCGGCTCGCACCCTTGATCTCGAACTCTCCGAGGTCCTCGAGCGCGAGGAACCCGGCGGCCAGCTCGGCGGCGGTCTCGGTCAGGTATGCCTTGCCGGGCTCGGCCAGTGCCTCCATCCGCTGCGCGAGGCCGACGGTGTGGCCGATCGCGGTGTACTCGCCCGACTCGGCTCCGCCGATCGCGCCGGCGACGACCTCGCCCGAGTTGATCCCGATCCGGACCGAGAAGTTGAGGCCCTCCTCGCGGCGCAGCTCCGCCGCGTAGTCGGCGACCTGGTCGAGCATCTGCAGGGCGGCGTAACAGGCCCTCGGAGCGTGGTCCTCGTAGGCGATCGGGGCGCCGAAGACGGCCATGATCCCGTCGCCGGTGAATTTGTCGACGGTGCCCTCGAAGCGCTCGACTGCCGCAGCCAGGGTCGAGAAGAAGCGCTGCATGATCCGGCGCCAATCCTCGGGGTCGTGCTGCTCGGCCATGTCCATCGAGCCCATGACGTCGGCGAACAGGACCGTCACCTGCTTGCGCTCAGCGTCGTCGTTGAGCCTGTCCATCACCGTCTGCACACCGTAACGCGGCCGCCGCGCCCGAGCGGAGAAGGCTCACATATAGCCTGACGGGGTGAGGTCGGTGATGGTCACGGGAGCTTCGACGGGCATCGGCCGGGCGACCGCGTTGCGTCTCGACGCGGCGGGCTGGAAGGTCTTCGCCGGCGTGCGCCGGGAGGAGGACGCGGATGCGCTGCGCGCGGCCGCATCCGCCTCGCTGACGCCGCTGATCGTCGACGTCACCGACGCGGGCCAGATCGCCGCCGCCGCGGCCGCGATCGAAGCCGAGCGCGGGCCGGCCGGGCTCGATGGCCTCGTCAACAACGCCGGCATTGGCATCCCGGGCCCGCTGGAGACGCTGCCGATGGAGGACATCCGCCGCCAGCTCGAGGTCAACCTCTTCGGCCAGATCGCGGTGACCAAGGCGATGCTCGCCGCCCTGCGCCGAGCGCGGGGGCGGATCGTCTTCATCAGCTCGATCGGCGGCCGCATCGCCTTCCCGATGAACGGCCCGTACCACGTCGCCAAGTTCGGGATCGAGGCCACCGGAGACGTCTTCCGCCAGGAGCTGCGGACCTGGGGCATGCGGGTCTCGATCGTCGAGCCGGGCTCGATCTCGACCCCGATCTGGAAGCGCTCCGAGCGCGAGGTCGACGATCTGGTCGAGCGCGTGCCGGCGACCCGCGAGCTCTACGGCAAGCCGCTCGACGGGCTGATCAAGGCGACCAGGAAACTGGACCGCGCCGGGATCCCGCCCGAGCGCGTCGCGGAGACGATCGAGACGGCCCTGACCGCCCGCCGCCCCCGCGCCCGTTACCTGGTCGGCAGGGACGCCAAGGTCCAGGCCCGGCTCAAAATCATCACTCCCACGCGCTTCTTCGACTGGGTGGTCAGCCGCCTCATCGGCACCTGAGGTTCGCGGTCGGCGCCTATACTGGCGCAACCGATTGACTGGTCAGTCAACCAGTGCCCACGGTGGGCGCAGAGAGGAACGCCGGTTGCGCGCAGCCGCAGTACAGCTCAATTCCAACGACGACAAGGCGCGGAACCTGGCCGCCGCCGAGCGTGAGGTGAGGGCCGCCGCCGCCGATGGCGCCGAGCTCGTCGCCCTGCCTGAGAAGTGGAACCTGCTCGCCTCCGGCGAGCAGCTGCTGGCCGAGGCCGAGCCGCTCGACGGCCCCTCGCTCTCGGCGGCGCGCGGCTGGGCCTCGGAGCTCGGCATCTACCTGCTCGCCGGCAGCGTCGCGGAGGCCGCGGGGGAGAGGGCCCGCAACACCTCGGTCTTGATCGGCCCCGACGGGGCCGACCTCGCCGTCTACCGCAAGGTCCATATGTTCGACGTCGACGTCGGCGGCGTCGCCTACCGCGAGTCGGCCCACGAGGACGCGGGCTCCGAGCTGGTCAGCGCCCGGCTCGGCGAGACCGAGATCGGGCTCAGCGTCTGTTACGACCTGCGCTTTCCCGAGCTCTACCGGATCCTCGCCCTGCGCGGCGCCCGTCTGCTCGCCGTGCCCTCGGCCTTCACCCGTGAGACCGGCCGTGACCATTGGGAGGTCCTGCTGCGGGCAAGGGCGATCGAGAATCAGGCGTTCGTGATCGCGCCCAACCAGGTCGGCGTGGCGGCGCCCCACTACGACTCCTTCGGCCACTCGTCGATCGTCGGCCCCTGGGGCGAGTTGCTCGCCGTCGCCGCTGACGGCGAGGGCTTCGTCGCCGCCGATCTCGACCTCGCCGAACAAGATCGGGTCCGCGAGTCACTGCCCTCGCTGGCCAACCGCCGACCCTCGGCCTACATTTGGCCGCAGCTCGCCGAGGTGAGCGCCTGATGGCCAAAGCAGCCCCCGTCGACAAGCGCCGCAACATCCTCGACGCCGCCGTCACCGTCTTCGCCCGCCAGGGCTTTCACTCGACCCGCGTCTCCGACATCGCCGACGAGGCCGGCGTCGCCTACGGCCTCGTCTACCACTACTTCAAATCGAAGGACGAGGTCCTCAACGAGCTCTTCGTCGAGCGCTGGTCGCTGCTGCTGGCGGCGATCGACGAGGCCGACACGGGGGGAGGCACGCCACGCGAAAAGCTGGCCGCGGTGGCCGCCTTCATCGTCGACTCCTATCGCCACGAACCGGAGCTGATGAAGGTGATCATCGTCGAGGTGACCAGGGCGGCGAACTCCTTCGGCCGCACCCACCTGCCCGAGATCCGCCGTGCCTACGACGGGA
This sequence comes from uncultured Solirubrobacterales bacterium, assembly GCA_963836415.1. Lineage (GTDB taxonomy): Bacteria > Actinomycetota > Thermoleophilia > Solirubrobacterales > 70-9 > VRUE01. The sequence continues at coordinate 379,128 of CAWIJE010000003.1, forward strand.
TCACAAAGATCGTCGCCGACGGCCAGGAGCTCGGCGCCTTCCGCCGCGACATCGATCCCGCCTTCGCCTCGATGTCCTTCTACGGCGCGATCGAGCAGCTGCTCTCCGGCTGGATCTTCGAGGTGATCCCCGGCTCGGCCACCGACTTCGAGCAGGCAAAGGAGCTTGTCGTCGCGACCATCTGCGACGGCCTCGAGCCCCGATAGGTAAGGTCGAAAGCGGGTATGGACAACGACATCGTCAAACGACTCGTCTGGAGCGGGATGCTCACCGCCAGCACGGCGCTGGCAAGCCTGCTCGCCGCCCGCGTGGCGGCGGTCCTGTGGCGCCGCCTCTTCGACGAGGACCCGCCCGAGTAACGCCAGAGATGCCTGAGACCCCCCCGAAAACGCCGCTGCCGCCCCCGATCCCGCCGATCGACGAGGGCAAGAAGTCGGTCGCCGAGCTCGTCTTCAACGTCTCCGAACGAACCTCGACCCTGATCCGCGAGGAGATCGAGCTCGCCAAGGCCGAGGTCTCGGACAAAGTCGGCAAGCTGATCCGCGGCTCGGTGGTCGGCATCGCCGCCGGCGTCTTCGCCTTCCTCGCCCTGATCCTGGTGATGGAGGGGATCGCCTGGCTGCTCAACGAAGAAGTCTTCGACAACGCCTGGGCCGGCTTCTTCGTCGAGGCCGCGGTCTTCCTCCTGGTCGCCGCCGCCGCCGGCTTCATCGCCTACAAGGCGGTCAAGGCCGGGGCGCCGCCGATGCCCGAGCAGGCGATCGAGGAGGCGAAGCTGATCAAAGGCACGATCCAGGGCGACGACAAGCGGCCGCCCGTGCCTGGCCCCGCCGCGCCTGCCGCCGCCGCGCCGGCCTCTTCCGCCCAGCCGACCTCTCCGGCCCCCGCCGCGCCCGTGCCTCCGACCGCGCCCGCCCCGGACCCGAAAGGACCGGCCAAATGAGCCCGACGCCGAACCGGCCGCAACAGCCGGCGACGACCGGCCTGCCCGGACGCTCGCCGGCCCAGATCCGCAGCGACATCGACGCCCAGCGCCAGGACCTCGGCAACTCGGTCGAAGCGCTCCGCGTCAGGGTCACCGAGCTGACCGACTGGCGCCGCCAGGTCAGCGAGCACAAACGCGAGCTGGCGATCGGCGCCGCCGTCGTCGGCTTCGCGGTCGGCGGCCTGATGATGCTCCGCCGCCGCGGCTGAGCAGCGCCGCTACTCCAGCGAAGACTTCGAGATGCTGCCGATGCCGAGCAGCCCCGGCCCGACGTGGGCGCCGAGCACGGCGCCGATCTCATCGACGAAGACCGGCTCGCAGCCGAAGATCTCACGCGCGTCTTCGGCCAGGGCGTCGGCCGTCTCCTGATCCTGGATGTGCTGGACGACCCAGGCGTCGTAGCCGTCTTCGTGGTGCCGGGTCGCGTATTCGCGCAGGCGCTCGATCGAGCGGGCGCGGGTGCGGACGCGCTCGACCGGGGTGATCTCCTCTTCGAGCGTGAGGATCGGCTTGATCTTCAGCGCCGAGCCGATCCAGGCCCTGGCGCCGCCGATCCGCCCGCCCCGTCGCAGGTACTCGAGGGTGTCGATCGCGAACCACATTTTGAGCTCGTCGCGGGCTTTTCTGGCGCGGGCCAGGACGGCGTCGCCATCCTCGCCCGCCGCCGCCGCTGCCGCCGCGGCGAGCACCGAGAGGCCCATGCCGCCCGCGGCCGAGCGCGAGTCGTAGACGCGGATGCGCTCGCCGCCCTTGCCTTCGGCGAGCAGGCGCTCCTGCGCCTGGTTGGCCGCCTCGAAGGTGCCGGAGATGCCGGCCGAGATATGGATCGAGACGATCTCGAGACCCTGATCCAGCAGCGGTTCATAGACGGCGAGGAAGTCTCCGATCGACGGCTGTGAGGTCGTCGCACCGCCTTCGGAGGCGCGCAGCCGCTCATAGAAATCGGCGAAATCGATGATCTCGCTCTCTTTCTCCTGGCGATCGTCGACCGAGACGTAGAGGCTGATCCGCTTGATGCCCTTCTCCTCCACCAGCTTGTCCGGCAGGTAGGCGGTGGTGTCGCAAACGACCGCGGTTTGGGGCCTCGAGCTCAAGGCCTGGGATTCTCTCAGACCGGCCGCTACACTTTGTGAAGTGACTGACACCCCAACAGAGGCGATCACCCTGACGACGAAGGCCGCCGAGAAGATCGGCGAGCTGCTCCAGGGTCAGGAGGACTCCGCCGGCCAGGCATTGCGGGTCGCCGTTCGCGGCGGCGGCTGCTCCGGGTTTCAGTACGCCCTCGCCTTCGACCAGATCAAGGACGACGACAACGTCTTCGAGGTCGACGGCGTCTCGGTAGTCGTCGACAAGGTCAGCATGCAGTTCGTCTTCGGCTCCGAGGTCGACTACCTCGAAGGCCTGCAGGGCGCCGGGTTCCAGGTCAACAACCCGAACGTCGTCGCTGCCTGCGGCTGCGGCTCCTCCTTCCAGGTCAAAGAGGACCAGGCCGAGGCAGCAGCGGTCTAGCCGGTCGCCGTCCGGCGACCTGGCGCTATTCGATCTGCAGTGGCGGCGATTGCGCCGGCGGTGCGGCAGCGGCAGCGGCAGGAGTCTCGGGCTGCTCCACGCCGAGCGCCTCGGCCAGCTCGCCCGAGTCGAACATCTCCTCGACGATGTCGGCGCCGCCGAGCAGCTCGCCGTTGACGTAGAGCTGCGGGAAGGTCTGCCAGTCGGAGATCTCGGCGGTCACCTCGCGCAGCGGCTGCAGCGCCGGCAGCACGTCGATCGCCCCGTACTCGACGTCCATCTGGTCGAGGACCTGGACGACCCGCATCGAGAACCCGCAGCGGGGCATCTCGGGGGTGCCTTTCATGAAGAGCAGAACCGGGTTGGCCCCGATCAGCTCTTCAACCTTGCTCTTCAATTCCGTGTCTGCGGCCATCGCTGAAGACTAGCTACTCGGCGGCTTCGGTCCGCAGCGAAAGAGCGTGGATCGCGCCGTCGTCGAAGCGCTCCTTGACCGCGGCCTTGACCAGGCGGTGCTGGTCGATTCGAGAGAGGCCGGCGAACTGGGCGGCGGTGACCGTCGCCCGCAGGTGATCGCCGGCGCCGGTCTCGTCGACGACCTCGACCGCGGCGCCGGGCAGCGCCGTCTCGATCATCGTCTTGATCTCCGCCAGGTCCGCCACCGGCCGGATCCTAAGGGGTCGGAGGCGGCGGGGGCTAGGCTGACCCGATGCAGAGGGAGGAGGTCCGCTTCGCGGTCGGAGGCGACGAGATCGCGGCGCGGCTGTTCCGCCCCGACGGCGGCGGCGAATCGCCCTGCGTCGTCCTCGGCAGCGGCCTCTCCAACGTCCGCGACCAGCACCTCGACGACTTCGCCGAGCGTTTCGCCGCCGCCGGGCTCTGCGCGCTGGCCTTCGACTACCGGCACTTCGGCGAGAGCGGGGGAGAGCCACGTTGCCTGATGAACCCGGAGCGGCAACGCCAGGACTGGCGCGCGGCGATCGCCCACGCCCGCTCGCTCGACCGCGTCGACGAGCGCCGGGTCGTGCTCTGGGGCTTCTCGCTCGGCGGCGGCCACGTGCAGGCGCTGGCGCTCGGCGAGCCCGGGATCGCCGCCGTCGTCGCCGTCGCCCCCGTCGTCGACGGCCTGCGCTCGCTGCTCAACGTCGGCGGCCCGTCGCACGTGGCGAGGCTCGCCGCCGCCGGCCTCCGCGATGGGGCGCGGGCGCTGCGCGGCGCCGAGCCCTACCGGGTCGCGGCCGGCGGCCCGCCGGGCAGCCTGGCGGTGCTCAACAGCCCCGGCTCGCTACCCGGGTATCAATCGGTGACCCCGGACGGCTCGAGCTGGCGCAACGAGGTCTGCGCCCGGGCGGCGCTGGCGCCTCCCTACCGACTGCAGCGCAAGACGCAGGGCATCGGCTGCCCGATCCTCTACTGCCTGACCGAAGAGGACGACGTCAACCCGCCGGAGCTGGGGAAGAAGGCCGCAGGGCGAGCGCCGTACAGCGAGCTGCGCCTCTATCCGGGAGGGCATTTCGACGGATTCCTCGGCGACACCTTCGAGCGCATGGCCACCGACCAGGTCGAGTTCCTGCGCCGTCACCTGTCCGCGGTGTGCGCTGCTCAGAGCTGAGTGACGATCACGGCTGCAATCAGGCCGAGCTGTGCGGCGATCAGTCCGCCGCCGACCTGGATGATCGCCCGCTGCAGGGAACCGAGTTCACCGCGAATCTCTCGCAGGTCGTCGTCGACCCGCTTGAAGCCGACATCCAACCGTCGCTCGAGCCCGTCGAAGCGCCGATCTGTGTTGACGGCGAAGTCGTCAAGGCGTGAGTCGGTCCAAGTCGAGCGGGTCAACTCCATGCTCCGAGTCTAGGTGCTTTCGACGCGCATTTGGCGCACCGAAGTGTAACTTTTTGTCTGCGGCCTGTCTAGCCGCCGATCTTCTCGCCGATCGTGTCGAGCATCTCCTCGACCCGGACGAACTTGACCCGCGGCCGGCCATGCGGCTCGCCGCGGCCGACCTCGGCCTGGTCGATCGCCTGCCAGTCCTCGAAGCTGACGTAGCGGACGCCGCGCTCGCCGAGCAGGTCCTCGACCGCGCTCGGGTCCGGCTTCTCGGGAGCGAGCAGGGTCTGCGACTCGACGTCCGCGATCAGGTGGCGGACCGTCTCCAGCGCGTCTTTCTTGTTGGTGCCGATCACGCCCGAGGGGCCGCGCTTGATCCAGCCGGCGGTGTAATGGCCGACCTTGTGCCCTGAGTCGTGGGAGTCGAGCACGCGGCCGCCGTCGTTGAGGATCAGGCCGCGATCGGGGTCGAAGGGAACCCCCTCGATCGGAATCCCGGTGTAGCCGACCGAGCGCAGGATCAGTCCGCACTCGAGCTCTTCGCGCTCGCCGCTGTCCTTGGCGCGCAGGGTGCCGCCCTCCTCGACCAGCTCGTTGCGGCCGATGACGATCGATTCGACCTTGCCGTCGCCCTTGATCTCGATCGGCGAGGCGAGGAAGCGCAGGACGACCCGCTGCTTCTTGCCCTCGGGGGTCCGCTGGGAGAACTCGCGCAGGGTCTCGACGTTGACCCGCGTGGTCTTGTCGGCCTCGTCGGAGGCCAGGTAGGCCTCGCTGGCGGGGTCGAGCTCCATGTCGGCCGGGTCGACGACGACGTCCGCGTCCTCGAGCTCTCCGAGCTCCTTGATCTCAGGGTTGGTGAAGGCCGCCTGGGCCGGCCCGCGGCGGCCGAGGACGACGATCTCCTTGATCTGCTTGCGGTCGAGCAGATCGATCGCGTGATCGGCGGTGTCGGTCTGGCGCAGCTCGTGGTCGGTCAGCGCCAGCATCCGCGCGACGTCCATCGCGACGTTGCCGTTGCCGATCACCACGGCGCGCTCGCTGGAGAGGTCGAAGTCGTGGTCGGCGTAGTCCGGGTGGGCGTTGTACCAGCCGACGAAGGCGGTTGCCGCGGCCGAGCCGGGCAGCTCCTCGCCGGGGATGCCGAGCTGGCGATCGGTCTCGCAGCCGACCGTGAAGACGATCGCGTGGTAGAGCCGTTCGAGATCCTCGACCTCGATGTCGTGGCCGACCTTGACGTTGCCGAAGAAGCGGAAGCCGTCGCGCGCCGCGGTTTTTTCGTAGACGCGGATCACGGACTTGATCTTGGGATGGTCGGGGGCGACGCCACCGCGGACCAGGCCGAAGGGGGTGGGGAGGCGGTCGAAGAGGTCGACCTGCGCGTGCAGTCCCTCGTCCTTGAGGATGTGCTCGGCGGCGTAGAAGCCGGACGGGCCGGCGCCGACGATCGCGACTCGCAGCGGGTTTTCTTCGGTTCCTATCTGGGCGGCCATCTCTCTATTCCGTGTCTGGGGGTCGGGTATTGCGAGCGGGGAAGAATAGGGAAGAAACGCCGCCGCGTTTGTGAGATCAGCCCAGAGCGGGCGCGTCGGCCGCCACGGCCGCGGTTCCGTCGACGGCGTCGAGCGCCCGGCGGACCGACATCGCGACGCAGGTGAAGATCGGCGTCTCGCTCTCGGTGTAGGCGCTCGACTCGGTCGGGCGCAGCTCCTGGACGAGGTCGAGGAATTCGGCCGGGTCGTCGCCCTCGAAGCCGACGACGAACTCCTGGTCGTCGAGGCCGAAGGAGTAGGAGGTGTTGACCGAGATCTCGGGGTAGCGGCGGCCGACTTCGATATGGCTTTTCATGATCCGCTGGCGCTCCTCCGGCGGCAGGCCGTACCAGCGGCGCTGCTTGACCATCGGGTAGAGGAACAGATACCTGCGCTCGGAGACGCAGATCTCGGGCCGGGCGTTCTCCTCGGAGTAGGGCGAGCGCTTGGTCATCGAGAGGAAGGAGTAGGGCGTCTGCGCCCATTTCGCCAGGCCGCTCTGGCCGAGGACGACGTGAAAGGTGTGCAGGTCGTCGAGGTTGGGGCTCTGGCTGAGCAGGACGATGTCGACGTCACCGCGCGTTCCTATGGTTGAGTAGGCGCGCAACGAGCGGTCGAGGGCGAAGTCCTCACAGGCGGCGAGGAACTCGCGCTTGTCCTCCGCCCGCTGCTCTGCACTGAGCCGCCGCCAGGCGGGATCGACCTTGAACATCGTGAATTTGGCAAACGTTCGATCGGCCACTCGGGTCACGATAGCGACGATCTTGTTTCTGTCGGCGGGGGTCGGGTGGGGCCCTTCGCTTAACTTTTTCGGTGGCGACGCCGCCGCTGGCGCCTCTGAGGTCGGCGCCGAAAAAGTACAAGACGCTCACGGCCCCACCCGACCCCCGCCCATAGACGTGACCTTGGCTTTCGTGCCCCGAGGGACGAGTCCTGAGCAGTTGGCGGGGCTGGGGATGTCGCCGGGGTTGCTGAGCGCCGGGCTGGGCTCGGTGCCGGCCAATCAGACCTACCTCGACATCACCCAGGGCAACCGCATCTTCGACTCGCTCTACGACAGCCAGCTCCCGCCGCTCGGGCGCGACTGCTCCGCCTGGCCCGCCGTCGTCAACCGCGCCGAATCCGCCCCCGCCGACATCGTCCCCGGCCTCCTGCAATCGAGCCTCAGGAGCTCCGGCGTGGAGGTGTCGGTGGGGGGTGGAGCGTCTTGTACTTTTTCGGCGCCCACCCTCGCGGCGACCGCAGGGGCGTCTGCATCGGAAAAGTTAAGCGGAACCCCCCACCCGGACCGCGGACCCGCTTTCGAAGTTCGAAACATGACCCTGGCGCAATTGTCGGCTCGGGTCCGAAATTTGTCGGGCGACGACCTGGCCATCGCCCTGGAGCAGCCGCCCCCCGAAAACGACCGCCAACTGGCCGTCGCGGTGGCGGGCCGCGGCTTTGACGGAAACCTGACCTCCGACAGCACCCGCAGCGACGGCTACGTGCTCTCGACCGACCTGGCGCCAACCGTGCTCGATCGCTTCGGGGTCTCGATCCCGGCCGAAGTCGCCGGCGAGCCGATTCGCGGCGAGGGCACGGCCGACCCCGCCGCCGTCACCCGGCTCGGCGAGCGGATGGCGGTGGTTCCCGAACGTCGCGGGCCGGTGATCGGCTTCGCCCTGCTGCTCTGGATCGTCGCCCTGGCGCTGCTCGCGGCGGCCACCCGCGGCCGCCTCGCCCCGCTCGGCGCCCGCCTGGTCGCGATCTCGGTGATCCTCCTGCCCCTGCTGCTTCTGGTCGGGGCGGCGACGGAGCCGAGCCAGGGGGTCGAACAGCTGCTCGTCATCTTCGGCGCTCCGCTGCTCGCCGCGCTCGCCCTGCGGGCCGTCGGCGGCTACAGGGCGATCGCCGTCGCCTGCGCCCTGACCGTTCTCGCCTACGCCGTCGACGTGATCGCCGGCTCGCCGCTGACCTCGCTCTCGCTGCTCGGCCCGAACCCGGGCCTCGGCGTGCGCTTCTACGGGATCGGCAACGAGCTCGAGGCGATGCTCGCGGTCCTCGTCGTCGCCGGCAGCGGCGCCGCGCTCTCCGGCTTCGCGCCGCGCCTGGCGCCGCGCCGCGCCGCCGCCGTCTTCCTCGGCGTCGGCCTGCTGCTGGCCTTCGTCTTCGCCGCCGGCCGCTTCGGCGCCGACGTCGGCGCCGCGATCGTCCTGCCGCTGGGGGCCGCGGTCGCCGCGGCGACGCTCGCCGCGAGCAGCCGTCGGACGACGCTGCTGGTCATCGCCGCGCCGATCGTCGCCGTCGCCGTCCTGGCCCTGGTCGACCTGCTCTCCGGCGGCAACGCCCACCTGACCCGCTCGGTTCTCGACGCGGGAGGGCTCGACGACCTCGCCAACGTCGCCCAGCGGCGGCTCGAGCTCTCCGCCCACAGCTTCGTCAGGCCGGTTGTCTTCGTCTTCCTGCCGCTGATCGCCGTCGCGGCCGCCATCGCCTACGCCTGGCGCGAGCGGATCCTGGTCTGGCTCGAAGGCGTGCCGGCCGTGCGCGCCGGGCTCGCCGGCGGCCTGGTCGCGACCATCGCCGGCACCCTGGCGAACGACTCCGGCGCCCTCCTGCTGGAGATCGGCAGCGCCTACCTGCTGGCGTTCCTCGCCTATGCCTGGGCCGAGGCGGGCGACCAGGGCGGTCGTTAGTCTTAGCTGTTCGTGCGAATCGCCCTAGTCTCGCCATATTCCTGGACGTTCCAGGGCGGCGTGAATCGGCACGTAGAGGCCCTGGCCGAGGAGTTCCTCGGTCGCGGACACCACGTTCGCGTGCTGGCTCCGTTCGACCCGCCCGACCGGCTCAGCCGGCTGGCTCACCGTGCCGCGGCAGAGCCCCGTGAGGTGCCCGAATACCTGATCCCGATGGGCCGCACGCTGGGCCTCGGCGCCAACGGCGCCGTCTCCAACATCTCGGTCCTGCCCCGCCACGGCGTCGTCCAGCCGCGCCGCGAACTGCGCCGCGAGGACTACGACGTCGTCCACATCCACGAGCCCCTGGTGCCCTTGATCGGCTGGAACGCCGCCCTCGGGACGCCGGCCCCGGCGGTCGGCACCTTCCACACCTACTCGACCAAGGCCTTCCCCAACCACGTCGCCAGCGCCCTCGGCGCGCGCCGCGTCTTCAACCGGCTCTCCGCCCGCATCGCGGTCTCCGAGGCGGCCGCATGGACCGGCCGGCGCTGGTTCGGCGGCCGCTACGAGATCATCCCCAACGGGGTCGATTTCGCCGCCGCGCCGCAGGGGCCGAAGCCGCCCGCGGATGAGCTTCGGGTGCTCTTCGTCGGCCGCGCCGAGGAGCGCAAGGGGCTGCCGGTCCTGCTCAGCGCCTTCGGCGCCCTGGTCGAGCACGTTCCCTGCCGCCTGACCGTGATCGGCGCCGAGCGCGAGGAGGTCATGCGCTTCCTCGCCGACCCCGAGACGATGCGCTTCATCGACGTCCACGGACGGGTCTCGGGCGATCTGCTCTGGAAGGAGCTGCACGAGGCCGACCTGCTCTGCGCCCCGTCACTCTCGGGCGAGAGCTTCGGCATGGTGCTGACCGAGGCCTTCGCCGCCGGCACGCCGGTGATCGCCTCGGCGATCGCGGGCTACAACGACGTCGTCACCGACGGCCTCGACGGCGTCCTGGTGCCGCCGGCGAACCCCCAGCGCCTCGCCGAGGAGCTGCAGCGCGCCTATCACGAGCCCGAGCGCCTGCAGGAGATGGGCGAGGCGGCACGCGAGAGCGCCGAGCGCTACGCCTGGCCGCGGGTGGCCGATCGGGTCACCGAGGTGTACGAGCGGGCGATCGAGGCGCCGCGACCGGTGACCAGGACCGAGCGGTTCGGCAACTGGGCGGGCTACCGCCCCGCCGACGGCGCCCCGCCGGTGCCGCCGCAGAGGCTGCCCTCGCTCGACCCGCCGCTGGCCCGCAGCGGTTCCCGCCGGCGGCGGATCGCGCGCCGCGCCGGGCTCGGCGTCGCCGGCGTCCTCGGCGTCGGCCTGACCCTGCTCGCGGCGCGCAAGATCGGCGTCGACAACGTGGTCGAAAGCATCGTCCGCTCCGACTTCACCTGGGTCCTGATCGCCTCGGCGCTGATGGTCCTCTCACTCTTCTTCCGCGCCGCCTCGTGGTTCTGGATCGTGCGGACCGCCCTGCCCAACCGCCCCGTGCGGCGCCGCGACGTGACCTCGGCGACGATGATCGGGGTGCTGATGTCGGCGACCCTGCCTGCCCGGCTCGGCGAGCCCGCGAGGGCGCTCTCGCTCTCGCGGCGGACCGGCCGGATGCGCGAGACCTTCCCGGTGATCATCGGCACCCTCGCCTCGCAGACGCTGCTCAACCTGGTCGCCCTGGTGATGCTCGGCGTGATCATCGTCTCGACCACGCCGCTCTTCCACTCCCAGACCCAGAAGATCTTCGCCTTCAGCTTCGTCCCCCTGCTCGTCCTGGTCGTCCTGCTGCTGGCGCCGATCCTCACGCGCCGCAGCGGCAGCGGCCGGCTGGCGCGGCTCGGCGCCGCGCTGAACAAGGCGCTGCTGCAGGTCAGGGCCGGCCTCGCCGTCTTCCGCCATCCGCGCAGCGGCTTTCTCGCCGCGGCAGCCCAGATCGGGGCCTGGGCGATCCAGCTCGCCTCCTGCTGGGCGCTGCTGGTCGCGCTCGGGCTCGACAACCGGGCCGGGATCGGCGCCGCCGCCGCCGTCCTCTTCGCCGTCAACGTGACCGCCGTGGTCCCGGTCACCCCGGCCAACATCGGCATCTTCCAGTGGGCGGTGGTCAGCGTCCTCACCACCGGCTGGGCGATAAGCCGGGCCGACGCCCTCGCCTACGGCGTGATCCTGCAGGCGGTCGAGATCGCCACCGCGGTCGCCCTCGGCCTGCCGGCCCTGGTCCGCGAGGGCCTGACCTGGAGCGACCTGCGGGTGCAGGCGCTCTCCGCCTCGCCAGTGCGGCTCGAGCCGAAGCCGCCGCCGCGCGGCGCGCAGCGCGAGACCGAACCGGTCTAGGCGGTCTCGGAGACCTGGGCGCCTGCCTCGGCAGCCTCGGCCTCGGCGTCGGGCTCTGCCTCTGGCGGCAGCTCGCCGCCGCGCGCGGTGCCGGCAATCAGCTCGTCCGGGGCCGGGTCCTCGGGGATGAAGCCGGACTTCATCCCGAAATAGACCGCCTGCGGGTGGTGGGCGATGATCGCCACCGTCGACTGCTCCGGCGTCACCGCGAAGCCGTCGGAAAGCCCCATGCCGATCTGCTCGAGGCCCAGAAGCCGCCAGACTTTCTCGTGCTCGGACTGCTCCGGGCAGGCCGGGTAGCCCCACGAGTAGCGGCGGCCCTGGCCGGAGTCGATCTCGAGCTCGCGGCGCGCCTGCGAGTGCAGCCACTCGGCAAGGCCCTCGGCCGACTGCACGCCGAGCCCGTGGACGTAGAGCTGCTCGGCGAACTCGCCTTCGGACTCGAGCCGCTCGATCAGCTCCGTCACCTCAGGGCCGACCGTGACCCCCTGCAGGGCGACGACGTCGCGCTCGCCCGAGTCGAGCGGGCGGAAGAAGTCGGCGAGGCAGATCCGGTCGTGCTTGGGCTGGCGTGGAAAGACGAGCCGCTCGAGCTCGCGCTCGGGGTCCTCGGGGTCGAAGACGACCAACTCGTTGCCGTCGGCGTTGGCCGGGAAGTAGCCGATGCGGGCGCGCGGCCGCAGGTAATCCTGCTCACGCCACATGCGCTCGAGGCGGGGGGCGAACCCCTCCTCCTCGTCGGTCCCCTCGACCAGTTCGCGCCAGGCCTCGCCCTTGACCCCGCGGCCGCCCCAGTGCAGCTTGAAGAGGACGTGGCGGTCGAGGTAGGGGAAGACGTCGTCGAGGTCGACCTCGACCTCGCGGGCGCCGAGGAAGGGCGGCGTCGGGATCGGGTTGTCGGTGACCGCGGCGGAGCGCACGCTGTCGTCGGTGGTCGGCGGCGAGTCGTCGATGACGACCGGCTTCTCGCGCAGCTCGCGGGCCTCGCCGCGGATCCGCTCGACCAGCGCCGCGCGCGCCTCCTCATCGACCAGGGCATCCATCGTGTCGAGACCCTGGAAGGCGTCCTTGCAGTAGAAGACGCCGGGCTCGTAGACGTCGTCGGAGTCCCTGCCGTGCGGGTAGAGGTTGCGGCGGCCGAAGTCGCGGTTGATCGCGGCGCCGCCGATCAGCACCGGGAAGCCGAGGTCGCGCTGGTGCAGCTCCTGGATGCAGGCGGGCATCTGCTTCGAAGTCGAGACCAGCAGGGCGGAGAGGCCGATCGCATCGGCGTCGTTCTCGACCGCGGCCTCGATGATCGTGTCGACCGGGACCTGCTTGCCGAGGTCGATCACGGTGTAGCCGTTGTTGGTCAGGATCGTGTTGACCAGCGACTTGCCGATGTCGTGGACGTCGCCGAAGACGGTCGCGATCACGACCTTGCCCTTGGTGTGGCCGTCGATCCGGTCGAGGTGGTTCTCGAGCTGGGCCACGGCGCGCTTCATCACTTCGGCCGACTGCAGGACGAAGGGCAGGATCAGTTCGCCGGCGCCGAATTTGTCGCCGACCTCCTTCATCGCCGGCAGCAGCACCTCGTTGAGGGTCGGGACGGCGCCGATCTTCTTCACCGAGAGCTCGATCTGATCCTCGACGCCATCCTTCTTGCGGCGCAGGATGTGCCAGTGCAGGGCCTCTTCGGGCTCCATGCCCGCGGTCGGGTCCTCCTTCTCGGTCTCCGCCTCCTCCTCGCCCTTCGACTCGAAGTGGGTGATGAAGCGCTCGAGGGCGTCCTCGCGGCGGTTGAAGACGAGGTCGTCGGTGAGCTCGCGCTCCTCGTCGGAGATCTCCGAGTAGGGGGTGATGTGGTTGGGGTTGACCATCGCCAGGTCGAGCCCGGCCTCGACGCAGTGGTGGAGGAAGACCGAGTTGAGCACCGCGCGCGGCCGCGGCGAGACGCCGAAGGAGACGTTGGAGACGCCCAGTGAGGTCTTGACGCCGGGGATCTCGGCCTTGATCCGGCGGATGCCCTCGATCGTCTCGACCGCGGAGGGCTTCCACTCGTCGTCGCCGGTGGTCAGGGTGAAGGTGAGCGCGTCGAAGATCAGCGCCTCGGGCTCGAGCCCATACTCGTCGCAGGCGATCTCCTTCAGGCGCTGGGCGATCTCGACCTTGCGCTCTGCCGTCTTCGCCATCCCCACCTCGTCGATCGTCAGCGCGATCAGGGCGGCTCCGTGCGCCTTGGCGAGCGGCACGACGACGTCGGCCTTGGCGCGGCCGGCCTCGAGGTTGATCGAGTTGACGATCGCCCGCCCGGAGATCTGCTCGAGCGCCGCCTGGATCACCTCGGGCTCGGTCGAGTCGACCTGGATCGGGGCCGGCTGGGTCAGCGAGACCCGCTCGACGACGGCGCGCATCTGCTCGTCCTCGTCCTGGCGCTCGGTCAGAGCGACGCAGATGTCGAGCACGTGGGCGCCGCCTTCGACCTGGTCTTCGGCGACCTGGACTAGGCCGTCGTAGTCGTCGGCGAGCAGCAGTTCCTTGGCTTTTTTCGAGCCCTGCGAGTTGACCCGCTCGCCGACCAGGGTCGGCCTCGGCTCCTGCGCCAGCGGCGTCGAGGTCATCATCGAGGAGACCTCGATCTGCCCGCGGGCCGGGCGTTCGGCGGGGACGCGGCCGTCGACCTGCTCGCGGATCGCGGCGATGTGCTCGGGGGTCGTGCCGCAGCAGCCGCCGACGATGCCGACGCCGTAGCGCTCGACGAACTCGCCCAGGGTCGCGGCCAGGGGCCCCGGCTCTTCGGGGAAGATCGTCTCGCCGTCGGGGCCCTGCAGCGGCAGGCCGGCGTTGGGGATGCAGTGGACCGGCAGCGGGCTGGTCTCGCCGAGGAAGCGGATCGCGTCGCGCATGTCCTCGGGCCCGGTCGAGCAGTTGAGCCCGATCACGTCGACGTCGAGGGCGGCGAGGGTGGTCAGGACCGCCTGGATGTCGGTCCCGAGCAGCATCTTGCCGCCGTTGGGGAGGAGCGAGACGCTGGTCTGGATCGGCAGTCGTCGCCCGGTCGCGGCGAAGGCCTCGCGGGCGCCGAAGATCGCCGCCTTGACCTCGAGGATGTCCTGCGCCGTCTCGATGATGATCAGGTCGGCTCCGCCTTCGACCAGGCCGCGGGCCTGTTCGGCGAAGACCTCGACCAGGGTCCCGAAGGAGATGTCGCCGAGGGTCGGGTCGTCGGAGGCGGGCAGGAAGCCGGTCGGCCCGATCGAGCCGGCGACGAAGCGCTTCTCGCCGGCGGCCTTGCGGGCGATTTCGGCGGCCTTCGTGTTGATCTCGAGCGTGTGCTCGCCGAGGCCCCACTCTTCGAGCTTCAGCCTCGAGCCCTGGAAGCTGTCGGTCTCGACCACCTCGGCGCCGGCTTCCAGCATCGAGCTGTGGACGCCCTCGATCACGTCGGGGCGGTTGAGCACGAGCGCCTCGTGGCATTTGCCCTGCGAGGCCGCCGTAGTCCTCCTGGGTCAGCTCGAACTGCTCGAGGGTCGCGCCCATGCCGCCGTCGAAGACGACGACGCGCTCGCGGGTTGCGGCTAGGTAGTCACGGTCGGGCATCCCATGCAGGTTAGAGGGGCGGGCATCCTCCCCCGACGACCGTTGCGCGGCAGCGACGCTGATTTATCCGCGTCCGCCGAGGCGGCGCCTCAAGTCGCGGGCGTTGAACGCCTGGCCGATGCGGTCGACCAGCCCGCGGCGGGTCTTCGTGTACGGGTACCAGGTCGGTTCGCGCTTGCCGGCGAAGCGGGTGACGATGATCGACTCCGGACGCGGTGTACTTCTTGATCCCGTACTCGCCGTGGCGGAAGCCGATGCCCGACTCCTTCCAGCCGCCCATCGGCACGTCGACCGCGATGTAGTTGGTGATCACGTCGTTGACGTTGACCGCGCCGGCCTCGATCCGGCGGGCGATCGCCTCGGCCCGGTTCTTCTCGCCGAAGACGGAGGCGGCGAGGCCGTAGCGGGTGTCGTTGGCGAGGCGCAGGGCCTCCTCGGAGTCGCGCACCTTCATCACCCCGACGACGGGGCCGAAGGTCTCGTCGCGCATCACCTTCATCGAGTGGTCGACGTCGACCAGGACGGTCGGCTCGAAGTAGTCGCCGGGGCCGTCGACCGCCTTGCCGCCGGTCAGTGCCCGGGCGCCGCTGGCGAGGGCGTCATTGACCTGGTCCTCGACGATCGCGCGTCTGGTTGGGCGAGGTCATCGCGCCGACGTCCTTGCCGGGCTCGCGGCCGTCGGCTGCCCTGGCGCAGGCCGCCGACCTCCTTGGTCAGCTTCGCGACGAACTCGTCGTAGACGGGCTCCTCGACGTAGATCCGCTCGACCGAGAGGCAGACCTGGCCGGAGTTGTACATCCCGCCCCAGGCGGCGGCGTTGGCGGCGCGGTCGATGTCGGCGTCGGCGAGGACGATCATCGGGTCCTTGCCGCCGAGCTCGAGGCTGACCGGGGTCAGAGTCTCCGCGGCCCGGGCCATCACCTTGCGGCCGGTCCGGTCGGAGCCGGTGAACTGGACGTAGTCGACGTCGTCGACCAGGGCGCCGCCGACCTCGCCGGTCCCGTGCACGCAGTCGAAGACGTCGGGGGCGCCGAGCTCCTCCTTCCAGGCCTTGACCACGTCGGTGAAGC
This sequence comes from uncultured Solirubrobacterales bacterium, assembly GCA_963836415.1. Classification (GTDB taxonomy): domain Bacteria; phylum Actinomycetota; class Thermoleophilia; order Solirubrobacterales; family 70-9; genus VRUE01. The sequence goes on from CAWIJE010000003.1 coordinate 394,642, forward strand.
CGAGCGGCGTGAACTCCGAGGGCTTGACGACGACGGCGGCGCCGGCCTGCAGGGCGGGAACGGCGTCGCCGAGCGCCAGGGCCAGCGGGAAGTTCCAGGGGCTGATCACGCCGACGACCGGGTATGGGCGGTACTGGACGATCAGCTTCTTCGAGGCCATCAGCGGCGAGTGCGGTCGCACGGTTTCGTCGCCGATGAACTTCGCGGCCTTGGTCCCGTAGAAATTGATCAGGTCGGTGAGGTAGAACAGCTCCGCGGCGATGTCGCCGCGGACCTTGCCGGTTTCGAGCCTGCATGGTGTCGGCGATCTGCTCGCTGTTGTCGAACATCCAGTCGCGCAGCTGGCCGAGCCAGTGGTAGCGGCCCTCGATCCCGAGCGCCTCCCACTCGGCCTGGTTGGCGCGTACGCGGGCGACGGTCGCGGCGACCGCCTCTGGCGAGGCGGCGGTGACCTCGCCGACGACCTCGCCGGTGGCCGGGTTGAGGACGTCGATCTTCTCGGCGGCCACGGCCGTCCGCGCCGTTGCCGCTGCGATCGCCAGTGCTGATGCCGGTAGTGCTGGTCTCCGCGGTCCCGCTCTCCACCTGGGCTCCCTTCGGCGCGCTTGCGCTCGGTTGGCTGGTCAGCCAAACCTTAGCCGCGAGACCATCCGGTAGACGGGACCGTCGAGCGAGGCGACGTAGAGGCGGTGCCGGTCGTCTTCGCCGAAGGAGCTGGGGCTGGAGACGGCGATGCCGAGCTCGTGCTCGCCGCCGGCGCCGTTCAGGTGCGGGGTCAGGATGCGCAGCTCTCCCTCGCAGAGGTCGGCGTAGACGTAGCGCTTATAGAGAGCGCGCAGACTCGGGTCGGCACCGACGTAGCCGCCGATCACCGAACAGCTGCCGCCGCGGCTGTGCGGGTAGTCGAAGATCGGTTTGACCGTGCCGCCGGGGTCGGCGGTGCCGCTGTTTTCTTCGGTGTAGGGAGAGTCGCCCTCGAACGCGTCCCAGCCGAAGTTGGCGCCCGGCTGCGGCGCCCACGGTCGTGTAGTCGATCTCCTCGATCTGGTTCTGGCCGACGTCGCCGATCGCGATCCGCGGGGTCGGCGAGCTGACCGTGTCGAAGGAGAAGCGGAACGGGTTGCGCAGGCCGTAGCTGTAGATCTCGTCGCGCCCCGGCTTGCCGACGAACGGGTTCGAGCTCGGCACCGAGTAGGGCCGGCCGCCCGACGGCCTCGGGTCGATCCGCAGCAGCTTGCCGAGCAGGCGCTCCTTGTTCTGGGCGTTGTTCGGCGGGTCGCCGCCCGAGCCGCCGTCGCCGGTGCCGAAGTAGAGGAGGTCGCCGAGGAACTGGAGCTGGCCGCCGTTGTGGTTGGAGTTGACCCGGTGGTTGATCTGGATCACGCCGCGGCGCGATCCGGCGGCCGCCCGGGTCGGGGTGCGGCGGTGGAATTCGTCGATGTGGATGTCCCCGTTGCGGGCCGTGTAATAGACGTAGAAGCGCCCGCTCACCCGGTAGTCGGGCGGGAAGGCGACCGAGAGCAGGCCACGCTCGCCGCCGGTGGACATCAGCTTCGAGACGTCGAGGAAGGGCTGGGGCAGGCGCCGGCCGTCCTTCGTCACCTGAATCCGGCCGCCCTGCTCGACGACGAAGAGCAGCTTGCGGGTAGCCCGGCGCGGCGGTGACGTAGACCGGGCTCTCGAAGGTCCCGACCCGCTTCAGCCCGACCCCGGACCCTTTGGCCGCCGCGGTCGCGGCGGTCGAGTCCACCGCCTGCGAGCCAGAGGCCCCGCAGGCCGAGAGGGCGACGAGGATCAGGGCGAGGACGGCGACACTGAGCATGGGGGCGAGGCGCCTCATGCGCACTACTTACCCGATTCTTCGCCCTTGCCCTTCGAGCTGCCGCCCTTGCCGATTTCGACGACTTCGCCGGAGTCGGTGACTTCCGTCGGCGGGGATTCACGCGAGATCTCGACCTGGAAGGTGCCGCCGGGGGTGACCCCGTTGGCGGTCTTCGCCTTCGCCTTGCCGCTGAGGCCGGCGTCGATCGCGTAGGCGACGGTCCAGTGCCCGGGCCTGACCGCGCTCAGCTTCCAGACCGCTTCGACGTCTTCGCCGGCGGGCAGGGCGCCGAGGTCGAAGGTCTTCGGGCTCGAGCTGCCGGCGCCGCCCGGGTTGTTCGAGCCGTTGAGGTGGGGATAGCCTTCGGAGAGCACCCAGACCGGGCGGTCGGGCTGCGCCAGGTTCGGCTGTGGGTCGCGGACTCCGAAGGGCAGCCTCGAGGTTTCGCCTTCCTTGCCGCCGATCGTCACCGAGACCGTCACCGCCGGCACGGTCTTGTCGCCGGCGTTGTGGACGTCGATCCGCATCAGCGAGGTCTGCCCGAGCCGCTGCAGGGTCGGCATCGATGCTTTGGTGACGTCGACTTCGAAGTTTCCTTCGGCCTCGTTGGAGTCGGCGGAGGAGCCGCCGCCGCAAGCGGCGACGAAGAGCGAGAGGGCAAGCAGAGCGAGCCCCGCGCCGACGGCGCGGAAGCAGGAGAACCGGCCTGGTGTGTTGCTCCCCCCCAAGGCGGCCGGAACATACCACCCGTCCAGGAGGCCGCGACGGATCTCAACACTCGGCTAACGGAGGCGCCGGGTGCATCCCATACACTCAGCCCTGGCCGAGATCGCGGGGGTCGCGGTCGGGCCGATCCGGAGGAGCAATGGAGAGAGCCGCATCGATAGGAAGGAGCTTCGCTCCGGCAAAGTCCTTCTTTGAACAGGTGGGGGAAATGATGATTCTCACTGCGCGGACGCTCGTCTCCGCGGTGAAACCGCCGTACCCCTACGGCGAGGAGTTCATCGGCCAGTTCCTCTTCGCCCTGCAGCTCTGCTGGTTCCCGCTGCTCGTCTCCACCGTCGCCTTCGGCTTCGGCGCGCCCGGCCTGCAGGCGGCCAACGTGTTCACCCTCTTCGGCTCGCTCGACCGGCTCGGCGGCTTCTTCGTGCTCGCCTCGATCCGCGAGTTCGCGCCCTTCGTCACCGCGGTCGTCGTCGCCGGCGTCGCCGGCACCGCGATCACCGCCGACCTCGGCGCCCGCAAGATCCGCGAGGAGCTCGACGCCCTGCAGGTGCTCGGCGTCGACCCGATCAAGAACCTGGTCGTCCCCCGCTTCCTCGCCCTGATGCTGATCACCGGGCTGCTCGACATCTACGCCCTGGTCTTCGGGATCAGCGGCGGCATCCTCACCGAGGTCCTCTACAGCCAGCCGCTCGGCGGCTTCTTCGCGACCCTCTTCTCCAACGCCTCGATCACCGACCTCTGGGGCTCGGTGGTCAAGTGCACGCTGTTCGGCGCGATCATCGCCGTCGTCTGCTCATACAAGGGGATGAATGCCTCCGGCGGCGCCGCCGGCGTCGGCCGCGCCGTCAACCAGGCGGTCGTGATCTCGTTCATGGGCGTCTTCGCCTTCAACTACGCCTTCACCCAGACCCTGCTCGCGACCAACCCCGAACTGCAGACGATTCGATGAACGCCTGGCTCGAGGTCCCGCGCGGCTGGCTCGACGCCTTCGGCGACATCGCCCGCTTCGGTGGCCGCGTCGCCGGCCTCGTCTACTCGGGCCGGGTCCTGCGCTTCTTCGGCGAGAGCCTGCGCCAGGCCGGCATCCTGATCCTCGGCTCGGCGATGGTGATCTGGGGCCTGGTCTTCATCCTCGGCCTCCAGTGCGGGATCGAGGGGGCCTATCTGCTGCGTGCCCAGGGCGCGCCTGCCTACGCCGGGTTGTTCTCCGCCTGGTGCGACCTGCGCGAGGTGATGCCCTACGCCTTCGGCTACATGCTGGCGGCCAAGGTCGGCACCGGGATCGTCGCCGAGCTCGGCGCGATGCGGATCTCGGACGAGATCGACGCGCTCGAGGTGATGGGGGTGCCGCCGATCACCTTTCTCTGCGCGACCCGCCTGCTAGCCGCCTGGATCGCCTTCCCCTTCATGTACCTGGCGGGGATCGGGATCATGTACTTCGCCAGCTACCTGGCCGTCGTCCAGCAGATCGGCGACGTCTCCTCGGGCGGCTACGAACTGATCTTCTGGATGTTCCAGAACCCGCCCGACCTCTTCTTCAGCCTGACCAAGGGCATGGTGATGGCGACCTGCATCGTGCTCGTCGGCTGTTACTACGGCTACACGGCTTCGGGCGGACCGGTCGGCGTCGGCACCGCGACGGCCAAGTCGATGGTGCTGAACATCGTCTTAGTCCACATCATCGGGATGCTCGGGACCCTGATCTTCTGGGGCGCCAACCCCAGGGCGCCGATAGGAGGCTGACTTGCCAGACAAAGAGAATCGAACCGACGAGGAAGTAGCGGCGAACCCGCCCACGGGTCCGTACATGAGCGAGGACGGGGCGACGATGGGACGCGACTTCGTGATCCCGGGCGTTGCGCCGGACGAGCCCGATCCCTACCGCTTCCACACCGGTCGCAAGCGCAGCCACGGCGGCGAAGACGCGATCGAGATCATCGACCTGGTCAAACAGTTCGGCCGCGCCCGCATCCTCAACGGCCTCAACCTCGGCCTGCCCGAGGATCAGGTCTCGATGGTGCTCGGGCCGTCGGGGACCGGCAAGAGCGTCCTGATCAAGCACATCGTCGGCCTCCTCATGCCCGACTCGGGTGACGTCCTGGTCCACGGGGAATCGATTCCCAACATGACCGACGACGAACTCTTCGACGTGCGCAAAAAGTTCGGCCTGCTGTTCCAGGACGGGGCCCTCTTCGGCTCGATGAACATCTACGACAACACCGCCTTCCCGCTGCGCCAGCACACCGACAAAAGCGAGGAGGAGATCGGCGAGATCGTCAATCGCCGGCTCAAGGAGGTCGGCCTCACCGAGGCGACCTTCAAGATGCCGAATGAGCTCTCGGGCGGCATGCGCAAGCGCGCCGGCTTCGCCAGGGCGCTCGTGCTCGAACCGCAGATCGTGATGTTCGACGAGCCCGACTCCGGCCTCGACCCGGTTCGCACGGCGCTGCTCTGCGAGTTGATCCGCGAGGTCCACGCCGAGAACGGCGGCTGCTACCTGACGATCAGCCACGACCTCAACACGGCGCGCCGCATCGCCGACTTCCTCGCCGTCCTCTGGAACGGGAAAATCGTCGAGTCGGGGCCGAAAGAAGAACTGTTCGACTCTGAAAACGCCTTCGTCGCCCAGTTCCTCGCAGCGGACGTGACCGGCCCGCTCTCGATGGATTGAGCTCCGCCGCCGCCTGGGCCGCCAGGCACGCCCGGCTCGTCCTGGCGATCTCGGCGGTCCTCGCCGTCGCCGCCGCGGTGGCGGCGACGCAGGTGCCGACCGACGCCGGCACCGACACCCTCGTCGACCCGGACTCGGCCAGCTACCGGGCGACCCAGCAGCTGCGCCAGGACTTCGGCGAAGAACCGGTCGTCGTCCTCGCCCGGGGCGACCTCGCGCAGTTGCTGCTGACCGAAAACATCGGTCGCCTGCTGCGCCTCGAGGGCTGCCTCTCGGGCAAGGTGCCGCGCGGTGTGAAGCCGCTCCCCGGCCCCTGCACCGAGCTCGCCCGCCTCGGCGCCGTGCAGTTCGTCTCCGGCCCGGCGACCTTCCTCAACGAGTCCGTGATCCAGATCGGCCGCCAGCTCGAACGGATGGCGGCGCGCCTGCCGCCCGCCCGCCTGCGCGCATTCGTCCTCGAAGTCGCGACCAAGTACGGGATCACGAGCGCCCCCAGCCTCGGCAACCCCGAATTCACCTCTGCCGTCGTCTTCGACCGCAACCGCGGGCGGGACACGCCGAAGGCGCGGCTCGCCTACCTCTTTCCCAACTCCCACTCGGCGCAGATCGTGATCCGGCTGCGGCCCGACCTGAGCGAAGCCGAACGCCACACCGCGATCAGCCTGATCAGGGAAGCGGTCTTCGAAACGACGCCGCGGGTCGCCTGCGGCAGCAAGGGCAAGCCGCGGCCCTGCTTCGAGCTGCAGGGCGGCAGCTACGTGGTCTCCGGGGTGCCGGTGGTCGTCGACGGCGTCGGCAGGGCCTTGAAGGACGCCCTGCTGGTCCTGCTCGCCGTCGCCGTCGTCGTCATGGCGCTGGCGCTTCTGCTCGTCTTCCGCTCGCGCCCTCGCCTGCTGCCGCTGCTCCTGGCGCTGGCCGCGGCGGCGCTCACCTTCGGCCTGCTCGGCGTCTTCGGCGGCTCGCTGACGATGGCCTCGATCGCGGTCCTGCCGATCCTGATCGGGCTCGCCGTCGACTACGCGATCCAGCTCCAGGCCCGCTACGACGAGGCGGTCGAGGAGGGCGCCAGCGGGGTGGAGGCGGCGCGGCTGGCGGCCGCGCGAGGGGGGCCGACTATCGCCATCGCCTGCCTCGCCACCTGCGCCGGGTTCCTCGTCCTGCTGCTCTCCCCGACGCCGATGGTCCGCGGCTTCTCGATCCTCCTCGTCGTCGGGGTCCTGATCGCATTCGGCCTGGCACTGACGGCCGGCTCCGCCGCCCTGAGCCTGCTGCTCAAACGGAGGCCACCCGCCGGCCCCACGAGCGGCGACACGGCCCGCCTGCCGGAGCGCCTCGCGTCCCTCGGTATGGCCCACCCCCGCGAGGTCCTGGGGATCGGGCTCCTCCTCGCGGTCCTCGGCTGGGGCCTCGGCACCCAGATCGAAACCGACTCCGACATCCGCTCCCTCGCCCCGCAGGGCCTGCGTGAGGTGCGCGAACTCAACCAGCTCCAGGACGCGACCGGCGTCTCCGGCGAGCTCGACGTGCGGGTCGTCGCTCCCGACCTCTCCGACCCGGCGACGCTGCGCTGGATGGCCGCCTTCAAGCACCGGGTTCTCGCCCAGAACGGCTTCAGCGGCCCGGCTCCGAGCTGCCTCGATGCCGAAGTCTGCCCGGGGCCGGCGCTCTCGGACTTCCTCGTCGGCGGTGGCGGCCCGCTGCGCCGGCGCGACGTGCGCGCGGCGCTCGCCGAACTGCCCGCCTACTCACTCGAACAGGTCGCGCCGGTCGACCCGCGCACCGGCGAGCCCGGCCACGTCGCCCTGCTCAGCTTCGGCATCCGGGCGCAGTCGCTCGACGACCAGCAGGCGCTGATCGACCGGGTTCGCGGCGAGATCGGCGCAGAGGGACAGCCCGGCGGGCCGCCGCCCGGGGTCCGGGTCGAGCTCGCCGGGCTGCCGGTGATCGCGGCGGCGGCGGCGACCGACCTCTCGGCCAGCCGCTACTGGCTGACGCTGGCGGGGCTGATCGCCGTCGCCCTCGTCCTGCTCGTCGCCTATCGCTCGCCGCGGCGGGCGCTGGTGCCGCTGGCGCCGGTCGTCCTCGCCAGCGGCTGGTCGGCGCTCGTGCTCTGGGCCAGCGGCGTGCCGCTGAACCCGCTCTCCGCCGCCCTCGGCGCACTGACGATCGCGATCGCTACCGAGTTCAGCGTCATCCTCGCCGCCCGCTTTCGCGAGGAGAGGGACGGCGGCAGCGCGGAGCAGGCGATGGCCGCCGCCTACGCCCGCACCGGCGCCGCCGTGCTCGCCTCCGGCGTCACCGCGACGGCCGGCTTCGCGGTCCTGGTCGCCAGCGACATCAGCATGCTGCGGGACTTCGGCATCGTCACCGTGATCGACCTGCTGGTCGCCCTCGCCGGGGTGATGATCGCCCTGCCCGCGGCCCTGGTCCTCTGGGGGGACGACCGATGAGGGATCGCTACTCGATCGCCGTCGGGCTGATCTTCGCCGTCGTCGTCGTCATCGCGGTGCTCAACGCGACCGGGGGAGGGTCCGGCATCCTCGGCCTCGACCGCCAGCCGCTCCACTGGCCCCTGCCGGAGTTCGCGGTCCCGGTCGCGGCCGGCGAGCTGGAAGGCGACGCCAACGTCGCCCAGGACGACTGCGAGACCTCGCAGCTGCCCTGCCCGGCGGCCGACCGCCGGATCCCCGCCTGCCGGATCGGGACCTCGGGGGCGATCCGCGTCTGCGACCTCTTCGACCGTCCCTCGCTGATCTCTTTCTGGTTCACCAAGGGGGACGGATGCGCCGACCAGCAGAACGTGGTCAACCGGGTCTATCAGCGATACCGTGGGCGGGTGGCCTTTCTCTCGCTCGACGTGAGGGACGATCGCGACACCGTTCGCGAACTGGTTCGGGAACGCGATTGGAAGATGCCCGTCGGCTATGACCGCGACGGCGCGGTCGCCAGCCTCTACGGGGTCGGCGGCTGTCCGACCTTCGCCTACGTCTTCCCCGGCGGCACCCTGCAGAGCGCCAGCATCGGCGACCTCACGGCGAAGCAGCTGAGCCGCAAGCTGGACGGTCTCCTGGGCGCGACCCGCGCCGCCGAGGGGGGTGGCTGAGATCGCCGGCGCCGAGGCGGCGGACGCCTTCGGGCCGGGCTGGGAGCCGGCACCCGAGCAGGGCTGGGTGGCGCCTCACGTCGTCGCCGAGTTCCCCGGCCTCGGGATCGCCTGGATCAGCGTCGACTGCAAGCCGCGGCGCAGCCCCGACGTCGTCCGCCGGCGCCTGCGCGAGCTCTCCGACCGCTTTTACGGAGCGCACGCGATCCAGCTCCGTGAACGCCCGATCCCCTGGGCCTACCGCGTCTTCTTCCGCCACATCGGCCTCGACCCCGACCGCACGCCGACGCCGGTCGAGCAGCTGGCGCTGGACCGGCTCAAGGAAGGCGGCTTCCTGCCCGAGGGCCTGCCCGAGGACGCGCTGACGATCGCCACCGTCGAGACCGGCGTGGCGCTGCGCGCCTTCGACGCCGACCGCTTGCAGGGGCGGCTCTGCATCTACGACTCGGCCGACGGCGAGGAGATTCGCGACGGCGAGGAGGGCCTCGAGCCGGGCACCCTGGTGATCGCCGACGAGCAGGGCCCCGTGGCGCCGATCTTCGGCGGCGTCGGTGGCTGCCAGGTCGATCGCGAGACGCGACGGGTCACGGTCGCGGCGGTCCAGGTCAACGGGGTGCCTCAGATCTCGGTCGACGAGGCGCTCTGGATGGCCGGGGCGACGATCGACGCGGCTTAGCGGCTTAACCCCTTCCTCACGTTTTGGCACCACCACGGTGATCTAGACTCGTAGTCGGGTTATGACGCAGCTGCTCGTCAGGGCCAGGCATCTCCCGCTCGATACCAAGGGCGATGAGAAGCCTGCCCGAATCGAGCTGCGTCGCCAGATCGGCCGCCTCGAGCAACAGCTCTCGCGGCTCTTCGCCGAGGGCTTCCCGCGGGTCGCGATCGAGACCGCGGTCGAAGTGCCGCCGGTCGCCGCTCCCCGTGCGCTCGGGCTCGGCGAGCTCGAGCTGGTCCGCGACGAGCTCGCCCGCCGCGTCGCCGACGCCCGCCTGGCGCTGGTCGAGCGTGAGGAGCTCGAGACCGGCAATCGCGACGTGCTCGAGCGGATGCTCGACCGTCCCGAGGAATTCAAGTGGATGCGGATCTCGCGCGCCGACGTCGGTGAGCCCGGCTGCGGCCAGTGGCACTCGCGCCCCCGCTTCGGCCTGCTCGGGATGCTGATGGGCTGGTGGCGGGTGAAGATCTCCTCCGGCTGCCCCTTATGAAGCCGACACCCGGTGACGATCTGCCCCCGGCGCCGTGGGGGTCGTTTCCGCTTGCCGAGTTGACGATCCTCGCCGGCATCGTGATGCTGGTGATCGGCATCGTCGGCGGCTCGCCGACGGCCCTCGGCCTCGGCGTCGTCCTCGCCGGCCTGGGCGGGGCGGAGGTCGCGATCCGCGAGCACCTGGCCGGCTTCCGCTCGCACACGACGCTGCTCGCCGGCGCCGTCTTCGTCCTCGTCACCGCCGGGCTCTTCTACGTGGCGGGGACGATCCTCGCCGTCGCCATCGGCGCCGGGGCGCTCGCCTTCCTCGCCACCTTCATCGTCCTGAGGCGCGCTTTCCAGCGCGCCTCAGGCGGTCTCTCGTTCAAGGTCGGGCGCCGGCGCCCGTAGCTAGACCAGGATCGCCGAGTCGGCGACGCCCTTCTCGGCGAGCGCGCTGGAGAGCAGCGCCCGCTGCCGTTCGGTCAGCGTGCCGAGTCGCTTGTTCTCGCTCAGCGAGACGCCGACCAGGAACTTGCGGGCCCGGGTGCGGCCCCAGCGGCGCTGGCTGGTCAGCAGCTCGGCGAGGGTCATGCTCTCGGTCTCCCAGGGGCACTCGCGAACGACGTTCGACGCGTCCACGTCACCCCTTGCGATCGAGCGCTTGAGCTCGGCCCGGGCGAGCCGTACCCGGTTGGCCCGCTCCAAAGCCTGCATGTGCTGTGGGGCGTCCATGACCGAAGCGTTCCTCGGTGCAGGGGCTATCGAGACAGCGTCCACTGTTGGTCCTCCCTCTGAAGGTTCTTTGACTGGTTATCGAGTTGAGCCAGGACGATGCGGCGCCTCGCCGTTGTCCCAGTTCGGTCAGGTCCTCCGCCGACCGCTTCCCTGCCCCGGGTCGCTGTCGGCGAGGGGAGGAACGTATTGCGCCGGCCGTGCAGCCGTCAACCCGCGTTCAACGGATCGCGCCCGGGTCATCCGCTAAGAGCAACATTTTCGCGACGACTTTGAATCGTCCCGATTCGGGCAGGCCCGAAACTACCCCGACCGGGGTAGGTCGGGGAAGTCGGCGGCCACTCGGCCGATCGTCTCCAGGGCCTGGTCGAGGTGGCGGCGCTCGTGGGTCGCCATCAGGCTGGTCCGCAGCAGTGCCCCCGACGGCGGCACCGCCGGGTGGATCGCGACGTTGGTGTAGACGCCGGCGTCGAAGAGCGCCTTCCAGAGCAGCACGGCCTGCCAGTCGTCACCGACGACGACCGGGACGACCGGCGTGGTCGCGACGCGGCCGTCGGCCAGCGTCCCCGGCTCGATCACCTGGAGGCCGAGGTCGCGCAGGCCCTCGCGCAGGTATTCGGCGTTGCCGAGCAGCTCCTCGAAGAGCCGCGGGCCGTCGGAGCGGATCACCCGCAGCGCCGCCAGCGCGGCGCCGACCGCGGCCGGCACGGCGGAGGCGCTGAAGATGAACGAGCGCGAGGCGACCCGCAGGTAATCGATCACGTCGGCGGGGCCGGCGATGAAGCCGCCGCAGGAGGCGAGGCTCTTGGAGAAGGTCCCCATCCGCAGGTCGACCTCGGCCTCGAGGCCGAAGAGCTCGCTGGCGCCGGCGCCGCGGGCGCCGAGCACGCCGGCGCCGTGGGCCTCGTCGACCATCAGCCGCGCCCCGTGGGCCTGGCAGAGCTCGACGATCCGCGGCAGGTCGCAGACGTCGCCCTCCATCGAGAAGACGCCGTCGACGACGACGAGCACGCCGCCGCCGTCCTCGCCCGCGCGCTGCAGCATCTTCTCCAGCTTGTCCATGCGGTTGTGGCGAAAGGGGCGCAGCTTGGCGCCGGAGAGGCGGCAGCCGTCGAGGATCGAGGCGTGGTCTCCCGAGTCGCAGATGACCGTGTCGCCGGGCTCGAGGATGGTGCCGATGCAGCCCAGGTTCGACTGGTACCCGGTCGTATAGACGATCGCCTGCTCGGTCCCCATCCAGTCCGCCAGCTCGGTCTCGAGCTCGACGTGGAGCGGGGTGGTGCCGTTGAGCAGGCGCGATCCGGTGACGCCGGTGCCGTAGGTCTCGAGCGCGTCGCGGGCGCCCTGCTTGACCCGCTCGTCGCCGGTCAGGCCGAGGTAGTTGTTGGAGCCGAGCATGATCGTCTCGCGCCCCTCCATCTCGACCACCGGGCCGGCCTGCGAGGTGAGCATGCGGAAGTAGGGGAGGAGGTCGTGCTCGGTCGCGGCTTCGAGCTGCTCGAGGCGGTCGTGGCTGCGCGCCTTCTCGAAGACGTCGACCGGGGACTTGGCCGTATCGCTCATCACCGGGAGTGTAGGTTCCGCCCACGATGAGCGTCACGATCAAGCAGGTCGAGACCAGGCGCGACCTGAAGCGCTTCGTCAAGGTCCCGTTCTCCCTCCACCGCGAGAGCGAGCAGTGGGTGCCGCCGCTGATCTTCGAGCGCATGGAGTTCCTCGACAAGAAGAAGAACCCCTACTTCGAGCACGCCGAGGCCGTCTACCTGCTGGCCGAAAGCGAGGGCGAGGCGGTCGGGCGGATCTCGGTCCAGGTCGACTCGCGCTGGGACGAGTTCCAGGGCGGCAGCGACGCGATGTTCGGCTTCTTCGAGTCTGCCGACGACCCGGAGGTGGCGGCGGCCCTGTTCGACGCCGCGCTCGGCTGGGCGCGGGAGAGAGGTCGGGGCCGCCTGCTCGGCCCGATGGACTTCACCACCAACGACGAGATCGGGATCCTGATCGAGGGCTTCGAGCGGAGGCCGATGATCCTCGAGCCCTGGCACCCGCCCTACTACCAGGAGCTGATCGAAGGCCAGGGGCTGGCGAAGGCGATGGACGTTCTGATGTGGGAGCTCCACTTCGGCGACCTCAAGCAGGGGAAGGAGTTCGACCCCGCGATCCACGCCGCCGCCGAGCGCGCCCTGGGCGAAGAAGGGATCGTGATCCGCAACATGCGAAAGCGCGACATGGCGAACGAGGTGCGGCGCTTCAGCGATGTCTACAACGAGGCCTGGGGGGACAACTGGGGTTTCGTGCCGATCACCGACGCGGAGGTCGAGTTCCAGGCCAAGAACCTGAAGCAGGTGATCGACGAGGACTGGACCTACATGGCCGAAAAGGACGGCGAGGTGATCGGCGCCGCCCTCACCCTGCCCGACATCAACCAGGTGATGGCGAAGCTCAACGGGCGGCTGCTCCCCTTCGGCTGGCTGCGCTTCCTGCTCGGCAGGCGCAAGATCGACCAGCTGCGGGTCTTCGCCCTCGGCGTCAAGCACGAGTACCACCACAGCGGGGTCGCCGCCGGCCTCTACCTCAAGCACCTCGAGACCGCGGCCCTGCCGGGCACGATCGAAGGCGGCGACATGGGCTGGATCCTGGAGACCAACGAGCCGATGAACAGGGCGATGAAGGGCATGGGGGGCAGGGTGGTCAAGCGCTACCGGGTCTTCGAGCGGGCCCTCTGAGCCGGAAAGCCGCACGTAGCGGGGTTTACGTAACCCTGCTCCGGTGCCGACTCATGCCCTCGCTAGAGTCGATCCGGTGAGTGAGAAGTTCGACCTGGACGCAGAGGTGCTCGCCGAGGAGGACGCCGACGGCGACGCCGCGGCGCAGCCGATCCGCGTCCTCGACCGCCGTCAGGAGTCGAGCGCGCCGGTCCTTCGCGGCGAGGTCCGGACCGCGGCGATAGCGGCCGCCGGGGGCGCCCTGGCCGGTGCCGTCACCGTCGCCGCTGTGCGCGTCGTCGGCAACGCCGTCGGTGGGGGGCGCGTCGCGCGCCGCGCCGGCAAGCGCCGCGACCGTCCCGCCAACGTCGTCGCCAGCCGCTCCTTCCTTGTCGACGTTCACCTCCTCGGCCGCTGAGCGGCCCCGGCCGGCTCCGGCGCCGCTGCAGCTCGAGCTGACGCCGCCCTCGCCCTACCGGCTGCCCCGCTTCGGCGGCGCCGACCGGGTGATGACGATCAGGGACGGCGTCGCTTCGCGGCTGCTGCGGATCGACGACAGCCCGGTGCTCGTCCGTGCTTGGCAGCCTGACCGCCGGCGGGTCTCGATCCGGGCCGAGGCGGTCGACCCGGCCGCGGTCACGGTCCCCGCCCCCGGTATCGCCGAGCTCGGCCCGGCGAGCGCCGAGCAGCTCGCATCCGCCGCGCGGCGGATGCGCTTCGCGCTCGCGGTCGACGACGACCTCGGCGACTTCTTCCGCCGCTTCCGCCGCGATTCGCTGCTCGGGCCGCTGCTGCGACGCTGGCCGCACCGGCGGCCGCTGCGCCGGCCCTGGGCCTGGGAGGCGTTCGCCTGGGCCGTCTGCGAGCAGCTGATCGAGAGCGGCCGGGCCGGCCTGATCGAGCGCCGCATCGTCGGCCGCTGGGGCGACCGCTTCGGCGCCTTGCGCGACGTCCCTCCGCCCGCCCTGATCGGCGGCCGGGCGCCGGCCGAAATCGAGCAGCTCGGGCTCTCGCCGAAACGGACGATCGCGCTCGCCGCCGCCGCCCGCCAGATCGGCTCCGGTCGGATACGGCCCGAGGACCCCGCCGGCGACGGGCGGCTGCTGGCGATCCCCGAGATCGGCCCCTGGACGGTCCAGTGCCTCGGCCTCTACGGTCGCGGCGAAGCCGACTCGCTGCCCGCGGGCGACCTCAAATACATCAAGCAGGTGGGCCTGCTGGCACGGCTCGGCCGGCGCGCGACGGTCGCCGAGGTCGAGGAGTTCTACGCGCCCTACGCGCCGTTCCGGGGCTGGGCGGCGGCCTGGACGATGCTGCTGTAAAGCGCTCGGGCCGATCCGTCGATAGGAACCGCAATGGAGCGTTCCTCAGACGACCGCGGCTGGCCTGAAAAGCAGGTCACCGAGTTCATCGACCAGCTCTCCTCGGCCGGAGAGGACTACCGGCGCCTGGTCGAGCGCCTGCCGGCGATCATCTACACGGCCGAGATGGGCGAGGAGGGGCGCTGGCGCTACGTCAGCCCCCAGGTCGAGGAGATCCTCGGCTACAGCCAGGAGGAATGGACGCGGAACGCCGGTCTCTGGGCCGAGCTGCTCCACCCCGAGGACCGCGAACGGGCGCTCGAGCAGGAGAGCATCAGGACGATCGGCGAGCGCAACCCGCCGCCGATCGACTACCGGATGATCACCCGCGAGGGCGACATCGTCTGGATCCTCGACGAGGCGGTGCTCGAGCGCGACGAGGCCGGAGTGCCGGTCTGGCACGGAGTCCTCTACGACATCACCGAGCGCAAGCTGGCCGAGCAGGAGCTGAAGCGGGTCGCCGTGCAGCAGGCGACCGTGGCGCGGCTCGGCGAGCTGGCGCTCAAGGACTGCGAGCCCGAGCCACTCATGGAGGAGGCGGTCAAGCTGCTGATCGACACCGGCAGCGTCGACGCCGCCTGCGTCTGGGAGGGGGATCGCGACGGCCGCCGCCTGCACCTGCGGGCGGGCCTCGACGGCGACGCCGGCAGCCGCGTCTCCGCCGCCCGCGACTCGCATGCCGGGGCCGCCCTGGAGTCGGGCCTGCACGTGATCGTCGACGACTGGTCGACCGAGCAGCGCTTCTCGATGCCGCCGGCGCTGCGCGTCCTCGGTGTGCGCAGCAGCCTCGCCGTCGTGATCAAAGGCAAGCCCGGCCCCTTCGGCGTGCTCGACATCCACTCCGCCGAGCCGAGCCGTTTTACCCCGCAGGACGTCCACTTCGTCCAGGCATCGGCCAACGTGCTCGCCGACGCCTTCGAGCGCCACGCCGCCGACGAGGCGCTGCGCCATCGGGTCCTGCACGACGCGCTCACCGGGCTCCCCAACCGGCACAGCTTCATCGACTCGCTCGCCAAAGCGCTCAAGCGCAGCGAGGGCTCGGGCTCGCCGGTCGGCATCCTCTTCCTCGACCTCGACCATTTCAAGCTGATCAACGACAGCCTCGGCCACCATGCCGGCGACGACCTGCTGCGGGCGGTGGCGCCTCGCCTGCGCGCGCACCTCCGGCCCGGCGACATCGTCGCCCGCTTCGGCGGCGACGAGTTCGGCATCCTCGTCGACCGCCTCGCCGACGAGGACGAGGCGGTCGCGATCGCCGACCGCGTCGCCGCCTCCTTCGCCGAGCCGTACATGATGAGCGGAGCGGCACATTTCGTCACCGCCAGCCTCGGCATCGCGATCGCGCGGCCGACCGCGGCCGAGCCCGCCGACCCCGACATGCTGATCCGCGACGCCGACGCGGCGATGTACCGGGCGAAGGAGCGGGGGAGGGCCCGCTCGGAGCTCTTCGACGCCGACATGCGGGCCCGTGCCCTGCGCCGGCTCGAGGTCGAGCGCGAGCTGCGCGCCGGGATCGAGCGCTCCGAGCTGGCCCTCACCTATCAGCCCGTGGTCAGCCTGATCAGCGGCGAGATCACCGCGCTCGAGGCCCTGGTGCGCTGGGACCACCCGGTACGCGGCCGGCTCGACCCGCCCGACTTCATCCCGGTCGCCGAGGAGAGCGGCCTGATCGAGCCGATCGGCCGCTGGGTCCAGGAGAGCGCCTGCCGCCAGATCCTCGATTGGCACGCGCAGCGCCCCGACGGGCGGCCGCTCGACGTCGCGGTCAACCTCTCCGCCCGCCAGGTCGCCCATCGGGATCTCGCCGACTCCGTCGCCGAGGTGCTGGCGCGGACCGGGCTCGACCCGGTCCACCTCCGCCTCGAGATCACCGAGAGCGTCCTGGTCGAAGAGTCGGCCAGCGCCAAGGCGACGCTCGAGCGGCTCAGCGAGCTCGGCGTCCGCCTCGTCCTCGACGACTTCGGCACCGGCTACTCCTCACTCGCCTATCTCAACCGCTTCCCACTCGACGCGCTGAAGATCGATCGCTCCTTCGTCGACGCCCTCGGCGTCGAGCAGGAGCGCACGGCGATCGTCGAGGCGATCATCGGCATGGCGCGGGCGCTCTCGCTCGACGTCGTCGCCGAGGGCGTCGAAAACGAGGCGCAGGTCTCGGAGCTGAGGCGGCTCGGCTGCGACTACGCCCAGGGTCACTTCTTCTCGCCCGCCTTGCCGGCGGAGCGGATCACGAACCTGCTCGCCGACGGGCTGCCGACCTATTCGGGGATGCTGCCGGGCAGGTAGTCGTTGCTGATCACGGCGGACGTCGCCGGCGCCGAGGAGATCAGCGCGTTCTCGTGCATCCAGGCGATGAACCGGGACCAGGCGGCGGGGTCCATCCGCCCGGTCGGCGAGAGCACCGGCAGGGTCGCCTTGACCTCGGCTTCGGTCAGTTTCGGTTCGAGGTCGGGGTTGGCCTCGTGCAGCGCCTTGGCCGTCGCGTTGGGGCTCTTCGCCGCCGCCGCGGTGCCGCGGGCCAGCGCGGCGAGGAAGAGGCGGACCGAGCGTGGGTCTTCCTCCAGCTTCTGGCGGCGGGCGACGACGACGAGCTCGTCGTAGGTGGGGACGCCGAGCTTGTCGACCGGGGTGACCACCGGATCGAGGCCCTGAGACTCGAGGTCGACCCCCTCGACGTTGCTGAAGCCGCCGAGCACCGCCTGCGCCTTGCCGCCGACCAGCGCCGGCAGCAGGCCGAAGCCGACGTTTACGGTGTGGACGTCGTCGGGGCTCAGCCCGGCGCGGGCGAGGATCGTCTTCTGGTAGGCGTCCTGGTAGGGGATGCCGGCGGTCGCGATCGTCTTGCCGCGCAGGTCACCGACCCCTTTGATGCCGGATTTCTTCAGCCAGATCAGCGAGGTCAGGGGGCGGTCGACGAGGGCGCTGACGGCGACCAGGTCGAGGCCCTGCTGGTCGGCGAGCAAGACCTCGGGCTCGTAGGAGATCGCCAGGTCGGTCTGGCCGGCGGCGAGCAGCTTCAGCGGTGAGGAGGGGTCCGCCGGGGTCTCGATCGAGACGTCCAGCCCCGCTTCTTCGAAGTAGCCGAGCTTCTGCGCCATGTAGATGCCGGCGTGGTCGGGGTTGGGGTAGAAGTCGAGCGTCAGGCTCAGCGGGGTCTGCGAGGCGCTGCTCGTGTCCTCGCTCTTCTCGCCGCAGGCCGCGAGGCCGAGCGCCAGGGCGACGAGGGCGACGGCGAGCGCGAGCGGGGCGATGCGGGCGGGTCTCATCCCCTGCTTTCTATCGCCATGAGACGACGCGCCGCTCCGCGAGTGCCAAAAGGCCGAAGAGGATCATCGCCAGCGCCGAGAGCACGGCGACCGCTGCGAACTGCCGCGCGGTTTCCAATCGGTAGCCGTCCTGGACGATGAGGTGGCCGAGGCCGCTCTCCGAGCTGACCGTTTCGGCGAAGACCGCGCCGATCACGGCGACCGCGACGGCGATCTTCGCGCCGCTGAAGAAGAAGGGCAGGGCGGCGGGGGCTTCGACCCGGCGGAAGGCCTGCCAGCGCGAAGCGTCGAGGGTGCGCATCATCTTGCCCGCGGCCGGGTCGACCGAGCGCAGGCCGTCGAGCGTGTTGACCGTTATCGGGAAGAAGCAGATCAGCGTGACGACGATCAGCTTGGGGCCGATGCCGAAGCCGAACCAGACGATCAGGATCGGCGCGATGACGACGATCGGGATCGTCTGCGAGGCGACGGCGAGCGGGTAGAAGGCGCGGCGAGCGGTGTCCGAGAGGTGCATGACGGTGGCGGAGATGACGCCGAAGACGACGGCGAGGAGGAAGCCGAGCAGGATCTCCTGCAGGGTGACCCAGGTGCTTTCGGCGAGCAGCGCCCGGTTGTCCCAGAGCGAGCTGGCGATTTCCGAGGGCGAGGGGACGAGGAGCGGTTCGACCCCGAGGACCGAGGCGAGCGCGCCGCTATCGGCGGCGACCTGCCAGATCGCCAGCAGCGAGACGACGACCGCGGCCGGCGGCAGCCAGCTCTTCACGCGGCCGTCTCGCGCAGCGCCGCCATCGCCCGCTCACGGGCGGCGACGAAGCCCGGGTCGGTGACGGCGGCATCGCGGCCGGGGGCTCGCGGCGCCGGCGCCGCGAGCTCGGCGACGACGCGCGCCGGGCGCGAGGAGAGGACCGCGACCCGGTCCGAGAGGTAGAGCGCCTCCTCGACGTCATGGGTGACGAGGACGACGGTGCGGGGGTCGGCGGCGAGGGCGCCGGCGAGCCACTGCTGCATCTCCGCCCGGGTGATCGCGTCGAGCGAGGCGAAGGGCTCGTCGAGGGCGAGGACCGGCTTCTCGGCGAGCAGCGTGCGCAGGAAGGCGACGCGCTGGCGCATCCCGCCCGAGAGCTCGTCCGGCCGCGCCCGCTCGAAGCCGGCGAGGCCGAAGCGCTCGAACGGCTCCGCCGCCCGCGAGCGCGCCTGCTCGCGGCCGACGCCCCTGTTGCGCAGGGCGACGGTCGCGTTGTCGATCGCCGAGAGCCAGGGAAAGAGCAGGTCGCGCTGGGGCATGAAGGCGCAGGCGCCAAGGCGCTCCTCGGCGCCGGAGCTGCGATCGCCGCCGACGCCGATCGAGCCGGCGCTGGGCTCGGCCAGGCCGCAGATCAGCTCGAGCAGAGTCGACTTTCCGCAGCCGGAAGGCCCGACCACGCCGAGCACGCCGTGGGCCGGCACCTCGATGTCGATGCCGTCGATCGTGCGCAGCTCACCGTAGGCGTGCTGCAGTCCCTGCGTCCTGACCATCTTGGTATCCTGGCGCACTCCGCGCTCCTGACCAAAAAGGTCAGGAAAGTCGATAAGCACCCCGTGCGGAACCCCCAAGATGGACCCGGCAATAGTCCTATTCGGATTCGGCATCGGCGTGCTCGTCGGCATGACGGGCATGGGCGGTGGATCCCTGATGACGCCGCTGCTGATCCTGATCTTCGGGATCCAGCCGACGACCGCGATCGGCACCGACATCGTCTACTCGGCGGTGACCAAGACCGTCGGCGGCTGGCGCCACCTGCGGATGGGCACGGTCAACATGGAGCTGGTCAAGTGGCTCTCGTTCGGCAGCGTGCCGGCCGCCGTCGCCGGCGTCGCCCTGGTCTCGCTGCTCGCCGACCGGATCGGCGAAGACCGCCTCGACTCGCTCGTCTACGCGGTCCTCGGCGGCACCCTGCTGATGGTCGGGATCATCACCCTGGCGCGGGCGCTGATCCTGCGCAACCTGATCGACGAGCGCGAGCGCTTCAAGGTCGAGCGCCGTCACAAAGTCGCCGCGGTCACGATCGGCGCCACCACCGGCTTCGTGATCGGGATCACCTCGGCCGGCTCGGGCACGGTGATCGCGATCCTGCTGATCGCCGTCTACCGCCTGGCGCCGAAGAAGGTCGTCGGCACCGACGTCTTCCACGCCGCGATCCTGCTCTGGGCGGCGGGGCTCGCCCACATCGTCGGCGGCAACGTCGACTTCGGCCTGGCCGGCAACATCCTGGTCGGCTCGATTCCCGGGGTGATCATCGGCTCCGCCCTCTCCGACCGGGCCCCGCAGGGGTTTATCCGCACCGCGCTCGGCCTCGTCCTGATCGGATCGGGGATCGTCACGATCCAGAAGGGCGACCCGAACGTCTGGCCGATCGCCGCCGGCGTCGCCGCCCTCGGGCTCGGCAGCGTCCTCGCCGCGCCCCGCTGGCTGCGCCGCCGGCGCGAACGCGAACTTCGGCAAGGTGCCGACCAGGGAGCCGATCTGGCTCCGGACGCGCCCGCCTGATTGATTAACTAAGCACATGCGTGTCTCAGCCAAGGCGGATTACGCCGTACGGGCGGCCGCCGAGCTGGCGGCCGCGGGGGAGGGCCCGGTCAAGGGCGAGAAGCTCGCCGAGGCCCAGGAGATCCCCCTGCAGTTCCTCGAGCACATCCTGCTCGAGCTCAAGCACCACGGCATCGTCCGCGCCCGCCGCGGCGCCAAGGGCGGCTACTGGCTCGCCCGTCCCGCCGAGGAGGTGACGATCGCCGACGTCGTGCGCGCGGTAGAGGGGCCGATCGCCGACGTGCAATCGACTCCTCCCGAGGCGATCAAATACAGCGGCAACTCCGAGCACCTGCGCGATGTCTGGGTCGCGGTCCGCGCCAGCCTGCGTTCGGTGCTCGAGGAGGTGACGCTGGCCGACCTCGTCTCCGGCAACCTGCCCCCGGTGGTCGAGGAGCTGACCTCCTCGCCCGACGCCTGGCACGCCAGCACCTCGACCAAGGAAATGGTCGAACCGAACTAGGGCGCGCTCTCGGCCGCCCTCTCGGCGGCCGTCGGCACCAGGTCGAACTCAGTGCCGAGGCGCAGCTCGCTGTAGCGCCGCGTCCAGTCGTCGTTGACCGAGTCGGACTGGCGCTTCATCCGCGGCTCGAACTCGAAGCCTTCCGGCGGCGAGAGCTCGAGCCGGTCGAGCAGGTGGAGGGTGCTGGTCTCGTAGTCGGCGGCGAAGTTCTCGTAGAGGACGAGGATCGGTTTGATCCTGCAGTGCTCGAAGAAGGCGTCCCAGCGCGCCTCCTCGATCAGCAGCTGCTCGAGCAGGTGGGCGATCGCCGGATAGTGGAAGCGCAACTGTGGCCGGTGCTCCTCGATGAAGCTCTTGTAGGGGGGAGAGCCGTCGAGCTCGACCGAGGAGGCGGCCTTGGCGCTCGCCTGATCCTCGCGCCAGGTCGCGGTCTGCACCGCCTTCCAGAGGGAGACCGCCTGGCGCAGCTTGTTGGCGCGGACGACGCGGACGAAGGTCAGCTGCGGGAAGACCGCCGGCAGCAGCTCGGCGAGCGGCACCTCGCGGTACTCGGGGACGTTGCGCAGGAGGCTGACGAAGTCGCTGAAGTAGTTCCACATCAGCTTCGCGCCGAAGACGCCGTTCGCGGTCGTGCCGGCATCGAAGGCCCACTCGAGGTAGCGGTCGTAGGCGGCGCGGCTCCAGAGCGGAGAGCGCGGCGGCGGGTCGCTGCCGACGCCGCGCTCGCCGAGGTGATTGCGGATCGACTCGTCCTCGACGCCGAGGAAGTATTCCTCCGGCCGCCGCGGCCTGCCCGAGTGCTGGAGCGCCTCGAAGTACTCCTCGGGCCTGCCGGCGACGCCCGTTTCCGCCAGCGCGTGGCAGACCAGGGTGCTGCCGCTCCGCGGAGTGGCACAGACGAGATATGAACGGTCGGGATCCAATTCCAGTCCTCTTGTCGAGTATGTCTATCAACAAAAGGTTGAACAGGTTGCCTGTCGCTAGTCTGAAGTGGGTACCCCGATCTGCAGCAACTACTCCCGGAAGGAGGGCCCCATCTCAGACACCCCGCCCAACATCCTCTACATCCACTCGCATGACACCGGCCGCTACGTGCAGCCCTACGGCTTCCAGGTGCCGACCCCGAACATCCAGCTGCTCGCCGACCAGGGCGTCCTCTTCCGCGAGGCCTTCTGCGCCGCGCCGACCTGCTCCGGCAGCCGCGCCAGCCTGCTGACCGGGCTGCACTGCCACAACAACGGCATGCTCGGCCTCGCCCATCGCGGCTGGCAGCTCAACGACTACGGCCAGCACTGGGTCCACGCCCTGCGCCGTGGCGGCTACCGCTCGACGATGATCGGCGAACAGCACATCTCGGTCGACCCCGGCGTGATCGGCTACGACGAGGTGATCCCGGTCGGCTCGAGCCGCGCCGACGACGTCGCTCCGTTGACGATCGAGACGCTGGGCAAGATGTCCAAATCCGAGCCCTGGTTTCTTTCTGTCGGCTTCTTCGAGACCCATCGCAGCTTCTTCGCCCCGACCTCGGTCCGCGACACGCTCTACTCGCAGCCGCCCTCGAACCTGCCCGACGTCGTCCCCACCCGCCGCGACATGGCCGCCTTCAAGGCCAGCGCCCGAGCGCTCGACCAGGGGGTCGGGGCCGTGCTGCACGCGCTCCACGACCTCGACCTGGTCGACGACACCCTGGTCCTCTGCACGACCGATCACGGCATCGCCTTCCCCAACGCCAAGGCGACCCTCTTCGACCGCGGCATCGGCGTGCTGATGATCATGCGCGGCCCGGGCGGCTTCACCGGCGGCAAGGTCGTCGACGCGCCGGTCAGCCACCTCGACGTCTACCCGACGCTCTGCGAGCTGGCCGGGGTCGAGGCGCCGGACTGGCTGCAGGGCAGCTCGCTGATGCCCCTGGTCGAGGGCGAGGTCGAGCGCCTGCACGAGGCGATCTTCG
The DNA here is from genome assembly GCA_963836415.1 of uncultured Solirubrobacterales bacterium. Classification (GTDB taxonomy): domain Bacteria; phylum Actinomycetota; class Thermoleophilia; order Solirubrobacterales; family 70-9; genus VRUE01. Next base: position 417,194 of record CAWIJE010000003.1, read on the forward strand.
CCGAGACGACCTACCACGCCGCCTACCAGCCGCATCGCGCCGCGCGCACCGAGCGGCTCAAGTACATCCGCCGCTTCGACGACTACGAGCACCCGGTGCTCGCCAACTGCGACGACAGCGAGAGCAAGGACCTGCTGGTCGCCGCCGGCTGGGCGGACCAGGTGATCCCCGAGGAGCAGCTCTACGACCTGATGCTCGACCCGCAGGAGGGCTCGAACGTCGCCGCCGACCCGGCCCGGGCCGGGGACCTGGCGGAGATGCGCGCCCGGCTCGAGGCCTGGATGCGGGAGACCGACGACCCGCTCCTCGCCGGCCCGGTGGCGCCGCCGCCCGGCGCCCTGGTCAACGAGCAGTGGCAGGTCTCGCCGGAGGACCCGGTCCGCCCGGTCACGGCGGATCCCATGGCCGCTCCATCCAGCTGAGGCAGGTCCAACCCGGCGTTTCACCGCCCGAAGGGTCGCGGGCGCCGCCCGGCTCGAAGCTGCTGAGGCCGCAGTTGTGTGAGTGCAGGTGCCAGATCCGTCCCGCCATCTCGGCCGCGAAGGCGTCGCCGAGGAGCGAGTCGAGCAGGAAGAAGCGGATGAAGATGCCGTGGCTGACGAGCAGCGGCCGCTCGTCGGGGCCAAGTCGCTCGAGCTCAGCCTTCAGCCGCCGCACCCTGGCGATCGCCTGCTCGAAGCTTTCAAGGCCGAGCTCGTGGATATAGGGGAGCTCGACCGGCTCCAGCCCGAGGGCCGAGCCGACCGGCTCGGCGGTTTCCACCGCCCTGCGCATCGGGCTGTGCAGGAGCCGCGTCGCGCCCAGGACGGTTAGCCCCTGCGCGGCGGCCAGCGCCTGTCCGCGGCCCAGCTCGGTGAGGCGGTCTCCCTCCTCGTCGGCGAGCGCCTCGGCGCCGGTGTGGGCGTTGTGCGCCGACTCCGCGTGGCGCAGCAGCAGCGCCTGCATCAATCGCCGGCGGGGACGCCGCCGGCGACGACGTTGACGAAGTTCTCCAGGTGCCGCGTCGTCCAGCACTCGAAGGCGCCGTCGCAGTAGCGCTCGTAGGCGGCCATCACCGAGTCGCCGTAGTTCCAGTAGAGCTTCGGCTCGGGGTTGAGCCAGAAGAGGCGCCCGGCCCGCTCGGAGACCTGGGCGAAGATCTCGGCGTGCGGCTCGCGCCCGTTGGTGCGGGCGTCGCCGAGCACGATCACGGTCGAACGCGGGTCGAGGTCGTCGGAGATCTCGGTCAGGAACTCGAGCCAGACCCGGCCGTAGTCGGTGTAGCCGGAGACGTCGGCGACGCCGCCCTCGCTCGAGATCCGCTCGGCGATCACGCGGAAGTCCCGCTCGTGCTCGAAGACCTCGGTCACCTCCGAGATCCGCTCGATGAAGACGAAGCTGCGCAGCTTGCGGAACGAGTCGTGGAGCGCGTGCAGGACCGAGAGGAAGAAGACGCTGGCCGAGGTGACCGAGGTCGAGACGTCGCAGAGGACGTAGATCTCCGGGCGGCGCGGGTGCTTCGGCCGGTAGCGCAGGCGGAGCGGCACGCCACCGGTCTCCAGCGAGGCCCGCATCGTGCGCCGCACGTCGACCGTCTGGCCCTTGCGGCGGCCGCGCTGCTCGTGGCCGAGGGTGGCCAGCCGCCGTTTCATCTGCGAGACGGCGCGGTGGACGGCGGCCAGGTCCTGGGTCGGGCTGCTGGGCAGCGAGCGGTCGAGGTCGGCGAGCGGGCGCGAGGGGGGGAGGGTCGAGGTGCGCTCGATCAGGTCACGCTCGAGCTCACGGCGCAGGTGGCGCTCGAAGGCGTTGAGCTGGTCGCGGTCGATCGCCGGTGGCGCCTCTTCGCCCTCCTCGACCGGCGGCTGGGTTCCGGCGGCGAGCCCGAGCGTGCGGCGGATCCGCTGCACGTCGACGCCGACCACGCCCGAGCCCTCGCCCTGGCGGCCGAAGGCGGCGATCGCCAGCCGCGCCAGGTCGCGCATCTCACCCTCGTCGCCCTCGATGATCGCCTGCCGGACCTGCTCGCGCAGCTCGTCGATGTCGAGCCGCTCGCCGCCCTCGTGGCGTTTGCCCTCCTCGCCGATGCCGCGCTCGATCGCCTCGACCTCGGTGGTGCGGAAGAACCAGCGATCGAAGAGCAGCTCGAAGAGGCGCCGGTCCTCCTGGGACTTGGCGATCGTCGCCGCCAGCGCCTCGCGGAAATCGTCCTGCGAGGTCCACGGGACCTCTTCCAGGGCGGCGAAGGCGTCGAGGATCTCCGAGGTGCCGACCGCGATCCCTTCGCCGCGCAGCTCCTCGCAGAAGCCGAGCAGCTTCGCGCTCAGCCCGGGCGGGCCGGCGTCTGGCCTGGGTCCATACGGCGAAGAAGCGCCCACCGCTCGATAATAGGCGGATGGGCGCGGGGCAAGGAACCGGGGTCGGCCTGCGCGAGGACGCGCTGCGCGACCTGCGTGCCACCCGCCGCCGCCGCTTCGTCGGCCAGCTCGACGTGATGGAGGTCGTCTACCGCGTCTACATCACCGCGATCTTCGGCGGCATCGCGCTGGCCGTGATCGCCGGTGCCGTCCACGACGCCGACCTCAGCGCCCGGGTCGCCGAGAAGATCGCCGACCAGGGCCCGGCGCTGCTCGGGCTGGCGCTCGCCGCCGCCGCGCTCGCCGGCCTTCGCTCCGGTTCGCGCGGCGGGCCGCTGGCGATCGAGGGCGCCGAGCTCCAGTACGTGCTGCTCGCCCCGATCGACCGCGGGCTGGCCCTGCGCGGTTCGGCGATGCGCCAGGTCAGGGTCGGGGTGATCGGCGGCGCCGTCCTCGGCCTGATCGCCGCCAATTTCGTCTTCCGCCGCCTGCCCGGGTCGCCGCTCGAGTGGTTCGGCTGCCTCGCCCTCTTCGGGGCCCTGCTGCCGCTCTGCCTGCTCGGGCCGGCGCTGCTCGCCTCGGGCCGCAGGGTCGGGCCGCGGGCGGCGACCGCGATCGGCGTCGGGCTGGTCACCTGGTCGGCCGCCGACGTCCTGCTCGGCGTCAGGACCTCGCCGGCGACGATGCTCGGTGCCTTGGCGACGCTTCCCCTCCGCGGAGGCTCGGAGGTGATCCTCGCCGCGGTCGGCGCGCTTGCCGTCGTCCTGGTCGCGGCCGTCGGCCTGCGCTCCCTCGGCGGGCTCTCGCTGGAGGCGGCACGGCGCCGCGCCTCGCTGACCGCCGAGCTGCGCTTCTCGGCCTCGGTCCAGGACCTGCGGGCGGTGATCCTGCTGCGCCGGCAGCTCGCCTCCGAGGGCCCGCGCCGCTCGCCCTGGCTGCGCCTCCGCGGCGCCTCGCCTGCGCGCTTCCCGGTCTGGCGCCGTGGCTGGCAGAGCCTGCTGCGCTGGCCGGCGGCGCGGATCGCCCGGGCCTGCGCGGTCGGCGTCCTCGCCGGCGCCCTGGCGGCGGCCGCCTGGAGCGGGACGACCCCGCTCGTCGCCCTCGCCGGCGTCGTCCTGCTGCTCGCCGCCCTCGACCTGGTCGAGCCGTTGGCGCAGGAGATCGACCACCCGCTGCGCTGCCGGTCGCTGCCGATCAGCCCGCAGACGCTGGCCGGCAGGCACCTGGTCGCGCCGATCGTCGCGATGTGCGCGGTGACCGCGATCGCCGCCCTGGCCGCCAACCTGCTCGGGCCCTCGGCGACGGCGATCGAGGTCGGCGCCGTCACCGTCGCGCCGACCGCGGCGGTCGTCCTCGCCTGCGCCGCCTTCAGCGCCTCGACCGACCCCTACGACTACCTGCTCTCGCCGCAGCTCGGCTACGCGATGACCGCGCTGCCGATCCTGATCAGCAGCGCCGCAGTCGCCGGCCCGGTCCTGGTCGCGCGTGAGAGCGTCAGGCGGGAAGCGCCGGCGGTCGGCGGCGTGCTCACGATCGAGCTGCTGATGCTGATCGTCGGCGCCGCCCTGATCGCCGCGGTCGGCTCGCGCTTGGCCAAACGGGCGGCGGCGACCGCGTGAGCGGCGACGGCAAGAGCGCCGCCGGCCCGCTCGTCAGGGCGATCGACCTGCGCCGGGAATACGACGGCTTCAAGGCCCTCGTCTCGCTCAGCCTCGAGCTGGGCCGTGGCGAGACGGTCGCGCTCGTCGGCCCCAACGGGGCCGGCAAGACGACCTTCCTGACGATCGCCGCCGGGCTGCTCGAGCGATCGGGCGGCAGCATCGTGATCGACGGCGCCGAGCCGGGCTCGATCGAGGCCCGCGCCGCGGTCTCCTACCTGCCCGACACACCGGTCTTCTACGAAGACCTGAGCCTGCGCGAGCACCTCGAGTACGTCGCCGCCCTGCACGGCGGCGCGGCGGAGGGGCGCGGCGGCGAGCTCCTGCTCGAGCGCCTCGGCCTGGCCCAGTGGGCCGACAACCTGCCGGCCGAATTCAGCCGCGGGATGCGGCAGAAGGCCTCGATCGCGCTCGCCCTGGTCCGCCCCTTCGCCGTGCTGCTCGCCGACGAGCCCTTCGACGGCCTAGACCCGCCCAGCCGCACGGTCCTCTTCGACCTCTTCGCCGAGGCCTCGAAGGCGGGAGCCGCGGTCCTCGTCTCCACCCATCGCCGCGACGTGATCGGCTCGGCGGATCGCTGTCTCGCCCTGCGCGACGGCGAGCTCGTCTACGACGGGCCGCCGGATGAGGGCGCGCTCGACGGCGTCTTCGAAGCGCCCTAGGGCTCAGCCGGGGGTGGGGCTGGAGAGCCTGACGCCGACCCGCTCCGCGACCAGGTCGATATCGGTGCGGTGCTTGACGATGATCGACATCGACTGGTTGAAGACGTCGCGGTCGATCTCGTCGGAGCCCATCAGCAGCAGGGTGCGCGCCCAATCGATCGACTCGGCGATCGAAGGCGGCTTCTTCAGGTCGAGCTCACGGACCATGCGGACGACCTCGACCAGGCGGCGGGCGAGGGCCTCCGGGAGGTCGGGGGCGTGAAGGCGGACGATCTCCAGCTCGCGCTCGAGGTCGGGGTAGTCGAGCCAGAGGTAGAGGCAGCGCCGCTTCAGCGCCTCGGTCAGCTCGCGCGAGTTGTTCGAGGTGAGGACGACGATCGGCATCGTCGTCGCCGAGACCTGGCCGAGCTCGGGGATCGTGATCTGGAAGTCGGAGAGCAGCTCGAGCAGCATCGCCTCGAACTCCTGGTCGGTCTTGTCGATCTCGTCGATCAGGAGGACGACCGGCTCGGGGCTGGCGATCGCCTGCATCAGCGGCCGCTCGAGCAGGAACTCGGAGGAGAAGATGTCGTCCTGGACGTCGTCCCAGCCGCCCTCGCTCTGCTGGCCGCCGGCCTGGATCCGCAGCAGCTGCTTGCGGTAGTTCCACTCGTAGAGCGCCTTCGCCTCATCGAGCCCCTCGTAACACTGGAGTCGGACCAGCTCACGCCCCGTGGAGCGTGAGAGCGCCTTCGCCAGCTCGGTCTTGCCGACCCCGGCCGGACCCTCGACGAGGACCGGCTTCTCGAGCCGCTGGGCGAGGAAGGAGACCAGCGCCGCCGGCTCGTCGGCGAGGTAACCGGCACCCGCCAGGGCCTCCTTTGTCTCTGCCACAGAGCCGACCGTCATGCGGGCGATGATAATTGGGCCTCGTGTTCGACCTCCTACTGCCCCTCGGGACCCTGCTCCCGCACAGCATCGGCCCCTACATCGCGGTCGTCCTCTGCGGCTTCGCGATCGGCATCCTCGGCCATCTGTCATCGGCGAAATGGCTGGTCGCGGCAGGGATCATCCTGGTCTTCCTCGGCGCCTTCCTGCTGCCGCTCGCGCTCAATGTCTCGACCCAGACCCCGCACCGGGTCGAGACCTCGCCGTCGCCGTAGGCCTTACTATCGAGCGCTCGCTTTCCCGACCCGCAGGAGGATCCGCGCCTTGAATCGAGTTCGAACCCTTCTCGTCTTCGCAGTAATCGCAGTCTTCGCGACCGCGCTCGCCGCCTGTGGCTCGAGCAGCAGCGACAACAGCGACGAGAAGCCGCAGGAAGTCCTCAAGGGCGCCAGCTTCGAAGGCATCGAAAGCGCCGACCTAGACCTCACGGCCGCCGTCGACGTCAGCGGCGACGAAGGCGGCCACGTCGACCTCTCGGCGTCGGGCCCGTTCCAGGCCGGCGAAGAAAACCAGCCCCCCGAACTCGACATGACGGTTGAAACGAGCGGCTCGGTCAGCGGCGAAGACGTCGACTTCGAAGGCGGCCTGACCCTGGTCCCGAACAAAGCCTTCATCAACTACAAGGGGACCGAGTACGAAGTCGACCCGACCACCTTCAGCTTCGCCGAACAGGCGATCAAGCGCGCCCAGGACGAAGGCGGCGGCGCGGAAGAATCGACCGCCTGCCAGAAAGCCGCCGGCCAGGCGCTGGCGCCGAGCGAATTCGTCGACAACCTGAAGAACGAAGGCAGCGAAGAAGTCGGCGGCGCCGACACGACCAAGGTCAGCGGCGACCTCGACGTCGGCGGCGCGATCGACGCGCTGCAGAAGCTCTCCGAAAACCCGGCCTGCGCCTCGCAGCTGAAGTCGGCCGGGCCGCTGCCGCTCGGCGAACTCGAAGAATCACGTGGCGAACTCGAAGACGCGGTCCAGACCGCTCACGCCGACGTCTACGTCGGCGACGACAAGATCATCCGCCGCATCAGCGGCGACGTCTCGCTGCAGCCGAAAGGCAGCTCCGAAACCATCGAGCTGAAGTTCGACGTCACTCTCAACGACGTCAACGAAGGCCAGGAGATCACCGCCCCGAGCGACGCCCAGCCGCTCGAAGGCCTGTTCCAGAAGCTCGGCATCAACCCGCTCGAACTGCTCGAAGCTACGCAGGGCGGCAACGGCCTGCAGGGCCTGCTCGAAGGGCTCGGCGGCAGCGGCGGCGGCCTCGGCTCGGCCCTCGGTGAAATCGACGGCTCCGGCTCCGGCTCGGGTGGCGGCGGTGGCGGCTCGGCTCACCCGAGCGTCCCCGGCGCCGAAGACCTCGGCGAAGCGCCGAAGGCCTACCTCGAATGCGTGCAGGGCGCCACCAGCGCGGCCGAAATGCAGCAGTGCGTGAAGAAGCTCCAGTAGGCGGCACGCCGCGGCTCGACGCGGCCTTCTTCAAGAGCCCATACGGCTGGCCTTACCTGCTGACGCCGTTGATCCCGATCGCCGTCGCGCTGGACATCGCCGGCGCCACGGCCGGGCTCGTCTTCGCCGTGGCCGCGCTCGGGATCATCCCGACGGCCGCCCTGATGGGGCGGGCGACCGAGGAGCTGGCGGCCAAGTCCGGGCCCGGCATCGGCGGCCTGCTCAACGTCACCTTCGGCAACGCGCCGGAGCTGATCATCGCCCTCTTCGCCCTCGGCCAGGGCCTGCAGGAGGTCGTCAAGGCCTCGATCATCGGCTCGATCATCGGCAACATCCTGCTCGTCCTCGGCGGCGCGATGCTCGTCGGCGGCATCGGCCGCGACAAACAGATCTTCAGCCGGACCGCGGCCAGCGTCCAGACCTCGATGCTGCTGCTCGCGGCGGCCGCGCTGGTGATGCCGGCGATCTTCGAGCTGGTCGAGGGCAAGGGGCTGCCCGAGCCCGGGGCGCGAGATCGTCGACTACGGCAGCACCGTCGAGCACCTCTCGCTCGCCGTCGCCGTCGTCCTCATCGTCACCTACGTGCTCGGCCTGGTCTTCTCGCTGAAGACCCACCGCGACATCTTCAACCCCGAGTACGAGGACGAGGACGGCTGGGGCTGGTCGGTGCGGACCTCGGTGATCGCGCTGGCGATCGCCGGCGTCTCGGTCGGCGTCATGTCGGAGGTCCTGGTCGGCTCGATCAGCGAGGCGTCGAAGTCGGTCGGCCTCTCCGAGTTCTTCATCGGCGTGATCGTCGTCGCGATCGTCGGCAACGCCGCCGAGCACTGGGTCGCGGTCCTCGTCGCCCGCAAGGGCAAGATGGACCTGGCGGTCAACATCGCGATCGGCTCCAGCGCCCAGGTCGCCCTCTTCGTCGCCCCGGTGCTCGTCTTCGCCTCCTTCTTCCTCGGCCCGCACCCGCTCGCCCTCGTCTTCAACGGCTTCGAGCTCGGCGCGATCCTGCTCGCGGTCCTGATCGCCAACTACGTCACCCAGGAGGGCGAGTCGACCTGGTTCGAGGGCGTGCAGCTGCTCGCCGTCTACCTCGTCTTCGGCATCGCCTTCTATTCGCCTGAGCCCTGCCCTAGGCTGCGGGCGATGGATCCGTCCTGCTGCTCGTCAGCTTCGCCGTCGTCCTCGCCGGCGCGCTGCTCTTCACCAACGCGATCGAGTGGGTCGGCCACCGGCTCGGCCTCGGCGAAGGGGCGGTCGGCAGCGTCCTCGCCGCGGTCGGCACGGCGATGCCGGAGACGCTGATCGCGATCGTCGCCCTGCTCAGCGTCGACGAGGGCTCCGAAGACGTCGCGATCGGCGCCATCGTCGGCGCCCCGTTCCTGCTCGCGACCCTGGCGATGGGACTGGTCGGCCTCTTCGCCTACCTCTACCGCGACAAACGCGAGCAGGGGGTGCAGCTGGCCGTCCACGCGGCCGACGCTGGAGCGCGACCTCAGCTTCTTCCTCGTCCTCTTCACCCTCGCGGGCCTGCTCGCCTGGGGGCCGCCGGCTTTCGTGCGGATCCCGGTCGGCGCGGGCTTCGTCATCGCCTACTTCTTCTACATCCGGCTGACCCTGCGCGGCGGCGGCGAGGTGCAGGAGGAGGAGACGCTCAACCCGCTGATCTTCGAGCGCCGCTCCGACCGCCGCCAGGACCCCGCGCTGGCGATCTGCCTGGTCCAGCTGCTGGTCGGTCTCGGGGCGATGGTCGGCGGCGCCCACCTCTTCGTCGAGGAGCTCCTCCAGCTCGCCGAGAGCATCGGCGTCGAGGCGCTGGTCCTCGCCCTGATCCTGGCCCCACTGGCGACCGAGCTGCCGGAGAAGGTCAACAGCTTCTTCTGGGTGCGCGAAGGAAAGGACGCGCTCGCGCTCGGCAACATCACCGGCGCGATGGTCTTCCAGTCGATGATCCCGGTCGGGATCGGGCTGATCTTCACCGACTGGGACCTGAGCGGCAACGCGATCCTCTCGATCGGCCTCGGCATCGGCGGCGGCATCCTCGCCTACGAGAGCCTCCACCTCGCCCGCCGCTTCAAACTGCCCGCCGTGATCGGCTGGTTCGCTCTCTACGCCAGCTTCATCGTGATCGTCGCCCTGGGGGCCTGAGCTAGGCGGCCGAGAGCTCCGCGAGCGCTTTGAGCACCAGGGCGTCGTGCTTTTTGGGCTGGACCTTGGGCAGCACCTCGGCGATCTTGCCACCGGCGTCGATGATGAAGGTCGAGCGCAGGATCCCCATGTACTTCTTGCCGTACATCGACTTCTCGCCCCAGGCGCCGTAGGCCTCGGCGACCGAGTGGTCGGGATCGGCGAGCAGGGTGAACCCGAGGTCGTATTTGCCGGCGAACTTCTTCAGCGCCTCGGGCTCGTCGGGGGAGACGCCGATCACACGGGCGCCGGCCGCGGAGTAGTCGGCGGAGTGGTCGCGGACGCCGCAGGCCTGGGTCGTGCAGCCCGGGGTGTCGGCGCGAGGGTAAAAGTAGAGGACGGTGGTCTCGCCGCGCAGGTCCTCCAGGGCGACCCGCTTGCCGTTCTGGTCGGCGAGGCTGAAGTCGGGCGCCGCCTGGCCCGGCTCGACCACTAGTCCTCGCGGCCGGGGTCCTGGCCCGGCTCGTCCTCGTCGAGCTCGTCGTCGCCCTGCTCGAGGGCGGTTTCGGAGACCGAGCCGGTCGAGCCCGGGTGGTAGTGGGTCTGGAAGTCCTCGAGCGCTTTGTCGCGGCGGTCCTCGTCGACCGGGACGTCGTCGGAGACGCGAACCCAGTCGGCGCCCTCGTAGTCCTCCATGTTGAAGACCTCCTGGTCGAGCGAGGTCGAGTCATCGACGATCACCAGGACCTCGGTCTGCGGGTTGAAGTAGGTCCCGGGCTGGACCAGCAGATCGTCGACCTCGTACAGATTCTCCTCGGCGGCGCCGGCCATGTCCGAATCCTACGCAAACTCGCGCAGCTGGCGCTTCGTCTCCGCCTCGACGTCGAGCGGCTGCTCGCCGCGGCGCAGGCGGCGTTCGTTGCCGGCGACGACCAGGCGCCGCACCTCGTCGCGCAGCTCGGCGTCGACGGTGACCTCGACGTCGCCGATTTCGAGCAGCTCGCGCAGCTCGGCCTCGACGTCGATCGGCGGCCGGCCTTCGCGCTGGCGGCGGTAGGACTTGGCCTCGAGCATCTGTCGTGCCTCGGCGGCCTGGGCGGCGCGATCGACCTTGCCGCCGGGCTCGAGCGGGCGCTGCTCCTCGATCGAGAAGGCGCCCTTGCCGACCTTGTTCCAGGCGCCCCCCGAGCGGGCGAAGGAAACCGCGGCGATCGGCAGCACCACGAGGGTGATGACGATCAGCACGGTGCCGCTGTCGAGCGCCATCGGCAAAGGGTAGACCCAGCCCCGCGGCGGAAGCATCCGCTACTCTTCCCCGTTGGTTGACTGACCAGTCAATCGGTTGCGTCGCCCGGTCGGCGGCGCTCCCTGCAAAAGCTTTGACAGAACGCTTCAAGCGACGAAAAGGAGCACCTACCGGTGGTTGACTTCACCCTGACCGACGAGCAGAAAGACCTGCGCGAGCTGGCTCACAGCTTCGCCGAGAAAGAGATGCGCAGCGTTGCCTGGGAGCTGCGACAAGGACGGCGGCTGGCCCGCCGACGTGATCCAGAAGGCCTGGGAAGTGGGCCTGATGAACACCCATGTCCCCGAGGCCTACGGTGGACCCGGCCTCGACTACCTCTCCGGCTGCCTGATCGAGGAGGAGATGGGCTGGGGATGCTCGGGCATCGGCACCTCGCTGATGGCCAACGGGCTCGCCTCGGCTCCGATAACCCTCGGCGGCTCGGAGGAGACGAAGAAGAAGTACCTCGGCATGCTCTGCGAGGAACCGAAACTCGCCTCCTTCTGCCTGACCGAGCCGGACGCCGGCTCCGATGTCTCAGGAATGAAGACGAAGGCCGTGAAGAAGGGTGACAAGTACGTCATCAGCGGCTCCAAGTGCTTCATCACCAACGGCACCTATGCCGATTACTTCACCGTCTACGCGAAGACCGACCCCGAGGGCGGTCATCGTGGAATCAGCGCCTTCGTCGTCGACGCCGACCTCCCCGGGGTCTCCGTCGACAAGAAGGAGGACAAGATGGGCCAGCGGGCGTCCAACACCGCGACCATCTCCTTCAACGAAGTCGAGATCCCGGCCGAGAACCTGCTCGGCGAGGAAAACAAGGGATTCAAACTGGCGATGATGACCCTCGACCGGACCCGTCCCGGCGTCTCGGCGATGGCGGTCGGAATCGGCAGGGCGGCGCTCGAGTACGCCACCGACTACTCAAAAGAACGGGTCCAGTTCGGCGTCCCGATCGCGATGCACCAGGCGATCCAGTTCATGATCGCCGACATGGCGACCAAGGTCGAGGCAGCCCGCCTGCTGGTCTGGAACTCCGCGGTCATGCTCGATCAGGGCCAGCGCAACAGCAAGGTCTCCTCGATGGCCAAGCGCTTCGCCGCCGACTCGGCGATGGAGATCACGGTCGACGCCGTTCAGGTCTACGGCGGCTACGGCTTCATCAAGGAGTACCCGGTCGAGAAACTGATGCGCGACGCCAAGATCATGCAGCTCTACGAGGGCACGAGCCAGATCCAGCGCCTCGTGATCGCCAAAGAAGTGCTGCTGCCGCGCCCGGTCGGCGAGCCGACGCCCGAGGCCGAGGCGAACGCCGCCAAAGCGGCCGAGAGCAGCCAGTCGGCGCAGGCGGCCGCAACCGTCTGAGCCAGGCCTCCGTTTGACCCGCCCCGGTCCTGGGCCATAGGATCGGGGCGGATGGAGGCTTCCCCCCACAGCCGGCTTCTCCCCGCGGCGAGATCCGCGCCGGCGACGTCGTCAGCGAGACCTTCTCGGTCTACCGCGAGAACTTCGCCGCCCTGATCGGTGGGGCGCTGATCGTGTTCGTGATCGTCGGCGTGATCGCCGGCCTCCTCGACAGCACCGGCAGCATCATCTTGAACCTGCTGGCGACGATCGTGAGGCTGGTCGGTTACGCCGTCTTCGTCGGCTTCGTCGTCCACCTCGTCCTGGACGTGCGCGACGGCCGCCGCGACCACTCGATGAGCGATCTCTTCACCGCTGCCACGCCCGCCATCGTCTCGCTGATCATCTTCGGCATCCTCTTCGGGATCGGCGTCGGCATCGGCCTCTTCCTCTTGATCATCCCGGGGCTGTTCCTGATCACCATGTGGTCGGCCGGGGCTCCGGCGATCGTCGTCGAGGGCGTCGGCCCGGTCGACGCCTTCGGGCGCAGCTGGAGCCTCGTCAAGGGTCACGGCTGGTCGGTGTTCGGGGCTCTGATCCTGATCCTGCTGATCGTCATCGTGGTCCAGTTCGTCCTCGTCCTGATCGGAGCCGCGATCGGCGTCGGCGGCGCGATCGTCGGCGCGATCATCGCCAGCGCGATCACGGCTCCGATCTACTCGATCGCGGTCAGCGTCATCTACTTCGAGCTTGCCGGCGCTACGACGCCCGCGGCCGCCGTCACCCCGCCGGCACCACCGCCCGCCGCGCCGCCCGCCGCTTGAGCGGCGTCGAGGAGCGCGCCGCCGCCGGCAAGGCGGCCCGTTCGTCCGCTCCCCGCGCCTCGCACGGCGAGTGGGAGCCCGCCGCCGACCGGCAGGACCCGCTGGCGATCCTCGAGCAGCAGGCCGCCACACGGGTCCAGGAGCTGATCCCGATCCGCCACGGGCGGATGGCGGTCTCGCCCTTCACCTTCTTCCGCGGCGCGGCGGCGGTGATGGCGGCCGACCTGGCGCCGACGCCGGCCTCCGGATTCCGGGTCCAGGCCTGCGGCGACGCCCATCTCGCCAACTTCGGCATCTTCGCCGCCCCCGACCGCCGTCTGGTCTTCGACCTCAACGACTTCGACGAGACCCTGCCGGCCCCCTGGGAGTGGGACGTCAAGCGGCTCGCGGCCAGCTTCGAGATCGCCGCCCGCGACAACGGCTTCAAGCGCAAGCAGCGCGACGCGGTCCTGCTCACCCTCGCCGGCCAATATCGCGAGGCGATCCGCGGCTTCGCCGGCCAGCGCTACCTCGACATCTGGTACGCGCGCCTCGACGAAGACGCGATCCGCGAGCGGCTGCGCGCCGCGGTCGACAAGCAGGCATTCGCGAAAGCGGAGAAGGGGGCGGCGAAGGCGCGCGCCAAGGACAGCATTCGGGCGCTGGGCAAGCTCACCCACCGGGTCGACGGCGAGCTGCGCATCGTCAGCCGGCCGCCGCTGATCGTGCCGATCGAGGAGGTGTTCGCCGAGGAGGGGACCAAAGGCGACCTCGAAACGACCCTGCGGGAGGTCGTCTCCCGCTACGGCGAGTCGCTGAAGGACGATCGTCGCCGGCTGCTCGAGTCCTACACCTTTCGCCACATCGCCCACAAAGTGGTCGGCGTCGGCAGCGTCGGCACCCGCGCCTGGATCATCCTGCTCACCGGCCGCGACGACGAGGACCCGCTCTTCCTACAGGCGAAGGAGGCGCAGCCCTCGGTGCTCGAGCCCTACGCCGGCGCCAGCGAGTTCGAGAACCACGGCCAGCGCGTGGTCGAGGGCCAGTGGCTGACGCAGGCCGCCAGCGACAGCTTTCTCGGCTGGTGCCACGTCGAGGGGTTCGACGGCCGCGAACGCGACTTCTACGTGCGCCAGCTCTGGGACGGCAAGGGCTCGACCGAAATCGAGACGATGGACCCGGTCGGGCTCGGGGTCTACGCGCGCCTCTGCGGTTGGACGCTGGCCCGCGCCCACGCGCGCTCGGGCGACTCGGTGGCGATCGCCGCCTATCTCGGCGGCGGCGACTCCTTCGACCGCGCGCTCGCCGAGTTCTCGCGCCGCTACGCCGACCAGAACGAGAGCGACCACGCGGCGCTGGTCGCGGCGATCGACTCCGGCCGGCTGCAGGCCACGGACGCCTGAGCCGGGCTAGGGTCTGCGCATGGCGAAGTGGGGGGTACTCACGGTTCTCGGCGCAGCCCAGTTCCTGATGGTGCTTGACCAGGCGGTGATGAACGTCGCCATCTCGCAGCTGGTCGAAGACTTCGACACCACGGTGACGACGATCCAGATCGTGATCGCCCTCTACGCCCTGGTGATGGCGGGCCTGATGCTGACCGGCGGCAAGCTCGGCGACATCATGGGGCGGCGCCGGGTCTTCGCGATCGGGCTCTGCATCTACGGCTGCGGCTCGGCCCTGACGGCGGCCTCGTGGAACGTCCCGAGCCTGATGTTCGGCTGGTCGATCCTCGAGGGGATCGGCGCCGCCCTGGTGATGCCGGCGATGGTCGCCCTCGTCGCCTCCAATTTCAAGGGCCAGGACCGCGCCCTGGCCTACGGCGTGCTCGGCGGCGTCGCCGGCGCCGGCATCGCGGTCGGGCCGATCCTCGGCGGCTGGGCGACGACGGAGCTGAGCTGGCGCGTGGTCTTCGCCGGCGAGGTCGTCGTCGTGGTCGGCATCCTGCTCGGCATGCGGCTGATTCGGGAGCCGCCGCGGCTCAGCGTGCCGCCGCGACTCGACTGGGTCGGCGGGATCCTCTCCGCGGGCGGCCTCGGCGTCATGGTCCTCGGCGTCCTGCAGGCCAGCAACTGGGGCTGGCTGCTGCCGAAGAGCTCACCGATCGAGCCCTTCGGCCTCTCGCTGACGCCCTTCGTGATCGCCGCCGGTGGCCTGATCCTGGCCGGCTTCCGCTCCTGGGAGGCGCGCCGCGAGCGCCGCGGCGAGGACCCGCTGGTCCACCTCGGCATGCTCAAGATCCTTCCCCTGCGCAGCGGCCTCGCGATGCTGCTGGCCCAGAACCTGGTCCTGATGGGGATCTTCTTCACCGTGCCTCTCTTCCTGCAGATCGTGCAGGGGCTCGACGCGCTCGAAACCGGGGTCCGGATGCTGCCGGCCTCGGTCGGCCTCTTCGCGACCGCGCTGGCGGGATCGGCGCTGGCGAAACGGTTTCCGGCGAGGACGCTGGTCCGCGTCGGGCTCGGGATCGTCCTCGTCTCCGTCCTGCTCCTGCTCGACACGATCGAGCCCGATCTCGAGAACACCGCGTTCCTGGTCGCGATGGGGGTGCTCGGGGTCGGTATGGGGCTGATCGTCTCCCAGCTCGGCAACGTCGTCCAGTCCGCGGTCGAGGACGGCGACCGCAGCGAGGCGGGTGGGCTCCAGTTCACCGCCCAGCAACTCGGCTCCTCGCTGGGCACGGCGCTGCTCGGGGCGATCGTGATCACCGGTCTGGTCAGCTCCTTCACCGGCAACGTCGGCGACGACCCGCGCATATCGAGCGAGGTCGAACAGCAGGTCAGCGTCCGGGTCAGCGCCGGGGCGAGCTTCGTCGGCGCCGACCAGGTGCGGGCGGCGGCCGAAGAGGAGAAGGTCGACCCCGCGACGACCGACAAGCTGGTCGCCCATTACGAAGACGCCCAGATCTCCGCCCTGAAGATCGCCTTCCTCGGCGCGGCGCTGCTGGTCCTCGTCTCCTTCTTCTTCACCTCGCGCCTGCCGACCAGGCGCTTCGACCAGCTCGAGGCGGATCCCCGGCCGCCGCCGGCTGCGGCGGCGGCCTAGGAGGAGGCCTGGGTCAGCCCGTCGTCCGTCGGCGGTAGGCCCGCAGGGTCAGGGGGACGACGATCGCGATCAGCGCCAGGCACCAGAGGACCGAGCAGAGAACCGGATGCTGGAGCGGCCAGGCGGCGCCGGCCGGGGTCGCGGTCGGATTTCCGAACAGGGTCCGGACACCCGCGGCCCAGGCGCTGACCGGGTTGTATTCGGCGAACTGGCGCAGGCCGTCGGGCAGCCCGGCGACCGGGACGAAGGTGCCGGCGACGAAGGTCAGCGGGAAGACGACGAGGAAGGCGACTCCCTGGACCACGTCCGGAGACCTGGCGAGGACCCCGATCAGGGTGCCGAGCCAGACCATCGTCACGGCGAGCAGCGCGACGAGCGCAAAGCCGCCCAGGGCTTCGAGCGGGTCGCTGTTGATCCGCCAGCCGACCAGCAGGCCGCTGATCACCATGATCGCGATCGCGATCGTCGTCGCCGCCAGCTCCGCCGTCAGGTGCCCGAGCAGGAAGGCCGGGCGCAGCATCGGCAAGGAGCGGAAGCGATCGAGGATCCCTTCGCCGAGGTCGGTCGCCATCGAGATGCCGGGGCCCATCATGCCGAAGGCGAGCGTCTGCACGAGGATCCCGCCGATCAGGTATTCGTGGTAATCGCCGCCGCCTGGGACGGCGATCACGCCGCCGAAGACGAACGAGAAGAGCAGCACGAACATCAGCGGCTGCAGGGTTACGTCGAGCAGCTTCTCCGGGATCTGCCGGATGTGGGCGAGGCTGCGGCCGGCGATCGTCAGGCTGTCGCCGACGATCCAGCGCAGCCTGCCCGGTCCCGGGGCGGTGGTGGTCAGGGTCGTCGATGTCATCTTGGGATCGCCTCCTCCTTGGTGGTCGGGCGGGTCATCGAGAGAAAGACGTCGTCGAGGGTCGCCTCGCGACGGTGCACGTCGGTTGCCTCGACGCCGGACTCGTCGAGCAGGCGGACGACGTCGATCAGGCGCGTGGCGGAGGTCGCCGCGGCGGTCACCACCGCCTGTTCGTGATCGATGTCGACGCCGCCCTGGGTCGAGCGTTCGAGCGCCTCGGCGGCGGGGCCGAGCTGCCCCGGGTCGGGCAGGGTGACGGCGATCCGCTCGCCGCCATGGTCGGCCTTGAGCGCCGCCGGGGTGCCGGCGGCGGCGATCGTGCCGTGGTCGAGCAGGACGATCCTGTCGGCGAGGCGGTCGGCCTCCTCGAGGTACTGCGTGGTCAGCAGCACGGTCATGCCCTCGCCGACCAGCTCGCGCAGCAGCGCCCAGAGCTCGTTGCGGCTTTCCGGGTCGAGGCCGGTGGTCGGCTCGTCGAGGAAGAGCACCGGCGGCGAGGCGACCAGGCTGGCCGCCAGGTCGAGGCGCCGCCGCATGCCGCCGGAGAACTCGCGGACGAGTTTCTCGGCGACGCCGGCCAGCGCCAGCCGCTCGAGCAGTTCGCCGGCACGCTGTTTCGCGACCCGGCGCGGCAGGTGGTAGAGGCGGCCGATCAGCTCGAGGTTGGCGCGGGCGCTCATCAGGCCGTCGACGGTCGCGTCCTGGCTGGTCAGGCCGATCCGCCCGCGCACGCCGGCCGGGTCCTCGGCGACGTCGAAGCCGGCGACCCGGGCGCTGCCGGTGGTCGGCGTCGCCAGGGTGGTGAGGATGCGGATCGCGGTCGTCTTGCCGGCGCCGTTGTGGCCGAGCAGGCCGAGCACCGAGCCGGCCGGGACCCGCAGGTCGAAGTCACGCAGGGCCCAGAAGTCGTCGCCGTAGCGCTTGCCCAGGCCCTCGGCCGCTATCGCTTCGTCTCGTTGAAATTCCAGATTCATTTCGTACCTCGTACGGTCGGGTAGTACAACGTACGAGGACGGTAGCAGTACGCTGTACGAAATGTCGTCACGCCCTAAATCGAGCCCGCGGCCGCCGGCAGGCGAGGAGCAGGCCGAGGGGATGATCTGGACCCGTCCCGAGCCGAGCTCCAGGCACCCTGCCCACTCGCGCGACCAGATCGCCGCCGCGGCGCTCCGGATCGCCGACGCCGAGGGCTTCGACGCGGTCTCGATGCGGCGGGTCGCCCAGGAGCTCGGTGCCGGGACGATGACCCTCTACCACTACGTGCGCAGCAAGGATGAGCTGATCACGCTGATGGTCGACGCGGTGATGGGGGAGCTGTTGGTCCCCGAGGCCGAGTTGACCGAAGGCTGGCGCACGGCGCTGACCCAGATCGCGCTGCACACCCGCGAAGGCTTCCGCCGCCATCGCTGGACCCTCGACCGGCTGGGCGACGGCCGCCCTGGCCCGAATGGGATTCGTCATTTCGAGCAGTCCCTGCAGGCGGTCGCCGGCCTCGAGATCAGCAGGAACGAGAAGTTCGAGCTGATCGCGCTGATCGACGACTACGCCTTCGGCTTCGCCCTGCGCGAGGCCCAGGAGATGGCCGAGCACGAGCGCGGCTGGCCGCAGGAGGTCTCCGACTTCCTCCAGCGCGAACTGGACTCCGGCCGCTACCCCCTGGTCAGCGAGTACCTCGGCCCCGACGTCGAGGCCGCCAACGAGCTGGTCAACGAGCTGATTCGCAGCGAGGGCCGCTTCGACCGCGGCCTGGCGCGGCTCCTCGACGGCGTCGAAATCGAGCTCGAGCGCAGGGGCTAGGCGGGCGCCTTGGCCCGCGCCGACTTCTGGCGTTTCGTTTTGTCGAGCACGACCTTGCGCAGTCGCACCGACTCCGGGGTGACTTCGACGCACTCGTCGTCGCGGAGGAACTCGAGCGAGGCTTCGAGGGTGAGCCGCGTCGCCGGCTCGAGCCGCTCCAGCACCTCGGCGCCGGCCGCCCGCATGTTGGTCTGCTGCTTTTCCTTGATCGCGTTGACGTCCATGTCCTCGCTGCGGGCGTTCTCGCCGACGATCATCCCCTCGTAGACCTCCTCGCCGGGCCCGACGAAGAGCGTGCCGCGGTCCTGCAGGCCGGCCAGCGAGTAACCGGCGGTCTTGCCGCGGCGGTCGGCGACGATCGAGCCGCTCGCCCGGGTCCGCAGCTCGCCGAACCAGGGCTCCCAGCGGTCGAAGACATGGTTCATGATCCCGGTGCCGCGGGTCTCGGTCAGGAACTCGGTGCGGAAGCCGATCAGGCCGCGGGCCGGGACGAGGAACTCCATCCGCACCCAGCCGGTCGAGTGGTTGACCATCTGCTCCATCCGGCCCTTGCGGGCGGCAAGGAGCTGGGTGATCGAGCCGACGTGCTCCTCGGGGGCGTCGATCGAGAGCCGCTCGACCGGCTCGTGCAGCTTGCCGTCCTCTTCGTGGGTGACGACCTGGGGCTGCCCCGCGGTCAGCTCGAAGCCCTCGCGGCGCATCATCTCGAGCAGGACGACGAGCTGCAGCTCGCCGCGGCCCTGGACCTCCCAGGCGTCGGGGCGGCCGACGTCATTGACCCGGATCGAGACGTTGCCGACCAGCTCGGCGTCGAGACGGTCGAGGATCTGGCGCGCGGTCAGTTTCTTGCCCTCGAGCCCGGCCAAGGGCGAGGTGTTGATCCCGATCTGGATCGAGAGCGAGGGTTCGTCGACGCTGATCACCGGCAGCGGCGTCGGCTCGTCGGGATCGGCGAGCGTCTCGCCGATCGTCACCTCTTCGATCCCGGCGACGGCGATGATTTCGCCGGGGCCGGCCTCCTTCGCCGAGACCCGCTCGAGCGCCTCGGTCACGTAGAGCTCGGAGACCGCTGCTTTCTGGATCGAGCCGTCGGCCCGGCACCAGGCGATCGGCTGGCCGGCGCGGATCGTCCCGTTACGGACGCGGCAGATCGCCAGCCGGCCGACATACGGGGAGGCGTCGAGGTTGGTGACGTGGGCCTGCAGGGGCTGGTCGGGGTCGTACTCGGGGGCCGGGATTCTCTGCAGCATGAGGTCGAGCAGAGGCGTCAGGTCGGTCCCCTCGACGCCCTCCTCGAGCGAGGCCCAGCCCGCTTTGGCATTCGAGTAGACGATCGGGAAGTCGATCTGGTCGGAGTCGGCGTCGAGGTCGAGGAAGAGCTCGTAGACCTCGTCGACGACCTCGGCGATGCGGGCGTCGGGCCGGTCGACCTTGTTGATCACCAGGATGACCGGCAGTTTCGCCTCGAGCGCCTTGCGCAGGACGAAGCGGGTCTGAGGGAGCGGGCCCTCGGAGGCGTCGACCAGGAGGAGGACGCCGTCGACCATCGTCAGCCCGCGCTCGACCTCGCCGCCGAAGTCGGCGTGGCCGGGGGTGTCGACGATGTTGAGCTTGACCCCGTCGTGGTGGATCGCGGTGTTCTTGGCGAGGATCGTGATCCCCTTCTCGCGCTCCAGGTCCATCGAGTCCATCACCCGCTCGGCCACGTCCTGGCCCTTGCGGAAGGCGCCGGTCTGCCACAGCATCTTGTCGACAAGGGTCGTCTTGCCGTGGTCGACGTGGGCGACAATCGCGATGTTTCTGAGGTCGTCTCGGGTGGTCATCTCGGTTCTTCAGGTTAGGGACGGCAAAGAAGAGGCCCGCCGTGAGGCGGGCCTCTTCAACGCCTAAGTGCTTCGGTCTACTACGACGTCTGCTGGACGCTCGCCGCGGCGGGGCCCTTCGGGCCTTCCTCGGACTCGTAGCTGACTTTCGACCCCTCGGTCAGGGACTTGAAGCCCTCGCCGAGGATCGCGCTGTGGTGGACGAAGACGTCCTTCGAGCCGTCATCGGGTGTGATGAACCCGTAGCCCTTGTCGTCGCTGAACCACTTGACTGTTCCAGTAGGCATGCATTGCCTCCACTTCGATGTGCTGCGAACGCGGCACATGCGGTGAGGCAACGACGCGAGCGCTAAACACAGCTTTTACCGGGCCTTGCCCGATCTAACGGGCGGGACCGTAGCAGGGTTCGACCGACATCGGCGCCGCTCGAAACACTGTCCGCACGTGTTCAAGGGAAGAGATCACCGGTCGATACGCAAATCGATGACGCGCGCCGCGCCTCTGACGCGCACCCGGACCGTGCTCGCGGCGGCGCTGCTCATGGCCACCTGCGCCGCGACGGCGGCCCCTCCCGCGGCCGCCCGCTACCAGCCCGGGGCCGAAGGCCTCTCGCCGCGGCTGCTCGCTCTCTCCCGTCCGGGCCTGAGCGCCGCCTCGCCGCGGCGGCAGGCCGAGACGCTGAGCCTCGCCGCGCGGGGGCCCGGCAGCCTGCAGCGGCGCGGCAACCGGATCCTGGCCGAACTCCGCTTCCGACACGGCGCGCTCGCCGCGCTGACCGAGCTGCGCGCCGCCGGAGCCGAGATCGTTCAGGCGAGCGGCCGCGACCAGACGGTCGCCGTCGCCGCCCGTCCCGCCGACCTGCGCGCGATCGCCGCCGTTCGAAGGCGTCGCCAGCGCCCGCCCGGCGCTGACTCCGGTCACCGCCGCGGCCTGCGGCGGCTCGGTCGTCTCCGAAGGTGACGCGCAGCTCGGCGCAGCCGCCGCCCGCGCCGACTTCGGCGTCGACGGCTCCGGCGTCACCGTCGGCATCCTCTCCGACTCCTACGACCGCGACCCGACGGCGCTGACCACGGCCGAAGCGGACGTCCTCAGCGGCGACCTGCCGGGCCCGGGCAATCCCTGCGGCAACCCGAACCCGGTCGACGTCCTCGCCGACGGCCTCGGATCGCCGACCGCCACCGACGAGGGTCGCGGGATGGCGCAGGTCGTCCATGACCTGGCGCCCGGGGCGAAGCTGGCGTTCGCCAGCGCCTTCGGCGGCCAGACCGCCTTCGCCGCCAACATCAGGGCACTGGCGGCCGGCGCCAGGGTGATCGTCGACGACGTCTCCTACTTCGAAGAGCCGTTCTTCCAGGACGGCCCGATCGCGGTCGCGGTCGACGAAGCCGAGGCGGCCGGTGCGACCTACCTGACCGCCGCCGGCAACGACAACCTCTTCGACGGCGAAGGCCGCTCGATCGCCTCTTGGGAAGCGCCGAAATTCCGCGACGCCGGCGGCTGCCCGCCGCAGCTGGAAGCCCTCACCAAAGCCGACCACTGCATGGACTTCAATCCCGAAGCCGGCAGTGACGACACCTTCGGCATCGAGGTCGAAAAAGACGAAACCCTGAGCGTCGACCTGCAGTGGGCAGAACCGTGGAACGGCGTCAGGGCGGACATCGACGCCTACCTGCTCGATGCGTCGGGCAAACCGATCGAGGAAGGCTCGGAAGCTGTCGGCAGCTACGACGACAACGTCGGCAGCATCGGCACCCAGCAGCCGTTCGAGTTCTTCAGCTGGGAAAACGACACCGGCGCCGACACCGAAGTCCAGCTGGCGATCAACCGCTGCTTCGACGAGGGCTCGGACGAATGCAACCCGGACGCCGACCCGACCGCCAAGCCGCGGCTCAAGTTCATCCTGCTAGAGAACGGCGGCGGCGTCAGCAAAGTCGAGTACCCGACCTCGAAAGACGGCGATGTGGTCGGGCCCTCGGTCTACGGGCACGCGGGGAGCACCGCCGCGATCAGCGTCGGCGCCGTCCCGGTGGGCAGCAGCTCGGTGGTCGAGCCCTACTCCTCGCGCGGGCCCGTGGTCCACCGTTTCGGCCCGGTCGACGGCAATGCGATCGCCGCCGAAACAGCCGCGCAGACGATCGGCAAGCCCGATTTGGCCGCCAGCGATTGCGGCCGCACCACCTTCTTCGCCCCGAGCGAAAAAATCCCCGGCCTCGTCCGCTTCTGTGGCACCTCGGCGGCGGCCCCGCACGCGGCCGCGGTCGTCGCCCTCGCCCTGCAGGCGAACCCGGCCCTGACCCCGGCCGAAATCGCCGCCGGTCTGGCCTCGACCGCGAGGCCGGTCGGACCGCCGGGCGCGTACGGCCAGGACGACGTCGGCGCCGGCCTCGTCGACGCGCACGCGATGATCGAAGACGTCGCCCTGCCGCCGGCGATCAGGATCACGGGGCCGCCGAAGGCCGTCGACCGCAACCGCTCGCCCAGCATCTCCTTCGAAGCCAACCGCCCGGTCGCGTTCAGCTGCCAGCTCGACGGCAGTGTGCCGGCGCCCTGCACGTCGCCCTTCGTCCCGGCCGAGCCGCTTGCCGACGGCGTCCACGGCTTCGCCGTCAGCGGCGTCGACCTCGCCGGCCGCCAGGGGGTCGGCCCGGTCGTCCGTTTCAGTATCGACAACGTGGCGCCGAAGACCTTCTTCAAACGCCGCCCGAGGCGCAACCTGCGGACCCGTCGTCGCCGCGCCAGGACGGTCTTCGAATTCGGCTCCAACTCGCCGGGCTCGACCTTCACCTGCCGCGTTGACGGCGGCCTGCCACGCCTCTGCGGGAAGCGCCTGGTCCGGCGCTTCGCGGCCGGCAGCCACGTGCTGCGGGTCAGGGCGGTCGACGAAGCCGGCAACGTCGACGCCTCGCCGGCGGTCGCCCGCTTCGAGGTGCGGCGGCTAGTCCCCGGTCGACGCTCCCGCTGAGCCCTTCGACTGGCGGCGGGCGATCCAGTTGCCGAGGACGAGCAGGACGAGCAGGGCCGCGGCGCTGCCGAGGACGAGTGGGTCGGTCAGGCTCAGCCCTTCCAGCCGGGTGCCGAAGTAGACGGCGAGCACGGTGACCGGCGTGTAGCCGACCACGGTGGTCCAGACGAAGCGCCAGAGGGGCACCCGGGCGGCGCCCGCCGCGTAGCCGGCGAGGCTGAAGGGCACGATCGGGATCAGGCGAACCGCAAGCAGCAGGGTGGCGCCACCGCGCTCGATCATTCCCTCGATCCGCTCGAAGCGCTCGGCGCCGAGCCAGCGGTCGAGCAGCGGCCGGGCCACCGAGGCGCCGATCGCGTAGCAGAGCAGCCCCGAGATCAGCCAGGCGACCATCATCAGCGCCAGGCCGGGCCAGAAGCCGTAGGCGAAGCCGGCGGCGGCGTCGATGATCTCGGCCGGGTAGAAGACGACGGCGTGGGCGAGGGCGAGGGCGAGGACGAGCAGCGGCCCGGCGGCACCGAGCCCGTGCAGCTCGTCGCGCACCCCCTCGGTGTCGCCGGCGATCGCCGCGTTGAAGGCATGGTGCAGCGCGGGGACCGCGACGACGAGCACCGCGAGGATGACGAGACCCGCCAGGGTGACGGCGATCTCGGCCAGGGGAGGCCCGGCCCGCCGGCCGCGGCTCACCCGCGCAAACGCTCGAGCAGGCCGGAGTGCCGGCGGCCGGAGTCGTCGCGCCGCACCGCGCTCTGCAGCGCGGCGGCGTCGCCGACCAGGACGCAGACGTCGCGCGCCCGCGTGATCGCCGTGTAGAGAAGCGGCCGGGTCAGCATCCGCGTGTGCGAGCGATGGCAGACGGCGACCACGATCGGCACCTCGCAGCCCTGGGCCTTGTGAACCGAGATCGCGTAGGCGAGCCGCAGCGTCGCGGTCTCCTCGTAGGGGATGACGAGCTCGCCGCCCTCGTCGGTCTCGACCAGGACCGTCTCCTCGGCGGGGTCGTCGGCGAGGAGGAAGACGATCGAGCCGTTCATCAGGCCCAGCTCGTGCGAGTTGCGGGTCTGGATCAGGCGGTCGCCGATCCGGAAGCGACCGTTCAGGGCCGGCTCTCCGGAGGGGTTGAGGCGCTCCCGCAGGCGCTCGTTGAGGGCGTCGATGCCGACCGCGCCGCGGTACATCGGCGCCAGCACCTGGACGTCGCGCACCGGATCGCGGCCGAAGCCCTTCGGCACCCGCTCGGCGACGACCTCCACCACCGTCTCGAGCGCGCGCTCGGGCGAGGGGCGGTCGACGAAGAAGAAGTCGCGCTCCTGGTCGGCCTCGGGCTCGAGGTGCGGCGGGCGGCCGCCGTTGATCTCATGGGCGGCGGTGGTGATCATCGAGCGCGCCGCCTGGCGGAAGATCTGGTTGAGGCGGACGACGGGGACGGTCTCCGAGGCGATCAGGTCTTCGAACGGCTTGCCGGCGCCGATCGGCGGCAGCTGGTCGGCGTCGCCGACGAAGACGACGTGGGTGGTCTCGGCGAGGCCGTCGAGCAGGACCTCGACCAGTCGCAGGTTGAGCATCGAGGCCTCGTCGACGATCACCAGGTCGACCGGCAGCGGGTGGCCGGGCTTGAAGGCGGGGTCGCGGCCCGGCATCCACTCGAGCAGGCGGTGGATCGTCTTTGCCTCGTGCCCGGTCGCCTCCTCCATCCGCCGCGCCGCGCGCCCGGTCGGGGCGCAGAGGGCGATGCGGGCGCCGGCCGCCTCGCCCTCGGCGACGATCGCCTTGGTGCAGACGGTCTTGCCCACGCCGGGGCCCCCGGTCAGCACCGAGAGACGGGCGGCGAAGGCGCCGCGCACGGCGGCCCACTGCTCGTCGGTGAGGCTGCCTTCCGGCTGCTCGCCGGGGACGTGGTCGAGCACCGCCTCCTCGGAGGAGCGGGCCCGCAGGGTGGCGGCGACGGCGACCTCGCTGGCGTGGGTCCGCTCGCGGTAGATCCGCTCGCCGTCGACCAGCAGGCCGGGCGCCTCGACCAGGTCGGCGCCATCCGGCTGCAGCCCGAGCAGCTGGGCGGCGCGGGCGATCAGATCCGGCAGCGGCAGGTTGGTGTGGCCCTGTTTCTCGGCCTCGGCGAGGGCATAGGCGGCGGCGGCCTGGGCACGCCGCCTCGACTCGGGCGGGACGTCGGTCGCCAGGGCGATCTTGTCGGCGCGGAGGAAGCCGACGCCGTCGATCTCGGTCAGCCGGTAGGGGTCCTCGTGGAGGATCACCATCGCCCGATCGCCGAAGCGGGCGTGGATCGGCGCGGCCAGGTGGGCGAGCCCGTGCGGGGCGAGCTGGACGTGCAGGTCGCGCACCGCGCGCGAGGCGTGCCATGACTCGGCGGCGTCGGCGGCCTGGCTGGCGCTGACCCCGCGCAGCCCCGAGAAGGTCGCCGCCGGGTCGGCGGCGATCGCCCGCAGCACGTCTTCGCCGTGCTCGTCGACGAGGCTTTCGGCGCGGGCCGGGCCGATGTGGCGGAGCGAGGTCAGGTAGGCGATCCGCCCGGCGCGGTCGGCGGGGTCGAGCGGCAGGGCCCCGCGGGCACGCAGTTGGCGGCCGTAGCGCGAGTGGGTCTGCCACTCGCCGCTGACTTCGGCACGGTCGCCGGCGTTGAGGTGCGCCACCGGCCCGACCAGGGCGAAGCCCTCGCCGGACTCGGTGTCCTCGACCTCGAGCACCGCGTAGCCGTCGTCCTCGGCGCTGAAGATCACCCCGATCACCTCGACCGTCGCGCGATGGCCGGTTGCCTCGTCGGAGTCGAAAAGGGTCGCGATGCCGTTCACAGCTCAAAGCTAGCCGTCGTCGAGGCGGCAGGGGGGCGTACGATCGGAGCCTGGTGGCGAGGACAGGGCAACTTCCGAGGATCGACGAGCACGCGGCGCTGATCGAGGCCGGCCCGGATCGGGTCTGGGAGGCGCTGCTACGGGTCGCCGAGGGATCGATGAGCGGCGCGGGCGCCCCGCGCTACGCCCGCCTGGTCGGCTGCGCCGACACCGAGGTCGCCGGGCCGCGGCCACTCGCGCCGGGCTCGTCCTTTCCGGGCTTCCACGTCGAGGAGGCCGAGCCGGGACGGCAGCTGGCGCTGGCCGGCGGCCACCGCTTCTCTGAGTACGGGCTCGTCTTCCGTCTCGATTCGCTCGGCGAGGGCCGCACCCGCCTGCGGGCCGAGACCCGGGCGAGCTTCCCGGGCCTGCTCGGCGAGGCGTACAAGACGGCGGTGATCCGCACCCGCGGCCATGTGCTCGTCGTGCGGCGCATCCTCGGCGCGACGAAGAGCCGGGCAGAGAGGGGCTGAGGTGGGGGAGAGGCTCTCGCTCAACCCGACCGACTCGCTCGAGGTGATCTCGGCGGCGCCGGCGGAGCTCGTCGTCGAAGCCACCTACGCCCCGCGCGGATCGCCCCCGCCCGGCCATTTCCACCCCGAGCAGGACGAGCGCCTCGAGATCCTGGCCGGAGAGATGCGGGCGGTGGTCGACGGCCGTGAGCTCGAGCTCGCCGAGGGCGCCGAGCTCGAGATCGGCCGCGGCCAGGTCCACCTGATGTGGAACCCGGGTGAGGTGGCGGCGCGAACCCGCTGGGAGACGAGGCCGGCGGGCCGCACGCTCGACTGGTTCCGCACGCTCGACCGCGTGCTCGGCCCCGGCGGCGCGGTGGCCGAGGGCCGCGAGGTCGATTTCCCGGCCCTGCTCGAGGAGTACCGCGATGTCTTCAGGCTCGACCTCGGCTGAGCCGCGGGCGCCGGACGCCGGCCTCTGCGACAGCTGTCGTCACCAGAGGCTCGTGCCCAACACGCGCGGCTCGGTCTTCTCGCTCTGTGAGCGCTCGCGGCAGGACCCGGCCTACCCGCGCTACCCGCCGCTACCGGTCAGGGCGTGTCCTGGGCACGAGCCTCGTCGCTGATCATCGTCGGCGCCAGGCTGGGCTCGAGCATCGGGTCGGGTTCGCCCAGTTCGGTGCGGGCGTGGGGGGCATAGACGGCGCCCGCCTTGCCGCCGAGGATGAGGACGCGGATGCCGTCGTCGCCGGGCAGCACCTTGCGCTTGACCCCGGGGCCGACCATCGCGACGTGGTCGGCGTCGAGCGGGAAGCGCTCGCCGTCGATCTCGATCTGGCCGCCGCCGCGGAGGGCCACGAAGACCTCCTCCTGACCGTCCTCGCCGTGATCGTGGGTCGGGTAGCGCTCGAAGTTGGGGGGCATGTCGATGATCGCCATGCCGAACGCGCCGACCCCGAGCTCGGCGCGAGCCCGCTTGAAGGCGCCGCCGTAGATGCCCTCCATCTCGTCGATCTTCTTCACCGCGTACGTGCTCATCCGCATCTCCTCACAAGTGTTTCGCCCCCGACGGGGCCGTCGCCGCGATCCTAACCGAGGAACGAACGTTCGTGCTTTTCGATAGCCTGGCCAAGATGGCGACGACGACCGAGGAGATTGAGGGGATAGTCAGCGAGCTGGGCCGGCCCGGCAGGGGCGCGGCGACGCGGGCGGCGATTCTCGCCCGCGCGGTCGAGGTGGCCACCGCCGAGGGCCTCGAAGCCCTGACCATCGGCCGCCTCGCCGGCGAGCTGGGGATGAGCAAGTCCGGCCTCTTCGCCCATTTCGGCTCGAAGCAGGATCTTCAGCTGGCGACGATCGAAGCCGCGGCGCAGCATTTTCGCGAGGCCGTGCTCGAGCCCGCGCTGGAAGCCGAGGACGGGGCGCCGAGGCTGCGCGCCGTGACCGCCGGCTACATCGCCGACATCGACTCGGCGGCGCCCGCCGGCGGCTGTTTCTGGGGCTCGACCTCGGCCGAGTTCGACGATCGCCCCGGCGTCGTCCGCGACGCGATCGCCGGCGCCCTCGACGCCTGGGTCGCCGAGCTCGCCCGCGAGGCGCGCGTCGCCGGCGCCGAGCAACCCGAGCGCCTCGCCTTCGAGCTCTACGCGCTCGTCATGGGGGCCAACTCGCGCTACCGGCTCAGCGGTGACCGCAGCGTCTTCGGCCACGCCCGGGCCGCGATCGAAGACCTGCTCGACGGGCTGCCCGCTTGAGCGCCTCGCCGCCATCGGAGCAGGCCCGGGCCCGGGCCGAGGACTTCGTGCGCCGTTTCGTCGAGTACTGGGCGGCGCCGCGCGAGGGCCGGCTCGGCACCCTGCTGGCCGAGGACGTCCATCTCGAGGCGCCCCTGGTGCCGACGGCTCACAGCCTCGCCGAGGGCGAACGCGGCTTCGCCCAGCTCTTCGCCCTGATCCCGGACCTGAGGGCCGAGGTGAAGAGATGGGGCGCGACAGAGGACGGCGTCCTGATCGAATTCGACCTCAACGGGCACACCGGCGGCAAGCCGATCTCCTGGCACGGGGTCGATCACTTCGCACTCGGCGAGGACGGCCTGGCGACCGAGCGCCTCACCTACTTCGACTCGCTGCCGCTGATCCTCACCGTCCTGCGGCGACCCCGCTCCTGGCTGCCGTTCGCGCGCAACGCGCTGGCCCGCTAGGGGAGATCGCGAGCCGCGTCCTCCCGGCAGGCCGGCGTGCCCCCCCAGCTAGGGTTCTGCCCTCGGGCTCAAATCTTCCAGGAGGACTTCAACATGGACGTCGGGATCGGACTCCCCAACACCGTGCCGGGCACCAGCGGCAAGCAGCTGGTCGAGTGGGCGAAGCGCGCCGAGCAGCGCGGCTTCTCCAGCCTGGGGACGATCGATCGCATCGCCTACGGGAATTACGAGCCGCTGACCACGCTGGCCGCCGCCGCCGCGGTCACCGAGCGGATCGGCCTCTGGACCTCGGTCCTGCTGGCGCCGCTGCGCCCCAACGTCGCCGAGCTGGCGAAGCGGGCGCTCAGCATCCAGGCGCTCTCCGGCGGACGCCTCCACCTCGGCCTCGGCATCGGCGGCCGCGAGGACGACTTCGCGCTCAGCGGGGTCGAGATGGCCGGGCGCGGCTCTTGGTTCGACGAGGCGCTGCCGCGCATCCGCGAGATCTGGGCGGGCGACGAGATCGGGCCGGCGACCGAGACCCCGCCGAAGCTGATCATCGGCGGCGGCGTCGACGCTTCCTTCGAGCGGGCGGCCAAGTACGGCGACGGCTGGATCGCCGGCGGCTCGGGCCCCGAAGAATTCATCGCGGCCGCCGGGAAGGTGAAGGAGGCGTGGGCGACGCAGGGCCGCGACGGCGAGCCCTACCTCGCCGGGCTCGCCTACTTCTCGCTCGGTGACGACGGCGAGCGCAACGCCGACGAGGTTCTCGGCGACTACTACCGCTGGCTCGGCGCGGAGACCGCCGGGATGATCGCCTCCTCGGCGGCAAAGGACGCGGAGACGGTGCAGCAGTACCTGGGCGCCTACACCGAGGCCGGCTGCGACGAGCTGATCCTCTTCCCGGCGTCGAACGACCCCGCCCAGGTCGACCTGCTCGCCGACGCCGCCGGGCTCTGATCGGAGGACGGGGTGGGGGACGACCTCCCGGTCCTGCTTTTCGCCGACGCGGCTGAGCTCGAGGCCTGGCTCGAAGGCGAGGGCGGCGAGTCCGAGGGCCTCTGGCTGAAGATCGCCAAGAAAGGGTCCGGGGTCGAGAGCGTCGATTACCGTGAAGCGCTCGAGCTGGCGCTCTGCTTCGGCTGGATCGACAGCCAGAAGCGAGGCTTCGACGAGGCCTATTTCTTGCAGCGATTCACGCCACGGCGGCCGCGCGGGCGCTGGTCGCGGATCAACCGCGACAAGGCCGAGGAGCTGCTCGCCACCGGGCGGGTGAGGCCGGCCGGGATGGCGGAGATCGAGGCGGCACGGGCCGACGGGCGTTGGGACGCCGCCTACGAGGGGCAGCGCAAGGCCCAGGTTCCCGCCGACCTGCGTCGTGAGCTCGCCCGCAGCGAGGCTGCCGCGACCGCATTCGCCGCGCTCGACAGTGCCAACCGCTACGCGATCCTCTACCGCCTGGACGAGGCGAAGAAGCCCGAGACGCGTGAGCGGCGGCTGCGGAAATTCGTCGAGATGCTGGAGCGCGGCGAGAAAATCCACGGCTGACCGCCTGGACGTGGGTTAGGGTCGGCAGGTCCCGTCCAATCCAGAAACGGAGCGCAGATGGCTGTCGAGCTCAACATCCGAGGCACGCAGGATGAGGTCAAGGTGCGCAATCCGTGGGCGGTGGCAGGGCTCTCGATCATCACCCTGGGCATCTACACGATCTTCTGGTGGTACTACGTCAACCGCGAGATGCGCGATTACGGCGAGGCGAAGGGCACCGACCTCGGCCAGAACCCGACCAACTCGGCGCTCGCCGTCTTTCCCGGCTCGCTGATCATCATCCCGCCGCTGATCTCGTTCTACAACGGGTTCAAGCGCGTGCAGAAGGCGGCCGAGCTGGCCGGAAGAGAGGTCCCGAACGGCTGGATCGGCCTGATCCTCTACCTGATCTTCTATCCCGCCTTCGCCGCCTACCTGCAGGTCTCGCTTAACGAGGTCTGGGAGTCGGAGGGCGACCCGCTCGGCGGCGGCACAGCCGCCCAGGTCGCGCCTGAGGGCGCGGTCACGCCCGAGCCGCCGGCCACGCCCGAGGCGCCGCCGGAGCCGCCCACAACCGCCGGCGCCTAGCCGCGCAGGCGGCCTGGGCCGCCCTCTCTACACTCGATCGGTGGACCGTTCCCGACTCGAGCAGGCGCTGGCAGCCGCCGGCGAGCCCTCATACCGCGCCTCCCAGGTCTGGGAGTGGCTGGCGCGTGGAGCCGGCTCCTACGACGAGATGACCAACCTGCCCGCGGCTCTGCGCGCGCGGCTCGAGGGCTCGGTGCCGATCTCGACCCTGACCGTCGAGGCCGAGGCGCGCTCCGACGACGGCACCGTCAAGACCCTCTTCCACACGGCCGACGGGCGCCCGATCGAGGCCGTCCTGATGCGCTTCCGCGACGGCCGCCGCTCGGTCTGCGTCTCCTCGCAGTCGGGCTGCCCGCTGACCTGCACCTTCTGCGCCACCGGGACGATGGCGTTCGGCCGCAACCTCAGCGCCGACGAGATCCTCGACCAGGCCCTCCACTTCCGCCGGGTCGAAGCGATCGACCACGTCGTCTTCATGGGGATGGGGGAGCCGACGATGAACCTCGACGCGGTGCTGGGAGCGGTCGAATCGCTGCCCGACCTCGGCGTCTCCCATCGGCGCACGGCGATCTCGACCGTCGGCTGGGTGCCGGGCATCGACCGCCTGGCCGAGTGCGCGATGCCGGTCGGCCTGGCGCTCTCCCTGCACGCGCCCAACGACGAGCTGCGCTCGCGGATCATGCCGGTCAACGAGCGCTTCCCGCTGGCGGAGGTGCTCGCGGCCTGCGATCGCTACCGGGCCCGGCGCCGGCGCAAGGTCTTCGTCGAGTACGTGATGCTCGACGGCGTCAACGACCACCCGGAGCAGGCGCGTGAGCTCGCCGGCCGCCTCGATCCACGCGGCTACAAGGTCAACCTGATCCCCTACAACCCGACCGGCGCCTACGACGGCTCCTCGCCGGAGCGGATCGAGGCCTTCAGGGCGACCCTCGCCGCGGCCGGGTTGACCGCGACCGTTCGGCTCACCCGCGGGCGCGACATCGACGCCGCCTGCGGCCAGCTCGCGGTGGCGGCCGCCGCCTGAAGCCCCGTTTGGCCAGTCAGCCAATTAGGATTCGGCCGACGATGCCGCCCGAGACCGCCACCCCTCCGTCCAAGCCGGTCGCCAAACCGCCACAGATGTCGTCCAGCCCGGTGCGCCGGGTCGCCGGCGACCTCGCGGTCGAGTGGCGCGGCCGCGGCATGTATCCGCCGGGGCCCGGAGGCAACACCGTGACCCGCACCCTGAAGATCGCCCGCGACCCGCTGCCGATCCTGCTCGGCGCCTACGAAGAGTTCGGCCCGATCTTCACCCTGCGGCTGCTCCACACCCAGGTCGTCTTCATGCTCGGCCCCGAGGCCAACCACTACGTCACCGTCTCTCACCCCGAGAACTTCCACTGGCGCGAGTCGAGCTTCGGCGACCTGATCCCGCTGCTCGGCGACGGCCTGCTGACGATCGACGACGAGTACCACGACCACGCCCGGGCGACGATGATGCCCGCCTTCCACCGCGAGCAGGTCGCCGCCTCGGTCGAGGCGATGATCGAGGAGGCGGGGCCGGCGATCGAGCGCCTCCGCCAGGGCGAGATCGTCGACGTCTACGAGTGGATGCGAGGGCTGGCGATGCGGATCGCGATGCGGGCCCTGCTCGGCCTCGACCCCGACGAGGCCGGCAAGGGGGCCGCGGCGGCCGAGCATTTCGAGCGCGCGCTCGAGTTCTACGGGATCGACTTCGCCCTGCGCTTCCTGCGCGGCCCCGGCTCGCCCTGGCGCAAGATGCTCGACTCGCGGCAGGTCCTCGACCGCATCGTCTTCGAGGAGATCGCCCATCGCCGCGAAAGCCCCGACGAGGGCAGGATGGACGTGCTCAGCCTGCTGCTCGGCGTCCGCGACGAGGCCGGCGAGGGCTTCGCCGACCGCGAGGTCCGCGACCAGCTGATGACGCTGATGTTCGCCGGCCACGACACCTCGACCTCGACCCTCACCTTCATGATGTACGAGCTGGCGCGGCGCCCCGACGTGATCGAGAAGCTGCAGGAGGAGCAGGACCGCGTGCTCGGGGGCGCGACACCGGACATCGACAAGCTCGAGCGCGAGATGCCCTACCTCGACATGGTCCTCGACGAGGTCCTGCGGCTCTACCCGCCGGCCTGGATCGGCCCCCGTCGCGCCGTCCGCGAGTTCGAGTTCAACGGCCACACGGTCCCCGACGGCGCCTACATCAATTACTGCTCGTGGGCGAGCCACCGGATCCCGGAGTTCTTCCCCGACCCGGAGGCCTTCCGGCCGGAGCGCTTCGCGCCCGAGCGCAAGGCGCAGCTGCCGCGCGGCGCCTACGTGCCGTTCGGCGGCGGACGACGGATCTGCATCGGCAAGCGCTTCGGCCAGATCGAGGTCAAGCTGGTCGCGACGATGCTGCTCCAGCGCCTCCGCCTCGACCTGCTGCCCGGCCGCACGATGACCGTCCGCCAGATGCCGACGCTCTCGCCGAAGGGCGGCCTGCGGATGCGCGTCGACCCTCGCGACGGGCTGAGCTAGCTTCGCCCCGATGCGGGCACTGGTCATCTCCGACACCCATTTCGGCGCCTGGACCGGCCGTGACCTGCTGCGCGAGGAGTTCTTCCTCGAGCGCCTCGCCCCGGCGCTCGACGGCGTCGACGAGCTGATCTTCCTCGGCGACCTGTTCGACTTCCTCTTCGGCTCGGTCGAGGACGCGGTCGACTCGGCCGAGGGCCTGCTGCGCCTGATCGGCGAGCGCCTGATCGGCAAGCGCCTGGTCTTCCTCGCCGGCAACCACGACCATCACCTCGTCGTCCGCGACGAAGAGGACCGGCTCGAGGCGCGACTCGCCGGCCGGCCGGAGCTCGAGCCCGGGACCGGCCCGGCCTACTTCCGCGAGTTCCTCGAGAGCCGCCTGCCGCAGGTCGAGGTCGAGATCGCCTACCCGACCCACCGCTTCGGCGACGTCCTCTGCACCCACGGCCACTACCTCGACCCGCACGCCCGCCTCAGCGGCTCGCGCGGCGACCGGATCCTGACCCGGACGCTGTGGTCGATCGCCGCCGGCGGCCCCGAGCAGCCGAGCACGATCGAGGACTACGAGGCGGTGATCGGCCTGCTCACCGAGTGGCTCTTCGTCGCCGCCCAGATGCCGCACGGGACCAAGGCCCAGCAGAACGTCTTCCGCGCCGCCCAGCGCGCCGGGCGGCTCGGCTCGGCCCTCGCGCTGCCGGCGCGCGGCGTCAGACGAGTCGCGGCCGGGCTGCGCGAGCGCGGGCTGCTCGACGAGGGCGAGCCGCTGCCCAGCGCCGAGCATTTCGACTCGGTGGTCCGCGAGGAGTCGGCGCGGCAGGCGCGTGAGAACCCCGTCCCGGGCACTCCCGCCGGGCGCCCGCTCTACCCGGAGCCGACGGTGATCTCGCGCAGCGATCCCTCCGAGCACGCGGTCGAGGCCTTCGCCAAGGTCGTCGAGAACCTCGGCTGGGGCGATCGGGCCGAGAAGATCGTCTTCGCCCACACCCACCAGCCGCTGGCCGACGTGCGTGCCGCCGGCGGGCCCGACGTGCGCTACTGGAACACCGGCAGCTGGATCTACGAGCCCGACCTCGGCTCGCGCCAGGCCTACGCCCGCTACCTGCGCTGCGCCTGGCCGGGCACCGCGATCGTGATCGACGAGGACGAGCCGCAGCCGCGGCTGCTCGAGCTGCTCGCCGACCTCAATCCGCTCAACGGCGGCCCCGGCCTGCCGCCCGCCGCCTGAGCCCACCCGCGACGCCCCTCGCGGCTGACGCCATCCCATCAACTTCGCCATGCGATGCATGGCCAAGTTGATGGGATTTTCGCCGGGTACGGTCGGGAAGGGACGCCGACGGCCTGGCGCCACAGTGCCCTACTTGATGAAGAGCATCTCCTCGTACTTCGGCAGCGGCCAGAGGTCGTCGGCGACGACCTTCTCGAGACCGTCGGCGGCGCCGCGCACGTCGTCCATCGCCGCCAGCTGCGTGTCGCGGGCGTGGATCGCCCACTCGAGGCCCTCGAGACCGGGATCGGCGTTGGCCTGCTCCAACGAGAGCAGCGCCTTGCCCAGCGACTCGAGCAGGCCTTTGACCTCGGCGGCGACGCCCTCGGCGGCGCCCGAGTCGCCGATCAGGGCGAGGTAGCGCAGGGCTGCCGGCAGGATCATCGTCTTCGCCATCGAGTGCGCGGTCTCGGCCTCGATGTTGGCGCGGATCGCGTACTGCTCGACCCAGACCTCATAGCGCGACTCGAGCTCGCGCTTGGAGAGCACCTCGTAGTTCTCGAAGGTGGCGACCGTCTGGTCCGAGATCACCTCGGGCAGGGCGTCGGGCGTCGTCCTCAGGTTTTTCAGACCGCGCGACTCGGCCTCCGTGTGCCACTCCTCGGAGTAGTTGTCGCCGCTGAAGCAGACCGCTTTGTTGTCGCCGTAGGCCTCTTTGACGACCTCGATGACCGCCGCGGGCATCTCCGTTCCACCGTCGAGCTTCGCCTTGAGCTTGCCCGCCAGTCCGTCGATCGCCTCGGCGGCGATCGTGTTGAGCACCGTGTTGGGGAAGGCGAGCGACATGCTCGAGCCGAGCGCCCGGAACTCGAATTTGTTGCCGGTGAAGGCGAACGGGGAGGTCCGGTTGCGGTCGCCCCCGTCCATCGGCAGCTTCGGCAGCACGGTCGCGCCGAGCTCGAGGAACGAGGCCGGCGTGTTCGGGTCACCCTCGCCGGCGAGGATCGCCTCGAAGGTTTTTTCGAGCTCGCCGCCGAGGAAGACAGAGATGATCGCCGGCGGCGCCTCGTTGGCGCCGAGGCGGTGGTCCTGGCCGATGTTCGCGACCGAGGCGCGCAGCAGCCCCTGGTGCTTGTTGACGGCCTGGATCACGGCGGCGCAGAAGAAGAGGAAGTGGATGTTCTCCGCCGGCGTGTCGCCCGGGTCGAGCAGGTTGCTGCCGGCGTCGGTGCCCATCGACCAGTTGTTGTGCTTGCCGGAGCCGTTGACCCCGGCGAAGGGCTTCTCGTGCAGGAGGCAGACGAGGCCGTAGCGGCGGGCGACGCTCTCCAGCGTCTGCATCAGCAGCTGCTGGTGGTCGGAACCGACGTTCGAGTTCTCGAAGATCGGCGCGATCTCATACTGCGCCGGCGCGACCTCGTTGTGGCGGGTCTTGACCGGGATGCCGAGCTTGCGCATTTCCAGTTCGGCCTCGAGCATGCAGGCGAGCACGCGCTCGGGGATCGAGCCGAAGTAGTGGTCGTCGAGCTCGTGGCCCTTGGGCGGCTTGGCGCCGAACAGGGTGCGCCCGGTGGCGATCAGGTCGGGGCGCTCGAAGTAGTACTGCTCGTCGATCAGGAAGTACTCCTGCTCGGGCCCGACCGTGGTGAAGACCCTCTGGCTCGTCTCGTCGCCGAGCAGGCGCAGCGCCTTGATCGCCGAGCGTGAGAGCGCGTCCATCGAGCGCAGCAGCGGGATCTTGCCGTCGAGCGCCTCGCCCGTCCAGGAGGCGAACGCGGTCGGGATGCAGAGCAGCGCCCCGTTCGGGTTCTCGAGGATGAAGGCGGGGGAGGTCGGGTCCCAGGCGGTGTAGCCGCGGGCCTCGAAGGTGGCGCGGACGCCGCCGGTCGGGAAGGAGGAGGCATCGGGCTCGCCCTGGACCAGCTCCTTGCCGGAGAAGCCTGCGAGGACCTTGCCTTCGCCCGAGGGCTCGAAGAAGGAGTCGTGCTTCTCGGCGGTCGAGCCGGTCAGCGGCTGGAACATGTGGGTGAAGTGGGTCGCCCCGTTCTCCAGGGCCCAGGCCATCATCGCCTCGGCGACCGCGTCGGCCAGGGTCGGGTCGAGCGCCTCGCCGCCGTCGAGGGTCGCCTGCAGCTTCTGGAAGACGTCGTCGGGCAGGCGTTCGCGCTGCACGGCGATCGAGAAGACGTTGGCGCCGAAGGGGTCGTTCTCGGGCAGGGTCAGGTCGGACGCACCGAGGGCCTCGCCGTTGGAGCTCCACTGCGCTGCGGTCACGTTCTGCTGGCGAATACGGGTCATCGCTTGGTCAGTCCCTCACTTGGTCGGGCGCCGTTCAGGGGCGCCATCGCTTGTCTTCCGCTCCCACTCACAGGGGCCAAAGCAGCCTAATGCCAGCCGCGCGCCTTTGCCTTTGTACTCGGGTACAAAGCTCGCGGCACGCGATTGTCCGGCGGTCAGCCGAGCAGGCCGAGCGGGTGGCGCAGGCGGAAGCCGCCGGTCGGGCGCGCGAATTCGCTCCAGCCGGGGCCGGTGCGGTCGCCGTCGTCGGAGTAGGAGGTGTCCCAGCGCAGCCCGGCGATTACGGCGAAGACGTGCTCGCGGTTGGCGTAGATCCGCACCCAGCTGCCCGGCCCGCCGCCGCCCCAGCGCATGAAGCCGCTCGAGTCGAGGGGATAGTCGAGCAGGTCCGCGGCGTGCAGCACGTAGCTGAGCGAGCCCGAGCAGTCATAGCCGCGGGAGTTCCAGTGCCGGTGGCCGCCACCCCAGCGGTAGGGCCGGTGGCGGATGTGGTTGGCGGCGGCGATCATCCGCTTCACCGCGGGCGGCGCCGACGGCGGCGCGACCGCCCGGCCCTCGGGCAGCAGCTCGGCGCTCGGGGTCCGGGCGCCGGCGGCCGGCACGAGCAGGAGCAGGCCGCAGAGGGCTGCGACGGCGGCAAGACTCGGTCCCCAACGCATAAGGGACCGTTATCGGCCGAGGAAACGCCCTCCTTTAGCGGCCGCGAAACGACTTCCCTTGACCGCCGCCGCGGCCGGCGCGGTGAGCGGCCGCCGCACCGTCGCCAGCAGGCTCTCGAAGGCGTCCTGGTCGGGCTGGACCGGGGTCGCCCGGCGCCTGACGACGATCCAGATCAGCGCAGCGGCGACGATCGAGCCGCCGACGCCGAGCCCGAAGAAGGCGAGCGGGGTGTCGATCCGGGTCACCATCCATTCGAAGTTCATGCCGAAGAAGCCGGTGAGGAAGCTGAGCGGCAGGAAGATCGTCGCCACCACCGTCAGCCAGTACATCGTCTCGTTCATCCGCAGGTCGATCAGCTGCGCCATCGAGTCGGCGGCGGCATCGATCCCGTCGACGATCCGGTTGAGCTGGCCGTAGACGCGTTCGAAGTAGCCCTCGCTGTCGCTGACCAGGTTCTCGACCTGGCCGATCTCCTCGCCGATCCGCTCGAAGATGCCCCGCTGGGGGCCGATCTGGCGCCGCATCGATGTAAGCCGCAGGTTGATCGCCCGCAGCGTCCCCATCCGCACCCGGGCGCCGCCGGTGTCGTCGGTGGTCAGGGTCTGCAGCTTCTCGAGCGCCAGCTCGGCGTCGCTGAGCGCGTCGAAGGCGGTGGCGACCATCGCGTCGAGGACCGCGTAGACGACGTACTGCTCGCTGCGGCCCTCCGAGTTGTAGGTCGGCAGCAGCGTGGGCAGCGAGAGCGGCTCGCGGTGGGCGGTGAGCAGGAAGTCGCCGTGGACGAGGACGTTGACCTCGATCGCCTGCAACGGCGGCGTCGTCTCGGTTTCCTGGGCTTCCTCGACGTAGCAGTGGAAGGGGAAGACGACCTGCCGGCGGCTGGCTGTGAAGCGCCTCGAGGGCCGCTCGCCGCGCTCGAAGTCGAGCAGCGGCCGCGAGGCCTCGGCGGGGATCCCGAGGTCGCGCTCGAGCCCCTCGGCATCGATGCCGTCGACGCAGAGGTCGATCCAGAAGAAGTGCCCGGCCGCCCGCAGGCCCTTGACCTGCTCGCGCGCCTGCCGATCCAGCCCCTCGACGATCTCGCCCGCCATCAGGCCAGCGAGGCTAGAGCCGGGCCAGGACGCGACTGAGAGCGCCACGGCTCCATATAGTCCGAGCCCGAATTTCGACCCTGGAGGGCTGACCCCAAATGTTCGTCTCGAAGGCCGCCGTCGTCGGCGGCGGCACCATGGGCGGGGAGATCGCACAGGCGATCGCCGCCGCCGACATCCCCGTCGTCGTCAAGGACATCGACCAGAAGTTCGTCGACGCCGCGCTCGAGAAAGCGCGCGCCGTGACCGAGGGCCAGCTCGCTCGCCTGGTCAAGAAGGAGAAGTTGACCCAGGAGCAGGCCGACGCCCGCCTGGCCGAGGTCATGGGCCTGGTCACCGGGACCACCAGCTACTCCGAGTTCGGCGACGTCGACTTCGTCGTCGAGGCGGTGCCGGAGAAGATGGAGATCAAGCAGTCCGTCTTCCGCGAGATCGACGCGGCGACGCCCGGGCACGCGATCCTCGCCTCCAACACCTCCTCGCTCTCGATCACCGAGATCGGCGAAGCGACCCTGCGCGCCGACAAGGTCGTCGGCTTCCACTTCTTCTACCCGGCATCGGTGATGCCGCTGGTCGAGGTGATCGTCGGCGACGACACCTCGCGGGAGACCGCCACCGCGGCCTACAACTTCGCCCAGGCGATCAAGAAGCAGCCGATCGTCTGCGGTGAGGTGCCGGGCTTCGTGGTCAACAAAATCCTGATGGCGACGATCGGCGAGATCTGGCGCGCGCAGGAGGAGCACGGGCTTTCGCTGAAGGCGATCGACGAGGCCATCGCCGGCGCCCAGGTGGCGCCGATGGGGCCCTTCTTCCTCACCGACCTGCTCGGCCTCGACACCGTGCTGCACGTCGCCGAACATCTCAACGAGTCCTACGGCGAGACCTTCTACGTCCACAAGGGGCTGCAGGGCCTGGTCGGCGAAGGCAAGCTCGGCGCCAAGTCGGGCGGCGAGGGCTTCTTCAAGGACGGCGAGCAGACGGTCCCCGGCGACGCCGACCCCGACGCCGAGGAACTGGTCGCGATGTTCACCTGCAGGGCGCTGATCGAGGCCTGCCTGCTGGTCGAGGAAGGCGTCTGCTCGGTGCGGGACATCGACCTCGGGATGATGGCCGGCGCCGGGCTCGACCCGCGCCGGGGCCTGCTGCCGCCGTTCTGGAAAGCCGACGTCGAAGGCCTCGACAAGGTGCTCGAGCAGGTCGAGCAGCTCGAGGAGAAGCACGGCGAGCGCTTCGCGCCGCCGGTCACCCTGAAGCGGCTCGTCGCGCAGGGCCGCACCGGCCTGCAGTCCGGACAGGGCTTCTACCCCTACCCGCAGCCCGACGAGGGCGAGCAGGCGGACACGGTCAAGCTCGAGACCCGCGACGACGTCGCGATCGCCTGGCTGGCGAACGCGCCGATGAACGCGATCTCCCCCGACGTGATCCGTGACCTCGGCACGGTCTGGGAGCGGGTCAAGGAGAGCGGCGCCGGGGCGATGGTGATCGCCTCCAGCGTGCCGATCGTCTTTTCGGCCGGCGCCGACATCAAGGCCTTCACCCAGATGGACGAGAAGGGCGGCGAGGAGCTGCTGCACACCGCCCATGCGCTGTTGCGTGAGTTCGGCACCTCGCCGGTGGCGACGGTAGCCGCGGTCAACGCGATCGCCTACGGCGGCGGCTGCGAGCTGGCGATGTCCTGCGACGTGCGGATCGGCGCCGAGGCGGCCGTCTTCGGCCAGCCCGAGATCAACCTCGGGATCATCCCCGGCTTCGGCGGCACCCAGCGCCTGCCGCGGCTGGTCGGCGCCAACAAGGCGCTCGAGATGAACCTGGTCGGCGACGCGATCCTCTCCGAGGAAGCGCTCGAGTTCGGCCTCGTCAACCGCCTCGTCCCCGACCACGAGCTGTTCGAGACCGCCCTGATGTGGGGCCGCAAGCTCGCCGGCCAGGCGCCGATCGCCAAGGAGCAGATCAAGCGCGTCTCCGACGCCGGCGACCTCGACCAGGGCATCGAGGCCGAGAAACAGGGATTCGCTACCGCGTTCGGCAGCGAGGACGCCAAGGAGGGCATCGGCGCCTTCCTCGGCAAGCGCACGCCGAAGTGGAGCGGCAAGTAGGACGATGGCGAACGTCTACGAGCCGGAGTTCGAGCAGGGCGACCGCCCTGCCGGATTCCGCTCGCGGCGGGCGCGGATCGGCTACGAGCTGGGCAGCGAGCTGATCGGCGCCAGCCTCTTCGAGGTTCCGCCGGGCGAGGCCGCCTACCCGTACCACTACCACTACGCCGACGAGGAGATCGTGATCGTGCTCTCGGGCAGGCCGACCCTGCGCGCGGCCGACGGCGAGCGGCAGCTGGAGCCGGGGGAGGCGGTCCGCTTCGAGCTCGGCGAGGCGGGGGGGCATCAGATCCGCAACGACAGCGAGGAGACCGTCACCTTCCTCGCGGTCAGCAGCAGCGGGCGGCCCGACGTGGTCGTCTACCCGGACTCCGACAAGATCGGCGTCGGCGAGCGGCTGCCGCGTGGCGGCGGCCTGCGCGCCTACTTCCACCGGGACGACGGGGTCGGCTACTTCGACGGCGAGGAGCACCATGGGCCGACGGGCCGAAAACGCTCGTCCGAGTAGCGAAATCGGCCCATCGGCAGGTGGGGCGGAGGGGCTGGCCGAGTTGATCGAGAACTCCGGGTCGGTCGTGGCGCTGACCGGGGCCGGCGTCTCGGTGCCCTCCGGGATTCCCGACTTCCGCACGCCGGAGACCGGGCTCTGGGCGAACGTCGACCCGATGGAGGTCGCCCACATCGACGTCTTCGAGCGCGACCCCGAGCGCTTCTGGTCCTACTACCGCCCGCGCTTTCACTCGCTCGGCGACAAACTGCCGAACCGCGCCCACGAGGCGCTAGCCGAGCTCGAGCGCGGCGGTCGCCTCGACGGCGTGATCACGCAGAACATCGACCGCCTGCATCGGGCGGCCGGCTCGGAGAACGTGATCGAGGTCCACGGCTCGATCGAAACCTCGAGCTGCATGAGCTGCTCCGTCGCCTACGGCCTAGACGAGGTCGAGGCGATCTTCGACCAGCGCGGGGTGGCGGTCTGCTCGGCCTGCGATGGGCCGGTCAAACCCGACGTCGTGCTCTTCGGCGAGATCCTGCCCGCCGGGGCGATGGAGGAGGCGACCCGGCTCGCGCAGGGCGCCGACCTGATGCTCTGCGTCGGCTCTTCACTCGCTGTCTACCCGGCGGCGGGGCTGCCGCGGCTGACGCTCGAGTCGGGCGGGCGACTGGCGATCGTGACCAAGGGGCCGACCCCCTACGACGGCGCCGCCGAGCTGAAGCTCGAGGGCGAGGTCGACGAGGAGCTCGACTCGCTCCTCAGCTTCCTCGGGTAGCGGCGCCTAGCCCTTCCGTCGGATCAGCGACGGGTCATCGACGTTGCCGTTCAACGGCACGCTCTGCGCTTCGCACTCGCCGATGATCGTCTCCGCGCGGTCACTTTCGAACCGTGCCGCGTGGGCGCACTTCGCCTCGGCTTCGGCGCCGCAGCCGCTCATCGTTTCGGAGCCGACGACGCCGGCCACGGGGACGCTGATGCACCCCATCGGGGTCGGCGGGTTGCTGTCGCCGACCGTGGCCAGAACCACGACGATCATCGCGATCAGGGTCACGGCGAGGGCGCCGAAAGCAGCCTTCAGCTCCCGCGAGGAGAGCTTGTAGAGCGGCGTCGTCTGTCGTTGGTAGTGGCCTTCGAGTGGCATTGCGCGGCCACCTTATCGGGCCTGCGGCAGCT
The DNA here is from genome assembly GCA_963836415.1 of uncultured Solirubrobacterales bacterium. Taxonomy (GTDB): domain Bacteria; phylum Actinomycetota; class Thermoleophilia; order Solirubrobacterales; family 70-9; genus VRUE01. Next base: position 459,377 of record CAWIJE010000003.1, read on the forward strand.
CGTTTGCGCCATTCGGGCGAAGGTTTGGCGCCGATCTTTGGACAGCTGTACCTATCGGCCGGGTGGCCGTCCCGGAAGGGTTATGCGAAGTCCAAGTGGGCTTTGTCAGAGATTGCCCTCACAAAGAAAGGAAGCGCCAGTAAATGGAATATCTGAGCGAAGGGGCCAATTCCTGGCAGCTCACGGCCGCCACCCTGGTGGGGCTGATGAGCATCCCGGGGTTGGTCGTCCTCTATGGCGGCGTGATGCAGAAACGCTGGTCCGTCAACTCGATGATGATGGCGTTCGTCGCCTTCGCGATCGTGCTCATTCTCTGGGTGCTCGTCGGCTTCAAGATGGCGTTCGGCGAGCCGATCCACATCTTCGGCGCGACCAGCGGCTTCTTCGGCCATATGTGGGGCAAGCCAGGAGCGATCCTGAATAGCCACAGCCTGCTCGAACAGGCGCACATCGGGGAGCTCCCGGAAGAAGAATTCCTCTTCCCGATGTCGACTCTGGCGTATTTCCAGATCGTCTTCGCCGCGATCACTCCGCTGCTGATGCTCGGATCGGTCCTCGGCCGCTTCAACTTCAAGGCCTGGATCCCGTTCGTCGCGCTCTGGACGCTGCTGATCTACACGATCAACGCCTTCACGATCTGGGGCGGAGGCTTCTTCGCCCAGCAGGGTGCGATCGACTACTCCGGTGGTTACGTGATCCACCTCGCAGCCGGCGTCTCCGGCTTCGTCGCGGCGGCCGTGATCGGACCTCGTTTGAAACGCGACCGCGAGGTCGACGCTCCGAACAACCTGGCGATGGTCGCGATCGGGGCCGGCCTGCTGTGGATGGGCTGGAACGGGTTCAACGGCGGTGACTGGTACAGCGCCGGAGAAGTCGCCTCGGCGTCGGTGCTCAACACCAACCTCTGCACCGCGGTCGCTTTCCTGGTCTGGGTCGCGCTCGACTACATGACGGGTCGCAAGCCGAGCCTGATCGGCAGCGTCAACGGCATGATCGTCGGCCTCGTCGCGATCACCCCCGGAGCCGGTTTCGTCAACGGCTGGGGGGCGATCATCATCGGCGTCGTCGCATCGACCGTCGTCTATTTCGCGCTCAACTACCTGAGCCGCGTGCGACCGTTCCGCAATGTCGACGACACGCTCGGCGTGGTCTATACACACGGGTTCGCCGGGGTGGTCGGCGGCCTGATGGTCGGCATCTTCGCCAACAAGTTGATGGCGGGCGAACACGAAGGCCTGATCTCCGGTGGCGGGCTGCATCTGCTCGGAGTCCAGGCGTACACCGCCCTGTGGGTGATCGTCTTCTCGGCGATCGGCACGTTCATCCTGCTCAAGCTGGTCGGCCTGGTCGTGCCGCTGCGGATGAGCGATGAGGAAATGGAGGTCGGCGACATCGCCGTCCACGGGCACGAGGTCTACCCGTCGGACGTCCCGTCGCTCGGCTACCCGGACGGCGCACCGACACCGGCGCCGACCGCCGGGGGTTCCTAGCCCCACGACGCAGAACCGCCCCCGACGATCCGTCGGGGGCGGTTTTTCGCCGAAACCCTTACCGTCTTGAGGAGGAGTCACATGGTCAAGATCATCGTTTCCTACGACGACACCGACAACGACCGCGACGCGCTGGCGTTGGGCCGTCTGTTGGCGCTCTCCGGGGCGGAGCTGTCGCTCGCCTACGTCCGCCACTCCTTCGGCGAATCGCTCGAGGACCAAGCGGCGCAGGACCTGCTCGCCCGCGGCGCCGCCTCGGTCGGCACGCCGGAGATGCCGAAGCACGTCGTGGTCAACCCGGGGACCAGCGTCGGCCTCGAAGAACTGGCCGAGCGCGAGGACGCCGACGTGATCGTCTTCGGCTCCGAGTACAGGACCGCGGCCGGCATCGTCAAGCCCGGCATCTCGGCCCACAAACTGCTGCTCGGCGGGCCTTCGGCGATCGCCGTCGCCCCCGCCGGCCTGCGCGAGAACCCCGCCGTCAGCGTCGACACGGTCGGCGTCCTCGCCTCCGGCGACCCGGCGGCGCAGCAGACCGCCGAGAGCCTGGCGGCGGCGCTCGGCGCGACCCTCGTCGAGTACAAGGAGGGAGGCCGCGTCGACCTCCTCGTCGTCGGCTCGCGGCCTGAGGCCCCGGAGGGCAGGGTGGTGCTCAGCGCGGCCAGCGACTACGCGGTCGAGGCGGCGACCTTCCCGGTCCTGGTCGTCCCGCGCGGCACGGCGATCGCCTTCGCCGCGCCGGCAGAGCCAGCTTCTAGCGAGACGCCCTCCGCGTAACGAGGATCACGGCCGCGATCTCCGGATCGCGGTCGTCGATCCTCTCCTTCGCCTCTCGCCACTGAATCGCCGTCCCGCTCTCGCCGACGAGCTCGGCGGTCAGCGCCTCCGGGGAGTCGCTCTCGATCACGAAGGCATCCGGCACCCGCAGCGGCGGCGCGTCCTCGAGCAGCCCGCCAGTGACGTCCTCGGACTTGCGCTCGGCGTTCGACCAGCCCTGGCCGAAGGAGAGGTCCGGCGGCTCCATCTGGGGGCCGTCGAGGATCCGCAGCCTGCTCTCCGACGGCTTCCACTCGCGGTCCCCCATCTCGATCGTCCGATCTTCGAGCCAGGGTTCGACCACCTTGGTGATCAGGTCCTCCCGATCGAGGTTGAAGACCCGGGCGTGACGCATCGACTGACTGATCTCAACGTGGAATGCCATCGCGCAACCCTATTGTTGCCGCCATGGACGCACCCCTGCCGACCGCCGTGGTCTTCGACAACGACGGCCTCCTGCTCGACACCGAGTCGGTCTGGACGCGCGCAGAGCAGGACCTCTTCGAGCGCCGTGGGCTCGAGTTCGACGCGGCCGACAAGCGCGAGCTGGTCGGCACCTCGGCCGAGATCGCCGGCGGCGTCCTCGAAAGGCGGCTCGAGGAACCGGGGCGGGCGGCAGACCTGATCGAGGAGCTCAACGTCCTCGTCGTCGCCGAGCTCGAGCACGGGGTCGAGGCGATGCTGGGCGCGGCCGAGCTGCTCGAGACGCTGAGGTCACGGGGAACGCCGATCGCCCTCGTCTCCAACTCGCCGCTCCTCTTCGTCCGCCGCTCGCTGCAGATCGTCGGCTTCGAGGATCGCTTCGACGCCGTCGTCAGCGCCCACGAAGTGGCGGCGCCGAAGCCGGCCCCCGATCCCTACCTCGAGGCCTGCCGGCGGCTCGGGGTCGAGCCCGGGCCCGGGGTGGTCGCCCTGGAGGACTCGCCGACCGGGGTCGCCGCCGCCCGCGCCGCCGGACTGACCGTGATCGGCATCCCCTCGATCGACGACGTCACGCTGGAGGAGGCCGATCACATCGCCGCCAGCCTGCTCGACGAGGTGGTCGGCCGCCACCTCGTGCTCTGAGCCGTCGGCTCAGCCGCCGCGCAGCACCCGTCGGCGCCGCAGGACCCGCTCGCCGGTCGCCAGCAGCTCGGCGACCGCGGTGAGCTGATCGGCCGAGGGCTCGCCGCCGAGCGCCGCCTTCGCCGTCACGGCCGCCTCCGGGCGGCGCCGCCGCAGCGCCTCCATGTCCTCGTCGTGCCCCGGGTCGGCGACGGCGCCGTCGAGCTCGGCGAGCAGCGCCTCGAGCGCTGCGGGCAGCTGCAGCGCCGCCTCGCGCCGGCGTCCGCCGTCGAGGTCGGCTCGCACCCGCAGCAGCAGCGTCTCGCAGGCGTCGATCCGCTCCTTGCCGCCGAGCACCGCCGCGACCCGCTCCTGGGGGCGCAGTTCTTCGGTCCGCTGGGCCCGCCGCGAGCTACCGCCGCGGACGTCGACCAGCTCGGCGACGGTGAAGCGGCCGCGGGCCACCTCCTCGCCGCTGCCGTAACCGAGCCGCACCGCGAGCGCCTCCTCCGCCGCGATCTCGCGCTGCCTCGGGTCGGCGGCGGCGACGGCCTGTACGTGGAGGGCGCGGTTGAGCAGGGCCAGCCCCTCGTCGACGGCGGCATCGATCGCCTGCTCGGACTCGAGCAGCGATCGCAGCCACCTCGATGCGGCATCGGCCTGCTCGAAGGGGCTGCCGGCCCGCACCGCCGTGGCCCGCGCCAGGGGCAGCTCTGGTGACGCCTGATCCTGTCCGGCATCGCGCGAGCGCCTGCGGCGACGGGCAGCCGCCGGCCTGCCGGCCAGCGTTTCGATCACCAGGACGCTCTCCTGCTCCTGCTCACCGGCGCCGTCCCGGGCCAGGTAGCGGCCGTCGGCCACGGCGAGCACTCCGGCGAGGTCGAACTGGGCGAATCCGAAGAGCCGGGACAGGGGGTCAGTCGCCGCTGCCGGTGCCGCCGGACCCGGCGGCCTTGGCCGGCCCGACCTTGTCCGGCACCGAGAAACCCGAGGCCTTCGTCGAAACTTCGGGGTTTTCGATCTGGTCGAGCTGATTGGTCAGGCGCGCCCACTGCGCGGGCTTGAGCAGGGCGCTGAATTGCTGGTCGAACGGGCCGCTCAGTGGGTGGTAGCCGATGTGGACGTGGTCATAGTGATCGGGGAGCGCGAAGCTCGTTTCGCCCGGCAGGTCCTCGAGCGAGATCACCTGGTGCGGGTGCATCGTCCCCTGCAGCTGCAGCACGGTGCGGATCAGCTCATCGGTCAAGGTTCCCGGGCCCTGGTGGCCGGTGACCGGCACCCCGTCGATCACGGCGATGTCGACGGCGTCGCCGGTCGAGTGCTCGGAGACGTAGCCGGAGCTGCTCATGTAGCTGTGGCCGCACTTGAGCGAGGTGATCGTCATGTTGAAGCCTTTCGAGACCAGGTACTCGAGCACGGCGAGAACGCGGCGGTCGATTTCGCCGTTGGCGATGTTCTGGCGGCCGCATTCGTAGATGTCGAGGTGCTTGTCGGCCAGGACGCGCTGCTGCAGCTCCTCCTTGGAGAGCAGCAGGACGCCGGCGCCGCCGAGGTCCTCGGAGAAGACGTTCTTGCCCTTGGCCCGGTAGATCGCGGTCGCCTCGAGCAGCTTCCAGCCGTCGAGGATCGGCTTCGGGTCGATCCGGGGGGCGCCGCGGCCGGCCGGTCGGATCGAGAAGTTGATGTGGGGGTCGGCTCCGCCTTCGCCGTCGCCGATCCGGGCCAGGACCGTGCCGGCTATAACCTTCGACCCGACCTTTAGGGTTCCGTCGGCGCCGCGTGAGGCGGCGGTGTCGACCCGCTCGCGGGCTTCCTTCTGCGGTTCGCCCTCGGCTTCGCCCGCCGAGGCACCGTCAGCGTCGCGGCCGGGCAGCGCGAACAGCCGCGGCCGGATGTTTTCGCTGTCGACCGGGACCCGCTTCTCCTGGCCGGTCGGCATCACCACCTTGCGCTGCTTGCGGACGATCGTGCCGAGCTCGGCGTAGGTGTAGCGGTTGCCGTAGGCGTCCTCGAGGACGACGTACTTGCCGAGTTTGGCGGTCCTGCCGATTTTCTCGATCACGCCGTCGTTGACGGCGACCACCGGCGCGCCCTCGGCGGCGAAGATATTGATTCCCCGGCGGGTCGGCGACGAGCTGATCACGTCGGCCGCGTTGCCGTATTCGCTGCGCTCACCCGGAGTCGCCCGCTTCAGGGCCGCCCGGGTCGAGATGTCGTCGGCGTAGCTGGCGTCGGCGGCGACCGGGAAGTGGGCGCCCTCGGTGAGGCCGGTCAGCGAGCCGACCAGGTCGGTCGGCAGCTTGCCGTAGGCACGGGCGTAGAGGAGGACCTCCTGCACGTACCAGTCGGCGTGGTTGTAGGCGAGGATCGCGTTGTAGAGGTCCTTGCTGCCGCCGGCGGCCTTCAGGTAGTTGGCGGCGCCGCAGATCGCGTCGACCGGGTTGTAGGGGTCCTTGCGGCCGTCGCCGTTGGCGTCGACGCCGTAGGTCTCCCAGGTCGAGGGCAGGAACTGCATCCAGCCGACGGCGCCGGCGGTCGAGACGTTGAGGTTGGTGCCGAAGCCGGTCTCGATTTTGTTGATCGAGGCCAGAACCTCCCAGGGGATGCCGTACTCGGTGCCGCAGGCCTGGTAGATCGGCAGCAGGAAGGGCGGGATCTCGAAGGAGTCGATGACGAAGTTGGGGACGCCGATCGGGGCCGGGCCGAAGGGGGCGATCGTCGCCGTCGCCGTCGCCGCTGTCGGCGAGCCGCCGCTGCCGAACGAGGAGCCGCCGCTGACCCCGGTGACCGGCGGCTGCACTCCGGCCGTCGCCGGCGGGGCGGCGACACCGCCGTCGCTGCCGCCACCGCCGCTGCTGTCGCCGAGGCTCTGGTTCTGGACGACCTTGTCCGCCTTCGGCTTGGCCTGGCCGACGATCGCGTCGCCGACCTGGAGGCCGGGCGTGGGGGAGGCGGTGGGCGCCGGGGCGGCGGGTGCGACGGGAGTGGGGCGGGGACCGATTCGCCTTCTGCGGGGGCGGTCGTTTCAGGCGCCTCGTCGTTGTCGGCAGGTTCGATGCAGTCGGGGTCTTCCTTGTCGACGAGGCCGTCGCCGTCGTCGTCGAGCCCGTTCGAGCAGGCAGGCGGCGGGGTCGCCGATTCGACCGGCAGGGCGGGGGTGGCGAGGGGCGGCGCGGTTTCGCCGTCGGGCTCGGCGCCGGCCATGCCGACGCCAAGGGCTGTGACCAGCGCGAAGCTGGCAAGCGCGATCGTCAGTGCAAGCTTGTTTCTCATCCCGGTGCGCCCCCCCACTGCAGGCAGGCACAAGCTACCCGTTGGACCGGGGGTCCGCAACGCGGGGGGAGGGGCTTCAACAAGGCCTTAATCATGGGTAGTCCGGGGCATGCGGACGCGGAGGATTTCAGCCGGCCCGGATGTGCTCGTTAAGCTGCCGTCATCGACCCTGAATTCGACGACCCGGATGGGCTGCGGGCACGCAGCGAGCAGGCGATCGGAGAGATCGCCCAGGCCCTGCTCGACAGCCAGCTGCTCGAGAACGCCGTCGCCGCCGCGTTCGGGGCGCGCGAGAAGGCCCTCGAGGCCCAGCACGCGGCGATGGCGGCCCTCAACCTGCCTGCCGCCGGCGACGTCGAGCGCCTGGAAAGGCGGATCCGCTCCTTCTCGCAGCGACTCGAAGACGTCGAGGACCAGCTCGACCGGCTCAACCGCGAGATCGGCCAGCTGCGGCGCTCAAATGCCGCCGAAGAACGTAAAGCTAACCCTAAACCTTAGCCTGAGAGTACGGTCGCGGCGGCCTCTCCGGCCCGCTTCGCCGCCAGGTCTCGACCGGGGTCGTTGGCGGCGGCGTCGGCTCCTGTCGGCGGCACCACGATCAGGGTCGCCGCGAGCGCAATTCCGAGCTCTTGGCCGCGGGCGAAGAGGGCGAGGGTCTGCATGTCGGCGGCCACCGCGCCCCCCGGCAGCTCGGCGCCGGGCGGGGGCGGCGAGTCGAAGCTGGCGATCGCCAGCTCTGCCACGTCGGCGCCGAGCGCGGCCCCGAGCTCGCGGCTGAGCTCCGCATCCGGGGAGACCGCCGACCCCGGCTCGACCCCGAAGGCGGTGGCTGAGCCACCCGCCGCGTAGGCCTCGCCGACGAGCAGCAGCGTCCCCGGGGCGGGCGCCGGCGCCCGCCCCGCGAGACAGGAGCCGATCCGGATCGCCCGGCCGACCCCGTGCCCGGCGAGCTCGCCGAGGACGACGGCGGCGCTCGGGCCGCCGATCCCGGTCGCCTGGATCGTTAGCGCGCGGCCGGCTTTCGAGCGCCCCGTATAGCCCCAGAGCCCACGGGCGTGATTGCTCATCCGCGGCTCCTCGAGCAGCTCCTGGGCGAGGAGCAGGGCGCGGCCGGGGTCGCCGACGAGGATCGCGTCGGCGGCGATCTCGGCGGTCGGGCGGAGCCGGTCCTGCATCGGGCCGGACCCTAGTGCCACCGGTGAGAACCAAGGCCGCGGGATTTCGTCCACTCGTCCAAACCGGGACCGCGCCACGGCTCCTACCGTCTGCTCATGAAGAAGATCGAGGCGTTCATCCGTCATGAGGCCTTCGAGCCGATCCGGCTCGACCTGCTCGAGAAGGGCCTGCCCTCGTTGTCGATCGTCGAGGCCAAGGGCTCTGGTCGACAGAAGGGCGTGGTCGAGCACTACCGGGGGTCGGCGCTGAGCGTCAACCTGCGGCCGAAGCTGAAGCTCGAGGTCGTGGTCGACGACGAGGACAAGGCCCAGGTCGTGGCGACGATCCTCAAGCACGCGCGCAGCGGCGAGGTCGGCGACGGCAAGATCTTCGTCAGCGCGGTCGAGGAGGCGATCAGGATCCGCACCGGCGAGGGCGGCGAGGCGGTCCTGCAGGCGCACACGGGCGACGAGCTCGTCGCCTAGCGCAGCCTCCCGGCAGGAGTACTAGCCTCGTGCCCGATGACGGGCGAAGAGCGGATATCGCTGAGCGAGGCCGCGCGCCGCTCCGGCGTCTCGGCGAGCACCCTCAAACGCTGGGCCGCCGAGAAGGTCATCCCCGTCCGCCGCGGCCGCTGGACCCCCGCCGCGGCAGCCCAGGCCCGGGTCGTCGCCCGTATGCGCGAGCGCGGCCACTCGCTCGAGGAGCTGAAGAAGGCGGGCCGCGAGGGGCGCCTCTCTTTCGGCCTCGCCGAGGATCTCTTCCCCAAGCCCGCCGAGGCGCAGGCGACGGTCGAGGACGTCGCCGCCGAGACCGGGCTCGAGCCGGAGCTGGTCCAGCGCATCCTCGTCATCCTCGGCACCCCGCTCGGCCAGCAGCGCCGGCTCGACCCGCAGGACGTGGAAGCGCTGCGCCACTGCGCCAGGGTGCTGGCGGCCGGCTTCCCGCTCGTCGCCTTCCTGCAGCTGGTCCGCGTCTACGTGCAGAGCGTCAGGCGGATGGCCGACGCAGAGGTCCGCCTCTTCCACCTCTACGTGCACGAGCCGATGATCCGCGACGGAGTTCCCGAGCTCGAAATGGCGGAGGAGATCGGCGACCTCGCCGCCGACATCCTGCCCCTGGCCGCACCGCTGACCGAGTACCTGCACACGCGCTACCTGCGCTACTTCCTCGAGCAGGACGTCGTCGGCCACATGGAGAGTGAGCTCGGCTCCGACACCGAGCAGATCGCCCACGTCCCGGTCGCCCTCTGCTTCATCGACCTCACCGGCTTCACCCGCTACACCGAGGAGGAGGGCGACCTCGAGGCGCTCGACGTGGTCGAGAACTTCACCGAAACGGTCGACGCGACGCTGCCGCCCGAGGCGACGGTGGTGAAGACGATCGGCGACGAGGTGATGATCGTCTCGCCTGATCCGGGAGCGCTGACCGAGTGGGCGGTCGGCCTCCTCGCCCGCCTGCCCGAGCGGCCCCGCCCTCGGGTCGGCATCCACTACGGCGACGCCGTCTATCGCGACGGCGACTACTTCGGCACCCACGTCAACCTCGCCCACCGGGTCGTCAACCGGGCCCAGGCCGGCGAGCTGCTGGTCACCGACCGGGTGCTCGAAATGATCGAGGGACGCGGCCGGCTCGCCTGCGAGCCGATCGGCGAGGTCAACCTCAAAGGGTTCCCGGAGCCGACCGCCCTCTACGTGGTCCGCGCCGCCCGGGGCTGAGCGCCGGTGGCCGCCGAGGAGGTTCTCGAGGCGGTCCGGGCGGGCGGCATGCTCGCGCCGGGCAGGCCGCTGGTCGCGATGCTTTCGGGCGGCAGGGACTCGGTCTGCCTGGTCGACGTGGCGGTGCGCCTGCGGGGGGCCGGCGCGGTCACCGTGCTGCACGTCAACTACGGGCTGCGCGACGATTCGGACGACGACGAGGCCGCGGCGGCGGCGCTCTGCGCCGAGCTCGGGGTCGAGCTGGAGCTCGAGCGGCCGCGCCGCCCGGAGGGCCCCGGCAACCTGCAGGCCTGGGCCCGCGACGCGCGCTACGCGGCGGCGGCGAGGCTGGCGGAGCGGGAGGGGGCGGCGATCGCCACCGGCCACACCGCCGACGACCAGGTCGAGACGATCCTCTACCGCCTCGCCTCCTCGCCCAGCCGCCGCGCGCTGCTCGGAATGCGGCCCGAGGACGGCAGCCTGGTGCGGCCGCTGCTCGGCTGCACCCGCGAGCAGACGACCGCCTATTGCGAGGAGCGCGGGCTGCGCTGGCGCGACGACCCCAGCAACGAGCAGGCGACCTACGCCCGCAACCGGGTGCGCCAGGGGCTGATCCCGGCGCTCGAGGAGATCCACCCGGCGGCGGCCCGCAACGTCCTGCGCACCGCCGAGCTGCTGCGCGACGAGGCCGAGGTCCTCGACGGCCTGGTCGGCGCCGAGCTCGACGGCTCGACCCCGGCCTCGCCCCGCGGCGAGATCACGCTCGAGCGCCTCGCCGAGCTGCCGCCGGCGCTGCGCCGGCTCGTCGTCCAGCGGCTCGCCGACCGCGCGGCCGGCAGGCCGGTGCCCGGCGCGGCCAACCGCGCCGACGAGGTGGCGGCGCTGCGACGCACCGGCAGCGCGATGCTCGATCTCGGCAGCGGCGTCCGCGCCGTGGTCGAGAAAGGCGTCGTGCGGGCCGAACAGCGATAGTTCCTCCCATGGACGAGTCGAGCATCGGGGAGACCCTCGTCTCCAAGCAGGACCTGCAGCGCCGGGTGGCCGAGCTCGGCGTCGAGATCAGCCGCGACTACGAGGGCCGCGACCTCTTCATGGTCGGCATTTTGAAGGGCGCCGTGCTCTTCCTCGCCGACCTGATGCGCAACATCACCGTGCCCTGTGAGATCGACTTCATGGCGGTCTCCAGCTACGGCTCACAGACCGACTCCTCCGGCGTGGTCCGCATCCTCAAGGACCTCGACGCGCCGATCGAGGACCGCCACGTCCTGATCGTCGAGGACATCATCGACTCGGGCCTGACCCTGCAATACCTGATGCGCAACCTGCGGGCGCGCCGTCCCGCCTCGATCGAGGTCTGCGCGCTGCTGACCAAGCCGGAGCGCCTGCGGGTCGAACTCTCGCCCCGCTACCTCGGCTTCGAGATCCCCAACCGGTTCGCGGTCGGCTACGGATTGGACCACGCTCAGCAGTACCGCAACCTGGATTACGTCGCGGCATTGGACGCCTAGGGGCCGAAACCGCCCTGGTACGCTGATTTTTGGCCATGAGGCGTTTCTTCAAAAGCGCGGCGTTCCCGATCCTTTTGGTGGTGATCCTCGCCTTCGTGGCGCAGAAGGTGATCACCAACGACCCGGGGACCAAGGCGCCCTCCTACAACGAGCTGATCAACCAGAAGACCGGCCTGATCGCCGAGGGCCGGATCGAAGAAGTCGACGTCAACACGAAGGACAACACGCTCGACGTCAAGGAGAAGAACGGCGAAAGCTTCTCGACCGGCTACCCGCCCTACACCGAGCAGAGCCTGATCAACCTGCTCGAACGCAGCGACGTGACGACGGACGTGCACGGGACGGGCAGCTCCGGGATCCTCTCGCTGCTCACCTACATCCTGCCCTTCGTCCTCTTCCTCGGCCTCTGGATCTTCCTCATGAACCAGATGCAGGGCGGCGGCTCGCGGGTGATGAACTTCGGTAAATCGAAAGCGAAGCGGATGGCGGTCGACGCGCCGAAAATCACCTTCCGCGACGTCGCCGGGGTCGACGAGGCGGTGCAGGAGCTGCACGAGATCAAGGAGTTCCTCGAGAACCCGAAGAAATTCCAGAGCCTCGGCGCCCGCATTCCCAAGGGCGTCCTCTTATACGGACCGCCGGGAACCGGCAAGACCCTGCTCGCCCGCGCCGTCGCCGGCGAGGCGGGCGTGCCCTTCTTCTCGATCTCCGGCTCGGACTTCGTCGAGATGTTCGTCGGGGTCGGCGCCAGCCGCGTCCGCGACCTCTTCGAGCAGGCCAAACAGAACTCCCCCTGCATCATCTTCATGGACGAGATCGATGCCGTCGGCCGCCACCGCGGCGCCGGCATGGGTGGGGGCCACGACGAGCGCGAGCAGACCCTTAACCAGCTGCTGGTCGAGATGGACGGCTTCGAGATGAAAGACAACATCATCTTGATCGCGGCCACCAACCGGCCCGACATCCTCGACCCGGCGTTGCTGCGGCCGGGCCGCTTCGACCGCCAGGTCGTCGTCGACCGTCCCGACCGCAAGGGCCGCAAGCAGATCCTCGAGGTGCACACCCGGGGCAAGCCGCTCTCGAAGGCGATCGACCTCGACACGCTCGCCGGCCAGACGCCCGGGTTCACCGGCGCCGACCTGGCCAACCTGATCAACGAGTCGGCCCTGCTGACCGCGCGCCAGGGCAAGCGCGAGATCACGATGCACGAGCTCGAGGAGGGGATCATGCGCGTGATCGCCGGCCCCGAGAAGAAAACCCGGGTGATGTCGGAGAAGGAGCGCCTGATCACCGCCTACCACGAGATGGGCCACGCGATCGTCGGCCACCTGCTCGAGAACACCGACCCCGTCCACAAGATCTCGATCATCAGCCGCGGCCAGGCGCTCGGCTACACGATCAGCCTGCCGACCGAGGACAAGTTCCTGACCTCCCGCGCTGAGCTGACCGACACGATGGCGATGACCCTCGGCGGCCGCGCCGCCGAGGAGATCGTCTTCGGCGAGATCACGACCGGCGCCTCCAACGACCTCGAAAAGGTGACCGAGACGGCGAAGCAGATGGTGATGCGCTTCGGCATGTCGGAGAGGCTCGGGCCGCGGGTCTTCGGCCACGATCGCGGCCAGCCCTTCCTCGGTCGCGAATTCAGCACCGAACCGGACTACTCGGACGAGATCGCGCGCGACATCGACGACGAGATCCGCCGCATCGTCGAGTCCGCCCACCAGACCGCCAAGGACCTGCTCAACGAAAAGACGCGAGGAGCTCGAGAAGATCTCGAAAATCCTGCTCGAGCGGGAGACGATCGACGCCGAGCAGTTCGTCGCCCTGCTCGACGGCAAGTCCGAGGACGAGGTCTTCGTCGACGATGACGAGCCGGAGCCGATCGAGCCCGCGCCGGAGCCTGAAAAGGCGCAGCGCGAGGGCGCCCGACCGATCACCCGCCCCCGCCCGGGGTATGCGGGCGGCGACGCCTCCTAGCGCGGAGTGCCGTGGCGCACCCCCTCTGCAAACACAGCCCTGCGGGCTGCTGAGTGTTTGCCGAGGGGGTACCCCACGCCCCTCGTGGCAGCAGGTGCCGCACGAGCACCGATTAGCGAGCATCACGATCTGATTCCTGCGAGCGGCGCTGATTTCGCAAGTGGCCGCCGCCCCCGGACGCGAAGCGGAGGAGGCGGCGGACTATGAATGTGCGGGTGATGGGGGTGGTCAACGTGACGCCGGACTCGTTCTCCGACGGCGGCCTCTACCTCGAGCCGGAGGCGGCGATCGCGCATGGGGCGGAGCTCGCCGACGAGGGTGCCGAGATCCTCGACGTCGGCGGCGAGTCGACGCGACCGGGGGCCGAGGAGGTCGCGGTCGAGGAGGAGGTGCGTCGGACAGAGCCGGTCGTCGCCGACCTCGCCGGGCTCGGGCACACGGTCTCGATCGACACCTCGAAGCCGGCGGTCGCCGAGGCCGCGCTCGACGCCGGCGCGACGATCGTCAACGACATCACCGCGCTCCGCGGCGCGCCCGAGCTCGGCGCCCTCTGCGCCGATCGCGAGGCGACCGTGATCCTCATGCACATGCAGGGAACGCCGCGCACTATGCAGGACGAACCGCGCTACGAGGACGTCGTCGACGAGGTCAGGGCCTTCCTCGAAGAGCGCGCCCAGGCGGCGCTCGACGCCGGCGTCGCCGAGCAGCGGATCTGGCTCGATCCGGGGATCGGCTTCGGCAAGACCCTCGACCACAACCTCGAGCTGCTGCGCCGCCTCGGAGAGCTGCGCGAGCTCGGCCGCCCGCTGGTCGTCGGCACCTCCCGCAAGAGCTTCATCGGCAAGATCGACGGCTCCGACGCGAGCGACCGGATCGGGGGCACGATTGCCTCCTCGGTGCTGGCGGCGGCGGCCGGGGCCGACGTCCTCCGCGTCCATGACGTCGCCGAGGCCGCCCAGGCGATCAGGGTCGCGGCGGCGGTCCTCGGGTAGTTTCAACGGCGATGGAGGCCCACGGGAACGGAATCGAGTCGACGGTCGAGGTCGAGGTGCGCAGCCTCTCCCTCTACACCCACCACGGCGTCAGCGACGCCGAGCAGGAGATCGGCCAGCGGATCGAGTTCGACGTCTCCTTCGACGTCCCCGACTGCGACGCCGTCCTCACCGACCGGATCGAGGACACGGTCGACTACGGCGAGGTCTGCGACATCGTCGCCCTCGCCGCCACCGAGCGCAGCTACCGCACCCTCGAGCGGCTCGCCCAGGTCGTCGGCCAGCGCCTGATGGAGCGGTTCAACTGCGACTCGGTCAGGGTCAGGGCGGCGAAGCCGGAGCCGCCGCTGCCACTGGCGATCCAGGAGGTCGCGGTCGAGGTCGTCCAGGAGCGAAACGAGGAAGCGGCCGAGGAGGACGAGTAGCCCTGTGCGCGTGGGCTACCTCGGCCTCGGCTCCAACGTCGGCGATCGCGAGTCCCACCTGCACGCCGCGCTCGACGGGCTGCGCGCCGGCGGCGTCGAGATCGAGGCCGTCTCGTCCGGATACGAGACCGAGCCGGTCGGCGCGGTCCTCGACCAGCCCGACTTCCTCAACGCGGCGATCCGGATCCGCACCGATCTCGAGCCCGAGGCGCTGCTCGACCTCTGCAAGGCGATCGAGGCCGACCGCGGGCGCAGCTTCGAGGCGCCCCGACACAGCCCGCGCCCGCTGGACATCGACCTGCTGCTGCTCGGCGACCTCGAGCTCGGCGGCGAGCGCCTGACGCTGCCCCACCCGCAGGTCACGGTCCGGCGCTTCGTCCTCGCGCCCCTGCTCGAGCTCGATCCCGAGCTCACCCTGCCCGACGGGACCGTCCTGGCGTCGGCGCTCGCGGACCTCGGCCCGGGCGAACGGGTCGAGCCGGTCGGGCCCTTCTAGACGGCGGTGGCCGAGCGCAGGGGCTCGAGCCACGCAGAGGGGAGGATCGGCGGCACCTCGCCGGCGAACTTGGGCACGACCCGCAGCGCGTGGGCGCCGGCCGGCCGCGCCTCGATCGCGGGTCGCAGGTCGGCCATCGTCATCGCCAGCCGGATCGAGGGCGCGATCTGGAAATCGGCGGCGTTGAGCTCGCTCGCCGTCGAGGGTGCCGGCGGCGATCGCGGCGTCGACCGTGTCGAGCAGGCCGGGAAGGGCCGCCAGCGACGCCTGCGTGTTGGCGTCGGTCGATTCGTTGAAGCGGGCCGAGAGCAGGACCAGGGGGTAGGAGGACTTGACCGTCACCGAGTTGATCGGGATGCCGAGCCGGGCGCCCTCGGAGAAGCTGACCAGCGGCGACATGTCCTTGCGCAGCGACCACCAGATGACCTGGCGGATCGGATGCTGGAGCTGCTCGTCGCCGAAGCGCTCCGCCTCCTCGACCGCGGCGCGGCGCTCCGGGTCGGCGGGGAAGAGCGGCGGCTCTGGGCGCAGGCGGTCGAGCTCCCGGGAGATCTGCTTCGAGCCCTGGGTGCGGACGCCGTCGACCTTCATCGCCGGCACCGTGTTGCGCGGGAAGCCGAGACCGCGCAGGGCGGCCTTGCTGATGACCGGCATCAGGTCGGTGCGCTTGAACGCGATCCCCTTGTGGGCGAGCATCAGCTGCGCCGCCGTGCCGGGATGCGAGCCGGGGATCGTGTAGATGCGAGCCTCCATGCCGCCATCCTAAACCGATTGGCTGGCTCGTCAGCCAGTCAGTTCGACCAGAAGTCCTGCACCAGCTCCGCGTCGTCGGCGCTGTGGGTGCCGAAAGCGATCAGCTTCAGCCCGTCCGGGCCCGCTTCGAAGCCGCGCTCCACCGCCGGCGCGACCCGGACCGCGTCCATCTCCCGCAGCTCGATCCGCTCGTCGCCGACCTTGATCACGCCGCCGCCGGCGAGGACGACGTAGACCTCCTCGTCCTTCTCGTGGACGTGGGCGCTGGCGCCCCGCTTGCCGGGCTTGACGAACTCGAGCGCCAGCCCGATCCGCTCGCACTCCAGCGGCTTGCCCGCGAAGCGCGCTTCCTGGACCTCGCCGA
Organism: uncultured Solirubrobacterales bacterium; assembly: GCA_963836415.1. Taxonomy (GTDB): domain Bacteria; phylum Actinomycetota; class Thermoleophilia; order Solirubrobacterales; family 70-9; genus VRUE01. The sequence goes on from CAWIJE010000003.1 coordinate 475,370, forward strand.
AGCCCATTTTCGCGGCCATGTCCTCGACCTCGTCGAGATTGAGCTTTTTGACCCCGTCCATCGCATCCATGCTCTACCCACGCCCGGTAGGAAATAATCGGGCCTCGATGCTGCTCGCGGTCGACATCGGCAACACCCAGACCCATCTCGGCGCCTTCGACGGCGAGCAGCTCGCCGAGCACTGGCGCTTTCAGACCCGCTCGGGGGCGACCGGCGACGAGCTCGCCGAGCGGATCGCCGGCCTCTTCGCCCTCTGTGGGATGACCTTCAGCCAGATCGACGCCGTCTGCGTCTCCTCGGTGGTGCCGCCGCTCGGCAGCCAGTTCGAGCAGCTGACGGAGCGATACATCGAGGCCGAGTGCCTGACGATCGGCCCCGGCCTCAAGACCGGCATGCCGATCCGGATCGAGAACCCGCTCGAGGTGGGCGCCGACCGGCTCGTCAACGCGATCGCCGCCTACGAGCGGTTTGGCGGGGCCTGCGTCTCGGTCGACTTCGGCACCGGGATCAACATCGACGCGGTCTCGGCCGACGGCGAGTACCTCGGAGGGGCGATCGGCCCCGGCCTCGCACCCTCGCTCAGCGCCCTGATCGAACGGGCGGCGCGGATCACCCGGATCGATCTCGAAGAGCCGCGGGAAGCGATCGGCCGCTCGACCCGCGCGGCGATCCACTCCGGCTTCATCTACGGCTTCGCCGGCCTCATCGACGGCATCGTCGGCCGCATCGAAGAGGAGCTTCCGAACCCGAAGGTGCTCGCGACCGGGGGCTACGCCTCGGTCGTGGTCCCCTTCACCGAGACCATCGACGAGGTCGACGAGATGCTCACGCTCAAGGGTCTACGGTTGATCCATGAGCGCAACCAGTGAGCTGACCGAGCCCTTCGAGATCGGCGGCGTGCGGATCTCGAACCGGGTCCTGCTGGCGCCGCTGGCGGGGATCGGCAATTGGTTCGTGCGGCTGCAGGCGAAGCGCCACGGCGCCGGCCTCGTCGTCTCCGAGATGATCTCCAGCTTCGGCCTCCACCACCGCAACGAGCGCACCCTGCGCGAGCTGATGCGGATCCACCCCGACGAGCACCCGGTCTCGATTCAGCTCTTCGGCCACGACGCCGAGGTCATGCGCTCGGCCGCCGAGGTCGCCGCCGCGGCCGGCGCCGACCTGATCGACATCAACATGGGCTGCCCCGTTCGCAAGGTCCGCCGCACCGGGGCCGGCGCCCAGCTGCTCGACGACCCCGACCTGGCCCTCGCCCTCACCCGCGGGGCGATCGAGGGCAGCGGGCTGCCGGTGACGGTGAAGCTGCGCTCGGGACTGCGGGTCGGCGATCGCTCCGGCTACGACCTCGCCGTGCGGCTGGTCGAGGAGGGCGGCGCGGCGGCGATCGGCTTCCATCCGCGGCCCGCGGCGGTCGGCCACAAGGGCAGGCCCGACTACGCCCTGACCCGCGAGCTGGTCGAACGGATCGAGGTGCCGGTGATCATCTCCGGCGGCCTCGCCGACGCCGAGTCGGCGCGCAACGCCCATCGCGAGTCGGGCGCCGACGCGGTGATGATCGCCCGTGGCGGGCTGGGCAATCCCTGGTTGTTCGAGGAGCTGACCGGCCGCCGGGTCGAGCCGCCCTCACGCGAGGAGGTCGCCGCCGAGCTGCTCTGGACGATGGACCGCGCCGAGGACCACCTGGGGACCGAGCGCTCGACCCGGTACCTGCGCAAGTTCTACCCCTGGTACACCGAGCGGCTCGACGCTCCGAGGGCCGTCGCGGAGGAGCTGCAGCGCAGCGCCGACCTACCGCGGGCGCGCGAGCTGATCGCCGGCTTCGCCGAACCTTCAGCGGCGGCCTAGCGCCCCGCTATAATCCCGCGACTTCCGGCCCAGGTGTGAGCAGGCTGTTGCCGCTGCACCCGGGCATTTTCGGGTCTGGGAGCCGTTTTCCCGCCCTTTATCGAGCAAAGTGAGGTAGCAGCAATTGAGTCGCCAGGCCGTAGTCACACCCGAAGGGCTGGAGAAGCTCAAGGCCGAGATCGAGCACCTCACGACCGCCAAACGGCGCGAGGTCGCCGAGCGGATCAAGGAGGCGCGCGATTTCGGGGACATCTCCGAGAACGCCGAGTACGACGACGCCAAGAACGAGCAGGCGCTGCTCGAGGGCCGCATCGCCCAGCTCGAAGAGCGTCTCCGTCGCGCGACCGTGATCGACGAGAAGGCGGTCAGCACCGAGGAGGTCACCTTCGGCTCGGTCGTCCACGTCAAAGACCAGAAGTCCGGCGACTCGCAGAAATTCCAGATCGTCGGCTCGACCGAGGCGGACCCGCTCGAGCACAAACTCTCCAACGAGTCGCCGATCGGCAAGGCGCTGATCGGCCACAAGCGCAACGACGTGGTCTCGGTCGAGGTCCCGCGCGGGCCGAAGAAAAAACTCAAAATCACCAAGATCGAGTCTGTCTGAGCGGCGGTAGGGTCGGGCTCGCATGACCGAGCCCGAGGGGAATCCCGAGCAGGAGCTGTCCGACGTCCTCCGCGACCGGCGGCAGAAGCTCGAGCGGATCCGCGAGTCCGGCGTCGATCCCTTCCCGCACGGCTTCGACGAACGCGAGGACATCGGCGAGGTCCGCGCCGCCCACGAGGGCCTGGCGCCCGGGGTCGAGACCGACTCGCGCCACCGCGTCGCCGGCCGCATCGTCGGCCGCCGCGGCCACGGCAAGGCGGCCTTCCTCGATCTCCGCGACGGCAGCGGCCAGATCCAGCTGCACGCCCGCGAGGACGTGCTCGGCGCCGAGGCCTTCGAGCCTCTGGTCGAGCTCGACATCGGCGACATCATCGGCGTCGAGGGAACGGCGATGGCGACCCGCCGCGGCGGCGAGCTCTCGCTCGCGATCGACCACTGGCGGCTGCTCTCGAAGAGCCTGCGCCCGCCGCCCAGCGAGTTCCACGGCCTCGAGGACGTCGAGACCCGCTACCGGCGCCGCGAGCTCGACCTGCTCGGCAACGAGCAGAGCCGGCGGGTCTTCTCCGTCCGCGCCGGGGCGATCGCCGAGGTCCGCCGCTGGCTCGACGCCCACGGCTTCGTCGAGGCCGAGACGCCGGTCCTGCAGCCGCTCTACGGCGGCGCGTTGGCCCGGCCCTTCGTCACCCACCACAACCAGCTCGACCGCGACTTCTACCTGCGGGTGGCGACCGAGCTCTACCTGAAGCGACTCGTGGTCGGCGGCATCGACCGCGTCTACGAGCTCGGCAAGGACTTTCGCAACGAGGGGGTCTCGCACAAGCACAACCCCGAGTTCACGATGCTCGAGTGGTACGAGGCCTACGCCGACTACGCCAAGACCGCACACGACCTCGAGCAGATGGTCGCCGAGGTCGCCGAGCGGGTGCTGGGCACGACGGTCGTCGACCGCGACGGGATCGAAATCGACTTCGCGCCTCCTTGGCGCCGGATCACGCTGCGCGAGGCGATCCGCGAGCACGCCGGCATTGACATCGCCGAGCATCCCTCCCGCGAGCAGCTGGCGGCGGCGATCGGCGGCGAGCCCGACCCGAAGGAGGGCTGGGGAAAGCTGGTCGACGGCCTGCTCTCGAAGTCGGTCGAGCCGCAGCTCGTGCAGCCGACCTTCGTCCTCGACTACCCGGTCGAGCTCTCGCCCTTCGCCAAGGCGCATCGCTCCGAGGAGGGCCTGGTCGAGCGCTGGGAGGCCTTCGTCGGCGGGGTCGAGATCGCCAACTCCTTCAGCGAGCTCAACGACCCCGACGAGCAGCGCCGCCGCTTCGAGCAGCAGGCCGCCGAGCTCGAGCGGGGCGACGAAGAGGCCCAGCCCTACGACGAGGCATTCGTCGAGGCGCTCGAGCAGGGGATGCCGCCGACCGGCGGGGTCGGCCTCGGGATCGATCGCCTGGTGATGATGCTGGCGGGCGCCGCCAGCCTGCGCGAGGTGATCCTCTTCCCGGCGATGCGCCGCTAACGCGGCGGTTCGGCGCTGCCGATACGGCAGCGTGATCTACGTCCTCTATGTCGTCGTCGCCCTCGGTGGGGCGGCGATCGAGCTCTGGCGCCGGCCCGAGCGGCGCCGGCCCGCGGCCGCGGTCGAGGTGGTTCTCGTCTGGTGGGTGGCGGTGACGATCGGGGTCGCCGGCGTCGTCGGCGGCCTCTTCCACCTCTTCGACGGCGCCGCGATCGCGAAGGAAATCGGCTACACCCGGGGCGACGGCGGCTTCCAGACGGAGGTCGCCTTCGGCGATCTGGGCCTCGGCCTGGCGGCGCTGCTCTGCGTCTGGATCCGCGACCGCTACCTGCTCGCGGTGCTGATCGTGGCGGCGGTCAGCCTCTGGGGCGACGCCTACGGGCATATCCATCAGGCGGTGGTCAACGACAACCACGACCCCGACAACACGGGCCCGGTGCTCTACTCGGACATGATCGTTCCGCTGATCGCTCTCGCGCTCTACGCGGCGCGCGAGCGCCTCGCGCGCCGCGGTCGAGATTTGGACCTGCCGTGAAAGGTCCAGGTGCTCGAAGGCGTAAGCTCTATGGAGCGATCTCGCAGGTCCCGAAATACCCTCCAAAAGCCCGCTATTACCGTCAATTTGGGGGCCTGGGCCGGACGGGCGGCCTCGGTATCCTCTAAAGGGAAGTCTCAGCACCCCGATATGAGAGGTGCGGTACTTCGACACA
>CAWIJE010000004.1:0-1457512 GCA_963836415.1 uncultured Solirubrobacterales bacterium
GCAGGTAGGCGTGCGTCCGTTTGAGGCGGGGTCCGTCCGCTGGGGTGCGTCCTTGCAGTGGAAGTGCTGTTGATCGGCGTCTGGCGCCTCGGCGCGGTGGGTGATCGCGGGGCTGGCCGCGTGTCTGGTATCGGGTGAGTACTCTTGGGCGGTGTTCTCGCCTCAGGGCCCGTCCGTGCGTGAACTGGCGGTGCAGGCGCTGTCTTCGGTCGAGGGCGGCTGTGACTTGGTTGCCCCGAAGTTCGACGGCGCGCCTTTCCGCGCCTGCGATGGCGTGCTCGACGCGACGGCCGCCGCGCTGCGCCCGTTCGGCCCGTTCGGCCGGGGACTGGACGTGTGCTGCGGCACCGGCGCGGGCATGCGGGTCCTCGGGTCGCTGTGCCGGGAACCGGTCACCGGCGCCGGTTTCAGCGCTGGCCTGCTGGCGCGGGCGCGCAGCGCGCACCCGGGCGCCGGATGGGTGCGGGCCGGTGCCCGGGCGCCTGCCCTTCGCCGGGGTCTTCGGCGTGGCGGTTAGTTTCGGGGCGCTCGGGCACTTCCTGCCCGCCGGACGACCCCCGCTATTCGCCGGCGTGTACCGCGCGCTGCGCCCTGGCGGGGTGTTCGCTTTCCCGGCTGCGGCGCCGCCGCGCGTCACTTCAGGCTGGTACTGGGCGCTGCCCGGGTTCGACCTGGCCATGCGGGTTCGTAATGCCCTCTGGCGGCCCCCGTTCGTCATGTACTACCGGACCTGCCCGCTGCCCGCGGTCGGCGGCGACCTGACAGCATCCGGGTTCACCGTGACGACCGTCCCCTTGACGGCTCTTGGCGTGGGCGGGGACGGGACCCCGCGGTGCCTGCTTGTCCTCGCGCGCAAAGCCGGCCCGCCCTGACTGCCGGGTACGCCGCCGCGCGGGAGCCACAGGTTGCGTCGATCACGGAAGGGAACTTCAGCCATAGCGGCCAGGTGACCGTATCGCCGAATATTCGCTGTTGGCGGTCGGGCTCTACAGCGCGGCACGTGCACGCAGATGTTCCAGTTATGGCCCGTTCTGCTCACCAGGCAGGCGCTCTTTCCCGTGGTATGAGGCGCTTGCCGAAACAGCGCCGGTCAAGTGGCGCTGCGTAATTTTTCTTTCCAGGTAACAAGGGCCTCCTCGCCGAGATCGGTGGGACGACAATTACAGCCGCTAGGGAAGCTCGCGTTCGGGCTCTCCAGCGAGTCGGCGCGCAGGAAGGTCGAGTAGGTGTGGGCGAAGGCCGCTTCCGCCGGGTTGTGACAGGTGCTGGGGTTGGTCAGGAAGGCACCGTTGCCGGCTCTCCCGTTGAAGACGAGGCGGTTCTTGATGATTTTGCCGATCGGGGATTTGGGCACCGCGATCGTGAAGCCCTCGTGGTAGTCGCCGTTCCATTCGACGTCCGATTTGAGGAAGACGCTGGAGCCGGCGGCGCTGAAGCCGAAGAGGGCGGGTTCGCCGTTTTCGGGGACGATGTTGTAGACGGGGACGAGGGTCAGCGGCGGGACCGGCGGCAGTTCGACCCCGAGTTCCACGGCCGAGACGCCGCTCTGGCCGACGACCGAGTCGGCCGGACAGGTGCTGCTCGTGAACTGGGCCATCGTGCACTGCGTGGTCGCCTGCGGGTTGACGCTGAGGCCGACGGGAAGGTCGACGCGGACGTCCTTGAGCGTCGCCGTCACTTCCTTGCCGAGTTCGATCGGCAGCGGGCCGAGCTGGATCGTTTTGCTGGTGACGATGAATTGGGTCAGTCCGACCGGCGGGTGGCCGGCGGCCTGGGTGAAGAACTGGCCCGGCGTGGCCGGTGAGCATTCGGGGACGTCGGTCGTGCAGGTCCCGGCCTGCCAGCCGTCTTCCGCCGTCGGCGGGTTGTGCTGCGGCGAGATCGTGTTGCCGGTGTCGGCGCTGGCGACGCCGACGCCCGCGACGCAGGTCGCGCACACAGCAGCTATCGCGATGATGGCCCCCGGCCTCCTCAGCATGTCTCTTCCTTACCCATCGATTCCGCTTTCGAATCCGTCGATCAGTGCCGTTTGTGGCCGTTGGGCTTGTGCTTCTTGTGCTTCTTCTTCTTGCACGGCGTCTTCAGGCGCTGCTTCTTGTTCAGCACCTGCTTGCCGTTCTGGCCGCCGAGTTCGACCCGGGCGAACTGCTTGCGCTTGCAGAGGTTGCGCGAGTTGACCAGCAGCCCTCCCGCCTTGCCGCCGCGGATCGTCAGGGCGAATTCCGAGACCGGCACGTCGGGGACGACGTCGAAGCTGTTGCGCAGCCGGCCCCTGACGCTGTCGGTACGTCCGGCGAGCTCGATGTTGACCTGGCCGTGCAGGTCGGCGACCAGGTCGGGCAGCGGGTTGTCGGAGGAGCGCAGGTAGACCGGCCCCTTCAGCGGCCCGTCGAGCAGCGGCGACTTCGCTTCGGCGAAGCCGTAGACCGAGTTCGAGGGGCACTGATTTGCCGCGAACTGGACCCGGGTGCAGACCTGGCTGATCGCCGCCTGTTCGAGCAGGATCGACTTCGGCAGCATCACCGATGCGCGGGCGATGTTGGCGTCGCCAGGGTGGGCGACGACGATCGCCCTCAGTTTCGGGTGCTTGGTCCGCTTCGTCCCGCCGAAGGCACGCAGGTAGAGCTTCGGCTGGAAGTCGAGCCCGTCGCAGCCGGTCGCCTGGTAGGGGGAGCTGGCCGCGAACGCGGTGAAGGCAGCCGGGTCGGCCGGGTCGGCGCCGCCCCCGTGCAGCGTGCCGTTGAAGGCCGAGGCGGAGCAGTTGGTCGGGTTGAGGGCGAACTGCGGCCTGTTGACCTTGACCGAGACCGTGCGCAGATCGAGCAGAGCGCCGCCGTAGACGTGCGGGATCGGGTCGGTCACCGCGGTCACCTGGGCGGTCTTCGGGTCGAGGAAGAGCGCCACCCGGACGACCACCGTGCCGAGGTCGAAGGGCCCGGCGACGGCCGGGGTGATGACCGCCATCGAGAGCGGCGCGCCGTGGTAGGGGCCGGCGAGGAAGGCCCTGCCGCCGTCGATGTGGACCGGGTCGGGACCGCTGCCCGAGGTGATCGAGGCGGCGCCGACCAGGCTGTTTTCCGGGCAGCTCGGGGCCGCGGCCTCTTCCGCGCCGCTGCGGCCGGCGGCGGCGGCGATCGCGCTCTCCGGGCAGTAGCGGACCCCGGCGAGCTTCGCGGTCAGGCCGAGCGGCAGGACGACGTCGGCCGCTTTCAACTCCTGCTGGCCGTCCTCGCGACCGATGTCGATGCCGAGTTCGGTGTAGGACGCCGCCGCCGTGGTCGAGGCGCCGCCCTTGAAGCTCGGTGTGAAGGGGCGTTCGCCGAGGCCTTTCGCGCATTTGGCGCCGGCGTCTTTGCCCGGGGCCGAGCTGAGCGTGAACCCGGCGCCCGGCGTCGCCGCCGGGTTTTCGGTCCAGGGGGTCATCGTCGCGGTCGCCGAGTGCGGCCCGCAGGTCGCCGGGCTGGTCAGCGTCGCGTTCGGCCCGCCGTCGAGCTCAAGGGTGAATTTGGTGAAGGGAAGCTGCGGCAGGTTTTCGAATTTCGTCGTCAGCACGCCCGTGCCCGGGTCGGCGCTGACCCGGCCGAGCAGCCGCACCGAGAGGCCGTAGCGGGCCGACTCGGCATCGACGAAGATCCGGTACTCGTCGCCCGAGGCGGGGTCACGGCTGAGCTGGTTGCCGACGTAGACGTCGCCTTTCAGCGACCCGGCCGGCAGCGGCGGGGTCTCGATCGCGACCGAGCCGATCTTCGAGTCGGCCGGACAGGCGACCGGGGCTTCGCTGCCCTTGCCGAACTGCTGGTCGGTGCAGGCGACGAGCCCGTTGGCGGCCGAGGGGTTGAGCCCGAGGCCCTGCGGGAAGGCGACCCTGGCTTCGCGCGTGTTCGAGCTTTCGCGGCTTTCGCCGCCCGTGTTGTGCGGCAGCGTCACTTCGGTGGTGGCGCCGGCGGGCGAGTCGGTGACGGCCGTGCCGGGGTCGACGCCGAGTCCCGGTTTGTAGGGCACGTGGGCGCAGTCGATCGGCTTTTTGCCTTTCGGCAGCGGCGATTCGAGCGCCGGCCCGGCGCTCTGCGGGAAGCTGTAGCCGGGGCTCGCCTCTTCGGCGATCGAGGAGGCCAGCAGGTAGGTCGAGTAGGCGTGTTCGTGCGGCGGGCTTTCGGGGTCCCAGCAGGTGCTCGGCGTGGTGATGAAGGTGCCGTCCCCCGCCCGCCCGTCGAAGACCAGGCGGTTTTTCAGGATCAGCCCTTCGAGCAGCGGCAGGTCGGGGACGTGGATCGTGAATCCCTCGTGGTAGTCGCCGCTGGAGTCGAGGTCGGCCTCGAGGTAGACGACGTTGCCGGCGAGGTGGAGGCCGAAGCGGGCCGGCTGTCCCTGCGGCGGTTCGATGTTGTAGACGGGGACCTGGGTCAGGCCGGAGACCGGCGGGACCGGCAGGCCGAGCGGCGGCAGCGAGGCGGTGACCGAGCTTTCCCCCACCTGCGAGGCGGGCGGGCAGGTGCTCGAGTCGAACTCTGCCTGCGTGCACTGTTCGGTCGCCTGCGGGTTGACGCTGAGGCCGACGGGTAGGTCAACCCGGATGGTTTTCAATTCGCCGACAGGGATCGGGCCCAGAGCACCTTGTGTGCTGCGGACGATGAACTGGGTGAAGCCGACCTGGGGATGGCCGGCGGCGTTTTCGAAGAACTGGTCGGGAGTCTCGACCGAGCAGACGTCCGGCGCGTCTTTGGTGCAGGTGCCGGCCTGCCAGCCGTTGGTTTCCGTCGGTTCGCCGGCCGGCGGCACCGGCGAGTCGGCGATCACGGCAGCCGTGTTCGCCGAGGCGGAGGCGGCGCCGAGGCCGATCACGGCCAGCACGGCGATCGCGGTGAGAGTGGCCCGGAGTCCCCTGTGCAAGCCCATCTGAATCTCCTTTGTAATCCCCATTGGGCACGACTGTACCCGATTTTGATGATTTAAGCTAGAATTTTTAGGTATCAAATCTGACCACTTCTAAACCGGAGGCTTCAAATGGATTGGCAGCGACTCGCCCGGGCAAATACCCACCCGCTGCGCATCTCCGTCATGGAAGTGCTCGAGATGGACGGCGGCCGCACCCTTTCCCCCAGCGATCTCTCCTACGAGCTTAGGGTGCCGCTGAGCAACGTCAATTACCACGTAACCGAGCTGCTCCGCTCGGGCCTGATCGAACTCGCCAGCCAGCGCCAGGTGCGCGGCGCCACCGAGCACTTCTACCGCGTCGTCGACCAGCAGCCGCTGCCCGACGACGGCGGCGCATCCGTCCTCGCCGCGGTCGGCAACGGCAACGGCCGCAGCAACGGCCACGCGACCGTGCCGGCAGCCGAGCCGGAGTCCCCCTGGAAGCGGACGACGGGTCTCGAACCCGCGACCTCGAGCTTGGGAAGCTCGCGCTCTACCAACTGAGCTACGTCCGCAGAGCGGCGATTCTAGGGGGAAGCGCGCCGCTGGATGACGTCGCCGATGGCGGCGACCACCGTCTCAGGGGCCTTGCTGAGGATCTGCGTGTGCTTCTCGGGCGCGGTCGCGAACACGGACACCCGCTCCTCGTTGCTCGCCACGGCGTCGGTGACGGCGGCGCGCACGGTGCGCATCTCCTCCTCGGTCGCGCCCGAGTGGGCTCCGCTGCCGAGTACGAACGCGGCCGGGCACTCGAGCGCCGCGAAATCGGCGCCGAGCTCGCCGTTGACGGCGTCCATCTCGATCACGACGTCGGCGGCCTCGGCGGCTGACATCCGGGCCGAGCGGCCGAGGGCGGCCATGATCCGCATGATCCACCCCAGGCGACGGAACTGGGTACGGACCTTCTCCTTGCCGGCCTCGTCGAACATCGCGATCGGGTAGGCGCCGTCGACCAGCACCAGGCCGCTGACACGCCCGCGATGCCGGGCCGCGAATCGCACCGCGATCGTGGCGCCGTGAGACCAGCCGACGAGGATCGGGCGCTCGATGCCGGTGGCCTCGATCACCCTTCCGACGTCGTCGACCGCCGCCTCGACCGAGTAGTCCTCCGATCGGCCCGACCTGCCCCGCGCCCGGGCGTCGAAGCGCACGGCGCGGTACCTGCCGCCGAGGCTGCGGATGACGCGGTCCCAGTTCCGCACGGTGCCGAAGCCGCCGCTGAGGAAGAGCAGCGGGGGCGGGCCTCCCGGGTCATCGACGGCGTGGAGCCGGGTGTCCGCGGCGGGGATCTCGAGCTGGCTTGACTTCACGGTCAAGGCCCACCCATTTGAGCAGGTCGGGCCCCTCGGCGGACCGCTAGGAGCCGTCGGCGACGCGGCCGACCATCTGCGCGATCAGCTCGTTGAACTCGAGCCCGGCGGCGTCGGCGGCGAACGGCGTCGGGCCGGTCTCGACCAGGCCCGGGACGGTGTTGATCTCGAGGATCTGCGGCCCGCCGCCGTCGAGGATGATGTCGACGCGGGCGAGGTCGCGACAGCCGGCCAGCGTGTAGGCGCGGGTCGCGGCGGAGTTGACGGCCTCCTGCTCGGCGGCGCTGAGCTCGGCGACCTTGAGCGTCGCGGCGCCGGTCTCGTAGTGGGCGGTGAAGGTGTAATAGGGCTCGTCGGTGAGGATCTCGACCACCGGCAGCGGCCGCGGCTCGGCGGCGGCGCCGAGCACGGTGACGGCGAGCTCACGACCGGAGACGAAGCGCTCGATCACGACCCGGTCGTCGTAGTTGAAGGCGCCGAGCACCGCGGTGACGAATTCGTCCGAGTTGTGGACGACCTTGATCCCCAGCGAGGAGCCCTCGCGGGCGGGCTTGACGACCAGCGGGAAGCCGAGCTCGGCGGTCAGCGCCGGCAGCGTCTCGCCGGCGCCGAACTGGGTGAAGGCCTCGCGGTTGAAGGAGTGCCAGGGCGGCGTGCCGAGCCCCTCGCCGCGCAGGATCTCCTTGAAGGCGTGCTTGTCGAGACAGCGGGCGCTGGCGTGGACGTCGGAGCCGGTGTAGGGCACCTCGAGGATCTCGAGCAGGTCCTGCAGGGTGCCGTCCTCGCCGCCGCGGCCGTGCATGGCGACGAAGACGAAGGCGGGCCGGTACTCGGTGACCTTGCTGACGAAGCGGTGGTCGGGGTCGATCGTCTCGACCTCGAAGCCGAGCTGCTCGAGCGCGCTCGCCGCCCGCCGGCCCGAGCGCAGGCTGATCTCCCGCTCCATCGAGCGGCCGCCGTTGGCGACGAGGACGCGCTCGGCCATCAGCCGCCGCCCTGCCGCGAGGCGTAGGTCTCGAGCAGGATCGAGTCGAAGGTGCGGGTCGTCGCCCGCCGCTCGGCGGCCTCGGCGTGGGCGATGTCGATCAGCTCGTCGGCGAGCTCGGCGAAGCCGAGGCCCTGGCGTTCGAAGAGGTAGAAGGAGAATGAGCCGGGCACGGTGTTGGCCTCGTTGAGGATGACGGCGGGCTCACCCTCGGGGTCGTCGACCAGAAAGTCGTAGCGGACGACGCCGGCGAAGCCGAGCGCCAGGTGGGCGCGGCGCGCGGTCTCCTGGATGCGCTCGGTGAGGGCATCGGGGATCGGCGCCGGAATGATCCGGTCCTGGGCGGCCATGCCGGCGTCCTTGGCGCCTCCGCCTCCTCCGCTGCCGCCCTTGCCGCCCTTGCCCTTGCCGCCGGACATGTACTTCTCCTCGAAGCCGAGCAGCGACTCCTCCTCCTTGACCGGCTGCTCGCAGACCGAGGCCCGCAGCTCGCCGTCGGGGCGGCCGAGGACGGCGCAGTTGATCTCGATCGCCTGGTCGAGAGCGGGCTCGACCAGCACGGTGCGGTCGAGCTCGAGGCCGAGCTCAAAGGCCTCTTCGAGCTCCTCGACGCCGGCGCAGCGCGAGACCCCGATCGAGGAGCCCAGCGAGGCGGGCTTGACGAAGCAGGGCAGGCCGACCTCGTCCTGGGCCCGGCGGACCGCCGCCGCCGGGTCCTCGCCGTGCTCCCTGCGACCGATCACGACGTCCGGGTTGACGTCGATCCCGGCGGCGCGGAAGACGGCCTTGCCGGTCGCCTTGTTCATCGCCGCCGCCGAGGGGCCGACGCCGCCGCCGGCGTAGGGGATGTCGGTGTGCTCGAGCGCCCCGAGCAGCGCGCCGTCCTCTCCCCCGGTCCCGTGGATCGCGTTGATCACGGCGTCGAGGCGGAGGAAGCGCTCACCGCGCAGGCGCGAGCCGCCGGGAACGACGAAGCCGGCGCCGTCACCACGGCCGAGCCGCAGCTCGCAGGGCTCGCCGCCGGCCGGGGGGTCAGAGGCGAAGGCGTCGACCGAGCGCAGCGCATCGCCGGTCCAGAAGCGGCCGTCGCGGGCAAGGTAGATCGGCACCGGCTGGTGGCGCTCGGCCAGCGCCTCCATCAGCTGCTCGGCGCTGATGATCGAGACGTCGTGCTCGACCGAGGGGCCGCCGAAGCAGACGCCGATCTGTTGTCCGGGGGCCGCCATCGAGGTGGTCGGACGATACCCGGGTCAGGAGCCGGAGAGATTCGCCTCCGGGTCCTCCCAGACGAACATGCAGCCGCTGCCGGCGAAGACCCAATCGTCGCGGTCGGTCTGCAGCTCGATCCGCTTGGCCTGCGGGTTGCGTTCGATCAGCTCGGTCCGGTAGGGCTCCTCGGCGGAGAAGAAGACATTGGGATGGACGTCCTCGTCGCTGAGCGAGGTCTGGCTGTAGGTGAACTGCACCGTCGGGTGACGGGTGGGGTGGGTGATGCTGACCGGGAAGAAGGGCTGCCGCCGCGGCTGAAAGGTGTCGACCGCGATCCGCACGTGCACCATCTCGGCCATCCGCTCGCGCAGCTCCTTCGGGATCGCGTAGCGCCAGCGGATGCCCCGCTCACCGATCTGCACCCCGCTCGGCTCCAGGTCCTCGCCGGCGATCCGCAGCTCGCAGCGGAAGAGGGCCGCGGCCGCCGAAGCGGCGGCAGCCCCGTCGCCGCCCTGGTCGGCGCGGAACCACTGATCGGAGAAGACGCCGGCCAGGGCCTCGGCCTGGGCGGCGGAGAGGTTGACCAGCTCGCGCAGCAGGAAGTCGTCGTTCTGGAACCACTCGGGAAGGTGCTGGAGGGAGAAGGTGCAACCGACGTAGTAGTCGTCGGCGGGTTGCTTCACGTGCTGTCGGTATGACGCCACGGTGCCGAGCGCCCAGAAGCTGCCGGGCTCGACCGCGAACGCCTGCGACCCCGGCAGGGGAACCGTCACCGCCTGCTCGAGCTGGGCGATGTCGACGCAGTAGCGCCAGTCCTCGCGGAACCCCTGCTCCCCCTGGTCGAGGAACGGCTTCACCGCCTGCTGCCAGTAGCCGCGGCCGAAGTCCTCGTCGCCGAGCGCCGCCTGCAGCAGGTTCTGCAGGTACTCGTGGATCATCTCGTCGTCGAGGACTTTGTTGATCATCGTCGCGTCCTGGTAGAGCACGTTGCTGAGGGCGAGGACGTCCTGGCGCAGCCGCTCGCGCCCGCTGCGCGCGTCCTGCCACTGCTCGAAGGCGTAGCCGAGGAAAACCAGCGGGAAGGCCAGTGCGAGGCCGGCAGCCTGGCTGTCGGTCGCGATCGCCAGCGCCAGCAGGATCGCCGACAAGCCGGACCCGGCCGCGATCTGCAGCAGCGCGTACTTTTCGTCGGAGTGGATGCGGGCGACGTAAGCGCCGAAGCTGCTCGCGTGAACGTCCTGTCTCCCACCCACCGCCGGGGCCTCAGAAGTGCCTCTCTGCCTCCGCACTTGCATGAGCCCTAGTGCGTTCTTTCCCGTCGGCGCGATTCCTGCCGGCTCGTGGGTCAGGCGTGGCTGGTGACCTCGCCGAAGAGCGACTCGACGCCGCTCGCCTCCGCCCAGCCGCTGGTCCCGTGCTCGAAGTGCCACCACTCGGTCGGCAGGCGCCAGAACCCGTGCTCGGCCATCGCGCCGGCGAGCACCCGGCGCCGGTCGCGGAAAACCGCAGGCGCCGACGAGCCCGCCTCGCCCTCGTAGTGGTCCGGCCGCGAGCGATCGCTCAGCTCGTCAAACTCTCCGCCCATCTCGAGCGGGACGCCGTGCGCGTCGCAGAGGGTCAGATCGACGGCGGCGCCGGTCGTGTGGGCGGGCACGACGCCGACCTCATCGGGCGGGCTGACGAATTCGCGGGTGCGGGCGTCGAGCCGCTCGCCTTCCAGGCCCGAGCTCGCCGCCAGGCGCGAGCGGTACTCACTCCACAGTCGCCCCTGGAGCGCACGCGAGCGCCAGCCGTCCCAGATCAGCAGGCCGGCGTCCTGCTCCTGCAGCGATGCGGCGACCGACCGCAGCCGCTCGATCACCTCGCTCCGCAGCCAGACCTGCTCGAGCGCCTCGTCGTAGCCGAGCTTGGCGTAGATCGGCTCGACCCACAGGCCGCCGCCCTGATCCCCCGGCTCGAGCGCGACGAGGCGCGCCGGGTCGGGACTAGGCGGCGGCGGGCTCACGCGAGTCGCCGTCGAAGCGCTTGTAGAGATCGGGAAGGTCGTTCTCGAAGAGGATCACGTCGCCGCGGCGCGAGGTCTCGGCGAGCAGCTGCTGGGCGCCCTGGGCGTCCGCCACGAGCGAGATCGAGCCGGCGGGGAAACCGGCGCCCTCGAGGCCGCGCCTGATCGGCTCGGACTGCTCACCGACGAGGATGACGAGGTCGCAGACCGCGGCGGCGGCGGCGCCGAAGCTCTCGTTCTCGTCCTCCTCGCGCTCGCCCAGCTCGACCATCCCGGGGGTGACCAGGATCCGCCGCTCGCCCGGGTGCGCGCCCAGCACCTCGAGCGCGGCGCGGGCCCCGGAGGGGTTCGCGTTGTAGGCGTCGTCGATGACGACGATGCCGGCCGCCGCGTTGACGATCGGGGCCAGCCGGTGCTCGGGCGGCGCGACCTGGCCGAGCGCCCGCGCGATCTGCTCGCGGCGCCAGGTTCAGCTCGAGCCCCGCGCAGGCGGCGGCGAGCAGGTTGGCGACGTTGTGGGTGCCGAGCAGCTTGGCGCTGACCGGGCGGCGGATGACATCGCCGCCGCCGGCGTCGGCGACGCAGAGCTCGAAGCGGGTGCGGCCACGGTCGAGGCCGATCCCCTCCGCCCAGAGGTCGCCTCCGGGTGCGGCGCCGGGGCGAAGAGCCGCAGCGGCCAGGCGCGCGCGCGACGTCTGCATGCAGCGCTCGTCGTCGGCCCTGGTGATGTAGGCGCCCTCGACAGGCAGCGCCTCAGCGATCTCGCCCTTGGCCAGGGTGGTCTCCTCGAGCGAGCCGAAGCGCTCGAGATGGGCGGGGCCGATCGCGGTCAGGATCCCGATCCGCGGGCCGACCAGCTCGCAGAGCTCGGCGATGTCACCGCGCCGGTAGGCGCCCATCTCGACGATGAAGGAGCGGTGGGTGGGCCGCAGGTTCTCGTTGATCGCGCGGATCACCCCGAGGTAGCTGTTGAACGAGGCCGGAGTCGGCAGCGTCGCGCCGGCGAGGTCGGCGACCTGGGCGACGCAGCCCTTCGTCGTCGTCTTGCCGTAGGAGCCGGTGATCGCGATCACCAGGGGATCGACCTCGCGCAGGCGGCGGCGGGCGCGGCGCTCGAAGCGGGCGTTGTCGGCGCGCTGGACCGGCTTCATCAACAGGTTGGCGAGGCCGAGCAACTCGGGCGCGAGCAGCGACGCGAAGAGCCCGCAGGCGGCGAGGACGAGGGCGCCCGCGACCGCTCCGGCAAGGGCGCCGACGACGAGGGCGGCAGCGACCGCAAGCGCGATCAGCGCCAGGTCGGTGACGTAGATCCGCCGCGCCCGCGGCGTGAACTGCAGCGGCTTGATCTGATCGCGGCCGATCACCGCCCGCGCCCTCAAGACCGCCTGGACCAACCCCAGGGCCGCGATCGCGACGCCGACCGCCGGGATGCCGAAGGCGATCACGGCGGCGACCAGGGCCGGCAGGAGCACAGCCGCCCTCGCGTCGGCGAGGTCGAGCCTCTCGCCGCGCCGCTTGACCCAGACGAGCAGGCGGCTCTGCTCGTAGTGCTCGAGCTGCAGGAGGTGGAGCAGGAGGTGAGCGCGACCGGCGGCGACCGCGAGGACGACCGCGCCGGCCAGGCCCAGCGCCACCCACTCCTGGCCGCTCACGCGACCTCTCTCCCCGCCGCCACCTGGCGCGGCTGCTCGCAGAGGAAGTGGCGGCTGAGCTGGGCGAAGCGCAGCGGCTCGTCGGCGTAGGAGAAGTGGCCGGCGCCCTCGAGCACGACGAGGGCGCCGTCGGGCAGCAGCTCCTCCATCCGCCGCCCCATCCAGAGCGGCGTGTCCTCGTCGGCGTCGCCCCAGACCAGCAGGCAGGGCGCGGCGATCTCGGGCAGGCGGTCGGCGAGGTCCTCGGCGATCACCCGCCGGAAGGTCTCGCGCATCGCCGGCGAGGCTTCCAGGTAGTCGGTCGAGGCGACCCTGCTGCGGATCCTCTCCTGCAGCCGGCGGCCGGGCGGGCCGAAGAGGCCGAGCAGGCGGCCGAGCTTCGCCTGGGCGACGCGGAGTCGGTAGCGCAGCCCCCGTTTCGGCCGCAGCCCGGCCGCGTCGCAGAGGATCATCCGCTCGACCAACTCCGGCCGGCCCGCCGCCAGGCAGATCGCGATCCCGCCGCCGCGCGAGTGCCCGATCAGGTGACAGCGCGGGATCTCGAGCTCGGCGAGCACGGCGGCGACGAAGACCGCGTACCGCTCCGAGTCCCAGGCCTCGGGCGGGTCGTCGGACTGGCCGAAACCGGGAAGGTCGAGTGCGACGACTTCGGTCTGCTCGGCGAGCGGGGCGACGATCGACTCGATCGCCTCGAGGTGGGCTCCCCAGCCGTGCAGGACGAGGACCGGCAGGTCGGCGGGGTCGCTCAGGCCGCCCCGGCGCGTGAGGCGCAGGCGGATGCCGTTGATCGTCGCCTCGGACGTGGACATGGCCTGAACTTACCGACGATCTAACCTTCCCGGCCCGTGAGAGCACGTTCCATACTGGCCCTGGTCGCCGTCTGCGCGCTGATCGGCCTGCTCGCCTTCGGCCTACTCAGCAAGGGCTCGACCGAGCTCGCGGTCGGTGACCCGATCCCCGACCGGGCGCTGCCGGTGCTCGGCGGCAGCGGCCAGGGCAAGATCGCCGACTACCGTGGCCGCTGGGTGCTGGTCAACCTCTGGGCCTCGTGGTGCGGCCCCTGTCACCAGGAGGCGCCGGCGCTGGAGGCCTTCTATCGCCACAACCGCGGCCGCGGGGTGACCGTGCTCGGGATCAACGTCCAGGACAACGAAGCCGACGCGCTCGGCTTCGTCGACGAGTTCCACCCCACCTACCCCGAGCTGCGCTCGGTCGGCGACGAGCGCAGCGAAGCCTTCGGCACCTCCGGCGTGCCGGAGAACTTCCTCGTCGACCCGCAGGGCCGGCTGGCGCTGCCCTGGCCGGGCCCGGTCGACGAGCAGATCCTGCGCGAGCAGTTCATGCCGGTGATCGAAGGCCGGCGGTGAGGGGACGGGCGTCGATCCTGATCCTGGCGGCGCTCCTGGCGCTGCTCGCGATCGCCCTGCCGGCCTCTCCCGTCGCCGCCGCGGCCGCGGCGCCGCAGCCCAAGGTCGCGATCTCCGACATCGAAGACGAAGTGATGTGCCCGGTCTGCGGCACCCTGCTGGAGCTCGCCGACTCGCCCCAGGCGCGGCGCGAGAAGGCCTTCGTCGCCGGCCTGATCGCGGAAGGCAAGAGCAAGGACGAGGTCAAGGACGAGCTCGTCGCCCAGTACGGCGACGAGGTGCTGGCCCTCCCCTCCGACTCCGGCTTCAACCTCTCCGCCTACCTGGTGCCGGCGATCGCCTTCATCCTCGCCGTGATCGCGCTCGCGATCGGCGTCGCCCGCTGGCGGAAACGCGGGCGCGACGAGCCCGACGCGGACGCCCCCACCGCCCCCGAGGGCGAGCAGGCCGAGCGCCTCGACGCCGACATCGCCCGCTACGACCTCTAGCCAGGCTCAGTTGCAGACGACGACGCCGGCGTTCCGCGCCGGCAGGCGGCGCAGGCCCTTACGCAGCCGGCGGGCGGAGATGCCGGAGGCGAGTGAGACGTCGACGCAGGCGACCAGCGAGTCGGCCTCGGCGGCGATCGTCGGCAGCGCCCCCGACTCGTCGCGCAGGGTCGGGCCGTGCAGGACGACCAGCTGGTAGCCGTCGCGGAGCCGGGCGACCGCGTGGCGGAAGTCGTCGTCGTCGATCGGGTTCGATGCCACCGGGGCCGGCGCTTCGCCGGCGACGACGCAGACCAGCGGGCCGGTCGCCCTGGCCGAGGCCGGCCCGGCGAGCATCAGCGGCTGCAGGATCTGCGGCGCCTCGACCTCATGTCGCAGGTACTCGGCCAGCCCGGGCGCCGGCGCGAGACCGAGCGCGGCGGCCAGCGAGGGCGCCGCCAGGTCGCACTCGAGCAGCGCCGTGCGGGTGCCGAGCGCGGCGGCGGCGCTGGCCAGGCCGGCGGAGACGATCCGCGGGCACTCGCCTGTGCCGGTGACCAGCACCGGGCCGGAGCCGACCTCGGCGAGGATCGCGCCGAAGGCGTCGAGGTCCTCGCTGCGCAGGGTTCCGGGGCGCAGCCTCTGGCCGGGCCGCGGCGGCAGTTCGGCGAGCGCCTTCACATCCGCTCCGGCGCCGAGATCCCGAGCAGGTCGAGGCAGCCGGCGATCGTCCGTTTGGCCAGCAGGCTCAGCGCCAGCCGCGATTCCTGAACCCCCTCCCCCTCGGCGCCGACGACCTGGCAGTCGCGGTAGAAGGCGTGGAAGTCGGCGGCGACCGCGGTCGAGTAGGCGCAGATCCGGTGCGGCGCCCGCTTCTGCGCCGCCTCACGCACCTCTTCGGGGAATTCGAGCAGGCGCTTGACCAACGCCTTCTCGGCCGGGCCGAGCGTCGTGCCCGGCGTCTCGGCGCCGGCACCGGCCGCCGCCGCGTCGGCGTCGACCTCGGCTTTGCGCAGGATGCTGGCGATCCTGGCGTGGGCGTACTGGACGTAATAGACCGGGTTCTCACTCGACTCACGGCGGGCGAGGTCGAGGTCGAGGTCGACCGTGGTGTCGTGGCTGCGCCAGAGCATGAACCAGCGAGCCGCGTCGACCCCGATGTCGTCGAGCAGCTCGTCGAGTGAGACGAAGTCGCCGCTGCGCTTCGACATCTGCGAGCGCTCGCCACCCTCGATCACGTTGACGAGCCGCATGATCAGCGCCTCGAAGACCTCGGGGTCGGCGCCGAGCCCGGCGATCGCCGCCCGCAGGCGCGGGGCGTAGCCGTGGTGGTCGGCGCCGAGCACGTCGATCAGGTGCCCGAAGCCGCGCTCGAGCTTGTCCCAGTGGTAGGCGACGTCGGCCGCCAGGTAGGTCGGCTCGCCGTTGGCGCGGATCAGGACGCGGTCCTTGTCGTCGCCGAAATCGGTGGTCCGCAACCAGAGCGCGCCGTCGCTCTTGTAGGAGTGGCCTCCCTGCTCGAGCCTGGCCAGCGCCGCCTCGACCTCGCCCTTTGCGTAGAGCTCGCGCTCGGATGCCCAGTTGTCGAAACCGACGCCGAAGCGGGTCAGCGTCGCGCGGACCTGGGTGAGGACGAGCTCGACCGCGCGGCGGCCGACCGCGTCGGTGTCGGCGGGGTCGATGCCGTCGGCGGCGACCTGGGCGGCGAGGTCGGCGACGTAGTCGCCGCCGTAGCCGTCCTCGGGCAGCTCGCCGCCGATCATCTGAGCGGCGACGGAGAGGGCGAAGCGCTCGATCTGGCCGCCGCCGTCGTTGACGTAGTACTCGCGCTCGGCCTCGTGGCCGACGGCGCCGAGGAGCCGGGTCAGGGCGTCGCCGTAGGCGGCGTGGCGGCCACCGCCGACGTGCAGAGGCCCGGTCGGGTTGGCGGAGACGAACTCGACCAGGATCCGTTCGGGCGTGTCGCTGACGCTGTGGCCGAGGCGATCGCCGGCGGCGGCCAGGCCCCGCATCGCCTCGCGGTACCAGGAGTCGGCGAGGAAGAGGTTGACGAAGCCCGGCCCGGCGACCTCGATCCGCTCGACCGAAGCCGAGCCGGCGCCGCCCAGCTCGCGCTCGAGCTCGGTGGCGAGCCGGCCGGCGACGTCGCGCGGGTTTTCGCCGAGCGGCGCTGCCAGCAGCATCGCGGCGTTGGAGCTGTAGTCGCCGAGCTCGGCCTTCGGCGGCCGCTCGAGCGAGGGCTCGGTGCCGCCGGGCTCGCCGTCGCGCAGGGCGAGGGCGGCCTTGGTCACCGTGGAACGGAGGTCTTTAAGCGAGTCGCTGGTCATCGATCACCGGAGGGTGCATCGTAAGGAGGGCGGCGACGCCCCGCTACGCTGGCCGCCGTGAAGGCCGCCGTGATCACCGACATCCACGCCAATCTGCCCGCCCTCGAGGTGGTCCTCGAGCAGGCCGAGGCGGCCGGCGTCGAGGAGATCTGGTGCCTCGGCGACGTCGTCGGCTACGGCGCCCAGCCCGATGCCTGCACCGAGCTGGTGGCCGAGCGCTGCGCGATCAGCCTGGTCGGCAACCACGACCTCGCGGTGCTCGGCGCGCTCGACATCTCGGCCTTCTCGGAGGCCGCCGCCGACGCGGTGCGCTGGACCAAAGACAACATCGCCGAGAGCAGCCTCGAGTTCCTGCGCGGGCTGGAGGCGACCGGTGAGCGTTCCGGCTTCGCCCTCTTCCACGCCTCTCCCCGCGACCCGGTCTGGGAGTACGTGCTCTCGATCGAGCAGGCGACGGTCAACCTCGAAGTGCAGCCCGAGCCGGTGGCCCTGATCGGCCACTCCCACGTCTCGCTCTTCTTCGCCCGGCCCGACGGCGGCGGCCCGCAGGACACGCGCGGCGGGCAGGCCGGCGACGGCTCGAGCCTCGAGCTCGGCGACGGCCGCTGGCTGGTCAACCCGGGCAGCGTCGGCCAGCCCCGCGACTCCGACCCGCGAGCCGCCTGGCTCGAGCTCGACACCGAGACCTGCCAGGCGCACTTCCACCGCGTCGAGTACGACATCGACCGGGCCGCCTCGGCAATCGCCGAGGCCGGCCTGCCGAAGCGCCTGGCCGATCGTCTCTACATCGGCCAGTGACCCGGATTTGCAGGCAAATTACGACCACAGGCATGTTGTCTAGACTCGCCCCATGCCCCGCGTGACCGCAGCCTCAGCCGCCGTCGTCCTCGGACTTCTGGCGGCCTTCGCCCTGGTTTCCTGCGGCTCCGGCTCGGACGCCAAGCTGCTGCCCGGCAACACCGCCGACGAAATCACCGAAAACCTCGAATCGGTCAAGCAGCTCGCCGCCGAAGGCGAATGCGTCAGCGCCGAGGACGCGGCCCAGGAGGTAAGCACCGAGGTCGAAGGCCTGCAGGGTATCGACGCCAAGCTCAAGCAGGCGCTGCAGAACGGTGCCGAACGGCTCAACGAAGTGGTCGAGGAATGCACCGAAGCGACGACGGTCGAAACGCTCGAAGAAACCACTCCGGAACCGACCGAAACGGAAAAGAAGCCGAGCAAGGCGAAGCCGGAGAAGCCGGAAAAGAAGGAAGAAGTCGAAAAGCCGGAGAAGCCGGAAAAGGAAAGCGGCAAGGAAACGCCCGAACAGCCGACCGAACCGACCGAACCTCCAGCCCAGGAAACGACCCCGCCGGCCGAAGGCGGCCCCTCCGGCGGGATCGGCCCCGGCACCGAGGCCGAAGCGGGAGGGCCCTGATGGCGGTCGGCACGCTCTCCGGCCGCTACGAGATCGGCGACCGCCTCGGATCGGGGGGGATGTCGAACGTCTACAAGGCGACCGACCTGATCCTCGAGCGGACCGTCGCCGTCAAGGTGCTCGCCGAGCATCTCTCCGACGACGAGCGCTTCGTCGCCCGCTTCCGTCGCGAGGCGCTCGCCGTCGCCAAACTGATCCACCCCAACATCGTCCAGGTCTACGACACCGGCGTCGACGACAACCGCCACTACATCGTGATGGAGTTCGTCGACGGCCGCTCGGGGGCGCAGATCCTCCAGCGCCAGGGGCCGGTCGGGCCCGAGACCGCCGCCGAGGCCGGCGTCCAGGCCTGCGCCGGCCTCGACTACGCGCACCGGCGCGGCATCATCCACCGCGACGTCAAGCCCGGCAACCTGATGTTCGTCGGCGGCCCGGTCGGCGGCGGCGAGATGACGGTCAAACTGACCGACTTCGGCATCGCCCGCGCGGTCGAGCAGACCCGGATCACCCAGGTCGGCTCGGTCGTCGGCACCGCCGCCTACCTGGCCCCGGAGCAGGTCCGCGGCGAGGAGGCGACGCCGGCCACCGACGTCTACGCGCTCGGCGTCGTCCTCTACCAGTTCCTCACCGGCCGGCTGCCCTACGAGGGGACGACGCTGGCCGAGCTGGCGGTGCGCCAGCAGAACGAGAAGCCGCTGCCGCCCTCGACCTACAACGAGGAAGTGCCGGAGACGCTCGGGCTCGCCGTGCTGCGGGCGCTCGAGGGCGATCCCGCCCGCCGCTACGCCAGCGCCGACGAACTCGCCGGCGGCCTGCAGCGGGGGCTCGAGGGCGAGGACGTCACCCTGCCGCTCTCCGAGTCGGGGACGGCGGCGACCAACGTGCTCGGCGGCGAGACCGCGACCGGGCGCCTCGACCAGACCGAGCGCACCCAGGTGCAGCCCTCGCAGACCCGCCGGCCGAGGCCGCGGGCGCCACGCCCGCCGGTGCCGCCGCCGGCCCCGGTGGCGAGGTCGGCGCCGCCCAAGCGCAGCGTCTTCTCGCGCTTCGCCCGCCTGATGCTGGCGCTCGTCGCCCTGGTCCTGATCGCGGCCGCGGTGGCGACCGCCGTGATCGTCACCACCGACAAGGCGACCGGCGTCAAGGTCAGCGAAATCGCCGGCAACACGGTCGACAAGGTGGTCGAAGAATTCAAGGACCTGGTCAACGGAAACAAAGAAGCGGGCGAAGAAGAAGAATCCGAATAGGCCGCCCCCCGGCCGGGTTCTGGAATCCCATCAAGTTCGCCATGCATCGCATGGCGAACTTGATGGGATCAGCCGAAGGGCGAGTTGCCGGCGAGGATCGAGGCGCGGTAGGGCCCGAAGGCGCCGGCGAGGATCGCCTCGCGGGCGCGGCCGACGAGGGCTCGCATGTAGGTCAGGTTGTGGACGCAGATCAGGCGCACGGCGGTCAGCTCCTCGGCGCGCGAGAGGTAGCTCAGGTAGTCGCGGTCGTGGCGGGCGCAGGCGGGGCAGGGACAGCCCTCGACGATCGGCCTCCGGTCGCCCTCCCAGCCGGCCTTGCGCAGGTCGAGGCGGAAGCGGGAGTCCGGCTCGGGGACGATGGCGCTGCCGTGCCGGGCCAGCCTGGTCGGAACGGCGCAGTCGAAGACGTCGAGGCCGAGGCCGATCCCGGTCAGCAGGTCGTCGACCTCGCCGATCCCGAGCAGGTGCTTGGGCGCCTCCTCGGGCAGCAGCGGCGCGGTCATCGCCAGCACCGCGGCCATCTCCTCCTTGTCCCGGCCGAGGGTGCCGCCGATCGCGATCCCGTCGACGCCCGCCGCGGCCACCGCCTGCGCCGACTCGCGGCGCAGGTCTTCGTGGACGCCGCCCTGGACGATGCCGAAGACCGCCTGGCCGGCGGGGCCCTCGGCCGCATGCCACTCGAGGCAGCGGTCGAGCCAGCGGTGGGTGCGCTCCATCGAGCGCGCGGTGTAGTCGCGGTCGGCGTGGTAGGGCGTGCACTCGTCGAAGACGAGGGCGATGTCGCTGCCCAGCGCCGCCTGCACCCGCATCGAGACCTCGGGTGAGATGAAGAGCTCGGAGCCGTCGCGATAGGAGCGGAAGCGGACGCCGTCCTCGTCGATCGAGACCACCGAGCCGTGCTCGCCGCCGCCGCGGCGGCCGCTGCCCTTGACCTCGGCGGCGACGCCGCCGTGGGCGAGGGAGAAGACCTGGAAGCCGCCCGAGTCGGTGATCAGCGCCCCGTCCCAGCCCATGAACCCGTGCAGCCCGCCGGCCCGCTCGATCCGCTCCGGCCCCGGCGAGACGAAGAGGTGGTAGGTGTTGCCGAGGATCAGCTCGTAGCCGAGCCCGGCGACCTCTTCGGACTCGAGCCCGCGGACGGTCCCTTTCGTCGCCAGCGGGATGAAGGCCGGCGTCTCGACCGGCCCGTGGCCGGTGTGCAGGACCCCGGCCCGAGCCGCCCCGTCGCGCCCCTCGACCTCGAACCTCAGCCGGTTCCCGTCGTCCCTCACGCGGCGGGCGAGGTCACGGCGAGTCAGAGATCAGGGTGCGGCCGGTCATCGGGCCGGGCTGGGGGATGCCGAGCAGGTCGAGGATCGTGGGGGCGACGTCGGCGAGGATGCCGCAGTCCCGCAGGCCCGGGCCCTCGTGGGTGACGATCAGCGGCACCGGGTTGAGCGAGTGTGCGGTGTTGGGGGAGCCGTCTGGCTCGAGCATGTGATCGCAGTTGCCGTGGTCGGCGGTGACGACGCAGGCGCCGCCGGAGGCCTCGACCGCGGCGACGACGTCGCCGAGGCAGGCGTCGACCGCCTCGACCGCCTCGACCGCGGCCGGGATCACCCCGGTGTGGCCGACCATGTCGGGGTTGGCGAAGTTGATGATGCCGAAGCGGTAGACGCCCTCCGACCAGCCGCCGACGAAGGCGTCGGCGGCGGCACGGGCGCTCATCTGCGGCTTGTGGTCATAGGTGGGGACGTCGCGAGGGGACTCGACCAGAGCCCGCTCCTCCCCCTCCCACTCCTGCTCGCGGCCGCCGTTGAAGAAGTAGGTGACGTGGGCGTACTTCTCGGTCTCGGCGACGTGCAGCTGGCGCCCGCCCGCCTCCGAGATCACCTCGGCCAGCGTCGTCTGCGGCCGTGCCTCCGGGAAGGCGACCGGGTAGGGCCAGCCCTTGCGGTACTCGGTCATCGTCGTCAGCTCGAGCAGCGACCCGCCCGAGCGCGGGAAGTCATCGAATTCCGGGTCGGCCAGCGCCGTGGTCAGCTCGCGGGCGCGGTCGGGGCGGAAGTTGACGAAGATCGCGACGTCGCCCTCGGCGACCCCGTCGTAGTCGCCGATCACGGTCGGCTTGACGAACTCGTCGGTCTCGCCGTTCTCGTAGGAGGCCTCGACCGCGGCGATCCCCGACTCCGCCTTCAGGCCCTCGGCGTGGACGATCGCGTCGTAGGCGAGCTTGACCCGCTCCCAGCGCGTGTCGCGGTCCATCGCGAAGTAACGGCCGCCGACGGTACCGATCCGCCCCGCCTGTCGCAGCCAGCGTTCGAGCTGGGTGACGTACTCGCGGCCGCCGTGGGGCAGCGTGTCGCGGCCGTCGGTGAAAGCGTGGAAGACGACGTCGGGAACGCCCTCCTGCGAGGCGAGCTCGATTGCGGCCTCGAGGTGCTCCCAGCCTGAGTGGACGCCGCCGTCGGAGACCAGGCCGAGCAGGTGGAGGCGCCCGCGCGGGCTGCGGCGGGCACGGTCGCAGGCGGCGAGCAGCGCCTCGTTTTCGAAGAAGCTGCCGTCGGCGATCGCGTCGTCGATCCGGGCCAGGTCCTGCTTGACGATCGCGCCGGCGCCGAGGTTGAGGTGGCCGACCTCGGAGTTGCCCATCTGCCCGTCGGGGAGGCCGACGTCGCGACCCTGGGCGGAGAGCCGGGTATGGGGGTAACGAGCCCAGAGCTCGTCGAAGACCGGCGTCCGGGCGAGCGAGATCGCGTTGCCGGGGCCGGGCTCGGCCAGGCCCCAGCCGTCGAGGATGACGAGCGCGACCGAGGGGACGGCCTCGCTCACGCCGCCTCGACGATCGCGGCGAAGTCCTCCGGGTCGAGGGCGGCGCCGCCGACCAGGGCGCCATCGATCTCGGCCCGGCCGAGCAGCTCGGCGGCGTTGGCGGGCTTGACCGAGCCGCCGTAGAGGATCCGCAGCTCGTCGCCGGAGCCGCCGCGCTGGCGGACGACGTCGCGGATGAAGGCGATCGTCTCCTCGGCCTGCTCGGGGGTCGCGGTGCGGCCGGTGCCGATCGCCCAGATCGGCTCGTAGGCGATCACGACCCGCGCCAGGTCGGCGCCCTCGATCGCGCCGAGGTCGGCCTGCAGCTGGCGCTCGAGCACCGCCTCGGTCTGGCCGCCGTCGCGCGCCTCCTCGGTCTCGCCGACGCAGAGGATCGGCTCGAGCCCGGCGGCGAGCGCGGCCGGCACCTTGCGGGCCAGCGCCTCGTCGGTCTCGCCGAAGAACTGACGCCGCTCCGAGTGGCCGAGGATCACGGCGCTGACGTCGAGCTCGACAAGCATCGGCGCCGAGACCTCGCCGGTGAAGGCGCCCGAGTCCTCCTCGTGCATGTTCTGGGCGGCGACCTTGACCGCCGACCCGCGTGAGCGCTCGACCACCTCCGAGAGCGCCGTGAACGGCGGGCAGATGACGACGTCGTGCTGGGTGGCGGCGATCCGCGGCAGCAGGGCGTCGACGAATTCGGCCGCCTCGGCGACGGTCTTGTTCATCTTCCAATTGGCGGCCAGGTACGGCGTCCGCTCAGGCATCGAGCAGCGCCTCCACGCCCGGCAGCTTCTTTCCCTCCAGGAACTCCAACGAGGCTCCTCCTCCGGTCGACAGCCAGTCCACTTTCTCATCGAGGCCGAACTGGCGCAGCGCGGCGACCGAGTCGCCGCCGCCGACGACCGTCGTTCCGGGCGCCGCGGCCACCGCCTCGGCCACGGTGCGGGTGCCGCCGGCGAACGGCTCCAGCTCGAACGCCCCCATCGGGCCGTTCCAGAGCACGGTGCCGGCATCGGCGATCGCCTCGGCGTAGGCGCCGGCGGAGCGGGGGCCGATGTCGAGCCCCATCCAGCCCTCGGGCACCTCGACCGCGTCGCTGTCGCGACGCTCGGTCTCGGCGTCGAAGGCCCTGCCGAGGACGAGGTCGCTGGGCAGGACCAGCTCGCACTCGCTCCCCTCGGCGGCCGCCAGGGCATCCGCGGCGAGCTTGATCCCCTCCTCCTCGACCAGCGAGTCGCCGGTCTCGATCCCCTGCGCGCGGAAGAAGCTGAAGCACATGGCGCCGCCGATCAGGATCCGGTCGGCGATCTCGAGGAAGCGCTCGATCACGCCGATCTTGTCGGAGACCTTGGCGCCGCCGAGGACGACGACCAGCGGCTTGCGCGGCGACTCGACGACGCGGCCGAGCTCGGTCAGCTCGCGCTCGAGCAGCAGCCCGGCGTAGCCGGGGATCAGGGCCGGGACGCCGGCGGTGCTGGCGTGGGCGCGGTGGGCGGCGCCGAAAGCGTCGCTGACGTAGAGGTCGGCGAGGCCGGCGAGGGCGCCGGCCAGCTTCGGGTCGTTCTCGGTCTCGCCGGGCTCGAAACGGAGGTTCTCGAGCAGCAGCACTTCGCCGGGGCCGAGCGCCGTCGCCATCGTCGTCGACGTCACCGCCGACGACGGCCGCCGCCTGGTGCACCTCGATGCCGAGCAGCTCGGCCAGCCTTTCGCCGACAGGCCGCATCGAGAGCGAGGGCTCGACCTTGCCGCCGGGACGGCCGAGGTGCGAGGCGAGGACGATCGCGGCGCCGCGCTCGCGCAGCAGTTCGATCGTCGGCAACGCCGCCTGGATCCGCATCTCGTCGGCGACCCGGCCGTGGTCGAGCGGAACGTTGAAGTCGACCCTGACCAGGATCCGCCTGCCGGCGACCTCGGCCTCGCGAACGCTTGCCTTCGTCATCGCCACCGGAGAGCCCCCCCGGCGGGCCTCAGAGGACCTTGCCCGCGAGCTCGACGCAGCGGTTGGAGTAGCCCCACTCGTTGTCGTACCAGGCGACCGCCTTGATCATCTGGCCGTCGCCGATGACCATCGTCTGCCCGGCGTCGAAGATCGAGGAGTGCGGGTCGCCGACGATGTCGGTCGAGACGATCGGGTCCTCGGTGTAGGAGAGGATCCCCTTCAGCGGGCCCTCCGCCGCGGCCTTCGCCGCGGCGTTGATCGCCTCGGCGTCGGTCGGCGAGGAGAGCGTCGCGACCAGGTCGACGACCGAGCCGGTGGCGACCGGGGCGCGGACCGAGAAGCCGTTCAGCTTGCCGTTCAGCTCGGGCAGGACGAGGCCGACCGCCTTCGCCGCGCCGGTCGTCGTCGGGATCAGGTTGAGCGCCGCCGCCCGCGCCCGGCGCGGGTCCTTGTGCGGCATGTCCTGCAGGCGCTGGTCGGCGGTGTAGGCGTGGATCGTCGTCATCAGCCCGTGCTCGATCCCGAACGACTCGTGGATCACCTTGGCCAGCGGCGCCAGGCAGTTGGTCGTGCAGGAGGCGTTGGAAATGATGTCGTGCTTGTCGCGGTCGTATTCGGCGTCGAAGTTGACGCCGAGGGCGACGGTCACGTCCGGCTCCTTGGCCGGCGCCGAGATGATCACCTTCTTGGCCCCCGCCGCGAGGTGCTTGGCGGCGTCGTCGCGGGCGGTGAAGAAGCCGGTCGACTCGATCACGACATCGGCGCCGAGATCGCCCCACGGCAGGTCGGCCGGGTCGCGCTCGGAGAGGACCTTGAGTTCGTCGCCGTCGACCGAGATCGTGTCGCCGTCGAGCTCGACCTCGCCGGGGAAGCGGCCGAGGATCGAGTCGTACTTGAGCAGGTGGGCGAGGGTGCCGGGGTCGGTCAGGTCATTGACCGCGACGAAGTCGATGTCGGCGCCCGCCGCCTTTGCGGCGCGAAAGACGTTGCGCCCGATTCTCCCGAAGCCATTGATGCCGACCTTCACAGCCATGAAGTCAAACCCCTCCTAAGTCGTTTTCGGAAGCCGATGCTAGTCGGCGCTACTCGCCGATGGTGATCTCGATCTCGTAACCGTCGAGGTCCTTGAGGAAGGCAGAGTAGGAGCCCGAGCCGTGCGAGCGGGTGTCGCCGGGCTCGCTGACGCTCTTGCCACCGGCCGAAACGCCCGCTTCCCAGGAGGCCTTGACGGCGACGATCCCGAGCCCGGAGAAGCTCAGCAGGCCGAAGCCCGGCTTGGGCTCGTGGTGGTCGGCGATGAAGAACACGGGTTTGGCGATTCCCCAGCCGATCGTGCCGTCTTCCTCGAAATGGCGACGCCATCCCAGAGGGGCGAGCAGGGAGTCGTAGAACGAGGCGCTTTTCTCGAGGTCGGCGACCTCGAGGAGGACGTGATGCAACATGGTCGCGGAGGCTATACGCGGGCCTCGCGGAAGGTCGTCCGGTCCCGCGGCGGCCTCAGCCGCCGGGCGGTGACCAGCGGAAGAAACGAACGGCGAGGACGATGCCGGCAACGCCCCAGACGGCGACCACCGCGAGGTTGTCCCAGGAGACCGAGGGCCCGGCGCCGGGCACGTAGGCGTCGAGAAAGGCGTCGAAGAAATGCCGGATCGGGAAGATGTCGGCGAAGTGGATCACCCCGTCGGGGAGCTGGTCTTCGGGGATGAAGACGCCGGAGAGGAAGTAGAGCGGCAGCAGCAGGGCGTTGACGATCGGGGCGGCCGCGTCCTGCGAGGGGATCGCGGCGGTCAGCGCGATGCCGAGGCAGCAGAAGGCGGCGGCGCCGACGACCAGGGTGAGCAGGATCGCCGGCAGCCGGTCCCAGGGGATGTCGACGCCGTAGAAGGCGGCGCCGATCGCGCCCAGCAGGATCAGCATCAGCAGGGCGACGACGATCGAGTTGCCGATCCGCCCGGCGATGAAGACCCAGGCCGGCATCGGGGTCCCGCGGCCGCGCTTGAGGCGACCGTCTTCGCGGGCGATGACGAGGGTCATCGCCAGCGTCTGCATCGTCGCCGAGATGATCGCCAGGGTCATGATCGCCGGCACGTAGTAGGTCGTCGCCTCGACCCCGCCGCGGACGTGGACCGTTTCCGAGCCGAAGACGACGGCGAGGATGACGAAGAAGAGGACGGGGAACATCACCGTGAAGAAGACCGAGGCGGGGTTGCGCCAGAAGGCCTTCTGGTCGTAGCGGAACTGGTGCAGGACGAGGCTCATGAGCCCTCCGTCAGTTCGAGGTAGACGTCCTCGAGGCTCGGCCGGCTGACCGCGAGCCCCTCGAGCTCGACCCCCTGCTCGAGCGCCTGTCCGGTCAGCTCGTGCAGCGTCCGCACCGGGTCGGCGGTCTCGAGCGTGATCTCCTCGCCGTCGCGGCGGTAGGAGATCGTCGCCGGCCGGTTCTCGCGATCGCCGAGGTCCTCGGGGGTGCCGCGGGCGACGATCTCGCCCGCGGCGATGATCGTCACCCGGTCGGCCAGGCGCTGGGCCTCGTCCATGTAGTGGGTGGTGAGGAAGATCGTCTTGCCGAGGTCGCGCAGGCCGGCGATCGCTCCCAGGCCTGGCGCCGCGCGGTCGGGTCGAAGCCGGTGGTCGGCTCGTCGAGGAAGAGCAGGTCGGGATCGCCGACCAGCGCCATGCCGACGTCGAGCCGGCGCTGCTGGCCGCCGGAGAGCTTGCGCGAGCGGGTGTCGGCCTTGCTGCTCGAGGCCGACCAGCTCGATCACCTCGGCGACCGGCCGCGGCGCCTCGTAGTAGCCGGCGTAGAGGGCGAGCGCCTCGCGCACGGTCAGGTAGGGGTCCGGGCGGCTCGACTGCAGGACGATGCCGATCCGCTGCCGCCAGTCGCGCCCGGCGCGCTCGGGGTCCTCGCCGAGCACGCTCACCTCTCCCCCGCTGCGCCTGCGATAGCCCTCGAGGATCTCGACCGTCGTCGTCTTGCCGGCGCCGTTGGGCCCGAGCAGGGCGAAGACCTCGCCGGCCTCGACCTGAAGGTCGATCCCGCGCACAGCTTCGGCATCGCCGTAGCTCTTGCGCAGGCCGCGAATCTCTATGACTGGTGAGGAGGCCCCGGGCATCGAGGGCTGATTCTTACGAGTCGAGGCCGGTGTCGCGATTCTTGACCCTGATCACGACGTCGTCGCGACCGGCGAGATCGCGGTTGATCCGGTCGGCGACGGTGACCGAGCGGTGGCGTCCGCCGGTGCACCCGATCGCGATCGTCAGGTGGCTCTTGCCCTCGGCGACGTAGGCCGGGACGAGGAACTCGAGCAGCGGCAGGAGGTGGCCGTAGAACTCGCCGGCCTGGGTTCCGGACTCGACGTACTCGCGCACCTCGGGGTCGAGGCCGGTCATCGGCCGCAGCTCGTCGACGTAGTGGGGGTTGGGCAGGAAGCGGACGTCGAGGGTGAGGTCGGCGTCGCGCGGCGGCCCGTTCTTGAAGCCGAAGGTGAGCAGCGTCAGCGCCAGCTTCGGGCCCTCGTCGCGGCCCAGCAGCTCCTCGCCGATGCGCCGCCGCAGTTCGGCCCCGTTCAGGTCGCTTGTGTCCATGACGACGTCGGCCCGTTCGCGCAGCGGCCCGAGCAGCTCGCGCTCGGCGCGGATGCCCTCGGTGATGCTGCGGTCAGGCGCCATCGGGTGGCGGCGGCGCGTCTCCTTGTAGCGGTCGACGAGCGTCTCCTCGTCGGCCTCGAGGAAGAGCACCTTGGGCTTGAGGCCGTCGGCCTCGAGCTCGCCGAGAACCTGGAGCAGGTCGTCGAAGTAATCGCCGCCGCGCACGTCGGAGACGACGGCGGCGCGCTCGACGCCGCTGCCCGGGTGGCGGAAGAGCTCGCCGAGGCTGCCGATCATCCGCGGCGGCAGGTTGTCGACGCAGAAGTAGCCGCCGTCCTCGAAGGCGGCGATCGCTTCCGACTTGCCGGCGCCCGAGTTACCGCTGATCACGACCAACCGCACCGCTTTGTCGTCCGTCTCCCCCATGCCCTCTCCTAGCCGGTCCTGTTGAGCTGCTCGTGGATCTCACGCGCCAGCTTGCCAGGCACGCCGGGCACCGCCTCGAGCTCCTCGCGGCTGGCGGCCATGAAGCGCTCCGGAGTGCCGAAGTGCTTGAGCAGCGCCCGCTTGCGGACCGGGCCGACCCCGCGCAGCTCGTCGAGGACCGAGCCGGTCATCGCCCGGTCGCGACGCCCGCGGTGGTGGTCGATCGCGAAGCGGTGGGCCTCGTCGCGGACCCGCTGCAGCAGCTTCGAGGCCTCCGAGTCGGCGGCCAGGTCGAGTGGCGCGCTGCGCCCGGGCAGGTAGACCTCCTCGAGCCGCTTGGCGAGGCCGACCACGGTCACGCCGCGCTCGACCAGCGGCCGCAGCGCCCGCATCCCGGCCCCCAGCTGGCCCTTGCCGCCGTCGATGACGACGAGCGAGGGCAGGGCGGCGAAGCTCTCGTCGCGCTTGCCGTCGTGTGGGGAGAGGTCGGCCCCCTCGAGGTAACGCTCGACCCGGCGTCCCAGCACCTCCTCCATCGAGGCGAAGTCGTCGGGCCCGTCGGGGCGCTCGCCGCGCACGCGAAAACGGCGGTAGTCGGCCTTCTTGGTCGCACCCCCCTCGAACACCACCATCGAGGCAACGGTGTGCTCGCCGCCGAGATTGGAGATGTCGAAGCCCTCGATCCGTACCGGCAGCTCGTCCATGGCGAGCGCCTCGCGCAGCTCGGCGAGGCTCTCGACCCGGCGCTGGCGCCGGTGCTCGCGGCGCAGCCGGTCCTGGTCGAGGGCGAGCTTCGCGTTGCGCTCGGCCAGCTCCAGCAGCTTGCGTTTGTCGCCGCGCTCGGCGACCCGCACCTCGACCGGCGAGCCGCGCCGGTCGCCGAGCGCCTCGGCGAGCAGCCCGACCCTGTCCTTGAGGTAGGCGCCGACGATGATCGTGCGGGGGATCGCCGGCGAGGCCGAGTAGTACTGGCCGATGAACTCCTCGGCGACCTCGGAGCGCTCGCGTTCGGCCTGGTTGTCGAGGTAGAAGCTCTGGCGCTCGGCGAGGATCCCGTCGCGGACCTGGAAGACCTGGACGTTGGCGTCGGCGCCCTCCGAGGCGACGCCGATCAGGTCGGCGGTGCCGACCGTGCCGCCGGCGATCCGCTGGCGCTCGAACAGCGAGCGGATCGCGGTCAGCCGGTCGCGGTGGATCGCGGCGCGCTCGAACTCGTGCGCCGCCGCCGCCTCGTCCATCTTCGCCTGCTCGTCCTTTTCGACCTGGCGGTAGCGGCCGGAGAGGAAGTCGACGATGGCGTCGATGTTGTGGCGGTATTCCTCGCCGTCGATATAGCCGACGCAGGGCGCCCCGCAGCGCTTGATGTAGTAGTCGAGGCAGGGGTTGCCCGAGCGGCGGCCTGGCTCGAGCCCCCTCACAGGTGCGGAACTGGAACAGCTTGCCGAGCAGGTCGAGCGTCTCGCGCACCCGCTTGGCGCTCGAGAAGGGGCCGAAGTAGGCGCGCCCGGAGCGGTGTTTCTCGCGGGTGAAGTAGACCCGCGGGAACTCCTCGTCGAGGCTGACGCAGACGTAGGGGTAGGACTTGTCGTCGCGCAGGCGGATGTTGAAGCGCGGCCGGTGGCGCTTGATGAAGCTCTGCTCGGCGAGCAGCGCCTCGGCCTCGTTGGCGGTGACGAGGACGTCGATGCGTTCGATCTGCGAGGTCAGGCGCGTGTCGCCGCCGGAGAAGTGGGAGGCGATCCGTTTGCGGATCGAGCGCGCCTTGCCGACGTAGAGCAGGTCGCCGTCGCCGTCGTAGAAGAGGTAGACGCCCGCCGAGTCGGGCAGTTCGCGGCGCCGCTGGGCGATCCGCTCGGCGCGGGTTTCGCCGCCGTCTGTGCGCTCTTTCGTCACCGACCAAAGAGTAGGCTCCTCGCCACTCGGACCCGAACACCGCCGACGGGCCGAAAAGCACGCGCGGGAGTGGCGCAAATGGAGCCCATCGACAGAGACGGAGAAGAATGAGCACGCAGACGGTGAAGCCGCCCGAGATGGAGACGATGCGGTTGGAGATCGACGGCAGGATCGGGACCCTGACGCTCGACCGGCCCAAGACCTTCAACGCGATGAGCCCGCAGATGATCCTCGAGATGATGACCATCTTCGGCTGGCTCGCCGACCGCTCGGGGCTGCGGGCGCTGATCATCACCGGCGACGGGCCGGCCTTCTGCTCGGGCGGGGACGTCAACACCTTCCAGGACGGCGTCTCCGCCGAGGATGTCGACCTTCCCTCCGAGGTCAGGCGCGGCGCCGAGGCACTCCACAACGCGATCGTCGACCTGCGCAGGATCCCCTTCCCGGTGATCGCCGCGGTCAACGGGGCCGCGGCCGGGGCCGGCTTCTCGCTGGCGCTCGCCTGCGACATCAGGATCGCCTCCGAGTCGGCCTTCCTCGCCTGCGCCTACGGCCGCATCGGCGCCTCACCGGACGGCGGCATGACCTACTTCCTGCCCCGCATCGTCGGCCCGAGCCGGGCGATGGAACTACTCCTCGACGACCCCAACATCAAGCCCGAGCAGGCGCTCGAGGAGAAGCTGGTCAGCGAGGTGGTCCCCGCCGATGAGCTGATCGAGACCGCCAGGGCCCGGGCCGAGAAGCTGGCGGCAAAGGCCCCCTTCTACGTGCGCAAGGTCAAAGAGCTGGTCGGCGTCAGCATCGAGAACGGGATGACCGAGCACCTGCAGCTCGAGCGCCACGGGATCGCCGACAGCATGGCGACCGAGGACCTGAGGATCGGCGTCAAGGCCTTCTTCGGCGGCGAGAAGGCCGAGTTCACCGGTCGCTGAACCTCGGCGGGCGGCCGGGCGTAACAGGGATAGAGTGCTTTGCCGAGCCGTTTTTCCAGTCGAAAGGAACCTCGCATGAAGAAGGTCTTTGCCCTACTCCTCGCGCTGGCTGCCGCCACCGCCCTCGTCGCCTGCGGCAGCAGTAGCGACACCTCCTCGACCGAAGCGAGCGAAACGACCTCGTCCTCGTCGGCCCCGCCGCCGGCGGAAAGCGCGAAAGCGACCGCGCTCAAGTTCGAAGCCGAGCCGGGCAGCGCGCTCGCCTACACGGAGAAGACCGCGACCGCCAAGGCGGGCACCGTCAACATCGAATTCAACAACCCGCAGCAGCTCAGCCACGACGTCGCGATCGAAGACTCGAGCGGCAAGGTCGTCGGCGAAACCGAACTCGTCTCCGACGGCACAACGACGGCGACGGCGAACCTGAAGCCAGGGACCTACACCTTCTTCTGCACCGTCCCCGGGCACCGCGAAGCGGGCATGGAAGGGACGCTCACCGTCAAATAGGGCGACGGCCGGCCGCGGTCCGGAGCAGGGTGCTCGGGCCGCGGTTGGACGGGTTGCTCGGGCCGCGGTTGGGCGTGGTTACTCGGCCGCGGGGGCCATCACGCGGGTGACGGAGTCACCGACGAAGCAGGGCTTCTCGTTGCCCTCGACCTCGAGCGTGAAGCGGGTGACCACCTGCCACCAGCCGCCGCCGACCTCGTCGACGGAGACGACCTCGGCCCGGGCGCGGACCCTGGCGCCGGCGGGCACCGGGGCGGGGAAGCGGATCTTGTCCCAGCCGTAGTTGACGCCGAGGGCGAAGCCGGTCGAGGAGATCAGGCTGGTGCGGAAGCCGTCGACCAGCGAGAGGGTCAGGTTGCCGTGGGCGATCGTCGTGCCGAAGGGGCTCTCGGTCTTCGCCCGCTCGACGTCGACGTGGATCCACTGGTCGTCACCCGAGAGCTCGGCGAAGGTGTTGATGTCCTCCTGGGTGACGGTGCGCCAGTCGCTGGGGCCGATCTCCTGCCCGACCGCCGACTGCATCCCCTCGACGCCGTCTATCTCCATCGTCGCCATCTGCCGGGAGTCTATGGCCTTCAGCGCTGCTTGAAGGGCGCCAGTTTGACCAGCGGCACGAGGCCGCAGCGATGCAGGAGGGCGAAGCGCCCGGCGGGGACGGCGCGGGCCTCTGCCCGGATCATCGAGGCGATCTCGGCGGTGACACCGGTGCGCGGATGGAGGCGGCCTGTCTGCTCGCGGAAGGCGTCGGAGACGTCCTCGGCCCGCAGGCCGCCGAGGTCGAGCATCGCCCCGGCCTGGGTGTAGAAGCCGAGCGCCCCGTCGCGCTCGATCGTCGCCCCCGGCGTCGCGTGGGCGGTGATCGCGTCGGCGATCCTCTCCAGCGCGCCGGCCGGCGCGCCGCTCTCCTTGCCGCAGCGCAGGACGCGCTCGGCGCTGCGCAGGGTGAAGTCCTCCCCGGCGACCGGCTTGACGATGCCGTGGTCGTGGAGGAGAGAGGAGACGTAGAAGAGCTCGGGCTCGAGCTCGTTGCGGTCGAGCGCGGCCAGCGCCGCGCCGTAGAGCCAGGTCCGGTGGCTGTGCCCGATCAGCCCCGGCGTCTGCTCCCGGCAGGCCTCCTCGGCCGAGCGGGCGAGAGCGCTGTCGGGCGGGCTGAAGTCGGCGACCGCGATATCGGCGGCGCCGGGGGCGATCCTGCCGGTGGCGAGCTTCAGGCGGCCGGCGAGATAGGCGGCCTGGCCGCGGACCGTCTCGCCGAGCAGCCGGCGCCGCTCACGCGCGGTCAGGGCGCCGCGGGTGCGGCGAGCCCAGGCGATGCCTCCCAAGCGGTCCGGGTCCGGAGTCGGCACCGCCCGATCCTATGCGGCGCCGGGCGCGACGCCGACTAAGATTCAAGCGAGGGAACCGACGGGCTCGCCTCTTCGGCGAGTGGCAAGGGGGCAGGATTGCTTCGAACTGCGTGTAGGGCGCGGAAGAGGATCGTGGAGTGAGTCACGGACGGCGGCGTGGGCGAATCGGCGTCCTCTTGATCTCGGCGCTCGGCGCCCTCTCGGTCTTGGTCGCCTGCCCCGGCCCCGCCGGCGCGGCCACCTGGACCGCACGGCAGCTCTCGGAGCTGGGGCAGAAACCGTTCTTCGCGATCTCCTGCCCGAGCCCGTCGCTCTGCGTCGCCGTCGGCGCCAACAACACGATCGCCAGCACCACCGACCCCACCGGTCCGGCCTCGGGCTGGTCGGTCGTCAGCCTCGGCGGCGCCGGGCAGCCCGAACCAGAATCAGCTCAAAGGGGTCTCCTGTCCCTCGCCGCAGCTCTGCGTCGCGGTCAGCTTCGAAGGGCTGATCCTCACCTCGTCCAACCCGACCGGCGGGATCGGCGAATGGGCCGTCACGAACCTCAACCCCAGCGGGCCGCGGAATCATCTCTACGACGTCTCCTGCCCCTCGCCGACCTTCTGCGCCGCCTCGGCCGGCGGCGCCAAGATCCTGACCTCGACGAACCCCACCGGCGGCCCGGCCGCCTGGTCGACGGCCCAGCTGCCGGTCCCGCTCGAACTGCGCGGCATCTCCTGCCTTTCGACCGCCTTCTGCGTAGCCGTGGGCGACAACGGTGACAACATCAGGCCCGAACCGGACGACCGGGGCGAGATCCTCAGCTCGTCCGCTCCTCTCGGCGGCGCCTGGCAACAGGTGCAGACGCCGGAAGTCCCGGGCAACCTCTTCGACGTCGACTGTGCCTCGCCGGTGCTCTGCGTCAGCGGCAACCCGCTCGGCGGCCTGCTCGTCTCGACCGAACCGGCCGGCCCAAGCACGGCCTGGCCGCGCACCGCCGGCGGCGGCACGGTGCAGATAACCGGAGTCGACTGTGCCTCCGCCTCGGCCTGCGTCGCCGTCGACAACAACGCCGACGTCCTGACTTCGACCGACCCCGCCGGCGGGCCCGGCGAGTGGACCTTCACCAACCTGATCCCTTACACGCAGATCGACGGGACGTTCGCGTCGAACGCGATGTGGGGGGTCTCCTGCCCCTCGATCTCCTTCTGCGCGATCGCGGCCGCCGACGGCCAGATCTTCACCAGCGAAGACCCGTTCACCCCCTCGGCGACCCCGGTGGGGAAAAAGAAGGCGCCGGGCAAACGGCACCGGGGGCCGAAGCGACCTCGAACCCAGATCGCCAGGGGGCCGGTCGGGCCACAGGAGTTCAGCGGGCGGAAGTTCGTCGCCCGCTTCCGCTTCTACGCCCGCGGCCGCGCCTCGGTGCGCGGCTTCCTCTGCGAGATGGACGATCGCCGAATGAGGCCCTGCCACTCGCCGAACGTATTCCGGGTCGGCGTCGGCCACCACCGCTTCCGCGTCCGCGCGATCGGCTGGAGCGGCCTCAAGGGCCCGATTTCGAAGGCCTTTTTCCGGACCTGCCGGCCGCCCGCCACGCCGCCTTCCAGGCCGTTGCCGCCCTGCTGGAAGGGCCTGCCGCCGCCGATGCCGCCGGTCGGGTAGGTCGACTTCGCGGGCCTACGCCA
Source organism: uncultured Solirubrobacterales bacterium (assembly GCA_963836415.1). Classification (GTDB taxonomy): domain Bacteria; phylum Actinomycetota; class Thermoleophilia; order Solirubrobacterales; family 70-9; genus VRUE01. The sequence goes on from CAWIJE010000004.1 coordinate 33,995, forward strand.
CCAGCCTCACTTCGAAGCCCGGCAGCGCCAGGGCTCCGGCGCCGCCGAGCAAGGCGAGGATGCGGCTGACGTAGGCCGCCGTCTCCGGGATCGAGGGGACGCAATCGCAGGCTTCGACCGGGGCCGGGCCGGCGTTGTAGGCGGCGAGCGCGAGCTGGGGCGAGCCGAGCTGGTGGATCAGGTCCGACATCAGGTGCGCCTGGGCGTCGATCGCGGCGAGCGGGTCGTAGGGGTTGTCGAGGCCGTAGGCGGCGGCGGTGCTCGGGATGAATTGCGCAATGCCCTCGGCCCCGGCCGAGGAGGTCGCGAACGGGTTGAAGTTCGACTCGGCCATCAGCTGGGCGGCGAGCAGGGCGGCGGAGACGTTCCAGCGGCTCGCGGCGTCGAGCAGTGGCGAGCGGAAGCGGGCCGGGACGAAGGCGGGCAGCCCGCCGAGGCCGGAGACCGAGCCGTCGCCTCCAGACGCGAGCGCGTCGCCGGCGTCCGAGCATGGTGCAGGGCCGGCACTGAGACCGAAATGCCAGGGCTCCCAGGAGTAGCGCTGGACAAAGCCGAAGGAGGCCGCGTTGGCGGCGAGCCAGCCGTAGGCGGTTTCGGGACCGAGGTCGAGCTCGGTCGCGCAGCGGTGCAGCGAGTGCCCCGGCGGCGCCACCCACTGCGGGTCGGGATGGGCGGCGAAGAGCGCCGCCTGTTCGGCGTCGGAGCGGAAGCCCGAGTTGACGACCAGCGCCAGGCCGGCCCTCGCGGCGGCCGCGGCCATCCGGTCGTAGGCGGCGGCGACATCTGGGCGCATCCCCTCTCCCTGGCGGTAGACGAGCGGGCCCGAGTAGCCGCCACCGGCGGCGACGCTCGGCATCGCGCCGAAAGGCAGCGCCGGCGGCGCTGCCGCTTCGGCGACGGCAGCGGCCTCGACCGCGTGCCGCGAGCCGCCGACCCGGAGCTCGGCGAGGACAACCGCGCGGGCCCGCACCGGTGCGAATGAGAGCCGGTCGGGAAACGAGACCCGCAGCCTTGCCGGACCGACCGCGTTGGCACGCCCCGCGGCGTAGGCGGCCAGCCGCGCCCGCCAGAGGTAGACGGCCTTCTCCATGTGGGCCGGATTGGGCAGGCCGTCTGGCAGGGTCGGCGGCGAGAGCAGCCGCGGCAGGTCGTCGCGCATCGAGCGCGCTGCGGAGATCGCGACCAGGTCGGCCGCACGCTGCGCCCGGCCCTTGCCGGTGACGGCGCCGGCGATCGCGACCAGGGCGATCGCCGCCGCGATCAGGACCAGGCAGGCGCCGAGCGCCAGGGGCAGCGCCTGTCCCTTCTCTTCGCCCAAGCCCATCGCTCGACCTTGCCCGGGTCGAGCGCGCGGGTTGCGCGCTCACTGGAGCGATTGAGCACCGGGGCGAACCATTTCGGAGCCGACGACGTACACCGGGCGAGCACGTCAACCGAGGAGGTCAAGCAATGAGTTTCGGGTCACGGGTTTCGCGTCCGGTCGGTCTCGCCCTGGTCGTCTTCGCCGCCGCCGCGGCGATCGGGTCGAGCTTCGCCATCGCCTCGTCAACGGCGAGCAGGCGGGTGGTCAAGGCGGCCGAAGCCGAATCGGGGCAGACGGTTCTCGCCAACCTGCGAGGCCGCACCCTCTACAGCCTCAGCGTCGAGGTCCACGGCAAGTTCATCTGCACCGGCACCTGCCTCTCTGCCTGGCACCCGCTGGTCGTCCCCAAGCGGGTCAGGCCCACCGGCCCGGTCAACTTGGGCACGGTCAGGCGCCCCGACGGCCGCCTCCAGGTGACCTACAGGGGCCGGCCGCTCTACAGCTTCAGCGGCGACTCGAAGATGGGCGAAGGCAACGGCGAGGGCATCAAGGACGTCGGCACCTGGCACGTCGCGAGCGCCTCCGGCGCAGCCGGCTCTCCAGCCGCCCCCTCCGAACCGGCTTATCCCACCTATCCGCCTACGACCCAACCGACGGCCCCCCAGCCTTCGCCGCCGACGACGACTCCGCCTCCGAAAGAAGAAAACCCGTACCCGTACCCATATCCCAGCCCGTACTGAGCAGCCGCGCGCTCAGGCTGCGCGGCAGACCGCCCGGGCTACCCGCCGGCAGGGCTCCGAACATCGCACGCCGGGCCGGGACCCAGGCGAGCGGGGACTTCGCCACCCCGACCCGCAGCCGCTCGTCGAGCAGCCCGCGAACGGCAAGCGACGCCAGTGCCCGGTCGGCGCCGAGGTCGGCGCGGAGCAGGACGCCGCTCGCCTCGAAGCGAGCGGCGAGCGCCTGGCGCATCAACTCGGGCGTGAGGTGGACCACCGCCGCCGTCTCACGAACCAGCGGCAGCGCCGCGCGTGCCTGCTCCAGCGAGCCCTCGGCGAGGGGCAGCGCCAGGTGGCAGATATGACCCCGGGAGGCGACTGCCGCGCCAGGCAGGTGGGCGCCGAGGCGCTCCTCCAGCGCTCTTGCCGCGGCCGAGGCGATCAGCGCCGGCCGCGGCGGCCGCTCGTCGCCGAGCTCGATCAGCAGCGCCGCCGAGCCCGGGTCGGAGCCGGCGCAGGCGAGCGCCGCGGCGACGGCGCGCGAGCCCTCCGCCCCGCCGACCCAGCTGGTGAGGACGACCGGCCCGGTCACCGCTCGCGTGCCGCCGCCGTGCTTTCGACCGCCAGCCGCTCCCCGAGCGCGGCCGAGAGCGAGGGCGGCCGCAGCCGCACCGTGACCCGCTCCCCGCGGACCGTCACCTCGGCGCCGCCCGCGGCCCAGCCCGGCAGCGCCTGACGCGAGGCCCGCACCGCCGAGCGCCCCGAGGCGAGTGCCAGCGCCCCCGCCTCGGCGGCGGAATCGGCCTCGGTCAGCGCGTAGCCCGTGGCGAGCAGTTGGAAGGCGATGTAGCCGGCCAGCAGCAGCGCCGGCAGCGCCGCGACCAGCTCGACCGTCGCCTGCCCCTTCTCCCTAGCCACCCGGCCCCAGCCTCGTTCTCGCGCTGACCGTGAAGGAAGGCATGCCGGGCATCAGGCCCGGCACCGGGGCCTCGACCTCGACGCCCCCGCCCTCCCCCACCCGGGCCCCTGCCCGCAGCGGCGGTGGCAATGCCGCCCGCGCCGCCCGCTCGGCGGAGCCGCCGACAAGCGCCGCCCGCGCCCCCGCCCGCGCCGCCACCGCCGCCGACCACAGGGACTGCCCGGCGATCCCCAACTGCGCGGCGACCGCGAGGGCGAGGAACAGGAACGGCAGGACCCCGATCAGCTCGACCGAGGCGCTGCCGCGCTCACCGCTCCGATCTCCTGTCGCCGCCACCCGTCCACGGTCCCAGCGGCGGCCGCGCGGGTTGCGCGCGGAATCGGACGATTCGGCACCGGACGACGCACCATCCGCCCGCCGAGGGGCTCAGCAGGTCGGTTCGCCCCGTTCGTCGGTCGGCAACAGCGAGTAATCGCCGTGGCGCCGGAACCCCTTCGGGATCCTCCCGCGGACCGCGTAGCGCAGGTGGGCGTAGATGCGATGGCCTTCGCATTCGGTCACCCGGCTGAGCCGGACCTCGGCCTTCGGGTGGAAGACCTTGCCGATCGCGCAGTACGGCGTGCAGCCGCGGACGTAGGCACGGGCCGGCCCCGAGGCGACGTCGCCGCCGTAGGCCTGCCACCTGATCGCGTAGATGTAGAAGGTGCCGTCGCCGGAGAGCTGCAGCGCGTGCGGTCGGTAGGTCAGCCCGTCGGAGAGGATGTCGGCCCTGACCAGGACCCGGTTGCCGCCCAGGGCGCCCAGCGCGGCCGTGGCGCCGAGCAGCGAGGCCAGCCCGACCAGGGCGAGGATCGCGGCTCTGCGAGAGCGTCCCACGCGGGTCAGTTGTAGGTGTTCGCTTCGGTCCAGACCCGCCAGATCGCCGCCACGGAGGCGGCCAGCAGGCAGACCCAGGCGACGGTGCCGCCGCCGGTCGAGAAGAGCTCGTCGCTGCCGGCGACGAGCAGGGCGAGCATGCCGAGAGCGCCGTAGAGGATCGCGCGGCGGCCGTCGCTCAGCGCCGCCAGGGTGAGCTCGTTCTCGCGGCTGAGGGCGTAGACCGTCCAGGCGATCCCGGCGAGGAAGCCCATCGTGATCGCGGTCAGGATCACTTCCGCCGCGTTGCCACCGTTGGGCGCGAAGGCGACCACGAGGGCGAGCAGCACGATGATCGAGACGTTGCGCAGATTGCGCATGGCAAAAGTCTACGCCGCGGGCGCGCGGCTTCCTACTTGCTGGTCATCACGACGATGCCGAGGACGACCGCGGCGGCGGTCGCCGCCAGCGCCAGCGCCGTCGTCGCCGCCGCTCCCCCGGCCGCCAGCCGCCGTTCGCTGCGGCTGAGGTCGATGAAGCGGGCCGCGCCCCAGATCGCCACCGAGAAGATCACCGTGACGCCGATCCCGGCGAGCAGCGAGGCGACGACGGTCTCGGTCAGCTCCTTGGTCTGGACCAGCTCGGCGAGCATCTCAACCCGCCGGGACCGGCGATCCCTGCTGCGAGCGGCGGGCGAAGGCGGCGGCGACCAGCGAGAGGGCGAGCAGGGTGACCAGCACCGGGCCCAGGGCGCCGGTGCCGAAGATCCTGGTCAGCCCGTAGACGGCGGCGCCGATCGCGGCCGCTGCGGGCAGGGTGAGCAGCCAGGCGAAGACGATGTTGCCGGCGACGCCCCAGCGCACGGCGGAGACCCGCTTCCCCGCCCCGGCGCCCATCACGCCGCCGTTGATCACGTGGGTGGTCGAGAGCGGGAAGCCGAAGTGGGTCGAGGCGAGGATCACCGCGGCCCCCGCCCCCTGCGAGGCGAATCCCTGGGCGGCGTCCATCTTGATGATCCGCGTTCCCGTGGTTTTGATGATCCGCCAGCCGCCGCTGTAGGTGCCGAGCGCGATCGCCGAGGCCGAGGCGACGATCACCCAGATCGGCGGGTCGGAGCCGGCCGCGAGGGTGCCATTGGCGACCAGCGCGAGGGTGATGATGCCCATCGTCTTCTGCGCGTCGTTGGTCCCGTGGGCGAGCGCCAGGAGGCCGCCGGAGACGATCTGCCCGTAGCGGAAGCCGCGGGTGACGACCCCGGGGCGCTGGCGGCCGACGACGCGGTAGACCAGCCCGATCGAGATCCCGGCGACGAGGAAAGCGAGGATCGGCGCGATCACGGCCGGCACCAGGACTTTGCCGACCAGGCCTTCGGCGATCACGGCGCCGGGCCCGGCGGCGGCGACCGCCGAGCCGACGACGCCGCCGATCAACGCGTGCGAGGAGCTCGAGGGCAGGCCGAAATACCAGGTGGTCAGGTTCCAGGAGATCGCCCCGATCAGGCCGGCGAAGACCACCGTCGGCGTCACCACGGCGGCGTCCACGACGTCATTGGCGACGGTCGCCGCGACCGAGATCGAGATGAAGGCGCCGACGAAGTTGAGCAGCGAGGCGATCCCGATCGCCACCCGCGGCCGCGCCGCCCCGGTCGAGATCGAGGTGGCGACGACGTTGGCGGTGTCGTGAAAGCCGTTGGTGAAATCAAACGCGATCGCCGTACCGACGACGATCACGAGAATGATGTCCGAACTCACGGTGACCAACCGATATTTCGGAACGCTGTGACGAGGATCACGTCACCCGGCATTGCTGACGAGCCCGTGGTGGCGCCAGACCAGGACGCAGGGAGCGAAGCGTGCTCCGCACGCGAGCGACCGAGGACGCCGTATGGCGTCACCACGGGCCGTCATGAGTTCTTGATGACGATGCCCTCGATGATCTGCGCCGCCGTCTCGGTCGCGTCGATCGCGTTCTCGAGCACGGCGAACATGTCCTTCCAGCGGATCACGACCATCGGGTCGATCCCGTTCGAGAAGAGCGAGGCGACGGCGTCGCGCGAGATCCGGTCACCCTCGTTCTCCAGCCGGTGGATCTCGATCCAGTATTTGTCGAGGTCCTTGAAGTCGGGCAGGTGTTCGAGGCCGACGGCGAGCTGTTCGCAGGATTCGACCAGCACCTTGGTCAGGTCCTGGGCCTGCGCCATCGGCGCCTCGATCTTGTAGAGGGCGAGGAAGTCCGCCGCCTCCTCGGTGTAGTCGACGATGTCGTCCATCTGGGTCGCCAGCCCGTAGATGTCCTCGCGGTCGATCGGCGTGACGAAGGTGTTGTTGAGCCGCTTGATGATGTCGTGGGTGATTTTGTCGCCCTCCTGCTCGGCCTTCAGCACCTCGCGGCCGATCCCCTCGTCGTCGGGCCAGCGGTGCATCATCTGGTCGAGCAGGCGGGCGGCGTGTAGGGAGTTCTGACCCGCCTGGATGAAGAGGTCGAAGAAGGTGCGGTCGCGTGGCAGTAGCGAGAGGCGCGGCACCGACCCATCCTAGAGGTAGGGCAGGAGGAAGCGCGTCTCAGCCGGCGGCGGCGGCGAGGTGCTCGCCGGCCCGGGCCGCGTGCCAATCGCGCAGCTCGGCCTGGACGCTGCGCGGCTCCGACGCGGTCGGCTGCCCGCGGGTCCAGGTGCCGTCGGCCGCCAGCTCCCAGGAGTTCGTTTCGTCGGCGAAACAGCGCTCGAGCACGTCGAGGGCCTCGTGCCGCAGGGCGGCGTCCTCGACCGGCACGACGAGCTCGACCCGGCTGTCGAGGTTGCGCGGCATCAGGTCGGCGGAGCCGATCAGCACCCGCGTCTCCTCGCCGCGCTGGAAGGCGTAGACGCGCGAGTGCTCGAGGAAGCGGCCGACGACCGAGACGACCCGGATGTTCTCGGAGACCCCCGGCACACCCGGCCGCAGGCAGCAGATGCCGCGCACGTTGAGGTCGACCCTGACCCCCGCCTGCGAGGCGTCGTAGAGGGCGCGGATGCAGGCGGCATCGACCAGCGAGTTCATCTTCAGCGCGATCCGCGCCTGCTCACCGGCGCGGTGGGCCGCGACCGTCTGCTCGATCTCGGCGATCATCCGATCGCGCATCGTCGTCGGCGAGACCATCACCTTGCGGTACTCGGCGGGCCGCCCGTAGCCGGTCAGGAAGTTGAACATCTCGGCGACGTCGGCGCCGATCTCGGAGTCGGCGGTGAAGAGGCCGAAGTCGGTATAGAGGCGGGCCGTGGTCGGGTTGTAGTTGCCGGTGCCGATGTGGACGTACTCGCGCACGCGGTCGCCCTCGCGACGGGCGACGACGATCGCCTTGACGTGGGTCTTGAGGCCGGGGATGCCGTAGACGACGTGGACACCGGCCTCCTCCATCGACTTCGCCCAGTGGATGTTCGCCTCCTCGTCGAAGCGGGCCTTGAGCTCGACCATGCAGACCGCCTGCTTGCCCCGTTCTGAGGCACGGATCAGGGCCGGGACGAGCGGCGAGTCGTCGCTGGTCCGGTACACCGTCTGCTTGATCGCGAGCACGTCGGGGTCGGCGACCGCCTGGACGACGAAGCGCTCGACCGAGCTGGCGAAGGAGTCGTATGGGTGGTGGACGAGGATGTCGCCCTGCCGGATCGCGGCGAAGATATCGACCGGCTCGTCGTCCTCGCCCTGCAGGCGCGGCTGCGTCACCGGGGTCCAGGGCTCGAAACGGAGCTCCGCCTTGCCCGGCAGGTCGGCGACCTTGCCGAGGTCGCCGAGATCGACCAGGCCGTCGACGTCGTAGACCTCACGCTCTTCGAGGCGCAGCGCGTCGATCAGCTGTTCGCGCAGCTTCGAGTTCATCCCGGCGGCGATCTCGAGCCGCACGACCTCGCCGAAGCGGCGGCGGCGGATCTCGTCCTGGACCGCCTGCAGCAGGTCGTCGGCCTCGTCGGAGACGGTGAAGTCGGCGTCGCGGGTGACGCGGAAGAAGCCATGGTCGATGACCTCCGTCCCGGGGAAGAGCGCGTCGAGGTTGGCGGCGATCGCCTCCTCCAGCGGGACGAACGCGGTGCCCTCCTCGCCGACCGGCAGGAAGCGCCCGAGCAGCTCCTTCGGGACCTTGACCCTGGCGATGATCTCGGTGCCGCTCTCGGGATCGCGCAGCAGCACGCCGAGGCTGAGCGAGAGGTTGGAGATGTAGGGGAAGGGCCGGCCGAGGCCGATCACCAGCGGCGTCAGCGCCGGGAAGATCTGCTCGTGGAAGCGCTCGTCGATTTCACGTCGCTCCTGCTCGCTCGCCGTGCCCAGGGTGACGAGGCGGATGCCTTGACCCTCGAGCGAGGGCCGCAGCACGCCGGTGAAGCAGCGGTGGAGGCGCTCGTCGAGCTCGAGCACGCGGGCCTGGATCGCGTCGATCTGCTCGCTCGGGGCGAGGCCGTCGGGACCGCGGGCGTCGATGCCGGCGTCGAGCTGGTCGAAGAGGCCGGCGACCCTGACCATGAAGAACTCGTCGAGGTTCGAGGCGTAGATCGCGCAGAAGCGGAGCCGCTCCAGCAAAGGCACCGACTCGGTCCTCCGCCAGTTCGAGGACCCGCTGGTTGAAGTCGAGCCAGGAGAGCTCGCGATTGAAGAAGAGGCTCGAGTCGTCGATCGCTCCATCGTACCCGCGCACGTCGCGACTCCCGGCCGCTCAGGCGGCGCGAACGGAGGCTTGCCCGGCCGCCGGCGCCAGGGCACGGGAGTAGCCGCTCGCGAGCTGCTCGAGGGCGCGCTCCCAGGAGCGGGCGCCGGCCGCGCGGGCGGCCGCGGCTCCGAGCCGGCGGCGCTGCGGCGGCGAGGCCGCAAGCTGCAGCACGGTGCCGGCGATGTGGTCGGGATCCGGCCGGCAGAGCATTCCCGTGTGGCGGTTCTCGATCAGCGAAGCCGGCCCGCCCTCGGCGACGGCGACGACCGGCAGGCCGCTGGCCCCGGCCTCGACCACGACCTGCCCGTAGGTGTCTGTCGACGAGCAGAAGAGGAAGAGGTCGGCGCTCGCGTAGGCCCGGGCCAGCCCCTCCCCCTCGAGCCAGCCGAGGAAGGTCGCCCGCTCCCCCAGCCTGGCCCTCAGCTCGCCCTCCTCCGGGCCGCCGCCGGCGAGCAGCAGGTGCAGCCGCGGGTCGTGGGCGTGAGCGCGCAGGAAGCTCTCGGCGAGCAGGTCGATCCCCTTCTCGCGGGTGAGACGACCGGCGTAGAGGACCTTGACCTCACCCGGGAACGCCGCCGGGTCGGCCTTGCCGGGGTCGAAGCTGGAGACGTCGACGCCGCGCTCCCAGCGGCCGAGCCGCGCGGCGGAAGCGCCGAGCTCGAGCAGCGAGCGGTCGGCTGCCGGGCTCGGCGAGAGGACGACCGAGGGAGCGCCGTAGAAGGCGCCGAGCGCGACCCGGGCGGCGGCGCCGACCCCGGCGTCGTCGCTGCGCATCGCCGCGTAGGCGCCGAGCTCGGTGTGGTAGCTGCCGATCAGCGGCGTCCCGGTGACGCGGCTGAGCAGCGCCGCGCTGACCCCGGCCGGGCCGGGGGCGGTGACGTGGACCAGGTCGTAGCGCCCGTCGGCGAGCGTCTCGACCATCTCAGGCAGGCCCGGGACCCCGAGCCGCATCCCCTCGTAGAAGGGGACCGTGAGCTCGGCGGCGGCAGGCAGGCGGCGGTCGACGCCCGGGTCGGTGCCGAGCACCTCGACCTCGAAGCCGGGGACGCCACGCTCGCGGATCGCTTCGATCGTCCGGGTGACGCCGTGCATGGCCTCGATGCCGTCGGCGATCAGGGCCACTCGCGGCCGTTCGGGCCGGGCCGCCAGCTTCGCCTTCTCGGCGCCGAGGAAGGCGGTCGCCGGCGCGTAGGGGATCGCCGGCAGAACCGCGTCGAACAGCCCCTGGGCGGCGGCGAGCACACTGCCTCCCGCCCTCGCCTCCGCTTCGGCGCCGCGCACCGCCAGGCGCAGGCGCCGCTCGTGGGTGCGGCGGGCGCGGCGGTAGAGGTCGGCGTGGCGGAAGCCCTCGGACTGCAGGTGGGCGATCAGCTCCCCGCCACGCAGCTCGACCCCGACCGAGGCGAGCCAGGACTCGAGCAGGGTGCGGGCATCGTCGGGGCCGATGTCGGTGGCGACCTTGCCCTCGCGGGCGGCGCCCTCGCCGATCACCCGCTGGGCGATGCGCAGCACCGCGGCCGGGTCGGGCGACGCCTGTGGCCCGTCTTCGCTCGCGGCGGGCGGCGGGTCGCCGTCCAGAACCAGAGCGCGCGTCGCCAGGGCCATCGCCGCGTGCGCCCACTTCGCGGCCGAGCCCTGTTCGCCGCCGGGCTCGACCCGGCCGCCGCGCAGGTGGGCGAGAAACTCTTCCGGCGTAGACGCGGCCGGCGCCTCGGTGAAGGTGCGGCCGATGTCCACGCCGGCATGGTCGTCGGAGCCGCCGATCCCGGCCCCGCCGTGGGTGTCGACATAGATCACCGCCGGCATGTTGAGCTCGGCGGCCCGCGACCCGTTGCGGACCTCCCAGACCGGGAAGAGCTCGGCCAGGCGGCGGCGGTGGCGCCGCGTCAGCGGCGCGTCGACGTTGTAGAAGGGATGCGCCAGGGCGGAGGCGATCTCGTTGCGCCGAAGGTATGCGGCGCAGGCCTCGACGTCGCCGGCGTTCGCCTGCAGCCACTCGTGGTCTCCGGGGGTGATCCCGTAACAGAGGACGTGAACCGCCTGGGGCTCGCCGGCGAAGCGGGCGGTCAGCTCCTCGGAGATAAAGCAGTCGGCACGGCCGGCCAGCTCGAGGCAGCCGTCGATCGTGTCGTGGTCGGTGATCGTCACGAAGTCCATCCCGCGGCGCTTGGCCAGGGCGTAGACCTCCTCGGGCGGCGTCGCGCACTCGGGCAGCCCGAGGCTGCGCTGGACCCCGAGCCTGGAGAGCTGCGAAGCGGTCGAATGGCAGTGCATGTCAACTCGGGAAGTCATCGGCGTCTCCCTGTTCTCGTTCGTCCGGTCCCCTGATAATTCACGATTAGCAGGGAAAAGTTGTGAACCAGCGGGGAACCCGGCGTGAACATCCCGTTCACACGACCCGCTGCGCCGGACGGCATCAGGTCGACCGTGCATCGCATCGCCGAATCGCATCGCCGAATCGCATCAAGTTGACCATGCATCGCATGGCGAACTTGATGCGATTCGGATGGACCTAGACTGCGAGGGGAATGGCGGCGGCGGACCAGGAGCTGACGATCAGGCCGGCGCTCGATACCGACGTCGAGACGATCTTCGAGCTGATCGTCGAGCTCGCCACCTACGAGAAACTGGCCGACCAGGTGAGCGGCAGCGCCGAGATCCTGCGCCGCGAACTGTTCGAGGCGCGGACGGCGGAGGCGCTGATCGCCGAAATCGAAGGCGAGGCGGCCGGCTACGCCCTGATCTGCGGCAGCTTCTCGACCTTCGAGTGCCGGGCCGGGATCTGGATCGAGGACATCTACGTGCGTCCCCAGAGCCGCAAGGGCGGCGTCGGCCGGGCGCTCTTCGCCCGGATCGCGGCGCTCGCGATCGAGCGCGACTGGCCGCGGATCGAATGGGCGGCGCTCGATTGGAACGACCTGGCGCTCGACTTCTACGACGGCCTCGGCGCCGAGCGGCTAGATCAGTGGCGGATGCTGCGGCTCGACGGCGACGCTCTCGAGCGGCTCGGACGCGACGCGCCGGGCTGACGCTCGGCGGATCGCCCGAAACTACGCCGCGAGGCGCTGCGGAGAGGAGCCGTTGGCGTTGCCGTTGAGGAGGTCGAGGATGACCCCCTCGCGCAGGCCGCCCTTGCCGATCTGGAGGGGCTGGCCGAGCAGCTCCGACATCTTCTCCAGCAGCAGGACGCCGGTGGCGAGGATCCGCACCCGCTCCGGGTCGAGCTCGAAACGGCGGGCGACATCGGCGGCCGGATCGCCGCAGAGGACCCGCACGCCACGCTCCAGGGTCTCGTATTCGAGCACGGCGCCGACCAGCCTGCGCAGCGAGGTGGCCGAGCCGCCGACCGCGACCGCCTGGGCCGGGTGGTCGAGCTCGACCCCGTCGAAGATCTCGTCGATGCGGTCGCGCACCTTGCGGATCTCGGCGGCCGATGGCGGGTCGGAGGAGATCATCTCGTCGGCCAGCGCGCCCGAGCCGACCTTCCAGGAACGGACCTCGCCGGCGCCGGCGTGGACCTCGCCGAGGATCACCTCGGTCGAGCCGCCGCCGACGTCGACGACGCCGACCGTGCCCGAGACCGGGTGGCCGAGGGTCTTGGTGGCGCCGATGAAGGAGAGCCTGCCCTCCTCCTCCTCGCTGAGGATCTCGACCTCGACCCCGGCCGCGGCGCCGATCTGCCGCGCCGCCGCGGTCCCGTTGGAGGCCTCGCGGACGGCGGCTGTGGCGACGGCCCGGATCGTCTCGGCGCCGAGCTCGCGCGCCAGCCTGACCTGAGTGGCGACGATCTCGCCGACCTCGGCCACCTTCTGGTCGAGGATCGCGCCGTCCTCGTCGAGCGCCTTATTGATGCGCGTGTAGGCACGCTGCTCCATCACCTTCTTCAACTGGCCATCGACGGGCTCGGCGACGAGCACGCGGGTGGTGTTGGAACCGATGTCGATCGCGGCGCAGAGCATCCCGGGGGCGCCTTTCATCTTCCCAAACAACTCGGATCTCAATCGCGGGGGAAGCCGCAAACGAGGAGAACTAGGCGGGATGAGAGGCGTCCTCGAACTCGCGGAAGAGCCCGGTGACGACGAAGGCGACCTGCTCGCCGATGTCGACGGCGTTGTCGCCGATGCGCTCGATCGCGCGGGCCGCGAGCAGCATCGTCATCGCCCACTCGCGCCGATCGGCGTCTTCGCCGATCTCCAGGGCGAGGCGGAAGCACTCGCGGTTGAGGTCATCGACGACGTCGTCTTGGCGCACCAGGTCCTGCGCCATCGCCGTGTCGCGGCCTTCGAAGGCCCGCTTCGCCTGGCTGATCAAGGCGCGCGCCTGGCGCCCCATGTTGAGGATCAGGCTGACCATCGCCTCGTCCTTGGGCGGCTCGTTGCCCGAGAGCGGGATCACCTTGCAAATGTTCACGCACTGGTCGCCCATCCGCTCGACGTTCTTCAGCACGTGAAGCAGGGCGGAGATCAGGCGCAGGTCGGTCGCCACCGGCGACTGGGTCGCGAGCAGGGTGATCAGGGCCTGGTGCACCTCGAGGTAGCGGCCGTCGATGCGGTCGTCGTCGGCGATCACGATCTGGGCCAGCTCGACGTCCTGGTGCTCGACCGCCTCGCAGGTCCGTTCGAGCGCGGCGCTGACCAGGTCGAGGCCACCGAGGGCGCTCGCCTCGAGCGCTTCGAGTTCTTCCTTGTATTCGGCCCTGATCCCGTCCGGCATCAGCCGAACCTCCCGCTGACGTAGTCCTCGGTCGCTTTCTGGGTCGGGCTGGTGAAGATCGTCTCGGTGGCGCCGATCTCGACCAGGCGGCCGGGCTTTCCCGTCTCTTCCAGGTTGAAGAAGGCGGTGACGTCGCTGGCCCTGGCGGCCTGCTGCATGTTGTGGGTGACGATCGCGATCGTGAAGCGGCTCTTGAGCTCGCCGATCAGGTCCTCGATCGCCAGGGTCGCGACCGGATCGAGGGCCGAGCAGGGCTCGTCCATGAGCAGCACCTCGGGCTCGACCGCGATCGCGCGGGCGATGCAGAGCCGCTGCTGCTGGCCGCCGGAGAGGCTCGACCCCGGCTTGTCGAGGCGGTCCTTGACCTCGTCCCAGAGGTGGGCGCCGCTGAGGCTGCGCTCGACGATGACGTCCTTGTCCACCTTCTTCACCCGGCTGGCGTTGAGGTTGAGGCCGGCGGCGACGTTCTCGTAGATCGACATCGTCGGGAACGGGTTGGGCGACTGGAAGACCATGCCGACCAGCCGGCGGACCTGGACCGGGTCGATGCCGCGACCGTAGATGTCCTCGCCGTCGAGGGTGATCTCACCCTCGACCCTGGCGCCCGGGACGAGCTCGTGCATGCGGTTGAGCGAGCGTAGGAAGGTGGTCTTGCCACAGCCGGAGGAGCCGATCAGGGCCGTCACCTTGTTCGGCTCGATCGTCACCGAGACGTTCTCGACCGCGTGGAAGTCGCCGTAGAAGAGGTTCAGCTGCTTCGCCTCGATCGTCTTCGCCGGGCGCCCCGCGGCGGTCCTGCGCTCGACGGTCGGCGCCGGAAGCGGCGTGCGGACCTGGCCGCGTGCCGGGTCGGTCACGGGCTCGGCCTCCGTGGGAGCCGCTTCAGTCGGTCCGGACATGTCCTCGGGTCTCCTTTTCTCCACCGTTTATTTGATCTCTGTTCGGTAGCGGCTGTAGACCAGTCGCGCCACCAGGTTGAGAACCATCACGATCAGGATCAGCAGCAGCGCGGCTGCCCAGGCGCGATCGTAGGACGCCTGTTTCATCACTCCGGGGGTCCGGTACTCGCTGTAGGCGTAGACCGCCAGGTTCTGCATCCGGCCGCTGAAGGGGTTGGTGTTGATCGAGTCGACGACGCCGGTCGTCACCAGCAGCGGCGCGGTCTCGCCGACGATCCGCGCGATCGCGATCATCACCCCGGTGATCAGGCCGGCGAAGGCGGTCGGCAGCACCACCTTGACGATCGTCCGCCACTTCGGCGTGCCCAGGGCGTAGGCCGCTTCGCGCAGGTGGTTGGGGACGATCTTCAGCACCTCCTCCGAGGTGCGGATCACGATCGGGATCATCAGCACCGAGAGCGCCACGGCGCCCATGAACCCCATGCGGATGCCGGGCCCGAAGAAGATCTCGAACAGCGCGTAGGCGAAGAGCCCGGCGACGATCGAGGGGATGCCGGTCATCACGTCGACGAAGAAGGTCAGGTAGCGGCGCAGCCTGCCGGTGCCGTACTCGGTCAGGTAGATCGCCGCCATGATCCCGATCGGGACCGAGATCGCCGCCGTCACCGCGGTGATCACCAGCGTCCCGACCAGGGCGTGGGCGGCGCCGCCGCCGCCGACGTAGCCGCGGGCCGAGTCGGTGAGGAATTCGAGGTTGAGGCCGCGGGCGCCGCGCTTGGCGACTTCGAAGATCAGCGAGAGCAGCGGGATCATCGCCAGGCCGAAGGCGGAGACGATGGCGAAGGTGGCGACGCGGTCGAAGGCCCGGCGACCCCCCTCGACCGAACGCGACCAGAGATAGATCGCGGCGGTCGCGATCAGCACCGTGCCGATCAGCAGGAAGGCGACGGTGAAGATCCCGGCCGCGACGAGGATCGCGGCGGCGAGGGCCGCGGCCCCGGCGACGACGCCCCAGGATGCCCAGCCCGGCAGGACGCCGCCCCTGAGCACCGCCGCCACCCCCGGGCTGTTCGCCGTGGCGTCGCTCACTGGATGTTCTGGCGGGCGATGATCGCCCGCGCGCCCAGGTTGGTGACGAGGGTGATCGCGAAGAGGACCAGGCCGGAGGCGATCAGGGCATTGATCGCGAGCCCGGAGGACTCGGGGAAGTTGAGGGCGATGTTGGCGGCGATCGTCGAGGGGTTGGCCTGGCTGATCAGGTTGAAGCTGACGATGCCGGAGACCGAGAGGATGATCGTCACCGCCATCGTCTCCCCCAGCGCCCGCCCGAGGCCGAGCATCGAGCCGCTGATCACCGACGACTTGCCGAACGGCAGGACCGTCATCCGGATCATCTCCCAGCGGGTCGCGCCCAGCGCCAGCGCGCCTTCCTGAAGTTTTTTCGGCGTCTGCGAGAAGACCTCGCGGGAGACCGCGGAGACGATCGGCAGGATCATCACCGCGAGCACCAGGCCGGCGACCAGCATCGTGCGGCCGGTGACCGAGGCCGGGCCGGCGAAGAAGGGGATGAAGCCGAGGTGCTCTTCCAGCCAGCCCATCGGCGCGACCGCGGCCGGGCCGAGGACGAAGATCCCCCAGAGGCCGTAGACGATGCTCGGGATCGCGGCCAGCAGGTCGACCATGTAGCCGAGCATGAGGACCGCCCGGCGCGGCGCGATGTGGCTGATGAAGAGGGCGACGGCGACCGCCAGCGGCACGGCGATGACGACCGCCAGGCCCGCCGCCAGGACGGTGCCGAAGGCGAGCGGCGCGATGTAGTCGACGAGCGTCTTGCCGTCGGGCAGTTCGGAGGCGCTCGCGGTCACCGCGGGCCAGGACTCGACCAGGAGGAAGATCGCGACCCCGGCGAGCAGCGCCAGGATCGTCACCCCGGCGGCGACGGTGAGGTTGGAGAAGACCCGATCCCCGGGGCGCCGCCGACCACCAGACGCGGAAGCCAGCAGCTGGCCCGCGTTGGTGGTGGTGTCGGCGTGCGCCTCCAAGGGTCGGGGTGCGGCCCTAGCCGGCCTTGATCGCGGCTACCGCCGGTTCGATCTGCGTCGTCAGCGCGCTCGAGAGCGGTGCCGAGCCGGCGTTGCTCGCCGCGGCCTTCTGCCCTTCGGCGCTGATCACGTATTCGAAGTAGCCCTTGACCAGGGCGGCTTCGCTGCCGGACTTGTATTCCGTGCAACCGATCAGGTACGAGACCAGGACGATCGGGTACTCGCCCGCGGCTTCGGTCTTGCGGTTGAGTTCGAACGGGAACATGTACGGCGTCTTGGCGATGTCCTTCGCCTGCGGCGATTCCTCGACGATCTTCGCCGCGGCCTCAGGAGTCGGTTCCTGGTAGGCGCTGCCGACCTTGATCGTCGCGATCCCCAGTTCACCGGCCTGGCTGGCGTCGGCGTAGCCGATCGTCCCGTCACCGGCGGCGACGGCTTCGACCAGGCCCGAGGTGCCCGAGGCGGCCTCGCCGCCCTTGACCGGCCAGTCGCCGCTGACTTCGTAGGGCCAGCCCTTCGGGTCCACCTCGGAGAGGTATTCGGTGAAGTTCTGCGTCGTGCCCGACTCGTCAGAGCGGTTGACCGGGGTGATCCGGGTGTCGGGAAGGTCGACGCCCGAGTTTTCCTTTGCGATCGCCGGGTCGTTCCAGGTGGTGATCTTCTGGCTGAAGATCCCCGCCAGCGTTTCCGCCGAGAGCTGCAGTTCTTCGACCCCTTCGAGGTTGTAGACGATCGCGATCGGCGAGATGTAGGACGGGATCTCGATCAGCTTGCCCGGCGCGCAGCGATCGCTCGCCTTGCCGAGTTCGCCTTCTTCTTCGGTCAGCGCCGCGTCGGAGCCCGCGTAGGCGACCCCGCCGGCGATGAACTGTTCGCGACCGCCGCCCGAGCCGACGGCGTCATAGGTGACCGTCGCGCCGGAGTTGGCGTTCTCGAATTCGGCGACCCAGGCTTCCTGTGCCGCCTCCTGCGCGGTCGAGCCGGCGCCGGCGATCTGCCCGGAGAGGTCTCCGGAACCGCTGCTGCCGCCGGTGGAGCTGTCGCTACTGCTGTCGCCGCAGGCGGCGACGCCGACCGCCACCAGGGCGAATGCGGCGAAGATTGCCAACCATCTTGAGGGACTCAACACGTTCTCCTTCTGTCGTTTAGGCACGGGTGGCCAACGGGTCTATGCGTCCGGACGACACTCTTCAGGCGGTCAGGTAGGAGCTTGTTACCTGCCTGTATCGAAGATGTGAAAAAGATGTAAAAGCCCTCAGCCGTCGGGGGAGAAGCGGTAGCCGATGCCCGAGTGGGTGTGGATCAGCGCGCGGTCCGGCAGCGCCTCGCCGAGCTTCGAGCGCAGGCGGCTGACGTAGACGTCGACCGAGCGGTCGGCGCGACCCGGAGTTCCGCCCCAGACCTCGGCGTAGAGCTCCTCGCGGGTCATGATCCGCTGCGGGTGCGAGGCGAGCGAGGTGAGCAGCTGCAGCTCACGCACCGTGAGGCTGAGGGGGCGGCCGTCGACCAGCGCGGCGTGCTCCTGCGGGCGGATCTCCAGCGTCATCGCCGGAGACGATCCCCGCAAGCGGGGTCGAGCCGGTTACGCGGCGGTGAAGCTGTTGTGAACGGGTTGTGAACCGTCGGCCGGGGCGACCGCGCCGGCCGGCGGCGGCGGCGACTCGCCCGCCACCGCGACCCCCTCCGGCTCGAAGCGGTAGCCGACGCCGAAGTGGGTGTGAATGTAGCCCCAGCCCGGCGAGCGCTTCTCGAGCTTCTGGCGCAGCTTGCGGATGAAGACGTCGACCGAGCGATCGCCGTGGGCCATCGCGTAGCCCCAGACCCGCTGGTAAATGGCCTCGCGCTCGAGCACCTGTCCCCTCGCCTCGGCGAGCAGCTGCAGCAGCTCGAACTCGCGGCGGGTCAGGTCGAGGCTCTCGCCGGCGACGAAGGCCTGGAACTGGTCGGCGCGGATCTCGAGCTCGCCGGCGACCAGGGGGCCGCCCTCGTCGCTGCTGCGGGCGCGGCGGTGTCGCCGGCGGACGGCTTCGATGCGGGCGATCACCTCCTCGGGATGACAGGGCTTCGAGATCCAGTCGTCGACGCCGAGCCGCAGCCCGCGCACGCGCTGGGCGACGGTCGAGCGGGCGGTGCAGACGATCACGGCGAGGTCGGGCAGCAGGCCGCAGATCCGCTCGATGTATTCCCAGCCGCCTTCGCCGAGCACGGCGGGGTCGAGGAGGACGGCGTTGAGCTTCATCGCGACGAGCTCCTCGGGGGGAATCGCGCTGGCGACCTGACGCTGTTGCCAGCCCGCCGCCTCGGTCCGCTTGGAGAGAACCGTGACGAAGCCGCTGTCGTCGTCGATCACCGCGAGCCTGATGGTCTGCTGCGGATTCAAGTTGGCACGATTGTATGCGGTCGCGGTGGCGGAGCGCGGCATAAAAGCCCTGCGTTCACAGGATTTTCACAGCGACACAGGTGCAAATTGCGGAAATCCCGGCGGCCGGGCGCGTTTATCCGGATGTTCACCCGCTCGCGCCGGGCCGCGGGCAGACTCGTGCCCACGAGACTCCTCTCTCGTTCGCGAACGGCCCACCTGCCCCGGGCCGTTCGCTCGTTCTGGGGCTAGCTGATCGCGCCGCTGGCGACCAGGATCAGGACCAGCGCGCCGAGCGCGATGCGGTAGACGACGAAGATCCGCAGCGTGTGGTTGCCGAGGTAGCCGATCAGCCAGGCGATCGAGGCGTAGCCGGTGACAAAGGCGACCAGGGTCGCGATCACCGTCGCGACGACCGAGGGGCTGCCGGCTTCGCCGACCTTGCGCAGCTCGAAGAGGCCGCTGAGGACGACCGCCGGGACCGAGAGCAGGAACGAGTAGCGCGCCGCCGAGACCCGGTCGAAGCCGCGGAAGAGGCCGGCCGAGATCGTCGATCCCGAGCGCGAGACGCCGGGGACCAGGGCGAGGACCTGGGCGAAGCCGATCCAAAGCCCGTCGCGGCCGTCGAGCTGCTCGATCGAGCGGGCGCGGGTGGCGACGTGCTCGGCGGCGAGCATGACGAAGGAGAAGACGATCAGGGCCGAGCCGATCAGGTAGAGGCTGCGGGCGCCGGACTCGATCTGGTCTTTGAAGATGAAGCCGAAGATCGCGATCGGGATCGTGCCGAGGATGATGTACCAGCCGAGCTGCGCCTCGTGGCTGCGGCGCGCCGCCGGCACCCGCAGCTCGCCGAGCCAGGCCGAGGCGATGCGCAGCAGGTCGCGGCGGAAGTAGATCAGGACGGCGGCCATCGTGCCGAGCTGGATCACCGCGGTGAAGCCGGCGCCGGGGTCTTCCCAGCCGAGCAGGGCGGGCACGATCCGCAGGTGGCCGCTGGAGGAGATCGGCAGGAACTCGGTCAGCCCCTGGACGAGGCCGAGCACGACGGCTTCGAGGTTGGACATCTAGCTGCGGGCGCGGGTCGTCATCAGCGGCGCATCCTACGAGGTGCGGTAGATTCCAAGGGCATGACCCGGCCCCGCGCCACCAAGACCAGGAGCAGCCGCGCGCAGCGCGTCTCGAGCGCCGTCCTCGGCGCGCTCACCCTGCTCCTGCTGCTGGCGCCCGCCGCCTTCGCCGAGAACGGCGTCGGCCTCGCCGGCCCGACCACGGACAAAACGGTCACCTTCTTCTGCTTCGGCGTGATCATCTTCTTCGCCGGCCTGCCGGTCGTCCTGACGCTGATCCAGAGCCGGCTCGAAAAGCGCAAGGAACGGCGCCAGTCGGACCTGCAGCGCTACGGCTGAGCCGCGGCCTAGCCGAGCCTGAAGCCTGAGAGCAGGCGTTTCTCGCTCTCGCCCTCGATGCTGGCGAGCACTTCTACCTTGCCCTCGAGCGGCGTGCCGCGGATCTTGGTCGCCAGCAGGTCGTCGACCTGGAAGATGCCGGCCGAGTTGTTGAGCTCGATCTCGATCCTGACCGGGCGCTCCTCGCCGGCCTCGATGCTGACCTGGTCGACGGCGGCGGCGGAGATCGAGTGGATCCCCTCCTGGCCGGCCTCGATCGGGATCCGGGTCCGGCCCTGCGCCATGTCGAGCGCGTCGGCGACGCGGACGACGCCGGCCTCGACCGTGTAGGGCTCGCCGCGGCGGCGGTGGCCGATGATCGCGTGCAGGATCTCGGCGGCGATGATCGTCCGCTGCGGCTCGCGGTAGGACCCGGCGAGCAGCCTCTGCAGCGCTCCCTCGGCGAGGAAGAGGCTGTACTCCTCGTGGTCGGCGCGATGGATTGACATGCCGACGTCGTGGAGTAGGGCGCCGCCGGCGACGACCACCTCGGCGTCGCGGCTCGACATCCCGTGATCGGCGACGACGTCGGGCTCGACCCCGGCCTTGACCAGCAGCCGCAGCAGGCGCAGGGCGATGTTGAGGACGATCTGGGTGTGGACCCAGGAGTGGTCGGACATGCCCAGCCGCTCGGCGTGGATCTGGGCCATGTACCACCAGGCGCGCACCTGCTCGTCGCCGTTGACCGCCTCGAGGAAGGACTCGAGCTTGCGGTTGCCTCTGGTCGGCGCCCGTACCCGCGCCTCGGCGATCGCCTCGTTCGGCGGTTTGCGCTGCGGGCCCTCGGGGGCGGGCGCCGGAACCTTTTCGTTATCGCTCACCGAGCGGTCTGGATCGGCGTCGGCCACGCGCCGACTCTAGCCGCCGCGACCGGCGACCGAACGCCGTACGGGGAAAATCCGATCGCCGCACGGGCAAATCCCATCAAGTTCGCCAGGCATTGCCTGGCGAACTTGATGGGATTCGTAAGCGGGCCGCGGATCAGCCGCAGATCGGCCAGGGGCTGGAGCCCGACTGGGTGTAGAGCAGCGCCGCGCGGTAGTCCTGTTCGGCCTCGGGGGCCGCGGCGGGGTCGCCGCTGCCGCCGACCGATTCCCAGGTGCCGTAGTCGAACTGGTATTTGCCGCGGTAGCTGCCGTCGGAGGAGACCGCGGTCGGATCGCCACCGGACTCGCAGGCGGCAATCGATTCGAGGGTCGAGATCGTCACCCCACCGGGCAGGCTGGCGAAGAGCTCGCGGCGGCGGCGGCGCTCTTCGGCCCGCTCTTCGGCTGCCATCTGCCGGCTGATCACGCGGATCGTGCGGTGGAAGCGGGCGACCGGCGGCGCCAGCGCCGAGATCGCCAACGGCCGGGCCTTGGCGATCGCCGCCCGTGGAGCGGCCGCGTCGGCGCCGTGATCGGCAAGGGCGCTGGCCGGAGCGGCCACGGCGGCGGCGACGAGGACAGGAACGATGTATGTGCGTTTTGTAAGCAAGCGCGGGACCGTGGCGATAAAAAGGGCCGCGCAGAGTGACGACGCTCACACTGCTCACATAGATCGAGCCAATCGGCACGATCACAGGCACGATGTGCGCAACGCCACTTGAAATTGAATCGCGCCTTGCGCTCTGTGCAGGCATTTTTCAGAGCGCGGCCGAGCCGCCATGATGGTCCGATCGCGGATCAGGCGGAGACAACGAGACTGCTGCTCGCCTGCCCCGACCGGCCGGGCCTGATCGCCGCGGTCAGCGGCTTCCTCGCCGACGCCGGGCTCAACATCGTCGACGCCGACCAGCACTCCAGCGGCGAGGGCCGGCTGTTCATGCGGATGGTCTTCAACTCGCCGCCGCAGGCCGAGGCCGAGGCGCTGCGACGGAGCTTCGAGCAGACGGTGGCAGGCCCGCTGGAGATGGATCACCGCTTCTCCGAGCCCGGGCGGCGGGCGCGGCTGGCGATCATGGTCTCGCGCGAGGACCACTGCCTCTCCGACCTGCTCTGGCGCTGGCGCAGCGGTGAGCTCGGCGCCGACATCGTCGCCGTCGTCTCCAATCACCCCGACCACGCCGACCAGGTCACCTCGCTCGGCCTCCCCTTCCATCACATCCCGGTCGAGGCCGGCGGCCGTGAGCTCGCCGAGCGCCGCGCGCTGGAGCTGCTCGGCGGCATCGACCTGCTCGTCCTCGCCCGCTACATGCAGGTGCTCTCCGCCGATTTCCTCGCCGCCGTCGGGGCGCCGGCGATCAACATCCACCACAGCTTCCTGCCCGCCTTCGTCGGCGCCGACCCTTACCTGCGCGCCCATGAACGGGGGGTGAAGCTGATCGGGGCGACGGCCCACTACGTCACCGAGGAGCTCGACGCCGGGCCGATCATCGACCAGGACGTGACCAGGGTCAGCCATCGCGACGAGCCCGCCGACCTGGTGCGGATCGGCCGTGACATCGAGCGCCTGGTGCTGGCCCGCGCGGTCAAGGCGCAGGTCGAGGACCGCGTCCTGCTCGACGGCGACCGCACGATCGTCTTCTGAGCAGCTGCCACGAGGCGGCCTCGGCCGGGAAATCGTCCTCCTGGCTGCCTGGCCAGTTTTTGCCCTATCGTCCCTCGGGTGGAGCAGGCGACCGTCCCCCACCCAACGCTCGCGCGCCGCCCCGGCCTGCCCCCCGGCCCGCGCGCCCCGGCCGCGCTCCAGGCTCTCCGCTACGCCCGCGCGCCGCTCGACTTCCTGACCGGCCTGCAGCGCCGGCACGGCGACATCTTCACCGTCCGCTTCCCCTTCTTCGGCGAGCTCGTCTACGTCACCCGGCCCGACCTCGTCAAGCAGGTCTTCACCGGCTCGGCGGACCAGTTCCACGCGGGCGAGGCGAACGCGACGGTGCTCGAGCCCGCCCTCGGCCCCAACTCGGTCCTCACCCTCGACGAGGCCGCCCACATGCGCCAGCGCAAGCTGCTGCTGCCGCCCTTCCACGGCGAGCGGATCGAGGCCTACGGCGAGCTGATCCGCGCGGCGACGACCAGGGAGATGGAGAGCTGGCCGGTCGGCGAGCCCTTCGCCCTTCGCGCCCACACCCAGCGGATCACGCTGGCGGTGATCATGCGGGCGGTCTTCGGCGTCCACGACGAGGAACGGCTCGACCGCTTCGAGGGGCTGATCGAGCGCTTCAGCCGCCGGGTCGGCGCGATCATCGCCTTCCCCTTCCTGCAGCGCAACCTCGGGCCGCTCAGCCCCTGGGGCAAATTCCTGCGAGCGCGGAGCGCGCTCGACGCCTTCATCTACGAGGAGATCGCCCTGCGCCGGGCCGAGGTGGAGAGCGGCGAGGCGGACCACGACGACGTCCTCTCGCTGCTGCTCGCCGCCCGCCACGACGACGGCAGCCCGATGGGCGACGAGGAACTGCGCGACGAGCTCGTCACCGTGCTCGGCGCCGGCCACGAGACGACCGCGACCGGCCTCGCCTGGGCGATGGAGCGGCTGCTCCGCAACCCGGAGGTGCTCGGCCGCCTGCGCGACTCGATCGCCGCCGGCGAGGACGACTACCTCGAGGCGACGATCAAGGAGACGCTGCGGACCAGGCCGGTGATCGTCGACGTCGCCCGCAAGCTGACCGCGCCGGCGGAATTCGACGGCTACGAGATCCCGGCCGGCACCTTCGTCCTGCCGGCGATCGCCGCCCTCCACTACCGCGCGGACCTCTTCCCCGAGCCGGAGCGCTTCCGTCCCGAGCGCTTCCTCGACGGCAAGGCCGAGAACTACGCCTGGATCCCCTTCGGCGGCGGCGTCCGCCGCTGCATCGGCGCCGCCTTCGCCGAATACGAGATGCGGATCGTCCTGCGCGAGTTCGTCCTCCGGGCCGAGCTCAGCGCCCCCGACCCCGGGCCCGAGAAGGTCAAGGTCCGAAACATCACCCTCGCACCGGCCCGCGGGACCAAGGTCAGGCTCGACCGGCCTCTGAGCTGAGCGCCCGCTCGGCCTCCTCCCACTCCTCGTAGGCGGCGGCGACGGCGCGCTTCGCCTCCTCGTGACGGCCTTCCGCCCGCTCGGCGCGTCCCGGGCTCGACCAGGCGCCGGGGTCGGCGAGCTCCTCCTCGACCGCCTTCAGCTCGGCCTCGGCGCGCTCGATCCGCTCGGCCAGGCGCCCGGCCCGCTTGCGGGCGGCTTTCTCGGTCTTCGTCCCGGCGCTCTTCGTGCTCTTCTTCGCCGCCGCCTTCGAGCGCTTCGCCGAGCCCGCCGCCTCGGAGTCGCGCAGGTCGCGGTCGGCCTGGTAGGCGGCCCAACCCATCGGGTGGCTGCTCAGCAGGCCGCCCTCGCAGACCAGGGTGCGGCTGCCGACGGCCTCGAGCAGGGCCCGGTCGTGGGAGATCAGGACGACCGCGCCCTCGTAGGCCAGGAGCGCGTCCTCGAGCGCCTCGCGGCTCTCGATGTCGAGATGGTTGGTGGGCTCGTCGAGGACCAGGACGTTGGCGCCCGAGGCGACCAGGATCGCCAGCGAGAGCCGGCGCTGCTCACCGCCGGAGATGTCGCCGAGCTGCTTCTGCGCGTCGGCGCCGGAGAAGAGGAAGGCGCCGAGCAGGCCGCGGGCCTTCTGGCCGTTGAGCCCGGTCTCGCGCTGGACCGCGTCGAGCACGGTGCCCTCCCCCGCCGCGGTGTCGGCGTGCTGGGAGAGGTAGCCGAGCTTGACGTTGTGGCCGAGCCGGACCGAGCCCTCCGCCGGCTCGCGACGGCCGGCGAGGGTCTCGATCAGGGTCGTCTTGCCGGCCCCGTTGGGGCCGATCAGGACGGCGTGCTCGCCGCGTTCGACTTCGAGCTCGGCGTCCTCGAGCAGGACCCGGCCGGGGACCTCGATCCTGGCGCCGACCAGTTTGAGCACGACCCGCCCGGGGCGCTCGGGGGCGACGAAGGAGAAGCGCAGGTTGCGCCGGTCCTTCTGTTCGGCCTGGGCGCCGTCGCGCTTGATCTTGTCGATCTGTTTCAGCCGCGACTGCGCCTGTTTCGCCTTCGTCGCCTTGTAGCGGAAGCGCTCGACGAAGCGCTCCATGCGATCGATCTCCGCCTGCTGGCGCTCGATCGCCTTGCCGAGGGCGATCTCGCGCGCCGCCTGCTCTTTGCGCCAGGCGTGCCAGGGGCCGGCGAAGAAGCGGGCGCGCTTGCGCCTCGAGCTCGAGCACCGAGGTGCCGACCGCCTCGAGGAACCAGCGGTCGTGGGCGACGAGGACGACGGCGCTGTCGAGGTCGAGCAGGTAGCGCTCGAGCCACTCGAGCGAGGGGATGTCGAGGTGGTTGGTCGGCTCGTCGAGGAGCAGCAGGTCGGGTCGCGCGGCGAGGGCGCGGGCGAGCGAGACCCGGGTCAGCTCGCCGCCGGAGAAGGTCGAGATCGGGCGCTCGATGTCCTCCTCGCCGAAGCCGAGGCCGCGCAGCACCGAGAGCACTTCGTCGCGCCAGCGATAGCCGCCGCCGGCCTCGAGCCGGTGCTGGGCGTCGGAGTAGGCGCGCATCGTCGCCTCGTCGGGGCTGCCACCCGCCATCGACTCCTCGAGCCGCGCCAACTCGGCCTCGGTCTCGAGCATGTCCGAGCGACCGGAGAAGACGTACTCGCCGAGCGCCGCGCTCGAGTCCGCGGGGCGGGCGCTGGTCGTGCAGGGCGACCCGCGCACCGCGCTGGACGACGAGGCTGCCGGAGTCGGGGGTGAGCTCGCCGGCCAGCACCCGCAGCAGGGTCGACTTGCCGGCGCCGTTGCGGCCGGAGAGGGTCATCCTGTCGCGCGGCTCGAGCTTGAAGGAGACGCCTTCGAAGAGCAGCACGCCGCCCATGTGGACGTCGAGGGATGTCGCGGTCGCGATCGCCATCGTCGGGTGAACTTAGAGGAAGGCGGCCGCGTACCCTCTCGGCATGGACCGCGACGCGCTGAGAGAGGCACAGGCTCCGCTCAAGGAGCGCTACGAGGAGGAGCCCGCGGCGGCCCTGGTGACGCTGAAGGCCGACGGCGCCCTCGGCGAGGGCGTCAGCTGCTCGCTGGGGACCGGCCGGGCCTTGGCGGAGGCGGGGCTGCACCCGGCCAGCGGCGGCGACGGCTCGCTCGCCTGCTCGGGGGACATGTTGCTCGAGGCGCTGGCGGCGTGTGCCGGCGTCACCCTGAAGGCTGTCGCGACCTCGATCGGGATCGAGGTCCGGACCGGGGACCGTCCGTGCCGAGGGCGACCTCGACTTCCGCGGCACGCTCGCGGTCGACCGCGAGGCGCCGGTCGGCTTCATCGCGATCCGCCTCGCCTTCGAGCTCGACACCGACGCCGACGAGGAGCAGCTGGCGACGCTGCTGAAGCTGACCGAGCGCTACTGCGTCGTCTTCCAGACCCTGGCGACCCCGCCTCGGCTCTCGGCGGAGCTGGTCGGCGGCTGAGCCGAGCCTTGGCCGGCCCGCTCCACCACCTCGGCGAACTTGCCCGGGCGCGGGCGCGCAAGGGGGACGGGCGAACGCGAGGACGGAGCAGGCGCTGGGCGAGCTCGAGCGGCGGCCCGGCGGGCCTGCCGGACGGGCTCGAGATCGAATGGCTCGGGGTCTCGGGCTACCGGCTCGCCTGCGAGGGCCAGTCGCTCTTCATCGACCCCTACCTCTCGCGAGTGCCGCTGCGCAGCCTGCTGCTGCGCAGGCCGACCCTGCCGGACCCGGCCGCGCTCGAGCGCTTCGCGCGGGCGCCGGGCGAGGTCGCCGGGGTGCTCGTCGGCCACACCCACTTCGACCACGCGGTCGACGCCCCGGCGATCGCCCGCCGCTACGGCTGCCGCGCCTACGGCTCGGACTCGCTGGTCACCCTGATGGGGCTGCACGGCCTCGCCGATCAGGCGGTCGAGGTCGAGCCCTACCGGACCTATGAGCTGGGCCCGTTCGAGGTCTCGTTCACCCCCAGCGTCCACTCGAAGCTGCTGCTCGGGCTCGCCGTCCCCTACGACGGGGCGCTCACCTGCGAGCACCTCGACGGGCTCTCGCCCAACGCCTACCGCTGCGGCCAGGTCTGGGGGATCACGATCAGGGCCGCGGGGGCGGTCCTCTACCACCAGGGCAGCGCCAACCTGATCGACGAGGCGATCCGCGAGCGCGGCGTCGACGTCTTCCTCGCCGGCGTCGCCGGACGGGGCTTCACCGAGGACTACTGGCGGCGGATCCTGCCCCGGCTCGACCCGCGGCTCGTCATCCCCACCCACTACGACAACTTCTTCCGCCCGCTCGGGTCGCCGCTCGAGTTCGTCGCCAACTCGCAGCTCGCCGAGCTGCCGGACGAGATCGCCTCGGTCAGCGCCGACGCCGAGGTCGCCGCCCTGCCCCGCTCCGACCTGGCCTAGCCGCAGTACTTGGCGGCGATCTGTTCGACCGTGCCCATCGTCCGCATCGTCCACGGGCCGACCGCATCCTCGAGCGCCTTCAGGTCGAGCTCGGTCTCCTGCGTGCCGGCCGCTCGGCAGCCAGTAGAGCTCGCGGCCGCGGATCGCCAGCAGGTCCCGATCGCCCGCCATCGCCAGTGCCCCTGCGGCGGGCGGCGGCCGTCGGCTTGACGGCCAGCATCGCCACCTGCAGCTTTCCCTTCGAGGCGGCGACCGCCTCCTCGTCGAAGGGCTCGTGGGCGGCGATCGCGAGCACCTCCTTGGCCGAGCGGAGGAAGTTCTTCACCTCGAAGCCGAGCTCCTCCTCGAGCGCCGCTTCGGCCGCCGCGGCGATCTCGTCGTCACCCGCCCTGGCGGCGTCGAAGGCGACGTTGCCGCTGGCCCGGAAGGTCTCCACCGCCTCGAAGCCGCCGGCCGCGAAGGCCGTCTTCAGGGCATCGTTCTTGACCCGGCGGTTCTTGCCGAGGTTGACCCCGCGCAGGAAGGCGACGTAGCGAGCCATCGCGGCAGCCTATGGGCCGCGCCCCTGCCAGGATTGGCAGATCGGATGCCGAGTTCTCAGAACTGCCGGCCGATCTGCCGGTCCCAGAGGACGACGGCGCCGCCGACCACCTCGCCGGCCTCGCGGTGCCCGCCCTCAGCCTGCCCTCGAGCGCGGGCGGAGACGCCGATCTGGCGGCGCTCTCGGCGGGCACGCTCGTCGCCTACGCCTATCCCCGCACCGGCACCCCGGGGGAGCCTCTGCTCGACGGCTGGGACGACATACCGGGCGCCCGCGGCTGCACGCCGCAGAGCTGCGCCTACCGCGACAGCCTTGCCGAGTTCTCCCGGCTCGGCGCCACCGTGGTCGGCATCAGCGCCCAGAGCCCGGCCGAACAGGCCGAGTTCGCCGCCCGCGAGCAGATCTCGTTCGCCCTGCTCAGCGACCCCGGCCTGCTGCTTGCCGAGAGCCTCGGCCTACCGACCTTCGAGGCGGGGGGCATGACCCTCTACCGGCGCCTCACCCTGGTCGCCGAGGCGGGCACGATCGTCAAGGCCTTCTACCCCGTCTTCCCGCCGGACCGCAACGCAGCCGAGGTGCTCGGCTGGTTGCGGGATCCCGCTGATGGAGGCGCCGAGAATTGAACTCGGGTCCGCGGCCGTAATGCGAAGGCGTCTACAGGTATAGCCGGCGCTTTAGTCTCGTCTCCCGGGGTCCGCGCCGGCGGGCACTGCGGGAGATAAAGCCCCTTAGATTTCCCCTGGTGGACAGGGCGATCCGCCCGGGTGAGCCCGCAATTGAAGCCGGAACCCCCCTCCGCGGGCGGGAGTGGGCCGACTCTCACTCACTTAGATTTAACTAAGCAGCGAGGGCGAACTCATGGTCCGCACGTATTGGTTGGTGCCGGGGTTTTACGAGGCCTCCGGCAACCTCGACCTGCAACCTTTCGCACGGATCGACCACGTCGAAGCCTGTCGCCCCCGTGCTATGTCCTGCGTCGATTGTAGGCGGTCGGGTAAGAATCGTCTGCATGAGCGCCACCGAATTCGACGTGATCGTGATCGGGGCCGGGGCGCCGGGCGAGGTCTGCGCCGGCCGCCTCGCCGACGGCGGCCTCGAGGTCGCGATCGTCGAGTCGCACCTGGTCGGCGGCGAATGCTCCTACTACGCCTGCATGCCGTCGAAGGCGCTGCTGCGCCCGGGAGAGCTGCTCGACGAGGCGCGGCGGGTGCCCGGCGCATCCGAGGCGGTCGAGCGGCGAGCTCGACCCTGCCGCTGTCCTCGCCCGGCGCGACGAGGTGATCCACGACCTCGACGACTCCTCGCAGCTGCCCTGGCTGGAAGAACGCGGGATCGCCTCTTTCGCGGCGAGGGCCGCCTCGACGGCGAGCGCGCGGTGCGGGTCGGCGAGCAGCGGCTGAGCGCGCGGCGCGCGGTCGTCATCGCCACCGGCAGCTCGGCGGCGATGCCGCCGATCGAGGGCCTCGACGTCGGCGCGGCCCTGGAACAACCGCGAGGGGACGACGTCGAAGTCGATCCCGGAGAGCATGGTCATCCTCGGTGGCGGGCCGGTCGGCTGCGAGCTGGCGCAGGCCTGGTCGACGCTGGGCACGAAGGTGACCTTGCTCGAGGGGGACGACCGCCTGCTGCCACGCGAGGAGCCGTTTGCCGGCGAGCAGGTCGCCGAGGCGCTCGCGCCCGGCACGGCGTCGAGGTCCGCACCGGCGTCTTCGCCCAGTCGGTCGGCCGCGAGGGCGACGTCGTCTCGGTCGAGCTCGACGACGGCAGCGACGGTCGAGGCGGCCGAGATCCTGGTCGCGATCGGGCGCACCCCGCGCACCGGCGACATCGGCCTCGACTCGGTCGGCGTCGAGCCGGGCAAGGGCGGCTTCCTCGAGACCGACGATCGGCTCGCGGTCAGCGGCCTGCGACTGGCTCTACGGGGTCGGCGACGTCACCGGCCGCGCGCTCTTCACCCACATGGGCAAGTACCAGGCGTGGGTGGTCGGCGAGAACGCTGACCGGTCGCTCGCGGCAGACCGCGCTGGCCGAAGGGATCGGCTCACCGCGTGTCACCTTCACCGACCCCCAGGTGGCGGCGGTCGGCAAGACCCTGGAGCAGGCCCGCGAGGAGGGCCTCGACGCCGAGGCGGTCGACGTCCCCACCGACGGCACCGCCGGCGCCAGCTTCTACGGCAAGGAGACCGGCGGCACCTCGCGCCTCGTCGTCGACAAGAAGGCGGGCCATGTCGTCGGCGCGACCTTCACCGGCTTCGAGACCGCCGACTTCCTGCAGGCGGCGACGATCGCGATCGTCGGCGAGGTGCCGCTCGACGCGCCTCCGCCACGCCGTCGCCGCCTACCCCACCCGCAGCGAGATCTGGCTCAAGCTGCTCGAGTCCTACGGCCTCTGAACCTGCACCGGCGGGGGCTCGACCGAACTGGCCGTCTTGGCCCCCCGCCAGCGCCTGACTGGCAAGGACGCAGGGAGCGAAGCGTGCTCCGCACGCGAGCGAGCGAGGACACCGCCAGTCAGGCGCTGGTCAGACGCTGGAGCGGCGCTTCAGGTCGTCGAGGACGTCTTGGGGAAACCCCGGCACCTGGTCGAGATCGTCGACCGTGCCGAAACGGCCCAGCCGCTCGCGGTGGGCCAGCAGGCGCGTGGCCTGCGTGACCGAGAGGTTTTCACTGCGCAGTTCCTCGAAGGTGACGGTATTGAGGTTGATCCCGCCGGCCTCTGACGACTCGGACGAAGGCGGCTCGGCGACTGAGCCGGGCCTGGCGCCGCGGGCGGCTTTGCCGCCGGCGGCTGCGAGGGTCCGGGCCCGGAGGACGGTGGCCCTGGGTCGGGCGAAGGCGGCGGCGAGCCGGGCGGGGTCGGGGTCGGCGGGGTCGGCGGGCCGGGCGGCGGCGGAGTCGGGGGACCAGGCGGGGTCGGCGTCGGCGGCTGCGGCGGACCGGGTGCAGGCGCGGTGGGCCTGGCTCGGGGTCCGGCGAAGGCGGCGGGCCAGGCGGCGGCGGAGTCGGAGTCGGCGGATGGGCGGCGGCGTCGGCGGACCGGGCGCAGGCGTCGGCGGGCCGGGCGGCGGGGCAGGCGGGCCCGGCTGAGGCGAAGCCGAGGCGGCCGCTGCGGCGGCTGGCGGCGCGGGCGCCGCTGAGCCGAACGGCGGCGGCAGGGGCGGCTGCGGGGGACCGACCTGGGGCGGCGTGGCGCCGAGGCTGCCGGTGACCGCCTGCTCGGCCTCGACCGCGCGGCGCTCGGCTTCGCGGGCGCGGTCCTCCGCTTTGGCGACCGAGTTCGCGGATCTCCTCGAGCCGGCGCTCGCGCTCGTCCTCCTCCTATTTCTGAGCGTCGGCGAGGCGAGCCGCTTCGGCGGCGCGCTGTTCCGCGGCCTGGGTCCGCTCCTCGATCTCCCGAGGCGCTGCTGCGGCTTCGGCGATCGAGCGCTCCTGGGCGTCGCGTTCCTGGTAGATCTGGTGTTCGGCCGTCTGCAGCTCGGCGTTCGGCGCGGGTGGCGGGGGCGGCGCGGGCGTGGCGGCGGCGGGGAGCGGCGGCAGGCGGCGGGGAGCGGCGCGATCGGCTGCGTCGTGCCGCCGGCCTGCGCCGCGTTGACGCGGGCCTCGGCCTCGCCCTGCATCCGCTGGGCCTCGGCGATGCGTCGATCGGCCTCGAGTTTGATCCGTTCCTCCTCACGCTGGATTTCCTCGACTTTGGCCTTGACCCTCTGCTCGGCGAGGCCGGCGTCGTAGCCGGCCGCGGCAGCCGGGATCGCGCCGGGAGGAGCCTGCGGGACCGGCGGCACCGGCGGAGCCGGCGGCAGCGGCGTCTGCATCGCCGGGGTCACCGGCGGCTGCGGCGCGAGCGGTGGGTATGCCCCCGGCGCCGCGGTCGGCGCGGGCGGCGGCACCTGGCCCTGCTCGAGCAGGTCGCGCTCGTGTGCGGCGCGCGCGGCGTTCAGCTGGCGCTCCGCCTTGGCCGACTCCTTGCGCGCCTTCTTCGAGCTGCGACCGGCGGCTCCGCCGCGCTTTTCAGCGCGTTTCGCGAGCCTGCTCTTCTTTGCGTCGTTTCGCCTCTTCCTGGCGCCGCTGACGGTGTTCGACCCGCGCCGCCTTCTGCTGCTCGCGGGCAAGTTTGCGTTTCGTCTTGGCGTCGACTGCCCCGCCCGGCGCCAGCGGCGGCGCTCCCGCGGCGGGGGCGCCGGCGAGCAGCCGGAGCTGCAGCCGGGGGTGGCGGCGGGGTAGGCGAAGGTGCCGCTGCGGCGGCGGGCGGGGCCAGGCCCTCGGAGGGAGATGGCGGCACCGGGCCTCCGGGCGGGGGCGGCGTCGTCGGCATCTGCGTGGTCGCGGCGGCTGCCGGCGGAACCGGCTGCTTGGCGCCCTTCTTGCCCCGCTTCGGCTTCTTTTCCTTCTTCGCCTTGGGCGGCTTCGGCTGCTTGCCTTTTTCCTTGTTGCGCCGCTGGCTGATGCTGACGAAAGCAGGAGGACGAGGATCGCGACGACGATGATCGCGACCATGTACTTGATGTCGAAAGCCGCAAGCGGCAGCAGGGTGCCGATAAACAGTGCTCATATTCGCGAAGCTACCGCATCCGTCCACGGAATTCGCGCTCAACCTGCCGGCGGACGTCGCGGTCGGCGATCTCGCGTCGCCTGTCCCGCCCCTCCTTGCCACGGGCGAGGGCGAGCTCGACCTTGGCCCGCCTTCCTTTGAAGTAGATCCGGGTCGGGATCAGGGTCAGGCCTTTCTGTGCCGTCTTGCCGACCAGGCGCTCGATCTCGCCTCTGTGCAGCAGCAGTTTTCGCGGGCGCTCGGGTTCGTGATTCTCGCGGCTCGCCGGCTCGTAGGGCGGGATGTGCAGTTTGCGCAGCCAGACCTCGCCGCCCTCGACCGCGGCGTAGGAGTCGCCCATCTGCGCTTTCCCGTTGCGCAGGCTCTTCACCTCCGACCCACGCAGCTCGATCCCGGCCTCCATTTTTTCGACGAGGACGAATTTGTGGCGGGCGCGGCGGTTGGTGGCGACGTCGCCCGAGGTCGGTTTGCGCTGCTTCTTCGCCTTTTTCGCCATCAGCCCGCCGCGATCTCCAGGTCGACCCGGCCGCGCGGCGCCTCGACCCCGCCGACCTCGACGAAGATCGGGTCGCCGAGCCGCACCGCCGCCTTCGTCTCGCGCCCGACCAGGGCCGTCTCCGTCTCGTTCAGGTCGTAGTGGTCGCCGCGCATCCGACGCGCCGGCAGGAAGCCTTCGTAGACGTCGCCGAGCTCGCCGCCGAAGGCGACGAAGGCACCGGCCTGGATCACGCCGGAGACCTCGCCCTCGAACCGGGTCTCGCGGCCCCGCGCCGCCAGCTCGCGCTCGAGCAGAAAGGCGGCGCAGATGTCGTCGGCGCGGCGCTCGACCTTCATCGACTCGCGCTCGCGCTCGCTGCAGAGGCGGGCGACCTCGCGGGCCTCGACCGAGCGTGGCGGGTCCTCGCCCTCGCCCAGCGCCGCGAGCAGGGCACGGTGGACGACGAGGTCCGGGTAGCGCCGGATCGGCGAGGTGAAATGGCAGTAGGCCTCGCTGCCGAGGCCGGCGTGACCACCGTTGCGGTCGCTGTACTGGGCCTGTTGCAGTGAGCGGAGCACAAGCGTTGTATACGCCCTGCGGCCATGCCCGCGGCGCGCGGCCTCGCGTTTGACCAGTCGGCTGGCCTCGGCGGTCACCTCCGCTGCCTGGGCGGGCGTCATCGCGCCGCGCCCGAGCGCCGGGGTCGGGATGTCGAGCGCCGCGAGCTGGCCGACGAGGCGTTCGACCCGGGCCGGTTCGGGCTGGGCGTGGACGCGGTAGATCGCCGGCACGCGGCGGCGCTCGAGCAGCGCCGCGACCTGCTCGTTGGCGAGGATCATCAGCCGCTCGATCAAGCGGTGGGACTCGGTCTGGGCGACGGCGCGGGCGGCGACCACGTTGCCGCCCCCGTCGAAGCTGAACTCGGGCTCGGCGGATTCGACGTCGAGCGCGGTCGAGGCGCGGTGGGAGCCGAGCGCCCGGGCGGCGTCGCGGGCGATCGCCAGCGGCTCGGCGGCGACCTCGGGCGCCGCCTCGCGGCCGGCGAAGACGCGATCCAGCTGGTCGTAGTCGAGGCGGGCGTCGGAGCGGATCCGGCTGCGGTAGAAGCTGGCCGAGCGCGGCAGGCCGTCGCCGCCGAGCTCGATCTCGGCCGTGACCGCGAGCCGCTCCACCCCCGGGGAGAGACTGCACGCCTCCTCGCTGAGGGCGCCCGGCAGCATCGGCTCGACCGTGCCCGGCGCGTAGGTGCTGTTGGCCCGCTCGCGCGCCGCGACGTCGAGCGGCGCGCCGGGCCGCACGTGGGCGGCGACGTCGGCGATGTGGATCCAGAGCCGCACGCCGTCTCCCTCGCGCGTCGCCGAGACCGCGTCGTCGAAGTCCCGCGCGCTCGCCGGGTCGACGGTGAAGGTCGGCATCGCGGTCAGGTCGCGCCGCGCCGCCACGCTCTCCGCCGCGTCCGCCGCCGCCCGCGCCTGCTGCTCGAGCCGGGCCGGAAAGCCCCGGCGGCGGCCGAGTTCGTCGCGGATCAGCGCCTCGATCGCCTGCCGCGGCGTTTTCGGCACCTTCGGCCCGCCACGGCCGCGCCCGGGGCCGCCCCCGCGCCGCGGGCCGGCCCGGCTCATTCCGCCGCTTCCTCCCCGGCGAGCACGCCGAGGGCGCGTTCGAGCGCCTCGTCGCGTTTCGTCTCGGGGTCGTCCTTGGCCTTCACATCCGGGTGGATGCCGTGAACGCTGGCGAGGTTTTCCCCGTTCGGCGTGAAGTACTCGCCGACGGTCAGCTTCATCGCGCCGCCGTTGGAGAGGCCGACCTCCTGCTGGAACACGCCCTTGCCGTAGGAACGGGTGCCGATCACCTTCGAGCCGGCGTCGTCGGCCAGCGCCGCGGTCAGGATCTCGGCGGCGGAGGCGGTGTTGCGGTCGATCAGGACGACCAGCGGCTGCGCCGGCAGGTTGTCTCCGAGGGTCTTGTAGACGGCGTGGCCCTGG
Organism: uncultured Solirubrobacterales bacterium; assembly: GCA_963836415.1. Taxonomy (GTDB): domain Bacteria; phylum Actinomycetota; class Thermoleophilia; order Solirubrobacterales; family 70-9; genus VRUE01. Next base: position 68,794 of record CAWIJE010000004.1, read on the forward strand.
GTGCGGGAGTCGGTGGTGACGACGACTTCTCCCTCGGGCAGGAAGATGCCGGCGCAGAGCACCGCCTCGTCGAGCAGGCCGCCGCCGTTGCCGCGCAGGTCGAGGACGACCCCCTCGGCGCCTTCGCGGTCGACCTTTTCGACCGCCCGGCGCAGCAGTTCGCTGGCCCCTTCGCTGAAGGTGCTGAGCGTCACGTAGCCGAGCTTGCGGCCGTCGGCCTCCTTCACCCGCCCGGTCGCGACGGGCAGCGAGATCTCTTCGCGGGTGATCGTCAGCACCCGTTCCCTGCCGCTCTTCGGCTCGAGCACGCCGACCTTGACCTGGGTCCCTTCGGGCCCCTTGATCCGTTCGGCCGCCTTGCCGCTGTCGACGCCGGCGAGCGAGTGCCCGTTGACCGAGACGATCACGTCGCCGATCACGATCCCCGCGCGCTCGGCCGGCGAGCCTTTGAAGACGCGGCTCACGCGCAGGCCCTTGTCGACTTCGGTGACCGCCATGCCGATGCCCGAGAAGTGGCCGGATATCTCTTCGTTGAAGTGTTCGAGCGTCTCCGGCGAGAAGTATTCGCTGAAGCGGTCGTGGTAGCGCAGCCGCAGCCCCCTGACCATGCCCTGCAGCGAGGAGTTGGTCAGCTGCGAGGGGGTCACCGCGCGGTAGTAGTTGTCTTCGATCGCCTCGGTCGCTTCGACGTTGAGGCCGGCGTTGCCGCCGACGAAGGCGTCGCGCAGGAACGGCGGCAGCTTGCCGGGGTGCCCGCCGAGCCAGAGCCCGGCGCAGAGCATCGCGAGGAGCGCGGCCACCAGGGCCACGGCACGGCCGGCCCTCACTCCGTGCTCAGACCTTCAGGAAGCGCCGCAGGGTGACGCCCGAGCCGACCGCCGAGACCAGCACGGCCGAGCAGAAGAGGACGACGACCAGCGCCGGGAAGGAGATGTTGTCCTGCGCGTTGAGGAACGAGAAGGTGTCGCTCAACGGGTCGACGATCGTGATCTTGCCCAGCCACAGGATCAGTATGGCCAGGACGCCCCCCGTGAAGCCGACGACCATGCCCTCGATCATGAACGGCCAGCGGATGAACCAGCGGGTGGCGCCGACCAGCCGCATCACCTCGACCTCGCGTCGGCGGGTATAGATCGAGAGCCGGATCGTGTTGCCGACCAGCATCAGTGAGGCGGCGATCAGCAGCAGGGTGATCACCGAGAGGACGATCTTCAGCGCCCCGGTCACCTGCTCGATCTTCTGACTGTCCTGCTGCGGGTCGAAGGTGGAGTTTTCGGCGGGGATGATCGATGCGATCGGCTTCGGCTTGCCGTTCGGCCCCGGCGGGGCGATCGCCGCACGGGCCGCTTCGAGGTTGCTCGCGTCGTCGGCTTTGACCGAGAAGTTGGCCGGCAGCGGGTTGTGGCCGTTGAGCTGGGTGATCGATTCTTCGACTTTGTTCTTGCCGAAGGCCTTCTTGAATTCCGCCAGCGCCTCGGGCTTGGTGATGAAGTGGACCGAGGCGACGTGCGGGATCGCCTCCAGCTTGCGCTGCAGGGCGGTGATTTCGCCGTTGGTCGCGTCGTCGTAGATCGGCACCCGGAATTCGAGGCTGTCGCGGACCTCTTCGCTCTTCGCCTGGGTGGTCTGGAAGACCGGGATCAGGACGCCGAGCAGGATCACGGTGACCACCGTGGTGACGATCGCGGCCATGCTCGGGGCGCCGTTGCGGCGCAGGGCACGGAACGCCTCCTGGATGAAGAAGAGAAGGCGTGACATCAGAAGAGCGTGTCGTGGCTGTCGTGGCCGTTGGTCTGGCCCTCGGGCCCGACCCCCATCTCGGCCCGCATCCGCATGCCGAACTCGGTGGTCGTTTCCTCGGTGTAGCCGCCGGCGACCTCGTCGCGGACGACGCGGCCCTCGTAGAGCTCGATCACGCGGCGCCGCATGTTGTCGACCATCTCGCGGTCATGGGTGACGACGAGCACGGTCGTGCCCGTCTTGTTGATCCGGTAGAGCAGCTGCATCACGCCTATGGAAGTCACCGGGTCGAGGTTCCCGCTCGGCTCGTCTGCCAGCAGCAGGGGCGGGTGGTTGACGAACGCGCGGGCGATCGAGACGCGCTGCTGCTCGCCGCCGGAGAGCTGGTCGGGGTAGTTGTGGAGCTTGGTCGAGAGGCCGACGAGGCGCAGCGTCTCGGGCACCTGGGTGCGGATTTCGGCGCGGCTGGCGCCGATCACCTGCAGCGCGTAGGCGACGTTGTCGTAGACGGTGCGGTCAGGGAGCAGTTTGAAGTCCTGGAAGACGGTGCCGATGTTGCGCCGCAGCTGCGGGATCTTCTTTTCCGGCAGGGCGCCGATGTCGCGGCCGGCGATCTTGACCGTGCCGTCGCTGACGTCGACGTCGCGGATCAGGGTCTTGATCAGGGTCGACTTGCCGCAGCCGGTCGGGCCGACGAGGAAGGAGAACTCGCCGCGGTTGATCGCCAGCGAGACCCGGTCGAGCGCCATATGGCCGCCCGGGTAGACCTTGGTGACGCCGTCGAGCTCGATGATCGGCGCGCCGCCACGGCGCTGCCGTCGCGGCTGCTCGCCACCCTCGTTCTTCTTTCGCTTGTCACGTCTCGCCATGCGCGCCGTTCTTCTCCGAGTACAGGGTGACTCCTCCGCCCCGTCCGGCGCGCAAGTCCCCGCCCAAAACTCAGTGAGCGGAACCTTAGCGAATTGTTAGCGGCCGCTAGTAATCTGCTCTGCGGCGGCGACGATGTGGGCCGAGTCGATTCCGGCGGCGGCGAGCAGTGCCTCCGGCGGCCCGCTGTGGGGACGCTCGGAGACGGCGAGGCTGACCAGCGGCGTGCCCGACCCGGCGGCGGCGAGGACGCCGGCGACGGTCTCGCCGATCCCCCCCTCCGCCCAGTGGTCCTCGACCGTGATCAGGGCGGCGGTCTCGGCGGCTGCGCTGAGCAGGGTGTCGGCGTCGACCGGCTTCACCGAGTAGAGGTCGATGACCCGCGCGCCGATCCCCTTCTGCGCCAGCGCGTCGGCCGCGGCGAGGCATTCGTGCAGGGTGATGCCGGCCCCGACCAGGGTGACGGCGTCGTCATCGCCGCTGCGCAGGGTGTGGCTGCCGCCGATCCGGAACTCCTCCTCGGGGCCGTAGATCGTCGGCGTCTTTTCACGCGTCGTGCGCATGTAGCTGAAGCCTCGGTGCTGTCGCATCTCGTCGAGCAGCCGCACCGTCTGGTTCGGGTCGCTCGGGTAGAGGACGACGCTGTCGAGCACGGCGCGGAAGGCGGCGATGTCTTCGAGCGCCATCTGCGAGGCGCCGTCGGGGCCGATCGAGACGCCGACGTGGGAGCCGCAGAGCTTGAGGTCGGCTTCGGAGATCGCCGCCATGCGGATGAAGTCGTAGGCGCGGCTGAGGAAGGCGCCGAAGGAGGAGGCAAACGGTTTCCAGCCCCGGACCTGGAGGCCGACCGCGGCGGCGACCATCTGCTGCTCGGCGATGTACATCTCGAAGAAGCGATCGGGGTGCTTGGCGGCAAAGCGTTCGGCGTAGGTCGAGTTGCCGACCTCGCCGTCGAGGGCGACGACCTTCTCGTCGATCGAGCCGAGCCAGGCGAGGGCGTCGCCGTAGGCGCCCCGGGTCGCGACCTTCTCCCCCAGCTCGTAGGCGGGTCGCTCGACCGCCGCGGTGGCGGTCTCATAGCCCTTCGCCGGCGGCGGCGCCTGGACCTGGACCCGCAGGTCGCGCACTCCGCCGAGCTCCTCGATCGCCGCCTCGGGGTCCTCGAGCGGCTTGCCGTGCTGGCCTTCCTGATCCTCGACCGCGGCGACGCCGGAGCCCTTCTTGGTGCGGGCGAAGATCACCGCCGGGCGCTCGCTCGCTTCGGCGGCGTCATAGGCCGCTTCGATCTGGTCGATGTCGTGGCCGTCGATCTCCTGCACGTCCCAGCCGCAGGCGGCGGCGCGGGCGGCCAGCGACGAGGTGTCCCACTCGTGCATCGTCGGCCCGCGCTGGCCGAGCCGGTTGACGTCGACGATCGCGATCAGGTTGTCGAGCCCGGCATTGCCGGCGTGCTCGAAGGCCTCCCACATCGAGCCCTCGGCCATCTCCGAGTCGCCGCAGAGGACCCAGACCCGGAAGTCGGCCGACTCGAGCCTGGCCCCCGCCAGCGCGATCCCGATCGAGATCGGCAGGCCCTGGCCGAGCGAGCCGGTGGCGACGTCGACCCAGGGGAGTTCCGGGGTCGGGTGGCCCTGCAGGCGCGAGTCGAACTCACGGAAGGTGAGCAGCTCCTCGTCCTCGACCACGCCGACGGCTTTGTAGAGCGAGTAGAGCAGCGGCGAGGCATGGCCCTTGGAGAAGACGAGGTGGTCGTTGGCCGGGTTCTCGGGGGCCGAGAAGTCGTAGCGGAGATGGTTGGCGAAGAGCACCGCCATCAGGTCGGCCGCCGACATCGACGAGGTCGGATGGCCGGAGCCTGCGGCGGCGGCGGAGCGCACCGAGTCGACCCTCAGCTGAAGGCCGAGCTCATGCAGCTGCTCGCGAGTGATTGTGTCCTCGGGGGCGACCTGGTCCACGGGGCGCGAGGCTATCCGATCGCGACCATTCGCTCGATCGGAATACGCGCTCTCTCGGCAATATCGCTGGCGACGCTGACCTCGAACTTGTTCTCCCGCAGGCCGTCGCGGAGCTTCGGCAGCGTGATCATCTTCATGTACTTGCAGAACGCCATCCGGTTGGCCTCGATCAGGTTGGCCTGTGGGGCGGCCTGCTGCAAGGGGTAGAGCATCCCGTTCTCGGTGGCGACGATGAAGCTGCCCTCGGGATGGTCTTCGACGTGCTTCAGCATCCCCGAGGTCGAGAGCATGTGGACGCCGTCGGCCTCGACGTCGCCCGAGGCGACGTACTCCATCGCCTGGGTCGAGCAGCCGCACTCGGGGTGGATCAAGAACTCCGCCTCGGGGTTCTCGGCCCGCGTCCGGGCGATGTCATCGGGCCTGATCCCGGCGTGGACGTGGCACTCGCCGTCCCAGACGTGGAAGCGGGCGCGGCGCCCGGGGTCGTCGCGGAGCCCGGTCTCGCGCTCGACGAAGGCGCCGAGCCACATGTCGGGGCCGAAGAGGATCTCGGTCTCGGGACCGTGCTCGGCCCAGATGTGCTCGACCACCGAGACCGCGTTGGAGGAGGTGCAGCAGTAATCGGTCTCGGCCTTGACCTCGGCCGAGGTGTTGACGTACATGACGACGACCGCGCCTGGGTGCTCGGCCTTCCAGGCGCGCAGCTGGTCGGCGTCGATCGAGTCGGCGAGGCTGCAGCCGGCGTCGAGGTCGGGGATCAGCACGGTCTTCTCGGGCGAGAGGATCGAGGCGGTCTCGGCCATGAAGTGGACGCCGCAGAAGGCGATCACGTCGGCGTCGGTCGCCGCGGCCTCGCGAGAGAGCCCGAGGCTGTCACCGAGGTGATCGGCGACGTCCTGGACCTCGGGCAGCTGGTAGTTGTGGGCGAGGATGACGGCGTTGCGCTCGGCGGCGAGGTCGCGGATCTCGGCCGAGAGATCGCGGATCTGCTCCGGAGTCAACTCCGGGTTGAGCGTGGCCTGGATCGTCGGCAACTCCTGCATAAGCAGCCTTCCGTTTCCTTGATGTTCGCTGGCCCGGCCGGAGGCCTAGAAACCAGTCGAATGAACTGCGATCCAGTTTACCGGCCCGCCCCTGTCGGCGACCCGGCACACTTCGGGACATGCCCGAGCTGCCCGAGGTCGAGATCACGACGCGCCGCCTCGGCTCGCTGCTCGAGGGCGCCACGGTCGAGTCGACGCTGGCGCCGGGGATGAACGTGATGAAGACCTTCGACCCGCCCCTGGCGGCGCTCGAGGGACGGCAGGTGACCGCCGTGCGCAGGGTCGGCAAGATGCCCGTGGTCGAGTTCGGCGACCTCGCCCTGCTGATCCACCTGATGTCGGCCGGCCGCCTGCGCCTCTACGAGAAACGCGCCTCGCTCAAAGACAGGGCCTCGCGGATCCTCGTCCGCCTCGAGGGCGGCGACGAGCTGAGGCTGCGCGAGTACGGGACCAAGCAAAGGGCCTGGGCGAAGCTGCTGCCGGGCGACGCCGTCGACGCCGACGAGTCGGTGGCCCGGCTCGGGCCCGAAGCATGGCCGGCCCCCTCGGCGGAGGAGTTCGCGCGGCTGATCGACCAGCCGCGCCACCTCCACCCCCTCCTCCGCCACCAGGGCGACATCGCCGGGATCGGCCGCTCCTGGGTCGACGAGATCCTCTGGGAAGCGCGGCTCTCACCCTTCCGCAAAGGCAGCGAGCTCGAGCAGGAGGACGTGACCCGCCTGCGCGACGCCCTGCACGTGCTCGGCGACGCGATCGACCATTACGAGGAAACCCTGGGCGCCGAGGAGCAGCTGCCCGACAAAGCCCCGAAGCCGCTGCGCATCCACAAACACGAGGGCGAGCCCTGCCCGCGCTGCGGGACGACCCTGGAGGCGGTCTTCTTCTCCGAGCACCAGACGACGTACTGCCCCGAGGATCAGACGGGCGGGCGGGTGCTCAAAGACCGCCGCCTCTCGAAACTCCTCAAGTAGCCGGCGCCAACTCGAAGCGAATCCCATCAAGTTGTCCATGTATCGCATGGACAACTTGATGGGATTCGAGCGGCCCGCGCCCAGCGTCGCCGCTCCGCCCTCTCGACGTCCGGGACGCCCAGCTCGACTTGCGATGGCTAGCCTCGCGCTCAGGCCAGATCTGTCAGCAGGCTGAAGTCGAGGCTCGGCGCCGAGTGGGTGAGGGCGCCGATCGAGATCAGGTCGACGCCGGTCTCGGCGATCCCGCGCACGGTCTCGAGGTCGACCCGCCCGGATGCCTCGAGCAGGGGGCCGTCGGCGCCGCCGTGCTCGTCGCGGAGGCGGACCGCTTCGCGCAGGGTCGCCAGGTCCATGTTGTCGAGCAGCAGCCGGTCGGCGCCGGTTCCGAGCGCGTAGGAGACCTCGAGCAGGTCGCTGCACTCGACCTCGACCGAGAGCTCGGGATAGGCGGAGCGGGCGCCGTGCACGGCCTTGGCCAGGCTGCCGGCGAGCGCGATGTGGTTCTCCTTGATCAGGATCGCGTCGAAGAGACCGGTCCTGTAAATGCGGCCGCCGCCGGCGACCACCGCCGCCTTCTCGAGCTCGCGCAGCCCCGGCGTGGTCTTGCGGGTGTCGAGGATGTGCGCCCCGGTGCCGGCAACCGCCTCGACGAAGCGGGCCGTGAGGGTGGCGATGCCCGAGAGGTGGCCGAGGAAGTTGAGTGCCGTGCGCTCGGCGGCGAGCAGGCCGCGGGCCGGGCCGGTGGCGACCAGGACCTCGGCCGGCACCCCCTCCCGCCACTGCCCCTCGACCACGAGGTTGTCGACCTCCTCGACTCCGCACTGCCGCATCGCCTCGGCGACCGCGGCGAGGCCGAAGACGACACCCGGGGCCTTCTGCACGATGCGGGCCCGACCGCGGGCCTCCTCGGGGACGGTCGCCAGCGAGGTCACGTCGCCGTCGCCGAGATCCTCGGCAAGCGCCCGGGCCACGGCCTCGCTGAGCGTCTCCGGCATCTCCCCACCCTAGCCCAGGCCGTTCTCACGTCGGCGGGCTCACGGGCGTTTAATCCAGGAGTGCAATCAGCCCCGCCGAAACCCCCGCTGCCGCCATTCCAGGCGCTGCTCGACCGCCACGCCGAGGAAGTCCTCGGCGTGCTGCGCGGCGCCGTCGGCCGCGGCGACGCCGACGACTGCTTCCAGGAGACCTTCCTCGCCGCGCTGCGCGCCTACCCGAAGCTCCGCCACGGCGAGAACCTGCGCGGCTGGCTCTTCACCATCGCCCACCGCAAAGCCGTCGACCACCACCGCGCCAACGGCCGCCGCCCGCTGCCCGTCGCCGAGGTCGAGGAGGTCGCCGCGGAAGCGACCGAGCCGCGCGACGACGAGGTCTGGGCGGCGGTCGCCGCGCTGCCGGCCAAGCAACGCGCCGCGGTCACCATGCGCTTTGCCGCCGACCTGCCGCACCGGGAGATCGCCGAGGCGCTCGGCTGCTCCGAGGAGGCGGCCCGCCGCAGCCTTCACGAGGGACTCAAACGACTGCGAAAGGAGCTCGCATGAACGCCACTATCCAACGCCTCGTCGACCGGGCCGGCGACGAGGGCCTGCTCGACGTCGCCTACACCACCGCCGACTCCCCCTTCGGCCCGTTGCTGCTCGCCGCGACCGAGCGCGGCCTGGTCCGCGTCGGCCTGCCGAACCAGGAGGACGACGTGCTTCTGCAGGAGCTGGCGAGCAGCGTCTCGCCGCGGGTGCTGGCGGCGCCGGCCCGGCTCGACGCCGTCCGCTTCGAGCTCGACCGCTACTTCGAGGGCAGCCTGCGGGAGTTCGACCTGCCGCTCGACTGGCAGCTCAGCCACGCCTTCCGTCGCCGGGCGCTGCGGGCGGTCGACCGGATCCCCTACGGCCAGACCCGCAGCTACACGCAGGTCGCGACCAGCGCCGGCAACGAGCGCGCCGCGCGCGCCGCCGGCACCGCCTGCGGCTCGAACCCGATCCCGATCGTCGTCCCCTGCCACCGCGTGCTGCGCGGCAGCGGCGACCTCGGCGGCTACGGCGGCGGCCTGCCGATGAAGCGCGCCCTGCTCGAGCTCGAGCGCGCCGCGGGCTGACCGGCGCGGACGGCTCCTAGAAGGCGGCCAGCCACGCCGACGCCGCCCGCAGGTGGGCGGGGTCGATCGTGTGGGCGACGTCGGACTCGTGGTAATCGACCTCGAGGCCGCCGGCCTCGAGCAGGTCGCGGGCGGTGCGGGCGAAGGCGACGTCCATGATCGGGTCGGCGCGGCCATGGGCGACGAAGGCGCGGGTGGCCTGGCGGTCGTCGAGTCGCGGTGCCCAGCCCTCGACGGTCGGCACGAAACCGCTGAACGCGAGCAGGCCGCCGACCGGCGGCCGGTCGGCCCCGAGCGCCATCGCGTAGCTCATCACGGTCCCCATCGAGAAGCCGCCGAGGACCGTGCGCTCCGGCCCGACGCCGGTCTCCTCCCAGAGCGAGTCGTGCAGCTCGGCGAGCGAGGCGCGCGCGACGTGGAAGGTCTCCGGGTCGGGGAAGCCGACCCGCGGCACCAGATACCAGTGGTAGCCCGGCGAGCCCGGAAGGGTCAGTGGGCCGCGGGCCGAGACGACCTGGAGCCGTCCGCTCGGGTCGAGCGCGTCGGCGAGGCCGAGCAGGTCGCGCTCATCGGTCCCGCGGCCGTGGTGGAGGACGAGCAGGCCCTCCGGCTCGGCGCTCGCCGGCCGCTCGATCCGGGTCAGCGCCATCGCCCTCGCCCTCAGCTCGCCGAGGCCGCGGCGGTCTTGTTCAGGTATTCCCTGACGAAGTCGTCGATGTCGCCGTCGAGGACGCCCTGGGTGTCGCCCGACTCGTGCCCCGTTCGGTGGTCCTTGACCCGCTGGTCGGGGTGCAGGAAGTAGCTGCGTATCTGCGATCCCCAGGCGACTTCCTTGACCTCGCCGCGGACCTTGGCCATCTCTTCGGCCCGTTTTCTCTCCTCGAGCTCGATCAGCTTCGAGCGCAGGAGCTGCATCGCGACCGCCTTGTTCTGCGTCTGCGAGCGCTCGTTCTGGCACTGGACGACGACCCCGGTCGGGATGTGGGTGATGCGCACCGCCGAGTCGGTCTTGTTGACGTGCTGCCCGCCGGCGCCCGAGGCGCGGTAGGTGTCGATTCTGAGGTCGGTGTCGTCGATCTCGACCTCGACCCCCTCGTCGACGAGGGGCCCGACGTCGACCTGGGCGAAGCTGGTGTGACGGCGCGAGGACGAGTCGAAGGGGGATATCCGGACCAGGCGATGGACGCCGCGCTCGGCGGCGAAGAGGCCGTAGGCGTTCTCGCCGCGGGCGATGAAGGTCGCCGACTTGAGCCCGGCCTCCTCACCGGCGGAGGCCTCCTTCATCTCGACCTCGAAGCCGCGCCGCTCGGCCCAGCGCAGATACATGCGCAGCAGGATTTCCGCCCAGTCCTGGGAGTCGGTGCCGCCCGCCCCGGCGTGAACCGTGACGACGGCATCGCCGGCGTCGTACTCGCCGCTGAACAGGCGCGCCTCTTCGAGCTCGGCGAGCCGCTTCTCGATCGAGGCGAGCTGGGTCGAGACCTCGGCCGCCATCTCCTCGTCTTCGCCGGCCATCTCGGCCAGCTCGCCGAGGTCGGCGACCTCGGACTGGAGCTCGGCGAAGGTCTTCAGTTTGCGCTGGGCGGAGGCGTGGCGGGCCGAGATCCGGGCCGCCGCCTGCTGGTCGTCCCAGAAGCCGGGACTCTGCATCTCGGCCTCGAGCTCTTCGACCTGCGATTCGAGCGCAGCCGGGTCAAAGGTAGTCCGAGAGCAGGGACAGCTGCTCGCGGACAGCGGCCAGGCGCGGTGCTACGGACTCGGTCGGTGCGGCTTCGGCCATGGACCGAGGTTACCGGCCGCGCTCAGCCGGGGTTCTCGGCGCCGAGGATCCAGGTCGAGGCCGGGGCGAAGACGCCCTCGGGGCCCTCGAACTCGGCCAGGGCGCCGCGCAGCTCGGCGGCGATCTTCGGCCGGATCTCGTCGATCCGGTCTTCCCAGAGCCGCAGGACCTCGCCGGCCGGGCCCAGGGACATGTTGAACTCGACCGCGTGGTCGAGGTCGTTGCCGATCTTCAGCGCCAGGTCGCAGCGCCGCAGGGTGATCCCCTCGTAGCCGGCGATCTTGAGCTGTTCGCTGACCGTGTCGGCATTGGCCATCGAGAAGGGGCCGGGCCCGCAGGTCGGTTCGTCGCTCTCCTCCGGGTGCTCCAGGTACTCGTCGACGACCAGCTCGGCCCGCCGCACCCACTCGTTGTCCTCCTTGCGCCGCCAGACGACCGCACAGAGACGGCCGCCCGGTCGCAGCGCCGAGCGCACGTTGCGCAGCGCCGCCACGGGGTTGGCGAAGAACATCAGCCCCATGCGCGAGAAGGCGTAGTCGAAGCCGCCGCCGAGGTCGTCGACCTGGACGTCGGCGACGGCGAAGGAGAGGTTGCCGGGACCGCCCTCGGCCTCGCTGGTCGCCTGCGCGATGAAGGGCTCGGAGACGTCGACCCCGCGGACCTCTCCCTGCGGCCCGACCAGCTCGGCGAGCCGCTGGCTGGTGTCGCCGAAGCCGCAGCCGAGGTCGAGCACGCGATCGCCGGGCTGCGGCGGGTGGGCCAGGAGGCCGGCCTCGCCGTGCGCCCCGAGCCCCCCGGTGACCAGGTCGCGGTACTTCGTGAAGGTCTCGAAGAGCGGGCCGCTCCAGGCCTCGGTCGCCTCGCTGTTGGACCCGGTAGCCGACTCCATCGGCCCATCCTAGGCTCTTCCAGCGTCGGTGGCTAGCGGAAGCCGGCGGCGCGCATCGCCTCGGCGCGGTCGTCGAAGGGTCTCCAGGCGCGGATCAGGTGGTCGCGCAGGTCGAACCTCCACGCCATCTCATCGGCGCCCGCCTCCGAGCCGTCCTCCTGCCAGCGCCAGCGCCGCACGATCAGCGCCACGGCCCTGCCCTCCCCCGCCTCGACGTCCTCGTAGAGCTGCTCGAGCTCGATCGTCTGCTGGACGCCGCCTGGCGGCCTCGTCGCCCAGATCCGCGCCGCCGGCCTGCCCTTGCGCAACCCCCGCATCGAGTGCAGCTCGACCTCGGGGTCGAGCACGGCGACAAAGGCATCGAGATCGCGCGCGTTGAAGGCGCGGATGAACTCGCGGATGGGATCGTGCGCCGGCGCCATCTGAGGGTGGCGTGCGCCGGCCTTACGCCGCCCTCAGGCGCCGTGGCACTTCTTGTACTTCTTGCCGCTGCCGCACCAGCAGGGATCGTTGCGGCCGGTTTTCTCGTGCTCGTCTTTGACCACCGTCTCGACCGGCTCGGGGAGGCCGCCGCCGACCGCGTCCTCGGCGATTTCGGCGCCGCTCTCATGAGTGCCTTCGATGCCGCCGGCGGCGGCGACCTGCTGCAGCGCCGAGGGCTGGCCTTCGATCGTGCCGCCCGAGTAGTCGAGCTGGGCCGGCCGGGAACCGCCGTTGGGGGCGAAGGCCCCTTCCGTTTCGGGGTTCTCCATTTCGATTTCGGCGTGGAAGACGAGCTTGCTGAACTCTTCCCAGATCGAGTGCATGAGCTCCTCGAACATCCCGAAGCCCTCGTTTTTGTAGGCGACGAGCGGATCGATCTGGGCGAAGCCCCTGAGGTGGATGCCCTCGCGCAGATAGTCCATGTCGTAGAGGTGCTCGCGCCAGCGATTGTCGATCACCTGCAGCAGGATCGAGCGCTCGAGGTAGCGCATCAGCTCCTCGCCGAGCGCTTTCTCGCGATCGTCGTAGGCGCTCATCGCGTCGTCGTCGAGCTCGTCTTTGAGCTTTTCGCGATCGACCGTCTCCGGCGCCAGCGAGCCGACCTCGATGCTGACCGGCCAGATCTGGCGCAGCTGCACCTCGAGCTCGGGCAGGTCCCACTCCTCGAGTTCGTCGCCCGGCGTGTACTCGTCGACGAGCCGCTCGATCACGCCCTCGAGCTCGTCGCGCGCGACGTCCGACATGTCGCGGCCTTCGAGCACCTCGCCGCGGTATTTGTAGACGACCCGCCGCTGCTCGTTCATCACGTCGTCGTACTCGAGCACGCGTTTGCGGATCAGGAAGTTCTGCTCCTCGACCTTCTTCTGCGCGTTCTCCACCGTTTTCGTCAGCATTTTCGCCTCGAGCGGCATCTCGACGCCGTCGTCGTCGACCGGGCCGAGTTTGTCGAGGATTTTGTAGATCCGGTCGCCGGCGAAGAGGCGGATCACGTCGTCTTCGGCGGATAGGAAGAAGCGGGTCTCGCCGGGGTCGCCCTGGCGGCCGGAGCGGCCGCGCAGCTGGTTGTCGATGCGCCGCGACTCGTGGCGCTCGGTGCCGCAGATGAAGAGGCCGCCGAGCTCGCGGACTTCGTCGGCCTCGACCTTGACGGCGGGCTCGAGCTCGGTCATCTTCGCTTCCAGCGCCTCGTCGTAGCCCTCGTCGCCGGGGCCGAGGTTCTGTTTCTTGAGGTCGTGCATCGCCAGGTGCTCGACGTCGCCTCCGAGCTTGATGTCGACCCCGCGTCCGGCCATGTTGGTGGCGATCATGACCGCTCCCCTGCGGCCCGCCTGGGCGATCCGCTCACCCTCTTTTTCGGCGTGCTCAGGCTTGGCGTTGAGCACCGCGTGCTCGATCCCGTTGCGCTTCAGCTCGGCGGAGATCATCTCCGAGACCTCGACCGAGACGGTGCCGACGAGGATCGGCTGGCCGGCCTCGTGGCGGGCCATTATTTCCTCGAGCACGGCCTTCCACTTGCCCTCTTTGGTTTTGAAGATCTGGTCGTTGCGGTCGGCTCTCACCATCGGCCGGTTGGTCGGGATCTCGACCACGGGGACTTTGTAGATCTTCATGAACTCGGTCGCCTCGGTCAGCGCCGTGCCGGTCATCCCGGAGAGCTTGTTGTAGAGGCGGAAGTAGTTCTGCAGGGTGATCGTCGCCAGGGTCTGGTTCTCCTCGCCGATCGCCACCCCCTCCTTCGCCTCGACCGCCTGGTGCAGCCCCTCCGACCAGCGCCGGCCCTCGAGGATGCGACCGGTGAACTCGTCGATGATCATCACCTGGCCGTCGACGACGGCGTAGTCCTTGTCTTTTTTGTAGAGCGACTGCGCCTTCAGCGACTGCGAGAGGTGGTTGACCAGGGTGCCGTGCTCGCCCAGGTAGAGGTTGTCGACGCCGAGGAAGTCCTCGGCCCGTTTGACCCCTTTCTCGGTCGGCGCCACGGTCTTGTGCTTCTCGTCGTATTCGTAGTCGTGCTCGGCCTCGGAGGTGTCCTTCGATTCGCCGAGGCTGCGCAGCTTGTCGGTCGCTTCGACGCCGTCCATCTGCTTCGCCAGGGCGGCGAATTTGTAATAGATCTGGGCCGCCTCCTCGGGCGCGCCGGAGATGATCAGCGGCGTCCGCGCCTCGTCGATCAGGATGTTGTCGACCTCGTCGACGACGGCGAAGTTGTGGCCACGCTGCACGCACTGCTCGAGCGAGCCGGCCATGTTGTCGCGCAGGTAGTCGAAGCCGAACTCGGAGTTGGTGCCGTAGGTGACGTCGCAGGCGTATTTGGCTTTGCGGGTGTCGTGGTCGTCGTCCTCCTGGATCGAGGCGACGGTGACGCCGAGCGCCTCGTAGATCGGCGTCATCCATTCGGAGTCGCGGCGGGCCAGGTAGTCGTTGACGGTGACGACATGGACGCCCTCGCCGCCCAGCGTGTTGAGGAAGACGGCGAGGGTCGCGGTCAGCGTCTTGCCCTCCCCCGTCCTCATCTCGGCGATCGCGCCGTCGTGGAGGACCATGCCGCCGATCAGCTGCACGTCGTAGTGGCGCTGGCCGATCGCCCGGCGCGACGCCTCGCGGGTCAGGGCGAAGGCCTCGGGCAGGACGTCGTCGAGCGACTCGCCGCCGCGGACCCGCTCGCGCAGGCTGTCGGCCTCGGCGCGCAGGGCCTCGTCATCGAGAAGTTCCATCTCGGGCTCATAGCGATTGATCGCCTCTGCCCGCTTCTCGTACGACTTGAATTTGCGGCCCTCACCGACGCGCAGCGCACGGGTGACCATGTCCCTGGCGTTGGCCATGGCTCTAGGGTACCGAGGCCGACCTCCTTTCCCTGCCCGGCCGCGCGCTCAGGCGGCGGGACGGCCGCGCAGCCTCGAGACTTCGCGCCGGGTGCGGCTGCGCTTGCGGCGCATCTCGCGGTGTTTCTTGACCTGGCGCCGGATGTCCTCGGCGAGCTCATGGACCGTGTGGGCCATCACCGGCGAGGCCTCCTGGGCGCGCAGCGTCACCCCTTTGAGCCGCAGCGTCGCCTCGGCGACCTGGCTGTCGGCGATCGACGGGTTGCGCTCCTCGAACAGCTCGACGTCGAGGGTGGCCAACTCGGAGACCTGCTTGCCGACGCGACGGAAGCGCTGAAAGACGTGTTCCCTCAGCTCCTCATCGACCTCGAGGTTGCGTCCACGTATCTCGATCCGCATATCTGCCTCCTTGGTTCTGTGCTCCGATGCTACGCCCGCTCCCTACCCGCGGCAAGCGATTCAGACTCTTCGCGAGAAGGTGACCGCGACGATCCTCACCGCTCCCGCCGAGCGCAGAGCCGCCGCGCAGGCGCCGATCGTGCCGCCAGTGGTCAAAACGTCATCGACGAGGAGGACGTTGCGCGGAACCGGCGCACGGACCGCGACCCGCGGCGGGCTGCCCAGCCGTGCGGCGCGGCGGCGCCCCGCCTGGCGGCCGAGGTCGGTGCGGGCCAGGCAGGGTCGAGAGGGCGCGCCCGTCCGCCGCGCCAGGGCGAGCGCCAGCGTCGCCGCCGGGTCGAACCCGCGCGCCGCCCGCCGCAGCGGCGCCGCCGGGACCGGCACCAGCTCGCCACGGAGTAGCCCGGCCGGCGCCAGCCGCTCGATTCGCTCCGCCATCAGATCGGCGACCGGCAGCAGGCGGCGGAACTTGAGCGCGACGACGAGGTCGCGGGCGACGCCTTCGTGCGCCGCCGAGGACCAGGCCCCGTCGACGCCCTGAGGGCCGGCGCCGCGCAGCGGCCGCGCCACCCGAAGTCGCCGGGCGCAGCCTGGGCAGATCGCCGCCGGCCGCTCGCAGCTCCGCCCGCAGGCGGCGCAGAGGGCCGGGGCCAGTAGCGACACGAGAGCCTCGGCAAGGCGCATCGCCGGAGGGTCGCGGCCGCCGCCGCAACGGGGGGACGCTGAGGCTCAGGAAAGCGTCAGGGCTTGCTGACGTGTCCCGCGATGCCGCCGATCTGCATCGAGTCGGCGGCGATCGCGGCGCCTTCGAGCAGGAGGGCGTCGCGGACCAGGGAGCGCTCGCCGATCGTGCAGCCGTCGCCGACGATCACCGGGCCCTGAAGCCTGGCGCCGGCGCCGAGCTCGACCCCGGCGCCGATCAGCGCCGGGCCCTCGATCTCGATCCCGTCCAACGGGCTCGAAGAGCGCACGCCCTCCGCCACCTCTGGCGCGCCGGGGTCGATCTTGACGGCTCCGGCCAGGGCGTCGAAGTTGCCCTGGGTCAGCTCGGTGAGGTTGCCGATGTCGTTCCAGTAGGCGTCGGCCTCGTGCGAGTAGAAGGGGATGTCCGCCTCGAACAGCGCCGGGAAGACGTCCATCGCCCAGTCGGTGAAGCCGGGCGGGTCGTCGGCGCCGGCGAGCTTGCTCGCGCCGGGAGCCGGGAAGAAGTCGAAGATCTCCGAACGGAACATGTAGATGCCGCAATTGGCCAGGTCGGAGAGGGCTTCGCTCGTCTCCGGCTTCTCCTGGAAGCCCTGGATGCGCCCGTCGTCGCCGCTGATCACGACGCCGAACTCGCTGGTGTCGGCGACCCGCTTCGTCGCCAGGGTCGCGATCCCGTCGTGGGACTCGTGGAACTCACGCATCGCGCCGAGGTCGATGTCGGTCAGCGCGTCGCCGGAGATGACCAGGAACGAGCTGCCGAGGAAGTCGGCGGCGTTGCGGACGCCACCGGCGGTCCCCAGGAGCTGCTGCTCGCGGCTGTAGGTGAGCTCCAGGCCGAGCTCCGAGCCATCGCCGAAATGTCCCTCGATCGTCTCCGGGAACCAGTGCAGGTTGGCGATCGTCTGCTCGAACCCGTGGCCGGCCAGGAGCCGCAGGATGTGCTCCATCACGGGCCGGTTGAGGACAGGCACCATCGGCTTCGGCTTGCCGTAGGTGATCGGTCGCAGCCGTGTGCCCAGCCCCGCTGCCAGAACCATCGCGCGCATCGGCAAGAGGATACGGTGAGGGCGAACGAGAGGGGCAGAAGGGCATGACGACCGCCGAATTCGCGGAGCTGCGGGCAGAGCAGGCTCCGCTACTTGGATACCCGCATTGGGCGGCGGTCAGGCGCTGCGCCTTCGCCCTCTACGCGGTCGCCCTGGTCCTCTACACGGCGGCCTACGGGGTGCCGGTGCAGCGTGAACTCGTGATCGCCTGGACCTGCGGCGCGCTCGTCTGCGCCTCGATCGGCAGGCCGCCGCGCGAAGTCGCCCAGCTCTTCATCGACTGGCTGCCGATCGTGCTCGTGCTCGCCGCCTACGACTTCACCCGCGGCGCCGCCGACTCGCTCGGGATCGCCCCCCACGCGGACGTGATGATCGACTTCGACAAATTCGTCTTCCTCGGCCAGACCCCGACCGAATGGCTCCAGGCCCGGCTCTACGACCCCGGCGTCGTGCACTGGTACGACGTCTGCTTCACCCTCGTCTACACCTCGTACTTCATCGTCCCCTTCGCCACCGCCGGCGTCCTCTGGGTCCGCGACCGACCCGCTTTCAAGCGCTTCACCAGGCGGCTGGTGACGCTCGCGCTCGCCGGGCTCGCGACCTACATCGCCTTCCCCGCGGTGCCGCCCTGGATGGCCGGCGAACGTGGCCTGCTGAGCGGCGTGCACCGGACCACCTCGAAGGGCTGGGAAGTGCTCGACGTCGGCACAGCGGCGCTCTTCTCGCACGGCCAGGAGACCGTCAACCTGGTCGCCGCCGTGCCCTCGCTGCACTCGGCCTTCTGCGCGCTGGTCGCGATCTTCCTCTGGCCGCGGGTGCGGCCTGCCCTGCGGCCGCTGCTGGCGCTCTACCCGCTGGCGATGGGCCTGACCCTGATGTCGACCGGCGAGCACTACTTCTTCGACGTCCTGCTCGGCTGGATCTACGCCGGCCTGGTCGTCGCCGGCTGGAACTGGTGGGAAAAGCGCAGGCGCCTCAGGAGCGAGCCAGCGACGCCTTGAGCGACTCGATCGCCGCCACCGGGCCGGGCTCGACCCCGTGCGCCGCGGCCAGCTCGAGCGAGACGAGGTCGCCGAGCATCACCGCCGAGAGCAGGCGATCGGAGCGCGAGGTGCCCTCGGCGACCACGCTGACGACCTCGGTGCCGCCGGCGACAATCGCCTCGGCGGTGAGCTCGAATCGCCTCCGCATGCGGTCGCTCTGGCCAGGGTCTTCGAGCATCACCACCGAGAAGCGCGAGCCCTGCGGCAGGTCGGCCCAGCCGCAGATCTCGTTGTGGTCGGACTCGGGCAGCTCGGTGAAGAAGGAGAGCAGCTTCGCGTTCTCGTTGATCTGCGTCTTCCAGCGGCGCGCGGCCGGCGCGGTCAGGCCCGCCCCGCAGACGATCGGCACGGTGCCGGCCAGAGAGGCGGCGATCTCCGCCGCCCGCTTGCCGAGGTCGCCGGCGATCCCGCCGAGCAGATCCGCCGTCGACTCGATCTCGGCCCGGGGCGAGGGCGCGGCGCCGGCCAGGGCGGCGACCTCGGCGGCCGTGGTGAACATGTAGGCGACCGCCTCGCGGGGCTGCAGGATGCCGGGCAGGCCGATCACGGGAACGCCGTCGCGGCGCGCCCTCTCGACCAGCGCGCCGCCGGTGCTGGCGACGACCAGGCGGGCTCCGGCCGCGGTCGCGGCGTCGAAGCAGGAGATCGTCTCCTCCGTCTCACCCGAGTAGCTCGAGCAGAGCACGGTCCAATCCGAATCGACCCAACCGGGCAGCTCGTAGCCCCGGACGGTGAGCATCGGCCTGCGCAGGCGCTCGCCGAGGGCGGCGGCGGCGAGGTCGCCGCCGATCGCCGAGCCGCCCATCCCGCAGACCACGATCCCCGCCGACTCGGCCGCCTGCAGCCGGGCCGACTCGACGCGCCAGAGGGCGTCGCGAAGGTGGTCGGGGATGGCGAGAACCTCTTCGGACATGGTCAGGCCTGAACCTTCTCATTCCTGCCCAGCACGGCGCCCTCGAGAGTCACTCCGGCGGCGACCTCGGCTCCCGCGGCGAGGATCGAGTCGCCGATCCGGGCGCCGGAGCCGACCACGCAGCCCTCGAGCAGGACCGATTCCCTGACGTGGGCGCCGGCGCCGATCCGGCAGCCCGGGCCGAGGACCACGTGCGGTCCGAGCTCAACGCCCTCGGCGAGCTCGACGCCGGGGTCGACCAGCTGCCCCGGAGCGCTCGGCAAAACCCGCGTCCGCACCGCGCCGTCGAGGATGTCCCAGCTCGCCTGCAGGTAGCGCTCGGGCGTGCCGATGTCCATCCAGTACCCCTCCAGCGGCAGGCCGCCGAGACCCTCGCCGACGAGGCGCGGGAAGACGTCGCGCTCGATCGAGGACTTCTCCCCCGGCGGGATCAGGTCGAGCACCCGCCGCTCGAGCACGTACATGCCGGCGTTGACCTCGCCCGGCTCGTGCTCGCCGGTCTTCTCGAGAAAGGCGCTGACGGTCCCCTCATCGTCGCGATGGACGAGCCCGTAGGCGGCCGCGTCGGCGACCGGGTGCAGGGCGATCGTCGCCGTCGCCGCGCGCTCGCGGTGCACGGCCTGCAGGGCGCTCAGGTCGAGGTCGGTGAGGACGTCGCCGTTGAGCGCCAGGAAGCGCTCGCCGAGGTCGTCGCCGAGCTGTTCGGCGGCGAAGCGGATCGCCCCCGCGGTGCCGAGCGGCTCGGGCTCGGCGACGTAGCGGATGCGCGCCCCGAAGCGCTCGTCCTCGCCCAGCGTCGAGCGCAGCACGTCGGGCAGGAAGCCACAGGCGAGCACCACCTCGTCGACCCCGTGGCCGGCGAGCCACTCGATCATGTAGGCGAGGAAGGGCCGGTCGACCAGGGTCAGGGCCGGCTTCGGCACCGACTCGGTCAGCGGGCGGAGCCGCGTGCCTTCGCCGCCGACCAGGACGATCGCCTGCATCGCTCAGTCGCGGGCGGCTGGCGAGAGGGATGCCTCGGGGGCGCGACCGATGCCCTCGTAGGCGAACCCGGCGGCCCGCAGGGCCTGCGGGTCGAGGAAGTTGCGACCGTCGACGAGCAGCGGCCGCGACATCCGGGCGGCCGCCGCGGCCCAATCGATCTCCGCGAACTCCGGCCACTCGGTGACCAGGACGACGGCGTCGGCGCCGTCGAGGGCCTCGAGCGCGGAGGCGGCGATGTCGACCCCGGGGAGCAGCCCCGCGGCCCGCCCGGCGGCGACGGGGTCGAAGGCGACGACCTCCGCCCCCTCGCCCTGGAGACGGGCGGAGAGGACCAGGCTCGAGGCCTCGCGCATGTCGTCGGTTTCGGGCTTGAAGGCGAGGCCGAGCAGCGCGATCCGCTTGCCCAGCAGCGGGCCGAGGTGGCGCTGCAGCTTGCCGACGACGCGGCGCTTCTGCAGCTCGTTGACCTCGATCACCGCGTTGAGCAGTTGGAAGTGGTAGCCGGTGTTGCCGGCCAGCATCTTCAGCGCGCTGACGTCCTTGGGGAAGCAGCTGCCGCCGTAGCCGATGCCGGGACGCAGGAAGGCGGAGCCGATGCGGCTGTCGAGGCCCATGCCGCGGGAGACCTCGGCGACGTCGGCGCCGACCTCCTCGCAGACGTTGGCGATCTCGTTGACGAAGGAGATCTTGGTCGCCAGGAAAGCGTTCGAGGCGAGCTTGATCATCTCGGCGCTGGCAACGTCGGTATTGACGATCTCGGCGCCGAGCGGCTCGTAGAGGGCGGCGACCGCCCTGCCCGCCTCGGCGTCGCCCTGATCGGCGCCGACGACGACGCGATCCGGATGGAGGAAGTCCTCGACCGCCGAGCCCTCCTTGAGGAACTCGGGGCAGGAGACGTAGGCGGCGCTCGCCAGGTCACGCTTGATCGCGGCGCCGGTGCCGGCCGGCACGGTGCTCTTCATCACCAGCACGTGGTCGCCGTCGGGCCGCAGCTCGCGGACGACCGACTGCACGCGGGAGAGATCGGCGTCGCCGGACTGGGTCGGCGGCGTGTCGACACAGACGAAGAGCAGGCGCGCCGCGTCGAGCACCTCGTCCATCTCGGTGGTGAAGGTGAGGCGCTCGGCGTTGCGGGCGAGCAGCTCGGCGAGGCCGGGCTCATGGATCGTGACCTCGCCCGCTGGAGAGCGACTCGACCTTCTCGGCGAGGATGTCGCGGGCGACGACCCGGTGGCCGAGCTCGGCAAAGCAGGCAGCCGTGACCAGGCCGACCCAGCCGACTCCGATCACCCCTACCGGCTCGCGCTCGCCGCCGTTATTCACTCGCGGCCGCCACTCTCTTCGGCCTCGCCTTGCGGCTCGGGATGATCACGCTCGCCGAGCGCGCCATTCCGACCATCTGCTTGTTGTCGACGGAGTTGAGCAAGTCGTTGGAGATCCAGTAAGTGTTTTCGCCGCGGTGCCAGGAGATCAGCTTGACCCGGTCGCCGTCGACGAAGATTTCGTATTCACGTCCGTTGATTTCGATCGTTTCGGTCGGGTTGTTGAGGATCGGCGGGTTGGACCAGTCATTGATCCCCTGCACCCCGAAATAGTGAATACCGTCGTCGAGATCCAGGGTCAACACCATCCGGTACGCCGAGTGGCGGTTGTCGTCGGTGTCTTTGAAGTGGTAGACGCGCGGATCCTGGACGTGTAGGTAGCTGTTGCTTTCAACATATGCGGCTCCGGCGGGCAACCTGGTCGGGTAGAAAACGGGGAAGCCGCCGCGAAACCTTGCGGGCGACCGCCTTCGCCTCGAGTTCGCCCGCTTCGGCTGCGGGCACCAGGCCGTCGTCCCCATGGCGGCTGGTGGCCCGCCGGCTTGTTCTTCTTCTTGCCTTTCTTCTTCTGCTTCTTCGGCTTCTTCTGCTTCTCGCCTTCGAGTTCGCCACGCGGCCCGTCGCTCGCTTCGATGCCGAGGAACTTTTCGACAGCGCCGTCGATCGCCGACTGGCTCGCGTAGACGTAGCTCGGCCCGAGCGTGGCCGGGAAGTGGACCTCGTGGATCGTCGCCCCCCGCGCCGAGATGAAGAGTTTGAGGACGTCGAGCATCGTCTCCTTGTCGCTGATGTCCGAGGTCGTGTATTCGGTGAAGATGTCGATCAGTTCGTTGCGGCCGAGGACGAGGTCGCCGACCGGGACCCGCTGGCGGGCGTCGCTGATGAAGTCCTGCTGGCGCGCGGCCCGCACCAGGTCGGTGTCGGTGTGGCGATAGCGGACGTACTGCAGCGCCTTTTTCCCGCAGAGCAGCTGGTATCCCGGCTGGATGTTGATTTCGGCATATTCTTCCGCCGATTCGAGGTTGCTGTGGAAGTAGCGCCGGTCGACGTCGACGTAGACGCACTTGATCGCGTCGACGGCGCGGACGAAGCCGAGGAAGTCGACGTTGACGACGTGGTTGATCGGCAGCCCGGTCAGTTCCTTGACCACGCGCAGGGTCAGCTTCGGGCCGCCGTAGGTGTACGCGGCGTTGAACTTGTTGGTCCCGACGCCGGGGATTTCGACCTTGAGGTCACGCGGGATCGACATCAGCGCGATCGCGTTGCGGTCGGGATCGAGGCGGAGCAGCATCGTCGTGTCCGAGCGCCCCGGATCACCGGGAAGGCTGGCCCGCTTGTCGGAGCCGAGGATCAGGATGTTCTCGGGCTGGCCGCCTTCGGTCTTGGAGAGGAAGCGCTCGACCTTGTTCTTGAGCCGGTCGTTGTGCGAGAGCGCCTTGGCGATGCTGTCGAGGTAGAGCAGGATGCTGCTCGAGGTCGCCGCCGCGGAGACGATGACGATCACCAGGGCGCCGAGGGTGAATTTGAGCCAGAACCGCTTGCGCTTCGGCGGCGGCTCGTGATCGCCCTCGGGAGGCGGCTTCTTGAAGACCGGCTCAGCCATCGGCACGCAGTCGCTCGGGCAGGGAGCGCAGGAAACCCTCCAGCGCCTGGCGATAGGCGTTCAGCGAGGCGATCGAGACCCACTCCTGGGGGCCGTGATGGCCGCCGCCGATCGGCCCGAACTCGACCGCGGGCACGCCGACCCGGAGGAAGGAGACGGCGTCGGAGGCGCCGTCGCGCCCGACGCTCATCGGCTCGCCCTCGTGGTGTTCGGCGGCGGCGTCGCGCAGCGCCAGCACGAAGGGCGAGCGCCGGTCGACGACCGCCGGCGGCCGGCTGAGCAGCGGCTCGACGTCGACGTCGGGCCCGAGGCTACGGCACCTGCTCGAGCACGGTCTCCGGGTCCTGTTCGGGGAGGTAGCGGATGTCGACATCGATCGCACAGCGGTCGGGCACCTTGTTGAGCGCGTCGCCGCCCGACGATCCGGCCGAGGTTGATCGAAGGGCGGTCGAACAGCTCCGAGCTCTGCCTCGCAAAAGGTAGCGACTCGATACTGCGGAAAACGTCGTGCGCCTTGAGCACCGCGTTGTCGCCCAGCCACGGGGTCGCGCCGTGGGCGGCGACACCGCTGACCTCGAGCCGCAGCGCCAGCACCCCCTTGGCCTCGACCCCGATCTGCAGATCGGTGGGCTCGCCGGTGATCGCGAAGTCGCCGATGAAGCCGCCGTCGACCAGGTGGTCGCTGCCGCGGTCGGCCTCCTCCTCGGACTCCTCGTCGCCGACGATCCCGAGCCGGACCCGGACCTCGTCCTGGTCGCGCATCGCGGCGGTGACGACCAGCATCGCCGCCAGCGCCCCCTTCATGTCGTAGGCGCCGCGCCCGTAGAGCCGGTCGCCGTCGATGGTCGGCGTCGAACTGCCCCTCGAGCCCCGGGACGACGTCGAGGTGGCCGTGGAGGACGACCGTCGGCGCCCCGTCCGGGCCCGACCTCCGCCTTGAGTCACGGGCAGCCCGCGCACGTCCTCGGTCGTCGCCTCGATCCCCCGTGCCTCGAGCCAGCCCTTGACGAATCCGGCGGCCTCATGCACGGCGTCGGGCTCGCAGGAGTCGTAGCTGACGAGGCGGGTCGTGAGGGCGACCAGCTCGTCGGTCATCCGACCATGGCCTTTCCCCCTGGGCAGGGGGTCCGGCCACCCTCCCCGGGAATTGAGTCGCACGGCCCCTGCGGGGCCTTCGCTCCAATGATGCGGCGCGGCTTCGCCGCGCAAGAGACAGATTGCATATCGCGGCCTGCGGCCACATTCCCGCCTCGGGCGGCCGGACCCCCTGTGCGAGCGGCACTGGCCGGGACGAAAAGCGACGTTGCGCAAACGGCAGAGAGCGGGCTCGGGTGGCGGGAGGCGGTGCCCTGAGGCGGGACCGGGTGGCTTCGCACGGCGGGATCGATACCCCGAGGCGGGAATGTGCGCGAAGCGCGCGATATGCAATCTGTCTATTGCGCGGCCATAGGCCGCGCTGCGTCTTCAGAGCCACGCGCGAAGCGCGTGCGACCTCAATTCCCGCGGAGGGGTATCGACTCCCGCCGCCGAGCGACATCAAATGCCGCGGAAGGGCACCGGCTCCCGTCGCGCGCGAGCCGCCGCTCATCCCTCGGCGATCGAGATGAACGCTTCGGCTCGGTCGCGGTCTTTGCGGCGCGGGCCCGAGCGGCACTCTCCTCGTCCGAATCGGAGAGGCGCTGTTCGGCGTCGGCGAGCTGCTCTTTGAGCGGCCCCGGTGTCGAGGTCCTCGGGCGGGATCGCCTCCTCGATCAGGAGCCGGGCGTGGTTGCCGAAGACCTGGAGCCAGCCGTGCGCCTGTGCGTAGCTCTTCGTCTCCGAGTCGCTGACGTGGAGGCGCAGCTCGGCCGGCTTGAGCGCCGCCAACAGCGGCGCGTGGTTGGCGAGGATGCCGATTTCGCCGACCGCCGTCCGGGTCGAGACCTGCTGACCTCGCCGTTGAAGACCTCCCCCTCCGGGGTGAGGACCTCGACCTCGAATGTGTTCTCGCCGGCCACGTCGCGGTCCTAGGCCTCGGCTTTGGCCTTGCTCGCGTTCTCGGTGACCTGGTCGATTCCGCCCTGCATGTAGAAGGCGCCCTCCGAGAGGTCGTCGTGCTCGCCGTCGAGGATCTCGCGGAAGCCGCGGACCGTCTCGGCGACCGGCACGTACTCGCCGCTGCGGCCGGTGAACTGCTCGGCGACGAAGAACGGCTGCGAGAGGAAACGCTCGATCTTGCGCGCCCGCGAGACCGTCTGCTTGTCCTCGTCGGAGAGCTCGTCGATGCCGAGGATGGCGATGATGTCCTGCAGCTCCTTGTAGCGCTGCAGCACCTCCTGGACCTCGGTCGCCGTGCTGTAGTGCTCCTCGCCGAGGATGTCGGGCTTGAGGATGGTCGAGGTCGAGTCGAGCGGGTCGACCGCCGGGTAGATGCCTTTCTCCGAGATCGACCGCGAAAGCGCGGTCGTCGCGTTGAGGTGGGCGAAGACCGAGGCCGGCGCCGGGTCGGTGAGGTCGTCGGCGGGGACGTAGACGGCCTGGATCGAGGTGACCGAGCCGCGCTCGGTCGAGGTGATCCGCTCCTGCAAGCCGCCCATCTCCGTCTCCAGGGTCGGCTGGTAGCCGACCGCCGAGGGCATCCGGCCGAGCAGGGCCGAGACCTCGGAGCCCGCCTGGACGAAGCGGAAGATGTTGTCGATGAAGAGCAGCACGTCCTGGCCGCCCTGCTCGCGGTAGTACTCGGCCATCGTCAGCCCCGAGAGCGCGACGCGCAGGCGGGCGCCCGGCGGCTCGTTCATCTGGCCGAAGACGAGCATCGTCTTGTCGATCACGCCCGACTCTTTCATCTCGAGCCAGAGGTCATTGCCCTCTCGCGAGCGCTCGCCGACGCCGACGAAGGCGGAGAGGCCCTCGTGCTCCTCGGCGATGTTGCGGATCAGCTCCTGGATCAGGACGGTCTTGCCGACGCCGGCTCCGCCGAAGAGGCCGACCTTGCCGCCCTTGGCGTAGGGGGCGAGCAGGTCGATGACCTTGATCCCGGTCTCGAGGATCTCCTGGGTCGGGGCGAGGTCGGAGGCCTTCGGGGCGGGCCGGTGGATCGGCCAGCGCTCGGCGTCGTCGGCGAGCTCGGCGCCTTCGTCGATCGGCTCGCCGAGCAGGTTGAAGATGCGGCCCAGGGTGGCGTCGCCGACCGGAACCGTGATCGGGCCGCCGGTGTCGACGACCTTGTCGCCGCGCTGCAGGCCGTCGGTCGCGTCCATCGCGACCGTGCGGACGCGGTCGTCGCCGAGGTGCTGCTGGACCTCGCAGACGAGTTCGGTCGGTTCGCCGTCGTCGCCGCCCGCCATCTCGATCTTGAGCGCCGAGTAGATCTCCGGCAGCTGGTCGGGGAAGACGGCGTCGACGACGACGCCGGTCACCTGCTCGACGCGTCCTACGTTTTCCGTTCCGTTGTTCTCAGCCATTGGTTCCTTTTCCTTCTGATTCGAAGCGTTTAGCCGAGCGCCTCGGCGCCGCCGACGACCTCGAGGATCTCCTGCGTGATTTCCGCCTGCCGGACCCGGTTCATCTCGAGCGTCAGGTCGTCCATCATCGTCTCGGCGTTCTCCGCCGCGTTGCGCATCGCGGTCATCCGCGCGCCGAGCTCGGAGGCGGCCGACTCGAGCAGCGCCCGGTAGACCGAGATGTTCACGTACTCGGGAATCAGCTGGGCGAGCAGCTCCTCGGCCTCGGGCTCGTATTCCCAGCTCGAGCGCGCAGTGCGCCTTCTCGATCTCGGTCTCCTCCGTCGTCCTCCTCGACCTGCTCGGCGCCCTCGCCGATCACGTCGGCCTGCTGCAGCGGCAGCAGCGTCTGCCGCCAGACGTGCTGGGTCAGCGGCGAGACGTAGCGGTTGAAGATCATCTCGACCCGGTCGAGCTCCTCGTCGACGTAGCGCGCGGTCAGCTCGCTCGCCGATCTCGCGCGCGTTGGCGAAGGCCGGGCGGTCGGTGAAGCCGGTGTATTCGCCGCTCGACGTCCTGCTTGCGGAAGGTCAAGGCGCCGAGACGCCCTTGCGGCCGACGGCGGAGAAGTCGGGCTCGATGCCCGTCCTCGCGCAGCTCTTTGCCGAGCCGCATGCCGTCGCGGATGATGTTGGTGTTGAAGGCGCCGGCGAGGCCGCGGTCGCCGGTGATCAGGACGACGCCGACGCGCTTCGACCTTCTCGCGCTCGACCAGCACCGGCACCCGCGGCAGGCCGCCGGCCTGCTCGGCGGCGCGGCGGGTCAGCTTGCCGCATCCCCTGGGCGTAGGGGCGCAGTTTCTCGATCCGCTCTTCGGCGCGGCGCAGGCGCGCGGCGGCGACCATCTCCATCGCACGCGTGATCTTGTTGATGTTCTTGATCGACGCGATCCGGGTTTTGACGTCCTTCTGGGAAGCCATGGGCTAGGTGCCAACTCGCGCCGATCAGGCGGGAGCGGCCTCCTTCTCCTCCTCGGAATCGCCGTCGGCTCCTCGTCGACCGCGGCTCGGCTTGCTGCGCTCCTCCTCGGACTTGATCCGGTCGGACTCGCCGGCCTCGATCGGGTCGCCGTTCTCGTCGAAGTCGGCGCCGAAGTCGTCGACGAAATCGGCGATCGCCTTGCCGAGCGCCTCCTCGTCGTCCTCCTCGAGCTTGCCGGTCTCTTCGATCCTGCCGAGCAGGTCGGCGTTCTCGGAGCGCAGGCGGATCCGCAGGTCGCGCAGGAACTCGCCGACGCGCTCGACCTTGATCCGGTCGAGGTAACCGCCGGTGCCGGAGTAGATCGAGGCGACCTGGTCGGCCATCTCGAGCGGCTCGCGCTCTTTCTGTTTGAGCATCTCGACCAGCCGTTCGCCGCGGCTCAGGGCTTTCTGCGTCTCGGGGTCGAGCTCGGAGCCGAACTGGGCGAAGGCCTCGAGGTCGCGGTACTGGGAGAGGTCGAGGCGCAGTTTTCCGGCGACCTTCTTCATCGCCTTGGTCTGCGCGTTGCCGCCCACCCGCGAGACCGAGATGCCGACGTTGATCGCCGGCCGCACGCCCGAGTTGAAGAGGTCGGACTCGAGGAAGATCTGACCGTCGGTGATCGAGATCACGTTGGTCGGGATGTAGGCGGAGACGTCGGAGGCCTGGGTCTCGATGATCGGCAGCGCCGTCATGCGAGCCGCCGCCGAGATCGTCGTTCAGTTTCACCGAACGCTCGAGCAGCCGCGAGTGCAGGTAGAAGACGTCGCCCGGGTAGGCCTCGCGGCCCGGCGGGCGGCGCAGCAAGAGCGACATCTGCCGGTACGCGTAGGCGTGCTTGGTGAGGTCGTCGTAGACGCAGAGCGCGTGTTTGCCGTTGTAGAGGAAGTGCTCGCCCATCGCGCAACCGGCGTAGGGGGCGATGAACTTGATCGGCGCCGCCTCGTCGGCGGGCGCGGCGACGATGATCGTGTTCTCCATCGCGCCGTTTTCCTCGAGCACCTCCTTGAGCTGGACGACGGTCGACATCCGCTGCCCGATCGCGACGTAGATGCAGATCAGGTCCTTGTCCTTGTTGTTGATGATCGTGTCGATCGCGATCGCCGTCTTGCCGGTCTGGCGGTCGCCGATGATCAGCTCTCGCTGGCCACGGCCGATCGGGATCATGCCGTCGATCGACATCAGCCCGGTCTGCACCGGCTCGGTCACCGGCTGGCGCTGGACGACGCCGGGCGCTTTGAACTCGGCCGGGCGGGTCTGCGAGTGTGTCGATGTCGCCCTTGTCGTCGAGCGGGCGGCCGAGCGGGTCGACCATGCGGCCGAGCAGCTCGTCGCCGACCGGGATCTCGCAGCAGGTGGCCGGTGCGCTTGACGGTGTCGCCCTCGACGATCTTGTCCCACTCGCCGAAGAGCACGGCGCCGACGTTGTCGGCCTCGAGGTTGAGCGCCAGGCCGGTCACCCCATGCGGCAGCTCGAGCATCTCGAGCGCCATGCAGTTGTCGAGGCCATGGACGCGGGCGATCCCGTCTGCCACCGACAGCACGGTTCCGACCTCCGAGAGGTCGGCGCTCGCGGTGTCCATACCCTCGATCCTCTCCCTGAGGATCGATGCGATCTCGTCCGGCTTGATCTCCATCGGTTGCGTGTCTCCTTTCCTACGCCGCCTGCGCGACGCTTTTTCGAAGTTTCTCCAGGCGAGCTGCGAATGCTCGCGTCGAGGACCATGTTGCCGACCTGCAGGACGATGCCGCCGAGGATCCCGTCGTCGACGCGGCTGGCGAGCTCGACCTTCTGGCCGGTCTGCCTTTCGACCTCCGTAGCCGACCTTCTCGACCACGGCGGGGTCGAGCTCGACCGCGCTGGTGACGGTCACGTCGAGTCGCTTGTTCTCCTGCTTCCAGAGCTGCTCGAAGCGGCTGCGGATGCGGAAGATCTCGGTCATGCGGTGCTTCTCGATCAGCAGCTCGAGGAAGTTGACGAGCTCGTCGTCGGCGCCGCAGACCGCCTTCTGCAAGCCCTCGACCTTCTCCGCCGAGGAGAAGTACGGGCTGAAGAAGAAGACCTGGAGGTCGCGTTGCCGCATCGAGCGCGTCGGCGAACTGCCTCAGCTGTCCGCCGATCTGGTCGAGCTTGCCCTTCTCCTTCGCGACGTCGAAGAGGGCCTCGGCGTATACGCGAGCCGCCTCCTCCATCAGTTCCTCGACTCCTCCCCCGAGAGAGCTGCTGAAGTCGACCTCGCTCAGCGCCTCCTCGACCAGTCGTTTCTGATCATCGGCATTGAGCGATTTGCGGGTGACTTTCTCGGTCGCGAGGACCGTCAGGTCGGCGACCTCTTTGCGGATCTGCTGCAGCGAGCGCCGGGTCTCGGCCTCGATGTCGCGCTTCGCCGCGTCGACCAGCTCCTCGCGTTTCTCCTTACCGGCAGCCGCCGCCTCGGCCTCGGCCGTTTCCCCGGACTTGCGGGCTCGGGCCATGATGTCGTCGGCCTGCTCGCGCGCCTCGGTGAGCCGCTTGCGGTACTCCTCGAGCAGCTCGTCGGACTCCTTGCGCTGCCTTTCGGCGGCCTCGATCGACTCCGCGATCGTCTTCGCCCTTTTGTCGAGCGCCTCCTGGATTTTCGGGAAGGCGAGCTTGCTCAGCACCCACATCGTGAAGAGGAAGAGGACCAGCGTCCAGATCATCAGGCCGAGGCCCGGTGAGACCAGGAAGCTGCCGCCCGATTCGCTCTCGGCGATTGGTAGCGCGGATATGTAGCCGACGACCTCCATGCTCCTAGGAGAGGAAGAAGGCGATCAGGCCGAAGATGAAGGTGTAGAAGGCGACGGCCTCGGTAAGCGCGAAGCCAAGCCAGCGAATGCTTTCCAGCTCGCTTTTCATCTCGGGCTGACGGGCGACCGACTCGATCTCCTTACCGAAGATGAAACCGACGCCGATGCCGGCACCGATCGAGCCGAGCCCGGCACCGACGCCGAGGGCGATCGCTTTGCCGGCGCCTTTGACACCTTCATCGGTGACCTCGGCGAGGGGTAGGGCAGTGAGATCCATCGAGTTTGACTCCTTTTTTCTAGTGGCTGGCGGAGGTGGCTCCGCCGATGTAGATAGCGCTGAGCGTCGAGAAGATAAATGCCTGCAGGGTGGCGACGAGGCCCACCTCGAAGATGAAGAAGAGGAATGCGAGCGGGAAGGTCAGTGCCCCCAGCGCCGCTATCCCGAGCAGCACCGCGAGCCCACCGCCCATGAAGAGCAGCAGCAGGTGACCCGCGAGGATATTGGCAAAGAGTCGGACGGAGAGCGAGATCACCCTGACGAAATGGGAGATCACCTCGATCACGAAGATCGCGCCCTTGCCGATCGGGCTCATTTCCTCGAGGCCCGGGGGCAGCCAGCTCTTGAAGTAGCCGATGACACCCTTGCTGCGGATCCCTTCGACGTGGTAGCTGATCCAGACGACGAGGGTGAGGACGAGGGGGATCGCGATGTTCGCCGTCGCCGCGTAGATCGCGAAGGAGGGGATTTCAAGGCCGGCGACGGTGAAGGTGTGCTCGGTGTTGGTCGGCAGCGGCACGAAGCCGATCATGTTCGAGAACCAGATCCAGAAGAAGAGCGTGGCGAGGAAGGGGAACCAGCGGGTCGCGATCTTGCCCTCCAGGCTGCCGCCGGTGATCGTGTTCTTGGTCAGGTCGTAGGCGACCTCGACCGCGGTCTGCACCCGGTTCGGCTTCTGCGCCATCCGCTTCGCGATCCACATCATCATCGCGATCGTCAGGCCGCTGGCGAGGAAGAGGTAGAGGACGGCCTTGTTGATGCTGAGGTCGAGGCTGCCGAGGTGGATCGAGACCCAGGGTTCGAGTTTGAACTCGTTCTGGGGCTTGAAGGCTTCGTTCTTGCCGTCGTTGCCGAAGATCAGCAGCATCAGGATCGCGACGGCGAGGTAGGCGCCGATCCCGATCAGGACCTTGGTTTTGGTCTTCACGCGGCCTTCTCCTTGGCCGGCTCGAGCAGGTGGACCAGGCCCTGGGCGGCGAACGAGATCGAGAACAGGGCGGCGAGCAGGAGGGCGGCGGCGAGGCCGTCCTCGCTCTTGCCAAGCAGGCCCGTGATCAGCACGACCGTCGCCATCAGCCAGACCCGGCTGAGAGTCGCGCCGGCGATCGTCGCCATCGCCCGCTGGCGCTCACCGACGGCCAGTTCGGCGGCCGCCTTGCGCGTCGCGAGCACCTGGATTCCCCTCTGGGCGAGCCACACTGCCGCGGCGGCGGCGTAGCCCAAAATCGGAAGCCCAAAGGCGATGAAAACCGCGAGTGCGGCCACCAGGACCAGGAGGTCGACGTACTTGGGAGGAGACATAAAATCCGCCCGTCTCAGGTGGATCGGGCGGATAAGCGACTATATCCAAAGGGCGAGGATTTGGCTTTCTGAAGCCACTTCGTGAGGGTTGCCACTACCCCTTTCCGGTCTCCTCCAGCTCGATCGCCTCGAACTCGCCGGTCTCCGGGTTGAGCCGGCCGCGTCGCAACTTGAGGATCTCGAGCACGTAGATCAGGTAGATGCTGGCGGCGATCGCGGCGATGCCGAAGGCGACCATCACCGCGGTCCAGAGCGCGTCGAAGTGGCCGTGGTCGTCGCTGTAGGGGACGAAGCGCAGGGCCAGCGCGAGCCCGGCCAGGACCAGAGTCCAGCCGTAGAGGTAGGCGAGCGTGCGCCGCTGGCTGAAGCCGATGTTGGCCATCCGGTGGTGGAAGTGCCAGCTGTCGGCCTGGTAGATCGGCTGGCGGTATTTGAGCCGCTTGGCGATGACGAAGCCGGAGTCGAGGATCGGCACGGCGAGCACGACCAGGGGGAAGACGAGGGCGACTACCGCGTTCGTCTTCAGCGCCCCCTGCACCGAGGCGGTGGCGAGCATGTAGCCGAGCAGGTTGGAGCCGGTGTCGCCCATGAAGCTGGAGGCGGGCGGGAAGCCGTGGCGGAGGAAGCCGAGGGCGCCACCGGCGGTCAGCGCCGCCAGCACCCCGGCGGAGTTCCGCTCGAGCGAGAGGGCGATCACGGCGAGGGCGATCGCGGCGATCGTGCAGACCCCGGCGGCGAGCCCGTCGATGCCGTCGATGAAATTGATCACGTTGACGACGGCGACGATGCCGATCACGGTCAGCGGAAAGGCGAGCCAGCCGAGTTCGAAGCCGCCGACGAAGGGCAGGGTGAGGTTTTCGACCCGGACGCCGCCGATCACCGGGATCGACGCCGCGGCGATCTGCCCGATCAGCTTCGGCAGCGGCGGCAATCCCCGCACGTCGTCGATGACGCCGACCGCCGCGATCGCCGCCGCGCCGAGCAGGATCGAGCGGCTCTCGCCGTCGGACGGCAGCCAGATCCAGCCGGCGACCTCGATCCCGGCGAAGATCGCCAGGCCGGAGAGGCGCGGCATCGGCCGGTCGTGCAGGCCGCGCTCCTTGGGCGGGTCGATCGCCCCGATCCGATAGGCCAGCCGCTCGGCGTAGGGGACCGACAGCCAGGCGATCGCGGCTGCGGCGACGAATGCGAGGATTGCATCGGTGGTCGTCGGGGCCATATGTGTGCCCGGACGGGAAAATTGGGCCGCGTCAGCCTAGTGGACGGCTTCGACAGCTCCGAGCACACCGTCGACGAGCACCTCCGGGTCGCGCGGGTGGAGCAGGCCGACGGGCGCCTCGCGCTTTCTCAGCTGCAGAGCCGAGATGTCCTCGAGCACGCGCAGGCGACCCTCGGCGATCAGCGCCTCGTCGACGCCGCCCATCCTGCCGGCGAAAGTCGTATAGACGGGCGTGCCGAGGGCGACGGCCTCACGGTTCATCGTCCCCCCCGCGCTGACCACCAGGTCGGCGTAGGCGATCAGGCTCTGGGCGTCGATCGCCCGCTCGGGGACGATCAGGTTGGCGGCGCCGAGCCCGCGTGCCTCGAGCGCCTGCCGCTCGGTGCGCGGGACGATCACCGCCTGCGCGCCGGCCTCGCCGGCGAGCCGGCGGATCGTCTCGCCGTAGAGGTCGTTGCGGGCGTGATACTCGGAGGTCTCGGGCGGCGGGCGGACGACGACCAGGACCTTCTCGCGGTCGAGCCCGAGCTGGTCGAGGACGCCCGGGTCGGGCTCGAAGTCCCGCCAGGTAGTACTCCTCCTTGAGGCCGGGGTAGCGGACCAGCTTGCGCTCCTTGGTCCCGATCCGCGCGCAGCCGATCGACCGGGATCG
Source organism: uncultured Solirubrobacterales bacterium (assembly GCA_963836415.1). Taxonomy (GTDB): domain Bacteria; phylum Actinomycetota; class Thermoleophilia; order Solirubrobacterales; family 70-9; genus VRUE01. The sequence goes on from CAWIJE010000004.1 coordinate 102,109, forward strand.
AATCGGGGACCAGGACCCGGCGCGCGATCCGGAAGCTGATCCGGCGTTGGATGCCGGCGAACTCGTAGTCCTGCATCTGCGCCGAGGGGATTTTGAACAGGGCGCAGACGACCGCGAGATCGACCGAGCCGTGGGCGATCGCCAGGTCCGGCCGCTGGCGCCAGATCACGCGCGAGAGCCGCGCCGAGCGCCCCGCCAGGGCCCACGCCTTGCCCGGCGCGGAGGCGCCGCCGTGCTCGCCGACCGCCGTATAGGGAATCCCCAGCCGCTCGAGGATCCCCTCCGTCTGCCCGTAGGCGCGGGCGGTGACGAAGACCTCGTCGCCCCGCGCCTCGAGCCGATCGATGATCGGCTTCAGGACCAGCGGGTGCGCGGCTGCCGTGCAGTCAACCCAGACCTTCATATAACCCGCCGCCTCCTCCGCTTCGCGTCCGGGGGCGGCGGCAACGCGCCATATCTGCGCCGCTCGCAGAGAGTCAGACCGTGATGCTCGCTAATCGCCTGCACCGGCGAAGTATCTCGTGGCTCCACCAGGGAAGGTCCGAGCGTCCACCCCCGACCCGACGCTCTCACACACCGCCATCTCCTCAGCTTCGCTTCCGGGGATGGCGGCTACGCGCCAGATCAGCGCCGCTCGCAGAGAGTCAGATCGTGATGCTCGCTAATCGCTGCTCCCGGCGCGCGCTTCCTCGAGTGCCCAGGCTGTGGCCCGAGTGGCGGTGCGGCGGGGTGGACGCCGCAGCCCGTAGGTTGCGGAGGGCAGGGCCTCGGCCCGAGTCGCGCGATGTCCCGGCGCCCGGAGCAGCGCGAAGGGCAAGGCGGGTACCCCGCCGCACCGTACTCCGGCCTCAGACGGGAGTCGCCGAGAGCTGCGGATACAGCGGGTAGCGGTCCATCAGAGCCTGGGTCCGCTCCTTGAGCGAATCCTTGCTTGACTCGAAGTCATCCGTGAGCGCGACCGAGATCACCTCGGCGATCTCGCGCATGTCGTCCTCGAGTAGCCCCCGGGTGGTGAGCGCCGGGGTGCCGATCCGCAGGCCGGAGGGGTCCATCGGTTTGCGCGTGTCGAAGGGGATCGCGTTGCGGTTGACCGTGATCCCGACCGCGTCGAGCCTGTCCTCCGCCTCCTGGCCGCCGAGCCCGGTCGGAGTCAGGTCGACGAGGATCAGGTGGACGTCGGTGCCGCCGGTGAGGACCGGGACGCGGTTCTCCTCGAGCGTCGCGGCGAGCGCCTTGGCGTTGGCGATCGTCTGGCGCTGGCGCGCCCGGAAGGGCTCGCTCTCGGCGATGTGGAGGGCGACTGCCTTGGCGGCGATCGTGTGCATCAGCGGCCCGCCCTGCTGGCCGGGGAAGACGGCTCTGTCGATCGCTTTGGCGTGCTCCTCGCGGCAGAGGATCATGCCGCTGCGCGGGCCGCAGAGTGTCTTGTGGATCGTCGTCGTGACGACGTCGGCGTGCGGCACGGGGTTGGGGTGCTCACCGGCGGCGACGAGGCCGGCGAAGTGCGCCATGTCGACCATCAGCTTGGCCCCGACCGAGTCGGCGATCTGGCGGAAGGCGGCGAAGTCGAGCTGGCGCGGGTAGGCCGACCAGCCGGCGACGATCACGGCCGGCCTGTGCTCCTCGGCGAGCCGCGCGACCTCGTCCATGTCGACCAGCATGTCCTCGCGGCGGACGTGGTAGGGAACCGGGTTGTAGAGCTTGCCCGAGACGTTCAGTTTCATCCCGTGGCTGAGGTGGCCGCCGTGATCGAGGGCGAGGCCGAGGATCGTGTCGCCGGGCTCGATCAGGGCCATGTAGGCCGCGTTGTTGGCCTGGGCGCCGGCGTGCGCCTGGACGTTGGCGTGCTCGGCCCCGAAGAGGTCCTTGGCCCGCTCGATCGCCAGCTGCTCGGCGACGTCGACCTCCTCGCAGCCGCCGTAATAGCGGCGGCCGGGGAGGCCCTCGGCGTACTTGTTGGTCAGGACCGAGCCGACCGCTTCGAGCACCGCCTGGGGGACGAAGTTCTCCGAGGCGATCATCTCTAGGGTTCCCTGCTGGCGGCGAAGCTCGCCCTCCAGGACCCCGGCGATCTGCGGATCGACCTCGGCCAGAGGCGCGGACTGGAAGCCGTCGGGTATCTCTCCGATCATGCGAGCGACGATAGCAACGCTGATGGCGCTTTCCGCGGCCGCGCTGGCGGTCGCGCCGGCGAGCGCCGCCGAGGCTCCGGCGAACCCATGCGAAAGCGCCAGAGCGGCGCGCCTGCGCTGTCCCGACCTGGAGATCGGCAGGCCCTCAGACATCGAGGTCGAGCGCTACGGCAGCCGCCTGCTGATGCGGGCGACGAGCGACGTCAAGAGCCGCGGCCTCGGCCCGATGGAGCTGCGCGGCCGGCGCAGCGAACCCGGCTCGATGCGGGTCAACCAGCGGATCTACAAGAAGGGCGCCGGCCAGATCACGCTGCCGACCCGGGCGACGCTGCATTTCACCGACGTCGGCGCCTACTTCGGTGGCAGCTACTGGAAGGTCCACCAGCTGGCCGAGTTCGAGCTCTGGAAGGTCGGCGGCGACGGCCGGCTGACCCGCCTGGTGAGGACCGGCCCCAAGCTCAACTACTGCCTGCGCGACCTCGAGCGGACCCGCCCGGGCAAGCGCTCGCCACGACACTTCCACTACCCCGGCTGCAACCAGAACCCGGGACAGGACCGGATCACCCTCGGCACCTCGGTCGGCTGGTCCGACATCTATCCGGCCGACTACGACAAGCAGTGGATCGCGGTCGGCGGCCTGCGCGGCTGCTTTGCCTTCGTCATGAAGGTCGACCCGCGCAACCTCCTCTACGAGTCCGACGAGCACGACAACCGCTCAATCCGGCGCGTCCGCCTCCCCTATCGAGGCGAGCCGGGCTGTTAGGTCACCGTAGGAGAGGCCGCCTTCACGCAGCACCTCCCACTCCCCGCCTTCCTCGAGCGTGCTGAGGTCGACCACGGTCGAGGGCAGGCCGGTCAGCTCGCCGCCGTCGATCGCCAGCTCGGCGCCCTCGACGATCTCCGCCGGGACCTCGCCGAAACGGCTCGGCGCCGGCTCGCCGCTGAGGTTGGCCGAGGTCTGGAAGATCGGGCACATCGCGCCGGCCAGCGGGCCGCCGATCAGGCGCACTCCGAGCCGCTCGGGGTCCTCGCGGCAGGCGAGCGGGTAGCGGCGGCCGGGGTTGGCGACGACCAGCGTCACCGGGCCGGGCAGGAGCGCGCCGGCGGCATCCCGCGTCTTCGGCCCGAGCCCCTCGACCAACTCGCGCATTGCCAGCGGCGAGAAGTAGAGGACCGCCGAGGGCTTGCCGTCGTCGCGACCCTTGAGCGAGTGGATGCGGCCGATCGCCGCCGCCGAGAGCGGGTCGCAGGCGAGCCCGTAGAGGCCGTCGGCGGGAAAGACGGCGACACCGCCGGCGGCGATGCAGCGCTCGAGCGCCGCGCGCGCCGCGTCGGCCCCGTCGCGCTCGATCGAGACGACCTCGCTCACCGTCTCCCCTGCGGCGACGGCTCGAGGCGCCCGAACACGACTCGATCGATCCCGGCCAGGTCCGCTCGCACCTCGGTCCGCGCGAACCCGGCCTCGCGGAGGAGGGCGCTCACCGCCTCGGCCTGGCCCTCCCCGATCTCTACCGCCACGGCGGTGCAGACCGCCGAGGGCGCTCGCAGGCTGGGCAGGAAGGAGCGGTAGGCATCGAGGCCGTCGACGCCGGCGAGCAGCGCCTCGCGCGGCTCCCAGCGGTTGACCTCGGGCTGCAGCGAGGCCCAATCGCGCTCGGCGACGTAGGGCAGGTTGGCGAGGACCAGCTCGAAGCGTGCCCCGTGTGCCGCCGCCGGGTCAGGCAGGGGCGGCAGCGTGCCGGCGACGAATTCGACCCGCCGCTCGAGACCCAGCCGCCGGGCGTTGTGGCGGGCGAGCTCGAGCGCGCCGGGCGAGGTGTCGGTGGCGGTCACCGCGCAGCCGGGAAGCTCGTCGGCGACCGCCAGCGCGATCGCACCCGAGCCGGTGCCGACGTCGAGCAGGCTCGCCGGGTCGATCTCGAGCGCCACTTCGACCAGCAGCTCGGTCTCCGGGCGCGGGACCAGAACCCGGCCGTCGACCGCGAGCTCGAGCCGCCGAAAACCCTTTGAGCCGAGCACGTAGGCCAGCGGCTCGCGCCGCAGGCGGCGCCTCAGGTCCGCGCCGAAGCGGCGGGCCGCACTCGCCGAGACCTCGGTCTCCGGAGCCGACGCCTGCGCCGCGCGGTCGAGGCCGGTGGCGTTCTCCAGCAGCAGTTCGGCGTCGAGGCGCGGGCTCTCGACACCGGCGGCGGTGAGCGCGTCGACCGCGGCTCCGAGCGCCTCGCCGACGCTTCCGGCGGCGACCGGCATCAGCTCGACTCGGCCGCGCCGGCCCCCTCGGCCGCGGCCTCGAGCCGCCGGCGTTTCTCCTCCGCCGCGAGCGCATCGGTGAACTCCGAGACCTGGCCGCCGAGCACGCCTTCGAGGTTGTGCGAGGTGAGCTTGATCCGGTGGTCGGTGACTCGGCCCTGGGGAAAGTTGTAGGTCCGCACCTTCTCGGAGCGCTCGCCGCTGCCGACCTGGGCCTTGCGCTCAGAGGCGATCTTGGCCTGCTGTTCGGCGTGCTCGCGCTCGAGCAGGCGGGCCCGCAGCACCCGCATCGCCTTGTCCTTGTTCTGCAGCTGCGACTTCTCGTCCTGCATCGAGACCACGATCCCGGTCGGCCCGTGGGTGATGCGGACCGCCGAGTCGGTGGTGTTGACCGACTGGCCGCCCGGGCCCGAGGAGCGGTAGACGTCGATCTGCAGGTCGTTCTGGTCGATCTCCACCTCCACCTCCTCCGCCTCGGGGAGGACGGCGACGGTCGCTGTCGAGGTGTGGATGCGGCCCTGCGACTCGGTCTCGGGGACGCGCTGAACGCGGTGGGTGCCGCCCTCGAACTTGAACACCGAGTAGGCCCCCTCGCCCTTGACCGCGAAGGTGACCTCCTTGAAGCCGCCGACCTCGGCCGCCGACTGCGAGAGAACCTCGGTGGCGAAACCGCGCTCCTCCGCGTAGCGGCTCAGCATCTTGTAGAGGTCGCCGGCGAAGAGCGCGGCCTCGTCTCCCCCGGTCCCGGCGCGGATCTCGACCAGGACGTTCTTGTCGTCGTTGGGGTCTCGTTCGACCATCGCCAGCCGAATCTCCTCTTCGAGCTCGAGCAGGCGGGCGGGGGCGTCTTCGGCGACCTTGCGCAGCTCGGCATCGTCGCCGTCCTCGGCGAGCAGCTCACGGGCCCCTTCGAGATCGTCGCGCAGCGTCCGCCACTCGGCTGCCAGCGCCCGGGCCTGGCCGAGCTCGCGGTACTCGCGCCCGACCTCCGCGTAGCGCTCGCGATCGGCGATCACGGCAGGGTCTGACATCTGCCGCTCGAGCTCGGCAAAGCGGGCCTCGATCTGCTCGACCAGCGACTCGAACACGGTCCGACAATAGTCGCGGTGGCGCCGGGGCGCCTAGGCGACGATCTCGATCTGCTGCTCGGAGGCGGCCGCCTCGGGGGACTCCTCGGAGAGGACCTTCTCGAGCGCCGCGATCGCGACCGCGAGCTGCTCTTCGTCAGGCTCGCGGGTGGTCAGGTTCTGCAGCATCAGGCCCGGCCACATGACCGCCCGCACCCAGCGTTTGCGGCGGTTCTTGCCGGCCCACTTGATCACCTCGTAGGCGAGGCCGGCGATCAGCGGGATGCCGAGGATCCGCGAGAGCACCAGCCAGTACCAGGCGGGCAGGCCGAGTGGCGCGAAGACGAAGATCGCCAGCACCATGACGATCAGCAGGAAGCTGGTGCCACAGCGGGGATGAAGCCGCGAGTAGAGCTTGGCCCGGGCCGGCACCAGCTCGTCTTCGGCCTCGTAACAGGAGATCGTCTTGTGCTCGGCGCCGTGGTACTCGAAGACACGGCGCAGGTCGGGCAGGCGGCTGATCGCGACGATGTAGGCGAGGAAGATCCCCGTCCGCAGCACCCCCTCGACCAGCCAGAACAGCAGTGGCGAGCCGAGCTGGTCCTTGATCAGGCTGGTCAGGCCGACCGGGATGACGAAGAAGAGACCGACCGCGAGCGCCAGCGAGAGCGCGATCGTCAACCCCCAGACCCAGCCGCCGATCTCTTCGGCCTCGCCCTGCTCGTCCTCCTCGAGCTGGGCGTTGGCCGAGATCGCCAGGGCCTTGAAGCCGATCTTCATCGACTCGACCAGGGCGACGGCGCCGCGCAGCACCGGCAGCCGCCAGAGGCGATGGCGCTGGGCGAACGGAAGCAGCGGCTCCGAGGTGATCTCGATCTGCCCGGCCGGGTTGCGGACCGCAACCGCCCAGACCGAGATGCCGCGCATCATCACTCCCTCGAGGACCGCCTGGCCCCCGACCGGCGCGTCGCGCTTGGCGACCAGCGCGCCATCGGGCATGCGCAGCGATTCGAGCTCCCCGTCGGGGACGCCCGGGTCCGCCCGGGGCTCGCTCAGTGGCCGGGAATCGGACATGGAACGCGCGCTCGCCCCGCGCTCTCGCTCAGCGGGTGGCCTTGGCGTGCTTCGCGGCGCGGCGCTGGAAGCGCTCGACCCTGCCGCCCGTGTCGACCAGCTTCTGCTTGCCGGTGTAGAACGGGTGGCACTCAGAACAGAGCTCGACGTGAAGGTCGTCCTTGGTCGAGCGCGTGTAGAACTGGTTCCCGCACGAGCAGTGCACGTTCGAGAGCGTGTAGGTGGGGTGAATATCGGTCTTCATCTCGTCCAAGTCTAGAGAAGTGGTCAACCCGTGCCGATAGAGGAGGGATGAAGGCCACCTCCGAGCTGACCCGCACCGCCCTGGTGATGAGAATCGCCCTCGCCTGCGTGCTCGCGCTGGGCACGGCGACGGTGGCCCTCCACGACTGGTTCGGCCTGGGCGGCGCCTGGCTCGACCGGCCCGCCGAAGGCTGGATCTACGACGCGGTGATCGTCGCCGCCGGCCTGACCTGCATGGTCAGGGCCCAGAGCGCCGGGCGCGAGCGCCTCGCCTGGCTCGTGATCGGCGGCGCGATCCTCTCCTGGGCCGCGGCCGAGGTCTACTGGACGCTGCGCATCCTCGACGACCCGGCGCCCCCCTACCCCTCGCCGGCCGACATCGGCTACCTCGCCTTCTACCCGCTCGCCGCCGCCGGGGTCGGGCTGCTGATCCGGGCCCGCGCGCGCGAGCTCAACTGGCAGCTCTGGATGGACGCCGTGATCGCCGCCCTCGGCACCGCCGCGCTCGGCGCCGCCTTCATCTTCGACTACGTCGCCGGCCAGACCTCCGGCAGCGGCCTGCAGGTGGCGACGACCCTCGCCTACCCGCTCGGCGACATCGTCGTCCTCGCCCTCACCGTCGGCGTCATCGCCCTGACCAGCTGGCACCCGCGCCGAGCCTGGGCGCTGGTCCTCACCGGCTTCGCGGCGCTCGCCGTCGCCGACATCGCCTACACCCTGGGCTCGACCTCGAGCACGGTGCCGGAAGGGACCTGGACCGACCCGATCTACCTGATCGGCGCCTGCTGCCTCGGCGCCGGCGCCTGGCAGTTCCGCGACAGCGCGATCCGCGGCCGGGTCAGGATCGAAGGCTGGCGCGAGCTCGTCGTGCCGGCCGTCTTCGCCTCGGTGATGATCGGGCTCTTCGCGATGCAGTACTCGAGCACCAGCAGCAGCCTCGCCGCGGTGCTGACGGCGGCGACGATGATCGCGGTCATCGTCCGCCTCGCGATCAGCGTCCGCGAGAACAACTCGCTGCTCCAGCAGGTGCGGATCGACCCGCTCACCGGGCTCGTCAACCGCGGCGGCATGCAGGTCGACCTCGAGGACCGCTGGGCGCGGGCGAGCCAGGAGCACCCGGTGTCGGTCCTGCTCTTCGACCTCAACAACTTCAAGCTCTTCAACGACACCTTCGGCCACCCGGCGGGAGATGAGCTTCTGACCCGGCTCGGCACCGGCCTGCGCGAGGCGGTCGGTGAGGACGGGATCGCGTACCGCTTCGGCGGCGACGAGTTCTGCGTCGTCCTCACCTGCGACCAACGCCGCTTCGAGGAGGTCGGCCGGCGGGCGGCGATGGCGCTCACCGCCAGCCAGCGGGGAGTCGAGGTGACGACCGCCTGGGGCGCCGCCCGCATCCCCGGCGAGGCCGACTCCGCCCACGAGGCGATCCAGCTCGCCGACCTGCGCATGTACGCGCAGAAGGAGTCGCGTCGCGTCTCCCGCGACGCCCCGCAGGAACCTGCTCAGGCCGCGCCGAGCGCCGCCGTCTCGCGATCGTGAGAAGCTGCGGCCATGAGCCGCAAGGAGATCGAGCTTCCACAAGGGACGATCCGCTATCGCGAAGAGGGTGAAGGCAGGCCGATCGTCTTCGTCCACGGCTACCTCGTCGACGGACGCCTCTGGGATGGCGTGGTCGACGCCCTCGCCGACCGCTTCCGCTGCTTCGCGCCCGACTGGCCGCTCGGCGCCCAGCAGGTGGCAATGCGCCCCGGAGCCGACCTGACGCCCTACGGCATCGCCGAGACAGTCGCCGCGTTCCTCGAGGCCAACGAGCTCGAGCAGGTGACGATCGTCGGCAACGACAGCGGCGGCGCGATGTCACAGGTGCTGGTCACCCGCCATCCAGAGCGGGTCGGCCGCCTCGTCCTGACCAACTGCGACACCCACGAGAACTTCCCGCCCGGGATCTTCAAGGCGATGCCGCCGCTGGCGAAGCTGCCCGGCGGGATGGCGGCGATGGCGCTCCCCTTCCGGGTCGGGGCCCTCGCCCGCACCGCCTTCCGGCCGTTTTCCAAGACGCCGATCCCCGCCGACCTGGTCGCCTCCTGGATGGCGCCCGGGCTGGGCGACGCCGACATTCGCCGCGACCTGGCCAAGGTCACCGCCGGCATGAACAAGCGCTACACGCTCGAGGCCGCCGAGAAGCTGCGCGGCTCCGAGCTGCCGCTGCTGCTCGCCTGGGCACCGGGCGACAAGTTCTTCCCGATCAAGTACGCGGAGCGGCTTGCCGACGGCATGCCCAACGCCCGCATCGTCGAGGTCCCCGAGGCGAAGACCTTCGTCGCTCTCGATCAGCCGGGCCGCCTCGCCGCTGAGATAGCGGCATTCGTCGACGAGCCCTGAGCGGCCCGGACCACCGGAGCGGGAGAAAAAAAGCCCAACTTGGGCCGCTTTTCCGCACTGCGCATGTTTTCGTCTGACCGGGGCACCATTCTTATGTGACGCCCCCCACAGAGGACGGAGAGTTATGCCCAAGGAAGTCTTCGACCAGGACCGGCCGCGGAGCACGATGGCGCGGCGGCTCGACGAGGCATTCGCCGGCTGTGACCAGTGGACAACGGCGCCACCGACTCAGCGGCGCAGCGAGACGACGCTCAATCCCTGGCCCTCGAACAGCTCGAGGATCTTCGGCAGCGCCTCGACCGTGCGCGCCCAGGAGCCGCCCGCGCTGTAGAAGTCGGCGTCGTGCAAGAGGACGATGTCCCCACTGCGAGCGCCGCCGGTCGCCTTGCGGGCGATCGACTCCGCGGTCGCCCCGCGTTTCCAGTCCCTCCCCCAGAGTGACCAGAGCACGGGCCGCCAACCGCGCCGTCGGACCGCACGCAGGCCGCCGGCGCTGAAGATGCCGTAGGGCGGCCGGTAGTCGCGCACCGCCTGGCCGGTCGCCTCCTCGATCGCGGCGACGGCACGGTCGGCGTCGTCGAGCAGAGCCGCGGGGCTGAGGCGCAGCTGGCTGCGATGGCGGAAGCAGTGCAGCTCGACCCGGTGGCCGGCGGCGACGATCTCGGCGGCCAGGGTCGGCCGCCTGATCACCTGCTCGCCGGCGAGGAAGAAGGTCGCCGGGACGCGGGCCTCGCGCAGCAGCTCGAGCACGCGCGGGGTCCCTACCGGGTGCGGCCCGTCGTTGAAGGTGAGGGCGACCCCCTCCGCGCCCTCCTGCCGCAGGGTCACGCCGAGCGCCTCGCCGAGCGGGGGGATCACCGGGGCGAGCGCGGGCCCCGCGTGCAGAACGGTGCCGCCGGCCGCGGCGGCGGCCAGCGTCCGGATCAAGGAGCCTGGCCGGCTTCGGCTTCCGCCGCCACGGGCCGGGCCCGGCGCACGGCCGAGGTGTTGTCTTCGTCTTTGCCGAAGTGCACCCGGCTCTCGATCGGGCGGACGATCTTGGCGGCCGCGTGGTACGGGCCGTCCCAGTTGAGCGAGAGGGCGATCGCGATCACGATCGCGAGGAAGACGGCGGTGAGGCCGACCGCGGTGGCGGTGCGCTCGGCCCGCACCTTCCAGACCGCCTGCTGGCGGACACGAGGACGAGCCGCCAGGACCCGCGAGGAGATCGGCGGCAGCGAGGCGAAGGAGGAGTCCGGCGACTGGCGCTCGCGGGTCGCATGGCGCAGCATCGACTCGAGCTCGTGCTCGGAGCGCGCCACCTCGGCCAGGCCGAAGCGCTCGAAGGCCGCGTTGTTGGCGCGTAGGTGACCGGCGGAGAAGCCGTAGGAGACGACCGGGCAGCCGCGGATATGGGCCTCGAGAACGGTCAGACCGGCGGTCGCGTGAACCATCGCGTCGGAGGCCGCCATCCAGTCGCTCATCTGCTCGGTGAAGCCGAGCACGCGAACCCGGTCGTTGTCGCCGAAGCGGCTCTCGAGGCGCTCGCGGGCCGCCTCGTTGCGCCCGGTGATGCAGACGACCATGGTGTCGCCGTCGGCGACGGCGATGCGGATCGCGCCCTCGAGGTCGCCGATTCCCCAGCCGCCGCCGGAGACGAGGACGACCCGATCGTGGACGGGCAGGTCGAGGGCTTTCCTGGCGTCGGCGCGGGTGCGCGGCATCAGGAACTCGCGGGCGATCGGCGGCCGCATCCACTCGACCGTGCCGGGGCCGACCAGCCGCTCGACCTCCTCGATCGACTCCGGATGGGTGACGAAATGCAGGTCGACCCCCGGGTGGACCCAGTAGCGCAGGCCGGCGAGATCGGTGATCGCCGACTGCACCGGAACGGGCAGGCGGCGGTTCTCGCGCAGCATGCCGAGCACGGCGGTGACCCCGGGGTAGGTCGAGACGACGACGTCCGGTTCGTGCTCGGCGATCAGGTCGACCAGGCCCCTCGCCCCGAGCCAGTAAGAGAGATGGTGCATCAGCCAGCGGGTCGGGGCGAACCTGGTGATCAGCCAGTACTGCAGGTCGAAGAGCCAGGGCGCCCAGCGGAAGCTGAAGCGCGAGCCCTCGCGGGCCACCTGCGAGCAGATCCGGCCCATCGCGTCGAGGCCGTTGGCGATCTCGACCACCGCCTCGGGGTCGGTCGCCTCGATGTCGGCCTTGATGATGCGGGCCGGCAGGTCGTGGCCCTCTCCTATGTCGGCGGTCAGGATCAGCGCCTTGGTCGGCCGGTCGTCGAGCCGCGCCGCGCCGGAGAGCAGCGCCCCGGCGGCGTGGTCGTTGCCGTTGAGGGACGGGCGTTTGCCGGGCACCGGGTCCGGCGGCCGGGTCGTCACCCGCACCCATTCGACGTACTTCCTGACCCCGTCGCGGAAGCTCGTTTCGGCCTTCCAGCCCAGCTCCTCGAGCGCGCGCTCGTTGGAGATCACCTTGCCCGGGAAATCGCCCGGCCGCGGTGGCGTGTGGACGATTTCGCAGTCATCGGTGTTTTCCTGCACGCGCTCGGCGATTTCGAGGATGGTCACGATCTCGTCGCCGGAGAGGTTGTAGGTGCGGCCCGCGGCCTCTGGCGCCAGGGCGGCGACGATGCCGTCGGCGAGGTCCTCGACGTAGATGAAGCTGCGGGTCGTGCTGCCGTCGCCGGCGATCGTCAGCGCCTTGCCTTCGAAGGCGAGGTCGGTGAACTTGGCGACGACGCCGGCGGCCCGGGCCCGTGGGCCGTAGGGAATGCCGAAGCGCAGCACCGTGCTCTCCAGCTCGTAGAGCTCGGCGTACCCGGAGCAGTAGGTCTCACCGGCGAGCTTGGTCGCCGTATAGAGGTGGCGCGGGGCCGGAATCGGCGTTTCCTCGTCGACCTCCTGCTCGACGCAGTCGCTGTAGGCCCAGGTCGTAGAGCCGTAGACGACGCGGCCGACCTTGGCCCGACAGGCGGCCTCGAGCACGTTGAGGGTGCCGCGCGTGTTGACCTCCTCGGCGAGGACCGGATCGGCGAGCACGTGGCCGACGTCGGCGACCGCCGCCAGGTGGATGACCGCGTCGCAGTCGCGCATCGCCAGGTCGAGGTTGGCCTGGTCGGTGATGCTGCCGGTGAAGGTCTCGACCTCGAGCGGCGAGTGGTAGGGCGAGGCGCTGAGATCGAAGATTCGGGGCGTGATCCCCCGGTCGATGAGGCGATCGACGACGTGGGAGCCGATGAAGCCGCCGCCGCCGGTGACCAGGACCCTCATCGGGGTCGCCCCCGGCGAGCGCCTGCTCGCGGCTCTCGGGCCGGTAATACAGAGGCACGCACCAGTGGTTCTGGGCGACCCAGTCGGTGTTCGGGAAAGCGCCGTCACGACCCATGATCCGGTGGCACGGCTCTTCGTAGACACGGCCGGTGCCCTTCTCGATCTGCTCGAAGACGATGTACTTGTAGAGGCCGGAGGTCATTCCCTCGGGAAGCTCCAGCCGGGCCGGGTACAGCGGGTCGAGATGGTCGCGGGCGTGCTCGTTCTTCCAGGCGATGATCTCCTCCATCCGCTCGGCCTGGACCAGGGCCAGCGCCGCGGTGAACTCGCTCATCCGGAAGTTGAGCCCGTCGACCTCGTGCTCGAACTTGCCGTAGTTGCGGAACTTGCGGGCGAACTCGATCAGGCCCTCGTCGGCCGAGACGAGGACGCCGCCCTCGCCGCTCGAGACCGTCTTCGTCGCGTACAGCGAGTAGACGCCGGCGTCGCCGAAGCCGCCGGGCCTGCGTCCCGCCCAGTCGGCGCCGTGGGCGTGGGCGCAGTCCTCGAGCAGGAAGATCCCGTGATCGGCGCAGTAGGCGGCGATCCGCTCGGAATCGAAGGCGAGGTGGCCGCCGATGTGGACGAGGATCGCGGCCCGCGGCCGGTGCTTCTCGGCTTTCGCCTCGAAATCGTCGAAGGACATGCAGAGGTCCTCGCGGTTGCAGTCGACGAACTCGACCTCGGCCCCCGCCTTGATCGCCGCCAGCGGCGTCGCCATGAACGTGTTCGACGGGCAGAGCACGGTCTCGCCGCGGACGCCGGCGAACTCGAGCGCCGCCAGGGCGCCGCCCGCCCAGCTCGAGAGGCCGACGCTGGGCATGCCGTTCCATTCCGACCAGCGCTGCTCGAAGGCCTCGAGCTTGGCTCCCTCCGACCATTGCTCGGAGTCGAGCACCTCGGTCCAGAGTTCGAAGAGGCGGCCGCGGTCGCGGTGATCGAACCCGATCGCAAAGCTGGATGCGTCGGACCGGGTGTTCTCAGACGGGCCCACGAAAGCGCCGCAAGGCTAGCAGTGAAAGCGGATCGAAGATACCCGTCGCAGCAGGCGGATCAATCTTTCTGTCGTAACCTCACTCGTTGGCCCGGGCCGTCTCCAGCACTGCGGCGACGGCCTTCGAGCCGGCCAGCAGGACGACCCCGACCAGGGCGACGAGCATGAAGCCGACCAGCGCCACCCCGTCGCCCGGGGTCGTCGACCACTTCTCGAGGAAGATCAAGGGCGCCAGGATCACCGGGACGATCACCTGGACCGCGAACATGACCGGCGCGACCCGGGTCGCCGGCCGCTCCTGCAGGGCGCTCATCTCGCTGAGCAGGGCCAGCCCCTCCGAGGCCGCCGCGGTGGCGAGCCAGGCGGCCGCCCCGAGCAGGGCGCCGACGGCGAGATCGTCGGTCAGCAGCTTGCTCGCGATCGCGGTCCAGGCGTAGCCGAAGCCGGCGCTGACGACGGCGATCGTCCCGGCGCTCGAGCGCCTTCCGCGCAGCAGGTAAGGCGCCGCGATCGGGATCGCGACCAGGGTCAGCGCCAGCGTGACCGCCACGGTCCCCGCGTGATCGGTGGTGCGGTCGGGCGCCGCCCAGGCGACCCCGGCGACCCCGGCGACGATCGCCGCGACCGCCAGGTACTCGCGCCGCCCCGGGGTCTCCCCCAGCTTCGTCACCCCCAGCCAGAGCAGCAGGATCAGGCCGCTGGCCAGGCAGGGCTGGACGACGGTCAGCGGCGCTATCAGCAGGGCGGCGATCTCCAGCGGCCAGCCAAGAAACCCGATCGCCGTCGCCGCCAGCCAGCGCCTGTTGCGCAGCAGCCGCCCGATCAGCGACGGCCGCAGCGAGTGCTCCCCCGGCACCTCGCGCGCCTCCAACGCCTGCAGGGCGATCGAGGTGTTGTAGAGCAGCGAGGCGCCGACCGCCGCGGCTATGCCTAGAGCGAGCACGTCGAGAACGTACATGGGGGACCGGGCGCGGCACCCCTCCTCCAGACGACCGGCTGACGCCGGTCTTGAGTGTCTGGAGGAGGGGTGCCGCACCCGGCCTCACGGTGCGCACCCGCCGCGCGACCAGAGTCCCCACGTCCTCCTGCAGCTCCCGGGCAGGCGAAGACCCCCCACCCCACCTGCCACCCGCGCACAGCGCCAGCTACCGACGCCGAAGCTCTGCCCGAGGTACAGCCACGGCGCCATGCCTCGAAAGCTGGGCGCTTGGGAGAGCCGGGGCGGGGTGACCCGTCCCGGCCCGCCGCACGCTCTGAGAGTCAGTCGGGGTGGGGTGACCGTCCCCAGACACTTGAGCGGCGAAGCCGCGGGTCTGGGGAGGGTTGCCCCGCCCCGACCCCCACCTCTCAGGTCTCTTGGTACAGCGGCCCGTCGCCACCCTCGGGCAGGGTGAGGCGGCCGCCCTTGGCCGTGATCGCGCCGCACTGGACGCAGTTCGAGGCGGTCACGTGGACGTCGACGTCGCCGTGGCCCTTCTCGAGCTGGTCCTCGGGGATCTCGTAGACCTGGGCCGGGCACATCGAGACCCATGTCTGGGCGATCTCGAGCGGCACCTTGGTCTGGATCCGGACGTGGTTGGGGGCATCGTCGCGGGTAGCGTTGCCCGAGAGGAAGACCGAGTCGAGCTTGTTGAAGGTGAGCTCGTTATCGGGCTTCGGGTACTTCTCGGAAGCTTTGCCGAGATGCATCGCCGGCTCGGCGTCGTCCTCGACCTTCCAGTGCCCGCCGGGGAAGGCGCCTTTGGTGGCGACCATCATCGAGCCCATCGCGCCGCCGAAGATCAGGCCCCTGGTCAGCGGCTGCTTCATGTTGCGCGAGCGGTAGAGGTCCTTCTCGATCACCGACTTGCGGATCATCTCGTCGTAGTTCTCGAAATTGACCGAGTCGATGTCAGCCTTGAGCGACTCGACGATCGCTTCCGCCGCGTACATCCCGGCGTGCATCGCGTAGTGGACGCCGGCGAGTTCGGCGATGTTGACCATCCCGGCGGCGTCGCCGGCGACCAGCATGCCCGGCACCGAGAAGCGCTTGGGAAGCGCCCAGTAGCCGCCGGAGGGAATCGTCTTCGCGCCCCAACCGACCCGTTTGCCCCCCTCGATGATCTTCTTGATGAAGGGGTGGGTCTTGAATTTCTGCAGCTCGTCGTGGACGCTGAAGGTGGCGTCGGTGTAGTCGAGCCCGACGACCAGGCCGAAGCAGACCTTGTCCTCGCCCATCGGGTAGATGAAGCTGCCGCCGGCCTCTTTGTACCTGGGGCTCCAGCGCAGCGGCCAGCCGAGGGTGTGGATCACCCGGTCGAGCGGCTTCGGCACCTCCCAGATCTCCTTCACGCCGAGCTCCCAGGCCTGCGGGTCGGAGCCGTGCATGTCGAAGTAGTCGTAGGCGGAGTAGGTCAGGTGGCCGATCGTGCCCTCGGCCAGAACGGTCGCCTTGGCGACGACGTCGGAGCCGGGCTCGAAGTTGCCGAGCTCTTCGCCGTCCTTGCCGCGGCCGCGGTCACCCGAGCGCACGCCCTTGACGATCCTGTCCTCGACCAGGAGTTTGGTCGCGGCGGTCTCGGAGAGGATGTAGACCCCTGCCTCCTCGGCTTTTTCGGAGAGGAAGCGGCCCAGTTTCGAGACCGACATCGTGTAGGTGCCCTCTTTGCGGAAGTTGGGCGGCGGCGGCTTCAGCGGGAACGCTTTCTTCGAGGTGAGGAAGTAGGTCGCGTCCTTGGTCACCTCCTGGTAGACCGGCGGCCAGTCGGCCGGGTCCAGGTCAGGGAAGAGCCGGGTCAGCGCCGAGGGGTCGACGTTGGCCCCGGAGAGCAGGTGGGCGCCGGGGACTTTCCCCTTCTCGACAACGGCGACCGGGACTTCGCCGAGCTTCTCGGTCAGCTCCGGCTCGTCCTCGAGCAGCTGCATCAGTTTGTTCGCGCAGGCGAGGCCCGCCGGGCCGCCGCCGACGATCGCGACACCGACCTCGATCCGGTCGTCGACCGGATCGGTGGGCGGGCCGATCACGTCGGCGCTGTCGAAAGGCGGGGGGAAATCGATCGGTGCGACGTCCGGCATCCTCTGACTCCTCCTGAGGGTTGAAGGGGCTGAGCCGGAGCTCAGCCTGCCTTCTTGGCTTTGATCGCCTCGGTCAGCTTCGGCAGGATCTTGTGTAGATCGCCGACCACGCCGAGATCCGAGAACTCGAAGATCGGCGCGTTCTGGTCCTTGTTGATCGCGAGGATGTTCTCCGAGCTCTGCATCCCGACCTTGTGCTGGATCGCGCCGGAGATGCCGGCGGCCAGGTAGAGCTTCGGCGAGACGGTCTTGCCCGTCTGCCCGATCTGGGCCGCGTAGGGGTACCAACCGGCGTCGACCACGGCGCGGGTGGCAGCAACCGCGCCGCCCATCGCCTCGGCCAGCTCCTCGCACTCCTTGAAGCCCTCGGCAGCGCCGAGCCCGCGACCGCCGCCGACGAGGATGTCGGCGTCCTCGATGTTGACGTCGGCGCCGCGCTGCTCGCCGCGCTGGACCATCGTCGCCTTGGTCGACCAGGGTGAGAGCTCGACCTCGACGTCGATGACCTCTGCAGTGCCGCCGGACTCATTGGCGTCGAACGCGTTGAGGCGGCCGATGATGATGCCGGGCTCGGAGACGTAGCCGACGTCGGCGATCTGCGAGTCCTGCAGGATCGGCCGCTCGGCGACCAATTTGCCGTCCTGGACCTTGACCTGGGTGACCTCCATCGTCACCCCGGCGTTGAGGCGGGCGGTGAGGCCGGCGCCGATCTCGAAACCGAGCAGGCCACCGCCGAAGAGGGCGTAGCCGAAGCCCTCGTCCTGGATCACCTTGGCCATCGCGTCGACGATCGGCTGGGCGAGGCCCTCGGGGACGCTCTTGGCGCGATAGACCTTCGCCGCGCCCCAGTTGCCGAGCGAGGCGCAGGCGTCGTCGGCGATATCGCCGACGACCATCACCGCGGCGTCGCCGCCGACCTGGTCGGCCAGCCGCTTCGCCTCGGAGATCGCCCCGAGTGAGTTTTTGTTGAAGTTGCCCTCGTCGTCGTGCAGGGCGTAGGTCAGGATGCCTGCCATCTAGATCAGCTTCCTCTCGTCGAGCCAGGCGACGATCTTTTCGACCGTCTCGTTGGTGTCCTCGTCCTCGATGATCTCGCCGGCCTCCTTGGCGGGGGGCGGGTTGAGTGAGAGGACCGATGTCTTGGAGCCGCCCTCGCCGACCATGCCGCCGTCGATGCCGACGTCGCCGGTCGCCTTCGCGTCGAGCTGCTTTTTCTTCGCCCCCATGATCGCTTTGAGGCTCGGGTAGCGCGGCTCGTTGATCGCGTCGCCGACGCTGATCACGGCCGGCAACTCGATCTCGACCGTGTCGTAGCCGTACTCGGCCTGGCGCTCGCAGCGCAGCTTGCCGTCGGTGACGTCGATCTTGATCACCTGCGTCAGCGAAGGCATCTGCAGGTGGTCGGCGACTACGGCGCCGATCGTGTAGCACTCGCCGTCGTCCGACTGCTGGCCGAGCAGGACCAGGTCGGGGCTCTCGGACTCGAGCACCTTGGCGAGCGAGTAGCCGGTCGCGCAGACGTCGGAGCCTGAGAGCGCGGCATCGGAGAGGTGGACCGAGCGATCAGCGCCGAGAGCGACCGCCTTGTGCAGCGCGCGGACGGCGGAATCGGGGCCCATCGTCACCGCCACGACCTCCTCGACCGGGATCGCGCCACCCTCCTTGATCTGCATGGCAGCCTCGATGGCGTGGGTATCGAAGGGGTTGAGGTTTTTCTCGCCGCCGCGGTCCAGCCGCATCGTGCTTGGGTCGATGCGCTTCTGAACGGCGGCGTCCGGAACCTCCTTGACCAGGACGCAGATCTTCAAGATTTGACTCCTTGGGAATCGAGTTTCGCTGGTTGACTGACCAGTCAATCAGTCTATCTATACATCCACCGGTGTGCCATCCGCCGGTGTGCGGTTCGTCACCCTATTCGGTGGCGCCGCTCAGCCGACTTGGCGCTCTGCGGCGCCGGTGCGGATGAAATCCACGATCTCATCCGTACCCGCTCCGGGCGTAAATACTTCCGCGACCCCGAGACTCTTCAGCTCGGGGATGTCCTCGGCGGGAATCGTGCCGCCGACGGTGACGAGGACGTCGTCGACGCCCTGCTCGGCAAGCAGGGCCACGACTTTCGGCACCAGGGTCATGTGGGCGCCGGAGAGGATCGAGAGGCCGACCGCGTCGGCGTCCTCCTGGATCACCGTCTCGGCGATCTGCTCCGGGGTCTGATGCAAACCGGTGTAGATCACCTCCATGCCGGCGTCGCGCAGGGCACGGGCGATGATCTTGGCGCCGCGGTCGTGGCCGTCCAAGCCGGGCTTGGCGACGACGACGCGGATCTTCCTGGCGGTGGCGGCCTCCATCAGCGCGGCAAAGACTAGTGGAGGACCGAACGAGTGCCGGATGGATCGACGACGGGCAGGGCCGCGCTAAAAGACGGGGGACTCGGTGTAGGTGCCGAAGACCTCCTGCATCGCCGCGATCATCTCCCCCTCGGTCACCCGCGCCCGGGCCGCCTCGATGATCGGCGGCATCAGGTTCTCGTCGGTGGCGGCAGCGCGTTTGAGCTCGGCGAGGCCGCGCTCGACCGCGCCGTTGTCCCGCGCGGCGCGGGTCGCCGCCAGGCGGTCGACCTGCTTGCCTTCGAGCGCCGGGTCGATCCGCAGGATCGGGGTCGGCTCTTCGCCGTCCTGGGTGAAGTCGTTGACGCCGACGACGATCCGCTTGCGCTCGTCGAGCTCGCGCTGGTAGGTGAAGGCCGCGTCGGCGATCTCGCGCTGGGGGAAGTTGCGGCGGATCGCCTCGACCATGCCGCCGAGCTCGTCGATGCGGGCGAAGTAGTCGTAGGCCGCCGCCTCCATCTCGTCGGTCAGCTTCTCGACAAACCAGGAGCCGCCGAGCGGGTCCGGGGTGTCGGGCGCGCCCGACTCGAAGGCGATGATCTGCTGGGTGCGCAGGGCGACCCGGACCGCCTCCTCGGTGGGCAGCGCCAGGGCCTCGTCGAAGGAGTTCGTGTGCAGCGACTGAGTGCCGCCGAGGACGGCGGCGAGGGCCTCGACCGAGGTGCGGACGACGTTGTTGAGCGGCTGCTGGGCGGTCAGCGAGACGCCGGCGGTTTGGGCGTGGAAGCGCAGCCGCATCGACTCCTCACGCTTGGCGCCATAGGTGTCGCGCATCTCGCGCGCCCAGATCCGGCGTGCCGCCCTGTACTTGGCGATCTCCTCGAAGAAGTCGATGTGGGCGTTGAAGAAGAAGGAGAGCCGCGGCGCGAAATCGTCGATGTCGAGGCCGCGCTCGAGCGCCCGCTCGACGTAGGTGAAGCCGTCCTTGAGGGTGAAGGCGAGCTCCTGCTGCGCGGTCGATCCGGCCTCGCGGATGTGGTACCCGGAGATCGAGACCGGGTGCCAGCGCGGCATCTTCTGCGAGCACCACTCGATCATGTCGGTGACCAGGCGCATCGCCGGCTCGATCGGGAAGCACCACTCCTTCTGCGCGATGTACTCCTTGAGGATGTCGGTCTGGATCGTGCCGCCGAGCTTCTCAGCCGGCACTCCCTGTTCCTCGCCGACGAGGACGTAGAAGGCGAGCAGGATCGCCGCCGGCGCGTTGATCGTCATCGAGGTGGTGACGCCGCCCAGCGGGATGCCGCGGAAGAGCTGCTCCATGTCGTCGAGGCTGTCGACGGCGACGCCCTCGCGGCCGACCTCGCCGAGGCTGCGGGCGTGATCGGAGTCGTAGCCCATCAGGGTCGGCATGTCGAATGCGGTCGAGAGCCCGGTCTGGCCGTGGTCGAGCAGGTAGTGGAAGCGCTCGTTCGTCTCCTCGACCGTGCCGAAGCCGGCGAACTGGCGCATCGTCCACAGCTTCCCCCGGTACATCGACTCGTAGGGACCGCGGGTGAACGGGTACTCGCCGGGCTTGCCGATCGTCTCGGCGGGATCGGCGCCGACGTCCTCCGGCCCGTAGAGCGGCTCGATCGTGTGGCCCGACATCGTCGTGAAGTCGGTTTCGCGCTCCTTGTACTCAGGCCGTTGCTTGGGATCCGCCGCCATCGCCGCAAGTCTAGATGCGAGCCGAGCCCTCACCGGCAAATCCCATCAAGTTGTCCATGCATCGCATGGACAACTTGATGGGATTTCGGTCGGGGCCCGATGGGCTAGGCGCGCCGGGACAGCGGGCGGCGCGGCGGCGGGCGGCGGCGCGAGGCGTAGCGCGAGCCGCCCCAGCCGACCGCCGCGGCGAGCAGCGCGGTGGCGCCGATCGCCAGCCGCCTGCCGAGCCGCTCGAAGCGCAGCGACTGCCAGCCCTCGCGCTTGGCGATCTCCGCCAGGGCGGGGTCGGGGTTGACGACCACCGGGTGCCCGACCGCTTCCAGCATCGGCAGGTCCGAGAGCGAGTCGGAGTAGGCGTAGGACGCGCCGAGGTCGATGCCGTGCTCGGCGGCGAAGGCGCGCATCGCCTCGACCTTGCCGGGGCCGTAGACGAAGGGGCCGTCGAAGCGCCCGGTGAAGGCGCCGTTTGCGTCGACCTCGTAGCGGGTGCCGATGCCGCCGTCCATGCCGAGCACGGCGGCGAGCGGCTCGACCACGCCGTTGCCGGCGGCGCTGACGATGAAGGTCGCGCGGCCGGCGTCCTGGTGAGCGTGGACCTCGTCGAGCATCTGCGGGTAGATCCGCGGCAGCACCGCCGCCAGCACCTCGGGGTTGAGCCGCTCGACGTCGCGGGCGGCGACGCCCGAGATCAGCTCACGGGCCTGGCGCAGGACGTCGGTCGTGCGCGCGTCCGTGGTTCCCCGCAGGCGATAGCGCAGGTGCTCCACCCCCCAGTTGGCGAGCTGGCGCCTGCTGACGATCCCGTGCCGCATCGCGACGCGGGCGAACGGCATCCCGGACGACCCCGCCATCAGGGTCTTGTCCAGGTCGAAAAAAGCGGCTGCGCGCTGCATCGGGCCTTTCCCGGCGCCCCGGTTAGGAGCCGTTGACCTCGATCACGATCGCGTCGCCCTGGCCACCGCCGGAGCAGATCGCGGCGACGCCGAGACCGCCGCCGCGGCGTGCCGAGCTCGTGGACGAGGGCGCCGACGATGCGGGAGCCGGAGGCGCCGATCGGATGTCCGAGGGCGATCGCGCCGCCGTTGACGTTGACCTTCTCCTCGTCGACGCCGAGCATCCGCACCGAGTTGAGCGCGACCGAGGCGAAGGCCTCGTTGATCTCCCAGAGGTCGACGTCCTCGGGGCTCTTGCCGATCTTCTCCAGCGCCTGCTTGGCGGCGTTGGCGGGGGTTTTGGCCAGGTAGGCGAAATCGTCGGCGACGGTGCCGTAGGAGAGGACCCGGGCCAGCGGGGTGCGGCCTTCCTTCTCGGCCCACTCGGAGGAGGCGACGACGATCGCGCCGGCGCCGTCGTTGACGCCCGGCGCGTTGCCGGCGGTGTGGGTCGCGTCCTCGCCGCCGATCGCCCTCAGCTTGGCGAGCGTCTCGACCGTCGTGTCGGGGCGGATCGCCTCGTCGGCCTCGATCGTGCTCTCGCCCTTGCGCGAGCTGCACGGTGACGCCGACGATCTCATCGGCGAGGCGGCCGGCGTCGGTCGCCTCGGCGGCGAGCCGGTGCGAGCGCTCGGCGAATTTGTCCATGTCGGCGCGGGTGATCTCGAGCTCGTTGGAGACCTCGCTCGCCTCGTTGATCATCTGCTTCTCGGTGAAGGGGTTGGTCAGGCCGTCGTGGGTCATCGCGTCGATCGCCTTGACGTCACCCATGCGGAAGCCGAAGCGGGCCCCGGGCAGCAGGTAGGGCGCCTTGCTCATCGACTCCATGCCGCCGGTAACCGCGACCTCGGCGTCGCCGGCGCGGATCGCCATGGTCGGCGATTCCGAGCGAGCGCATGCCGGAGGCGCAGACCTTGTTGATCGTCTCCGAGGGGACCTCCTTGGGGACGCCGCCCTTGATCTGCGCCTGGCGCGAGGGGATCTGACCCTGGCCGGCCTGCAGGACCTGGCCGAAGACGACCTGGTCGACCTGATCGGGGGCGACGCCGGAGCGCTCCAGCGCGGCCTCGATCACGTGGCCGCCGAGGTCGGTGGCGTCGAGCGAGGAGAGGGTCCCGCCCATCTTGCCGAAGGGGGTTCGTGCGGTTCCAAGGATCACTGTGCTGGGCATGTTTTGCCTTTCTTTTCGAGTGGTTTGCCGGGTCTCGGCTCGGTATGGGCGCAGCGGCCCGACCCGGGACGATAGCGGCAGGCCCTCCGGGCCAGCGTGAGCAAGCGCATAGACTCGCCGACCGGTGAATGTCGATGTCCGAGAGCTCGAGATCGGCGAGGCCGACGCGGACCTGATCGTCGCCGGCCTCTACGAGGGCGAGGAGCTGCCCGAGGCGCTGCGCGGCGCCCCCGGCGCCGCCGACGCCAAGGGCGGCTTCAAGGAGCTGACCGCGGTCTATCCCGAGGGCCCGGCCGCGGGCCCTGATCGTCGGCCTCGGCAAGCGCGAGGAGCTCGACGCCGAGCGCGCCCGGGTCGCGGCGGCGTTGGCCGCCAAGGAGGCCGCGCGCGCTCGAGGCGACCTCGGTCGCCTGGCTGCTCCCCGACTCGGCGACGGCCGGACGAGGCGATCGCCGAGGGCCTGGTCACCGGCACGATCCTCGGCTCCTACCGCTTCGACCGCTTCCTCGCCGACGATCCCGACGACCCGCCGCCGCCCGCGCTCGAGGCGCTGACCCTGCTCGGCGCCCGCCGGGGCTCGCCGCGCGCCGCCGAGACGGCGCGGGCCTGCGCCGAGGCGCAGAACCGGGCCCGCGACCTGCAGAGCCTGCCGTCCAACGTCGCCACCCCTTCCTTCCTCGCCGACCGCGCGACGCGAGATCGCCTCCGCCCACGACGCGGTCAGCGCCGAGGTGCTCGGCCGCGAGGAGATCGCCGCCAAGGGGATGGGCGGCCTTGTCGCCGTCAGCCAGGGCGGCGAGCGAGGAGCCGCGGCTGATCGTCCTGCGCTACGCCGGCGGCGGCGCGGGCCGACGCTCGGCCTGGTCGGCAAGGGCGTCACCTTCGACACCGGCGGCATCTCGATCAAGCCCTCGGCCGGGATGCACGAGATGAAGATGGACATGTCCGGGCGGCGCCGCCGTGCTCGAGGCGGTCGCGCGCGATCGCCGAGCTCGGGCTGGCGATCGACCTGATCGCCGTCGTGCCGGCGACCGAGAACATGCCCTCGGGGACGGCGATCAAGCCCGGCGACGTCATCACCCAGTACAACGGCAAGACGGTCGAGGTCAACAACACCGACGCCGAGGGCCGGCTGATCCTCGCCGACGCGCTCGCCTACGCGGTCGAGCTCGGCGCCGAGCGCCTCGTCGACCTGGCGACCCTGACCGGGGCGGTGCTGGTCGCGCTCGGCTCCACCTACGCGGCCGTGATCTCCAACGACGACGAGCTCGCCGCCGCAGGTCGAGGCGCGCCGGGAGCGCGACCGGCGAGCTCGTCTGGCGCCTCCCCCTGCACCCCGAGTACAAGGCGATGATGAAGGGCACCGTCGCCGACCTCTCCAACCTCGGCTCCAAGCGCGAGGCGGGGACGATCACCGCCGCCTCCTTCCTCGAGGAGTTCGTCGGCGAGACGCCCTGGGCGCACCTCGACATCGCCGGCACCGCCTGGGACGTCGGCCGCGAGTACACCGGCAAGGACGCCAGCGGCTTCGGCGTGCGGCTGCTGGTCGACCTGGCCCGCTCGCTCAGCGCCTGACGCTCCCCGGCGAGCCTCGGCTAGCGCGCCGAGGATCATGCAGGTGGTGGTGCCGTGGGCGAGCAGCTTGCCCGACCCGACCGCGGTCAGCGTCGCCTCTGCCGTCGCCTGGCTTGCGCCCCCGGTAGAGGACGTTCGCCTCGCAGAGCACGCGGCCGGTGTCACGGGTGATCGGCCGCACGTACTTGGTCTCGAGGCCGAGCGAGGTGTAGCCGACGCCGGCCGGCAGCGTCGTGTGCACGGCGCAGCCGAGCGCCGAGTCGAGCAGGGTCGCGGCGTAGCCGCCGTGGACGACGCCGATCGGGTTGTAGTGCTCCTCCCCCGGCTCGCCCTCGAAGACGGCGCGGCCCTCCTCGACCTCGATCGGCCGCATCCGCATCACGACCGCGATCGGCGGCGGCGGGACCTCGGCCTCGACGACCGCGCGTCATGTACTCGAGCCCGGTCATCGTCGCCCCGGCCGCCGCGGTCGGCACCGGGTCCTGCCAGACGAGGGTCCGGCTGCGGCTCGGTCTCGGGACTGCGCTCGGCGAAGGACTCCGCGGCCTCGACCGCGGTCGCTTCGGCGGGAGCGCCAGGTCAGCCGGCTCGAGGCTCACCGGCGCCGTGCCGCCGGGCCTCGATCGCCCTGCCGACTCGATCCGGCCGGCGGCTCGCGGGGTAGAGCAGGTCGGCCGTGATCTCCGCCTGGCTGATCGAGATCCTCGGTGCCTTATGCGCGATGCTGTCGTCTGTTGGTGCATCAGCCTCATCGATGCCGCCTCCACTCGGCTCGTCGGGCTGGGTTGCTTCAAGAAACCCTTGGTCGGCCAGACCTTACCGGAGTGGGTTGCTTGAAGCAACTGAGTGTGCCAAGATCACACTCATGCTCCGCCACGAATATCCGGGGCAGCTCTGCTCGATCGCCAGCGCGCTGGAGGTCGTCGGCGAGCGCTGGTCGCTGCTGATCGTCCGCGACGTGATGAACGGGCGGCGGCGCTTCGACGAGCTCCAGAAGGGGCTCGGCATCGCCCGCAACGTGCTCTCCGCCCGCCTCCTGCGGCTGGTCGAGGAGGACATCCTCGAGCGCCGCGCCTACCAGGAGAGCCCGCCCCGCTACGAGTACTTCCTGACCGAGAAGGGGCTCGATCTCTGGCCGGCGCTGATCGCCCTGCTCGGCTGGGGCGACCGCCACTCCCCGCCGAGCCCCGATGGCCCGCCGATGCTGATCGTCCACAAGGAGTGCGGCGGCGCGGTCAGCGATCGAGGCATCTGCGAGGCCTGCGGCGAGGTGCTCGACGCCGCGTGACGCGCGCGCCCTGCCCGGCCCCGGCGTCGAGGCGCTAGCGTTGGCCGACGCAACGGCAGCCGAGCGACATAGGAGGAGAGAGATGGCAACGGCAGCGGAGGTTCAGGTCCCGCGACACGATCTTCATCGGCGGCGAGTGGGTCGAGCCCGAGGGCTCCGAGACGCTCGACGTGATCAACTCCTCGACCGAGGAGGCGATGGGGTCGATCCCGCTCTGCACCGCCGCCGACGCCGACCGCGCCGTGCTCGCCGCGCGCGACGCCTTCGAGTCCTGGTCGCAGACCTCGCGCGAGGAGCGCGCCGGCTACCTCGGCGCGATCGCCGCCGGTCTCGGCGAGCGGGCGGAGGAGATCGCGGCGACCATCGCCCAGGAGCTGGGCATGCCGCTGAAGCTGAGCCAGATGATCCAGGCCGGCCTGCCGATCGGGCAGTTCGCCGCGATGCCAGGCCTGATCGAGGAAATCGCCTGGGAGGAGGAGATCGGCAACTCGCGCGTGCTGCGCGAGCCGGTCGGCGTTCTCGGCGCGATCACTCCCTGGAACTACCCCCTCAACCAGATCGCCGCCAAGGTGGCGCCGGCGCTCGCCGCCGGCTGCACCGTCGTGCTCAAGCCGAGCGAGGTCGTGCCGCTCAACGCCTTCATCCTCGCCGAGGTGATCGAGGCCGCCGGCCTGCCCGCCGGCGTCTTCAACCTGGTCACCGGCACCGGGCCGGTCGTCGGCGAGGCGATCGCCGGCCACCCGGGGATCGACATGGTCTCCTTCACCGGCTCGACCCGGGCCGGCCGCCGCGTCTCCGAGCTCGCCTCGGCGACGGTCAAGCCGGTCGCGATGGAGCTCGGCGGCAAGTCGCCGAACGTGATCCTCGACGACGCCGACCTCAGCCGCGCGATCCCCGACGGGGTCGCCAAGTGCTACCTCAACTCGGGCCAGACCTGCAGCGCCCTGACCCGGATGCTGGTGCCGCGCGAGAAGCTCGCCGAAGCCGAGGAGATCGCGCCGCAGACAGCCGAGGCCTTCACCCCGGGTGACCCCTTCGACGACTCGACCCGGCTCGGCCCGCTCGTCTCCGAGGTCCAGCGCGAACGCGTCCGCGGCTACATCGAGAAGGGCGAGGCCGAGGGGGCCAAGCTGCTCACCGGAGGCGCCGCGGCGCCCGAGGGGCTCGACCGCGGCTACTTCGTCCGCCCCACCGTCTTTTCCGAGGTGACGCCCGAGATGACGATCGCCCAGGAGGAGATCTTCGGCCCGGTGCTCGCGATCCAGCCCTACGACGACACTGAGGACGCGGTGCGGATCGCCAACGACAGCGTCTACGGCCTCGCCGGCGGCGTCTGGTCGGCGGACCAGGAGCGGGCGATCGACGTCGCCCGCCGCATCCGCACCGGCCAGATCGAGATCAACGGCGGCGCCTTCAACCCGCTCGCCCCGTTCGGCGGCTACAAGCAGTCGGGGCACGGCCGCGAGAACGGCCGCTACGCGATCGAGGAGTTGCTGCAGGTCAAGTCGCTCCAGCTTTAGGGGGCGGTGGGCGCGCGGGTCCTGTCGTGGGGTGGGCGTGGGCTCCTGGCGCTGCGCTCTGCTTCGGGCGAAGGGACGAAAGCGCCCGCAGGGTTGAGACCTTGCCCTACGCAGACTTCGCGCAGGCGGAGCCCACGCCCACCCCACGCCACCCGCGCGAGCACCGCTGATGGCTGAAGCGGCTTGACCTCGCAGAAGCGCGGCACTGCGGATCAGGCTCGGGCGATCGAGGGTCAGCCCATGAAGCACCGATCAGCGAACGTCACGATCTGATTCCTCGTGAGCGGCGCCGATATGGCGATTGCCACCGCCCCCGGACGCGAAGCGGAGGAGGCGGTTGTTTATGGAGCAAGCGAGTGGGTACCCCCCGGCCGGCCTGAAAGGCGGAATAAGCTGCCGCGCATGAACTTCGACCTGACCACCGAGCAGAAGCTGCTGCAGGAGACCGTTCGCGACTTTGCCCGCAACGAGGTACGGCCGGTCGCCGAGGAGCTCGACCGGACCAAGTCGTTCCCCTACGAGATCGTCGCCCAGATGGCCGGGCTAGGATTGATGGGGATCCCCTTCCCGGAGGAGTACGGGGGCGGCGGAGCGGACACGCTCTCCTACGTGCTCGCGGTCGAAGAGCTGGCGCGGATCGATTCCTCGGTCTGCATCACGATGGCCGCCCACACCTCGCTGGGGACGATGCCGATCTACCTCTGGGGCACGGAGGAGCAGAAGGCGGAATGGCTGCCCCGGCTGTGCAGCGGCGAACGGCTCGCCTCCTTCGGCCTGACCGAGCCGGAAGCCGGGTCGGACGCCGGCAACGTGCGGACGGCGGCGCGGCTCGAGGACGGCGAGTGGACGATCGACGGCGCCAAGCAGTTCATCACCAACGCCGGCACCGAGATCTCGGGCTGCGTCTCGATCACGGCGGTGACCGGCGAGCTCGACGGCGGACGCAAGGAGATCTCGAACCTGATCGTGCCGACCGGGACGCCCGGGTACGAGGTGGGCGAGGCCTACCGCAAGATGGGCTGGAACGCGTCGGACACGCGCCCGCTCAGCTTCGACGGTTGCCAGGTGCCCGAGGGCAGCCTGCTCGGCCGCCGCGGAGACGGCTTCAAGAACTTCCTCCACATCCTCGACGGCGGCCGCATCGGCGTCGCCGCGATGGGCGTCGGCCTCGCCCAGGGAGCGCTCGACGAGGCGATCTCCTACGCCAAGGAGCGCAACGCCTTCGGCAAGCCGATCGCCAAGTTCCAGTCGATCCAGGCCAAGATCGCCGACATCTCGGCGCAGATCGAGGCGGCGCGCCTGCTCACCTGGCGGGCAGCGCTGGAGAAGGACGCCGGCAAGACCTTCACCCTGACCGCCGCCCAGGCGAAGCTGATCACCGGCCGGCTCGCGGTCAAGGCGACCGAGGAGGCGGTTCAGATCCACGGCGGCTACGGCTTCATCGAGGAGTACCCGGTCTGCCGCTTCTACCGCGACGCCAAGATCCTCACGATCGGCGAGGGCACCGACGAGGTGCAGCAGATGGTGATCGCCCGCCAGCTCGGCTGCTGAGCCCTAGCCGAAGGTGAAGGAGTAGCCCTCCACCCCGCTTTCGGGGATCAGGGTGAGGACGCGGCTTTCGACCTCGGGCAGGTCGACCAGGTCGTAGAGCCGCTGGGAGTCGATGACGACCTCGCCGTCCTTGACGTCGGCCCCTGCCAGCGAGGCGGGGATCGGGCGGCCGTCGAGCAGGACCTTCATCCGCTCGGAGTGGCCCCCGGTCGGGCCGAGCACCATGTAGACGCGCCTGGCGCCGAAGTGGAGGTCGAGGCCGGCACCGGCTTCGGCGGTCGCCGAGTCGAGGCTTATTCGCCAGCGCCCGTGGTAGGCGAATTCGTTGAGCGGCGGCTTTCCCGGATTGCCGAACTGGTGGCTGCCGGGCGAGAGCATCGGGTTGGTGAAGCGTTCGGCGCGGGCGGCGCCGAGGTAGGTCTCGGGGGTCGTCGTCGTTTTCGAGGGGGCGATCGCGTGGACCTTGCTCTCGCCCGGCCCTGCCCGGTGACCGGCTTCGGCGAGCAGCTCGCGGATCACCTTTTCTTTCTCGCCGTATTCGCCCTCGCCGAAGTGGGCGAAGCGGACGTGCCCCTTGGCGTCGATGAAGTACTCGGCCGGCCAGTACTGGTTCCGGTAGGCGCTCCAGGTCGCCAGGTCGTTGTCCTGCGCGACCGGGTAGTGGATGCCGTTGCGTTCGATCGCTTCTTCGACGTTGCCGGCGTCTTTCTCGAACGGGAACTCCGGCGAGTGGACGCCGACGATGGTCAAACCGTCCCTGCGGTACTCCTTGTCCCACGCGTTGAGATAGGGCAGCGTGCGCAGGCAGTTGATGCAGCTGTAGGTCCAGAAGTCGACGAGGACGACGCGGCCGCGCAGGGAGCGAAGGGTCAGCGGCCGATCGCCGGGCGTGTTGAACCAGCGCTGGTTGCCGACGAATTCGGGCGCCGGCCCGTAGTCGCGCAGGCCGCTGCTGGGGCCCGTCGATTCGGCTGAGCCCTCGGCGGCGCGGGCGCCGAGGCCTTGGCCGTCTTCGGCGCGGACCTCGGCGATCGCTTGTTTCGCGGTGGCCGTTTCCTCAAGCGATCCGCTCGGGTCGACGAGGAAGGAGGGCAGGTCGCTGGCGATTCTGTTCTGGAACCTGATGTCGTATTCGCCGAGCATCGCCACGGCGACGATGACCATGAGGGCGCCCATCGCGACCTGGAAGCCGCCGCCGCGTCTGACCAGCGGCTTGACCACTCGTCGCCCGCCGACCATCAGCAGGTAGAGGACGACCGCCGAGCCGAGGCCATAGCTGAGCGCCACGGCGAGGCGACCAGCGGTGAATGACTGCGAGGCGGAGACGGTGATCACGCCGGCGAGGATCGGCCCGGCGCAGGGCGCGTAGACGATGCCCAGGCTGGCGCCCACCGCGGTCCCCGACCAGAAGCCCTCGCCGCCGCGGGCGACCCCCACCTTGCCGGCGAAGCGGCTGAGCCAGGCCTCGATCCGATCGGCGAGCGGCGGGATCATCAGGGTGACCCCGAAGACGAGCAGGACGACGATCGCCACCGTGCGCAGGAGCCCGTTCGGCAACCCCAACGCGGCGATCACGTAGACCAGGGCGACGGTCGCGAAGGTGAAGGAGACTGCGAGGCCGGTGACGATGCCGAGCGGCCGCCTGCGGCCACCGGTGGCGCCGGCCGAGAGCGCGATCGGCAGAACCGGCAAAACGCACGGCGAGACGGCGGTCGCGGCACCGGCGATGAAGCCGAAAAGCATCAGAAGTGCCATCAGCAGAACCTTCCCACGCGACTAGTACGGGCGGCCGGGCGCGTCGGTTCAGCCGGGCTTCGAGGCGATCGAGCCCTGCTCGCGGCCCTCGACCTGCGCCGCCCTGCCGATCCGCTCGCCGATCCCGTAGTGGGAGCAGATCGCCAACTCGTGCTCGCGCAGCAGCGGCCGCTCCGGATCGACGGTCGGAGCCGAGCTCAGCGTCCCCTTGCCGTGGGCGACCCAGACCCGGCCGGCGGCCGCGGCGCAGTCGGAGATCGGGATCGCGATCGGCTTCACCCGGCGCCGCCCGAGGCCGGCGACGAGCCAGGCCGGCTCGCCGCTCTCCGCGTCGAGATAGAGGCCGTGGACGCTGCCCACCCGCGAGCCGTCGCGCTCGTCGACGTCGAAGCCGAGCCAGGAAGAGGGCTCACTCATCGCCGCCTCCGGCCTGCCGCTCGAGCAGCTCGCTGGCGGCGCTGGCCGGGTCGAGCTCACGGCGCACGACCCGCTCGAGCAGCTCCTGGGTTCCCGGGTCGGCGGCCGCCGTCGCCTCGAGACGCCGCCGCATCCGCGAGGTGGCGATGCCGAGCACCTCGCTGCGCAGGTTGCGGGCGCGGCGCTCGGAGAGGGTGCCGGCCGCTTCGATGTGGGCGCGGTGCAGGTCGATCTGCTCGGCCAGCTCCTCGACCCCCTCCCCACGGGCGGCCTCGGTGCGAAGGATCGGCACCTTCCAGCCTTCGGGGTCATGGGAGAGGGCGAGGACGCCGCGGACCTCGCGGATCATCGTGTCGGTCATCGGGTGATCGGCCTTGTTGACGACGATGATGTCGGGGATCTCCATCACCCCCGCCTTCAGCGCCTGGATCGAGTCGCCCGAGCCGGGCATCAGGGCGAGGACGATCGTGTCGGCGTGATCGACGATGTCGATCTCCGCCTGGCCGACCCCGACGGTCTCGATCAGGACGTCGTCCTTGCCCGCCGCGTCCATCGCCAGCGCCACCTGCAGCGCCGCCTCGGAGAGGCCGCCGAGGGCGCCGCGCGAGGCCATCGAGCGGATGAAGACGCCGGCGTCGAGGAAGTGGTCGGAGAGCCTGATCCGGTCACCGAGCAGAGCGCCCTGGGTGAACGGGCTGGAGGGGTCGATCGAGAGCACCGCGACCTGCCGCTCCGCCTTGCGCAGCTCCGCCGTCAGGGCGCCGATCAGGGTGCTCTTGCCGACCCCCGGCGGGCCGGTGAAGCCGATGATCCGGGCGCTGCCCGTGCGGGGGTAGATCTCGCGGACCAGATCCCAGCCGGCCGGGTCGTCGGACTCGATCAGCGTGATCGCCCGCGCCAGAGCCCGTTTGTCGCCGGCGACGAGGCGCTCGGCGAGCGGAGCGGTTTTCGCGACGTCGGCCATGCTCGCGCCAGTCTAGAGTCCCCGCCGCCGTGATCCGAACGCTCCGCTTCTGCGCCCGCAACGGCATGCTCAACGCCAGCTACGGGCGCCTGCTCGCGCGCTACCTGCGCAGGCGGCTGCTCACCGTCGCCGGGCGCCGCTGGCAGACCGACGGCCTCGTCTTCTTCGGCCGCGGCCTCGAACTGCAGATCGCCCGCCGCGCCACGATCGAGTTCGGCCGCTTCGTCTGGATCGGCGACGGCACCAAGATCCGCTGCCACGAGGGGGTGGTCTCGATCGGGGCGAAGACCGTGATGGGACAGGAGTGCACGATCTCCGCCTACCAGCGCGTCCGCATCGGCGAGCAGTGCGTGATCGCCGACCGGGCGATGTTCATCGACTTCGACCACGGCGTGGTCGAGGTCGAGCGGCCGATCCGCCAGCAGGGGATCTACAAGCGCGACGTCGAGGTCGGCTCAAACGTCTGGATCGGCTACGGCGCCTGCATTCTGCGCGGGGTCCGGGTCGGCGACAACTCGATCGTCGGCACCAACTCGGTGGTGACGAGGGACGTGCCCGCCAACGCGGTCGTCGCCGGCATTCCCGCCCGCGTGATCCGCATGCGCGAGCCGCCGCGGGAGATGCGCTGGCAGCATCCGGTCGAGCCCGACCCGAACGCCGAGACGACCCTGCCGCCGCCGGCCTAGCCGCCCTCGAGCGAGGCGCGTATCTCCGCCGCCCGCTGCTCGTTGAGCTCGGTGCTGATCCGCAGGAAGCGCAGGATCGTCTCCAACTCGGCGCTGGAGAAGCCGGCGAGCATCGGCATCGCCCGCTCCACCATCGGCCCCCAGAGCTCCAGCGCCCGCCGCTCGAGCAGCCCGGTCACCTCGACCAAAACCCGGCGCCGGTCCTCGGGATCGGCGACCCGTCGCAGGTAGCCCTTCTCTTCGAGCCTGTCGACGACCGCGGTCAACGCCCCGGTCGTCAGCGCCGCCCGCTGTGCCAGCTCCCCCGCCGAGATCCGCCCGGCGCGCTGGACGATGTCGATGCAGCGGCCGTCGGTGCGGTTGATGCCGAGTGCCCGGCCCCCCGCCTCATCCATCTTGTCGACCGCGACCTGGCTCGCCCGGTTCGCCTCGCCGAGCTCGGCGAGAAGGTCGGCCTTCGTCCTTCTGCTCATTGTGTTACCTTGATTTTCAAGATACTTGAACGCCAAGATAAGTCTAGGAGGTGCGCATGACAAGCGCAAACGCGATCGAAGCAAGCGAGCTGAAGAAGTCCTACGGTGAGGTCCAAGCCCTCGACGGCCTCTCCTTCTCGGTCCCCGCGGGGACCGTCTTCGGCCTGCTCGGGCCGAACGGGGCCGGCAAGTCGACGACGGTGAAGATCCTCACCACCCTCGCCCACCCCGACGCCGGCGCGGCGCGGGTCGCCGGCTTCGACATCCTCGAGCAGCCCGGCCGCGTGCGGGAGCAGATCGGCGTCGTCTCCCAGGCCGGAGGCCTCGACCAGGAGGCGACCGGCCGCGAGAACATGCGGCTGCAGGGGCAGGTCTTCGACATGGGCGGCAAGGAGCTGGAGACGCGGATCGCGGAGCTGCTCGAGCAGTTCGGCCTCGCCGACGCCGGCGACCGCCTGGTCCGCGAGTACTCCGGTGGCATGTCGCGCCGCCTCGACGTCGCCGTCGGCCTCGTCCACAAGCCGCAGGTCCTCTTCCTCGACGAGCCGACGACCGGTCTCGACCCCGAGGTGCGGGCGGAGATGTGGGATGAGATCGGCCGCCTCACCGGCGCCGGCCTGACCGTCCTGCTCACCACCCACTACCTCGAGGAGGCCGACCGCCTCGCCGCCCACCTGGCGATCGTCGACCGCGGCACGATCGTCGCCGAGGGCACCCCGGACGGCCTCAAGCGCGAGCTGCAGGGGGACGCGATCCACGTCGAGCTCGGCGGCCCCCACGGCGACGGCGAGGTGCGCGCCGCGCTCGACCGGGTCGATGGGATCAACGAGCTGCTGATCGACGACCGCGTCCTCCACGCCCGCGCCGATGACGGCGCGCGGACCGTGCCCGCGGTGCTGGCGGCGCTCGAGGGCGCCGGTCTCGACGTCGCCTCGGTGACGGTCGCCCGCCCGTCCCTCGACGACGTCTACCTGCGCTTCGCCGGCCGCACCTTCCGCGACGCCGAGTCCGACACCAGTGAGAACGCCGACCAGAAGGAGGCCGTCCGATGAAGACGATCGCCGACACCTCGCACATGACCGTCCGCCACCTGATGGGGCTCTGGCGCCAGCCCTGGTGGATCGCCGTCTCGCTGGTCCAGCCGGTGATCTGGCTGCTGCTCTTCGGCGCCCTCTTCGAGGCGGTGACCGACATCCCCGGCTTCGGCTCCGACAACTACATCCAGTTCCTCGCCCCCGGCGTCGTCGTCATGACCGCCTTCTTCGGTGCCGGCTGGACCGGGATGCCGGTGATCGACGACATCAACCGTGGGGTCATCGACCGCTTCCTCGTCTCCCCCGTGCGCCGGCCTTCGCTGATCGGCGGCCGCCTCGTCTCCGGCGCCCTGACGACGGCGATCCAGTCGCTGATCATCGTCGTCCTGGCGCTGATCGTCGGCGCCTCCTTCGACAACGGCGTGCCCGGCGTGGCGGTCCTGCTGGTCGTCTCGATCCTGGTCGGCTCCGCCTTCGGCTGCCTCTCGATCGGCCTGGCGCTACTGGTCCGCCGCGAGGAGACCCTGATCGCGACCGTCCAGTTCCTGTTGCTGCCGCTCTCCTTCATGTCGGTCACCTTCATGCAGAAGAGCCTGATGCCCGACTGGATGCAGACGGTGGCCAAGTTCAACCCGCTCAACTGGGCGGTCGAAGCCGGTCGCGAAGCGGTCAGCGCCAACCCCGACTGGGCATCCGTAGCCGGCAAGGGCGGGCTGCTGGTCGCCTTCCTGCTGGTCTGCGGGACCTTCGCCGTGCGCGCCTTCAGGACCTACCAGCGCTCGGTGTAGGCGGCCCTAGGGGGTGTCGACGACGCCGGCGAGGTCGGCGTAGACGGCAGCGGTCTGCTCGGCGACGTCGTCCCAGTCGAAGCGGCGCAGGTGCTCGTAGGCTTCGGTGACCAGGCGGCGGCCGAGCGCGTCGTCGCAGAGGACCCTGACGGCGACGTCGGCAAGCCCGTCGGGGTCGTGGGCGGGGAAGCGCAGGCCGGCCTCCTCATGGGGGACGACCTCGCGCAGGCCACCGGTATCGGCGACGATGCAGGGGCAGCCCGAGGCCATCGCCTCGAGCGCGACCAGCCCGAACGGCTCGTAGATCGAGGGCACCACGGTGAGGTCGGCGATCTTGTAGAGCGAGTGCAGGACGTCGTCGCCGATCCAGCCGACGAAGGTCCCGTGCTCCATCAGCCCCAGCTCCTCCGCCTGCTTGCGCAGCTGGGCCTCGTGGGTGCCCGAGCCGGCGACCAGGAAGCGGGTCCCGGGCGCCTCCTCGATCATCCGCGGCATCGCCTCGAGCGCCAGCTGGAAGCCCTTCTCGTAGACGAGGCGGCCGACCAGGAGGACCAGCTTCTCCTCCGGCCGGGCGAACTCGGCGCGCAGCCTGATCAGCTCCTCGGCGTCCTGCGGCTGCAGGTCGTCGGGGTCGATCCCGTTGGGGATCACGGTGACCCGCTTTTCGTCGACGCCGAAGATGTCGACGATCTGCTCACGCATGTAGTGGGAGCAGGCGATCACGCGGTCGGATTTGTTCGTGATCCAGCGCTCGACGCCGTGGATGTAGGTCTGCGGGTGCTTGTCGACCCAGCCCTGGTGGCGGCCGTGCTCGGTGGCGTGGATCGTCGTCACCAGCGGCGCTTCGAAGCGCTTGGCGAGATGGTCGCTGGCGTTGGCGACGAGCCAGTCGTGACCGTGGACGAGGTCGAACTCATAGCGGTCGCCGAGCTCGACCCCGGCGGCGAGCATGTCGGAGTTCATGCGCTCGACCCAGGCGACGAACTCGCCCAGGTCGGTGGGCCGCTTGGGCTCGCGGATGCGATGGATCGCGACTCCGCCGCTGCGCTCTTCGGCCGGCGACTCCTCGCCGCCCCTGGTGACGACGTGGACCTCGACCCCCTGCGCGGTCAGCCCCTCGGAGAGCTTGCGGACGTGGCGGGCGAGGCCGCCCTCGATCAGCGGCGGGTACTCCCAGGAGAGGATCAGGACGCGCGTCATCGCCTGTGGGTTAGGGCTCCAACAGGGGAGCGAGACTCAGATCCGGAGAAAGCGAGCGCATACGCGGTTCGTTGATGCTGCCCGGGGAGTCTATGGCCTCGAGCGCCGCCTCGGCGTGATCGGTGGCCCGCTGGTAGGCGTAGTCGCCCGCCTGGCGACGACCGTCGAGGAAGGCCCAGTCGCTCGACTGCACCGCGAGCAGCTCGCGCGCGGCGCGCAGGGCGGCATCACCGCGCAGGCCGCCGGCGAGGGCGCGCTCGACCCGCAGCTCGAGCCGCCGCGTCGCCCAGGCCATGTCGGCGACCGGCGGCGAGTCCCAGGTCCGCAGGTCCTTCCCCTCCCCCCAGCTCGACGCCCGCAACGCTCGCGGCAGCGGCTCGTGCTCGGCCAGCGCCTGGGGGACCGTGAGCAGCCGCACGCCCGCCTCGGCGGCGCCGGCCAGGACCTCCTCGAGCCAGGTGACGCCCTCAGACCACCAGTGCCCGAGCAACTCGGTGTCGATCGCGAAGACGAGCAGCCCCCGACGTCCCTCCGCCGCGGCGTACTCGCGCAGGCGGCGCTCGACCGCGGCCAGGAACTCGCCCGCCTGTCGCCGCGCCGCCGCGAGCGCGGCCTGCGGGTCATAGGCGCCGCCGCCGACCTTCCAGATCCGGATCCCGCGCAGGGATTTGCCGGCGAACTGGGCGTGCGCAGGGTCCGACGGGTAGCCCTCGAGCGACCAGAGCCAGCTGATCGCCTCCCAGTCGATCGGCAGCGCGACCGGGCCGGCCTCGGTCGCGACCGGCGCCAGGGCGTCGAGCGCCGGCGCGGTGGCGCTCTGGTCGGTGAAGAACCACTCGACCCCGGCCTCCCGCAGGCGCCACTCGAGCCCCGGCGCATAGGCGCACTCGGGCAGCCAGAAGCCACCGTCCCAGCCGAAGCGCCGGCGGTGCGAGCGGATGCCGGCGTCGAGCTGCAGGCGCAGGCCCGCGCGGGTCGCCAACATCGGCAGCACGGCGTGGGTCGCGGAGGAGGAGGCGAGCGCGACCCGGCCGGAGGCGGCGGCGTCACGGAATGGCCGCAGGGGATCGCCGCCGGCCCGGTCGAGCAGCTCGAGCGCGCGGCGGTAGCGGACGAGCTCCGCCTCGCACGCCTCCCGGCACTCGGGCGGGACCTCGGGCGCGTCGGCGGCGGCGGCTCCGACCCGCCACTCGAGCAGGAAGTCGCGCAGGCGGCGGTGGACGCCGGCGTCCTCGAGCTGGTCGGCGAGAACCGGGGTGACCGTCATCGTCAGGTCGCGGGCGACGTCGAGCAGCGGCAGGTAGGAGCGGATCACGGCGTCGAAGAGCCACTCCTCACCGAACGGGTAGGTGCCGAAGCCCTCGACGTAGGGCATGTGCGAGTGCAGGACGATTGCCAGGTCGCCGGCGCTGTCATGCCGGCTCGCGCCCTCGGTATCCGTCATTGCCGATGGCAGACGGCGATGAAGTCCAGGGCCCGCGTGAGATCGTGGCCGGAGAGGCGGAAGTCGGAGGCGGCGATCGCCGGCGTGAAACGGTCGTAGAAGGGCTTGGTCAGGCCGAGGCGCTTGTGGACCGGGTCCCAGCCGAGCTTGATCGCGATCTCGTGGACGCGCAGCTTGCGGGCGTGGAAGAGACCGTGGATCTCGACCCGCTCGAAGTGCGCCTCGCAGAGCTCGCGGAACTCGGCCTCGCGGTACTCCTTGACGTGCCAGGGGTTGTCGGACTTCTCGGCGCCGGGCGGCGCCAGGGTGAGCAGGTTCGGGGTCGAGACGAACGCCGTGCCCCCCTCCCCCGTCATCGCCTTGAAGTGCTCGAGGATCGCGCCCGGATCCTGGACGTGCTCGATCGTCTGCAGGAAGACGACCGCGTCGCAGGGCTCGGCGAAGCTCTCGACCAGGTCGCGCTCGAAACGCAGGTTGGGCCGCACGTAGCGCAGGCGCGCGTGCTCGTGCGCCTCCGGGTTGGCGTCGACGCCGACCACGCTCGCCGCCGACCCGGCCAGCACGTTCGAGCCGTAGCCCTCGCCGCAGGCCATGTCGACCACCCTCTTGCCGGCGACCTGGGCGGCGATCCACTCGTAGACGACCAGGTGGCGGCGATACCAGTAGTTCTCCTCCGGCACGTCGGGCAGCGTCCGCTCGCCGGTCAGCGGCAGCGGAGGGACGCCCTCGGGCTGGTTTTCCTGCAGGTACTCGGCGTCGGCCATTGCGGGACCGTATTTGAGCCTGGCCCGGCGCCGCTTCGGGGTCAGGGTGAGAAACGGAACATCGATCCGTGATCTAGAGTGCCGCCCGCGATGCCCGCCTCTCCGACAGCCACGCCCGACCACATCAAGGACGTCAACACCCGCTACCACGACGCCGCGGCCGACGACTACGACGCCAAGTGGGGGATCGACTTCGGCGAGACCGGCCAGGAGCAGGTTCGGCTGAAGCTGGAGAAGGCGCTCGGCGGGCCGCTCGCCGGCAGGCGCTTTCCGGACGGCCTCGAGATCGGCTCCGGCACCGGATACTTCTCGCTCAACCTGCTGCAGCTCGGAGTGATCGAGCGACTGACCGCGACCGACATCTCGCCCGGCATGCTGGCCCGGCTGGAGCGGACCGCGAACGGCCTCGGGCTGGAGGCGACGACGGTGGCGACCGAGGCCGAGGAGCTGCCCTTCGACGACGAGAGCTTCGACCTCGTCTTCGGCCACGCCGTCCTCCACCACATCCCCGATCTCGACAGGGCCTTCGCCGAATTCCGCCGCGTCCTGCGCCCGGGCGGCGTGATCGCCTTCGCCGGAGAGCCCTCGCGCTACGGCGACCGCCTCGCCGCCGTCCCGAAGCGCGCCGGCATGGTGCTGGCGCCGGCCTGGCGGGCGGCGATCAGGGCCGAGCACCGGGCGGTGCCGGAAGCCGAACAGTCGGGTGGACACGCGCTCGAGAGCGAGGTCGACGTCCACGCCTTCGCCCCGGCCGACCTGCGTCGCCTGCTCAGCGCCTCCGGCTTCGAGCAGCGCCACGTCGGCGGCGAGGAGCTGCTCGCCAATGCCTGGGGCTGGGGCCTGCGCACGGTCGAGTCGAGCGCCGAGCCCGAATCGGTCTCCTGGAAGTGGCGCAACTTCGCCTTTCGCAGCTACATCGCGCTGCAGAAGGTCGACACCCACCTGCTCGAGCCGCGCCTGCCCGCCGAGCTCTTCTACAACCTGCTCGTCTCCGCCCGCAAGCCGGCCTGATGCTCGCCGCCCCGCCGCCGCCCACTCCGGTCGGCTGCACGGGCGGCCACCCCGCGGTCGTCCGCACCGGCCCCGCGGCGCTGCCCGAGGTCGCGCTCACCTTCGATGACGGGCCGAGCCTCGAGCAGACGCCGCGGATCCTCGGCATCCTCGACCGGCTCCGCGCCCGTGCGACCTTCTTCGAGCTCGGTCGCCACGTCGCCGGCCGCGAGCGGTTGATGCTGCGGATCCTGCGCAGCGGCGACGAGATCGGCAATCACTCCTTCCACCACCCGCGAGACCCGGGCGCCGGCGAGCTGGCGGCGACGAACCGGGCGATCGCCGCCGCCACCGGCTTCACCCCCTGCCTCTTCCGGCCGCCCTACGGCCTGCTCGACGGCAAGGACGAGGCGGCAGCGAGGCGGGCGCGCCTGAAGACGGTGCTCTGGAGCGTCGACTCCGACGACGAGAGGCAACCGGGCGCCGGGCGGATCGTCGCCGAGACCCTGGCCGAGGCGAAACCGGGCGCGATCATCCTCATGCACGACGGCGGCCATCACCCGCAGACGGTCACCGCCCTGCCCCGGATCGTGCACGGGCTCGAGGCCCGCGGCCTGCGGCCGGTGACGGTCAGCCGCCTGCTCGGCGACCGCATGATCTACGCCGGCTAGGGGGTGCGCCGGGCGCGGAACAGTTTGACCCGGCTGTCGATCCCCTTGAGCCGGCGCTCGCCGGCGAACGAGTAGGTGAAGGCGCCGTCGACGGCGTCCTTGGTCGCCTCGTCGACGAGCACGCTTTCGGGCCGGGCGACGCCCGTGATCCGGCTGGCCAGGTTGACGGCACGACCGTAGTAGTCGCCGGTCTGCGCCACCGTCGGCCCATAGGCGATCCCGGCCCGGAGGACCGGGAAGTCCTCACCTTCGCCTTCGGCGGCCTCGATCAACCGGGTCGCCGCCTCCAAGGTCGCCTGCGGCTCGCTCGAGACGAGCATTGCCGCGTCGCCGATCATCTTGACCAGGCGCACCGGCGGCTCGACCACTTCGGTCGCCATCTCCTCGAAGCGCCCGGCGACCGAGCCCAGCTCCTCCGGCGCGATCTCCTCGCCGAGCCGCGTGAACTCGACCAGGTCGGCGAAGCAGACCGAGGTTTCGAGCGTGTTCTGGACCTCGCCCGAGGCCAGGTCCGAGGCGCCGATCACGTCGCGGCGGATCTGCTCGAGCAGGTGCGCCTGCAGCGTGTACATCAGGGTCGGGCCGATCAGCGGCAGCATGTAGTCGGCGGCGACGGCGAAGCGGCGGGCCAGGTCGCGCTCGGTGTCGCCCGGCTGCATCAGCGTCCGCACCATGATCTCCCGGTTGGCCTCGGCGATCCGCGACATCCCCATCCCGATCGTGCGCGCCACCTGCAGCATGCCGTCCTCAGGAAGGCCGCCGTCGAGGAAGGCCTTGACCCGGCGGGCCGCCTCGACGTCGTCGTCGGTCAGCGTCGCCTGGTCGGGGTCGGTGTAGGGGATGCCGAGCGCGGCGCTGAAGCGCTGGACCAACTCCAGGTCGGTGTCGCTGATCCGCGCCACTTCGCGCGGCGGTGTAGCGGGGCCCCCTGCCGGCCAGCGCCCGCTCGACCGGCAGCAGGGTGAGACGTCCGGCGGCGACCGCGTCGCGCAGCTCCTCCAGCGGGGCGCCGTCCTCCCAGAGCTCCTCGAGCAGCGCCAGGCGCGCCTCGCGCGCCTCGCCGCTCGAGCCCGTCGACCAGCCCCTCGCGCTCGAAGTCCATCAGGCCGTCGGCCACCGCGTCCGCCGCGCCGCGGGTCTCCCGCCGCCACTGAGGGCGCCTGTCGGCTGGATCACGGGCGACGGCCTGCACGCCGCCGAAGAATAGGTTGATCTCGGGCCGCCGGGCGACGGCCATGCCACCGGCCTCGAGCCGGGCGAGCGCCGCCTCGTCGATCCCGGGCTCGGCCTGGACGACGCCGGCCTCGAAGTGGAGCCGCGGCGCGCGCACCGCCTCGTCGGCCCCCATCCCCTCCTCGACCGCCCGGACGATCGTCTGCAGGATCGCCGAGCGGATCCGGTTGGAGCCGGCGCTGCCGAGGCCGAGCTCGATCTCGCCGTCGCGCAGGACGACGGTCGGCGCCATCATCGAGGGCACGCGGCGGCCCGGCTCGATCCGGTGGAAGCCGAGCGGGTTGAGGTCCTCCTCGCCGAGCATGTTGTTGAGGATCACCCCGGTGCCCGGGCACGAGCACGCCGGAGCCGGAGCCGTTGGAGCAGGTGACGCTGGCGCAGATGCCGCGCTCGTCGAGGACCGAGATGTGGGTGGTCGAGCCGAGCAGGTCGGCGGCCGCCAGGTCGAGGCCGGCGGGGTCGAGCATGCTCTGCGCCAGGCCTTCGCCGTAGAGCGCCTCGGCGAACTCCTCGCCGCGGGCGTCGTTCGCCGCGTCCATCGCCGCGACCAGCTGCTCGGGCCCGCTGGCCTCGCCGATCCGCTCCAGGAGGCCGAGGCAGAAGGCGATCAGGATGCCGCCCGAGGAGGGCGGCGGGTTGGTCAGAACCTCGGTGCCCGGAAGGGGGCCCGGATCGGCGGCCGCTCGACCGCCTCGTAGGCGGCCAGGTCGTCGGGGCCGAGCGATGCCGCCGTGCTCGACCGACGAAGCCGCTCAGGGTCGCCGCCACCTCGCCGCGATAGAAGGGCTCGGCCCCTTCGGCGCCAAAGCGTTCGAGCGCCTCGGCGAGCTCGGGGAAGCGGATCAGGTCGCCCTCGCGCAGCGGCCGCCCGTCCGGCGCGTAGAGCTCC
This sequence comes from uncultured Solirubrobacterales bacterium, assembly GCA_963836415.1. Lineage (GTDB taxonomy): Bacteria > Actinomycetota > Thermoleophilia > Solirubrobacterales > 70-9 > VRUE01. The sequence goes on from CAWIJE010000004.1 coordinate 143,983, forward strand.
CGCGTCCCGGCCAGGCGGTCGTGGATCGGCGCCAGGATCTCGAGGATGTAGGCCTGCTGGGCGTTGACCGCGGCGCCCTCGCGGGCGAGCGCGACGCCGGGGCCGATCAGGTCGGCGAGCGGCAGCCGAGCCGAAGCGCTCGAGCGCCCGCTCGAGGCCGGCCGCCGTGCCCGGCACGCCGCAGGAGGCGGGGCCGACGTAGAACGTCTGCACCGTCTCGGCGTCGAAGTGGACCGGGACCGGGACGAGCTCGGCGCTCCGCTCGATCCCGTCGCGGCCCGGGGCGGCGACGAAGAAGTCGATCAGCGCGGTCTCGCCGGAGGCGCTCATGGACCATCATGAAGCCGCCGGCGCCGAAGCCGGTCAGCGGGCTCTCGGCCGCGAAGGAGGCGAGCACCGCCGCGACCGCGGCGTCGACGGCGTTGCCGCCGCCGCGCAGGATCGAGGCGCCGGCCTCGGCGGTGGCGGGTGGCCGGCGGCGACGACGCCCTTCATGCGGGCAGGGTAGAGCTAGCCGGGGAGGAACTCGGGCACGTCGATGCCGAGCTCGCCGAGCGCGCCGGAGCGGCCGGCGAGCGGCCGGCGTGCCGCGTCTTTGGTCCGGGTGATCGTCGGCTCGGCCGCTGCGGCGCGGCGGCGCCGGCGGCCGTCGAAGCGAGTGGCGACGACGGTGACCCAGACCTGGTCGTTGAGCGCCTCGTCGACGTTGGCGCCGAAGATGATGTTGGCGTCGGGGTGGGCGGCTTCGCCGACCAGCTTGGCCGCCTCGCTGACCTCGACCAGCGAGAGGTCCGCGCCGCCGGTGATCGAGAGCAGGATCGAGCGGGCGCCGTCCATCGAGGTCTCGAGCAGCGGCGAGGAGATCGCTTTTTCGGCGGCGAGCATCGCCCGCCCCTCGCCGGTGCCCATGCCGATCCCGAGCAGCGCCCGGCCGGCGTCGGCCATGATCGAGCGCACGTCGGCGAAGTCGAGGTTGATGACCGCCGGCAGCGTGACCAGGTCGGAGATGCCCTGGACGCCCTGGCGCAGGACGTCGTCGGCGACCTGGAAGGCCTCGACCATCGAGGTCTGCTGGTCGAGCACCTCGAGCAGGCGGTCGTTGGGGACGACGATCAGGGTGTCGACCTCGGCGGCGAGGGCTTCGATCCCCTTGTTCGCCTGGTTGCCGCGGCGGCTGCCCTCGAAGCTGAACGGCTTGGTCGACGATGCCGACCGTCAGCGCGCCGACCTCGCGGGCGAGGCGGGCGACCACGGGGGCGGCGCCGGAGCCCGTGCCGCCACCGGCGCCGGCGGCGACGAAGACCATGTCGGAGCCCTTGAGCAGGCGCTTGATCTTGTCCTGCTCCTCGAAGGCCGAGCGAGTAGCCGACCTCGGGGTCGGCGCCGGCGCCGAGGCCGCGCGTCTGCTCGTCGCCGATGTGGACGGTGACGTCGGCGACGCAGACCTGCAGCGACTGAAGGTCGGTGTTGACGGCCATGAACTCGATCCCGGGGATTCGGGCCTCGACCATGCGGTTGACGGCGTTGACGCCGGCACCGCCGACGCCGACGACGCGGATCACGGGTTTGTGCGGCTCGCCGCTGCCTGGCGGCTCGTAGGCGGGCTCGTCGCGCCCGTAGCGCGGCGCTTCGACGATCGGCTCGAGCTCACGGCGCGCTGCGCGCTGCGGCTGCTCGTTGAAGACTCGCTTGAGGCGCTCGGGCGGCGTCTCGGAGCTGACTCGTTGACTCGGCTCGGAGCGGCCGTCGGCGCTCGCTCCGCGTCCGCTGCCGGCGGCAGGGGCGTCGGCGCCCGGCCACCGAGGGCTTCGGTCGGCGGCACGTCCTGGCTGCGTCGACCGGAGCGCTGCCTCGCTCGGGCTTCCGGCTCGTCGGCCGTGTCTTTGCCTCGGCGGGGTCCTCGCGCCCGGAGTCTGGAGCTCCGGCGGGTCGGCCGGAGCGTCGTCGGAGGTCGAGCGGAAGAGATCGGCGAGGGGACCCTCGCGCATGCTCGCCCGCTTACGCCGAGCTCATTCGCCAAGACCTCCTTCGCCAGGTCACGGTAGTAGCTCGCGGCGTTGCTCTCGGAATCGTACTTGAGCACGCTGGCGCCCTTCACCGGGGCCTCGGCGAATTTGATCGCCTTGCGGATCCGCGACTTGAAGACGAGGTCGCCGAAGTTCTCTTCGAGGATCTCGACCGCCTCCTTGGCGTGGACCGTGCGCGAGTCGAGCATGGTCGGCAGGATGCCCTCGATCCTGACGTCGGGGTTGAGGTTCTCCTGGATCATCTTCAGCGTGTTCTGGAGCTGGACCAGCCCGCGCATCGAGAGATACTCGCACTGGACGGGGACGATCACTTTGGTCGCCGCGGTCAGCGCGTTGATCGTCAGCAGCCCGAGGCTCGGCGGAGTGTCGATGCAGACGAAGTCGTAGTCGCCGGAGACCTCTTTGAGCGCCTTCTCCAGCGAGCGCTCGCGGCCGATCTTGGTGCTCATCGCGATCTCGGCGCCGGCGAGGTCGATCGAGGCGACGGCGATGTCGATCTCGCGGTGCTGGATGATCTCGCTGATCGGCATGTCGTTGACGAGCACGTCGTAGAGGCTCTTCTCGACCTTGTCGGGGTCGATCCCCTGGCTCATCGTCAGGTTGCCCTGCGGGTCGAGGTCGATGCAGAGGACGCGGTGGCCGGTCTCGGCGAAGGCGACGGCGAGGTTGAGGGTCGTCGTCGTCTTGGCGACGCCGCCCTTCTGGTTGGCGAAGGCGATCACGTCGGCGTGCTTGCCGGCGCCTCGGCCTCGGCGCTTCCTCGGCCGGCGTTTTCGTGCCGGCTCGGCGCGATCAGATCCCGTCGGCTTCAACCGCTCCGGCTCCTCCGGCGTCGGCTCGCGCCGGTCGTCGACAGCGACGCCGACCTCGCGCGCCGCCTCTGAGCGTCGGCGGCGGCGGCCCGTCGACCTCCTCCGGCGGGAATCAGATCGCGCTCGTCGCTCGGGTCGGGGACGGCGCTTCGCCGGCAGCCTGCAGGCCGCCGCTGCGCGTCCGCGCCGGCGACACCGGATCCGCCTCGGATGCCGCGGCGTCGGCGTCGAGAACTGGCGCTCGGGTACCGCCTCCTCCATCGCTGCAAGCTCCTCGCGATCGGATGCTGCTCGTCGACGGCCGGCGGAGCGGGCTTGGACTTGCGGCTGAGGAATCCCATTGCGCCGGTATTCGCATGGAGCCACCGCTTTTCCTGCCGACGCGCCGAAATTGCTAGGAATCACCCGATCCGCGAACTGCTCGACAAGCGGCTGGTCTTCGTCACCGGCAAGGGGGGCGTCGGCAAGACGACGGTGGCCGTCGCCCTCGGGCTGCGCGCCGCGGCCGAAGGCAAGCGGACGATCGTCTGCGAGGTCGCCTCGCAGGAGAACGCCTCGCGGATCTTCGACCACACCGAGGTCGGCTTCCACGAGGTCGAGATGGAGGAGAACCTCTGGTCGATCTCGATCGACCCCGACGAGTCGATGCGCGAGTACGTCCTGCTCCAGCTCAAGGTGCGGGCGATGCGGGACATGCTCTTCCGCAGCCAGGATCTTCAACTACCTCGCCGCCGCGACGCCGGGCCTCAAGGAGCTGGTCACGATCGGCAAGATCTGGGAGCTCGCGCAGCTCGACCGCAAGGTCAAGAGCGGCCGCAAGTACGACCTGGTGATCGTCGACGCGCCGGCGACCGGCCACGGCATCGGCTTCCTGCAGACGCCGCGCACCTTCGCCTCGATCGCCCGGGTCGGCCCGATCCACTCGCAGGCCCAGCAGCTCGACCGCCTGATCACCGACCAGCAGCCACACCGGGACCGCGGTCGTCGCCCTGCCCGAGGAGATGCCGGTCAACGAGTCGGCGGCGCTCGAGCACGACCTGCGCGAGGAGGTCGGGGTCGCCGTCGACCGCGTCTACATGAACGGCCTCTACCCGGAGCGCTTCTCGAAAGCGGAGGCGGCGCAGCCTCGAGGCCCTGGCCGGCGACGAGTGACAGTGCCCTGCGGGCCGCTGCCCGCGCGGCGCTCTCCGAGCACGGCCGCGCCCGCTCGCAGCGCGCGCAGCTCGCCCGCCTGCGGCGCCGGGTCGAGGCTCCGGTCAAGGCCCTCCCCTTCCTCTTCGAGCCCGAGCTCGGGGTCGAGGCCGCCCGCAAGCTGGCGAAGAGGCTCGCCTGATGCCCTCGGTCAGCGAGATCCTCGAGCGGAAGGACGTCTGCATCTGCGCCGGCTCGGGCGGCGTCGGCAAGACGACGACCTCGGCCGCGATCGCGACCGGGATGGCCGCCCGCGGCCTCAAGGTCTGCGTGCTGACGATCGACCCGGCCAAGCGCCTCGCCGACTCGCTCGGGCTCGCGCAGCTCGGCAACGAGGCGCAAACGGGTCGACCCCGAGCTCTTCGCCGAGCAGGGGGTCGAGATCAAGGGCGAGCTCTGGGCGATGATGCTCGACGCGAAGGCGACCTTCGACGAGCTCGTCGCCCGCCACGCCGCCGACGAGGAGTCGCGCGACCGGGTCCTCGAAAACCGGATCTACCAGCAGATCTCCAGCGCGCTGGCCGGCTCGCAGGAGTACATGGCGATGGAGAAGCTCTTCGAGCTGCACAGCGAAGGGCGCTTCGACCTACTCGTCCTCGACACGCCGCCGACCCGCAACGCGCTCGACTTCCTCGACGCGCCGAACCGCCTGACCCAGTTCATCGAAGGCCGCTCGCTGCGCGTCTTCATGAAGCCGACCGGACTGGCCGCGCGGGTCGCCGGCCGTGGCGCCTCGGTCGCCCTGAGCGTGATGAAGCGGATCGTCGGCTTCAACCTGCTCGCCGACCTGGCCGAGTTCTTCAATGCCTTCAGCGGCATGGTCGACGGCTTCCAGGCGCGGGCAAAGCGCGTCAACAGCCTGCTCGCCGACTCGCGCACCTGCTTCCTCGTCGTCTGCGGCCCCCAGGGCGAGCCGATCGACGAGGCCGTCTACTTCCACCGCAAGCTGGTCGAGGCGAAGCTGCCCTTCGGCGGCGTGATCGTCAACAAGGTCCACTACGCGGCGGAGAAGCTCGCCGACGGCGACGGTGACCTGCGGGCCGAACTCGAGCAGAGGCTGGGCGACGAGGCCCTGGCCGGGCGCGTAGCCGACAACTTCGGCGACTACCAGGCGCTGGCGGAGCGCGACGAGGCGAACATCGAGCGGCTGGCGCGCGAGATGCGCAGCAAGGTCGTGATCCGCGTCCCCTACCTGGACGAGGACGTCCACGACCTCGTCCGGGCTGGCGCAGATCAACCGCTACCTGTTCGCCAGCAGCGAGGAGCGGGCGGCGCTGGCCGCAGGACGCGAGGGTCCCTAGCCGGCGTGTTTGTAGTGGTCGTACTTGAGCTCGCGGACGTCCCAGTCCGCGTCCTCGGGGACCGGGAAGAGATGGCGCACGCGGGGCGTGTCGATCTGCTCGCGATGTTGAGATGTCGCCCTCGATCGAGCGGGAAGTCGAGGGTGCGGCTGTCTTCCGGCGCCTCGACGTCGACCTCGTCGAGCCAGTTGGTCGCCGTGATCCGGATCTCGTCTTCGGCCGGGATCGGCTCCATGATGCGCGTGTCCTGGTCGTCGTGGTGGTCGCTCATTTGCTCCTCCGTGGTGGCAGATCGGGGACGGACGACGTTCGCTCGAGGCTGAAGGCAGGGTCCGCGCCCTCCTCCGAAGGAATCAGAGTGCGATCGTCGTCGGGCCCGGACAGGGCTTCGCCGATAAATCGGCATGTCCTCCGCTTCGCGTCCGGGCATGCCTTCGCGTCCGGGCATTTCGGGCTCCGGAGCAGGGGACTCGACGCTGACGGTGATGTCGACGTCGCCCTCGGCGAGGCCGGTGGCGATCAGCGACTCGTCGGCGACGGTGGTCAGGTCGTTACCGAGCTCGCCGAGGGCGGCGTCGCGCAGCATGCGGCGGGCGCCCTCCTCGATCCAGGCGGCGAGCTTGAGGCCGCCCTCGAGCGGGGCGCCGTTCATCAGCGAGCGCTCGAGCTCGAGCGCGCTCTCGACCTTGCCGCGGGCTTCGATCCGGTCGCAGCTCTCGTCGGCGATCAGCGCCGAGGCACGCATCGGCAGCGAGGCGCCGACCGGGCCGTGTCCGTCGAGCACTGCCCGCAGTGAAAGGAGGTGGTCGCTGAGTCCCTCGAGCGCGCTCTCGCGAGCGCAGCCCATCTCGAAGCGGTCGACGGCCCAGGAGAGGGCGCCGTCGGGGTCGGGCAGGGCCTCGAGCGTGGTCGCGAACTCGGTCAGCTGGTCGCATTCCTCGTCGCTGAGCCGGTAGCCGCCGGCGCGGGTTGCCGCGAGCTCCGGTCGGGATCCTGCCCCAGTGCCCGCCGCCGGTCGGTGCGAAGGCGTAGGGGCCGAGGCCGATGCCGCCGGCTTTGAACAGTCTCATCACACTGATCAGCTCACGCAGCTGCCGCATCGCCGATTCGGCGGATTCCGGGCTCTCGTCCTGTTCGGCGACGGCGAGGTACTGAGGCTCCCAGGCGGAGCGGCCCATGCCGTCGCTGCGCATCGCCTCGATCGGCGCCTCGATCGCGTCGGCGCGGATCAGGCGGACCCCGTGCGGCAGCTGGAGGCTGGCCCGCGACATGCGCAGGCCGACCACGGGGACGATCAGCACGTCGGCCTCGTCGGCGTCGCGGGCCTCGGCGTCGAGGGCGACGAGCGCAGCCTCGAGCCGCTCGCGGTCGAGCGAGAACTCGGTGCTGCCCTCCCAGAGGGCGGCCAGGAAGACGACCAGCATCCTCGAGGCGCGCTCGCGCGGGTCGGCGGGGACAGTCTCGCCGACCGATTCGAGGAAGGGCGCGGCTATGCCGGCGGCGTCGACCGCGTCACGGGCGGGAACGAAGGAGGGGACGTCCCGAAGCTCGTTCCTCGCGCTCGAGGACGAAGCGCGAGGTGAGTGGCTCATACATGTGGAAGGCGGAGTCGGGGCCCTCCTGCTCGCCGACGTCGAAGGGGATCTGCTCGCCTTCGGCGACGAGGGCGCTGAGCCGCACGGCGGCATCGGCGGCAAGGCGCTTCAGCGCCTCGTTGAGAAGGAAGTCACGCACGGCTTCCCGCTTCCGCCCCCCGGCATCTCTCCTGCGCCTGCACGGCGCCTTGCAGCACGAGCGGACCGGCGGTCGGTCAGACGGCGGTGGGGACCGGCTCGGCCTCGTCGGCGAGCCAGCGGCCGCCGTAGCGGCGCATGTCCTCGATCAGCGGGATCAGCGCCTCGCCTTTCTCGGTCAGCGCGTACTCGACCCGCGGCGGCACCTCCGGGAAGGTGTGACGGGCGACGATGCCCTCCTCTTCCAGCGCCCGCAGGCGCAGCGAGAGGGTCCGCGGGCTGATCCCCTCGAGCGAGCGTTCGAGCTCGCAGAAACGGCTCGTACCTTCGGCCAGGTCACGGATGACCAGCAACGTCCATTTGCCACAGACGATGTCGGCCGTGCGACAGACGGGACAGGCGGAATTGCTCAAAGCGCTCATCGATTACCTCACTCGGGCAAGTGTAGCGCCATAGCTTTACTTACTGAAGCATTGGCCGTTCCCCAGTGCACCGGGATTCTCGCGGTGTGCTCGGTTAAAGGACGGCGCTCGCGGGACCGATGAGTTCGCATGCGCCTGCGGCGACGTATATCGGCGATCCATTCCCGGAGCGGCTTCGCCCTGGTCGAGGTCCTGGTCAGCGCCCTGCTGATCATGATCGTCGGCGGCGCCGTGCTCCGCCTGATGAGCGCCTCGACCCGCTCCGCCGCCCAGCAGCGGGCGCGCACCCAGTCCTACGCCGCCGCCCAGGAAGACCAGGCCCGCCTGCGCGGGATGCGCATCTCCACCCTGAACGGCCTCAAGGAAACCCGCCAGCTGACGCTCAACGGCACCCTGCTCGAAGTCGAATCGACCGGAGTCTTCGTCAACAACTCCTCGGGCTCGTCCTCGTGCTCGGAAAACGAATCGACCCCCGACTACGTGCGGATCACCTCGACCGTCAGCCAGAAGAGCGGCCAGGGGACGCCGGTGGTGATGCAGAGCATCGTCTCGCCCTCCAACGGCTCGCTCGACCCGACCCACGGCAACCTCGTGATCGCGGCGGTCAACGGCCAGGGCGGAAGGGCTCTCCGGGCTGGTGCTGACCGGCGGCGGCACAGCCGCCTTCTCCGGCAAGACCGATGTAAAAGGGTGCGCGATCTTCGCCGACCTCCCCGCCGGCTCCTACAACCTCACCCCCAGCGGCATCAACCTGGTCGACAAGCTCGGCAAAGCGCCCGCGAGCCAGCCGGTCCAGGTCAGCGGCAGCCAGACCCAGCGACTGCCGCTGATGTATGACCAGCCGGGCACGCTGCGCATGCCGTTCGTCTACAAGCTCGGCTCGGACCACCTACGAGACGGTCCCCTTCCCGGGTGATGGCCTACAACGCGGAATCGGGAACCACCGCGCAGGTCTATACACCCGACGAAGGAAACTGTCGCCGGCACCACCATACTCGGTCGTCTCCGGGCTCTTCCCCTTCAAGACCGCCTACACGGTCTACGCCGGCGCCTGTGAAAACAAGACGGTCGCCACCGAAGGGATGGCGAGCCCCGAAGTGCTGCCGGGCGTGACCGTCACCTCGGCGCCGATCCAGATGCCGACCCTGGAACTGACGGTGAAAAACGGCAGCGCCAAAATCCAGGGGGCGAAAGTCGTCGTCACCGACGAAAAGTGCGCCTCGGCGCCGAAGTACACATACACGACCGAAGCCAACGGGCCACCAGAGCGAAACCACCACCGGCGCGATGACGCCGGCGCTGCCCTGGGGCACATACAAGATCTGCGCCTCGGCCGATCATCAGCCGGCACACCACCGCCGCGGATCGAAGCTCACCGGCGTCCATCTCGAAACGCTCACCGGCACCGTGCCAAAACGATCGAAACGTCACCATCGGCAGCACGAGCACGCGGGACATGCTGAGCGGTCGGCTCGAGAACCTCGCAGAGCGAGCGCGGGACCACGCTGGTCGAGCTGCTGGTCGCGACACCGCCGGCGTGTCGTGATGGCGACGCTGGCGACTGCTGATCATCGTCGTCCTCCACAGCACCGCCAGGGTCAGCGCCCGGGTCGACGCCACCCAGCAGGCGAGGATCGCGGTCGACCCGGGTCGTCGAACAGCTGCACTCGGCCTGCATCGCGCCCGAAGGCCGCCCCGATCCTCGAAGGAAGCTCGGGGACGACCCTCAAGTTCATCCACGCGGTCGGAGCCCAGGCCACCGCAGTCGCGCCGATCCCGACCAAGACCGAAATCAAATACAGCGAAGGGAACCTGACGCAATCCGACTACGCCGGGACCGGGACCTACCCCAACACGACCTACTCCTCGCTCGGCGGCGACGACGACCCTGGCGACCAAGGTCGCGCCGATCTCGCCGAGCACGCTCGATCTTCACCTACTTCGGCTCGGTCAGCGGCTCGGTCGGCGAAGTCGTGCCCGGCAGCAGCGGGCTCACCGCCACCCAGGCGCTGGGCGTGATCGAAGTCCGCGTCGGGCTCAGCGTCAGCCCGCTCTCGAGCGGGGTCCCCGACGCCGGCGCGGCGGCGAGCATCAAAGACGGCGCGGTCCTACGCCTGACACCGCCGTCCTTCAACGAAAAAGCGGGGGCTCCGCCATGCCAGTGACCCGACACCAACTCCGAGGACGGCTTCACGATGATCGCGACGGTGATCGGGCTCTTCGTCATCGCCATGCTCGCCGCGGTCGCCGTCGCCGCCACCAACGGCGACACCCACACCGGGCTGCGCGACTTCGAACAGAAACAGGCCTACGACGCCGCCCAAGTCCGGGATCGACGAATACGCCTACCACCTCCACATCGACAACGGCTACTGGGCGAAATGCACGAGCGTCTCCGCGCCCGTCAACCAGAAAGGGTCGACGACCAAGAGACGCACGCTGTCGGGCAGCGTCAAGGCCGAATACGCGCTCGAACTGATCCCGGCGACGGGCAAGACGACCTGCGACGGGACCTCGATCGCGACCGCCACCGCGAGCATGCTGCGAGGCGAACGAACCCCTGAAAGGGACCTTCCGGATCCGCTCGACCGGCTTCTACCAGAAAGCGAAATCGTCGATCATGGCCACCTTCAAGCCGGCCAGCTTCCTCGACTACGTCTACTTCACCCAGCTCGAGACCTCGGACCCGGTCACCTACGGCCCGAACTCGGAAAAGATCAAGGGCGCCGGAGAACAGTGCTCGAAGCAGCTTCGCAACGGCCGCCACGACAGCGACAGATCCCCAACACGGGCGGCGAATACTGCGACGTGATCTCGTTCGTCAGCGGCGACAAGATCAACGGGCCGATGCACACCAACGACACCTTCGCGATCTGCGGCGAACCGCAGCTCGGCCGCAACGCCAGCGACCCGATCGAGATCAGCGGCCCGCCGCACGGCAACCCTCGCCCACGCCTGGTACTCGACCAACGAAATCTCCCAACTCCGATTCGAAATGCAGCGGCAATGACAACAAGTTCGAAGGGACCGAACAGGCCAACGCGCCGGAACTTCACCCGCCGCCGACCAACTCGCAGCTGGCGGCAATCGCCGAAGCGGCGTTCAAGTACAAGGGCCAGGTGCGGATCTGCCTCAACGGCAGCTCGATGACCGTCGGCCGGGGCAAAACCTGCACCGAAAACTCTGCCTACTCGCGGCCCGCTGCCCCGCCAACGGCAGTCGTCTACGTCGAAAACGAAACCTGCACCGGCCTCTACTCACCGTTCGAAAACGAATACCCGGCGACCTCCAAATGCGGCAACGTCTACGTCCACGGCACCTACTCGCGAGCCGCTGACGATCGCCGCCGGGAACAACATCATCATCGACGGCAACCTCACCCACACCGGCGAAGAATCGGTGCTCGGGCTGATCGCCAACAACTTCATCCGCATCTACCACCCGACCGACAATCGTGCACCGAATCGCACGAAGAAGCTGCGGTCGGCCGCGGCTGCGAAACGGTGACCGAAAGCCAAGAATGCGAAAACGCGAGCGGCAGCGGTCGAAAGACATCACGATCGAAGCGGCGGTCCTGGCGATCAACCACTCCTTCATCGTCGACAACTACAAGTGCGGCAACGCAGCTCGGGAACCTGACCGTGATCGGCGCGATCGCGCAGAACTACCGCGGCGCGGTCGGCACCGACTCGGGCGGCACCGGCTACCTCAAGAACTACAATACGACGAACGCCTCGAAAACGATCGAGCCGCCGAGCTTCATCGAGCCCGGTCGCATCGGACTGGGTCGTCGGGCGCGAGACCGACGGCTGACTCCCGCCCGAGGGCAGGAGACCGTCCTCAGGCCCATGAAACAGCGCCTTGCGGATTCCAGAAATCGGCTCCGGATGCCGATAGATCATCCGTCCAGCCCATGCAACTCGCACGCCGAAGAAAGAAAAGCGCTGGTCGGCCTCGAGATCGAGACCGGCAGCATCGCCGCGACCGAGGTGCGCGCGAACGGCTCCACGCGGGTCACCGCGACCGCGATCGGGCCGCTCGCCCCGACGCCTTCCGCGACGGCGAGGTCGCCGACCCCGAGGCGCTCGCCGACGGCCTCAAGCGCTCTTCTCCGAGAACAAGCTCTCCAAGCGGGTCCGGCTCGGCGATCGCCAACCAGCGCGTCGTCGTGCGCACCCTGCGCCTGCCGGCGATCGAGGACCCGAAGGAGCTCGACGCGGCTGTCCGCTTCCAGGCCCAGGAGCAGATCCCGATGCCGATCGACCAGGCGGTCCTCGACCACCGCGTCGTCGGCGGCGCTGCCGCCGACGACCGAGGACGACGGCGCCGAAAATCGACGTGATCGTCGTCGCCGCCCGCCGCGACATGATCGAGGCGCTCGCTGGCGCCGCTGCGCAAGCGCCGGCCTGCAGCCGGTCGGCATCGACCTCTCGGCCTTCGGCATGATCCGGGCGCTCGGCGAGGGCGTGCGACCGGCGGCGGCGACGATGCCGCCGTCGACCGAGCGCCGTCCTCTACTGCAACATCGGCGACGCGACCAACCTCGCCGTCGCCAAGGGCCGCTCCTGCCTCTTCACCCGGGTCGCCCCGGTCGGCCTCGAGACGCTCACCAGCGGCCTCTGCCAGCGGCACCGGGCTGACCCCGCGAGCACGCGCGGATGTGGCTCGACCACGTCGGCCTCGACGCAGCCGGTCGAGGCGATCGACGGCGATCCGGCGGTCGTCGCCGCGACCCGCGCAGGCGCTCGAGACCGGCGCCTCCGCCCTGCAGGACGAGCTGCGCCTCACGCTCGACTACTACAGGGCGCAGGAGGGCGCGGTGCCGATCGACCGCGTCGTCCTCAGCGGGCCGGGCAGCGCCATCCCCGGCCTCTCCGAGCGGCTCGAGCAGTCGATCGGCCTTCCCTTCCAGATCGGCCGGCCGAGCGGCCCTCGGCGAGCTCGACGCCGCCGCCGCCGCCCGCCTCACCCTCTCCTACGGCCTCGCCCTGGAGAACTGAGCGATGCGGCCGATCAACCTGATCCCCGAAGGACCAGCGCCGCGGACCAGGAGCCCGCAAGACCGGGCGGGCCGCTCGCCTACATCCTGATCGGCGCCCTGGTGCTCCTCCTCGCCGGCGTCGCCCTGCTGGTCTCGACCAACAACCAGATCTCCAGCAGCAAGGCGGAAATCGCCGAACTCGAAGGCGAAAACAGCGGCGCCAAGGCCAAGGCCGCCGAAGCTCGCCGCCTACACCAGCTCGAAGAAGTCCACGACGCAGCGGTCGCGACCGTCACCAGCCTCGCCGACAGCCGCTTCGACTGGGAACGGGTGATGCGCGAACTCTCGCTGATCCTGCCCCGACGACATCTGGCTGACGCAACCTGACCGGGACCGTCGACCCAGCGGTCCGGTCAGACGGCGGCTCGAGCATCGCGCTGCGCGGCGGCGTCCCGGGCCCGGCGCTGGAAATGGTCGGCTGCGGCCGCAGCCAGGACGCGGTCGCCGGCTTCGTCTCCGCGCTCAAGGACATCGACGGCGTGACCCGGGTCGCGATCGAATTCACCAAGCTCCCCGAAGGCGAAGGCGGGACGAAGCTCCGGCTCCGCCGGAGGAGGCGATGGCGGCAACTGCCAGACCCGGCCCGTTCATCCCCGCCTTCCAGATCGTCGCCGCCTTCGACGCGGCCCCCGTCACCGGGACCGAAGCGGCGGTGGAATGAGATGAAGGTCGAGACCTCGACACGGACGATCGTCGCGATCCTGGTCGTCGTCGCCGCCGCGGTCGCCTTCTGGATGCTGCTGCTCAGCCCGAAGATGAAGGAAGCGACGACCTGGCACCCAGGTCGAAGGGCTCAGTCTGCCCTCTCGCAGGCCCAGCGGCGAAGTCGCCGCCGGCGGAGACCGGCCAAGCGCCGGTTCCCGAAGAACTACCGGCAGCTGGTGCTCCTCGGCAAGGCCGTGCCGGCCGAGCGACGAAACCGCCTCGCTGCTGGTCCAGCTCAACACGCATCGCCGACAAGTCCGAGCAACGTTCGACTCGATCCGGATCGAACGCTCGAAGCCACGGCCGCGGCGAAGAAGCACGCCGCCGACCACCGAAGCCACCGAAGACCGGCGCCGCGCCTCCCCCACCGAGGCCGAAGCCGCTCTGCTGCCACTCGGCGCGACGGTCGGCCCGGCCGGGCCTCGGCAGTGATGCCCTACGACATGATCTTCACCGGCAGCTTCTTCCACATCGCCGACTTCATCCAGGGGATCGACTCGCTGGTCCAGACCGAAAACCCCGAGCTCGCCGTCGACGGCCGCCTGATGACGATCAACGGCTTCTCGCTCGAAGGAAAGCCACTCGGGCTTCCCGAAGCTGCAAGCGAACTTCTCGGTCACCACCTACGTCGCGCCGCCGGGCCAGGGCCTGACCGGGTCCCCGGAAGCGGCGCCCGACGACGAAGGTGAAGTCGACCGAAGAAGCGGCAAGCATCGTCCGAAACGTCCGAAGGCGACACCCTCCGCGAGCGTCACCGAGAAGCGCAATGAACTTCCTCAAGAAAGGCCCAGAGCTCAAGCTGCCGAGCAAGATGCTCTGAGCTCAAGGTCCCCGGCTTCGTCCAGGACACCTACTACGAGCTCGACGAACGCCACCTGCTGCCGCTGGTCGTCGTCCTGGTCGTCGCGATCATCGCGGTGCCGATCGCGCTCAGCGAATCGGCCGACACGAGCGGCGCCGGCGAACGGCCGCTCGAAGCCACGGCGACGGCGTCGGCGAGCCACCGATCGTCGTCTCCAAGAGCCTCCCGGGCCTGCGCGACTACCGCAAGCGGCTCAGGGGCCTGCAAGCCAAGGACCCGTTCAAGCAGCAGTTCGCCGACGCCGAAGGAGGCACACGGAGCCACCGGCGAAGGCGGCTCGACTCCGACGGCGAAACCGGCAGGCTCGGCGAGAATCGGCGGTTCTCGACCGGGCACCGAAGGACGGCACCCCCACGCCACACGAAGTCAAATACTTCTCCTGGACGATCGACGTCCGGATCGTGCCGGTCTCCACCAACGGCAAGCCGAGCAAGGCGAAGCCGACCGTGCGCCGCAACCTGCCGGAGCTGACGATGCTCCCCGGCCGCGATACCCCGGCGGTCGATCTTCATGGGCCCGAGCAGCGACGGCAAGAAGGCGCTGATGCTGGTCTCCTCCAACGTCACCGCCATCTTCGGCGACGCGATCTGCGTCCTCGGCGGCGAAACCTGCGAGATGCTGGCGCTCGAAGAAGGGGTGCCCGAGACCTTCGTCTACGGCGGCAACCAGCGATCTTCCGGATCGAACTGCTGAAGATCGAGCTGATCGAAACCGACAGAGCTCGAACCGCGCCCCGCTCGGCGAACCGAAGACCGGCAAGCGGCCAGGCGCAGCACGACGCCAGCCGCTCGCGAGCCGGCCGTCGCTCAGCCCAGGTAGAGATCGATCAGCTGGTCGCCGGCCAGCAGGCGCGACGACCCCGCCGAGGGCCAGGAAGGGCCCGAAGGGGATCGCCATCTTGCGCGCCTCGCTGCCGTGGCGGGCGATCAGGGCGAGGCCGACGATGCTGCCGGCGAGCAGCGCGATCAGGATCGCCGGGGCGACCGCACGGCCGAGGAAGAGGCCCATCGCGGCGACCAGCTTGACGTCGCCGAGGCCCATGCCCGCCGGATAGGCGAGGGCGACGGCGAACATCAGCCCGCCGGCGGCGGCCGCGGCGATCGCCCGCTCGGGCAGGCCGCCGGGGTCGGTCGGGAGCGGCGATCGCGAGGCAGACGAGCGAGCCGACGAGCAGGATCTTGTTGGGGATGATCCGCTGCTCGAGGTCGGTCAGGGTGATCGCCGCCAGCATCGTCACGAAGACGCATGCCGATCGCCGCTTCGGCCGGGTCGTCGCGGTAGACGAGCGCGGTCGCGGCGAAGAGCAGCCCGACCGCGAGCTCGGTCAGCGGGTAGCGAGGCGAGATGCGGGCGCCGCAGCAGCGGGCCCGGCCGCCGCAGCAGGACCCAGCCGAGAGACCGGGACGTTGTCGTAGGCGGCGATCTGGGTCCCGCAGGCGGGGCAGGCGGAGCGCGGGCCGGACGATCGAGATCCCGCGCGGAACGCGGTGGGCGACCGCGGTCGCGAAGCTGCCGGCGATCAGGCCGGCGAGAAACGCGAATGCCGTCCAGATGGCCGGTCATCGACCGGGAGTTCTATCCGAGCCGGCGGCTGGCTCGACTGGGCGGCTAGCGCGCCGATGCACCTTGAAGCTGCGCTTGACCGCCGCGCTCCTCGGCGTTGCCGGCGGCGTCGGACCCTTTGACCCTCAGCATGTGACGGCGGTGGCCGAGGTGGCTCAGGCGCAGTGGCGAGTGGCAGGCCTTCCAGCGGCTTGCGGTCGAGCCGGCATGGAAGCTGATCGACGGATCGCCGGTGGTGTCGGCGAAGCGTGAAGACGACGGTGCGCTTGCGGGTCTTGCGCCCCGGCCCGCTGGTGATCCGGGTCGTGCGGCGCGGTCGAGTCCTCGACGTAGACGACCGGCGCTCGCGCGCAGGCCGAATCGTCGCCGCCGCCGTCGATCGCGACGCCGTAGAAGGTAGACCGTGGTGTTGTCGGCGACCTGCACGGGAGGCCGGCCGAGAGCTGCGCGACCGAACCCGAGGCCAGCACCGCGCCGCCGCAGCCGGCGCTGCCGAAGATCTCGCACCCGCGTCGCCTCTGGCGGCCCTGCCGGCGACGACCGGGTCGTTGTCGTTGGCGGTGCCGTCGGGGGTCGTCCGCAGCTTCGGCGCAGCCGGCTTGCCGGGAGGGTCGGTAGCGTTCGTGGTGGCCATCGCCCGCCGGGGCCGCCGCCTCCGCGGGGCTGTCCGCCGACGGGGGTTCCCCGCCGCCTCCTGGGTTCTTCCCGGCGGGTCACCGGCGTCACCTCCTGGTAGTCGATCGAAGAGCTCGAACAGGGCGAGATGAAGCCCGCGAGGGTGGCGTCGGCGTAGAAACGGTCGTGGTGAGTTGTCGGCGACGTGGACCTCGATGCCATTGGCTGCGAAGCCGGCCGCCGGTGCCGGAGGCGACACCGGGCCGGAGCAGCTCGGGTCTGGTGAAGATCGAGACGTCGAGTTGGCGGCGGCGGTGCCGATCAGGTTGGGGAGGTTGTCGTCGGCGCGGCGAAGCCGGGCGCTCGCCGGTGAAGGTCGGCGCCGCCGGCGGCGTGGTCACCTGCTGGTAGACGATGCCGTTCGAGCAAGCCGAGGCCTCGAGCGTCACCGGGTCGGTCTGCTTCGCGTAGAAGTGCGTTTGCCGAATCGGTGCGACGTCACTCGAACCTGGATTCCCTGACCCTCGAGCTCGGCGGCGGTGCCGGTCGGCGACGACCGTGCCGCGTCTGTGCAGGTCGCGTCGTTCGGCGTAGATGGTGATCTGTGTAGTCGGGGTGGTTCGGTGCCACGAGTCGACGGCGGGCGCAACCCCGGCGACCGGACGAAGCGCCGCTGTGGACACGACCGACACTCGAGATCACGATTTCTTCTTCGGCGTCGCCCTTGATGCGAGGCCGCGAGTCCGTACTCGGCGAAGGCGGGTTCGTTCCGGTCAGGATCGGCGCCGCAGCGAGCCGCGCTGCGCGGCGGGTGCTGCACGCGGCGAGCAGCGCCCGCAGTGCGAACAGGGCGCTGAGCAGACACACCGAGGGGCGGGCCGCGATGGCCCGCCCCTTGGCGATGCTTCTGCCGACTTAGGCGTACTCATGCTAATCCGACTGGCTCAATCAGTAACTAGCCTTTGTCCCAGCTGCCCTGCGACCGCCGTGCCGGGCAACCACCCGTTACCGCCCGTTCTCACGGGGTAGGTGAGCGTCCCGGTTTCCGCGCGGACGATTTTGAACCAGCCGTTGCTGCCGGCTGACTTTCAATTCGTATTTCTTCGCGGCCGGTTTTCGACCGTCGACTTCGGCACCGGTGCAGCGTCGGCTCAATCGCTTCGAGCTTCGCTGCGTACAGTCGGTGTAGCTGACCGCTGTTTTCGGTCGCGCAGGTCTCCATCGCCACCTGGGCGGAGTGAGCGTCTCCTTGGCCTTCGCGTCGTCGGCCTTGTCCTTCTGGTTGAAGAACGCGGGCAGCGCGATCGCGGCCAGGATTCCGAGGATCAGCATCACGACGAGAAGCTCGATCAGCGTGAAACCGGCCTCACTGTCGCCATTAAGCCGGGCTCCAACTTGCGCCCGGAGATTCTGGAGCAACATAGGTACCTCCTATTGGACCTATCGTTTGCGCCAATTGCCCGGGCTTGGGGCTCCGAGGACACTGGCTGTTACGCCCACTTCATCGGCGCTTCAGGCCCAGGCTTTAGCCCTGCATGCAGCAATTTCTCGATCTGCTCGGAACGTCCATGGCAGCGCCAAAATAATCGGCGAGACGCGCACCTCAAAAATGCGCATACGACGCCCGTGCGGATACCGTCTAATCGGACCGTGGGACGTACAAACGTCCGGAGAAAGGCGGTGCGAATAGCTCAGCGAATGTGTTCGTAGATGCTGAACATCGGCAGGTACATCGAGATCACGATGAAGCCGACGGCGCCGCCGACGAAGACGATCATGATCGGCTCGATCAGCGCCGTCAGCGCCTTCACCTTGGCGTCGACCTCGGCCTCGTAGAAGTCGGCGACTTTGCTGAGCATGTGCTCGAGCTGGCCGGTCTCCTCGCCGACCGCGACCATGTGGCCGACCATCGGCGGGAAGACGGGGTTGGCCTCGATCGGGCCGGCCAGCGAGCCGCCGCGCTGGACCGAGGCGTAGACGTCGTCCATCGCCTGCTCGACGACGATGTTGCCCGAGGTCTCGCCGGTCAGTTTGATCGCCTGCAGCATCGGCACGCCGGAGGAGACCGAGCCGGAGAAGGTCCGCGACCAGCGGGCGAGCGCGACCTTCTGGATCACGTCGCCGATTTTGGCCGGCAGCCGCAGTTTGAAGCGGTCCCACATCTCGTGGCCGCTGTCGGTTTTCTTCCACCTGACGAATCCGTAGACGAGCGCGATGATGCCCGGGATCAGGATGTACCAGTAGCCGGTGAGGATGTTCGAGGCATTGACGCAGATCTGCGTCGGCAGCGGCAGGCCCGGCCGCTTCTTCGGGGTGTTCGGCGGCGAGTTCTTCGAAGATGCTCGACGAAGACGGGGATGACGAAGGCGACGATCACGATCAGGACCACCGCGGCGAAGCCGAAGACCAGGGCCGGATACATCATCGCCGATTTGACCTGGCGCCTGCAGCGAGTCGGCTTTCTCGACCTGGAAGGCGATCTGGTCGAGCGCGTCCTCGAGCCGGCCGGACTGCTCGCCGGAGCGGACCATCGCCCGGAACAGGCGATCGAAGACTTTGGGGTAGCGCTCCATCGCCTGCTCGAGGGTCGAGCCGGCCTCGACGTCGGCGCGGACGCCGGCGATCGCCTCCTTGATCTGCTCGTCCTGGGTCTGCTCTTCGAGCGTGTGCAGGGTGCGCAGCATCGGCATCCCGGATGCGACCAGGGTCGCGAACTGACGCGAGAAGACGGCCAGCTCGCGCATGTCGACGCCCCGCCATTTGGTCAGCAGGTCCTCGATCTTCAGCGCCTCGCGCTTCTCGGCGACGTCGAGGACGATCAGACCGCGCTGGCGCAGCTTCTCGCCGACCTGGGCCTTCGACTCGGCCTCGAGCTCACCGGCCGAGGCGACGCCGGAGACGTCCATCGCCTTGAAGGCGAATGTGCTCGCGCCCGCCATCGGCTAGGCGCCCGAGGTGTAGGCGGGGGTCACAGGAGTGACCGCCGCCGAGTCGTAGGAGTAGTTCGGCTCCATCCCGCCGGGCCCGAGCAGGCGGTTGAGCTCCTCGGGCACCGAGGCGCGCTGTTCGGCGATCTTGCGGGTGATGATGCCGTCGCGGGCGAGGCGGGCGAGGTCGGCGTCCATCGTCTGCATGCCGACCGCGCCCGAGGTCTGGACGGCGGCGTAGATCTGGTGCGTCTTGCCCTCGCGGATCAGGTTGCGGATCGCCGGGGTCGGGATCAGCACCTCGGTGGCGACGACGCGGCCGAGACCGTCGGCGGTCGGCAGCAGCTGCTGGGTGACGATCCCCTGTAGGGCGATCGAGAGCTGGGTCCGCACCTGCGCCTGCTGCTCGGGCGGGAAGACGTCGATGATCCTGTCGACCGTCTGCGCCGTCGACTGGGTGTGCAGGGTGGCGAAGACCAGGTGGCCGGTCTCGGCCGCGGTCAGCGCCGTGCCGATCGTCTCCTTGTCGCGCATCTCGCCGACCAGGATCACGTCGGGGTCCTCTCGCAGGGCGGCGCGGAGGGCGAGCGCGAAGTCGGGGGCGTCGGCGCCGATCTCGCGCTGGTTGACGATCGAGCTCTTGTGCTGGTGGAGGAACTCGATCGGGTCCTCGATGGTGAGGATGTGATCGTTGTTCTCGATGTTGATCAGGTCGATCATCGCCGCCAGCGTCGTGCTCTTGCCCGAGCCGGTCGGCCCGGTGACGAGGATGAAGCCACGCGGTTTTTTGGTCAGGTCGCGCAGGATCTGCGGCACCTTGAGGTCGTCGAGGCTCGGCGTCCCGTGCGGGACGAGCCGGAAGGCGGCGCTGACCGAGCCGCGCTGGAAGAAGCAGTTGACGCGGAAGCGGGCGACCTGGGGGATCGCGTAGGCGAAGTCGAGCTGTTTCTTGGTCTCGAAGCGTTTGCGCTGGTCGTCGTTGAGGATGCTGTAGATGACGTCGCGGGTCTGCTGCCCGCTGAGCGCGGGGAAGCCCTCCATCGGCTGGATCTTTCCCTTGTCGCGGATCGCGGGAGGAAAGCCGGGGGTCAGGTGGACGTCCGAGGCCTGCATTTCGACCATGCGGCCGAGCACACCGGCGAAATCGAAATCAGGCTGTGACACGGAGGACCTCCTCGAGGCTGGTTTCGCCCTCGCGCACCTTGAGCACGCCGTCCTCGCGCAGGGTCAACATCCCCTCCTCGCGGGCAACGGCGGCGATCTCGGGCTCGGGAGCGCTGTTCACGGTCATCTCTTTCAGCTTTTCGCTCAGTTTCATCACCGAGTAGATGCCGACCCGGCCGCGATAACCGGACTGGCCGCAGCGCGGGCAGCCGACCGGCTCGAACGCCTCGACATCGGTCTCGACCTCGATCCCGGCCGCCGCCACGGCCTCGCCGGGCAGGACCATCGAGCGCTTGCAGTGCGGGCAGAGCCGGCGGGCGAGGCGCTGGGCGACGACGCAGTCGACCGCCGAGGCCGTGAGGAAGGTCTCGATGCCCATCTCGTTGAGCCGCGCGATCGCCCCCGGGGCATCGTTGGTGTGCAGGGTGGTGAGCATCATGTGGCCGGTCAGCGCGGCCTCGATCGCGATCCGCGCGGTCTCGGCGTCGCGGATCTCGCCGACCATGACGATGTCGGGGTCGGCGCGCAGCACCGAGCGCAGGCCGGTGGCGAAGTCGAGGCCGGCCTTGCGGTTGACATTGATCTGGTTGATGCCGGGGATCCGGTACTCGACCGGGTCCTCGATCGTGATGATCTTCTTGGCGATGCTGTTGAGCTCGCCGAGGGCGGCGTAGAGGGTCGTCGACTTGCCCGAGCCGGTCGGCCCGGTGACCAGGACGGCGCCGTAGGCCCGCGTGAACGCACCTTCGAAGCGCTCGCGCGCGCCGCCACCCATGCCGAGGTCGTCGAGCGAGCGTTCGGCGTTGGATTCGTCGAGGATCCGGATCGTGGCGCCCTCGCCGCGCTGGGTCGGCAGCGTCGTCACCCGCAGGTCGACGCGCCGGTCATCGACGCTGACGCTGACCCGGCCGTCCTGAGGGACCCGCTTCTCGGCGATGTCGAGCTCGCTCATGATCTTCAGCCGTGAGATCACGGCGCTGATCATCCGCCGCGGCACGTGCGCCGATTCCTTCAGCACGCCGTCGACGCGGAAGCGCACCCGCAGCCCCTCTTCTTCGGGCTCGAGGTGGACGTCGGAGGCGCCTTCGCCGACCGCCTGGGCGAGCACGCTGTAGACGAGTTTGACCACCGGCGCGTCGGCGGCATTGACCTGCATCTCGTCCAGCGACCCGCCCTCGCCCTCCTCCGAGTCGACGTTGTCCTGGTCTTCGATGATGGCTCCGGCGGCGGCGTTCTGCAGGGTCCCGAGCCGAGAGAGGAGCGACTCCACGTCTTCGTCGGTAGCGACGGCGACCTGGCAGTCGAGCCCGGTCGCGATCTGGACGTCGTCGACGACGAGCACGTTGGCCGGGTTGGCGGTCGCGACCAGCAGCGTGTGCTGGTCGACGTAGCCGATCGGCACCGCCTTGTAGCGCCGCGCCATCGTCGCCGGGAAGAGCGCCGCGGCACCCATGTCCACCTGGTAGATCGAGAGGTCGACGTAATCGAGCCCGTAGCGCTCGGCCGTCGCCCGGGTCAGCTGGTCGGCCGTGATCTGGCCCTGGTCGAAGAGCAGCGCCTCGGGCGCGCGGCCGTCGAAGCGCACCTGCTCGGTGGCGACGTCGACCGCCTCCTGGCTGGCGAAGCCGAGCTCGACCAGGACGTCGGTGATCGCCCCGCGCGAGTGGCCGCGGTTGAGCGGCGGCGTCAGGCCGGGCACTCCCGCGACAGCCGCCGGCGGCGGTGGCGCCAGCTCGGTCGTCGCCGCGTCGCCGTAGCCGCTCGCGGCCGGCATCTGATCGGTGTAGGGATCGAGGGCGCTCATGCTCAGCCTGGGTGGTAGGTGGCGCCGGGTCCGGCGTAGCCGGCGTCGCGGACGGCGAGCTCCACGTCCTGAGGGGTCTGCAGGCCGTAGTCGACCGTCGCCTGGGGAATGCCGTCGCTGAGCTTGCGCGGACGCATCACGACCAGGGCCGGAACGCGCGAGACTTCGACCCCGAGGGTGATCGCGGCGTAGCGGTAGATCTGCTTGGCGGGCACGATGAAGAGCGCTACGTCGGGGTTGGAGGCGATCCCGGCGGTGGCCGCGGTCGTCAACTCGTCGTCGATGCCCCCGTTGTGGACGACCAGCAGGGCCACGGTCTTGTCCGCCTTGTAGGCGGCGCTCACCGCCGGCGGCAGCGGCGGCGGTTCGATCGAGGCGCCCAGGGTCGATGCACCCGGGACGGTCGAGGGGGTCGCTTCGGCGGAGGCGTTTTCGGCGGCCTGATCGATCGCGCCTTCGACCGCTTCACCCGCGGTGGAGCCGGTCGCGGTGCCGGTCACTTCCGTGCCCGCGACCGAGACGGTCGCTTCGGTCGTCGGCACTTCTTCGGATTCTTCGCCGCCGCCCATTTTGCTCATCAGCAGGAACGCGCCGAGGACGAGCAGGACGCCGACCATCAGGACCTGCGCTTTCGGGTTGCTGTTCAGCTTCTCGCGCATCAGGCCACCGGTTCCTCATTGAGCTGCTCGATGCCGCTGGCGCGCTGGCCGCCGGCCGCGAGCATCAATTTGAAGTCGTGCGGGCTGGAGGCGGCGTCGAGGGCGACTCCTCGTCGATCTTGCCCTCCATCACGTAGGTCAGCAGCGACTGATCGAAGGTCCGCATCCCGTAGAACTCGCCTTCGGCGATCACCTCGGTGATCTTTCCGGTCTCCTCGGGGTTGAGGATCAGGTCCTGGACCCGGCCGGTGACGATCAGGATCTCGGAGGCCGGGACGCGGCCATCGCCGGTCAGGTCGGGCACGAGGCGCTGGGCGATCGCGCCCCGCAGCGTCGCCGAGAGCATCACCCGCGCCTGCTGGTGCTGGTGCGGGGGGAAGAAGTCGATGATGCGGTTGATCGTCTCGGTCGCGTCCAGGGTGTGAACCGTGGAGAGCACCAGGTGGCCGGTCTCGGCGGCGGAGAGCGCCGTGCGCACGGTCTCCTCGTCGCGCATCTCGCCGATCAGGATCACGTCGGGGTCCTGGCGCAGCACGCGGCGCATCGCGCGGCCGAAGCTGACCGTGTCGGAGCCGACTTCGCGCTGGTTGACGATCGACTGCTTGTCCGAGTGCAGGTACTCGATCGGGTCCTCGAGCGTGACGATGTGCCGCGCCCTGGTGCGGTTGATGTGGTCGATCATCGCCGCCAGGGTCGTGCTCTTGCCCGAGCCGGTGGTGCCGGTGACGAGGATGATCCCGCGCTGCTCTTCGGCGAGGGTGCGGACGACATCGGGCAGGCCGAGCTCCTCGATCGAGCGGACCTCGAAGGGAATCGCGCGGCAGACGATCGAGATCGTTCCGCGCTGGCGGAAGGCGTTGACGCGGAAGCGGGCGAAGCCGGGTATCTCGTAGGAGAAGTCGGCCTCGCCGTCCTCCTCGAACTCCGCCAGCGAACGCGGTTCGGCGATCGCTTTGAAGGCCGACTCGGTGTCCTCGGCGCCGAGCTCGCCAAACCCCTCGAGGTGGGCGAGTTCGCCGTGCAGGCGCGCGATCGGCGGTGAGTCGACCTTGAGGTGAAGGTCGGACCCCTCCCGCTCGATCAGGGTTCGCAGTGCTGAATCGATGTCGAACATCACAGCCTCTATCGGCCGTGATGCCCGTCCCCTAAAGGCTTTGCTGCAAGCCCCGGTTCATGCGTCCCCCGCCCTAAAAGCGGGGGATCCGCATGAGTGGCGGGATCTGACTCAGGTGACTTCGCGCAGTTTCTGCGCTTCGCCGAGCTGCTGCAGCTTCTTCAGGCTCTGGTTCTCGATCTGCCTGATCCGCTCGCGGGTGACGTTGAACGTGCGGCCGACCTCATCGAGGGTGCGCGGGTGCTCGCCGCCGAGCCCGTAACGAAGCTCGAGCACGCGGCGCTCGCGGTAGGAGAGGTTCTCCAGTGCCTCCTTGAGCGCCTCTTTGGTGAGCAGGTCCGCGGCGCGGTCGAACGGGGACTCGGCCTTCTCGTCGGCGATGAACTGGCCGAACTCGGACTCCTCCTCGTCGCCGACCGGCTTCTCGAGCGAAACCGGCGCCTGGGCCGAACGCTTGATCGAGTCGACCTCCTCGGGATCGATCCCCGTCACCTCGGCGATCTCCTCCGGCGTCGGCTCACGACCGAGCTCGGTGACCAGCTTGCGCTCTGCGCGGCCGATCTTGTTCAGCTTCTCCACCACGTGGACCGGAATGCGGATCGTGCGCGCCTTGTCGGCCAGGGCACGGGCGATCGCCTGGCGGATCCACCAGGTCGCGTAGGTCGAGAACTTGAATCCCTTGCGGTAGTCGAACTTCTCGGCCGCACGGACCAGGCCCAGCGTTCCCTCCTGGATCAGATCGAGGAAGGGCAGCCCCTGGTTGCGGTAGTTCTTGGCGATCGAGACCACCAGCCGCAGGTTCGACTCGACCATTTTCTGCTTCGCGTCGAGGTCGCCGCGCTCGATCCGTTTGGCGAGTTCGACCTCCTCCTGGGCGGTCAGCAGGCGGACCTTGCCGATGTCCTTGAGGAACAACTGCAGCGAGTCCGTGGTCATGTCCGGTTTCAGGTCGAGCGCCGCTTTCTGGCGTCGCCGGCCTTTTTTGCCGGACGGCTCCGGCATCGCTTCCGCGGCGGCTTTCTGCGCCGGGTCCATGTCCTCGACGAGCTCGATCCCCGACTTCTCGAGGTGCCCGTAAAGGTCCTCGACGTCGGACTCGTCCAAATCGACCTCGGACACCGCCGTGGCGATGTCCCCGAAGGTCAGCACCCCGAGCTGCTGCCCGCGGGTGATCAGGCCTTTTACCTCCTCAAGCTCCTGAAGCTCAGCTACTAGCATCCTGTTCCTCTACCTCGTCAGTTTCGTTGCGCGGATTAGTTCATGTGGCCGTATAGACCACTGCGTGCCGGTAGTCGCATAAAAGCGGACCGGGAGGTCCGGTCCGCGAAGCAAAATAGTCTGCGTGGCGAAAAGGCACCGCTGTGGCGCGCTTGGGGCCTACTCAAACGCGTGTTCGCATTTTAGCGCTTCACTTTCTGAAGTCAATGGCCAAATACGCTCCGACATCCGAGCCCCTGGCTGCGCGCTTTCTGGAACCGCGCCTACGAGGGAAACGTCACCGGCCTCTCGGCGATGGTCGCCTACAACCTGATGCTGGCGGTCTTCCCCTTCGCCCTCCTGGTCCTCTTCGTCTTCGGCCAGGTGCTGAAGATCGGCGGCGTCGAGAGCAGCGTCCTCGGCGACCTGCAGCGGCTCTTCCCCAACGCCGAGCAGCACACCCTGACCGACGTCCTCAACCGGATCGAGGACAACTCGACCACGATCGGGATCGCCGCCTTCCTCGGCTCGCTCTGGATCGGCGCCTCCTTCTGGGGGGCGATGGACACCGCCTTCTGCCGCATCTACCACGTCGAATGCCGCGGCTGGATCGAGCAGAAGCGCTTCTCCTTCGCGATGCTCGTCGTCGTCCTCCTCTTCATCGCCGCCAGCATCTTCATCCCGACGGTCGAGGCGACCCTCGTCAACAGCACCGACCGGCTTCCCTTCGGCCTCTCCGACATCAAGGCGATCGACACCGTGCTGCTGCTCGGCGCCGCGATCCTGATCACCTTCTCGCTCTGCTGCGTGATCTTCTGGGCGGTGCCCAAAGGGCACATGCCCTGGCGCGCGGTCTGGCCCGGCGGCGCCTTCGTCACCGTCGCGGCGACGGTCGCCAACTGGGCCTTCCCCTTCTATCTCTCCAACATCTCGAGCCTCTCGCGCTTCGGCTCGACCCTCGGCTTCGTCCTCATCGCCCTGCTCTGGTTCTACCTGCTCAGCCTCGCGATCCTCGCCGGCGCCGTGATCAACAGCCTGCGCTTCGAGCTCAGCGAGACCGGTGAAATGCCCTAGGGCGCCGAGAACGGCCGCCGCCGAGAGCACAAGTAGCTCTCGGAAGCAGGAGCCTGCGGCTGCGACGAGCCTCGAGACCGTAGCGCAGTCGTCGCCGCCGGTAGACTCGCGCGCAGCTTCGAGCGGTCGTGGCGGGCGTGCACGCGGCGCACGGTGCCGGAGCGGGAGCGCATGACCAGCGATTCGGTCGTCGCGCCGGGGCCGCGGTAGCGGACGCCCTGGAGGACATCGCCGTCGGTGACGCCGGTGGCGGAGAAGAAGACGTCCTCGCCGGAGCAGAGGTCGTTCGCGGTGAGCACGCGGTCGAGGTCGTAGCCGGCGTCGATCGCCGCCTGGCGCTCGCCGTCGTCGCGCGGCCAGAGGCGGCCGAGCAGCTGGCCGCCCATCGACTTCAGGGCGGCGGCGGAGAGCACGCCCTCGGGCGTGCCGCCGATCCCCAGAGCAGGTCGACCGGGGAGCGGTCGCTGACCGCGAGCAGCGCCGCCGATACGTCGCCGTCGCTGATCAGGCGGATGCGGGCGCCGGCGTCGCGGACTTCCTGCATCGCCGTGCTCGTGCCGCGGCCGGTCGAGCATGACGACGATCACGTCGCCGATCCCGCCGCTCTTGCGCTCGGCGATCGCCTCCAAGGTCTTGGGCAGCGGCCGGTCGAGATCGAGCAGGTCGGCGATCTCCTCTCCCCCGGCCATCTTTTCCATGTAGACGCAGGGGCCGGGGTCGAACATCGTGCCGCGCTCGGCCAGGGCGATCACGGCGAGGGCGCTGGGCATGCCGCGGGCGCAGAGGGTCGTCCCCTCGAGCGGGTCGACGGCGATGTCGACCTGGGGCGGGCTGCCGTCGCCGATCTGCTCGCCGTTGAAGAGCATCGGCGCTTCGTCCTTCTCGCCCTCGCCGATGACGACGACGCCGTCCATCGAGACCGAGTCGAGCACGAAGCGCATCGCGTCGACGGCGGCGCCGTCGGCGGCCAGCTTGTCGCCCCTGCCGACCCAGCGGGCGGCGGCAAGCGCCGCGGCCTCGGTCACCCGGACCAGCTCCAGGGCGATGTTGCGATCCGGCTTCGTCGCTGGTTTTTCCTCCATGCGGAGCCGCAGGCTATAGGGTCGCAGCGTGGACTCAGCGATGGGGACTGACACTGCCTCTGCCGGGCACCCACTGGCCGACCACGAGGATCTGGTCAAGCGCGCCGAGGCGGTCGGCTACACCGACCTCTGGAGCGGCGAGACCAACGGGCCCGACGGCTTCACGCCGCTGACCCTGAGCGCGGCCTGGACCGAGCGGGCGCGGCTGGGGACCGGCATCGTCGGCGTCTTCCAGCGCGGGCCGGCGCTGCTCGCGCAGGAGGCCGCCGCGCTCGCCGACGCCTCGGGCGGGCGCTTCGTGCTCGGCATCGGCTCCTCCTCGGACCGGATCGTCGAAGGCTGGAACGGGATTCCCTTCGAGAAGCCGCTGAGCCGGGTGCGCGAGACGCTCGAGTTCCTCCGGCGCCGCCCTCGACGGCGAACGCACCGCGACCGGCTTCAAGCTCGAATCGCCGCCGGCAGAGCGGGTGCCGATCGTGCTCGCGGCGCTGCGCGGCAAGATGCTCGAGCTCGCGGTCGAGCGCGGCGACGGCGCCTTCACCAACTTCCTGCCGCTGGGCGGGCTGCCCAAGGTCGACCGCGCAGCTCGAGGGCGCGCCCGACGGACTTCGAGCTGCTCTGTCGCTTCTTCTGCCTGCCCGGCGAGCGCGAGGCGGTCGAGCCGCTCGCCCGCTTCATGTTCTCCTCCTACATCACGGTCCCGGTCTACGCCGCCTTCTACCGCTGGCTCGGCTACGGCGAGCAGATCGACGCGATGGTCTCAGCCTGGGAGGCGGGCGACCGCCAGGCGGCGGCCGCGGCCGCGCCGTGGGAGCTGATCGAGGAGATGTTCATCTTCGGCTCGCCGGAGCAGATGAAGGAGCGGATCGGCGCCTTCGTCGAGGGCGGCGTGACCCTGCCGATCCTGACCCCGATCACGACGCCCGACAAGCTCGGCGAGCTGATCGAGGCGCTGGCGCCCTATCAGGCCGGGCTATCGGCGAGAGCGGGCGGCGGGCGAGGCTGAGCGCGTAGTCGCCGGCCGGCGTCGGTGAACCAGCCGCAGAGCTCGAGGCCGGCGTGGGCGTAGACGCTCCTCGAGGCGCTCGCGGGTGAACTTGGTCGAGATCTCGGTCTTCAGCTCCTCGCCGGCGGCGAACTCGACCGTCAGGTCGATCTCCTCGAGCCGCACGGTCTGCGCGCGTCAGCGAGCGCAGGCGGATGTCCATCCGCTCTTCGTCGCGCGTCGTAGCGGGCGACGTGCTCGAAGGCGTCGAGGTCGAAGTCGGCGCCGAGCTCGCGGTTGAGGACCTCGAGCACGTTCTTGTTGAACTCGGCCGTGACGCCCTCGGCGTCGTCGTAGGCGGCCTCGAGGCGGGCCCGGTCCTTGATCAGGTCGGTGCCGAGCAGGAAGTGGTCGCCGGGGAACATCAGCGCCGCGATCCGGCACATGAAGGAGCGCCGCTGATAGGGGTAGAGGTTGCCGATCGTGCCGCCGAGGAAGGCGATCAGGCGCCGCTCGCCGGTGTCGGGGATGCGCTCGAGGTGGTGCTCGAAGTCGCAGACGAGGCCGCGCACGTCGAGCCCGGGGTACTCGCCGACCAGCGCGTCGGCGGTCTGGTGGGTGATCTCCTCGGAGATGTCGACCGGCACGTAGGTCTCGAGGCAGCCGGCGTCGCGCATCGCGCTCGAGCAGGTGGCGGGTCTTGGCCGCCGAGCCCGAGCCGAGCTCGACCAGGGCGGTCGGCTCGCCCGGCGGCGGCGACGATCTCGGCCGAGCGCACGGCGAGGATCTCGCGCTCGGCCCGGGTCGGGTAGTACTCGTCGAGCTCGGTGATCTGCTCGAAGAGCTGCGAGCCGCGCTCGTCGTAGAAGTACTTCGGCGAGAGCTCCTTCGGGATCGTCCGCAGGCCGCGGCGGACGTCGCGCGCCATCGTCGCCGACGCTTCGGCGTCGAGGTGGACCTCGATCGCGATCATGCAGTCCCTCGCGCAGCGCAGGCCGGAGAAGATCTGGCGGCGCTCGCGGCAGGTCCCAGTTGCGGAAGCTCGGCCGCATCACGCTGCGGTGCGTCGCCCAGGAGCCGCCGCGCAGGACCTTGTAGCCGTCGCCGAAGAAGACCTCGGAGTACTCGGGGTAGGGGAAGGCCTGGAAGCCGGGGTAGGGCGAGGAAGTCCGAGGACGGTCCATTCCCAGACCTGGCCGACGCCTTCGAGCTGCGGCGAGGCGGCCTCCCACTCCTCCTCGGTCGGCAGCCGCTTGCCCGCCCAGCGGGCAAGGCGTCGGCCTCGTCCCAGGAGACGTGGATGACCGGGGCGCCGGGGTCGATCGGCGGTCGGCCGCCCATCGCCGTGCGCAGCCAGCCGCCGTCGTCGTCGCGCTCGCCAGTACAGCGGGGGCTCGGCGCCGGTCTCCGCCAAGAACCCGGCGTAGGCGCCGTTGGTGACCGGGCAGCCGGTCGATCTCGAAGGCGGCGAGCTCGACCGCGTGGCGGGGGCGCTCGTTGTCGTAGGCGAAGCCACCCGGCGCGGCGCCCGACCTCGTAGGTGCCGGCCTCGACCCGGACACGGGTCGGCCCTCGGGCGCGGGGCCGGCCGCCCGGAGCCGGGAGTCGACTCGGGAGCGGCTCGTAGTCGTCGAGCATCTGCAGCAGCTGCAGCATCGTCTCGTTGTGCTGGAGCTCGTGGGCGAGGAGCATCTCGTAGACGAAGCCGTCGCGCAGCAGCGGGTCGTCGGCGTCGGCCTCGACCTCGACCTCCTCGAGCACCTCGAGCGTGCGCTCGCGGACGTCGTCCAGGTAGGCGCGCAGCTCGGCGCCGCGCAGGATCGGCAGCTCGCCGCGGGTCTTGCGCGGGTTCTCGATCGCGTCGTAGAAGCGGCCGAGCTCGCCGTGCAGGGGCTCGCGGCTCGCCGATCGTCTGCACCAGCCAGAGCTCCTCGAAGTTGGCGATATGGCCGAGGTCCCAGGCCAGCGGGCTGAGGATCGGCGAGTAGACGCGGTTGAGCTGGTCATCGTCGAGCGGCTCGATCAGGTCGAGGGTCCGCCTCCGCGCCTCCGCAAGGCGGTCGGCGATCGCTTCCTTGGAGTCTGCCTGTCACCTCGGTGGCGATGCGAAAACCCTATCGGGACCGGATCGACCGGCCGGTCGAGTAGGGTGCGCGGCGATGGAGGTCGACGGAGCGGGAGCGCTGGTTGCGGGTGGAGCCTCCGGTCTGGGCGCGGCGACGGCGCGGGCGCTGGCCGATGCCGGCGCCCGGGTGACGATCGCCGACCTCAACGCCGAGAAGGGCGAGGCCCTGGCCGCCGAGCTGGGCGGGGGCGCGGCCTTCGTCGAGACCGACGTGACCGACGCCGAGGCGGTCGCGGCCGCCGTCGAGCGCCGCGGCCGAGCGGCGAGCTGCGCGATCTCGGTCAGCTGCGCCGGGGTCGGCTGGGCGGAGCGGGTCGCCCACAAGGGCGGGCCCCACAACCTCGAGATGTTCACCAAGGTGATCGAGATCAACCTGATCGGCACCTTCAACGTCCTGCGCCTCGCCGCGCGGCGATGAGCGGCAACGAGCCCGACGCCGAGGGCGAGCGCGGCGTCTGCGTCAACACCGCCTCGATCGCCGCCTACGACGGCCAGATCGGCCAGATCGCCTACGCCGCCTCGAAGGGCGGCATCGTCGGCATGACCCTGCCGGCCGCGCGCGACCTCGCCGGCCGCGGCATCCGCGTGATGACGATCGCCCCGGGCCTCTTCGACACGCCGCTGCTCGCCGCGCTTCCGGAGGAGGCCCGCACCGCGCTCGGCGCCGGCATCCCCCACCCCTCGCGCCTCGGGCGGCCCGAGGAGTACGCGCGGATCGTGCGTGAGATCGTCGCCAACCCGATGCTGAACGGCGAGACGATCCGGCTCGACGGCGCCCTGCGGATGCCGCCCAAGTGAGATGCGCGGCTCGGAGCTGATCGCCGCCTTTCTCGAGCACTCGAAGTTCGTCCGCCACCTGAACATGCAGCTGCGCGAGATCGAGGACGACCGCGCCCTCCTCGCCCTGCCCTTCGCCGAGGAGGTGGTGACGATCGGCGATGTGGTCCACGGCGGCGCCGTCTCCGCCCTGATCGACACCGCGGCGATGGCCGCCGCCTGGTCGGCGATCTCCTACGAGGGCGAGCCGCCGAAGGGCACCACGGTCGGCCTCACGGTCGACTTCCTCGCCGCGGCCCGAGCCCAGGAGCTGCTCGCCGACGCCCGCGTCCTGCGCCGCGGCTCGACCCTCTGCTTCTGCGAGGTGAAGGTCAGCGGCGCCGACGACGGCACCCTCGTCGCCAGCGGCCTCGTCACCTACAAGCTGGGATAGCGGCGGCATGGGCGACGAAGACCGCTACGTCACCGCCGCCGGCGTGCCCGGCCTGACCCGCTTCTACGACCGCATCGTCGCGCTGACGATGCGCGAGGACCTCTTCCGCGGCCGACTGGCGACCCAGGTGACGGCCGGGCTCCCCCAGGGCGCCTGCCGCTGCGCCGACGTCGGCGCCGGCACCGGCACCTTCGCGATCACGCTCGCCTCGCTGGCGCCGGCGGCGCAGGTGATCGGCATCGACGGCGACCCCGAGGCCCTGGCGATCGCCCGCACGAAGCCCGGCTCCAAGGCCGTCGAGTGGAGGTCGGGGCTGGCCGCCGAGCTGCCGCTCGAGGACGAGAGCTGCGAGAGGATCGTGATGTCC
The DNA here is from genome assembly GCA_963836415.1 of uncultured Solirubrobacterales bacterium. Lineage (GTDB taxonomy): Bacteria > Actinomycetota > Thermoleophilia > Solirubrobacterales > 70-9 > VRUE01. The sequence continues at coordinate 175,963 of CAWIJE010000004.1, forward strand.
CTCCTCCTCCACCACCTGGACGGCGCGGCGAAGCAGGCCGCGCTGGCCGAGTGCCGCCGCGCGCTGCGCCCGCAGGGACGCCTGCACGTCGCCGACTGGGGCAAGCCGCAGGACCCGCTGATGCGGGCCGGCATGTTCACGCTCTCGGTCATCGACGGCTTCGACGGCATCCGCGACCACGCCGCCGGCCGCCTGCCGGGCATGATCGAAGCAGCAGGCTTCGCGGAGGTCGAGCGTCATGACCGGTTGCGCACCGCCTGGGGCAGCCTCGAGCTGCTCAGCGCCGAGCGCCGCTGAACGCCAACCTAGGCGGTATCAGGGCCTCTGGGTATGCCCGCGATGCCGGTGATGCTTGTGGCGCCTCACGCAGACCGTCTTTCCCTGCCTGGCGGCCCTCCGTTTCCCCTTCGGGCAGAGGAGCTTCGGCTTGGCAGGGATAGAGGTGGCCGGGGCCACTGGTACCGAGGTGACGGCGTGATCGCGTTCGGACTTCGCGTTCGTGGTGGGACCGACCAACGGAGGCCGCGGCGCTTCCCCGACTCCCCGGAGCACGAGCGACTGCGCTGATTCCGCGTTGTCGGCGATCACTACCTTGGAATCGAATGAACCCGCTTGCGACGCTTCGAGGATGATTTCGATGGTGCAGCTGGCCGAAGTCGGCACGACCACGCCTTCCCGGCAGCTGCCGCCGACCACACGGAACGGGCTCGGGGATTCCGGTCTTTCGTAAGGATCGGTCACCGAGACGCCGTAGATCATCAGCGGTAAGGGTTCGTCGTTCGCAAGGGTGACCGTCTGAATCGGGGAAGGCCCCGCGCCGACTTGGACGGATCCGAAGTCGAGGTAATCGGGTTCGGGTCTGATCCTCGGACCGATGGCATGCGCTTCGAAATCCACCCTGGCCGGCGGGGGTTCTCCGTTCACGGCTATGACTTCCACGAAGCCTCTTCTCCAGGCGGCCGCCAGCGGGTTGAACACGATCCCGACCGAGCAGGTCTGACCCGGTTCGATCGTGGATCCTTTTTGGCAGCCCGGGTGGCTGTCCGTCCAGAGGTGGGGTTCCTGCTCCTGCTGTAGGCCGATCCGGAAATGGTCGACGCTGATCGGGGTTTCGCCGGTGTTGGCCAACAGGTATTCATGGGGTTCGGTCGGTCCACCGCCGGCCAGGGTCTGACCGAGATTGAGAATCTGACCGGGGTATTCGGCCGAGGTCTCGAATTCCCAACTCGTGGTCGCCGCGAGAGCGGTGGCCGGGCCAAGCAGCCCGACGACAACGAGGAACGCGCTCGCGCCGACCCATATCCGCCGTCCCCGCCGCATCATCACCCGGCCATTCTAATTTGCCGGAACCCCGCCGACGGGCCGTAAACGCCATCCGGAGTCGCGAATTCGGCCCATCGGCCGGAAATCAGCCGGCACGATCGCTCATTGTGTCCCCGCTGCCTCGGGGTCGCGCCAGACCTGCTTCAGCCAAGGCGGGGTTACGGCGAAGGAGCTCGAATCGACGGCGGCGATCGGCTCGAGCGGGACGAGGTGGACGCGGCTGCCCGGGGTGAAACGCTCACCGCGGTCGTCGCCGATGTTGCCGGCGTGGCTGCCGCCGGAGACGAGCAGGACGTGGGTCTCCGGGCCCCAGCCGTTGGTCTCGCGCAGGCCGACCGATTCCTCCAGCTCCCGCAGCGGCCCGAAGCCGGCGTCGGAGGCCCAGTTGGCCCGGCTCGGCGAGTAGTTGTAGCCGTTGTGCGAGGAGGCCCGCTCCTCGGCCTCGCCGTCCTCGCCGATCCTGACCTGGACCGATTCCCAGTCGTCGTGGTGGTAGCCCCTCGGCCCGGCGACGGGGACCCCGCGCAGAGTCGCCGAGTCGGCGTAATAGAGCCAGTACTGGATGTATAGGTATCCCCGCGGGCGACGGTCGACGACGTGGACGAAGGCGGTCACCGGCAGGCCGGCGGCGCTGGCCTCGACTTCGCCCTCATCGCCGCCGTCGCCGCAGGCGCTGATCCGGCAGCGGCGCCAGTCGACCGGCAGCGCCCGCGAGCCCCGCTCGAAGGCGAGCGTCGGCATGTGACGGCGAACCAGCCGGCCGACCTCGTCGCCGTAGGCGGCGATCAGCGCCGCTTCATCGCCGCAGTGATCGGCGAGGGCCGCGGCGCAGAGGATGCGCGAGGCGATCTCCCGGGCAAGCCCAGTACCCGGCACGCGGATGCCGGCGGCCAGGACGGCGGCGAGCAGCGCGGCGACGACGAGCAGCAGGCCGACCCACTCGACCGTCGACTGGCCCGCCTCCGATTGCCGCCGCCGCACAGGCGGCTAAGCGGCCGGGCCCGGCGCCTCTCCCCCGCCCGCGTGCTGCCGGAGGCCGCCGCGGTCGGCGGCGTCGGGACTAGAGGTTCTCGATCTCGGCGGCGATTTCGCCGGCCGCCGCCTTGGCGTCGGCGAAGAGCATCGAGGTATTCGGCTTCGTAGAAGAGGTCGTTGTCGATGCCGGCGAAGCCGGGGCTGAGCGAGCGCTTGATCACGATCACCTCGTTGGCCTCGGCGACTTCGATGATCGGCATCCCGGCAATCGGGCTGTCGGGGTCGTTCTTGGCGGCCGGGTTGGTGACGTCGTTGGCGCCGACGACGACGGCGACGTCGGTGCGCGGCAGTTCGGGGTTGATGTCCTCCATCTCGCGCAGCTGCTCGTAGGGGACGTCGGCCTCGGCAAGCAGCACGTTCATGTGGCCCGGCATGCGGCCGGCGACCGGATGGATCGCGTAGTTGACCGTGACGCCGCGCTTCTCGAGCTGGTCGGCGACCTCCTTGATCGCGTGCTGCGCCTGGGCGACCGCGAGGCCGTAGCCGGGGACGATCACCACCGTGTCGGCATAGGCGAGCTTGATCGCGGCGTCCTGGGCGCCGATCGAGGTGTGCGGCCTCTCCTCGGTCGAAGTGGCCCCACCGCCCGCGGGAGCGCCGCCGAAGCCGGCGAAGAGGATGTTGGCGACGGAGCGGTTCATCGCCGTCGCCATCTCCATCGTCAGGATCGTGCCCGAGGAGCCGACCAAGGTGCCGGCGACGATCAGGGCGACGTTGTCGAGGGCGAAGCCGGCGGCTGCAGCCGAGAGCCCGGTGAAGGCGTTGAGCAGCGAGATCACGACCGGCATGTCGGCGCCGCCGATCGGCAGCACGACGAGGTTGCCGAGCAGGGCGGCGGCGAGCAGGATCGCGATGAAGAGGCCCTGCGAGGGGTCGCCGTTGTTGACCGCGATGTCGACGCAGGCGGCGACGATGCCGATCAGCAGGGCGCCGTTGATCACCTGCTGGCCGGGGACGGCGAGCGGGCGGGTCGGGATCAGGTCCTGGAGCTTGGCGAAGGCGACGTTGGACCCCCAGAAGGAGACCGAGCCGATCACCGCCGCGAGCAGCGTCGGGATCAGCACTTCGAGCGGGATCGAGCCGATCGCGCCGCTGTCGATGTCACTTATCCCGTGGCGGAGCTCCGACCAGGCGATCAGCGCCACGGCGCCACCGCCGACGCCGTTGTAGAGGGCGACCATCTGCGGCATCTCGGTCATCTGCACGCGGACCGAGGCGACGAAGCCGACCGCCGTGCCGACCCCGAGGCCGACCGCGATCAGCCCCCAGTTGCCCATCCCGTCGAGCAGCAGCGTGGTGACGACGGCGACCGCCATGCCGACGGCGGCGACCATGTTGCCCTGCTTCGCGGTGGTCGGGTGGGTGCCGCGTTTGAGCCCGATGATGAAGAGCGAGAAGGCGACGATGTAGAGCGCCGTCGCGCCGTCCCCGCCGGGCTGGAGAACCGCGAGCGCGGTCATTTGTCCTCGGCCTTGGGTTTCGGCTTTTTGGAGAACATGCCGAGCATCCGGTCGGTGACCATGAAGCCGCCGACGATGTTGATCGCGCCGAAGGCGACCGCGATCGTGCCGATCACGTACTCGAGCGGGTCGTCGGCATAGCCGAGCACGATCAGGCCGCCGAGCATGACGATCCCGTGGATCGCGTTGGTCTGCGACATCAGCGGCGTGTGCAGCGTCGTCGGCACCTTCGAGATCACCTCGAAGCCGACGAAGGCGGCGAGGACCAGGATCGCGATCTCGGTCATCAGGCTCATTTCGCTGTCCTCTCTCCGCGGATTTGGCCCTCGTGGGCGATGCAGGCGGCGTCGACGATGTCGTCCTCGAAGTCGATCTTGAGCCCGCCCTCCTCATCGACCAGGAGGCCGAGCAGGTTCTCCAGGTTCTTGGCGTAGAGCTGCGAGGCGTCGGCGGCCATGTCGCTGACCAGGTTCGCCGGGCCGATCACCTTGACGCCGTCGACGTCGACCGTCTCACCCGGCTTCGAGGGCTCGGCGTTGCCGCCCGAGTCGGCGGCGAGGTCGATGATCACCGAGCCCGGCGACATCCCCCGCACGGCCTCCTCGGTGATCAGGACCGGCGCGTCGCGGCCGGGGATCTGCGCCGTGGTGATGATCACGTCCTGTTTGGCGGCCGCTGCGGTCAGCGCGTCGCGCACCTGGCCGTTCTCCTCGTCGGTGAGCGGCCGGGCGTAGCCGCCCTCGCCCTCGGCGTCGGGGATGAAGTCGAGTTCCAGCGGCCGGCCGCCGAGCGAGGCGATCTGCTCCCAGGCGGCGCGGCGGATGTCGAAGCCGGTGACGATCGCGCCGAGCCGCTTGGCGGTGGCGATCGCCTGCAGGCCGGCGACTCCGGCGCCCAGCACCATCACCTTCGCCGGGGCGACGGTGCCGGCGGCGGTGGTCATCATCGGGAAGAGCTGTCCGGCCTCGCGCGCCGCGAGCAGCGCCGCGGCGTAGCCGGAGAGGTTGGCCTGGGAGGAGAGCGCGTCCATCGCCTGGGCCCGGGTCGTGCGCGGGATCGCCTCCATCGCGAACGCGGTGACCCCGGCCTCGGCCAGCGCCTGGTTGGAGTCGGCGGCGGTCAGCGGCGAGAGGTGGCTGATCAGCACCTGGCCGCGGCTCAGCTTGGCGATCTCCTCGAGCGACGGCGGCCGCACGTGCAGGACGACCTCCGCTGCCCAGGCGGTCGGCGTCGGCCACCGCGGCGCCCGACTCCTCGTAGGAGGCATCGGGGTGGCCGGCGTCGAGCGCCGGCGCCAGACTCGACCACGGGGTCGATCTTCTCGCTGACCTTCGCCTGGAGCGACGTGACGACGTCGGGGACGAGCGCGACGCGCCGCTCCCCTTCGGCTGTCTCTTTGGGAACTCCGATCTTCATTCGCGGCGCGGGAGACTACGACAACCGGTCAGGCCGGTGAGTCGACGCCCGCCATAGCGGCGAGGCGCTCGATCGTGTGCAGCTGCTCGGAGCGGTCGACGTGGACGGGCGAGACGATCAGGCGGTCGATGCCGGCGCCGCGGAAGCGCTCGACCCGCTCGGCGACTTCGGCCTCGGTCCCGACCAGCGAGGTTGCCTCGACGATCTCGTCGGGCATCGCCTCGAAGGCGCCCGCCCTGTCGCCGTCCTGGAAGCGGGTCTGGACCTCGTCGGCGACCTCGCCGAAGCCGAAGCGGTGGGCGAGATCGACGTAGAAGTTGGTTTTCCTGCTGCCCATGCCGCCGAAGTAGAGGACGAGGCCGGCCTTGACGACGCTCTTCGCCGCCTCCAGGTCACCGTCGATCGCGACCGAGAGCGAGGGCGAGACCTCGAGGTCGGAGCGCTGGCGCCCGCCTTTGGCGAAACCGGCCTCGAGATGCTCTCCCCAGGTCTGGTCGAAGGCGTCGACGCTGAAGAAGATCGGGATCCAGCCGTCGCAGACCTCGGCCGCCATCTCGACCGATTTGCGGCCGATCGCGCCGACGAAGACCGGGATCTCGTTGCGCACGGGGTGGAAGTTGAGCTTCAGCGGCTTGCCCTCGCCGCCCGGCAGCGGCAGCGTGTAGTGCTCGCCGTCGTGGTCGAGGGGCCCCTCGCGGGCGATGATCTCGCGCACGATTTCGATGTACTCGCGGGTCCTTCCCCACGGTTTCGCGTAGGGGACGCCGTACCAGCCCTCCGAGACCTGCGGGCCGGAGGGGCCGAAGCCGAAGATGAAGCGGCCGCCGGAGAGCTTGTCGATCGTCGCCCCGGCCATCGCCGCGGCGGCCGGCGGCCGCGCCGGGACCTGAAGGATCGCGGCGCCGAGCTTGATCGTCGTCGTCTGCGGGGCGAGCCAGGCGAGCACGCTGACCACGTCGGAGCCGTAGGACTCGGCCGCCCAGACCGACTCGAAGCCGGCCTTCTCGGCCGCCTGCACAACCTCGACGGCGTCCTCCCCGGCTGGGCCGATTCCCCAGTAGCCGAGGTTGAGGCCTAGCTTCAGCTCGCCGCTCGCCATCGCCGCAAACCTACACAATGAGGCCGTGATCGACGCGCCGACCGCAGAAGGGACTTTCCGAGCAAGGAGGCGGCAGCGCGCCTGCGCAAGCTCGGGCCGCCGGCGGGCAGCTCCTCGCGCTCGACCTCGAGCATCGTCGCCGGCAACGTCTTCACGCTCTTCAACGCGATCATCGGCGCCTTCTTCGTCCTCGACCTCGGGCTCGGCCTCTACGCCGACTCGATCTTCGGCCTGATCGCGGTGATCAACTCCTACATCGGGATCCGCCAGGAGCTGAAAGCGAAGCGCACCCTGGACGAGCTGGCGGTCCTGGTCGCGCCCCAGGCCAAGGTCGTCCGCGACGGTGCCAGTCGTCGAGCTGAAGGCCGATGAGGTCGTCCCCGGCGACGTCGTCGTGATCGAGCCCGGCGACCAGCTGGTCGCCGACGGCGAGGTGATCGCGAGCCGCGCGATGACCGTCGACGAGTCGATGCTGACCGGCGAGGCCGACGGCGTCCGCAAGGAGCCGGGCGACCGTGTCCTCTCCGGCTCGTTCGTGATCTCCGGCTCGGGCCGCTACGTGGTCGACGCGGTGCGCGACGAGAGCTACGCCGGGCGCATCGCGGGCGAGGCGAAGACCTTCCGCCACCCGCCCTCGCCGCTGCAGCGCGAGGTCAACCAGGTGATCGTCGCCTGCCTCTACGTGATGGTGCCGCTGGCGGTCCTGCTGCTGCTGACCCTGAAGCTGCGCAACACCGACCTGACCGAGGCCGCGCAGACCGCGACCGCCGGCCTGGTGACGCTGATCCCCGAGGGACTGGTGCTGCTGATGAGCGTCACCTTCGCGGTCGCCGCCGTGCGCCTCGCCCAGCGCCGCACCCTGGTCCAGCAGATGAGCGCGACCGAGAGCCTCGCCGCGGTCGACACGATCTGCGTCGACAAGACCGGGACGCTGACCGACGGCGAGCTGAAGCTGCTCCAGGTCAAGCTCGCCGAAGGCGTCGAGGGAGGACGCGGCGGCGCTGGCGCTCGGCCGCTACGCGGCCAGCGCCGGCGATCAGAACAAGACCCTGGAAGCGATCGCCGAGCGCTTCCCCGGCGAGGCGAGCCGGGTCGGCGCCGAGGTCCCCTTCTCCTCGGAGTGGAAGTGGAGCGGGCTGCGGATGGCGCGTCGACCTCCTACGTCATGGGCGCCCCCGACATCCTGCCAGAGCCGGCGCCCTGACCCTGCCGCCGGGGCTGCAGCGGACGCTCGACGAGGAGACCGCGGCGGGCCGCCGGGTCGTCGCCTTCGGCGAATCCGGCCGAGCCCCTGCCCGCCGATCGCCGGCCGACGGGCCGCCGCGGCTGACGGCGCTCGCGCTGGTCGTGCTCGAGGAGACGCTGCGCCCCGACGCCTCCGAGACGATCGCCTTCATGCGCGAGCAGGAGGTCGACCTGAAGCTGATCTCCGGCGACGCCCGCGCGACCGTCACCGCGGTCGCCGGCGCGGTCGGGATCCCGCTCGACGCCGGGCACGGTCGAGGGCCCGGACCTGCCCGACGACCCCGAGCAGCTGGCCCGGGTCGCGCAGCGCAACACGATCTTCTGCCGGATCGCGCCGGAGCAGAAGAAAGCGCTGGTCGGCGCGCTGCGCGAAGTCGGGCCGCTACACGGCGATGATCGGCGACGGCGTCAACGACGTGCCGGCGCTGAAGCAGGCGCGGCTCGCGGTGGCGATGGGCTCCGGCGCGCAGGTGACCAAAGGCGTCGCCGACGTCGTCCTCCTCGACGACGAGTTCTCCCGGCTGCCCGAAGCGGTCGCCGAAGGCCGGCGGATCGCCCGCAACATCCACCGCCTCGGCCGCCTCTACCTGACCAAGACGGTCTACGCGGCGACGCTGATCCTGCTCGTCGCGGTCCCCGGCTTCGCCTTCCCCTTCCTCCCCCGCCACCTGACCCTGGCCGGCTTCCTGACGATCGGGATCCCCTCCTTCGTGCTGGCCCTCGCTCCCTCCGACGGCCCGCTCTACCGCGGCCGCCTGCTGCGGGCGCTGGCAGCCTTCGCGGTCCCCGCCGGGCCTGGCGACGGCGCTCGGCTCGATCCTCTCCTTCTTCCTCGTCGACACCGTCTTCGGCGGCACCCTCGACGCCGGGCGGACGGCGGCGACGACGACGCTGATCGTCCTCGGGCTCGCCTTCGTGCTCCTGCTCGAGCGCGGCCCCGGCCGCGAGCACATCGCGATCCAGAGCTACATGCTGGTGATGATCGCCGGCCTCGGCGCGCTCTTCGCGCTGATCCTCGGCGGCCCGCCGGTGCGCGAATTCTTCGACATGGAGCTGCTCAACGCGACCGAATGGTTCATGGCCCTGCTCGCCGCCGCCGTCGGCCTGACGATCGCCAGCGTGCTCTGGCGCCTGCCGCAGATCGAACGGCTCGAAGCCCCCGCCGGGAGAGAAGGCCGAGCAGGACGAGGAGGAGGACGGCGCCGGCGAGGAGGAGGACGAGGAGACACCGGCGAGCACCGAGGTGCCTGTCGTCCACGAGCCGGACGCCTGAGCTTCGGGGCCGAGTGACCCGGCTCCGGTCGAGCGCTCGTTACGCCCGCGGCGGCAGCACGAACTGGGTGACGATCAGGTTGGCGGCGAGGCGCTCCTCGCCGTCGCGGATGCGGTTGATCCTGACCTCGACCACGACGGTGCTCTTGCCGGCGTGCAGGACCTCGCCGACGGCGACGATCTCGTCGCCGTCGAGGCCGGCGGCGAAGACGTTGAGCTTGAGCTCGATCGTGGTGAAGTTGTGCCCGGCCGGGATCGCGCGGAAGGTCGCCCAGGCCGCGACGGTGTCGCCGAGCGCGGTCCAGACGCCGCCGTGGACGAAGCCGCCCGGGTGGAGGTGGCGGCGGCCGACGACGATCCGGCCGCGCGAGTGGGTGTCCTCGATCTCGAGCGGCTCGATCTCGAGGTCGCCGGGGAAGCTGCCGGGTAGGAACCGGCGGGCCGAGTCGACCGTGATCTCGGTCGAAGGATGCGGTCGGTCGCTCATCGCCCGCGCACCCTAGTCGACGCCGAAGCCCTCGAGACCGTGGTCGCCGAAGGGCTCGTCACGCTCGCGGACCGCCTCGCGGAAGCCGTCGGCCGCGGCGCGGCGCACGAACTCGTGGCCCTCGGCGGTGTGCCGGGCGATGCCGTCGAAGAAGGTGCCGAGCACCTGGCTTGGTGCAGGCCCTGGGCGTGGAGGCTCTGGTTGGCGAGCAGCTTCATCATCACCAGCTGGTTGATCGGCATCCGCGCCACCCGCCCGAGCAGGCGCTCGAAGCGGGCGTCGAGATCCGTCGGGCGGCGCCGACTTCGGTCGCCAGGCCCCAATCGACCGCCTGTTCGCCGGTCAGCGAGTCGCCGGTCAGCAGCAGGCGCTTGGCCCGCATCGCGCCGATCCGGGCCGCCCACAACGCCGTCGTCGGCGAGCCCCAGACCCGGGCCGGCGGATAGCCGATCTTGGCGTCGTCGAGCCGATCACCAGCAGGTCCGAGCAGAGCGCCATGTCGGTGCCGCCGGCGACGCAGTAGCCGTGGACCTTGCAGAGCGCCGGCTTCTCGGAGTGGAAGAGGCTCATGAAGCCGCGCACGTTGCGTCACATGAACTGGAAGTCGGTGACCGGGTCCCAGTCGGACTCGGGCGCGTGGTTGGCGCCGATCACGGCCGGGTCGAGCGGCGAGCCGGCCGGCGCCTCGGCGCCCTCGAGCCCGCTCATGTCGCCCTCGGCCGAGGCGACCAGGTCGTAGCCGCCGCAGAAGCCGGTGCCATTGCCGGCCAGCGCGATCACGTGCACCGCCGGGTCGAGGTTGGCCTCCTCGACGCAGGCGGCGAGCTCGACCGGCATCCGCGGCGTGATCCCGTTGCCCCGCTCAGGCCGGTTCAGCGTGATCCGCGCGACCCGATCGCCGGTCTCGTAGGTCAGCGTCGAAAGCTCGATCCTGCCGACCCTACTCTCGAAAGAGGCCACGGCCTCTCGGTCAGTTGAGCCTTTCGACCAACATCGCGTTGCCCTGACCGCCGGCAACGCACATGGTCTCGATGCCGACCTGGTGGTCGTCGGTCTCCATCACGTTGAGCAGGGTGCCCATGATCCGGGCGCCGGTCATGCCGAACGGGTGGCCGAGGGCGATCGCGCCGCCATGGGTGTTCATCTTCTCCAGCGGGATGTCGCACTCGTCCATGATCGGGATCACCTGGGCGGCGAAGGCCTCGTTGAGCTCAACCGCACCGACGTCGTCGATCGTCATTCCGGCCCGGTCGAGGACCTTCTTGATCGCGCCGATCGGGGCGACGCCCATGTACTCGGGCTCGTTGCCCCAGGTCGCCGCGGTGACGATCTTGGCGCGCGGCGTGAGGCCGAGCTCCTTGGCCTTGGTGTCGCTCATCACCAGCACCGCCGCGGCGCCGTCGTTGAGCGGGCAGGAGTTGCCGGCGGTGACGCCGCCGCCGCCGAAGGCCTCGGGCAGTTCGCACAGCTTCTCCAGCGTCGAGGAGGCACGGGGGCCGTCGTCCTTGGTCACCTCGGTGCCGTCTGGCAGCGTGACCGGCACGATCTCGCGATCGAAGAAGCCGTCCTCCTGGGACTGCACGGCGAGTTCCTGCGAGCGCTGCGCGTACTTGTCCATGTCGGCGCGGCTGACCTCGTATTTGTTGGCGACGTTGACCGCGGTCAGGCCCATCTCGATGTAGGCATTGGGCTGGCCGTTGTTGCCCTGCAGGTTCTCGTTCTGATCGGCGGCGCCGGCGGGCTCGGTGCGCTCGTTGTAGCGCGAGACCCACTCGACCCCGGCGGCGAGGTAGATGTCGCCCTGCCCGGCCTGGACCGCGTTGCCGGCCTGGCGGATCGCATCGAGGCTCGAAGAGCAGTAGCGGGCGACGGTGACGCCGTTGACGGTCTGCGGCAGCTTCTCGGAGAGCAGCGAGATGATGCGGCCGATGTTGAAGGCCTGCAGGCCCTGGGGCATGCCGCAGCCGCAGATCAGCGTCCTCGATCTCGGCCGGATCGACCTCGGGATTGCGCTCGAGCAGCTGATCGACGACGAATGCGCCCATCTCATCTGGGCGGAGCTGGGACAGCGAGCCCTTGAAGGCGCGGCCGATCGGCGTGCGGATGGTGTCGACGATGACTGCATCGGGCATGCTGGGATTCTCCTTGGAAGCTAGGGGGCGAAAGTGCGGGCCGCAGGGTAGTGGATTAACGTAACGGCGATGTCGCTGGACGGCCTGCGGGCATGGATAGGGGAGGTCGAGAGGAAGCTGCGCGCGCGCACTCGCGTCTTCCTCGTCCTCGTCGCGATCGCGATCGGCGGCGCCGGCGCCGGCATCTACCTGGCGCTCGAAGCCGACAACGAAGGGGTCAGCGCCGACGAAGTCCAGGTCCTCGAAGAACAGATCAGCTCGCTGGGGACGACCAGCGCCGACGCAGGCCTGGAATCGCGGCTGACCCAGCTGGAAAGCGCGATCGCCCGCCTGCGCGCCGAATCGAAAGCGGGCGTCGAAGGCGGCGCGGAAGAAGCCAAAGAATAGCTTTGGCTTGTGCGTAAACGCACACACTTGTAGCCCTTCGTCCCCTTTCTCCGTTACATTCGCCGCAATCCAACTCGCGAGGGATCGCGAAGCGTGCCTATCCAGGCGGCGAAAGGAGAACCCCGATGCCCGAGGGTTACTGCGTCAAAGAGCGCAAGAAGGTCGAGATCCAAGACCCCAAGCAGGTGACCATGAAAAACGGTCGCCCCGCGATCCAGGGTGTGTGCCCGGACTGCGGCACGAAAATCTTCAAGATCGGCAAACTCGAGTAGCGAGGGCATGAACCCGGTCGGCGTGCGCCGCGTACATCGAGGCGTATGCCGGCTGGAGCACTGATCCGAGAGCGCGACGTCCGCGAGGCCTACGCGGCCCACGCGGGCGAGCTGTACGGCTTCGCGATGCGCTCGCTGGGCGACGCCGGGCTGGCCGAAGAGGCGGTGCAGGAGACCTTCCTGCGGGCATGGCGGGCGGGCAAGCGCTTCGACCCCGAGATCGGCAGCCTGCGCACCTGGCTGTTCGCGATCATCCGCAACGTCGTCATCGACCTCGGCCGGGCCCGCGCCGCCCGCCCCTCGGTCTCCGACGCCGGGGTCGAGCCCTCGGTCGAACCGATCGAGGACAACCTGCTCGCCTGGCAGGTCGAGGAGGCGATGCGCCGAATCGGCGACCAGCACCGCCGGATCCTGGTCGAGACCTACTACCGTGGCCGCCCCTATGCCGAGGTCTCCGAAGAACTCGGCATCCCGGTGGGGACCGTGAAGAGCCGCGTCTACTACGCGCTGCGCGCCCTGCGGATCGGCCTCGAGGAGATCGGCTATGAAGACTGACAACTGCCGCGAGTGGCGCGAGAGCCTCGGCGCCTACGCGCTCGACCAGCTCCCCGAGCAGGAGCGGGCGGCGCTCGCCGCCCATGTCGAGGGCTGCGCCGAGTGCCGGGCCGAGCTCGACCAGCTCTCCTCGCTGGTGCGGCCGATGTCGCTCGCCGACCCGGCGCGCTTCGAACGAGTCGCCGGCGCCGCCGGCGGCGCTCGCCGCCAGGGTCGGGGCGACGATCGGGCGCGAGCGTCGCAGCCAGCGCCGCCGGCGGCTGCGCTTCGGCTTCGCCTTCGGCGGCGCCGCCGCGGTCGCCGCCGCCGTTCTCGTCCTCCTCGTCCTGCCCGGGGGCGGCTCGTCCGGGCCCGAGCAGCACGTCACCTTCACCTCGCTGCCGCGGGGCGAGCAGATCTCGGCGAAGTTGATCCCCAACGCCTTCGGCACCGAAATCCACATGTACGTGAAAGGGGTCGCCTCGGGCACCCTCTGCCGGGTCTACATGCGCAGCCGCGAAGGAGACCGGTTCTCCGCCGGCACCTTCCGCTACCGCTGGGGCGACGGCAACTACCCGATCCTCAGCTCCGCCCTCGACCTCTCGAAGACGGACGCGATGGAGATCCACGTCGGCGACCGCACCTTCGTCGCCGCGGTCGGCAGCGACTCCACCAAACCCAACCAGGAGGTAAGGCAATGAGCAAGACGAGGAGCGTGCCCGCGCTCTGCGTGGCCGCGGTCGCGCTGGCACTCGCCGCCGGCGGCTGCGGCAGCAGCGACTCGAGCGGCACCACCGGTGGCGGCGGCCTCTACGGCTCCGACTCGGGGGCTCGAGCAGCGAAGCGACGACCGCGCCCAGCCCTGAAGCGACCGGCGCCGCGGTGATCTCCGCCGCCTCCGCGCCGAAGCTCGGCAAGATCATCGTCGACCCACAGGGCTTCACCCTCTACGACTTCCACGCCGACAAGGGCACGACCTCGAGCTGTTACGGCGAATGCGCAAAGGTCTGGCCGCCGCTGACCACCGAGGGCCCGCCGCAGACCGGCGAAGGCGCGATGGCGTCGCAGGTCGGCACGACCAAACGCAAAGACGGGACGATCCAGGTCACCTACGCCGGCCACCCCCTCTACACCTACCTCGGCGACAAGAAGCCGGGCGAAGCGAACGGCAACGACTTCTCCCAGTTCGGCGCCGAGTGGTACGCGCTCCAGCCCAACGGCGAAGAGCCGGAGGACTGAGCGGCCTACTCCTCGCCGCCGGCGGCGCCGGGACGGAGGCCTCCGAGGAACATCCCCTCGGAGGCTCGCAGGAGGCCGATCGTGATGTGCGGCCGCATGTCGCTGCTGCGCACCCGCAGGTGAGACCCGTGCGGGCCGATGACCTCGACGATCGTGCAGACGTCGCCGATTTCGCAGTCGTCGCCGTAGTCGGCTTCGAGCGCCTCCATCTGTTTGGCGACGACGCTGCCCATCTTGCCTGATCAAGGCCCATCCCGGGTCGATTTCCCCGCTCGCTGCGGAAGTCCTGTATGTGACGAATGTCACGCAGCCCCCGGGCCGCGCGGGCGATTGTTGATGTTCTCCGGCGTTGGGGTACCGGGGTCCACAGACATGCGCATGCCGAAAACTACGAACTAAAGTGTCATGCCGTGACACAGAGGCCGCTCGAGCTGATCCTTGCTCGCAACCTGATGTCGGCCCTTTCGACGCCGGCCTTCCTCGTCGACGAGGGCGGAGTCCTCGTCTTCTACAACGAGGCGGCGGGCGCGCTGCTTGGCAAACGCTACGAGGAGCTGGGCACGGTCGGGCCGCAGGAGTGGGGCTCGCTGTTCGGCCCCTTCGACGACGCCGGCGAGCCGATCCCCTACGACGAGCTGCCGCTGGTGGTCGCCGTCCGCAACGGGCGCCCCGCCCACGCCGACTTCGAGATCCACTCCGCCGACGGGGCCCGGCACATGGTCGAGGTCTCGGCCTTCCCGATCCTCACCGCGCACGGCTCACAGGGCGCTATCGCCGTCTTCTGGCCGCGCTCGTCCCAAAACGGGACGGCGCCCTGATGGACGTCAAGCCTCTGGGGCACCCGCGGCTCGATCCCCTCCCCCGGCCCCGAAACGATCCGCTATGGCGGCAACACCTCGTGCGTCGGCGTCACCCTCTCCGACGGCTCGCTGCTGGCGCTCGACGCGGGCACCGGGATCCGCAACCTCGGCCTCGCCCTCGCCGCCGAGCCGGCCCGCCTCCACATCCTCCTCACCCACCTGCACCTCGACCACATCCAGGGCCTCGTCTTCTTCGCCCCCGCCTTCCGCGCCCAGACCGAGATCGTGATCTGGGGGCCGGCCTCGCCCGAGGCCTCGCTGCGCGACCGGATCGGCCGCTACATCTCTGCCCCGCTCTCGCCGGTCGAGGTGCGGGAGCTGCCCTGCGACGTCTCCTTCCGTCACTGCCCGGACGCCGAGTGGGAGATCGGCCCGGCGCGGATCCGCGCCTCCTCGGTCACCCACCGCGGCCCGACCCTCGGCTACCGGATCGACGACGGCGACAGCTCACTCGCCTACATACCCGACCACGAGCCCGCGCTCGGCGCCGATCTCAGCTCGCTCGACGAGGACTGGATCTCCGGCTTCGAGCTGGCCCGCGACGCCTCGCTGCTGATCCACGACGGCCAGTACTCCGACGCCGAGTACCCGGAGCACGTCGGCTGGGGGCACTCGGCGCTCAGCCACGCGACCACCTTCGCCCACCGTGCCGGGGCCGAGCGCACGGTCCTCTTCCATCACGACCCGCTCCACTCCGACGAGCGGCTCGACCGCCACGCGGCGGAAGCCGCCGCGCAGTGGAAGGACCTCGGCGGCGCCCCGGGCGCGCTCGAGCTCGGGGTCGAGGGCGGCAGCTACGAGCTGCCGGTGACGAGCCGCCCCGGGCCGCGGCAACCGCCTGACCGGGCGACGCCGGCGGATACGCTCCACCTCGTGTCCGAAGCGCCAGGGATCGAAGCGGCGGCCAAGCGTTCCGAGCTGATTCATGGCGCGCTCGAGCTGGCCCGTCGCGCCCACGCCGGGCAGATCCGCAACGCCAGCGGCGGCCGCCCCTACATCGACCACCCGCTGGCCGTCGCCGAGCGCCTGGCCGAGCTCGGCCTCCCCGACGAGGTCCTCGCCGCGGCGATCCTGCACGACGTGGTCGAGGACTCCGAGCTCGAGGTCGCCGACATCCGCGCGGCCTGCGGCGAGCCGGTCGCGGCGCTGGTCGACGTGCTCACCGACGACGAAAGCATCGACTCATACGAAGCGCGCAAGCGCGAGCACCGCGGCGCGGGTCGAGGCCGCCGGCGACGGCGCCCTGCGCGATCTACGCCTCGGACAAGCTGACCAACATCGAAATGCTGCGCGACGCCTACGGCACGCAGGGCGAGCAGGTGGCCGAGGAGCTGACCGTGCCGCTCGACGTCAAGGTCGCCGTCTGGACGGCCGACCTGGCGATGCTGGAAGCGGTCGAGGACGCCGGGCCGGACCTGGCCGGGCTCAACCGAGCGTCTCGCCGGATGCGCTCTCGGCTCTGGCGCGCGATCGGCAGAGCTCTGCTCGAGGCATGACCCGGCGCCGCAGCGGCAGCAGGTACCAGAGCACGCCGAACATCGTCAGCGCCCCGATGCGCGACGACGGCGGTCGCGGCGCCGCCGTAGAGGACGTCGGTGATCAGCGTCATCGCCCCGGTCATCGCCAGCGCGAGGAAGCCGAGGCCGGCGATCGAGAGCCGGTTGGCGACGTAGACGAGCCTGCCCTTCTGCTGGTAGTGGAAGGTGAGCCGGTGGTAGGCCGAGGGGGCGATCAGCAGGGCGGCCGAGATCGCGGTCGAGAGCAGGGTGGCGAAGTAGACGCGACTTCTGGAACGAGGTGATCTCGGAGAAGTTCTGCTGGAAGGGGACGGCGAGCAGGAAGGCGAAGAGGACCTGGACCCCGGGCAGCGCCACCCGCAGCTCCTGGAGGAGCTCGCCGAGGTTGCGATCGAGGCGCTCGTCCTCGGTCTCGTCCCTCCCGGACGGCCGCTCGCTCATCGCTCCACGATAAGCGAAGGCACCTGCGCGCGGCGCGCACTAGGATCGCCCGATGGGCCGTCTCGCGGTGATCCTCGGCAGCAGCGCCACCGCGCTCGGCGGCGAGCGGCTGGCCGAGGTCGCGGAGGCCGCGGGTGCGGTCGTGATCCAGCGCCACGGCGACGCGAGGTCTACGCCTCCCCCACGCGATCGATCACGCCGCCAACCTGCGCGGCCTGCTCGACGCCGGATGTGACCGGGCGCTCGGCGATCGCCTCGGTCGGCTCGCTGCAAGCGCGAGATCGCGGTCGGCGCCCTGGTCTGCCCCGACGACTTCATCGCCGCTGCAGTCCTGCGTCACCACCTTCGACGACGCCCGCGGCCACATCGCGCCCGGCTTCGACCCGGACTGGCGGGCGCGGGTGCTGGCGGCGGCCGAGGGGCTCGCGGCTCGGCGACGGCGGCGTCTACTGGCAGACGATCGGCCCGCGCTTCGAGACCCGGGCGGAGATCCGGCTGATCGCCGCCCACGCCGACCTGGTCGGGATGACGATCGCCTCCGAGTGCGTCGTCGCCGGCGAGCTCGGCCTCCGCTACGCGGCGCTCTGCGCGGTCGACAACATGGCCAACGGGATCGGCGCGGAGCCGCTCAGCGTCGAGGAGCTGGAACGCGACCGCGACGCGAACGCGGCGCGTCTGCACGGCGCTGCTCGAGGCGATCCTGCCGAGGCTGGCCGGGTGAGCCTCGCGGTCCTCGGCGCGCGGACTCGACGGCGAGATCGTCGGCCTGCGCTGCGAGGGCGAGCGTGATCGCCTCGAGTCGGGCCCGAGGTCCGTGCCGAGCCCGGCGACGAGGCGATCGACGCCGCCGGCGCGCCCCTGGTCGCACCCCTGGTCAACGGCCACACCCACGCGGCGATGACCCTCTTCCGCGGCTACGGCGGCGACCTGCCGCTGATGCGCTGGCTGGAGGAGAAGATCTGGCCGGTCGAGGCGAGGCTCGACGAGGAGGACGTCTACTGGGGCACCCGGCTCGCCTGCGTCGAGATGATCCGCACCGGGACCACGCCGCTTCTGGGACATGTACTGGCACCCGGAGCGCGACCGCGCGGGCGGTCCGCGACGCCGGGCCTGCGGGCGGCGATCGGCGGGCCGCTCTTCGAGCTGGGGACCGACACGGAGGAGGCCGAGGCGAAAGCCCTCGACAACCTCGAGGCGCAGGAGGAGCTCGTCGCGGCCAGGAGTCGAGCGGGCGCTCTGCCCCGCACTCGATCTACATCGGTCGGCGAGGAGCTGCTGCGCTGGACAGCGGAGACCGCCGCCGAGCGCGACCTGCCGGTCCAGATCCACCTCTCCGAGACCGAGAAGGAGGTCAGCGACTGCGTCGCCGCCCACGGCGTGCGGCCGGCCGCACTACCTCGACCGGCTCGGCCTGCTCGGCGAGCGCACGCTGCTCGCCCACGGCGTCTGGCTCGACCGCGGCGGAGCTCGAGCTGATCGCCGAGCGCGGCGCACCGTGGTCAGCAACCCGGTCGCCAACATGAAGCTGGCGGTCGGCGGCGTCTTCCCCTATCCGGAGGCGCGGGCGACAGGCGTCGCCGGTCGGCCTCGGCACCGACGGCGCCGGCTCCAACGACTCGCTCGACCTGCTCGCCGACCTCAAGGCGTTCGCCCTCGCCCAGCGCCACGCCGCCGGCGACGCCACGGCGATCGAGGCGGAGGAGGCCTGGGAGGTCGCGACCGGCGCGCCGCGCGCCGCTGCTCGGCGGCGGCGACGCTCGAGCCGGGGGCGCCGCGCCGACTTCCTGATCCTGCGCCGCGACGCCTACGAGCTCGGCGCTCGGCGACCTGCCGCCGACCTCGTCTACGCCGCGAGCGGCTCGGTCGTCGAGACGACCGTGGTCGGCGGCAGGGTGCTGATGCGCGGTGGCGTGGTCGCCGGCGCCGAGGAGGTGCTGGCGAAGGCGCAGCGGAGCGGGCCGCGCGGCTCGGCTGATCGGCTCCTGATCACCTGGTCTCGATACCCCCTGGGGGTATTTGCTAGGCTGAGCGCATGCCCGAGGTCGGATACCAGCGCCAACAAGGACGCCCTGCTCAAGCGCCTCGCGCGGATCGAAGGCCAGGTCCGGGGGGTACGCCGGATGGTCGACGAGGAGCGCTACTGCGTCGACGTCCTGACCCAGATCGGCGCGATCGAGGCCGCTCTCGACAGGGTCGCCCTCGGCCTGATCGACGACCACACCCGCCACTGCGTCGCCGAGGCGAGCGGCGAGGAGCGCGAGGCGAAGGTCGAGGAGCTGATGGGCGCCCTCGGCCGCTTCGTCGGGCGCAGATCGATGGGCGACGTCCTCGACAAGCTCTGCGCAGGGCATCGAACAGTCGCTGCTGATGGCCTACGAGGTCTGGTGGGCGCTGGTCCTCGGCTTCGCGATCTCGGGCATCGTCCAGGCCTGGGTGCCGCGCGAGCGGATCGAGGCGACGCTGGCGGGCGACGGCGCCCGCCCGTTGCCTGGGCGACAGGCGCTCGGCGCCGCCTCCTCGTCCTGCTCCTACGCCGCGATCGCGATCGCCAAGAGCCTCTTCCAGAAGGGCGCCTCCGCCGCCTCCGCCCTCGCCTTCCAGTTCGCCTCGACCAATCTGGTCTGGGAGCTCGGCCTGGTGCTCTGGATCCTGCTCGGCTGGCAGTTCACCCTCGCCGAGTACCTGGGCGGGATCCTGATGATCGTGCTGATGGCGGTGCTCCTGCGGCTTTCGTCTCGCCGCAGCTCGAGCGGGAGGCACGCGACCACGCCCAGGACGCCGACGCCGGCCACCACCACAGCAGCGACCCGGGCTGGGCCGCGGTCGCCCAGAACTTCCGCGGCGACTGGCAGATGCTCTACAAGGAGATCGCCGTCGGCTTCCTGCTCGCCGGCTTCATCGGCCTGCTCGGCGACGATTTCTTCAACGTCCTCTTCCTCACCGACGGCCCCGGCTGGCTGACGGCGATCGAGAACGTCCTGGTCGGGCCGCTGATCGCCGTCCTCAGCTTCGTCTGCTCGGTCGGCAACATCCCGCTGGCCGCGGTGCTCTGGTCCGGCGGGATCAGCTTCGCCGGGGTGATGGCGTTCATCTTCGCCGACCTGATCGTGCTGCCGATCGTCGCCATCTACCGCAAGTACTACGGCTGGGCGTTCACGCTGCGGATCGTCGCCCTGATGCTGGTGGCGATGGTGATCGCGGCGCTGGCGGTCGACGGCCTGTTCGGCCCGCCGGCCTGATCCCGACCTCGCGGCCGAGCCGCGAGGACATCTTCGGCTCGGTCGAGCTCGACTACAAGCTCGCCCTCAACCTGGTCGCGACCGTGGTTTTCGTCGCTCTGATGTTGCTCGCGAGCGGGGCAGCGGGTATAGGGTCGCGTATGGTGCCCACGCGGAGAGGCCACTGAGAGCGGCGCAGCGGGACGGGGCGACGCGTCCGCGGTCAGCTTCGACGGCGTCACCAAACACTACGGCGACTCCGACTCGACTCGCCGTCGACGACCTGACGCTGGAGGCCCCGGCGGGCGAGATCTGCGTCCTCGTCGGCCCCTCGGGTTGCGGCAAGACGACCGCGATGCGGATGGTCAACCGCACGGTCGAGATGACCAGCGGCGACATCCTCGATCGGCGAGCGGTCGGTGCGCGAGCGCAACCCGGCGCAGCTGCGGCGCGAGATCGGCTACGTGATCCAGCAGATCGGCCTCTTCCCCCACCGCACGATCGGCCGAGAACATCGGCGCCGTCCCGCAGCTGCTCGGCTGGGACAAGGAGCGGATCGCGGGCGCGCTCGAGCGAGCTGCTCGAGCTGGTCGGGCTCGACCCCGACCTCGGCGACCGCTACCCGGCCCAGCTCTCCGGCGGCCAGCAGCAGCGCGTCGGCGTCGCCCGGGCGCTCGCCGCCGACCCGCTGGTGATGCTGATGGACGAGCCCTTCGGCGCGATCGACCCGATCAACCGCGAGCGGCTGCAGAACGAGTTCCTGCGGCTGCAGGCCGAGATCCGCAAGACCGTCCTCTTCGTCACCCACGACATCGACGAGGCGATCAAGATGGGCGACCACATCGCGGTCATGCGCGAGGGCGGCAAGGTCGCCCAGTACGCCACCCCGGCCGAGATCCTGATGTCACCCGCCGACGAGTTCGTCGAGGACTTCGTCGGCGCCGACCGGGCGCTCAAGCGGCTCGCGCTGATGCGGGTCTCCGACATCGACCTCTGGGAGGCGCCGCATGGCCCAAGTCGGCCAGCCGACCGCGCGAGGTCAGGGCCAAGCTCGAGGGCGCCGAGGTCCCCTATCCGCTGCTGGTCGACTGCGAGCGACGGCCGCTCGGCTGGCTCTCCGAGCGCGACCTGAAAGCGGAGACGGTTCCTCGACCAGCCGGACTCGCCGCTGGGCCCGGTGCTCGAACTCGACGACATCGTCCGCGACGCCCTCGCCGACATCCTCCAGGGCGGCGCCCAGTACGCGGCGGTCATCGACCGCAACGGCGTCGATCGCGGGCGTCCTCTCGGTCGAGATCATCTCCGAGTTCCTGGTCTCGCCGGAGGCCAAGGTCGAGGAGCACGGGGCCGCCGACCGGCCGCTGGCGCGGGGCGCCGGCCGATGAGTAGCTGGCCCTGCCGCTGGCGGCGGTCGGGGAAGTCGGCAGGGCTTCTTCCACAGCGGACAGCGAAACCCTCCCCTGCCAGGCGACCAAGCGGCTTCTTCTGCTGGGACTGGGCCAAGGAACACCTGATCAGCCGCTACGGCACGCCGACCCTCGCAGCATCTGAAGCTTGTCGCCCTCGCGGTCGTGATCGGCTTCGCGATCGCCTTCACCCTGGCGCTGCTCGCCCACCGCCGGCGCTGGCTGCAGCCACCGCTGCGCGCCGCCACCGGCGTCCTCTACACGATCCCCAGCGTCGCCTTCTTCTTCCTCCTCCTGCCGCTCACCGGGCGCGGCGTCGACACCGCGGTGATCGCCCTCACCGCCTTCAACCTGCAGATCATCTACCGCAACACGATCGTCGGCCTCGGCAACGTGCCGAGCGTCGGTCACCGACGCCGCCCGCGGCATGGGCCAGACCGAGCGCCAGATCCTCTGGCGGGTGGAGATCCCGCTGGCGACCCCCGAGATCATCGCCGGCCTGCGGATCGCGACGGTGAGCACGGTTGCGATCGCGACCCTCGCGGCCCTTGCCGGCGGCGGCGGGCTGGGCGCCCCGATCTTCGCAGGAAGGGATCAGCTTCAAGACGAACCTGATCATCGTCGGCGCGATCGTGATCGTGATGGCGCTCGACCTTCGACACGATCCTGTTCGCGATCCAGCGCTAGCGCGACGCCCTGGGAACGGGTCGGCCGACCGTGATCCCGCTGCCCCGACCAGCTCGCGCTCGGCTCGATCAAGGGCGCGATCGAATTCATCTTCACCGAACAGCCCTCGAACGTGACCGGCGGCAACCTGGTCGGCGGCTTCGATCAGACGATCGAACTGGCCCTGACCCAGCTCGAAGTCACGGTCTTCGCCCTCGCTCCTCTCGCTCGTGGTGGCGCTGCCGCTCGGCCTCTACCTCGGCCACAAGGGGGGTCGGCGAACTCTTCGCGATCGGTTTCGGCAACGCGGGCCGGGCGATCCCCGAGCTGGTCCTGATCGCCTTCATGGCCGCCGCGATCGGGGTCGGCGACCTCAACCTGACGATCGCGCTCGCGGTGCTCGGCATCCCTCCGATCCTGACCAACGCCTTCGTCGGCATCCGCCAGGTCGACCGGGCGCCGGTCGAAGCGGCGCGCGGGGTCGGCATGACCGAGCTCGAGATCCTCCGCAAGGTCGAGTTCCCGCTGGCGATCCCGACGATGATGGCCGGCGTCCGCCTGGCGACGATCGCGATCGTCGCCACGGCGACGATCGCGCCCTCTGGCGGGAGTGGTGACGCTCGGCGACTACATCATCAACGAAAACGTCTACGGCGAGGACGGCGTCGTCGCCGGGGCTATAGTCGTCGCCCTGATGGCGCTCGACCCTCGAGCTGATGCTCGCGCTCCTGCAGCGCCGACTGACTTCAAAAGGGCTGAGGCTGAGCCCAGCTTGATCTTGAGTCTTTTGATCGAAAAACAAGAGAGGGGAATCAATGAGGAGCAAGACCACCCAGTTGTTCGCGGGGGCCGCAATGGTGCTCGCGATCGTCCTGAGCCTCGGCGTAGTCGGCCTGCGGCAGCAGCAGCAGCACGACCGAGTGAAACCGAGCGCCGAAGCCGGGACGCGAAGGCGGCGGCGGGCGCGATCGCGTCCAACCCCGCCAACGGCAAGGTGAAGCCTGACGATCGGCTCGAAGAACTTCCCCGAATCAGGAAATCCTCGGCGAAATCTACGCCCAGGCTCTCGCAGCCGCCGGCTACAAGGTGAAGAGCGACCTCAGCCTCGGCTCGGAAACGGTCGCGCTGAAAACCCTCAAGGCGGGACAGATCTCCGGCTACCCGGAGTACGCCAGCACGGCGCTGACGTCGTTCTTCGGCCTCGAACCGGAAGAAGTCCCCCACGACGCAACGAAGCGTATGAAAAGGCGAAAGCGGAATTCGAAAAGGAAGGCCTGACGGCATTCCCGCCGACCCCGTTCTCGAGCGCCAACGCGGTCGGCACTGCTGAAGAAGACGGCCGAAAATACGGGCCTGAAGACGATCTCCGACCTCGAAGGCAAGTCGCCGAAAAGATGAGCCTCTACGGCTCGCCCGAGTGCCGCCAGCGCACCGACTGCCTGGCCGGGCTCGGAAAAGTGTACGGGCTCAAGTTCGCCTCGTTCCACCCGGTCGACATCGGCCTCCGTTACACGGTCCTCGAAAAGGGCCAGGCCGACCTCTCGATCGTCTTCACGACGGACCCGCAGCTCGCGGCGGAGAGCGACAAGTTCGTCATCCTCGAAGACGACAAGGAAGTGTTCCCGGCCGGAAACGTCATCTTCGTGACCACCGAGAAGGTCGCGAAAGAAGCCGGTCCGGACTATGAAAAGACGATCGTCCGGTCCAGAAGGGCCTGACGCTCCCGGTGATGCAGGAGCTCAACGCCCGGGTCGAACTCGAAAAAGAGACGGCCAAGGAAGCCGCTTCCGAATACCTGAAGGAAGCGGGCTACACCGGCTAGTTCAGCCGGCGGCCTGGAGCGGGCGGGGCAGCTGCTGCCCCGCCCGCATCCGGTCGAAGCAGACGCGGGCGGCCCAGGCGGCGGCGACGCCGGTGACGCCGGCGAGGAGCAGGGCGACCCGCGGGTCATAGGCCTGCGAGAGCCAGCCGACCAGCGGCCCGCCGATCGGGGTCGAGCCGAGGAAGACGACCGAGTAGAGGGCCATCACCCGGCCCCGCATCTCGGCTGAGACGGCGAGCTGCAGGGTCGAATTGATCGTCGCCGCGAAGGTCACGGCGGCGGCGCCGAGGGCGGCGAGGACCGGAATCTCCAGTGCCAGCGTCGGCATCACCCCGCAGAGCAGCGCCGAGACTCCGAAGGCGAGGGCGCCGGCGGCGATCAGGCGCGGGCCGGTGCGTCCATGGGAGCCGTTGAAGAGGGCGCCGGCGATCGAGCCGACCGCCATCGCCGAGACCAGGATGCCGTAGGTCAGGGCGCCGCCGCCGAAGCTGAACTTCGCCAGCAGCGGCAGCACGACCTGGAAGTTGAAGCCGAGGGTGCCGACCAGCGCCATCAGCGCCAGCGGGATCGCCAGCTCGGGGGTGGCGCGGACGTAGCGCAGGCCGGCGCGGATCGCCCCCCGCTCGCGCGGGGCGAACGGCGCCGCGTGCAGGCCGGCGGGGTCCATCCCCCAGAGGGCGACGATCATCGCGATGAAGGTGAGCGCGTTGATCGCGAAACAGGGGACGACGCCGAAGCCGGCGATCAGCAGGCCGGCGATCGCCGGCCCGACGATCCGCGCCGCCTGGACGATGACGCTGTTGAGGCTGACCGCGTTGACGACCCGGTCGGCACCGACCATCTCGATCACGAAGCTCTGCCGGGTCGGGTTGTCGACGGCGTTGACCATCCCCATCATGAAGACGGCCAGGTAGACCATCCAGGGAGTGACGACGCCGCTCGCGGTGACCGCGAAGAGGCCGATCGCGGGGATCGCCATCAGCGCCTGCGTCGTGATCAGCAGCCGCCGCTTCGACATCCGGTCGGCGAACAGGCCTCCCCAGGCGCCGAAGAGCAGCATCGGCAGGAACTGGAGCGCGGTCGTCATGCCGACCGCGATGCCCGAGTCGGTGAGGCTGAGGATCAGCCAGATCGCGGCGACCGTCTGCATCCAGGTTCCCGAGAGGGAGATCACCTGCCCGGTGAAGTAGCGCCGGTAGTTGGGGACGTTCAGCGAGTCGAAGCTGCGGCGGACGGCGGCGCTCAAGTTCGTTCCTCGAGCAGCGCCTCGAGGATCTCGGCGGCGCGCTCCAAGGTCTCGACGTCCTCACCGGGCAGGCCGCGCATGCGGCGGGCCAGGTAGGCGTTCTTGCGGCCACGGAGGCGGCGCAGGCGCTCGCGTCCGGCGGCGTTGACGGTCACCAGGCAACTGCGGCCATCGCTCGGGTCGGGTGCCCTGTCGACCAGGCCCGCCCGCTCGAGCACGCCCAGGGTGCGGGTCGCGGTCGGCCGCTTGACCCGCTCGATCTCGGCCAGCTCGCTGGGGGTGAGCGGCCCGTGGCGCTCGACCGCCGCCAGCGCCGAGACAGTGGTCGGGGTCAGCTCACTGGCGGCCCCCGCCCCCTCCTGGCGCAGGCGGCGCGCGGTCCTGACGATCGCCAGCCGCAGCCTCGACGCCGACTCGGTCAGCGCCGCCGCGTCGCCGCGATCGGCGGCGACGGTCGTCTTCGCCTTGCTCTTCGAGGTGGTTAGCATTAGTAATTAGTTTAGCAAACTAGTTTCGCCGGCCCGCAAGGCGCCGACCGACGATCGCCGCCGCAGCCGCGGCTAGGCTCGGCCGATGCTTGCCGCGGTCGGCTGGGGCACGCTAGCCGCCTCCTCCCTCGTGATCGGCGCGATCCTCGCCTTCGTCCGCCCCTGGCCGAGCTGGCAGGTCGGCCTCGTCCTCGCCTTCGGTGCCGGCGCCCTGATCAGCGCCGTCTCCTTCGAGCTCGCCGCCGAGGGCGTCGCGATCGGCAGCGCCCGCTCGACCGCGCTCGGCCTCGGCGCGGGCGCCTTCACCTATTACGCGCTCGACGGCGTGATCGCGCGGCGCTCCTCGGCCGGGCGAGGACGCGCCGGGCGCGCCGAAGGCGAGGACGCCGGCACCGCTCTCGCCCTCGGCGCCTTCCTCGACGGCATCCCCGAGCAGCTCGTCCTCGGCATCGGGCTGGCGGCCGGCGAGGGCGTCGGGATCGGCCTGCTGACCGCGATCTTCGTCTCCAACCTGCCCGAGGCGATCGGCTCGGCGACGGCGATGAGCAAGGCGGGGACCGCGCGGGCGAAGATCCTCGGCCTCTGGGCCGCCGTGGCCGCGATCTGCGCCCTGGCGACGGTCGTCGGCTACGCGGTCGCCGACTCGGCTTCCGGCGAGCTCAGCGCCGCCACCGACGGCTTCGCCGCCGGCGCCCTGCTGGTGATGCTGATCGACTCGATGATCCCGGAAGCGACACGGGACTCGGGACGCGTCGCCGGGCTCGTCACGACGCTCGGCTTCGCCGTCGCCGCCGGCCTCTCCAGCGTCTCCTAGGCGGCGAGGATCGTGCGGGTGACGAGCGCCGGGTCATCCCACATCGGCAGGTGGCCGCAGCCCGGCAGCGAGATCACCCGGGCCTGCGGGGGCAGCTCGTCGGTGCGCCGCGCCTTGACCGGCACGAGGCGCTCCTTCTCACCCCAGGCCACGGTCACCGGAACCGTGATCGCACTGCCGCCGGCGAAGCGCGTCCGCCTGGTCTCGGTCATGTGCTGCTTGAAGCACGGCGTCGCCGCGTAGGTCGCCGCCAGCTCGATCGCGTCGGCGGCGGGGAGCTGGCGCGGGCGGGCCATCGTCCGCCGCAGCAGCGCGCTCCGCGTCGTCGGGTTCCGCATCAGCGTCGGCGTCAGGAAGGCGAAAGCGCGACCCAGCTCGTGCTCGCTCCAGAGGGCGAAGGCGGCGCGCCACGGGTCGCGGCTCCCCCAGAGGCCGGCCGGGGCGAGCGCGACCACCGAGCGTGCCCGGCCGCGCTTGGCCAGCTCCAGGGCGGTCCAGCCGCCGACCGAGTTGCCGGCGACCTCGACCGAATCGAGGTCGAGCTCGTCGAGCAGGGCACCGAGCACCTCGGCGTAGCCGGCCGGCGTGTGCGCGGTTCCGGCGGGCGGCGGGTCGGACTGACCGTGGCCGGGGAGGTCGACGACGATCAGCTCGCGGGCCTCGGCCAGCGGCCCGACCACGGGCTTCCAGTGCAGGCGGGCGCCGCCCGTCCCGTGAATCAGCAGCAGGGGCTCCCCCCTGCCGCCCCGGTCGAAGGCGACGCCGCCGAGCTTCGATCGCTCCACGAGCCGGCGCCGCCCGGCGGCGAGCGCCTAGTAGCGGTAGTGGTCGGGCTTGTAGGGGCCCTCGGCGGGGATGCCGAGGTAGGCGGCCTGCTCGTCGCTGAGCTCGGTCAGCTTCACGCCGAGCGCCTCGAGGTGGAGGCGGGCGACCTTCTCGTCGAGGTGCTTGGGCAGGACGTAGACCTGCTTTGCCTCGTAGGCGACCCCACCGCGGAAGAGCTCGATCTGGGCGATCACCTGGTTGGTGAACGAGTTCGACATGACGAAGCTCGGGTGCCCGGTGGCGTTGCCGAGGTTGAGCAGGCGGCCCTCGGAGAGCATCACGATCGAGTGGCCGTCGGGGAAGCGCCACTCGTCGACCTGCGGCTTGATGTTGATCCGCTCGGCATCGCTCTCTTCGAGCGCGGCGATTTCGATCTCGTTGTCGAAGTGGCCGATGTTGCCGACGATCGCGTTGTGCTTCATCTTCGCCAGGTGGCCGACGGTGATGATGTCCTTGTTGCCGGTCGCGGTGACGAAGATGTCCGCGGTCGCGACGACTTCGTCGAGGGTGCGCACCTCGTATCCCTCCATCGCGGCCTGCAGGGCGCAGATCGGGTCGATCTCGGTGACGATCACCCGGGCACCCTGCCCGCGCAGGCTCGAGGCGCAGCCCTTGCCGACGTCGCCGTAGCCGCAGATCACGGCGACCTTGCCGCCGATCATCACGTCGGTGCCGCGGTTGATGCCGTCGACCAGCGAGTGGCGGCAGCCGTAGAGGTTGTCGAACTTCGACTTGGTCACCGAGTCGTTGACGTTGATCGCCGGGAAGAGCAGGTCACCGGTCTCGGCCAGCTGGTAGAGCCGGTGCACGCCGGTGGTCGTCTCCTCGGTGACGCCCTGGATCGCGGCCGCCACGTTGGTCCAACGCTGCGGGTCGGCCTCGAGCGAGCGCTGCAGCGTCCCGAGCACGATCCGGAACTCCTCGGAGTCCGCCGTCGCCGGGTCCGGAACGGCGCCGGCCTTCTCGAACTCGACGCCCTTGTGGACGAGCAGGGTCGCGTCGCCGCCGTCGTCGAGGATCATGTTCGGGCCCTCGCCGTCAGGCCAGAGCAGCGCCTGCTCGGTGCACCACCAGTACTCCTCGAGGGTCTCGCCTTTCCAGGCGAAGACCGGGATGCCGGCGGCGGCGATCGCCGCGGCGGCGTGGTCCTGGGTGGAGAAGATGTTGCAGCTCGCCCAGCGGACCTCGGCGCCGAGGGCGATCAGGGTCTCGATCAGGACCGCGGTCTGCACCGTCATATGGAGCGAGCCGGTGATCCGCGCTCCCTGCAACGGTTTCGTCTCGCCGAACTCCGCACGCGTCTGCATCAGGCCAGGCATCTCGACCTCGGCGAGGCTGATCTCCTTGCGGCCGAAGTCGGCGAGGCCGATGTCGGCGACCTTGTGGTCCTGCGTAGCGGTGCTGGGCGTCATTGGTCGGGCGTCTCCTAGCGGTCGGTTTCGTCTCAGGGCATGGTACGGAAACCCCGTACGGCGGTCGGGCCGGGCCTCAGGGCCGGCGGGTAGGCAACCGGCCGAGGACGTCGAAAGGGACGCCGAATGAGCCCAGAACCGCCACTC
This sequence comes from uncultured Solirubrobacterales bacterium, assembly GCA_963836415.1. Lineage (GTDB taxonomy): Bacteria > Actinomycetota > Thermoleophilia > Solirubrobacterales > 70-9 > VRUE01. The sequence continues at coordinate 204,726 of CAWIJE010000004.1, forward strand.
GACGCGCCCCGCTACAAGCCGGGCATGGACGCCCGCAGCACGAGGGTCGCCGAAAGGCTGGAAACCCCGATGCTGATCGCCGCGGCGCTGACCCTGCCGATGGTGGCGATCAGCGAGTCGCACCCAGGCGGCGCCCTCGAGGACGTCGCCCGCCTGCTCAACTGGGCGACCTGGATCGCCTTCGCGGTCGAGCTCGTCGTGATGCTCGCCGTCGTCCCCGATCGCCGCACCTGGCTGCGCCACAACCCGCTCGACCTGGTGATCGTCGTCCTCACCCCGCCGCTCCTGCCCCCCGGCCTGCAGAGCCTGCGCGTCCTCAGGTTGCTCCGCCTGCTGCGCCTTCTGCGCCTGGCGCAGCTCTCGCGCGAGGTCTTCTCGCTGACCGGCCTGCGCTACGCGCTGCTGCTCTCGATCCTGACCGTGATCGGCGGCGGCGCCCTCTTCGACGCCTTCGAGAAGAACAGCCAGCACCTCGACACCTGGGACGGGATCTACTGGGCGCTGACGACGATGACGACCCTGGGCTCGGACATCTACCCGAAGACGACCGGCGGCGAGGTCGTCTCGGTCGTGATCCTGATCATCGGCATCGGCTTCGTCGCCCTGCTCACCGGCGCCTTCGCCCAGCGCTTCCTCGGCCCCGAGATCGCCGAGGTCGAGCGCGAGCTCGAAAGCGAGCACCTCAGCGCCGAGGCGGTCGCCCTGCGCGAACTGCGCAGCGTCCGCGAGCAGCTCGAGGCGCTCGAGATCGCGGTCGAGCGCATCGCCGACCGCCGCAGCGGCTAGTCCTCCCCGCCTACTCCGGCCCGGGGCCGAAGAACCCGTCCGCGCGGCGACTTAGTGGCGATATGGACCGAAAAGTCGCCGCACCGGCTGGGACCGACGTTGATTTGGCCGCGAAACAGCACGGCGTCCTCACGGCTTCGCAGTTAAAGGCCTGCGGAATCTCCGCCGACGCAATCACGCGGCGGGTCCAAACCGGGCGCCTGCACCGAATGCACCAAGGTGTCTATGCGGTGGGGCACCCCGGTCTCTCCCGAGAGGGTCATTGGATGGCTGCCGTGCTCGCCTGTTGCGGCTATGCCGATCCCGCGAGCGAAGCGGTTTGCCTCAGCCACCGCAGCGCGGCCGCTCTTTGGGATCTGCTTCCAGTCGAAGCAGGGCCTATTGACGTTGCGATAGTCGGAGAGGCAGGTCGAGCGAGGCGATCCGGCCTGCGCATCCACCGCCCACGGACGCTCGAGCCGGAGATGATCGCGACGGCACGAGGCATCCCCGTCACAAACCCGCAACGCACCGTTGCCGATCTGCAAAGGGCGCGTCCAGGCGGAGGCGGGAGTGAAAGCCAGGTCCGCCGTGCGCGCAGGCAGGCGGCGTTGCTGGGTTTGCCGCTGGGAACCGGCCTCAAACGCGATCCGACCCGAAGCGAGCTCGAGGCGATATTTCTGCGGCTTTGCGACCGGCATCGCCTGCCCTTGCCGGAGATCAATGTCCCGATCTCGGACATGCTGGTCGACTTCCTTTGGCGCGATGCCGGGCTGGTGGTGGAAACAGACGGGTACGCCTTTCATCGCGGGCGCGTCGCCTTTGACGATGACCGTCGTCGAGATCTTCGACTGCGGATGGCGGGCTTCGAAGTGGTGCGTCTCTCCTACCAGCAGGTCACCAGCGAACCGAGGCTTGTCGCGCTTTCGTTACGTCGTCTCCTCCGCGCGGCGGCTTAGCGGCGGTATGGGCCAGAAAGCCGCCGCGCAGTGGGTGAGCGGCTAGTCCTCGGAGTCCTCTTCGGCGATCTTGGCCTCGAGTTCGCCCATCACGTCGGGGTCGCGCAGGGTCGTGACGTCACCGAGGGCGCGGCCTTCGGCGATGTCGCGGAGCAGGCGGCGCATGATCTTCCCGGAGCGCGTCTTGGGCAGGTCGTCGGCCCAGATCACCCGCTTCGGGCGGGCGAATTTGCCGATCCGCTCGGCGACGACGGCGCGGATCTCCTCGATCAGCGCATCGCTCGGCTCGGTCGTGCCGGAGAGGGTGACGAAGGCGCAGATCGCCTGGCCGGTGTCCTCGTCGGCCTGGCCGATCACGGCCGCCTCGGCGACCTTTTCGTGGGCGACGATCGCCGACTCGACTTCGGCGGTCGAGAGCCGGTGGCCGGAGACGTTGACGACGTCGTCGATCCGCCCGATCACCCAGAAGTAATCGTCCTCGTCGCGACGGGCGGCGTCGCCGACCAGATAGGTCTGCTTGCCGAACTTCTCGAAGTAGGTCTCGATGAAGCGGTCGTCCTCCTTGTAGAGGGTGCGCAGCATCGAGGGCCAGGGGCGCTTGAGTACCAGCAGGCCCTGCCCCTCCGCCACGGGCTCGCCCTCCTTCTCGGTGACCACCTCGGCCTCGACCCCCGGGAACGGCCTGGTCGCCGACCCGGGCTTGGTCGCGGTGATCCCCGGCAGCGGCGAGATCATGATCGCGCCGGTCTCCGTCTGCCACCAGGTGTCGACGATCGGACAGCGTTCACCGCCGATCACCTTGTGGTACCAGAGCCACGCCTTGGGATTGATCGGCTCGCCGACCGAGCCGAGCAGGCGCAGCGAGGAGAGATCGTGTTCCTCCGGGATCTCGGCCCCCCACTTGATGAAGGTGCGGATCGCGGTCGGCGCCGCGTAGAGGATCGTCGCCTTGTAGCGGGCGACGTTCTCCCACCAGACGCCTTTGTGCGGGTAGTCGGGCGCCCCCTCCCACATGACGCTGGTGGCGCCGTTGCTGAGCGGGCCGTAGACGATGTAGGAGTGGCCGGTGACCCAGCCGACGTCGGCGGCGCACCAGTACACGTCGGACTCCGGCTTGAGGTCGAAGACGTAGCGGTGGGTGGCGGTGACGCCGGTCATGTAGCCGCCGGTGGTGTGCAGGATCCCCTTCGGCTTCGCGGTCGAGCCCGACGTGTAGAGGATGAAGAGCGGATGCTCGGCATCGAGCGGCTCCGGCGAGCACTCCGGGTCGGCCGCCGCCATCATCTCGTCGTGGAAGTGGTCGCGACCCTCGCGCATCGGGCAATCGATGCCGGTGGCACGGACGACGACGATCGTCTCCAGGCTCTTCAGCTCGCCCATGTGCTCGTCGACCTGCTCCTTGATCGGCGCGGTCTTGCCCTTGCGGCGGGCGCCGTCGACGGTGATCAGCGCCTTCGCCTCAGAGAACTCCATGCGCTCGCGGACCGACTCGGGCGAGAAGCCGCCGAAGACGACGTTGTGGATGGCGCCGATCCGCGCGCAGGCCATCATCGCGACGACGACCTCGGGGATCATCGGCAGGTAGATCCCGACCACGTCGCCCTTCTCGACCCCGAGGTCCTTGAGCCCGTTCGCGAACCGCTGCGTGTCGGCGAGCAGCTCGGCGTAGGTGACGTCACGCTCCTCGCCCTCCTCCCCACGCCAGTGGTAGGCGACCCGGTCGCCGATGCCGGCCTCGACGTGGCGGTCGAGGCAGTTCGCCGACGCGTTCAGCTTGCCGTCGGCGAACCACTTGTAGAACGGCGGGTTCGAGTCGTCGAGCCCTTCGCTCGGCTCCTCGATCCAATCGACCAGCTCCTTCGCCTGTCGCGTCCACCAGGCCTCCGGATCCGCGCCGGCCTCCTCGTAGATGGCGGGGTCGTTGAGCAGGGCGTTGGCCCGGAACTCCTCCGGAGGCTCGAAGCGCTCGATCTCGAGCTGCGCGTTGAGCTCCTCCTCGAGGCTCGACACCTGGTCCCTCGTTGCCATTCTCGGCTCCTCCTCTTAGCGACTCAGCGGTCGGACCGGCAGCACCGTCCGCCCGAAGGTCGAGTTGGTCACCGCCGCGAACGATGCATACCAGGCGGCGACCGCTGTTGCGAGGCCGAACCATCCACCGACTTCGACCAGGCCTTCGCTTTCGTTTGCGTTGCCGATGCCCAGCAGGAAGAAGGTCGCCGCGAGCAGCGCGAAGACGGTCGCGATCGCCGTCGTCGTGCGCAGCGAGGCGACGAACATGTAGAGCGTGAAGATGCCCCAGGAGATCAGGTACAGGCCGACCGCGGCCCCGGCGTGCTCGGCCGGGATGTCACCGGCGAAGAAGGTGACGTAGGCCCAGAACGAGACCCAGAACGCGCCGAACGAGGTGAAGGCGACGGCGCCGAAGGTGTTGCCGGTGCGGAACTCCCACATCCCGGCGAGCAACTGGGCGACACCGCCGTATGCCAGCGCCAGGCCGAGCACGACCGGCTCGCCCGCCTTGCTGACCAGGCCGGCGTTGAACATGCTGAGGACGAAGGTGGTGAGAGCGAATCCGGCCAACCCGAGCGGCCCCGGGTCGGCCGGCGTCCAGCCCTCGTGTCGAACCTGGGCCGCGCCGACCTGGTGTGCGTTATCGCCGCCGGTCGGATCGATTCCAGTGCGAACGGATGTTGCCTCCATGATGGGAATCTCCTTCCCGTCCGCTCGCGAGGGAAGGAAGCCCAGGGAGCGGGCGACTGTAGCGTTTACCCGCAAGCCCTGACTACCCCGATGTGACGTCCTCACACCCGGTTTTACACACAGTTTTCACACCGAGGATCCGGCCCTGCCGATGGAGGCTGGCGAGCAGCCGCTCAGTAGCCGGACGGGTGCCGGGCGATGAAGCCTTCCGGCGAGTCGACCGGTGAGGAATGCCAGCGCGGGCCGGGCCCGCCGACGGTGTCGAAGGCGAGGCCGGCGATGATCATCCAGGCGTGTTCGGCGTTGGCGTAGACGGTGATCCACTGGCCGGCGCCCGCTTCGCCCCAGGTCTCGAGGCCGGTCGAGTCGAGCGGACTTTCGAGCAGGCCGCCACCGTGCAGCGCGTAGCTGACGGCGCCGGAGCAGTCGTAGCCCGACGATTCGAAGGAGCCGTGGCCGCCGCCCCAGATGTAGGGCGTGGTCGCGATCGCGTTGGCGGCTTCGATCGCACCCTGCACGGCGGGCGGCGCGCCGGTCGGGATACTCGCCTGGCTTTCGGAGATGAATTCGGCGCTCTGGCCCGGGCTGAGCGGGGCCGGGGCCGTCGCCGGGGCCGATTCGCCCGAGCTGGCGGAGAGCTGTTCGGAGATCGCCGAGAGGTTGTCGCTGAGCGCCTGCGACTGCGACTCGAGTTCTTCCAGCGAGGCCTTGCGCGCGGCCTGCGCGTCCTTGAGCTCGGCGAAGCGCGACTCGGCTTCGGCGCGGGCCGCCGCGACTTCCTTCTCCTTGGCGGAGATCACGTCGCGGGCGCCCTTGATCTGCACCCGCACCGCCGTCATCCGCTTGACCGCGTCGCGCGCTTCGTCACGCAGGCCCTTGACCCGGCCGGCGACCGAGTCGTCGTAGTGCTGGACTTCGCTCAGGTACCCGGCGCGGGCGTTGAGGTCCGACCAGCTCGCCGATTCGAGCACGACATTGAGCATGTCGGGGCTGCCCGCCTCGTAGATCGCGACCAACCGCTCGCGCAGGACCGAGAGCGCCCGCTGGAGGCGTTCGCGGACGAGCGCCAGGTGCTTCTTGTCCTTCGCCAGCTTCGCGGTCGCCGCGTCGAGTTCCGCCTGCTTTTCGGCGAGTTCGGCCTCGACCGCCGCCTGCTGCTGGCGCAGGTCGGAGACTTCGCCGATCATCGAGTCGATTTCGCGGTTCTGTTCGGCGATCGTCGCGCTCAGCGCGCTTTCGCTCTGCCGCACGTGGGCGAGCTTGCCCTGCGTCGCTTCGAACTTTTCGTTGAGGTCCTTGGCGGGGGCACTGGCGCTGCCGGCGACGAGCGCGATCGCGACGAGGAGCAGAGCCACCCCGAGAAGGAGCCGCCTGGGTTTGCCCGAGAGGGGAACGAACATCGGCGGCGCAGGCTACTGAAATCCCCTAAAACTGTTAGTGGTTGCTAATAACTTGCAACTTTGCTTGCAGAAATCCCTCTCTTGCAGGAAAAAGGCCGCCGCGACGACGTGTCGCGACGGCCTCTGAACTGCAAACCGCCGGGGTTCCGGCGGGATGACTGTCCCTAGGCGAGCAGCTTGGCCTTCGCCTGCTCGAACTCCTCGCCGGAGATCGCGCCCTTTTCCTTGAGGTCGTTGAGCTTGTGCAGCTCATCCGCCGGCGAGCTCTGCGCCTGTTCGCGGATGTAGGCATCCATGTGGTGCTTGGCCTCGTTCTGGGCCTTGATCGCCCTTTCCCGCATGCCGCTGCCGCGCGCGATCAGGTAGATCAGCGCCGTCAGGAACGGGATGAAGACGAGGAACAGGACCCAGGCCGCCTTAGCCCAGCCCGACTCCTCGTGGTCGCGGAAGAGGTCGCTGAGGATGGTGATCAGGATCCAGATCCAGATCACGAAGAAGAAGACCTCGAATGCGACGAGGAGGGCTTCTCCGAAGTTGATGTCGGCGAAGAACAAGTGGGCGTCCTTTCGGGCTAGGCAGGGTTTGTGCGCGACCACACAGATCGCGCTGCGCAAAAGGTACCGCTAACTCAGCCGACGATGATCTTGCCGCGCATTTCCGGGTGGATCGTGCAGCGATAGCGATAGGTCCCGGGCGCTTCGAAACGGACGGCGACCGCGGCGCCGGGGCTGATCTTGCCGGTGTCGAAGCTGCCCTTGAGCGTCGCCGTGTGCTTGATCTTGGAGGTGTTGGAGAAGACGACCCGCGTCCCCTTCGCCACGGTCAGCGTGCTCGGCGCGTAGGCGAAGTGGTTGATCGTCACCGTCTTCGTGCCGCCGCTGGCGGTGGCAGCGGCCGAGGCGCGCTGGCCGCCGCCGTAGGTGAGCAGCAGGAGCGCCGCCGCGCAGGCGAAGAGGGCGAGGATCGCCAGCGCAGTTCTCTTCCCGGGTCGGGTCTCGTGGACGTGCATCGCGGCGTTATACGGGGCAATCGCGGGGGAGGTTCAAAGCCGATGCGAAAAAAGCACCGCGGCGACCGCGGTCGCCAGGTTGAGGCTGGAGACGCCGTCCCTCATCGGGATCCCGAGGCGCGCGTCGGCACGGCGCAGCAACTCGTCGCTGAGCCCGTGGCGCTCGGTGCCGAAGGCGAGGATCGCGCGCGGCGGCAGCCCGCCCGGCGACAGGTCGCTGCCCTCGGGGTCGATCGCGACCAGCGGTCGGTCGCCGGCAGGCAGCGAGCCGACCCGGGCGACCGGCAGGGCGAAATGCAGGCCGGCGGCGCCGCGAAGGGCGTCGGGATGCCAGGGATCGTGCTCCCCGGTGGTGAGTACGGCGGCGGCGTCGGCGGCCGCGGCGACCCGCACGCAGGCCCCCATGTTGCCCATCGTCCGCGGGTCCTCGAGCAGGACCACCGGTGCCGCCCGCGGGTCGGCGAGCGCCGCGGCGACGTCGACGTCGGGGCGGCGCGCGATCGCGACGACCCCGGTGCGGGGCGCCTGCGGGACGAGCTCGGCGATCAGCTCCGGTTCGACCCGCTCGGCGCGGGCGGGCAGGGCCTCGGCGAGGTCGGGAGCGAGCTCGGCCGCCAGCCGCTCGAGCCCGGCAGGGTCCGAGGTCACGGCCTCCTCGACCTCGGCGCCGAAGCGCAGCGCGTGCTTGAGCGCGTGGAAGCCCTCGAGCACGGCGAGCCGCGGGTCGCGGCGGGCGGCGCGGTAGCGGCGGACCAGGGCGCCGTCAGCTCCCTCCACCTCAGCCCCTCCGGCCCTCGCCGACGACCTCGAACTGGGACATAAGGCCGTGATCCTCATGATCGAGCATGTGACAGTGGACCACGAACTTGCCGGTGTAGTCGGAGAAGTGGCCGGCGACCCGGATCCGTTCGCCGGGACGGAGGAAGAAGGTCTCCTTGAGGCAGTCTTCCCAGGGAGGTGGCCGCTGCCCGTTGCGCGAGAGCAGGTACCAGTCGGTGTGGTGCAGGTGCATCATGTGCGCGACCGCGGTCCGGTTGACGATCTCCCAGGTCTCGGTCGTGCCGAGCGCCGGGAACGCCTCGGAGTGGGCCGGGTTGAAGGTCCTGCCGTTGATCTGCCAGACCGGCCGGAAGCCGCCGCCGATCGAGATCGTCCAGGTGCGGTCGGGCTTCTCGGAGACCCCCTCGGTCCAGGCGGGAAGCGCCCGCAGCCTGCGCGGCACCCGCGAGTCGTCCCTGACCCGCTTCGGGCCGACGCGGAACTGGAGCACGGCGCCGACATGGGAACGGGCGCCGCGACCGCCGGCGGAGCCGCCGCTCCGTAGCTCGACCGTGCGGCCCGCAGCGTGCGAGAAGTCGACCACCGCCTCGGCCCGCTCGGCGGGCCCGAGCAGAATCCGCGGTCGCCTCACGGGCCGCGGCATCAGGCCGCTGTCGGTGGCGATCTGGACCATCGGCGAGCCGTCGGAGAGGTGCAGGTCGTAGGAGCGGAAGTTGGAGATGTTGAGCAGGCGGAGGCGGTAGCGGCAGGGCTCGACCCGATGATGCGGGAGGTAGCGGCCGTTGACGAGCACACGGTTGCCGACGACGGCGTCGTCGGGCGGCCGCAGGCCGCTGCCGAACGGGTCGAGCAGTTGGTTGTGCCGGTCGAAGGAGCGGTCGCCGATCATCAGCGGCAGGTCACGGTCGCCGGCCGGCAGCGGCAGCGAGTCGTCGAGCTCGTCGTCGACGATCCACATCCCGGCGAGCCCGCGCCAGACGTGGCGGGCGGTCTGGTCGAGGCGGTGGTCGTGGTACCACTGGAACGCCGCGCGTTCGGGCCTGCCGCCCTCGATCAGGTCGTAGACGTAGGTCTTGCGTGCACCGGGACGGATCAGCAGGTCGTTGCCCGAGCTGCGCGCCGAGAGGCCGTCGGGGATCTCACAGAAGAACGAGTGCGGGTGGGAACGGGTCAGGCCGCCTGGCTGGCCGTCGTACTCACTGCGGTTGTGGCCCCCGTGCAGGTGGACCGAGAGCTCACCGGCCTCGGCCGGGAGGCGGTGGGCGAAGCTGACCTCCGTGCGCCGCCCTGCCGGGCGGCGGATCGTCGGCCCCGGAAAGTCGCCGTCGTAGGTCCACATCCGGGTCGGGCGCCCAGGCATGACCTGGACCTCGGCCTCGCGCATCGTGATCGCGATCCGCTCGTCGCGGTAGACGGGCGGGGTCCGCAGCGGCGCCGCGAAAGGGCGCCCCGGTGCCGGCTCGCCGACGTGGCCCGGTGGGCCGTCACTGCCGAGCGGCGTCGGTCGGGTCTCCAGCGGCAGCAGCAGGGCGACCGCGCCGCTGCCCAGGGCGCCGAGGAATTCCCGGCGCCCCAGGTGCGGTTGAGGGTCCTTGCGGAGCAGGCCTATTCCGCTGCGACGACTTCGATCGAGCCGTGCATCCAGGGATGGACGGCGCAGATGAAGTTGATCGTGGTCCCGGCCGGGGCGCTCACCTTCTGGGTGAAGGTCTGGCCGTGCTTGCCGGTGAACCAGGAGTCACCCGTCTTCGAGACCGTGCCCTCGGTGTCCCACCCCGCCTTGCCGGCTCTGGAGACGCTCTTGGTCGGCGGGCTGTTCTCGCCTTTGACACCGTGCCATTTGGCGATCGAGAGGCAGATGTGTTTGGGGGTGAAGCAGTTCTTGCGGTCAGGGGCCGTCTCCGGGACCAGCGATTCCTCGACCAGCGAGAAGGTGTGCGGGCCGATCTGTTTCGGCACCGTCGTGTTCTCGATCTCGAGGTCCTCGCCGCTGACCACCGTCTTCGGCCCGACGAATTTGAGCGGTTCGGACCTGCTGCCCTTGATCAGCACCGTCGCGGTGCCCGCCGAGGCGGTGGCTCCGGAGCCACTGGCGAGCGTCGGGACGAAGGCCGCGACGGCAAGTGCGGCGACGACGGCGACCGAAACCAGGCCGCGAGTCGATCGATTGAAAGAGACGCGCTGCTTCAAGTTCACTCCTTTCGGCACCATTGTCACGGCGCCAAGATCTCGATTTTGTAAATCGAAACCTACCCATCAGCGATCTGAGCGTCAAAGTCCAATTTCGGCGCTAGGGTAGGAAAAGCGATGCCCTCCTACCTCCACACCTGTTACCGGATCGGCGAGATCGATCGCTCGGTCGCCTTCTACGAGAAGCTCGGCTTCGAGGAGGTGGCGCGGATGCCGATCGGCGACGAGGCGATCAACGTCTTCATGGGGATGCCGGGCGAGGACCCGCGGCTCGAGCTGACCTACAACCACGGCGTCGGCGACTACGAACTGGGCACCGGCTACAACCACATCGCGATCGGCGTCGAGGACATCGACGGGACCCTCGAGCGGCTCGCCGTCGACGGCATCGATCCCGAGAAGCCCCCATACCGCCCCGGGGGCCGCACGACGGGGTCGAGGATCGCCTTCGTCCGCGACCCCGACGGCTATCGCTGTGAGTTAGTTGAGATACCCGGCGCCGATGACTGACAGGAGCGAGTCGCAATTGGCCGAACCGACCGGAGTCAACCGCCTCGACCCATGGATGCGGCGCCATCCGCAGTACGTCGCAGGCATCTGGGCCTTCTTCGCGCTAACCAGCGCCGTCCTCGCCGTCCTGACTCACGAAGAGCCGGAGCGCGCGTTCAAAATCGTCTTCGCTCTGGCCTGGGCGCTATTCGCAGTCCGGGAAATCCGGCGGTACCGAGCGCAGCACTAGGGCTCGGTCAGTTCTAGGCGAAGACCCCGACGGCTATCGGATCGAGCTGGTCGAGACCGGGGCATAGCGGAGCGCCGCCTCGGTTTTTCGCCGATCGCGAGTGGCGGGATAGGCTCGCCCCAACTCGACGAGAGGACTCAAAATGGCGGTCGGTATCAGGCTCAAGTTCGATGGCGGTACGCAGGAGACCTACGACACGGTCCACAAGGCGTTGGAGATTGCCGATAACCCACCCGAGGGGTTGATCGTCCACTCGGCCGGGCCGATCGACGGGGGCTGGGGCGTGATCGACTTTTGGCAGTCTCGCGACGCGTTCGACGGTTTCATTCGCGATCGGCTGCTGCCCGTGATCGAGGGACTGGGGGACGAGGCATTCCCGAGCCCACCGGAGGTCAAGGAGTTCCCTGTGCACAACCTCCAAATTCCATAGGGGCGCCTGCCCGCAGACAGCGTTGGCGGTGGGCTGTGCTCGCCGCTAGCGCTTCTTCGGCACCTTGTGGCGCTTGACCTTGACGACCTTGAAGGTCGTCGTCGCCGGCGAGGCGTCGACGAGGGCAGCGCTGACGGCGCGGACGCTGAACCGGTACCTGCCCGGTTTCAGCGTGTACTTCCTCGGCGACGTGCAGCCCGCGAACTTGGCGGCCGCCGGCTTCTTGCCTTTCTTCACCTTGGTCAGGGCGCATTCGAAGCTCGCACCGGCGCTGCTCGAGCTGAAGCGGAAGCTGACCTTCGCCGTCTTCTTCTTCGTCTTCACCACCTTCTTCGGGCCCTTGTCGAGCGTCGTCTCCGGCGACTTGGGGGCCGGCGGGGCGACGACCGGCGGTTCCAGCCCGCTGATCCGCCCCACTTCGTAAATCGATTCCCCGGGTTCTTCCATCGTGATCCAGACCGTGTTGTTCGGCCCCGAGGCGATCTGACGGACGAAGAATTTGGTTTCCGGGCCGCCGATGAAGCTCGCCTCGCCGGCCGGAGTCACCCGCTCGGCGCCGCCTTTGCGCGCCGCCCAGACCGCGCCGTCGATGCCGAACGTGACGCCGAAGGGGTCAACGGCGGGAGTGTTGGTCAGGATCGGCGCGTTGGGCGGCGTGATCACGCCGACCTGCTCCGGTTCTTTCGCCTGCTGCGAGAAACCGATCTGACCGGCGGCATTGCCGGCCACGCCCTGCGAGCTGCCGGCGATCGGGTAGTCGGTGACCAGCGTTCCGGCGGTGGTGTAGACCAGGATGCGCGGTTTGCCGGCGTCGGCGATGACCAGGTTCGAGCCGGCCACGTCGATGTCTTTGGGGCTCAGGTCTTCGACTTCGATCGATTTCGCTTTATCCGGTTCGGAGGGCTTGAAATGGACCAGGTTTTTAGTCGTTGCGACCCACATCTGGCCATCGGGGCCGGCGACGATCGACGCCGGGGATTTGACGTCGGGAATCGTCGCCCCGGTGTTGTTTTTTTCAGGGTCGGCGGGCGGGAACGACTCGACCCCTTCGTCCTGGGTGACCCAGATGCGGCCTTCGGGCCCGACCGCTATCCCGGACGGCTGGGTCACGCCTTCGATTTCGAATTCCTGGACCTGGCCGTCCGGCGTGATCCGGGCGACGTCTTTGCCGCCGGCTTCGATCGTCAGCCACATGTTGTGGTCGGGCCCTTCGACGATCTTGCTGTTGGTGTTGAAGGTGCCGACTTTGAAGTGCCCGTCGTAGGTCGGCGCCGCGATCGCCTCGGAGGCGAGCATCGCCAGGGAAAGGAGGACGAGGACGGCGGCCAGGCCCACCGATCTGCGAATTCGAACCGGCATCGGCGCAGAGTCTAGGTCACGACCGGACCGGTGTGGACGAGAGTCGGTGCCTCAGTGAGGGGCGGCGACGCCGCCGCCGACTTCGGTGCTGGGCGGCGGTGCCGCGGGCGGAGCGGCGGCTTCCTGGGTCGGTGCCGCTTCCTGGGTCGGGGCGGCTTCGCCTTCGTCGCCGCCGTCCGCTTCGCCTTCCTTGCCCTGCTTCGACGGCGTGCTTTCTTCGAATTCTTCTTCTTCTTCATACCCGGAGGAGTACGAGGATTCCGACGAGGAGCGGGTGTGGTCCGTGTCGAGCCCTTCGAGTTCCGGCAGGCTCGACGGTTCCTTGAATTCGGGGCAGTCGCCGGCTGTCGCAGATTCCATGAAGCTGCGCCAGATCGGGCCCGCGGTGGGTCCGCCGAAGCCGGTGTATTCACGCGACTGCGGGTGGCCGACCCAGACCGCGGTCGAGTAGAGGGGGGTGAAGCCGACGAACCAGGCGTCGGAGAGTTCCTCCGAGGTGCCGGTCTTGCCGGCCTCGGCCGAGCAGCCCATGTAGGTGTAGGGCGAGCCGGTTCCCTGGGTGATCACGCCCTCGAGGATTTTCGTCACTTCGTAGGCCTGGCCTTCGGTCAGCACGCGGTCGCCGGCATCGGAGCCGAAGTCGTCGACTTTGCCATTGGGGAATTCCACGTGGCTGACCGCGGTCGGGTCGTGATGGATGCCGCCGCTTGCCAGGGTCGCGTAGCCGTCGGCCATTTCCAGGGGGGTGACTCCCTTGCCGAGCCCCCCGATCGCCTCGGCCGGCACCGATTCGAGCGGTGCTTCGATGCCCATTTCGTGAGCCGTTTCCGTCACCGCTTCCGGCCCGACGTCGAGGTCGAGCTGGGCGAAGACCACGTTGACCGACTCCCAGGTCGCCTCGGAGAGCGGCATCACGCCGCCGCCCGGCTCGGCGTTGTTGACGGTCCAGTCGCCGCCGCCTGGGAGCTGCAGCGTCAGCGGTGAGGTGCCGTCGTAGTAGGTCGTGTAGGGATCGATGCCCTGCTTGATCGCCGTGGTCAGCACGTAGGTCTTGAAGGACGAGCCGGGCTGGCGCTGGGCCTGCCAGGCGTAGTTGAACTGGCTTTCCGACGAGTAGCCTTCGGTCGAGGCGAGGGCAACGATCTCTCCGTTGGCCGGGTTGACCGATGCGAGGCCCGCGGCGGGGCCGCCTTCGGGGTAACACACGCTGCACGATTCGACCGCTTCCTCGGCCCGTTCCTGCAGTTCGGGATCGATCGTCGTGTAGGCCTTGAGCCCGCCGTAGCGGACGGTGTTGATCCCGTATTTCTCGATCAGCTCCTGCTGCACGAGGTCGAAGAGGAAGGGGTCGCGGATCACCGTGTACTTGTGACCGGGGTGGAGCCCGAGCCCGGCGTTGATCGATTCGCGGAATTCGGTCCCGGTGATGTAGCCCTGCTCGTGCATGGCCGTCAGCACCTCGTCGCGACGTTCGAGCGCGGCGTTGGGGTCGAGGAAGGGGTTGTATTCGGAGGGCGCCTGCGGCAGCCCGGCGATCAGCGCCGCCTCGGTCAGGGTCAGGTCTTTGGCCGGCTTGCCGAAGTAGGTCTGGGCGGCGGCCTCGGCGCCGACCGCCGTCTCCCCTTCGACCGTCCCGTAGGGCGCCGTGTTCAGGTACTGGGTGAGGATCCAGTCGCGGTCATGGCGATCGAAGAGGTCGTTGGCGAGGTGCGCTTCGACCAGCTTTCGCTTCAGCGTGTCTTCGGGGTTCGTGATGTAGAGGTTGCGGACCAGCTGCTGGGTGATCGTCGAGGCACCCTGGACCGGCTTGAACCCGGCGCCGACGTCCTTGACGACGGCGCGGGCGATGCCGGCCGGGTCAAGTGCGCCGTGGTCGTAGAAGTTCCTGTCCTCGATCGCGACCGTCGCCTGCTTGAGCTTCTCCGGCAGCGCTTCGGAGGAGACCGGCTGGCGGATGTTGCTCGACTTGATGTAGCCGATCAGGGTGCCGTCGGCGGCGTAGATCGCCGAGGAGCGGCCCTTCTGCACGGGTTTGAGGCTGGCCAGCGGCGGCGCTTCGTTGTAGATGTTGATCGCCCAGCTCGCCGCCACCCCGCCCGCCGCGGCCAGCACGATGACCAGGACCCCGAGCGGGACCAGGATCTTTTTCCACTTCGAGCTATGCGTGCGGCGTCGCCGCCGCCGGGTTCGGCGGGCCATCGAAAGAAATTGTATTGAGGGGCCCGAGCCGACCCATCCGCTGACTCCGGGCGCAATTTGGCGTGCGAAGCGGGTAGGCGAGACCCAGGCATGCGGACCACCACACCTACAATCGCGCCGGTGAGCAGGGATCCGGTCAGGGAGAGGCTCGCCGGGAAGACGATTCTCCTGACCGGGGCATCGGGCTTTCTCGGCAAGGCGGTGCTGGCGACGCTGATGCGTACCGCGCCTGAGATCGCCGAGGTCCGGATCCTCCTGCGCGCCGGCTCCGACGAGGAGGCGCGGCGGCGCCTGGTCGACGAGGTGCTCGCCGCCGAGGCCTTCCACGGGAGCAACGGCGGCGACGGCCGCCTCGACCCGGCACGGCTGCGCGCCCTCGCCGGCGACCTCGCGGGCAATGCGGCGGCGGCCCCGCGACGCTCCGACTGGGCCGGCGTCGACACCGTGATCCACTGCGCGGCCACGGTCTCCTTCGAGGAGCCGCTCGACGACGCCCTCACGCTCAACTCCCACGGCCCCGCGCACCTGCTCGAGCTGCTGTTCGAAGCCGGCTCGGCTCCGCACTTCGTCCACGTCTCGACCGCCTACGTCGCCGACCGGCAGACCGGAGTCGTGCTCGAGGACGGCCTCACCCACCACGCGATCGCCGAGCTCGCGGTCGAGCCCCTGGTCGCCGAGGCCCAGGGGTGGCGCGCCACGGCCGAGCGCGAGTCGAGCGCCGACGAGCTCCGCTCCGGCTTCCGGCGCGACGCCGAGCGCGACGCCGCCGGCCGCCCCGGGCTCGACCCCGAGGAGCGCGCCGAGCAGCTACGGCAGCGCTGGGTCCTCGACCGCCTCGCACGCGAGGGGCGTCGCAGGGCCCAGGAGCTGGGCTGGCCCGACACCTACGCGCTGAGCAAGGCGCTGGGCGAACGGATGCTGAGCGAGCGCGCCGGCGAGCAGACCAAGGTGACGATCGTGCGGCCGACGATCATCGAGTCGGCGCTGTGCGACCCGCGACCCGGCTGGCTCGAGGGGATCAAGGTCGCCGACCCGCTGATCCTCGCCTACGCGGCGCGCGGGCTGACCCACCTGGTCGGGCACTCCTCGAACACGATCGACATCGTCCCCGTCGACCACGTTGCCAACGCCTGTGTTGCCGCGGCCGCCCACCCGCCAGAGGAATCGCGGCGGATGGTCGCCATCGCCAGCAGCTCGCGCAACCCGCTCTCGATCGGCGAGCTGGCGGAACAGATCCGCACCTACTTCCTGGCCCACCCCCTGCCCGCCCGCAACGGCAAGCCGATCAAGATCAAGTACCTGAAGTTCGTCGATCGCGAGGCGGCCCTGGCGCCGACCATGCGCCGCGAGCGCCTGGCCGGGATGCTGGCGACGGCGGCGATGCGCTCGCCGATCCGGATCCCGCAGGAGCGGATGCTGCGGGGCAACCGGACGCTGGCCGAACGGGTCACGCGCATGGTCACGATCTACGGCGCCTACACCGAGCTCGACTGCGTCTTCGACGACAGCAACGCCCGCCGCCTCGCCGCCTCGATGCACGAGTCAGACCTGAGGTCGATCCCCTTCGACACCGCCGCCTTCGAGTGGGACGACTACCTGCAGAACGTCCACCTGCCCGAGGTGCGACGGCTGGCCACCGCCGGCTAGGCGCCCTCCATTACGCGCGCAGGCGGTAGCCGCGGGTGAAGAGCCGCAGGTTGACGACGAAGATCGCCGCGGTCGCCGCGGTGAGCGCCAGCAGCGAGAGCGGGATGCTGACTTCGGTGTAGCCGACGAACCCGTAGCGGACCAGATTGATCATGTAGAAGATCGGGTTGAAGCGGGTCAGGGTCTCGAAAGGCTGCGGCAGGAGGGCGGCCGAGTAGAAGACGCCGCCGAGGAAGATCAGCGGCTGCAGGATGAAGGTCTGGGCGAAGGCGACGTCGTCGAACTGTTCGGCACGGACGCCGATCAGGACCCCGAGCTGGGAGAAGAAGAAACCGACCAGGAAGAGGCCGGGGATGAGCACGAGGACGTGGTCGACGGGCAGGCCGACCAGGACCACCGAGACGATGAAGGCCAGCATCGCGACCAGTAGGCCGCGGACGAAGCCGCCGAGGCTGAAGGCCAGGAGCAGCTCGAGCGGCGAGGCCGGCGAGGAGAGCTGGTCCTGGATCGCCCCCTGGAATTTCTGCTGCAGGATCGAGGACGAGTTGTTGGCGAAGGCGTTGGTCGAGAAGGCCATCATGATCAGGCCGGGGATGACGAAGAGGATGTAGTCGATCCCGTGCAGGTGCTTGATCCGCGAGCCCAGGGCCGCGCCGAAGACGGTGATGTAGAGGAAGGTTTCGAGCAGGGGCGCGCCCAGCGTCTGTTTCTTGATCTTCATGAAGCGGTTGACCTCGCGGCGCCAGAGCGTCGCGAAGCGGATCTGCGCGGTGCTCAACGGCTCATGCCTCGACCTCGACCTCGGCGTGCGAGCGCGAGAGCTCCTTGCGGCCGACCAGCGTCAGGTAGGCGTCCTCGAGGTTTTCGACGCCGTATTTCTGCGCCAGCTGGTCGCTGGTCCCCTCGCCGACGATCTCACCGCCGTTGATGAAGGCGATCCGGTCGCAGAGCTGCTCGGCCTCCTCGAGGTAGTGGGTCGTGAGCAGGATCGAGGTGCCCTCGTTGTTGATCCGCTGCACGTAGTGCCAGAGCTCGAGCCGCAGCTCGACGTCGACCCCGGCGGTCGGCTCGTCGAGGATCAGCAGCCGCGGCCGGTGCATCATCGCCCTGGCCAGGATCAGCCTCCGTTTCATGCCGCCGGAGAGGGTGCGGGTGCGTTCGTCGCGCTTCTCGGTCAGCGAGAAGGTCTCGAGCAGCTCTTCGGTGCGCTCGCGCCGCTCCTTCTTCGGCATGCCGAAATAGCCGGCGTGGTAGTCGAGGCTCTCGGCGACGGTCAGGAACCAGTCGAGATTGGGCTCCTGCGGCGCCAGCCCGACCGCCTGCCGCGCCTCGCCGTAGTCCTCGATCGCGTCGTGGCCGAAGATCTCGATCCTGCCCGAGCTGACCTGCGCCAGGCCGGTCGTGCAGTGGATCAGGGTCGACTTGCCGGCGCCGTTGGGGCCGAGCAGGCCGAAGAGCTCGCCCTGCTTGATCTCGAGCGAGACCCCGCGCAGCGCCTCGACCCCGGTCGGGTAGCGCTTGACCAGATCCTCGATATGAAGGGCGTTGGGCACGCCCGGGAATCTAGGGAACCTAGGGAGCCGGCCTCCGCTGCCTGGCCGCGAGCCGCTCGAAGCGGGCGCTGAGCAGCCGCATCACCAGCACGTACGGCGGCGAGAACTTGCGCTGGATCCAGTGCATCGCCCGGACGTCGGCCGAGGTGTAGATCATGTAGCGGCCCTTCTCGACCCCCTCGAGGATCCTCTCCGCCGCCCGCTCGGGGCTGATCGCGTGGCGTTCGAAGCGCTTGATCTCACGGGCCCAGGCCGGTTCGGAGGGGTCGATGCCGGCGATCTCGACGGTCTCGACCAGGGGCGTCCTGACCCCTCCCGGGCAGACCAGGCTGACCCCGATGCGGTGGCGGCGGAGGTCGAAGCGAAGCACCTCTGAGACGCCGCGCAGGCCGAACTTCGTCGCGCTGTAGGGCGCGTGCCAGGCGAGGCCGAAGAGGCCCGCGGCGGAGGAGACGTTGACGATGTGGCCGCCTCGCCCGGCCTCGATCATCGGCGGCACGAAGCACTCGAGGACGCTGATCGGGCCGACCAGGTTGACGTCGATCGCCCGCACCCACTGGCTGTGCTCGAGCTCCTCGATCGTGCCCCAGACCGCGATCCCGGCGACGTTCATGACCAGGTCCATGCTGACCCCGTCGCGATGGACCTCGGCGGCCATCGCGACCACCTCGTCGTGGTCGGTGAGGTCGACCGCCCGCGAGTAGGCGACTTTGCCGCCGCGGGCGCGAATCGCGGTGGAGGTGGCCTCGAGACCGTCGGCCCGCAGGTCGGTGAGGTAGAGCTCGGCGCCGCGGGCCGCCGCCGCTTCGGCGGTCGCCCGGCCGATGCCGCTGGCCGCGCCGGTGACCAGCGTCCGCCGGCCGGCCAGGTCGCCGGTCCCCGCCCGGCGCCTCACAGCCGCGCGGGCCGCTCGGGCTCGACTTCGAGCGTGTTCAAAGTCATCGCCAGCATCTCGTAGTGGCCGATCAGCATGCAGAGCTCGATCAGCAGCACGTCATCGAGCTCGAGGGCGAGAGGCGCCCAGAGCTCACGGCTGATCTTGCGCTCGGCGTGCATCTCGTCGGCCGCCCGCAGCAGCAGGGCGCGGCGCTCCGACCATCCCGGGGCGTCCGGGCCCTGGCGCACCCGTGAGATCTCCTCGTCGCTGAGCCCGGCCCGCCTGCCGAGCCGCTCGTGGTGGCTCCACTCGTATTCGCTGCCGCTGTTGTGGGCGACGCGCAGGATGACCAGCTCGGTCTCGGCGCGGGGCAGCTTGCCGCGCGGCATCAGGGCCCCGGCGAAGCGGATCCAGGCGCGGAAGAGCCGGCGGTGGCGACCGAGGGTGGTGAAGATCCGCGGCGGGTTGCCGCGCGCCGCCAACCCGGCCCCGTTCGCGATCGCCCAGTTGCGCCAGCCGATCTCGCTTCGGTCACCCGGCGCAATCCTCGGCCCCTGCTCGCCCGCCATCGCCGCACCGTACGCCATCCCCCCGCCGACGGGCCGATTTCGTGCGTCGGGATCGTGTTTGCGGCCCGTCGGCCGTAGGGTTGGGCGGTGGCCGGGCCGCTGCTTGTCGTCGATACGCCTTCGATGCTCTTTCGCGCGTATTACGCGCTGCCGAAAACGATCGTCGGCGCCGACGGCAAGCCGGTCAACGCGCTGCTCGGCTCGGCCAACCTGATCCTGCGCGAGGTCGAGCTGCACGGGCCGCGCGCGGTCGCCCTCTGCTTCGGCCCCGACGCCGCCTCCTACAGGACCGAGCTCTACCCCGACTACCACGCCGAGCGCCCCGAGGTGCCCGACCGGCTGGCGCCGCAGTGGGCCGACTGCCGCGACTTCTTCGAGGCCTTCGGCTGGACGGTGAGCGCCAGTAAGGACCTCGAGGCCGACGACCTGCTCGGCACCTACGCCGAACGCGAGTCGGAGGCCGGCGGGCAGACGCTGATCCTGACCGGCGACCGCGACATGTACCAGTGCGCGACGGAGGCGACCACTGTCCTCTACGTCCGCACCGGCGGCAAAGGGGCCGAAGAGGTGACTCCCGACGGGGTCCGCGAGCGCTACGGCATCGACCCCGGCCAGGTCCCCGACTTCATCGCCCTGCGCGGCGACCCCTCCGACGGGCTCCCGGGGGCGAAGGGCGTCGGCGAGAAAACAGCGGCGGCCCTACTGCGCGAGCACGGCACGCTCGAGGCGCTGCTCGACAACGCGATCCGCGAGCGCCGCCCGAAGCTGCGCGAAGCGCTGATCAACCAGCGTCAGGAGCTGCTCGACTTCAAGGACATCGCCACCCTGCGCGAGGCCGGCGTCGAGCCGCCGCCCGATCGTGAGACAGATTGGGAGGGCGCCGCCAAGGCCGCGCTCGAGCGCGGCATGAGGAAACTCGCCGAGCGCCTGATCGAAAGCGGGTCTAAGTAGACGCGCGGTAGGTCAGGTGGGTGACCCCGGGGGCCTCGACCGCGCCGACCTGCTCGAAGCCCGCGACCGAGTCGCCGACGCCGTCGAAGAGGCGCTCGCCGGAGCCGAGCAGGATCGGCACCAGGCTGAGCTGCATCTCGTCGACGAGGCCGGCGGCGAGGAACTGGCGGGCGGCCTCGGCGCCGCCGCCGAGCAGGACGTCCTGCCCGCCGGCCGCCTGCTTCGCCTGGCTCAAGGCCGACTCGACGCCGTCTGTGACGAAGTGGAAGGTCGTCTCCCCGAGCTCGAGCGGCTCGCGCTCGTGGTGGGTGAGGACGAAGACCGGGACGTGGAACGGCGGCTCCTCTCCCCACCAACCCTGCCAGGGCGGATCCTCGGTCCAGGGCCCGGGGCCACCGCCGAACATCCCTCGCCCCATGATCTGGGCGCCGATGTTCTCGGTCGCCTTTTCGACCACCGGGCTGCTGGCGTTGACGATGCCCTCGTCACCACGGCCGTGGGCGCTCTTGAAGGCGGCCAGGGGGAAGACCCACTCGTGCAATCCCATGCCGCCTTCGCCGAGCGGGTTCTCCTCGCTCTGGTTCGGGCCGGCGACGAAGCCGTCGAGCGAGATCGAGATTCGGAAGCGGAGCTCGGCCATCCGTGCAGCCTAGCCCTCGAGGATCTTCTTCAGACGCCGCATCGACTTTGCGTTTGAGCGCTTGACGAATGCGTGCATCATCGGCGGCAACAGGCGTTCGGCTTTCGAGGCGGCGAGCCACTCGAGCTCGAACTCGATCCTGGTGCCGCCGTCGGGGAGCGGCTCGAGCCGGTAGGTGCCGCGGGTGTGGCGCTTGCCCTTGAGGCCGACGCCGTCCTCGACGATCTTCTTCCCCGGCTCCACCTCGATCACCTCGAACTCGGTCCAGTCCTGGCTCATCGGCGCCGAGGCCCTGGCCTCCGCCTTCGCCCCCACCCCGCGGTCCGGGCCGGAGAATTTCCAGTCGACCAGGAAGTGGTCGAGGAAGGGGGCGTGGTTGGCGAGCAGGTCGAGGTACTCGAAGACCTCCTGCGAGGACTTGCCGACCTGGGTCGAGACGATCACCGGCTTCATCCCGCCGATCCTACGAGGAAGCGGCGCTAGGCCACGTTCCAGGTGTCGCCCGAGCGCAGCAGCTCGTCGACGTCGGCGAGCGACTTGCCGGCGTGGGCCGGGGCCAGCTCCTGCTGGCGGCCGGCGCCGTAGACGGGGCGCTTGATGTCACGCAGGACGCCGATCGGGGTCGGCCCGGTCGGCGCTTCCGCGAGGCGGGCGAGCGCCGTCGCGTAGCTCGGGTCCTCGCGATGGGCGTCATGGACGACGAGGGCGTCGATGCCGACGTCGGCGATCGCCGCGGTTTCGAGGCTGCCGTCGCCGTTGAGGATCACACCGTGCTCGAGCTCCTCGCCGTAGCGGATCGGCTGGCCGTGCTCGAGCTTGATCTGGTTCGGCCGGCCGGCCTTGCCGCGGACGGCGTCGAAGGCGCCGTCGTTGAAGACGTTGCAGTTCTGGTAGATCTCGACGAAGGCGGAGCCCTCGTGTTCGGCGGCGGCGCGCAGGGTCGCGGCGACGTGCTTCTTCTCGACGTCGATCGTGCGGGCGACGAAGGAGGCCTCCGCCCCGAGCGCCAGTGCGGCCGGGTTGAACGGGTGGTCCTCGGAGCCGAACGGGGTCGACTTGGTGATCTTGCCCTTCTCGCTGGTCGGCGAGTACTGGCCCTTGGTCAGGCCGTAGATCTGGTTGTTGAAGAGCAGCAGCTTGATCGGCACGTTGCGGCGCAGGGCGTGGATCAGGTGATTGCCGCCGATCGAGAGCGCGTCGCCGTCACCGCTGACGACCCAGACCGAGAGGTCGTCGCGAGCGGTCGCGATGCCTGTCGCCAGGGCAAGGGCGCGGCCGTGGATGCCGTGCATCCCGTAGGTGTCCATGTAATAGACGAAGCGGCCGGCGCAGCCGATGCCGGAGATGAAGACCGTTTTCTCCGGCGGCACGCCGAGTTCGGGCATCAGCGCCTGGACGCTGGCGAGGATCGCGTAGTCGCCGCAGCCAGGGCACCAGCGCGTCTCCTGGTCGGACTGGAAGTCCCCCTTGGTCAGGGTCGCCGTGCCACCGTCACCGCTTCCGTTTTTGACCACACCGTTGCCGCTCATGTGAGTGCCTCCAGGATCGCTCCCTCGAGCTCCTCGGCGAAGATCGGCAGGCCCTCCATTTTGTTGTAGCCGATCGCGTCGACCAGGTAGTTGCCGCGGATCATGCCGAGCAGCTGGCCGGTGTTGAGCTCCGGAATCAGGACCTTGTCGAAGGAGCGGACGACCTCGCCGGTATTGGCGGGCAGCGGATCGACATAGCGCAGGTGGGCGGTCGCGATCGCGATCCCCTTCTCGCGCACGCGCCGGGCGGCAGCCTGGATCACGCCGTAGGTCGAGCCCCAGCCGAGCACGAGCAGTTCGGCGCCCTCGTCGGCCTCGACCCCGAGCCCCGGCATTTCCTCTGACAGCTTCACCATCTTCTTCGCGCGCAGCTCGGTCATCAGCGCGTGGTTCTGCGGGTCGTAGCTGATGTTGCCGCTGCCGTTGTCCTTCTCGAGGCCGCCGATCCGGTGCTGAAGGCCGGGAGTGCCGGGGATCGCCCAAGGCCGGGCGCCGCTCTCGTCGCGCAGGTAGGGCAGGAACTCGTCGCCGGCGTTCGGCCCCTCGGCGAACTTGGGGTCGATCTCGGGCAGGTCGGCGGTGTCGGGAATGCGCCAGGGCTCGGAGGAGTTGGCGAGGAAGGTGTCGCTGAGCAGGATCACCGGGGTGCGATAGCGGACCGCGACCCGCACGGCCTCGACCGCGGCGTCGAAGCAGCCGGCGGGGGTCGAGGCGGCGATCACCGGCAGCGGCGACTCGCCATGGCGGCCGTGGATCGCCATCAGCAGGTCGGTCTGCTCGGTTTTGGTCGGCATCCCGGTCGAGGGCCCGGCGCGCTGCACGTCGATGATCACCAGCGGCAGCTCGAGCATCGCCGCCAGCCCGATCGTCTCCGCCTTGAGGTCCATCCCGGGGCCGCTGGTCGCGGTGATCCCGAGGTGGCCGGCGAAGGCGGCGCCGACCGCCATGTTGACCGCCGCGATCTCATCCTCGGCCTGAACGGTGCGGACGCCGAAGTTGTCGTGGCGGGCGAGGTGATGGAGGATCTCGGACGCCGGCGTGATCGGGTAGGTGGCGAAGAAGGGCTGCAGGCCGCTCTTGACGCTGGCGGCGATCAGGCCGAGCGAGAGCGCCGCGGTGCCGTCGACGTTGCGGTACTCGCCGGGGTCGAGCGGCGCCGGCTCGATCTCGATCGGGGTAGTCGCCAGCTCGGCGGTCTCACCGAAGTTGTAACCCGCTTTGAAGGAGGCGAGGTTCGCTTCCTTGATCGCCGGCATTTTCGCGAACTTGGTCTCCAGCCAGGAGATCGAGGCCTCGATCGGCCGGCCGTAGAGCCAGGAGAGGAGGCCGAGGGCGAAGATGTTCTTGGTCCGCTGCCCCTCCGCCGGTTTCAGCCCCTCGATGTCTTCCGTGGCGCGGGTCGCGATCGACGTCATCGGCACGCGGAAGAGCTGGTAGCCGTCGAGGGTGCCGTCGTCGAGCGGGTTCTCGTCGTAACCGGCCTTGCGCAGGTTGTTGTCGGTGAAGGCGTCCTCGTTGACGATCACCGTGCCACCCGCCTCCAGCGTCCTCAGGTTCGCCTTCAGCGCCGCCGGGTTCATCGCGACCAGGGTGTTCGGGTGGTCGCCGGGGGTGAGGATGTCGCGCGAGGCGAAGTGGATCTGGAAGGCGGAGACGCCGTGCGGAGTGCCGGCCGGGGCGCGGATCTCGGCCGGGAAGTCGGGGAGCGTCGAGAGGTCGTTGCCGAGGGCCGCGGTGGCGGCGGTGAAACGGCCGCCGACGAGCTGCATGCCATCGCCTGAATCGCCGGCGAACCGGACGATTACCCTCTCTTGCTTCTTCCCTGTCGTCGCCACTTTTCAAGCCGGCGAATAAGTGGCCGGCCGAGGACTGACGGTAGCAGGCGCATAGGCTCCACCGCGATGGCCCAACTCACCACCTACGAACTCGACTCAGGCGTCGCCACGATCAGGCTCGACGACGGCAAGGTCAACGCGCTCTCGATCCCGATGCTGGAGGCGCTTCACGCCGACCTCGACCGGGCCGAGAATGACGGGGCGGTCGTCGTCCTGACCGGCCGCGAGGGCTACTTCTCGGCCGGCTTCGACCTCAACGTCTTCCAGAACGAAGCGGAGCGGATCGTCGAGATGCTGACCCTCGGCGCCACTCTCTGCGAGCGCCTGCTCGCCTTCCCCCGGCCGGTGCTCGCCGCGGTCAGCGGCCACGCGATCGCGGCCGGCTCCTTCCTGCCGCTCTGCGCCGACCTGCGGATCGGCGTCGACGGCCCCTTCAAGCTCGGCCTCAACGAGGTCAAGATCGGCCTCACCGTCCCCCTCTTCGTGGTCGAGCTGGCGCGCCACCGCCTGCGGCCCGCCGACTTCGACCGTGCCCTCGGCACCGCGGCGATGTTCGAGCCGGCGGCCGCGGTCGAGGCCGGCTTCCTCGACCGTGTCGTCCCCGCCGAAGAGTTCCTGCGGGCGAGCGCCGTGGGGGCCGAGGAGCTCACCGGGCTCAACGCCGAGGCCCACGCGGCGACCAAGCTTCGGGTCCGCGGCAGGGCGATCGAGGCGGTGCGGACGGCGATCGAGGCCGAGCTCGAGCAACAGGGCTCGGGCTGACTAATCCTTTTCGACCACTTCGACGGTGCCGTGCATCGTCGGGTGGATCTCGCAGTGGTAGGCGTAGGTCCCCGGCTCCTTGAAGGTTTCCGACTGGATCTTGCCTTCCTCAATCGTGCCGGTGTCGAAGCTGCCGTCGTCGGCGGTTGCCGTGTGCGGCGCCGCGTCCTCGTTCATCCAGATCACCTTGCCGCCTTCCTGGACCCGGACCGGATCGGGGTCGTAGGCGAAGTCGGCGATGTCGACCTTGACCGACCGCTCGACCTTTTCGCCGGCTTCGGCTTCGGTCGGCACCGTCGCCGGGGAAGCCTTGCCGCCGGCCTCCGCTTCGGTTTCGGTCGAGGTGCTGTCACCTCCACCGCCGCAGGAGGCGAGCGCGAAGGCACAGAGGACGGCGATCGGCAACAACAGGGCCCTCAAACTGGTCATGCCTGGACGCCTTTCGGTTGGTGGCTGAGCAGCCGGCCGGCGAGAAAGCCGGCGACGGCGCCGAGAGCGAGCAGGGTCGTCGAGCGCATCGGCGTGCGGGTGACCTTCGAGGCCGCGCCGCGCGCCGTGTGCTTGGCGGTGGTCTTGACCGCGCCGCGGGCGAGCTTCGATTTGATCGATGCCATAGCGGTCGAGTTACCCGATCCGCTCGATCCGAACCGTCACCCGAGCAGCGACAGCACCTCGCGCTCGATCTTCGTGCGCTGGCGCGGGCCGAAGCTGCCGCCGCTCGCGGAGCGCGGCAGGGCGATCGTCGCCCCCTCGCGAAAGCAGTCGAGCAGCTTCGGGTCGATATAGGAGCTGCGGGCCACCGCCGGTGTGTTGCCAAGCGCCTCGGCGACGCTCTCGATCGCGGCGCGGATCGACCGCTCGGCGGCTGCCTTCGTCTCCGGCGGCCCGGCGACCGCGAGCTCGACCGCGGCCAGCACCGTGCCGTGCCAGGTGCGGAAGTCCTTGGCCGAGAACTCCTCGCCGATCCCTTCCTGGATGTACTCGTTGATCTCGGCGGAGCGGACGTCATGCCACTCGCGTCCGCTCTTGTAGACGAGCAGGCCGTCCGGGCCCGAGCGACGCCTGCGCATCGCTTCGATCGCCTCCCTGACCGCGGCGTCGCGAATCGACTGCACCCGGCGCTGTCCGCTCTTCGCCGGGAAGTCGAAGACGACCTCGCCATCGCCGATCGAGACGTGCTCGCGCAGCACGGTCGCCAGCCCGAAGCTCTCGTTCTCCTCGGCGTAGCGCTCGCCGCCGATCCGGAAGAAGCCGAGATCGAGCAGGCGCACGGCGCAGGCGAGGGCGCGCTCACGCGGCATCCCCTCGAGCTTCAGGTCGCGGGCGGCAACCCGGCGCAGCTTCTGCAGCCGGGCGGCGAAGGCACGGGTCGCCTCGAACTTGCGCGCCGCGGCCCGCTGCTGCCAACGCTCGTGGTAGAGGTACTGGGTGCGGCCGGCTTCATCGACGCCGGTCGCCTGGATGTGTCCGAGCGGGTCGGAGCAGACCCAGACCTCGCGCCAGGCAGGCGGGATCGCCAGCTCGGCGATCCGGGCCACCGTCTCCTCGTCCTCGATCCGCCTTCCCTCGGCGTCCTCGTAGGAGAAGCCACGGCCCCGGCCGCGGCGACGGATCCCGGGGCCGGAGCAGTCCGAGCGCTTCAAACGACCGCTCACGGGTAGCCTGCCCGCATGAAGCTGATCTTCGCCCCGATCGGAATCGTCAGCGGCCTGCTCGCCGGCCTGATCGCGCAGAAGGGCTTCGAGCGGCTCTGGGCCGCCTTCGACGAAGAGGACCCGCCCGAGCCCGACAACCGCGAGGTCTCCTGGCCGAAGCTGGTCGCCGCGCTGGCGGTCGAGGGCGCCGTCTTCCGTCTCGTCAAAGGGCTGGTCGACCACGGCGTGCGCAGCGGCTTCGCCAAGACCACCGGGACCTGGCCGGGCAAGGACCCGGCCAAGGAAGAAGCCACCGGCTAGCGCCTACTCCGAAGGACGCGCCGGCAATGATGTGCCGCTGGTGATCATGGCCTTCACTGCGGCGACTGCTACCCGTGTTGCAGGCGGCGAATCCGTAGCGCTAGGATTTCGGCAGGATTCACCGCCTGGGGGCGGAATCCGGGAAGAGGACAACGCGAGACCGAGGAGTTGCCTTGGCTGCTGATCACGGGGCCTATGCCCCATCGAAACTCGAGACGCTGAGGTCGCGGGACGACCGCGGTGGCGAGCTGATCTCGCTGCGCGGCGAGCTCGATCTCGGCAACTGCGGCCCGTTTCAGACCGCGCTCGAGGAGGCCCTCGCCGCCGGCGGGCCGATCGTCATCGACATGCGGGAACTCGAGTTCATCGACTCGACCGGGATCGCCCTGATCGTCTCCGCCCTGCGCGAGAGCGACGGTCGGATGCGCTTCCGGATGAGCGAGTCCGCGGCGGTCGCCCGCGTGCTCGAGCTGACCGGCATCACCGACAAGCTGCCGGTCGCCGACGCCTAGCCGCTGCCGGCCTCCTCGCTCGGCGGCACGTCGCGGTCGGGGAAGCGATGCTGGTCGCCGTGCTCGGCGACATCCTCGAGCCGCCGCTCGGCCTGCTCGAAACCCTCCGACTCACCTTGACCGGCCTCTTCGAGCGGCTCCTGCGCCGGGTCGTCAGAGAGCGGCTCCACCTTGCCGCCGATCTCCCGGGCTTCCGCTTCCGCCGCCTCGGTCTCGCGCTCGTCCGCGTCGCGCTCGTCGACGCTGTCGCCTTCCTCGGGCACCTTCGACTCCTCGTTCACGCTCACACCTCCAGGACGGTCTTCTTATGAGGGCTCTGTCCCTCCCAGACCGAGTCGAGATCGCCCAGTGGGACGCGCTCGACCGGCACGCTCAGCTCGCCGGCGGCCGCATGGCGGCACATCGCCGCGAAGGCCTCCCGTTTCTGCTCCGCCGACGCCTTGAAGTTCGTGTGGCCGATGATCCGCGCCAGCTTGTCGCGGAAGAGGCGGGCCGGGACCTCCGCCGTCGGCCCGGCCGAGTGGCCGACCTGGACCAGGCGGCCCTCCTGATTGAGGGCGCCGATCGCGGCCATCGCGCTCGCCCCCCAGATCGGGTCGATGACGACGTCGAAGCCGCCGCCTGCCGCATGCGCCAGCCGCTCCGAGAGGTCGTCACCGTCGTCGAGCTCGACGACGGCGTCGGCGCCGAGCTGCTCGCGGGCCCGGTCGAGCCCCTCCTCGCTGCGCGCCGCCGCCACCACCCGGCCGGCGCCGAGGAGGCGGGCGCCCTGGACCGCGATCTGGCCGACGACGCCGCTGGCGCCGAGCACGAGGACGCTTTCCCCCGGCTGCAGCTCGGCGCGCCAGGTCAGCGCAAGCCAGGCGGCGAGGCCGGAGATGCCGAAGCTGACGGCGAGGCCGTCGTCGACCCCGTCGGGGACCTCGATCGCGACCGCGGGATCGATTGCGGTCCACTCGGCCATCGATCCATAGGGCGGAATCGAAGCGTCGAAATAGACCCGGCGGCCGTCGATCGAGCCGACGCCCTCGAGCCCCGCGACCGAGGGCAGGGCCGGCTCGCGGTTAGGGAATTTGCCGGCCGCGATCGTCCTGTCGACCGGGTTGAGGCCGGCGACCGAGACCTCGACCAGGGAGCCCTGGGCCGGGGCGGGCTGCTCGAAGTCAGCGACCCGCGGCGGCTCGTCGAAGCTGTTGATGATGGCGGCCCTCAACGCTAGCCGCGGCTCAGTGATCGAGTCAGCCGCGGCAGGACCTGGTGGCCGTAGACGTCGACCGCGGTGACCGGATCGGCGCCGGAGTTGTTCATCAGGGCCACGGTGGTCGCGCCGAGCTCTTCGACCTGGCGCACCCGCTCGGCGTGGAGGTCGGGGTCGGAGGAGATGATCATCGCCTCCTTCAGGTCGTCGTCGGAGACCTGCTTCTCGGCATGCTCGGACATCGCCGCCGGGTCGTGCCAGGCCTCGGTGTAGAACTCCTTCGGCTGCGCTCCCTTCCAGACCCGGGCCCCCTCGAGCGCGGCGTCGTCGTCCTCGGCCCAGGAGAAGGCCGCCTGCAGGACGATCTCGCCGGGTGCCCGCCCGGCGTCGTCGGCGGCGCCACGGTAGGCATCGAGGATCGACGGCACCGTCTCCTGGTCGGCCAGCGTCCAGAGTCCGTCGCCCTGGCGCCCGGCGACCGCGGCGGCTTCGGGGCCGAAGGCGGATACGTAGATCGGAGGGCGCCGATCGGGCCGGGTGTGGAGCACCGCCCCGTCGGCGCTGAAATGCGCGCCCTCGCCGCTCACGGTCTTGCCCTCGAAGAGGACCTTGATCAGTTCCAGCGCCTCCTCCATGCGCTCGATCTGCTTCCCGGGGGGCGGCCACTCGGCCCCCAGCGGCGACTCGTTGAGCGACTCGCCGGAGCCGATGCCGAGGTAGGGCCGGCCCGGGAACAGCTGCTCCAGCGTCGCCCAGGCCTGCGCGATCAGAACCGGGTGGTAGCGAGGCCCGGCGGGCGTCACCGCGGTCCCCAGGGCGACGTCCTTGGTCGCGTGACCGGCGGCGCCGAGCCAGACCCAGGCCTGGCCGGACTCGCCGCCCTCCCACCAGGGCTGCAGATGATCGCTGCAGCCGATGCCGTCAAAGCCGACCGCTTCCGCCGCGACGGCCTGACGCAGCAGGTCCGCCGGCTCGAACTGCTCGTGCGCACAGATATGGAAGTAGCGCATGGGTCGCGGATACCCCGTTTCAGGGGAGGACAATCGTCGCTCGTCAGCTGCTTGCGCCGGCCACCGCGTGTTGGAGTTGGGCCTTGCTCATCGACGAGCGCCCTTCGATGCCGAGCTTCTTGGCGTCGTTGTAGAGCTGGTCCCGGGTTCGCCCGCCGGGCCCGCTGCCGGAGCGCCTGCCTCCCCTGCTGC
Organism: uncultured Solirubrobacterales bacterium; assembly: GCA_963836415.1. Lineage (GTDB taxonomy): Bacteria > Actinomycetota > Thermoleophilia > Solirubrobacterales > 70-9 > VRUE01. The sequence goes on from CAWIJE010000004.1 coordinate 234,486, forward strand.
TCGCCGAGGCTCCCCTGGTCGAGCTGCGTGAGGACGTGCGCGACTCGCCCGCGCGCGCCTTTTCCTTGTTCACGGCCCGCGCCGCGATCTCCTCGGCGCGTTTCTCCGAGCGCCCCTCGCTCTTCTCGCTCGCCTTGATGTGCTCGTACTGACGAGCCCGCTTCGTCCCTTTTTTCACGCCTCGCGGTGGCATCCGTGTTCCTTTCCGGTCGACTGCGAACACGCTTCATTTACCCGCGGGCGGCGCACCTACGCATCGGAGGCGCGATTGCCAAAACGGTTTTGAGCGACCGGCGAGGGGTACCTCGCTGCCATGCCAGGGGGTGAGGAGAAGACGATCGAGACGCGGATCCCGGCTCGCCTCGACCGGCTGCCCTGGTCCCGCTTCCACTGGATGATCGTGATCGGCCTGGGGACGGTCTGGATCCTCGACGGCCTCGAGGTGACGATCGTCGGCAGCATCAGCGGCCGCCTGACCGAATCCGGCAGCGGCCTGACGCTCGACCCCAGCCAGATCGGCACCGCCGCCGCCTTCTACGTCGCCGGCGCCTGCGTCGGGGCGCTCTTCTTCGGCCAGCTGACCGACCGCCTGGGCCGCAAGAAGCTCTTCCTCCTCACCCTCGGTGTCTACATCGCGGCGACGATCGCCACCGCCTTCTCCTTCTCGCCGCTCTACTTCTTCGTCGCCCGCTTCTTCACCGGGGCCGGGATCGGCGGCGAGTACGCAGCGATCAACTCGGCGATCGACGAGCTGATCCCGGCCCGCGTGCGCGGCCGTGTCGACCTGATCATCAACGGCAGCTACTGGGCCGGGGCGGCAGCCGGGGCGCTCGCCTCGATCGCCCTACTCGACACCGCGCTCTTCGCCGCCGACCTCGGCTGGCGCCTCGCCTTCATCATCGGCGCGACGCTCGGCGTCGGCATCCTCCTCGTCCGCCGCAACGTGCCGGAGAGCCCGCGCTGGCTCTTCATCCACGGCCGTGAGGACGAGGCCGAGGCGATCGTCGCCGAAATCGAGGACGAAGTCCGAGAGCAGACCGGCGAGGACCTCGAGGAGCCGGAGGGCTCGATCGAAGTCCACCCGCGCGAGCGGATCAGCTTTGGCGAGATCGCCCGCACGGCGGTCTCGAAATACCCGCGGCGGACGATTCTCGGCCTTTCCCTCTTCGTCGGCCAGGCCTTCCTCTACAACGCCGTCACCTTCGACCTCGGCACCCTGCTGACCGAATTCTTCGAGGTCTCCGCCGGCGCGGTCCCGATCTACATAGCGATCTTCGCCTTCTCCAACTTCCTCGGCCCGCTCACCCTCGGCCGCCTCTTCGACACGGTCGGCCGCAAGCCGATGGTCACCGGCACCTACCTCGGCTCGGCGGTGATCACGGCCGTGCTCGGCTTCTTCCTGCTCGACGGCAGCCTCACCACCTGGTCCTTCATGGCCTTCGTCCTGGCGATCTTCTTCCTCGCCTCGGCCGGCGCCAGCTCCGCCTACCTGACCGTCAGCGAGATCTTCCCGATGGAGTCGCGGGCGCTCTCGATCGCCTTTTTCTACGCGGTCGGCACGGCGGCGGGCGGGATCGCCGGCCCGCTGCTCTTCGGTCACCTGATCAACACCGGCAGCGAAAGCCAGGTCGCGATCGGCTTCTTCATCGGCGCCGTGACGATGGCGATCGGCGGCATCGCCGAGCTCTTCTTCGGCGTCAAGGCGGAGCAGCGCCCGCTCGAGGACATCGCCGAACCGCTGACCGCGACCGGCGAAGGCGACGGCGACTCGACGACGGCGGCCGACGAGGAGCGCGAGACGCCGCCCCCATCCGCTCGCCCGCCGCGGCGCTTTCGGCCCGGGCCGGGCTCGTCGCGCACATCTCCGGGGATGCCGGTTTCGATGCCGCTCTGGGGCCCCGACACCGGGCGCGAGCGCGAGGTGGCGATGATCGACCGCGCTCTCCGCGAGCGCGGCAGCGCCGACCGGCGCGAGCTCGGCCGCCGGGTCGGCGCCCGCTACTGGGGACCGGGCCGCTACCGCGCCGCGCTGCGCGAGGCGGTCCTCGAGGGTCGCGCCAAGCGCCTGCGGGGCGGCGAGTACGCAGCCGCCGGCTCCGCTCCGGATGAGCCGCCTCCGACCCTCGGTCGGACCTAGCCATGCACCGCACCGTCTCGGTCCTCAAGCAGACCCTCGCCCAATTCAAAGAAGACAACCTCTCGGACTGGGCGGCGGCCCTCACCTACTACGGCCTGCTGGCGCTGTTCCCGGCGCTGATCGCGCTGGTCTCGGTCATCGGCCTGGTCGGCGACGCCCAGACGACGACCCGCGAGGTGACCGAAGTGATCACCGAACTCGGCCCCAGCTCGGCGGCGGAAACCTTCAAGGGTCCGGTCGAATCGATCGCCTCCAGCAGGGGCACGGCCGGCGTCGCCTTCGTCGTAGGCCTGCTCATCGCCCTCTGGTCGGCGTCGGGGTACGTCGGCGCCTTCATCCGCGCCTCCAACGTCATCTACGGGGCCGAGGAGGAACGGCCCTTCTGGAAACTGCGGCCGCTGCAGATCGCGATCACCCTGGCGATGGTCCTGCTGGCCGCGATGCTCGCCCTCGGCCTCGTCCTCACCGGGCCGATCGTCAACGCGATCGCCGGCCCGCTGGGGATCGGCTCGACCGCGGTCACCCTCTGGGAGATCGTCAAGTGGCCGGTGATGGCGCTGATCTTCGTCCTCATGGTCAGCGTTCTCTATTACCTCTCGCCCGACGCCGAGCTGCGCGGCTTCCGCTGGGTGACGCCGGGCAGCCTGGTCGCGATCGTCGTCTGGGCGGTCGCCTCCGCCGCCTTCGCCTTCTACGTCGCCAACTTCGGCTCCTACGACAAGACCTACGGCACCCTCGCCGGCCTGATCGCCCTGCTCGTCTGGCTCTGGATCACCAACCTGGCGATCCTCTTCGGCAACTCGCTCAACGCCCAGCTCGAACGCGAGACAGGAGAGGCGCCTCCCTCGGCCGAGGCCTGAGGGCGGCGCTCACCAGGCGTCGACGAATCGCGGCCGCGGCTCGGGCACCGTGCCGGCCGCGGCGCGCAGGGTCGAGGCGATCAGCGGGCGGGTCTCGGCCGGGTCGATCACGTCGTCGAGCTCGAACAGCGCCGCCGCGTTCAGTGCCTTCGCGTTGTCTTCGGCCTGGGCGGTCAGCTCGCGCACCCGCTGCTCGCGCTCGTCCTCGTCGGCGATCGCCTCGAGCTCCTTGCGCAGGGCAAGGCGGACCGCCCCCTCGAGCCCCATCGGCCCGAGATGGGCGCTCGGCCAGGCGAGGCTGAGCAGCGGCTCGTGCAGGCCGCCGCCGACCATCGCCTGGGCGCCGAGCCCGTATCCGCGGCGGAGGACGACGGCGATCAGAGGCACCCGCAGGGCGGCGCCGGCGAGCAGCAGCCGCGAGCCGTGGCGGACGAGCCCGGTCGCCTCTGCCGCCGGGCCGACCATCATCCCCGGCGTGTCGACCAGCGAGACGACGGGCAGGCCGAAGGCGTCGCAGAGCTGCAGGAAGCGGGCCGCCTTGTCGCCGGCGTCGCTGGTGATCGCGCCGGCCGTGTGGCGGGTGTCGTTGGCGATTAGGCCGACCGGCCGGCCCTCGATCCGGCAGAGCGCGGTGACCATCTCGGGGGCGAAGCGCTCGCGCAGGAAGGTGACCGACCCCTCGTCGGCGAGGGTCTCGACGATCGGCCGCACGTCGTAGGCGCGCCGCTGCCGCTCCGGCACCATCTCTCGCAGCGCCGCCTGGTCGGGGGCCGTGCCGGGCGCGGTGGCGCCCTGGAAGTAGCCGAGCAGCTTCCGCGTCGCCGCCGTCGCCTCGGCCTCGTCGGCGACGACCAGGTCGATGACGCCGTTGGCGGACTGGACATCGACCGGGCCGACGTCGTCGGGGTCGACCTCGCCGAGGCCGCCGCCGGCGATCATCGCCGGCCCACCCATGCCGAGCGAGGCGTTCTCGGTGGCGACGATCAGGTCCGCGCAGCCGGCGATCACGGCGTTGCCGGCGAAACAACGGCCGGCGACGACGGCGATCCTCGGCACCAGTCCCGAGAGCTTCGCCCAGAGAGCGAAGGCGCGCACGTCGAGTGCCGAGACCACCGGGTAGTCGGTGTCGCCGGGCCGCCCTCCCCCGCCCTCGGCGTAGAAGACGGTCGGCAGCCGCATCCGCTCGATCAGCTCGAAGAGCCGGTCCTTCTTCTTGTGGCCGAGAGCGCCCTGGGTGCCTGCCAGGACCGTGTAGTCGTAGGAGATCACCGCGCAGGCCGCCGCCTCGGCGCCGAAGAGATCGCCGTTGACGGTCGCCGTGCCGCCGATCATGCCGTCGGCCGGGGTCCGGGCGATCAGGTCCTCGAGCTCGCGCCGGCCGCGCTGGGCGGCGATCGCGAAGCGCCCGTACTCGACGAAGGTCCCGGCGTCGATCAGGTCCTCGATGTTCTCGCGGGCGGTCCGGCCGCCCGCGGCGTGGCGGCGCTCGGCCGCATCGGGCCGTGCCGCGTCCTCGGTCAGCGCCCGCCGCGCGAGCAGCTCGGCGAGGTCCTCGCGGCCCCCCTCCCCGCTTTTCGGCTCCCCGTCTGCCACCGGGCGGGATGTTCCCAGATGGCCGCGGCCAGGAACGCCCCTCGTCGCGGGCAGGCTAGGCTGCGGGCCGGTGAACGTCCTGATCGCGGCGGACATGGAGGGCATCGCGGGGATCGACGATTACGGCGACTGCCTCCCCTCCCACCCGGGCGCCTACGCGCGGGGCCGGCGACTGATGACCGATGAGGTGCTGACCGCGATCGACGCCCTCGAGGCGGCGGGTGTCGAGCGGATCGTGGTCGGCGACTGGCACATGGTCGGCACCAACGTCGAACGCGACCGCATGCCGGCCGGGGTCGAGGTGCGGCCGATCGCCGACCTTGCCCTGGTCGAGTCCGAACCGTCCTTCACCAAGGCGGCCGGCGGGCCGCTCGACGCGGTCGTGATGATCGGCCACCACGCCCGCACCAAGAGCCCGCGCGGTTTCTCCTCGCACAGCTTCATCTGGGAGATGGAGGTGGCGCTCGACGGCGAGCCGCTGAGCGAGGTCCAGGTCTACGCCCAGGGGCTCGCGGCGGAGGGGATCCCGGTCCTCGCCTGCGCCGGCGACAGCCACCTGCTCGACGAGCTCGGCGCCGATGAGCTGGGCGGCGCCCGGCTGGTGCCGACCAAGGAGGGGCTGGGCAGGGCCCGGGCCCGTTCCTACGGCCTCGCCGCGACCCGGGCCGCGATCGGCGAGGCGATCGGCGCGGCGCTCTCCGCCGAGCTGCGCCCGCCGCCGCCGCGCTCCTATCCCGCCGAGCTGCTGATCAGGCTCGAGGGCGAGGAGATCGCCCGGGTCTCGATCGCCGAGCCCGGTGAGCTACTCAGCGCCGTCGCCGACGTCTTCCGCACCAGCGCCGCGGCGCGCGAGTACCGCCAGCTCGCCGCCCTCCTCCCCGCCGGACACGACTCGCTCCCGCGCGCCCTGCGGCGACGCTTCGGCAGCCTGCTGGCGACGCCGACGATGCGCTCCAAGGAGCGCGCCTGGATCGCCGCCGCGCCCTAGGCCCGAGTCAGTTCGCGCAGCGCGAGCAACGACCGCGGAGGACCACGTCGTGCTCGGAGATCTCGAAGGGGAGGTCGCCCTCGATCTTGTGGATCGCGCGCTCCAGGTCGCGATCCTCGAAGGCGACCATCCGCCCGCAGTCCCGGCAGATCGCGTGGTGGTGATGGTCCCCGCCGGGGTCGACGCGCTCGTAGCTCGCCGTCCCCCTGGAAGCCTCGAAGCGCTGCACCAGGCCGAGCTCCTCGAGCTGGTCGAGCGCCCGGTAGACGCTCGCCCTGCCGACCGCGGCCCGCCGCCGGCGCAGCTCCTCGTCGATCTCGATCGCGGTCACCGCGCAGTCGTGGCGGGCGAGGGTCTCGACCACGGCGGTGCGGGCTCCGCCCCGTCGCAGGCCGGCGTCCTGGAGAGTTGCCAGGGCGTGCTCCGCCCAGCTCTTCTCAGCCGTTCTGGACATCGTTCGATCGTAGTTGGGCGAGCAGGTAGGCGGCGACGATCGCGATCGCGACCGAGGCGCCGCCGGCGGTTCCCGCGTAGTAGGAGAGGTAGAGGCCGGCGATGCCGGCGAGGATCGCGATCGCGACCGAGAGCGCCAGCATCGGACCGATCCGGTCGGTGAGCTGGCGGGCGGCGGCGGCAGGGCCGACGAAGACGGCGACGACGAGCAGGTTGCCGAGGCCCTGGACGGCGATCACGATCGCGATCGCGAGCAGGATGAAGAGCGCCGTTTCGGTGGCGGCGGGCGCGGCGCCGACACCGCGCGCGGCGGAGCGGTCGAAGCCGGTGGCGAGCAGGCGGCCGTGGAGGACGAACAAGGTCAGACCAGTCAGTGCGGCCAGCGCGGCGGCCGCCAGCAGGTCGCCGTCGGTGGCGCCGAGGACGTCGCCGAAGAGCAGCTCCTGCAGGCCGGGCGGCGAGTCGGCGGAGAGCGCCAGCAGCGCGCCGAGGCCGAAAAGAGTGGTGACGACGACGCCGACCGCGACCTCGCGGCTGATCCCCGGGACGCGGGCGACCAGCGCGATCGCCAGCGCCGCGACGAGCACCGCGGGGGCGCCGCCGAGGAGCAGCGGGACGCCTGCCAGCGCGGCCAGGACCAGCCCCGGGAAGATCGAGTGGGCGAGCGACTCGGCCGCGTAGGAGAGTCGGTAGAGGACGACCCAGCAGCCGATCGCGCCGCCGGCGAGGCCGACCAGGGCGACCTCGGCGATCGCCCGGCGCATGAACTCTTCGTGCAGTGGCTCGAGCATCTCAGTGGCTGTGGTGGGGTGGCAGGATCGCCTTGCCGGAGCCGGGGATCTCGACGATCTCGCCGCCGTAGGTGGCCTCGAGCACCGGCAGGTCGAGGACCTCATCCGGCGGCCCGACCGCGATCTGGCGTCGGTTGACGCAGAGGACGCTGTCCCAGCGACGGGCCTGCTCGAGGTCGTGGGTGGCGATGATCAGCGCCCGGCCCTCCCCGGCCAGACGGCCGAGCAGCGACTCGAGCCGCTCAGAGCTCGGCCGGTCGAGCCCGGTGAAGGGCTCGTCGAGCAGCAGGACCCCCGCTTCCTGGACGAGGCAGCGGGCGATCAGCACGCGCTGGCGCTGGCCGCCAGAGAGACGGCCGAAGGTCTCCTCGGCGAGGTCGGCGAGGTCGACCTGGGCGAGCGCCTCGAGCGCCGCCCCCCGCTCGCGGCGGCCGGGCCGGCGCCACCACGGCAGCCGCGAGAGCGAACCCATCGCGGCGACGTCGAGGGCCGAGACCGGGTAGTCGAGCTGCGAGCGCTCGGTCTGCGGCACGGTCGCGCAGCGGGCGTCGACGACCAGCTCGCCGGCCAGCGCCGGCAGTTCGCCGAGCAGCGCCCGCAGCAGGGTCGTCTTGCCGCCGCCGTTGGGGCCGAGCAGGGCCATCGCCTCGCCCTCGTGGAGCTCGAACTCGAGCCCGGTGACCACGGTCTTGCCGCCGTAGCCGGCGCCCAGCCCGCGGGCCTCGATCAGAACCCGAGGCGGCATCGCCGGCGCCCTTCCGTGAAGCCGCGCACCATCGCATCGGCGTTGGCCTGCTCCATCTTCAGGTAGGTGGCGCCGGCCGAGCCGGCCGGGCCGAGGGTGTCGCCGTAGAGGGTGTAATCGGAGCTCGCCCCGGTCTGGGCGGCGATCGCGTCAGCCACCTTGGCGCTCAGCGAGCTCTCCGGGAAGACCGCCTTGACGCCGGCGGCTTCGATCGTCTTCGCCAGTTCGCTGAGGTCCTTGGCGGAGGGCTGCGCCTGGGTCGTCTGCGAGGGGATGACGGCGCCGATCACGTCGATCCCGTAGCGGGCGGCGAAGTAGCCGAAGGCGTCGTGGTCGGTGACCAGCTTGCGCCGGGCCCGGGGCACGGAGCCGACACAGCGGGCGATGCCGCGGTCGAGCGCCCGCAGTTCGGTCAGGTAGGCGGCCGCGTTGCGTTCGAAGAGGCGCCGTCGCGAGGGGTCGGCGGCGGCCAGTGCCCGCTCGATCGCCCGCACCGCCGCCTCCGCGTTGCGCGGGTCATGCCACCAGTGAGGGTCGTACCTCGATGCCTCGGCGCCGCTGCTCTCGCCGGGCAGCCGGTCGGGGACGATCGCGCCGAGGTCGACGACGCGGGCATCGCTGCCGCTGTCGGAGACGACCTCGTCGACCCAGGCGTCGAGCTGGTCGCCGTTGGCGAAGACGAGCTTCGCGTCGGCGGCGCCGAGCACGTCCTGCGGCCGCGGTTCGTACTCGTGCGGGTCGGTGTTCGGCTGCAGGATCTGGTCGACCTCGACCGCGTTGCCGCCGACCTCGCGGACCAGGTCACCGAGCTGGGTGGTGGTCGCGACGACGTCGAGCCGGTCGCCGGAGTCGCCGCTGCCGCCGCAGCCGGTGGCAAGCAGGGCGATCGCGGCAAGCGCCGCGGCCGCCGAGACCAGGCGCGGCCGCCCGGCGAGCTCGCGGCCGGCGGCGACGAGAACGAAGACGGCGCCGGCGACGCAGGCGATCGTCGCCCCGGGAGGGGCGTTGGTCTCGACCGAGAGCCAGAGCCCGGCGACTCCCTCGAGCGCGACCAGGGCGATGCTGAGCAGCTGCCACGAGCGCAGCCGTTCGGTCAGCAGGCGGGCGGTCACCGCGGGCACGAGGAAGAGCGCGGTGACGAGCAGGGCGCCGACGACGCTGAGCGCGGCGACGCCGGCCAGGGCGACGAGGGCGAGAAGGATCGCGTCGAAGGTGCCGGCGCCCGGCCGCCTCGGGCCGGGCAGCGCCGGGTCGAAGCCGGTCCGCAGCCAGTGCTGGCCGATCAGGGCGCTGGCCAGCAGCGTGGCGGCGGCGGCCCCGGCGGCGAGCCAGAGGTCTCCGGAATCGATCAGGAGGAGGCTGCCGAAGAGCAGCGTCTCGATGTTCGAGCCGGAGCCGAAGACGTCGCTGGCGAGGATCACCCCGGCGGCGAGGCAGCCGACGAGAACCAGGGCCACCGCCGCGTCCTGCCCCGCCCGGCGCCCCCGCAGGGCCCAGGCGCCGCCGGCAAAGACGAGCGCCGCGCCGAAGGCGCCGAGCGGCGCGGCGAAGCCGAGGCCGTCGGCGAGCACCAGGCCGGGGAAGGAGGCGGTGCCGACCGCGTGCGAGAAGAAGGCGAGCCGGCGCAGGACGATCCAGGTCCCGAGCAGCCCGGCCGGGATCGAGAGGATCGCGATCTCGATCAGGCCGCGCTGGAAGAACGGGAGCTGGAAGGGCTCGAACAAAGTCCGCGGAGCTTAATGAGAATGACTCTTGTTTGCATCTTCACCCATGGCATGCGGCCCCGCCACGAGAACGCCGGTGGGCGTGGTGGCTAGCGTTTAGGGGGGGATGGCGGCACGAGCGTCGCGATGATCGTGCCGCTGCCGCCTTCCCCGCCTGGGACGCCGGCCTGAATAGAGACGTCGGCCTTGATCTTGTGCAGCGCCTTGAGTTTGGCCAGGCCCTTGGTCGAGAGCCTGCCGCTGACCGGGACTGCCTTGCCCGGCAGCACCGTGACCGTCGTCGACCCGAGTCCGAGCTTCGCCTTCCTTTTCCTCTTCGGGACCAGGGCGCTCACGGCGACCGCGGCCGTGCATGGAGAGCGGCTCTCCGCCGGACATCCGATCGTCGAGGATTTGATCGTGAAGGTTCCGTTCCTCGCCACCTTCACCCTGCCGCCACGACCAAGCGCAAGGGATGCCCGCAGCCGGGCCGCCGGAAGCTGCAGATTCTGCACGGGTGTCGGCGCCGGGCAGTCGAGCCTGATGTCGAGGTTGGTCACCGGCGGCGGAATCGTCTGCACCTCGGTTTCAGTGAAGGCCTGCCCCGAGTTGCCCGGTGCGTGACAGCCATCCTTGGCGGCCTTCACCTTGTAGAAACCGGCGACCACGTCCCAGCCAAAGTGGCCGTCGGCTTCGCTGAGGTCGGGGTTCCTGCGGTTCATCGGCGACATCACGGCCGAGCCATCGGCGACCTGGGAAAACGGGCCGTTGAAGCTGTCTGACTGGAGCAGTGTCACCGTCGCTCCCGCAAGCGGAGCGCCGTCGACCGTGTGGACGAGCCCGCTCGGGTCGATGTAGATCGGGAAGGTGATTTCTTCGGGGCCGCCGCCCGGACCGCCGGGGCCTTCTTCTTCTTCTTCGTTTTCTTCTTCTTCTTCTTCGCGTTCTTCTTCTTCTTCTTCTTCTTCTTCGTCTTCTTCTTCGTTCTTCTTCTTCGTCTTCTTCTTCTTCTTCTTCTTCTTCTTCTTCGTCTTCTTCTTCTTCTTCTTCCGCTTCTTCTTCTTCCTGTTCTTTCTCTTCTTTTTCTTCTTCTTCTTTGCTCGCCGGGTGGCGGTCGATGATCGTCACCCGGGCGGCGCCGTGGTTCGGGAACAGCGGGTCGATGTGAAATTTGAAGATCCCGTTTTCAGGGTCATCGGGGCTCGGTTCGACCGGCTGGTCGGGCGCCACACGGAGGTCCAGGCCATCGGTGAATTCGACCTTCGCTTCGACTTCGTGATCGATCCCGGTTTCGTATTCGAGGACGAACGGTTCCTGCCAGTGCACCACCGGCACGCCTTCGGCCGACCTGCCACGCACCCCGGACCCGCTGAAGCCGACGCTCGGTGGTGGCAGCTCGGGAAGGGGGAGGACCACGTCCTGCCCGGTCTTCTCGACTTCGGGCCGGACCCGGGCGATCGTGGTCCGCGTGTGCGAGAGGGCTTTCGATGAGGCGGGCGGGAAAGCGGTCACGCGGTATTTGCCAGAGATCGGGACCTGGAGTTTGTAGAAGCCGTTGGAGTCCGTGGTCGTCGATCGACACGGGGTGCCGCTGCGCTTGCAGACCTGGACCGACGCACCCGCGAGGGCATGGGCGGGCGCCGCCTCGTCCTCGTAGACGTGGCCGCTGATCGCGCCGGCGACGCTGCTCTCGGCCGAGTCCGTTTCACCTCCGGGGGCGGTGGCGGTGACGGTCACCTTCAGCGACTTGCCGGCATCGGCGGCGCTCGCCGTGTAGCTGGTCCCGGTGGCGCCGGCGATCGACTGACAGGCACCCTCGGGGCCACAGCGCGACCACTGGTAGGTGAACCCGCCGCTGCTCACTTCCCAGGCGCCGGGACTGGCCGTGAACACCTCGCCGGCGCGCGGGCTTCCGGCGCCGGCCGAGAGGGTCGGTGGGGTGACGTTGATCGGTACCAGGGCCGGCGTACAACCGTCGGGGAGCCGAGTCGGGCTGCGCTCGCCGACGGGCCAGGTGGTCGCGTCGTAGAAGCAGAGGTACTCGACCTCGGAGAGGGGTGTCGTCCAACCGTTCGGCAGCGGCCGGTCGAGGCTGATTCCCGAGTTGTTCGAGCCCGACGAGCCGTCATAGTCGACGGTGATGCTGGCCGGGCCGACGTTGGCCGGGTCACGCCAGATCAGCAGGCCGGCGTTCGTGCTCGAGGCGTTGATCGCGAGCCACGATTCGTCCCAGTCTTTGCTGATGCAGACGTTGCAGATCCCTTCCGCCGGCGCCAGTTTCGTGCCGGTGGCGTCGGGGTGGATCTCCTGGTTGTAGGTGCCGTAGGAGAGGCGCGGCACGTAGGAGCGCATGCCCTGCACGATGTATGGCTCCTGGGTCGGCGCGAACGACCAGCGGCGGACGATCCGAGCCGTGTTGGCGGAGGCGCCTTCGTCGAAGAAGGTGTAGCGGGTGCTGACCGGGATCGGGGGGTCGTCGCCCGAGCACGAAGGGGCCACCGACGTGATCTCCAGGGTGCGGGTGCTGCGCGCCTCCCATGACCCCCTGCTGCAGGCCACCACCGGGCCGGGCCCCTGCCCGTCGGCATTGCCGTAGGACTGCCCCCAGAACTCGGTCGCATTGACGCAGGTGCCGTTGTTCGCCGCCAGGTTGGGCCTGCTCGAGAACTCTTCGCTCGCCAGGACCCTCCATTTGACCGATTCGACGCACTCGACATCAGCGCTCGAATCACCGAAGTTCCATTCCAGCTTCGGGGTCGCCACCGTGTCACCGCCCTCGGTGATCGTGATCGCCGCCGACGCCGAAGCGGCGCCGAGAGCGAGGACGGCGGCCACCGTAAGAGGCAGCAACAACCATGGACGATTTCTCGAACGTACTCCCCAATAAGCCATTGTTTTCGACGCTATCACGACCCCCAAGGTCAAGATTCCCCTTCCTGTGGTGCCGGGGTCGACCGTTCGTCGGGATCGGCTAAAGCGGCTCGTCCCGGCGTCGATAATGGTCAGGTCGTGCGCGCCCGCCTCGCCCTCCTCGCAGTCACCCTCTCGGTCCTCGCCGCGGCGACCCCGGCCGCGGCCTCGGTCGAAGTGCCCTTCACGCCGCGCTTCTCGGCCAACGCGCACGGCGACGTCGCGATCGCCGCCAACACGCTGATGACCTGCCCCGACGGCGGCGGGGTCGAAACGGCCTGCCTGGAAGCGCGCGGGGGCGTCTCGGCGCCGTCACTCAATAACAACGGCTACAAAATGGGGACCGTCGACGTCGACTCCGACGCGACCACCTTCGACTCCTCGCAGGCGACCCTGAGCCTGCCGCCGGGGGCGAGCGTGCTCTTCGCCGGCCTCTACTACGGCGCCCGCACCAGCGCCGGCGAAGAAGGTGCGGCGGCGGCGGACCCCGCCGCCCGCGGCACCGTCCTGCTCCAGGCCCCCGGCGCCGCCAGCTACAGCTCGCTGGCGGCCGAAGTCGACGACAGCACCGCGATCAAAGGCTCCTACGTCGGCTTCGTCGACGTCACCCCGATCGTCGCCGCGGCCGGCGCCGGCGACTACCGCGTCGCCGACGTCCAGGCCGGCACCGGCAAAGACCGCTACGCGGGCTGGTCGCTGCTCGTCGCCTACGGCGATCCGGCGGCGCCACCCGCAGCCTGCGCGTCTACGACGGCCTGGCGGCGATCTCGCAGGGCGAGGAACCGCTGCAGATCGGGATCGCCGGGCTCGAGACGCCGAGCGAGGGCGAGGTCTCGGCCCGGGTCGGGCTGGTCGACTACGAGGGCGATCGGGGCTCAACCGGGGACCGGCTGTCGCTCGCCGGCAAACCACTGTTCGACGCGGCCAACCCCGAAAAAAACATCTTCAACAGCTCGATCTCCGTCGGCGGCGTCGCCGCGAGCTCGAAGCTCCCCGACTACGTCAACCAGCTCGGCTTCAACGCCGACCTGATCAGCGCCGACGGCTTCCTCGCCAACGGGGCGACCTCGGCGACGCTGGAAGAGTCGACCTCGAACGAGCAGTACCTGACCGAGGCGGTCAGCGTCGCGATAGAGCTCGACCCCGAGGTGCTCGAACCGCCTGTCGTGCCACCGCCACCGCCACCGCCACCACCCGCGTCGCCGGCGCCGACCGAGCCGGCGCCGCAGGAAAAGCCCAAGAAGGGCGACGGGGACAAGGCCGGCGACAAGGGCGGCGGCGACGAGGCGAAGATGGCGGTCGAGGTCGAAGCCGGCCCGACGGTCGCGCGCCCGACCGATGTCGTCGTCGTCCGCGTCACGGTCGAATCGAGTGGCAATGCCACGCTCAAGGGCGTCAAGGCCTGCAACAGCCTCGAGCCCGGGCTCGAGCGGCTGACGGCGCCGGGCGCGACGGGCAAGGAGGCCACCACCTGCTGGCAGCTGGCGAAGCTGGCACCGGGCGGGACGCACACCTTCGTCACCACGGCCCGGGTCAAGGGCTCGGCCCACGGCTCGCTGCAGAGCAGGACGATCGTCCGTGCCGCCAACGCCAAGGCGCGTCGGGCCGTGACCCGGATCCGGGTCTCGCCGCTGCCGGACCTGCCCTGCGCCCGCGCGGCCTCGGCGGCGGCGGTCGCCCACGCCTCCTGCTGAGCGCCGGGCATATGCTGGCCGGGTGGCCGAGGCAGAGCAGAAGACCGTTCTCGTCAGCGGCGGCACCGGGTTTCTCGGCAGCTGGTGCGTGGTTGAGCTGCTGCGCGCGGGCTACGCGGTCCGCACCACCGTCCGCGACCTCGCCCGCGAGCCCGAGGTGCGGGCGGCGATCGGCGCCGAGGTCGAGGTCGGCGATCGGCTCGAGGTGCTCCCCGCCGACCTGCTCAGCGACGAGGGTTGGGACGCGGCGGCCAGGGGCTGCTCCCACATCCTGCACGTCGCCTCCCCCTTTCCCCGCGCCCAGCCGAAGGACCCCGACGAGCTGATCGTGCCGGCCCGCGAAGGCACCCTGCGGGTGCTGCGCGCGGGCCTCGACGCCGGCGTCGAGCGGGTCGTCGTCACCTCCTCGGTGGCGGCGATCGGCGGCGGCGCCGACCCCGCCGCCGGCCCGCTCGACGAGGGCGCCTGGACCGACCTCGACCACGCCGGCCTGACCCCCTACGCGCGCTCGAAGACGATCGCCGAGCAGGCCGCCTGGCAGCTGGTCGAGGAGCGGGGCGAGCGCGAGCGGCTCGCCGTGATCAACCCGGGCGCGATCCTCGGCCCCGTCCTGACGGCGGGGCGCTCCTCCTCGCTGCAGCTGGTCGAACGCCTGCTCGGCGGGATGCCCGCGATTCCCCGGATCGGCTTCAGCCTGGTCGACGTGCGCGACGTCGCCACCCTTCAGCTGAGCGCGATGACGGCCTCGGAGGCGGGCGGCGAGCGCTTCATCGCGGTCTCCGAGTTCCTCTGGATGTCGGAAGTCGCCGCAGCCCTGCGCGAGCGGCTCGGCGAGGCAGGCAAGAAGATCCCGACCCGCACGATGCCCGACCTCCTGGTCCGCCTCGCCGGCGTCTTCGACCCGGGCATCCGCTCGGTCGTCGGCCAGCTCGGCCGCCATCAGGAGTACTCCAACGCGAAGGCGCGCGAGCGCCTCGGCTGGGCACCGCGTCCGCCGCTCGACTCGGCCACCGACGCGGCCAAGAGCCTCATCTCCGATCCGGCCTGAGCGCTCCGAGGAGCCCGCTCAGAGGCCGGCAGGATGGCGCGCCGCGAAGTTGCGCGGGTCGGCCATCTCCGGGTGCCAGCGGGGGCCGGAGACGCCGGAAGGGGCGTCGCGGGTGTCGTAGCGAAGGCCGGCGACGACCATGTACACGTGGTGCCAGTTGGCGTAGACCGTGATCCAGCGCCCGGTTCCGGCATCGCCCCACTGTTCGAGCTGACCCGAGACCATCGTCGTGCTCAACAGGTCTCCGCCATGCAGGGCGTAGCCGACCGCCCCCGAGCAGTCATAGCCGAAGCTGGTCCAGCCCAGGTGGCCGCCGCCCCAGACATAGGGGCGGCCGTCGATCCGGTTCGCCGCCGCGATCACGTCCTTGACCGACTGCGGCGCGTAGGGCGGCGCCAGCGCCCGGCCGTCGACGATCTGTGCCCCGCAGGTCGAGCTCGACCGTTCCACCCCTGCTTCGGCCATCTGGCATTCGTAGCGCCACGGGATCGGCCGGGCGGAAGCTGCGGTCGTGGAGGCCGCGAGAACTGCCGCCGCCATCGCCAAAACCGCCCCGAGTCTCCCTCTGCCGCGCATCTCGGCCCAAAGCGTAGACGCAGCGCGGCTAGGCGCCCCCGGCATAGGATCGGGCACCGCCGAAAGGAGCCTGGATGAAGATGCGTGCCGCGGTGCTGGAGGAGTTCGGAAAGCCGCTCGAGCTGCGGGAGGTCGACCTGGCCGAGCCGCGCTCGGGTGAGGTCCTGGTCCGGCTCCACGCCTGCGGCGTCTGCCACACGGACCTCTACACCGCCTCCGGCGCCGACCCCTCCGGCTACGCGCCGACCGTGCTCGGCCACGAGGGCGCCGGCGTGGTCGAGTCCGTCGGCCCCGACGTCGCCGACTTGGCGCCCGGCGATCACGTCGTCACCCTCTTCTCGCCGCAGTGCCGCGAGTGCGTCCACTGCCTCGACCCGCGGACCAATCTCTGCCTGGCGATCCGCGAGCAGCAGAACAAGGGCCTCCTTCCCGACGGCACGACCAGGATCTCGAGCGACGGTGAGGGCATCCGCAGCTTCATGGGCTGCTCGACCTTCGCCGAGTACACGGTGATGCCGGAGATCGCCCTCGCCCGGGTCAACCCCGAGGCGCCGTTCGAGGCTGCCTGCCTGTTCGCCTGCGGGCTCTCGACCGGCCTCGGCGCCGCGATCAACACCGCGACGGTGGCGCCGGGCAGCACCTGCGTCGTCTTCGGTGCCGGCATGGTCGGCCTCGGCGCGGTCGCCGGCTGCCGGCTGCAGGGCGCCGAGCGGATCGTCTGCGTCGACCTCTCGGCCGAGCGGCTCGAGCTCGCTCGCGGCCAGGGGGCGACCGAGGTGATGCAGGGCGGGCCGGACGCGGTCGAGCAGCTGCTCGAGATGACCGGCGGCTTCGGCGCCGACTACACCTTCGAGGCGACGGGCAACGTCGCCGTCATGCGCCAGGCGGTGGAATCGGCGCGCATGGGCTGGGGACTCTGCACAGTCGCCGGCGTCGCCGGCCGCGGCGAGACGCTCGACGTCATCCCGCGATTCCTGATCACCGGCCGGCGCATCGCCGGCTCATCCTTCGGCGGCGTCAAGGGCCGCGACCAGGTGCCGCAACTGGTCGAGCGCTATCTCGCCGGCGAGATCGACGTCGAGCCGTTCCTCTCGCACCGGATCGGCCTCGAGCAGGTCAACCACGGCTTCGAGCTGATGGAGGCCCAGGACGGGATCCGCAGCGTGATCACCCTGGCCGCCTGACCCGGCGGCTCAGGCGCCCTTCTCGAGCAGGCCCGCGACCGCGCCCGCGATCCTCACCCCGCGGGGGGTCAGCGCGTACTCGGTGTGCGGGGGCCGCCCGGCGACCAGCCGCCGCTCGACGATCCCGGCCTGCTCGAGCTGCTCGAGCCGGTCCGAGAGCGTCGTCGGCGAGACGCCCGGCAGCGACTGGCGGAACTCGTTGAAGCGGGCGGCGCCGCTGGCGCAGGCGTAGATCGTCGCCAGCGTCCAGCGGCGCTCGAGCAGGCTCGCCGCCGCCCTCAGGTCGGGCGGGACGGGAGCGCAGCTACGACATCGCGGCGACATCGACTCCGCTCTCCGCCGGCTCGAGGGCCAGCCCGAGGACCTCGTCGACGCTCATCACCGGGTGGAACGTCATCTGCTCGCGAACCTCCTCGGGGACCTCGTCGAGGTCTCCCCGGTTGCGCTCGGGCAGGATCACCTCGGTGAGACCGGCGGCGTGGGCGGCGAGGACCTTCTGCTTGAGGCCGCCGATCGGCAGCACCCTGCCCTGCAGGGTGACCTCGCCGGTCATCCCGACCGTGTGCTTGACCGGGCGGCCCGAGAGCAGCGAGACCAGCGCGGTCGTCATCGCCGTGCCGGCGCTGGGGCCGTCCTTGGGGATCGCGCCCGCCGGCACGTGCAGGTGGAACTCGCGGTTGAAGCGCTCCGGGTCGATGCCCAGCTCCTCGCTGTGCGAGCGCGCATATGAGAGGGCGATCCGCGCCGACTCCTTCATCACGTCGCCGAGCTGGCCGGTCAGGACCAGGCCCTTGTCGCCCTCCATCGCGGTCGCCTCGATGAAGAGCACGTCGCCGCCGGTGCCGGTCACGGCGAGGCCGGTGGAGACGCCGGGGATCGCCGTGCGCTCGACCGACTCCTGGAAGAAGCGCTGGCGGCCGAGCGCGTCGCGCAGCGCCTCGACGTCGATCGTCACCGTGCCCTCGGCCGCGCCCGAGGCGATCCGGGTGGCGGCGCCGCGCAGCAGTTTGCCGAGCTCTCGCTCGAGCTGCCGCACGCCCGCCTCGCGGGTGTACTCGGAGATCACGGCGCGCAGGATCTCGTCGCCGACCTCGATCTCGTCGGCCAGCAGGCCGTTGCGCTTCAGCTGCCGGGGCAGCAGGTAGCCCTTGGCGATCGCCAGCTTCTCCTCCGTCGTGTAGCCGTCGAAGGAGATCGTCTCCATGCGATCGAGCAGTGGGGCCGGGATCGTGTCGAGGATGTTCGCGGTGGCGATGAAGACGACCTGCGAGAGGTCGACCTCGACGTCGAGGTAGTGGTCGCGGAACGAGTGGTTCTGCGCCGGGTCGAGCACCTCGAGCAGGGCCGCCGAGGGGTCGCCGCGCCAGTCGGAGCCGACCTTGTCGACCTCGTCGAGCAGGATCACCGGGTTCATCGTCTCGGCGTCGCGCAGGGCGCGGACGATCCTGCCCGGCAGGGCGCCGATGTAGGTGCGGCGGTGACCGCGGATCTCCGCCTCGTCGTGCAGGCCGCCGAGGCTGATGCGGACGAACTCGCGGCCGAGAGCCCGGGCGATCGACTCGCCGATCGAGGTCTTGCCCGTGCCGGGAGGCCCTACCAGGGTGAGGATCGCGCCGTCGGCGCGGCTGTCCTCCTCGACCTCGCGGTCCTGGCGCAGCTTGCGCACGGCGATGAACTCGGTGATCCGCCGCTTCACGTCCTCGAGCCCGGCGTGGTCTTCGTCGAGCACCTCGCGGGTGTGCGCCGGGTCGAGGCGCTCGTCGGAGCGCTTCCCCCAGGGCACCGCGATCAGCCAGTCGAGGTAGCTGCGGATCATCGAGGACTCGGGCGACTGCTCGCCCTGGCGCTCGAGCCGCCGCAGCTCCTTCTCGGCCTGCTCGGCGACGGCCTCCGGCATCTCGGCCGCCTCGATCTTGCTTTCGTACTCGGCGATCACGTCGGTGTCGTCCTCGCCGAGCTCCTTGCGGATCGACTCCATCTGTTTGCGCAGGAAGTACTCGCGCTGCTGCTGCTGGGCGCCGGACTCGACGTCATCGCGGATCCTGCTGCGGACCTGCAGCTCGGCCAGCCGCTCGCGCTGCAGCTCGACCGCGACCTGCAGACGGGCGCTGACGTCGAGCGTCTCGAGCAGGCGGATCTTCTGCTCGGCGGTGAATTCCGGACTGAGCCCGGCGGTGTCGGCGAGCGCCCCCGGCTCCTCGACCGAGCGCAGGAAGGCCGAGATCCGGCCGTCGTCGCCGCGCAGCTCGAGGATCTCTTCAACCACGGCGCGGTACTCGCGCTGCAGCTCGTGGGTGTGCTCGTCGTCGGGATGGCCGTCGTGGAACTCCTGGACCTCGATCCAGAGGGCATCCGGGTCGCCGTCCCCGCCGGGCTTGGCGGCGCCGGCGAGCCCGCGGTGCAGGCCGAGCACGGTCGCCACCGGGCCGCCGCGGCGCGAGCGACCGCGCTCGATCACCTCGGCGACGACGCCGACCCGACCGAACTCGTCATCACGGCGGGGCAGCAGGAAGACACGATCCTCGTCGCCGACGTCGATCGGCAGCGTCGCGGTGATCGTGGGGAAGACGATTGCCTCGTCGAGCGGAACCAACCTGAGATGTGCCATGTGTAAGTCCAATTTCTGTAGTTAGTCGTTGAAGGGTAGCGCACGCCCCGCCTGCTGCCAAGACCGCTACGGTGTGCGCATGGATGCCGCCCGTGCCAAGGAGCTGCTCGATCGCGAGCGCGAGCAGATCGAGGCCGAGCTGGCCAGCGTCGAGCGCGACACGCCCGAGGAGGGCGACGAGCGCCGCGAGCCCGGGGACTTCAACTCCGAGGGCCTCTACCAGGACGAGTTCGACGCCGGCCGCGCCCAGGACCTGAAAGCACGGCTCGGCGCCGTCGAGCGGGCCGAGGCACGCCTCGCCGACGGCAGCTATGGCGTCTCGGTGCAGAGCGGCGAGACGATCCCCGACGAGCGCCTCGAGGCCCACCCGACCGCCGAGCTGACGGTCGCGGAGGAGGAGCGCGGAGGCCGACCGGCCTAAGCCGCTCCGGGCGCCGGCGCGATCGTCGAGCGCGCGCCCGCCTCCCGCACCGCCGCCGAGAGGGTCTCGATGTCGTAGGCGCCCTCGTGGCGCCGCTCGTTGATGAAGAAGGTCGGTGTCCCGGTGACGCCGCTCGAGTCGGCGGAGTCGACGTCTTCCTCGATCCGCGGCGCGTGCTCGTGCCTGCGCATCTCGTCGTCGAAGCGCTCGAGGTCGAGCTCGAGCTGTTTGGCGTACCTGCGCAGGTCGCGGAAGCGGAGGTCGCCCTGATGGTCGAGGAGGAGGTCGTGCATCTCCCAGAAGGCACCCTGCGCGGCCGCCGCCTCGGCCGCCTCGGAAGCGGTGTCGGCGTTGGGGTGCACGTCGGAGAGCGGCAGGTGGCGCCAGACGTAGCGCACGTCGCCGAAGTCGCCGAGCAGCTCACGGATCACCGGCTCCGCCCGGCCGCAGTAGGGGCACTCGAAGTCGCCGTACTCGACCACCGTCACCGGCGCCTCGGCCGGCCCGCGCAGGTGGTCGCGCTGCGGGTCGACCGGCACCGCCAGGTCGGTCAGCCCCTCGGCTCCGGCCAGCATCGCCCTGATCCGGGCCCGGTTCGGCAGCAGCGAGGTCGCGCGCAGGACCAGCCAGGTCAGGGCCGAGGCGCAGATGGCGGCGCTGAGCACGCCGAGCTTCGCCTCCTCGAGCTGCTCGCCGTGGAAGGCCAGGGCGGCGATCAGCAGCGAGACGGTGAAGCCGATGCCGGCGATCGCCCCTCCCCCGGCCGTCGCCGCCCAGCCGACCGGCGGCCGCAGCCGGCCACCGCTGAGCTTGGTCGCCAGCCAGGCGGCGCCGGTTACGCCGACCGGCTTGCCGAGGACGTAGCCGAAGAGGATGCCGAGCGTGATCGGCGAGGTGTAGGCGCGGGCGAGGAAGTCGCCGTCGATCGCGATGCCGATGTTGGCGAGGGCGAAGAGCGGGACGATCACGTAGCTGGTCCACGGGTGGTAGAGCTGCAGCAGCCGGGCGTTCGGAGAGACCGCGGCGCGCAGCCCGACCCGGGCAGAGCGCTCGAGCTGCGGCGTCGGCTGCTCGCGGAAGTCGCGAAAGAGGTTGGTGGCGCGCTCGAGCTCGCTGCGCCCCGCCGGGTTGGCGCCGACGACGAGGCCGGTGGCGAGGCCGAGGATCACCGGGT
Source organism: uncultured Solirubrobacterales bacterium (assembly GCA_963836415.1). GTDB lineage: Bacteria > Actinomycetota > Thermoleophilia > Solirubrobacterales > 70-9 > VRUE01. The sequence goes on from CAWIJE010000004.1 coordinate 255,371, forward strand.
CGAGCCCGGATTCGAAGAGCGCGACCCAGGCGACGATCGCCAGCAACAGGTAGACGACCCCCTCACGCACCGCGGCGATGCGGAGCCCCAACATGACGAGGAAGACACCGACCGCGATCAGCAGCGGCTCGAGCTCGACATGGCCGCTGTAGGCGACCGCGATAACGAGCAGGGCGACGACGTCGTCGACGACGATCGTGGTCAGCATGAAGCCGCGCAGCCGGTCGGGGAAGGCCGGGCCGACAAGCGCCAGCATGCCGAGCGCGAAGGCGGTGTCGGTCGACATCGCGACTCCCCAGCCGTGCGCCGAGGGGTCGCCGGCGTTGATCGCGAGGAAGATCGCGACCGGGACGAGCATGCCGCCGAGACCGGCCAGCACCGGCAGCGCCAGCCGGCGCCGCTCGCGCAGCTCGCCGACGTCGAACTCGCGCCGCACCTCGAGGCCGACGACGAAGAAGAAGAATGTCATCAGGCCGCTGTTGACCCAGTCCCGCAGGCTCTGTGAGAGGCCCGAGCCGCCGACGTCGATCGAGAGCCGGGTGTGCCAGACGCTCTCGTAGGAGGAGAGGTCGACGTTGGCCCAGACCAGAGCCGCGGCGGCTGCGGCGAGCAGGATGCTGGCGCTGCCGGTCTCGGTGGTGAGGAAGTCGCGCAGCGGCGCCTGCAGGCTGCGCGCCCAGGCGGTACGGCCGCTGAAGGCAGATCTGAATCGGAAGAGGCTCACTCGCTCAGGAGCATTTCAACCGGGGCGTCCCGCCGCCCGCCAGTAGGCGCGGATACGGCGACGGAAGGCGGCGGGCTTCTCGGCGTAGACGCGGCGGCCGAGGTCGAGCGCGGCGCCGAGCAGCTGCTCCTGGCGCGCCCCGATCGCCGCCTCGAAAGCCGCCGTGTCGGAAGCGGCGAGGCCGCGCCGGTCGAGGTCCTCGCGCAGGACCTCGAGGTCCTGGTGCTCCCCCAGCAGGTCGCCGAGCTCGTGCAGGCGCCCGGCTGCCTCGGCGAGCGGCTCGGGCCAGAGCGAGTCGAGGATGCGGAGTTGGTGCCAGAGGTCCTTGGCCCGCTTGCGCCACTCGTGGACCCGGACGGCATCGGAGCGGCGGCTCGAGCGCCGCATCGCCCGACGGCCGTCGCGGTAGGCGCGTCCGAGCCCTGCCTCGACCAGCGCCCAGGAGTCGTCGTGCAGCGGCCAACCGTCGATCCGCCGGCGCCCCGCCGCGACCGCGTCGGCGATCGCGGCGATCCCCTCCCCGTCGCGTCCTCGGGCGATCAGCCCGGCGGCCGCCTCGTCGCGCTCGAGGCCGAGGCCCCACTCTTCGAGGCCCTGCTCACTCGCCTCGACCTCGCGGGCGGCGAGTAGGGCCTCGAGCGCCTCGCTCTTGACCTGCGCGTCGCGGGTCGCCGAGAGCGCCCGGCCGGCGTCGCGGTAGCGCCGGCTCTCTCGCCTGTATGCCTTCTCGCCGAGCTCCGCGCGGCCGAGGCGCAGGACGCTGCGCAGCTTCTTCAGGTCCTTGCGCGCCTCGTGCACCGCGTCCTCGACCGACTCGCCGCGCGCCGCCCGGCGCATTTCCCGGACCGCCCGCTCGGCCCTGCCGGCAGCGATCCTCCGCAACCCGGTGGCGGCGGGCTCATCCTGCTTCAGTCGGTAGGCGCGGCCTCTCATCAGGTGAACGACCCCTTGTCGAATTATTTACTCGATCTTGACGCCACCCGAAGGAGCCGAGGCGACGATTGTCGCTCACCCCCAAGGAGGCTTGCCATGCCGCAGATCCTGATCGTCACCGACTCCCCCAACCACATCACCAGAACGGTCGTCTACCGCGAGCGCGTCGACCACAGCGACCTCGAGTCGAACCACTTCTCCGGGCAGCTGGTCGAGCGGGTCGGCTGGGCGGTCGGCGACGCCGAGGCGCTGGAGCGGCGCAACCGCCTGCGCCGCGGTGACGGCCGCCGCCAGGACCCCGCCCACACCGAGTTCAAACGCGTCTCCGCCCACTAGGCGCGGCGCCCTCGGGCGGTTAGCCTGGGCGCGATGCCAACGCCGAGCGACCACCCGACCGAACTGCTGATCGACGGCGAGCTCTGCGCCGGCGCGGGCGCCACGCTCGCGGTCGAGAACCCCTACTCGACCGCGACGATCGTCGAGCTGGCGGCCGCCTCGACGGAACAGGTCGACGCCGCCGCCGAGGCCGGCCGCCGGGCCTGGCCGGGATGGGCGCGGACGCCGGCGGGCGAGCGCTGCGAGCTCCTGCACGAGGTCGCGCGGCGGCTGCGCGAGGGCGCCGAGGGCCTGGCGCGGACGATGACCGCCGAGGGCGGCAAGCCTCTGCTCGAGAACCGCGACGAGCTCGAGTGGACCGCTGCCGCGTTCGACTACTACGCCGAGATCGGCCGCGATCACGCCGGCCGCGTGATCCCGCCGATCGAGTCGACGCAGGTGGCGATGGTGGTCAAGGACCCACTCGGCGTCGTCGGCTGCATCGTCCCCTGGAACTATCCGCTGCTGCTGCTCGCCTGGAAGGTGGCGCCGGCGCTGGCCGCCGGCAACTGCGTCGATCTGCAAGCCCTCCGAGCTGACACCGCTCTCGACCCTGATGCTCAGCGACGCCTTCGGGCACCTGCCCGCCGGCGTCGTCAACCTGCTGGCCGGCGCCGGTGAGATCGGCGCCGCGATCGCCGCCCACCCCGAGGTCGACTGCGTCGCCTTCACCGGCTCGGTGGCCACCGGCAAGCGCGTCGCCGAGGCCTGCCTGCCGCGAATGGCGCGCGTCAACCTCGAGATGGGCGGCAAGGACGCCTTCATCGTCTGCGCCGACGTCGCCGCCGAGATCGAGGTCGCGGCCCGCGGCGGCGCCTGGGCGGCGTTCCTCAACGCGGGCCAGGTCTGCACCTCGGCCGAGCGGTTCTACGTGCTGGACGAGGTCTACGACGCCTACGTCGATGCCTTCGTCGAGCACACCCTCGGCCTCGTCCTCGGCGACCCCTTCGAGGTCTCGACCGACATCGGCCCGATGGTCTCCGACCCCCAGCGGGCCAAGGTCGTCGCCCAGCTCGAGGCGGCGAGCGCCGGCTGGCGCCGAGATCCTCGTCGGCGGCGACTCCGGAGGCCAGGAGCGGGGCCACTTCCTCTCCCCCGCGGTCGTCACCGGCGCCGCGCCCGACTCCGCGCTGCTCACCGAGGAGACCTTCGGGCCGGTTGCGCCGCTGGTCCGCGTCGGCTCGCTCGACGAGGCGATCGAGCTCGCCAACGGCACCGAGTTCGGGCTCGGCGCCAACGTCTACACGGGGGAGCTCGAGAGCGCGGTGCGCTGCATGCGCGAGCTGCGCGCCGGCACGGTCTGGATCAACGACCCGTTGACCGACAACGACGCCGGGCCCTTCGGAGGCTTCAAGCAGTCCGGCCTCGGGCGCGAGCTCGGCCGCGAGGGACTCGAGGCCTTCCAGGAGACCAAGCACGTCCACATGGAGAGCAAGATCGAGCGCAAGGAATGGTGGTACCCCTACAGCGAGTACGGCAAGGCTTAGGGGCGCCCCGGGCCGGTCCTGCTCAGCTCAGCGCGACCGCGGCCTCGGGCGTGACGACGCGGAAGGTGAAGCTCTCCTCGAGATAGAGCTCGACCGCCTCGGCGGTCGTGAGCGGTCGTAGCCGATCGAGAGGTCCTCGCCCGACTCGAAGAGGAAGTCGCCGCCGCGCAGGCTCAGCACCACGGCGCCCTTCACGCCGGGCGCCCAGACCAGCGGGCCGCCGAGGATCTCGCGCAGGTGCTCGAGCAGCGGGTAGCCGCCGTGCTCGCTGGTCTCGAGCACGCGGGTGTACGGCGTCGGGGCCGAGCGCCAGGCCGTAAGGGCCCCTCGATGCCCGGCCGCGAGCAGCGCCTCGACCGCGCTGGCGACGTGACTGCGGGTAGCGCTCGCAGTCCTCGCCGAGCGCGATCGGGTCGTGCGGAGCTCGACTCGACGCGATGCCGGCGATCCCGGCCGCGCTTCCAGCCGTGGAAGACGGCCGATGTTCTCGGCGATCGGCGAGCTGCTGCGCGGCCTCGTCGAGCGGGTCGAAGTCGACGTCCTCGGCGCCGCGGTCGACGTCGGCCAGCTCGCCGCGGGCGACCGTGAACGGGGCGCGCAGCTCGACCAGCGGCAGCACCTGGCGCTGCACCGCCTCGACGCCCTCGGCCGGGCGCGCTCGGCGACCTCGCCGCTTCGGCCGAGGTTGGTCGCCGGAGTGCTGCCAGCCGTGCGGGCCGGAGAAGTCGACGAGCCGGCGGGCGGCCAGCGCCGGCGTCAGCCGCTCGCGCGCCTCGTCGTCGAGCAGGTCCCAGCCGCGCTCGGTGATCGGGGCGTGCTCGCGCAGCAGGTGGCTCATCGGCCCTGTCCCCTGAGGCTGCCGATGCCGAGCGACTCCGCCGCCGGCGAGCGGCGCGCCGCGCTCCGCCGCGCCCTCGGTGGCCGCCTCCTCGGCGGCCTCGCCGTGCTCGACGATGTCGCCGTCCTGGAACAGGATGCCGGCGGCGATCTCGCGCCAGAGCGGCGTCCGCCGCAGCAGGAACTCGAGGTCCATGCAGAAGTGCTTGAACTCCTCGCCCTGGGCGTCGTGCATGATCGCCCGCGCCTCGCCGTCCTTCTCGACCGCCAGCCGCTGCTCGTACCAGCCGATCGCCTCGGCCTCCTCGGTCAGCGAGGCGCACAGCCGGGCGAAGGTCCGCGTCTCGTCGGGCAGCTCCTCGGGCGGCTCGTGGTACTGGTCGAATCCCACGGTCGACAGACTAGCGCCGCCCGAGCTCGGCGGCGAAGCGATCCGCGGCCCCCTCACCATGGGCGAAGAACAGCGAGGGCTCGGTCAGCTCGACCTCCAGCACCATCGGCCCGGCCTCGGCCGAGGTGACGACGTCGACCCGCATGTAGGCGAGCGCGCCGAAGCGCGCGCCGATCGCCGCGACGGTCCGATCGGCGAGCGCCCGCTCGGCCGCCCTCGGCGTCCGCGGCTCGATCGTCTCGGCGGCGAAGAGCTCTTCGGTGGGCCCGGCGCCGGGCTCGAGCAGGGGGCCCTTGCGGATCGCGTGTGAGTAGGAGCCGCCGAAGTAGAGCAGCGCGGTCTCGCCCTCGGCGTCGACCGCGGAGACATAGGGCTGGACCATCGCCGTGCGGCCACTCGCGTGGATCGTGTGGACCAGCTCGAGCGCGGCGGAGCGCTGGTCGGGACGGCCCGGCGAATAGCGCGCGGTGTCCCTGGAGCCGGCCGAGACCGAGGGCTTGACCACGATTTCGCCCTGATGCGGCAGGGACCGTGGCGACGCGCCCGGCGCGACGAAGTCGGTCTCGACCACCGCCAGCCCGCCCGCTCCGAGCTCGCCGAGGTAGCGCTTGTCGGTGTTCCAGCGCAGGACCTCGACCGGGTTGAGCAAGGTCGGCACGCGCGCGGCCCAGTCGAGGAACTCCTCGCGGCGGTGCTGGTAGTCCCAGGTCGAGCGGATCAGGACGAGATCGAAGGCGGCCCAGTCGAGGCCGGGCTCATCCCAGGCGTGCCAGGAGACCTCGACGCCGCGGGCGGCCAGCGCCGCGACCAGCAGCGCGTCGTCGGCGTCGCCCTCCGGCAGCGCGGCGCAGGTGGCGAAGGCAAGGCGCTGTCGAGGTGGGTCGTCGATGCGCGAAGTATCGCTCGCCCGCCCAGGCACGGCGTCGGTTTCGGCGCCCTGCTCCGGCCGTGATATCTGCGACAGTCGTTTCGTCGCACCCCATCCCCGAGGAGGAAGTCGTGAAGAAGAACATCCGAGGCAAGCTGACCTACGCCAACGTGATGGCGACCCTGGGGGTGTTTCTGGCGCTCGGCGGCGGCGCGGCGTGGGCCGCCGGCAGCCTCGGCAAGAACGCCGTGAAGACGAAGAACATCGCGCCCAAGGCGGTCAAGTCGAAGAACATCGCGCCGAAGGCGGTCAAGAACAAGAACCTGGCGAAGAACGCGGTCAAGGAGGCGAACCTCGCCAAGAACGCGGTCACCGCCGCCAAGGTCAAAGCCGGCACGCTGACCCGGGCCCAGCCGCCGCCGGCACGATCGCCGGCACCCAGATCGCCGAATTCGGCTCGACCGTCACCCTCGGCAGCGACACGACGGCACCCCAGGCGCTGGCCGGGACGCCCAGCTTCACCCCCGCCGCCGGCAAGTCCTACCTGCTGCTCGCTGAAATCCAGAGCAACGTCAGCGACGTCGACGGCGCTGGCGGCAGCTCCTGTTCCGCCTACGTCAACCTGCTCGTCAACGGCCACTACAGCGACAACAACTACCTGCACCTGCAGGCGGACAGCTCGAGCACGGACATCTTCGGGTTCGAGCCGTCGGACTCGCTGAGCACGGCGATCGGGCTGGTCGGAGCGGGAGCAGCGGTCACCATCACCGAGGTCACCGAAGGCGATGCCGATTGCGGCCCCGGCGCCACCGGCCAGCTGCGCGGGACGATCGTCGAACTCGGCTAGCGCGAGGCTCAGCCGATCGGGGTGCAGGGCAGGATGTGGATGCCCTGCAGCTCGGCGCCGCCGGCGAAGAGGATCTTGCCTTCGGTGTAGTAGGCGCCGGTCGGGCAGCCGGCGGCGAGGTAGGTCCGCTTCTTGCCGCGGAAGGTGAACCTGCGCCCGATCGTCAGGCTGGCGCGGGTCACCGATCCGGCGCCACCGGCGATCGACGGGATCGTCGTCACCGAGTGGATGCCGTAGCGGCCGCGGTGGATGCGGCTGATCTTGACCGTCGCGACGACCGCGGTCGGCACCGGGACGGCGACGTAGGCGTGGGCGAAGAGAAGCGTGGTGCCGCCGTGGACGCCGCCGTTGAAGAGGACCAGCGGGCCCTTGGCGCTGAACGGGATCGATTCGGCGAAGGCGACTTCGACCTCCCCTCTCCGCTGCCGACGATCGCGTCGGGGCAGGCCTTCTTGGCGGCTGCCGTCGCGCGCGCCTCGAGGCTCCCCTCACGGCACGTGGGCAGCCCTTCGGCATCGAGCCGGATGCTCTTGTCGAAATCGATGTCGAGCGTCGTCACCGCTGGGGGGTGAGTGCCGTCGGTGGTGCCGATTTCGGCGTCGATCCGACCGGAGACCGGCGCCTGGCCGCGCTTCGGCAGGCGCGAGGGCGAGATGCCCCCGTCGTCCTTGAGGAAGAGGTTCCCGGCGCGGATGACGTGCGGCTTGGCGAAGGCGCTCGCGGCGAAGATCAGGGCGAATCCGAGGTATCAGGGCGGCGAGCCGGGTCATCGGCACGATCCTCTCCCCCGGCGGCCCCCGCCGCCTCCCCAATGCGGGGACCCGCGCGGCCGCGAATCAGCAAAGCGGGAAGTCGGGCCTCAATCGTCGAGGCGCAGCGCGATCTCCAGCTCCGGCGCGACGTCCTTCAGCGGCCGCCCGTAGAGATCCTCGACCGCGCGCAGTCGGTTCGTCACCGTGCGGCGGTCGACCCCGAGCACGGCCGCGGTCGAGGAGACGTTGCGCTCGGCGGCGAAGTAGGCGCGCAGGGTCTCCCGTCCCGTCGCGCCGCCGTCCCGCGCGCCTTCGAGCGGCTCCAGGTAGAGCTTGCGCAACGAAGAAATGACCAGGTCGTCGCGGATAATCGACGCCAGCAGCGCGACGTCGGCGTAGCGGACGACGGCCTCCCCCTGCGCTCGGCGATCGGCAGCGCCGCCTTTGCCTGGCGGTGGCTGAAGCGCCAGCCCGCGAGGCCCTCGCCGGGCTCGCCGATCGTCGCCACCACCTGATTCGGTGAGATCTCGGCGAGCGCCGCCACCGCCTGCTCGGCGCCGAGGCGGTTGCGGCCGCCGAGCCAGCAGGCCCAGGTCAGCTCTTCCTCGCGCCGGACCGCGAGCAGGCGCCGGTCGAGTCGCGCCGCCAGCGCCCGCATCACCTCCGGTGCCTCGTCGCCCTTGACCATCAGGGCGAGGTGGCGGCCGTCGAGGTCGTAGCCGAGCTCCGAGGAATCGACGAGCTCGCCGGCGAGCAGGCGCTTGACGCACTCGCGGCGGCGCTCCGCGGCGCTCCGCGGCCGGCTCGTCACCTCGGCCGCGTGCTCGGCACTGACCGCGGCGAGCAGCCGGTCGCCGATCGTCGCCTGCGCCGCGAGCAGCGGCCGCAGGGCCGAGCTCGGGACCTCGGCCCGCTCGGCCTCTTCGACCAGGAAGTCGCCGAACAGGGTGTTGCCGGCGAAGTAGCGGCGCAGGACGGTGTCGAGGGGGACGCCGTCGCGGGCGTCGAGACGAGCCTGGGCGATCAGCTCCGCCGGCACCGCCGGGGCCCGGCGCTCGCCGTCCTCCAGCACTGTGAGCCGGTAGTCGACGGCGGCGGCCAGGGCTACGTGGAGGCCCTCGAGATAAGCGGGGTCGGCGACGTCGTGCGGATCGGAGATCGCGTAGACGCGGGTCATGACCGCGGCTTGGATCTCGGGCAGACGCTCGCGCAGGCGCCTCGCGAGCGCGGCTCCGGCGTCATCCAAGCCACGCTTGCTCACGCGCTCACCTTAGCGCCGCGTCGCCCCGCCGAGGCGGGAGGACGAAGCCCCGGGTTCAAGCGCCGACGTAGGCGGCGAGGTGCTCGCCGGTCACCGTGGAGCGGCCGGCGACGAGGTCGGCCGGGGTGCCCTCGAAGACGATCCTGCCGCCGTCGTGGCCGGCGCCGGGGCCGAGGTCGATGATCCAGTCGGCGTGCGCCATCACCGCCTGGTGGTGCTCGATCACGATCACCGACTTGCCCGAGTCGACCAGGCGGTCGAGCAGACCCAGAAGCTGCTCGACGTCGGCCAGGTGGAGGCCGGAGGTCGGCTCGTCGAGGACGTAGACGCCGCCCTTCTCGGCCATCTGGGTGACCAGCTTGAGCCGCTGGCGCTCGCCGCCGGAGAGCGTCGTCAGGGGCTGGCCGAGGCTGAGGTAGCCGAGGCCGACGTCGCTCATCCGCTCGAGGATCCGGTGCGCCGCCGGGGTCTCGGCCTTGCCCTTGCCGAAGAACTCCTCCGCCTCGGCGGCCGGCATCGCCAGCACCTCGGCGATGTCCCTGCCGCCGAACTTCAGCTCGAGGACCTCGGCCAGGAAGCGCTTGCCCTCGCAGTCCTCGCAGGTGGTGGCGACGCCGGCCATCATCGCCAGGTCGGTGTAGACGACGCCGGCGCCGTTGCAGGTCGGGCAGGCGCCGTCCGAGTTGGCGCTGAAGAGGCCCGGTTTGACCCCGTTGGCCTTGGCGAACGCCTTGCGGATCGGGTCGAGCAGGCCGCTGTAGGTGGCCGGGTTGCTGCGCCGCGAGCCGCGGATCGGCGCCTGGTCGACCGTCACCACGCCCTCGCGCCCGGAGACCGAGCCGCGGATCAGCGAGCTCTTGCCCGAGCCGGCCACGCCGGTGAGGACGACGAGGACGCCGAGCGGGATGTCGAGGTCGACGCTCTGGAGGTTGTGGAGGTCGGCGCCGCGCACCTCGAGCGCCCCCTCGGGCTCTCGCACCTCGGGCTTCAGCTCGGCCCGGTCGTCGAGGTGGCGGCCGGTGATCGTGCCGCTCTTGCGCAGCCCGGCGACGGTGCCCTCGAAGACCACCTCGCCGCCAGCCGTCCCGGCCTCCGGGCCGAGGTCGACGACGCGATCGGCGATCGCGATCGTCTCCGGCTTGTGCTCGACCACGAGCACCGTGTTGCCCTTGTCGCGCAGCCGCAGCAGCAGCTCGTTCATGCTCTCGATGTCGTGCGGGTGCAGGCCGACCGTCGGCTCGTCGAAGACGTAGGTGACGTCGGTCAACGAGGAGCCGAGCTGGCGGACCATCTTGACCCGCTGTGCCTCGCCGCCGGAGAGGGTGCCCGAGCCGCGCTCGAGCGAGAGGTAGCCGAGCCCGATCTCGACGAACGACTCGAGGCTCTGCTCGAGCGACTCGAGCAGCGGCGCCACCGAGGGCTGCTCGAGGCCGCCGACCCACCGGGCGAGGTCGGTGACCTGCATCGCGCAGGCGTCGGCGATGCTGATCCCCTCGATCTTCGAGGAGCGGGCGCCCTCGCTGAGCCGGGTGCCCTCGCACTCGGGACAGGCGGCGAAGGTGACCGCGCCGTCGACGAAGGCGCGGATGTGGGGCTGCATCGCCTCCCTGTCCTTGGAGAGCATCGAGCGCTCGACCCGCGGGATTAGCCCTTCGTAGGTCATGTTGATGCCCTCGATCTTCATCCGCTCGGGCTCGTGGTGAAGGAAGGCCTCGCGTTCCTTCTTCGTGTACTTGCCGATCGGCTTGTCGGGGTCGACCAGCCCGGACGAGGAGTAGAGCCGGTAGTTCCAACCGCCGGCCTTGTAGCCGGGGATCGTCAGCGCGCCCTCGTTCAGCGATTTGCCCTCGTCGTAGAGCCGGCTCAGATCGATGTCGGAGACCGTGCCCCGTCCCTCGCAGCGCGTGCACATGCCGCCGGTCCGGTTGAAGCTCGCCTTCACCGTCTTGCGTTTGCCGCGTTCGATCGTGATCCCGCCGCTGGCCTTGACCGAGGGCACGTTGAAGGCGAAGGCGTTGGGGGAGCCGATGTGCGGCTTGCCGAGGCGGCTGAAGAGGATGCGCAGCATCGCGTTGGCATCGGTGGCGGTGCCGACCGTGGAGCGGGTGTCGGCTCCCATCCTCTGCTGGTCGACGATGATCGCCGTGGTCAGGCCGTCGAGGACGTCGACCTCGGGCCGCGCCTGGTTCGGCATGAAGCCCTGGACGAAGGCGCTGTAGGTCTCGTTGATCAGCCGCTGTGACTCGGCCGCGATCGTGCTGAAGACCAGCGAGCTCTTTCCCGATCCGGAGATCCCGGTGAACGCCGTCAGGCGGCGCTTCGGGATCTCGACGCTGACGTCCTTGAGGTTGTTGACGCGGGCGCCGTGGACCCGGATCAGGTCATGGCTGTCGGCGGTGTGCATCTAGGCCCGCGGCTTCCGGGAGAAGGTGGGTTTCATGCCGGGGAGGCTAGGGAGTCGCCGATCGCGGCGGAGGACTCGGGCCGCGCTACCGTTTGAGCGGTGACATGGTCCGGGGCCGCTCGCCCGATCGCGATCGGAATTGCAAGCGCGGCGATCGCACTGCTCCTCCAAGCCGATTCGCCGGCCTTCGCCGCCGCGACCTGGGAGTCGAGGCAGGTCGAGGTCGGCACGCGCCCGGGCGACGGCCTCTACGGCGTCTCCTGCCCGACCGCCTCCAGCTGCGTCGCGGTCGGCAACCGGGGAACCGTCGTCACCTCCGCGAACCCCGGCGGAGGGCCCGAGGCATGGCGGAGCGAGACCGTCGCGCCGGGGCCCTATGTCGGAACCGCCCGCGGCGAAGCCGACAGGACCTCGCCGGGCAGCTTTGACTCGGTCTCCTGCCCGACGGCGACGATGTGCGCCGCGGTCACCTATGCGGGCGATTTCTACGTCACCGGCAACCTCGGCGGCGGCGCCTCGACCTGGCGGGCGACCGACCTCGACGGAGACGGCGCCGACACCCACCTGACCGGAGTCTCCTGTCCCACGACCAGCTTCTGCCTGGCGGTCGCGGCCGCCGGCTCCGGCACGGAGGAAGCCGACAGCGGCGGCAAGCTCTTCGGCATCGGCGATCCGCTCGCGGCCGCGATCTCGCCGGTCGAGGTCCAGCTCGACCGATCGCTCGACCTGCAGGCGGCCTCCTGCCCGAGCGCCGCGCTTTGCCTCGCGGTAGCGAGCCGCGGCAGGGTCGTCGCCTCCGCCGACCCTGCCGCCGCGGACCCGGACTGGAGGGAGATCGGCTCCCCCGGCGGGCCGGGAGACCTGGAGTCGATCGATTGCCCGGCGACGACCCTGTGCCTGGCCGGCAACGCACGGGGTAACTTCCTCCTCAGCCCAGACCCGAGCGCCGCCGCGCCGAGCTGGCGCGAGGCGAACGGCGGCCGCTCGGTGCCGATCACGGGGATCTCCTGCGCGACCGTCTCGCGCTGCGCCGCGGTCGACAACAACGGCGACGTGATCACCTCGACCGAACCGACCGAACCGACCGGTTCGTGGTCGGCGAGGAGCCTGATCCCCTTCCCTCCGGGCGGCAGCCAGGGCCTGCCGCTGAACGCCCTCTTCGGCGTCTCCTGCCCGAGCCTCGGCTTCTGCGCGGCGGTCGGCTCGAGGGGCCTGATCTTCACCAGCGCCGACCCCTTCGACGCCGCCGACGTCGGTGGCGAGAGGAGCGGCCGCGGGCCCAGGCGGCCGCGGATGACGATTCTGCACGGCGACCACTTCGCCAGACAATCATCGACCCGGGGCGCCGGCAGCAGGGTCACTTTCCGGCTCCGCCCGTACGGCCGGGTCCGCGGCTTCGCCTGCAGCCTCGACCAGCGCCCGTTCCGCCGCTGCCGGTCGCCGCTGCGGATCTACGCGAAGCTCGGCCGCCACCTCCTGCGGGCGCGTGCAATCGGGATGACCGGCCTCAGGGGCCCGGTGGCGAGAGACAGATTCGTGATCCGCGGGCCCGCCAGAGGTCGTTTCTGACCCGCGGCATGACGCCCCGCGCGAGTCAGCTCGTCTCCGCGATCTGGATCAGGTTGCCGCAGGTGTCGTCGAAGACGGCGGTGGTCACGGCCCCCATCTCCGCCGGCTCCTGGGTGAACCGAACGCCGAGGTCACGAAGCCGCTGGTGTTCACGCCTGACGTCCTCGACCGCGAACGAGGTGAACGGGATGCCGTCCTCCACGAGCGCCAGCTTGAAAGGCTTCGCCGCCGGATGCTCGTCCGGCTCGAGCGCGAGCTCGACGCCGTCCGGAGCGGCCGGGGAGACGAGCGTCAGCCATCGGTGCTCGCCGATCGGCACATCGTCTTTTTTCTCGAACCCGAGCACCTCCGTGTAAAAGGCCAGAGCCTTCGCCTGGTCGTCGACCAGGACGCTTGTCATCGAGATCCTCATCCATCCTCCTGTCGTCGTCGCAGCCACTCGCCGGCGAGCCGGTCGAGTGGGCGCGGATCGAAATGGTGAAACCTGTAGCGGCCCTCGCGACGCGTCACCAGGAGCCCGGCCCCGACGAGTACGTCGATGTGCTGCGAGACGGCCTGGCGCGAGGAAGCGAGGCGGTGCTTGGTCGCAAGCCGCGAGCAGATCTCGAACAGGGTTTGGTCATTGCGCTCATGCAACTCCTCCAGGATCGCTCGTCGTGTCGGGTCCGCCAGGGCCTTGAAGATGTCTCCCATCGGCTCAGCAGCATACGCAAGTATCTACTTGCATAACCATGAGCCTGGGCTGACTCGAATCCCGCTTGCCCGGGCGGCCTCATGGGTAGAGGCAGCCGAGAGGGCGCTTCCACGACCGAAGGAGACTCGAGATGGGAAAGCTGATCGCGACGACCCAGGCGACTGTCGACGGCGTCATCGACCCGGTCGGCGAGTGGGTGCAGCCCGACGGGGATCACGGCGAGCACTCATTCGAACGCCAGGCCAGGTCCAGCGGCCTGGTACTGGGCCGCAAGACCTACGAGGGCCTGGCGGGCTACTGGCCGGACAAGACCGGCGAGTGGGCCGACATGGTCAACTCGATTCCGAAGTACGTCGGCTCGCAAACCCTGTCCGGGAATCTCGAGTGGAACGCGATTCTGCTCGAGGGGCAGCTCGAGGACTCGATCGCGAAGCTGAAAGGCGAGGTCGACGGCGACCTCTTCGTCCACGGTAGCGGTGAGTTCGCCTATGCCCTGGCCGAGAAGGGCCTGATCGACGAGTACGAGGTCTACCTGAACCCCTTGGTCTGGGGCGAGGCGAACGTCCACGTGCTCGGCGACCGGGGCACGATCCGGATGGAGCTCGGCGACGTCAGGCGGTTCGACTCCGGGGTGGTGCTCCTCACCTACCTACCGGCGTCCTGAAACAGCTCGAATCTCGGACCTGCCACGTCTACCGATTGGACAACCAGAGGCCGACCAAAGCGGCCGCCCGCACCGAAAGGAAGCTAGCCATGGCAACCAAGAAGACGATCGCCCTCGCCGGCGCGACCGGCCGTCTCGGCCGGCCCACCGTCGAGATCCTGCGCGAGCGCGGCCACCAGGTGGTCTCGATCTCGCGCGGTGAGGGAGTCGACGTGATCACCGGCGAGGGCCTCGCCGAGGCGCTCGAGGGAGTCGACCTGATCATCGATGCCGCCACCGGCCCCTCGCCCGACCAGGCGGAGGCGACCGAGTTCTTCACCACCGCGGCGCACAACCTGCAGCAGGCCGGTGCCGAGCGCGGCGTCGAGGGCATCCTGCTCGTCTCGATCATCGGCACCGACCACTTCAACACCGGCTACAACGCCGCCAAGGTGGTCCAGGAGCGAGCCCACCTCGAGGGGCCGGTCCCCGCCCGCGTCCTGCGTGCGGCCCAGTTCCACGAGTTCGTCGCGCAGCTGGTCGAGTGGGCGACCCAGGGCGACACCGCCTACGTGCCGCCGATGCGGACCCAGCTGGTCGCCGCCGGCAGCGTCGCCGAGGCGCTCGCCGACCTCGTCGACGAGGCGGACTCCGCCCCGCTGGGCAACCCGATCGCCGAAGTGGCCGGTCCCCGCGAGGAGAGCCTGCTCGAGGCCGCAACCCTCTTCGCCGGCAAGAACGGCAACGGCCTCAAGATCGAGAGCGGCGAGTTCTTCAACGACCCGGAAGGCCTCTATCCGGCCGGCGCCGTGCTGCCGGGCCCGGTCGCCAAGCTCGCCGGCCCGACCTACGAGGAGTGGCTCGACCACCAGTAGCGCCCTGCTGCGGGATGACTGGAGATCGTTCGCAATCGTTCAGCCGAGCTCCTCGACCAGCCCGATGATGACGCCGGCGGGGCCGCGGACGTAGGCGTACTTGTAGATGTCCTCGTACTGCGCCACCTCGCCGACGAGCTCGGCGCCGTGCGGGCGCAGGCGGTCGAGGACGTCTTCGACCGCGTCGACGACGAAGGTGAGGCGAGGGATGCCCGGGGTGTTGACCGGCGCCCTCGGCGCATTTTCGCTCGCCAGGGGCGAATGGAACGTCGACAGCTCGACCCGGCCCTGGCCATCCGGAGTCCGCACGAAGGCGAGGTCCGCCCGGACGCCATCCAGGCCGATCAGCTGGTCGACCCATTCTCCCTCGACCGTCGTTTCGCCCTCCAGTTCGAGCCCCAACTCGACGAAGAACGCGATGGCAGCCGCGAGATCCTCGACCACCACGCCGGCGTGATCCATCCTGATTCCGTTGCTCATCCTGGCCTCCTCGTCTCTTGGGCCGCGCCCGTCGTAGCCCTTCACCTATTTGAGCGGAGCCGGTCGACGCTTCTCGACATGGAAGCGATGCCGGATCCGGATCACGGTTAGTTTGGGGGAAGCGATGGCCGACACCACCTGCCATATGTCGATCTCCCTCGACGGCTTCGTCGCCGGGCCGGATCAAAGCCGCGACGACCCGCTCGGCAAGCGCGGCCGCGAGCTTCACGGCTGGCACCTCGGCGACGAGCGCGCGAACGAGGCGGACGCCACCGCCGAGGGCCGCCTGCTGCGCCCCCGCGGCGCCTACGTCATGGGCCGCAACATGTTCGGCCCGATCCGCGGCGAGTGGGACGAGGAGTGGTCGGGCTGGTGGGGGCCCGAGCCGCCCTACCACGCGCCCGTGTTCGTCCTGACCCACCACCCCCACGCGCCGATCGAGATGGAGGGCGGAACCACGTTCCACTTCGTCACCGATGGCTTCGACGCCGCCTACGCCCAGGCCCTCGAGACCGCCGGCACGGACGGCATCGACATCGCGGGCGGCGCCTCGACCGTCCGCCAGGCGCTGCTGGCCGGCGTCATCGACGAGCTCTGGCTCGACATCGCCCCCGTTCTACTCGGCTCCGGCGAGCGGATCTTCAACGGCGTCGCCGAGTTCGACCTCGAGCCCGACGAGGTCCTCCATTCGCCGCTGGCGACGCACATTCGTTACCGCCGAACCTACTGATCGATTTTCGATAGATTCCTATCGACACTCGATAGGAGGATGATGGGCAAGCTCACTGTGCAAACTCTGCGGGCCGTGCTCGCGGCGGTGCTGACCGGCTCCGTGCTGATCCAGGTGCTGATGGTGTGGACGCTGATCAGCGGCAACGACCCGGAGGACGGCTCGCTGCCGCTGACCGCGCTGCGCCTGATCACGATCGTGGGCATCGTCACGATCCAGGTCGCCCTCGTCTGCGTCTGGCGACTGGTGACGATGGTGCGCCGCGGAACCGTGTTCTCCGACGCCGCCTTCCGCTACGTCGACATCGTGATCGGCGCGATTGTGGCGGCCGCCCTCGTCTGGTTCTCGGTCACCGCGATCAACGCTCCCGACCAGCGCGATGACCCCGGCGTCACCTTGATCATGGGCGGCATCGGCCTCGCCATCCTCGGCGTCGCCCTCATCGTCCTCGTGCTGCGGATGCTGCTCGCGCAGGCCGTCAGTCGCGAGGTCGAAGCGACGCGGCTGAAGGCCGAGCTGAACGAGGTGATCTGATGCCGATCGCAGTCGACATCGACGTCATGCTGGCCCGGCGCAAGATGTCCGTCGGCGAGCTCGCGGACCGCGTGGGGATCACGCCCGCGAACCTGGCGGTCCTCAAGAACGGCCGCGCCAAGGCGGTGCGCTTCGCAACCCTCGCCGCGCTCTGCGAGGCCCTCGAGTGCCAGCCGGGCGACCTGCTGCGCTGGGAAGCCGTGACGCGGCGCCCCACCGGGGCCGAGGTCCGGAGCAAAGAAAAAGGCCCCGTTGTCCAGGGCCTCTCTCAATAGCGGGGGCGACGACGGTGTCAAAAACACTCCGGATCGCAGCCATTCTGGTCGGAGCCGTAGTCGCGGTCTTCTGCGCCTGGATGCTGGTCTGGTTTTTGGGCCTGGCGCTTGACCTTTGGGATCCCGCCTGACCGATTGGTGCCAGCGCGGATTTTCGGTCAGTGGCCCACAACGCGAAAGACCCGCCGTGGCGGGCCTTCCGGGCGATAGCGGGGGCGGGATTCGAACCCGCGACCTTCGGGTTATGAGCCCGACGAGCTACCTGGCTGCTCCACCCCGCGGCGTGCGCCCATGCTAGCAACGCGAGGCCTCTCGACAAATAGAGTGCCGCGTCCGTGCAAGCCAGCCCGACAAGAGTCGCGGTCGTCGACATCGGCACCAACTCGACCCGCCTGCTGGTCGCCGACGTCGCCGACGGGGCGGTCGCCGAGGTCGAGCGGCGCAGCACCGTCACCCGCCTCGGCCGCGGCGTCGACCTCAGCGGCCAGCTCGCGGCGGAGGCGATCGAGGACGCCTGTGAGGCGATCGCCGGCTACGTCTCCCTATATAAGGACGCCGGCGCCGGGCCGGTGCTCGCGATCGCGACCAGCGCCGTGCGCGACGCCGGCAACGGCGACGCCTTCGTCGCCGAGCTGCGCGAGCGCTTCGCCCTCTCGGCCCGCGTCCTCAGCGGCGAGCAGGAGGCGCGGCTCACCTACCTCGGCGCGACGATGGAGCAGCTGCCGAGCACAGCGACCCTGGTCGTCGACATCGGCGGCGGCTCGACCGAGCTGATCGTCGGCAGCCGCGCCGAGATCGACTTCCACACCTCGCTGCAGACCGGGGTCGTGCGCCAGACCGAGCGCCACCTGGCCTCGGACCCGCCGACGACAGTAGAGCTCGAGGCGCTCGCCGCGGACGTCCGCGGCCCGATCGAGAAGGCCGCCGCCGAGCTGGGCGGCGCGATGCCGAGGGCGGCGATCGCGGTCGCCGGCACGCCGACCTCGCTGGCGGCGATCGAGCTCGAGCTCGATCCCTACGACTCGACCCGGGTCCACGGGCACCTCCTCACCCTGGGCTCGATCCAGCAACTGCTCTCGAGACTCGCCTCCTCCACCCTCGCCCAACGGCAGCAGATCGTCGGCCTGCACCCCGAGCGGGCGCCGACGATCGTCGCCGGGGTCGTGATCCTGGTCGAGACGATGCGGGCCTTCGGCCTCGACCGGGTGACCGCCTCCGAGCACGACATCCTCTACGGCGCTGCCATTTCGGCGGCCGCGGAGGCCACCGGGTAGCGGGCCCCCGGCGCGGCGCTACAGATCGTCACCAGACCCATTTGGACAACAGCCCTGCCCTGACAGGCCGGAGAGGCAAAAGATGAGGTCGAACCTTCAAAAGTCAGTAGAGGCTCTGTACGATTTATAAGTAGGCGTGTTTCCGCCTGACTAGACGTATCGGATAGTCAGGCAGATAATCGCCGTACTGGGGAAAACGGCGGGACACAACCCCGTCGTCGAACCGGTAAAGGGTTCCAGGCGATTGCCGCATCATGGCGCCTCCCGCCGTCTGGGCCCACCACATAACTGGTCCCTTTAAGACGTACCCCTGCCCGTCCTGGGGGGCCAAATTTGAATCGGCCGCCTTCGGGCGGCCGATTCATTTGCGAGACAGGCCGGCGCGGTCAGGCCAGGTTCGACTTGCGCGGGTAGACGACCTCAGGATCGGTGAGGACGTTGACCAGGGTCGGCCGCCCGGACTCGAAGGCTCGCTCCAGCGCCGGCCGCAGCTCCCCGGGCTCGCGGACCAGGATGCCGTCGCAGCCGAGTGCCTCCACCATCTGCTCGTAGCGGGTCTCGGGTCGCAGCTCGGCCGCCACCGAGTAGCCATAGAGGAACTTCATCGGATGGTGCTCGAGCGCCCAGATCCCGTTGTTGCCGATCACGCCGACGACGCCGAGGCCGTGGCGCGCCATCGTGTCGAACTCCATTCCGGCGAAGCCGAAGGCGCCATCGCCGAGCAGCAGGCAGACCTGCCGGTCGGGATTCGCGAGCTTGGCGCCGATCGCCTGGCCGGGGCCGGCCCCGAGACAGCCGAACGGGCCCGGGTCCATCCAGCAGCCAGGCTCATAGGTGTCGATGAAACGGCCTGCGTAGGAGACGAAGTCACCGCCGTCGCCGACGACGACGGCGTCGCGCTCGAGCACTTCGCCGAGGCCCCGATAGACCCGCACCGGGTGCAGCGGCGCCCGCGGGTCGTCGAGCTCGACGCGCTCGGCCTCGCGCTTCTCGACCTCGACCTCACGCAGCTGCTCGACCCAGCGCCGGGTCCCACCCGAGCCCTCACCCGCCAGCTCGCGAAGCGCGGCCAGGCCGGCGGCGACGTCGCCGACCAGGTCGACCTGTGGCGCGCGGTTGGCGCTGAGCGCGTTGGGGGCCGCGTCGAGCCTGATCAGCTTCGTCTCCTCGCCGAAGCTGGCGCCGAAGCCGAGGCGAAAGTCGAGCGGCACGCCGATCACGAGGGCGACGTCGGCGCCCTGCAACCCGGTGCCGCGGGCGCGGCTGAAGCAGAGCTCGTGATCCGCAGGCAGGCAGCCGCGGCCGAGGCCGTTGAGGAAAACCGGGATGCCGAGCGCCTCGGCGAGGCGGCGCAGCTCTCCCTCGCCCCGACCCCAGTAGAGGCCGCTGCCGGCCATCACCACCGGTCGCTCGGCGGCGGCGAGCAGGGCCGCCGCCTCCTCGACGCCCTCGGCGGGCTCGGCGACGGGGGTGGCGGCGAGCGCCGGAACCTCAACCTCGGCCTCGCTGAAGACGACGTCGAGCGGATAGTCGACGAAGGTCGGGCCCGAAGGGGCCTGCAGCGCCAGGTCGAGCGCCGCGGCCGTGCCGGCGGCGATCCCCGCCGGGTCCTTGATCGTCAGCGCCGACTTGACCAGCGACTCGACCACGGGGATGTGGTCGAACTCCTGGAGCGAGCCGGACCCCCAGCGCATCTCCGGCGCGCGGCCGCCGAGAACGCATACCGGTGAGCCGTTGGCCTGCGAGCCGGCGAGGGCGCTGACGCCATTGGTGACGCCCGGCCCCGCGGTCAAAGCGGCGACGCCGACCCCGCGGGTCGCCTTGGCGAAGCCCTCGGCGGCGAAGGCGGCGCTCTGCTCGTGGCGGACGTCGACGATCTCGATCCCCTCGGCTTTACAGCCGTCGTAGATCGAGAACAGGTGCCCGCCCGAGAGCGTGAAGAGGTGGCTGACGCCCCGCGACTTCAGGACCTTCGCGACTATCCGCCCCCCGTGCTCGGCCATCGGCCGGAGCCTACGGGAATTGCCGGGCTACCATCGGCCGTGCCCGGGTGGCGAAACTGGCAAAAGCGGCGCCCTTAAAAGGCGCTGCCCCCTCGGGGGCTTGCGGGTTCGAGTCCCGCCCCGGGCATTGCGCCACGAAATACGCGAAAGGGATCATAAATTCGCACTAAATAGTGACGTTCGAAGCGCAACTACTCCGCTGGTACGGTGTCTCATAAGTTGCACCAGCAACTACGCCTTCCCTGGAGAGATAGCTTGGAGGCTTCCGCACTAACCCACGCCAGTCAACGCGGACTGCTCGCCCGGCGGTCCCCCCTGCTCAAACTGCAGGGCGACGAACGCCTGATCGCGATGGTCCGCAGCGGCAACGCCGGCGCCTTCGAGACGATCGTCGATCGTTACCAGGGCCGGCTGCTCGGCTTCTGCCGGCAGATGCTCGGCTCGACCGAGGACGCCGAAGACGTCCTGCAGGAGGTCTTCGTCAACGCCTACCGCGCGATGCTCGCCGACGAGCGCGAGATCAACCTGCGGCCATGGCTCTACCGGATCGCCCGCAACCGCTGCCTCAACCACCTGCGCAAACCGACCGCGGACGCGCAGGAATCGATGGACATGGTGCCGATGGTCGAGGCCGCCTCGACCGCGGAGAAGGTCCACAACCGCGAGGAGTTCCGTCAGCTCCTCAGCGACGTCGGCAAGCTTCCCGAGACCCAGCGCTCGGCTCTGCTCCTGCGCGAGATGGACGCCATGTCCTACGAGGAAATCGCCCAGGCGATGGACACCAGCGTCCCCTCCGTCAAGTCGCTTCTGGTCCGTGCCCGGATCTCGCTGGCCGAGGCCAGCCAGGCGCGGCAGCTCACCTGTGGCGAGGTTCGGCTCGAGCTGGCCGAGGCCGCCGAGGGCCTGCGCAAGGTCTCGGCCCCGGTCCGGCGCCACGTCCGCGACTGCGACGAATGCTCTGACTTCCGCGCCCAGGTCCGCTCCAACGACAAGGTGCTCGCCGCCCTCTTCCCGGTCGGCCCCCTCCTCGCCTTCAAAGGCTTCCTCGCCGGCAAGCTCGGCCTCAGCGGCGCTTCCGGCGGAGCCGGAGCGAGCGCTGCCGGCGCCGGTGCCGGGACCGCCGCGACCGGAGCCGTGGGCAGCGTAGGAGCCGCCCTCGGCGGCTCCGGAGCAGCCGGAGGACTGGGCGCCGTCGGCGGCGCGATCGGCACCAAGGCCGCGGTCGGAGCCGTTGCCGCGGCCGTCCTCACCGCCGGCGCGGTCGAGGTCAAACAACAGGTCGACCCGACCCCGGCAGGCCCGCCCGCATCGATTTCGCGCGTCGCCCCCAGGGTGACGGCACCGAAGATCGCGACCGCCCGCCCGGCCGAAGCTCAGGCCGAAGTCGCCGCCGTGATCCCGACCGCCACCGAGGCGCCCGTGGCAGCCGCGCCGCCGGCCGAATCCGCTCCGGTCGAGCCCGAACTGGCCCCCACCCCGGTCGCCGATGACGCCGGCTCCTCGACCGTCACGGTCGAAAGCGCCGACGTTCCGACCGGCTCCAAAGACACGCCGGCGCTGACCGACGCCACCGCGCAGACTCCGACCACCGCCGCCCCTCCGACCATCGTCGTCGTCGTCGGCGGTACCACCACCGAAGCGCCGCCGGCGCCGCCCGCCGAAGCGACTCCGCCGCCGCCGCCCGCCGAAATGCCGGTCGAAGCGCCGGCCGAAGGCACCTCGGCGACTCCCGAAGGCTGAGTAGTCCCGGTCTCCCTCAGGAGAGGCCGATTACTTTGAGGCGGCGCATCAGGCTGGTGCCGGCGAACGCCCGGGTGTCGGCGAGCGTGTAGCCGAACAGCTCCCATTCGTCTTCATCCTGCGGCGCCCACGGTGGGGTCAGGACCCCGTCGGCGACGGGCAGGACTTCCTCCAGCGTGCGCTGGATCGCCTGCTTGTAGCGATCGTCCTCGGCGGCCTTCTCACGCAGGAAGACCGAGCCGAAGGCGACGTGGCGGTGCTCGTCGCGGGCGACGTTCTGGAAGCCCTCGACGAAGCCCGGCAGGGTCCCTTCCTTTTCGTTGAAGTCCATGATGAAGTGCTGCCCGGTGAGGGCCAGCATTCCCTCGATCACCATGTGGTAGATCGTCACCGCCTCGACCAGCGCCTCGCCGTCGTCGGGGGCGACCGAGAGCCGGTCGGTGCGCTGCTTGAGCATCTCGTCGAAGAGGCGGCCGAAGTTCTCATTGAGGTGCTCGGAGGTCTGCTCGAGCATCTGTGAGAGCTCCGCCGACTCGAGCACCCCGACCTCGCGGTAGAAGCGCTCGAAGAAGCGCACGTGGCGGGCCTCGTCGGCGATCTGCGTGCAGAGGAAGATTTTCTGGTCCTCGGTCGGGGCGGCCCGCATGATCGGCCCCAGCTCCTCCGCGACCTTCTGCTCGCCGATGAAGAACGAGGAGAGCCCGTACATGCGCTGGAAGCGCTCCTCCTCGGGGATCCGCTCGTGCCAATCGACCCGGTCCTGGCTGAAGTCGAGCTCCTGGGTCTGCCACTGCTGGCGCTCCCAGAGCAGATAGAGCTCCTCGTAGGTGAGGAGCTTCACCTCCGAGGTGCGATCGGCGTCCTTGTTGAGCGCCGGGTCGGCGGTCGCCTGGTAGTCCTCGCGCTCAGTCCTCGACTGCGTTCCGGTCGCCTCTTTGGCCTCCATCGCATGCCCTCCTGGCTAGGAATCCCTGAGTGCGGGCGAGCCTAACACGGCATTTGGCCAGTCAGCCAGTTTCGTGGCTCTGTCCCGGCGCGAGGACGACGACCCGCGAGGAGGTCTTCGACTCGACCTCGGCCTTGAAGGCCTCGGCGTCGGTCTCGATCGGGGGGAAGGTGTCGTAGTGCATCGGGATCACGGTCCCGGCGCCGACGAACTCGGCCGCGACCACGGCGTCGTGGCGATCCATCGTGTAGTGGCCGCCGATCGGCAGCAGCGCGACGTCGACCGGGTTGCGCTCGGCGATCAGCTTCATGTCGGAGAAGAGGCAGGTGTCGCCGGCGTGGTAGACGGTGACGCCGCCGATGTTGATCACGAGGCCGGCCGGAGGGCCGAGGACGATCCCGTGCTCGGCGCTGAACGGCGCCTCTTCGGAGCCGGGCAGGGTGTTGGTGTGCCAGGCCGGGACGATCTTGACCCAGCCCCAGTCGAACTCGACGGTGCCACCGAAGTTGGGGTCGCTGACCGCGTCGACGCCCTGGCCTTTGAGCCATTCGGCGAGCTCGACGATGCCGATGCAGTGGGCGCCGGTGCGCTTCGCCACCGGCACCGCGTCGGCCATGTGGTCGGCGTGGCCGTGGGAGATGGCTATGTGGGTCGGCTCGACTTCATCGCCGGTGTGAACGGCGATCGGGTTGTTCGGCTTCAGGAACGGGTCGACGAGCAGCGTCGCCTTCCCATCGCTGAGCTCGAAGCACGACTGGCCGTGGAACTTGATCTCCATCGCTTCAATCCTCTCCTTGGTCCTCTTGATCGTTGAGCTCGTCATTCAAAGCCCAGCCGACGGCGACGCCGACCATCATCGACATCCTCGCCTCCTCGGCGAGCAGCGACTGGACCGCGGCGATCCGCTCGTCCGCGTCGGGCACGGTCGCCGCCTTGAGCGCCTCCGAGCGGTGCGACTCGCCGAACCAGCCGCCCTCGGCCAGGGCCGTGGCGAGGACCCGCTGCAGCTGAGGGGCGGCCCGCGAGACGATCCGCTCCGCCGCGGCGAAGCGCTCCGAGTCGGTGAGTCGCTCGACCGCCGCCTCGAGTCGCTCGTCGCTGGGGTCCATTCGAAGACCCTAGCCGTCCCCTCTTCCCGAGTCCGAGTAAGCCGGCGCTTTATTACTCGGAACGGAGGGTGGCGGCGACGAGGCCGGCGAGACCGCCGATGGCGCCGCCGGCGATGCCGGCGAAGACGTTCGCGGTCGAGTCGAAGATCGGCAGCGCGAGGAGCACGGCGGCGGCCACCGCGACGCCGATCTTGTCGTAGTCCTGGTCGATCGCCGAGTGGGTTTCGGCGCGGCGGATCGTGAACCAGGCGGCGACCGCGCCCAGCGCCAGCCCGTTGCCGCCGGCGATCAGGTGGAAGCCGTCCTGGCCGCCGGCGATGCCGTTCGCCGCCAGCATGCCGAGCGAGCCGCAGGCGATGAAGAGGATCGCGGTCGCCGTCGTGCCGAGGCGGCGCTCGAGGCCGACGCCGAAGATCGCCATCGCGATCGCGACGACGAAGAGGTAGCCGACGTCGACGTAGGCGTAGGGCGCGCTCAGCACCCGCCAGAGCTGATCGGCGAGCGGGACTTCGATTCCCCCGACTTCTGCCAGGGAGGCGCCCGTCGCCTTCTGTACGAGCAGCACCAGGGCCGAGCCGCCGACGACGGCCAGCGTCGCGTAGGGGCGCTCGGCGCCGGTGGTCGCCGCCAGCTTGCGCAGGCGGCCGCCGAGCCTGCCCCCGGGCCGGCGCCGGGGCGTCGCCTCGAGGCCGTCGCCGCGCCGCTCCAGCTTCGGCGCCCGCTTGCGCAGCCTGGCGCCGCAGTAGGGGCACTCCGTCACGTAGGGACTGACCTCGGAACCGCAGTTCTTGCAGATGACGCTGAGCTCAGTCTCGCTCATGGTCAAACGAGGATAACCGCAGGCCCCGGCCCGCTGATCGCCGCGCCCCGGTGGCATACTCCCCGGACCCAAGATTCCGAGGAGGAAACGCGTGGCTGTCGACACCCTGACCGAGCAGAAATCCCTTCTTGCCGAGCTCGCCCCCGGCAAACGGACCCGCCTGCGGCGACTGCTTTTCGAGTTCGGCCCGGGCAACGGCACGCTGATGCTGCTGCCGATCGACCAGGGGATCGAGCACGGACCGCGTGATTTCTTCCCCAACCCGGCCTCGAAGGACCCCGACTACCAGTTCCGGCTCGCCGCCGAGGCCGGTTACTCGGCCCTCGCCTGCCAGATCGGGCTGGCCAGCAAGTACTACCCCGACTACGCCGGCCAGGTGCCGCTGATCCTCAAGGTCAACGGCAAGACCGACCTGCCGTCGTCGGCCGCGGCCTTCTCGAGCTGCAACGCCAGCGTCGAGGACGGCGTCAGGCTCGGCGCCGACGCGATCGGCTACACGCTCTACGTCGGCTCGCCGCGCCAGGACGAGGACCTCGCCCAGCTGCGCCAGGTCCGCGAGGACTGCGACCGCTTCGGCATGCCGCTGATCGTCTGGTCCTACCCGCGCGGCGAAGCGGTCGAGGCCAAGGGCGGCCAGAACTCCTTCTACGCGATCGACTACGCGGCGCGGATGGCGATGGAGATGGGCGCCGACGTGGTCAAGCTCAACATGCCGAAGATCGATGCGGCCAAGGACAAGGACGCGCCGGCCCCCTACAACGAGCTCGAGGTCACCCAGGAGGAGGCGATCCAGCACTGCGTAGCCTCCGCCGGGCGTGCCCTGGTCGTCCTCTCCGGCGGCTCCAAGGTCGACGACGAGACCGTCCTCGGCCACACCCGCGAGATCATGCAGGCGGGCGGCTCGGGCGTGATCTTCGGCCGCAACGTCTGGCAGCGCGAGTGGAACGAGGCGGTCGAGATCGTCAGCCAGATCAAAGAGACGCTGCTCTCCAGCGTCACCCGCATTCCCTGAGCATTTCCCACCGCTCCCGCCTTAGGGGGTGATGAGGAGGGGCTCGATCGGAAGCGCGGCGCTGCTCGTCATCGTCGCGCTGCTGATCCTGCGCCCCTGGGAAGGCGGCGGCGGGCCGGCCTCGGGCCCGGCCTCGGTCACGGCGACCGTCGCCCGGGTGGTCGACGGCGACACGGTCGAGATCGAGTCCGGGGGACGGCGCGAGGACCTGCGGCTGATCGGGGTCGACACGCCGGAGACGGTGAAGCCGGGAACGCCGGTGCAGTGCTTCGGCCCGCGTGCCTCCTCCTTCACCCACCGGCGGCTCGAGGGGCGCCGCGTGCGGGTCGACTTCGGCGTCGAGCGACACGACGTCTACGGCCGCCTGCTCGGCTACCTGCGCCTCGGCCGCGAGATGTTCAACGCGACCCTGGTCCGGCGCGGCCTGGCGCGCTCGCTGACGATTCCTCCCAACGACCGCTACGCGCCGCTCTTCCGGCGGCTCGAGCTGGCGGCGGCGCGGTCTGGGCGCGGCCTCTGGGGCGCCTGCCCGCCCTGAGCGTCGTGTGACGCTTGCCACATCGACCGCCTGCAAGCCTCCTTGCAGCTTTGCTACGGTCCGGCGCAGCCCTCCGGGGCACCCCCCACCTATGCGAATGCGCCAAAGCATCTCCCAGTTCGAGTCGGCCTTCGAACAGGAGACCTCACTCGAGCGCCGCCGCCGAGAGCAGCTCCGGCGCCGCGCCGCCAACCGCTCCCGCGAGCGCCGCATCACCCGCACCGAGCAGGAGAGCAAGGTGCGATTCAGCGTCCTCGCCGTCTGCCTTACGGTGACCGTCGTCGTCGTGGTGGTGGCGATGTTCGAGGCGCTCGCCTTCCTGATGGCCTAGTGGCCCAGCCGTCGACCCCCTGGGTTGAATAGACTCGCGCGCCGATGCCCAGAAGGTCACTGAAGCCGCAGCTGAACCAGATCCGCGCCTGGGTGCGCCAGGGTCGGACCGACGCCTGGATCGCGCACCAGCTCGAGGTCAGCACCACCGAACTGCGCGAGTTCCGCAAGCAGCACGGCTTCGAGCCCGACGCGGACGACCCCGGCACCGGCGAAGTCGACCTGCGCGATGAGATCGAGGCCGAGATCGAGGCGGCCACTGCCGAGGAGCTCGCGGCCAAGGAGGACGACGAGGAGTCCGACGAGGCCGAGGACGCCGACGGCGGCGACGAGGCGGATGACGACGACGACGACGGCGAGGAGCGGCCGAAACGGCGGCGGCGGCGCGGGCGGCGCGGCGGCCGCGGGCGGCGCAAAGAGCTCGAGGCGACTTTCGATCACGGCGAAACCGACGGCTACGGGCTCTGGCTCGACCCGGCGGTCAAAGACAATCCTGTCTACAGCGAGCACTGGGCCGGCCAGCGCGAGGTCACCGTGCGGATCGACGCCGATCAGATCGTGATCAAGCGCGCCGGCGCCGGCGAGGCCGCCGGCGAGGACGAAGACTCAGAGGGCTAGCCGCCCGCCGGCGAAATCGCCGGCGCGACGGAGGAAGACCCAGAAGGCGGCGTCGGCGAGGGCCTGCGCTTCGCCGATCAGGCCAGGCGACGTCTCCATCGTCACCTGTAGGCACCACTCGGTCCCCCGCCCGTAGAGCTCGGCCAGCTCGGCCGCGGTGAAGGTGACCCCGATCCGCCGCCGCAGCTCGTCGTGGATCGCGGCGATCACGCGGTCGGCCTGGCGACGGGTCGCCGGGTCCTCGGCGAGCGCCTCGTAGGCGCGCGATCCGTCTTCCCACTGGAAACGGGCATTCTCGAGTGGGTAGCTACTCATCCGAGCCGGGAGAGTCGGGGACCTGGCGCAGCGGCGCCTGTGAGGGGCCGCAGCGGGTCGACAGCGGCTCGCGGACGCGCCAGACCGTCACCGGGCCGCTGCGCCGCACCGCGACGACCTGACGGGCCCTGACGGCCGCTCGCAGCCAGCGCGCCTCCGGCGAGGGGATCGGCTCGTCGCTGTGGATGAAGTTGAGGAAGGGGGCGGTCACCAGGTAATCGAGGTCGGCGTCGCGGGCCGCCGCCAGGAAACGACGGCAGGAGGGAATCGGCAGGAAGGCGCCGTGCGGGCCCTCTTCGCCGAGGTAGACGACGTGGTTGGAGAGGTCGGTGCCGTAGAAGCCGTAGCCGAGGAAGCCGGCCGTCGTGCCCGCCAGCCCGATCCGAGAGTCCTCGATGCCGCGCGCCCAGCTGTAGGCAGAATCGAAATCGAGTCCCGGGATCCGTTCGTCGGCGGGCAGGTCGTTGGCGAAGCGCGCCTCGAGGTAGTCACGCTGGACCGGGTACCCGATCGCGACCAGGACGACCCCGAGCAGGCCGAGCCCTGCCGCCAGCGCCGGCCCCGGCAGGCCGCGGCGGCGCCAGAGGTAGAGGGCGGCGGGAACGAGGACGAGCAGGATCGCGAGCGCCGCGCCGAAGACGCGCGAGGGATCGCGCAGGGCGGCGTCGGAGCGGTCGGTGACGACGAGGACGAGGACCAGCGCCGCCAACAGGACGAGCTGCGGCCGGCGGCCGTCTAGCCGCCGAGGCAGGGGCAGCAGCGCCAACGCCGCCAGCAGGGCCGGCACCACGTAGCGGAGGTTGATCGCGAAGGCTTCCGGGGCGCCCTCGGCGCCGGCGGCGCTGAGCGGCGCGAAGGGGTAGGCGAGCATGCCGAAGAGGGCGACGCCGCCGAGCCAGCGCACGGCGCGGTTGCGGCCCCAGCCGACGGCGAGGATCGCGGCCAGGATCGCGGCGCCGATGACCAGCGGCCAGAGGGCGCCGAACTGCTCGTGCAGGCCGGGCAGGAAGTAATGGCGCCAGACGTCGGTGTCGGTCGCGTAGTGGGCGATGTTGAAGTCCGGCCTCGCCGTCTGCAGGCGCTCGGGATGGGGCAGGGAGATCGGGCCGAGGTGGGCGACCTCGGGCAGTGGATTGCCGACGACGAAGAGGTTGCGCAGGAACCAGTAGCCGCCGCCGAGCAGGGCCGGGACGAACCACCAGGCGGCGGCCGCCCACCGGCGCCCGGTCGGCGCGAGGACGAGGACGGCGAGGCTGAGCGCCGCCGCCATCGCCAGCACGGTCAGCTTGGTGCCCGCCGCCATGCCGACCGCGAGGCCGGCCGCGGCGAGCGGCCAGCCGACTGGCAACGAGCCCCTCTCCCCCTCCTCTCCGGCCCGCCAGGCGGCGATCACCAGCGCCACCGCGGCCAGCACCAGGGCGGCCGCCATCAGGTCGTTCTTGGCGGCCCCCGGCTCGCGCACGACCAGCGTGTGGCACTCGAGCACGATCGCGACGGCGACGACGCTGAGGTGGCCACGGCCGAAGGGCCTGCCGATCACCCAGGCCGAGAGGAAGGCGATCGCGAGCCAGCCCAGGTTGATGAAGAGCGAGAGCGTGTCGCGGTGGACGAAGAGGATGCCGACCGCGTGCAGCAGCTCCGAGTTCTGTGGGTAGAACCAGTTGGTGAAGACCGTCTCCGTGTGGTGGAGGCCGGTGACCGAGTGGCTCTGGGCGATGTCCGCGGCGAACGGCATGTGGTACCAGAGCGAGTCGAAGTTGAAGATGCCGCGGTCGAGGGCGCTGTCGATGGTCAGGCCCCAGTGGGCGACGACCAGGGCGATGACGGCGAACATCACGACCATCTCCCAGAGCCCAGGGCCCGACACGCCCGAGCCACGGGTCCTGCCGCCGGAGTCGGCGCGGGGAGCGGCTGAGGGACGGGTCCACCAGGCGATCGCGCCGGCCAGCAGTAGGGCTGAAGCGAACAGCGTGGACGCGTAGAGGGCCGAAAAGGTGCCGAGGAGCTCGCTCAGCCAGAGGAGGAGGGCTATGGCGAGGAGGGACTCGACCAGGCGGGCGGGAGAGCCGGACCAGGTCGGGATCAGGCGGGCGCGGAGGCGGTAGGCGCTGAAGCCGAGGGCGAGGGCGAGGGCCGCCAGGCCGGCGGCGGCGAGCAGATACGAGCCGACGCTGATCATCGCAGGGGCGCCACCCCCGGGCAGGCTAGCGGGCGACGGGATGGACCACGTACGGCGTCTCTTCGGCGGCGATCATGCCCTGGTTGCGAGCCATTTCGTCGAGGGCGATGGGATCGCCGGAGCGCTGTACGCGGCGATGCAGGCGCTTGTTTTCCTTGAGCGCTTCGTGGAAGGTGACCTTCGCCTCGCTGGTCTGTCGATAGGTGTTGACGAAGTCGAGCGCCGGGTGCAGGTAGGAGTAGAGGACGGCGGCGAGGACCAGGGTGAGGGCGACGCGGCCGACTTTGTCCCACTGGACCCGGCTGGCGCCGCGGGGACCGGCCGGACGGCGGGCGGGCCGCCTTCGAGGCGTGCGGGAACTGCTTCTCGCGGCCTTCCGGCTTGCTGCCATGCCCGGACCTACGCGGCCGGGCCCGGCATTCCTTCACTACCTGGACGCCTGGGCGAAGGCCTGCAGGCCGGGGAACTCGGCGGCATCGCCGAGCTCCTCCTCGATCCGCAGCAAGCGGTTGTACTTCGCGGTCCGGTCCGAGCGCGACGGGGCGCCGGTCTTGATCTGGCCGGCGCCGGTGCCGACCGCGAGGTCGGCGATCGTCGTGTCCTCGGTCTCGCCCGAGCGATGAGAGATGACGGCGCTGTACCCGGCCTCGCGAGCGATCCGGATCGCCTCCAGGGTCTCGCTCAGGGTGCCGATCTGGTTGACCTTGACCAGGATCGAGTTGCCGACGCCGAGCTCGATCCCGCGGCGCAGCCGCTCCGGGTTGGTGACGAAGAGGTCGTCGCCGACCAGCTGGACGCTCTCGCCGACCCGCTCGGTCAGCAGCTTCCACCCGTCCCAGTCCTCCTCGTCCATGCCGTCCTCGATCGAGACCACCGGGTAGCGGGCGCAGATGTCGGCCCAGTAGCCGGCCATCTCCTCGGGAGAGAGCGAGCGGCCCTCGTGCTCGAGCGCGTAGGCGCCGTTGGAGAAGAGCTCGCTGGTCGCCGGGTCGAGGGCGATGTAGACGTCCTTGCCGGGCTCGTAACCGGCGGCGGAGACACCGGCCAGGACCGCTTCCAGGGCCGCCTCGTTCGACTCCAGGTTGGGTGCGAAGCCGCCCTCGTCGCCGACCGCGGTCGCCAGGCCCGCGGCGGCCAGGGTCTTTTTCAGCGCATGGAAGACCTCGACCCCGACCCGCAGGCACTCCGAGAAGCTCGAGGCGCCGGCGGGGACGACCATGAACTCCTGGAAATCGACCGAGTTGTCGGCGTGGGCGCCGCCGTTGAGGACGTTCATCATCGGCACCGGCAGCAGCGTCGGCTCACCGCCCCCGTAGAGCTCCGCCAGGTAGCGGTAGAGCGGCTGGCCGGAGTCCTGGGCCGCCGCCTTGGCAACCGCGAGCGAGACGCCGAGGATCGCGTTGGCGCCGAGACGCCCCTTGTTCGGGGTGCCGTCGATCGCGATCATCGTCTCGTCGAGGTTGCGCTGCTCGGCCGCCCGCGCGCCCTTCAGGGTCGAGGCGATTTCGCCGTTGACGTTCTCGACCGCCTGCGAGACGCCCTTGCCGGCCCAGGCCTCTCCCCCGTCGCGCAGCTCGACCGCCTCGAACTCACCGGTGGAGGCGCCGGAGGGGACCGCGGCGGTGCCGCGGGCGCCGGAGTCGAGCACGACCTCGACCTCGACCGTCGGATTGCCGCGCGAGTCGAGGACCTGGCGCGCGTGGATTACCTCGATGACGCTCACTCAGGGAGCGGAGGTGGGCGGGGCGGTCGTCACTCCGGGAGGCAGGCCTTCGAGGCTGGGCACGCCTTCACCGGCTTCTTCGAGGCCGGGCGGGTATGGCCGCTGGGCGAGCGCTTCGCCTTTCGGCGTGACGATGCTGACCGTCCCGGGCAGCGCCGGTTTCGCCTGGGTGATCGGCGCCGGGCAGCCTTCAGGGGCTTTTTTCGGGTTCGCTTCGTAACAGGCGGGGTCGGCTTCCGCCGGGCGCCCGTCGCTCTTGAAGTTGGAGCATTTTTCGATCTTGTAGCCGTCGGCGCAGAAGGTCCGCGAGCGCCAGAGGCTCTGGAAGTTGCCGACGAAGGAGTTGAAGACCGCTTCCTGCTGCTGCTGGCCGAGCTGCGACTTGATCTGCGCTTCGGCTTCCCCGAGCGGCTGGGTTTTTTCGGGGTTGAGTTTTTCGACCTCGAAGACGACGTAGCCGGCGGTGGTGTATTTCAGCGGCCCTTCGATCACGTGCAGGGGCGCCGAGAACATCGCTTCGCCGACCGGGCCCGCGTACTGTTCTTCGCTGACTTTTTCCTGCAGGCCACCGGTTTTCGCGGTTGCCGCCGATTCCGAATATTTTTTGATCGCCGCTTTCCAGGAGTCTTCGGAGGCGTCTTTTTCGAGCGCCGCCTTGGCGGCTTCGGCGTCCGCCTTCTTTTTCGTGATCAGGATGCGGATGTCGCGGCTGGGCGGCGTCGTGAACTGGGTCGCCTTTGCTTCTTCATAGAATTCTTCGACTTCCGATTTGCTCGGTTTGGACGCTTCTTCGGCGAGCTGTTCCTGGATCTTTTTGCTCAGCGCCTGGATCTTCACCCGTTCGTTGACGTCCTGCGTCGTGTAGTGGGAGGTCTTCAAGAATTTCTGGAATTCGGCAGGCGTTTTGAAGGTCTGTTCTTTGATTTTTTCCAGTTCTTCTTCGACTTCTTTTTCGTTGACGGAGATTCCCTTTTCCGCCGCCAGACCCTGGATCCAGATCGTTTCCAGCATGCTGCTCAAGGTCGTTTCTTTGAGTTCGGCGTACTGTTTGTCGCCCGGTTTCGGGACTTTTTTGAGGCCCGAGGCGGCGACGACCTGCTCGAAGGCGCAGTCGAACTCGGGTTTGGTGATCTCACCGAGGTCCTGGCTGACTTTTTCGCCCTTGCAGTTGGTGAAGGGCTTGTCGAAGGGAGCGGTCGCGTCGGCGGGAACGCCCTCGACCACCGCGACCGAGCCGGAGGGAATGCTCGGCGGGCCGAGGCCCTCGGCGATGGCAAAGCCGACGAAGAGGCCGATGAAGAGAACGCCGAAGACGGCGAGGCCGAGACGGCGCACCTCGAGCCGGCCGGGCCCACGGCCCTTCGGAGCGCCTTTTGCGCCTTTCGCTTTCGACCCGCCCCCACCACGGCTCGCGGCCCTCTGTCCCTTGCTCGGACTCACGAAGCGGGCAGCATATCCGCTTCTGCGCTCGGAGACCCCTTCGCCTCCCGCAGGCCTTTAGCCACCGTTAAGACTGCCGCCAGCCGCGGCTCGGGATCGTCGGGCACGCGGACCGACACGGTCTTCTCCCGCCACTCGTAGAGAGCGCCCTCTACCTGCTCGGAGAGCAGCCCCGATTGCTCGGAGTCGAGCTCGATCCCGGTGACGCTGAGCCGGCCGCCGCGCAGCTCGACCCCGGCGGCACCGGCGAGGCCGAGTTCGATCCGCGCGCGCTGCAGCGCCAGCAGGTTCTCGGCCTCGGGCGGCGGCGGGCCGAAGCGGTCATCGAGCTCGTCGCGGATCGCCCGCAGCTGACCCGGCTCGCGGGCGCCGGCGATGCGCCGGTGGACGTCGATCTTGGCTGCCTCGAAGGGGATGTAGGAGGCCGGGATATAGGCGTCGACCGGGACGTCGAGCCGGACCGGTTCCGGCGCCTCCTCCCCATCGCCCTCCGCCCCCGCCGCCTCGGCGACCGCCTCGTCGATCATCTGGCAGTAGAGCTCGAAGCCGACCGCGGCGACGTGGCCCGACTGCTCCTCGCCGAGCAGGTCGCCGGCGCCGCGAATGTCGAGGTCGCGCATCGCGATCTTGAAGCCGGAGCCGAGCTCGGTGTGGTCGGCGAGGGTTGCCAGGCGGGCGGCCGCGTCCTCGGTCAGCGAGTCGACCGAGGGGTAGAGCAGATAGGCGAATGCGCGCTCCTTCGAGCGCCCGACCCGGCCGCGGATCTGGTAGGCCTGGGAGAGGCCGAGCTGGTCGGAGCGCTCGACGATCAGGGTGTTGGCCGAGGGGATGTCGAGCCCCGACTCGATGATCGTCGTCGTCACCAGGCAATCGGCGCCGCCGCGCATGAAGTCGAGCATCGTCTCCTCGAGCCGGCCCTCGTCCATCTGGCCGTGGGCTTCGGCGAAGCGCGCTTTCGGCACCAGCCCGCGCAGGCGCTCGATCACCTCGGGCAGCGAGTCGATCCGGTTGTGGAGGAAGAAGGCCTGGCCGCCGCGCTCGAGCTCGCGCTCGATCGAGTGGCGGACGAGGTCCTCGTCATAGGGGCCGACGTAGGTCCGCACCGGGCGCCGGCCCTCGGGCGGCGTCTCGATCACCGAGATGTCGCGCAGCCCGGCGAGGCTCATCTGCAGGGTGCGCGGGATCGGCGTGGCGGAGAGCGAGAGGACGTCGACTTTGAGCTTCAGCTGGCGCAGCAGCTCCTTCTGTTTGACCCCGAAGCGCTGCTCCTCGTCGACGATGACGAGGCCGAGGTCGCCGACGCGGACGTCGCGCGAGAGCAACCGGTGCGTCCCGATCAGGATGTCCACCGAGCCGGCCTCGAAGCCGGCGAGCACGGCTTTCACCTCGGCCGGCTTGCGTAGCCTCGAGACGCCCTCGACGACGAAGGGCAGGTCGGCCAGCCGCTCGCGAAAGGTGCCGAGGTGCTGCTGGGCGAGGATCGTCGTCGGCACCAGCATCAGCACCTGCTTGCCGTCGGAGGCCGCCTTGACCGCGGCCCGCAGCGCGACCTCGGTCTTGCCGAAGCCGACGTCGCCGCAGACCAGCCTGTCCATCGGCTGCTCGGCTTCCATGTCGCCCTTGACCGCCTCGATCGCTTCCAGCTGGTCGGCGGTCTCGCGGTAGGGGAAGGAGGTCTCCATCGCGATCTGCCATTCGCCGTCGGGGGCGAAGGGGTGGCCGCGGCGGGTGCGCCGCTCGGCGTAGAGGTTGATCAGCTCGCCGGCCAGCGCCCCGGCGGCGCGGCGCGCCCGCGCCTTCATGTTCTGCCAGCGTTTGCCGCCGAGGGCGGAGAGCGCCGGCGAGCCGCCGGCGCCGACGTAGCGGCTCAGCTTCGCGAGCTGGTCGGTGGGGACGTAGACGCGGTCCTCGCCTTTGTATTCGAGGTAGAGGTAATCGCGGGTGACGCCGCCGACCTCGCGGGTCTCGAAGCCGGCGAAGCGGGCGACGCCGTGGTCCTCGTGGACGACGTGATCGCCGACCCGCAGGTCGCTGAAGGCGAGCCTGCCCCGGCCGGCCCCCGGGGCGCGCTCCTCGGCGCGTTTGCGGCGGTGGACGAGCCGCCGGAAGGGGTAGACCGCGAGTTTCAGCTCGGGGCTGACGAAGCCCTCGCGCAGCCGCGCCTCGGCGAAGGCGAGGCCGGGCTTGGGAGAGAGGCGGCCGCCGTCGAGGATCGAGACGTCGAGGCGGTCGATCCCGTAGCGGCTGCGCTCGGCCTCGCCCATGCTGTCGAAGGCGACGACGGTGCGATAGCCGGAGCGGACCAGTTTGTCGAGCTCGCCCTCGGCCTCTTTGATGCTGCGGGCCGGCGACTCGGCGCGCGAGGCGCGGAAGGCGTCCTCGTCGTCCTCCCCGGCCCCGGTCAGGGCGAGGGCGGCGCGCGCCTCGAGCGGCTCGGCGACGTCGACGTAGAGGTGGCGGGCGTCGTCGGCGTGCATCGAGGTCGTCGCGTCCTCCCAGTGGTCGCGCAGGGCGGGCTCGATCTCCTCCGGGGCGACGAGGACGACCGCGGCCTCCTCAGGGACGAGGTCGAGCGGCGGCCCGAAGCGGTCGACCGGCAGGACCTCGGCGAGACCGGGAGCCTCGCGACCCTCCTCGGCGGCCTCCATCGCCGCCAGCTCGGCGAGCTCGCGGTGCTCGACGTCGAGCTCGGCCGCGGGCGCCAGCTCGACCGCCTCGGCATCGCCGAGCGAGCGCTGGGTGAAGGTCGAGAACCAGCGCATCGACTCGATCTCGTCGCCGAAGAGCTCGATCCGGACCGCCCGCTCCTCGGTCGCCGGGAAGACGTCGAGAATGCCGCCGCGCAGGGCGAACTGACCGCGCTCCTCGACCTGCTCGACCCGCGCGTAACCGGCGGCGACCAGGCCCCGGGCAACGGCCTCGAGGTCGATCTCCTCGCCGAGGGCGAGCGAGAAGCCGGCCGGGCGCAGTGAGGCGTCGGGGACCGCCTCGGCGAGCGCCGTGGCGCCGGCGACGACGATCGCCGGCTCCCCGGCGCGCTGGTCGGAGAGCGCGTCGAGGGCGTCGATGCGGAGGCCGACCAGGTGCGGCGGCGGCGTCACGTGGGAGGCGTAGCCGGTGCCGCGCGAGGGGTAGAAGCGGACCCGGCGCGGAGCCAGGTAGGCGCGCAGGTCGGCGGCGAGGTCACGGGCGGAGCGGTCGTCGGGGCTGATCACCAGCGCCGGCAGGCCGGCCAGGCCCCGGTCGTCCTCGAGCAGCGCCGCCAGCAGCAGCGGGCGCAGCGTGGCGGAGACCCGGGCGCTCGCCTTCGAGCCTCCCTTGGCGGCCGCCCGCGCCTCGGAGCTGAGCGCGTGCAGGCGCTCGTTGTCGGCGGCGATCTCGATCAGCGGGCGAAGACTCATTTGCCCGCCCAGGCTACGCTGCGGGCATGCTCCGCCGTCCCTTCGCCGCCGGCTCGGCACTCGGCGCCCTCGCCCACCACGGCTTCGAGACGCGGGCCGGCGTCGGGCTCGTCTTCGAGCCCGAGCTGGGGCGGCGCGGGGCGATCGCGCTCTGGGGCGCCCTCTTCCCCCTGATGCTGCTCAGCGCGGCCCGGGGGGGGCGCCTCAACGAGCGCCTCTCGGCCGTCAACGCGGGCATCGGTGCCGCCGGGGTTGCCGTCCATTTCGCCGCCTGGCCCTGGTCCCTGCATCGCGGCGTGCCGATGCTCGACGAAGCCGAGGGCCTGACCGAGGCGCAGCTCCCCGCCTATAACGCTGTGCTCTGGTTCTGGCTGCTGAGCAGCCTCGCCAGCCTCGCCCGCGAGGCTGGCCCGGAGTCACGCCGGATCGGCCTCCTCGCCGGCCTCGTCAACTTCCCGATCCTGCTCGTCTCGGCTCGCCATCATTTCCGCTGGGCGCGGGAGCAGGCGCGGCTCGAGCCCGACCGCTGGAGCCCGGCGCTGCGCGACTGAAGTGGCCGGCCTGCTCGCACTCAGCTTCAACAACCTCGGCGCCGCCGCCGAGATCGGCGCCGGCGCGATCGCCGCCGACGACCCGGCCGTCGCCACCCACCCCACCGTGACCGAGGCGCTGCCCTGGATCCTCGCCGCGCTCGAGCAGCGCGCGATCGGCGCCACCTTCTTCGTCGAGGGGATCAACGCCGAGCTCTACCCCGAGGCGCTGCGGGCGATCGCCGCCGCCGGACACGAAGTCGGCTACCACTCCTGGCAGCATCAGGACTGGGGCGGCCTCGACCCGGTCGAGCAGGCCGCCGACCTGGCCCGGGGCAGGGCGGCGCTGGAGGCGATCGGCATCGGCGTCGCCGGCTTCCGCCCGCCCGGCGGCCTGCTCGGCGCCGGTGGTGCCGAGGCGATCGGCGACGCCGGCCTCCTCTACTGCTCGCCCGCCGGCTCGGGCGGCGGCGTCGACGCGGGGATCGCGGTCCTCCCCTTCCGCTGGGCGCACGTCGACGCCAGCTGCGTGCTGCCGCCGCTCGGCGCCGTTCGTGAGGAGATCGCCGGCTCGAGCGAGCCGATCGGGCCCGAGACCTTCCTCGCCCACCTCGAGCGCGAGGTCGGCCGGCTTGCGGACGCCGGCGGCCTCGCGGTCTTCGTCCTACACCCGTTCATGCTCGATTGGTTCGGCCGCGAGCGGCTCGGCCGACTGCTTGACACGGTCGCGGCCGCCGCCGCCGAGCAAGGCCTGCGGGTGCTGACCTGCGGTGAAGCCGCCGAGGAGGTCGTCGACGGGCCGCTCGGCGGCGGCGTCACCCTCGACCCGACCAGCTGGTCTACCGCCGGCTGATCCGATTCAGCCGGCGGCGAGGACGGTGAACTTCTTCGTCGCCGGCGTCGGGTCGGCGATGCCGGTCGGGCCGACCGCCCGCACCTTGAAGACGTGCTTGCCCGGCTTGAGCTTCTTGTAGGTCTTCGGCGAACGGCACACCTTGAACTTCCCCTTGTCGAGCTTGCATTCAAAGCTCGAGCCGGCGACGGAGGAGGTGAACTTGAACTTCGCGGTCGGGGTGCCGTTCGGCTTCGGCTTGTTGGCGATCTTGGTCTCGGGAGCGGCGATCGGGACAATCGGCGGGCCCCCACACGACGTGCTCGTGGCAGGGCAGGTCACCGGCGGCTCTTCCTTCGCTTTTTCTTTTTCCTTTTCCGGGTCGGCGGCGCTGGTCGCAAAGGCCAATTCCGAGGTCCCGCCCTCCGTGTTGGTCTGGGTGGCGGCGATCACGGCTTCGACGGGGATCTGCGCCGAGTAGGTCACTTTCCAGTTGCCCGACACGTCGGCGACCGCTTCACCTAGGAACGATTCGATGTTGGACCCCGATTCGGGGGCAACGCGGAAGACACGAACCTTCGCGCCGGGTGCGGCGGTGCCGGTGGAGGTCGACTGCAGGGCGGTGACGACCGGCGGCGGCCGGATTCCTCCGTTGGGAAAGTTCGCTTCGGCGCCGGCGGCTTTATTGATGAAGATGAAGCCCGAGCCGAACCCGTTGTCTTCGCCCCGGTTCCTCCCCACTTCGTTCTGCGTGGCTTCCGTCGTGATCATCGCGATCGGGCTGTATTCACTGCCCACGAAGAGGTTTTCCGACGCCGCGGTGTCGCCGCCGATCCGGTTTTCCGTGGCCGAGCCCTTGATGAAGGTCGTCGAGAAGTTCGACCC
The DNA here is from genome assembly GCA_963836415.1 of uncultured Solirubrobacterales bacterium. GTDB lineage: Bacteria > Actinomycetota > Thermoleophilia > Solirubrobacterales > 70-9 > VRUE01. Next base: position 293,745 of record CAWIJE010000004.1, read on the forward strand.
GTTGAATTCATTTCCGAAGACTTCGTTTCCGTTTCCGTTTCCGGTGATCGAAAGCGAGGAGTTTCCGGATGTCAACACGGAGTTGGCTTCGATCAGGTTGCCGTTGCCGCTGACCAGGATGCCGTTGAAGGCGCCTCTGATGTCGTTTGCGACGATCTCGCCGTCGCTCGCCTGGGTCTGAATACCGCTACCGCTGCTGGCTGCCCGGATTTGGTTGGCTTCGATCACCGCAGAAGGGGCTCCAGGAGTGACAGAGATGCCGCTGCTGGAGTTCGTGGCGCTGGACCCGTCCAGCTTCAGTCCGATCCAGTTGCCCTGAACGAAGTCTTCGGTACCCGAGACTTCGATGCCGTTGAATCCGCTCGTGATCGCGAGGCTGTAGACGGCGCTATGGCCGGCCTGGACCTTGAGCACCGTCTGCCCGGCGGGTCCGTCGATTCCCACGCAAGGGCCGAATCCGGCGCCGTGGGGGCAGGTCCCACCGCTGACGACGGCCGGAGAGGTGATCGCGGGCAGCGCCGTCGCGGGCGAGATCGTGCTCGACGATCCGCCGTCGAATGACGGCGAGAAGGAGATCGAGTTTTCGGGGCCCCCTACCGCGTTCGAAGCTTCGATCGCTGCCCGCAGGGTGCAGACGCTTTTGCTGGTGCTGCAGAGCGGATCCACGCTGGACGCGTCAGGTTCGTCGCCCGTGCTGTCGACGATGAAGGTCTGCGCCGATGCCGCGGCCGGGACAGCGAAGGCGATCGCCGCGACGAGGGCGGCGAGGATCACGGTGAGTCGGGGCAAGTCCTACTCCTTGACTTTGAACTTTTTCTGGGCCGGCGTCGGGTCCTGGGTCCCGCTCGGTGATACGGCGCGAACTTGGAAGACGTGCTTGCCGGGCTTCAGCTTCTTGTAGGTCTTCGGCGAGCGGCACACCTTGAACTTGCCCTTGTCGAGCTTGCATTCGAAGCTCGAGCCGGCGATCGAGGAGGTGAACTTGAACTTCGCCTTGGTGCTCTTCGACTTTGCCTTCGGCCCCTTGACGATCTTCGTCTCGGGTTGCGGTTGCGTCAACGGCACCACAATGGGCCCGATCGGGCAGGGGCCGCTCGACACAGGTGGGCAGGTCTCGGGGTCCGGCGGGGTGGTCGCCGTCGCGCTCAGTTCCGAGCTGCCGCCGGCCGTGTTGGTCTGGGTGGCCGCGACCCGGGTGGCGCCCGGAAGCGCGCCGTAGCCGACCTGCCAGTTGCCGCTGCCGTCGGCGGTCGCCTCGCCGAGGAAGGAGGCGAGCTCGCCGGCGTCATCGGTCGCCTTGCTGAAGACGCGGACGAGGGCCCCGGGCAGAGCCGTGCCGCTCGCCCCGGTCTTCGCCGCCGCGGCGATCGCCGGCGGTTTGATCGCGCCGTTGGGACCGGCTTCACCGGGGTCGACCGGGGTGAGGCCGATGAATTCGGCGCCGTTGCCGCTGCCGTGGTTGCGCCCCACCTCGTTCTCGCTGGCTTCGATGCCGACGATCTCGATCGCCCTGCCGCGGGCGCCGAAGATCGCGTTTTCCTCGCCGGCCGCGTTGCCGCCGATCAGGTTGCCGCTGACGTTGGCCAACCCACCGGGCGAGTCGATCTGGATCCCGGCGGCGCCGCTGCCCGAGACCGTGTTGCCGAAGACCTGATTGCCGTCGTTCAGAAGCTGGATCGCGGCTTCGCCGCTGTCTTCGATCACGTTGCCTTCGATCGTGTTGGCGGGTGAGCCGGCGAAGCCGACGGTCCTGATGCCGTGCAGGGCGCCGGAGATCTTGTTGGCGCTGATCCTTGCGCCGAGCCCCGCCTGGAGGATGCCTTCGCCGCCGCTCATCGCGAGCCGGTTGCGCTCGATGATCGCGCGGGCGGTGGCGTTGGTGATGCCGCTCGAATCGATCGTGATCGCCTGGTTCGAGGGGGGCAATAACGGGGCGCCGGAGCCGTCGAGCCCGATCAAGTTGCCTTCGATCCGCAGGAAGAATGCTGCCGGGCCGCTCAACACGCCCGTCGTGCCGCCGTTGATGTGGTTGGCGTCGCCCGCGCCGGGGCCTCCGATCGTCGTTCCGGCGGCCGCTCCGAGGAGGACCCCCTGGCCGCTGTTGGGAACCGCGGCGGTGCCGGGGGCGTTGAGCCCGATGTGGTTGCCGCTGATCGTCGTCGGCCCGCTGGTCAGGCTCTCGCCGATCCCGCCGCCCGCCAGGTCGATCCCGCTCGTCGCGCCGGAGATCACGTTGCATGGGCCGTCACAGGCAGACGACGCCGTCTCGGACGGGCTCAGTTCAGCGCCGATCTGGGTCCCTTCCGCGGTCAGCCCGCCGCTTGCGTCCGCGACCGAGATGTCCTCGCCGTTGGCCGCCGCCGTGGTCCCGTCCGGGGCGACGCCGAAGTAGTTGCCTTCGACCAGGGTGAGATCGGCCCCGAGGACCTTCAGGCCCTCGCCGCTGTTCGCGAACACGTTGCGCGCCACCGGCGTCGGCCCGCCGATCCCGGAGGCGTCGGAGTCGGGGCCGATCTCGATCCCGGTCGTCGCCGGGCTGGCGCCGCCGTCGAGCTCGAGCCCGAGCCAGGTGTTGCGGACCGTGAGGCCTTCGCTGGCGCCGACGACGCTGATTCCCACGTCCGCATCGCTGATCGCCAGGCCGTCGATCGCGGTGTCGTCGGCTTCGACGACGAAGCCGGTGCCGCCGTCGGCGTCGACCCCGACGCAGGGGCCTTCGATTTCATCGTCGGCGGTGGCGCAGGGGTGGATGCCGCTGCCTTCGATGTGGACCGGGTCGGTGAGTTTCGGCAGCGCCGATCCGAGCGCGATCGTGTCGGCCGACTGGCCGTTGAAGACAAGTGGCGAGAATTCGATCCGGTCGAAGGTGCCGGCAGACGCGTTCGACTCCTGGATCGCCGCGCGCAGGGTGCATTCGTTGGCGACGGCGGTTTCGCAGCCGCCGGTCCCAGGGACTTGGTCGGGAGCGTCGCCGGTGCTGTTGACGACGTAGCGCACCGTCGCCGAAGCGGCGGCCGGGATCGCCAGGGCGAGGGCCGCGGCGAGGGCGATCACGACGAGGGTCGGCCGTCCCCAATGGCGGCTCGAGCGGACGGTCACGCGCTGATCCTACTTTAAGGAAAAGCTTTGTTTAGCGGCCGCTGGACGATCCTATCGGGAAGCGCTCAGGTGCAGGCCGGGGCCGCTGCGCTGCCACTCGACCTGGCCGCGCGCCCTCGCTCGCCGAGCGGCCCTCGACGTCGTCCCACTCGTGCAGCAGGCGCTTCAGCTGCGCCGACCCCTCCGGGCGGCAGGGCCGCGACTTCGGCGCGCCAGCGCCAGCGCGGCCTCCTCGGTCGCGGCGGCCGGCGCGACCCGGTTGACGAGGCCGATGCGCAGCGCCTCGTCGGCGCCGACCGTGCGCGAGGAGAGCAGCAGGTACTTGGCGGCGGCGAGGCCGCAGAGGGTGACGAGGCGGGCCGGGCCGACCGGCACGCCGAGCGCGGCGCCGGGGAAGCGCATGCTCAGGTTGGCGCCGCCGATCCGCATGTCGCAGGCGATCGCGATCTCGGCGCCGCCGCCGACGACGTCGCCGTGGCAGGCGGCGATCGTCGGCTTCGGGAAGGCGACGATCTCGTCGTAGACGTCGGCGAAGAGCTGCATGCGGCGGACCTTGGCCTCGGCGTCGATCTGCTCCTTGATGTCGGCGCCGGCCGAGAGGCCCATGTGGTCGGTGGAGCTGACGACCAGGGCGCGCACCGCGCTCGTCGCCGCGGGCGACCGCCAGGTGCTCGAGCATCTCGGTCAGCATCTGGGTGTCGATCGCGTTGCGCGCCTGCGGGCGGTCGAGCCGCAGCAGCGCGACGCCCTGCTCGTCGACCTCATAGGTGGTCCTCGCCTCAGCCATCGTCGCCGGAACCTAACCGCTCGACCAGGCGCGCCGTCTCCTCGGCCGCGGCGCCGATCAGCTCATCGACCTCGGCCTGGGGCTCGCGGAAGCGCGAGAGGACGTAGGAGGAGACGATCTCGGGGTCGGTCGAGTCGGGCCTGCCGACGCCGACGCGTACCCGCCAGAACTCGGCGTCGCCGAGCCCGCGCTTGAGGCTCTTCAGCCCGTTGTGGCCGGCGAGGCCGCCGCCGAGGCGGGCCTGGATCTCACCGAAGGGCAGGTCGATCTCGTCGTGGACGACGACGACCCGGTCGAGCGGCACCTTCAGCGATCCGCGCGCCGGCCCGGCCGAGTCGCCGGAGTCGTTCATGAAGGTCTGCGGCAGCAGGACCGCGACCCGCGGCCCACCAGGGGCGCTCCTGCCTTCGGCGAGCAGCCCGTTGAAGCGTTTCTTCGCCCGCGGCAGGTCCCAGCGCCGGCAGAGCTCGGCGCCGACCTCGAAGCCGACGTTGTGCCGGGTGCCGGCGTACTCCTGGCCCGGATTGCCCAGGCCGACGATCAGGATCCGGTCGCCGCTCTCGCCCTCGCCGGCGGACTTGCCTCGGCGGCGCAGGATGGACAGGGGTTAGTCCCCGTCGGAGTCGCCGGAGTCGCCATCGCCCCCGGAGTCGCCATCGCCCTCGGCGGGGGCGGCCTCGCCCTCCTCGCCGACGAGCTCGGTCTCCTCCTCGACCTCGGGCTCGGGCTCTTCCTCGACCCGCGGCGGCGAGAGGGTGGCGATCGTGACCTCGTCGAGGTCCTCCGCCATGAATTTGACCCCGTCGGGGATCGGGACGGAACTGAGCTGAAGGGTGTCGTTGATCTCCATCGCCGAGACGTCGGCGACCAGCCGCTCGGGGATCTCGGTCGGCAGCGCCTCGACCGTGATCTCGCGGGTGACGTGCTCGAGCACGCCGCCGGCTTTGACTCCGGGGGCGACGTCGGCGCCCTCGAGCTCGACCGCGACCTCGGCCTGGATCGCCTCGTCGAGCTTCACCTCCTGAAGATCGATGTGCTCGAGGTTGCCGCGCACCGGGTGCAGCTGCTGCTCCTTGACCACGACCGGGACCGCTTTCGATCCCTCGACCTCGAGGTCGAAGAGGGCGTGGCCGCCGCTCAGCACCAGCTGGACCTCGCGCGCCGGGACCTGGAAGGCCCGCGCGTCCGAGCCACCGGTGTAGACGACCCCGGGAACGAAGCCGTCACGGCGCAGGCGGCGCGAGGTCCGCGAGCCGAAATCGGTGCGCGGAGCGGCCTTCAGCTTTTCGCGGGTGGCAGCCATCGAACGGAGGAGGATAGAGAATCGTCAGACTTCAGCCATGGCCGACGACTCGAAGATCCCCAAGGGACGCGTCCGCCGCTCCGCGAAACTCGGATCGGTGGTCGGCATGCAGGGCGCCCGTTACGCCGGGACCAAGGCGACGAACGTCGCCCGTTCCGAGGAGGGCAGCCGCGAGAAGCTCGAGCAGCGCCACCTTGAAACCGCGATGAAGATGGTCGGCGCGCTCGGCCAGATGAAGGGCGCGGCGATGAAGCTCGGTCAGTTCGCCTCCTTCATCGACACCGAGTTCCTCCCCCCCGAGTACGCCGAGATCTACCAGGAGCAGCTGGCCAAGCTACGGACCGATGCGCCGTCGATGCCCTGGGAGAAAGTGAAGGCCGTGCTGGACGAGGAGTACGAAGGCGAACCGCTCTCCGAGCTCTTCGCCGAGATCGACCATGAGGCCTTCGCCGCCGCCTCGATCGGCCAGGTCCACAAGGCCGAGCTGCTCGACGGCCGCATCGTCGCGGTCAAGATCCAGTACCCCGGGATCGCCGAGGCGCTCGACGCCGACCTTCGCAACATGGGCACGATCGTCCGCCTCGGCAAGGCGATCGCCCCCGGGCTCGACGCCAAGGCGATCGCCCAGGAGATCCGCGAGCGGATGATGGAGGAGCTCGACTACGAGTACGAGGCGCAGAACCAGCGCAGCTTCGCCCGCGCCTACCGCGACCACCCCTTCATCTACGTGCCGGAAGTGATCACCCGGCTCTCCCGGCGACGGGTGCTGGTCACCGAGTTCGTCGAGGGAATCGGCTTCGAGCAGATCAAGGAACTGCCCCACGATGAGCGCAGCCGCTTCGGCGAGATCATCTTCCGCGGCAACCTCGGCTCGATGTTCAACCTGCAGCACTTCAACGCCGACCCCCACCCCGGCAACTACCTGCTGATGGAAGACGGCCGGGTCGCCTTCCTCGACTTCGGCATGACCAAGAAGCTCGACCGCGAGCAGATCGTGCTCGAGCAGCGCGCCTTCGACGCCGCCTCGCGCGACGACCCGGAAGGCTTCCGCGAAGCCCTGCACGACCTCGGCTTCATCAAGAAGCCGTCGAAGCTCGACGCCGAGCGCCTGCTCGAGCACATGGGCGCCGTCGGCGGTTGGTACATCGAAGACCGCGAGATCGAGATCACTGCCCGCCGCGTGATGAAGATCATCGAGTCGACCAACGACCCGCGCTCGGAGTACTTCGACCTGATGCGGCGCGAGTCGATCCCCGCCGACGAGCTGATGGGACGACGGATGGAAATCGGCGTCGTCGCCGTCCTCGGCCAGCTGCGGGCGAAGCGCAACTGGCACCGGATCATGCGGGAGTGGGTCTACGGCGACGAGCCCTCGACCGCGCTCGGCGAGCAGGAGTGGGAGTACTTCGAGCAAAGAGGTCTCGAACGGGTGCAGGGTCTGCCCACCAACGCCTGACAAGAGGAGCCGAACGATGAGCCGGATCAAACGCGGTTGGGAGCTGACCAAGAAGAGCTGGGCGTTGCTGCGCGCGCACCCGCAGCTGATCCGCTTCCCGCTCTACGGCGGGGTGGCGACGGTGCTGCTGGCGATCGTCACGATCGGCCCCGGCCTCTACCTCTTCGACCAGGACACCCTCGCCGGTGCGATCCCGCTGCTGGTGATCGGCGTCTACGTGCTCAGCGTCGTCGGCGTCTACTTCAGCGTCGGCCTGGCGGCCGCCGCCGACAAGGTCTTCAGCGGCCAGGCCGACGTCACCGTCGCCGACGGGCTCGCCGTCTCACGGCAGCGCTTCGCCCAGATCTGCGGCTGGGCCGCGATCTCAACCGCGATCAGCCTGGTCATGGGCCTGCTCGAGAACCAGGGCGGGATCGCCGGCCAGATCGCCGCCCGGGTGGTCGGCATGGCCTGGTCACTGGTGACCTTCGTCGCCGTGCCGGTGATCGCGATCGAGGGCAGCGGCGCCTTCGGCACGCTGAAGCGCTCGGCCTCGATCTTCCGTGAGCGCTGGGGCCAGCAGATCACCGGCAATCTCGCGATCGGCGGGGCCGTCTTCCTGATCGGCATGCTGCCGGCGGCGCTGCTGATCGTCGCCGGGATCGCGCTCTGGTCCTCGGCCGCCTTCCTCGGCGCCCTGCTGGTCATCGTCGGCGCCCTCGTCCTCGCGGTCGCGCTCCTGGTCCAGAAGGCGCTGAGCGGGATCTTCGGGGTCGCCCTCTACCGCTACGCGCTCGAGGGGCAGGCGCTCGGCGGCTTCACCGCCGAGGAGCTGGAGTCGGCGGTGAAGGTCAAGGGCGGAGGCCGCGCCAGCCCGCCGGGCGCCACGCCCGGCACCGTCTAGTGCCTGAGCTCGAGGTCCGCGGGCTGAGCAAGCGCTACCGCGGGGCGCTCGCCGTCGACGATCTCTCCTTCTCGGTCGAGGCCGGCACGGTGACCGGCTTCCTCGGCCCCAACGGGGCGGGCAAGACGACGACGATGCGCGCGCTGCTCGGCCTCCTGCGCCCGAGCGCCGGCGAGGCGCTGGTCGAGGGACGGCCGCCGACCGCGATGGAGGACCCACTGCGCACGATCGGCGCCGCGCTCGAGGCGACCGCCTTCCACCCCGGGCGCAGCGGCCGCAACCACCTGCGCGTGCTCGCGGCCTCGGCCGCGATCGCCGAGTCACGGGTCGACGAGGTGCTCGAGATGGTCGAGCTCGACGCCGCCGCCGACCGCCGCGTCAAGGGCTATTCGCTGGGCATGCGCCAGCGCCTGGCGCTGGCCGCCGCGCTGCTCGGCGATCCGCGCATCCTGATCCTCGACGAGCCCGCCAACGGCCTCGACCCGCAGGGGATGCGCTGGCTGCGCGACCTGCTGCGCGGCCAGGCCGCCGCGGGCCGCACCGTGCTCGTCTCCAGCCACCTGCTCGCCGAGGTCGCCCAGACCGCCGACCAGCTGATCGTGATCCGCGACGGCAAGCTCGTCGCCGAAGCCTCGCTCGACGAGTTCACGACCGGCCCCGCCGCCCAGATGCGGGTGCGCTGCCCGGAGCCGGAGCGGCTCGCCACGGCCCTCGCCGCCGAGCCCGGCGCGGCGGTCGAGCGCGAGGAGGGCGGCGCGCTCCTCGTCCGCGGCCTCGACGGCGAGCGGATCGGCGACCTGGCGCTGGCCGGCGGGGTCGCGATCCACGAGCTGACCCCGCTGCGCTCCAGCCTCGAGGAGCGCTTCCTCGAAGTCACCGGCGAGGCCGAGCCCGGATGAGGCTGCTGCGCTCAGAGCTGCTCAAGCTGACCACGATCCGGACCACCTGGATCCTGATCGGCATCGGCCTGCTCGGCGAGGCCCTCTTCGCCGGCCTCTTCTCCGCCCTGGCGGCGAAGAGCGACCTGGCCCTGGTCGACGTCAGCGACATCGAGCGCGGCACCGGCCTGCTGATGATCATGCTGCTCGTCCTCGGCGTCCTCGCGATCACCGGTGAGTTCCGCCACGGGACCGCGAGCACGACCTTCCTCGCCGCCCCGCGCCGCCACCCGGTGATGGTCGCGAAGCTGATCGCGCTCTTCGCCGTCGCCGCGATCGGCGGCCTCTTCTACGTGCTGCTCAACGCCGGCCTCTCGGCGCCGCTGCTCTCCGGCCGCGACGTCGCCGTGCCGTCGGTCGGCGAAGCGGTCGAGGTCTACGCCGGCGTCGTCGCCTCGTTCGTCCTGCTCGCCGGTTTCGGCCTCGGCGTCGGCGCGATCGTCCGCAACCAGGTCGGCGCGATCATCGCCTCGCTCGCCTTCTTCTTCCTGATCTCGCCGCTGACCGAACTGCTGCCCGGCAATGTCGACGTCTACTTCCCCTCGAAGGCGATCGGCTCCCTGCACGGCTCCGCCGAAGAAGGGTTGAGTCAGATCAACGGCGGCCTGGTGCTGGCCGGCTGGGTCGCCGGCCTCTGCATCGTCGGCACCCTGCTGATCATGCGCCGCGACGTCAACGAATAGCGGCCTCGAGCTCGGCGAAGAGGCGCGGGTCGTTGGAGACCAGGCCGTCGACGCCGCGCTCGACAAGACGGCGCATCTTCGCCGCGTCGTCGACCGTCCAGGCGATCAGCTCGACCCCGGCCAGCTTCGTGATCCGGGCCAGCCTGGCGCTGACCAGCGGGTGGTAGACCCACATCGACTCGATCCCCATCTGCGGCAGCTTCTCGGCGGCGAGGCCGGGCAGGCGCTGGCGCATCGCTGCCAGAGCGGCCAGCATCGGCGCCCTCGCCCAGCGCTTCGAGGTCCAGTCCTTGGTCACTTTCGGATAGGTCCAGCCGCGGCGCAGGCCCGGTTCGAGGGCGACGATCTGTCCCAGCGAGTAGAGCTCCATGGTCGAGACCATCGCCCGCTCGATCAGGCCGCGCTCGCGCAGGGCGTCGACGATCTCCTCCTCGCGCCCGGGCAGCTTGATGTCGAGGTCGATCTCGACCCCGTCCAGCGGCGGCTCGAGGAAGGCGTCGAGCGCCTCGGTCAATTTCAGCGGCGTCCGCCCCTCGGCGTCGCCCCAGTCATGGGCGACGACCAGCGGCGCCCGCTGCTCGAGCGGCAGGTGCGCGTCCTGCAGCCAGAGCACGTCGAACTCGATCGTGTCGACCCCCGCCTCGACCGCCGCCCGAAAGCTCTCCAACGTGTTCCCCGGCGCGATCAGGTCCGCCCCCTTGTGCCCCACCAACCTCAATTTCCTCTCACCCTCCGTCATCTCGAAACCCTCTCAGTCCACCTTTTTCGCGACCGGTGACGAATCCCATCAAGTTGTCCATGCATCGCATGGCAAAGTTGATGGGCTGATCGAAAAGGAGCCGCCGCAGCCGCCCGCTAGAAGAGTTGATTCTCGCCGGCGAAGATCTCGGAGACGGAGTCGTCGGTGAAGATGCGGCGGATCGAGTCGGCGAAGGTGCTTGCCGTCGAGAGGACCTTGATGTTGGGCGGGCCACCCTCGCGCAGGGGCAGGGTGTCGGTGACGACGATCTGCTCGATCCCCGAGTTCTCGTAGGCGAGACGTTCGAAGGCGGGGCCGGAGAAGACGCCGTGGGTGGCGCAGGCGATGACCCGCGCGGCGCCCTCGTCGAGCACGGTCTGGGCGGCGGCGCAGAGGGTCCCGGCGGTGTCGATCATGTCGTCGACGAGGACCGCCGTCTTGTTCTTGACGTCGCCGACGACGTAGCCGATCTCGGCCACCTGCTGGGCCGGGCGCTCCTTCTCCATCACCGCCCAGTGGGTGCCGATGCGGCGGGCGAAGTTGCGCGCGGTCTTCACCCGGCCGGCATCAGGGGAGACGATCACGAGGTCGTCGGTGATGTGCTGGTCGGCGAACCACTGGGTCAGCATCGGCATCGCCGTCATGTGGTCGACGGGGACGTGGAAGAAGCCCTGGACCTGGCCGGCGTGCAGGTCCATCGTCAGCACCCGGTCGGTGCCGACCGCCTCGAGGCATTTGGCGACGATCCGCGCCGTGATCGGCTCACGCGGAGCCGACTTCTTGTCCTGGCGGGCGTAGCCGTACCAGGGGGTGACGGCGATGATCCGGTGGGCCGACGCGCCCTGCGCGGCGTCGATCATCGCCAGCAGCTCGATCAGCGCGTCGTTCGGCGTCATCCCGGTCCGTTCGTTGGCGCAGGTCGACTGCACGATGAAGACGTCGGCGCCGCGGATCGACTCCTCGTAGCGGCAGTAGACCTCGCCGTTGGCGAAGGTCTTCAGGGTCACCTGGCCGAGATCGAGGTCGAGCTTGCCGGCGACCTTGGCGGCGAGTTCGCCCGAGCTGCGGCCGCCGAAGACCATCAGGCGCTTCGAGTAATCGTGTGGAATCGCGGTCGGGGCCGCCCCTGGCTGCTGCTCGATCGTGCTCACGAGTCCTCTTCCTCTTTCGGCTCCGCGGATTTGGCCTCCGCGTACCCGTCGACGTTGCGTTGCTCGTTCCGGCTCACGGCAAGTGCCCCATCCGGCACGTCTTCCTTGATCACCGCGCCCGCGCCAGTGTAGGCGGAGTCGCCGACTTCTACAGGGGCGATCAGCATCGTGTCAACTCCGATGCGGACGTCGGCGCCGATCACCGTCCGGTGCTTGCGGAAACCGTCGTAGTTGGCGGTGATCGAGCCGGCGCCGATGTTGCTGCCGGCGCCGATCTCGGCGTCGCCGATGTAGGAGAGGTGCGGAACCTTGGCGCCGGGGCCGACCCGCGAGTTCTTGACCTCGACGAAGGCGCCCGCCTTGGCGTCGCGTTCGAGCTTCGCCCCCGGCCGCAGGTAGGCGAAGGGGCCGACGGTGCAGCCGTCGAGGACCTCGCAATCGACCAGGAAGGAATGTGGCACCGTGACCGACCGGCCCAGCTTGGTGTCGGTCAGGGTCGTCAGCGGGCCGACGATCGTCGCCGCGCCGATCTCGGTGGCGCCGCGCAGGGTGCAGCCCGGCTCGATCCTGGCGTCGGCCTCGATCGTGACCTCGGCCTCGATCCAGGTCGAGGCCGGATCGACGACGGTGACGCCGTCGCGCATGTGGCGGTCGAGGATCCTGCGCCGCGCCTCGGCCTCGACCGCGGCGAGGTCGGCGCGGTCGTTGACGCCCATCGTCACCGCGATGTCGTCGGCGACGTGGGCGGCGACCGTCTCGCCCTCGGCCCGCAGGGCGGTGAAGACGTCGGGCAGGTAGTACTCGCCCTGGGCGTTGTCGTTGGAGAGCCCGGCGAGCGCCGCGGCGAGCGGCGCCGCGTCGAAGGCGTAGGTGCCGGCGTTGACCTCGCGGATCGCCAGCTCCTCCTCGCCGGCGTCGCCGGCGCCTTTCGCCTCGACCACGCGCTCGACCTCGCCGCCGGCGCCGCGGACGACGCGGCCGTAGGAGCCGGGGTCGTCGAGCTCGATCGTCAGCATCGTCGCGGCGGCGCTGGAGCCCTGGTGGGCCTCGAGCAGGCCGGCGATCGTCCGCGAGGAGATCAGTGGCACGTCGCCGGAGAGGACGAGGACGGTCTCGGCGGTCTCGATCAGCGTCGACGCCGCGCGCACGGCGCCGCCGGTGCCGTCGGGCTCGGGCTGGACCACGGTCTCGGTCCCCGCGGGCAGCCCGGCGGAGATGTCGTTGCCGGGAGAGACGATTACCGCGATCTCACCGGCGCCCGCCTCGAGCGAGGCGAGGATCGGCCAGGCGACCATCGGCCTGCCGCAGACGGGGTGCAGCATCTTCGGCAGGCTCGAGCGCATGCGGGTGCCCGCACCCGCCGCCATCACCAGGACCAAGGGTGAACTCACCGGCAAATCCTAGACGGGAACAGCCAGACCGCGGGCCCGGCACGCAGCGGCGCACGGGTCCTGTCGTGAACAGAGGGGGGCCCGCGGGCGGGCCAAACAGGGTCCGTTCTCGGCCCCCCTCTGCACACGCCACCCGTGCGAGCTGCGGAGAGGCCACTCCCCGTTCTCCCAAATCCTCTACTGACGCGTCCGGAGCAAGCAGGCCGCGGACGCAGGGAGCGTGGCGTGCTCTGCACGCGAGCGACCGAGGACAAGGGGTTGCGCCGCTCCGGGCGCGTCAGGAACTGCGCGAGAGGTCTTTGCCGACCAGGGCAACGGAAGTCAAGGTCCAGCCGGCGAAAATGAGGTCGATGCCGACGAGGAGGCCGATCGCCCAGTCGGCGGAGCTCGGGAACTTGGCGAGGACGAGGACGCCGATCAGCAGGCCGCAGAAGCCGCTGAGGCCGACCAGCCCGGCGCCCTGCTGGCCGCGGGCGACAAAGGCGGCGGCGATCCTGGTCAGGCCCATGAAGAGGAAGTAGATGCCGAGCACGAGGGTCAGGGTGAGGGTGCCGCTGTGCGGTTCGACGATCAGCCAGACACCGACGATCACGGTCAGGATCGCCCAGAGCAGGCGCAGGATGACGCTGCCGACCGAGTGCGCGGTGAAGGCGGCGGCGACCAGGAAGGCGCCGGCGATCAGCAGGATCCAGCCGATGAAGATCGCGGTGCCGACCGAGGCCACGGCCGGGACCAGGATCGCGATGCAGCCGATCACGATGGCGATGATCCCCACCGCCATCAGCGCCTTCCAGCTACGCGCCAACCCGTCGCGAACCGCCGGGTCCATCGAGGCTCCACCCATCTCCATGCGCCAACGATATGCGCGGTTCCGGACATTGACCCCACCCTGGTCGGGCCGATCCCCGGAGCGGTGGTCGCGGCAGCGCTAGGCTCGGGTCCGCTCCGGGGTGGTGTAGTTGGCTAGCACGCCAGGTTTTGGTCCTGGAAGTGGGGGTTCGAGCCCTCCCCCCGGAATCGCGTCACTCCTCGGAGGAGCGGGGCACCTTGCCCCCTTCCGCGCCCGGCTCCAGGGCCGGCCCGCGGGGCGAGGCGATGCCGAGGACGCGCATCGCCTTCAGCCCCAGGCCGAGCTTCTCGCGACCCTCGGTGGCGGAGACGTCGTGGCCGCAGAGCTCCCTGACGCGCTCGAGCCGGTAGCGGATCGTGTGGCGGTGGGTGAAGACCTGTTTCGCCGTCGCCGCCACGTTGGCATCGTTCTCGAGGTAGGCCTCGACCGTGGCGACGAGCTCGGTCTCGTACTGCTCGTCGTACTCGGCCAGCGGGGCGACGGTCTCGGCGTAGAAGCGCTCGAGCTCGCTCGGGTCCTCGCTGATCGCCGGCAGCAGCAGGCGGTAGGCGCCGGTGTCCTCGAAGGCGAGCAGGCCGTTGCCCTCGGCCTCGCCGACGTTGACCGCCAGCCGTGCCTCGTTGCCGGCGCGGTAGAGGTCGACCGGGTCGGCGGCGCGGCGGCTGTGGCCGATCGTCAGGTGGAAGCCGGGCAGCCCGTCCTCGAGCTCGCGCGAGAGCCCGGCGGCGGCCCGGGCGACACGATCCTCGTCTTCGGCCGGGACGATCACGGCGAGCTGCGCGGCGATCTCGCTCTCCTCTGCCGCAGCCAGCGAGCCCGGGGCGAGCGAGCGCAGGGCGCGCAGAGAAAGCGTCATCACCCGGGCCCGCCACTCTCCGGACTGGGCGGCGCGCGGCGCCGCGCGGACGATCAGCACCCCGGCCCCCTGGTCGAGGTCGGCGCCGACCTCGGCGGCGCGGGCGACGATGTCCCCGCGATCGGTGACCCGGCGGCCGAGGACGGCGCTGACAAAGGCGCCGGCGACCTCCTCGCTCTCCCACTCGGGCGAGCGCGCCCGCTCCAGCTCGAGGGCGAGCAGCGTCGTCACCATGCGGGCGATCGCCGGATCGGGCGCCTTGCGGGCGCGGTAGCGGAGCTCACCGACGACCGCGTCGGCGACGCGCAGCTCGATCACGCTGATCTCGTCGCCGGCGGCGATCAGCTTCCTCTCCTGATCCGGCGAGGCGCCTGCCACCGCGAGGACGGCGCTGGAGCGATCGATCAGGGCGACGCTGGCGTCGAGCACCTTGGCCGCGGCGCGGGCGATGGCGGGCAGGCCAGCGCCCGACTCGACCGCCTCGGCCAGGGCGTCGAGGGTGCCCGGACCGACCTGGCCGGCGGTGGCTTTTTCGGCTTTGGGCGCCGCTGACATGGGCCCATTATCCAGACCCGGCCGCGACGGGCTCAGCCGTTGAAGAGCTTGGCCAGGTCGTTGTAGTAATAGACAATGAGGAGGCCGATGACGACGCCGACCAGAACGAGGGCGGCGAGGACGACGACCGAGAGCACCCCGGCGGCCGCCTTCTCCCAGATCCGGCCGTAGGCGCCGAGCGCCGGGACCAGGATCAGGCCGACGAAAGCGACCAGCGCTACCAGTCCGGCAGCGCCGAAGAGCAGGTACTCATGATCGATCCGGGCGATCGCCAGGGGCAGCATCGAGGCCATTCTGCCGCAAGGTGGTGACGACCAGCGCCACCGCCGCACAGAGCGTGAAGCTGGCCGCCCCCAACGCCCAGCCCGCGTTGACGTCGCTGAGGTAGTGGACTTCGAGGTAGACCCGCGAGAGCCCGACCAGGCCGGCGGCCAAAAAGCCGGCGAGGACGACGAGCGTGGCGCGCGCCATCCCCGGGCGCAGGCGCAGGACGATCGTCAGCGCGGCCCAGACGTAGAAGGTCGAGTAGGCCGCGTGGATGCTGGGGAAGGACGAGCCCGAGCTGTCGACCAGTCCGCCCGGCGGCCGCGGCCGATCGACCGCCGCCTTGAGTTCATGGGCGCCGACGATCACGATCAGCATGCCGACGACGAGCACGCCGACCTCGGCCCAGCGCCGGCGGGCGCCCAGCAGGATCGCGCTGACCAGGGCCAGGGGCAGGACGACGAAGGCGGCGCCGAGCGTGGTCACGGCCTTGGCAAGGTGGACCAGCCAGCCCGCCTGCAGGTGTTCGACGATTTCGGCTGCGGTTTCGTCGCCCGGGGTCGGCCCGGGTTCGCCGCCGACGATCACGGTGTAGGCGACGAGGATGAAGAGGGCGACGGCGAGCGCCGCCATCAGCGAGGTGAACTCGAGGCCGAAGGTGCCGCCGGGCGTCACCCGCGCCCAGAGGAACTGCAGCTGCGGGCGGAAGCGCCGGGTCAGCCGCACCAGCCAGCGCGTCGCCCCGTGCGCCTCCATCCAGCGACCCGCCTCGCGGCGGTTCTCCTCGACCCGGAGGAAGCGCACCGCGACGACGATGCCGACGACGACGACGATCCCGGTCGCCAGCAGGAAGGCGCCTTTGCCGGCGTACTTGGCCGCGGTCTCGATGCTGCGCGAGAAGAAATAGCCGACGAGGATGTGGGCGCTGGCCCAGAGCCCGGTGCCGAGGATGCTGTAGGGGACGAAGGCCCGGTAGCGCATGCCCGAGCTGCCGGCGATGAAGGGCGCGAAGGCCCGTACGAGACTGATGAAGCGGCCGACGAAGATCGTCTTGCCGCCGTGGCGGTCGAAGTAGTCCTCGACCCGTTCGAAGCGCTCGTGGCTGATCCCGACCCGCGGCCCGTTCTTGAGCACGAAGTCGCGCCCGAGCCGGCGGCCGATGAAGAAGCTGGTCGTGTCACCGGCCCAGGCCGAGAACCAGGCGATCCCGATCAGGATGTAGATGTCGATCGCGCCCTGGCCGGCGACCGCGCCGCCGAGCAGCATCACGGTCTCACCGGGGACGACGAGCCCGACGAAGGCGCCGGTCTCGGCGAAGGCGAAGACGCCGACGATCAGGTAGGTCCAGGCTCCGAGCGTGTTGGAGAGGTCTTCGAGCAGGCCCTGCAGGTCGACGCTGCCGAGCTCGCGGCTGATGAAGTAGTAGGCGGTCGCGACGACGGCGACCGCGATCGCCACGATCACGAGTTTGCGGTTGCTGCTCTCTTCGCCGGCCATCCTCATCGCGCCGCCTCCTCCTCGGCGTTCCCCGCGGCGCAGACGATCGCGCCGTCGTGGTCGAGCCGGGCGGCCGCGGCCTGGGCCGAGGCGAGGTCCTCGAAGAGGCCGACGGCGGTCGGCCCCGAGCCGGTCATCAGCGCCAGCGGCGCGCCGGCGGCGCGCAGGTCCTCGAGCGCCTCGCCGATATCGGGCCGCAGGGCGAGCGCCGCCGGTTCGAGATCGTTGCCGAGCAGCTCGGCGAAGTCGAGCGGCGAGGCGCCCCTGCCGGCGGCCGCGAGCAGACGCGTCGCCAGCGCCTCGAGCTCCTCCGCGCCCCGGCCCAGCCCCTGCCGGTCGGCCTCGGCGAAGACCTCGGCGGTCGAGAGGCCGCCGCCGCCGGGCAGAAGGACGACCGCGTGCGGGACCGGGGCCGGCAGGCGCGAGACGCGCTCGCCGACGCCCCGGACCAGGGCCAGCGCCGGGACCAGCTGCGAGGGGACGTCGGCGCCGAGCTCGAGGGCGATCCGCTCGAGCTCGGCGACCTCGCCGCGGGCCAGGCGCAGGACCGCGGCGGCGTCGGCGGAGCCGCCGCCGAGACCGGCCGCCACCGGCACCAGCTTCTCGACCTCGACCCGCAGCGGCTCCCCTGTCCAGCCCGCCTCACGCAGCGCGGCGAGGGCGCGGGCGGTGAGGTCCTCGCCCTCGATCGCCGCGCAGATGACCTCGTCGGCCGCGGCCGGCGAGACCTCGATCCGGTCGGCGAGGGCGAGCGGCTCGAACAGCGAGCAGAGCTCGTGCAGCCCGTCGGGCCGGCGCGGGCCGAGGAAGAGGCAGAGGTTGAGCTTGGCCGGGGCCCTGAGCGTGGAGGTCGTCATCTGGCGACAAGCTTCGCGGAGAGGGCGGCGAAATCGCCGGGCGACAGTGCCTCGGCCCGGGCGTCCTCGGCGAGGTCGAGCTCGGCGAGCGCGGCGCGGGCGGCCGCGAGGCTGCCGGGACGGGAGAGCTCGAGCGAGCGGGCGAGCGACTTGCGGCGGTGGGCGAAGGCCGCCCGCACCAGCCGGTGGGTCTCCGGATCGGCCCCCGAGCCGGTCCGGCGCAGCGAGAGGATCGCCGAGTCGACCCGCGGCCGCGGCTTGAAGACGGCCGGGTCGACCTTGCGCAGCATCGTCACCTCGCAGGAGAGCTGGGCGATCACGCTCGGCGAGCCGTAGGTGCGGCTGCCGGGTTCCGCCCGCAGGCGGTCGGCGATCTCGCGCTGGACCATCACCGTCCAGCGCCGCAGGCTCGGCAGTTGCTCGATCGTGCGCAGCAGGACCGGCGTGGCGACCGAGTACGGCAGGTTGGCGACCATCGCGTCCGGCGCCGGCTCGAAGGCGGTCAGGTCGAGCCTCATCGCGTCGCCCCAGTGCAGCTCGACGGCGGGATTCGCGATCACCTCGGCGAGCGGGCCGGCAAGCCGCCGGTCGATCTCGACTGCGTGGACGCGGGCCGCGCGCTCCGCCAGGCGCCGCGTCAGCACCCCCTCCCCCGCCCCGACCTCGAGCACGACGTCGGCGGGGTCGAGCTCGGCGTCGCGGACTATCGCCTCGAGCAGGTTCGGGTCGGCGAGGAAATTCTGCCCCAGCCTTGCCACGCCGGCTACCAGCGGAAGAGCGTCTGCGCGTTCGCCTCGACGATCCGCTCCAGCGCCTCGTAGCTTTCGCCGCGCGCCTCGGCGACCGCTTTCGCCGTCGCCGCGACGTGGGCTGGCTCGTTGGGCTTGCCGCGCACCGGCTGGGGCGCCAGATAGGGGGCGTCGGTCTCGACCAGGAGCAGCTCGTCGGGCAGCCTCGCGGCGGCGTCGCGCAGGTCCTCGGAGGCGGGGAAGGTGACGATCCCCGAGAACGAGCAGTACCAGCCGCGCTCGATCGCGTCCTCGAGCCGCGACGGGGCGACGAAGCAGTGCAGGATCACCCGCACGCCGTCGCCGGCGGCGTCGAGGATCTCGAAGACGTCGTCGGTCGCGCCGGTCTCCCCCTCCGGGTCGCGGGCATGGATGATCACCGGCAGCCCGAGCTCGCGGGCGATCGCGATCTGGGCCTCGAAGGCACGGCGCTGCTCCTCCGGGGTCGCCGAGTCGCGGTAGTAGTCGATCCCGGTCTCGCCGATCGCCCGCACCTTCTCGTGGCCGGCGAGCCGCACGATCTCGGCCCCCAGCTCGTCGTCGAATTCGGCGGCAGAGGTCGGGTGGCAGCCGACCGCGGCGAAGACCTCGTCGTGGCGCTCGGCGCCGGCGATCGCCACCTCGTTCGTCTCGCGGCCGAGGCCGACGTTGAGCATCCTGCGCAGGCCCGCCTCGCGTGCGGCCGCGACGAGTTCGTCCTCGGGGGGCTCGCAGAGGAAGAGGTGGGTATGCGAATCGATCACTCGGCGCAGTCTAGGCTCGAATACGCTTGGCCCATGGCGAACCCGGCCGACCACGTCGCCGAGATCTACCTGCGGGGACTGGCCGGCGAGGTGCCGTCGGTGCCGGTTCCCAGCGAGGCGCTGGAAGCCCGCGCGCGGGAGGAGATGGGCGAGCAGGCCGCCGCCTACGTCTTCGCCGGCGCCGGCAGCGAGGGCACGATCGAGGCCAACCTGGCCGCGCTGCGCCGCCACCGGATCGTGCCGCGAATGCTGCGCGACGTGGTCGAGCGCGAGCTGGCGACGACGCTGCTCGGCACCTCGATGACGGCGCCGCTGCTGCTGGCGCCGATCGGCGTGCAGAAGATCCTCCACGAGGACGGCGAGCTTGCCAGCGCCCGGGCGGCGGCGGCGCTCGGGGTGCCGATGATCGCCAGCACCGCCTCGGCCTTCACCCTCGAGCAGATCGCCGAGGCGAGCGGCGACGGCCCGCGCTGGTTCCAGCTCTACTGGCCGAGCGACCCGGAGCTGCTCGAGAGCTTCGTCGGCCGCGCCGAGGCGGCCGGCTACGGCGCGATCGTGCTCACGGTCGACACCTTCATCCCCGGCTGGAAGCCGCGTGACCTGCAGCAGGCCTGGCTCCCCTTCCTGCAGGGTCTCGGCAACGCCAACTACTTCCAGGACCCGGTCTTCCGCGCGGCGCTCGAGAAGACGCCGGAGGAGGACCCGGGGGCCGCGACCGGCCACTACCTCGGCGTGCTCGCCAACCCGGCGCTGAGCTGGGACGACCTCGGCCGCCTGCGCGAGCTGACCCGGCTGCCGATCTTGATCAAGGGGATCCAGCACCCCGACGACGCCCGCGAGGCCGCAACCCGCGGCGTCGACGGGATCGTCGTCTCCAACCACGGCGGCCGCCAGGTCGACGGCGCGATCGGCTCGGCCGACGCGCTCGAGGCGATCGTCGCGGCGGTCGGCGAGACCGGTATGGCGATCCTCTTCAACAGCGGCATCCGCACCGGCTCCGACATGATCAAGGCCCTCGCCCTCGGCGCCGACGCGGTCTGCCTCGGCAGGCCCTACGTCTGGGGCCTGACCCTGGAAGGGCAGGCCGGGGTCGAAGCGGTGCTGAAGATGCTCCTCGCCGAGTTCGACCTGACCATGGCCCTCTGCGGCTACACCCGCCCCGAGCAGATCGGGCGCGAGGCGCTGGCCGAGTCCTAGTCCTCGATCTTCGGGAACAGCGGCGGCACCCGCTCGACCTTCTGCCCGCCGCCGCGCGAGCCGAGCTCGGCCAACGCCCGTGACTCCTCGTCGAGCGCCGCCAGCAACTGCGCGCTCGTCCGCGGCAGGTAGGGGACGAGCAGCAGTGTCGTCACCCGCAGCCCCTCGACCAGGCTGTAGAGGACCTCGTCGAGCCGCTCGGGGTCGCCCTCGTCCTTGGCCAGCTCCCAGGGCCGGGTCTCCTCGACGAAGCGGTTGAGGCGCCGGACCAGGACCCAGGCGACCTCGAGCGCCTGGCTCAGCTCGGCGCGGTCGAGCAGCTCGCTGAAGCGGGCGACGACGCCGTCGAAGTCCTCGGCGAGGACGACGTCGACGGGCACCTCGGCCGGGACCACCCCGGAGCGGTAGCGGTCGACCATCGCCAGCACGCGGCTCGCCAGGTTGCCGAAGTCGTTGGCCAGCTCGGTCTCGTAGCGGGACTCGAAGCCGGCGGTCGAGATCGCCCCGTCCTGGCCGAAGCTGACCTCGCGGAAGAGGTAGAAGCGCAGCGCGTCGGCGCCGAAGCGGTCGATCACCTCGAACGGGTCGAGCACGTTGCCGAGGCTCTTCAACATCTTTTTCTCGCCCATCAGGAGGAAGCCATGGATCACCATCCGGCGCGGCAGCTCGAGCTCCGCCGCCATCAGCAGCGCCGGCCAGATCACCGCGTGGAACTTGAGGATGTCCTTCGCCATCACGTGCAGCGACGGCGGCCAGTAGCGCTCGGTCAGGTCCTCCCCGTCCCGTGCGAAGCCGAGCGCCGTGTAGTAGTTGAGGAGCGCGTCGAACCAGACGTACATGCGCTGCTCGGGGTCCCAGGGCAGCGGCATCCCCCATTTCAGCGTCGGCCGCGAGAGCGAGACGTCTTCGAGGCCCTGCTTGACGAAGGCGACCGCCTCGTTGCGGCGGAAGTCGGGGACGACGAAGTCCGGCCGCTCCTCGTAGAGGGCTTCGAGGCGCTCCTGGAAGGCGGAGAGCTGGAAGAACCAGTTCTCCTCCCTGACCTTCTCGAGCACGATCTCGTGGATCGGGCAGGTCTGGCCCGGGCCCAGCTCACGCTCGGTTTTGAAGTCGGCGCAGCGCGGGCAGTACCAGCCTTCGTAGGTGCCCTTGGTCACCCAGCCGTTGTCGTAGACGCGCTGCATCACCTCGGCCACCCGCTCCGCGTGACGCGGGTCGGAGGTGCGGATGAAGAAGTCGTTGCTGGCGTCGATGATCGGCCCCAGCTCCTGGAACTTCTCGGCGTTGCGGTCGGCGAGCTCCTGCGGCGAGATCCCCTCGCGCTCGGCGGCGTTCTCGATCGGCTCACCGTGCTCGTCGGTGCCGGTCAGGAAGAAGACGTCGGCCTCGCGCTGGCGCATGTGGCGGGCGAGGATGTCGGCGGCCATCGTCGAGTAGGCATGGCCCAGGTGCGGCTCGGCGTTGACGTAGTAGATCGGGGTGGTGATGAAGAAATTCATAGTCGCGGCCGCGGTGTTAGCGGCCGCAGCAGCATGTCAGGCGGCGAAGCCGCCGCAATTGTTCATTGCCGGGGCTCCCTGCCCGTCAACGCCCGGTAGAGGTCGTTGGCCCTGGTCCCGGTCAGCGCCGCGACGACACTCGCTGCCGCCCGCGGGCGGGCGCCCGACTGGACCAGGTGGCGGAGGGCGTCGACGGCGAAGCCGACGTCCTTGTCGTGGGCGTCGGATGAGGCCGGGCCTATGACCAGCACGATCTCCCCTTTGACGTCGCCGCGGTAGCGCCGCGCCAGTTCGGCCAGCGACCCGCGCGAGACCTCCTCGTGCATCTTGGTCAGCTCTCGACAGACCGCCGCCGGCCGGTCGGCGGCGATCGCGGCCAGCGCGGCCAGCGAGTCACCGACCCGGCGCGGGCTCTCGAAGGCGACGACCGTGACGTCGGAGCGCAGCACCTGCTCCATCGCCTCCGAGCGCTTCGGCAGGAAGCCCTCGAAGCGCCAGCGGTCGGTCGGCAGGCCGGAAGCGACGAGCGCGACCGGGACGACCGAGGCGCCGGGCAGGACGGTGACGTCGAGGGCGCGTTCGATGCAGCGGCGGATCAGCCTGAAGCCGGGGTCGGAGATCGCCGGCATACCGGCGTCGGAGACGAGGACGACGCGGGCGCCGCGCTCGATCTGCTGGGCGAGCTCGGTCGCCCGCGCGGTTTCGTTGCCCTCGTGGTTGGAGATCAGCGGCGGCGCCGGGCGGATTCCGAGCTTGTCGAGCAGGCCGCCGGTGCGGCGCGTGTCCTCGCAGGCGATGTAGTCGGCCGAGACGAGCGCGTCGCGGGCCCTGGGCGTGAGGTCGTCGAGGTTGCCGATCGGCGTCGGGCAGACGATCAGCTCACCCGGCATCAGCCCCCGCCCTGCCCTCGCTCGAGTTCGATCCGCGCCATCGCGGCGGCGCCGATCATCCCCGCGTCGGGGCCGAGCTCGGCGGCGACCACCGGGGTCTCCTTCATCGGCTTCAGGGCCCGCTCGCGCAGCTCGCGGCGGGCGGGCTCGAGCAGCAGGTCACCGGCGGCCATCACGCCGCCGCCGATCACGAAGACCTCCGGCTCGAAGATGTTGGCGAAGCTGGTCAGCGCCACTCCGAGCCTGCTGCCGACCAGGTCGAAGACGCCGACCGCCGCCTCGTCACCGGAGAGCGCCGCCTCGGTCACCGCCTTGCCGTCGATCGTCTTGCCGTCGGCGAGCATCGCGCCCAGCACCGACCCCGGCTCGCGCTCGGCGGCCTCGCGGCCCTCTCGCGCCAGTGCCGTCCCCGAGGCGTAGGTCTCGACGCAGCCGTGCCCGGGGCAGTTCCCCTGGCAGGGCAGGCCGTCCATCGCGATCACGACGTGGCCGAGCTCGGCTCCGGCCCCGGTCGCCCCGCGGTAGATCTCGCCGCCGAGGATCAGGCCGCCGCCGATGCCGGTCCCGATCGTCAGCATCACCGCGTTGTCGGCGCCGCGCGCGGCGCCGTAGAGGTGCTCGGCGAGGGCGGCGACGTTGGCGTCGTTGTCGACGAAGATCGGCAGGCCGGTGCGGCCTTCGGCGAGCTCGCGGATCGGCAGGTCGTCGATCGGCAGGTTGACCGCCGAGATCGCCACCCCGCGGTCGTGGTCGATCGTCGCCGGGATGCCGAGGCCGACCCCGGTCACACCCGGCTGCGCGTCACGCCCCTCGACGACCTCGCGGACCAGCAGATCGACCAGCTGATCCTCGGTCTGGCCGGTCGAAGCCTCACGGCTCTCCCAGCTCACATTCGAGTCCGCATCGAGCACGCCGACGAGCATCTTGGTGCCCCCGAGGTCGACGCCGATCGTTTGTGTCCCAGCCATGCTGCATGATTTCTAGCCCTTTATGCCCGAGAACGGCGAGCAGCAGCCCGACGGGGCGCCTTCCGGGCAGCCCGACTACAAGGTCTTCCGGCAACGGAAGGGCTTCCTGTCGCGCCTGCGCAAGCCCGAGGGAGCGGAGCTCAGGGGCCTGCGCGATCAACCGCGCAAGGGCTCGGGGGGCGGCGATCGGGGCGGCCGGCGCTGGCACGTGCCGAGGCCGGGCACCCCCTCGCGCCGCGTCCTCAAATGGGTCGGGATCGCCGCCGCCGGATGGATCGTGCTCAGCTTCGTCGCCTTCGCCGTCTCCGCCCAGCTGCAGTCGTTCAAGCTCTCCGGCGAAGCGAAGGGGGCGCTGCACGGCAACCCGCTGCTGCTGCCCAGCGCCCAGACGATCCTCGTCCTCGGCACCGACGCGCGGCCGCCCGACACCGAGGAGCCAGGCGCCCCTCACTCGAAGAAGTGCTTCGAACAGCAGTCGCACGGCGACGCCCCCCACGACGGTTGCGAAGCGGGCGAATACCGGGCCGACACGCTGATGCTGATCCGGGCCGGCGGCGGCGCCTTCCGCAAACTCTCGATCCCGCGTGACAGCTACGCCGAAATCCCCGGTCAGAGCCCGACGAAAATCAACGCCGCCTTTTCCTATGGCGGCGCCAAGCTGCAGATCGAAACGGTCGAGCAGTTCCTCGGCATCGACGTCGACCACGTCGCGATCGTCGACTTCACCGGCTTCGAACACCTGATCAACGCCGTCGGCGGGGTCGAAGTCACCGTGCCCCACAAGCTCTGCGCCGACATCTCCGGCGGCGCCGGCCACGGCCAGGGCGGCGTCACCCTGCGCCTGCACAAGGGCACGAACACCCTCGACGGCGAAAAGGCCCTCGCCTACTCACGGGTCCGCGAGCCGGTCGAATGCCCCGGGCCTGGCAAGAGCGCCTACAGCTTCGGCTACGACGACTACAACCGGGCGAAGGCGCAGCAGGAAGTGATCAACGGCATCAAGGGCCGGCTCACCGACCCGCTCCGCATCCCCTACAACTTCATCAAGGGCCCGATCATCGGCTGGGAGGCGCCGAAAGCGTTCGTCAGCGACATGGGCTTCTTCACGATGCCGCAGCTGGTGCTCGCCGCCGCGATCGGCGGCAGCGGCAACACCGACGTGCTCTGCGCCAACGGCGAATGCGGCGAAGGCCCCGGCGGCGCCACCGAAGTGCCCGACTCGGTGCGGCGCAAGGCCGTCAACCGCCTGCTGAACGGCTAGTCGCCGCCGGAGGCCTTGGCCTTGGAGTCGCCGGAGGACTTGGAGTCCGATGACTTCGAGTCGCCAGAGCCCGAGTCGGAGGACTTCGACTCGCCCGAGCCCGACTCCGACGACTTCGACTCGCCCGAGCCCTCGGAGGAGGAGCCGCCGTTGGCGCCGCCCTTCTTCGCTTTGCCGTAGTCGGTGTTGTAGAAGCCCGACCCCTTGAAGTGGATCGCCGGCGAGTGCAGGACGCGGACCGCGGGCGCGCCGCACTCCTGGCACTCGGTCAGCGCCTCGTCGGTCATCCGCTGCATCACGTCGAAGACGTGCCCGTTCTCGCATTTGTACTCGTAGATCGGCATCGGGGGTCGGCGATTATCGCAGCCGGTACGGTTCCGGGATGCCCGCAGCCGAGCAGGAGAACCCAACCGTGGACGTCTCGATGGAGGAGATCGTCGCCCTCTGCAAACGCAGGGGTTTCGTCTTCCCCTCCTCGGAGATCTACGGCGGCCTCGGCTCGACCTACGACTACGGCCACTACGGCGTGCTGCTCAAGAGCAACGTCAAGGCCGAGTGGTGGCGGTCGATGCTGGTCGAGCGCGATGACATCGTCGCCCTCGACTCGGCGATCCTCCAGCACCCCAGGGTGTGGGAGGCCTCGGGCCACCTCGAAGGCTTCACCGACCCGCTCGTCCAGTGTCTCGGCGAGTGCAAGAAACGCTGGCGCGAGGACCACCTGCGCGAGGCGGTCGAGGCCGAGGGCGGCGATCCCGAGGGCGAGCTTCGCTGCCCCAAGTGCGGTGGCGAGCTCTCCGAGCCGCGCCAGTTCAACCTGATGTTCGAGACCCACGTCGGCCCCGTCGCCGGCGAGGGCTCCGAGGTCTACCTGCGGCCGGAGACCGCGCAGGGCATCTTCATCAACTTCAAGAACGTGCTCGGCTTCGCCCGCAAGAAGCCGCCCTTCGGCATCGCCCAGGTCGGCAAGTCCTTCCGCAACGAGATCACGCCCGGCAACTTCATCTTCCGCACCCGCGAGTTCGAGCAGATGGAGATGGAGTTCTTCGTCCCCCCCGCCGACGCCGAGCAGTGGTACCGGGCCTGGATCGAGACCCGCCACCGCTGGTACACCGAGCTCGGCATCAGGCCCGACTACCTGCGGGTCCGCCCCCACGACGCCGACGAGCTCTCGCACTACTCGTCGGGCACCAGCGACGTCGAGTACCTCTTCCCGATCGGCTGGTCCGAGCTCGAGGGAATCGCCAATCGCGGTGACTTCGACCTCAAACAGCACGCCCAGTTCAGCGGCGAGAAGCTCGAGTACTTCGACCAGCAGACCAAAGAGCGCTACGTCCCGCACGTGATCGAGCCGGCCGCCGGCGCCGACCGGGCGACGCTCGCCTTCCTCGTCGACTCCTACGAGGTCGAGGAGGTCGAGGGCCGCCAGCGCACCGTCCTGCGCCTGCACCCGCGCCTGGCGCCGGTCAAGGTCGCGGTCCTGCCCCTCGTCTCGAAGGAGGGGATGCCGGAGAAGGCGCGCGAGCTCTTCGCCGAGCTACGCCGCCGCGGCATCACCACCGAGTTCGACGAGGGCGGCTCGATCGGCAAGCGCTACCGCCGCCAGGACGAGATCGGCACCCCCTGGGGGATCACGGTCGACCATCAGACGATGGAAGACGACACCGTCACCCTGCGCGATCGCGACTCGCTCGAGCAGACCCGGATCGCGATCGCCGCGGTCGGCGACGAGATCTCGGCCCGCCTGACGGCGCCCTGGTCCAGTCCCAAGCTCGGCTGACCCTGATAGAACGGTCGCTGTGCCAGATCACTTCGGAGCCACGGTCAAGGTCGACAAGCCGATCGACGAGGTATTCGCCTTTCTCGCCGACGGCGAGAACGACAAGAAGTTCAGCCCCCGCATCATCGAGATCGAGAAGACGACCGAGGGCCCACCCGACGTCGGCACCGTCTACGCCAGCACCGCCAAGGACGGCGGGATCAAGGCCAAGCACGAATTCGAGCTGACCCGCTTCGAGGCGCCGACGATGATCCGCTGGAAGGAGCTGAGCAAGGGACCGCTGGTCGTCACCGAGGGCGGCTACGACCTGGTTCCCGCCGGCGACGGAACCGAGCTCTCCTTCTTCAACCGGCTCGAAGGACGCGGCTTCGGCAAGCTCTTCGCCGGCCTCGCCCTGCGCTCGGCGCGCAAGGGCGCCGACGATTTCGCCGCCTCGATCAAGCGCGCGATCGAGGCCGAGGGCACCTAGCCCGAGAGGTAGCGCTCGACCGCCGCGGCGTCGCTCTCGAGCTCGCCGCGGACCGCCTTCCTCAGCCGGCCCAGCGGCTCGATCTCGACCTCGCCCCCCGCGTAGCGCCAGGTGGCGACCGCCCGTCCCTCGACCATCGCGAACGGGCGGAAGATGCCGTTTGTCGTGACCAGCTGCGTGTGCGGACCGAGGATCTCCTCGCGCGAGGTCCAGCCGAGCAGGACCGGATCGAAGGGACCGAGCAGTCGCGGCGGGGGTAGCGGCTCGGCCGCCGCCCCCGCGCTGAGCGCGACCAGCCCGTCGGGGCGCTGCTCGAGCTCGGCGGCGATCGCCTCGAGCCCGGCCCGCGCGTCACGCAGCGGCAGCCCCGCCCAGCGGGCTAGGTCACGGTCGCCGGCCGGTGCGTGGCCACCGAGGTAGCGGCGCGCGAGCTCCGCCAGCGCCGCCTCGCGCTCGACCGCCTCCGGCCCGCGGTCGAGCCAGTCGCGGACGAGGACGTAGCAATGCTGCTTGCCGGCCATCGGGCCGCGCACCGCGATCCCGCGCAGGCAGGCGAGCATCAGCAGGTGGACGAGCGCCTGGCCCGCGGTCGGGACCCCGGCGCGGTCGAGCCGCTCGCGCAGCGCCAGGCGGTCGAGCGGCCCCTCGTCGGCGAGCGCCCGCTCGATCGTCGCCACGCCGCGCTCGGCGGCGTCTGCGTCGACCCCCTCCTGGGCGAGGCGCCGGGCGTTGCCGGTCAGCAGAGGCGGCGTCGTCAGCGCCTGCAGCAAGGGGTAGTCCTGGCTGCGGACCAGGTGCAGGGTGCCGCGGTTGAGCCAGGTGATCAGCACCGAGCGCTCCTCGCTCAGCGCCCGATCGACGTCGGCGGCCGAGAGCCCCGAGGTCCGTGCCCGCACCGCCAGCCGGGCGCCGCGCGGGTCCTGCGCCTGCACCGCCAGCAGCCGCTCGGCCACCGCCTCGACACTGCCGAGTGGCTCCCCCGCCAGTCCTTGCGCGGTGAGCCGCTCGGCGAGGATCAGCCGACTTCGACCAGGTCGATGACGAAGATCAGGGTTTCGTTCGGCGGGATCGCCGGCGGCCGGCCTTCGGGGCCGTAGGCGAGTTCAGGCGGGATGACCAGCTCGCGGCGGCCGCCGACCTTCATCCCTTCGATGCCCTGGTCCCAGCCCGGGATCACTTCGCCGGCGCCGAGCGTGAGCGGGAACGGTTCGCCGCGGTCCCAGGAGGCGTCGAACTCTTCGCCCGACTTGTAGTCGACGCCGACGTACTGGACGGAGATTTCGTCGCCGGCCTTCGCTTCGGCGCCCGTCCCCTTTTCGATTTCCTTGATTTCGAGCTTCTTCGGCGGCGCGCCCTTCGGCACCGTCACCTTCGGCTTCGTCTTTTCGCTCGCCGCCGCCGTTTCCGAAGAGGCCGATTCGGCGCTCGCTTCGGTCGAGGAGGTGTCGTCGCCGCCACCGCAACCGGCGATGGCGAGCGCGAACACAGCACAGATCGTGAGGGTGAGCAGCTTCAAGGCGGCGCATCGTACGCGATTGCCTTCAATTTCTCTAAAGAAGTAGGCTCGCCCCCGCATGGCAGACGAGATTCAGATCCAGGCGGGTTCGGTCGAGAAGACCGCCAAGATCCGCCACCCGGTGGTCGTGCCGGTGCTGACGATCATCACGCTCGGCATCTACGGCCTCTACTGGTGGTACCAGGTCAACCGCGAGATGCGCGACCTCGGCCTCGCCCGCGGCGTCGACGGCCTCGGCGAGAAGCCGCTCAACTCGTTGCTCGCCTGGTTCCCCGGGGCCCTGATCATCGTCCCGCCCTACGTCTCCCTCTACA
Organism: uncultured Solirubrobacterales bacterium; assembly: GCA_963836415.1. Lineage (GTDB taxonomy): Bacteria > Actinomycetota > Thermoleophilia > Solirubrobacterales > 70-9 > VRUE01. The sequence continues at coordinate 322,476 of CAWIJE010000004.1, forward strand.
ACGGCGTCAAGCGGATCCAGCGCGCCCAGGAGGTGACCACCGGCGAGGTCACCTTCAACGGCTGGATCGTCCTGATCCTGATCCTCGGCTCCTTCATCATCGGCATCGCCGGCCTCGTCGTCCCGGGCTACATCCAGGCCGAGCTCAACAAGGTCTGGGAAAACGTCGGCACGCAGGACCCGACGGCCACCCTGGCCGAAACGCCTGTCGCGCCCGAACCGCCGCTCGCGCCGGACCCGCCGGCTTCCGCCTAGCGGCTCAGCCCTTGCCGGAGATCAGGTCCCAGGCACGGCGCAGTTTCGCGTGCTTCTCGGGGACCATGTCCTCGGCACCGACCTCGAGCGCGCCCGGATTGGCGCTCGGCTCCGGCAGGGCCTTGGCGGCCGCGGCATCGAGCAGGAGGACGACGCCGCGGTCATAGACGCGGTCGACCTCGGGGGCGTCGACGAAGCGATGCCCGCCGGGCAGGACGCTGGTGTCGAGGACGATGCCGTCGAAGATGTCGTCGGCCGGGTCGGCCAGAAGGTGCTCGACCTCGCCGAGCTTCTCGCCGTCGCTCGAGTAAACCGGCATGCCGGGGACGACCGCCAGGTAGGAGCTCATCTCGCCGAGGTCGTCCATCCCGATCAGCATATCCCCTGCTTTATGCTCGCCCGGCCGGGACCGGACGAACCAGGAGAGGGCTGGAATGGGACTGAATCTCGCATCGACTCTGACCGAGAGCGCCGCACGCTACGCCGAGCGCCCGGCGATCCGCCTCGGCGGCGCCGAGATGACCTACGGCGAGCTCGACCGGCTCTCGGCCCGGCTGGCGACGATGCTGCGTGAGAAGGGGGTCGAGCCGGGCGACAGGGTCGGAGTGATGCTGCCCAATGTCTCGGAGTTCCCGATTGCCTACTACGGGGTGCTGCGGGCGGGCGCCGTCGTCGTGCCGATGAACGTTCTGCTCAAGCGCCGCGAGATCGCCTTCTACCTGCAGGACTCGGGAGCGAAGCTGCTGCTCGCCTGGCACGGCTTCTGCGCCGCCGGCACCGCGGAGGGAGCCGAGGACGCGGGCGCCGAGCTGATCGAAGTCGAGCCGGCCTCCTTCGCCGAGCTGCTCGCCGCCCACGAGCCGGACGAGGGCGTCGCCGAGACCGCGGGCGACGACACCGCGGTGATCCTCTACACCTCGGGCACCACCGGCCAGCCCAAGGGCGCCGAGCTGACCCACGCGAACCTGACCAGAAACGCCGACGTCTCGGCGCGGACGACGAGCGAGATCGGCCCCGGGGACACCGTCCTCGGCGCCCTCCCCCTCTTCCACTCCTTCGGCCAGACGGTGGCGATGAACGCCTCGCTCTCGGTCGGCGCCTGCCTCACCCTGGTTCCGAAATTCGATCCCGACGAGGCGCTGGCGACGATGGAGCGCGACGGCGTCACCCACTTCTACGGGGTGCCGACCATGTACGGGGCGCTGCTCAATCACCCCAAGCGCGAGGACTACGACACCTCGTCGCTGCGGATCTGCATCACCGGCGGCGCCTCGATGCCGGTCGAGGTCCTGCGCGGCTTCGAAGACGCCTTCGGGGCGAAGGTGATGGAGGGCTACGGGCTCTCGGAGACCTCGCCCGTCTCCTGCTCCAACCACCCCGACCGGGAGCGCAAGGCCGGCTCGATCGGCACGCCGATCGAGGGGGTAGAGATGCGCGTCGTCGACGAGGACGACAACGAGGTCGAGCAGGGCGAGGTCGGCGAGATCGTGATCCGCGGCCACAACATCATGAAGGGCTACTGGCAGAAACCCGAGGCGACCGAGGAGGCGATGCGCGGCGGCTGGTTCCACAGCGGCGACATGGCCCGCGTCGACGAGGACGGCTTCTTCTTCATCGTCGACCGCAAGAAGGACCTGATCATCCGCGGCGGCTACAACGTCTACCCGCGCGAGGTCGAGGAGGTCCTCTACGAGCACCCGAAGATCCGCGAAGCGGCCGTCGTCGGCATCCCCCACGACGAGTGGGGCGAGGAGATCGGCGCCGCGGTCGTCCTCCACGACGGCGAGGAGCTCGCCGCCGGAGGAGGTCAGCGAGTACGTCAAGGAGCGGATCGCCGCCTACAAGTACCCGCGGGTCGTCTGGTTCATCGAGGACCTGCCGAAGGGCCCGACCGGCAAGATCCTCAAGCGCGAGATCGAGCCGCCGGGCTCGGTCTAGCCGCCCGCGAAGGGCTCGATCTCGCTCGAGCTTGAGCCCGCAGCAGGTGCATTCGCCGGCCAGCGGGACGAGCAGCCCGCGCTCGGGGCGGGGCGCCTCGGGGTCGACCGACGTAGGCCTTGAACTCCTCCCCGCACTCGCACTCGACATAGAAGAGGCGGACGCCCTCGGGCAGCTTTCGCGACGGAAACGGCACCGGCCCAGCCTACGAGACGACCGTGACCGAGCTCACATCCGCGACTGGCTGTTCAGCCAGGTTTCGCGCTAGGCTCAGCCCTCAGGGAATGAGACACCAAAAGGAGAAGAGATGAGCGTCGCCGCCCAGAGTCTGATGGCCAACATCACCTACGAGGATCTCTACAAGCGCTGGGAGCACGGCAACTGGAGCGCCTACGACATCGACTTCTCCAAGGACCTCGAGGGCTGGAACGGGCTCAGCGACCTTCAGCGCAGCTCGGCGATGTGGATCTACTCGATGTTCTTCTACGGCGAGGACCGGGTCGCCGACACCCTCGCCCCCTACATCAACGCCGCGCCGACCGAGGAGCAGTCCTACTTCCTCGCCACCCAGCAGGTCGACGAGGTGCGTCACTCGATCTTCTTCCACCGCTTCTTCAAAGAGGTGATCGGCGTCGACGGGGACTCCCTCCAGCAGACGCTCGCCTCCACCCTGCCCCAGCTCAACTGGGGCTACCACGGGATCTTCGACCGCCTCGACGTGATGGCCGAGGAACTGCGCAAGGACCGCTCGCTGCCGAAGTACGCGCAGGCGATCACCCTCTACCACCTGATCGTCGAGGGCAGCCTCGCCCAGCCCGGCCAGCACTTCATCGAGGACTTCTTCTCGTCCGAGGAAACGATGCCCGGCTTCAGCTCCGGCATGGCCAACGTCTCCCAGGACGAGCAGCGCCACATCGGCTTCGGCGTCAAAGTCCTCTCCGAACTGCTCGGCGAGGGCAACCCGGGCTGGGAGGAGAACCGCGCCGCCGTGGTCGAGCTGCTGCGCGAGACCCTTCCCTACGGCGTCGCCGTCTTCACCCCGCCCAACTGGGACCGCGAATACACCCGCTGCTACGGCTTCGAGCTCGAGGACATCTTCGCCTTCGGCCTCAAACTGATCCGCCAGCGCTGGCGCACGATCGGCTTCCCGACCGAGGAGATGCCACCCGGCGTCTTCCCCTTCGACCACGACATGGCCGAGGACGAGATCGCCAGGAACCAGGTCAAGATGCTGGAAGCCGGCGTCGTCGGCCAGCCCGGCCTGGTCGAGCCGAAGTCCTCGCCCGAGCTGCAGCGCATGTTCTTCGAGATCACCGCCCGCTCGGCCAACCCGAAGGCCGCCAACGGCTCGCCCCTCGTCTACCAGTGGCGCTTCGCCGACGCCGACCCCTGGCACCTGGTGATCGACAACGGCTCGACCCGGGCGGAGCCGGGCGAGGCGCCGAGCCCGACGGTCACCTTCGAGACCAGCTGGGCCGACTGGGTCAACGCGACAAAACCCGGGCAGAGCCCGCTGAAGTCGATGGTGCGAGGCAAGATCCGCCCGCGCGGCAAGGTCCGCGAGCTGGTCCGGATGCGCAAGGTCTTCCCCGGCTAGGCCCTAGGAGATCGGCGGGGCGAGCGCGTCGGCCCAGGGGCGCTCGGCCTCGATCTGGCCGGCGAGCGAGAGCAGCGTCTCCTCGTCGCCGGGCCGCCCGATCGACCTGGACCGAGAGCGGCATGCCGTCGGCGGCGAAGCCGAAGGGAACCGCCATCGCCGGGTTGCCGAGGTGGTTCCAGGGAACGCAGTAGGGATAGAAGCGGCTCATCCCGAGCACGGTGCGCAGCGCGCCCCGTCCCTCCCAGCGGCGGATCGGCAGCGCGGTTCCGCCCATCACCGGGGTGACGAGGACGTCGATGGTCGTCGAAGAGCGCGTTGACGCGGGCGATGTCGACGGCGCGGCCCCGCATCGCGCGCTCGTAGATCGCGTCGGGGAGCTGGCGGCCGAGCCGGCCGAAGCCGCGGGTGCGGCGTTCCAGCCGCTCCGGGAATTCGACCGAGTCGACCGTGTCGGAGACGCCGCGCAGGAAGCGCGGCGTGATGTTGTTGCCGATCGAGCCCCAGGCCGGGTCGCTGCTGGGCGACGTCGTGGCCGAGCGAGCGCGAGCAGCTCGGCGGCGTCGGCGACGACCCGCTTGACGTCGTCGGAGACGATCGGGGGCGCCGCGGCGCGCGGGTGCGGCGGTCGACCAGGCGACGCGCAGCTTGCCCGGCGGCGTCTGCGCCGCCTCGACGAAGGGCCGGCTCGGGCGGCGGCGGCGCCTCGGGCTCGGCGGAGCCGCCGGCGGCGACGTCGAGCCAGAGCGCGGTGTCGAGGACGTTGCGGCTGAGCGAGCCGAGCACGGCGAGGCCGTTCCAGCCTTCGTCCTCCGGCGCCAGCGAGATCCGGCCGCTGCGAGGGCTTGAGGCCGAAGAGCCCGCAGGAGGCGGCCGGGATGCGGATCGAGCCGGCGCCGTCGCCGGCCGAGGCGAGCGCGACGATGCCGGCGGCGACTGCCGCGGCCGAGCCGCCGCTGGAGCCGCCCGGGGTCCGCTGCGGATTCCAGGGGTTGCGGGTGACGCCCTGGGTCGCCGACTCGGTGAAGCCGCAGATCGCCATCTCCGGGCAGCCGGGTCAGGCCGACGACGATCGCGCCCGCCTCGCGCAGGCGCCGGACCATCTCCGAGTCTTCGCTTGGCCGGCGACGGTGAAGCCGTCGGTGCCGTGCATGTTGACCTCGCCGGCGACGTCGACTTCGTCCTTGATCGCGATCGGGACGCCGAGCAGGGGCCGCTCCTCGCCGCCCTTGAGCCGCGCCTCGGCCTGCTCCGCTTCGAGCAGCGCCTTCTCGTCGAAGACCTTGCGGAAGGCGTTCAGCTCGGGGTCGAGCCGCGCGATCCGCTCGAGGCTGAGCCGGACCAGCTCGGTCGGCGAGACCTCACCCGCCCTGACCATCTCGGCCTGGCGCGCGGCGCCGGCGAAGGCGACATCGGAGTCGATCGCGCGCGTTGCCATCGCCGACGACCCTACCGTTCAGGGCCGGGCGCCAGCGCCTCAGGCCTCGACCGGCTCCGGCTCGGCGCCGCCGTCCTCGAAGTTGAGGCGGGGCAGGATGCGATCGAGCCAGGAGGGCATCCACCAGTTCCAGTCGCCGAGCAGCTTCATCGCCGCCGGCACCAGGATCAGCCGCACCAGCGTCGCGTCGAGCGCGATCGCGACGGCGCAGCCGAGGCCGAGCTCCTTGATCGAGGGCACTCCGGTGAGGACGAAGACGGAGAAGACGCAGGTCATGATCAGCGCCGCGGAGGAGATCGTGCGGGCGCTGGAGGAGAGGCCTTCGGCGACCGCACGCTCGTTGTCGCCGTGGGCGGCGTAGCGCTCGCGGATCCGCGACATCAGGAAGACCTCGTAGTCCATCGAGAGGCCGAAGACGATGGCGAAGATCAGCGGCACGTTGATCGTTTCCAGGGCGCCCTGGGTTTCGAAGCCGAGCAGGCCGGAGAACCAACCCCACTGGAAGATCGCGACGAGGACGCCGAATGCCGCGCCGATCGAGAGCAGGTTCATCAGCACCGCCTTCAGCGGCAGCACGAGCGAGCGCAGCATCACCATCAGGACGAGGAAGCTGAGGGCGAGGACGAAGAGGACGATTTTCCACATCGAGCCGCTGATCTGCACGCGGCTGTCGTGGCTGCGAGCGGTCTCGCCGCCGACGTCGACACTTGCCGTCCGCGCCAGGGCGCTGGCGGGCACGACCGTGTCGCGCAGCCGCTCGACCAGGGCGGTCGCCGCGTCGGACTCGCTCGGCACGCTCGGGGTCGCCTGGATCAGGGCGGCGTCGGAGGAGAGGTCGGGCGGTGCGACCGAGGCGACGTCGGGGGTGGCGGCGACGGTGCGCGCGAAGGCGGCGACCGCGAGGCGATCAGGGGCGCCGTCGAAGCTTGCGGTGATCTGAATCGGGTCGGTGCCGCCGCCGAGCTTCTGCGAAGCGAGCTCGTTGCCGACGCGGACGTCGCTGCCCTTGGGGAACTGGTTCAGCGCCTCGGTCCCGACCTGGATCGAGAGCAGCGGCACGGCGAGCAACAGCAGGAGGCCGCCGGCGAACGCGATCGAGCGCCAGGGGTGGCCCATGATCCGGCTCGTCCAACGCTCCCAGAACGGCGGGCCATCGAGGATCGGACGCTCGGGGCGCCGGAAGACGCGGCGCTTGAAGAAGGTGAGGGCCCGGGCGACGATGCCGCCGGGCATGACGCGGTCGCCGAGCATCGAGATCAGCGCCGGCAGCAGTGTCGTCGCGGTCAGGATCGAGACGGCGACGACGACCATCGCGCCGAGCGCCATCGAGCGCAGCGCCTGGTTGTCGACCATCCAGAGCCCGGCCAGCGAGACGACCACGGCGAGCCCGGAGAAGGAGACGGCGAGGCCCGAGGTGGCGAGCGCCTGGGCGCGCGCCTCGTCCGGCCCGAGCCCGCTTCTCGCGTTCCTCGCGATAGCGGGCGAGGATGAAGAGCGAGTAGTCGATCGCGACGCCGATGCCGATCATCGAGGCCATGTTGGTGACGAAGACCGAGGTCGTCCATCTGCAGCGAGATGAAGTAGATCAGCGCCCCGGTCACCATCACGCTGAAGAAGCCCAGCGCCAGCGGCAGCGCCGCCGCCGCCAGCGAGCCGAAGACGACGAGCAGGATCAGGGCGACGATCGGGAAGCCGCTCGAACTCGGCCTTGGCCAGGTCTTCCTTGGAGAGCTCCTGCATCCCGGCCCAGACCGTGGGCTGGCCGGCGAGGTAGGTGGTGACGCCGCCCTGGCTCGCTCCCGGGTCGAGGTCGCCGCGCAGGTCTGTCGCCGAGTCGATCAGCTGATCGGGGGTCCGGTCGCTGCGCAGCGGCAGCAGCGCGGTCCCGCTGCGGCGCAGCTGCGCCGCGCCCGCCGCTGTGGCGGCGGCCGGCAGCGTCACCCCGTCCAGTTCGGCGACCGCGCCGCGGACGCGGCGCAGGGCGGCGGCCTGCGAGGCGCGGAGTCGCGGCCTGGTCGGCGTGGAGCACGACGGCGATCCCGTTGGAGCGCGAGCCGAAGTCTTCTTCGACCACGTCGGTGACCGCTTTCGACTGGCTGCCCGGGACGTCGAAGCCGCCGCCGGTCAGGTGTTCGGTCTGCTTCGAGGCGAAGGGCAGCGCCAGGACCAGGACCAGGACCCAGGCGCCCGACCACCCAGCGACGGTGGCGGCCCAGGAACCCGGAGATATTGATCATCGACTCGCGCATTGGCTGGTTGGCCAGCCTCGCCGACCGCACCCCACCCTGTCTGTGAGGAGGGTCACGCCAACGAGCGACGCGCAACGCCCCTAAGGCGGCCCCGGATGGGCCAACTGGCAGCAGTTCCTACCGGCGGACCTGCCTGCGGCGCCCTAGAACCTCCTCGAAAACGCAGCGGTCGTTGGCGGACCGCCGGCCGTTTCAGCCTGGATCAAAAATCCCATCAACTCTGCCATCCATCGCCTGGCAAAGTTGATGGGATTTCATGGGCTGGCAGGAAGAGGCCTTTGCCGTCGCCCGCGGGAAGTGAGCGGCGCCGCTTGAAGCGCCTAGGCGAAAGGCCGGGCGCTAGTCCTTGACGATCAGGTGCCGGGCGGCGGTGGTGCCGGCGGCGAGGGCGCCGGAGATGTCGCGCCCGGGGTCGGACAGCGACTGCAGGGCGAAGCCGTCGCCGACGGCAAAGAGGAAGGAGACGATCGACTCGGCGTCGTGGCGGAGCTGCAGGACCCCCTCCTTCTCCTTCGCCTCGAGCACCTCGGCGACGTGGGAGCGGGTGCGGTCGAAGAGCTGGCCGACCTCGTGCTGGATGTCCGGGTTGCGGCGGCCGGCGCTGAACAGCTCGTAGAGGATGAGGAAGAAGCCGGGCTCGTTCTCGATCATGTCGGTGAGGCTGGAGACGAGCACGTCGAGGACGTCGTCGGCGCTCTTCGCCGCCCCAGCGCCCGTCGAGGCGGGCGACGCGGATCTCGGTGTCGCTGCGGACGACCTCGACCAGCAGCCGCTCCTTGGTGCCGAAGTAGTAGTGGAGCAGGCCCCGGCTGACGCCTGCTTCACCGGCGACCTGCTCGAAGGTCGAGCCGGCCGCGCCGCGCTCCGCGACGCTCTTGCGCATCGCGTCGACGATGCGCTGGGCCTTGTCGCCGCTGAGCTCGCGCTCTTTGGTGGCTGCCTCCACTCCTATGCGCCGTTGATGCTCGTTGCTCGTGTACTCGAACTCCTCTTCGGCGCCGAAGAGCGAGTCCAGAACGGTCTTGCGGGCGTCCTCGCTGACGACCAGGGCGATGACGCCGCCGATCACGGCGAGCACGATCAGGCGGCCGAGCTTGCTGCGCTTGCGCTTCTTCGGCGCCCGCAGCTGTTCGGTCGCGTCACGGAGGTTCTCGGCGGCGTCGCGCAGGTCACGCTGGACCTTGCGGTCGCTGGTCACGGCCTTGACCGGGCCCTTGCCGTTGCCGGTCGCACGGCCGTAGGCGCCTTTCGCCGCTTCGAACGCGTTGCGGAGGCTGTCGCGCAGCTCATCGTCCTCGATCAGCCGCTGTACGTAGGGGTTCTCACGCGCCGTCGCATAAAGGTCCGCCGCGCGGTCGGCGGTCTGTGTCGCCTTCGTCGTCTTTGCCATGCCCTCTCCTCACTGGTTCTGCCAGGTCTCCGCTGAGGATAGCCGTCATAGGGCCGAGAGGAGCGCCTCTAGCCCGGGGAGGCGCCGTCGATGAGGACCGCGTTGCTGCGGAAGCCGAGGTCGGCGCCGCGCACGCGGTGCAGCCGCAGCGAGGCCAGGTCGGGGCCCGGCAGCGCGTAACGCCGCACGTGCAGGCGGCCGCCGACCTCTTCGTAGGCGACCTGGCGGAAGCCGGGTCCGAGCATCGCCCGTGGCATCGGCGGCACCGTCCCGGTCGAGACGAAGTCGATCTCGTGCACGTGCCAGGGGAACCGTTCCTTCGGGAAGACCTGGAAGGAGCCGTCGGCGAGGTAGTGGCGCAGCGACGCCTGGCCCAGGGTCCAGGTGACGATCGCCCGCGGCGCGGTCGGCTCGCCGAGGCGGGCGGCGACGCGCGTCCCAGTTCGGCCGCTGCCAGGCCGGCGCGAGGCTGACCCAGACGCTGAAGGCGAAGCGAGTAGACGAACAGGGCGGCGGCGATCCCGGCCCCGATCCGGCGCGCGTCACGCAGGGTGACCCCGATCGCGACCGCGACCAGCAGCGGCACCAGCGCCGCGATCAGGTTGCGGGCGAGGACGTAGTCCTTGCTCGGCGAGACCAGCGCCAGGGCCACCGGCAGGCCGACGGCGGCGCCGCGCGAGGACGAGTGGGATCGCCGCCGCCCGCCGCTCCTCGCGTCTCCCGCGCAGCCCGATCAGAAGCAAGGCCGCGGCGACGAGGACAAAGGGCACGACCGCCGGCAGCGGGTTGTCGCCGCGGGCGATGATCTCGCCGGTCTCGCCGGCGAAGAAGGTCGTCGGCGGTCTCCCAGAGGCGGTGCAGGAGGGCGTCGTCGGCGATCCACTGGGCGTGCCCGGTCGAGGTCTGGTGCATCGCCAGCGGCGCCAGGGCGAGACCGATGCCGGCGACGATCGCGAGGCCGGCCGCCGCCGCACCCCTGCCGCGGCGGCGCAGCAGCCAGATCGCCTCGACCGCGACCGGGAAGATCGCGAAGTAATGGGTCGCGAGGGCGAGGGCCGAAGCGATCCCCCAGGCGGTGACGTCGCTGCCCTGCCCACGGCGTAGGGCGCGGACGAAGTAGAGGGCGGAGACCGCGCAGAGCAGGGCGAAGAGGGAGTAGGCGCGGGCCTCCTGCGAGTACCAGAGCAGCATCGGGTTGACGCCGCGAGGGCGGCTGCGGCGAAGGCGGCGCGCCGTTCGCGCAGCTCGAGCCCGAACAGGTAGGCGACCGGCACGGTCGCCACCCCGGCAACCGCCGAGAGCGAGCGCAGGCCGAATTCGCCGGTCCCGGTCACCTGGGTCCAGAGCCAGGCCAGCGCGTAGTAGAGAGGCGGCGCCGACTCGCTGAAGCTGACCGCGTCCATCGCGCGGCAGAAGCCGCCGCCGAGGATGCGCTGCGCGGTGACGATCTCGTCGTGGTGGTAGGACTGGACGCCGAGGGTCGCGAAGCGCAGGGCGGCGGCCAGCAGCGAGAGCCCGGCGACGATCCAGAAGGCGCTCGAGCGGGCGCGCGACCCAGTCCCTCAGCGCGGCGCGTCTATTTCCGGCGGCGCTCCCGGCGAGCGCCTCGGCGGCCTCCATCGTGCTAGGACAGGGCCGCGTCGATCGCCTTGGAGACCTCGTCGACGAAGACGAACTCGAGCGCCGAGCGCTCCTGCTTGGGGATCTCGTCGACGTCGCCCTCGTTGCGCTCGGGGACGATCACGCGCTTGATCCCGGCCCGCTGCGCCGCCAGCGACTTCTCCTTGAGGCCGCCGATCGGCAGCACCTGGCCGGTCAGGGTGACCTCGCCGGTCATCGCCACGTCGTTGCGCACCGGGCGGCCGCCGATCAGCGAGCTGAGCGCGACCGTCATCGCCACGCCCGCCGACGGCCCGTCCTTGGGCACCGCGCCGGCCGGGACGTGGATGTGGATGTCGTGTTTGGCGAACCACTCCTCGTCGAGGCCCGGGGCGACCTGCTTCCAGTGGCCGCGGACCCAGGAGAGCGCCGCCTGCGCCGACTCCTTCATCACGTCGCCGAGCTGGCCGGTGATCGTCAGCGAGCCGGAGCCGGGCATCGCGGTCGCCTCGATGAAGAGGACGTCGCCGCCGGTCGGCGTCCAGGCGAGGCCGGTCGCGACGCCGGGATCCTTGGTGCGGCGGCGGGTCTCGGAGAAGATGCGCCGTTTGCCGAGCAGCTCGCGGGCTTTTTTCGCCGAGATCCGCAGCTTGCCCTTGGCCTTGCCCTCGGCGACGTCGCGGGCGACCTTGCGGCAGATCGCCCCGATCTGGCGCTCGAGGTCGCGGACCCCGGCCTCGCGGGTGTACTCCTCGATGATCGCGACCAGGGCGGGGTCGGCGAACTCGATCTGCGAGGCCTTGAGGCCGTTCGCCTTGATCTGCCGCGGGACCAGGTAGCGGCGGGCGATGTGGCGCCTTGTCGTCGAGCGTGTAGCCGGCGAGTTCGATCGTCTCCATCCGGTCCAGCAGCGGGATCGGGATCGTGTCGAGGACGTTGGCGGTGGCGATGAAGAGGACCTCGGAGAGGTCGAACTCGAGGTCGAGGTAGTGGTCGCGGAAGGAGTCGTTCTGGGCCGGGTCGAGGACCTCGAGCATCGCCGAGGCGGGGTCGCCGCGGAAGTCGGCGCCCATCTTGTCGATCTCGTCGATCATGAAGACCGGGTTGCGGGTGCCGGCGTCGCGCAGGGCGCGGATGATCGTCCCCGGCAGGGCGCCAATGTAGGTGCGGCGGTGGCCGCGGATCTCCGCCTCGTCGCGGACCCCGCCGACCGAGATCCGCTCGAACTCACGCCCCAGCGCCTTGGCGATCGAGCGCCCGAGGCTGGTCTTGCCGACCCCCGGAGGCCCGACGAAGCAGAGGATCGGGCCGGGCGATTCGGGGTTGAGTTTGCGCACCGCGAGGTACTCGAGGATCCGGTCCTTGACCTGCTCGAGGTCGTAGTGGTCGGCGTCGAGGACCTTGCGGGCATGGCGGATGTCGAGGTTGTCCTCGGTCTCCTTCGACCAGGGCAGCTCGACCAGCCACTCGAGGTAGGTGCGGATGACCCCGTGCTCGGCCGCCGCCGGTGGCAGCTTTTCCAGCCGCGAGAGCTCGCGCTCGGCGGCTTTGCCGGCGTGCTCGGGCAGGTCGGCCGCCTCGATCTGCTCCCGCAGCTCGTTGATTTCGGCCTGCTCCTCGTCGCCCTCGCCGAGCTCGTCCTGGATCGCTTTCATCTGCTGGCGCAGGAAGAACTCGCGCTGGCCCTTGTCGACTTCGGACTGGACCTGCGACTGGATCTGGCTGCCGAGCTGGACCACCTCGAGCTCACGGGCGAGGATCTGGGCCAGATGGCGGAGGCGGGCGGCGATCTCGTCCTCCTCGAGCAACCGCTGCTTCTCCTCGGTCGAGATCCGCAGTGCCCCGGCGATCAGATAGCAGAGCGCCGCGGGATCGTCGATGTTGGCGACCGCCAGCTGCAGCTCTTCCGGCAGGTATGGGATCTGCTCGATGATCTCCGAGAAGGTCCGCTGCACGTTGCGGGTCAGTGCCTCGAGCTCGGGGCTGGCGTCGGCCTCGGCGTCGGGCAGCTCGTCGATTCGGGAGATCAGGTACGGCTCCTCGGCGACGTAGGGCCCGAGCCGCACCCGCTGCGTCCCCTGGACCAGGATCCGCAGCGTTTCGTCCGGCACCTTCATCATCCGGGCGACGACGCCGACGACGCCGACGTCGTAGAGGTCGCTCGGGCCGGGCTCCTCGTTCTCGGGGTCACGCGAGGCGACCATCACCAGCAGCCGGTTGGAGCCGAGCACGTCGTTGACCAGCTTGATCGAGCGCGGCTGGCCCACCGCGAGCGGCGTGACCGTGTCGGGGAAGGTGACCGTTTCGCGCAGCGGCAGGACCGGGAGCGCGTCGGGCAGCGGGGCGTTGGCGAGGATCGCGTCCTCGGCGTCGAGCGGCGACTCGACCACTTCCAGGACCGGCCCTCCCTCCATCACTTGCGCCCTATCGGCACCTGCCGGGTGGTCTCGGAGGGATCGCGCAACGGCAGCTCGATCCTCAGCACGCCGTCCTCGTAAGAGGCTTTGGCACGGTCGGGATCGACGTCGACCTGGAGCTCGACGATGCGGCGGAAGGGGCCCGATGGAATCTCGACCTGCTGGTAGACCCGGCCCTCGGTCTCCTGCACCTGGCGTTCGCCGACGACCGCCACGTGGCGGCCGCTGACCTCGATCCCCACCTCCTCGAGCTTGACCCCGGCGAGGTCGACCTTGACGATCGCCCGCTGCGGCTCACCGCAGTAGTAGACGTCGACGTTGGGCGAGAAGCCGGAGCTGCGGCGACTGACGAAGGTCGTCCGGCCCCACTGGTCTCCGAGGGTGAGGGCGAAGAGGTCGCGGCGCGGCATGCGCAAAACATAGCCAGCTTGGGAGGGGTGGGCGCGCGGGTCCTGTCGTCGGGTGGCGGTGCCCTCCTGGTGCTGCGCTCTGCTCCGGACGGAGGGACGCGAGCGCCGGTGGTTCGAAGTCTCGCCCTCCGCAGACTTCGCACAGGCGGAGGACACCCCCACCCCACGCCACCCGCGCGAGCACCCCTACGGCAGGACAGCGGATTCGGGACCGGCCCAGGGTCAGGCCTTGAAGAACCGATCAGCGAACGTCACGACCTGATTCTCCGTGAGCGGCGCCGATATGGCGCGTAGCCGCCATCCCCGGAAGCGAAGCTGAGGAGATGGCGGTTTGTGCCTGGTTCAGGCAGCCTGCGACTGGGTAGCCCACCGGGGTGGGCGCATGAGGAGCACCGGCTGGCGCGGGGGCACTAGGCCCTCGGGCCGGTCGGGTCTAAAGGTCGTGCAGGGCTCGGCTAGGTCGAGCGCGCAGAGCATGTTGCGGCGGAAGTAGCAGTCGTCGCAGGTCGGCGGTTTTGGCTTGCGCGGCATCGGCGCGCATCGTGCCACGGTTGTTGCGATTCCGTGACCGGCATTTCCGCAAAGCGCACGGTCTTCGTCACGCAGCCGTCACAACTTCCCCGCGTCTTGCGGGGTGGCCCGCGACGTGTCGGGGAGGCCCGTCGCTACCATGGGGACCGATGGAGGCTCACGAGCGCACAGACAAGTTGGCGGCCTCGCCGCAGCTCTTCGAGAGCGACTTCCTCAATTTCTTCTCGCGGGTCCATCCGTCGGTCCCGGCGATCGTCTTCGTCCCGGTGATCGCGGTCATGTTGTGGCTCGGGGCGAGCCATGGCGAGGCCGTCTGGCAGCTGCTCCTGCTCGGCCTGGGCGGGGTCGGCATCTGGACCCTGACCGAGTACTGGCTGCACCGGCTCGTCTTCCACTGGGAGCCCGACAACGACTTCGGCCGGCGCATGCACTTCATCATCCACGGCATCCACCACGACCACCCCAACGACAAGTTGCGGCTGGTCATGCCCCCCGCGGTCGCGATCCCGCTCGCGGCTCTCTTCTTCGGCGCTTTCGTCCTGATCTTCGGCACGCCGACGGTCTATCCGCTCTTCGCCGGCTTCCTCCTCGGCTACCTGATCTACGACTACACGCACTACTACGTCCATCACTTCGTCCCCAAGTCGAAATTCGGCAAACAGCTGCGCGAGGCGCACATGCGCCACCACTTCCAGGATCACCGCTTCGGCTTCGGCGTCTCCTCGCCGCTCTGGGATGCGGTCTTCAGGACGATGCCGCGCCTGCGGCGCCGCTGAGCACCGGCGTCCTCAGCCAGTCCTGATCCCCCGGTCCACCAATGGGATCGGGAAACCGCTGGGGGTCATCCTGGTCCCACTTGTGACCTGAGGCGTCAACTCTGTGTGTCACGTTGTCGGAAAGGTCGCTCTCATCGCGTCCTCGAGAAGTTCGAGGTGGCGTGCGACGTGATACGAATTCGGCAGGAGCGTCAGGGTCAGAGAATCGCCTGACTTACTCCCAATCTCCCGGCTCGATCAAACGGCCAAAAGGCACCATTCACACTGACCAAGGGGAAGTGTGAGTGTCACTGTTCGCTATGTCACACTGAACGTGGCAAGAGCAGTTGGGGTACGGGAGGCTCAATGCTGATTACGAAAGGAACTACCAGAGATGCCCAGCAACGCACTCGACGAGGCCCGTGATCTCGTCAAGAAACGGCTCACTGAGCTGGAGGACGAGAAGAAGCGCCTCGAGCGCGCCCTCGTCGAGCTCGGAGGCAAAGCCACCGGGCGCCGCCCCGGCCGGCCCAAAGGCGCGAAATCATCGAGCCCGAAACCGAAAGCCCGCAGGCGCCGCCGGCGCGGCGGAACCCGCGCCGATCAGGCCGTCGCGCTGATCGAGAAAAATCCCGATATCAGCGCCTCGGAGATCGCCAAATCGATGAAAATCAAGCCCAACTACCTGTACCGGGTGTTGAGCGATCTGGAGAACGAGAAGCGGGTCAAGAAGAACGGGCGCAAATACCGCGCCGCCTAGCTTCAGCCGAGGAGGCCGAGCTCGGCGACCGCGTCGCGCTCGGCCTTCAGCTCCTCGGCGGTGGCATCGATGCGACCGCGCGAGAAGTCCGGAACCTCGAGCCCCTCGACCACCGACCAGCTGCCACCTGAGCAGCTGCAGGGCAGGCCGGCGACGATCCCCTCGGCCACACCGTAGGAACCGTCGGTGGGAACACCCATCGAGACCCAGTCGCCGTCCTCGGTGCCAAGCACCCAGTCGTGAACATGGTCGATCGCGGCGTTGGCCGCGGAGGCCGCGCTCGAAGCACCGCGCGCCTCGATGATCGCCGCTCCGCGTTTGGCGACGCGGGGGATGAACTCGTCGGTGATCCAGGCCTCGTCGTCAACCTGGTCCCAGGCGCTGTCGCCGCCGACCTTGGCGTTGACGAGGTCGGGGTACTGAGTCGTCGAGTGGTTGCCCCAGACCGTCATGTTGGTGACGTCGGAGACCTGCTTGCCGAGCTTGTTGGCGAGCTGCGCGATCGCCCGGTTGTGGTCGAGCCGCATCATCGCGGTGAACCGCTCACGCGGGACCCCGTCGGCGTTCGACATCGCGATCAGGCAGTTCGTGTTCGCCGGGTTGCCGACGACGAGGACGCGGATGTCGTCGGCGGCGCCGGCGGCGATCGCCTCGCCCTGGGGCTTGAAGATGCCGCCGTTGGCCTCGAGCAGGTCGGAGCGCTCCATGCCGGGACCGCGCGGGCGGGCGCCGACCAGGAGGCCGATGTTGGTGCCGTCGAAGGCGGCCTTCGGATCATCGAAGATGTCGATCTTCTGCAGCAGCGGGAAGGCGCAGTCGTCGAGCTCCATCGCGGTTCCCTCGGCTGCGGTGACCGCGTCCGGGATCTCGAGCAGGCTGAGCTCGACCGGCGTGTCCTCGCCGAGCATCTGGCCGCTGGCGATGCGGAAGAGAAGCGCGTAGCCGATCTGGCCGGCGGCGCCTGTGACTGTGACTTTCACGGGTGTGCTCATCTGTTCGTCTCCTGAAGTCGTGGGTTCGCCTACGCCATTGCGCGGCGCAGGTTCTCATCGATCGAGCCGAGGAACTCCTGTGTCGTCTGGTATTCCTGCCCGGCGCCGACGAGCAGCGCCAGGTCTTTGGTCATCTTGCCGCTCTCGACCGTCTCGATGCACACCCGCTCGAGCTCCTCGGCGAAGCGCGAGACATCGGGTGTGTCGTCGAGGCGGCCGCGGGCTGAGAGCCCGCGGGTCCAGGCAAAGATCGAAGCGATCGGGTTGGTCGAAGTCGGTTTTCCCGCCTGGTGCTGGCGGAAGTGACGGGTCACCGTGCCGTGGGCGGCCTCGGCCTCGACCGTCTTGCCGTCGGGGCTCATCAGCACGCTCGTCATCAGGCCGAGCGAGCCGAAGCCCTGCGCGACCGTGTCGGACTGGACGTCACCGTCATAGTTTTTGCAGGCCCACACGTAGCCGCCCTCCCACTTCATCGCGGCGGCGACCATGTCGTCGATCAGGCGGTGTTCGTAGGTGATCCCCTTGGCCTCGAAGTCGGTCTTGAACTCGGCCTCGTATACCTCGGCGAAGAGGTCTTTGAAGCGACCGTCATAGCGCTTCATGATCGTGTTCTTGGTCGAGAGGTAGACCGGGTAGCCGCGGTTGAGTCCGTAGCGCATCGAGGCGCGGGCGAAGTCCCTGATCGAGTCGTCGTGGTTGTACATCGCCATCGCGATGCCACCGCCGGGAAAGTCATGGACCTCGAGCTCGACCGGCTCGGTGCCGTCCTTCGGTGTGTAGGTGAGGGTCAGCGTGCCCTCACCCGGGACGACCAGGTCGGTTGCGCGGTATTGGTCGCCGAAGGCGTGACGGCCGATCACGATCGGCTTGGTCCAGCCGGGGACCAGTCGCGGCACGTTCGAGATCACGATCGGCTCGCGGAAGATGACGCCGCCGAGGATGTTGCGGATCGTCCCGTTCGGCGAGCGGTACATCTCCTTCAGCCCGAACTCCTCGACCCGCGCCTCGTCCGGGGTGATCGTCGCGCACTTGACGCCGACCCCGTGCTCCTTGATCGCGTTGGCGGCGTCGACCGTGATCTGGTCCTCGGTCGCGTCGCGGCTCTCGATCCCGAGATCGAAATAGATCAGGTCGAGATCGAGGTAGGGGAGGATCAGCTGCTCTTTGATGAAGGACCAGATGATCCGCGTCATCTCGTCGCCATCGAGCTCGACCACCGGGTTCTTGACCTTAATCTTGGCCACCGGCGGGCGATGCTATCGACGCGGGCCTTCGGGCAGGGCGACGCCCGCCGCCGGCCCCGCCCGGCCCGGCATCGGGTCTCCTGCGAGAATGGATTCGTGGCAACCACCGAGCGCCCAGCCTCTTGGGGGACCCACGAGGTCTTCAACCAGCCCTCGCCCCTCGTCGACTACAACGTCTTCGAGGCCGACAGCCCGCTGCGCGAGGCGGTCCGGCGCGAGGGCGCGGAGTGGGCCGAGGAGCGGATCTCGGCGGTCGGCGAGCTGGCCGGCTCGTCGCGCACGATCGAGCTCGGCGTCCTCGCCAACGAGAACCCGCCGAAGCTGAAGACCCACGACCGCTTCGGCAACCGGGTCGACGAGGTCGAGTTCCACCCCGCCTGGCACGAGCTGCTCGGGCTCGCGGTCGAGCACGAACTGCACGCCTCGCCCTGGAACGACCCAAGGCCCGGCGCCCACGTCGCCCGCGGCGCCGCCTTCATGTGCATGTCACAGGCCGAGGCCGGGGTCGGCTGCCCGATCTCGATGACCTACTCGGTGATCCCGGCCCTGCGCGCGCAACCCGACCTCGCCGCCGAGTGGGAGCCGCGCTTCCTCTCCTCCTCCTACGACCCGGCCAACCGGCCGGCGCCCGACAAGCCCGGCGCACTTGCGGGGATGGGGATGACCGAGAAGCAGGGCGGGACCGACGTCCGCGCCAACACCACCGTCGCCCGTCCGCTGAACGGCGGCGGCCCCGGCGCCGAGTACGAGCTGAGCGGCCACAAGTGGTTCATGTCGGCGCCGATGTGCGACGCCTTCCTCGTCCTCGCCCAGGCCGACGGCGGCATCTCCTGCTTCCTCTTCCCGCGCTGGACGCCCGACGGCGAGCGCAACCGCTTCCGCCTGCAGCGGCTCAAGGACAAGCTCGGCAACCGCTCCAACGCCTCGAGCGAGATCGAGTTCGACGACGCCTCGGCCTGGCTCGTCGGCGAGGAGGGCGCCGGGGTGCGGACGATCATCGAGATGGTCAACCACACCCGACTCGACTGCGTGATGGGCGGCGCCACCGGGATGCGCGCCGGGGTCGCCCACGCGATCCATCACGCCGACGGCCGCTCGGTCTTCGGCAGCGAGCTGATCGAGCAGCCGCTGATGCGCAACGTGCTCGCCGACCTCTGCGTCGAGTCGGAGGCGGCGACGATCTCGGCGATGCGCCTCGCCCGCGCCTACGACGAAGCGATCGCCGGCGACGAGGAGGCGCAGAGCCTCAAGCGGGTCGCCAACGCGGTGCTCAAGTACTGGATCTGCAAGCGCGCCCCCTGGCACGCGGTCGAGTGCCTCGAGGTTCTCGGCGGCAACGGCTTCGTCGAGGAGTCGGGAATGCCCCGCCTCTTCCGCGAGAGCCCGCTCAACTCGATCTGGGAGGGCTCGGGCAACGTCCAGTGCCTCGACGTCCTGCGGGCGATGGTCAAGAGCCCGGACTCGCTCGACGCCTTCTTCGCCGAGGTCGAGGCCGGCGCCGGCGCCGAGCCCCGCCTCGACGCCTACGCCGGCTCGCTGCGCGACGAGCTGCCCGGCGAGATCGAGACGATCGAGGCCCGCGCCCGCCGCGTGGTCGAGCGGATGGCGGTCGCCCTGCAGGCCTCGCTGCTGGTCCGCTACGGCGACCCGGCGGTCGCCGACGCCTACTGCGCCTCGCGCCTCGAGGGCGACTGGGGCCACGCCTTCGGCACCCTCCCCGCCGGCACCGACTTCGGCCGCATCATCGAGCGCCACCGCCCGACCACCTGACCTCCCCGCCCCCTAGGCCGACCGGCTGCTGACCAAGTAGCTCAAGGACGCAGGGAGCGTGGCGTGCGAACGCACGCGAGCGACCGAGGACGCCGAGATACGCCGGTCAGGCGCCGGTGAGTGCTCTGCCGATTTGCTCGGCGGTGATGACCCCGGACAGTCGGCCGTCGGCGTCGACCGCCATCAGGGCCCCGAAGCGGCGCAGGTTCTGGTTGCCGAGCAGGGTGTCCAGCGGCGCGTCGTCGCGGACTTTGATCGCGCCGTCCTCGGCGTCGAGCAGGTCGGAGACGAGTGAGGTAGCGCGCGAGACCTCGGGCACCTCGTCGGCGCGCTCGCGGGCCAGCAGGCCGAGGAAGCCCCGCTCCGTGTCGACGACCGGGAACCAGGGCCAGCGGTAACGCAGGAAGTACTCGTCGAGGGCCGCCTCGACGCTGATCTCGGCCGGGATCGTGACCGGCTCGCGGTCCATCACGTCGGAGACCCGGATGCCTTCGATCTTGTCGCTGACCGCGGTCTGCACCGAGGCGGCGCGGGCGGAGCCGTTGATCACCATGCCGATCAGCGCCAGCCAGGCGCCGCCGAAGAGGTCGCCGGTGCCGATCAGCAGCAGGCCGAGGCCGATGAAGAGGTAGGCGAAGACGCGCCCAAGGGTGGCGGCGAAGCGGGTCGCGGATGCGCGGTCCCCGGTCCGCCACCAGGCGATCGCCCGCGCCACCCTGCCGCCGTCCATCGGGAAGGCGGGGAGCAGGTTGAAGACGAGGACGAAGAAGTTGATCGAGGCGAGCCAGGCCAGCATCGCGACGATCCCGGTGACGCTGTCGTCGGTGTGGAAGCGCAGCGCCTGCCAGAGCGCTTCGCCGAATTCACCGCCGCCGGCGATCGCGAAGCCGATCAGGGAGAGGACGACGACGATCGCCGCGGTCACCGCCGGGCCGGCGATCGCGACCTTGAACTCGGTCGCGGGGCTGTCCGTCTCACGATCCATCTGGGCGACGCCGCCGAAGATCCAGAGCTGGATGCTGGTGATGCCGATGCCGTTGCGCATCGCGACCAGGGCGTGGCCGAGCTCGTGCAGGACGATCGCGGCGAAGAATCCGAGGGTGCTGGCGACGGCCAGCAGGAAGGGCTCGGTCGAGGTGCTCTTCTCGCCGAGCACGTCGCCGTAGAAGCTCGAGAGCCAGAAGATGAAGAGGAAAAGGACGAGAAACCACGACCAGTCGACCGCGATCCGGATCCCGCGGACATGGAACAGCGTCAGTGAGCTGCCTCCTAGCCTAGTCATGACAGGCGTAGCAGATCGGTCCCAGACCGAGAGATGGCTGCGCGAAAAGCTCGAGGAACTGGAGCGGTTCGAGCGCCCCTCGGCCTCCGAGGGCGAGCGCCGCGCCGCCGAGTGGCTGGTCACCCAATTCGCCGAGCTCGGCGCGGGCGAGGCCCGGATCGAGGCAGAGTCCGCGCATGGAACGTTCTGGTGGCCGCTCGGGATCGGCGCCATGCTCGGCGCCCTCGGCGGCTTCGCCGCGCTGCGCGGGCGGCGGCTGCTCGGCACGGTCCTCGGCGCGCTCGGCGCCGCCGGGATCGCCGGCGACTTCCCTCCCAACCGCCGGCCCCTGCGCCGGTTGCTGCCGAAGCGCCCGACCTACAACGTGGTCTGCGAGCTCGGCCCGGCGGATGCCGAGCGCACGGTCGTCGTCGTCGCCCACCACGACGCCGCCCACTCGGGGCTGATCTACCACCCGAAGATCCCGCTGGCCGCCGACCGTCTGGGCCTGATCGAGCGCTCCGACACCAGCCCGATGCTGATGGCGCCGGTCGTCGGCGGCCCGCTGCTGGCCGCGCTCGGGGCGCTGAGCGGGCGGCGGCTGCTCTCGAAGGCGGCGCTGGTCCTCGCCCTCGGCACGGTGGCGGCGATGGCTCGACATCGGCTCGCGCGGGACGGTCCCCGGCGCCAACGACAACGGCACCGCCGTCGTCGGCCTCCTCGCCCTCGCCCGCGGACTGGTCGAGGAGCCGCCGGAAAACCTGCGCGTGATCCTGCTCTCGGTCGGTTCGGAGGAGTCCTTCAGCGAGGGGATCAAGGCCTTCGGCGAGCGCCACTTTCCGGAGCTCGGCGCGACTCGACCTTCTTCCTCGTGCTCGAGTCGCTCGGCTCGCCCCACCTGCTCGTCCTCCGCGGCGAGGGCTTCCTGCGCATGCACGAGTACCCGCCGAGGGCGCTGGCGCTGCTCGACGGCCTCGCCGACGAGCTCGGGCTCTACCTCTATCCCAACCTGCGGCTCCACAACGGGACCGACGGGCTCGAGCCGCTCGCCGCCGGCTACGAGACGGCGGTCCTCTGCGCCTGCAACGACCTCAAGCAGCCCGCCTTCTACCACTGGCCGAACGACGTCGCCGCCAACGTCGACTTCGGCACCGTCGCCGACGGCATCCGTCTCGGCGAGGCGGCGATCCGCCGCCTCGACCAAACCTGGCTCTAACCGCCGACGGGCCGAATTCGCTATCCGGAATCGTATTATCGGCCCGTCGGCCCCGCTGTTTCGGGCCGTCGGCCCCGCCATGAAATCCGACCGCGAGGTCGGATTTAGCGCCTATAGAGTCCGCGCTCGTGCCTACGCATGACGTACTCGTGATCGGCGCCGGCCTGGCCGGCCAGCGCGCCGCCCTCGCCGCCGCCGAGGAGGGCGTGTCGGTCGGGATCGTCAGCAAGGTCCACCCGGTCCGCTCGCACTCCAACGCCGCGCAGGGCGGGATCAACGCCGCGCTCAACCCGGGCGACTCCTGGGAGTCGCACGCCTTCGACACGATCAAGGGCTCCGACTACCTCGGCGACCAGGACGCGATCGAAATCATGTCCCGCGAGGCGCCGGAGGAGATCCTCCACCTCGAGCACCTCGGCGTCACCTTCCACCGCAACGAGGAAGGCAAACTCGGCACCCGCGCCTTCGGCGGCGCCTCCGCCGCCCGCACCTACTACGTCGCCGACATCACCGGCCAGGCGATCATGCACGTGCTCTACGAGCAGCTGATGAAGTACTCCGAGGCGGTCACCCGCTACGAGGAGTGGTTCTCGACCGCGCTGGCGATCGACGAGCAGGGCGAGTGCTGCGGCGTCGTCACCCGCAACATCGCCGACGGCTCGATGGAGCTGTTCCAGGCGAAGTCGGTGATCCTCGCCTGCGGCGGCAACGGCCAGGTCTGGAAGCCGACGACCAACGCCCTGATCTGCACCGGCGACGGCATCGCGATGGCCTACCGGGTCGGCGCGAAGCTGATGGACATGGAGATGATCCAGTACCACCCGACGACGCTGGCGGGCAAGGGCTTCCTGATCACCGAGGGCGCCCGCGGCGAGGGCGCCCACCTGCTCAACAAGAACGGCGAACGCTTCATGGAGAAGTACGCGCCGAACAAGATGGAGCTCGCCTCGCGCGACGTCGTCTCCCGCGCCGAGCAGACCGAGATCAACGAGGGACGCGGCTTCGACGACGGCACCGTCGCCCTCGACATCACCGTCGTCCCGAAAAAGCGCGTCCACGAGGCGCTGCGCGAGATCGTCCTCGTCGGCCGCGACTTCGCCGGCGTCGACATCACCCGCGAACCGATCCACATCAAGCCCGGCAACCACTACACGATGGGCGGGGTCAAGACCGACGTCGACGGGCAAGACCGACATTCCCGGCCTCTACGCCGCCGGCGAGACCGCCTGCGTCTCGGTCCACGGCGGCAACCGCCTCGGCGCCAACTCCCTGCTCGACACGCTGATCTTCGGCCGCCGCTCCGGCGCCGACGCCGCCGCAGCGCGCCAAACGGATCGAGGGCTCGCGACCCTCGAAGCGGTGCTCGAGGCACGAGCAGGCGACGCATCGACGCGATCTCCGCCCGCGAGAAGGGCTCCGGCCGCCGGGTCTCCGAGATCAAGCTCGAGCTCGGCCAGACGATGGACGCCAAGGTCGCCGTCTTCCGCGACGAGGCCGGCATCCAGGAGGCGCTGGAGACGGTGCGACGGCTCAAGGAGGAGGCCGAGGCTCGCCTACATCGACGACCGCGGCACCATCTTCAACCAGGACATCCTCGGCGCGATCGAGCTCGGCTACATGCTCGACAACGCCGAGTGCGCGCTGCCTGGCCGCGCTCGAGCGCAAGGAGAGCCGCGGCGCCCAGTACCGGACCGACTTCCCGGAGCGCAACGACGAGGAGTGGCTCAAGCACATCGACCTGCAGCTGAGCGACGACGGGCCCGAGATCTCCTACTCAGAGGTGACCATCACCCAGTGGGAACCCGAAGAGAGGACGTACTAGATGGCCGAGTACACGCTCAAAGTCCGCCGCTACCAGCCCGAGAGCGGCGCACGGCCCCTACTGGGAGGAGTTCAAGGTCGAGCTCGACCCTCGCTCTCCGTCCTCGACGGGATCCTGCAGGCCAAAGACCGCGAGGACGGCTCGCTCGCGGTGCGCTGCTCCTGCCGCGCCGCGATCTGCGGCTCCTGCGGGATGAAGATCAACGGCCAGTCCGGCCTCGGCTGCAAGACGCAGATCGGCGAGGCCCAGGAGCTGGCCAACAAGAAAGCGTCAGCGTCACCGGCAACGGCGGCGACGACGTCCCGATCGTGGTCGAGCCGATGGGCAACATGCCGGTGATCAAGGACCTGGTCACCGACATGGAGTCGACCCACTGGACCAAGATCCGCCGCGTCACCCCGTGGCTCCTCCCCCACGGCGAGCCGCCCGAGCGCGAGTACGTCGTCGAGCCCGAGTCGATGATCGACATCACCCAGTCGATGGCCTGCATCCAGTGCGGCGCCTGCGTCTCCTCCTGCCTCTCGATGGAAGCCGACCCGCGACTTCATCGGCCCCGCCGCGCTCGCCAAGGCCTACCGCTTCGTCGGCGACCCGCGCGACGCCGAGACAAAGGAGCGCCTCCACGACCTCGCCGACGACCCGCACGGGATCTACGACTGCACCCACTGCTTCAGCTGCATCGACGCCTGCCCCAAGGGCGTGGCGCCGATGGACCAGATCATGCGCCTGCGCCGCAAAGCCGGCGAAGCCGGGATCGAGGACCCCAACAACGGCCACAGCCACGAGCTGGCCTTCGTCAAGATCATCGAGAAGAAGGGCACGCTCGACGAGTCGCTGCTGCTGCAGGAGTCCTTCGCGCCCGGGGTCAAGGGCAAGCTCAAACCGAGCAAGAACGGCGATCAAGGAAATGATCGGCTCGATCCCGACCGCGATCCGCGGCCTCAAGACGGGCAAGATGCGCTCGCTGCCGAAGCTGATCCCCGGCGTCCACCCGAAGCTTCCCGACGGCGCCCAGGACGAGGTCAAGGCGATCTACAAGCACGCCGAGGAGCACCGCGAGGAATTCAACCTCTACATCACGGGCGAGAGACGAGGATTTCGTCGAACCCGAGCCCGACGAGCCGACCGACGAGGGCTGGCCGCCGAGGCGAAGGCAGCCGCCGAAAGCGAGGACTCATGAGCAACGGTCAGATCAAGGTCGCCTACTGGCCCGGCTGCGTCTCGCGCGGCTTCACCACCGAGCTGCACGGCTCGATGGCGCTCGTCGCCGACAAGCTCGGCATCGAGCTGGTCGAACTGGACCGCGCCAACTGCTGCGGCGCCGGCGTCATCGCCGAGCACAACCAGGAGCTCGCCGACACGCTCAACGCCCGCACCTTCGCCCTCGCCCAGCAGACCGGGCTGGCGATGATGAACATCTGCTCGACCTGCCAGGGCGCCCAGTCGGAGTGCCAGCAGCGGCTCGACGCCGACACCTCCTACCGCGCCCACATCAACGAGGTGCTGAGCGGCCAGGGCCTCTCCTACGAGAAGGACAAGGACGGCTTCACCAACAAGAACTTCCTCTGGCTGCTGGTCGAGGACTACGGGCTCGACCGCCTCGCCGAGCAGGTCGTGCGGCCGCTCTCGCGGGCTGCGGGTCGGCCCCTTCTACGGCTGCTACGTCGTGCGCCCCAAGGAGCGCCTCGGCTACGACGAGCATCCCGACCGCGACATCTACCTCGAGCAGGTGATCGCGGCGCTCGGCGGCGAGGTCGTCGAGTACGACGGCGCCCGCAAATGCTGCGGCTTCCCGGTGATCACGATGAACAGCGAGACCTCGCTGCGCCAGGCCGGCACCCACGTCGGCGACGCGCTCGACGCCGGCGCCGACTGCCTGGTCACGCCCTGCCCGCTCTGCCACCTCAACCTCGACATGCAGCAGCCCGAGGCGGCCAAGGTCGTCAATCGCGACCTCGGCCTCGCGGTCCTGCACCTGCCGCAGCTGGTCGGCCTCGCCCTCGGGGCGGAGCCGAAGGAGCTCGGCATGAGCCGCCACATCGCCTCGACCGAGTGGGTCGAGCAGCGGCTGGCGGGCGGCGTCCCCGCCTAGCGCCAACCAGGGGCGCTTCACCAGAGCGTCGGGCTGACGCGCATCGTGCTCAGGAGCCGGATTTGTCCAGGCCGACGCGGCGGGCCATCCATTTGGCGCCGACCGTGTCGGTCAGGCCGTGGGCGACGATCGAGCAGATGATCGCGATCGCGGCGACGTCGAAGATCAGCCCCCGCTCCGCCACGTCCGACTTGAGGACGAAGAGGGCGAAGAGCATCGAGGCGACGCCCTTGGGCCCGAACCAGGCCATGAACAGCTTCTGCGGGCGCGGGATCCCGGTCTTGAGGAAGGACAGCATCACCGCCACCGGCCGCGCCAGGAAGAGGGCGAAGACGACGAAGACGGCCAGCGGCGGGATGCTGTGGTCGAAGCCGGTGGCGACGATCAGGGCGCCGAAGACGAAGAAGGTGATCACCTGCAGGATCGTGCTCGCGTTCTCGGCTGAACTCGGCGAAGCCCTCCGGCACGTCGCGCTCGCTCGCCGCCATCGCGATCCCGCAGACGAAGGCGGCGATCAGCCCGTTGCCGATCGTCACTTCGGCCAGCCCGAAGGCGAAGAGGGCGAAGCCGAGGGCGAAGATCCCCTCGTAGCCGGCGGTCAGCCCGCCGGCCGGCAGGTGGCGGTGCAGGCGCCCGGCGCCGATGCCGAGGGCGACGCCGATGACGCCGCCGACGACGGCCTCGCCGGCCAGCTTCGCCGCTTCGCCGCCGGGGTCTCCCCCCTGCCCGGCGAGGACGAGGAAGAAGAGGACGAAGGGCAGGGCGAGGCCGTCGTTGAGCCCCGACTCGAGGTTGAGCGTGTGGCGGACCGAGGCCGGCACCAGGCGCGAGGTGACGACCGCCGAGGTCACCACCGGGTCGGTCGGCGAGAGCACGGCGGCCAGCAGGAAGGCCTCGGCCCAGGTCAGGTCGGGGAAGAGCGCCTTGGCGGCCAGCCCGAGCAGGCCCATCGTCAGCGGCATCGCGATCACCAGGGCGCGTGCCACCGGCGTCCAGTGTCGCTGCAGCAGCTCACGCTCGACGAACATGCCGTCGGAGAAGAGGGTGAGGATCAGGGCCAGCTCGATCAGCTCGACGATGCCCGGGTCCCCCGGGTCGACGTCGACGACACCGATCGCCGCCAGCAGCACCCCGAGCGCGACCGAGAGCACCGAGGCCGAGAGCACCGTGCCCTTGAAGACCCCGGAGAGCCCGGCGACCACCGCGAGCAGGGCGCCGAAGAGCAGCGTGGCCTCGCCGAAGCCGATGTCCACGGCTCTACTCCCGTCCGCGAAGCAGGTCGCGCCCGACCAGGAGCTCTGCCACCTGGACCGCGTTGGTGGCGGCGCCCTTGCGCAGGTTGTCGGCGACGACCCAGAGGTCGAGGGCGCTCTCGTTGCCCGGGTCGCGGCGAATCCTGCCGACGAAGACCTCGTCGCGTCCGGCTGCCTCGATCGCGGTCGGGTACTCGCCCCCGCCCGGGTCGTCGAGCACGGTGACGCCCGGCGCCGCGGCAAGGAGCTCGCGGGCGCGCTCGGGCGAGAGCGGCTCGCGGGTCTCGACGTTGACCGCCTCGGAGTGGCCGGTGATCACCGGCACCCTGATGCAGGTGGCCGAGATCCTGATCTCATCGTCGCCGAGGATCTTGCGGGTCTCGTTGATCAGCTTGCGCTCCTCGTCGGTGTGGTCGTCGCCCTCGGCGAAGCTGCCCGCCTGAGGCAGGACGTTGAAGGCGATCTGCCGCGGGTAGATCGCGGCGACCACGTCGCGCTCGCCGAGCACCGCCTCGGTCTGGTTGAGCAGCTCGTCGACCGCCGCCTTGCCGGTCCCGGAGACCGCCTGGTAGGTCGAGATAACCAGCCGCTCGATGCCGGCGGCGTCCTTGAGCGGCTTCAGCGCGACGACCATCTGCATGGTCGAGCAGTTCGGGTTGGCGACGATCCCGTTGTGGCCCTCGAGCGCCTCCGGGTTGACCTCGGCGACGACCAGCGGCACGTCGTCGCGCATGCGGAAGTGACTGGTGTTGTCGACGACGACGGCGCCCGCCTCGACGAAGCGCGGCGCCCACTCGGCGCTGACCGCGCCGCCGGCCGAGGAGAGGACGAGGTCGAGACCCTGGATCGTCTCGTCGTTCAGCGGCCGGCACTCGATCAGCTTTCCGCCCCACTCGATCTGTTTGCCGGCGGAGCGCTCGGAGGCGAAGGGGACGACCTCGGCTGCGGGGAAGCCGCGCTCGGCGAGCAGGCTGAGGATCGTCGTTCCGACCAGTCCGGTCGCCCCGAGGACGCCGACTCTGTACTCGCTCATGAGACCGTGGGCTCGGCGGTGCTTTTGTCCTCGGGCCTGACCGCGTCCGCGCCCAGCCCGAAGGCCTGGTGCAGCACCCGGACCGCGTCCGGGACGCGGTCGGCGAGGATCACGCAGGAGACCTTGATCGGCGAGGTCGAGATCATCTCGATGTTGATCCCCTCGCCGCCTAGGACCTCAAAGACTTTGGCCGCGACGCCGGGATGGGAGCGCATGCCGGCGCCGACTATCGAGACCTTGCCGATCCGCTCCTCGGTCTTGACCCCGCGGCTGAGCTCGCCGAGACCGGCGATCGTGTCGGTCGCGGTGCCGAGGTCGGCGCGGTCGATCGTGAAGGAGAGGTCGGCGAGCTCGTCGTCGCCGACGGGCTCGTTCTGGATGATCACGTCGACGTTGACGTTCGCCCCGGCGAGGGCGGTGAAGATGCGGCCGGCCACCCCGGGTTCGTCGCGAACCCCGGTAAGGGTCACCCGCGACTCGTCGTCGGAGTGGGTAACGGCTGTAACGAAGGGTTGCTCCACGGTTTCGTCCTCGGCAATGACGAGGGTACCGGGGCCGTCCTCGAAACTGCTCCGGCAGTGGATGCGGACGCCGTGGTTGCGGGCGTACTCGACCGAGCGCAGCTGCAGGACCCGGGCGCCGGAGGCCGACATCTCGAGCATCTCCTCGTAGGAGACGATGGGCAGCTTGCGGGCCTGGTCGACGATCCGCGGGTCGGCGCTGAAGACCCCGGCGACGTCGGTGTAGATCTCGCAGACGCTGGCGTCGAGCGCCGCGGCCAGGGCGACCGCGGTCGTGTCCGAGCCGCCGCGGCCGAGGGTGGTGACGTCGCGGCTCTCGGTCGAGACCCCCTGGAAGCCGGCGACGAGGACGATCCGGTCCTGGCCCAGCGTTTCGCGGATGCGGTCGGCGCGGACGTCGATGATCCGCGCCTTGGTGTGCGAGGAGTCGGTGACGATGCCCGCCTGCGAGCCGGTAAGCGAGATCGCCTGGTGGCCCATGTCGTGGATCGCCATCGCGCAGAGAGCGCAGGAGATCCGCTCGCCGGTGGAGAGCAGCATGTCCATCTCGCGGGCGACCGGGCGCTCCGATATCTCCATCGCCTGGGCGACCAGCTCGTCGGTGGTCTTGCCGCGGGCGGAGAGCACGGCGACCACCCGGTTGCCGGCCTCACGGGCGGCGACGATCCGCCCGGCGGCGCGCTTGATCTGCTCGGCGCCGGCGACCGAGGTGCCGCCGAACTTCATCACGACGATGTCGGAATTCCCTCCGTTCATGGGCGACTGAGGATAGTCGGCCGTCGCGCCGCGCCCGGGTCAGGATCAGGCCCGCGTGGGTGGCCCCGCCCGGGTCAGGATTCGAGGTTGTTGAAAACGGTTTCGTCGAAGGGCGTGACGGCGGGTTCGGCCGCATAGCCGAGCGCCGGCAGGCCGAACAGTTCCTCGACGCTGCGCAGCATCGAGAAGTGGTTGTAGTAGCCGCTTTCGTCGACGCTGCCGGGCAGGACGTAGGGCGAGATCAACAGCATTCCGACCCGCCCCCCTCCCCCGCTCGGTTTGACCGGGCCTTCGGCGACGACCGGGGGCGCCGCCGGCGTTTCCGCGGCCAGGTTCGGGTATTCGGGCGTCGCGCAGCACGAGCTCGGGTCGGCCTTGGGGCCGACCTGGGGTGCCTGGGCGAAGGTGATCGCGATCAGCCCGCCGCTGATAAACGACGGCGAGGCTTCGATTTCGGGCAGGACCCTCTGCAGGAACGATTCGGCGCCGGCGAGCCCCGCCGGCTGTTCGGGGGCGCAGGGGGTTTCGGAGCCGTCGTGGCAGGCGTCGGGGACGATGTAGGAAAGGGCCGGCGTCCGTTTCGGGTTCTTCAGGTCGGCGCTCAGGCCGGCGAGGCCGGTGTTGCGTTCGGCGCAGCCTTCCTCACCGAGCAGCGAGCCGAAGTAGCCGGTCGGATTGCGCCAGGTAGGCGTGCAGCTCGGCGGCACCGTTTCGTCGGGCTGTTCGACGTAGGCCTTCCAGGGTTTTTTCGCTTCCGCCAGCTGGTCGAACACGGTCGTCGCCTGCGGCGGGTAGAGGCACCCGCTGCCTTCGACCTGTTCGCCGAGACCCGTCGTCGCCGGCGCGATCGGGGCGTATTCGGGGCAGTTGGCGCCGGTCTGAGGGGTCGGTCCCTGGCCGCTGAGCAGGGCGACCTCGTTGGCGAGATCCCCCTCGGCGACGGCGTAGTAGTTGGAGAGCAGCTCGCCCTGCGCGGGAAGCGTCTGCGAGAAATACGGCGACTGGGATTCCGCCCCGAAGGAGCTTTCATAGCCCTGTTCGCGGAGCACGATCAGGAAGACGTGGCTGACCGGCGGCAGGCCGGGTTCGGGTGGCAGTTCCGGCGGCAGTTCGGCCGGCGCTTCCTCGCCGGCCTCTTCTTCAACCGGCGCTTCGGGCAGCGCTTCCGGGAGGGCGGCGGGCAGCGCCGGTTCGACCGGCGCACTGACGGGGGCGGGTTCCGAGGCTTCGACCGGAGCCGGCGGCGGCGCCTCGGCCGGGGCCGAGCTCGGTTCCTGCAGGACGATCGTCGAGACCCCGGCGCTCTGCGCGAAGTGGTTGCCGATCGAGCCGATGATCACGCCGAAGGCGAGCAGCGCCATGACGGCGACCGCCGCCGCCTGCGGGGTCGGCATCCAACCGCGCTCCTCGCGCTCCTCGTCCTCGGCGGGGGGCTCGGCGGCAGCTCCCTCCTGTCGTGGACCGCGCGCCAATCCCTGGCTCTCGAGCCAACGGGCGACGACGGAGGGCAACGGGCGCCCACCGGGATTGCCACCGTCGTCTTTCATCGAGCCGACACGCCCGCAAGTCTCAACAGCGGAGCGAGTGCGGTTGTGAAAATCCTGGGTCCGTTTCACAACTCCGCAACACCTGAGCCGGACCCCGGCTCGACCATGGTCGCGTTCCGATCGACGGAGGCACGCGGACGTGGAGTACACAACCGAGACCGAACAGCAGACCGTGACGCAGGTCGCCACGCCCGTGAACGGGAACGCTCCCCCGACGGCGCCGGCGAACGGCTATGACCACTGCCCCTCGTGCGGCGCCGCCATCCTCAGCGACCAGCGCTACTGCCTCTCCTGCGGCCAGCGCCGCGGCGACCCGCGCCTGCCCTTCATGGACGCGGTCGTCTTCATGGAAGCGATGAAGCAGCCGGCCGTTTCGGCCGCCTCCCCCCCGCCGAGCAAGCGGAGTCGGCGGATCTCGCCGAACGCGGCCCTGATCGCCGGCGTCGGCACGCTGCTCCTGGCGCTCGGCCTCGGTGTGCTGATCGGCCGCACCGGCGACGAAGGCGGGGCCACCGCGGCCCAGCCTGCGGCGCCGATCGTGATCAAGGGCGGCGGCGGCGAAGCGCAGACGGCCTCGACCTCGACCGGCCCGGCCGGCGGCGGCAAGAAGGCCAAGGCCAAGCAGTCGCCGAGCGCGAAGGAGGCGGCGGAAACCGATCCGAAGGGCGCCGAAGAAGTGCTCAAACCGGCCTCCGACGTGAAGCTGCCGCCAGCGACGACGGGGGTCGGGGACAAGTGCGAAAAGGGGACCGCCGGCTGTGACGGCGGCGAATTCACCGGCGACTTCTTCGGCGAATGAGGAACCCGATCCGCAACCGCGTCGGCCGCGGCGCGCCTGCCGCCGAGCCCGGCCCCGCCGCGCCCGATTACCGGACCGAGATGGTCGTCGACCTCAAGCGCCGGCGCGACCAGCTGGTCGCCAGGGTCGCCGAGCTGCAGTGGGACCTCGGCGGCCTCGCCTACGAGATGGCGACCCGCAACCACGTCCAGGTCGACGTCCTGGTCAGGCGCGCCGCGCTGCTCCAGGACGCCGACGCCGAACTGAGCGAGGTCGAACGGATCGTGCGCAGCGAAGAGACCGGCACCGCCGGCTCCTGCCGCGCCTGCGGCGCCCCTCACAGCAACGGCGCGACCTTCTGCTGGCAGTGCGGCCAGCCGCTGCTCGAGCAGATCCCCAGCGACGCGATCCAGCGCCGCTAGCCGAAGCGGCCGGAGACGTAGTCCCGCGTCCGTGGATCGGCGGGGCGGCTGAAGATCGTCTCGGTCTCGGCGAACTCGACCAGGGTGCCGACCGCGTTGCCGGCGCCGGAGTCGAGGCTGAAGAAGGCGGTCTGGTCGGCGACCCGCGCCGCCTGCTGCATGTTGTGGGTGACGATCACGATCGTGAACCTGCCTTTGAGGCTGTGCATCAGGTCCTCGATCGAGGCGGTCGCGATCGGGTCGAGGGCCGACGCCGGCTCGTCGAGGAGCAGGACGTCGGGCTCGATCGCGATCGCCCGCGCGATGCAGAGGCGCTGCTGCTGGCCGCCGGAGAGGCCGAGGGCGCTGTCCTTGAGCCGGTCCTTGACCTCGTCCCAGAGGGCGGCGCCGCGCAGCGCCCCCTCGACCCGCTCGTCGAGCTCGTGCTTGAGGCCGAGATTGCGCGGTGCCCAGGCGATGTTGTCGTAGATCGACTTGGCGAATGGGTTCGGTTTCTGGAAGACCATGCCGATCCGGCGACGGACCTCGACCTTGTCGACACTGCCCGCGTACATGTCGTGGCCGTGGTAGAGGACGCTGCCCTCGAGCCGAAAGCCGGGGACCGAGTCGTTCATCCGGTTGAGGCTGCGGATGAAGGTCGACTTGCCGCAGCCGGAGGGGCCGATCAGGGCCGTGATGCGGCTGCGCGGGATGCGCAGGTCGACGCCGGCCAGGGCCTGTTTGGCGCCGTAGTAGACCGAGACGTCGCTGCGCCTCGAAACCGCTTCGCCGGCGCCCGCGTGGCTTCCGTTGCCCGCGGCCGGCGCGGCTCGGTCCGGATCCTGATCCTGGAGAGGGCCGTCGTCATCCGCTCAGCTTCCTGCGGCTCCGCGCCAGCAGCGCCCGGGCGCCGAGGCTGGAGATGAGGATGAAGACGACGAGGACGAGGGCGGCTCCCCAGGCGCGGGCGAACGATTCCGGGTTCGCTTCTTCGGAGAGCTGGAAGATCGTCACCGGGATGTTCGGCACCGCCTTCGACGGGTTGAGCGAGAAGCTCGCCGAGTCGAAGACGGAGCAGGCGAAGATCAGCGGCGCCGTCTCGCCGGCGGCGCGGGCGACGGCGAGGATCGTCGAGGTGACGATGCCGCCGAGGGCGCTGGGCAGGATCACGCCGAGCACCGTGCGCCAGCGGCTGATGCCGAGCGCCTCGGCCGCTTCGCGTTGGCTGCCCGGCACCAGCTCCAGCACCTCGTGGCCGCCGCGGGCGATCAGCGGCAGCATGATGATCGCCAGAGCGACCGCCGCGGCGAACGCCGACTGGCCCTTGCCGACGACGAGCAGGCCGAAGATGAAGAGGCCGATGATGATCGAGGGCAGGCCGTTCATCAGGTCGAGGACGAGCTTGACCGCGCCCGCCCCACGCCGTCCCGAGAACTCGCTGGTGTAGATCGCGATCAGCACCCCCAGCGGCATCGCGATCGCGGTCGCGATCGCGACGATCAGCACCGTGCCGACGATCGCCGGCCCGATCCCGTCGGGCGCGCCCTTGACCAGGAAGTCGAGGCTGAGGGCGCTGGCGCCGCGGGCGACGACGGTGTAGATGACGATGACGAGGACGGCGACCGCCGCCACCGCCGCCACGGTCGCCCCGGTCTCGGCGACGCGGCTGAAGATCTGGCGGCGACGGAGGTTGCCGCTGGCGCTCAGCGGAGCGGTCGGGTCGGGGACGGCAGCGCTCATCGCGACGCGGCCCCGCGCTGGTAGTCGAAGCGCCGGCCGATCAGCTGGGCGGCGACGTTGGAGGCGAGTCCGATGACGAGCAGGATCGCCCCTAGGTAGAAGAGCGATGCCTTGTGCAGCTCGGTGATCGCCCCCGGGAACTGGTTGGCGATCCGCCCGGCGAGCGTGTCACCGGTTTCGAAGAGGGAGGCCTTGATCGCCGAGCCGGCGCCGATCACCTGGGTCACAGCGATCGCCTCGCCGAGCGCCCGGCCGAGGCCGAGCAGCGAGGCGGCGGTGACGCCCGAGGCGGTGCTCGGCAGGACGACCCCGCGCACCACCTCCCAGCGCGTCGCGCCCAGTGCGCTGGCGCCGTCCTGGACATCCTGCGGAACCGAGAGGAAGAGATCGCGTGAGATCGAGGCGATGATCGGGATCACCATGATCGTCAGGATCAGGCTGGCGGTGAAGACGCTGGCCCCGGTCGTCTGCGGCGGCCCGAAGAGGGGAATGAAGCCGAGCTTGTCGTGCAGCCAGGGCTCGATCGTCGACTGCACGAACGGCGCCAGCACGAGGATCCCCCAGAAGCCGAGGATGACGCTCGGGATCGCCGCCAGCATCTCGACCAGCGGCGCGACCACCGTCCTCACGCCCTTTGGCGCCAGGAGGCTGAGGAAGAGCCCGATCGAGATCGCGATCGGGGCGCCGATGAAGAGGGCGACGAAGGAGCTGACCAGGGTGCCGAACAACAGCGTGCCGGCGCCGAATTCTTCGAAGGGCGGGTTCGGCTGCCAGTTGGTGTCGAAGACAAAGCCGAGGCCGAACTTCGAGAACGAGGGCGCCGCACCGTGCACCACCTGGTAGCCGATCAAGAGCAGGGCGGCGACGGCGACCAGCGCGGCGGCGGCGCAGGTGGCGAGCAGGGCGCCGTCGCCGAAACGGTCGAGGCTGCGCCGCAGGTCTCGGCGGCCGCGAGGGCGCTCCGCGCCCGCGCCGGGCCTGGGAGCTTGGCTGATCGCGGTGCTCATCGCCGCGCAGGGTAGACGAGATCGGGGGTGGAAACCCACTATCGACCATCCTTCACAGAATTGACACAAGTGTGTGTTTCCGTGTTCACGAGTGAGTAACAACTCAGCCCACTGTTACAACTTTTACACAGGTCGACTTTCACACGATTGACACACGTTTGCATTGCGTCACGGCGATCCTGCCAGCGCTAAGACAAGAACTAAAAGCTGAAAGGATCTCCTTTGATTCGCAACAGGTTTGTAGGCCTACTCCTCACGATGGTCGGGCTGACCGGCTGCATGGCTTCGATCTCGACCGCCGCCGCCTCCGCCGAACTGAAAGGCGCGGGCTCCTCGCTCGTCGCGCCACTGATGGCCAACTGGATCAACGGCTTCGAAGCGCGGATGAACGGCGCCCTCAAAGTCACCTACGGCTCGGTCGGCTCGGGAGCAGGGATCGCGCAGATCACGGCCCGCACGGTCGACTTCGGCGCGTCCGATGCCCCGCTCACGCCCGAACAGGCCAGCGCCTGCAACAGCTGCGTGCAGATTCCCTGGGCACTGACCGCCACCGGGCTCGGCTTCCACCTCGACGGGGTCAAGAAATTGAACCTCTCGGGACCCGTAATCGCCGGCATCTACTTCGGCAAGATCACCAAGTGGAACGACCCGAAGATCACCAAACTGAACCCCGGCGTCCACATTCCGGGAACCCCGATCACCCCGGTCTTCCGCAGCGACGGCTCGGGTGACACCTACGCCTTCACCAACTACCTCTCGAAGGTGAGCAGCGCCTGGAAGAACGAACGGGGCTTCTCGACCTCGGTCAGCTTCCCGGCCGGAGTCGGTGGGAAAGGCAACGTCGGAGTCACCTCCGTGGTGCAGTCGACCAACGGCGCGATCGGCTACATCTCGGCCTCCTACATCATCGCCGCCGGGCTGAAAGCGGCCGCGGTCCAAAACGAAGCGGGCAAGTTCACCTACCCGAACCTGAAAAACATCTCGGCAGCCGCCGAAATGGTGAAGAACGTGCCGCCGAGCAACGAGCTGCACATCGTCAACCCGCCGAAAAAGTACACGGACGCCTACCCGATCTCGACGTTCACGTACTGCATCGTCCCCCACGGGTCGCCGAAGAAGGGCGAACTCGAACAGTTCATCAACTACAACCTGACCCTCGGCCAGAAATACGGCCCGGCATTGGACTTCGCGCCGCTTCCCAGCGTCGTCCTCAGCGCCGGTAAAAGCGCCGTCGCGGGCCTTTAGGGCTCACCCCGACGGCGAGACGCCGCGAGACACGAGCATGGAGCGACCCGGGGCCGAAAAGCCTCGGGTCGTTTTGCGTCTAGGCGAAGGCCTGGCTGGCGCGGCGGCGCAGGTCGGCGTTGAGCATGCCGGTGACCTGGCTGGGCAGCTCGCCGGCGGAGGGCACGGCGTCGCCGATCAGGCCGCTGGCGCGGAAGCCGAGCAACGGCGCGTCGAAACCCGCCTCGCGGATCTTGCGAACCAGCTTTATCGCGGAAGGGGTGTCGTTGCCGGGGCCGCAGAGGATCAGCGCGGTCGGGTCGAGAGCGCGCAGGGCGCGCTCGAGGCGCTCGTCGCCGAGCTCGCTGGAGAGCATCAGCACACGGAAGCCGGCGCGGCGCAGGATCAGGTCGAGCGCCTGGGCGTGGACGGCCTCAGCTTCGTTGCCGCTGCTCGAGTCGAGCAGCAGGATCCCGGCGGGCCGGGAGGCGGTGGAGGCGAGGCGGCGGGCGCCGTGCAGCCAGCCCATCGCCCAGCGCGAGGCGAACTCGAGCTCGGCCTCGCGGTCGGGGTCGATCGCGAGCCGGTCGACGGCGGGAAGCAGCAGCTCCTCGACCGTGCGCTCGAGCGGCCGCAGCGCCATGCTCTCCTCGATCGCGCGGTCGGCGGAGTCCTCGTCGAAGCTCTCGAGCGCCGCCATCAGGTTGCCGCCGCTGGCCGGCGCCGCCTGGCGCTGGCGGGCGAGCTCGATCGCGGAGGAGATGTTGCCCGTCTGGGCGAGGGCGTCGCGAAGGGTCTGCAGCTCGACCAGTTCGTAGTTGCGGTGGTTGCCGACCGTCCGCTTCGGGGTCGGGAAGCCGTAGCGCCGCTCCCAGCTGCGCAGCGTGTTGGGGCTGACACCGAGGACTTCGGCTGCCGCGTTGGTTCTTATTCCGGGCATCTGGTCTGGATCGCTCTCGAAGGGGGTGGACGCGGCAGAGATCTTCGCCGCGATGTCGGATTCTCCCACCGGATCGCCAGGTTTACGCAGGTTATGGACAGATTTCCCGAATCTGTCAGCGATCTTGCAAGACCCCCACGCCCACCGGCTGGCCGACCGAACGGGCCCGCCACATCGCTTCATCGGCCTTGCGCAGCAGCATTTCGGCCTCGTTGCCGTGCTCGGGGCAGGCGACGACGCCGGCCGAGATGCCGATCGCGAGGCCGCCCGCGGCCTTCAGCTCGGCGAGCACCCGCAGCAGCCGCTCGCTCATCTGCACGCCGCCGATCGTGTCCTGCTCGGGGGCCAGGACGCAGAGCGCGTCCTCCTCGAGCCGGAAGGTCTCATCGACGAGGCGGACGCTGTCGCGGAGAGCGGCGTCGACCAGAGTGAGCGCGTCCTGGGCCGCGCCCGGGCTGCCGTTGAGAGTCGCCGGGCCGTCGACGTCGAAGACGACGAGGCCGAAGGGGTGGGCGTAGCGGCGGTGCATCTCGAGCAGCTGGTCGAGACGGCGCCGCATGTGCCCGGGGCGGTAGAGGCTGGCGTGCTCTTCGAACGGCGGCAGCTGCGGCGCGGCCACCGGTTCGACCGCCGCCGCGGTGACCGATCCGAACGCTTCGGCCAGCCGCTGGGCGGCGCCGGCGAAGTGCTCGACGTCGCCTCCGGTCATCTCCCGGCCCAGCTTCTCGAGCAGTTTCGCCTGCAGGGTCGAGACCTCACGCGCCATCTCGGCGGCGGCCTCCGCCGGCTCTCGCGGCTGACCCCGGTCTTTGCCATCTGATCCGGTGCCGGCCACCCTCAGACCATCGCCTACCGGCCGGACGCCAGGCGACGGAAAAGCCGCTATTTGCGGGTCGACAATCGTCCAGGAAATTCGGCCAGAACGCGGGCTTATTCGACGCTGCGACGCCCGGCCAGGGCCTTGCCGAGAGTGACCTCGTCGGCGTGCTCGAGATCGGCGCCGACCGGCAGCCCGCTGGCCAGCCGCGTCACCCTCGCGCCGCCCCGCAGCAGCCCGGCGATGTGCAGCGCCGTCGCTTCCCCGGTCGTCGTCGGATTGGTCGCCAGCACCACCTCCTCGACCCCACCTACTTCGACCCTGCTGACCAGCTCGGCGACCTTGATGTCGTCGGCGTCGACGCCGTCGATCGGCGAGAGGGCCCCGCCCAACACGTGGTAGAGGCCGCGGTATTCGTGGGTGCGCTCGATCGGGATCACGTCGGCGGGCTCCTCGACCACGCAGATCATCGTCTCGTCGCGGTTCTGGTCGAGGCAGATCCGGCAGAGCGGGCCCTCGGAGAGGTTGAAGCAGCGTTCGCAGAGTCCGACTTTCTCCTTCACCTCGCGCACGGCCGCGGCCAGCGCCTCCGCCTCGTCGTCGGGCGCCCGCAGGATGTGGAAGGCGAGGCGCTGCGCGGTGCGCTGGCCGATCCCGGGCAGTCGAGCCAGCTCGGCGACGAGCCGAGCCAGCGGTGCGGGGCCCTCGGCGCTCACATTCCCGGAAGGCCGCCGAGCCCGCCGGTGATGCCGCCCATTTTCGAGCTCGCCAGCTCCTGCGCCGCGCGCAGCGCCTCGTTGACAGCGGCCTGGACCATCTCGGCCAGCAGCTCCGCCTCCTCGGGATCGATCGCGTCGGGATCGATCGTGATCTCGCGCAGGGAGAGGTCGCCGCCCATCTTCACCTTGACCATGCCGCCGCCGGCGCTCGCCTCGACCACCTCGTCTTTGAGCTTCTCCTGCGCCTCCATCATCTCGGTCTGCATCTGCTGCGCCTGTTTCATCAGCGCATTGACGTCGAACCCTCCGGGCATGCCACCTCTCGCCACTAGCCAACCTCCTCCGCGTCGAACTCGCTCTTCATCTTCTCGATCAGCGCCTCGTGATCCACTCCGGGCTCCTCGTCGGCGCTCGGAGGTGCCTCCTCCTCGCCGTCCTCGAGCAGCACGTACATCGGGCGCAGCTTGGCGCCGCTCACCGTCTCCAGCGCGACCGTCATCTGCTCGCGCTTGTCCGGCGCCTCGGCCTTGCGTTTGTTGAAGGTCGAAGCAACTGGAAAGCCGATCCGCAGCGAGCCGTCCTCGAGCCCGACCGGCCTCGCCCCCTCGAAGGTGGCGGCCAGGGCCGGCGCCGTCGTCCGCAGGTTGTCGAGGACCGCCGGCCAGATCTGAAGGATCCCGTCGAGGTCAATGTCGACGGCGGGCGCGCCCGGCCCGGGGGTTTCGTCACCGGAGTCGGGAGGGGCGGACTCGGCCGACGGCGTTGTCGGCGGCGGGGAAGCTTCAGCCTCTCCCTGCTCAGCTGACGGGGCTTCAGGCCGTGGAGCAGGCTCCGCCTCTTCCTCTTCAGCCGGCCCAGGGTCCGAAGCGACGGCAGCGGCCTGTGCATCAACCGCCTCGCGCCCCTCAGCCGCAGCTGCTTCAGGCGGGCGGGCCGCGTCGGGCTGCTCCTGAGGGGGGGTGACTGCCGCCGGTGGCGGCCCGCCACCCTCCACCAGGTTCTTCTCAAGTCGTTCCACCCGCCGCGTCAGCCCCTCGGTCGACGAGTCGATGTCCGGCCTTGCCGCCTTCAGCAGCGCGATCTCGACCGCCATGCGGGCGTCGTCGCCCTCGCGCACCGCGGTCAGGGCGGTGGCCAGCTCGTCGATCGTCCGCACCAGGGCGGCCGCGCCGATCGCCTGCGACTGGGCCAGCAGGCGGCCCTCGTCGGTGGCGGTGATGACGAAGGTTTCGGGCACCTCGCCGACGGTCTGGGCGACGAGCAGGTGGCGCAGGTGGGCGAGCAGGTCACGGGCGAACTGGGCCGGGTCGCGGCCGGAGCGCGCCATCCGCTCGACCCCGAGCAGGACCCCCTTCGGGTCTTCGGCGACGACCGCGTCGACGGCCTCGAAGAGGAGCTCGGCGTCGGCCGCGCCGAGCATCTCCATCACCGCGTCGAGGCCGACCTTCTCACCGCGGAAGGCGACGAGCTGGTCGAGCGTGCCGAGCGCGTCGCGAAAGCTGCCGGTCGCCGAGCGGGCGATCATCGCCGTCGCCCCCGGCTCCAGCTCGATCGACTCCGCCGTCGCCACCCGCTCGATCACCTCCGAGATCTGCTCGATCGAGGGCCGCTGGAAATCGAAGCGCTGGCAGCGGTCGGCGATCGTCGCCATCACCTTGTGGGACTCGGTGGTGGCGAGCACGAAGACCGTGTTCGGCGGCGGCTCCTCGAGCGTCTTGAGGAAGGCGTTCCAGGCCTCTTTGGTCAGCATGTGCGCCTCGTCGAGGATGTAGACCTTCCAGCGGCCGCCGGCCGGGGCGTAGGCGACCCGCTCGCGCAGGTCGCGGACGTCGTCGACGGAGCGGTTCGAGGCGGCGTCCATCTCGATCACGTCGATCGAGGTGCCGGCGGCGATCGTCGTGCATGACTCGCACTCGCCGCAGGGGGTGATCGTGGGCCCGCCGCGTTCGCAGTTGAGCGAGCGGGCGAGGATCTTGGCCATCGAGGTCTTGCCGGTGCCGCGTGAGCCGACGAAGAGGTAGGCGTGGTGGACCTTGTCCTGCTCGACCGCGTTGCGCAGGGTGCGGACCACGTGCTGCTGGCCGACGACCTCGTCGAACGAACCGGGCCGATGGCGGCGGTAGAGGGAGTTCGAGTCGCTCGAGGAGGGCACCAGGGCCAGTGTATCCACGCCCCCGCGGCGACTTTCATGCCCCTGGCGCCGATAAGTCGCCGCGCCCGCCCGATACCGTGCGCCGGTGCCGACCGGGGTCCGCAAATGGCTGTCGCCCGCCGCCTGGGTCGCCGCGGTCAGCGCCGCGCTGCTGCTGATCTTCCCGCTCGGCTTCCCCAACTACGACACGATCTACGCGCTCGTCTGGGGACGCGAACTCTCGCACGGGATGAGCCCCGACTACGGCGCCGCCCTGCCCCCCACCCCGCACCCGCTGACGGATATCCAGGGCTTGGTGACGGCGCCGCTCGGCGACGGCGCGATCACGGTGACGATGATCGTCGCCTACGTCTCGCTCGCCCTCGCCGGCTACCTCGTCTACCGGCTCGGCTCGCTCTGGTTCGACCGCTGGATCGGCGCCGTCGCGGCGGCGATCGTCCTCACCCGCGCCCCCTATCTCTCCAACGGCCTGCGCGCCTACATCGACCTCCCCTTCATCGCGCTCTGCCTCGGCGCCCTGCTGGTCGAGACACGGCGGCCGCGAGCCGGTTGGCCGGTCCTCGCCCTGCTCGTCCCGGCCGGGTTGCTGCGCCCGGAGGCCTGGCTCTTCGCCGGCGTCTACTGGCTCTACCTGACCTTCGATTGGCGGCCCTTGCGGCTCAGGCGCGAGCGCGGCAGCGCCGAGCTCGTCTGGCTGGCGCTGCTCGCCGCCGCCGGCCCGCTGCTCTGGGTCCTCTTCGACGCGATCACCACCGGCGACCCGCTCTACTCGCTGACCGGCACTCAGGAAACGGTCGAAACGCTGAAGCGCCAGACCGGCCCGGTCGACCTCGTCCTCTACGGGCCGCGCCGCCTCGGCGAAGTCCTGCAGTGGCCGGGGATGGTGGGTGCCGTCGGCGGTGTCGTCCTCGGCTTCGCCTTCCTGCGCCGGCGCTCGGCGCTCGGCATCGCCGCCGCCGTCCTCGCCCTCGCCGCCTTCGCCCTGCTCGCCACCGCCGGCCTCGCGATCATCGCCCGCTACACGATGCTGGCCGCCGCGATCCTGGCGATCTTCGTCGCCCTGGCGCTGCTCGGCTGGCGCCTGCTCGAGCCCGGCCATCGCTGGCGCCGCGCCTGGCAGGCCTTCGCCGCCGTGGTCGCCCTGATGTTCGTCGTCTGGCTGCCGAATCAGTACGACCTGCTGCACACGGTCGACACCGACCTCACCGACCAGGCGCGGATCGAGGATGACCTGCACGACCTCGCCGACTCCGGCGCCTTCGAGCCGATCTGCGGGCCGGTCTCGGTCCCCAACCACCGGGCCGTCCCCCGCCTCGCCTTCGACCTCGACCTGCGGCCGAGCCAGATCATCAGCTCGAGCGAGCAGCGCCAGCCCCACCGCGGTGACTTCCTGCAGCCGGCCGACGACTTCGTCCTCCACCACTTCGTCCTCGACCCCAACGACCCGAGCCGGCCGCCGTCGACGAAGGTCCCCCCCGGCTTCCACGAAACCGCCCGCAACGAGTCCTGGGTGCTCTACCGGAAGTGCTGAGGAAGGTCGTCAAATGGGCGCTGCGCGGACTCGGAGTGCTCTTCCTCCTGGTCGTAGTCCTCTTCGTCATCCACAAGCTGAACCAGCCGAGCGACACGGAACGGGTCGAACGGGTTCTCCGCTACGCCGCGACCAGCGGCGACCCGAGCGTCTGCGACGACTTCAACACCGAGGCCTACCTCGAGCAGACCACCGGCTACCCGGCGCCCTTCGCGGACTCCGCCTGCAGCCAGGCGATCGCCGGCGAGGATCAGGCCGATCGGACCAGGATCAAACGCCTCGAGGTCGACGGCGACACCGCGGTCGCCCGGGTCTACAACGAAGGAGGCGTCACCGACCAGGTCGAAGCCACCATCCGTCTCGACAAGGTTGAAGGGCAGTGGCGGCTGGCCCACGTCATCGCGATCAACGACTTCAATCGCGATGCCTATGCCGGCGCCAGCCGCGATTTCTACCTGGCCGAAGGCTGGCCCCCGGCGGCTGCTCGCTGTGTCGGCGCCCGTATCCGGGCCCTTCCCGACGCCGTGATCAAAGCGCGGCTCCTGGAAGGCAAGACCCAGCCGCTGACCAAGATCGCGGTCGCCTGCGGCCGCGCTGAGGTCGAACGCGACCTGCTCGAGACGGTCGCCCGGGCCAAGCTTTCCTCGCCCGCTCGCGCCGTCTCCTGCGTAAGGCGGCGGCTGCGCGGCGACGGTGAGGAGGATCTCGCCTCGCTCTCCTCCGACGTCCCCGCCTACGGCCGCCTCATCCTCGCCTGCGACCCGAAGGCGCCGTTCGACTCCATGCGCAGTGAACTCCTCGCCCACGAATACCTCGAACCGGCGGCGGCCGACTGCGTGATCAGGGCCGCTCGTGAACTGTCGCGCGAGGAAGCCTTCCGGCTCGCCTTCGAAGACGATCGCTACGGCGAACTGATCGACGGCTGCAGGCAGTCGGCCGCCGCCGGCTAGCCGCCCTCGACGCTGAGCACCGCCTCGTGGGTGGCGGCGGAGAGGTCGGGGTCGGCGAGGCTGACCGCCGGGGGCAGCTCGACGTGGAGGTCGTCGGAGAGGTCGATCCGGGCCCGCAGCCTGGTGCTGCGCGAGTCGAGCACGTGGCCGCCGCGGGCGCGGTCCTCGCTGAGGAAGTGGAGGTGATAGCCGGCGACCTCGATCCCCTCGACGTAGGCGGGGAAGCGGAAGCCGAGCATCGTGCCGCGGACGTGGCTCAGCTCGAAGACGTGCTGTTCGGCGACGACCTCGGTCAGCGGCCGGTAGGGCGGGCTCTGGCGCGGCACCGAGCGGGCCCGGAGCGACTCGAACTCGCCGTCGAGGCGGACCGCGCAGGAGGACGCCTCCTCGCCGGCCACCTGGTCGAGCCGGGCGAGCAGCTCGGCGTGGGCGAGCGGCTCCGCGAACTCGGCCTCGATCGTCGGGGTGAAGCGGGTGACGACCGCGAACGGGGTGCGCTCGGTGGCCGCGACGGGATGGATGTGCCCGTCTACGTCGGCGCGGAAGAACTCGCCGTCGAGGGCGATCATCTCGCCGTCGAGGCCGTTCAGGGTGCCGAGGCCGAGGTCGCCGTGCTCGGCCAGCTCGGCGAAGCTGAGGTCGCCGTCGTAGGCGCCGTCGAGCAGGGCGCCGATCGTCGAGGCCTGGAAGAGGACGTGCGGCTCGCGCTCGGCGTGCAGTTCGTCCTCGCGCAGCGCCTCGACATGCAGTGACCGGATCCAGCGCTCGTCGAGCACCGCGCAAGTCTGCCACGCGCCGCCCCGTGCGGACGCTGCCCCTAGGCTTCCCGCATGTTGAGGAGAGCTGCGGAAACGACACGCGGGCGCCTGACCCTGCTCGCGGCGACGATCGCGATCGTCGTCCTCGGCACCGCCGCCCTCGGCCACTTCGCCTTCGACGAGTACGCGAGCTTCGGCGCCGCCTTCTGGTCGGCGATCCTCCACCTGCTCGACCCCTCCAGCCTGCACGACGACGAGGGCACCGCCCAGCGCGCGATCGGCACGGTCCAGGTCGTCGCCGGCCTGGTCCTGCTCGTCGGCGTCCTCTTCACCGTGATCGCCGAGGTGATGAGCAGCTCCCTACAGCGACTCGGCCAGACCGACCGCCCGGTCCACGCCCGCGACCACCTGCTGATCATCGGCGGCAGCGGCCTGGTCTCGGTCGCCGCCCGCTCCGCCGCCGAGACCCCGCGCCAGACCAGCGAACTGGAGCGCATCGTCGTCCTCGCCCCCGAGTCGGCGCGTGAATCGCGGGCGCAGCTGCGCTCCGAACTGGAGGACGCCGTCGGCGGGCTGCGCTTCGACCTCGTCTTCGGCGACACCGCCGGCGAC
Source organism: uncultured Solirubrobacterales bacterium (assembly GCA_963836415.1). Classification (GTDB taxonomy): domain Bacteria; phylum Actinomycetota; class Thermoleophilia; order Solirubrobacterales; family 70-9; genus VRUE01. The sequence goes on from CAWIJE010000004.1 coordinate 366,950, forward strand.
TCGGGCTTCGAGCTCGCCGCCGCCCGTGAGGCGCGCACGATCCTGCTGATGTCCTCCGCCACCGACCCGATCGGCGCCGAGGCCGCCGACGTCGAAGTGACCCAGAGCGGGCTGGCGCTGCTCGACCACCTGCGCGAGGCCGACGCGTCACCCGCGGTCCGCCTCCTCTTCCGCCGCGGCCGCAACGTCGACGCCGCCTGGGAGCTCTTCCCGGCGGATTGGGACGCGGTCGTCGGCGACCGCACCGTCGGCGCCGTCCTGCGCCTGGCGCTGACCAGGCCGCGGGGGCTGGAGAAGATTCCCGGCGGCATCCCCGAGGGCGCCCCCTCGATCGCCGCCTTCGCCGGGCTCGTCGAGACCGCCTGGAAAGGGGCCAGGGCCGAGGGGCGGCGGCTGCGGCTGGCGATGGTCGGCTGCGGCTTCAATGCGCCGGCGTTGCTCGAGGACCTCTCACAGGCCGGCGCCGACAACTTCGAGCTCACCGTCCTCGCCGAGCGCCACGCCTTCGAGGCCTACCTCGGCTCCCACGAGCGCTACGGGGTCGAGATCGAGTTCGTCCAGGCCAGCCCGACCGACCCGCAGGGGCTGGCGACGGCGCTCGAGGCGGCCGCCCCCGACGCCGTCCTCGTCACCCCCAGCCCGACCAGCTTCAACAGCCGCATCTCCGACGCCGAGGTGACGCTCTCGACCCTGCACGTCCTGCACGCCGCCGGCGCTGACGTGCCGATAGTCGCCGAGCTCTTCCGACCCGAATCGGCGGCCCGCCTGCCGGCCGACCCGCGCCTGCTGCCGATCTCGACCCTGCGCTCGGTCGTGGTCGCGGTCACGCTCAGCATTTTCGACGTCCGCAAGTCACAGGAGCTCGAGCGCGAATTCAGCGCGGGCGCCGCCGATCCACCCGGTTCGTGAGAATCGGCGGATGGCAGCGATAGAACTCGAGGGGGTGGTCAAGCACTTCGGCCCGATCACCGCGGTCGACGGGCTCGACCTCGAGGTCCCGGCCGGGGTCTGCCTCGGCCTGCTCGGCCCCAATGGCGCCGGCAAGTCGACGACGATGCGCCTGCTCACCGGGCAGGCGATCGCCGACTCGGGCAGCCTGCGCGTGCTCGGCCACGAGCTGCCGCGCGAATCGAAGTCGGCGCGGGCGAAGATGGGCGTCGTCCCCCAGCTCGACAACCTCGACATCGACGTCACGGTCGAGGACAACCTCGCCGTCTACGCCCGCCTCTACCGGGTCGAGGACGTCGGCGCCGCGGTCGATCGCGCCCTCGACCTGGCCCGCCTGCGCGACCGGCGCAAGGACGCGGTCGACGAGCTCTCCGGCGGCATGCGGCGGCGGCTGCTGCTCGCCCGCGGCCTCGTCCACGACCCGCAGCTTGTCCTCCTCGACGAGCCCACCGTCGGCCTCGACCCGCAGATCCGCACCGAGCTCTGGACGCTGATCGAGCGCCTGCGCAGCGAGGGCAAGACGATCCTGATGTCGACCCACTACATCGAGGAGGCCGAGCGGCTCGCCGACGAGGTTGCGGTGATGGCGGCCGGCAGGGTGATCGCCCGCGACAAGCCGGCGAAGCTGGTCGCCGAGCACGCCGGCGAGCGCACCGCCGAGGTCTACGGGCCCCCCGAGCGCCTGGCCGAAGTGCGTGCCGACGCCGAGGGCATCGGCCTCGCGGTGCGGGCAGCCGGGCCGGCGGTCGCGATCGTCGGCTCCGAGCGGGCCGAGAACGGCCGCATCCCGGAGGACGCCGTGGTCCGCGCGGCGACCCTCGAGGACGTCTTCGTCCTGCTCACCGGCGAGGGGGCGGAGTAGCGATGCGGCGGCTCGAACTGGCGGCGATCACCGGCGTGATGAGCCGCGAGCTCGCCAACTTCCGCACCTACTGGAAGGGGACGACCTTCTCCAGCGTGCTCGAACCGCTGGTCTACCTGCTCGCCTTCGGCCTCGGCCTCAGCGCGACCCTGATCGACGAAGTCGACGGCGTCCCCTACATCCAGTTCGTCGGCACCGGCATGGTGGCGACGGCGGTGATCTTCTCCAGCGCCCTGCCGGCGATGTTCGGCACCTTCGTCAAGCACCGTTTCCAGAACACCTACGAAGCGATCCTCGCCGCGCCGGTCGACGTCGAGGAGCTGGTCACCGCCGAGATGCTCTGGATCGGGCTGCGCTCCGGCATCTACGGCTGCGTCCCGCTGCTGGTGACGATGCTCTTCGGCCTCGACCCCGCCCCGGGGATGCTTCTGGTCCCGGTCTTCTGCTTCGTCACCGCGCTCGGCTTCGCCGGCTTCGGCGTCGCGATGGCGGCGATCGTCGCCAAGATCGACCAGTTCAACTACGTCACGGCGCTCTGCATCACGCCGCTCTTCCTGGTCGCCGGCACCTTCTTTCCGATCGACGGCCTGCCCCAGGGGGTGCAGGTGGTGGCCCAGGCGAACCCACTGCTGCAGCTGGTCGAACTGGTCCGCGGCGGTGCCTTCGGCTACGAGGCCGTCGACCTCGCCCGCTTCGCCTACCTGCTCGCCCTTGCCCTCCTGATGTGGCGGATCGCGGTCAACCGGATGACCGTGCGCCTGGTCGACTGAGCGCCAGCGCGATGCAGACATCTCCCCCACCGGGGTGGGGTCGATGTCTGCATCGTCGAAGAAAATGGACCGTGCGCCCCGTCTTCGAAACAAAGTCCCCGGGCGTTTTCGTCGCTATTGGCTCGGGCCGGGCTCACCTGCGGCACCCGCGGCATCCGCTTAAGGCTGCTTCCTTCCGGACCTGACCTGATTCGCGTGCCCACGTCGCGCAGGACCCGGCCGTCAACGCCGCCTGCGGCGTTCTGACCCCGAAGGCCAGCCCCTCAGAACGGGATTCGGCCCCGCTAGAGCGGATTGCGGGTTACAAGGCACCGCTGATTCCCCGCCTAGCACGGTCCGTTTTTGATCCTACCGGCTCAAATAGGATCGACGGGCCGTGATCGACGTCGACACCTCCTCGTTCTTCGCGATCGTCCTCGTCGCCGCGATCGCCGCGATCACCGTCGCCACCCTGCCCAAAGAGCTGGCGCCGCCTGTCGTCGTGCTCGAGCTGATCATGGGGATCGTGATCGGGCCCCAGGTGCTCGGCCTCGCCCACTCCGACGAGTTCATCGAATTCTTCTCCAACCTCGGCCTCGGCATGCTCTTCTACTTCGCCGGCTACGAGATCGATTTCGAACGGATCAAGGGCAAGCCGATGAAACTGGGAGCGCTGGGCTGGGCGATCTCGGTGGCGCTCGCCTACGGCATCGGCGGCGCCCTCGCCGCGGCCGGCATCGTCGTCTCCTTCCTCTACACCGGGTCGGCGATGGCGACGACGGCGATCGGCACCCTGATCCCGATCCTGCGCGACAACAACGAACTGAAGAGCCGCTTCGGCACCTACCTGCTGGCCGCCGGCGGGGCCGGCGAGTTCGGGCCGATCCTGCTCGTCACCCTGGTCCTGACCACGGCCAGCCCCTTCCACGAGGCGGTGATCCTGGTCGCCTTCATCGCCCTCGCCCTCGGCGTCGCCCTGGCCTCGGTGCGGCTCGCCTGGCGCGGCTGGCCGGCGCTCGAAAAGACCTTTGAGACGAGCAGCCAGCTGGCGGTGCGGATCACCGTCGTCCTCGTCTTCGGCCTCGTCCTGCTGGCGAGCAAGCTCGGGCTCGACGTCCTGCTCGGCGGCTTCGTCGCCGGGATGATCACCCGCGCCGCCTTACGCGGCCACGAGCTGCAGATATTCGAGTCGAAGCTGACCGCGGTCGGCTTCGGCTTCTTCGTCCCCTTCTTCTTCATCACCAGCGGCCTCGAGTTCAACCTCAACGCGCTCGGCTCGGCGGAAGCGATCGCCAAGCTGCTGATGTTCTTCGTCCTCTTCCTGATCGTCCGCGGGACGCCGGCGTTGCTGCTCTACCGCGGCGTGCTGGGGGCCCGCGACCGGGCCGCGCTCGCCTTCTACTGCGCGACCGAGCTGCCTCTCGTCGTCGCGATCACGACGATCGCGATCGACGCCGGCAAGATGAAGACGAGCACCGCGGCCGGCCTGGTCGGGGCGGCGATGCTCTCGACCCTGGTCTACCCCTTCGTCGGCCTCGCCCTGCGCCGCGGCGCCGAGGACGAGGAGGACGAGCCCGGCCCGGGCACGGTCGCCGCAGCGCCTGCCCGGGCCTGATCGTCTCGGCTCGCTAGCGGCGGATCAGCTTGCGGACCTTGAAGAAGGTCGCCGACGTCTTGCCGGCCTTCACCTTCTCGCGGACCAGAAGCCGCTTGCGCTTCGCGACCTTGGCCCGCAGCTTCGGCTTCACCTGCAGCACGACGCGCCGGCTCTTGCCCTTCGGCACCTTCACCGTGCGCACCTTGGTCGCCGGCTTGTGCTTGCTGAGCAGGCCCTGGGCCTTGACCCGGCAGGCGCCGCCGATCCTGCGCGGACAGGTGACCTTGACCAGCAACCGCTTGCCGCCGTCGATCACCGCGTTGCCGGTCTGCCCGGAGCCGAACAGGGAGAGCAGTTCGGAGGAGCGCAGGGAGTTGCGCCCGTTATTTCCGTTGGTCCCGTTGGTCCCGTCGTTGCCGTTGCCATCGCCGTTGCCGCCGCCGGAGGAGCGCAGCACGACGTTGTCGTAGTCGGCCGAGCCGGTGACGAGGACGCTGGTCCCGGTCGAGTAGATCGACTCGATCCGGATCTTGTATTGATCGCCGGCGTTGAGCTTGCCGGCGCCGACCGCGACGTTGACCGTGGTCCAGGAGGTGGCGCCGCCGAGAGTGGTCGGGGCGATCGCCGTCACCTGGTTGTTGCCTTCGCTGACGTCGACCAGGCGCACGGCGTAGTTCGCCGAGTTTCCGGCGACCGCCAGCAGCTGACCGACGTCGGCGCGACGCGCCAACGAGAACGCGAGCGAGCCGCTGCCGGAGTAGGTGAACGCCGGGCTTTCCCAGACCGCCGTCGTCGTGCCGCCGATGCCTGCGACACCCGCCACCCCGAAGTACTGAGAGGTGATGTAGCCACTGCCTTCGGCGTCACCCGCGGCGACGTAGGAATTGGTCGCGCTGGGGCAGACGATCGGCGGAATACAGGTCCCGTCGAAACTCGTCGAGCTGGTCCAGCCGCCGGCCCCGCCAGTGAAGCTGCGGGAGTCCTGACTGCTCGGGAATTCAGTACCGCCCTGCGCTGCTCCAGCCGGCGCCGCAAGCGCCAGACCGAGGCATGTCGCGCAGGCCAGAAAGACGCTGATTCTGCGCCAGGCTGGGAATGTCATCGGAATGCTCCTTCCATTTGGGTCCCGCCTTCTGCAGCGGTCAGTCAGGAATACCCGAGTACTACTGATTTTTTAGTACTAATGGACGAATGTATTTGGTAGAGGCTGGCCAATGACGCCTGAAGGCCAGCGCCGGAGCCAGAAATCGCCGCACCCGCCCCCCACTGCCCGGAGCCTTAGAATCCGCCGCCCAGGGCGCGTAGCTCAGTGGGAGAGCGCTCGCTTCACACGCGAGAGGTCGCTGGTTCGAAACCAGCCGTGCCCATTTCAGTTCCGGCGCCAACGGCTTCTTCGGCGATCAGACTGGCAGCGCCTGACCCCTGCCACGCTGGCGATCCCGGGCTACTTGTGGGCGGCCTTGCAGGCCGCCCGTACCTTCACCTTCTGCTCGGCGCGCAGTCCGTTCTGAGCCGTGTAGGCGATCCGCGAGATCGGCGGCGCTGCACAGAGGCTGCGGGTGTTGATCAGGTAGCCGCTCTTGCCGCCGAAAAGGCTCAGGCTGAAATGTCCGATCGCGGCATCGGGGACGACCGGGACTTCGGTCTTGAGGGCGCCGGAGCGCGTCGTCGAGACATTGCCGCGCGGGAGTAGCGAGATCTGGCCGCCGAGCACGAAGGCCAGGCGGGGCAAACCACCGGAGCCGGAGACCGCGTAGACGGGGCCCTGCAGAGGGCCGTCCAGCAGCGGTGTCGTCGTCGAGGCCGTGCCGATCGCCTGCCGCCCCGCGCACATGGTCCTAGCCAGTTCGGCCTCCGAGCAAAGGTTGCCGAGGTGGCGCTGGTCTATCGCGAAGGCTTTTGAGAGGGTCACCGAGAGCGACCGGATATTGGCATCCCCTGGACGGGTCCAGAGGTCGAACCGCATGCCCGGATCCTGGGCGCGACGGGTCGTCTTGCGGCCGCTGACCTGGCGGATCGCCATCTTCGGCTTGAACGGAAGTGAGCCGCAGTTGGCCGCCTGGAAGAAGGAGCTGAAGTTCGCGATCGTGCCCTCGTCGCCTATCCCCTGGGAGTCAACCGAGAAATGGGAGCAGTTGGTCGGGTTGATCATGAAGGCGGGCTTGTCGATATTGACCTGGATCGAGCGCATCCGGATCGGGATGCCGCCGATGATGCTCGGAACCGTGTCGGAGAAGGCATCCACGTGAGCATCGTCGGGGTCGACCCTGATCGCGACGCGGACGACGACGACCCCGTAGTCATAGGGCCCGGCCAGCGCCGGGGTCACCGCGACGAGGCTCAGCGGCGCTCCCTTGAACGGGCCCGCCAGATACATCTTCCCGACCGCATGGAAGGGGTGGCTGCCGGGGCCCGCGGCGACATTGGTGGTTCCGATCTGCGAGCCCTGGGGACAACTCGGAGCAGCCTGCTCAGTGCGACCAAGGTTTTGAGAGGCCTGGGCGATCGCCCCCTCGGGGCAGTAGGAAACCCCGCGCAGGGTGGCCGTCAGCCCAGGCGGCATCTTGAAGTTGAGGTCGCCGAGAAATTGATCACCGTCGTCGCGGTCGAGTTTCAGGGTGAAGTCGCTGAAGGAGCCGGCCCTCGGATTGGAGGTGCCCGCCACCAGGCGCGGCCCGAATGGACGGATCAGCCCCGGACAGGACCGCCCGCCTGGACCGGAGTCGATGCTGAGGTTTTGGCTGGAGCGCCGCGGCGGAAGCACGTCATTCCAGGGCCGCAGTTCCGAATCGACCTGGTAGATGGTGCATCGGGTCGGGGTCGCGAGGACGCCGCGGTCGGAAGCGAAGAGGTGGATGTCGAACTCGTCGAATGGGAGCTGTGGCAGGTCCCTGAACTCCGCGGTCACGCGGCCCGTCTGCAGATTGGGGCGCAGGTCACCAAAGAGCTTCGCGTGGATGCCGGCGCCGTCAGCGATCATCAACAGGCGGTACTGGCTGTCGGGCTTCGGCTCGCCGAAGTAGATCGATCCGGTAAGCGGCTCCTCGAGCGCGGTCGAGTGGATCGAGACGGTCCCGATCTTCGCGTTGTCGGGGCAGGCGGAGGGGCCTTCTGCGCCGAATCGGGCCTCGGCGTCGGTGCAGGCGCTCTGTCCGTCGGCAGCGTCCGGGTTGATGGTCAGGCCTTCGGGCAGGGTCAGGATCGCCGAGCGGATGCTCGACGGCGCCGCGGCGGTCCCCTGAGGTTGGGGACCGTTGATCCTCAGGTCCAGGCCCGATGGAGAGTCGGCGGCAGTCGTGGTCAGCGCCGCGTGGGCCGCGGGGGTGAAGGCAGTGCGGTCACAATCGACGATCGGCGGATAGCTCGATTCCTCGTGCGTGACAGTGTTCGGATCCCGGTAGGTCCTCACCTCGATCCGGGTCGGCAGCAGGGAGCTGCCGCAGACCGAGGGGTTCCCGGTCAGGGGACGGACCGGCAGGCTTGAGGCCGTCAGGGCCGTCAAACAGCTTGCGTCGGCGAGACCCGGGCATCCCGCCGGGGCGGCGATCGAGCCGATAGGGAAGCGCTGGGAATCGTGCGCGGGGAGTGCCGGGAATCCCCAGAGCGTCAGATCCACCGAGGCCAGCGGCGTCAACTGGGTGATGCCGGAAACGGTGAAGCGCAGCCCGTAATCGCTGGCGCCGCGGATCGAGACCGGGATCGAGACCGGGATGTCGATCGTCGGCACGATGAAGCTGAAGCGCGCCGCCTCTTCGGGGCCGGGCTCGACGCTGTAGATCGGCGCGGTCCCGAGCAGGAAGTCGGGGTCGCCGCCGTAGTTGGCGCGCACGGTGATCAGGCCGGCCTGTGCGTTGGGCGGGCACTTGGCGAGGCCGAAGTCGACCGAGCTGCACTGGGTCACCGCGCTCGGGTTTCCGAAGACCCCGGTGGGCGCGTCGATCGTGATGTCCTTGGCGACTTCGGGCTGCCCCGGCGCTTCGAGGCGGAAGGAGGTCTGGAGATCGGGGTGACCGCCGGCCTGGGATGTCGACATCGTGGTCGAGAAGGACTCGATCGGCTGAGCCGCCTCGGCCGGGGCGGCGATGGCCGCGATGGCGAGGAGCAGCGCACCGAGGAATCGAGCCCTAGCCATGGTCGCGACCTCCCTTTCGACTCTGCTTCTTGGTCTTCTTCTTCGCCTTCCCGTGGTTCTTCGCGATGCACCTGCCCTTCTTCTTCACCTGGTTCTTCCTGCACCTCACTCGCGTCGGCTGCTTGGCGTTGCTGAGGTTTCCGGCCACCGCGGTCCGGATCGAGGGCGGGCCGGGGGCCGTGGTTCCCGGACCGTGGCACTCATCGGACGCTTTGCAGGGGGGCGCCGGCGGTATCGCGAAGAAGCCGCCGCCGGAGCGGGCGTCATAGATCCGGGTCAGGGTGCGGTTCTCGTCTTCAGCCGGGGCAAGCGCCTCGTGGGTGAAGAAGAATGCGTCGGTGCCGTCGGCCGATGCCGAGAGCAGGCTCGAGTTGAACTGGTCCTTCCCCGAGGAGATCAGCTGCGCCGACCCTTCGGCCCACTCGTAGACGTCGAGGCGATTGTTGGTGTCATTCAAAACCAGCGCGCCCGGAGTGGTGAAGAAGACCCGGCCGTCGTCGGTGACGCTGAGCCCGTCGGAGGGGAGGAACGCATCGCCGGCCGTTTCCGGTGATTCGCTCCCGGTGGGGTCGCAGGAGACACAGTCAAGCCTGCCGGGATCGAAGGCGTGGAAGCGGTAGATGGACCCATTGCCGCCGGTCTCCGCGTCGCCCAGCGCCAGGCGGGAGAAGAAGACCGCGTCCTGGCCTCGCGGGGTCAGCTGGAAGTCGGCGCTCCTGCGCTCTTCGGGCGCCGCCAGGGCATCGCGGACAACCGGGTCGTCGGGTGCCAGGGTCGCGACGAACCGCGGATTGCCACCGGGCTCGACGAGGAAGAGGTTGGGCTGATCCAAGGTGCCCAGGACACCGTCGAGCAGCTGCGGGGAGAGTAGGTAGATCGCGCCCGAGTCCGGGGCCACCCCTCCCCCGCCCGCGATCGCCAGCGCATCGCAGTTGGCGGTCGGCTCAGCCGAGTTCCAGTGCGCGTCCATGGAGCTCGGGGCCGGGTCGCATCCGCCTCCACCGGCCGGGGTCAGCAGGGAGAGGGAGACGCCTTCGGAGCCGTTGACATCGGCCGCGTAGATGTCGGCGCTGTTGTCGGAGTCGGACGGGAGAAGGCTCTCTCGCGAGCTGAAGAAGACGCGGCTGCCGTCGGCGGTCATCCCGTCATATCGAACGCCTTCGCTCGCGCCGGGGACGAGGTCGACGCTCTGGCTTTTCCCACCGATGTTGAGGTAGATCCGCCAGTAGGCGTTGCCGTCGGGGTCGGTTCCATCCTTTTCAGCGACGAGCGTGCGGGAGCCGTCTTCGGAGACGTCGAGTGCCGCAACCTCTCCTTTCATCGTCGCTCCACCCGGCGTCTTCGAGACGACCTTTGTCACCCCGGCTTCGAGGTCGCGCGAGTAGAGCGTGATCTCGCCGTCGTCGTTGGCGTCGGGCTCGAATTTCGACTGCGAGCCGAAGATCAGGCGCGATCCGTCGGCCGAGAAGCGCTTCGCGATCCGGCCTTCGGAGGCGGCGGTCGGGCCGGGGTCGAGCGATCCCGCCATGCCCTGAACCAGGGCGCCGCTCTTCAGGCGCACGGGCAGTCCCGTCTCGATGCCATGGGTGAAGCAGGGGGAACACAGTTTGTCGCCGCCGAATGCGAAGGCGTCGAGGCCGGAGCTGGCTTCGGAAACGGTCGAGGAGAAGGGGCCTGAAACGTCATTGATGTCGGCCGGAATCCCGACGTAGTGAGTGCTCCAGCCGTCGGTGCCCCTGGTCGCCAGGTAGGGATCGGGGCCGCGGTTGGTCGGGTTGCCCGCGTCGGGGAGCGCGCCCGCGTGGAGCGCGTAGAGAACCCGGTCCTTGGCCATCGGGTAGCCGCCGAAGGGGATCTGGCCGGAGACGAGCGAGGACTCGACTTCAGAGCCGCCGGTGTCGCCGTCCGAGACCAGCTCATAGGCGCGGCAGTCGAGCAGCGCGCGGGCGCCGGTCTGCTGACGAACGAACGCGTTCGGGCAGGGGTCGCTGCCTCCGGGAGGGGTCGGGTAGGTGGTGAAGCTCCGATCCGGGCCTTCGGTGGTCCCGGATGAGTTCGTCGCGACGACCCGGTAGTGGTAGGTCGTCCCCGGGGCCAGGCCTTCGATCGGAACGCTCGGGCTGAACGGCGTCGCCTGGAGGCCCAGGTTGATCTCGGGCAGCGTCGTCCCGTAGGTGGCGTCGGTGCCGTACTCGAAGTGGACCGAGGTGTCCGAGCCGGCGGCGACGACCTGGGCGTTGACGTAGGCGCTGGTCGAGCGCACCTTGCCGGCCGACTGCCTCTTGACGATCGGCGCCGATTCAGGCTGGCGCTTGAAGACGTCGACCTTGGTGCTCGTCGGGTCGCTGGCCAGGCCGGTCTCGGCCACGTAGAGGTTGCCCGCGCCGTCGAACGCGATGCCGTTGGCGGCATGGAAGCCGGTCAGGGTCTCGAACGGTCCGCTCGGGACGAGGGGGTTCGAGTACCGGTACCCCATGACGACGTCTCCGTGGGCGACCCAGACGTCTTTGGTCGTCGGGTCCACCGCGATCGCGGTGACGGCGCCGGTGTCCCCGATCCCGCCGAGCGAGGCGAGCCCGTTGGACCCGTCGTATTTGGTCAGGGCGTTGAACAGCGAATAGACATAGGCATTGCCGTCGGCATCGAAGGCGCTCTGGCAGCCGTCGGCAGAGACCTGGACGCCTGTGGGCGTGCCGGCGGCCGTGTACTGGGTCATCGCGAAGAATTCGTTGATCCAGATCGAGCCGTCCGGCGCCACCGCGACACCGCAGTATCCGAATTGGTTGACCGGGAAGTTCGAGTTCAGGAGGCTGCCTGACGGGGCGAAGCCGTACGTCCCGAGCTGTTCGGAGTTGAGGTAGAAGTTGCCCTGAGTGGCGTTGCCGGAGTTATCGACCGAGAGCCGGTCAGGGTTGTTGCCCGGCCCGCCGTAGTAGCCGACCGGCACCGGCAGGGAGGTCGTGTTCAGGCCTGGGTATTTGGTCGGGGTCCCGTCGAGATCGAAGCGGTCGATGACGCCGGGGTAGCTGCCCCCGCCGTAGCTCCCGCCTGGACCCCTGTCGCGGACATAGACCGTTCCGGCGACCTGGTCGATGGCGATCGGTCCGATCGCGAAGGGCGTGAATGGGCCGGCGCTCGAGCCCTCTCCGTTGAACGAGGACTGGAATACCTGAATCTCCGCACCGGCGGAGGGAACCGCCAGGGCGCCGATTCCCGCGAGGGCGCAGAGCACTCCGAGGCCGAGGCGGCGGGCGCGACTCATCGGCTGCTCCCCGAGTGGGCGCCGGCGCTCTTGCGCTTGGCCTTGCCGCAGGATGCCTGGAGCTTCGGCCGCAGCTTTACCGTCCTGCCATTCTGGCCGGTGAACCCGGCTTTGACGAAGGAGGGCTTGCCGCAGAGTGAGCGCGTGTTGATCAAGAGCCCCTTCTTGCCGCCGTTGAGGCTGAGCGTGAACTTCGAGACGGCGACGTCGGGTACCGCCGCGAACGTGGTCCGCATCCCGCCCTTGACCGAGTCGATCCGACCGGCGAGCTCGATCCTCACGGGCTGCGAAGCGGGGCCTTCGAGGGCGACGACCAGATCGGGCAGCTCGTGGTCGGAGGAGCGCAGATAGACCGGCCCCGTCAGGGGCTGATCCAGCAGCGGGGTGACCGCCGTCGCGGAACCGAGGATCGAGCTCCCGGGGCACTGCTTGGCTTCGAACTGGCGCCGCGTGCATGGGTTGCTGATGTGGGCGTTGTCGAGCTGCTGGACCGGCGGCAGGGACACGACCACGCGTTTGATGTTGGCGCCCTCGGTGCCTGCCGTGACGGTCGCGCTCAGCGCCGGGTGGCCGAGGCGTTTGCTGGAGCCCGAGAGCCTGGTGGAGAGCTTGGGCCCGAAGTCGAGCGCCTGGCAGCTCGAGGCCTGGAAGTGGACCCCGGGGGTTGCCAGCCCCCCCTCGCCGCCCGTCAGCACACTGGTCACCGCGAAGGGATCGCAGTTGGTCGGGTTGAGGGTGAATCCCGGGCGGTCGAGGTCGATCCGCACGCCCCGCAGCCGCAGCGGAATTCCCTCGATGATCCGCGGCAGCGGATCGGAGGTCGCGGTGATCTGGGCGCTGACGGGATCGATCCCGAGCGCGGCCCGCACCACCACGTTGCCGAGGTCATAGGGACCGGAGACCGCCGGGGTGATCACGGCGAGGCTCAGCGGTGCGCCTTTATATGGCCCGGCCAGGTGGACCGTGCCCGGGAAGTAGACCTGGTGGGTGCCGGCGCCGGCACCCACCGTGGCGCTCCCGATCCGGCTGGCCGGCGGGCAGGCAGGCGAAGCGATCTCGGCGGCGCCCGACCCCGAGGCGGCGATCGCGGCCAGGGTCGAATCCGGGCAGGGAGCGACGCCCCGGAGCGTCGCCGAGAAACCGGGCGGAGTCGTCATGCTGAGGCCGTTGAGGACCTGACTGCCGTCGGGTCGGGTCACCTCGATCGAGAAGGGTGCGTGGAGCCCCCCGCCGGCGCTCCTCGATGCGGCCTTGAAGCCGGGCGCGAAGGGACGCGGACGGTCGGGGCAGGGGCTGCCGCCCGGTCCTGAAGTGAGACTGAGGAACTGGGTCGAGTCCTGGTCCGGAAGTACGGAGTCCCAGGGGACGAAGGTGGTCTTCACCGGGTAGGTCCCACACTGATCGGGTGTCGCCAGGAGGCCGCGTTCGGAGCCGAAGAGGTGCATCTGGAACTCCGAGAAGGGGGTCTGTGGAAGATCGATGAAGGAGGCGATCAACTGTCCCGTCCGCGGGTCGGCCTTTATCGAGCCGCTCAGCTTGACGTGGGTCGCGTAGCCGTCCGCGGTGAGAATCAGGCGGTAGCGGTCGCCCGGCCTCGGTTCGCCGAGGTAGATGTTGCCGGCGATCGGCCCGGGCAGGGCAGAGCTGGTCAGGACCGAGCTGCCCACCTTCGCCTGCTCTGGACAGCTCGCTTCTTCGGTCGTCCCGATCCGCGCCTCGGCGTCCGTGCATGACGTCTTGCCGTCGGCGGCATTGGGGTTTATCGAGAAGCCTTCGGGCAGCGCGATTATCACGGAACGGATCTGCGAACCCGACGGCGTGCTCGGGTTGAGGATCTGCGGCACGTCGAGGTCGACGTCCAACCCGGAGGCGGTGTCGGTCTGCGGGGTCGAGGGCTGGGCCGAGAGGCTCGGGTTGAAGCTCAGCTGATCGCATCCGGTGGTCGCCGGCCAGGGGGCGCTGGCGTGGGTGATGCCGTGGTCGTAGGCGATTACTTCCAGGTCGCTTTTCAACGGCCCACTGCAGGTGGTCGGGTTCTGCAGGAAGGGAATTTCCGGACTGTTCGAGGTCGCGGGGGGATCGACCGGGAAGGCGCCGCCCGACTTGAAGCGTTCCCCGTCGTTGACTTTCGCCGCCGGAACGCCCCACAGCACCTGCTTGTACCTGGCCAGGGCAAAGGACTGGTTGACCGCCGCGACCTGGGCATCGAGACCGTAGTCGCCATCGGTCCTCGCGCTCAGCACCGTGTAGGTCGGGTAGCTGAAGAGAAACGCCTTGAAGCCGAGCAGCGCAGCCTGGTTGGGCAGCGGCGTCAGGTTGTAAAGGGGAACCTTCATCTGGTAACAGGGACTGCAGCCGAAGAGCGCGACGTCGGCGGTCGCGACCCCCACCTGGGAGTCCACCGGGCAGATGTCCTGAGCGAACTCCATCGTGCTGCAGCGAGGGGTCGCGTGGGGGTTGCCGATCAGGCCCGCAGGCAGGCTGATGTTCGCGTCGCGGAGGTTGTTGCACCAGCAGGGGTCACCGGTTTCGGGATCCAGGCTGTGCTCGTTCGAGAACACGACGGTCACGTCGGGGTGGCCGCCGGCCTGGGTTGACGAGGGGCTCGCTTCGAAGGAGCGGATCGCGACCGACGCGTCGGCGGGGCTCGCCGCAAGCGATCCCGCCAATAGCGCGAGCGCGAGGAAGAGCCCGGCCGCGAACAGCTTCGGAGCCAAGGCCGATCTCGCCGCGCCCTGCATCGCCTCCGCGCTCATCGATTGCCCCCGTTCCTGCTGCTTCGATTCTTCGAGAAGGGCTTGGTGTGCTTCTTGCCGCTTCTCTTCCTGCCCTTCTTGTTCTTGGCGGCCTTTTTCTTGGCGGCCTTCTGCTTCTTGCCGGACTTATTCCTAGCGGCAACGTTGCCGCTATTGCCGAGGTCCGGGACGGTGCCTTCAACCAGCGCCGTCGGCGCGCCGCTGCCGGCGCCGTGGCACTCGTCGGCGGCTTCGCAATTCTGCGGCGGCACGTCGGCCGCGAACCCGCCATTCGTGCGGGCGTCATAGATCTTGAGCTGCTCGCCGTTGTGATCCTGGGTGACAAGCTGGTCGAGCGTCGCGAAGTAGGCGTCCACTCCGTCGGCGCTGACCGAGACCAGCCCCGGCATCGTGAAGAGTCCAGTGAACCCGGTGAATTTCTGCCCGGTCCCCAGCCCGAAGCCGCTCGTCACCAGCTGCGGGCGTCCGCCGGTGTACTCGTAGACGTCGGTCGCGCCGTTGGTGTCACGGCGGACGATCGAGTCTTCGGTCGAAAAGAAGGCTCGCCCGTCGTTGGTGAGGAAGAGCCCGTTCTGGCTCCCGTAGACATCGGCGCTGGGCGGTTCGCCACCGCGCTTACAGGAGACGCAGATCAGCTTGCCGTTCGCCGCTTCGTAGCGATACATCAGGCCCCTGCCGTCGTTGTCGTAGGAGGTCACCTGGCTCGGGGTGATGAACGCGGCGTAGGCGCCATCGGGCGTGACCTGCATGCGCGCGATCGGACCCTTGCTGCAGGTGGCCGTGTTCGCCTGGGTGGTGCACAGCGGCGCCGAATTCATCGTCGCGACAAACTGGACCTCGCCGTCGCGGTAGACGTAGAGGTTGTCCTGGCCGAATTCCCCCTTTGCCCCATCGAGCTGCTCGGGTGACTGGAAGTAGATGTCGCCGCTACCGGAAGCGATGACACTGTCCGTGACCCCGTTGCCCCCCTGTCCGCCCTTGAGGCTGGCGTACTGGCTGAATGAGGTTATTTCGAGGCCGCACTTTTCGGCCCAGCTGACATTGCAGTCATCCGAGTTCCCCGAGTTTCCGCTGTCGCCGAACGAGACCCGCGTCACCGGATCGGGACTGTTCTCCTTCCACATGAACAGATCGACGCTGGTGTCGAGGTCGTCGCCGGTCAACGGGTCGGGCGAGGTGAAGTAGACGGTTCTGCCGTCCGCGGTCGCGTCGACGAACGTGACCGGATGGCCGTCCGCGATTTCTTCAGTTCTTTCCCCGTCGATCCGCACCATCAGCGGGGCGGGTTCATCGAAGATGCTCCCCGGCCCTTCGCTGATGACGATGTGGGAACCGTCGGTGGAGACGGCGAGCGGGACGCCGGAGAAGCTGCTTTCGTCGGCTCTCCGCGAGGCGAGCGCGACCTCGCCGGTGACGGTGTTGTTGTCATAGACGGAGGCGTCCCAGGCGCGATACTTCATCTCGTCTGCCTTCTGCGGGATCAAGGACGGAGGCACCGAGGCGACGCCTCCGTCGGCGAAGACGACGTTGGACGAGAAGATGAAGTGCGAGAAATCTCCCGATGCCAACGGTTTGCCGAGGAACTGCTCGCCGTTTTCGATCTGGTCGAGGTTCGACGGCCAACGGTCGAGCAGCGCGTTGCTCGAGGCATCCCAGACATAGGGGGCGTTGGAGCCCGTGAACGCGCCGTAGACCGGTTTGCCGTCGTCCCAGCTGAGAATCCGGCTCATGTCCGGCGTCGCCTGGGTGCCCCGCTGGGTCTTGTCGGGCGACTGGTTGAGGAGTTCGATCATCCCGGCTTCGGGGGGACCGCCCATCTCCTGGGTCTTGGTCGCACCGCGACCGATGTAGCGGGTGGTCCAGCCGAGGGTGGAGCGGGTCGCGACATAGAGATCGCCCATCGTGTTGGTCGGGTCGCCCGCCCCGGGGATCGCCCCGAAGCTGCCGCCGAAGGCGATCCGCGCGGGCTGAGTGGCAAGGCCCGTGTTCGGTCCTGCCGCCGGAAAGATCGTCGTGCCTCCCGCGAAGTTCGGCGAGGCGATCTCATAGGCGCGACAGTCGGGCAGGTTGTCGGAGTTGGTTTCCTGGCGAATCTGGGCGTTCGGGCACTGCGGTGGGTAGAAGTCGAAAGTCTGGGCGCCAGATTCAGTGGTCCCGTACTGGTTCTCCGCGACCACCTGGAAGTAGTAGGTGCGGCCGACTTCGAGTCCCTCGAGATGGACCCCGACCGTCTTGTCGTCCGACCCGGACCCGATCGCTTCGTCAGGGATCGGCACCGTGGTGCCGAAATTTGTCGAGGTCCCATATTCGAAGCGATAGGAGGTCTCCCCCATCTGCGGATTGATGACCGCGCCGAGGTCGGCCGAGGTTTCCTTCACGTTTTCGGACCAGAAGGATCGGATCGAGGGGGCATCCGCGGTCCGGAAGGTGCGATCGGCGCTCTTGGTGACTCCGCGCGAGTTCTGGGCGACGATCCGGAAGTGATAGGTCGAGCCCTGCTGCAGGCCGCCGATCGTGACGGGGTTGACGTCGATCGGACCCGATCCCGTGCCGGCGTCGTTGCCGGGGGGAGCCGGGGCGCTGGAACCGTAGGAGTCGGTCGGGCCGTAGTCGAAGTAGTAGTGCGTGTCGTAGTCGTCCGCCGCGAAGGAGCCATGCAGTTCGGCCGTCTCGTTGGTGGTGCCGCTCGGCGCCCCGGCCGCGAGATCGGTCACGGCAGGCTCGGTGGTGAAGGTCATATCGGCCCCGTAGGAGGTGCCGTAGAGGTTCGTGGCGACCAGCCTGTAGTGGTAGGTCGTGGCGCCCTGCAGGTCATCGATCGCGACGGGAGCGAGGTTCACTTCGCCGCTTGCAATTCCGGCATCGTTGCCGGGCGGCGCCGGCTCAGCTGCGCCGTAGCTCGCGGTGAGGCCGTACTCGAAGTAGTAATGGACGTCCTGCCCGTCGCCGGTGTAGGAGCCATTGAGGATCGCGGCGTCCTTGGCCACCGAGGTGGCGGCGCCAGTTGTCACCCCCGCGATTGCAAGGGGAGTTTTGAATGATCGATCGTGCCCGGCGCCCTCGCCGTTCGCGTTCCCGGCAAACAGCCGGTAGTGGTAGACGGTGTCGGCCTCAAGCCCGGAGAGGTCCGCCGTGACCGCCGTGGGGGCGCTGATCGGCGAGCCGGAGGTAGGCGCCGGCACGCAGGGCGCCGCGCCGGAGGAGTAGCTCTTGTCAGGGCCGTAGCGGAATTCGCAGGAATCGACATCGCCCGACGAGTCGGGGTCGACCTCACCGGAGAGCGAGGCCGTGTTTTGCAAGACAGCCGAGGAATCACCGGTGCTGATCAGCGGCAGGTCGAGGTCGGCCGGACCGTAGACGGAGACATCGCCGGTGGTCTCGGTCGCGTAGAGCCGTCCGTCGGGGGCGAGCGCCATGCCCGCCGAGCTGGCCAGGTCGCCGTCGGCGATCGAGGGGAGGATCTGCGAGCCGGTCGAGTCGTAGCGGTCGATGCGTTCCCCGAAGTCGGCGTAGACCACACCGGTGACCGGGTCGATGGCGAACTGGGACGCGGGTTTGGTTCCCAACGGCGTCCCCACCGCGGAGGCGTTGCCGAACTCAGAGGACTCGAACTTCGTCGCCGCGCCCCAGAATGGGTACCCGCTCGCGTAGAGGTCGCCGGCGGCGTCGACCGCGATCGCGCAGGCGAAGCTCCCCACCGGCTGCAGGGTGCTCTGCACGGTGTAGGCGGCCGGATCGTCGCCGGACGGGACGAATCTGCGCACCTGTTCCGAGTAATATTCGCTGGTGTAGAGGTCGCCGTTCGACTGGTTGACGGCCACTCCGCAGACCGGGCCGTTTCCAGGGACCATGCCTTTGTAGGTACCGGTCGCATCGAAGACGTCGAGGCCGCCCGGCGATGACTGGCCCACGTAGATGTATCCGTCCCTCGGGCCGCCCGAGTTATCGACGGCGATGCCGGTGGGAATGAACGATTCGAACTGGAACGCGGAGTCCGGCGTGCCGGTCAGCTCGTTGCCATCGATGTAGCTGTGGGAGGCGCTGAAAGGGACCGGATCGCCGTTGGTGTCGAGCTTCTGGATCACCGACCGGGCTCCTGAGCCGAGGACGTAGAGGTTTCCGCCGGAGTCAAAGGCCGCGCTCATCGGCGTCGATTCCGCTGACATTCCGAAACCGCGCTCGAACGGGCGACTCATCGTCGCCCTCGCCTCCGCGCTCGGAAAAACGAAAAGGGCCACGGTCAGCAGGGACGTGAGAGCGGTCCCCACAAAGAGGCCTCGAAAAATTCCTGTGCGCAGCGATGAGCCGCTGATCGACATTCCCTGTTCCATTCCCTGTTTTCTCTGCGGTGCCGAAAGGCGATTCGGTCCATTCCCTGACCGCTCGCCTCGCTCCCTGGTGACTAGCGACGAAAACGCCTAGACATCACCGTACTCGTCACTGGCGACCAGTGTAACAAAAGTTGTGGGCATCTTTTGGAAAAAGGCGGAATCCCGCTCTGCACGGGGATTTCGGGCCAAGAATCGGCCTGACAAGCGCCGGTATCTAGATAAACATAGGCCTACTGCCAGCTCTGCCGCTGCGGTGATCGCATGCGGACGCCCTACCGCCGAGGGTGGCGCGGAGCCGGCGCCCGCCGCCAGGCGTGAAAGCCAACCCGTTGGGGGGCTATCTTTGACTGCCGATGACCGTCACTCCATGGGGAGATGCAACGACACTTCGCGATCGGCGACTGCGCTCCAGCCTCGACGTAAGCCCCACCGAGGTCGCCCAGAACCAGCGTGAACGGCTCTTCGCGGCGATGGTGGTCGCGGTTGAGGAGAA
This sequence comes from uncultured Solirubrobacterales bacterium, assembly GCA_963836415.1. Taxonomy (GTDB): domain Bacteria; phylum Actinomycetota; class Thermoleophilia; order Solirubrobacterales; family 70-9; genus VRUE01. The sequence continues at coordinate 386,080 of CAWIJE010000004.1, forward strand.
AGGGTTCGAAGCGCTGACAGTCGCCGATCTTCTTGCGCGTTCTGGCGTTTCGAGAACGACCTTCTACGAGCTTTTCGACGACAAGCGCGATTGCTTCGTCGCCGCCGCCGACGCGATCATCGAGGCGACGGCGCGTTACGTGGAAAAAAGAGTCGAGACCTCAGGGAGCGGCGAAGCCGAAGCCCGTTCGCTGCTCGAGGCCTTCATCGAGCTTGTCGTCGCCCAACCGGCGGCCGCGCGGATGTGCTTCGTCGAAGCGAACGTCGCGGGTTCCGGGGCGCAGAGCGCCGTCCAGCGTGGAGTGGGCCGCTTCGTTGCGCTGCTGGTCGAGGCCGATAAGACCGGTCGACAAAATGGATTGCCCGGTGAGGTGCGCAAAGCGCTGGTGGGCGCTGTCTACCTGATGGTTCATGCCCGCCTGTATCGGCGCGAAGAGCGCGAGCTCACCTCGCTCATTCCCCAGATATGGGAATGGGCGATCAGCCACAGACCGCCGCCGGGGCCGCTGGTCCTGTCGAAATCCCCCCGTAGGAATCATGCGCTTGCCGGGAATCAAGCGCGCCTTCTGGCCATGTCCCATGACCCGGCGGAGCGGATCGTTCGCGGTTTTTCGGCGGTGGTCGCCGAGTGCGGCTACCCCAACACCACGATCGCCGAGATCGCCGACCGGGCGTCTATCTCCCAAAGCACCCTCTACTCGGCGTTCAAGGGGAAAAAGGAGATCCTGGTCTCCGCGATCGACATGGCCGGCGCCCAGATGCTGGCCGCGATGCTGCCGGCATCGCGTCGAGGGGAGGACTGGCCGGACTCGATCCGCTTGGCCCTCGCCGCGATGGGCGCCTTTGGGGTGGCGGAGCCGGACTTCGCATCCCTCCTGGCTTTCGGCGTCTACGCCGCCGGCCCGGCGGCGTTGGTCAGACGCGACGAGGTAACCGAGGGACTGAAAGGGCTTTTCGCGGGCGGCTACGAGATCGCCCCGGATAGCCCGCCGATCGCAGCCGAGGCATCCATCTACGGCGTCTACAGCCTCATGTACAACCAGATCTCGGCCTCCGGGCCCCCGGGCCTGGCGGGGATCGTTCCGACGGCGATCTACACCTCGCTGCTTCCCTTCATCGGCTATGAAGCTGCGTTCGAGCGCGCAACTGCTTGAAATGGACCCTGCCGACTTCCGCAAAACGCAGCCCAGGAACTGGAGCTCGGCCGCCGCGGGATGGGATGGAATGGAGCGAATTCGCCGACCGCGCCGATAGCCACCGGAAGGCCGTGCCGTCGCCACCGACATCTCCGCCGAGATGCTCGGCTTACGGCGTGAACGCGCCGCAGACGCCGGCTTGGACAACCTCGAGCTCATCGAGTCCGATGCCTCAAGTGAAACCGCCCTCAGAGGCTCCCCAGTTCCCAGCTTGTCCCCCGCTGGGCTCCCCCGGAATGTTGATCTGGTCCGCAGCTTCGGCAAGTCCTCGAGCCCAGAGCCTGAATCGAATCCCATCAAGTTCGCCAGGCGATACATGGCGAACTTGATGGCCTCTTAGTCTCGCCCGGGCTGTGGTGGTTCAAGACCCGCTGATGACCCGAGGCTCGTACCGCATCGCCACCGCGCCTGAGCCGAACTCCTGCCTGCCCACGAGCTTCAGATCGACGCGTTTCGAAAGGCCGGCGAACAGGGTCGGCCCATGGCCGATCAGATTGGGGTGCACCACGAACTCGTACTCGTCGATCAACCCCAGCTCCGCCAAAGCGAGCGGGAGCTGCATTCCTCCCACGTAGAGGCTCCGGCCCGGCTCCTGCTTGAGCTTCTTAACCGCCTCGCCGATGTCGCCACGCACGAGCTCCGCGTTCCAATCGACCTGGTCCAGGGTGCTCGACATCACGTACTTCTTCGCCGCGTCGATCGTGCGGCCGAAGGGCGCCATCCAATCGGGCATCTCCTCCATCTGCCCCGGCGGCCGCCAGGCCGACTCCATCATCTCGTAGGTCACCCGGCCGAGGATCAGGGCATCGGCCTGGGCGATGATCTCCGTCGCGTGGCGATGCGTCTCCTCGTCTGGTGAAAGCGCACGGTGATCGCAGCACCCGTCCAAGGTCACGTTGATCGAGTACCGAAGCGGTCGCACGCCGCCAGGATACGCCGCTAGCTGGGGCTCAGGTCGTCGGAGCGGCCGCTTTCGAGTCGCGGCCACTGGGCGATCGGCCGCCCGCCCGGCCACTCCGGAACCGGGACCCAATCGGGTGCCCCACCGTCGCTCCGCACGTTGGAGCGCTCTTGCGGCCAGCCGGAGGGCGAGTCCTCCCAGGATTCCTGACGTCCGAACACGGTCAGGTCCATCAGCGCGTAGCTGTAGTCCATCGCCTCCACCCCGCGACGCTTCGTCCAGTAGGTCTCGAAGACCCGGTCCCCGTCCCGCAGGTAACAGACGAGGTGAAAGAGGCCGATTTCACGATCGCCGAGTAGGGCATTGACGGAGGGCTGTGCCGAGTACCACGGCATCTGCCAGCCCATGAAGTCGCGGTAGCGGAGGCTCTCCTTGTATGAGGTCTGGACGTCGGCCCCGGGGGACGACACGTTGCGTCCCTGTGAGAAGACCGCGTAGGTGATGTCCCGGGAGTGCAGGTTGGCGAGCTCCGCGACCTGGTTCGTATAGAAGGTGCAGCCCTCGCACTGCTCGGGCGCGGGCCGGCCTGGGTTCCACATGAAGTAGTAGGCGATCAGCTGCCGGCGCCCTTCGAACGCGTCGATGAGGGTGAGCGGCCCGTCCGGCCCGACCAGCTCGAGGCCGGCGTCGACCTCGACCATGGGGAGACGCCGTCGAGCCGCCGCGATCGCGTCGCCCTCGTGCGTATGAGCTTTCTCGCGCAGCCGCAGGGCTTCCAGCTCGTCCTGAAATCTCGCCCGGTCGACTACGGCCGGGAGCGCCGCGTCGTCGGGACCGGTCCGGAATCGATCAGGATTCTCACCGCTCATGCCGGCTCCTTGGGTTGGGGGGCTCAGAGCCCATCCCCTACCCCTTCTCGCCAAACCGCATCACCCACGGGCGTCCGTCCTACTTGTGCTCCCTCTCCCCGGCCCATAGCGTCGAGGCACTCGAGGGAATGACCCCTCGCTTCAAAAGGAGGAGCCTCGTGAGCATCGCCCTCAGGCAGCATTTCCGTTCCAACGTGATCGGCTACATCGCCCTGTTCCTGTTCGCGGTCAGCAGCACGGCCGAGGCGCTGCCCGGTAAGAACAAGGTCGACTCGGGAGACATCAAGAACCGCCAGGTGAAGGTCAATGACCTGGCCTTCAACTCGGTCGGCTCCCCGGCCGTGATCGATGGCTCGTTGACCGGCGCAGACCTCAGCCCGGGCATCCTCAAAGGCGTCACCGGGCCCGCCGGGCCGAAGGGCGAGAGGGGCCTCACGGGGACGACCGGTCCGGTGGGGCCGGTCGGGCCTCAGGGCGCCCCTGGCGGGGTCGGCGACGGCTCGGTCAAAACGGCTGCCCTCGCCGACGGATCCGTCACCACCCCGAAGCTCGCCAACGATGCGGTGACCACGGCGAAACTCGCCAACGGCGGCGTGACCACGCCGAAACTCGGCGACAGCATCGTCACCGCTCCGAAGCTGGCGGCCGCCGCGGTGACCAACCCGGCGATCGCGGAGGGCGCAGTCAATGGCACCAGCGTCTTCAACAACTCGCTGACCTCGGATGACCTGGCGACGAGTTCGGTCGCATCTGCCGAGATCGCCGCCGACGCCGTCGGGGCGACCGAGATCACCGATAACTCGATCGACGGCGGTGAGATCGTCGATGGCTCCCTCGGTGGGGTCGAGCTGTCCAACAGCTCGGTCGCCAACGAGAAGCTGGCGACGGGCGCGGTCACCGACGCGAAAATCGGCAGTAACGCCGTCAGCGGTGCCAAGGTCGCCAACAACTCGCTGACGAGCGACGACCTGGCCGGCACCGACATCAACGGAACGGTCCAGGTCCCGACCGGCACGGTCGCCAACGGGCGCTGCGGGAACTACTCGATCGGGGTCGGCGGTGCCGAGGCCGGCGAGGCAGTCGTCATCACCAACAGGGCCGCACTCCAAAACGGCGTCCTCCTCTACGGCTCTCGGGTGCCCTCCGACGGCACGGTGACGATGACACTCTGCAACCTGTCGGGCGCCACGCAGGCCGCGCTCGTCGACTTCCCGATCCGCATCATCACGTTCGGCTGACCGTCGGCACGGCCAGGCGAGCGCGGGGCGCCCTGGAGGCTCAGCTCTGTCGGCTGCCGGGGCCGCTTCCTCCAGCCCCAGGAAGCGGCCTGGTCTTCTTCCCGAGCGACCTTCCCCTCACTGCGGCGGTTCCCCTCACTCGATCGAGGCTCGGAGGGCGAGGCACTCGGGGAGATTCTCGAGCAGAGCGTCGGCGATCTCAGGGTCGAAGTGGGTTCCTCTGCCCTCAGCAATGATGTCGACCGCCTCGGGCACGGACATCGCCTTTCGGTAGCTGCGGTCACTGAGCAGCGCGTCGAACACGTCGGCGACCGCGGTGATCCGACCCTCGAGCGGGATCTCTTCGCCGCGCAGGCCCTTCGGGTAGCCCTGGCCGTCGTAGCGCTCGTGGTGAGAGAGGGCGACCGACGCGGCGAGGCGCGAAAGGTCGCTCTCGAATTTCGAAAAGATCCGATGGCCGATGATCGTGTGGCGCTGCATCTCGGAGCGCTCCTCGTCGCTGAGCGGTCCTTTCTTGCGCAGGATCTCGGCAGAGGTGCCGATCTTCCCGGCGTCGTGCATCGGCGCCGCCGCCCGCAGCAACTGAACGCACTCCGGGTCGAGGCCCATCTTGGCCCCCAGGTAGGCGGCGATCGCCGCCATTCGTTCGGTGTGAATACCGGTCGCCGTATCGTGGAGATCGATCGCCATGGCCAGGCCTGCGATCGTCTCCCGCCGGGAGAGCTCGAGGTCCTCGATCGACTTCTGTTGACTCAGCGCCAGCTCATCACGAAGGCGGTTCGCCTCGAGCTCGGCGGTCATATCGACCGACACCCCGCCGACCGCGGTGACCCTGCTCTGCTCGTCGAAGAGCGGAAACCTGATCGTCTTGAAGCGCCGGCTCTCCCCACGGATGTCGACGCTGTCCACTCTCTCATGGGGCGCTCGCTCCTCGATCACACGGCGGTCGATGTCGGGGCTCGCGTCCGATACCTCGGGAGTCAGGAATCTGTCATCGGTAGAGCCGAGAAGCTGCCCTGGCTCCAGCCCCGCCTGCGCGTCCGCCATCCGGTTGGCGATCACGAAGCGTCCGGAGAGGTCTTTGGCGTAGATCGCGATCGGCGCCACGTCGAGGATCTCCTGCACTCGCGCTTCCAGGTTGCGGCTGTGAGCCCGGCTCGCCGTCTCCAGCTCGCGGCTGCGCAAGGCGTTCATCGTCGTGATCAGGAGCTGGCCGGGCTGAAGCGGCTCGACCAGGTAGCCGTAGACGCCGAGATCGAAGGCTTTCTCAGCGACCTTGGGATCGTCCTCGTCTGTGAGCAGAACCACCGCGGTGTCAGGGAACTCGCTGACGATCAGGGTGGCCAGGGACAGGCCGGCCTCACCGGCGGCGTTGACGTCACAGAGGGCCAGCTGGTAGTCGCCGCCGACGAGTTTCTCGCGTGCCTCCTGGACGCTGCCGGCAAATTCGCAGTCGTAGAGCACGCCCAGCGAGCTGTCGATCAGGTCTAGCGTCTCAGGTCGGTCGTCGGTGATCAGGATGCGTGCCGGAGACTCGCTTGCGTCTATGTTCGGCAATTCCGTCTCATCCGGGGTCAAGATCGTCCAGGCCGCCGAGCCCGGCAGGCGTCGTCCCGGGCCGGATCTGTCACCGCTCACTGCGATCGGCTCCCTCTGGGCGACAGCTCGGCGTCCGCCCGGTCGATCAACTCGGCGGCGCTGTCATCCGGGCCCAGCTCGGCCACACCCACCTTGATTTCCCCCAGGCTCGAATCGGCCGCCAACGCGGCTTTGATCGACTTGAAGCGATGGCGGGCACTTCCCAGCGCCGCGCCGGACATCACGCAGACGAACTCATCTCCGCCAACCCGGACGATCGCATCGTAGGTCCGGAGGTGAGCACGGATCACAGCCACCGCGCCTTTGAGCAGCGCGTCCCCGGCTGAGTGTCCTTCAGCGCTGTTCACCGCCTTGAGGCCGACGATGTCGACGTAGGCGATCGCCAGCAGGCCCTCGGTTCTCCTCGCTCGATCGATCTCAAGATCGAGGTCCGCCAACCCTGGCCCCCGCGTGCGGGTTCCGGTAAGGGCGTCGTACTCAGACGCGATCAGCTGTCGTGAGAGCTCGTCGCGCTCCTGCTGGGCGCGAAGTCGATCTGCCGCGGCGCACCTGCGGTCGTTCGCAGCCTCCTTGCGATCGCGCTCCGCTCGGGCCCTGGCCTGGCCTGCGGCACTGCGGTCGGCCGCCATGCGCTGCCGACTCGTCGCCGTCCGACCTCCCGTCGTGGACTCGGGCTCGGGCCCATCCTCGGCCCTCCGGCCGGCTTCGCGGCGCTCCGCCTCACGGTCGAGCGCGGTCGCCGCGCGGTCTCGGGCGGCAGCGGCAAGATCTCGAGCGTCGGCAACCGAGTCACGGGCCACTGCGGACCCACTCCTGTCCTGGTCGCCGGCGCGGCGTTGGTGGGCGCTCTGCTCGCGGACGTCGCGCGATGCATCGTGAACGCCGGGGTCCCCGCCGACCGCTAGGTCACGATCACTGGCGGCCTGATCCTCTTCGGCGGCCGCCTGGTCCCTTTCCGACGCGACCTGGTCGACGTCAGCCGCACCCTGGTCGCTGTCGGACTCGGTCTGATTGGAATCGGCCAGGGCCTGATCGCCATCGTCGACGTGTTGATTCCGATCCGGACCGGTTGGTGCCATCGGCGGCTTCACGGATGGGACTGGATCAGCTCGTCGGCAGCGCCAACCGTGCCGAGGATCGCTGCCTTCAGGTTGACCAGCGCCAGGGCGTGGAGCTGGGAGATGCGGGATTCGCTGAGTCCCATGACCTCGGCGATCTCTCCCAATCGCAGGTCCTCCTGGTAGCGGCAGGCGAGGACGAACTGCTGGTCCTGCGGTAGCTCAGCGATCGATTTCGCCAGCTGCAGCTTCTGGCGGGCGATCCCGTCTCCCTCTTCCAGCGCCTCCTGTGGGCCGGCGATGCCCTGGCTCACCTGCGTGTCGAGCAAAGTCGAGTCGCCACCCGTGTCCGCGTCCGGCGAGCGCATCGGCGCGTCGAACGAGTAGAGCTTCGAGTTGTCGATCTGCAGCAGGCTCTGACGCAGTTCGTCCACGTCCATCTCCAGCTCGGAGGCAATCTCGGCCTCCTCCGGGAGACGTCCGAGCCGGGCTCGCAGGCGGGCACTGACAGCCTCGATCTCGCGCGCCTGCTCACGAACCGCACGGGGCACCCAGTCGAGGGACCTGAGCGCATCGATCATCGCCCCCCGGATCCTGTACTCGGCAAAGTGTTTGAACGGCGCGCCGATCACCGGGTCGTAGCGCTCAACCGAGGTGAGCAGGCCGTTGAGGCCCGCCGCGATCAGATCGTCAATCTCGACGTGGGGCGGCAGTCGACCTCGCAGGCGCCCGGCGATCACCTTGACCATGGGCGCGTAATTGAGGATCAGGCGCTCGCGTGCGGCGGCATCTCCCTCTCCGTGGCGTCGCCATAGGTCCCGCAGGGCCACCTCCGATCCTCCGGCGCCGAGCGCGAGCGTTGCCATCAGCCGTGCCCGGCAATGGAATCCCGGCGGAGAGAGAGCGTCGTCTCGAGGTTGTCGAGGAGGATCTCGACTATGTCCGGATCGAACTGTGTGCCGGAGCCCGCTCTCATGATCGCCACCGCCTCCTCGACCGGGAGCGCCTTCCTGTACGCGCGATCGCTGAGGAGAGCGTCGAACACGTCGGCTACCGCGGTGATCCGTCCTTCAAGCGGGATTTCATCCTCGATCAGCCCCTGCGGATAGCCGCTGCCGTCGAAACGCTCGTGATGGGTGAGGGCGATGTTGCTGGCGACCCGGGAGAGCTCGCTCTCAAAGTCGGCGAAGATCGCGTGGCCGACCACCGTATGGCGCTCCATAACGGTGCGCTCCTCTGACGTGAGGGCACCCGAGCTTGCGCAGGATCTCTGCCGGCACGCCGATCTTGCCGACGTCGTGCATCGGAGCCGCGACACGGAGCAGCTGGACTCGCTCGGGGTCGAGCCCGAGCTCGGCCCCGAGGAAAGCGGCGATCGCGGCCATCCGCTCGACGTGCTCGCCGGTCGGGAAGTCGTGCAGCTCGATCGCCTTGACCAGCCCCTCGATCGTCTCCCGGCGGGAGAGTTGCAGCTCGTCGATCGACTTCTGCTGGGCGGCCACAGCTCGCCGCGCAGGCTGGTCGCCGCCCGCTCGGCGGTTATCGTCGACCGAGATGCCGCCGACGGCATTGACCTCGCCGTCCTCGTCGAGAAGCGGGAAGCGGATCGTCTTGAAGGTCTTGTCGACGCCTCCGATCTCGACGATGTCCTCGGCGCTCGTGGGATCCGCTCCTCGAAGACACGACGATCGCTGACGGCCCCGAGGTCGAGCTCGCCGGAGGCAGGAAAGCGTCGTCGGTCTTGCCGATCAAGCCCGCCCGGCGCCATCCCCGCCAGCTCATCCGCCTTGTCGTTCGCGATGACGTAGGTACCGGAGCGATCTTTGGCGTAGATCCCCATCGGCGCCATGTCGATGATCGCCTGGTGGCGGTCTTCCCGTTCCGGGTGTGAGCGCCTGCGGCGATCTCCAGATCTCGGCGGCGCAGTGCGCTCATCACCGTGATCAGCAGCTGCCCCGGCCAGAAACGGCTCGACCAGATAGCCGAAGACGCCGAGGGCAAAGGCGCGCTCTGGCGGCCCCGGGGTCGTCCTCTCCGGTCACCAGGACCACGGTCGCGGTGTCCGGGTGGTCGGGCCGATCTCGCTGGGCGAGTTCCAGCCCGACGTGGCCGTCAGCGGCGAGGTTGCAGATCGCGAGCTGGAAGTCCTCGCGCGCCAGCTTCTCGTAGGCCTCCTCGAGGCTGCTCGCAAACTCGCACTGATAGGCGTCTCCGAGTGCCCGATCGATGAGCTCGAGCATCTCGGGCTGGTCGTCGGTGACCAAAATGCGGACCTCGTCCAGACCCTGAGGTAACAGAGCGGAGGAGGGGGTCAGACCGACGCCCATTCAGTGGCTACGAGTCGTCTCGAAGAGAGAAAAGCCGACGAATGGGATGGAAAGTTTTGTGTCGGTTCACACAATGACGTTAACGTAAAAAGAGCGAAATTCGGTTAAGAGAGCGACGGCGTTTGTTCCTATATCGCCACTCAGTGAGCGAAGGTTCCCGCTGCAAAACCCAACAAAAAAATTAGATCGAAGGCTGGTCGACCGGGCTTCGGCGGGGGTTTCCCGCAGCTACGGGGACGCACTTCGCGCAGCAGACGGCGGAGCCGCCGAGCGCATCGCGCTCGAGTGCCTGCAGGGGGGAATGGGGATCGAGGCGCTCTACTCACGCGTGATTTCCCCTGCGATGTGGAGGATCGGCAACCTCTGGGAGGAGGGCGCGATCACGGTCGCGGATGAGCACCTCGCGACCGCGCTCACCCACCGGGTGATGGCAAGCGCCTATGGATCGACTTTCGGGCGGGCCACCTCGACCCCGGGCAGGATCCTGCTCGCGGCGGTGGCCGGCCAACACCACTCCCTCGGCCTCCGAATGGCTGCCGACGTGCTCGAGCTGGCCGGATACGAGGTGATCTACCTGGGCGGCGATGTGCCGCTGGAGGCCCTCGTCGGGGCGATCGAGGCCCGAGAGCCGGAGCTGGTCGGCCTCTCAAGCACCCTGCCACCCGAGGACTCCTCGCTGGCAGGCGCCATCGCCCGCCTCCAAGCCGACTTCCCGGCGCTCCCGATCTTGCTCGGTGGGCAGGGAATCGCCGAGGGCATGGGGCGACCAGACCTGGTGGTCCGGTCACGAAGCGTCGAGGGCCTGGTGACCCTTGTCGCGCGCCTGCTTCGCCGGATCGAGGGGGTCTCTACGCGTGGAGACCCCGCGGTCGCCACGGCGGGGGCCTCCGCCACCCAGACCGACCGATCTCCCGAGGGGCTCATGCTCGGCGCCACCGCCGACGCCGCCGATCTGGCGCGGATCCACGCGCGGATGGCCCATGACTACCGAAAGCTGGCCTTCGAGGATGCGATAACGAGGGGGCCCAATCGCCGTGCATTCGACGATCGCCTCGCGCTCCTCGGCGACTCGCCGGAGACCACGCCGGTGGCGGTGCTGATGCTCGACCTCGACCGTTTCAAGCAGATCAACGACACGTTCGGCCACGCGACTGGAGACACGATCCTGCGGTCGGTCTTCAGGGCGATCCACTCCTGCCTTCGCGAGGGCGACTTCGCCGCCCGGCTCGGCGGCGACGAGTTCGCGCTCCTGCTCCCGCATACGACGCCCGTCGAGGCCGAGAAGGTGGCGACCCGGACCTTGGGCGCGATCCGGGCGGTGGGCAGGGAGCAGTCGCTGACCGCGACGATCGGGATTGCATCGCTCGAAGGGAGGCCGCGCCACGCGATGCTCGAGGCCGATCTCGCCCTCTACGAAGCGAAGGCGGCCGGGGGCGACGCGATCGTCGTCGCCGGCGACGACTGACCTGACTTCGCAGCGTCGCGGCTCGCAACGTTCGTCCAAGCCCGGGGCGGGGGCTGACCGCCCCCGCCGTTCAACCCGACTGCGATTGCACATCGAGCAGAGCACTCTCCAGGCACGTCTGCTGCTCCCCATCGGATAGGACCCGTGAACGGTAAGAGGATTAAGCGCGTCGCCTTCACGCCCGGCTCGCGCCGGGGGCGTCGGGGTTTGGCCTCGGCCCTGATCGCGGCCAGTCTCGGCTGCATCGTCGTCTCTTCTGGATCAGCCGCTGCTCCGCACGGCCAGCGGCAGCAGAGCACCGTCGCGCTCCTCCGCGACCACGTCGCCCGCCGGGCCCCGAACCGCCAGGCGGGCCGCGTCGACACCGTTGCGGCGAGGCGGCCCCTGACCCGCAGCCGAACGGTCCTCCCCGTCCTCGGGCGGCGCCGGAGCCGAGACGGCGGCGCCTGGCTCCGCGTACGCCTTCCCGGTCGGCCGAACGGACACAGCGGATGGATCTCAGCGAACCGCACCCACAGCTCTTCGACCGAGTGGCGAATCCTGGTCCGCCGGGCAACGGAGCAGGTCGTCGTCTTCCACAACGGCCATCCCCGTCGCCGTTTTCGCGCCGTGGTCGGCAAGCCCTCGACTCCGACGCCTCGAGGCTCCTTTTTCATCGAAGAGGCCCTGGCCTTGTCCCCATATGAAACCGGTGGCCCCTACGCGCTCGCGACCAGCGCCCGGTCCAACGTGTTCCAGGAATTCGAGGGCGGCCCCGGCCAGATCGCCCTCCACGGGACCAACAACCTCGTCGGCTCGCTGGGCACGGCCGCCTCTCACGGCTGCATACGGCTCAGCACGCGGGCGATCACGTGGATGGCCCGGCGCATCGGTGCCGGGGTCCCGCTCACGATCGTGAGGTAGGCGATCAAGTTATGTCTACCGACTGTCGATACACGGCCCGACGGTCGCTTCACCCGCCGACGACAGCAATCGCGCTGACCGACCGGCCCTCGGCCTCCGCCCCCAGCCCTCTGGTGAAACCCGCAGGTCGGCAGTTTCTCCGGCCCGGAGTCAGAAAAGGAAGGTCATCCATGCATGCTGCGCGAAGGGCCCTGGCCACTGCGGGCATCTCGTTTTCTGTGCTTGCCGGCGCCGGCATCGCCGAGGCGGCCTGCCCACCGCTGCATCCCGTCCATCCCTGCAGCACGCCCGGTTTCACCGGGCGCGTCAACACCTCTTCGGCGCGATGCGGCCAGCACCGGCCGCCGCCGCCATGCAAGCCGGCGAGAGGGTCCCGCGGCCCAGACGGTCTCCCCGGCAAGAACGGCAAGGACGGCTCTGATGGCTCGCGCGGACAGGCCGGCGCCACCGGACCCGGAGGCGCGGATGGAGCGCCAGGACTGCAGGGCGTCCATGGAGAGATCGGAGCTCCGGGGCCCGCAGGCGCGACCGGTGCTACCGGCGCTGAAGGCGCTCCGGGGACGACCGGGCAAGCAGGCGCCTCCGGGGGGGACGGACCTCCCGGCGAAGCCGGTGCCGAAGGGGTGCGGGGCGAAGCAGGCGACGAAGGGCCGCAGGGTCTTGAAGGCGTGCAGGGTGAAACCGGCGCCGTCGGCCCCGAAGGTCAAGCCGGCGCCGAAGGTGCAGACGGCCAGACCGGTCAAGCCGGCGCTGAAGGAGAAGCAGGCGCCGAAGGGTCGCAGGGTCTTGAAGGCGCGCAGGGTGAAGCGGGCGCAATCGGCCCCGAAGGTGCGGCCGGTGAAGGCGGCACCGACGGCAAAACCGGTGAAGCCGGTGCCGAAGGGCCCGAAGGGCAAGCCGGTGCTCAGGGCGAGACCGGTGAAGCCGGTGCCGAAGGGCCCGAAGGTCAAGCCGGTGCCGAAGGGCAGCAAGGCGAAGCAGGCGACGAAGGGCAGCGAGGTCTTGAAGGCGTGCAGGGTGAAACCGGCGCCGCCGGCGCCGAAGGTCAAGCCGGTGCTGAAGGTGCCGAAGGCCAGAGCGGCCAAGCCGGCGCTCAAGGAGAAGCCGGCGCCGAAGGGTCGCAGGGTGCGGAAGGCGCGCAGGGTGAAGCGGGCGCAATCGGCCCCGAAGGTGCGACCGGTGAAGGCGGCGCCGACGGCGAAACCGGCGAAGCCGGTGTCGAAGGGCCCGAAGGTCAAGCCGGTGTTCAGGGCGAGACCGGTGAAGCCGGTGCCGAAGGGCCCGAAGGTCAAGCCGGTGCCGAAGGGATGCAGGGTGAAGCGGGGGATGAAGGGCCGCAGGGTCTTGAAGGCGTACAGGGTGAAACCGGCGCCGCCGGACCCGAAGGTCAAGCCGGCGCCGAAGGGCCGCGGGGCGAAGCAGGCGACGAAGGGCCGCGAGGTCTTGAAGGCGTGCAGGGTGAAACCGGCGCCGTCGGCCCCGAAGGTCAAGCCGGGCCGCCTGGGGATCCCGGAGCCGAAGGCGCCGAGGGACCAGCCGGCAAAGCCGGCGCTCAGGGAGAAGCGGGCGTCCAGGGCGAGACCGGGGCCGAAGGGCCGGCTGGAGCCACGGGCCCGGCCGGCTCGAATGGCCTCGCCCAATACGCGTTCCTCTACAACGTCGGCCTGCAGACGGTGCCGATCGAGAGCGCGGTCAAATTCGACTCCGAGGGCGTGATCAGCTCTGGCATCAAACACGGCGCGGGAGCGGCCGGAGTCGAAATCGCCCTTGCCGGCACCTACCTGGTCAGCTTCTCGATCTCCGGGACGGAGCCTAGTCAGTTCGCGATCTTCCTCAACGAATCGGTCGTCGGGGGCTCCATCTATGGCTCGGGCGCCGGAACTCAGCAGAACGCCGGACAGGCGATCGTGATCGTCCCGGCGGGCGGCGTGCTGACGATCAAAAACCACACCTCTGCCGCGGCCGTCGGCCTCGCACTCGTGATCGGCGGAACCCAGCAGAGCTCCAACGCTTCCCTGGTGATCGAGAAGATCGCCTAACCGAACGCAGATGACGAAAGGCTCACATATGGAACCCCGAGATGACCAGATTCGGTCGAATACGGCAGAGCGCTTCCGGGGAGCCGGCCGCGCTCTGCGCCTCCCATGTGCAGTCGGCGGCATCGCCGCGCTCGGCCTCGCGCTAGCGGCCTGCGGTTCCTCCGACTCCGACCCGAGCGCCACGCTGAACACGGCCAGGATCGAGAAGGCGATCGCCCGCAGCAGCCTCGAGCAGCGCGGACTTCACGCGCGGGTGACCTGCCCGAACGACGTGCAGCAGGCGAAGGGACTGGAGTTCTTCTGCGAGGCGAGCGTCGGCCGGGTCGAGACCGATTTCGTGGTCACGCAGACGGACGGGGCGGGCCACGTCCACTACGAAGCGCCCTGACCTGACCCTCGACCGCGGACGGGCGGTTCGCCGAGGGCCTACGGTGTCGACCTTGGCGACGCCGGCCGACGCGTTCTTCGCCTGCGCGAGCGCAGGCCGATTCGAACCTCTGCCTACGCCTCGTCGCACTCGGGGACGATTGCCCCCTTGTTGATGACCGGGTACATCGGACTGCGTCGGTTCTTCGAGTGGTGCAAGCCGAGCCAATGCCCGTACTCGTGGACCACGGTCAGGCACCGCAGGCGAGGAGAAAGACCTTTTTCGATCGTCATATCGCACGGTCCGCTTGCCATGGGATCCGGGATCGTCGCGTCGCCGAGCACGAGGCCCGGCAGCTTGGAGTAGCCGGCGGTCTCCGTCGAGCAGCCGGCAGGAGTGCCCTGCTGCCAGTAAGCGGCGGCGGCATCGAGGTCTCCATGCAGCGTGGCGGGCGCGGGCCCCGCAAGGGAGATGGCTGCGCTCGCGATCGCGGCGGCGACGATCATCGGGTGTGCCGGGCCCGCTGGACATCGCGTGGAGGCGTCGCCGGAAGCGAGGTGAAGGCCGGCTCGTTCTGCGCGAAGTCCATGCGCCATAGAAGCACAGATGTACTAGAGCTTTGCTCATAGATTCGTCTAGGTGACGCGGCCAGAGCTAAAGGTCGTCGGAGGCGCCGTTTGAGCCTCTCTCGGGGTGTCGACAACGGACGTCCGCTCCGGTGTCCGGGGGTAAAGTCGCCGCCGGCCGTCGGCGATTGGGCTCGGTACACCAGGGCAACCCCCATTCGATACAGGCACCCTCGTCGCGAGACGAGTCCGCAAAGCCGCGGGACTCCGTCGGAGTCAGCCGGGCTACCGAGACCTCATGACCCGAGCCGCCCCTGAGGCGGGAAGCGGCGGAGTTCAGGAACGTCGACTGGCTGCTCGACACAAGGGAGGGCACTCTTGTCCAACCGATTCGATCTCACACGCGGCCGGCTTGCCGGTCTCGCTCTCGCATTGATCCTTGCCTTCGCGGCGGTTCCCGTCGCGGCCCAGGCATCGGCCGTCAACCTCGGCACCGCCTCACCGTTCGTCGTGCTCGGCGCGTCGGCCGTGACCAACGAACGCACCTCGGTGCTCAACGGTGACCTCGGTGTCTGGTCGGGCACCTCGCTCACCGGGTTCGAAAACGCAGTGGTCAACGGCGTCACCCATGAAAGTGACGAAGTCGCCCACCAGGCTCAATCAGACGTCACCGTCGCCTACAACGAGGCCGCCAAACAGCCGATCTCAGAAGCAAACGACCTGACCGACGAAGATCTCGGCAACAAGAAACTGACCGCCGGCGCCTACGGCTTCTCCAGTTCGGCACAGCTGACCGGCCAGCTCACGCTCGACGCGCAGGGTGATCCGAATGCCCAGTTCGTCTTCGTCATCGGCTCGACCCTGACGACCGCGTCGGCCAGTTCGATCATTCTCGTCAACGGCGCCTCCCCCTGCAACGTGTACTGGAAAGTCGGCAGCTCGGCGACGCTGGGTTCGACCACCTCGTTCGTCGGCAACCTGATGGCGTTGGAAAGCATCTCCGTCACCGAAAAAGCGACGGTCCTCGGCCGCCTCCTCGCCCGCAACGGCGCGGTGACCTTGATCGAAGACACGCTCAGCGTTCCGGACTGCTCCACCACCAATCCGCCGGAAGAAGAAACCACTCCGCCGCCGGACGAAACGGCAACGCCGCCGACCGGCTCCACGCCGACGCCAACCGGGGCGACGGAGACCGCCACCACCCCTACCGGCACGACGCCCACACCCGGTCGCGGCTCGGGAAGCACGACCGCCGAGGGCAAGGGCAAGCCCGGCAGCAAGCCTGCCGTCGGCAACGGCAGTGCGACCATCGCCCGCGGTAAGACCACCACCGCCGGAATCCCGGCCACCGTCCACGGCCGGAAGATCAAGCATGTCGTCTTCACCGACAACGGCAAGCGGATCCCGAACACGTCCAAGACGCAGACAAACGTGTCAAACACCCCTGGCACTCACGCTGTCGTCGCCCATGTGACGTTCAAGGACTCGACCAAACCGAAGACGGTGAAGATCAACCTCCGGGTGCCATTCCCGGTGCTCCACCCGCACCGCGGTCCGTCGCAGTTCACCGGCTGACCCTCCGCGCGGCAGCGATGACCGGCCCCTCGGCTGATGCCGGGGGGCCGCCGCGCTTCAGTCGCGGTCGCCGCCAAAACCAGGACCGGGCGACCTACTCCGGCCTCAGCCTCGCCGGCCTCTCCCGGACTTCGCCCGCCCGCTCTTGCGCTTGGACCCACCACAGCTGGTCTTGACCTTGGTCCGCTGCTTGCGGACCTTGCCGTTCTGGCCGGTGAAGACGAGGCTGACGACCGGCCGGTTGCGGCAGAGGTCGCGGGTGTTGCTGAGGTATCCCGTCTTGCCGCCGAAGACGACGAGCCGGAAGTGGCCGATCGGCGCGTCTGGGACGACGGGCACGGTGGTGCGCAGGCGGCCACCGGCGGCCGTCGCGGTGTCGGCGCGCGGGATCAACGTCACCTGGCCGTCGAGGATGAAGGCGAGGCGCGGCAGGCCGCCGGATCCCGAAACCGCGTAGACGGCGCCGGCGAGGGGATCGTCGAGCAGCGGGGTCGTCGTCGATGCCCTGCCGATCGGCGTCCGGCCCGCGCACTGGGTCGCCGCCAGCTCTTTCTCGGAGCAGATGTTGCCGAGGTGGCGCTGGTCGATCTGGAATGCGTTGGAGAGCGTCACTTCGAGCGACTTGATGTTGGCGTCCCCCGCGCGGGTGGTGAGGTCGAACTGCAGGGTCGGGTTCGTCGCCCGCCTCGTCACCTTCCTGCCGCCGGTCTGGCGCACGGTCATCTTCGGCTTGAAAGGCAGGGTGCTGCAATTGACCGCCTGGAAGTAGGAGGAGAAGTCGGTGACGCTTCCCTGGTCGCCGATCCCCTGTGAGTCCACCGTCGAGGGATCGCAGTTCGTCGGGTTGAGAGTGAAATGCGGGCGGTCGAGGCTGACCCGGATCGATCGCATCCTGATCGGCACCCCGCCGATGATCGAGGGCACGGTGTCGGAGAGCGCCGTCACCTGGGCTGTCAGCGGGTCGACGCGCAGGGCGACCCGGACGACGACGGTGCCGTAGTCATACGGGCCGGCCAGCGCCGGCGTCACCGCGGCCAGCGAGAGCGGCGCGCCCTTGAAGGGGCCGGCCATGTAGATCCTGCCGACGCTGTGGAAGGGATTTGTCCCGGGCCCGAGGAGACGTTGCTGGTGCCGATCTGGAAGCCGCCGGGCAGCTGGGCGCCGCCAGCTCGGTCAGGCCGGGATTGGCGGCGGCCTGCGCGATCGCCGCCTCCGAGCAGTAGGGGATTCCTCGCAGCGAGCCGGTGAAGCCGGGCGGCATCTTGAAGTTGAGGTCGCCGAGGAACTGGTCGCCGTCATCACGGTCGAGTTTCAGCGCGAAGTCGGAGAAGGTGCCCGCCGTGGCGTTCGAGGTGCCGGCGGAGAGGCGCGGGTGGAAGGGGCGCAGGACTCCCGGGCAGGAGGTCCCGTTCGGTCCCGTCCGCAGGCCGAAGTTGGCCGGGGAGGACTGCGGGGCGAGCGAGTCGTTCCAGGCGACGAAGGTCGACTGTACGGTGTAGATCGTGCACTGCGTGGGCGTCGCCAGCAGCGCCCGCTGCGAGGCGAAGAGGTGGATGCTGAAGAGGCTGAACGGGACCTGTGGCAGGTCCTCGAAGACGGTGGTCAGGCGGCCGGTCTGCGGGTCAGGACGAACCGAGCCGACCAGCTTCGCGTGGATGCCGAAGCCGTCGGCGACCATGATCATCCGGTAGGTGTCGCCCGGCTTCGGGGTCCCGAAGTAGATCGAGCCGCCGATCGGCCCGGCGAGCGCCGGCGTCTCGAGTGAGAAGGTGCCGATCTTCGAGTTGTCGGGGCAGGCGGCGGGGCCGTCGCTGCCGAAGTTGGCCTGCGCGTCGGTGCAGGCGCTCTGGCCGTCGGCGGCGTCCGGGTTGATCGTGAAGCCGTCGGGAAGGGTCACGGTCGCCGATCGGATCTCCGCCGGCGAGACCGCTTCGCCGAGGAACTGTTCGGTGCTCAGATCGAGGTCGAGGCCCGAGGGCGCGTCGGTTTCCTCGGTCGTCGGGCGCACCCTCATCACCGGGCGGAAGACCTGCTGGTCGCAGTCGCTGACCGGCGGGTATTCCGCCTGGGCTTTGGAAAGGTGGGTGGGGTCCTGGTAGGTCTGCACCTGGAGCTCGGCGACCAGCGGCCTGCCGGTGCACTGCGAGGGGTTGATTGTGAAGGGACGGACCGGCAGCGTCGACGCCGTCAGGTTGAAGTTGCAGCTCGTGTCGGGCTGGCCCGGACAGCCGGCGGGTTCGGCCAGGTTGCCGGCGCCGAAGCGCTCGGCGAGGTGCGACTTCGCCGCCGGGAAGCCCCAGATCGTCAGGTCGATGCCCGCCAGCGGCGCCAACTGGGTCAGCTCCGAGACGGTCAGGCGCAGGCCGTAGTCCGAGCCGGTGCGCACGGTGACGGGGATCGTCACCGGGATGTTGAGGGTGGGCACGACGAAGCCGAGGCGAGCGGTCTCATCGGCGCCCTCCGGGACCCTGTTGTAGACCGGGGCGGTGCCGAGCAGGACGTCGTCGATACCTTCGTGGCGGGCGTGGATCGTGACCAGACCGACCTGGGAGTCAGCCGGGCAGGAGAACTTGGCGGCTTCGTCGGCCGGGCACTGCGTAACCGCGTTGGGGTCGCCGAAGATCCCCTCGGGCAGGTTGAGACTGACGTTCTTCGCCGCCTCCGGGACTCCCGGAGAATCGAGCGTGAAGGAGGTCGTCAGGTCCGGGTGGCCCCCCGCTTCGGAGGTCGACATCGCGGTGCTGAAAGAGTCGATCGACTCGGTCGCGTGGGCAGGGACCGTGAGGCCGGCGAGGGCGATCGCGGTCGCGATCGTGCCGAGCAGAGCGCGCTTCATCGCCGCGACCCCCGCTTTTTGGCCGGCTTCTTCGCCTTCTTCTTCACGCACTTGCCCTTGCGCTTGACGAAGTGCTTGTTCTTGCAGCTGGAGATCGGATTTGGCTTGGCTGCCGGCTTGCCGACGATGGTGCTGATCGGCTGGCTTGCCGGGGCTTCGGTGCCCGGCCCGTGGCACTCGTCCGAGGCGGCGCATGGTTTGCGCGGGACGATCGCGAAGAACCCACCACCGACGCGGGCGTCATAGATCTTGAGGGCGTGGCTGCCCTCGTCCTGTTCGGCGAGCTTGTCGCGGGTGAAGAAGTACGCGTCGACCCCGTCGGCGCTGACCGAGAGCAGCCCGGAATCCGAGGTCCCGGTGCCACCGGAGATCAGGTCGATCTGGCCTCCTCCCCACTCGTAGACGTCCTTGCGGCCGTTGTTGTCGCGCAGGGCCAGGGGGTCGGCACTGGTGTAGAAGACGCGGCCGTCTTCGCTGACGCTGGAGCCGTTCGAGGCGAGGCCGGTGTCGCTGACGGTGCGGGCTCCGGTCGGGCTGCAGGAGGCGCAGGTCAATTCGCCGCTGCCGGTCGCGAAGCGGTAGGCCTCGTTGAAGCCGCCGTTGTCGAAGCCGTTCAGCGGCAGGGTCGAGACGAAGACCGCGAATTTGCCGTTCGCGGTCAACTCGAAGTCACCGCTCTGCGCCTGGTCGGTCCCGTCGAGCGCGTGCAGGACGATCGGGTTGTCGGGCTCCAGGGTCGCGACCAGCTCGGGGGCCGCGCCAGGGCGGGCGATGAACAGGTTGGGCTGGTCGGCGGTGCCTTCGCCGCCCAGAGCCTGCGGCGTGAGGAAGGCGACGGTGCCGTCTCCCGCGGCCACCCCACCGCCGCCGGCGATCGGCACCACGTCACAGCTCGGCCCCGCGCCGGTGCTGTTCCAGTGCGGGCCGGCGGAGTTGGCGACCGGGTCGCAGGCATTGCCGCTGCCGGTCGAGACCGGCTCGGGATCGGACGAGGTGCCGCCCTCGACTGTGGTCACGAAGAGGTCGGCACTCGTATCGTCGTCGGCGCCGAGCTCGTCGTCGCTGGTGAAGTAGAAGCGCGAGCCGTCCGCGGTCATCCCGGCGAAGCGGTCGCCGGCCGTCGACCCGCGGGCGAGGTCGAGCGTGGCGGGCGAAGAGCCGACGTGCATGTAGGGGTGCCCGAAGCGGTTGCCGTCGGCGTCGGAGCTCATCTCCGCGGCGACGACGATCCGCGAGCCGTCGGCGGAGAGGTCGAGGGAGCCGATGCCGGCACCGGTCATCGTCGAACCGGCCGGGGTCTTGGAGACGACCTGGGTCACCCCGGTGCTGAGGTTGCGGTCGTAGATCGAGACGTCGGTTCCGTTGGCGGCGCCGTCGGGCTCGAACTGCGCGGTCGAGCCGAAGACGAGATGGACCCCGTCGGCGGAGAGGTAGCGGCGAACGTAGCCGCCGAGCGCTGCCGAGGGGCCCGGCGAGAGCGAGCCGGCCATGCCCTGCACCAGGGCGCCCTGGGGTGTCCGCAGCGGCAGTCCGGTGCCGCCGCCGGGGAAGCAGGGCGAGCAGATGCCCGGGCCGGCGAAGGCGAAGGTGTCGAGGCTCGCGTCGGCCTGGCCGAGGACGGAGGCGAAGGGCCCGTTGGCGCCCCCCGCGTCGGCCGGAATGCCGACGTAGGTGGTCGTCCAGCCGTCATCGCCGCGGGTCGCGAGGTAGGGCGAGGGGCCGAAGTTGGTCGGGTTGCCGACCCCCGGGACGCCGCCGGCCTTGATCGCGTAGAGCGCCCGCGATGGCGCCGTCGCGTAGGGGTACCCGCCATAGGGCTCGCCATTGGGATCGAGGTCGGACTCGACGTCGTGCCCGCCGGCGTCGGCGGCCGAGACGATCTCGTAGGCCCTGCAATCGGGCAGCAGCGCGGCGCTCGTCTGCTGGCGCTCGAGCGCGTTGGGGCAGGTGTCTACGAGCAGGTCGGGGAGGCTGAAGGTCGTGAAGGTGCGATCCGGGCTCTGCACCGTGCCGTGGTCGTTTTTGGCGACCACCTTGTAGTGGTAGACGGTCCCGGGTTTGAGGTCTTTGATCGGGTTGATCACGTCCTGGGGGACGACGGGCGAGCCGATGTCCATGTCCGGCAGCGGGATCGTGGTCCCGTAACCGGTATCCAGGCCGTACTCGAAGTGGTAGACGGTCGGCAGGCCGTTGGGGTTGACCTCGCCGTGGAGGACGACGCCGTCGGTGTTGACGTCGGTGACGTAGGCGCCTACCTGCGGTTCGATCGAGGGGATCACCGTCTGGTCGTTGCCGAAGGTCTTCAGTTCCGGTTCGGCGGTCTCGAAGGCGACGAGGCGAAAGTGGTATTCGGTGCCGACCTGGAGTTTGGTCAGGTTGACGCTGACGCTCTGGGTCCCCGCGGGGAGCGAGGCGGTGAGCGGGGTCGCCGGCGCTTTCTGCCCGTAGCTGCCGTCGACCCCGTATTCGAAGAAGTACTGGGTCGGAATCCCCTCGGTGTCGAGCCTGCCGTTGAGGGTGGCGCTGGTACGGCCGACGGCGCTGGCCGGGTCGGTGTGGACGCCGCCGACGTACGGCGCGACGAAGCTGAAGTCACGCCCGAAATTGGTGCCGTTGGCCGAGGTGACGAAGAGCCGGTAGTGGTATTCGACCCCGGGAGTCAGGCCGGAGAGAGAGGCGCTGACATCGGTCAGCGCCGAGTAGGGCGTGGCGGGCGAACAGGGGGCATTGTTGCCGTAGCTGAGGTCGGTGCCCCACCTGAATTCGCATTCGGTCACCGGGGCGCCGGTCGCCGGGCCTGCTTCGCCGTTGAGGGTGACCGTTTCGCGCAGCAGGTCGGTGACCGGCTTCGTGATCGCGTCCGGGTAGACCTGGGCGGTGCCGAATACGGAGACGTCGTTCTTCGGCGCGCCGAACCCTTCCGCGCTCGAGGCGTAGACCCGGTCGTGCTCGACCGCGACGCCTTTCGAGTTGACCAGGAGGGTGTCGCCGTAGGTGCCCTGCGGTTTGCCCGAGCTGTCGTACTCGCTGATCTGATTGCCCTCGTCGACGACCAGCGCCTGGCTGTCGGGGTCGATCGCGATCGAGGTCGGGGTGACCTGGGCGCCGACGTCGATCGAGGTGCTCGGCGGGAGCGGAGGCCCGAAGGCCGCGGGCGGGTATTTGACGACTTCGCCGGGTTCGCCGACGTAGACGTTGCCCGAGCGGTCGACCGCCATCTTGCACGGCGGTTCGGGCAGGTTGCGGATCTGGGCGACGAAGGAGTCGCTGTTCGGGTTGGCGTCGTTGACCTTGAATCTGTCGATGTGGCCGCTTTCGAAGCCGACGTAGATATCGCCGGTGGACTGGTCGACGTCGACCGAGCAGGCCGTGCCGCCGTGGTCCGGGGTCGCCAGGCCGGGCCTGATGTAGCCGAGGAACTCGCCGCTGACCGAGTCGAATACGTCGATCCCCTGGCTGTCTTCGGCGTCGGTCACGTAGAGGTGGCCGTCGGCCGGCCCGCCCGAGTTGTCGATCGCGAGATCGGCGTTGAAGAAGAAGCCGTAGTGGAACATCCCGTCCGGGGTTCCGTAGAGACGGTTTTCGGTGATGTAGCAGAAGGCTTCCGGGTCGATGCAGGCGGGAAAGCCGAAGTTGGAGGGGGCGCCTGTGGAGTCGTGTTTCTCGACCGTCGTCTCGTTCGGCTGCAGGACGTAGACGTTGTCCTCACTGTCGACGGCGATCGCGGCGGGGGCCGGGTTCGCCATCGAGACCGGGATCGTCCGTTCGAGCGGACGCAGGAGGGCGGCGGAGGCGGCACCGGCGAGCGCCAGCGATGCCCCGACCGCGGCACAGAGAGCTACGGCGAGAGCGGTCCGGGCCCTCATCGCCGGCCTCGCTTGGACCTCTTGCCGGCGCCGCAGCTGACCTGCAGCTTGGCCTGGGAGGTTTTGACGACGGCGTTCTGCCCGGTCATCTTCAGCTTCGCCCGTTTCGGCTTCCCGCAGAGGCTCGACTGGTTGATCAGCAGCCCTTTGGAGCCCCCGTCGAGTTCGAGGACAAAGCGGCTGACGGCCGCGTCGGGGACGCCGTCGAAGGTCGTCCGCAGCGAGCCGCCGCCGACCGTGTCGATGCGGCCGCTGAGCTCGACGTCGATCTGGCCGCGCAGGTCGGCGACCAGGTCGGGAAGCTTGTGGTTGCCGGCCCGCAGGTAGACGTTGCCGCTCAGCGGCGCGTCGAGCAGCGGCGTCTCGGCGCTCGCCCGGCCGTAGATCGAGCCCGCCGGACAGGCGTCGGCGGCGAACTGGACCCTGGTGCAGATGGTGCCGATGTGGGAGTTGTCGAGCAGCTCGCCCTTGGGCAGGGCGACGGTGACCGACTTCGTGTTGGCTTCGCCGGGGGCCGTCGTCAGCACTGCCCGGATCGCCGGGTGGCCGCGCCGGTTCGTCCCGCCCCTGAGCTGCAGCGAGAGCTTCGGCCCGTAGTCGAGATCGGCGCAGTTGGTGACCTGGAAGGGACTGCTGAGCGCGGCGACGGCGCCGCCATCTCCGCTCACGGTGCTATTCACCGCGAACGGGTCGCAGTTGGTCGGGTTGAGGGTGAAGTCGGGCCGGTCGAGGTTGACCAGGATCGAGCGCAGGCGCAGCGGGATCCCGGCCAGGATTCGGGGCAGCGGGTCCGAGCTCGCCGTGATCTTCGCCGTCGCCGGGTCGACTTCGATCGCGATCCGGACGACGACGCTGCCGAGGTCGTAGGGCCCTGAGACGGCCGGCGTGATCACGGCGAGGCTGAGCGGCTTCCCTTTATAGGGGCCGGCGAGGTAGACGCTGCCGGGGACGTAGAGCGGGTGCGTTCCGGCTCCGGCCCCGGCCTGCGCGCTGCCGACCCGGCTGGCCGCCGGGCAGCTCGGCGCTGCCGCCTCGGCGGCGCCACTGCGGTCGGGGTCCGCCGCGGCCGCCAGCGCCGCGTCGGAGCAGTAGGGAACACCCCTCAGGGTCGCCGCGAAGCCGGGTGGGGTCGAGACCGTGATCGTGTGCAGGGCCTGGTCACCGTCTTCGCGGGTCAGCTTTAGCGAGAAGGACGTGTGGGTGCCGCCGGTGTGATTTTCGGAGCCGGTGACGACGTGCGGCGTGAACGGCTGGGCCTGATTCGGGCAGGGCTTGCCGCCGGGTCCCGAGTCGAGCACGAAGAACTGGGTCGAGCTCTGGTCGGGGAGGGCTGAGTCCCAGGGGGTGAAGGTGCTGACCACGGGATAGGTGCCGCAGCGGGTCGGGGTCGCGAGCAGGCCGCGCTCGGAACCGAAGAAGTGAAGTTCGAAGCTCTGGAAGGGCGCCTGCGGCAGGTCTTCGAAGGAGACGACGATCTTGCCGCTGCCGGGGTCGGTGATCGCCGATCCAGCGAGCTTCACGTGCACGCCGAAGCCGTCGGCGGTGAGGAAGATCCGATAGCGGTTGCCATCCCGCGGTTCGCCGAGGTAGATCGCGCCCGAGATCGGCCCCGGCAGCGAGGCGCTCTGCAGCGAGACGGTGCCGACCTTCGCCGACTCCGGGCACTGGGCGGCGCGCTCGTTGCCGAAATTGGCGTCGGCGTCGGCGCAGGCGACCTTGCCGTCGGCGGCATTCGGGTTGATCGAGAAGCCGTCCGGCAGGGTCACGGTCGTCGCCCTGATCTCGGAGGGAGAGGGCACGGTCGGGCTGACGAACTGGGGGACCTTGAGATCGACGTCGAGGCCCGAGGCCGTGTCGGTCTGGCTCGTCGTCGGCCGCGCCGCCAGGGTCGGGTTGAAGCTGAGCTGGTCGCAACCCGAGGTCGCCGGCCAGGGGGCGTCGGCGTGGGTCGATTCGTCGTCGTAGGCGAGGATGTCGAGGTTCGAGGCGAGCGGCACGCCGCAGCTGGTCGGGTTCTGCAGCAGCGGCTTTTCGGGCGCCGAGGAGGCAACCGGCGTGGCCCCGCCGCCGCAGAGCTGGCGGACGGTGTTGGGGTCGTCCGTTGAGGGGTTGTTGTTGGCGTCGCAGAGCGTCTTCGGGTTGAACAGGCCGCCGTAGCCGACCGTCCCCAGCGGCATCCGCAGGGCGTCGTGGATGGGGTCGGCGGGGACGCCCCAAATCACCTGCGCCAGGTCTTCGGGCGGCAGGATGTGGACGTTCGAGGAGGCGATCGCGTTGAGCCCGTAGTCGGACCCCGTGCGCGGGCCGATCACCAGGTACTGCGGGACGTTGTATTCGGGGATGTAGAAGGCGAGCAGGCCCGGCTCGTCCTCCCGCGGCACCAGGTTGTAGACGGCCTGGGTGCCGATGATCACGCCGAACAGGACCCGGATCTGGATCACGCCGACCTGCGAGGACGGCGGGCAGGCCTTGATCGCGAACTCGAGCCCCGTGCACTGCGGCGTCGCGTGTGGGTCGGCGCCGAGGCCGGCCGGCAGCGCGATGCTGATGTCGCGCGGGTCCTCGCAGTTGCATTCCGAGTTGACTTTGGTCTCGTTGTGGTTTTCCGGGTCGATCCGGAAGAGCACGTCGGGGTGGCCCCCGGCCTGCGTCGTCGAGGGCTGCGCGCTAAAGCTTTTGATCGGCGTTTTCGCCTGCGAGACCCCGGCCAGACAGGCGAGACAGGCGAGCACGGCGACGGCGAGGATCGCGAGCCGGGCCCTCACCGCTTGCCTCCGTTCCGCCTGTGGGCATGTCGCTTCTTCTTTGCCGCCTTGCGCTTGGCGTGCTTCGCCTTCTTGGCCTTCTTCGGCGGGCTGGCTGCGTTGCCGCCCTTGCCGAAGTCGGCGCCGGTGCTGACGATCGGGTCGGCGACCGGCGAGCTGCCCACGCCGTGGCACTCATCGGCCGCTTCGCATGGCGGCGGCAGCGGCACGAAGGCGAAGCCGCCATTGGACCTGGCGTCGTAGAACTTGAGCTGATTGCCGTTCTGGTCCTGGCCGACGAGGGTGTCGAAGGTGGCGAAGAAGACGTCGCGGCCATCGCGGCTGACGCCGGTCAGGCCTGGCAACGAGTGGCCGCCGAAGCCGATCGAGAAACCCGGTTCCGCTTCGGCGCTGACCGAGCCGGTGCCGGCCGAGATCAGCCTCGGGCTGCCGCCGCTGAACTCGTAGACGTCACGGATTTTGTTCGTGTCCTGCGGGACGAGGCCGTCCTTGGTCGAGAAGAAGACGCGGCCGTCGTCGGTCATGAAGAGGCCGTTCTGGCTGCCCTCGACCATCGAGGTCGGCGGCGTGCCGTCGGGGCGACAGGAGGCGCATTCGATCGTCTGGTTGCCCGGTTCGTAGAGGTACATCTCCGGCTTGCCGCCGTTGTCGTAGGAGGTCATCCGGCTCGCGGTCAGGAAGGCGGCGTGACCGCCCGTCGGCGAGACCTGGATGCGCAGGATCGGGGTCGAGGAGCAGTACGGCGCCGCCTGCTCGGTGATGCAGAGTTTGCCCGGGGTCAGGGCGCTGACGAACTGCACCGCGCCTTCGCGGAAGACGTAGAGGTTCTGCTGGCCGTCGATCCCGCGGGTGCCGTCGAGGCGCTCCGGCGAGGTGAAGTAGAGGTCGCCGCTGACGCCGGCGACGGGGTTGTCGGTGAGGCCGCTGCCACCCGCGCCACCGGGGCGGTCGGACCAGTTGCCACCGAAGCTGCCGCCGAGGCCGCCGTTGGCGGGGGAGGTGGTGCAGCGGTCTTCCCAGCCTGGGCACTTGCCGACCAGCGGCTTGACGCTGCAGCCCGTCGTCCAGGAGGCGTTGCAGGCGTCGCTATTGCCGGCGCCGTTGTTGCCGATCGAGACCAGGGTCAGCTGGTCGTTGTCGGTCCAGCGGTAGATGTCGGCGCTGCTGTCGTGGTCTTCATCCGTCATCTGTTCGGTGGTCGAGAAGTAGACGGTCGAGCCGTCGTTGGTCATGCCGATGAAGCGATCGACCTGGCGCCCCCGGGTGACGTCGTAGGTGATGCCGTCGACGCTCATGTAGAGGTGGACCTTCTGCGGGTATTCGACCGCGACCCGCGGGTCGTCGCAGCCCTGCGCGCCGGTCGCCGATTCGGTCGCCGGGCAGCTCGCCGTCGCCATCAGGATGTGCGAGCCGTCTTCGGACACCTGCGAGATGCGGATCGGCTCGACCGCGGCGGCGGCGGCGAAGGGCGATTCGAGCAACGACTCCTCGGCTTCGATGTCCTGGCCGTTGGGCAGCCTCGAGACGATCGTCGTCGTCCCGGTGGCGGTGTCGTTGTCGTAGACGGAGCCCGGCGCCGTGGTCCTGCCGCCAGGAGCGAAGGGGACTTTGATCGATGAGTAGACGAGGTGGCTGAGGTCGCGCGAGGCCCGCATGTCCCCCTGGAAGGTGGTGCAGCGGGTCTGGGCGCCGACCCCGATCGAACAGGGGTAGGTCTGGACGTCGGCCGCGGCGAGGTTGGTCGGCCAGCGATCGACGAAGCCGCCGTCGGCCGACCAGACGTAGGGCGCGTTGGAGATGATCGTCTGGTTGTTGAAGTCCGAGATCGTCAGCCCCTGGCCCGAGGAGAGCTGCAGGCCGAGGCCGTTGCTCCAGTCGAGGATCAGGCTCATGCTCGGGTTGGTCAGGACCTGGTCCTGGACGTCGTCGGGCGAGCCGCTGGTCCGTGAGGGGAAGCCGGACATCGCCGAGGACTTGCTCGCCTGCAGGCCGATGTACTTCGTCTCCCAGCCGGAGTTGGTGCGGGTCGCGACGTAGAGGTCACCGGCGTTGTTGACCGGGTTGCCGGTGCCGGGGATCTGGCCGAAGGCGCCGACGAAGGCCATCCGCGAGGGGCTGGTGGCATCGGGAGAGGTCGGGCCGCCGGAGTAGAGGGTGGTCCCCCCCGCGTTTGCCGGTGAGACGAGCTCGTAGGCCCGGCAGTCGGGCAGGTACCCGGCGCCGGTCTGCTGGCGCAGGGTCGCGTTCGGGCAGTCGGGCGGCAGGAAGTCGAGCGGCTGGATCGGCGTTTCCCGCGTGCCCCTGTCGCTGGTCGCGACGACCCGGAAGAGGTAGGTGATGCCCGGCTGCAGGCCGCTGAGCTGGACGCTGACGTCCTGCGGCGTGTCGAGAGCCGCCAACTCGCCGTCGGGGATCGGCAGGCTCGAGCCCAGGTTCGCCGTCGTGCCGTACTCGAAGTGGTAGTGCGTGGCCGCGCCGTGCGGGTTGATCTTCGCGTTGAGCTGGGCCGAGGTGGCACGGATTTCCGAGGCGAAGGCGGCGTCGATGGTCGGCGGCTGGCTGGTCGCGAAGGTCTCGTCCTCGCCGACGGTGGTGCCGAATTCGTTCTGCGCGATCAGCCGGTAGTGGTAGACCTGACCTTCGGCGAGGTCGCTGAGCGGGGCACTGACGTCGACCGCGGTCGTTCCGGCTCCGGCCGAGGTCAGCGGTGAGGAGAATTCGTATTTGGTGTCGGGCCCGTACTCGAAGCGGTATTCGGTCGGGATCCCGTCCGGGTCGAGGCTGCCGCCGATGGTCGCGGAGTTGGTCTGAACCTCGCTCGCCGCGCCGGTCGTGACGCCGAGCACGGCGTGCGGGGTGAAGATGCGATCGGCCCCTTCTTTGCTGCCGTTGTCGTTGCCGGCGACCAGCCGGTAGTGGTAGGTGACCTCAGGTTCGAGGCCCGAGAGCGAGGCGGTGACCGGCGTGTCAGCGGTGAACGGCGTCGCCTGGTCGCAGGGCGCGACGTTGCCGTAGTTTTCGTCGGTGCCCCATTTGAAGAGGCATTCTTTGGCTTCGGGGCCGCCGTCGAGGCCGACTTCCCCGGTCAGCGTCGCGCTCGTCCGTTCGAGATCGGTGACCGGCCCGGTGGTCGAGTCTGGAATCGTGACGTACGGGCCGTAGATCGAGACGTGGCCGAGCGCGTCGGAGACGTAGACCGTGTTGGTCGAGCCGTTGACGCCGATGCCCCAGCCGTACGTGGCGGCAGAGTGGCTGATCAGGTTCCCGTCGGAGTCGTACTCGGAGAACCCTTCGAGGTCACGGACGTAGAGGTGACTGTTGACGGGGTCGACCGCGAGGTCTTCGGCGGCGGATTTGTCGACCGTCTTTTCGAGCTGCCCGAGGCGGTATTTGTCGACGTTTTTGCTTTCCGAGCGAACCACGTAGAGGTTGTTGGCGTCGTCGATC
Organism: uncultured Solirubrobacterales bacterium; assembly: GCA_963836415.1. Classification (GTDB taxonomy): domain Bacteria; phylum Actinomycetota; class Thermoleophilia; order Solirubrobacterales; family 70-9; genus VRUE01. The sequence continues at coordinate 415,096 of CAWIJE010000004.1, forward strand.
GCCGGGTAGCAGCCACCGTTCGGGCTGACTTCGAATTTGCCGATTTCGGCGGGCGGGCTGCCTTCGAGCCCGAACTTCTTCACCTGTTCGCGTTTGAAGAACGGTTCGGTGACGAGCAGGAAGCCGCGGGTGTCGACGGTGAGCCCGCAGTGGAAGACGACCGGCATCCGCCAGAGGAACTCGCCACTCGAGTCGTAGGCGCAGACGGCGGTGTCACCCTCGACGTAGATGTTGCCGCTGCCTGGCCCGTCGGACCCGTCGACGGCGATGTCGCTGGCCGCCTGCTGGAATTTAAGCCCGCCGATGCAGGTCTGCCCGACGTCGAGCGAGGAGACGCCGAGCGCCGAGTAGTCCTGGGCGACACCGGCCGCGTTGAACTTGGCGATCACGCCCTTGGTTTTGTCGAGCACGTAGACGTCGCCGCTGTTCTGGTCGACGGCGAGTTTGTCGGTGCCGAAGAAGGAGAGCGGGCCGGCGGTCGTGTCGCTGCCGTCGAATTCACCGATCTTGGGATGGATCACGGCCGCTGCCGCCGAGCCGGCGACGAGCAGGATCGCGATCGAGGAGAAGAAAAGGGTGAGCAGCGCCTTGAAGCCGCGGCGGTCAGCCATGGCGCGGCCCTCGCTTCTTGCCCTTCGCCGGCTTCCTCTTCTTCACGCACTTGCCCTTGCGCTTGACCTGGCCCTTCTTGCATTTGAGCGGCTGGGGCGCGGGAACGGCGACTGGGACCGCCAGGGTCGAGAAGGTTTGGTCGGGGCTGACCGCGACGCCGATCGCGTTGGTCGCCACCACGCGGAAGTGGTACGTCGTGCCGGGGGCGAGGCCGGCGAGTGCCGCGCCCGCCGGGTGATCGGCTTCATCGGCGCCGACCGGCCCGCCCTCCGCGGTTGCCGCGCCGTAGGCGGCACTCGCGCCGTACTCGAAGTGGTAGGTCGTCGCCGCCAGCGAGGGCCGGACCAGGGCGCCGAGCTGGGCGCTGGTCTGGGTCACGGCCGAGGCGGAGGCGTCGTTGACGAAGGGGGCGCCCTCGGTCTTGAAGGTCCGGTCAGGGCCGTTGACGACGCCGCTGAAATTAGTCGCGACGACGCGGAAGTGGTAGACGCTCCCGGGCGTCAGGCCTTCGAGGACGGAGCTCGCGCCGTAGGCGGTTTCCTCGGCTCCGACCGGCGCGCCGACCGCGGTCGTGTTGCCGTAGGTCTGGTCTGACCCCCACTGGAAGCGGTAGACCGTCTCTCCGTGGCCGGCCCCGATCTGCGCCCGCAGGGTCGCCGCCGAGCCACTGACGCCGGTGGCTTCCGTGGCTGAGATCGTCGGCAGGTCTGGCGGCGTGGTCTGGAAGGTGAGGTCGCGCCCGGTCGTGGTGCCGATTTCGTTGCTGGCGACCAGCCGGTAGTGATAGGTCCCGTAGGCGGCGAGGCCGTCGATCTCGGCGGAGACGGAGCCGGAGGAGGCCGTCGCTTTCGCCGTCGTCTCGCCGTATTCGTCGTCAGGGCCGTATTCGAAGAAGTATTCGGTCGTCTTCCCGTCCGGGTCGAAGGAGCCGTTGAGGGTGGCCGTGGTCGGGGTCAACCCGGTCGCCGGCCCGGTCGCCAGGTCAAGCACGGCCGAGGCGGTGGTGAAGGCCCGGGTTGCGCCTTCGAGCGCTTCGCCGTTGTTCGCCTTGACCGAGTAGCGGTATGTGGTCTGCGGTGCGAGGCCTGCCGGCGAGGCGCTCACGTCGGAGGAGGCCGAGAACGGGCCACCCGGCGCGCAGGGAAGGGTTTTGGCGGTTATCCCGTCGGTGTATTCGAATTCGCAACTGCCAATTGGGTCGCCACCCGCCGGTTCGATCTGGGCCGAGATCGTCGCAGCGTTTCGGGTCACGGCCGAAGCGCCCCCGGTCGCGATCCCGGGGACCTCGCTGGGCGGGCCGAAGCCGCGCGCCGACACCTCGCCGTACTGCGCGTAGAAGGGGTCCTTGAGGGTGATCGTGTAGATCTGGTCACCGGGGCCGGCGGCGATCGCGACGGTCAGGCCGTAGGTGCTTGTTTCGGGCAGGACCCCCGAGCCGACCAGATGCCCTGACGGATCGAAGACGGAGATCTTGAGCGGCTGGTTGAGGTAATAGGAGGCGTCGTTGGAGGCGACCGTGACCCGGTTGGACGCATCGACGGCGACCGCGCCGGGACTGTGGATCCCTTCCAGGGTGGCGAGGTGGTTGCCGGCCGAGTCGTAGCGCTCGACGGTCGAGGTCGTTTTGAGTTCGATGATGTCCTTGAAATTGCCGGTGCCGGAGTCGACGATGAGGATCTCCCCGGCCTGGTCGACGGCGAGGTCGAGCAGACCGGTGAAGGTGGACCCACCGCCGCCGGCGCTGCCGTCGAAGCTGCTCAGGTAGGCCCCGGTCGGGCTGAAGCGCTTGACCCGGTCCTGGGCCGTGTCGGCGACGATCAGGTCGCCGCTGAGCGGGTCGATCGCGATCGGCGCGGCGAAGGAGGCCAGGCCCTGCTCGGGCGTGACGGCCGTCGCCGCGGGCGCCGGGCTGACGTAGGTGGGATCGACGCTGAAGGTCGGCACCGGCGCGCCGTCGCCGCTGAAGCGGACGATCGCCGCCAGGCCCTTGTCGGAGACATAGACGTCGCCGCTGTCCTGGTCGACCGCGATGCCGAACGGTTCTTTGAGGACGCCGCCGCCGAACTGGGTCAGGTAGGTGGTGGTCCCGCCGCTGTGTGAGTAGACGTCGACGACACCGGACGCGTCGGTGATGAAGACGTCCTGGGTCGAGAAATCGACGGCGGCGCGGCGCGGCTTCTGAAGCTGGCCGGGCGCGCTGCCTTCGGCGGCGAAGGGCGCTTCGCCCTGGCCCGGGTAGACCAGCGCCGCGTCGGCGCTCGAGGCCTGCGCGAGCACGAACAGAACGCAGCTGAGCGTCAGTCCAACCGTGGCGATCGATCGCCTATGCGAAGCCGCTTTCCCGAGCGGCACTCGGCTTCTGATCCGTTTCCCTTTCCCCTGCTTTCCCAGGGCCGGTCAAGCCGGCCCGCTGCGGCAACCGCGCAGCACCCAGGCAAAGTATCAGTTGGAAAAGGGTCAGTAAAGGAAAGCTAGGCCGCCGACTGCAGGTCGGCCGGCGGCTGCCAGTCGGCCGGGGGGCGCCACTCGGCGAGGCGGTCGAGCAGTTCTCGCGGCTCGCCGCCGGCGACGATCACCCCCTGGTGCTCGGTGCTGAGGAACCCGGCAGTCACCGCGCCGTCGAGCAGCGCGAGCAGCGGGTCGAAGTAGCCGTCGACGTTGAGGATCCCGACCGGCTTGGCCTGCAGCCCGAGTTTGGACCAGGTCGCCGCCTCCATCAGCTCCTCGAAGGTGCCGAGCCCGCCCGGCAGGGCGACGAAGGCATCGGCCAGCTCCGCCATCTCGGCCTTGCGTTCGTGCATCGAGCCGACGACCCGCAGCTCGGTCAGGCCGCGGTGGGCGATCTCCTGGACCTTCAGGCTCTCGGGGATGACCCCGATCGCGCGGCCGCCGGCGGCGAGCGCCGCGTCGGCGACCCGGCCCATCAGGCCGATCCCCGAGCCGCCGTTGACGAGGGTGATGCCGCGTTCGGCGAGCAGCCGGCCGAGCGATTCCGCGGCCTGCTTGTACTCGTCGCGGTTGCCGTCGGAGGAGCCGGCGAAAACGCAGATTGAGCTCACCTTCACCGGGCGATTTTACTGCCCGTGCTGGGCCGCCCTCTCGCGTACGTCGGCCTTCTCCTCCAGCGTCATCGCGCCGGGGTGGCCCTCGCCGGGCCAGGGGCTGAGCAGCAGCAGGATCCTCGAGTCGGTGCGGGCGGCAACGGTGTGCCGCTCGCCGGGCGCGAGCTCGAACATGTGCCCGGCAGCCGCCTCGACCCGCTCGCCCTCGGCGGTGACCAGGTCGAGCTCACCGTCGACGAGGACGATCCGCGCCCGCTCGTGGACCTCGTGCTCCCGCAGCTCCTCGCCGCCGGGGATCGAGAGCAGGATGGCGCGGGCGTCGTCCCCCGTCGAGAGGATCTCGGGCTCGTGCGGCTCGACGCGGACGTTCTTCAGGTCCCAGCTCCTCAAAACACTCTCCTTTTCCCATGCCCGGCCCGATCGCCGACGCGTTCCCAACATACCCCCGCTCCCCAAACTCCCGCCGATGGGCCGAATTCGCCACTCCGAGTCGTGTATTCGGCCCGTCGGCGGTGGGGTGTCGGGCTAGCGGCTTGAGCAGCGACGGTGGGGACGGGCGGAGCCGGCCCGCTTGTGATGCGCGCGCCGGTTGTGGCAGGCGGCGCGGTGCGGCTTGGCCTGCTGCTTCGCCTGCTGGGTGTCGGCGCCGGGGCCCGGCGCGGCGGCGCTCTCCAGATGAGCGGCCGCGGTTGCAGCCGCCGGGGCGGCGAGCGGAACCGGGGCCGGGTCGAACTGCGCGTTGACGGTCGCGGCGGCTCCCAGGTTCACTTTGCAGGTGTCCGACCCGGTGCAGGCGCCCGACCAGCCGACGAAGGTCGAGCCGACGGCGGCCGTCGCGACCAGGGTGATGTTGGTGCCGCTATTGAATTCGGCCTGACAGGAGCCCGGGCAGGAGATTCCGGGGGTCGAGCTGCTGACCGAGCCCGACCCGCTACCGGAGAGCGTCGTGGTCAGCACCTGCCCGGCGCCGGCCGGGCCAAAGGCGAAGAGGGAGCCCTGTTCGGAGGCCGGCGGCCCTCCCGCGGGCGGGATCACGGCGCTCGAGCCGTTGCCGCTGGTGACGTAGACCAGGCCGTTGGCGGAGGTCGCCGATTCGTCGACGACGATCCCCGTCGGCAGGCCGTCGATGATGGCGTGCTCGAGCTGGCCGCGCGGCAGGCCGGCGGCGTTGAACTCGTCGACCGCCGCCAGCGGGTGTTCGAAGCCCGGCTGGGTGTTGTCGACGACGAAGAGGTGGCCGTTGGTCTGGTCGATCGCGAGGCTCGCGTCCTTGAGCGAGACGAAGCGCCCGGCGGCGGTTCCGGCGCCGTCGATCACCTGGACCGGCGCCGTCAGGCTGGCCGAGGGGTCGTAGACCTTGACCGTGTTGTCGGAGGCGTCGGCGACATAGACGTACCCTTCGGTCGCCGGGAAGGCGGAGACCGCGACGCCGTAGCCGTTGCCGAGCGCGCCGCCGCTGCCGGGGTCGATTTCGAAGCTGGGAGCGTCGCCCGGGTCGACCGGGGCTTCGTAGACCGCGATCGAGGTGCGGTGATCGACGAAGAGGTCGAAGCTGGTCGGGTCGACGGCGATGCCACTGGCCGGGCCCGGGTCGATCACGCCGGTGCTGATGTTGGCGACCCCGCCGTGCCGGTAGTTGACGTAGACGTTGAAGGGGTCGCTGGCCATCGTGCAGGGGCCGTTTTCGGGGAAGAATTCCGGCAGCGTCGCGCCCAGGATCGTGCGCCGGTAATAGTCGGAGACGAGGATCGATCCGTTCGGGCGGACCGCGACTCCGCAGGGAGCGTCGAGCACGCTGACCGGTGGTTTCTCGGCGCTGTCGAGGCCGCCGATCAGGGTCGCTTTGAACTGATGGTTCTGGGTTTCGGCAGCGTGCGCCGAGGCCGCCAGCACCAGCGCCAGCAAGAAGACGAGGAGTGTCGCGGCCGGCGCTCGCCGCATCCTCACCGCCTGCGGGTGCGTCGCGCTCATCGCCTACCCCCCTTCGCCTTGCCGGCCTTCTTCTTGCCGCACTGGAACTTGAGCGGCGGCCGCAGGGTCTCGATCCCGTTGTCCTGGCCGATGAATTTCGCCGTCGCCACCTGCGGGTTGGCGCAGGTGTTGGTGGCATTGGCGATCAGGCCGTGATCGCCGCCGCGCAGGGTCATCGTGAACCTGGTCAGCGGAGCGTCGGGAAGGACGTCGAAGCGGGCTCGCAGGCCGCCTTTGCGCGAGTCGATCTTGCCCAGCACGTCGATTTCGACGCCGCGGCCCGAGAGCGCCGCGACCAGGTCGGGCAGGGCTCGCTCGCTGCCGTTGCCGCGCAGGATCACCGGGCCGGTCAGCGGCTCCGAGAGCAGCGGCGTGACCGCCTTGGCGCTGCCGTAGATCGATCCTTTCGGGCAGTTTTTCGCGTCGAACTGTTTCGGCGTGCAGATGGTTTCGATGTTTTCCTGGGCGAGGAAGATCTTCGGCGGCAGGGTGACCGTCGCCTTGCCCAGGTTGGCGTCCCCGGAGCGTGGCGTCACCACCGCCTTCAGGGTCGGGTTGTCACCGCGCTCGTGGCCGCCCTTGAGGTTGATCGAGAACTTCGGCCCGAAGCCGAGCTCGGAGCAGTTGGACATCTGGAACGGCGAGGGGGCGGCGGCGGTCGGGTCGTCGGAGGGGTCGGAGAAGCGCGCCCCGGCGCCGGTCAGGGTCGAGGTCACCGAGAACGGGTCGCAGGAGGTCGGGTTGACCATGAAATTCGCCCGGTCGATGTAGATCCGGATGTCGCGCAGGCGCAGCGGGAAGCCGCTGAGGATGTGGGGAATCGGGTCCGAGCCGATCGAGTCGATCGAGACCTGGGCGGTCTGGCGGTCGATCCGGATCGCCGAGCGGATGACGACGGTGCCGAGGTCGAAGGGGCCGACCTTTGCCGAGTCGATCGCGACGACCGAGATCGGTGAGCCGTGGTATGGGCCCGCCAGGTAGAGAGTGCCGGGGGCGTAGGAGAGGGTCGAGCCGACGCCGTAGCCGGTGTAGGTGTGGCCGATCAGGCTCGAGGCCGGACATGCGGGCGCGACCGCCGATTCCGCTCCCGTCTGCTTTTTGGCGGCCTCGATCTGCGCTTCCGGGCAGAAGGGGATGCCGGCGACTTTGCCGAGCAGGCCCGGCGGCAGGCTGGCCGAGTAGGAGGTGATCTCCTGCTCGGGATCGGTCCGGGTCAGGTGCAGGTAGAAGGGCGAGTAGGCCGAGGCGTTGGCGTTCAGCGTCCCCGCCGTCGCCCCCGGTGTGAAGGGCGCCAGGCCCTGCGGGCAGGGGCCGCCGCCGACCCCGGTGTTGAGCGAGAAGGGCGAGGACTGGTGCAGGACCGAGTCCGGGTTCAGCCACGGGCTGGTGTCGATGTTGGTGGCGTAGGCGCCGCAGGCCGGGGGGGTGGCGAGCGGGCTGCGCTGGCCTTCGCGGAAGTGGACGCTGAAGTGCGAGTAGGGCAGCTGCGGCAGGTCGTCGAAGGTCGTCGTCAGACGGCCGGTCGAGGGGTCGGAATCGACCCGGCCGGCGACCTTGATCAGGATCCCGCGCTCCGGCGCCTTCGCCACCAGGTAGAGCGCCAGCAGGGTGCCGAAGCGGTTGACGCGGGGGGCGGCGAAGAACATCGAGCCTTCGATCTGGCCGTCGATGATCGGGCTGGTGACCGTGATCTCGCCGACTTTGGACTCGTTCGGACAGCCGGCCCCGGGCGGCGAGGAGATCGTCTCCGCCGCGAACTGGGCCTCGGTGCAGGTGCCGAGGCCGGCCGCGACCGACGGGTTGACCGACATCCCCTCGGGCAGGATTACGACCGCCTTCTTGGCCTGCGAGGTGGCGCGGGAGACCGGGTTCAGCAGGGGGGCGCTGTTGTTGTCGAGGGTGAAGTCGTAGCCGGTCGGCGAGCTGGCCCGGTCGGTCGAGAGCTGCCCGGCCGCGATCGGGTTGAAAGCGAGTTCGCTGCATTTCTGCAGGGCCGGGGTCGACGCCGTCCGCGTCACCTCCGCCGGCTGCTGCCAGGAGCTGGCGGTGACGGTGAAGGCGAGCGGCGCTTCGCAGGAGGTCGGCAGGGTCAGGTAGGCCTGGCTGGTGTGCGGCGGGCTCAGTTCCGAGACGGAGCAGAGCGCCCGTTCGAAGGCGGGCTCTTCCTCGTTGAGGCAGTTGCCGCGTTCGCCGTTGTGGGCGATCGCCCACGGGTTACCCCAGATTTCGAGCCGGATCCCGTTGACGTCGAGCTGCTGGGAGAAGTTCGTCAGCCCCAGGGTGAGCCCGTATTCGCGGTTGGCTTCCCGCACGTGCGGGGTGATCGTGATCGGCACGCCGTAGGGGGAGAAGCCGAACTGGGACGGGGAGCCCGGCGTCGGCGCCAGGTTGAAGACGCCGAAGGTCCTCGTTTCGCCGCCCGCGTGGGACGTCCTCAGGGTGACGACCCCGATCTGCGTCGCGCCCGAGCAGCTCTCGCCGGACTGGCTTTCTTCGAAGGGCGAGCTACGCGGGGTCGCGAACTGCTCGGCGCTGCAGCGCGGCAGCGCGGTGGGGTTTTCGATCAGGCCCGAGGGCAGGTCGAGTTCGAGGTCTCGCAGGTTGCCGTCGGAGACGCCGCCGGCCTGGTTGAAGTTCATTTCGGTGATCACCGAGTAGGGGTGCGAGCCGGCCAGGGTCGCCGGTTCGGTGCCGCCTTCGGCGGTCTCGCGGACGTTGAAGCCGGCGTCACCGGGGAGGAAGCCGAAGTCCGCCTGGGCGGCGGCCGGCGCCAGCCCGAGGGCGGCGATCGCGAGCGTCGCCAGGGTGAGCGGGAGACGGCTCGAGCGCGGCGCCCTCATCGGCGGCCCCCCTTCTTCTTGTGGGACTTCTTATGCGACTTCACGCACTTGCCGAACTTCTTGACCTGGTTCTTCTTGCACTTCAGCGGCTTCTTCGGTTTCGGCAGCGGCAGGTTGCCGGAGCTGCGGAAGCGCAGAGAGCCCGGGGTCGGGTCTTCGGGTTCCGGGGGCAGCGCCTGGCAGGCATCGCCGAAGCAGGGGATCGGCGCCGCCGCCACCGGCAGGCCGCCACCGACCCTGGCGTCGTAGACGTCGACCAGCCCGGGGTCGGACGGGACCAGCGAGCCGTCGGTGAGGAAGTAGGCATCGCCGCCGTCGGCCGAGGCGTCGGCGAAGGTAGCGCCGCCTTCGGCCCGCCCGCTCGAGATCAGTCGGACGCAGCCGAGGTTCTTGGCGCAGCCGGCCAGCCCTTCGGCGACCCACTCGTAGACATCGACGTCGTTGTTGGTGTCCTGGGGCGCCATCACGTCGGTGCTGTCGAAGAAGACGCGTTTGAAGTCGGGCGAGACGACGCGCGGCTTGTAGGCGCCGAAGGCGCTCCCGTTGGGGCTGGCGCCCGGGATCGAGGCGCCGCCGAGGGGCCTTTCGCCGGTCGGGTTGCAGGAGACGCAGTAGAGGTGCGCCGGGATGGTCCCCGGCCCGGGCGCGGTGAATAGGTAGACCTCGGGTTCGACCACGTTCGATTTGAAGTTGCGGTTGTCGTAGCCGCTCGGTTCGAAGCCGGAGGAGACGAAGAGCAGGCGGCGTCCGTCGGAGCTGACCCGGGCCGTGCCGGTCGTCGGCGGGAAGCTGCCGGCGGCGGCGCTCGCGCCGACCGGGGTGACTTTGCCCGAGGCCCAGAGGAAGATGCCGGCGCCGGTCGCGTAATAGACGCGGCTGCCGTCGTCGGAGATGCCCAGCACCCCCTGCACGCCGCCCAGCGGAGTCAGGTCGGTCGCGGTTTCGTCGGCCAGCACGTAGCGCCAGACGTGCCCCGCCTTGGTGAAGAAGGCGACCGAGCCGTCGAGACTGGCGGTCTCGAAGGTCCCCCCTCCCCCGGCGGCCTGGTCGACGGGCTTGTCGAGGGCGCCGTCGCGCAGGTGGAGGTTGGCGCCGTCGCTCCAGTAGACGCGGGTGCCGTCGGCGGAGATCGCCCGGCTCTGGGCGGCGAGGCTCGCCCCGGGCACTGTGTTGATCAGGGTCAGCCCGGCGCCGGACTTCTCGTAGATGTTCTGTTTGGCGGGGTCGCATTCGCCGCCGCTGCCGGGGACTTCGGTGGCGCCGGCGGTGAGCGCTGCGCAGGTCGAGAGAACGATGTGGGCGAGGTCCGGCGTGGCGCCGGCGAAGGCGAGTTCGAAGTCCTCGGGGCCGAGCGCGAGGTCGCTGAGGTCGGCGCTCGAGAGCAGCGCCTTGTACGAGCCGGTCGAGCTCGCGCGCTGGTAGTAGTTGCGGTACCCGGCCGGCGCGTCGGAACCGGCCACCGGCGCGTTTTCGACCGGGCAGTTGCTGGAGGCGGAGTTCAGGCAGCGGCGGCCGTTGCTGACGATGCCGCTCGAGAGTTCGGTCGAGAAGAGCTGGTAGGGGACGCCGCTGTCGGAGGCTTCCGGGAAGCTGCCCGAGAGCAGCGGCAGGGTCACGTTGCTGGTGTCCCAGCTGGAGGAGGACCGGGTCGAGACGTACTGGCTGCCGCCCGGCGCTCCCTTTGGATCGTCGAATGCGGAGGCCGAGCTGTAGGTGATCGCGCTACCCCGTTCGGCGGCCTGCAGCACGCCGCCGCCGAGGATGCCGCCGAAGCTCTGGATCTCGCCGCCGTTTTTGTCGACCGGCGAGACCATCTCCCAGGCCCGGGCTTCGGGCAGCGAGGTGTTCGGGACCGGTTCCCTGGTGGTCATCGGACGGGCCGGCCCCGGAGTTGAACCGCCGGTGTTGGAGGCGACGATCCGGTACAGGTAGGCGGTGTCCGGCTCGAGCCCGCCGAGGTGCTGGACGACGGCGATCGGCAGCCCGCTGGAGCCGATGAAGGCTTCGTTGCCGACCGGCACCCGCGGGGCGTCGGTGAAGCCCGTGGCGAGGAAGGCGGTTTCGGTCACGTATTCGAAGCGGTAGCTGGTGGCGAAGCCGGCCGGGTTGATTTCCGCCCGCAGGTTGGCCGAGGTGCTGCCGACCGACGTGACCCAGGTCGCGGTGACTTCCGGCGGCGGAGTCGCCGCCGCAGCCTGGCCGGCGAGGGCGCCGAGCAGCAGCGCCGTGACGGTCGCCGCGAGGCAGCTCGCGCGCCTCATCGGCGCACCCCGCGCGCCGCGCGCTTCTCGCCCTTGCCCGCCTTCTTGCAGCTGTTCGATCAGCAGCGGGCGCTGGCCGGCGCTCTTGCCGTTCTGGCCGTCGATCTGCGCCACCGCCCGGTAGCCGTGCGGCGCAGAGGTTGGTGCTGTTTTCCAGCAGCCCCTTCCTGCCGCCCTGCAGTTCGAGGACGAAGCTGGACACCGGGGCGTCGGGAACGCTTTCGAAGGTGGTGCGGATGCCTCCCGCCTTGCCGGTGTCGATGCGCCCGGCGAGGACGACATCGATCTGGCCGCGGAGGTCGGCGACCAGGTCGGGCAGGCCGTGCGAGGAGCTGCGCAGGTAGACGGGGCCGGAGATCGGCGCGTCGAGCAGCGGCGTCACCGCCTTTGCGCGGCCGTAGACCGAGGCGGCGGGGCAGGCTTCGGCGGCGAACTGGACCCGGGTGCAGACGGTTTTGATGTGGGAGTTGTCGAGCAGCTCGGACTTGGGCAGGGAGACGGCGACGCGGCCGATGTTGGAGTCGTCTGTCGCGTCCGGTGAGGACCGCCCGCAGCGCCGGATGACCGGTGCGTTTCGTGCCGCCCTTGAGGGCGAGGGTCAGCTTCGGCTTGAAGCCGAGCTTGTTGCAGTCACCGACCTGGAAGTTCTGTGAGTAGGGAGAGCTCTGCCCGCTCAGCGCCGTGATCGAGCCGGTGATCGCCAGCGGGTTGCAGGAGGTCGGGTTCTTGGTGAATTTGCCGCGGTCGAGGTTGAGCAGGACCGTGCGCAGGTCGAGCGGGATCCCCTTCAGGATCGAGGGGATCGGGTCGGAGACGGCATGGACCTGCGCCGTTTCCGGGTTGATGTAGAGCGCGTTCCTGACCACCACGGTGCCGAGGTCGAAGGGCCCGGCGACCGCCGGGGCGACCACGGCGAGGCTGAGCGGCGCGCCCTTGTAGGGGCCCGCCAGGTAGACGCTGCCGTTGGCGTACACAGGGGTCGGGCCGGCGCCGGCGCCGACCGTGACGCTGCCCACCCGAGACGCCGCCGGGCAGGCGGGAGAGGCCTGCTCCGCTTTGCCGGTCGAGCTCGCGGCCGAGGCCAGCGCGGCGTCGGAGCAGTAGGGGACGCCGGCGAGCCTCGCCAGCAGGCCCTTGGGCAGGGTCGCGTCGATCCCGGTCAGGCGTTGGCTGCCGTCGACCCGGGCGATCTTCAGCGTGAAGGGCGAGTAGAGGCCGGCCGTCGGTTCGAAGGTGCCGGCTTCGAACTTCGGCGTGTTCGGCGCCGAGGCTTCGTCCTTGACGCAGGGCCCCGCGCCGGCGCCCCTTTCGATCTCGAAGGAGTCTTCGGGCTGCGCGACGCCGCCTTCCGGTGCCGTCCACGGGGTCATCTCGGTGTGGACGGCGAAGGTGCCGCAGGCGATCCCGGTCTTCAGCGGCGCCCCGGCGCCCTTGAAGAATTCGAACTGCAGGTCTTCGAAGGGCAGCTGCGGGGTTTCGGAGAAGGTCGTGGTGAGCTGACCGGTGGCCGGATCGCCCACGACCTCGGCCGGCAGCTTGAGGACGAGGCCGGAGACCGGGTCGTCGACCGCGATGTAGAGCGCGAGCACCGAGTCGAAGGGGTTCTGGTTCGGGGTGGCGAGGAAGATCGACCCTTCCAGCGGATGGTCGATGACCGCCGGGCTGTCGATCCGCACCGTGCCGATCTTCGAGGCGGGCGGGCAGTCGGCGGGGGCGTCGGTGAACTGCGGCGCCCCCGGCGCGATCGCGCCGAAGGTGGCGACGCTGAGGCGCTTGGCTTCCGGCGCGGGGCCGGGCGTGAACGTCACCCCGGCGCCCGGCCCGGTCAGGGTCGAGGTCGCGGTCAGGGCAGGCTCTGTCCCGGCCAGGTCACCGGCGAAGACCACCTTGTAGAAGTGGGTCGATTTTTTGACTTCGAGTTCTTTGACGAAGACGTTGCCCGGATAGAGGTTGTCGGTGGCGATCGCCGGGATCAGGGCCAGGCCTTCCTGGATCGCCTGGGCCGGGCCGGCCGGCGCCAGCGAGGTGCTCAGGTGGACGCCGCTCTGTTCCGAGGTGGTCGGTTTGCTCAGTTCGACGAAGGGGAAGGCGGCGCCGAACGGGAAGCCGGATATCTCGGTCCCCGGCGCGATGCCCGGGCCGGCGAGCGCTTCGCCGAGGTTCACCTTGCGGCTCGGGTTGGAGAGGAAGACCTGGGTCGAGCCTTCGCCGAAGCTGGTTTCGGCGCTGCCGTCGGTGTTGGCGCCGCCGTATTCGATCCGGTAGCCGCCGCCTTCGCCGGTGACGGCGATCGTCTGGCTCGGGTTGTCGCTGACGCGTGCCTTCGAGTCGCGGCGACGTCGGTGCCGGCAAGGGCCCCGATGAAGCTGACGATCCAGCCGCCGGGAGCGCCGCGGACCGCGATGTTGCCCGCCAGGCCGGGCAGGGTTTCGATCGCCGGCGGCAACTGTGGCGCGGCTTGCGGTCGCCGCGATCGGCGCCGTGCTCTGGCCGCCGCCGGCTGACGGTGAAGCTGCCCGAGACGGCGATCGGCGGCAGGTCGTAGCGGATCAGCTGGCGCTCGTTGTTGGTCCCCGTGTAGCCGATCTGCGCGGGGCTGCATGAGCCGAGGCCGTTCGCCGCGGAGGGGTTGATCGTCAGGCCCGGCGGCAGCAGTGACCTTGCTCTGCCGCAGCTCGGCCTCGGCGTTGCCGTCGGAGTCTTCGTTCTGGGGGATGTGGAGGTGGAATTCGAGGCCGCTGGGGCTGTCGGCGAGGGTGGTGGTCGGCTTCGATTCGATCGTCGGGCTGAAGTCGACCTGGTCGCAGCCGCTCATCGCCAGCGCTTCGAAGGGCGCGGCGGAGGTGGTCTGGCCCGGGTCCTGCCAGGTCGTCGCTTCCATCGTCGTCACCAGCGGTTCACCGCAGGTGGTCGGGTTCGAGAGCAGCGACTTGTACGGCGGCGGATCCGGATAGGGGCCGGCCGCCGAGCCGCCGTTGTTGGTCAGCCTCCAGGCGTCGTGGCTGGGATCCCCGGGGACGCCCCAGATCTGCACCGACGAGGAGAGCAGGCCGATCGCCTCGCTGAGGCCGCGCAGGGTTCCGGTCGGGCCGTAGTCGGTCCCGGCCGCTGATGTGGAAGTTCAGGTGGACGTTGCTGGCGATGACGCGGAAGGCGAACTGCGCCGGCACCCCCGGCGGCGGGACCATGTTGAAGACCGGATAGGGGATGCCGCCCTGCCCGGCGGTGAGGCCGATCGTCGCGACGCCGATCTGGTCGGTCGTCGGGCAGTTGAAACCGTGGAAGGCCTCCTGGGTGCACCTCGGGAAAGAGGCCGCGTTGGCGATGATGCCCGGCGGCATTTCGAAGGTGACGTCCTTGACGTTCCCGGCCGGGCCGATGTGGCCGCCGTTGAAGAGTTCTTCCGGGGTCGGCGTCTGATTGACGACGAAGTTGTTGACCAGTTCGTAGGGACGGGCGCCGGCGCCGATCGACGGCGACTGGTCCTTGCTGACGCCGGGGGTGACGAAGGTCGGGATTTCGAAATCGCGGGCCTGCGCCGAGGCGAGGTGGAAGCAGCCGGCGAGCACGGCGGTAGCCGCCAGCGCCAGGAGCAGGCGCGATGCCCGGGTGCGGGCGAGCGCGATCACTTGCCACCCCCCTTCTTCGCCGCGGCAGCGGTGAATTTCACCGCGAAGTCGGCGCGTGAGGTCGAGCCGCCGCTCGAGCGGAAGAGGATTTCCGGCTTGGTCCTGAAGATGCCCTTGCGGCGCAGCTTCTTGCCGGCGGAGGACTTGAGGGTCAGCGTCACGGTCACCGAGCCGGCGCCGGAGACCTGTTTCTTGACCGGCTTCAGCCCCTGGCCGGCGATCGAGATCTCGCCGGCGCCCGGCGCCACGACCCGCAGCTCCGCCTTCGATCCCCTGACGCTCTGGGCGCCGAAGACCGTGACCTTGCCGTTCGCTTCGAAGCTCGCCGAGCCCGCGGTCGGGACCACGGGGGCGGCGGTCGGCGCGCCGCGGCAGTTTTCTCCCTGGCACACGTTCGACGTCGTCGGCGGCGCCACTTCGGCGTTGACGCGGGCGTCGTACTGGGCGAAGACCGGCCCTTCGCCGTGCGCCAGTTCTTCGAAGGTGGCGATGAAGACGTCGTCGCCCGATTCACTCGCCCCGCTCAGCAGGGCGAGGGCGCCGTTGCCCGGCGTCAGCAGGTGGACTTCGCCTTCCTCGTACTCGAAAACGTTGCTCAGGCCGCTGCTCGCCTGCGGCAGGACCGCGTCGGTGCTCTGGTAGAAGACGCGGCTGCCGTCGGCGCTGATCGCGCGGCCGACGATCGAGGCGTCGCCGGTCGGCAGTTCGCCGTTGGGCCGGCATGAGGCGCACTCGAGCGCCCCGCCGTAGGTGTACTTGTAGACCTCGGTGTGACCGGCGTTGTCGTAGCCGGTCTCGCTTTCGTTGGTCATGAAGGCGGCGTGTTTACCGCTGGGCGTGACGTAGAAGGGGTAGCCCTGTTCGAAGCTGCCGACCGGGTTGGTGGCGACGAAGTCGATCGTGCCTTCGTGCTCGACGTAGAGGTTGCGCGCGCCCGAGGTGGCGCCGGGGGCGAGGTCGCCGGTAGCGACGAAGTAGAGGTAGGAGGCGTCGGCGCTGCCGCCGAGGACGTGCTCGACGTTGGCCCCGGTCGCCTTGTCGGCGGGTTTGTCGTCGACCGTGAGGTCGGTGAGCACTTTGCTCGCGACGTCGTAGGAGTAGAGGTCGCTGCCGGCGTCGGTTTTTTCGCCACCCGTTTCACCGGTGTTGGCGTCTTCGGTGAGCTCCGACCTGCTGGTGAACACCACCTCCGAGCCGTCGGCGGAGATCCCGGCCGAGGCCGTGGTGGAGACCGGTTTGGGGTCTTTGGGAGAGCGCTGGCTGGCGGAGACGTTGACCGTTTCTTTGGCGTCGATCCGCAGGTAGAGGTCGGGCAGGCCGGTGGCGTTGAAGAGGACGCGGCTGCCGTCGTCGGAGACCAGCTTCATCGAGGCCCGGTTGGTCGGCAGGCCGCCGCCCTGGGGCGCCGCTTCCCCGCCGGGCAGGATCGTCACCAATTTCAGTTCCCCGTTCGACCATTCGTAGGGGTTGAGGGCGACTTCGGGGTCGGTTTCGTACTGCCGCACGGTCGAGACGATGAAGAGGCGGGTGAAGTCCTTCGAGGCGGCGACAAGTTCGCCGCCGTAGCCGTAGGTGGGGGCGCCGATCCTGGTCAGCACCTGCAGGCTGCCGTCGGCGCGGCGCAGGTAGAGGTTGGTGCCGCTGGGCGCGTCGGGAGTCAGTTTCTGGTTCATCCAGACCAGCGACTGGCGCAGGTCTTCGGAGGTGCCGACGGTCGACCAGTTGAGGCCGAAGTAGGTGCCCGAGGCCTCCGGCGTGCCGGCCGAGAGGCTCTTGCTCTCCCAGACGCCGTCGGGGCTGCGCAGGCCGACCATGGTGTTGGTGACGGAGGTGCTGCCTTCGGCGTTGTCGGGAGCATCGGCGCCTCCCCAGGCGACGGCGCTGCCGTCAGGGGCGACTCCCTTCGTTTCGTAGCCGGGCCAGATCACCGGGGCCGAGCCGTTCAGGTGCGGGGTCGCGTATTCGTAGACGCGGCAGTCGGGCAGCGCCCCCGAGAGGCCGACCCGCGAGGCTTCGTTGGGGCAGGGCTCGGGCGGCACCGGGGTCGGCCGGGTGGTGAAGACGCGGCCGACGCCGAAGGTTTCCTCGCCGGTCAGGGTGTTCTTGGCGACGATCCGGAAGTGGTAGTTGGTCGCCGGTTCGAGTTCGCTCAGCGGCGTCGTCACCACGTGCAGAGTCTGGTCTTCGAAGGGCAGCGCTTCTGGTTCGAGCGGGGCCGTGTTCTCGTAGGTTTCGTCGTTGCCGCCCGCATCGACCCCCCACTGGAACTGGTAGGTGACGGGCCCTTCGATCGGGTTGACTTTGCCGCCCAGGGTCGCCGAGGTGTCGCGCACGTCGCTTGCCGACTGGGTCTGGACGACCGGGCTGCCCGTAGTCGTGAAGTTGGGCGCCGCCTCGCTGTCGGTGCCGCCGGCATTGGAGACCGTGAGTCGCAGGTGATACGTCGTTTTGGCGCTGAGGCCCGTCAGCTTGCCGGTCGCCGGGGCAGTTCCCGGGTCTTTGATCGGGTTGATGTCACAGGGCGCCACCGAGCCACCGTCGAAGCCTTCGGGGTGACCCTCGGTCACGGTCGTCAGTTCGGGAGCGTTTTCCCCCGGTTCGACCAGGTTGCTGCCGTCGCCGGTGATCTGTTCGACGTCTTTGACCGCCAATGGGCCGGTGAAGACGACGGCGTAGGGGAAGGCGCCGCTGGCGCTGCCGGGGCCACCGCTGACTGTGACGCCGCCGGCGCCGATCGGGGCGAGCGCCTGCAGCGCCGCCTGCACGGTCGCGGCCGAGGCGTTGTAGGCGATCGGGGCGGTGGTCTGGCCGCCGAAGCTGAGCGTGTAGGTGCCGCCGGTCGCCCTGACCCTGAGCTGCTGTTTCTCGTTACGCGGCTGGTAGCCGGCGTCGCTGATGTATTCGAAGCGGCATTCGACGTTGAAGGCGGGGTCGGTGCCGACCGCGCGGGTGACGCTGGCGGAGACGTCGGCCGAGTAGTTGCCGATGTTGGAGGCGCCGGCGATCGAGACGATCGTCGGCGCGGCCACCGGCAGCGTCGTGAATTCGGAGACCGAGGAGAAGAATTCACCTTCGACGTTGGTCGCCTTGAGCCGGACTTTGTAGTTGGTGCCCGGTGTCAGTGGGACGCCGAAGGTCGGGCAGCAGGAGCCCGGGACCCCGTGCAGGTTTTCCGAGACCGGGGTCGTCGGCGCGCCCGCCTCGATGAATTGTTCGAGCCAGCCCGGCCCGTCGATCCAGCCTTCGACCGCGGGGTTGGTCGAGTACTGGAAGTTCCAGCCGGTGCGGTTGTCACTCGGATTGATCGAGCCGCTGACCTGGGCGCTGACGTATTCGGGGGTGGCGGAGCCGAAGCTGACCGTCGGCGGCGCGGCGCTGGCCGACGCGGCCGCCAGGGCGAGCGCCGAGAGTGCCAGCGCGGCGATTGTGATCGGCCTGCGCATCAGCGATGGGACCGCTTGTGCGTACCGGCGTGCCGCTTCTTCTTCGCCTTGTGCGGACGCTTCTTGCAGGCGCTGGCGAGCGGCGGTGCCTTCTTCAGGGTGAGGCCGTTCTGGGCGTTGAAGAGAGCGGTCGCCTTGTAGGTCTTGGCGCAGAGGTTCCTGCTGTTTTCCAGCAGGCCCTTGGCGCCGCCCTGCAGTTCGAGGACGAAGTTCGTCACCGGCGTGTCGGGGATGTTTTCGAAGGTCGTCCGGATGCCGCCCTTCTTGGAGGAGTCGATGCGGCCGACGACGGCGACGTTGATCTGACCGCGCAGGTCGGCGACCAGGTCCGGCAGCTTGTTGTCGGAGCTGCGCAGGTAGACCGGGCCTTCGAGCGGAGCGGCCACCAGGGGTGTCGTCGCCCGCGCGAAGCCGTAGACGGAATCGGCCGGACACTGGTCGGCGGCGAACTGGACCCTGGTGCAGACCGTTTTGATGTGGGTGTTGTCGAGCAGCTCCGAGTTCGGCAGAGCGACCGAGACGCGGGAGAGGTTGGCGTCACCGGGACGCGGGGTGAGGACAGCTTTCAGCGCCGGGTGGCCCCTGCGCTTCGTCCCGCCTTTGAGGCTGAGCGCGAGCTTCGGGTTGAAGGCGAGCTTGTCGCAGGACCCGGCCTGGAAGGCGCTGGAGACGGCCGCGCTGGCGCCGCTCGCGCCGGTCGCGGCCGCGGTCACCGACTGCGGCGAGCAATTGGTCGGGTTGAGGGTGAAGTTGGGGCGGTCGAGCCGGGTCGAGATCGAGCGGATTCGCAGCGGGACGCCGTCGAGCATCTGCGGGATCGGGTCGGTCTTGACCGAGACCTGGGCACTTTCGCGGTTGACGGAGACCGCGGCCCGGATCACGACGTCGCCGAGGTCGAAGGGACCGGCGACGGCAGGGGTGATGAAGACGAGGCTGAGCGGCGCTCCTTTGTAGGGGCCGGCCAGGTAGGCGTCGCCCTGCACCTGGAAGGGCTCCTCACCGGCACCGGCACCGGCAACGACCGATCCGACCCGGCTTGCCGCCGGACACGATGGCGAGGCCTGCTCGGCGGCGCCGCTGCGGCCCGAGGCCCCCGCGATCGCCGAGTCGGAGCAGTAGGGGATGCCGGCGAGCTTGCCGGCAAAGCCCTTGGGCAGGGTGACGTCGACCGAGCGCAGTTCCTGTTCGCCGTCCTGCCTCGAGAGGGTGAAGACGAACGGCGAGACTGCCCCGGCGGCGGCGTTCTCCGAGCCGGCGCTGAGGCTCGGATGGAAAGGCCGCGCCGCGGGCGTCGAGGGGCAGGCGGAGCCGTTCGCGCCGGCGCTGACGCTGAAGCTCCCCGGCAGCTGCGCGGTGGCGACTTCGGGGGTCCCCCAGGGGACGATTTCGGTGTTCGTCGCGAAGTTGCCGCAGGTGATCGGGGTCGCCAACGGCGCTCGTGGGCCGGGCCTGAGGTGGAACTTCAGCGTGCTGGCGGGCAGCTGTGGGTTTTCGGTAAAGGTCGTCGTCAGCTGACCCGTTTCACGATCCGCCCGGGCTATCCCCGGGATCTTGAAGTTGATGCCGTAGCGGGGCGAGGAGATCTGGATCAGCAGCCGGAAGATCCCTTCCTGGTCACCGTTCGGGCTGAAGTCGCCGGCGTGAGGCTTGATCAGGTAGACGTCGCCGCCGATCGTTTCCGCCCCGGTGATCGCGTCGGTGACCGGGTCATGCGCCGCGATCAACGGCGTGGTCGTCGTCACCGTGCCGATCTTCGAGGCGTCGGGACAGGTGACCGGGTTGACGGTGTCGAGATGGACCTGGTCGCCGGCCGGGTCGTCGGCCTGGTCCGAACAGCCCTGGAGGCCGGTGGCCGAGGAGGGCGAGATGCTCAGCCCCGCCGGCAGCTTCAGGTTGATGTCCTTCGGCTCCGGCGTCTGCGGTTCAGACGGATTGAATTCGGTGTTGATGTCGGTCGGGTCGTTGGTCTGCGGGAACTTGAAGTCGACCGCGAGACCGGTAGGGCGGTCGGCCTGCACCGGCCCGGCACCCTGGCCCTGTTCGGGG
Source organism: uncultured Solirubrobacterales bacterium (assembly GCA_963836415.1). GTDB lineage: Bacteria > Actinomycetota > Thermoleophilia > Solirubrobacterales > 70-9 > VRUE01. The sequence continues at coordinate 434,960 of CAWIJE010000004.1, forward strand.
CCGATGGAGACCGAGGGGTCGAATTTGAGTTTGTCGCAGCCGGTCACCGGCACGGCCGGGATCGTTTTGTGGTTCCAGTTCGGGTCGCTGCGATCCGGGGTTTCGGCCGGCGTCCTCTGGGCGGCGGTTTCCCAGGAGTCGAGGAGGGCGCCCCATTCCGGGTCTTTGTTCGAGCAGTCGACGGGGTTCGTCAGGAACGGGGCTTCGGCGCTCGGAGTTTCGTTCCCGCGCTGCGGAAAGCCGAAGAATCGGGCTTCGAAAGCGGTGAAGATGAGGAAGTGCGGAGCGTCGACCGCGCCCAGTGTCAGCCCGTAGCCTTCGGTGCGCGGACGCGGGTTGACGTAGACGGAGACCCTCGTTCCGACGATGCTCGCCACGAACTGGGCGGGGTACCCGCGGTCGGGTTTGACGTTGTAGAGCGGAGTGGGGTAGCCGTTGAGCGCCAGGGTCCCGACCTGGGAGCCTTTCGGGCAGTTGGGAACGAAGCCGATGTTCTGCACCGGGCAGCGGGGGGCCGCGGAGGGATTGCCGTAGAGGCCGATCGGCAGGTCGATGAAGGAGTCCTTGAACCCCTCGACGGGCCGGCCGAATTCAGGTTCGATGTCGGCAAGTGGGAACTGGTAGCTGTTGAAGACGCTGGACCCATGCCCACCCGCCACGGAGTAAGGCGCTTCGCTTTCGTCGGTGACGTCGGCTTTGAAGTTGAGGACGTCGAATTTGCGTTTGTCTTCGACCTGCACCGTTTTGCTGGCGGTGAGTTCCGGCGCGCCACCTTTGCTGACGGTCATCGTGTTGGTGATCGAGTCCGGCGCGTCTTTGTTGACCGAGAACCTGATCGGGATTTCGAATTCTTCGCCGGGGTTGACTCTTATGCCGAACCCTTCTGGGAACGTGCAGACGACGGGTTCGGCGAGGGGGCAGGGGAACACCATCTTGGCTTCGATCAGCTTGGCCCCGGGCAGGTCGTCGGTGACCGTGACGTCTTCGCCGCTCGCGGTGTCGCCGACGTTTTTCACGTGGTAGGTGATGACCTCGGTTTCGGTTCGGTGGAAGACCGGCACGCTGGTCGTGATCGACGTGACTTCCCATTCGGGCCCGGCGGCACGGGCGGACGGAGCGGCCCAGGCGGCGACGGCGATCGCGATCACGCACAGCAGGCCGATCAGGCCTCTCGAGTGAGGAAGACGGGTGGTCATTTTTTCAGCACCAGGTTCGAGGTCTTCGGTTTGGCGCCGCCGAATTCGATCTCGAGCTCGATCGTCAGCGAGCCGCTGCGGCGAAGCTGCTTGCGGGCCTTCTTCGAGAGTGAGACGGGGACGGTCAGGTCGCCCGGCTTCTCGACGTAGAGGCTCGCCACGAAGGCCTGGCCTCGCTTGCGGCCGAATTTCGCGGTCCCCTTCAGGTCGAGCTGGCCAGGGGCGCTGGCGTTCAATCGCAGAGTCGCCTTGCCGCTCGCGGCGAAGGCCTTCCGTTCCGCTTTGCTCATCGAGCTCAGCGTTATCGAGACCTCGCCGACGTTGCCCGGCCCGCCGCCGTTACCGGTCGCCGGCGGCGGCACCTGACCCGACCCGGCGGCGGCCCCCAGGCAGCCTTCTCCGCTGCAGCTCAGCGCCGTTTTCTGGGGGAAGCCGCCGTCGATGCGGGCGTCGTAGACATCGACCGCGAGATCGGGGTCGGCCTGTGTCAGCGGCTCGGGAGTCTGGAAGAAGAGATCGCGCCCGCTGCCCGTCAGCCGCGCTTCTTTGCCGCCGCCGTTGAGCCCGCCGCTGGTGATCATGTGGACCTTGCCCGCGCTCCAGAGGTAGACATCGGAGAGTTCGTTGCCGTCCTGCGGGGAGAGCTGCTCGGGAGTGCTGAAGCCGATCATTTCGCCGTTCTTCGTGATCGCCGTGTTGATGTGATGGGCCTCGGGAGGGTGAGCGGGCGACGCCTGGGCGATCGAGGCGTCGCGGTTGTCGTCGTTGCCGCCGATGCCCGAGGTGTTGACCGAGACGCGGATCAAGTCGCCGGTGTCGGCGTCGTAGCGGAAGACGTCGCGCGAGTTGTCGGTGTCGGTCGGGACGATCGGCGTGGCCGTGACCAGGACCATGTAACGGCCGTCCTCGGATTGCTGCATCTGGATTTCGGAACTGAGCAGGCGGGCGATGAACTTCGTCTGGCCATCGGGGTGGGCGGCATCGCGGCGCCAGACGTAGAGATTGTGGTCCCCTTCGACCGCGGTGTTGCCGAGCGCGTCTTCGTTGTCGGCGAGCACTCCGCCGGCGAGGAAGTACACGGTCGATCCGTCTGGGGAGATGCGGGGATTGTCCGGCGTCGTGAAACCGATCCCGGTTTCCTCGGTGGCCGCTTTCGGGCGGGCGCCCGAGACCTCGGTCAGCGTGCCCTGGGGGCTCGCTTCGGTCGGCAGGTCGAAGACGTAGAGGTCGTTGGTCTGATCGGTGTCGCCGTTGACCAGCTGCTGTTCGGTGGCGAAGAGGATGTGCTTGCCGTCTTCGGAGAGGGCTTTGAAGTTGGCCGGCTTCGGCGGGCCGCAGGCCCCACCCGGATCGCCCCCCGTCCGGGTGCAGTGGCTTTCCGAGGCGTCGTAGCTGTGTTTGCTGTCGATCCGCACCCAGATTTCGTTCTCGGGGGGGCTGTCCGGGGCGCTGCAGAACGCGCCCCCCGTGGCGGTGAACACCGACGCGCGCCCGTCCTTCGACATGGCGTTGCCGAAGGCGGCGCCGCCGGTGAAGTTCAGCACCCCGCACTTCGAGATCGGTTCGCCGTTGTCCTTGACGTCGATGCGTTCCGGCAGCTCGTCCCCGGTCCCGACCCATTCGTAGACGCCGGGCCCGATGATGACTCCGAAGGGCGGGGCTTCGCCGTTGATCGCGACGTGGCTCAGGTCATCCGAGTAACCCCAGTCGAAGCTGTTGCCGACGCCGAGGAGGGTGCTCCCACCGGTGAGCCCGGGGGTCCTCCCGATCTCGACGAATTTTCCCTCTTCGTTGCGCAGGTACGGTCGGGCGCCCGCTCCAGGGCCGGGGGAGCCCGGGTACGTGTACCAGAGAGAGGTCTGGAGGTCGGCGGAGTAGATCGAGGGCGACGAGCCGGAGAACTGGAGAGATTCAGGCCCGGTATAGAGCGAGCCAGTCGGCCCGTTGAGGTTCTTGATCGTCTGCCAGCCGCCGTTTCCCCGGTTGCTCACGTAGAGGTTTCCCGGGAACCCGGCCCTCCCCTGGCCCGACTGGTCGATGTTGCCCGCGATGGTGGTGAACGCCAACGACTTTCCATCTTCTGTGTAGTCCTCGAGGGTGGCGTCGGCGCTCGACTTGTTCGGCGCGGTGACCATCTCGTAGGCCCTGCATTCGGGCAGGTCGGTCGAGCGGTTTTCGGCCCGCAGCTGGTTGTTCGGGCAGTCCGGCGGCGGCGGCGCCAGGGTCGGGGTGAAGAGCAGGTCGCCGCTGGCGACGGTGCCGACGGCGGTCGTCGCGACGAGGCGGAAGTGGTAGCTGTTGCCGATCGTCAGGCCGTTGAGCTGGGCCTCGACCAGGACCGGCAGGTTGTTGCCGCCCTCGATCAGGGTTTCGACCGTGGGCGGGCCGGTGTCTTCCCCGGTCGGCGCGGTCCTCAGCGGGATCGTCCCGATCGAGCCTTTGAGCTGGCCGAGGTTCTGGGCCGCGAGCGGCCCGGCGAAGCCGACTTCGAAATCCGCGCAGAAGAAGCATTCCGGCGCGCGGGTGACGCTGCTGATCCCGCCCGCGCCGATCGTCGGCAGCGCTTCCAGCGCCGCCTTCAGTTCTGTCGCGGTGATCGCCCATTCGAGGTCGGGGGTTTCGGCACCGCGGAAGGTGAGCCTGAACTGGCCTTCGGCCCCCGGGACGTGGATCTTCTGGAGCTCGTCGCGGCCGGTCGGCGTCGGCGAGCAGGGGGCTTTGTAGACGTAGGCGACGGTCGGCCCGTACTCGAAGTGGCAGTCCGTGACCTTCGAGTTGTAGGGGGTGACGGTCCCCTCGAGCGTGTAGCCGCCTTTGCCGTCGGAGGCACCTGCCGAGTTGACGACGGCCGGCGGTACGGCCGGTGTCGCGAATGATTTTTCGACCCGGGTCGACCCGGCTTTGTTGGTGCCGGTGAGGGTGACTTCGTAGAAGGTGTTCGCTTCGAGCCGGGTCGCTTCAACGGAGACGGGGGTGGTCGGGTCGTTGGGCCCGACGTCGCCGCCTTTGAGGTCGGGGCAGACCGGCTGGCAGGAGAATTCCCAATGGGTCTGGTAGGCCGCTTCGCCTTCAGCGTCAAGGCCGCCAGGATAGTTGGCGCTGACTTTCCCGTCGAACTGGGCGCTTTCGAGCGTGACTTCGGAGATCGAGTCGAAAGAAATGGCCGGCTTGGCGACGGCTTTCGTTTCGAAGATCTGCGCGGTTTCGGAGGAGAGCGGGTAGAAGAACTGGCCTTCGTATTCGGCGACGCCGGGTTCGATTTCGTAGTACATCAGGACGATGACCCGGTACTGGTATTTGGTTCCCGGGTCGAGGTGTTTGATCAGTTCGTTGACCGTGTAGGAGCTCTGCCCGATCAGGGCCTTTTCGTACGGCCACGTCTGTTCACCGCCCCCTTCGCCGTCGGGGGCGTCCCGCCATTCGGATTCTTCGACGTCCGGGGAAAGGTTGCTCGTGTACTGGACGTCGTATTGCAGGAGGAACGCCGAGGTAGCAAGCGTGAATTTGACGTGGGCGCTGGTGTAGCCCGGTTCGGCGCCTTCGAAGGTGATGTCCGGCGGTGGATTGGCGGCGAAGGCGGAGCCGGCTCCGAGGCCCAGGCATGCAGCGACGGTCAGCCCGGCGATCAGGCCGACCCTCCGTAGCGATCCAGCGAACGACGCCCTACCCTGGCGACTCAACCCGTCAACTCTCCCTCGTTCTGCTCGGCCATCCCCGACCCTCTGGGAGTCCCCCCCAGAGACCCGGATCCCCGTCCGAACCATTGCTGATTTCCCAGTGCCGCAAACCCTGCGACGCGAACGATCAAACCAGACGGTCTTTGGCATGTCAAGGTAGGTACGCCTGGTCAGGCCCAGGCAGCGACCCCGATGACCCCGGCAACCCCCGACCAAAAACCGCGCAAGGCCCTCTTCCCGACCCTGACCGGCGGCCGCAAGCGGCTCTCGCCCGAGCTCGTCGCGCAGCACCAGCGCACGCGGCTCGAGGGGGCGATGCTCGAGGCCGTCAGCCAGCACGGGTACGCCGAGACGACCGTCGCCGAGCTGGTCGGCCTGGCGGGGATCTCGAAGAGCGACTTCTACAAGCACTTCGAGAGCAAGGCCGCCTGTTTCCTGGCGACGCTCGATGAGATCTTCGCGATCTCGGCCGCGCGGGTCAGCGAAGCGTTCCGCCGGCCCGGGGACTTCCGCCAGCGCCTGGTCGCGGCACTGACTGAGTTCGTCGACGTCGTCGTCGAGGAACCCGGCGCGGCCCACTTCGCCGTGGTCGAATCGCTCTCGCTCGGATCGGTCGGCGCCACCCATCGCCAGACCGGCTCGGAAGCCTTCGAGCTGATGTTCAAACAGAGCTTCGAGCACTCCCCCAGCGGCCGGCCGGTCTCGCCGTTGACGATCCGCGCGATCGTCGCCGGCATTCGCGGCGTCGTCTACCGGGCGCTGCGCGCCGGCAACCAGGACGCCCTGCCGGAGCGGATCGAGGAGCTGGTCGACTGGGCGCTCGCCTACCAGCGCCCGGACTCGGCGGTCGTGCGCGAGGCGATCGCCGCCGCTTCGCGGCCGGCCCCGGCCCCGCCGCCAGGCGACTCCGCGGTCGACTGGTCCGAGCCACCCGACAGCAAGAGCAGCCGCGCCGAGCTGAGCCAGCGCGAGCGGATCGTCCGCGCGGCCGCCCGGGTCGTGTTCGAGCGCGGCTACGAGACCCTCAGCATCCCGACGATCTCGGCGGCGGCCGGCACCTCCCACCAGACCTTCTACGAGCTCTTCCGCAACAAGGGCGACGCCTTCCTCGCCGCCTTCGAGGTGCTCGGCGCCGAGTGCCTGACCCGCACCGGGGAGGCCTACCGCTCGGCCGAATCGCGCCCCGAGGCCCTCGGCGCCGGGCTGCGGGCGATGCTCGAGTACGTCTCCGGCAACGAGCTCTTCGCCCGGCTCGCCTTCTTCGAGCTGCCGAGCGCCGGCCCGGCCGCGCTCGATCGCGCCGACGCCGTGATGGACACCTTCACCGGCCTGCTCGGTCCGGCCCGGCCGCACGGCGAGAATGCGGTGCCGCCCGAGATCCAGAGCGCGATCGTCAGCGGCGTCTGGGAGGTGATCCAGTTCGAGATCACGCAGGGAAGGCTGGACTCACTGCCCGATCGGGCAGTGGACATCACCCGGATCGTCCTGGTCGCCACGCCGTAGCAGCTGCCACGGGCGCCGAGACGGGAAATCTCGGCGCCCGCTGACACCTGAGCATCATGGCGCCGTCCAGGGAGACGATCACCCTTACTGTCGCGACAGCGGGCGCCACTGTAAAGACAAGTATTTCGTCTGTCAAGGGGATTTCTCTCAAACTCAACACACCTGCGTTTGGAAATTCCCACCTACCGCTAACCTGGCGGGCGAGAGGATGGGGAGACAGCAGACTTGAACCCGGCAACGGTCATCACCCCTTGGGGAGACGCGGGCACACTGCGGGATCGCAAGCTGCGGCCCGGATCCGGCGGCCCTCCGGAGGAAGTCGAAAAGAACCAGCGCGAACGGCTCTACGGAGCGATGGTCGCGAGCGTCTCCCGGCGCGGCTTCACGGCGACCCGGGTCGCCGACCTGGTCGAGCTCTCCGGCGTCTCGAGCCGCTCCTTCTACCAGCTCTTCGAGGACAAGAACGCCTGTTTCCAGGCGACGATCGAGGCTCTGCTCACCACCCTCACCGGCGGCGCGGCCGGCCCCGCGGCCGACGGCACCTGGGAGGAGCGCGCGAGGCGCGGCGCCCGCGACTTCGCCCAGCTGATCGTCGACCAACCGGCGGCCGCCCGCACCTGCATGATCGAGTCGACCGCCGCCGGCCCGGACGCCCTGCGGCCGCTGCGCGCCACCGCCACCGCCTTCGAAGGGCGGATCCTCGCGATGCTCGCCGAATCACCCGAGCGGGCGGAGATCCCGCCGCAGATGGTCCGCGCCTACATCGGCGCCCTGACCGAGGTCGCCCGCACTCGCCTGCGCCGCGGCAAAGAGGCCGAACTGCCGGCCTTGATGGACGACCTCTCGGACATGTTCCTCGCCTACACCTCGCCGCCGGTGCCGCTGCGGCTGAACGCGCGCCCGCCTACCCCCGGCCCGGAAACGCTCGACGACGCCTACGACCACGCCGAGCGCGCGCTGCGCGCCTTCGCCATGGTCGTCTCCGAGAACGGCTACGCGAACACGACGATCGACCAGGTGGTCAAACGGGCCTCGATGTCGGCGACCACCTTCTACGCCAACTTCCAGGGCAAGGAGGACGCGCTGCTCGCCGCGGTCGAGAGCGCCGGCGCGCAGACGATGGCCGCGATCATCCCCGCCTTCCGCCGCTGCTCCGACTGGCGCCAGGGCGTGCGCGCAGCCTTCGGCGCGCTCTTCGGCTTCCTCGCCTCGCGGCCGGCCCTCGCCCGCCTGATGCTGGTCGAGGTCTACGGCGCCGGCCCGCTCGCCCTCGACCGCCGCGGCGAGACCCTGCGCCAGCTCGAGGCGATCATCGCCGAAGGCCGACGCCGCGCGCCGGAAACCCCGCCGGTCGCCTTCGAGGCGATCGCCGGCGGCGTCTACTACCTCGCCTACAGGACGATCGTCGACTCGGGCACGGAGAACCTTCCGGCCCTCGCCCCGATCTGCACCTACCTGGCCCTCGCCCCCTTCCTCGGCGCCGAGGAGGCCTGCGCGGTCGCCAACGAGGAAGCGGTCAGCCGGCCCGCGCTCCCCAACGACCCCGAGGCGATCCGGGCCTTCTCGGTCGAGCCGCTGAGGGAGCGGACGCTGCGGGTCTTCGCCGCGGGTACCAACACCCTGGCCGGCGTCACCGCCGAGCTCGATGAGCCGGCCGACCTCGTCGCCCATCACGTCAGGGAGCTCGAGCGCGCCGGCCTGATCGAACCGGTCGAGAGCGAGGATCGCGGCGAGCAGGACGAGGTCGTCTACCAGACCAACATGAGGCTGATGTACTCGGACCAGTGGTCGCGGCTGAGCCTCGAGCAGAGGGAAGAGATCTCGCGGCAGATCGTCCTCCTGATGCAGAACGAAGTCGAGCACTCGCTGGACGCGGGCATCTTCGACAGCCGCACCGACCGCTCGCTGATCAGGGCACCGGCGCCGGTCGACGCCCGAGGCTGGCGCGAAATCTCCGAACTGCTCACCGACACGCTCAACGGAGTGCTCGAGATCCAGGGTCGCAGCGCCAGGCGTTTGGTCCACTCGGGTGAGGACGCGATCAACGCGCGTACCATTCTTGCCCTCTTTGAGCTGCCGCCGACCTGACCGGTCCCACCCACTGAGGAAAACGACGGCACTGGCCGTGGCCGCCGCGCTGGCGATCTCGGCCGGGCTCGGCATCAGCGGCTGCGGCGGCTCGGACGACCGCGAGGGAGGAACCCTGACCGGCGTCTACGGCGCCTTCCCCGACTACCTCGACCCGGCGCTCTCCTTCACGCTCGAAGGCTGGACGGCGATGCAGAACACCTACATCCCGCTGCTCACCTACGCCCACGACGACGGCGCCGCCGGCACCCGCCTGATCCCCGGCCTGGCCAAGACGCTGCCGAAGATCAGCGAGGACGGCAGGACCTACACCCTCAGCCTCCGCCCCGGCCTCGAGTACTCCGACGGCTCCCCGGTCAGGGCCTCGGACTTCGCCTCGACGGTCGAGCGGCTCTACCGCACCAACTCCCCCGGCTCGACCTTCTACAACGACATCGTCGGCGCCGAACGGTTCGCGAAGACGATGAAGGGTGGGATCGGCGGCATCGAAACCGACGACGGCAGCGGCCGGATCGTGATCCACCTGAACGAACCACGCGGCACCTTCGCCAACGAGCTCGCCTCGATCTTCGTCGCCCTGGTCCCGCCCGACACCCCGGCGAGCGATCAGACCAGCGACCCACCGCCGGCGACCGGGCCCTACGTGATCACCAAGAGCGACCCCCCGCACGGCTGGGAATACCGGCGCAACCCGGTCTGGGCCGAGGTCAACGCGAAGGCGATGCCGGACCTGCCCAGCGGACACGTCGATGCGATCAAGTTCACCGTCGTCACCAACCAGTCGACCGAGGTCAACGAGGTCGAGCAGGGCAGGGTCGACTGGATGAAGAACCCACCGCCGGCCGACCGCTTCGCCGAAGTCAAGAGCAAGTATCTGGGGACCCAGTTCAGGCTCGACCCGCAGATCAGCAACTTCTACTTCTGGATGAACACCTCGCAGCCGCCCTTCGACGACGTCGCGGTGCGGCGCGCGGTCAACTACGCGGTCGACCCGGCCGCGCTCGAACGGATCTACGCCGGCTCGCTGAAGGCGACCCAGCAGATCCTGCCGCCGGGGATGCCCGGCTACCGCAAATACGAGCTCTACCCGTATGACCTGGCGAAGGCGAAGCGCCTGGTCGCCGCCGCCGACCCCGCCGATCGCAAGATCACGGTCTGGACGATCCACGCCGCGCCCTCGACCGAAGCGGGCGAATACTACGAGGGGGTGCTGAGACAGATCGGCTTCGAACCGACGCTGAGGGTGGTCGACCCGAGCAACTACTTCAGCGTGATCGGCAACCTCGACACCCGCGACCTCGACACCGGCTGGGCCGACTGGCTGCTCGACTACCCCCACCCCAACGACTACTTCGAACCGCAGCTCGCGGGCGCCAGCATCAAGCCCGTCAACAACACCAACTGGGCGCAGTTCGACGATCCGGCGCTGGAAGCAAAGGCGAAGCGGTTGTCACGGCAGCCGCTGGGGCAGCGTCAGGAACACGAATACTCGGTGCTCGACCGCGAAGTCATGGAACAGGCGCCGTGGGCGCCGTTCGGGACGCTGACCATCGGCACCTTCGTCTCCAGCAGGGTCGACCTCGACCAGCTGATCGTCAGCCCGATCTTCGGGCAGGACCTGACCAGCTTCCGCTTCCGCTAGCGCGAACCGACTAGGCGGTGGCGAAGCGTTTTTCCGAGCGCGCCTTCGCCTTCGCCGCCTCGACCTCGCGGTTCTTCGGGGGCGCCGGGCTTACGAGTCGGTCGAGCAGGCGCTCGGTCACCTCGGTGATCGCGGTGACCGCCTCCTCGAAGGCCTCCTCATTTGCACGTGACGGCTTGCTCGCGCCGCTGATCTTGCGCACGTACTGGAGGGCCGAGGCGCGGACCTCATCCTCGCTCGCGGGGGGCTCGAAATTGTGGAGTGTTTTGATGTTTCTGCACATGTCCCGATCCTAGACCCTGGGTCGCAGGACGAGGACGCAGAGGTCGTCGACGACGGCCTCGTCGGTCCACTCGAGCAGTTCCTCCTGGATGCGGCGGGCGATCACCTGCGCCGGCTCTCGGATCAGGGGCGCCAGCAATCCGGTCAGGCCCTCGAAGCCGAGACGCCGGCCGCTGCGGATCACGTCGGTGGCGCCGTCGGTGTAGGCGATGACACCGTCACGATCCCCGATCGTCGCCATCGAGTTGACCAGGATCAGGTCGGGCTGGGCGCCGAGCAGGAAGGTCTCGCCGCTGCCCTGGAGCTGTCGCATGTGGGGCAGGTGGACGAGTGGCGGGTGGCCGGCGAGGGCCCAGGTCAGCTGCGAGGTCTCACCGTCGTAGCGCAGGCAGACGGCGCTGACCAGGTCGCTGCCGGTGTCGTGCCGGTCGACCAGTGCCCGGTTGGTCAGCATCAGCAGCTCCGCCGGGTCGCTGGTGCCGGCGGCGAGCGCCGCGAAGCGCGCCCGCACGAAGGTCGCCAGCCGCGCCGCCTCCGGGCCGTGGCCGACGACGTCGCCGACGATCGCCACGGCCGAGCCGTCGGAGCCGTTGGTCAGCAGGTAGAAGTCGCCCGAGACGCCCTTCTCGGAGGGGACGAAGGCCGCCGCCGCTTCGACCCCGGGGAGCTCGGGCAGGGCGGCGGGCGTGAGGGCGGCGCGGATGTCCTCGAGTTCCTCGACCGAGTGCTCGAGCACGAGCTGCCGTTCGCGGACGAGGCTGACGCAGAAGGCGATCGCGGACCAGGCGACGAGGCGCAGCGCGATCGTCAGGCCCGGGTTCGGGACCGGCTCGATCAGGACGCCGACGACGTAGAGGAAGAGACAGCCGGCGACCGTGGCGGCGGCGATCCTCCAGTTGAACCACCAGGCGGCCATCGCCACCGGGATCGCGTAGAAGAAGCCGATCCCGGAGTTGGAAGCGCCGGCCATGATCAGCCAGAGGGCGAAGACGATCAGGGTGGCGGCGGCCACCCAGGCGAAGCGGGTCGTACTGGAGAGACGCGAGCCCTGCACTGCGCCGCAGACTAGCCCTTATCCGCGGGGGTTCCCAGTCGAGATTCGGAGGATCGTCGGGCGGGATCAGGCGACGGGGTGCGGCTCCTGCCGGCCCGCCTCGCGGTGCTCGACCATCCTGCCGCTGAGCACGGCGAGGGCGCCGCCGATCAGCCCGGCGGCGAGCGCCGCGAGCGCCCAGACGTCACCGGTCATATCGAGGCCGATCGCGTAGTCGAGTGACCAGCCGCCGGCGCCGAGCCCGGCGAGGGCGAAGGCGACGCCGATCAGGACCAGGTTGTACTCGAAGCCGTTCGCCGTCACCCAGATGCCGTTCTTGAAGTGGACGGCCCAGATCGCCGCCGTCATCACCCCGATCAGGGCCGCCGCGGCAAATGGGGTGAGCAGGCCGAGCGCCAGCAGCAGGCCGCCGAAGAACTCGCCGGAGCCGCCGGCGATCGCGTGCAGGCGGCCGGGGCGCAGGCCGGCTTTCTCGAAGAAGGCCGCCGTCCCCACGATGCCGCTGCCGCCGAAGGCGCCAAACAGCTTCTGGGCGCCGTGGCCGACGAAGAGGAGGCCGACGATCAGCCTGAGGGCGAGCAGAACGAGGTCCATGAGGATCGTTTACCCGGAAGTGGTTGTCGCCGAAACCACCTCCTACCCGGACGGTCTCGACCGGACCTCGCCACGCCGACCTAACTAGGCGGCGGGCTCGCTCTCGCGCATCTCGCTGCGGACCGCCTCCGTCGACGGCGCGCGGCGCGGCTGCGTACGCGTGAACGGCTTGAAGACCAGCGGCGACGCGATCTTGTCGCGACCGTGGCAGCGCGGGCAATCGCCCATCGTTGCCGCGTGCCTGGCGCTGTAGCTGCTCCCACACCTCTCGCACTCGAACATCTCGACCTCCACCCTTTTTAGTTCCCTGGACCCGGTGTCCAACACTTCGCTACCCGGCCCTCCAGGTGGGACAAACATAACCCCGCCGGGCGCAATTTGCCACCCATTTCATAGGTCTTACGTCCAGGGACTCAGGATTGCTTTAGTGGCGTGCGCATGAGGCCGAGGTATGGGGAACGGACCGGGCCCCGGGACGGACTCAGGCATGGCGATTCCCCAGTCGACACCACGCTCGAAGGGCCCCAAGAAAAAGGGCACCACCACAAGCGCCATAAGAAGGTCTGGAAGGACAAGCACTACCGCTGGGTTCCGGCGGGCGACTGCGATTGGCGCGTCCAGCCCTACTTCGTCCGCCACAAGCACAAGCCCAAACGCCACCACCACCGCGGCCCCGGCCCGAAGCCGGCGACCCGCTGCCCGGTCCCGGCCAACCCCGACCCGCGGCCGCCCGGCGCCTACCAGGGCCCCTTCGGCGTGGCGCAGGCGACGCGGCTGCTCAACCGGGCGGGCTTCGGCCCGGTCCCCGGCCAGGCCGAGGCGCTCTCCACGCTGGGCCTGGTCAAAGCGGTCGAATCGCTGACCCGGCCGAGCGGCGGCGCGAACCTGAACGGCCCGGCGCCCCACGACCAGGACGGCAACCCGCTGGCGCCCGCCGACCTCTGGGGCCACGACCACCTCTGGTGGCTCGACCGCATGGTCCGCAGCGATCAGCCCCTGGTCGAGCGGATGGCGCTCGTCCTCCATGACTGGTTTGCCACCTCGCAGGCGAACGTCTCCAAACCGCAGCAGATGATCGACCAGTCGAACCTCTTCCGCGGCGCCTGCTTCGGCTCGTTCCTCGACCTCTTCAAGGCAGTCACCGTCGACCCGGCGATGCTGCAGTGGCTGAACGGGAACGAAAACACGAAGGGCTCGCCGAACGAGAACTACGGCCGCGAGATGATGGAGCTGTTCAGCCTCGGCGCCGACCGCGGCGCCTACACCGAGGACGACATCCGCGAACAGGCGCGGGCATTGACCGGCTGGCGCAGCGACTGGTCGGAAGAGCTCGGCTCCCACAACTTCCGCTTCGACCCCAAACGCCACGACGAAAAAGCGAAGACGATCTTCGGCCAGACCGGCAACTGGAACTGGGAAGACTCCTGCCGGCTATGTACCCAGAACCCTCTCCACCCCTCCTTCTTCGTCAACAAGCTGTGGAGCTACTTCGTCGCCGAACCGCCCTCGCAGGGCGTCGCCGAAGACCTGATCGGCACCTACACCGGCTCCTCGCTGCAGATCCGCCCGGTGCTCGAGAAGGTGCTGATGAGCCCGGCGTTCTACGAAGGCGGCCCGATGGTGAAACCGCCGACCGTCCACCTGACCAGCATGCTGCGGGCGCTCGGCCGCTACATCGACACCGACGCCTGGACCTGGCTCTGCGATCCCGCCGGGCAGGTCCTCTTCTGGCCGCCCAACGTCTCCGGCTGGGATGACACCCGCTGGCTCGACACCTCGCGGATGCGGGCGCGCTGGAACATCACCTACTACGCGATCGACAACGTCGCGGTCGACCCCTGGCACGACAAGTACAACGAGACCGAGAGCGCCCAGGACGCGGTCACCCTCGCGGTCAACGCCTGGAGCGGGCCGGCGCTGCGCGAAGAGCACAGGGCGGCGCTGATCGAATTCGCCCAGCGCTCCGAAAACCTGGCGATCGCCGACTGGCAGAAGTCCCCCTACAACGCGATGCGCCACAACGCGCTGCTGCAGTTGATCGGCACCAGCCCCGACCTGATCCTGCAATGAGCCACGGCTGCTGCAACAACTACACGCGCTCGCAGCTGCTGCGCTCGGCGGCGGCCGAAGCCGGCAAGGGGCTGCCCTCGATCGAGGCCGGCATGCCCGAGCCCGCCGGCACCGGCCTCTCGCGGCGCAAATTCCTCTCGCGCTCGGCGGGGATGGCGCTGGCCGTCTACGGCGCCTCGAAGCTTCCCTTCTCCGTCTTCGAGGACGGCATCGCACAGGCTGCGCAGAGCGACAAGATCCTCGTCTCGGTCTTCTTCGACGGCGGCATCGACGCGCTCAGCGTCCTCTCCCCCGTCGGTGACCCGAAATACAAACTGCTGCGGCCGACCCTGGCCCTGCCCGAAGGCGCCGGGGCCAGCTTCACCGAGGACCCGACCCTGCAGTGGCACCCGTCGGCGGCCGGGCTGGCGACCCTGCACGGCGAGGGCAAAGTCAGCACCTTTCCTGCGATCGGCTACGACCACCCCGACCAGTCCCACTTCACCTCGCGCCACTACTACGAGGTGGGTGAGCTCGACGTCGGCTTCCACACCGGCTGGATGGGCCGCTACATCGACCAGGTCGGCGACGAAAACAACCCGCTCCAGGGCCTCTCGATGGACGGCTCGCTCTCGCCGATGATCGCCACCGCGCAGAAGCCGGTGGCGGCGATCGACAGCGTCGACGGCTACGACCTCTGGTCCTCGGTCGGTGACCCGATCAGTGACGAGATGTTCCGCAGCTTCGCCAAATTCGGCTCCCTGTCCTCCGACTCACCCGGCCTGACCCAGGTCCGCAAAGCGACCGCGCAGACCAACCAGCTGCGCACCGAACTCGACGGCGTCGGCGACTTCACCAGCCCGGTCAGCTACCCCGACAACTACTTCGCCCACAAGCTCGCCGGCCTCGCGGCCTTCATCGACGCCGGCCTGCCGATGCGCGTGGTCACGCTCAGCGCCGCCGGCGGCTACGACACCCACACCGACCAGGTCGCGGACCTGCCGGACAACCTGCAGGCGACCTGCGACGGCCTGCTCGCCTTCCAGCGCGACCTCGAGGCGCGCGGCCTCCAGGATCGCGTCCTGGTCGAGGTCTGGAGCGAGTTCGGCAGGCGGCCCGAGGAGAACGGCTCCGGCACCGACCATGGCGCCGCCGGCTGCGCCTTCGTCATCGGCTCCAAAGCCAAAGGCGAGATGGTCGGCGAGTTCCCCGGCCTGGCGACCCTCGATGACAACGACAACCTCCGGGTCACCAGCGACTTCCGCGGCATGTACTGCTCACTGCTCGAGGAATGGCTCGGCCACGACTCGACCAGCATCATCCCCGGCGCCGCGGGCTTCACCAAACCGGTCCTGGTGAAGTCGTGAAGCGGGCAGCCGCCGGGCTGCTCGCCATCGCGCTCTTCCTCAGCTTGAGCGCCGGCCCCGCCGCGGCCGAATGCGTGCTGACCAAGCACTCGAAGCGGGTGACCAAGAAGGTCAAGCGCCACGGCAAGCTGCGGCGAGAGAAGAGGACCAAGAACTTCTGGACCTGCGACCCGGTGGCGCCGGCTCCGGCCGCGCCGACGGCACCGACCACCCCACCGCCGGCGACCCCCACCCCACCCCCTGCTGAAGAACCGGAAGCCAACGCCCTCGGCGTCAGCGCCAGGGACAAAGCCGGAGAACCATTCGGCTACCGGCTGTCCAGGGAAAACGTCAAGCCAGGCAAAGTCATCGTCCAGCTCCAGAACGACGGCGAAGACCCCCACGACCTCAACATCGCCCCCCTCGGCGACGAATCCCAACCCCTGCAGATCTCCGTCACCCCGCCCGGCAGCCAGAAGACCTCAACCTTCGAATTGCCCGAAGGGACCTATCGGCTCTGGTGCGACCTCGAAGGCCACGACGCAAAAGGGATGCACGCGGAATTGGTGGTCGGCGGCGGATGAATCCGCCGTGCCGCGTTGCCTCGATGGAACGGCGCTCCGTAGGCGAGTTACGATGCCGAGCGATGGGGATCCGCGGCATGCTTCTCGCTGGTGCGACCGTCCTGGCGCTCACCTTGGGGCTGGCATCGACAGCCAGCGCCGACACCTTCTGCGTCCAGCGCGCCGGCTGTCCCGACCCCGGCCACAACTTCACCAAGATCCAGGAAGCGATCGCCGCCGCAGCTGCCAACAACCCGATGATGGGCGTCCCGACCCCGGATTCCGTCCTCGTCGGTGACGGCGTCTTCCACGAAGCGGTCGACGACGGCTCCAACAACCCGGTCGACGTCGTCGGCTCGGGGGCGCGCACGGAAGGCGAAGGGACGCTGATCGAGCGCGACCCCGGCAACAACCTGAGGACCGTGCAGCTGGGCGTCGCGATCGGCGGCCGGGCGAGCACGATCAAGGACCTCTCGATCCAAGTCGCCTCGGGCAACCAGAACGAAGGCCTGGTGGTGGCCGGTGACGTTGAAGGCGTGGACGTCACGGCGGCGACGAGCCCGTCTCCTCCGACCAACAGCCGTGGGATCTACGTCGAGGGCAACGGTGCGACGACCGTCGCCGACACCGTAGTCGATCTGCCCGCCGGCTCCCTCGGCCTCCTCCTCCACCTCGCGAAGGTTGAGGGCTCGACGATCAGGGCCACGACCGGCGTCTACGGAGACGCGACGATCCACGGCTCGACGATCGAAGCCAACGTCGGCGCGCAGCCATCGGAACTGATCTTCGAAGACTGCGTGATGCGAATCTCCGGCGCCAACGGTGTGGCCTTCAAGGTGATCGGCGAAGGCTTCAACATCTTCAACCGGCTCAAGGCCCGCCATGTGACGGTGCTCGGCGATTCCGACCCGACCTCGCTGGCCGTCCTCGCGCAGGCGGCCGCCTCGGCCTCCTCGAGCAACTCCGCCGAAGTCGAAGTCCGCAGCTCGGTCATTCGCGGGTTCGGCACGAACTTCCGGCGCAGCGCCACCAATACCGGCGTCTACACGGGGACGGCGAACCTCACCGTCGCCTACTCCGACTACGACATGCGGATTCCGGCGGAAGACATCGGGGGCGAAGGTAGCCTCGACGACTCGACCGGGAACATCTCAGCCGACCCCGGCTTCCGCTCGGCCACCGACCCCCACCTGACACCCGGCTCGGCGTTGATCGACGCCGGGGATCCCGCCTCTCCCGACCAGAGCGGATTCCAGCCGGAATCGAAAATCGACTTCGACGGCCTCCCCCGAAAGCTCGACGGCAACGGCGACGGCGTCGCCCGCTCCGACATCGGCGCCTTCGAGTTCCGCCCGGAAACGCCCAAGCGGCCCAAACAGCCCGCGACACCCGACAGGACATCGCCGAAAATCACCCTGAAGGCCAAACGCGTGCAGAAGGGCGCGGAGCTGGTCAAGGTCCAGGTGACGAGCGACGAGGCAGCCACGCTGGAGGCGACGGGCACGGTCAAGACCCCGAGGCCGCCGAACAAGCCCTCCTCGGCGAGCGTCGCCGGCAAGTCGCTGCCGAAGCTCCGGCCCCAGTCGGCCCCGATCGCCGCCGGTCAGACGATGACCCTGACCCTCCGTCTGAGCAATGCCGCCAAGAGCCAGGCCAAGCGCGCCGAGGCCAGCGGTAAGAAGGCACGCGTCACGATCGCGCTGGCCGCAACCGACGCAGCCGGCAACCGCTCCGCGGTAAAGGTCAAAGTCAAGCTGAAGGGCAAGGGCAAGAAGAAGCGCTAGCGCGGGCGCCCCTGCTGTACCCGCGACAACCGGGGAAGCGCGTCTCTCACCAGCGCCCTGCGGGTGACGAAGCGCTTGTAATAGTCGAGGCCGCCGAGGCTATTCCAACGGCCGAGCAGTTCCCTTTGGGCACGGCGTTACGACCGACGGATTATGAGGTCGTCGCCGGCGAGATTGCTCCCGCTAGTGCTCTTCCAACACGCTCAGCACATTTCCCGCCGGATCCTTGAACCAGGCGATCCTGGGACCGCCTCCACCTGCTGAGATGCCCTTCTCGTCTTGGTCGAAGTCGTCGTAGCGCTCGAACTCGACGCCGCGGCTGGTCAGCTCGGCGACCTCGGCGTTGAGGTCGTCGACGCGGAAGTTGAGGATCGTGTGGTTGGCGGGCTGGTTGTCGGGTTTGGCGTAGATCATCGTCGTGCCGGTGCCGGGGAGGTTGAGGCCCATCAGGGGGACTCCGTTCTCGTAGCCCTGGATCTCGAGGCCGAGGGTGTCGGCGTAGAAGGCCCTTGCCTTGTCCAGGTCATCGACGGCGAATCCGTTGAATGCCTCGGCGTCTTTGAGCATCGTTGTCCTCCTGTTGACGTTGCTTGATTTGTCGTCCCCTGGTGCCGATACTGCCCTATGGGCCTGGCTTTCAACCGCTTTCTCGGCAGCGTCGTCGAGCGGGTCAACACGCGGACCGCGACGATCGCGCTCTACTCGCTGCTCGCCGTCTTCGTGCTCTATTGCCTGGTGCTCGCCGTCACCTGAGCGTCCGCCTTCGGCTCACTAAGGATTCCTTGGCCAATGCGTCTATTGCGCCCTGGAACCGGCGTCGCGCCGGTTAGCCTCGCCATGTGAGCCCCAATCGGTTTCGTCCCTCACACGCGACGATCGTCGCCTACATCGCCCTCTTCGTCGCCCTCGGCGGCAGCGTCTACGCGGCGACGAGCAGCAAGATCAACGGGCAGAAGATCAAGCCGAACTCGGTCCCCGGCAACCGGATCAAGCCGGGCTCGCTGACCGGGAGCCAGATCAACGCCTCGACCCTCGGGGTCGTCCCGAAAGCGACCCAAGCCGACAAGGCGACCCGTGCCGATAGCGCCGGCAACGCCGAGCAGCTGGCGGGCGCCCCGTCCTCGGCCTACGTCAAGGGCTCCGACGTGGTCGGCGGAACCATCGTCGGCGGCACCTACGCGAACCCGACCCTGAAGCCGAGTGAAGCGCTGCGCCTCGTCGGCACGCCCGGAAACCCCGCTTACAAACCCTGCAACACCCCCTACATCTGGGAACCGACCGGCGGCGCGGCCCCTCTCTCGTTCTACCGCGACCAGCTCGGAGTCGTCCACTTCCAGGGCTCGATCCATTGCGGCTTCACCCCCACCGCCAGCGCCGCGGTCTTCGAACTGCCGCCCGGCTACCGGATCAGCCCGACGCAGGGCGTCCTGCTCTTCACCTCATACTGGTTCGGCACGGCGAAAGCCGTAGTCCAGATCGGCATCGACTCGCAGCAGAACCTGGTCTACGTCTCCGGACCGACCTCCGGCGGGGACGTCAGCCTCAGCGGCATCAGCTTCCGCTGCGCGCCCTCGGGCGTCGCCGGCTGCCCCTAGACGCCGCGGGTCCCTGGAACCGGCCTACTTTCAGCGCTCATACAGGCGCGCTCCGCTGCCGATGTAACAGGGGCGATGTCGCTCTCGCAAGCCAAACATGGCCCTCCTCTCAGCCTGGTCCGGAGGTTCGCGCTCTACGCCGGCGTGGCGCTGATCGTCGCCGCCGTCGCCGCCTTCTTCTTCGTCCGCGCCTACGCGACCAACCGCGCCGAGGACAACGCGATGAGCCACACCGAGTACATCGCCGATTCCGTCCTGCCCGGTGAGCTGCGCGCCTCCGACTTCGACGGCCCCGCGCGCGGCGCGCGGCTCGCCGAACTCGACCGCATCGCCAACCGCCAGCTGCTCTCCCCCGGAATCCTGCGCGCCAAGCTCTACGACCCCAGCGGCCAGGTCGTCTACTCCAGCGAGCACGAGCTGATCGGCACCCGCCCCGACGACTTCGAAGAGATCCCCGAGATCATGGAGGGCCACCCGCACGGCGACGTCACCCACCTCGACGCCGAGGGCGGCAGCGGCCCCGACCCGCAGGTGCTCGAGAGCTACGTGCCGGTCGGCGTCGCCTCATCCGGCGGCCGCCCCGCCGGCGTGCTCGAGCTCTACGCCGACTACGGGCCGATCGCCGCCAACGCGCGGGAAATCTTCATCCCGCTCGCGATCGGCGCCCTGATCCTCCTGCTCGGCCTCTACCTCTCCTACTTCCCGATCCTCAAGCGCGCCTCGCGCACGATGCGCAGCCAGATGGAGGAGATCGAGCACAAGGCCTACCACGACGACCTCACCGGGCTGCCCAACCGGGCGCTCTTCCACGACCGGGTCGAAGCGGCGATCGCCGAAGCGGCGGCCAACCGCACCACCCTCGCCGTGATCCTGGTCGACCTCGACCGCTTCAAGGACGTCAACGACACCCTCGGCCACGACAGCGGCGACCGGCTGCTGAAGATGCTCGCCGACGACCTGCCCGGCTACATGCGCAAGGGCGACACGATCGCCCGCCTCGGCGGCGATGAGTTCGGCATCCTCGCGCTCGGCATCGACGGCCCTTCCGCCGTGCTCGCCCTCGCCGGCAAGGTGCGCGCCGTCCTCTCCCACCCGCGCCGCGTCGACGAGATCGAGCTCGCGGTCGACGCCAGCATCGGCATCGCCCTCTACCCCGACCAGGGCAACGACGTCGAAACGCTGATGCGGCGGGCCGACGTCGCCATGTACCGCAGCAAGGAGACCCACTCGCCCGCGCTCTACGAGGGCGAGCACGACGTCTACTCGCCGGAGCGCCTCAGCCTGATCGCCGACCTGCACCGGGCAATCGACGGCGACGAGCTCTTCGTCGACTACCAGCCCCAGTGCGACCCCTCCAACGGCGAGCTGCTCGGGGTCGAGGCGCTGGTCCGCTGGCGCCACCCCGAGCACGGCCTGCTGATGCCCGACGCCTTCATCTCGCTGGCCGAGCACACCGGGCTGATCCGCCAGCTCACCCGCCGCGTCCTCGACACCGCGCTGCGCCAGTGCGGCGAGTGGCAGCGCGCCGGCCGGCCGCTACGGGTCGCGGTCAACATCAGCGCCCGTGACCTGCTCGACGTCCAGCTGCCCGAAGAAGTGCGGACGCTGCTCGAGCGCTGGGACGTCGACCCGCGCCTGCTCGAGCTCGAGATCACGGAGAAATCGGCGCTGGCCGACATCCCGCGGGCGCGGGCGATCCTCTCCCAGCTCAGCCAGCTCGGCGTCAACCTGGCGATCGACGACTACGGCACCGGCAACTCCTCGCTCGCCTACTTCCGCCGGCTGCCGGTCGACGTGCTGAAGATCGACCGCTCCTTCGTGATGCGGATGATGCGCAGCGAGGACGACGCGGCGATCGTCCGCTCGACCGTCCGCCTCGGCCACGAACTCGGCCTCCAGGTCGTCGCCGAGGGGGTCGAGAGCGCCGAGTGCAACCGGCGGCTCGCCGAGCTCGGCTGCGACGTCGTCCAGGGCTTCTACTTCGGCCGGGCGATGCCGGCGGAGCAGATCACGGCAGCAGCTCTGGCATGAAGCGTTCGAGGTGGGCGTCGATCGTCTCCCGCACCCACTGCTGGGTCGCGAAGTCGGCCATCCGGTAGCGGCCGAGCAGCATCTTCTGGTCGTCGAGCGGCAGGCCGGAGATCTCCCAGCTGACCGCGAGCCGCTCGAAGAGCATCTCCGAGCGCCGGTGCCAGGCGTCCTCCTGGGTGGTCGCCGCGGTCCGCGGGCCCTCGGCGATTTTGCGCTTCGTCGCCCAGCTCAGCGATTCGCGCAGGCTCAGCTTGTTGCCCTCGTCGTCGACGTACTCGACCGCGGTCGTTTTCTCCCGCGGCCGCCGCGGCTTCTTGCGCTTCGCCATCTCAGCCCTCCCCCACCCTCACGTCACTCTTCCGTCCCCGGCCGCCGCCGCGCCGCCTTGCGCTCGCCGGTCCGCTTCTTGCCCTGCAGGCGACGCTCCTTCGAAGCCCTGGTCGGCCGCGTCGGCCGCCGCCGCCGCGGCACGACGAGCCCGGCGCCGATCTTCTGCGCCAGGCGTTTGAGCGCCAGCTCGCGGTTGCGGGACTGGCCGCGCGCGTCCTGGGCGACGGCCGTGATCGGCGAGCCCGCCCGCGCCGCCAGCCGCTCGCGCTGGCCCTGGTCGAGCGCCTCGGAGGCGGCGACGTCGAAGACCGCTTCCACCCGCGAGGCGGTCACGTTGGCATGCTGGCCTCCCGGGCCGGAGGAGCGGCTCGTGCGCAGCTCGATCTCCGCCAGCGGGATCGAAAGCCGGTCGTCGATTCTCAGTCGTTCGGGTATCGGGAGTCGATTTCAGCTGCCAGCTCGAAGTCGGCCTTGGTCAGGCCGCCCTCGGAGTGGGTCGAGATGGTCACCGTGACCTTGTCCCACGAGACCTCGAGGTCGGGGTGGTGCCCCATCGCCTCGGCCGGCTCGACGATCTCGGCGACGAAGTTGGTCGAGCCGACGAAGTCGCCGCACTCGTAGGTCCGCTTGATCGCACTGCCCTCGAGCCCCCATTCGGGCAGCGACGAGAGTCGCTCCTGGATCTCGGTCTCGCTGAGCAGCGCCATCGATCGAGCTTATAACCAGCCGGGCCCCGGCCAACCGGCCGAGCCTCGGCCCGCTAGCCGACCTTGATGCCGACCTTGGCCCCGACCGGCTTGATCGTCCCCGGTTTGAGGCTCTGCTTGCTGACCTTCGCCTGCGCCTCGGCGCCCTTCGCCCGGCGCACTTTGCCGAGCTTGCAGCCCGCTTTCTTCAGTTTCTTGCGGTCGGCCTTGACGCTCTTGTTGGTCAGCTTCGGCACCGTGCAGGCGGTGTAGGTGTAGGCGCCGGCGGGGACGACGGCCGAGGAGCCGGCGATCGTGGTGACGACGACATCGACCGCCCCCGGTTTCGTCGTCGCCGCCGGGACGGCGGTGATCTGGCCTTCGGAGCCGACGGAGAAGCTCGTGGCCGCGATGCCGCCGAACTGGACCCCGGTGACGCCGGCGAAGTCGGTGCCGCCGATCGACACCGTCGAGCCCGCGATCGAGCCGGAGCTCGGCGAGAGCGCGGTGACGGTCGGTGCCGGCTGGATGTCGGCGTTGTAGGCGAGCTCGTAGGTGCCTTCTTCCGGATTGGGGGCGGTCGGCACGCCGGGCGAGAGCAGGGCGTTGTAGTACCTGTAGCTCGCCTGTGCGCCGATCACCCCCAATTCCCCGTCCCCCAGCACGGAGATCCCGACCGCCTGACCGGCCTTGATCGGCAGCTCTGTCGGGAAGGTCTCAACCGAGCCGCCGCCCGCTGTCGCCGGGGCGCTGACCGCGGTCTGGGTGTAGGTCCCGTCGGAGTTGGGCGTGACGACATCCATTGTGAAGGGGCCTTTTCCCTTGCCTGTCCGCCAGCGGATCACCGCGCCGTCCACCGGGGAGACGACCCGGGCGCCTGCCTCGGGAAGCCGCGTCTGGATCAGCGTCCCCGGAGCATTGGTCGCGAGGGGAAAGATTTCACCCTGGATCGGGCTGCCGACCGTAATCGGAGCCGCCTCCGCGCCCGTGCAGGCGAATGCGCCACAGAGCCCCAGGACAACTGCCGGGCCGGCCAGGAGACGTCGATTCCTCATCATCGGCCTATGCTCCCATCAGGGCCACCCGGAAAAACCCCGCATTGAGCGACTCCATCCCCACCCTCTGGCAGCTCGAGGTCTCGCACTACAGCGAGAAGGCGCGCTGGGCCCTCGACTACAAGGACGTCGAGCACCGGCGACGCACCCCGGCCCCCGGAGCGCACATGCCGATCGCCGCCCTGCTCACCCGCGGCGAGTTCAACACCCTGCCGATCCTGCGGATCGGAGGCCGCACGATCGGCGACTCGAGCTCGGTGATCGCGGCGATCGAGCAGCGCTACCCCGAGCCGCCGCTCTACCCTGCCGACCCGGACCAGCGCCG
This sequence comes from uncultured Solirubrobacterales bacterium, assembly GCA_963836415.1. Lineage (GTDB taxonomy): Bacteria > Actinomycetota > Thermoleophilia > Solirubrobacterales > 70-9 > VRUE01. Next base: position 458,760 of record CAWIJE010000004.1, read on the forward strand.
GCGGGCGCTCGAGCTCGAGGACTACTTCGACGAGGAGCTGGGGCCGCACACGCGCCTGCTCGCCTTCCATGAGATCGGCCGCGACCGCGACGTCTTCGAAAAGCTGATGGCGGAGTCGGCGCCCGGCCCGCTGGCCAAGGCGCCGGGGATGGCTGCGGCATACGGGCGGCTCTTCACCGGGCTGCGCTTCGGCGTCCACGACGATGAGGCGGCGCAGGTCGCCCGCGAAGGGATCGTCGCCGCCCTCGGGCGCCTCGAGCGCGAGCTGGGCGACGGCGAGTACCTGGTCGGCGACTCGTTCAGCGTCGCCGACCTGACCGCGGCCTCGCTCTTCTTCCCGATCGTCCTGCCCGCGGAGGGCCCGGTGCCGGCCAGCGTCCCCCCCGCCCGCGGCATCGCCGAGTTCCGCGAGCCGCTGCAGGACCGGCGCGGCTACCGCTACGTCGAAGAGATGTTCCGGCGCCACCGGTTTCCGGCAACGGTCACCGCGAGCGCCGCGTAGACGTCTGAGCTTCGTCACATTCAGCGAGTCAAGCGCAACCTTTTGTCTGCAAGGGTGCAATCATGGAGCACGTGGCCTGGACCGACGACATGCTTGCCGAGCGCTTCGACGCAATCGACCAGCGCTTCGATGGCGTCGACCAGCGCTTCGACACCATCGAGCGGCGCTTCGACTCCCTGGACGAGCGCCTCGAGCTCAGGTTCGCCGCCATCGATCGTCAGCTCGCCGAAGTCGGCCGCCGTTTCAAGGAAAGCGACCAGCGTTCCGGTCGCCTAGAGGTCCAGTTGAGCCAGGTCCAAGACGGGATTCTGCAGCTGAACGCCACGCTGTTCCGCTTCTGCTCCGCGATCGTCTTCGCCCTCATCGGAGTAATCGGGGCGATCCTCGTCAACGGCGCCTGAGATTGCCTGCTGGACTCACAGGCGTGATCGTGGCCGTGATCTTGCAGGGAGGTTAGGGTCGTGCCTGGGCCCATTTCATATCTAAACCGAACATCTGATTTCGCCGATAATTCCGGGATGAAAGAGGCCCGCGACCAACAGCTGCTGGCGATAATCCGCACGCAGACGGAGATCGCCGCCAGCGACCTCGACCTCTCGACGGTGATGCAGCTGATCGCCGAGCGCAGCATGGAGCTGACCGCGGGCACGGCCGGGGTGATCGAGATCGCCGAGGGCAACCAGATGTCCTACAAGGTCACCTGCGGCGAGGCGACCCCGTTCCTCGGCCTCAAGGTCCCGATCGAGTCCAGCCTCTCGGGGCTCTGCCTGCGCCAGGGCAAGGTGCTGCGCAGCGACGACACCCGCGTCGACGGGCGGGTCGACTCGAAGGCCTGCCAGCGGGTCAACGCGATCTCGATGATCTGCGTGCCGCTCACCCACCGCTCGGAGTCGATCGGCACGCTCAAGGTCTACTCGTCGAAGGCCCACCAGTTCAGCGACCGCGACGTCGAGGCGCTCGAGCTGCTGAGCGGCTTGATCGGCGCCCAGATGGCGCACGTCTCCTCCTTCGAAGTCGAGATGCACGACAGCCGCCACGACTCGCTCACCGGCCTGCTCAACCGCCGCGCCTACGAGGAGCGCCTGGCGATCGAGACCTCCCGCGCCCGCCGCTACGACTACCCCCTTTCGCTCTGCCTGATCGACCTCGACGGCTTCAAGGCGGTCAACGACCTGCTCGGCCATCCGGCCGGCGACGACGTCCTGCGCAAGGTCGCCGCGGCGATCGACGAGCAGCGCCTCGCCGACGACACCTTCCGCCTCGGCGGCGATGAGTTCGCCGTGCTGATGCCGCAGACGACGGCGAAGGAGGCCACCTCCGCCGCCAAGCGGCTGACCGAGGCGATCGACTGCGTCAAGACCAGCGGCGCCGGTGTCGGCGCCTCCTTCGGGGTGGCGGAGGGCGGCACCGACCCGGCCGGCCTGCACGCCGACGCCGACCGTGAACTGCTGGCGGCCAAGGACCGGCTCTACGAGCGCGACCGCCGCGTCGACTAGCCGGGTAGTCCCGCCACAGCCCTGATCAGGGCGTGAGGACGATCTTCAGCGCTTCGCGCTGGTCGTAGAGCTCGTAGGCCTCGGCCGCCTGGTCGAGCTTCATGTGGTGGGTGACGAGCGGCGTCGGGTCGAGCTTGCCCGAGTCGATCAGGGCGAGGACGCGGTCGACGTGGGCGATCACGTTGGCGAGGCCGAGCCGCAGCTGCACGCCCTTGAGCCAGGCCAGGCCGAGCGGCACCTCGCCCTTGCCGGCGTAGGCGCCGATCCCGGAGACGACGCCGGCGTCACGGCAGAGGCTGATCGCCATCGCCAGCGGCGCCGGGTCACCGACCGCGTCGACGACGACGTCGACGCCGCGCCCCTCGGTCGCGCCGCGCACCACCTTCTTCGGCTCCTCCTCGGTCAGGTGGATCGGGGTGGCGCCGAAGGAGGCGGCCATCTCGAGCCGGGCCGGCACCGAGTCGATCGCGAAGACCTCGACCGCGCCCGAGGCCTGCGCCGCCTGCACGGCGCAGAGGCCGACCGGGCCGAGGCCGAGGACGGCGACGGAATCACCCGCCCTCATCCCGGCGTGGGCGATCGCGTGGTAGCCGGTGCCCATCACGTCACCGGCGAAGAGCGCCGCCTCGTCCGACATTCCCTCGGGCACCCGCCGCAGGGTCAGGTTGGCGCGCGGCACCAGCAGCTGCTCGGCCTGGGCGCCCTGCAGGTCACCGAGGTGGGAGCCGTGGCCGAAGGTCTGCTGGCGCTCGCAGCGGTGGTAGTCGCCGCGCAGGCAGGCGACACAGGTCGCGCAGGCGGTGTGGAAGCAGCCGAGGACGCGGTCGCCGACCGCGACCCGCTCGACGTCGTCGCCGGCGGCGAGCACGGTGCCGACGAACTCGTGGCCGATCGTGAAGCCCTGCTCGACCGGGACCCGGCCGTGGTAGATGTGGAGGTCGGAGCCGCAGATGCCGCTCGCCTCGACCCGGATCAGGGCATCGTCGCCGGCGACGAGCCGCGGCTCGGGCTTCTCCTCGATCCGGACCTCGTTCGGCGCCTGAAAGGTGACCGCTCGCATCGAGCCGAACCGTATCGCCCGACGCCCGGCGCCGAGACGTACGCGTAGGCCTACGCGATCTGACGTACGCGGCGCGGCCGAGCGCGCCGACGCCCACATACGATCCCGAGCTCGCCGAGCAGCCCCCCGATCGCAAGGAGCCACCCCGATGAGAGCCCGAACCGCCGCCGTCCTCTTCGCCGCCCTGGCGCTCGCCCTGCCTGCCGCCGCCCAGGCCGGACTGCCGAAGACGACCGACAGCCTGATCGTGCCGGGGAAGTCGATCGGCGGCGTCGCGCTGGGCGGCTCGCCCGCGTCGGTGACGAAAGCCTGGGGCCCGAACAAAGCCTGCGAATACCAGTGCCTCTACCAGGGCAAGGCGGGCGCGGGCGAGTCACCGAGCCTGGCAAGCGTCCTGCTCGAGTCGAAGGCCAACGGGGCGCCGGGGAAGGTCTGGATGATCTCCATCAACGTCGGCGAGAAGACCGCCGGCTCGAAGCTGATCCCGGACTTCACCACGCCGCTGACCCGGCTCAGGACTATCAAGGGCATCGGCCTCGGCTCGAAGCTGACCGAACTCAAGCAGGCCTACCCCGCGGCGAAAAAGGCTTCCACCGCCGTCGACTCGACCTACCTGATCAAGGGCCCGAGGGAAATCGCGACCTACTTCACCTTCGGCGACGCCGGCATGATCACCGGGATCCAGGTCGAGTCCCACCCCGGCGGCTGAGCCGGGCGGCTAGGCGGGCGCTTTGATCTGGAAGCGGTCGGAGCCCTCGCCGGGACTGGCCGTCTCGGCGATCCGCGACTCGAGCGAGAGCTCCTTCTCGAAGTCGGAGGCCTCGGCGTGCTGGAAGGAGACGTCGTTGCCTTCGATCAGCTCGATGAAGATCTCGACGAAGTCGGCGTCGAGCTGGGCGCCGGCGACCCGGCGCAGCTCGATGATCGCGTCGGCCGAGGACATCGGCGTGCGGTAGGAGTCACGCGCGGTCATCACGTCATAGGTGTCGGAGACGGAGATGATCCGCGAGAGTTTCGGAATGTCGTCGCCTTCGAGGCCGCGCGGATAGCCTTTGCCGTCGATCCGCTCGTGGTGGGCGAGGATGATGTCCGCGACCGGGCCGTAGCCGTCGAGCGAGGAGACGACGCGAGCGCCCTGCTGCGGGTGGCGCTTGATCAGCATCCAGTCCTCGTCGGTGAGCGGCACGTTCGCCTTCAGGATCCGGTCGGGCAGGATGAACTTGCCGATGTCATGAAGCAGGGCGGCGATGTGGACGAGCTCCTCTTCCTGGCGCGAGAGGCCGGCGCGCTGGGCGATCGCCCGCGAGTAGCGCGCCACCGCCGCCGAGTGGCGGGCGGTCATCTGGTCCCGCAGGTCGAGCGTGCGCAGCAGGGCGCTCAACATCCCGACCTGGAAGCTGGCCAGCTGTTTGGTCCGCTCGCCGAGCTCCTCGGCCCGCTGCTGGGAGAGCAGCAGGGCGCCGAGCAGGTACTGGAAGGTGATCAGGACGATGCCGAAGAGGGCGACCCCGGCGATGCCGATCTGGTTGTAGATATAGGCGACGCCGACGGTCATCAGCGCCGCCGCCAGCTCTGAGGGCAGCAGCGGGATCAGCGCCTCGCGCGCTTTGCTGACCACCGAACGCCCGGCGATCATCCAGAAGTTGAGACCGAGTGCCAGGAGGAACGTGCCGAAGACGAGCACGTAGAAGGACGATTCCGTGTCGCTGACGTGCGAGCGATCGACGACCGTGTGGAAGACGAAGCCCGAGATCAGCGGGAAGGCGGCGTAGGTGACGACGTTGACCAGCAGGTCGTGCGGAGAGTCGCGCCAGCGGAACCAGCCGACCAGGATCGACATCACGCCGATGATCGCCGCGGGGGGCCCGCCGAGGAAGACGATCGCGAGGACGACGGCGAGGAAGCTGCCCGACGTCTTCAGCTTCGAGCTGGTTTCGATCGCGGTCAGGTCGCTGAATACCGAGAAGCCGAGCAGGATCCCGAACAGGGCCGGATCCCAGTTGGCCTTCGGCGCCTGCCAGACGCCGAAACCGACGACGGCGGCAGCGCAGAGCCAAAGCATCGCTTTACTTGCCTTGGTGGGACCTGTCTTATCCATGGGCTCTGCCTCGACCGGGGCGCACTTAGAGCATCGGCCGTCTTGGGAATTTCCCTGAATTTCTCAGGTTCCCTGCGACTGAAGGCCCCTTGCGACGGGAATTTCAGGCGACATTCCACGGTACAGAGCGCCTGAGGAGGCCTCAACCGCTCTCAATCGCATGTCCAGAGCCGAAAATCGGGCTCGGGCAGGCCTCAGGGCCGGGTCGGCGAAGCGGGGAGCCATGAAGGCGAAAATGGCGAAAACGACAAGGGGCACCTCACGGGTGCCCCTTGGAAACTGCAGGGACCAGCTAATTGACCGGCCCTTTTACTTTGGAAGTTCTATCGACGCCAACCCATTGCGAATCCTTTCGTTGAAGCCCGTGGATGAGCGTGGGTACACGGAAGCTCGTTAAACGCTGCGCATTTTGTAGCACAAATCGGCGGAAACTTGTGCAACTGCAGGAAAACTTGTGCAGAAACCGAGTAGACGGAGGGTAAACCCGTGCGTAGAAGGAGGCTGACGTGCCCCGATCAGGCGTGATGGCTCCGCTGCGCAGACCCGCCTTCAGGCGGCTGGCGATTTCCTATGCCGTCAACGAGCTGGGCGACTGGATGGGGATCATCGCCCTCTCGGTGCTGGTCTTCGACGAGACCGGCAGCGCCTTCGCGACCATGGCCCTGTTCATCGGGACCAGCTTCCTGCCGGCGATATTCGCGCCGATCTTCGTCGCCAAAGCCGAGCTGCCGCCGCCGCGCTACGCCCTGCCGGTGATCTATTGCGGCGAGGCCGCGGCCTTTGCCGCGCTCGCCGTCCTCGCAACCAACTTCTCGCTGCCGGCGGTCGTCGCCCTGGCGACGATCGACGGCGCCCTCGCCCTGACAGGCCGCGCCGTCACCCGTTCGGTCTCCGCCGCGATGCTCGAGCCGGCCGGCGAGCTGCGCGCCGGCAACGCGATCCTCAACGTCGCCTTCACCGGCGGCGCCGCGATCGGGCCGGGCATCGCCGGCCTCGTCGTCGCCGGCTGGAGCGTGCAGACCGCGCTGATCCTCGACGCAGTCTCCTTCTACGCGATCGCCGTCATCCTCTTCACCGCCGGCCCCTTGCCGCGGCCGACGCCCGACCCCGGCAAGGTGATGGAGCGGGTGCGGGCGGGCCTCACCTACATCCGCCGCCACAAGCGCCTCTTCCGGCTGCTGATCGCCGAGAGCTTCGCCTTCATCTTCTTCGCCGCGGTGATCCCGATCGAGGTGATCTACGCCAAGGAGACGCTAGGCGCCGGTGACTCGGGCTACGGCCTGCTGCTGGCGAGCTGGGGCGGCGGCATGGTGCTGGGCAGCTTCGTCTTCGCCGCGATGCGGGGCACCCGCCTCCCGGTCCTGCTCTTCTTCAGCACGATCACGATCGGCGTCGGCTACCTCGGTATGGCGGCGGCGCCGGGCCTGGCGATCGCCTGCGCGGCCTCCGCCTTCGGCGGGCTCGGCAACGGCGTCCAGTGGGTGGCGATGGTCAGCGCCGTGCAGGAGTTCACCTCGTCCAACATGCAGGCGCGGGTGATGAGCGTGCTCGAGTCGAGCGGCGCCGCGATGCCCGGCGTCGGCTACGTCCTCGGCAGCGCGATCGCCGCCGGCCACGACCCGCGAGCGACCTACTTCATCGCCGGCGCGGGCGTGCTCGCGATCGTCGCCATCGCCGCACCCGTACTTGGGTCCAGATGGCCTGGCAGAGCCAAAGACTCGGCCGATGACGAGATTATGGTTGAGCTGATTCCTGCCATCCCCGCGGAGGGCACATTCCGCGTCCGAACCGGAGGTTTGAAGTGAGGAAGCCGTTCGTCGTGCTCTCGATCCTGGGACTGGCAGTCGTCCTCGGCCTCACCCTCTCCGCCTGTGGCAAATCGAGCGGCAAGGAGGGCGGCACGCTGAAGGTCAGCTTCGCCGCCTTCCCCGACGCCCTCGACCCGCAGTACTCGCTCACGGTCGAAGGCCAGTCGGCGATGTACAGCACCTACATCCCGCTGCTCACCTTCGCCCACGCCGAAGGCGAGGGCGGCAGCAAGGTCGTCCCCGGCCTGGCGACGGCGATGCCGAAGATCACCGACGGCGGCAAGACCTACACGCTGACCATGCAGAAGGGGCTCAAGTACTCGGACGGGACGCCGGTCAAGGCCTCCGACTTCAAGTCCTCGATCGAACGGCTCTTCAAGCTCAACTCGAGCGGCTCCCCCTATTACACGATCATCGAGGGCGCGGAAAAGTTCCAGAAGACGAAGTCGGGCGGCATCTCGGGGATCGAGACCGACGACAAGAGCGGCAAGATCGTGATCCACCTGACCGCGCCCCAGGGCGCCTTCACCGACTTCCTGGCGCTGCTCTTCGCCGCCCCCGTCCCGGCCGACTCGCCCGCCGAAACGGTGACGAAGACGCCGCTGCCGGCGACCGGGCCCTACGAGATCACCAGCATCGCCCCCGGCAAAGGCTGGAGCTACGCGCGCAATCCGCACTGGAAGACGACCAACGCGGCGCTGGTACCGGAAGTCCCCAGCGGCCACGTCGACAAGATCGAGGCGACGGTGATCAGCAGCCAGTCGACCCAGGTCAACGAAGTCGAGCAGGGCAACAGCAACTGGATGTTCGACCGCCTGCCGGCCGACCGCGTCGCCGAAGTGAAGGGCAAGTACGAAGGCACCCAGTACAGGACCGTGCCGACCTTCGGCACCGAATTCGTCTGGATGAACACGACCCAGGCCCCCTTCGACGACCTCAAGGTCCGTGAAGCCGTCAACTACGGGATCAACCCGGAAAAGATCGAAAGGATCACCGCCGGGGAACTCGCTTCCACCCAGCAGATCCTGCCCCCCGGGATGCCTGGCTACAAGAAGTTCGACCTCTACCCGTACGACATGGCGAAAGCCAGGGCGCTGCTCAAGGAAGCGAACCCCGCCGACCTCGACGTCACCTTCTGGGTCGACAGCCTCAACGAAGAAATCGGCGAAAACTTCGAATCGGTGCTCGATGAAATCGGCTTCAACGCGACGCTGAAGATCGTCAACGCCGACAACTACTTCACCCTGATCGGCGACGAGAAGACGGCCGACCTCGACCTCGGCTACGCCAGCTGGGGGGCGGAATACCCGGACCCGAACGCCTTCTTCGAACCGATGCTGGCCGGTTCCAGCATCGCGCCGTCGAACAACACCAACCTGGCCCGGATCGACGACCCGGCGCTGAACAGGAAGATCGAAGAGCTCGCGACCGAACCGCCCGGGCCCCAGCAGGAAAAGGAATACGCGGCGCTCGACAGGGCCTACATGGAACAGGCGCCGTGGGCGCCCTACGGGACGCCGATCGCCTCGCTCTTCGTCTCCAGTGACATCAACTTCGACTCGGTCATCTGGAGCCCGATCTTCTCCGGCGACCTGACCAGCTTCCAGTTCAAGTAGTGGCTGGTCGCAGCCCCTGGAAGGTCGCCCTGCGCCGGTTGCGGTCGGACCCGGTGGCGATCGTCTCGCTGGCGCTGTTCGTCGCGATCGTCGTCTTCGTCCTCGCCGCCCCGCTCTGGGCCGACTCGGTCGCCGAAACCGGCCCCAACCGGCCGCACACCCTGGAAAAGATCGAAGTCGACGGTGAACGCGTCGACGTCGTCAGCCCCGACGGGACGCCGATCGGCCCGCAGTGGCTGGGCGCCGACGGCAAGTTCGCCCTCGGCGCCGACGGCCGCCTCGGCCGCGACGAGATGGTGCGGCTGATGTACGGCGGCCGCACCTCGCTGCTGATCGGGATCGCGGCGGCGCTGATCACCACCATCCTCTCCGTCGTCCTCGCCCTGCTCGCCGGCTACTACCGGGGCTGGGTCGACGCGGTGATCTCACGCGCCCTCGACCTGATCTGGGCCTTCCCGGTGATGCTGCTCGGCATCGCCCTCGGCGTCGCCCTCGCCGTCGGCGGCCTCAAGATCGGGCCGATCGAGATCTCCGGCGGCTCGCTCTGGATCCCGATCCTGATCATCGGCTTCGCCTACACGACCTACATGGCGCGGCCGCTGCGCGGCGAAGTCCTCGCCCTGCGCGAGAAAGAGTTCGTCGAGGCCGCCGTCGCCCAGGGCGCGGGCCCGCTGCGAGTGATGTTCCGCGAGCTGCTGCCCAACCTGTCCTCGACGATCATCGTCTTCTTCACCCTCAACATCGCCAACGCGCTGCTGCTCGAGTCGGGGCTCTCCTTCCTCGGCGCCGGGGTGCAGCCGCCGCACTCCTCCTGGGGCTCGATGATCGCCAAGGGCAGCGAACTGCTCTACAGCGCCCCCTGGCTGACGATCGCCCCCGGGGTGATGATCTTCCTCACCGTCCTCTCGCTCAACGTGCTCGGCGACTGTCTGCGTGACGCGCTCGACCCGAAGTCGAAGATCGGCGTCGAGGCCCACGCGGGTGTGTACGAGCCCGAGGTCGAGGGCGCCTGATGGGCAGCTTCGCGATCCGCCGCCTGCTCGGCATGGTGCTGGTCCTGTTCGCGATCTCGGTGATCGTCTTCCTGATCTTCAACGTGATCCCGAACTCGGACCCGGCGGCGCGGATCGCCGGCCAGAAAGCGGCGAGCAACACCCAGCTGCTGGAGAACATCAACGAGGAATGGGGCTTCGACGAATCGCTGCCGGCGCAGTACCTCTCGATGATGGAGAAGGTCTTCACCGGCGACCTGATCTCCTACGAAACCCACTCCAACGTCGATGAAGAAATCGTCAACGGGCTGCCGGCGACGCTCTCGCTCTGCATCGGCGCCGCGATCATCTGGATGTTCCTGGCGATCGTCTTCGGCTACCTCTCGGCGGTCAGGGCGGGTGGCATCGGCGATCGCCTGCTCACCGTCCTCGCCCTGGTCGGGATCTCGATGCCGGTCTTCTGGCTGGCCGGGATCTTCCTCATCTACCTGACCTTCAAAGTCGAACTGTTCCCGGCGACCGGCTACGTCGGCCTGACCGAAGAACCGCTCGAATGGGCCTACCACCTGATCCTCCCTTGGATCACCCTCGCCGTCCTCTACGTGGGCTTCTACAGCCGTGTGCTGCGCTCCAACATGCTCGACACGATGAACGAGGACTACGTGCGCACCGCACGGGCCAAGGGGCTTAGCGAGCGCCAGGTGCGGGTCAGGCACGTGCTGCGCAACTCGCTGATCCCGATCGTCACCCTCTTCGGCCTCGACTTCGGCGCGGTCGTCGGCGGCGGCGCGATCCTGATCGAAAAACTGTACGGGCTGCAGGGGGTCGGGCAGTACGCGGCGGAAGCGGTCGAAGTCCTCGACCTGCCGCCGCTGATGGGGGTCACCCTGTTCGGCGCCTTCTTCATCGTCTTCTTCAACGCCCTGGTCGACATCGCCTACGCCAAGCTCGACCCGCGGGTGCGGCTCGGGGAGGGCACACAGTGAGCGCGCAAGCGGCGAACCTGCTCTCGGTCCGCGACCTGCGGGTCACCTTCGCCACCGAAAGCGGCCCCCTGCGCGCGGTCGACGGCGTCTCCTTCGACCTCGCCGAGGGCGAGGTGCTGGCGATCGTCGGCGAGTCAGGCTCGGGCAAGAGCGTCACCGCGCAGACCCTGCTCGGGCTGACCCGCTCCCCCAACGCGACGATCTCGGGCTCGGCCCGCCTCGGCGAGCAGGAGCTGATCGACGCCGGCGAGGCCGAGCTGCGCCGGGTGCGCGGCGAGCGGGTCGCGATGGTCTTCCAGGATCCGATGACCTCGCTCAACCCGGTCTACCGGGTCGGCGATCAGATCGTCGAGGCGATCCGCGCCCACCGCCAGGACGTCGGCGACGCCGAGGCGATGGCCGACGCGGTCGCGCTGCTGCGTTCAGTCGGGATCGAGGACGCCGAGCGGCGGGTCCGCGACTACCCGCACGAGTTCTCCGGCGGCATGCGGCAGCGGGCGATGATCGCGATGGCGCTGGCGTTGGAGCCGGAGATCCTGATCGCCGACGAGCCGACGACGGCGCTCGACGTCACCGTCCAGGCCCAGGTCCTGGGGCTGCTCGAGCGGCTCAACGCCGAGCGCGGCCTGGCGACGATCCTGATCACCCACGACCTCGGCGTCGTCGCCGAGTTCGCCGATCGGGTTGCCGTCATGTACGCCGGGCGGGTGGTCGAGCAGGGCACGCTCGACGAGATCTTCTACGACCCCCAGCACCCCTACACCTGGGGTCTGCTCGGCTCGCTGACCCGCCTCGACCGGCCGCGCCCGAAGCGGCTGCCGCAGATTCCCGGCCAGCCCCCTTCGCTCGTCGACCTCGGCGACGGCTGCCCCTTCCGCGACCGCTGCCCGCACGCCTTCGACCGCTGCGGCGAGCTGCCCGGGCTCGAGGCGCGGGTGGCGGACGCGCCCGCCCACCTCGACCGCTGCTGGCTCGAGCTCGAGCAGAAGCGGGTGCTGCGCGGGGTCGAGGGACGGATCGGCCTCGAGGACCCGGCATGAGCGCCGCCCCCCTGCTCGAGGTCAGCGAGCTGAGCAAGCACTTCCGCCCGCGTCGCGGCCTGCTGCCCGACCGCCGCGCCGAGGGAGTCCAGGCGGTCGACGGCGTCAGCCTCAGCCTCGCAGCCGGCGAGACCCTCGGCCTGGTCGGCGAGTCGGGCAGCGGCAAGTCGACCCTCTGCCGGGCGATCCTCCAGCTGACGCCGCCGACCTCGGGCTCGGTGGTCTTCGAAGGCCGCGAGCTGACCGGCCTCTCGCGGCGGGCGATGCGGCCGCTGCGGCGGCAGATGCAGATGATCTTCCAGGACCCCTTCGCCTCGCTCAACCCGCGCAAGCGCGCCGGCCAGATCATCGGCGACGCGCTGCGGGTGCAGGGCGTCTCCTCCGGGGCCGAGGTGCGGCAGCGGGTGACCGAGACGCTCGAGCGGGTCGGCCTCTCGGCCGAGCACGCGCAGCGCTACCCGCACGAGTTCTCCGGCGGCCAGCGCCAGCGGATCGGCATCGCCCGCGCCCTCGTCCTGCGACCGAAGCTGATCGTCGCCGACGAGCCGGTCTCCGCCCTCGACGTCTCGATCCAGGCGCAGATCATCAACCTGCTCGACGACCTCCAGGATGAGTTCGGCCTGACCTATCTCTTCGTCGCCCACGACATCGGCGTCGTCCGCCACGTCTCCGACCGGATCGCGGTCATGCACGAGGGCCGCATCGTCGAGCAGGGGCCGGCCGACCAGGTCTGCGAGCGGCCCGCCGACCCCTACACGCGCTCGCTGCTGGCGGCCGTGCCCCTGCCCGACCCACGCGAGGCGCGCGCCCGGCGCGCTAGCGTGGCGGGCGGGTGACCCTGCCGCTCAAACCACCGATCAAGCCGCAGCTGGCGCTGACGCGCAAAGCGCTGCCGGAAGGCGAGGAGTGGGCCTACGAGGAGAAGCTCGACGGCTTCCGGGCGATCGTCTTCGTCGATGGCAAGGACGTCTACATCCAGTCGCGCGGGGCGAAGAGCCTCGGCCGCTACTTCCCCGAGCTGGACTTTCCCGCCGGGCGCTACGTCCTCGACGGCGAGCTCGTGATCCGCGACGACGAGGGCCGGATCGAGTTCGACGCGCTGCAGAGCCGGATCCACCCGGCCGAGTCGCGGATCAAACTGCTCGCCAAGGAGATCCCCGCCGGCTACGTCGCCTTCGACCTGCTCGCCGAGGACGACGAGGCGCTGCTCGATACACCGCTGCGCGAGCGCCGCGAGCGGCTCGAGCGGCTGGGCCAGAGCCTCGGCCTCGAGGTCTCGCTGCTGACCCAGGACACGGACCAGGCCGAGGAGTGGCTGCGGCGCACCGAGGGGACGATGGCGAAGCAGCTCGACGCCCCCTACATCCCCGGCAAGCGCAAGGGGATGGCGAAGGTAAAGCGCGAGCGCGAGATCGACTGCGTCGTGCTCGGCTGGCGGCCGGGCAAAGAGGAGGGCACGGTCGGCTCGCTGATCCTCGGCCTCTACGACGGCGGCGAGCTGCGCCCGGTCGGCCACATCTCCGGCTTCAGCGCCGAAGCGAAACGGGCGATGCCGGCGATGCTGGCGTCGCTCGAGACGGGCGAGAGCGGCACCGCCGAGCCGAGTCGCTGGGCCGGCGGCCGCGACCTCGAGTGGGTCGCGCTGCGCCCCGAGCTGGTGATCGAAGTCGGCTACGACCACGCCGCCGCCGGCAGAATTCGCCACGGCGCCCGCTTCCGCCGATTCCGCACCGACAAAGACCCCAAGGAGTGCGTCTTCTCCCTGCTCGACGAAGGCTGAGGCGGGCGCGCCCAAAATCCCATCAAGTTCGCCATGCATCGCATGGCGAACTTGATGGGATTTGCCGTGGGCCGCTTAGAAGAGGCGGGACTGTGCGGATCGGTCGGCGGCTCCTGTCGTACTGACCCGACGGCTTTCGCGGCCGGCTCCTCGGGCTCTGGCGCCGGCGCGACCCCAGGTGCGGCCATGGAGGGCGCGTGTCGTGCGAGAGCGGTTCTCGGGGCTCATGTAGCCGCGGCGGCCGGGGTAGAGCTCTTCGTAAGTTGGGAGTAGGTCGGGGCGTTTGGCCTCGAGCCAGCCGAAGAAGACGTCGCGGACCTCGCCGCGCAGGTGGAGGGCGACGCCGCCGAGGAAGGTGGCGCCCGCCTCCTTGGCTCGGTCGACGATCGGCTGCACCTGCTCCGGCGAGTCGTTGATGCCGGGCATCAGCGGCGCGACCAGGACGCCGGAGTCGATCCCCCGACGGCGCAGCTCGGCGACCGCCTCGAGGCGCGCGGCCGGGCTCGGCGTGTGCGGCTCGGTCGCCCGCCAGGCGTCCTCGTCGAGGGTCGGCACCGAGAGGTTGACCGAGACCGGCAGCTTCTTCGAGAGGCGCTCGTAGATCTCGACGTCGCGCATCACCAGCGATGACTTGGTCAGGACCGAGACCGGCGTCTCGGCCTCCTCGAGGGCGGCGAGGATCTCGGGCATCATCCGGTAGCGGCTCTCGACCCACTGGTAGGGGTCGGTGTTCGTCCCCAGCGCGACCAGCTCCCGCTTCCAGCTCGGCCGCGCCAGCTCGGCGCGGAGCAGCTCGGGGACGTTGACCTTGACCACGATCTCGCGCTCGAAGTCCCTGCCGGCATTGAAGTCGAGGTAGGTGTGAGAACTTCGAGCGAAACAGTAAAGGCAGGCATGGGTGCAGCCCCGGAAAGGATTGACGGTCCATTCGAAGCCGAAACCCCCTTCCGGCACGTGATTGAGGGCCGAGCGGGCCCTCACCTCGTGGAAGTTGATCCCCATCGCCTCGGGGGCGTCGAAGGTGCGGACCACGGTGCCGTCGCCGACGCCCGGCAGCCGCAGGTCCTTCTCGACTCGTTGCTGATCCCATCGCATACGAACACATGTTCGCATCACGATCGGAGGGTGCTAGATGCTCGACCCCGTCTCGTCGCGGCGATAGGCCGCCAACTGGTCGAGCGCTTTGGCACGGGCTTTGGAGCGCAGCGGCGGCAAGATCGCGATCAGGTTGCCGCTCGGGCCGAGGGCCTGCTTCGCCCATTTGCGGAAATCGAAGTCGTCGACGTGGTCGGCGATCAGGCCGCCTTCGAAGCGGAAGGAGGCCTGGATGTCGTTGACCACCGGGCGGCCGGTCGAGAAGGTGTAGCGGGCGATCCAGTGGGCGGAGCCGGTGCCGGCGTTGGCCTCGTACTCGTGCAGCTCGATCTTCAGGTCCTTGGCGCGGCCGGTCAGCATCCGCCACATGGCGCCGATCTCCTCACCCTCGAGGTCGCCGAAAGCCGGGTCGCGGAAGTGGGCGTCGGGCGTGTAACAGGCGGTCATCGCGGCCCCGTTGCACTCGGCGAAGGCAGCGTAGAGCCGCTCGATCGTCGCTTTGTTCTCCGCCGCGCCGGCCATCAGGGCAGCTTCCCCTCGATCACGTAGCGGAGCACGTCGACGACCTGCTCGGAGGATCGGGCGGTGCCGCTGGCGGCCCGGTCGACCTCCTTCAGCGCGTGGTCGAGCTCGCCGTCGTGGAGGGTGACGATCGGCTTGCCGAGCGCCGCGGCGAAGCCGGCGTTGAAGGCCGCGTTCCACTGGCGGTATTTGTCGCCGAAGCGGACGACGACGACGTCGGCCGCGCGGATCAGCGTCTGGGTGCGGATCGAGTTGACGCCCGCCCCCATGTGGTCTTTCCAGAAGGGCTCGGGCTCGGCGCCGAGGGTTCCGACGCCGGCATCGTCGGAGGCGGAGTGGTCGGTGACCGGCGCCGAGAACTCGACCGGCAGCCCGGCCTGCGCCGTGCCGCTCTCGACCTGCTCGCGCCAGTCGGAGTGGATCTCGCCGGAGAGGTAGACGTTCCAGGTGCGCTCGGCCATGGCACAACCCTATGCGCTGCTACGCTATCTAACGTGAACGTAAGAAATAAGTTCGGTCAGAGGTTCAGCGGCAGGGCCGGGGTCGACGCCGACCACGAGCACTACCGCTGGTGGGCTCTCTCCTGCACCAGCCTCGGGATGCTGCTGGTCGCGACCAACTCGGGAACGCTGATCATCGCCCTGCCCGACCTCGAGCGCTCGCTCGGCACCGGCCTGCTCGAACTGGTCTGGGTGATCCTCGCCTACATGATCTCCTCGACCGTGCTCGTCCTCACCGCCGGCCGGCTCTCCGACCTCTTCGGCCGCAAGAGCGCCTTCGTCGGCGCCTTCGTCGTCTTCGCCCTCGCCTCGCTCGGCGCCGGCTTCTCCTCCAACGGCACCGAGTTGATCCTATGGCGGATCCTGCAGGGGGTCGGCGGCGCCTTCATCTTCGCCAACGGCCCCGCCCTGGTCACCGACGCCTTCCCCCAGGAGCAGCTCGGGCTGGCGATGGGGACGAACACGATGGTCGCCGCGATCGGCCTCGTCATCGGACCCGTCCTCGGCGGCGCCCTGGTCGCGATCTCCTGGCAGTGGGTCTTCTGGTTCAACGTCCCGCTGGCGCTGGCTGGCGGCATCTGGGCGGCGCTGATCCTGCGCGAGCTGGCCTCGCGCGACCCGGTTCGCGGCTTCGACGTCGGCGGCACGGTGACCTTCGTCCTCGGCCTCACCGGCCTCGTCTACGGCATCTCACGCGGCGGGATCTCGGGCTGGGACGACCCGCTGGTGATCGGCTCGCTGATCGCCGGGGCGCTCCTCCTCCCGATCTTCGTCCTGATCGAGCACCGCGGCCGGGCGCCGATGCTCGACCTCTCGATCTTCCGCAACCGGCTCTTCGCGGCGGCCACCGCGGCCGCCTTCATCAACGGCCTCTCGCGCTTCGCGCTGATGTTCATCTTCGTCTTCTATTACCAGGGAGCACAGGGGGACGACCCGATCACCGCGGGGATCAAGCTGGCGCCGATGGCGCTCGGGATGCTCGTCGCCTCGCCGCTTGCCGGGATCTGGGCCGACCGCCATGGGTCACGGGCGCTGGCGGCATCGGGGATGCTCGTCAGCGCCGTGGCCCTGGCCGGGATGACGACCCTGCAGGCGGACTCCGCCTACTGGGAGAGCCTGCTCTGGCTGAGCCTGATCGGGGTCGGGTCGGGGATGTTCAACTCGCCCAACACGGCGGCGATGATGGGCACGGTGCCGGCCGACCGGCGCGGCGTCGCGGCCGGCGCGCGGACGATGCTGCAGAACACCGGCGCCGTGATCTCGATCGCCTTCGTGCTCGCGATCGTCACCGCGGCGATCCCCAAACCGGTGCTGTTCAAGATCTTCTCCGGGCTCGCCTCGGGCCTCACCCCCGCCCAGCTCGACCCCTTCATCAACAACATGCACACGGCGCTCTGGGTGCTGGCGATCACCTCCCTGGTCGGCGCCGCCGTCTCGATGCTGCGCCCCGCCCACGTCGCGGCTCCAGGCCGTGCCGCGCCGGTCGCCACCGAGGAGGCGATCCTCGAGGAGGTTCGGGCTGCGCCATGAGGAAGCTGACGCCATGAGCCCGGCACAGGAGGGACTGCGGATCGGTGAGGTCGCGAAGCTGACCGGAACGACGCCGCGCACGATCCGCTACTACGAGGAGATCGGGCTGCTGCCCGCCTCCGGCGACCGCGAGCCCGGCGCCCACCGCACCTACGAGGAAGGCGACGTCGAGCGGCTGACCGAGCTGCTCCGCCTCAAGGACCTGCTCGGCGTCTCGCTCGAGGAGCTCAAAGACCTGGTCACCGCCGAAGACGCCCGCGCCTCCCTGCGCCGCGAGTGGCGCGGCGGGGTCGAGGACCCGGTGCGCCGGCGCCAGATCCTCGACGAGAGCCTCGGCCACATCGCCAAGCAGCTGGAGCTGGTGCGCCGCCGCCGCGATGAGATCGGCAAGCTCGAAGAGGAGCTGCTGGCGAAGCGCAAGCGGGTGCAGGCGCTCAGCCGGGAGTCTGCTCCTCGAAGTGCTTACTGAGCATCGTCACCTGGCCCTGGTAGTTCGAGCCGAGGTCGGAGCCGTATAAGCGCTCGGCCGGGGCCGAGGTCCGCTCCAGCGCCAGCTTGCAGACCGGCTGGCGGTGCTCGACCATGAAGGAGACGTCGCGGGCGCGGACCTCGAGCGCGGCGCGGCTGCCGTGGCGGTCACCGGCCGGGTCGTAGCCGAAGCCGGGGTCGAAGAAGCCGGCGTAGTGGGTGCGCAGCTCTCCCGCGGTCGGGTCGTAGGCCATCATCTCGGCCGCGATCTGCGGTGGGATGCAGACGCCCTCGGCCGAGAGCAGGAGGTAGAAGATCTCCGGCTCGAGCACGATCCGCCCGCCCCGCTCGGGCAGCACCGGGTCCCAGAAATCGGTCCAGCGGTAGGCGCGGATCCGCGAGAGGTCGATCGGCAGGCTGTTTTTCTTCGCCCGGTAGCCGACGATGCGGTCGCTCGGCCCGGAGAGGTCGACGCTGAGGAAGAGGCCGTCGGCCAGCGCCAGCTCGGACTCGCGCAGGGCGTGGGAGTCGAGGTAGAGCAGCGGGAACTCGGCCTGCAGGCGGCGGATCTCCTCGTCGTCGAGGCGGACCTCGCCGCGGGAGAGCCGCAGCTGGTTGAGCGAGAGGCCGGTCTGGACCTGGATCGCGAAGGAGCGCGGCACGACCTCGAGGTAGAGCCGGCCGTTGTACCCGGCGCGGATCTCGTCGAAGCGGTGGTGGCGGTCGGTGAGGACGCGGGTGAAGACGTCGAGGCGCCCGGTCGAGCTCTTCGGGTTGGCCTTGGCGCGGACGTCTTCGGGCAGCGCCAGCTCCTCGATCAGCGGCACCAGGTAGGGCCGGTCGCGCTCGAGCACGGCGCCGTCGCGGAGGTCGATTTTCTGGAAGGCGAGGCCCTCGATCTTCTCCTCGACGGTCGAGTCGATGTCGGGCAGGAAGCTGCAGCGCAGGGCCCAGGCGTAGTCGCCGAGGCGGAGGTCGACGCTGGCGGGCTGGATCGCCTCGGGCTTGATCCGGTAGTCGCCGGAGCCGATCCAGCCGGACTCGATCGCGGCGCTCAGCGCCTGCGACGGAAAGACCCCCTCGGCGACCCCTGTCGCGACCTCGCTCATCCGCGCAGCCTATGGCTCGACCGGCTCAGCGCCGGCCTTTTCGGGCCGACTTTTTCCGCTTTTTGGGAGCGGACTTCGCCGCCGCCCGGCGCAGCATGCGCTCGCTGGCTTCCTCCGCCGCCTCGTCCATCGCGATCTGGAAGATCGAGAGCACCGTGGTCGAGGCGAGCGGGCGCATGCGCTCAAGGGTCTCGCGGATCCGGGGCCACTCCTCGTCGGGGCGGCCGGCCTTGTCGAACGGGTCCCAGATCTCCTTGACGAAGAGCTCGATGAAGGCCTGCGCGGCGCCCTCGGCGTTGCGGCGCAGCTTTTCGGCAAGCGCCAGCGCCGCCTCGGCGCCGACGCCGAGCTCGGCGACCTCGACCGCCGCGACCTGCATCCGGGGGCTGGTCATTTCGACCCGGCCATCGGGGAGCGAGCGCAGGATGCCGAGCTTTTCGGCCTGCGCGACCAGCTTCGGGTCGACCTCGGCGGCGCCCCAGCTGGCCGCCAGCTCGGCGCGGTCGTAGATCTCGGGGGTCTCGTCCTCGAAGGGCATCCGCAGGGCCCGGGTGAAGTCGAAGATCTCGGCGGCGCCGCTGCTGCTGCTCTCGAGCACGCGGCGGATCGCCTCCAGGTTGAGCCCGTCGGCCTGCATTTCGCGGGTCAGCTCGATGCGGGCGACGTGCTCGCCGTTGTAGAAGCCGGTGCGACCGCGGACGACCGGCGGCGGCAGCAGGCCGCGGGCCTGGTGGGCGCGGATGTTGCGCACCGTCATCCCGGTGCGTTCGGCGAGCTGGCGGATCGTCATCTCGCCGCTCTCGGCGGATTTCGGCATCAGCGGATGGTAAGTGGCAGCCGCTGGCCGTTCATCTCCGCGGCGGCGTCCGAGCAGAGGAAGGCGATGGCGTCGGCGACGTGCTCGGCAGGAGTGAAGGTCGGGAACTTCTCCCCCGGGCTCTCCTCGCGCATGCGCTGGGTCAGGATCGCGTCGACGACGATGATGTTCGCCGTCGCCGACGTCTCGCTGAAGCCGTCGGCGAAGGCCAGGGTCCAGGCCTCCGCGGCCGCCTTCGCGGCGGCATAGGCGGCGTTCGAGTTGGTCGGCGCCTGCGCCTGCTTGGCAGAGACGAGGACGAAGCGACCGTGCTCGGAGGCGGCGAGCGCGTCGTGGAAAGCCCGGGTCGTGTGCTGGACGGTGCGAATCAGGAGGCCGTGGAGGAAGTCCCAGTCCTCGAGCGGCGCCTCGTGCAGCGCCTCTCCCCCGCGCCAGCCGCCGACCAGGTGGGCGAGCCCGTCGACGCGGCCGAAGCGCTCGGTCAGGGCGGCGCACCACTCGCGCGCGGCGCCCTCGTCGAGCAGGTCGACCGGGCGCCCGTCCCAGGCCTCGGGGTCGAAGCCCGAGCCGATTCGTTCCAGGGTCTCGGCGCTGCGGTCGGTGCCGGCGACGATCGCGCCCGCGGCGGCCAGCCGCTCGGCGACCACGGGGCCGAGCCCGCCGCCGACGCCGGCGATCGCGATCACCCTTCCCTCGAGCTCGCCTGCCATGCGCCCATCATCCACGATCGGGCATAGGCTGAGGGCGATGGACGATGAATGGCGCCTGCAGGTCGATCTCAAAGACGAGACGCACAGCCTCCCGCTCAGCGAGCACCTGGAGGCGAGTGAGCTCGAACACGACCTCAGCGCCGAGTTCCACGACAGGGTGATCGTCAGTCGCGACGGCAGCCGCCTCTTCCTCTACGCGGGGACGCGGGAGCAGATCGACGCTGCCGACGCGGTGCTCGAGCGCCTCGATCAGGCTCACGGCTGGAGCGCGACCCGCGCCCTGACCCGCTGGCATCCGGTCGCCGAGGAATGGGAGGACCCCGAGGCTCCACTGCCGGAGGACGACGACCAGCGTCGGGCCGAGCGACGGCGGGCGATGGCGCAGGAGCGTGCCGAGACGGCGGAGCGCGGCGCGCCCGAATTCGAGGTGCGAATCGACTTCCCCAGCCGTCACGAGGCGGTTGCGTTCGGCGATCGCCTAAGAAGCGAGGGCATCCCGGTCGTCCATCGCTGGCGCTTCCTGCTGGTCGGTGCCGCCGATCAGGACAGCGCCGGAGAACTGGCCGACCAGATCCGCAAGGAGGCGCCGGCCGACAGCAAGATCAAGGTCGAGGGGACCTGGCAGATCGCCTTCGCCGAGCGGCCGCCGAATCCGTTCGCCTTCCTCGGCGGCCTCGCCGGCTGACCGCGGGCCGGCCGCGCGCGACGCCCGGCGTCTATGGGGGAGGCAGGATTCGAACCTGCGTAGGCATAGCCAACTGGTTTACAGCCAGTCTCCTTTAACCACTCGGACACTCCCCCAGGAGATGCGAGCGGCGATTCTAAAGGCTGGAGGCCGCGCTGCCGGGCTCAGCCGGGCAGCTCGATGCCGAGGCGCTCGGCCATGCGGGCGTTGAACGCGGTCAGCGCCGACATCGGCCGCATGAAGACGGTGAGGTCGGCGACGCGGCCGTCCTCGTCGAGGGTCAGGTAGTCGACCCCCTCAAGCTCGAGATCGCCGACGTTCGCCTTGAAGCGGAGGACGACGGTGCCATCGCCGATCGCTTCGTCGACGTAGGTCAGGCCCTCGAGCACCTCGGCGACGTGGCCGAGGATGACGCCGACCGCGTCGATCCCCTCGAAGCCGCGGAAGAGGACCGGGCTGTGCAGCTCGACGTCCTCGCGCAGCGCCTCCTTCATCAGCTCGACGTCCTTCGCTTCCGCCGCGCGACGAAATGGATGAGGCTCAGCCATCGGCCCACTCTAACGCGGCACCGAGCCGCGGGAACCGCTCAGCCGCGCTTGGGCTTCGCCTTCTTCTTCGGACAGGGAGTGCTGACCTTGACCGACTTGGTCAGGGTCTTGCCGCTCTGCGCCGTGTACGCGACCTTGACCTTGACCGGCTTCACACAGATGTCGCGCGTGTTCTGCAGGTACCCCTTCTTGCCGCCGGCGAGGTTGAAGACGAACTTGCCGATCGGCGCGTCGGGCACGACCGGGACGGTGGTCTGCAGGGCGCCCTTGACGGTCGCGCTTTCGGCGCGGGGCATCAGGTTGACTTCGCCGTCGAGGACGAAGGCGAGCCGCGGCAGCCCGCCCGAGCCCGAGACCGCGTAGACCGGGCCCGCCAGCGGCTGGCTCGAGCAGCGGCGTCGCCGTGCTGGCCGTGCCGATCGACTGCTTGCCCTTGCACTGGGTCGGCGACGAGTTCCTTCTCGCTGCAGATGTTCGCCAAGTGGCGCTGGTCGATCGAGAAGGCCGGCGGCAGGGTCACCGCGAGATTCTTGATGTTGGCGTCGCCCGAGCGCGTGTGCAGTTCGAAGCGCAGCGCCGGGTTGGCGCTGCGACGGGTCTGCTTGCGACCGCCGAGCTGGTGGACCGAGAACCTCGGCGCGAACGGCAGGTTGCTGCAGTTGACCGCCTGGAAGTAGGAGGAGAAGTCGGTCACCGTGCCCTGGTCGCCGATCCCCTGCGAGTTGACGCGTCATCGGCGCGCAGTTGGTCGGGTTGATCATGAAGTTGGGCTTGTCGAGGTTGACCTGGATCGAGCGCATCCGGATCGGCACCCCGCCGATGATCGAGGGGACGGTGTCTGAGGTCGCGATCACGTGGGCGTCGAGCGGGTCGACGGCGATCCCGACCCGGACGACGACGACGCCGTAGTCGTAGGGCCCGGCGAGAGCGGGGGTGATCGCGACGAGGGACATCGGCGCGCCTTTGAGCGGCCCGGCCAGGTAGATCGAGCCGAAGGCATGGAAGGGGTGGGAGCCTGGCCCGGCGGCGACGTTAGTGGTGCCGAGCTGGCTCGAGGCCGGACAGCTCGGCGCGGCGAGCTCTTCACGGCCCGTGCGCGTGGCGGCGGCGCCGATCGCGCCCTCGGGGCAGCGGGTCAGCCCGCGCAGCGAGCCGGTCAGGCCGGGCGGCATGGTGAAGTTGAGGTCGCCGAGGAACTGGTCGCCGTCATCGCGGTCGAGCTTCAGGTGGAAGTCGCTGAAGCCGCCCGCCTGCGAGTTCGACGTTCCCGCCTCGAGGCGCGGGTGGAAGGGCCGGACCTGGCCGGGGCAGAGCGCGCCGCCGGGGGCCGATGCGATCGAGACGCCGAATTCGGATTTGCGGTCGGCGAGCAGGTTGTTCCAGGGGAAGAGGTCGGTTTCGGTGTTGTGGATGCCGCAGCCGATCGGCGTCGCGAGCACACCGCGATCGGAGGCGAAGAGGTGGATGCCGTATTCGTCGAAGGGGAGCTGCGGCAGGTCTTCGAAGACCGTGTTCAGCTGCCCGGTCTTCGGGTCCGGGAGGAGCTTGCCGACGAACTTGGTGTGGATGCCGAAGCCGTCGGCGAGGATCAGCAGGCGGTACTGGTTGCCGGCCTTCGGTTCGCCGAAGTAGATCGAGCCGGTCAGCGGCCCGGGAAGCGCGGCCGAGGTGATCGTGATCGTCCCGATTTTCGCGTTGTCGGGGCATTCCCCGGGCGCTTCGATTCCGATCTTCGCCTCGACGTCGGTGCAGTCGGACTGACCGTCGGCGGCGTCCGGGTTAATCGACAGGCCTTCCGGCAGGTTGAGCACGACTTTGCGAACCTGGGACGGCGCCGCCGCGGATGATTGAACCTGTCCCGCCCGCACGATCAGGTCGATCCCGGAGGGAGCGTCCGCCTCGGTGGTCGTCAGTTTGGCCTGGGCCAGTGGTTTGAAGGTCTGCCGGGCGCAGTCGGTGATCCTCGGGTATTCGGATTTGCGTTCGATCTCGGCACCAGGCGACTGGTAGGTCTCGACCCGCAGGATCGTCGGCATGTCGACGCCGCATACCGACGAGTTGCCGGTGAACGGTTTCACCGGAACCCCGGCGGCGGGAAATTGCGTGTGGTTTTCGCAGAACGGGAACGGGACCCCGGGGCAGTTCTGGGGTTTGTCGATCGAGCCGCGCCCGAAGCGGGACCCGTTGTGTTCCGGAGATGCCGGGACGCCCCAGAAGGTGACGTCGGCGGAGGCCAGCGGGGCGAGCTGGGTCGCACCCGAGAAGGTGAACTGGAGCCGGTAATTGTGCGCCGAGAGGACATTGACCGGCATCACGATCGGGATGTTCAGCGTCGGCGCCGTGAAGGCGAACCGCGCCGCCTCGTCGGCTCCCGGT
The DNA here is from genome assembly GCA_963836415.1 of uncultured Solirubrobacterales bacterium. GTDB lineage: Bacteria > Actinomycetota > Thermoleophilia > Solirubrobacterales > 70-9 > VRUE01. Next base: position 482,498 of record CAWIJE010000004.1, read on the forward strand.
TCGACGTTGTAGACCGGAGAGAGGCCGAGCAGGTAGTTGGGGTCGCCTTCGTAGTTGGCGTTGAGGACGATGACGCCGACCTGCGCTCCCGGCGGGCACTGCTGGAGGGAGAAGTCGACCGAGGAGCACTGGGCGAGGACGCTCGGGTTGCCGTAGATGCCTTCCGGCAGTTCGAAGCTGATGTCTTTGGCGATTTCCGGATCGCCGGCTCCGGAGAAGCTGAATTTCGTCTCGAGGTCCGGATGAGCACCGGCCAGGCTGCTGGTCGCGGTGGTTTCGAATTCGGAGATTTCGAAGTTCTGTGCCGCCGCCGGGCCGGCGCCGGCACAGAAGGCAACCAGGGCGAAGAGGAGCGCGACGAGGTTCCTGGCCCTACGCATGATGCTTCTTCCCCTTCTTCGTGTGCTTCGTCCCCGGCTTCTTGGGCTTTGCCTTCTTCACGCACTTGCCGTGCTTCTTGACCTTGCCCTTCGAGCAACCCTTCTTGATGCCGTGGTTGCCGTCGCTGGTCGGCCCGGAGCTGTCGATCTGGGGAGGCGGCGGGGCGATCGTCCCGGGGCCGTGACACTCGTCCGAGGCCCGGCAGCCGGGTGAGCTCGGCAGGGCGAAGAGGCCACCGCCGACGCGAGCGTCGTAGATCTTCGTTCGTTCGCCGTTCTTGTCGATCTTGGGGTCGAGGGTGTCGTGGGTGAAGAAGAAGGCGTCGGTGCCGTCGTGGGTGACGGTCAGCAGTTCGGAGTTGAAGCGCCCGATCCCGGAGGAGATCAGCCTCGCCCTGCCCCCCACCCACTCGTAGATGTCCTTCGTCCCCCCCGTGTCTTCGACGCTGATCGCGGTCCCGGTGTTGAAGAAGAGCCGCCCGTCGTCGCTGATCGCGAGGCCGTCGGCGGGAAGGCTCGCCTCGCCCTGCAGGTTCGGGTCTTCGGTGAAGGTCGGGTTGCATGAAGGGCAGACGAGCGGCGCACCGGCATGGAAGAGGAAGACCGAGGCCTCGCCGGCGTTTTTCGTCCCGGTCAGAGGCAGGAGGCTGCGGAACCCGGCGAAGGCGCCACTCGGGGTCGTCTGGAACTCCGACTGCTCGGAGGCCGCGGCTTCGTGGGTTGAGCCGATCACGAGCGGGTCGTCGGGCGAGAGCGTCGCGACCAGCTCGCTGGCGCCGCCCGGCGAGATCGCGAAGAGGTTGGGCTGGTCCAGCGTTCCGGCGCCTCCCAGTTTCTCGGGGCTGAGGAGGTAGAGGGCTCCCGTGCTGGAGGCGACGCCGGTGCCGCCGCCGACCGCGACGGCGCCGCAGTCGGCTGTCGCGGTCACGGAATTCCAGTGCGCCCCGACTTCGTTGGCGACCGGGTTGCAGCTTTCTTCCGTGGACGGGGTCAGCAGGGTGAGGGTCGAGCCACCTGCACCGACGGCCGCTTCGTAGATGTCGGCGGCGGAATCGGTGTCTTCGCCCGTCAGCGCCTGGGCCGAGGTGAAGAAGACCTTGGACCCGTCGCTCGTCATCCCGTCGTAGAGCACGCCGGCGCTTGCGCCCGGGGTGACGTCGACCGAGTTCGGATCGGTCCCCATGTGCATGTAGAGGTGCGCGTATTCATTGCCGGCGGCGTCGTCGGAGACCTTGGTCCCGATCAGGACGCGCGACCCGTTCGCGGAGAGGTCGAGCTCGGAGACGTCCATCCCGGCCTCGATCGCGTCGCCGCCCGGAGTCGTGGAGACGAGCTGGGTGTGCCTGGCGACGAGGTCGCGATCGAAGATGTTGAGGTTGCCGCCGGAGTTGTTGGCTCCGTCGACGAGAGCTGACTGCGAGCCGAAGATCAGGTGGTGGCCGTCGGCCGAAATCATCTTCGCGACCCTGCCTTCGGGCTTGATGTTCGGGGCTCCGGGCGGGTTGTCGCCGACCATCGCCTGGACCAGGGCCCCGTTCGGTTCCCGCAAGGGGATGCCGGTTTCGGGGGACCCTTCGAAGCAGGGGTCGCAGAGGCCGGGGCCGGCGAAGGCGAAGGTGTGGAGGTCGGCGTCGGCGCCGCCGAGGACCGACGAGAAACGCGAGTCGTCGGGGCTGAGTTCAGCGGAGAGGCCGACGTATTCGGTCGTCCAGCCGTTTTCGCCGCGAACCGCGACGTAGGGGTCGATGCCGCTGTTGGTCGGGTTCCATGGGCCGGGAACGATGCCGGCGTGGACTCCGTAGAGCACGCGTCCGTCCGCCGACGGGTAGCCCGCGAACGGTTTTTGGCCGGGGACCATCGACGATTCGATGTCGAAGCCGCCGGCATAGGGAGCGGAGACGAGCTCGTAGGCGCGGCAGTCGGGGAGCGCGGTGGCGCCGGTCTGCTTGCGCGGGAGCGAGTTCTGGCAGCTTTCGCTGGCGCCCGAGTCGCCTCCGGGCAGTGTCATCAGCGTGGTGTCGGGCGAATGCCCGGTGCCGGTCACGTTGGTGGCGGCGACCCGCACGTGGTAGGTCGTCAACGGCTCGAACCCGCTCAGTAGGCTGCTGAATTTCTCCGGCCCGAAGTTGGTGTGCGGCAGAACGTATGCAGAGGCGGGGTAGGAGTTCCCGTACTCGCCGGGGTGCGCTTCCCATTCCGCCTGGCTGGCGAATTCGAAGGCATAGGTCACCGGGGCGCCGCCACCGGTGTCGACCGAGTCGAGCGCGAAGGTGCCCCTCGATTTGACGTTGACGAACTGGAGCGGTTCGGTGACGCTCGGAACCTGCGGAGGCTGGCGCTTGAAGACGTTCACCTTTGAGCCTTCCGAGACGAACAGGGTCTGCCCGTCCGCCGCGAGGTCCATACCGGTGACGTTGAGGCCAGGGAGCGTTTCGAAGGGCGTCGCCGACGAGTCGACCTCTTCGCTGTAGCGATCCGCGGTGATCGACGTCCCGTGGCTGATGTAGAGATCGTCCGTCGAGGGATCGATCGCCAACAGTCTCGATTTCCCGTCGGCGAGCAGATGGCGAGGGACGTAGGTCTGATCGGCGTCGCGGCGGTAGACGACTTCCGCCACGGGGCTGCCGGTGTTTCCGTCGCCGTAGTAGAGGTTTTCGTGCGAGTCGAACGCAAAGTGGATCGCGTTCATCCGTTCCTCTTTCGGCGTGCCGGGGTTGCTGGATTTGATCCGAACCCCGGTGGCGGCACCGGTGGCGTCGTGTTGCGCCATCAACGAGTCTCCCTCGTTGAAGTAGGAGAACCAGATCTTGCCGCTGTGGTCGACGCCGATCGCCACGAGGGCACCAAACGGCTCCTGCGCGACCGGCCAGCCCCCGAGTTTGGCGCCGCTCGGCGCGAACCCTTCGACCGAGGCGAACTGGTGCAGGACGTAGATGTTGCCCTGGGTCGGCCCGCCGCTGTTGTCGATCGCGATCAGGCCGGCCGAGGGCAGGCTCAGTTTCGGGCTACCGAGCCCCGAGAAGTCGACCGGGTTGCCGGATTCGTCGAACTGGAGCACGGCCCCGTGAGCCTGGTCCATGACCAGAACATGGCCGGTTGCGTGGTTGACGACGAGACCGGCCGTTTCCATCGATCCGTCAGGGGTCGTGGCGCCGTTGAACGTCGTCGCCAGGACGAACTGTTCGCCTGAAGCGGCGGATGCTGCCGAGGCTCCCGCGAGCGCGACGATCGCAAGCGCGGCGAGAGCCGCGCAGAGGGCGCGGACTGACCTCAACGCCTGCCGCCCCGCTTGTGCTTCTTCCGCTTTTCATTGCCGCAGGTGCTCTTCAGCAATGGCCTTGCGTCATGGTGGGCGGCGTTCTGGCCGACCATCTTCACCGTCGCGCGCAGCTTGCGGCCGCAGATGCCCTTGCTGTTCTGCAGCAGTCCCTTCTTGCCGCCGGCGAGATGGAGCTCGAACTCTTCGACCGGCGCGTCGGGTGCGGATTCGAAAGTCGTCCGCAATGAGCCGCCTTTGATCGTGTCGATTTTCCCGAGCAGAAGAATGTCGATCTGGCCCCTGAGGTCGACGGCCAAGTCAGGGAGCTTGTTGGCGCCCGTGCGCAGATAGACATTGCCTTCCAGCGGCTTGTCGAGCAGTGGCGTCTTCGCCCGGGCCGTGCCGAGGATCGAGGTGGCAGGACAGGCGTCGGCGGCGAACTGGATCCTGGTGCAGGGAGTCCCGAGGTGGTTGTTGTCGAGCAGCTCGCCCTTCGGCAGCGCGACCGAGACCCGCTTCGTGTTCGCTTCGCCCGGGGCGGTATCGAGGACCGCGTCGATCGCCGGGTGTCCGCGCCTGGCGAGGCCTCCCTTGAGAGTCAGAGAGAGCTCCGGCTCGTAGCCGAGGGAGCCGCAGTTTCCGACCTGATACCGCTCGGACGGGTTCGCCGTTGCGCCTTCGGCGCCGAAGATCGTGCTCTGGACGGCGAACGGTTCGCAGCTCGTCGGGTTGAGCGTGAAGTCGGCGCGGTTGAGGTCGATCTGGACCGACCGCATGCGCAGTGGAATGCCGGCGAGAATATGGGGGAGCTCATCGGAGACGGTGGTGATCTGGGCCGATTCGGGATCGACGTGGATCGCCGCCCGGACGACGACGTCACCGAGGTCATAGGGGCCGGAGACCGCCGGGGTGATGATCACGAAGCTGAGCGGGGCTCCCTTGTATGGACCGGCGAGGTAGACCTTGCCGGGCGAGTAGAGCGGGTGGGTACCGGCGCCGGTGCCGGTAGTCGCGACGCCGACCTGACTGGCCGCCGGGCAACTCGGCTGGGCGAGCTCGGCGAGGCCGGTGTAGCCCGGCGTCGAGGCTTGCGCGATCGCCGACTCCGGGCAGTAGGGGATGCCCTTCAGGGTCGCCGAGAACCCCGGCGGCGTCTTCACCGTGATGCTTTCCAGGTTCTGGTCGCCGTCGGGGCGGGAGACGAGCACCGAGAGGGGACCGTGGAGACCGGCTCCGTTGACCCGGCCGACGGCGCGGAAGCCGGGTGAGAACGGCCGCTGCGGGCCGGGGCACGGCGACCCGCCCGGGCCACTGGTGATTTCGAAGAACTGGGTCGAGACCTGGTCCGGCAGGACGTTGTCCCAGGGGGTGAATTTGGTTTCGACCGCGTATTTGCCACAGCGCGTGGGCGTCGCCAGCAGGCCACGCTCGGAACCGAAGAAGTGCATCTGGAAACGGGTCAGCGGCGACTCGGGGAGGTTTTCGAAGACGATGGTCTGGCGCCCGGTCTGCGGATCCGGCCGCACCGCCCCGGGGAGCTTGATGTGGGTCCCGAAGCCGTCCGCGGTGAGGAACAGGCGGTAGCGCTCGCCGGGCTGCGGACCGCCGAGGTAGATCGACCCCGGCAGCGGCCCGGGAAGAGCCGAGCTGAGCAGAGTCACGCTCCCGACTTTCGAGAACTGGGGGCATTCGGCTTCATCTTCGGACCCGAACTTCGCCGCGGCGTCCGGGCACGAGACCTTGCCGTCGGCGGCATTGGGGTTGATCGTGAACCCTTCGGGGAAGGTGACCGTGAGGCCGCGGATCTCGGAGTCCGACGGCGCCACGGGGCTCGGTGCCTGCGGCACCTGGAGGTCCATGTCGACACCCGAGGCGGCGTCCGCTTCGGTGGTCGAGGGCGATGCCGACATCGACGGGTTGAAGCCGAGCAGGTCACAGCCGGTGGTCGCCGGCCATTCGATCGTTTTATCGGTCGGCTCGCCGTCGAAGGCAATCGTCGTGAAGGTGGTGGACAGCGGCCCGCTGCAGGTGGTCGGATTGCTGAGGAAGGGGACTTCCGGAGCGTTCGATTTGGCCGGCGGCAGGCCCGGGACGCCACCGCCGTAGGGGTTGCGTTCGTTGTCATGGACCGGCGACGCCGGAACGCCCCACATGTACTGGTCGAAGACGCGCAATGGGAAGGTCTGTGAGATCCCGGTGACCCGTGCGTCGAGCCCGAAGTCGCCCCCTGTGCGGGCGCTGAGGACGGTGAAGACGGGGTAGGCGAAGAGCGGCGCCTGAAACCCGATCAGGCCGGCCTGTTCAGGCGGGGGGATGATGTTGTAGAGCGGGTAATTCCCGTTCGGGATGAAGCCGTTGCATTCGTCGCCCTTGCCGCGACAGCCCTCGGTGAATTCAATCCCGACTTCGATCCGGCCGACCTGACTGTCCGGCGAGCATTGGCTGATCACGAATTCGGCTTTCGTGCACTGCGGCGTCGCGTGCGTATTGCCGATGAAGCCCCTGGGCGTGGAGACGACGCCGATTTTGATGCTGTTGCCATGCGAGGTGCCAGGCGGGTTTTCCGGCGCCAGCTTGGTCCCCACCTTGAAGTGGATGTGGAAATCCGGATGTCCGCCCGCCTGTGTGGCCGCGACACCAGGCGTCGAGCTGGTCAGCGTCGTCGAGTATTCGATGATTTTCGAGCCGTAGATGACGCCGCCTTCTTCGTAGAGCGCCTTCGCATGGGCGGCGAAGATGGAGGCTCCGAGACAGATGCCGAGCGCCAGCGCGAGCAGCGCCTTCGCGGGATTGATGCGCCGCGCGTCAGCCCGCATGACGACCGCCCGCCTTCCCGTGCCCGGACTTCTTGTTGTGGTGCGCCTTCTTGTGCCTCTTGTGCTTCTTGGCCTTCTTGTGCTTCGGCGCCTTCTTGCCACCCTTCTTCTTGCCACTGTGCTTCGGGTTGCCTTCGAGCGGGACGCTGGTGCGGTCCTTGGGGACCTCGGGGGGCGCCGACCCTTCGCCATGGCACTCATCGGCCGCGTCGCACTCCGGTTTCACCCGTTCGGCCGGGAAGCCGCCGTTGCTACGGGCGTCGTAGATCTTCACCGCCTGGCCGTTGTGGTCCTGGGTGACGAGGCTCTCGAGGGTCGCGAAGTAGACGTCGATGCCGTTGGCGCTGACGCCGATCAGCCCCGGAGCCGTGAGCTCGCCCTGGAATCCGACGACCGAGCCCCTTTCGGCGACGCCGGAGGTGATCAGCTGCGGTTTTCCTTCGACGAACTCGTAGACGTCGTTGCCTTCGTTCGTGTCAGAGGGAAGGAGAGGCTCGTCGGTGGAGAAGAAGGCGCGCCCGTCTTCGGTCAGGAAGAGGCCGTTCTGGCTGCCGTAGGTCTCATTGGTCGGCGCCACCCCGTCGGGCCGGCACGAGGCACAGTCGAGCCTGTTTTCCCCGCGGGAGTAGAGGTAGAGCTCGGCGTGCCCGGCGTTGTCGTAGGGGGTGAGCCTGCTCTTGCTGATGAACGCCGCGTAATCACCGTTCGGGGTCACCTGCATGCGGCTGATCTTGCCCGGTTCGCAGTTGGCGAGCGTGAACCAGTTGGGGAAGTTGGTGGGGCATGCCTGGGGTTCGGCCGAGGCCACGAAGCGAACGGAGCCTTCGTGGTAGAGGTAGATATTGGCCTGGCCGAAGCTGCCCCGGGCGCCATCGAGCTGCTCCGGGGAGACGAAGTAGACGTCACCGCTGCGGGTGCCCGTGTTGGTGTCCGTCGTCTGATTGCCGGTCAGGTTTCCGTTCGACTGCCCAGCCACGACGGGGTTGCTGACCTCGATGATCTGGATGTCGCATTTTTCGACCCAGGCGAGGTTGCAGTCGTCTCGATTGCCTTCTTCGCCGGTGCTGCCCTTGGAGACGAGCGTCACCTCGGTCGGATCGCTCTGGTGCCAGGCGTAGAGGTCGAGGCTTGTGTCGGTGTCTTCAGAGTTGAGCGCTGCCTTCGCCGTGAAGTAGACCGTCGAGCCGTCCGAGGTCATGCTCACGTAGCTGGCGGGAGCGCTATTCCCGATGTCATATGTGTTGCCTCCGAACCTCATGTACAGAGGGCGTGGGATGCGGATCAGCGAGTCCGCGGTTTCGCTCATCAGGATGTGAGAGCCGTCGGCCGAGACCTTGAGCGGGACCCCCTGGAAGCGGGTGTGGTCTTCCCGTTCGGAGACCAGTTCGATCGCCCCGGTTTCGGTGTCGTTGTCGTAGATCGGCCCCGGACAGCACCTTCCTGCCGCGAAATCGGTTTCGTCGTAGGAGCAGCATTTGATTTCGCTGTCGAACGTTTCGCCTCCGTCGGCGAAGGAGACGTTCGAGGAGAAGACGAAGTGCGAGAGGTCTTCTGAGAACGCCTGCCAGCCGACGAAGTCGCCGCCGCCGGGTACTTCGCTCAGGTTCGTCGGCCAGCGGGCCAGCTTCTGGTTGGTGGTCGAGTCGAAGACGTAGGGGGTGTTTGAGGCGGGCTCGATCGTCTCGTAGAAGGCCGGGTAGCCGAGGTCGAACAAAACCACGCGATCGATGGCGGGGTCCGTGACCGTGCCGAAGTAGGAGTTGTTGCCTCCGTAGTTGGTCGTCCCGCGGACCGACCCGTGGGGCGGCCCGGCCATGAAGGTGGTTTCCCTCGAGTTCTTGCCGATGAATTTGCTGGCCCACCCTGTGGACTGGCGGGTCGCCACATACATGTCGCCGACGCTGATCAGCGCATCGCCGGTGTCCGGGAGTTCACCGTAGCTGGCGCCGTAGGCGAGTCGCGGCGGATCGGTCGCGAAGCCGCTGCTGGGCGCGTTGAGGGGCTCGATGATCGCCCCGGCGGCGTTCCCCGGTGAGACCAGCTCATAGCCACGGCAGTCGGGCACGAGGGAGGAGTTGGTTTCCTGGCGGACGAGCGAGTTCGGGCACGAGGGCGGGTAGAAGCCGAAGGCCTGGTCGCCCGACTCGCGATCCCCAAATTTGTTCGTGGCGACGAGGCGGAAGTGATAGGTCTGCCCTAGCTGCAATTCGTCGAGGTGCACTCCGACCGCCACCGGGTCGGAGCCCGCCGGGATCGAGCCGGGCGGAACCGGGGTTTTCTTGTCGTAGTTCGTCGTCGAGCCCCATTCGAAGAACCATTCGGTGTCGCCGCGGTTCGGGTTGACTTCGGCGGTCAGGTCGGCCGAGTCGACGGTGACGTTCTTGGTCCCGATGTTGCTGATCTGCGGCGGTTCGGCCGTCTTGAAGGTGCGGTCCTGGCCATAGGTCTTGCCGGCGGAGTTCTGCCCGACGAGCCGGTAGTGGTAAATGCCGCCTTCCTGGATGCCTTCGAGGAGGACGGGCGGCACGTCGACGTGGCCGCTTCCCGGCGGAAGCGCGTTTCCGGGCAGGGCCGGCGTGCCGTTGCCGTACGCGGTGGTCGGGCCCCATTCGAAGTAGTAATGGACTTCGAGGTGGTCGGCGGTGAAGGAGCCGTTCAGTTCGGCGCTGTGGTTGCCGACGTTGATCACCCCGCCGGTTTCGATTTCGGTGATCGCGGCTGGGGTGAAGAAGGTCCGGTCTGCCCCGTAGGCGGTCCCAATCGAGTTTTCCATCACCAGGCGGTAGTGGTATTCCGTTTCTCCCTGGAGGCCGGTGACGGTGACCGGATCGACTTCCTGCTGGCCGTTCTCGACCCCGGCATCCGCGGGGGCGGCGGGGAATTTTTCGCCGTAGCTGCCGTCGACCCCGAGTTCGAAGAAGTAGTGGGTGTCGAGCCCCTGGCCCCGGTAGGAGCCGTGGAGGACGGCGCTCTCCTTGTCGAACGGAGTGGGGTCACCGGTGACGACTTCGGCGACTTTGTCGGTGGTTTCGAAGATGCTGTCATGGCCCGTCTGGATCCCGGCGGCGCTGGTGGTGACGAGGCGGTAGTGGTATTTGGTCAGCATTTCGAGCCCGGACAGTTCGGCGCTCACCGGCCCGGCCGTGTTGATCGGCGTCGCCTGCGAGCAGGGCAGTGGGGCTTCCAGGTAGCGGCTGTCCTTGCCCCACTGGAATTCGCATTTGGTGATCTGCCCGGAACCGTCGGGGTCGACGGCGCCGTTCAGGTTCGCGCTGAACTGGAGGACTTCGGAGGCTGGTTCGGTCGTGTCGACGGGCAGGCTCGCCGGCGGCCCGAAGACTTCGATGCTGCCGCCGGGGAAGCCGAGGTTGGTGACGAACACCCGATCGCCGGGGGCACCGGTGACCCCGTGCGAATTGTCGAGCCCGCCGAACGGAGCGTTGATCGGTTCACCTTCCGTGGTCAGCTCCTGCACTTCGGCACCGTTTCCGACGAAGAGGTGTTCGGTGGCGAAGTCGATTCCGAGGCTGGTCGTCCGCGCGCTCCAGATTTCGGGCGTCGGCAGCGGGCTCACGCCGAAGTTCGCGGCCGGGTATTTGAGCACCGGGCCTTCGGTCGGTTCTCCTGAGTTGATGGCGTAGGCGTTGCCCGCCGTGTCGACGGCGAGCCCGCAGACCTGATTCGGGGTCGCGGCGGTCCCGTTCGGGACCGCGCCGACGAATTGCGCGGCCGGCGGGAACCGCTTGATCGTCGATTCGCTCGTTCCCGTGTAGATGTTGCCGTTGGTCTGGTTGACCGAGACCTGGCAGCTGAATCCAACGCTGGGGATCAGGCCGGCGAATTCCCCGTTGGGTTTGAAAGCCCACATCGCGCCGTTGTCGTTGAAGGTCGGGCTGAAGTAGAAGTAGCCGTTGTTCGGCCCGCCCGAGTGGTCGACGGCGATGCCGTTCGGGAAGCTGTTGTCGAACTGGGGGGTGAAGAATTCTTCTTCGCCCGGTTCGTTTTTGAAGTCCGGGTTCGGCCTGCCGAGGATCTTGTTGCCCTGGATGTAGGGCGCGACGGCCGTGAAGTTGACCGGGTTGCCTTCGGAGTCGTATTTTTCGACGATCCCGTAGAGGCCGCTCGTGTTGCTGATGCGGACGTTGACGTAGATGTTCCCGGCGCCATCCACGGCGATGCCCATCGGGGTGCGGTTGTCGGGGAACTTGATCGATTTCTGCAGCGGGCGGCTGGTCTCGGCCGAGGCGCTGCCGACGAGGGCGAAGGCGAGTGCGCATGCCAATAGCGCCGCGGTCGCGACCCGTGCGGCAACAGCTCCCGGCGAGCGTGTTGCGCGAAGCCCAGCATTCCCTTGATTCAAAAAGTCTTCTTCCCTGACAGCGAGCCGCGAGTGGCTCTGATCCCCGAATTCCCAATTTTTTGCTGCGTTCGGCAGTCCAGCCCACCGAGAAGCGGCACAGTACAGAACGCGACATTTTCTGTCAATTGCCGGACATAAATCTCTCGTGAGATACTCGCGGCGTGCCAAGCGATCGATTTTTCTCGCGTTTTTCGCATTCACTGGGCGCCACCGGCCTGCGCCTGACCGGCAAGCTCAACACCCCGCTCTACCGCCTCAGCGGCGGCCGCGTCGGCGGCAAGGTCGGCAAGGCACCGGTGCTGCTGCTGACGACCACCGGCCGCAAATCCGGCCAGAAGCGGACGGCGCCTGTCGTATACCTGCAGGACGGTGAGCGGATGGTCGTGATCAACACCAACGCCGGCAACGCCAAGGTCCCGGCCTGGTCGCTGAACCTGGCCGCCAACCCGGAGGCCGAGGTCGAGGTCGGCAAGAGCAGGATCGCCGTCATCGCCCGCGTCGCCGAGGGCGAGGAGCGCGCCGACCTCTGGCGCAAGCACAACGTGCAGTACTCGGGCTTCGACGAATACGACAAGGAGCTCGAGCGCGAACCGAAGGTGATCGTGCTCGACCCGGCGCCGGCGCCGGGCGCGACCGTCTAGCTCGCGTCGCGGAGCATCTGCGCCTCGGGCAGGCGCTTCAGCTTTTTCAGCGTGTTGTTCTCGATCTGGCGGATCCGCTCGCGGGTGACGCCGAAGGTGCGCCCGACCTCCTCGAGGGTAAGCGGTTCCAGCCCGGTGAGGCCGTAGCGCAACTCGATCACCTGCCGCTCGCGGTCGGGCAGCGCGTCGAGTGCTTTCCGCACGCCCTCACGCTGCAGGTGCTCGCTCGCTTCCTCGAAGGGCTCGGAGACCTCGTCGTCGGCGACGAAGTCACCGAGCTCGGACTCGTCCTCGTCGCCGACCGGTTTCTCGAGCGAGACCGGCAGCTGGGCGACACGAAGGATTTCCTTGACGTCGGAGACCGTCCAGCGCAGCTCCTCGGCGATCTCCTCGGGCTCGGGCTCGCGGCCGAGGCTCTGGACAAGGGCTCTCTCGACGTAGGCGATCCGGTTGAGCTTCTCGACCATGTGGACGGGAATGCGGATCGTCCTCGCCTTGTCGGCGATCGCCCTGGTAACCGCCTGGCGGATCCACCAGGTCGCGTAGGTCGAGAACTTGTAGCCGCGGCGGTAGTCGAACTTCTCGACCGCGCGGATCAGGCCCAGGCTTCCCTCCTGGATCAGGTCGAGGAAGCTCAGGCCGCGGCCCAAATAGCCTTTGGCGATCGAGACCACCAGGCGCAGGTTTGCCTCGACCATCTGGCGCTTGGCGAGCATGTCGCCGCGCTCGATCCGCTTCGCCAGTTCGACCTCCTGGGCGGCGGTCAGGAGCTCGACCTTGCCGATCGAGCGCAGGTAGAGGCGGAGGCTGTCGAGGCTAGGTTCGACAGTCAGGTCGAGGTCCTGTTTTTTCGCCCGCCCGGCGGCGGCGGCCTCGGAGCGCGCCTCTTCCTGGGCGGCGACGCCGTCCTCGGAGATGACTTCGACGCTGTGCTCGACCAGGTGCGCGTGCAGGGCCGAGACCTGCTCCTTGGTGACCTCGACCTCCTCCAGGGTGGTCGCGATCTGCTCGAAGGTGAGGAAGCCGCGCTCGCGTCCCAGCGCGATCAGGCCGCGGAGCTCCTCTGAGTCCGCGAACGGCTGCGCTGCCGAATCTTGGTTCAGTCCCGTGGGGACCGTTTCCAACGGCTCGATCTCACTGCCTCCGATGCATCCCTATCCCCCTTCCCGGGGAGCCGGCCCCAACGCTCCGGCCGAGGCGAAGTATAGGCAGAAGACCAGGGTTGCTTACTCTTCACATGCCGATGCCGAATCAGAGCACGACGCTGACAACTTCCGGGCCCGACGTCCAGGCCGGCGTGCCGGCGACCCAGGTCAGTCTCTCCCGGGTCGGGGTGACCGGAGTCGAGAAGGTGATCCGGGTCCAGGCCGGTGGCGCCGAGAACACTTTTCACGCCGAGTTCGAGTGCTTCGTCGACCTCAACCCGCGCCAGGCCGGTGTCCACATGTCGCGCTTCGAGGAGATCGTCGGCGAGGCGATCGACGAGGTCGTCCTCGGGGAGGCGTTCCGGGCCGAGCTGCTCGCCGCCCACATCGCCGAGCGCGTGCGCGAGCAGCAGAAGGGGCTGCGTGCCGAGGTCACGGTCAGGGCCAGCTACCCGGAGACGGTGACGACTCCGGTCAGCGGCAAGCAGACCCAGGAGATCTACGTCCTCTTCGGCACCGCGGTCGCCTCCGAGAGGGGCGTCCGCACCCTGACCGGGGTCCAGGCGCAGGGCATGACCGCCTGTCCCTGCGCCCAGGAGATGGTCGCCGGCGTGGCCCGCGAGCGCCTCGCCGAGCAGGGCTTCACCGACGACGAGGTCGAGCGCGCTCTCGCCGTCGTCCCGATCGCGACCCACAACCAGCGTGGCATCGGAACCCTCCACGTCGGCTGCCCCGAGGGCGGCCCGGCATGGATCGACGCCCCCGAGCTGCTGCGCATCGTCGAGAGCTCGATGAGCTCCGAGATCTATGAGCTGATGAAGCGCCCGGATGAGCTCGCGGTCGTCGAAAAGGCCCACGCCAACCCGCGCTTCGTCGAGGACTGCGTGCGCGAGATGATCCGCCAGGTGGTCGAGGGCTACTCCGACCTGCCCGGCGAGACCTTCGTCATGGCACGCCAGGAGAACCTCGAGACGATCCACCGCCACAACGTCGTCGCCGAGCGCTACGGCACCCTCGCCGACCTCCGCGCCGAGCTCGCAGACGGCGAGCAGCGCCACCACACCACTCGCCGCGAGTGGCTCGAGCAGCCCTCAGCCTGAGCGATCGGGGACCCGCCGGGCGTGCGGCTCGGCGAGTCGTTTGCGCAGGCCGAAGAAGTAGTCGGCGCCGCTGATCACGGTCGCGGCGACGGCCAGGTAGACGAGGACGTTGACCCAGGCGGGCGCCGGGTTGGCCGCGATCAGGGCGAAGACGGCGGCGATCTGCAGCACCGTCTTGACCTTGCCCATCCAGCTGGCCGAGATCACCACCCCGCGCTCGGCAGCGACCGCCCGCATCACGGTCACGGCGAACTCGCGGGCGATGATCACCATCGCGATCCAGGCGGCGAGGCGGTCGAGCGAGACCAGCGAGATCAGCGCCGCGGCGATCAGCAGCTTGTCGGCGATCGGATCCATCAGCTTGCCGAAGGTCGTGACCGCGTTGCGCGAGCGGGCGAAGTAGCCGTCGAGGCCGTCGGTCAGCGCCGCCAGGGCGAAGACGGCCGCCGCCAGCGTGTCCCCGTTCGAGGTCTCGCCGAGCAGGGCGACGACGACGACCGGCACCGCCAGAATCCTCAACAGCGTCAGAAAGTTCGGCAGATTGAGCGGAAACACAGCTTCAGTCTGGCCGATGGGCCTAATCCCGACGAATATCGTCGCCCGTCGGCCCGTCGGCGGCGAGGGCGTCCTTGCGGGCGAAGTACTCCTCGCCCTCGATGCTGATGTGGGGGGTGACGCGTTCGAGCCAGCGCGGCATCCACCAGGCGCGCTTGCCGAGCAGGACCATCACGGCGGGGACGAGCAGGCAGCGGACAAGGGTCGAGTCGATCGCGATCGCGACGGCCAGGCCGACGCCGAACTCCTTGACGATCGGGTTGCCGTTGAGGACGAAGCTGGTGAAGACGCAGACCATGATCGCCGCCGCCGAGGTGATCACGCGGCCGGTGTTGGCGAGGCCTTCGACCACGGCCTCCTTCTCGTCTTCGTTCTCGCGGTAGTGCTCGCGCATCTGGGTCAGGAGGAAGACCTCGTAGTCCATCGAGAGCCCGAAGAGGATCGCGAACATCAATAAGGGCACGAAGCTGACGATCGGGATCGGGTGATCGAGGCCGATCAGCGAAGAGCCCCAGCCGAGCTGGAAGACGGCGGTGACGACGCCGTAGGCGGCGGCGACCGAGAGCAGGTTCATGACCGCCGCCTTGATCGGCACCAGCAGCGAGCGGAAGGCGAGCAGGAGGACGATGAAGCTGAGGCCGACGACGATGCCGATCATCAGCGGCAGCTTGTCGGCGATCTGAGAGGCCATGTCGATGTAGCCGGCGGTCTGGCCGCCGACGTAGGCGTGGCCTTCGCTGCCCGCGACCGCCTTCGGGATCGTCGTCCCGCGCAGGTCTTCGACCAGGCTGACGGTCTCATCGGCCCAGGGCGCCGATTTCGAGATCGCGGTGAAGACGGCGACGGTGCCGGTCTTGTCGAGCGTCGGTTCGGAGACCGCGGCGACGTCGGCCGTCCCGTCGACGGCTTTCTGCAGGGTCGGCAGCACCTGCTTCGCTTCCTGCGCCGACTCGTACTGCGAGGTGATCAGCAGCGGCCCGTTGATCCCGGGGCCGAAGCCCTTGGTCATCGAGTCGTAGTTCTGGCGCGCGGTCGTGTCCTTGGGCAGGGCGCTGAGGTCGTTCTGGCCGAGCTCGAGCTGGAAGATCGGCAGGGCGAGGACGATGAGCACGGCGAGCGCCGCCAGCGCCGAGCGCCATGGGCGGTCGGCGACGCCGCGGGCCCAGCGTCGCCAGCCGTGCGGCTCGCTTTCGTCCGATTCGCCCTTGGTCCCGGGCACGCGCAGCGAGTTGATGTGGGGGCCGAGGGCGCCGAGCATCGCCGGCAGCAGGGTCGCCGCCGCGAAGACGGCGACGACGACGGCGATCGCCGCGGTGAAGCCGAGGGTCGAGACCAGCGGGATGCCGGCGAAGGCGAGCGAGCAGAGGGCGATGACGACGGTGAAGCCGGCGAAGACGACGGCGCCGCCCGCGGTCGCCGTGGCCCGCGCGATCGACTCGCGCAGCTCCATCCCTTCGCCGAGCTGGAGTTTGTGGCGGGTGACGATGAAGAGCGCGTAGTCGATCCCCACCCCGAGCCCGATCATCGTCGCCAGGGTCGCGGCGACGCTCGGCACTTCGACCGCGTTCTCGAGCAGGCGGATCACCGAGAGCGAGATCGCCAGGCCGATGATCGCCGAGCCGATCGGCATCACCATCGCCGTCGCCGTGCCGAAGGCGAAGAGCAGGATGACGATCGCCGCCGCGATCCCGATCGCGTCGCTGACGCCGGTGTCGGGTTTCGAGAGCTGCTGGCCGACGTAGGCGCCGACCGAGGTCTCGAGCCCCGCCTGCTTTGCCGGCTCGGCCGCGTCGAGGATGGCGTTGGCCTGCGCTTCGGTCAGGTCGCCGGGGCCGACGCCGAGCACCACCGGCGCGTAGGCGACGCTCTGGTCTTTGCTCAGCAGGCCGGCCGCGATCCCCTGCTGGCTGAGCGGGCTGAGCGCCGAGTTGACCTCGTGCATCGCGACCAGCCGCTTGATCGATTCTTCGATCGCCGTCGCGTACTTCGGTTCGGTGAGCTTGCCGCCGCCCTTCGCTTCGAAGGCCAGCGGGTTGCTGCCGTAGGCCTGTTCGGGCAGGTTGTCTTCGAGCAGTTCGGTGGCCTTGGTCGAGCCGGTCCCGGGCAGGGTCAGGTTGTCGTTGGTCTTGTCGCCGGAGGCCTGGCCGGCGACGATCAGCACCACCGCCGCGATCAGCCAGAGGGCGATCGTCGGGTAGTGATGACGCGAGCAGAAGCGGCCAATCGCGTAGAGGGGGCCGGTCACGCGGGGATCATCTCCTATCTTGCGCCGTATTTCTCGACCGGCGGCGGGATTTCACCGTTGTCGTAGCCCTGCGGGACCGAGGCGACCGGGGTGAGGCCGAGGGCCTGGCGCAGCAGCACCAGGTGCTGGGCCTCATTGGCGGCCAACGTCGTCGCCAGCGCCCGCGGCGCCGGCGTCGCCAGGTGGGCGGCATCGTCGATGTAGTGGACGAGCTGGGCGCCGGTCATTTCATAGGCGAGGACGAGAAAGTCGCGAGAGGTCTTGGCTTCGGAGAGGTCGAGCTCTTCGGCTTCGGCTTCGTAATCGCCGCGCAGGCCGCGCAGCAGCTTGGTCAGGCCGTTGATGTGTTCCTGCTCCTGGGCGATGAAGTGGCGCGCCATCGCCCTGTCTTCGCCGTCGAGCAGCGGTAGACCTTGCCGGTAGGCCTCGATCAGGGTCAGCTCCTGGCCGATCGCCGCGTTGACGATTTCGGCGTCGCCGGCCGCTTCGGCCTCGACCGAGCTGCCGCCCCCTCCCCCACCGCAGCCGCTCAGCAGCGACACCGTCGACAGAGCCAGGACGATTGACACTGCCGCGCGGCGCCTCCCAGCTCGCATCGGCGGATCGTATCCAGGCACGGGGAGGTGATTGGGTTCCCGTATGGGCACGACGAAACTGGAGCGACTGGCCGGCGAGATCCATTCCTGCCGGAAATGCCCGCGCCTGGTCGAGTGGCGCGAGGCCTGCGCGGCCGACCCGCCCAAGCGCTTCCGCGGTCAGGACTACTGGGCGCGGCCGCTGAGCGGCTTCGGCGACCCGCGGGCGTCGCTGGCGCTCGTCGGCCTCGCCCCCGCCGCCCACGGCGCCAACCGGACCGGGCGGATGTTCACCGGCGACCGCTCCGGCGACTGGCTCTTCGCGGCCCTGCACCGGGCGGGCTTGGCGAACAAGCCGACCTCGGAGAGCCGCGATGACGGCCTCGAGCTGAGCGGCGCCTACGTCACGGCGACGGTCCGCTGCGCGCCGCCGGCCAACAAGCCGACGCCGGCCGAGCGCGACACCTGCCTGCCATACCTCGAGCGCGAGCTCGAGCTGCTCGCCGGCTGCCGCGCGATCCTCGCCCTCGGCTCCTTCGGCTGGGACGGGGCGCTGCGGGCGCTGGCCGGCATCGGCGTCGAGCGCCCGCGCAAGAAGCCGCGCTTCGGCCACCTGGCGGAGGCCGCTATCGGTGACTGGGCCCTGGTCGGCTGCTACCACCCGAGCCAGCAGAACACCTTCACCGGGCGGCTGACAGAGCCGATGCTCGATGCCGCGATCGCCCGCGCGCTCGAGCTCTCCCGCTAGATTTGCGCCGATGCGAATCCGTCCCGCAGCGCTACCGCTCCTCCTCGCCGCCGCCCTCCTGGTGGTGGCCGTCCTCGTGCTCGCCGGCTGCGGCTCCTCCTCCGAGGAGACCACCGGCGGCGGCCCGCCGGCGTCGACCTCGAGCGCCCCGCAGGGCGTCCGCGCCGGCGTCTGCAAGGGCGCCGCGGCGCTGAAAGGCGAAGTGCGCGTGACCAGCATCGCCTGCGGTGAAGCACGGTCGGTGGTCGCCGCCTGGAACGGCGAGCCGAAATGCTTCAGCCCGGGCGGCGCCTCGCGCTACAGCTGCAAGGTCGGCAAGTTGACCTGCCTCGCCGCCAGCGTCGACGCCGGGATCGCCGTCACCTGTGCTCGACCGGGGCGGTCTCTCGCTTTCGTCGCCCGCGGAGGCGGCGACGAATGAGCGGTTCAAAGAAGAGATAGGTCCAGACGATCTCGGCCAGACCGACGCTGACGAAGGCGATCGGGATCGAGACCAGGAAGACGACGGCGACGATCAGCGAGCGGCGCCGGAATTCGGCGGTCTCCTCGGTCTCCGCTTTGGCCAGGCCGGCCCGGCGCGCGTCGGTGACCAGCAGCACCCCGACCAGCATCACCGCGGCAAGGTTGGCGGCGTAGAGGATGACCGCGGCCGACGAGGAGCCGTGGTCGCCGAGCACCGAGCTGCTGAACGGGATCAGCCCGATCCAGGCGAGGTAGAAGAGGTTGAGCGCGAGCAGCCTGCCGTCGAAGCCGGTCACTTCGGAGAAGAAGCGGTGATGGTTGAGCCAGAAGCGCCCGATCACGGCGAAGCTGAGCCCGTAGGCCAGGAAGTTCTCGTGCTGATCCCAGAGCACGTCGCCGAGGTTCTGGCCGTGGAGGTGCTCGGGCACGCTGAGGCCGAGCACGAGCAGGGTGATCGCGATCGCGAAGACGCCGTCGCTGAAGGCGACAATGCGCGCGAACTCGACCTCGTTCTCCTCCCGCCTCTGCGAGCCTGGCCTCGCCATCGCGCTGATCCTAGGCGAGCCTGACCCCACCACCGCGCTGAACCTAGAATGGAGCGCACCCGCCGGCGTAGCTCAGTTGGTAGAGCACTTCACTCGTAATGAAGGGGTCCCCGGTTCAAATCCGGGCGTCGGCTTGACTAGGGCTTGCCCGGGGTTCCGGTGGCGACGCCGAAGAGGCGGTCCTTGATCCGCGTCGGCGTGACCGCGCTCAGGGCGGCCTGGACCTTGACGTCGGCGCCGATCGCGTAGCGGGCACGGGGACGCGCGGTGGTCAGCGCCTGCTCGATCGCCTTGGCCACGCCGTCGACCGGTTTGGCCATCTTCTGCACCCGCGGGATCAGCTTCCGCATCCCGGCCAGGTGGCCGGCGTAGAGCTCGCGGTGCTCGGCCGACATCTTGGCTTCTTCGCCCTCGAGGGTCTGCGGCGCCTGGCGCCACATGTCGGTGTCGGTCATCGCCGGCTCGACCAGGACGACCGCGATCCCCCAGGGGCGCAGCTCGAGCCGCCAGGCGTCGGCGATCGCCTCGATCGCGAACTTCGAGGCGTTGTAGGCGCCGGTCATCGGGGTCGAGATCCTGCCGTTCAGCGAGGAGACGAAGACGACCCGGCCACGACTGATGCGCAGCCTCGGCAGGACCGCGTTGGTCAGCGCCACCGCGCCGACCACGTTGACCTCGAGCTGGCGCCGCAGGTCCTCGGCGGAAAGGCTCTCGAGCGGCCCGCCGACGACGATGCCGGCGTTGTTGACGACCGCGTCGAGGCGCTCGGGAAGCAGCCCGTCGAGGGCGGCGATCTGCTCGGCGTCGGTGACGTCAACCCGCAGCGGGTGCAAGCGCTGCCCCGTCGCCTCGGCGCTCAGCGCCTCGCCGTCCTCGGCGCGGCGCACCGTCGCGTAGACGTCCCAGCCGGAGGCGGAGAGGCGCAGAGCGGTGGCGCGACCGATGCCGCGACTGGCTCCCGTGATCAGGACGGCGGGCACGCCGCGAGCATATAGAGAGGCCGCCCGCCGCAGGCGGGCGCAACTTTCGCCCTGCGCTAGAGTTTTCAACGCAGGGATCCTGTGGGAGGGGGACCTACCGAATCCCATGCAAAAAAGGAGCACGATGTCGCTTCGTCTCGTAGTTCTCTCCCTCCTCGCACTCTGCCTCGGCGTCTTCGGCACCTCCGGCGCCCTGGCGGCCAACGGCGGCGGCAAGAAGAAACAGCAGCCGCCGAAGTCGAAGAACTTCGAAGTCTGTAAGCACGGCTGCAAGTACCGCACGATCCAGAAGGGGGTCGACGCCGCCGGCTCGTTCAAGGCGAAGAAGGCCAACCGCAAGGTCAAGGCCTACGTCAAGGTCAAGCCGGGCAAATACGTCGAGGGAGTGATCCTCGACGGCTCGAAGAAGAAGAAGGACTTCGACGACCTGACGATCATGGGGATCAAAAAGGACCCGAAGAAGACGATCCTCGAGGGCAAGAACGCGAAAGGCCCGCTCGGCCCGGCACAGAACGGGATCGAGGCGGTCGACGTCAACGGCGTCGTGCTCAAGAACATGTGGGCCCGCAACTACGAATCGAACGGCTTCTTCGTCCACGCCGCGGTGCAGACCGGCCAGCGCTGCGACGGCTACACGATGAACAACCTGCTCGCCTCCGACAACCGCTCCTACGGCCTCTTCGCCAAGGGCTGCCTCGGCGGCAAGATGATCAACTCCTCCGGGTACCACCAGGGTGACTCCGCCTTCTACGTCGGAGAAACGCCCTGCGACAGGACGACCTGGACCAACCACGAAATCCGGCGCCGAAGGTCTGCCAGGCGAAGCCGAAGTGGACGCTGCTGAAGAACGACGCCAGCTACGAAAACGTCCTCGGCTACTCCGGCACCAACTCCAAGTACGTGCGGATCGACGAATCCGACTTCTACAACAACGGGGCCGGGATCGTTCCCAACACGCTCGACAGCGAGGGCTACGAGCCGAACGGCTGGAAGGTGTTCGAAAAGAACAACGTGTTCTGGAACAACTACAACTACTTCCTCTCCGGCTCGGCCTTCAAAACCGTCTCCGGTGGGGCTCGGCAAACTCGGCAGCGCTGACGATCAACTACCCGACCGGGGTCGGCTTCGTCCTCTACGGCAGCGACGGCAACGTGGTCAAAGACAACAACATCTTCGGCAACTACAAGTGGGGAATCGCCTCGTTCTCAGGGCCGGGCGAAATCTACGTCGCCAACACCGGTGACGACGCCAAAAACATGAACAACCAGATCGTCGAAAACAAGATCGGCCGCGACGGCGCCGACCCGAACGGCGAATTCGACTTCTGGAACGACGCGACCGGTGGCGGCAACTGCTGGTCCGGCAACACGCCGGCGCTCGAGCTTCGCGCCGGGCAGCGGCAAAGTGTCGCTCGAAAAAATGTACCCGCCCTGCCCGCAGCCGGTCGTCTTCAACGACCAGGTCAGCAGCCTCAACCTCGGCGCCGGAATGCAGCTCGACCTCGCCAACGAAAGCAACCCGGCGACGATGCTCGGCTACGCGGGCACCAACCCGCCGCAGAACCAGCAGTGCAGCTGGGTCAACCGGCTCGGCTCGCACCCGGCGTTCGAAAAATTCGTCGCGGTCGAAATCCCGGCCGCAGCCGGGTGAAGTGACGTGCAAATGATCGCGGCCAGGCGGGCCAGGCGGCTGGCCGCGATCTGCGCCCTCGGCCTCGCGGCGGCCGCCCTCGGCGGGGCGACCGCGGCGGGCGCCGGCCCGGCGCCGGCGGCCAGCGCGAGCAAGAAGTCGCCGCCGCCGAAGCTGGTCTCGATCACCGACTTCTACTTCGGGCCCAGCGCGGTCTCGATCAAGAAGGGCGGCTCGATCAAGTGGGACTGGGCCTCGGCCAACACCCAGCCGCACGACGTGCACCTCAAGCAGGGGCCGTAAGGGGCTGAAGAAGAAGGGCTCCTACTCGACCAAGCGACGGCGACCACCAACGCCCAGTTCACGAAGAAGTTCGAAACTGCCGGCACCTACCAGTTCATCTGCACGATCCACCCGACCGAAATGAAACTCACGGTCACGGTCAAGAAGTAGGCCGGGCATGACCCTGGACCCGCTCGACCGTCGCGGCTTCCTCAGCCTCACCGGGGGAGCCTTCGTCTGCACCCTCGCCGGCCAGTACGTGGCGACCGACAGCGGCAAGATCGACGTCGCCCAGCTCTCCAACGAAGTCGAGGTGCCGCCGAAGGTGGCCGCCGAGGAACGCTCGGGCGCCGACGCCTCGGCGGTCGGCGCGGCGACCGCCGCTGCGACCGGGCCGGTGCGCGAATACTGGATCGCGGCGGAGGAGCGGAAGTGGGACATCGTCCCCACCCACCGTGACCAGATGATGGCCAAGCCGATCAAGGGGAAGACGACCTTCGACGCCTACGCCTACCGCCAGTACTCGCCCGAGCTTCGCCGAGCCGCTGACGCGCGGCGACGATTCCCGGGCCGCTGATCGAAGCCGAAGTCGGCGACACGATCGTCGTCCACTTCCGCAACAAGCTGAAATCCCCGGTCACCATGCACCCACACGGGGTCTTCTACGCCAACGAAATGGACGGCGCCTACAAGGGCAAGTTCACCGAACCCGGCGGCTTCGTCCAGCGCAACCGCACCTTCACCTACGTCTGGGAGGCGAAGGAAGCCACCGAAGGGACCTGGCTCTACCACGACCACGGGCCGATGGATCCGCTGCCGCTCTTCAAGGGGCTCTTCGGCCCGCTGCTGATCCGGCCGCGCGGAGAAGCCCGGCCCGACCGCGAGTACTTCATCGCCTTCCACACCCTCGACCCGTCGATCACCGGGCTGAAGGCCAACTTCTACTGCCTCAACGGCCGAGCCTATGCCGGCAACACGCCGACGCTGGAAGCGAAGGTCGGCGAGCGCGTCGCCCTCCACATCTACGGCGTCGACAACTTCTTCCACACCTTCCACCTGCACGGCCACCGCTGGAAAGACCCTGACGGCACGATCATCGACAACAAAACCTTCGGGCCCGCCGACTCGTTCAGGGTCGAATTCGTCGAGGACAACCCGGGGCGCTGGTTCTACCACTGCCACGTCTTCCAGCACCTCCACGAGGGAATGAACGGGTGGTACCTCGTCTCCTAGCCCGCTCGGGCGCCGTTCTGCTGGCCCTAGCGTGCGTCGCTCTCCGGCCTGCCCGCCGGCGCCTCGGCGGCCAACACGCGGGTCTCGATCTCCAACTTCGCCTGGTCGAATCCGGACGGTCCAGATCAACCTCGGCGAGAAGGTCACCTGGGACTGGCTCGGCCCCGACCTCGCCCACTCGGTGACGGGGATCTCGGCCAACGACCTGCAGTGGGACTCCGACCCCGGCACCGACGCGCCCAGCCACGAGCCGGGCGACAATACACGGTCCAGTTCGACCAGCCCGGCGTCTACACGTTCCAGTGCAAACTGCACGCCTTCGTCCGCGGCGAAGTCGTCGTCTCCGCGACTCCGGGCGACCCCAACTCCGACCCGGGGCCGCAGCCGCCGCTGAACATCGACGTGACCAAGCCGACCCTCGGCGAAGTGAGGATCTCCAAGCCCGCTTCAGCAGCCGCAAAGGCGTCCGGACCAGCGCCGCGATCAACGAGCGCGGCACCGCTCGACGCCGAGTACTACCGCTTCAACTCGAACGGCAAGCGGGTCTTCAACGGCTACCAGACCTGGAGGGCCTTCATCGGCACCAACCACTTCGATGCTCGCCGCCCGCGGCAAGCACTTCAAGAGCCGGCCGGGCCGCTACCTCGCCGTCCTGCAGGCGACCGACGAGTCGAACAACGAGTCGAAGGTCGTGAAGAAGAGCTTCACGATCCTGCCGCGCTAGCCGTCTCGCCTATTCGCCGGCGACGTGCAGCTCGAGCGCGTGGATCTGGCTCTGGCCGTGCGAGCCGGTCTGCACCGGCCCGGCGGCGCTGACCAGGTCGCCGAGGCTAGGCAGCGGCTGAGGGCGCAGCCCGGCGCGGACGTCGATCGCGGTCATCCCCGGCAGGGTGATCCCCTGCGGGTCGACGATCACGAAGTGGGCGTCGCCGTCGCCGTCGGGATCGACCCGCTCGACGTAGACGATCCGCCCCTTCGTCGTCCGGCAGCTCGGGTGGCCCGGCGGGCAGTGCGAGGCAGCCACGGTCTCGCCATGCGCCTCGGGCGAGCGCTCGGGCGGGGCCGCTGCCGGGGCCGGGGTCGAATCGGCCGAGGCAGGGCGAGAGGTCTCCCCGTCGGGCCCGGACCCCGCGCCGCAGCCACCGAGCAGGAGGAGGGCGGCCAGCAACAATGCGGATCTAGGCGCCCGGCGCCCTACTTGGCGCCGCCGCCGCACTTGCGTTGCGTCTTCACCTTTTCGGTAAGGCGCTTGCCGTTCTGGGCGAAGTATTCGACCACGGAGACGACGGGCTTGTTGCAGAGGCCGCGGCTGTTGATCAGGTAGCCCTTCTTGCCGCCGAAGAGCTTGAGGCGGAAGTCGCCGATCGGCGCGTCGGGAATGACCGGGATGTCCGTCTTCAGCGCCCCATCCTTGATCGATGTCGTTTCGCCGCGCGGGACCAGCGGGACCTGACCTTCGAGGATGAAGGCGAGGCGCGGCAGGCCGCCTTTGCCAGACACGGCGTAGACCAGGCCGGACAGTGGCTGGTCGAGCAGCGGCGTGCGCGTCGTCGCCGTGCCGATCGCCTGGCGCCCGGCGCATTTCGTGGTTTGCAGTTCGCGCTCCGAGCAGAGGTTCCCGAGGTGGCGCTGATCGATCGCGAACGCTTTCGAAAGCGTCACCGAGAGCGATTTGATGTTGGCGTCGCCGGGCCGCGTCGTCAGGCGGAATTCGAGATTCGGGTTCTTGGACCGTGCGGTGCCACCGCTCCTGCGCGCGATCGACATGTGCGGTTTGAACGGAAGCTGCGCGCAGTCCACGGCCTGGAAGTAGGAGCTGAATTGCGACACCGTTCCCAGGTCCCCGATTCCTTCTGAGCCGACGGCCATCGGCGAGCAATTGGTCGGGTTGATCATGAAGTTGGAGCGGTCGATGTTCACCTGGATCGAGCGGATGCGGATCGGGATCCCGCCGATGATCGACGGAACGGTGTCCGAGATCGCCGTGACGTGGGCATCCGTCTGGTCGATGCCGAGGGCGACTCGGACCACGACGACGCCGTAGTCATAGGGGCCGGCGAGCGCCGGCGTCACTGCGACCAGGCTCAGCGGCCGGCCTTTGAGCGGCCCCGCGAGGTACATCTTCCCCACCGCGTGGAAGGGGTGTGAGCCGGGACCCGCGGCGACGTTGGTCGTGCCGATCTGAGAGTCGGCCGGGCAGCTGGGGCTCATCTGCTCCGCGCGCCCTGAGTTCACCGCGGCGGCGGCGATCCCGGCCTCCGGGCAGTACCTGATGCCTCGCAGTGAGCCGGTCAGGCCCGGTGGCATCGTGAAGCCGAGGTCGCCGAGGAACTGGTCGCCGTCATCGCGGTCGAGCTTCAGGGTGAAGCTGCTGAAGGCGCCGGCCTTCGAATTGGAGGTACCAGCGTTCAGGTGCGGGTTGAACGGCCGCGCCGCGCCGGGACAGGGCGTCCCGTTCGGGCCTTCGTCGATGTTGAGCCCGAAGAGCGAGTTCTGGTCCGCCGAGGTCGCGTTCCACGGATAGAGATGGGTCTCGATTGTGTGGATCGAGCAGTTGGTCGGAGTGGCGAAGACGCCGCGATCCGATGCGAACAGGCTCATTTTGAACTTTTCGAAGGGCAGCTGCGGCAGATCGGAGAATTCGGTCGTGAGGCGACCGGTCTGGGGGTCCGGAAGCAGCTTGCCGATCAGCTTGGTGTGGATGCCGAAGCCGTCGGCGAACATGTAGATGCGGTACTGGTTGCCTGGCACCGGTTCGCCGAAGTACAGCGAGCCTGTGAGTGGGCCGGGAAGCGATTCCGATTCGATCACGAAGTTGCCGACCTTCGAGCTGTCGGGACACTGCGAGACCACTTCCTGGTCGAGCTTCGCGTCCGCATCGGAGCAGGCCGTCTGGCCGTCAGCCGCGTCCGGGTTGATCGTCAGCCCAGGGGGAAGCACGAGTTTCGCCGCCTTCAGCTGCGAAGGCGCCGCGGCTTTGCTCTGAGACTGGGGAATGTTGAATTCGAGTTCCATGCCGGAAGCGGAGTCGGAAGCGCGCGTGGTCAGGCGCGCCTGGGCGAATGGTTTGAAGGTCTGGCGTTCGCATTCCGTCGTCTGCGGATAGGACGATTCCCCGTGGGCGAACACGCCCGGCTGCTGGTAGGTCTCGACGTAGAGGTCCGTCGGCATCGGCCGCTCGCAGGCGGACGGGTTGCCGGTGAACGGCAGCGACGGCAGCGGCGACCGTTCCGGGGTGGCGGCGTTGCAGCTCGTGTCCGCCCCCCCAGGGCAGCCGGCCGGGGCGGCGATGCTCCCGGCGGGAAAGCGGTCGGGATTGTGGATGTTGCTGGCGGGAAAGCCCCAGAAGGTCATGTCGACTTCCGAGAGGGGAGCGGTCTGGGTGATGCCCGACACCGTGAAGCGCAACCCGTAGTCGGTTGCCGAACGCACGCCGACGAGGATCGCGATCGGGATGTTCAGGGTCGGCACGTTGAAGGTGAACCGGGCCGCTTCGTCACCGGCGGTGTTGACGTTGTAGATCGGCGCCGTGCCGAGCAGGTAGTTCGGATTGCCCAGATAGTTGGCGTGGACCGTGATCAGACCGGCCTGGGCGAGCGGCGGGCAGCGCACCAGGGCCGCGTCGAGGGCCGCGCACTTGCCGAGCGAGGAGGGGTTGCCGTAGATCCCCTGCGGCGCGTCGAAGATGATGTTTTTCGCGACGTCGGGGGTGCCGGCACCGTTCAGCTTGAATTTGGTGCGCAGATCGGGATGGCCCCCCGCCGCCGAGTTAGAGCTCAGGGTTTCGAGGCCTTCGACCTGTAGCGCCGCCTGTGCCGGAGCCACGGCGGCCGCCAGCGCGAGAGCTGCGAGCAGCGGAAGCAGGATCGCCTTACGCATGACGGCCTCCCTTCTTCGTCTTTGCCTTGCCGGACTTCTTCTTCAACTGCTTCTTGTGCTTCTTCTTGATGCACTGGTTGCGGTGCTTGACCTTGTTCTTCGGGCAGACCAGGGCATTGCCGGCGGTTGATTTGCCGGAGCTCTTGATGTCGGGCACCGGCGGCACCGGCGAAGAGGGCCCATGGCACTCGTCCGACGCTTTACAGGGAACCGCCGGGGGCAGCTTGAAGAAGCCGCCTCCGACCCGGGCGTCGTAGATCTTCATCAGCTGGCCGTTCTGGTCTTCTTCCGGCGCAAGCGTGTCGTGGGTGAAGAAGAAGGCATCGGTGCCGTCGGCCGAGACCGTGAGCAGGCCGGCGTCGAACGAGCCGGTGCCGGACGAGATCAGGTCCTGCTCGCCGCTCGGGGTCGCCTGGTAGACGTCGGCGCGACCGTTGGCGTCGTTGAGGACGAGCGGGAAGGGCGTCGTGAAGAAGACGCTGCCGTCCTCGAGGATGCTCAGCCCCGACGGCGCCAGGGTGGCGTTGCCGGCGAACGTGTCGTCAGAGCTTCCGGTGGTGTCACATGACGAGCAGGCGAGCTGTCCGGTGTCGGCGTCGTAGCGGAAGACGCTGCGATAGCCGAAGTTGCTGGTCCCGGTGAGCGGGAGCGCGCTGGTGAAGGCGGCGAAGGCGCCGTCCGCGGTCACCTGGAAGTCGGCCGTGCGCCGCGTGGCCGAGGCCTCGACCGAATCGAGGACCAGGGGATTGTCGGGCTCGAGCGTGGCGACGAGCTTGGGGACGCCACCCGGCGCCGCCACGTAGAGGTTCGGCTGATCTGCCGTTCCCAGGCCGCCGAACGTCTCGGGGCTGAGGAAGTAGACGGAGCCGCCGGCGCTGACAACCCCGCCACCGCCGCCGATCGCGACCGCGTTGCAGTTGGCGGCGGCGCCGGTGCTGTTCCAGTGCGGGCCGTTGCCGTTTGCGACCGGGTTGCAGGCGACGGTGCTGTTGCCGGTGACGAGGCCGAGGTCGAGCGTGCCGGAGGGCGAGACGGCGGCGCGATAGAGGTCGGCGCTGGTGTCTTCGTCCTCCGAGAGGAGCTTGTCGGTCGTCGTGAAGTAGGCGACCGAGCCGTCGGGGGTCATCCCCCCGTAGAGGACGCCGGAGGTGGACGTCGGGGCCAGGTCGACGCTGTTTGCCGCGGATCCGACGTGCATGTACGGGTGGACGTATTCGTTGCCCCCGGAGTCGGCGCTGACCCTCTTGCCGACGATCACCCGCGAGCCGTCGGCGGAGAGGTCGAGCTCGGAGATCCCGGCGCCGCTGAGCACGGTGCCGTTCTCGTCCTGGGAGACGATGCGGGTGGTGCCGGCGCTGAGGTCGCGGTCGTAGAAGGTGAGACTGGTGCCATCGGTGTTGGCGCCCGGCTCGAAGGCGTATTTCGAGGCGAAGATCAGGTGCCGGCCATCGGCTGAGAACTGCTTTGCGACCTTGCCTTCCGGTCTTGCGGAGTCGCTCCCCGGGCTGAGCGAGCCGACCATCCCCTGAACGACCTGGCCGTTCGGCAGGCGTACCGGCAGACCCGTCGTCAGGCCGCTTTCGAAGCAGGGGCTGCAGAGCTCGGGGCCGGCGAAGGCGAAGGTGTCGAGGGCGGGATCGGCTTCGCCCAGTTCGGAGGCGAAGGAGCCGGAAGCGACTTTGAGGTCAGCGGGCAGGCCCTTGTAGTCGGTGACCCAGCCATCGTCCGTGCGACTGGCCAGATAGGGATCGCGGCCCTTGTTGGTCGCGTTCCACGGGCCGGGAATCGCTCCCGCGTGGGTCGCGTAGAGCAGACGATCTCTTGCCGCCGGGAAGCCGGGGAACGGTTCCTGGCCGGGCACGAGGTAGGACTCGACGTCGTAGCCCGCGGTGTCGTTGGCGCTGACGAGCTCGTAGGCACGGCAGTCGGGGAGCCGCTGTGCGCTCGTCTGCTTACGGGCAAGCGCGTTGGCGCATGGGTCATCGGCGCCCCCGTCGGAGATCGGGTAGGTCTTGAAGACGCGGTCCGCGCCGTAGGTCGGGCCGGCCGCATTCATCGTGACCACGCGCAGGTGGTAGACGGTGTCGGGCTCGAGGCCTTCGATCGTGCCGTCGACGATTTTCGGATGGAAGCTGCGCGGCGTCACGCCCGACGGGGTCACGCTGCCGTAGTTCGTATCGGTCCCGTATTCGAAGTAGTAGGTGGTGTCGGCGCCGTTACTCGCGAGTTCGGCGTGCAGGTCCGCGCGCGACGTGCGAATGCCTTCGACCGCGACCGGCCCGAGCACGCTCGGCGGGGTGGGCGGTTGCCGGTGATAGACCCGCACGATCCCGCCGCCTTCCCCGGCGTAGAGGTATTCGCCTGTGCCGTCGAGAGCGAACGCCTCATTCACCGGTTCGATACCGGTGATGAGTTTGTAGGGGGTGCCTTTGACCAGCGGATCGGTGAATGCGATGCCGCTGATTTCGGGGCCGGAGCGGAGCAGGAAGTCCCCGTTCGACGGGTCGGTCGCGATCGGACCGTCGAGGAAGCCGGCGGGCATCCCGATATCGCCCTCCAGAGAAAAGGATCCGCCGGCCGGCTTGAAGCGCCAGTAGTACGGGCCGAGGCTGCTGGGCCCATATAGGTGGCCGAACTTGTCGAAGATCTCATTGGGCGGCCCGCAGCAGACCGGCATGTTGCCTTCGAAGCCGACGGGTTTTCCGACCAACGTCCCGGACGGCGTGAAGACGGCGGCGGAGTCCTGCGCGCTGTTGAAGGGGGTCGTGATGGTGAGGAGGTTGCCGTCAGGGCGCACCCAGCCGGCGACCAATTCTCCGGCTGTTTTGAAATAAACTTCAACGGGCGTGCCGGCGATCGGTTTCCCGTCCGGGGTGAACGAGTAGAAGTTCGGACCCGCCCAGGCGCCGCCGGAGGTCTCGAGCGCGTAGATGTTGCCCTGAGTCGGGCCGGTCCCGTTGTCGACCAGCAGCTCGACCGGCCTGCCGCTGCCAAAGCTGATGCTCGGCGAGCCAAGCCCGCTGAAGTTGACCGGCTCTCCACTAGCGTCGAACTGGTCGATCTGGGAACGCTCGTAGATGAGGACGTTGCCGTTGTGCTCGTTGACGACCATGTCTCGCGGACTTTCGAATCCGGGGATGGCCGCCGTGTCGAACTGTCCGCTCGGCTGGAATTCGTCGGTCGGCGCCGCGCTCGCGCCGGCGGCGCCGACAGATGCCAGAGCCAGCGCCGCGAACAGCCCCCCGAGAAGACGCAGCCGCCTCATCGCGCGCCCCTCCTATCGTGACTGCGCTTCTTCCGCGACTGCTTGCCACACGCTGCTTCCAGCGGCGGCTTCTGGTCGGCGTGGTCACCGTTCTGGCCGAGGATCTTCGCCTCCGTGCGGCCCGCGCCCTTGCACAGATTGCGGGAGTTTTCGAGAAGCCCCTTCTTGCCGCCCTGCATCGAGAGTGTGAATCGAGAAACCGGCGTGTCGGGAATCGCGGCGAAGGTCGTGCGGATGCCACCGTTGACCGAGTCGATCCTGCCGACGAGGTCGATCTCGATCGGCTGCGAAGCCGGGCCCTTCAGCGCGGCGACCAGGTCCGGCAGCTTGTGACTGGAGGAACGCAGATAGACCGGGCCTTCGACGGCGTTGTCGAGCAGCGGCGTGATCGCCTTCGCGTGCCCGTAGATCGAGCCCGCGGGGCATTGTTCGGCGGCGAACTGGACGCGGGTGCAGACCGTCCTGATGTGGTCCTGCGCCAGGATCTCGCTGGGCGGCAGGGAGACGACCGCGCGTCGGATGTTCGACTCGCCGTTCGGGTCCTGGGAAAGGGTTGCCGTCAATGCCGGGTGGCCGCGACGCCCGGTGGGGCCCTTCAGCTTCGTCGTCAGTTTCGGTTCGAAGTCCAGCGTCTCGCAGTTGGCGACCTGGAAATGCATGCCCGGTTCGGCAATCCCGCCCTGATCGCCGGTCAGCCTGCTGGTCACATCGAACGGGTCGCAGTTGGTCGGGTTGAGGGTGAAGTCCTTGCGGTTGAGGTTGATCAGCACCGACTTCAAGCGCAGCGGAATCCCGTCGATGATCTGCGGCAGCGCATCGGAGACCGAGCTGACGGCGGCGGTCGTCGGGTCGACCCGGACCGCGATCCGGTTGACGACGTTGCCGAGGTCGTACGGGCCCTGGACGATCGGCGTGACCACGGCGAAGCTGAGCGGGGCGCCTTTATATGGACCGCTCAGATAGACGCTGCCCGGCGCCGTGAAAGGCCTGCTGCCGGCGCCGGCGGTCGTCCAGGCCTGCCCGATCTGGCTCGCCGGCGGGCACTTGGTCGAGGCCTGCTCGGCCGCGCCCGAGTAGGAGGCGCTTTCGATCTCCGTCAAGGCGGTGGCAGGGCAGGAAGGGACGCCTTTCAGGGTCGCGCTGAATCCGGGCGGGGTGTCGACCTGGATCGTGTTCAGGGTCTGGTCGCCGTCATTGCGATCGACGTAGATCGAGAAGGGGTAGTGGGCGCCGGCGCCATTGCCCGCGCCGACCGCACGGAAAGAGGGCGAGAACGGACGGTTTGCGTCAGGGCAGGGTCGTCCGTTCGGGCCGGAGGTGATCGAGAAGAACTGGGTCGAGGTCTGGTTCGGGAGTTCGGTGGCCCAGGGGACGAACTCGGTGTTGACCGCGTAGGTGCCGCACTGCGTCGGCGTCGCGAGCAGGCCGCGCTCGGAGCCGAAGAAGTGCTGGTCGAACTCGGTGAAGGGCGATTGCGGCAGGTCTTCGAAGACGGTGGTCAGCTGCCCGGTGGCCGGATCGGGCCTGATCGAGCCGACGAACTTGACGTGGGTCGAGAAGCCGTCGGCGACCAGAATGATCCGGTAACGGTCGCCTGGCTTGGGGTCGCCGATATAGATGCCGCCGGTGATCGGGCCCGGCAGCTGCGAGCTGTCGAGCGAGGTCGTCCCGACCTTTGCATCCTCCGGGCATTCGGCAGCGTCGCTGCGGCCCAGGTGGGCCTGCGCGTCGGAGCAGGACGTCTTGCCGTCGGCGGCCGACGAGTTGATCGAGAAGCCCGCCGGCAGCGTCACGGTGTTGGCTTTGATCTCGGTGTCGGAGGGAGTCTCCGGGCTGACGTTCTGCGGGACCTTGAGCGCGATGTCGAGCCCACTGGCCGTGTCGGCCGCTTCGGTCGACGGTTTCGCCGCGAGCGACGGATTGAAGTTGAGCTGATCGCATCCGGTCGTCGCCGGCCAGGGGATGCGTTTTTCGTGGACGACCCTGTCGTAGCCGACGGTGACGATGTTCGAGCTCAGCGGAGCCCCACAGGTGACCGGCATCGAGAGCAACGGCTGTTCGGGTTCCGTCGATTTTTCCGGCGGAAGCCCGAGGAAGGCACTGAGGCTGCCGCCTTCCTTGAACCGTTCGTTGTCGTGGATCGGGGAGGCCGGAACCCCCCAGTTGACCTGTTCGAAGGTCTTCAGCCCGAGGTATGAGGTGATGCCGCGGACTTCCGCGTTGAGCCCGTAGTCCGAGCCGGTGCGAGCGCTGAGCACGGTGTAGATCGGGATCCCGACCAGCTGCGCCTTCCAGGCGGTCAAGCCCGGCTGCCCGGGCTGCGGCACGAGGTTGTAGAGCGCGGACGGTCCCGGGCTGAGGCAGAATTCGCTGTCCCCCAGGTTGTTGCAGGGCCGCGCGACGCCGACCTGCGTATTCGGCGAGCATTCGTTGAGCGCAAACCGGGAAGCCGAGCACTGGCTCACGACATGCGGATTGGCACTGACGCCAACCGGCAGTTCGATCAGTACGTCTTTCGCCGAGTTCGCGCCATATTCCGATTTCGGCAGCGAGCCGCGGGTCGTCAGATCGAATCTGAAAGCGATGTCCGGATGGCCGCCCGCTTGATACTGCGGCAGCGGATTGACCGTCGCGAAGATGTCGTTTCGGGCTTCGCTCGTGAAGGCTTCGAACGAGATGATTTCCGCGCCTTCAACCGCCCCGGCCCTGCTCGGGCCGAAGACCAGCGAGCCGAGCAGCGCGAGAGCGAGAACGGCAGCGAGCGACCCGTGGCGTCTGCGCTCAGCCACGGTGCCCCCTTCCGTTCTTGGCGTTCGCCGACTTCGCGGCTCGCTTCTTCTTGGCCTTCTTCTTGTGGTGCGCCTTCTTGTGCTTGCCCTTCTTCGCCTGGTGCTTCTTGGCGGGGCCCAGGTTGGCGCTGGTGCGGTCCGGGGGCAGCGTTTGCGGGGTGCTGCCGGCGCCGTGGCACTCATCGGCGGCTTCGCAATTCGGCGGTACCCGTTCCGCCGGGAAGCCGCCGTTGACGCGGGCGTCGTAGACCTTGTAGCGGGTGCCGTTGTGGTCCTGCGTCGTCAGGGTGTCGATGGTCGAGATATAGGCGTCGATGCCATCGGCGCTGACGCCTATGAAGCCGCTCGCCGCAAACGAGGTGTTGTAGCCGTCGTAGCCCGTGATCACCGAGCCGGTGCCCGCCGTCAGCAGCTGCGCGCGGCCTTCACTGAACTCGTAGACGTCTTCGACTTCATCGGTGTCTTTGGGAACCAGGGCATCGGCGGTCTTTGAGAAGAAGACCCGGCCATCCTCGGTGATGAAGCGCCCGTTCTGGCTCCCCAGCGTTTCACCCACAGGCGGTTTGCCGTCCGGTCGGCACGAGGCGCAGGTCACACGATCGGAGCCAGGGTCGAACTTGTACATCTCCGTATGGTCGGCGCTGTTGTAGCCGGTGACATTCGAGTTGGTTATGAACGCCATGTGGGCGCCGTTCGGGGTGACCTCCATCCTTGCCACCGGGCTGCTCGCGCACCCGCCCGCCGTTTCCAGCGTCGTGCAGGTGGGCTGGCCTTTCATCGTCGTGACGTATTCGACCGTTCCCTGGCGGTAGAGGTAGAGATTCCCTTCCCCCACTTCGCCCTTGCCCGGAACCAGCCGCTCGGGCGAGAGGAAGTAGATGTCGCCGCTCTGCGAAGCGATTGCCTGATCGCTCGAGGTGTTGCCCCCCTGGCCGGAGGCGCCGATCTTCGCGTAGGCCCTGAAGTCGGTGACTTCGATGCTGCAGCCGCCGCCGCTCCAGGTGGCTTCACCGCATTCGTCTTCGTTGCCGGCGTTTCCAAAGCTTCCGGTCGAGACGCGGGTGAGCGTATTCGGCGATTCCTCGTGCCAGACGAACAGGTCGGCGCTGTTGTCATCGTCGTCGTCGGTCAGTTTTTCGCTCGAACGGATGTAGACGGTCTTTCCGTCGGCGGTGCTGCCGATGTAGTTGAAGTGGCGTCCGTTGAGGAATTCCAGGGTGTTTTCGCCGTCGACACGGAGATAGAGCGGGCCTTCGATTTCGACCTGGCCGCGCCAACCGCTCGGGAAGCTCTGGTGCCCCTGGCCGGATGAAGGATTCGTCCAGTGTTCGGCCATCAGGATCCGAGAGCCGTTGTCCGAGGTGTGCATGACGTAGCCGTTGAACTGGGTCGCATCGTCGGCCTTCAGCGAGGCGAGCTTTACCGTCCGCGCGTCGACGTCGTTGTCATAGATCGGTGCGGGGAGAAGTTCCGGCACGTCGGCTCCTGAGCAGCATTGGACGTCTCGATCCAGGTCGGGGCCATTGGGGCCCGTGGTCGCATACGGCGTGTCGGACATGAAGACGAGGTGACTGAAGTCGGTCGATGCTTCGGGAAGGCCGACGAACTGTTCTCCCTTCAGCCCCATCTCCCCGAGGTTGGTGGGCCAGCGTGAGAGCAGATCGCCGGAGGTGCTGTTCCAGACGTACGGCGCGTTGGACCACTGGCCGCGGCTTCCGTTGCTGAGACCTTCGGTGCCGTTCGCGAGTTTGGAGAATTCGCCGGTGAAGCTGTCGACCGGGAGTCCGTGCGAGTAGTTGATGATGCGATCCAGCGAGGGCGACGCCTGCGCGCCGTCCGAGACTTCGGCGAACGAGATGTTGATGTAGATCAGGGGTTCGAGGAAGTAGGCGGGGGGCCCACCCATCGAGGCTGTCTGGGTGGGCGGCAGGCCGGCGTAGCGCTGGGTCCAACCGCTCCCGGTCCGGGTGGAGACGTACATGTCGTTGACCTGGTTCGTGGCGGGGCCGGTCTCGTCGGGGAACAGTGCGAAGGAAGCCGAGTAGGACATCCGCGAGGGGCTGGTCGCGTTGTAGGGAACGCCCGTGCCGCCGCGCGTCATGACCAGCGCGCCATTGGCGAAATTCGGCGTCACGAGCTCATACGCCCGACAGTCAGGAAGCGTGTTCGAGCGCGTTTCCTGCCGCACCTGGGCGTTCGGGCAGTCCGCCGGGTAGAAGCCGAAGGTCTGGTCGGGGGAAGCGGTCGTCCCGTATTGGTTGGTCGCGACCAGCCGAAAGTGGTACGTCAAACCTTCCGCCAGGCCTTCCAGCACGGCATCGACAGCCACCTGTTCGTTGCCGGAACCGGCATTGCCATCCGGGGTCACGTGCCCGTACCCGGTCGTGGTCCCCCACTCGAAGTGGTAGGTGGTGTCGCCGTAACGGGGGTTGATTTCGCCGAGGAGTTCAGCCGACGTCGGCTGAACTTTCGTCGTGTTGACGTTACTGACGATCGGCGCTTCCGCGGTCTTCAAGAGCTGGTCCTGCCCGGCGGTGTCACCCGACGAGTTGGACGCCACGATGCGGTAGTGGTAGGTGAAGCCGCCGCCGAGGCCCGTGATTTCGACCGGCGCCACATTGACCCGGCCGGTTCCAGGCGCGACGTTGCCGGGGGGCGCAGGGGATTTGTTGCCGTAGGCGGGCGTCTCGCCCCATTCGAAGTAGTACTTGGTTTCCCGGCCGTCGGCATCGAACGACCCGTTCAGCTGCGCCGTCGTGTCCGTGACGGCGGTCGGCGGGTCGGTGGTGACGTTGTCGATCGACGGCAGCGTGGTGAAGATCTGGTCGCCGCCTCGCGAGGTCCCGTATTTGTTCGTGGCGACGAATCGGAAGTGGTATTCGGTCGCGCCTTCCAGGCCCGTCACGGTGATCGGTGCGACGTCGGTTTCGCCCGAGGGCGAGCCTGCGTCGGCCGGCGACGCCGGCACGGTCGAGCCGTAGCCTTCGGTTGTCCCGTATTCGAAGTAATAGTGGGTGTCTTCGCCGTTGCCGATGAAGGAGCCGTTGAGGTCGGCGCTTTCCTTGCCGACCAAGGACGGAGATTTCGTCGTCGCGCCGGGAACCGGGACGAGCGTTGTGAATTCCTGGTCGCCGCCGGGCTGGGCCCCGTTGGCGTTACCGATGACCAGGCGGTAGTGGTGGCGGGTGCCCAGAGGCAGGCCGCTGATATTCGCGCTGACCGCCGTTTTGCTCGTGATCGGGCTGCCGACCGAGGCCGCCGGGGCGCAGGGGACCGAGCCGCCGCTGTAGCCGGCGTCCAGGCCGTAGACGAATTCGCAGCGGGTGATGCCGCCGGCGCCGTCAGGATCGGCTTCGCCGCTGAGGTGGGCCGTGGTCTGGGAGACGCTGGACGAAGCGCCTGAGGTCGCCAGCGGCAGGTTGACCTCGGTCGGGCCGAAGACCGAGATGCCGCCGTCGCCGTTGGGGGACTCGGCCACGTAGATGTTGCCGCTCGAGTCGAGGGCCAGGCCGTGCGAGTCGCTCAGGGCCGCCGCGGGGAACGGGGAGCCGATCGGGGTGCCGAGGGCCGAGTGCTGGTAGACGTGGTCGCCCTGATCGGTGTAGAAGCCGCCGCCTGGTTCGAGAGCGAGGCCCAAGCCGGGGTCCGGGAAGGGGCTCAGCACGGTGAACGCGGGAGGATCCACGCCGAACTGCCCGGCAGCGACTTTGACCAGGCCTTCGCCCGGCACTTCCCATCCGTTGTCGTTGAAGTAGACGTTGCCGCTGTCGTCGGCCTTCAGCGGACAGGTCCGGGAATAGCCTTCGGCCGGAAGTTTCACGACGCCCGTCGGAACGTCGTCGGAGGGGTCGCCCGTCGGCGGTGCGTAGCGCCTGACGGTGGCGCTCGGCATGTTGACGAAGTCCCCGGTGTAGACCTCTCCGGTCGCCTGGTTGACGGCGACCCCGCAGGGGAAGGAGTTGCCGGGGGGGTCGAGCAAACCCTTGAAGATGCCGCTCGCGTCGTAGACCTGGACGCCGCTGACGGAGTTGGGGCCGTAGAGCGTGGTGGCGTAGATGTAGCCGTCGTCCGCCCCTCCTGAGGAGTCGACGGCGATGCTGTAGTAGTAGCCGGCCGGGTTGCCGCCAGGCCCATCCGGCGAAAGCAGCCTGTTGCCCTGGATGTAGGCGGCAGCACCGGCGAACGGGACCGGGGCACCAGTCGTCGTGTATTTCGCCACCGCGCTTTTCGTGTCGGTGTCGCGGACGTAGAGGTTGTCGGCGCTGTCGATGGTGAGGTCGCGCGGCCACGAAGCGGGGCCGGTCGAGAAGCTGCGGAGGAGGGGGCGCCCGGAGGCGGCGGAGGCCGAGGAGCTGGCAACGAGCATCAGGGCTACGGCGAGCAGGAGCGCGGCGACGGCGTGGGCCGCGGATAGTCTCGAATGCGAGGCTCTGAAGTCCCGGTTCACTGCGGTGTCTCCCTGTTCCCTGAGCGGGGTCCCAGTCTGCCGCCTGCTTGCGGCCCCCGCGCATTTCCCAATTTATAAAATCCCGAATACCGCTTCGTTGCGGCTCTTACGATTTCCTGAGCCCGAAGCGGTGGTACACGATAGGCAGCTCGGCATATTTTTGTCAAGGGACTTCTGGCCGGGCAGCGGCGAAGGAGGTTGATTTCGCTGGAAACCAGGCGGTTTCAGGTGCCGCGGCCGCGACATCGGCTCCTACTCCGCTGCTGCAAAGAAGCCACAGCTTCTGGCTCATGACGGGCTTTGCGGCTGCTTCGAAACGGAGGGGGTGGGATTCGAACCCACGGTACGCCAAAGGCGCACAACAGTTTTCGAGACTGCCCCGTTCAACCGCTCCGGCACCCCTCCGGGGTTGGGACAGCCAAATCCTAGCGCCGCGCCAGATCAGGCAGATTCCGGACGGGCCTCGGGGTTGGGACCAGCGGCCCATGGGGGACTCCCCCTAAGAAGTAGGTCGCAGATTCGAATCCCTGCTCAGGGCGTTCCCGACTCGCGCTCCCGCGGGCCGCCGATCCGGCGCCGCCGCCATGACCAATAAATGATGCGACTTTGCAGTCCATTCAACTCTAGGAAGGCCTAATTTCAGGACCGTTATCGAGCGATTCGAGGGTCCTGTTGCAGTCAATTCCGAGACTGCGCCCGCTTGCCCTTCTTCTTGCCCTTCTTCTTCCGGCACTTGGCGGCGACCTTGGGACTCGATTCGGAGACCTTGGCGTTCTGGCCGGTGAAGGAGACCGCGGCCTTGGGGGCGGCGCAGAAGCCGGAGCTCATTTCGATCAGGCCCTTCTTGCCGCCGAAGAGTTCGAGTGAGAACTTAGTCACCGGCACGTCGGGGACCGCTTCAAAGGTATTGCGAAGCGCCCCTTTGACCGAGTCGGTTTTGCCGGCCAGCTCGATCTCGATCGGCTGCGAGGCCGGGCCCTGGAAGCCGACGACGAGGTCGGGCAGTTTGTGGGCGGGGTTGGCTCTGAGGTAGACCGGGCCGGCGAGGGTGTAGCCGAGGAGGGGCGTCGTCGCCGTCGCCTTGCCGTAGATCGAGCCGCTCGGGCAGGAGTGCGCGCTGAACTGGACCCTGGTGCAGACCTGGCCGATGTTGCCGTTGTCGAGGAAGGCGGCCTTCGGCAGCTTGACCTGGGCCGAGGCGATATTGGCATCGCCGGGGCGGGCGGTCAGGGTCGCCCTCAGGCTCGGGTGGGCGCGGCGGTTGACCTTGCCCTTGAGGGCCAGCTTCAGGGTCGGTTTGAAGCCGAGCTTGTCGCAGTCGCCCACCTGGAAGGGCTGGGTTGGAGTGGCGGTGGCGCCGTTTGAGCCGGTGACCGTCGCTGAAACCGACATCGGTTCGCAGTCGGTCGGGTTCAAGGTGAAGTCCGGCCGGTCGAGCCTGACCTCGATCGAGCGCAGCCGTAGCGGGACCCCGTCGAGGATCTTCGGGAAGGGATCGGAGACGACGTGACCCTGGGCGGTTTCGGGATTGATGAAGAGGGCGCTGCGGACGACGATCGTGCCGAGGTCGAGGGGCCCGGCAACCGCCGGAGTGATCACCGCCACCGACAGCGGGGCGCCCTTGTAGGGACCGGCGAGGTAGGCGCTGCCGTGGGCGTGGAAGGGATCGGTGCCGGGACCGGCGCCGACCGTAACCGAGCCGATGCGCGAGCCAGGGCAGGTGGGGTTGGCCTGCTCGGCGGCGCCCGGGCGGGTTGCCGCGGTCGCGAGCGCCGCCTCTGAGCAATCGGGGATGCCGGCGAACTTGGCGCCAAGGCCCTTGGGCAGGGTCGCTTCGAGCGAGCTCAGTTCCTGTTCGCCGTCGGCGCGGGCGATGTGGAGGGTGAAGGGGCTGGGCTGGCCGGCGGCGCTCGATTCGCTGCCGGCGCTCATCTTCGGAGCGAAGGGGCGGGCGGCGGGACTGGCCGGGCAGGCCGTCCCGTTGGGGCCCGAGCTGACGTTGAAGCCTGACGTCGAGTGGGCGTCGGGGGTTTCGGGCGAGGACCAGGGCACCAGGTCTGAGGTGGTCTGGAAGCTGCCGCAGCCGATCGGGCTCGCCAGCGGGGCACGCGGGCCTTCCTTGAGGCTGACGGTGAGGTGGCTGGAGGGCAGCCGGGGGTTTTCGGTGAAGGTCGTGGTCAGCTGGCCGGTGGCGGGGTCGGCGCTCGCCACTCCCGGGAGCTTGAAGTTGACCCCGTAGCGCGGGTTTTCGAGCTGGATCAGCAGGCGGAACTTGCCGGGCTGGTTGCCGCCGCCGACCGGCAGGTCGCCGGGGTGGGGCTTCAGCAGGTAGACCGAGCCGGGGATCGGTTCGCGGCCGATGGAGGCCCCGGTTACCGGGTCGCGGAGGGCGAGCAGTGGCGAGAGCGCGACAGCGCTGCCGATCTTCGAGGCTTCCGGGCAAGTGACGGGTTGTGTGGTGTCGTAGTGGACCTGGTCTCCGGCCGGGTCAGAGGCCTGGTCCGAGCAGGCCTCGAGGCCGTCGGCGGAGGACGGCGAGAGCGCCAAACCGGCAGGCAGCTTGACGGTGATGTCCTTCGGCTCAGGCGCCTGGGGGATCGAGGGGTCATAGGTGGTGTTTTGGGGATCGGTCGGGTCGTTCGACTGCGGGAAGTCGAGGTCGATGGCGAGACCCGAGGGCGAGTCGGCCTGGACCGGGCCAAGGCCTTGCAGCGGTTTGGTCGCGACCGAGGTTTCATCGAACTGGGAGGCGAGTTCCGGGTTGTCGCAGCCGGTGATCGGCGGGGTCAGCTTGGTCGGGGTTATCCATTCGGGATTGCTGCGGTCCGGAAGGCCGCCGGGCAGAAAGCTCCCCGGATGCTGCCAGGTGCTTGCGGCGAGTTTCCAAGACAGTTCGGCCCCAGAGCAATCAGGCGGATTGGTGAGGAAGGGAGCTGTCAGGGCACCCGGTTCTCCGGCTTCGTGGCAGCCGCCGCTTATGCGGATGATCCCGCCGACGATTTCAAGGATGGCGCCGTAGCCGCAAAAGCTGGCTCTGATCCCAGTGAGTCCGGCTAGGCGCGCATCTCTCGATCCAAGCGTGATCGCATAGGAGTCGGTGCGCGGGTGCAGAATCGCCTGCAAGGTGACAGGAGTCTGGATGATGTTGATAAAGAACTGAGCGGGAGAACCATAGTCGGGCGATACGTTTTCTATGACAAACGCTTGGCCTTCCCCGTAATCCCGGCTTGGGGGACTGTTTGCGGAGTTGAGCTTTAGCTCTCCCACTAGGGACCCATAGGGAGCCGAAGCGGGATTTCCGAAGAACCCGGGTGGCAGCTCGACGTAGCCGCTCTTCAAATCCTCTGCCGATATTTCGCCGTTGTGGGTGAATTCGAATGCATTCGAGCTCTGGAACGGGTGGCCGCCGGCAGCCGTGGCAGGCACTCCGGCTTCATCGGTTGTGCTTGCGTTGAAGAATTCGAGCCCGAAGGGTGGTGGCGGCTCGGCCATCGCAGTAGGAGTAGTCGCCATCCCCACAGCAAGCAGCAGTGCAATTCCGATGCTGAAGACAGAGGCGAAGCGCGTGGTAGGGCGGCGGAGTGGGCTCATGCGGGTGGTCTCCCTCGATGCAGACGAATTCGGATCTGAGGTGTGCTCCGACCGAGAAATCACTTGCCACCCCCATTGTTAGGGCCGGTTCGTTTGTGCTTGTTGCCCTGCTTCTTGTGCTTTTGGCCTTTGGTCTGTTTCTTTACACACTTGCCGCTTTTCTTACGGACCTTGCCTTTGGGGCAGGGCTTGGGGGGCTTGACATTTCCTTCACCGTCCGGGCGGTTGGTGGGGGATGTGGGAGTGGGCGATGGTGTCGATGGCGGGGGCTGGCACGCTTCTCCCACGCAGTCGGGTTTAGGGGCGAACTTGAAGCCACCGTCGATGCGGGCGTCATACACATCCCCGACGATGTCGGTATCGCTCGGGCTGAGCTGCGCGGAGGTGTTGAAATAAATGTCACGGCCGGAGCCGCTGATGGCGACGGTGCCGGACCCACCGCCGACGGCTCCGGAGGTGATCAGGTAGACGCGTCCGGCACTCCAGAGGTAGACGTCGGATTCGCCGTTGCCGTCGAGGGGAGAGAGCGGCGCGACGGTGGTGAAGACAACCGAACCATCGTTGGCGATGGCGGGGCGCGAAGTAATCGAGGCATCGAAGGTGTCGGTGTTGCCACCGCCCCCGGAGGTGCTGACCGAGACACGGGTCAGCGTGCCGGTGTCGGCGTCGTAGCCATAGACGTCGCGGGCGGTGTCGGTATCGGTGGGGACGAGGTGGTTGGCGGTGGTGAAGACCAGGTAGCGGCCATCCGAGGTGGTCTGGGGGCGTTGGCTGGTATCTACCGTGAGATCCTCAGCATCGAGCTTGGCAACGAAGGTCACCTGCCCATTTGGATGGGCGGCGTCGATGCGCCAGACATAGAGGTTGTGACCGCCGGCGACCGCGTGTTCTTCGAGGACGTCTTCGTTGCTGGCGAGCACCCCCTTGGCGATGAAGTAGACCGTCGAGCCGTCTTCGGAGGTGGTGAGGACTTTCTCGACTTCGGCGGCGCCGGATTCGGCGACGGAGATCTGCCTGAATGCAGAACAGGGATTGGCTTTTCCGGCCGTCGGGGCCGGGTTGCCGGAGGGAATGTCGCAGGCGTAGATGTCGTTGGTCTGGTCGATGTCGGCGTTGACGAGCTGCTGGGTGGTGCTGAGGAAGACGCGGGAGCCGTCCTTGGCAGCGCCCTGGAAAGTGGCATCGGCGGGAGCGTTGCAATCGGGCCGGCTGCACTGGGAAGCGGAGGCATTGATACTCGTGACACCTCCGACCCGGGCCCAGAGCTCGTTGGCCGGCGGGCCGGCCGAGCCGCACCCCCCGCGGACGAGGAAGACGATCACCCTGCCTTCCCTGGAAATCGTCTGGGCATCTGCGTTCTGGGGGTAGCCGTGAAAAGTGCTCACACCACATTCGGAGATCTCGTCGCCGGAGTTGTCCACGTCGACGGGACGTGGCTGATCGTTGCCGGTGCCGACGAACTCATAGACGCCGGGACCCCAAATCAGGTTCCCGAAGGGGTTGTTGCTGGTCCCGTTGACCAACAGATGGGAAAGATCGTCAGAGGCTCCGATTACATTTAGTTCCGCCATCCCAGCGGCTGGAAACCCTGGATAGTAGGGCGAATTTTTGGGTGGCGTCCCATTCCCGATCTTGGTGAAGGTCCCGTCCAGATTGCGGAGGTAAAAATCGCCCGGAGACGATGGGTTGTCCTGTTTCTTGCCGTACCAGATCGAGGAGCGGAAATCTGAGGAGAACGCAACTGGTACGGCGGTACCGTAACCGCCAGTAAAGCCATCGGGGGACTTGTAGGGAGACCCTCCTCTATTGAGATTGGCGATCGTCTTCCAGCCGGCCTCACTGCGAACTGTGGCGTAGGTGCTGCCATATAGAAATCCATAGCCAGAGTCTGCGATGTTCGCGCCGCCCGACCCGTATAGAACCGCTTCGCCATCGGCGCTGAAGCCAGAGAGGGTCCCGGCTATTCCTGCCTTTTCGGGGTTCGTAACCTGCTCATAGGCGCGGCATTCGGGTAGGGCGAAGGAACTGTTTTCTTGGCGCTGCTCTTCGTTCGGGCAGAGCGGCCCTTTTTCCGGGAGGGTGGGAATGAATTCTCGATCGGGGGTGGTGGCGGTCCCCCCCGCACTGGTCGCGATGATGCGGAAGTGGTAGGTGGAGCCGATCGTGAGCGCTTCGAGATGCGCTTCGACGGAGACCGCGTGGAGGGTGCCGCCTTCAGTTTCGGTCGAGACGTTGACCGCGCCAGCACCGCCGCCTTCCACTTCCAGGGTGTCGTTGCTGCCCTTGATCGGCTCGACGTTGGCACCAGCTACCGCGCCGCCGTCAAAAACGACTTTGTAGGCGCCGGGGTTGCCGGAGACGTGGACTCCGGTCGAGCCGATCTTCGACAGGGCCCGCAATGCGGCCTGCACCTGAGCCGGCGTCGCGTTGTAGGCAAGTTTGGACGTCGTCTGACCACGGAAGCCGAGCTCGAATTCGCCATTGTTGGCTTCGATGTTGACCAGCTGGACCTCGTTGGGCCCCGAGGGGCTCGGCAGACAGGTGGCTTCATAGGTGTTCGGGTAGGTCGCCGTCGTCCCGTATTCGAACTTGCAACTCGTGACTTTGGTGTTGTTGGAGTTGACGATGCCTTCGAGGAAGTAACCGCCCCGTCCGTCGGACACGCCGGGCAGGGAGGTGACAGTCGGCGGCAGCAGCGGCGTCTGGAAGGTCTGGACCGGGCTTTCCACGGTGTAAAAGCCGTTATGGGCGACGAGCTTCACTTCGTAGTAGCTGTTGGCGTGGAGCTCCAAGGCTTCGAGCGAGATCGCTTTGCTGCCTTCTCCGGCCAGGACGGTGCCGCCGATTGGATTGCCGTTGGCATCTTTGCATTCAGGAGTGCACTGGAATTCCCATTCGGTTTTGTAGGCGGCTTTGGCCAGTTCGTCGAGCGGGCCTGCCGGGGCATGGGTATCGACGGTGCCGGAGAAAAGAGCGGTCGTGCCGGTAAACGTCGTGATCGGGTCGAGCGTCACGGTTGGTTTTTCAAGATGCCTGGTGGTGACGGTCGTGTAGGGCCCGGGATCGGGCGGGGCGTAACCGCCTTCGTTGCCTTCGGCGTGCATGCGGAATTCGTATTCGGTGTCCGGGTTGAGGCCGGTGAATTCGTACGAGACGTTCTGAGGCCCGGAGCCAGGAGGGACCTGCATCGTGGTGCCGCATTCACCACAGAAGTTGCCGGTGCCGGCTTCGGCATATTCGAAGACGGCGTACACTTTTTCATTCCCGAAACCGAGACCGCGGGTGACGGTCCCGAGAGCTTTGACGGTGGTGTACCCGACGGTGGGATTTGGGTCGAAGTTGAAAGTTGGTTCGCCGCCGGGGAGCGTGGTGAGCGTGGTGCCGACGTCACGCGTGGTCAATCCAGCCTCGTTCCGTGCACCGAGGCGCACGTGGTAGGTGACACCCGACGTCAAGTCAAGTGAAGACG
This sequence comes from uncultured Solirubrobacterales bacterium, assembly GCA_963836415.1. GTDB lineage: Bacteria > Actinomycetota > Thermoleophilia > Solirubrobacterales > 70-9 > VRUE01. The sequence goes on from CAWIJE010000004.1 coordinate 526,893, forward strand.
GGAAGGGAGTGACCGGGGTAGGACCGGAGGCAGTGAGCCCGTGCTGTTCGCCATTGGGGTACGTGGTCTGTTCACAGGGCACTCCGATGGGGTTTTCAAATCCAGTCGCGGTGAATTCTTCCTCGGTAACGAATTCGAAGTAGCAGTAGGTATCGAGAGCCGGATCTCCGCCCGCGGGCCTTTCGATCACGCCGGAGAAGTTGGCGCGTCTGTAGCTGACTTCTGCGACGTCAGGGCCGGCAAGGACTTTGGGTTTGTCGGTGACCGCGGGCTGGGTCGTGAAGGTTCCCCCGTCCTTGACCACCGGAGCCCCGGGAGCGGCGTTTTCAGCAACGAGACGCAGGTGATAGGTGGTGCCGGCGTCGAGCCCGGTCGGCTGGGCGCCGACGTCTGTTGGGACAGCGGGGTCCACAATGGGGTTCGGGTTGCACCCAATCACGAGTGCCCCTTCGAAGCCCGCTTCGGGACCGATGTTGGTGACGTTTTCGTCGAACTGGGTGTCATTGATGGCTTCGAAGCGGCATTGGGCGTCGAAGGCAGGGTCTGGATTGGTCGGGCGTTCGACTTTGCCGCTGAGTTTGACCTGATGAGAGAAGACTTCGGAGACCCCGACGGCACCGGGGATCGTCGGTGGGTCGACGGGTAGGGTGGTGAAAGTAGGGTACGGAGGCGCCGCGGGATCGATTGCGTCGCCCGCATCCAAGGTGCTTGCTTTGAGCCGTACAAAGTATTTGGTTCCGCCTTTGGGAACCAACATTTTTCCTTTGACGAATCTGTTGTCGGCGGGCCGCCCCACGTTCGCGGTGAGACCGGTGTGCCAGTTCGTCTGGTCGGTCGAGTATTCGAATGAGTAGCTGAAACCGAAGCAGCCAAAGGGGAAGCAAGTGGGGGCCCCGGTGATCCGGCCGCCCACGGTCGCGGAGGCGTAGGAGACGTTGGAGATTGTTTCCATTTTCGCGGCCGGGGGGGCAGCGGAGGCCGGGGCAGCGGTAACCGCGAAGGCGGCGATTGCCAGAGCGAGGACGGCGCGGGGACGACGGGATGAGCACGCACCACTCCCCCTGGCATCGCTGGAGGCACCACCGGTGGCGAAGGCACGGCGGAGGAAGCCGCGGTTGTTGCCGCCGGCCTCGGTCGATCCCGCGGACGATGCCTTCGCGTGGTGGGTCAACGTGTGCTCTCCTTGATCGTGGTGGTGCGGTGGGTTGAAGTCGGGACTGCGTGGGTTGAAGTCGGGACTGCGGCTGAGAAGGACGAGGGGGTGGCGCTCGTCCGTGAGGCGCCGGTGACCGAAGAGGCGGTGGTCCCGAATGTCGCTCTAGCTGAAGCTGAAGAACAGCTGCTCGGAGGAGATTCTGGGCTGCGCCGGATCAGGCGCTGCTCAGTCCCCCTTGACTTTGGGTCCAGGCCCGAAAGGTTGATCGACACGCCCCTTCCCTCATTGCCCTGGCCGACCATTTTTCGCTCCTCCGAAGACGCTTGGAGAAGTCGAACCCCTAACCCGGCCGGTGGATGTAACCCTGTCCGCTTTCCCGGCGGACTGAGTCACCATACGCGCCCGGGAGGGCGCGTGTCAAGGGCGGTACGAGGCAATCAAGCCGCGAACGGCCCGAGCGACAACCAGGCCGGTCGCTGCGGTGGACCTGAGCCAGGGAGAGTCGGGTCCACGCTCTGCCCGCGCCCCAAAGACGAAGGCGCCGGGCAGCCGGAGTGAGGGGCGCAGCGGTTCGGGAGCCTTCCTGCAGTCAATTTCGAGACTGCCCCGTTCAACCGCTCCGACACCCCTCCGGGACATTGTCGGGGGTCGATTCCACGGACCACGAGAGCGTCGCGGAGCGGCCGTCCGCTGACAGAGCTCAAGCGCGGCAGCCGAGCACCCGACTTAGCTCTGGTGAAGGAAATGGAGCAGACACGCCTGGGGCGGTTCTTCGACCGCCGACCACTGCTGCTGCGCGCCCTCGCGCTCGCCGCCCTCGTCTGGGGCTGCGGCTACCTGATCTGGCGGGTCGGCTGGAGCAGCGAAGGAGCCAGCCCGGTCGCCTTCGGCATGCTGCTGACGACCGAGATATACGGCCTCTGGGCGCTCGCGACCCTGACCTGGTTCTCTTGGTCGCGGACGGCCGCGACCCGGCCGCCGGCAACCGCCGGCTACGCGGTCGACGTCTACGTCTGCACCTACGACGAGCCGACCGAGGTGGTCGCCGCGACCCTGGCCGGCTGCCGGGCGCTGACCTACCCGCACACGACCTGGCTGCTCGACGACGGCCGCCGCACCGAGATGCGTGACCTGGCCGAGCTCGCCGGCGCCCGCTATCTGACCCGACCCGACAACTCGCACGCGAAGGCCGGCAACATCAACGCCGCCCTCCCCGCACCGGCGGTGACCTGGTCCTCGTCCTCGATGCCGACCACGTGCCGATGCCGGACACGCTCGACGCGATGGTCGGCTACTTCAACCAGGAGCGGGTAGCGCTGGTGCAGAGCCCGCACGACTTCTTCAACCACGACTCGGTCCAGCACTACGTCGTCGGCCGCCACGAGCAATCGCTCTTCTACCGCGTCGTCTGTCCCGGCAAGGACCGCCACGGGGCCGCCTACTGGTGCGGCTCGGCGGCGCTGATCCGCCGTCAGGCGCTGATCGCGGTCGGCGGCGTCGGCACCGAGACGATCGCCGAGGACTTCCACACGACGATCCGGTTGCTGCGCAACGGCTGGGAGACGCGTTACCACGACGAGGTCCTGGTCCAGGGACTGGCGCCACACGACCTCGACGGCTACCTGCTGCAGCGCGACCGCTGGGCCCGCGGCAACCTCGCCGTCTTCACCCTGCCCGAGTCGCCGCTGCGCGCCGACGAGCTGAGCCCGCTGCAGCGGCTCTCCTACTTCGCCAGCCTCGCCGCCTACCTGGCGCCACCGATGCGGCTGCTCCTGCTGCTGACGCTGGCCCTGGTGATGTGGACCGGGGAGCTGCCGATGAAGATCAGCGTCGTCGCCCTCGGTGCCCTCTGGCTGCCGTACCTGGCGCTCAACCTCGGCGCCGGCGCCGCCCTCGCCCGCGGCTTCATGCGGATCGGCGAGACCGCCCACTACGAGCTGATGACGATGGAGATCTACACCCGTGCCCTGCGCTGCATCGTCCGCCCCGGCAGCACCGCCTTCAAGGTGACGCCGAAGCAGGGCGTCGACGGCGGCGGCCTGGCCGCGGTCCGCAAGCTGAGGCTCGTCGTCCTCTGCGCGGTGCTGCTCGCCGGCGGCACCGCGCTGCGCCTGCTCGACCTGGCCGGCATCGGCCCGCTGCCGGACCTGCCCGGGATCGCCGCCGTGGTCGTGCCGCTGCTCGGCCTGATCGAGCTGCGACGAGTCCTCGGCACCCTCTTCGCCGTCGGCCGCCGGCGTCAGCGGCGCCTGGTCTACCGCTTCGAGGGCGACGCCGCCGCCGACTTCTACTCGCCCGAGGGCCACGTCGCGGGGCGGCTGGTGGACGCCAGCCCGGCCGGCGTCGGCCTCGTCACCGAGGCGCCGCTGCCGATCGGCGCCCGACCCGCCGTCCTCATGCGGCTCGACGACGCCGGCGGCGAGCGGCACGAGATCGCGGCTCAGGTCGAAATCCGCAGCTGCCGCGAGGACGAGGGCCGCTTCCTGGTCGGCGCGACGATCGTCGAGATCGACGAGGAGTCCCGGATGCGGCTGATGGAGTGGTGCTACGTCGTCTGCTGCCACGAGCGGCTGCGCGGCCACCGCCCCTACGCGCCGGCGCCGGCGCCCGAGGACGAGCCGATCGTGATCACGCTCGGCGATGACGAGCCGGCCCTGAGGCTCGCCACCACCGGTTAGCGCTGTCGCGGTGACCGGGATTGAACGGAGAGGGTGGGATTCGAACCCACGAGACGGGTTAACCCCGCCCACGCGATTTCCAATCGCGCTCCTTAAGCCACTCGGACACCTCTCCGGGTGCCCCGACAGGGTATTGGCTCCTCAGCGCCTGCGGTCGGCAAAGAAGCTGCTGAGGAGCTCGCCGCACTCGGCCGCGCGCAGGCCGGCGCCGACCTCAGGGCGATGGTTGAGCGCCGGCTCGCCGAGCACGTCGAGGACGCTGCCCGCCGCCCCGGCCTTCGGATCGGCCGCGCCGAAGACCACCGCGGGGATGCGGGCGAGCACGATCGCCCCGGCGCACATCGAACAGGGCTCGAGGGTGACGTAGAGGGTGGTCCCGGGCAGCCGCCAGCCCCCGAGCGCCTCGGCGGCGGCGCGGATCACGAGCAGCTCGGCGTGCGCGGTCGGGTCCTTGCGCCGCTCGCGCTCGTTGCCGGCGGAGGCGAGGACCTCGCCGTCGCGGGCGATGACGGCGCCGATCGGCACGTCGCCGGCGGCGCCCGCCTCGCGCGCGCGCTCGAGCGCGACGCCCATCAGGCGCTCGTCGATTGCTTTGAAAACACCTTCCATCATTGATCCGCGAGTATGTGCCCGGACAACTTCACCGGCCCGCCGGTGTTGTTGGATGGCTCGCTTGATTGCAGGGATTATGCGGGCAAGGGACCAGATGAATCGACTCAACCGCATCGCCCTCTGCGCTGCCCTGCTCACGATCCTCGCGAGCGGAGGGACGGCGGACGCCGCCGGCCTCTCCCCCGCTCGTGAATTCGCCCCCCGCCAGGTGATCGTCAAGTTCGCCGGCGAGCGCGTCTCCCGCGCCGAGCGGCTGCCGGCCGGAGTCGGCGTCAACTCTGCCGCCGCCGCCCTGCGCCGCAACCCCGCCGTCGCCTACGCGGCCCCCAACTACATCGCGACCGCCTCGGCCAAGGAAACGCCGAGCAGCGGCTCGGGATCGGCCGTGGTCGAAAAAGAACCGGTCAACATCCCCAACGACCCGGGCACGCTGACCGGCTTGCCCGCGATCCCCGGCGCCTGGGTGACGAAGCAGTGGGACTTCCTTCCCTGGGAAGGGACGCCCTTCCCGCTGCTGCCGCTCTCGCCGGGCGGCATCGACGCGGTCGGCGCCTGGGAAAACCTGATCGCCGCCAAGCACCCGGGGGGCGAAGGGGTGACGGTCGCCGTGCTCGACACCGGGATCGCCTACCGGCCGCTGGGCAGCCGCTTCCGCCGCAGCCCCGACTTCACCGCCGGCCAGTTCGTCAAGGGCTACGACTTCGTCGACAAGACCCCGCTGCCGCTCGACCGCAACGGCCACGGCACCCACGTCGCCGGGACGATCGCCGAGAAGACGAACAACGGCATCGGCCTGGCCGGGATCGCCTACCGGGCGAAGCTGATGCCGGTCCGGGTCCTCGACCGGCTCGGGAGCGGCCGCGCCGACGACATCGCCGAAGGCATCCGCTACGCCACCGACCACGGCGCCGAAGTGATCAACATGAGCTTCAACTTCGGCTGTGGGAAAAAGGTCCCCGGCGTGACCGAAGCCGTGCGCTACGCCAACCGCCGCGGGGTCGTCCTCGTCGCCTCGGCCGGCAACCTCGGCTCGGAGACCTGCGTCTCGCCGCCGGCGACGATCCCCGGCGTGATCGGCGTCGGCGGCAGCACCGAGGGCGGCTGCCTCGGCAAATACTCGCTCGCCGGCAAGGACATCGACCTGATCGCGCCCGGCGGCGGCGAACCGATCGCCGGCTGCCCTTCGGTGCTCTCCGGCCCGATCTATCAGGTCACCTTCAAAGGCACCAACGAGCGGCGCTTCGGCGAGCCCGGCTCCTACATCGGGACCTCGATGGCCGCCGCCCATGTCTCCGGCGTGGCGGCGCTGGTGCTCGCCGGCGGCACGATCGACCGCAGCCGGGCGGCGACCCCGACGATCGGCGCCCAGGTCGCGACCAGGCTGAAGAAAACGGCGCGCAGCATCGGCATCGCACCGACGCTCGAGGGCTCCGGGCTGATCGACGCGGCGCGGGCCACCGACCCGGAGTGCCAGGAGGCCTGCTCCTCCCACGGCGAGCGCTGAGCGGACGGCGCGGCTCAGGTGGTGCGGACGATGATCACGCTGCAGGGCGCGTGATGGGAGACCTTGTTCGGCACGCTGCCGAGTAGGAAGCGGCGGGCGCCGGCCATGCCCTTGTTGCCGACGACGATCAGGTCGGCCTTGGTCTGCTCGGCGACATTGAGGATGCCCTCGGCGGGGTCGCCCTCGACCGGGTGGGTCTGGACCTCGATCCCGTCTTTCTTGGCGCTGGCGGCGGCCGCGTCGAGAACGAGGTTGACGTCCTCGCGGGGGCCGATCTCGTACTGGACGTCGGTCGGCGCCTCGAGTTTCTCGTCGCCCACCTGCCGGGACTTGATCGGCGCGTAGGCGCTGACCAGGCTGAGCGTCGCGCCTGAGAGCTTGGCGAGATCGATCGCCTGCCGCACCGCCTCCCCCGCGGTCTCCGAGCCATCGGTCCCCACCACGATGCGATTGAACACGCCGCCTCCTCCGCTAGTCGCCGAACGGCGCTGATACTAACGCCGGGAGTAGGACATGGCGGGTTAACGCCGGGAGTGGGACACCGCGGGTGAGATCCGAAAGCCGGCGCCGATGGTTTCGGTCGGCGTCGTCGCCAGGCGAACGATCGCGATCGCCATCGAGGCCAGCAGGCAGGCGACGAGGACGACCATCCCCACTTTCCAGAGACTCGGCATCGGGGTCAGGGTAGCTGCGGCAGGGCCTCGTGGTTAGGGTTGGCCGATGGAGAAGGTTGCCGAGGGCGTGTGGCTCCTGCGTGGCGACACCGGGAAGTCGATGAACATCTACTTCATCGACGACGGTGACGGCTTCGTCCAGTTCGACGCCGGCACGAAAGCGATGACGAAGAAGGCCCGCGCGGCGGCGGCCGAGCTCGGCCTGCTGAAGCGGGTCGTCCTCGGCCACGCCCACGTCGACCACCGGGCGACCGCGCCCGGGATGAAGGTCCCCGTCTTCTGCCATCCGGCCGAGGTCGCCGACGCCGAAAGCAGCGCCGCCGCCTCGCCCTACATGGAGATCTCGGCGCTGCCCGCTCCCGCCCGCTGGCTCTATCCGGCCCTGTTCCGGCTCTGGAACAGCGGCCCGGTGGCGATCTCCGGCACGGTCGAGGAGGGCGATGAAATCGCCGGCTTCCGCGTCATCCACTTTCCCGGCCATGCGCCAGGGCTGATCGGCCTCTGGCGCGAGAGCGACAGGGTGGCGCTGGTCAGCGACGTGGTCTACATGATCGACTCGACCAAGATGGGCAAAGCGCTGCCGCCGGGAGAGGCGAGCGTTCCCCACCCCGCCTTCGCCTGGGACCACGCCCAGGCCAAGGAGTCGGTGCGCAAGCTCGCGGCCCTCGACCCGGCAGTCGTCGCCGCCGGGCACGCCGAGCCGCTGCGAGGCGAGAGCTTGCGCGAGACGCTGGAACGCGCGGCCGACAAGTACTGAGCCGGTAGTTTCCGGCGCGCAATGGTAGGTACCTACGCCTCGGCGGCACTGATCTGCGCCGCCTCGATGCTGGTCGGGCGCGCCCTGCTCTCGATCTCGGGGCGCGAGAGCTGGTCCTGGCTCGAGCCGGCGGTCGGCTTCGGCGCGATCATCACCGTCACCGGGCTGCTGGCCCGCGTCGTCGGCCACGGCACCTCGGCCACCCTCGGAGCGCTGCTCTTGGTGATCGCCTCCGCGGTCGTCGTCGTCCGCGGCAGCCACCGCGCGCGGGGGGCGCTCGCCGCCGGCCTGCCGGTCGCGCTCGCCGTCGGCCTGGTCCTCACCCTCCCCTTCCTCGTCAGCGGTCGCTGGGGCCTGATCGGCGTCGGCTTCAACAACGACCTCGGCCTGCACCTGGCCTGGGCCGAGTGGCTGCGCAGCGGCTTCGGCCCGACCCCGGACGCGGGCTACCCGCTCGGCCCGCACGGGCTCGCGGTCGCGGTCGCCGCCGTCCCCGGGCTCTCGCTCGGCCAGGCCTTCCTCGGCGAGATCTTCGCGATCAGCGTGATGATCGGCCTGACCTCGCTCGCCGCGCTCGACGAGCTCGGCCCGGTGCGCCGCACGGTCGCGGCGACGATGGTCGCGGTCACCTATCTCGCCGCCTCCTACTTCGCCCAGGGCGCCTTCAAGGAGACCGCCGAGGCGCTCTTCGTGCTGGCGGTGGCGCTCGCCCTGCGCGATCCCGGGCGACCGCCGGCGGGCAGCTGGCCGCGGCTCCGCTTCGGGCTTCCCTACCTGGCGATCGCCGGCGGCGTCTTCTTCGCCTACAGCTTTGCCGGGCTCGCCTGGCCGGTGGCGATCGTCGCCATCTGGAGCCTGACCCAGCCGGCGGTGAGGAAGGCGCTGCGGCCGCGGGCCCTGCTCCGCACCCTGCTGCGGCCGCGCACCCTGCTCGCGATCGCCGTCCTCGGCGGCCTCGCCGTCCTCGCCCTGGTCGGCCCCTTCGGCTTCGGCGGCGGCTTCAGCAAAGTCGCCGGCAGCAACACCTACGGCCCCGTCTCCCCCTTCGAGGCGCTCGGCGTCTGGCCCTCGGCCAACTACCGCCTGGCGGCGATGGGCGGCGCCCACCTGAGCGGGTTCGCCGCCGTGATCGGCGTCATCGCCGTCGCCCTCGGCCTGATCTGGTGGCTGCGCAGGCGCGACCTCGCGGTGCCGATCGCGCTCGGCGCCTGCGCCGTCCTCTACGCGGTCTCGATCCCGACCAGCGGCGACTACTCGCAGGCGAAGGCGCTGATGATCGGCACGCCGCTGGCGATGCTGATCGCGATCCGCCCCCTGCTCACCGAGTCCTGGGGCCGACGGGCCGATTTCGCTACCCCGGGTAGCGAAATCGGCCCGTCGGCGGGGGTATTCCGGGTTGGCTGGGCGGTGCTGGCGGTGGTGTTCGTCGCCGGTGCCGCCTACTCGAGCTTCCTGGCGCTGCGCGACGCGCCGATCGACCCGCCGGGTCACGGCTCCGAGCTCAAGGCTTTCCTGCCGATCGTCCACGGCGAGCCCGTCCTCTACGCCGGCCAGGACCGCTACGCCGCCTTCGAGCTGCTCGGCGCCGACACCCACGTCCCCCTGGTCGAGTTTCCCGACGAGGACGTCAACCAGAACCTGGAGAAGCCCTTCGACACCGGCGACGCCTACAGCCCGATCGACTTCGACTCGTTCTCGCGCTCGACCCTGAACAGCTTCCCCTACGTGATCACCGGCCGGGCGGCCTGGAACAGCGAAGCGCCGCGCGGCTTCAAGCGGATCGCGGCCACGCCCTCCTACGTGCTCTGGGAACGGGTCGCCGACCCGCCCAAGGAACGGCACGTCCTGCTCGAGGGGACCGAGCCCGCCGCGCGCGCCGATTGCGCCTCGCCCGAGATCCGGATCCTGACCGGTAGACAGGGCCGTGCGTCGGTCTTCCCCAAGTCGGTGCTGGGGACCAAAGGCGCCTGGACGCCGAACAGCCTGCTCGACACCGGCGAAAGCGCCTCGCAGGTGCTCGACCTGCCGGCCGGCCGCTGGCGCCTCTCGCTGCAGTACTTCTCGCCGGTCGACCTGACCCTGAGCGCGCCCGGCCTGGAGCAGCCGCTGCCGGCGGCGCTCGACGGGCAGCGCCCGAACACGATCAGCCTCGCCAACAACGGCCAGTTCTGGCCCGCCGGCGAGGTCGAAAGCGACGGCGGCCCGCTCCGCTTCACGATCACCACCGCCGACGCCGACGCGATCCAGAGCCTGACCGGGTACGACGGCAAGGCCGCGATCGGCGAGATCACGGCGGTCAAAGACGCCCCCCACCAGATCGTCTCCCTGCGCGAAGCGTGCGGGCACTGGTTGGACTGGTACGAATCCGACCTTTCGCCCTGACGCACTCGGCCCGCCGGCGGGGCTGAGGCCGACCGGGCGAGCAGCTCTAGGACGCAGGGAGCGCCGCGTGCGATAGCACGCAAGCGACCGAGGACAACGAAATGCGAAGCCCGGGCGGCCTCAGACGGCCTTGGCGGCGAGGCGCTCGTCCGACACTCGAACGACGTCCCAGACCCAGCCGGCCTTCTCGAAGCCGTCGATGACCATGGCGGAGACGTCGAGCTGCCAGCGGCCGAGGCCGTGGGTCGCCGAGGTCGGGAAGGCGTGGTGGTTGTTGTGCCAGGCCTCACCGAGGGTCGGGATCGCGATCAGCGCCAGGTTGCGGGACTCGTCGGTGGTCTCGAAGTCTTTGTTGCCGAAGACGTGGCAGAGCGAGTTGATGCTGTAGGTGAAGTGGTGGAGGACGAAGACGCGGACCAGGCCGCCCCAGAGCAGGCCGGTGAGGCCGGCGAAGATCGTGCCGCCGATCGCCCAGCCGAGGAAGAAGGGGAGCAGCAGGCCGCCGATCGCCCAGATCAGGAAGGTGCGATCGACGTAGTTGATGATCGGGTCTTTGATCAGGTCGGGCGCGAAGCGCTCCTTGTTGCCGCGCTGCGTGTGGATGAAGAGCCAGCCCATGTGGGCGTGGAAGAGGCCGCGCAGGGCGCCGCTCCAGCCGTGGCCGTGATCGACGTGGGGGCTGTGCGGGTCCCCGACTTCGTCGGAGAAGGTGTGGTGCTTGCGGTGGTCGGCGACCCAGGAGATCACCGGCCCCTCGATCGCCGCCGAGCCGAGGATGCCGAGCAGGCCGTGCAGCCAGGGCTTCGCTTTGAAGGCGCGGTGGGTGAGGTGACGGTGGAAGCCGACCGTGATCCCGAGGCCGGTGAGCAGGTAGAGGCCGAGAAAGAGGAAGACGTCGCTCCAGTGCAGGGCGCTGCCCCAGACCTGCCAACCGGCGAGGCCGATCGCGACGAACGGGATCAACGTCACCAGTCCGGTGATGATCCGATCGCGGGTCTCGTTGGCGACCGGCTGGATGTCCGAGGGAAGTGGGCCGGCTCCTGACATGTGCCGATTGTAGGGGTCATCCGGGGGGAACGGCTGGAAGGCCGGCCGGGGCCGCGCGGCGGTAAGGTCCGGCGATGCCCTTCGCCAAGACCGCGCCCCTGCGCGACGAGATCGAAACGCGCATCCCGCAGCGGCCGTTCACGGTCGAGTTCTGGGACGGCACCTCGCTGCCGCGGACCGAGGGCGATTCCGGCCCGACCTTCTTCGTCCGCTCGCCGCGGGCGGCGGCCCACGTGCTGCGCGCGCCCGGCCAGCTCGGCCTCGGCCGCGCCTACGTCAGCGGCGAGATCGAGGTCGACGACATGGACGCGGTGATCGCAATGCTCGACGCCTGGGAGCCGCCGCCGCTGGAAGGCGCCGACAAGCGCCGCCTTCTGGTCGGCGCCGTGCGCGCCGCCGGGCTGACCCCGCCTCCGCCCCGCCCCGACGCCGAGCTGCAGCCGAGCGGCCGGCGCCACTCGAAAGAGCGCGACGCCCGCGCCGTGCGCCACCACTACGACGTCTCGAACGAGTTCTTCGCCCTCTTCCTCGACGCCTCGATGACCTACAGCTGCGGGATCTTCTCGCGCGGCGCCAAGACCCTGGAGGAGGCGCAGGAGGAGAAGCTCGAGACCGTCGCCCGCAAGCTCGAACTGAAGCCGGGCGACCGCGTCCTCGACGTCGGGTGCGGCTGGGGCAGCTTCCCGCTCTGGGCCGCGACCAGGCACGGCGCCAGCGTCGTCGGCATCACCCTCTCGCCGCCGCAGGCCGAGAAAGCCCGCCGGCGAGCCGCCGACGCCGGGGTCGCCGACCGGGTCGAGATCCGGGTCATGGACTACCGCGACCTGGCCGGCGAGAAGTTCGACGCGATCGCCAGCATCGGCATGGTCGAGCATGTCGGCGCGGTCAACATCGACGTCTACGCGCGCACCCTCGCCGGCCTGCTCGAGCCGGGCGGCCGCCTGCTCAACCACGGCATCACCCGCCTCCGCCACACCGACGCCGAGGCGGGCGCCTTCTCCGAGCGCTACGTCTTCCCCGACGCCGCCCCGCTGCACCTCTCGCGCAACCTGATGGCGCTCGAACGGGCCGGCTTCGTCACCCATCACGTCGAGGGCTTCGCCTCCGACTACGCCGAGACGCTGCGCCACTGGGTACCGGCGCCTCGACGAGAACCTCGACGAGGCGATCCGCCTGGCCGGGCCGGAACGGGTCCGCGTCTGGCGCCTCTACCTGCGCGCCGCCCGCAACGGCTTCGACTCAGGCTTCACCTCGATCTACCAGGCCCGCTGCACCCTCGGCCAGGTCGACCGCGCCGGCCAGGTCGGCAGCTTCCCGCCGGCGCCGTCGGCGATGGACGCCGTCGCGACCGATAGCGCCGCCCCCACAATCGCCTGACGCCTCCGGGCCAAGCGGTCCAAGGACGCACCGGGCGTGGCGTGCGAACGCACGCGAGCGAGGGAGGACGCCGGAATGCGCCGGCCCGGGGGCGTCAGAACGGGAAGCCGGACTCGACCGTCGCGAGCGCCCAATCGGCGCCGGACTCGCTCAGTTCCGCCACCGAGTAGTTCCCGGTCGCGACGCCGACGACCCTGATCCCGGCGCCGTGGCCGGCGCTGCACGTCGCGCGGCGTATCGCCGACCGCGATCGGGCGTTCTGATGGTCGATCGGTGAGCCGGCGACGGTCGCGCCGCGCTCGAGCGCCTTCTTGGTCAGCTCGGTGCGGTCGCGCGAGTCCGAGCCGTAGCCGCCGAAGGCGAAGAAGCGGTTGAGGTCGCCGCGGGCGAGCTTCAGATGGGCGGCCGATTCGATGTTGCCGGTGACGATGCCGAGCAGCACGCCCTCCTTCGTCAGCCGCTCGAGCAGGGCGACGATCCCGGGCTTGACTTCGTAGCCCGGCGACTCGGCGACCGCGTCGCCGAGGTGGCTCAGGTAGGCGGCGATCGCCGCCGCGCGCTCGGCCTCGCTGCCGTCCCGCCCGATCACCTCGCGGAAGACGATCTCGGCGATTTCGGGGTCGGTCATGCCCGCGTGCGTGTGCTCTTCGATGTCGGCGTCGACCCCGTGCAGCTCGCGGAACGCGCGCTGCCAGGCGACCGCGCCGGCGCCGCCGGTGACCAGCAGGGTGCCGTCGATGTCGAAGAGCGCGGTCTTCACGGGCTAGTGCTCGCCCTCGAGCAGGTCGCGCTGACTGAGCACGTAGAGCAGGCCGAGCGAGGGCAAAACCAGGACCGCGGCGGCGGCGAAGACGATGAAGACCATGTCGAGGGTCGGGTCGGGGGCGGCCGCTTCGCCGATCTTCAGGCTGGTCGGCAGCAGGTAGGGGAACTGGGCGACCCCCCAACCCCAGATCACGGCGATCACGGCGCCGGCGGCGAACGGCCGCAGCGGGCGCCGGCCGCCGCGCAGCAGGGTGACGAGCAGCCCGACCCCGCAGAGCGCCGAGAGGATGACGAGCGGCAGGCCCTGGTCGACCAGGCGGTCGAAGACGTAGCGCGCTTCGGCGTGCAGCTCGACCAGGCCGAAGGCGGCCGCGACGCCGGCGACCCCGGCGGCGGCGAGGGCGCGCCGCACGAAGTAGCGACTCGAGCTCGCGCGTCGCCGGCGCGGCGGGCGTCACCGACCAGGAAGACCGCCGAGAGGTAGGCGCCGGTGGCGACGAACATCGCCCCGGTCAGCAGCGGCAGCGGTTCGAGCCAGCTCGAGAAGGCGTCGCCGTTGCCGTCGGCGGGGACGTTGCCGGTGGCGATCGCGCCGACGACGGTGCCCATGAAGAAGGGGGTGAGGACCGAGGAGAGGGCGAAGGTCGCGCCGGCGGCCCGCCGCGCCGAGAGGCTCTCGATCGACTTGCGGAAGGCGAAGCCGGAGCCGCGCAGGACGATCCCGATCGCGGCCAGGAAGAGCGGCACATAGAGGGTTGTCATGACGGCGCTGAAGGCCGGCGGGAAGGCGGTCCAGAGGACGACGAGGATGAAGATCAACCAGACGTGGTTGGCCTCCCAGACCGGGGTCAACGAGCGCTGGATCAGCGCCCGCGGCCGCTCCCCCTTCTCGGCATCGCCGGCGATCAGGTCCCAGAAGCCGCCGCCGAAATCGGCGCCGCCGAAGAGCGCGTAGAAGGTCGCCCCGACCCAGAGGATCGCCGCGGCGGCGTCGGCCCTGCTCATGCCCCGCCCCCCTCCTCCGCGACCGGCGGCGAGTAGGGCGTGCCCTCCGGGTCGTCGCCGCCCTCGCGCCAGCGCCGCGACATCGAGCGCAGGACTTTGATCGCGATCGTGCCGACGGCGGCATAGAGCACCAGCATCAGGGCGAAGCTGAACCAGATCCCGTGGGCATCGGTGACCGCTTCGCTGGTCCGCATGTAACCCTGCACGATCCACGGCTGGCGGCCGACCTCGGTGACGATCCAGCCGCACCAGAGGGCGAGGATCGCGCCGCCCCCCGAGATCGCGACGGCGCGCAGGAACCATGGCGTCTTCGGGATCTCGCGCTTGCGCCACCAGGAGAAGGCGAGCCAGAGGCCGAGCAGGAGCAGGGCCGAGCCGATGCCGACCATGGTGTCGAAGGCGAGGTGCAGCATCGTGTTGGCGGGCGGCCGTTCGTTCTTGGGGATCTGGTCGAGGCCGATCACCTTGGTGTCGCGGCTGAAGCCGACCAGGAAGGAGTCGAGGCCGGGGATCGGGATCGCCACCTTGACCCCGCTGCTGGTGCAGATGCCGCCGATGTACTCGGTCTGGTCCTCGCCGGTCTTCTGGATGCACTCCATGCCGGCGAACTTGGCCGGCTGGTGGTCGGCGACGGCGCGCGCCGCGGTATCGCCGACGAAGAGCTGGACCGGGGTCGCGATGCAGCCGATCACGAGTGGGATCAGGAGCCCCATCCGGTGCAGGCGGTCACGGCGGCCTTTGAGCATGCCGACGGCGTAGATCGAGGCGACGAGGAAGCCGACGACCATGTAGGCGGCGAGGATCATGTGCGGCACCTCGTAGCTCGTCGCCGGGTTGAAGAGGACCTTGAGCGGGGCGACGTCGATCACCTTGCCCGCGGCGTCGAGGGTGAAGCCCTGCGGCTGGTTCATCCAGGAGTTGGCGGCGACGACCGAGAAGGCGCCGCCGAGCCCGGTCACCACCATCGGCACCCCGGACCAGAAGTGGGCCCAGCCGCCGAGCCGCTTCCAGCCATAGATGTAGATCGCGAGGAAGATCGCCTCGAGGAAGAAGAAGATCCCCTCGATCGCGAAGGCGATGCCGAAGACCGAGCCGAAGCGGTGCTCGAACTGGGGCCAGAGCAGGCCGAACTCGAAGCTGAGCACGGTGCCGGTGACGGCGCCGACGGCGAAGGTCACGGCCATCGCTTTCGACCAGCGCCGGGCGAGCTCGATCGCGTCGGCGTCGTCGCGTTTCAGGCCGATGTAGTTGGCGACCAGGATCGTCGCCGGCAGCGCCACCCCGATGCAGGAGAGGACGATGTGGAAACCGAGGGTGAAGGCCATCTGCTCGCGCGCGGCGAGCAGGTTCGAAGCCGACGCCGCCATCGGCAGCGGGTCGAGCAGGGCCATGAGCGCGACCCTACTCCCCCCGTCGGGTGTGCCGGTAGCGGCGGATCAGCGTGTTGGTCGAGCTGTCGTGGCGCAGCTTCGGCTCGCCCTCGGCCTGCAGCTCGGGGATGATCGCGACGGCGAGCGCCTTGCCCAGCTCGACCCCCCACTGATCGAAGGAGTCGATGCCCCAGATCGCCCCCTGGGTGAAGACGCTGTGCTCGTAGAGGGCGACCAGGGAGCCGAGCGTCGCCGGCGTCAGCCGCTCGGCGAGGATCGTGTTCGAGGGCCGGTTGCCCTCCATCACCCGGTGCGGCACGATCGCCTCCGCCGTCCCCTCCTCGCGCACCTGCTCCGGCGTTTTGCCGAAGGCGAGCGCCTCGCTCTGGGCGAAGACGTTGGACATCAGCTTGTCGTGGTGGTCGCCGAGCTCGTTGTTGGAGTGGGCGAAGCCGATGAAGTCGCAGGGGATCAGCCGCGTCCCCTGGTGGATCAGCTGGTAGAAGGAGTGCTGGCCGTTGGTCCCCGGCTCGCCCCAGTAGACCGCCCCGGTGTCGTAGTCGACGCGGGCCCCGTCGAGGGTGACGTGCTTGCCGTTGGACTCCATCGTCAGCTGCTGGAGATAGGCCGGGAAGCGGTGCAGGTACTGGTCGTAGGGAAAGACGCCGCTGGTCTGGGCGCCGAAGAAATCGCCGTACCAGACGGCCAGCAGGCCCATCAGGGCGGGCAGGCTCTGCCCCAGTGGGGCCTCGCGGAAATGCTCGTCCATCGCGTGAAAGCCGCTCAGCATCTCGGCGAAGCGCGCCGGGCCGATCGCCAGCATGGTCGAGAGGCCGATCGCCGAGTCCATCGAGTAGCGGCCGCCGACCCAGTCCCAGAAGCCGAACATATTGTCGGTGTCGATGCCGAACTTCGCCACCTCGTCAGCGTTGGTCGAGACCGCGACGAAGTGCTTGGCGACGGCCGCCTCGTCACCGCCCAGCCCGGCCAGCGACCACTCGCGCGCCGTCCTCGCGTTGGTCATCGTCTCCAGCGTCGTGAAGGTCTTCGAGGAGACCACGAAGAGGGTCTGCTCGGGGTCGAGGTCACGCGTCTTCTCGGCGAAGTCGGTGCCGTCGACGTTGGAGACGAAGCGGAAGGTCATCTCGCGGCGCGAGTAGTGGCGCAGCGCCTCGTAGGCCATCACCGGGCCGAGGTCGGAGCCGCCGATACCGATGTTGACGACGTTGAGGATCGGCTTGCCGGTGTGGCCGGTCCACTCGCCCGAGCGCACCCGCTCGCTGAAGTCGCCCATCCGCCCCAGCGTCTCGTGCACCTCCTTGACCACGTCGACGCCGTCGACGATCAGCGACCGGCCCTTCGGCAGCCGCAGGGCCGTGTGGAGGACGGCACGATCCTCCGAGACGTTGATGTGCTCGCCGTTGAACATCGCTTCGCGGCGCTCCTCGACGCCGCGCTCGCGGGCGAGCTCGCCGAGCAGGATCACGGTCTCGTCGGTGATCCGGTTCTTGGAAAAGTCGAGGTAGAGGCCGGCGCCGTCGGCGACCAGGCGCTCGCCGCGCTCAGGGTCCTGGTCGAAGAGATCGCGCAGGTGGGCATCGCCGATGCCGCCGGCGAAATGGGCCTCGAGCGCTTTCCAGGCTTCTCCCTGGCGCAGGCTCGGCGCCGGGGCGATGCTCATCCCAGCTTCTCCCGCTCGGTGTCGATCGAGCCGAGCAGGTCTTCCCAGGACTTGTTGAAGCTCTCTTTGCCCTCCTTCTGGAGGCGGGCGGCGAGCTCCGTGACGTTGATTCCGGCCCCCTCGAAGGCGGCCAGCTTCTCCTCGGCATCACCGCCGTCGGCCGGCACCGGCTCGCCGACCTTGCCGTGGTCGGCGAAGGCCTTCAGGGTCGGCTCCGGCATCGTGTTGACCGTGAAGGGCGAGGCGAAGCCCTCGATGTAGAGGGTGTCCGAGGCATCGGGGTCCTTGGTCCCGGTGCTCGCCCAGAGCAGCCGCTGCGGCCGTGCCCCCTCGTTCATCAGGCGCTGCATCCGCGGCGAGTCGAGCAGCTCGCGGTAGGCCCGGTAGGCGCGGAAGCCGACCGCCAGGCCGAGCTCGTTCTTGAGCTCGTCGGGAACTTCGTCGGCGACCGCGACGTCCCAGCGGCTGATGAAGAGCGAGGCGACGGAGGCGATGTCGGGATCGAGACCGGCCTCGATCCGGCGCTCGATGCCGCGCATGAACGCTTCCGCCGAGGCGACGTACTGGTCGGTGTCGAAGAGCAGCGTGACGTTGATCGGGATGCCGGCGAAGATCGACTCCTCGATCGCCGGGACCCCGGCCTCGGTGCCGGGGATCTTGATGAAGAGGTTCTCGCGGTCGGCCTGCGCGTGCAGCCGCGCCGCCTGCTCGATCGTCGCCGCGGTGTCGTCGGCGATCAGCGGCGAGACCTCGAGCGAGCAGAAGCCGTCGACCCCGGCGGTGCGCTCATGGACCGAGCGGAAGAGATCGGTGGCGTCGCGCAGGTCGGCGATCGCGAGCCCGAAGAAGAGCTCCTCGGTCGAGGACGCGCCGGGCGAGTCCTCGGCGATCTGCTCGTTGTAGGCGTCGCCGGCGGAGATCGCCTTGTCGAAGATCGAAGGGTTCGAGGTCAGCCCGGTGACGGAGAGCTCGTCGATGTAGCCCTCGAGCGTCCCGTCGCCGAGAATCGTGCGGGTGATGTTGTCGAGCCAGAGGCTCTGGCCCAGGTCGTGCAGCTGCTGCGTGGATTTCATCCGAGTACCTCCCTGGCCGCCTCGGCCACTTTGTCGGGGCTGAAGCCGAATTTGTCTTGGACGTCCTTGAGTGGCGCCGAGGTGCCGAAGGTGTGCATCCCGATCATCCGGCCGGCGGGGCCGACGTAGCGGTCCCAGCCCATCGTCGACGCCTCCTCGACCGAGACCCGCGCGGTCAGCGCCGGTGGCAGGACCTCGTCCTTATAGGCGTCGTCCTGGCGATCGAAGAGCTCCCAGCAGGGAAGGCTGACCACGCGCGAGCGGATCCCCTCGCCCTGCAGCTCCTCGTGGGCCGCGAGGGCGAGCGCGACCTCGCTGCCGGTCGCCAGGAGGATCACCTGCGGCTCGCCGTCCTCGGGGTCGGCGAGCACGTAGCCACCGCGCCGCAGGCCCTCGGCCGAGGCGTACTTCGAGCGGTCGACGACCGGGACGTCCTGGCGGGTGAGGATCAGCGCCACCGGCTGGTGGCGGCGATCGATCGCGACGCGCCAGGCCTCGGCGACCTCGTTGGCGTCGGCGGGCCGGATCACGTCGAGGCCGGGGATCGCCCGCAGGCCGGCGAGCTGCTCGACCGGCTGGTGGGTCGGCCCGTCCTCGCCGAGGCCGATCGAGTCGTGGGTGAACAGGTGAATGACTGGTAACTCCATCAACGCCGAGAGTCTGATCGCCGGCCGCGCGTAGTCGGAGAAGGTCAGGTAGGTCGACCAGAGCGAGCGCAGCTTGGAGAGCGAGAGCCCGTTCGAGATCGCCGCCGACTCGTGCTCGCGGATGCCGAAGTGGAGCTGGCGCCCCTCGAGGCTGCCCGGCTCGAAGTCGGCGGCCCCGTCGAAGCTGAAGCGGACGGAGCTCGAGTCGGTGAGGTCGGCGGAGCCGGCCAGCAGCCAGGGCAGGTGCTCGCCGATCGCGTTCTGCACCTTGTTCGAGGCCTTGCGGGTGGCGATCCCCTTCGCATCCGCGTCGAAGGACGGGATCGCCGAGTCCCAGCCGTCGGGCAGGTCGCGCTTCTGCATCGCCTCGACCTCGGCGGCCAGCCCGGCATCGGCCTCGGCGTACTCGGCGAAGCGCTTCGCCCAGGCGGCGCTGAGCTCCGCCCCGCGTTTGCCGACCCCCTCGTCGAAGTGCTCACGGACGCCGTCGGGGACGAGGAACTGGGCGTCCTCGGGCCAGCCGTAGGCGCGCTTGGTCTCGCGCACCTCCTCCTCGCCGAGCGGCTCGCCGTGGGCGGCCGAGGTGTCCTGCTTGTGGGGCGAGCCCCAGCCGATGTGGCTGTCGACGACGATCAGCGACGGCCGCGCCTCCTCGCCCTTGAATTCGTCGAAGGCGGCGGAGATCCGCCCGACGTCGTTGGCGTCTTCGACGTGGATGATGTTCCAGCCGTAGCCCTCGAAGCGCAGCGGCACGTCGTCGCCGTAGGCGAGTTGGGTCTTGCCGTCGATCGTGATGTGGTTGTTGTCGTAGACCCAGCAGAGGTTGGCGAGCTTCAGGTGCCCGGCGAGCGAGGCCGCTTCGTTCGAGACCCCCTCCATCAGGCAGCCGTCGCCGGCGATCGCGTAGACGTCGAAGTCGAAGAGCTCGGCGCCGTAGCGGCGGCCGAGCCACTGCGAGGCGATCGCCATACCGACTGAGGTGGCAACCCCCTGGCCGAGCGGCCCGGTCGTCGTCTCCACCCCCGAGGTCCAGCGGTACTCGGGGTGGCCGGGGGCGCGCGAGTCGAGCTGGCGGAAGCGCTCGATGTCCTCGAGGCTGACCGCGGGATCGCCGACGATCTCGTAGTCGGGGTCGACCGCCCTGACGCCGGTCAGGTGGAGGACCGCGTAGAGCAGCATCGAGGCGTGCCCGGCGGAGAGCACGAAGCGATCGCGGTTGGGCCAGATCGGGTCGGCGGGATCGAAGCGCAGGTGGCTCTGCCAGAGCGTGTAGGCGAGCGGGGCGAGTGCCATCGGGGTCCCGGGATGCCCCGAGTTCGCCTTCTGGACGGCGTCGATCGACAGGGTGCGGATCGTGTTGATGCAGAGCTCGTCTATGTCCTGCGCCATCACCGTCAACGATCCTATTCTTTCCACTCAGGGTTCGATTCGCGTTACCGAACCGTCACCGTTGTTGGCCACCCAGACCGCTTCGCCGGCGACCGTGACGGCGCCCGGGCGCACCCCGACCGCGATCGGGCCGCCGACCACGTCGCCGCTTTCGATCGAGATCCGGTTGACCGACCTTTCCCTGGCGTTGGCGACCCATACGTACTTGGTGCCGGCGTCGATTCCCCCCGGGTGGTCCCCGACCGGGACCGGCTCGCCGAGGATGGTCCGGGTCACCGGGTCGATCCTGGTGACGCTGTTGCCGCGGCTGTTGGCGACCCAGACGAGGCCGCCGCCGACGGTGATCCCGGAGGGGCCGCGGCCGACGACGATCGGCCGGCCGGCGATGCCGCTGCCGAGGTCGATGCGGCGGATCGAGCCGCTCGCCGCGTTGCTGACCCAGACCGCGCCGGCGCCGACCGCGAGCCGCAGCGGCGCCTGGTGGGGGGCGATGTGGCGCCTGAAGACGCGGGCCCCGTCGGCGTTGATCGCGGTCACCCCGCCGCCGTCCTCGTCGGCGACCCAGACCCGGTCGCCGCCGAAGACGATCGCCCCCGGGCGGCCGCCGACGTGGATCCGGCGCTCGATCCTGCCGCTGTCGCCGTCGACCCGCAGGACGTCGCCGCTGCGCGGGCTCGAGACCCAGACCGAGGCGGCGCCGACGGCGACCCCGGCCAGGCCGGGTTCGAGCGGCAGCGGCCGCCCGGAGACGGCGTTGGTGTCGAGGTCGACCCGGCTCAGGGTCCCGTCGGCGGCGCTCGTCACCCAGACCGAGCGCGCTCCTGTCGCCACCCGCAAAGGCCCCTTGCCGATCGGGACCGGGTCGGAGACGCTGACGCCGTTGCCGCCGAAGAGAAGCTGAGCCGCGGCACCGAGGGCGATCACCGCCAGGATCACCCCGACGGAGAGCAGCGCCCGCCTCGATTTGTGGGCCAGCCACTCGCGCCCGCTGCGGCGCCTGAGCGGCTCTTCGATCACGGCGGTCGGCCTGCCCGGCGTGTCGGAGAGCACCTGGGTCGCCGCCGGCTCGCCGCTCTGCAGCTCGCGGGCCGCGGCGATCAGGGCGCCGGCGCTCGGGTAGCGCCGCTCGGGGTCCTTGTCGACCGCCCGTTCGATCACCCGGTCGAGGCCCTCGGGCATCTCGGGTTCGGTGTCGGCGGCCTGGCGTGCGTAGGGGACGATCCCGGTCAGCGCCTCGTAGAGGACGCAGCCGAGCGAGTAGACGTCGGCGGCGGGGCCGACGCTGGCGCCGCGCCACTGCTCGGGCGACATGTATTCGACCGTGCCGGCTACCGAGATGCCGCTGAGGACGCCGGAGTCGCCGAGCGCTTTGGCCAGGCCGAAGTCGGTGAGGAAGGCGCGGTCGCGGCCCTCGAGCAGGATGTTGTGGGGCTTGACGTCGCGGTGGACGATGCCGGCGGCGTGGGCGGCGTCGAGCGCCGCCGCGATCTGGCCGAGCAGCTCGATCGCCTCCGCCGGCGGCAGCGGCCCCTCGGCCGCGATCCGCCGCTTGAGGTCGCCGCCGGCGACCAGGCGCATGACGACGATCAGCTCGCCGTCCTCCTCGCGGGCGTCATAGACGGGGACGACGTTGGGGTGATCGCCCAACGATGCGGCGAGGCGCGACTCGCGCAGGAACCGCTCGCGGAAGGCCTCGTCGCCGGCGAGGTGAGTGGCGATCACCTTCAGCGCCACCGGCCGGTCGAGGGCGAGCTGGGTGGCGCGATAGACGACCCCCATGCCGCCCCGCGCGATCAGCGCGTCGACCCTGTAGCCGCCGAGAGTCGATCCGATTGCCGGTTCTCCCACGCGGCGGTTATATCGCCGCGTGGGAGACGGACCGGTGTCAGCGGCTCGGCTGCCAGGTGATTACCGGGCCGATCGCGCTGACCGTGCCGGTGCCGGTCGAGGCCTCGGTCGAGGATTCGACCGGGTTGAACCCTTCGGCCAGCTCATCGCTCCTGCCGCCGCGGACGTCGATCGAGGAGAGCTGCTCGCTGCCGTCGACCTCGGTGAAGGCGGCGACCTTCTGGCCGTCCGAGGAGAAGACCGAGTTGGTCTCCGAGCCGTCGGGCAACTGGCTGATCTTGCGAGCGCGCTCGGGGCCGATCCGCTTCACCCAGAGGCCCTGGTCGCGCCGGAAGACGACCGTGTGCCCGTCGGGCGAGACGTCTTCGACGTAGGCCGAGCCGGCGCCGGCGACCAGCGGCCGGACCTTGCTGCCGTTGCTGCGCGCCGTGTAGACGTCGGCGTAGGCGCTGGGAGCATTCCCCGCCTCACCGCGGCTGAAGACGATGCCGCCGGCGAAATAGCGCGGGCTGAACTCGTCGATCCGCCCGGTGCGGGTGAGCCGCGCCTGGTGGGTGCCGCTGGCCCGCATCGAGTAGAGGTCATCGGAGCTGCCGCCGCTCTCGACGAACACGATCAGGCGCCCGCTGGCCGAGAACGACGCTTCGTGGTCGTCGAAGGTGTCGCTGGTCAGCCGCCTCGCTCCGCCGCCGAGGATCGGGACCGAGTAGAGGTCGGCCGGGGCTCCGGTCGAGGTGCGACGCTCGAAGACGGCGGATTTGCCGTCGGGCGAGACCAGCGGCGCGGAGTCGAGCGCGGTGCCCGAGGTCAGCCGCCGCAGGCCGGAGCCGTCGGCGCGCACCGAGAAGACGTCGCCGGAGCGGACGTAGGCAATCGCCCTGCCGTCGGGCGAGAACGCCGGTTCGGTGTCGGTCGGGTCTTCGGTCAGTTGGTTGAGGTGGCCGTCACGGACCGCGTACAGCCCGCCTTCGACCGTCTTTTTCTCGGTGGTTTCGACTTTGCCGTCGGCGTCTTTTTTCGGATTGCCTTCGGCGTCTTTGACGGTCGACTGTTCGGTCTTGGTCAGCACGCGGGAGAAAACGACGGCGCCGCCGTGGCCGGCGGCCATCGCATTCGGGGCCGCGAGCGCGATGAGCGCCGCGGTGCAGAGCATTGCGGTGACGATGGTCTTGATCTGAGTGGCTCGGTTGAACATGGCTTCCCTTCCATGGGTTTGCATTTGCCCACCGATGGTCGGGCGCCGCGACGGTCCCGCCAATGACAATCGCGCCCTCGACCGGGTCGCCGATGGCCCGGTCCGGGCCAGGGGCAGGGGGCGGCTGGCCGTGCTTCAGCCGCGGCGGCGGTCGAGGCCGAGCTCGATCACCCGGGCGGCGACCAGGCGGGGGCGCTCGCGTCCGGCGTCGCCGGAGACGTCGAGCTTGACGGCGAGGGCGTCGAGGCGGCGTTGCGCGGTGCGCTCGCTGACGTGCAGGGCCTCGGCGATCTCGGCCCGGGTCGCGGGACGGCCGGCAAATGCCCCCTCGCTGCGGTACGGGGCGACTAGCGCCTCCGCCGTCGCCCGCTCCTCGTCGCTGAGGGCGACGGCCGGCTCACTCGCGGCGACGGTCGCCCCGCCCCGCCCCGGCAGCGGGTCGGAGAGTTCGAGCCGCTGGGACCCGACGATCAGGGTGTCGCCGTCGCGCAGGCGGCGCGGGCGATCGAGGGGGTCGCCGTTCAGCGTGGTGCCGTTGCGGCTGTCGAGGTCGGTGGCCATCAGGACCCCGCCACGGCCCGAGATCTCGAGGTGATGCCAGGAGACGGACTCGTCCTCGAGGTGGATCTCGGCATCCGGATCGCGGCCGACCACGGTGCGCTCTCCGGCGAGCGCCACCGAGCGGGGCTCGCCTCCCTTGCCGCTGAGCCAGATCCGGGCATCCATCTGGGGGCCGAGCATAGAGTCCCGGGCGTGAGCGAGGCCGACGTCGAGAAGCTAGCCGCGGCCGAGGCTGCTGCCGAGCTCGTCGAGGACGGGATGACGATCGGCCTCGGCACCGGGTCGACCGTGGCCCACCTGTTGCCGGCGATCGCCGCCCGCGGCCTGAGCGGGATCCGCTGCGTCGCGACCTCGGTCGCCACCGAAGAGCAGGCGCGCGGCCTCGGCATCCCGGTCGAGGAGTTCGGCAAGCTCGACCGGCTCGACATCGCGATCGACGGCGCCGACCAGGTGACGCCCGACGGCTGGCTGATCAAGGGAGGCGGGGGCGCCCACCTGCGCGAGAAGATCGTCGCCGCTGCCGCCGAGCGCTTCGTCGTCATCGCCGACTCGGGAAAGCCGGTCGAGGCCTTCACCTGGCCGGTCCCGCTCGAGCTCTTCGCCTTCGGCCTCGCCTCGACCCTCGCCCGCCTGGGGGCGGTCGAGCTGCGCGAGGCGCCGCGCAGCCCCGACGACGGCGTGATCGCCGACTACCACGGGGGGATCCCGGCCGATCCGGCCGAGCTCGCCGCCCGGCTCGAGGCCGACGCGGGCGTCGCCGCCCAGGGCCTCTTCCCGCCGGATATGGTCAGCGAGGTCCTCGTCGGACGAGGCAAAGAGTGTCGAACGGATGAACCTGAGGAGGTAGCTGGTGAGTGAGTTGAGCGAGCTGTGAATCGACGGTCGGGTCGCGACGCCGAAGCGACTCCGATTGGGACGAGGTCCGCCTCGCCTGGAACCTCGCCAAAGATCAGCAGCCGACCGCAGTGGCGCTGGTCGAGAGCGCCGATGACGTCGCCAAGACGGTTGCCTTCGCCGCCGCCAACGGCCTCCGCGTAGCCGGTCAGGGCACCGGCCACGGCGCCGCCGGGTTGCCCGAGCTCGACGACACGATCCTGATCAAGACCGAGGGCATGCGCGGGGTCGAGATCGACCCCGATGCGCAGACCGCCAGGGTCGAGGCGGGCGTGCTCTCGCTCGAGCTCGGCGAGGCGACCGGCGAGCACGGCCTCTGCTCGCTGCCCGGCTCCTCGCCCGACGTCGGCGTGATCGGCTACACCCTGGGCGGCGGCCTCAGCTGGCTCGGCCGCAAGCACGGCTTCTCCTGCAACCGGGTGAGCGCGATCGAGCTGGTCACCGCCGACGGCGAGCAGCGAACCGTCGACGCCGAGAACGAGGCCGACCTCTTCTGGGCGCTGCGCGGGGGCGGCGGCGGCTACGCGATCGTCACCGCTCTACACATGGAGCTACTGCCGATCGCCGAGCTCTACGCCGGCGCCCTCGCCTTCCCGGCCGCGGCCGGCGCCGAGGCGGTCCGCACCTACCGCGACTGGGCCGCCGCCCAGCCCGATGAGGTCTCCTCGGTGGTCCGCTTCGTCACCCCGCCGCCGATCCCCGACGTGCCCGAGCCGATCCGCGGCGTGCCGCTGCTGACCATCGACGGTGCCTGCATCGGCAGCCAGGAGGAGGGCGAAGCGGCATTCGCCCCGCTGCGTGAGATCGGCGAGACGATCCTCGACACCTTCGCCTGGATGCCGGCTGCCGGGCTGAGCCGAATCCACATGGACCCGGAGAGCGCCGGTGCCGGGCATCGGCGAAGGCGGGCTGGTCGGCGAGCTCTCCGACGCGGCGATCGACGCCTTCGTCGGCCTCGCCGGCCCCGACTCCGGCACGCCACTGCTGCTCAGCGAGCTGCGCCAGCTCGGCGGCGCCTTCGCCCGCCCGGCCGAGAACGCCGGCGCCCTCTCCCACCTCGACGCCGGTTTCGTCCTGTACAGCGTCGGCATGCCGATGACGCCCGAGCTCGGCGCGGCGATCCCCGGCTACCTGGAGAAGATCGGCGAGACGATGAAGCCCTTCGGCGCCGACGGCGGCTACTTCAACTTCGTCGAGGCCCCCTGCGACGTCGACGCGATCCTGCCGGCGGATGTCTGCGACAAGCTGCGCGAGGTGAAGGCGAAGTGGGATCCCGAGGGCCGCGTGGTCGCCAACCACGCCGTCTCACTCGAGGTCGCCTGAGTCAGGCGGCCGCGCGCGCCGCGTCGACCCTGGCGGCGAAAGCCTCCGCCTCTGCCTGACGCTCGGCGGGGACCCAGATGTTGGTGATCAGGGCACCGAAGCCGAGCCGGTAGCGCTCCTCGTTCGCGCCGAAGAGCTTCTTCTTGTCGTCGCGGACCAGCTCCGCCGGCTCGAGCTGTGCCAGCGGCACCCGGTTCTCCTCCCCACCCCAGCGCAGAATCTGCAGGTTGGCGCCGTCGAGCGCCAGCGCGCGGTCGTCGAGCCCCTCGAGCGTCTCCATAGGGCGCAGCCTAACGCGCAGGAACGCGACTCAGAGCAGTGATCTCAGGCGCTCCACGGCGGCATCGTCGGGACCGAGCAGCCGTGCGACCGTGACCGCCGCGTTCTCGATGTCCTCGGGGGCGGTCTCGGCGATCTTCTCGAGATCCGCCCAGTCCTTGGTGCGAGCAAAGAAGGACTTGAATATCGCGAGTGAGGCGCAATCCAGCACCGGGACCTCGCGGCCCGCGAGAGGAACCCAACGGATGCCGGCGGCTACGGAGTCGTGCAGTGGGAGGTTGTTGAGGAAGACATCAACCGGGGTGTCATCCCACCAGAGGCGCGTCTGGCCATCGCGCAGCACGGCGTCGATGTCCCCTTTGCCGACCGCGACACCGTCCGGAAGGGACCCGAGGGCGGACTCCGCATCAGTCGACGCGGTGAAGATGTTGACGTCGAGATCCCGGGTTCCTCGGGGCTCCTTCACGCAGTAGGCGAGAGCAATCGCTCCTCCGAAGGCATGGGCCAGCCCGCCTGCGGTCAGAGCGTCGTGAACCGCAAAGAGCTTTTCGACGAGGACGCTCACGCGGCGATCGGATCGAGAGTCCGCTGCGCGAGGACGGGATAGTCGAGTTCGGGGTGGGCTTCATAGGGGAGCGCCTCGGCAAGCTCGAGGACCTGCAGCAGGATGCGGCTGGCCCGCTCGGGGTCGACGACCGTGCTCACCGGGTGAAGCTGGATCTCGAGGCCTCCGGCCGCGGCCAATCGAGCCAGCGTGTCGACCCCCGGCTCGCGATTACCGCGTAGATAGACGTTGACGACGGAGCGAGGGAGACCGGCCCTTCGCGCGAGCTCGGCCTGGCTCAGCCCGCTGTACCGGCGGATGTCCTCGACCAGCCGCACAGCGGGGGTCGCAGCCATGGGCTTGGCAAATTTCACGGCCATGGGGCATTATGTTAGCGGATCCGCTAACACGACACGAACCTAGGGCTCGATCACGTTCTCCGGGTTCGGCTTCTCGTCTGCCCCGCCTGGCTGTAGTCGCCGAAGGGGCCGTCGCGGCGGGCGATCGCCGCCTGCACCCCGTCGCGCTCGGCGAGCTCGATGAAGGCCTTGGCGTCGGGGGTGTTCCGCATCAGGCCGTCGAGGATCGGGCCCAGGGTCTGGGTCGAGGCGAGGCCCATGTTCTCGTAGGCGTGATTGACGACCAGCTTCATCGCCGCCAGCTGCGAGGCCGGGATCGCCACCAGCCGGCGGGCGGTCTCCGCCACCTCCTGCTCGAGCCGCTCGAAGGGCACCGCCTTGTTGATCAGCTCGACCTCGGCCGCCTCGGCCCCGGAGAGCGGCTTGCCGGTCAGCGCGTACTCCTTGGCCTTGGCCAGGCCGAGCCGGTAGAGCCACATCCCCGAGAGGTAGGCCCCCCACATCCGCGAGTAGGGGGTGCCGATCCTCGCGTCCTCGCTGGCGATCACCAGGTCGGCGCAGAGGGCGAAATCGCTGCCGCCGCCGACGCACCAACCGTGGACCTGGGCGATCACCGGCTTCGGCGCGCGCCAGACGCTCATCAGCTTCTGGGTCGGCGCCAGCGAGGGCGCGGTGGCGGCGACGAAGTCCTTGCCCGGGTCCCACTCGCCGTCCGTGGTCAGCGCCTCGTCCCAGTGGTGGAAGCCGTCGCCGAAGTCGTAGCCGGCGCAGAAGGCGCGGCCGGCGCCGCGCACGACGATCACCCTGACCGCGGTGTCGGCGACCGCCGCCTCGACTGCCGCCTCGACCTCGTCGGGCATCGGCGGCACGATCGTGTTGAGCGACTCGGGGCGGTTGAGGGTGACGGTGGCGACCCCGTCGGCGGCCGCGTAGAGGATCGTCTCGTACTCGCCGCTAGCCATCGGAGGATCCCGCGGCCGCCTCGTCGGCGACCACGGTCATCTCGTCATTCTCGACCCTGCCGGCGGGGATCGAGGCATCGCCGGCGAGCAGCTCGACCAGCGCCTCGCGCTTCTCGGCGCCGGTGACCAGCCAGAGGATCTCTCGCGCGGCCGCCAGCGTCGGGTAGGTGAGGGTCATGCGGCGGTGGTCCTGGTAGGCGGTCTCGGTCATCGCCACCCGCCTGTCCTCGACCTCGAGCACCGGGTCACCCGGAACCAGGGACGCCGTGTGGCCGTCGGGTCCGAGGCCGAGATGGACCAGGTCGAGGCGCTCGGGCAGCGACTCCTCGTACTCGTCGGCGGCCGCCTCGAGATCGCGCTGGGTGACCGGCATCGGCCGCAGCGCCGCCTGGTGGTCCATCGAGAGGCCGAGCACGAAGTGGGTGAGGTTGCGGTCCTCGCTGCCGGGCGAGGCGACCCGCTCGTCGACCTGGAAGAGCGAGGTCTGCTCCCAGGGCATGTCCTCGCGGTCGCTGAGGATCGCCAGCATCGCCCAGGGGGTGCGACCGCCGCTCATCGCCAGCGCGAAGGAGCCGTGGTCCTCGACCGCCGCGCGGCCGGCGGCCGCGATCAGCTCCGCTCCCCGCCGGGCGGCATCCTTCTCGTTGGCGACTACCTCAAGCCCGGGGCCGCCGCTCACGACTTCTTCTCGTCGTGACCGCCGAACTGTTTGCGCATCGCGGAGAGGACTTTGTCACCGAAGTCGTCGAGCCCGCGCGAGTAGAAGCGCTCGTAGAGCGCCGTCGTCAGGACCGGCGCCGGGACGCCCTCGTCGATCGCCGCGATCGAGGTCCAGCGACCCTCGCCGGAGTCCGAGACGCGACCGGCGAAGTCTGAGAGGTCGGGGGATTCCTGCATCGAGGCCGCGGTCAGGTCGAGTAGCCAGGAGCCGATCACGCTGCCCCGCCGCCAGACCTCGCTCACCTCCGGCAGGTCGAGGTCGTACTGGTAGTACTCGGGCTGCTCCATCGGCGCGGTCTCGGCGTCGGCCTCGCGCTGGACCTTGCCGGCGTTGGCGTTTTTGAGGATGTTCAATCCCTCGGCGTAGGCCGCCATGATCCCGTACTCGATCCCGTTGTGGACCATCTTCACGAAGTGGCCGGCACCATTGGGGCCGCAGTGCAGGTAGCCGTTCTCGGAGGGGGATACCTCGCCGGAGCGCCCCGGCGTGCGCTCGGCCGAGTCGACCCCCGGGGCGAGCGTGGCGAAGACGGAGTCGAGGCGCTCGACCGCCTCGTCGGGGCCGCCGATCATCAGGCAGTAGCCGCGATCGAGGCCGAAGACCCCGCCGCTGGTTCCGCAGTCGACGTAATCGATCCCCTTCTCCCCCACCTTCTCGGCGCGACGGATGTCGTCGCGGTAGTAGGAGTTGCCGCCGTCGATGATCGCGTCGCCCTTGTCGAGCACCGCGGCGACGTCGTCGACGGTCTTCTCGGTGATCTCGCCGGCCGGGACCATCACCCAGACCGAGCGCGGGCCCTCGAGCTTGGAAGCGAGATCCTCGAGCGAGGAGGCGGCCTCGGCGCCGTCGGCGGCCAGCGCGGCGACGGCGTCGGCGCTGACGTCGTAGGCGACGATCCGGTGCCCGTCGCGCATCAGGCGTCGCGCCATGTTGGCGCCCATCCGACCGAGTCCGACCATCCCGAGGTCCATGCCGTAACCCTATGCCACACAGTCGATAGCCTGGCGAGCCGATGGCCGAGTCATCGAGCAAAGCCGCCGATGTACTGACGATCTTCGGGATCACCGGCGACCTGGCGAAGAAAATGACCTTCCGCGCCCTCTACCGGCTCGAGGCGCGGGGCAAGCTCGACTGCCCGATCGTCGGCGTCGCGATCGACGATTGGACGCTCGAGCAGCTGCGCGAACACGCCCACGAAGCGATCGCCTCGACGGTGACCGACCACGACGAGGCGGTCTTCAAGCGGCTCGCCGAGCGCATCTCCTACGTCCAGGGGGACTACGCCGACGCCGAGACCTTCAAGCAGGTCGGCGCCGCGATCGAGGGCAAGCAGCACCCGGTCTTCTACCTCGAGATCCCGCCGTCGCTGTTCGCCACCGTCGTCCACGGGCTCGCCGACGCCGGCCTCACCGACGGCGCCGAGGTCGTGATCGAGAAGCCCTTCGGCCATGACCTGGAATCGGCCCGGGCGCTCAACGCCGAACTCTGCGAGGTCCTGGACGAGGACCAGATCCTGCGCATCGACCATTACCTCGGCAAGGAGCCGGTGATGGACATCACCTACCTACGCTTCGCCAACTCGATCCTCGAGCCAGTCTGGAACCGCGAGCACGTCTCCCACGTGCAGATGACGATCGCCGAGAACTTCGGGGTCGACGACCGCGGCCGCTTCTACGACGCGGTCGGCGCGATGCGCGACGTGATCCAGAACCACGCCCTGCAGGTCCTCGCCCTGGTCGGCATGGGCCCGCCGACCGGCAACCACCACGACTCGATCCGCGACAAGAAGCTCGAATTCTTCAAGGCGATGAGGACTGCCGACCCGAAGCGCTACGTGCGCGGCCAGTACGACGGCTTCCTCGAGGTCAAGGACGTCTCCCCCGACTCGAAGACCGAGACCTTCGCCGCGGTCGAGCTCGAGGTCGACAACTGGCGCTGGAGCGGGGTGCCGTTCTTCATCCGCGCCGGCAAGTGCATGCCGGCCAAGGCGAGCGAGGTGACCGTCGTCTTCAAGCGGCCGCCGAGCCTCGGGATCGGCCACGGCAAGAAGCCCGAACCGAACCAGATGACGATCCGGATCGAGCCGACCCCCGGCTCGCGGATGCGGCTCTTCGCCAAGAAGGCCGGCGAGGAGGCGTTCGAGCCGGCCGACCTCGAGGTCCTCTTCGAACGGACCCCGGGCGAGGACCCCGAGCCCTACGAGCGGCTGCTCGGCGACGCGCTGGCCGGCGTCCACACCCTCTTCACCCGCCAGGACGCGATCGAGGAGACCTGGCGCGTGGTCCAGCCGCTGCTCGACGACCCGGGCCCGGTGCATCCCTATGAACCGGGGACCTGGGGACCGCCGGAGGCCTCGGAGATCACCCGCGGGCTGGCCAAATGGTCGGATCCCTGGCTGCCCGAGTAACGCAATTCCAAGCCCCATGCTAGGTTTTGGAGCCCCTTATTAGGGGGGCCTAACCAGAGCATGAGCCGGCAGCCAGACAAGCAGAGGAACCTCCTCCCCCGATGATCCCGACCCTGGTCATCACCCTGCGCGAGGGCGTCGAGGCGGCGCTGATCGTCGGCATAATCGCCGCCTTCCTGGTCAAAGAGGGCCGCGAGGACGCGCTGCGCCAGATGTGGGTCGGCGTCGCCATCGCGATCGTCCTCTGCACCGCGGTCGGCATCGGCCTCGACGTGATCGGCCAGCAGCTGCCCCAGCAGGAGCAGGAGGCGATGGAGTCGGTGATCGGCGTGATCGCGGTCGCCACGATCTCCTACATGATCATCTGGATGCGGCGCCACGCCCGCGGGATCAAGGCCCAGCTGGAAGGCGAGGCGGCCTCGGCGCTGGCGACCGGCTCGACCATGGCCCTGGTCGCAATGGCCTTCCTCGCCGTCCTGCGCGAGGGCTTCGAGACCTCGGTCTTCCTGCTCGCCGCCTTCCAGGACGCGACCGACACGACGGCGGCAGGCGCCGGCGCGGTGATCGGCCTCGCCGCCGCGATCGCGATCGGCCTCGGCCTCTACCGCGGCGGCGTCAGGATCAACCTCAACCGCTTCTTCCGGGTCACCGGCCTGGTCCTCGTCTTCGTCGCCGCCGGCCTGCTCGCGACCTCGGTCCACACCGCCCACGAGGCGGGCTGGATCAACAGCTTCCAGGGCCAGGCGATCGATCTCACCTGGCTGGTCCAGCCGGGCACGATCAGCGGATCGCTGCTGACCGGGATGCTCGGCCTGCAACCGCAGCCGACCCTGATCGAGGTCGTCGTCTACCTGCTCTACGCCGTCCCGATGGCGCTCTACGTGCTCTGGCCGGACCGCTTCCGCCTGCGCCGGGCTCCCGCGCGCAGCGGCTCCGGCTCGGTCCAGGCGCCGACCGCGGCCTAGCGCCGTGCCCCCGCCCACGCCATGAGCCCGATCACCCGTCGCCGCCTTCTGACCTCGGCCGGCGTCGGCGCAGCCGGGATCGGCCTCGGCGGCGCGACCGGGTACCTGGTCGGCCAAGAGTCGGCCGAGGCCAGCTCGAAGGGGACCGGCGCCGTCGACTTCTACGGCACCCACCAGGCCGGCATCGACACCCCGGCCCAGGACCGGCTCTTCTTCGCCGCCTTCGACCTCGACCGCGACGTCGGCGCCGCCGAGCTGCGCGAACTGATGCAGGAGTGGTCCACGGCGGCCGCCGAAATGACCGCCGGCGAGATGGTCGGCGACGTCAACGACCTCGAGCTCGCGCCGCCCGACGACACCGGCGAGACGGTCGGCCTGCTGCCCTCCCGCCTGACCGTCACCTTCGGCTTCGGCCCCGGCCTCTTCGAAAGGCCGGAGCTCGGCCTGGGCGGCAAGCAACCGCCGGTGCTGCGCCCGATCCCGCCACTTCCTGCCGACGAGCTCGACCCCGCCGAAAGCGGCGGCGACCTCTGCGTCCAGGCCTGCAGCGACGACCCCCAGGTCGCCTTCCACGCGATCCGCAACCTGGCCCGGATCGGACGCGGCAAGGTCGTCATCCGCTGGTCGCAGCTCGGCTTCGGCCGCACCTCGACGACCAGTCGCAGCCAGTCCACGCCGCGCAACCTGATGGGCTTCAAGGACGGCACCGCCAACATCCGCGCCGAGGACACCGCGGCGATGGAACGCTACGTCTGGGTCGGCGGCGAAGGGCCGGCCTGGATGCGCGGCGGCAGCTACCTGGTCACTCGCCGGATCAGGATGCTGCTCGAGATCTGGGACCGCTCCTCGCTCGAAGACCAGGAGCAGACGATCGGCCGCGACAAGTACGAGGGGGCGCCGCTGGGCGCGGCGAAGGAGTCGGACCCGCTCGACCTCGACGCCGAGCGAGGTGGTCAGCCCGTGATCCCGGTCGACGCCCACGTCCGCCTCGCCTCCGCCTCGGAGAACAGCGGCGAGCGGATCCTGCGCCGCGGCTACTCCTTCACCGACGGCGTCGACGAGAGCCTCGGCGAGCTCGAAGCCGGCCTCTTCTTCATCTGCTTCCAACGCGATCCCGAGCGCCAGTTCGTGCCGATCCAGCGCCGGCTCGGCAGCTCCGACGCGCTCAACGAGTACATCAAGCACGTCAGCAGCGCCGTCTTCGCCGTGCCGCCCGGCGCCCGCCGCGGTGGCTACGTCGGCGAAACCCTGCTCGGCTGAACTCCGCACTTCTCTAATCCGACTTCTTTTGTCGGTCTTTGTTAGGTTCCCCTAACTCAACATCCGTTAGGTTCCCCTAACCAACCACTCGAAGATCCGTTCGAATCAACAAGGAGCTGCTGCAGAGATGACCCGCACGTCCGTCCGATTCCTCCTCCTGGCGCTCGGCGCCGGCCTGATCGCGCTCGTCGTCGCCGGCTGTGGCTCGAGCGACGAAGACGCCCCGACCGGCGCCAAGTCGATGTCCTTCAAACTGACCGACGCGGGCTGCGACCCGCACGACGCGAAGGCGCCTGCCGGCCCGATCAACTTCGAAATCGAAAACGACGGCAGTGCCGGCGTCACCGAGCTCGAGGTCCTCGACGGCGAAACGATCCTCGGCGAGAAGGAGAACCTGACCGAAGGCCTCTCCGGCAGCTTCGCCCTGACCCTCGAGGAAGGCGAATACACGATCCGCTGCAACGGCGGCGAGGAAGAAGACGGGACGCTGACGGTCACCGGCAAGCTGGCTTCCGAGGACAGCCCCGAGGTCGAAAAGGCGATCGCCCAGTACCGCGAATACCTCGAGCAGAACACCGACGAGTTGACCGCGAAGACGAAGCCCTTCGTCGCCGCCGTCGTCGCCGGCAACGTCGCCCAGGCGAAGGCGCTCTACCCGGCAGCCCGCATCCCGTATGAGCGGATCGAGCCGGTGGCCGAGTCCTTCGGCGACCTTGACCCGCGCATCGACGCCCGCGCCAATGACGTTCCGGCGAGCGAATGGAGCGGCTTCCACGTGATCGAGAAAGCGCTCTGGGAAGAAGGCACGGCGAAGGGCATGGCCCCGGTCGCCAAGCAGCTGCTAGCCGACATCGAAGAACTGGAAGCGAAAGTGAAGAACGTCAACCTGCAGGCGGTGCAGATCGCCAACGGCGCCAACGAGCTGCTCGGCGAGGTCTCGGCCTCGAAGATCACCGGCGAGGAGGAGCGCTACTCGCACATCGACCTGGTCGATTTCGAGGCCAACGTCGAAGGGGCGGAGGCAGCCTTCGAATCGGTCGAGCCGCTGCTCTCGGCGGATGACCCGCAGCTGGCGAAGGAAATCGAAGCCCACTTCAAGGACGTCTACGCGTCGTTGAAGCCCTACCGCAAGGGCGACGGCTTCGTCTCCTACACCGAACTGACCAAGGCGGACACCCGCAAGCTGGCGCAGGAAATCGACGCGCTGGCCGAGCTGTTGTCGCAGGTGCCGGCGCAGATCGTCAGCACCGGGTCGACCGAACAGAACTAGGGAGCGACCTCCGGCGGGCCTTGCCCCGCCGGAGGATCGCCTAGCCTGGACGGGTGACCCTCCAGACCGAAGATCGCGCCGACGCCCTGCTCGGGGAGCTGGGGTTCGAGCATTGGCGGCCGGGGCAGAAGGAGTCTGTCGAGGCGGCATTGGAGGGACGGGATTCGCTTGTCGTGATGCCGACCGGCGGCGGCAAGAGCCTCTGCTACCAGCTGCCGGGGCTCGCCTCGGCCGACCTCACGGTCGTGGTCAGCCCGCTGATCGCCCTGATGAACGACCAGTGGCAGCGGCTCAACGCCGCCGGCCACCCGGTGGCGATGATCTCGTCGGGGATGAGCGAAGAAGCCGCCCGCCGCGCCCTCTCCATGGTCCGCGAGGGCGAGGCGCGGATCGTCTACTGCTCACCCGAGCGCTTCGGCTCGAACGTCTTCCTCGATGCCCTGTCGCAGCGGCGGATCGACCTGCTGGCCGTCGACGAGGCGCACTGCGTCTCCGAGTGGGGGCACGACTTCCGTCCCGACTACCTGCGTCTGCCGCAGATCGCCGACCGCCTCGGGCGGCCGACGGTGATGGCCTGCACGGCGACCGCGACCGAGGCGGTTGCCGAGGAGATCGTCGCCCGCTTCGGGATGCGCGAGCCGCTCCGGGTCCGCTCGGGATTCGACCGCCCGAACATCTCCTTCGACGTCGTCGGGCTCGAGGGCAAGGGCTCGAAGGCGCGGCGCCTGGCGCTGCTCGAAGCCGGGCTCTCCGACCCCGCCAACCGGCCCGCGATCGTCTACTGCGGAACCCGCAAAGACACCGACGAGGTCGCGGCCGAGCTCCGCTCCCGTGACTTCAGGGCCGCCCCGTACCACGCCGGCATGGAGGCCGAGGACCGGACCACGACCCAGCGCCGCTTCATGGCCGACGAGCTCGACGTGATCGTCGCCACCAACGCCTTCGGCATGGGCGTCGACAAGGCCGACGTGCGCTCGGTCTGGCACCTGGCGATCCCGACCAGCCTCGAGGCCTACTACCAGGAGGCGGGCCGCGCCGGCCGCGACGGCCTGCCGGCGAAAGCGGTGCTGCTGGCGATGCGCTCGGACCTGGGCCGCCTGGTCCGCTTCATCGAGCAGCTCGACCCCGACCGGACGATCGCCCGCGAGCGCGGCTGGCAGTCCTTCCGCACGATCAAATCCTTCATCTACTCCGACCGCTGCCGCAGGCGCCAGTTGCTGGCCCACTTCAGCGACGGCGACGGCGGGCGGCCGGCAGGCCGCTGCTGCGACGTCTGCGATCCGGTCTCATGGCTGCCCGACCCGGAGACGATCGCGACCCGGCCCCCACGCGGCTCGAAGCAGGCGGCCGCCCAGCCGGACCTGACGGCGGAGGAGATGCCGCTCTTCGAAGCGCTCAAGGCCTGGCGGCTCGAGGCCGCCGCCGGCAAGCCCGCCTACACCGTCGCCAACAACCGCACGCTCGGCGCGATCGCCGGCACCAGGCCCTCCGACGCCGCAGGCCTGGCGAAGATCGGCGGGGTCGGGCCGAGCTTCCTCGCCAAATACGCGCCGGAAGTGCTCACGATCGTGGATTCGCACCGCGCCGCCTGAGGGCGACGCCGGTGAGGATCTCGCGCACGACCCGCTCGGCGGCGAGCGCCGTGATGTCGGCCGAGCCGACCGCGGTCGGGATCACCTCGACCATCTCGGCGCCGACCAGCTCGAGCCGCTCGGCGAGCAGGCGGCAGGCACGCATCAGCTCCGCCGTGCTCATCCCGCCCGGCTCCGGCGTGCCGGTGCCCGGCGCGAAGGCAGGGTCGAGGACGTCGATGTCGACCGAGAGGAAGACCGGCCCCTCCCCCACCGCCGCGACGGCGCGCTCGACGACGACGTCGATGCCGAGCTCGCGGACGTCGTGCATGAAGAGGCTCGTGATCCCGCGCTGCCGCTGCCAGGCGAACTCCTCCTCGCCCGGCCAGTAGCCGCGCAGGCCGACCTGGACGTAGCGCTCGCCGTCGACCTGGCCGGCCTCGACCAGGCGCCGCATCGGCGTGCCGTGTGAGACCTCGACCCCGAAGACCTCGGAGCCGGTGTCGGTGTGGGTGTCGAAATGGACCAGGCCGACCGGGCCGCCGCTGTGCGCGAAACAGGCGCGGATGTCGGGCTCGGCGATGCCGTGGTCACCGCCGAGGACGATCGGCAGGGCGCCGGCGGCGAGCACCTGGCCGACGGTACGCTCGATCGCGGCGTGGCTGGTCGCCGGGTCGGCGGGGATCACCGGGGCGTCGCCGAAATCGACCACCCGCAGCTCCTCGAAGGCATCGATTCCGGCCTCCAGGTGGGGGCCCGGAGGGCAGCTTGCGGCGCGGATCGCGCGCGGGGCGAAACGGGAGCCGGGCCGATCGGAGACGAGGTCGTCGGTCGGCGCGCCGACGATCGCCACGTCGAACCCGGCCAGCTCCGCCGGGTCCTCGGTGTAGGGCACCCCGGAAAAGCTGGGCAGCCCGGCGAAGTCGGGCTTCTCGCCGTACTCGCGCCAGCGCTCGAGCGGGTCGATCACGCTGCAATCGTACGCCCGCCACCGCGAATGGCGAGGCGGGACAACGTTCGATGCGCCACGGTGTTGAGAACAAGGTGGGCCACGGGACAAGACACACCCTGACGGCGGCGATTGCCGCCGTTTCTGTGCTCTGCGCGCTATCCGGCGCTGCGGCGCAGGCGGCCTCGCTGCAGCCGCAGGGGGGCAACGTCTTCTTCGGCGCCAGCGACACCGGCGACTCGGCCGACTTCGGCCATTTCAGCGAGGCGTTGAACAAGCACCCGGCGCTGATTGAGAGCTTCCGTACCTGGGGCACCGATTTCCCGCAGTCGATCGAACGCTGGCAGGCGGCGCGGGCCCGGCCGGTCCTCCATATCTCGACCGCCGACAAGCACGACGGCCACGAGCTGATCAGCCCGCGGGGGATCGCCCAGGGCGAAGGCGACGGCTACCTGGTCCGGCTCAACAAGCTGTTCTGGGCGAAGAAGATGCGCGCCTACGTCCGCCCCCTGGGCGAGCCCAACCGCTGCCTCAACGTCTGGTCCTCCTACGACTGCGCGGGCAAGCCGCGCGACGCGGCGCACAAGCCGCTCTGGTACCGCCGCGCCTTCAAGCGCATGTACATCCTCCTCCACGGCGGCGGCAAGAAGGCGAAGATCGACGAACGGCTCGCGGCGGCGAGCCTGCCGCCGTTGCAGGCCGACGTCTCCGGTCTGCCGCGGGCGCCGATCGCGGTGATCTGGAGCACGCTGCCCGCCGGCTCGCCGACCGTGCCCCAGAACCGGCCCAAGTACTTCTACCCCGGCGACGACTACGTCGACTGGGTCGGCACCGACTTCTACTCCGACAACCAGGACTGGAAATCGCTCAACGGCCTCTACAACCGCTACTCCTCGAAGCCCTTCGCGATTCCCGAGTGGGGCGTCTCCAGCGGCGACGACCCGCGCTACGTCGAACACCTGATGGCCTGGGTGAAGAACCACCCGCGCTGCAAGATGCTCGTCTACTACCAGGACTTCGGCTCGACCAGCCCCTACCGGATCCAGAACTACCCGGCGAGCCTCTCGGTCCTCAACCGGATGATCCACTCGCGCCGCTTCCCCGCCTTCGCCCCGGGCCACCCGGTGCCGCCCCCCGCCCCGCCCGGCGGCATCGGCACCAAGCTCCCGCACAGATAAAAGCGCGGCCTCCTCCGCGTCCGGGGGCCGCTTGGTCGCCCGTGGCCGCCGACGGGCCGAAAACGCTACCCGGAAGCGCGTTTTCGGCCCGTCGGCCACTGAGGCTCGCCCGGCCGGGGCGGCTTAGTTGCCTTGGGCGGGGCTCGGCTTGCTTTTGGTAGCGGAGGCCTTTCCCTTGGCCGCGTGAGCCTTGGCTTTGGCGGCAGGCGGTTTGGCGGCGGGTGGTTTGCCCTTCGGGGCGACCTGGGCTTTGCCGACGGCGCCGACGTACCGGAACGGTTCGAGGGCGCTGATGCTCGAGTAGCCGATCAGGTAGATGCGGTGGCCGTCGGAGACGACCGGGGTGTAGGTGCCGCGCGGGTAGTGGAAGACCGGGCGGCCCGTCTTCATCGCGAAGCCGGTGGTCGAGGTGCCGTCGAACTCGGCCGCGTAGACGATGTCGCCGACCGCGGTCAGCGAGCCGATCACCGGCCCGCCGGCGGACTGGATCCAGCGCGGTTCGCCGTCCTTGGCGTCGAGCGCGTAGACGTTGCCGTCGAAGGAGCCGATGTAGACGGTGGGGCCGGTGTGGCGGGTGCGCGCCACGGTCGGCCCCGAGTAGACGTAGCCGCCGGTCGAGTAGCTCCAGGCGAGCTCGCCGTCGGAGATGTCGAAGCTGTAGACCCGCGAGTCGTTGTTGCCGGCGTAGACGCGGCCGAAGGCGACGGCGGGGGTCGAGTAGAACTCGCCGGTGCCGCCGAAGCCGGGCCCGAGGCTGCCGCTCTGCCACTTGAGCTCCCCGGTGCGGGCGTCGACCGCGTTCATGTCGCCGCCGTAGTCGCCGACGAAGAGCGAGCCGCCGTAATAGGCGGGGGCCGACTTGACCGCGCCGGCCAGCTGGGTCGACCAGCGCACGTTGCCGTTGCGGGTGCTGAGCGAGTAGAGGCTGCCGTCTTCGTCGCCGAAGTAGACGCTGTTGCCGATCACCAGCGGCGAGGACTCGGCCCGGCCCGGCAGCGAGCGTTTCCAGATGATCCGCCCGGTCCCGGCGTCGAGCTTGACGATGTGGCCGGGGACGAGGTTGACGATGTAGAGGCGGTGCCGGGAGTAGGCCGGCGAGGATGCGTTGAGGCGGCCGATCCGCCGCTTCCAGATTTCCCTGCCGGTATCGGCGTCGAGCGCGACGGCGAAACCGCTGTTGTTGACCAGGTAGAGCTTGCCGCCGGCGACGATCGGCGGGAACTCGAGCAGCGGCCGGTCGGTGTAGCGCCAGAGGCTCTTGAAGGGCGGCACGACGCCTTTCGCCGGCAGGTACCTGGTCCGCGCCCGGTCGTAGCCGTAGATCGGCCAGTTGACGGTCTTCGTCGTTTCCCGCTTCGGTTTCTGCGGTTTGAAGACCGCGTCTTCGTTATGGACGTCGCCGGGGCGCTTCAGCGACTCGTAGGCGATCGCGATCGCCGCGATGCCGAGGACGACGGCCGCGATAGCCGCCAGGCAGAGTCGCCGGTGCTCGCGCCAGAGGACGGTCGGGTGGCGCACCTGCGCGAGCCCCGCAAGCAGTCTCGCCCTCGGCTTCCGTTTCGGCTCCGGCCTGGCATCGCCCTGCTTCGGCGGTTTCCTGCCGCCCCTCGCCTCCGGCCCGGCGCCCTGTCGCGGCTTCGGCTTGCCGCCCTGTCGCGGCTTGCCGCCGCCCTTCGGCTTCGGCTTCTCGTCAGCCATTCGCCGCAGCCGTGCGGCGCTCGGCCTCTTTGGCGATGCCGTTCATCAACTGTCCGACCCCGATCCGCACGGCGCCGACGACGAGCGCGCCGATCAGCGGGACGGTCGGCATCGTCCGCACCGCGTAGGTCATCTTCGTACGGCTGTCGAGCGGCGTCAGCTCGACCGTGCCGACGTGATCGCGCACCGGCAGACCCGAGAGCAGCGTGTAGGAGAAGCGGCTGGGCTCCTCGTAGGTCAGCACTTCCTCGCGCAACGGCGGGCCGATGCCGCTGAGGACGCGGATCGCTCCCGGCCCGTTCGGCGCCGGCTCGCCCTCGCGCTCGAGCGTCGACTTGCGCAGCGGGGTCATGCTCGCGTAGGCGCGGTGGTCGACGAGCAGGCCGAAGACGACCTCCGGCGGTGCGTCGATCTCGCGCACGAGGGTGAAGCTGGCCATGCGCCGGGAGGCTACTGCAGCGTCCAGCGCTGGGGATCGGATCCCTCGACCGGGCGCACCTCGCCGAGGATCACAAGGTGATCGAGGCAGGAGAGGACGATCTGCAGGACCCAGGCGCTGACCGGGGTGTTGAGGTTGTCCTCGCCGATGATCTCGCCGACGATCTCGAACCCCGTCTTCTCGCCCTGACCGAGAGAAGCCCTGACTTTGCCGATCAGCTCATCGACCTGGCGCCGCGCCTCGGCGATCTTCACCTCCGGGTCACGGAAGGGACGGCCGTGTCCGGGCAGGCAGAGGTCGACCTCGAGCGGCTCGACCCGGTCGAGACTGGCGATGAACTCGCCCAGCGGGTCCGGCGTGTGCCCGTGGTCGAAGAAGAGCACTGTGCGCCCCAGCAGGTGGTCGCCGGAGATCAGCAGCCGGCGCTCGGGCTGGTGCAGGACGACGTGCGAGGGGGCGTGGCCCGGGGTCTCGTGGACCTGCCAGGTGCCGAGGTCGGTCTCGACCTCGGCCCCGGGAAGCAGGTGGCGATCGGGCTCGACGATCGCGTCGACGCCGGTCTCGCCGTCGCTGCGCGCCTCGCGATAGCGGTTCAGGGACTCGATCGGGACGCCGCTCTGCCGGGCGACCTCGATGCGCTGCTCGAGCGCCGCCTCGGGGTCGTCGGCGAGCAGGCGCACGTGCTCCCAGGCCGGGTGCATCCAGAGCTCGCAGCCGGCGGCCTCGATGATCGGCGCCGCCAGCCCGTAGTGATCGGTGTGCGAGTGGGTGCAGACGAGCAGGCGGACGTCCTCGATGCCGAAGCCGACCTGGCTCAGAGCGAGTTCGAACTGGCGCATGCGGCCCTTGCCGCCGATCCCGGTGTCGAAGAGGACGATGCCGCCGTCGGCGGCGACGACCCAGACGTTGCCGTGGGGAACGCCGGGCCAGGGCAGCGCCAGGCGCAGCCGCCAGACCCCCGGCAGGATCCTTTCGCCTCGCGGCGCCTCGGGCTTGCGATCGCTCATCGCCCAATCCTCTCAGGGTCAGCCGGGCCCCCGCGCGACGGGATAGGTTCTTTCGATGCAATCGAGCAGCCCGAAACGCTCCGGGGTCATCCTCGCCGCGCTGATCCTGGTCGCCGCCGTCGCCAACCTCAACCTGGCCGTCGCCAACGTCGCCCTGCCGGACATCGGCAAGGCCTTCGGCTCGGGCCAGACGACGCTCAACCTGATCGCCGTCGGCTACTCACTCGGGCTGGCGACCTCGGTCCTCTTCCTCGGCGCCCTCGGCGACCGCTACGGGCGCAAGATGATGCTGATGCTGGGCATGGGGCTGACGATCCCCGCCTCGCTGCTCGCCGGCCTCGCCCCCAGCGACGACGTCCTCTTCGTAGCCAGGCTGTTCGGCGGCGTCGCCGCCGGCATGGCCTACCCGACGACGCTGGCGCTGATCACGGCGCTCTGGTCGGGCGCCGCCCGCACCCGCTCGATCGCGCTCTGGTCGGCGATCGGCGGGGCGATCGCCTCGCTCGGCCCACTGCTCTCCGGCGCCCTGCTCGAGCAGTTCGACTGGGGCTCCGTCTTCCTGGTCACCCTGCCGCTCGCCTTCCTCGCCCTCTTCATGGCCTGGCGCTACGTCCCGGCCCACGTGAACGAGGGGACCGAGCCGGTCGACAACCTCGGCGGCGTCCTCTCGATCCTGCTGATCGCGGCCCTGGTGCTGGGCATCAACCTGGCGCCGGTTCCGGGCAAGGGCGCGGTGGCGGTCGGGCTCGGCCTGGTCGCGATCGCGGCGGCCGTCGCCTTCGTCATCCGCCAGCGCCGCGTCGCCTCGCCGCTCTACGACCTCGACGTCGCCGCGAGGCGGATCTTCTGGGTCGCCGCCTGCGCCGGGATCATCGTCTTCGGCTCGCTGATGGGGGCGATGTTCATCGGCCAGCAGTTCCTCCAGAACGTGCTCGGCTACTCGACCCTCGACTCCGGCCTGGCGATCCTGCCGGCGGCGGTGCTGATGGTGATCGTCGCGCCCCGCTCGGCGAAGCTGGTCGAGACCCGTGGCGCCCGTTTCACCCTCCTGATCGGCTACCTCTTCTGCGTCCTCGGCTTCCTCACGATGCTGCTGCTCTGGAAGGACGGGATCGAATACTGGAAGGTGGGCCTCGGCTACGCGCTGATCGGGATCGGCGTCGGCTTCGCCGGCACCCCCGCCTCGCACTCGCTGACCGGGTCGGTGCCGGTGCGGCGGGCGGGGATGGCCTCGGGCACCGCCGACCTCCAGCGGGACCTCGGCGGCGCGATCATGCAGTCGATCTTCGGCGCTCTGCTCACCGCCGGCTACGCGGCCGCGGCAGGGGCCGCGATCGCCTCCTCCTCCGAGCAGGCCAAGGTCACCGAAAACGTCCAGGGAGAGCTGACCAAGTCGTTCTCGAGCGCCGCCGACACCGCCGGCCAGTACCCCCAGTACAGCCAGCAGATCATCGCCGCCGCCAAGACCTCCTTCCTGCAGGGAGACCAGTGGGCCTACAGCGCCGGCATCGTCGCGGTCGTCCTCGGCGCCGCGCTCGTCTTCTTCAAGTTCCCGCACAAGGAAGAGGAGGAGGCGCTGCTCGAGCGGTACAGCGCCGAAGATGCCTGAGGAACGACACTCGCGCCTGTCGGCGTCGCTGCGCGAAGGCGACCAGGTCACCCCGCTCGAGCTCTTCTTCGACCTCGTCTTCGTCCTCGCCCTGACCCAGTGCACGGCGCTGATGTCCCACCACCCGAGCTGGTCGGGGCTCGCCCAGGGCCTGCTCGTCCTCTGCATCCTCTGGTGGACCTGGGTCGGCTATGCCTGGCTGACCAGCGTCATCGATCCCGAGGAGGGCGCAGTGCGGCTGGCCATGTTCGGGGCGATGGCGGCGCTGCTGATCGTCTCCCTCTGCGTGCCCGAGGCGTTCGACAGCCTCGCTCTCACCTTCGTCGTCTTCTACGGCCTCGTACGGGCTGCGCAGATCGTGCTCT
The DNA here is from genome assembly GCA_963836415.1 of uncultured Solirubrobacterales bacterium. Lineage (GTDB taxonomy): Bacteria > Actinomycetota > Thermoleophilia > Solirubrobacterales > 70-9 > VRUE01. Next base: position 570,414 of record CAWIJE010000004.1, read on the forward strand.
TCATGCTCGCCAGCCCCGAGGACGACGGCCTGCGCCACTCCATTCTCGGCCTCGCCGCCAGCACCGCGATCGCGGTCGGCATCCTCGCCGTCGCCTCGCTCTTCGACGGGCTCGCCCAGGGTGCCCTCTGGCTGCTCGCCCTCGTCCTCGACATGGGCGGCCCGTACCTGTTCGGCTCGACCGGCTGGAAACTCTCGCCGCGCCACTTCGCCGAGCGCCACGGGTTGATCGTGATCATCGCCCTCGGCGAGTCGATAGTCGCGATCGGCGTCGGCGCCTCCGACGACCTCACCCTGGGGATCGGCACGGCCGCCATCCTCGGCGTCTCACTGGCCGCGGCGATGTGGTGGGTCTACTTCGACATCGTCGCGATCGTCTCCGCCAACCGGCTGGTCGAGGCCGAGCCCGGCAAGGTCCAGAACGAGATGGCGCGTGACTCCTACTCCTACGCCCACATGGTGATGGTCGCCGGCATCGTGCTCACCGCGCTCGGCCTGAAGACGACGATCGGGCATTTCGACGAGCACCTGCACGCGGTTCCCGCCTTCGCCCTGCTCGGCGGCGTCGCGGTCTACCTGCTCGGCCTGGTCGCCTTCCGCTATCGCCACGTGCACACGGTCAACCGCCAGCGGCTCGGGGTCGCCGTCGTCCTGCTGATCCTGGTCCCGGTCGCCACCGAGGTCCCGGCCCTCGTCGCCGTCGCCGTGCCCAACGTCCTGCTCTGGGTGATGATCGCCTTCGAGACCCGCCTCTACGGAGAAGGACGGCACGAGGTGCGCCGGCCCGAAACAGCCGAAGCCGAGGCCTAGGCGGGGCGCTCGAACTCCTGCAGCAACCCGGCGGCCGCGAAACAGAGGGCGCCGGAGAGGGTCCCCCAGTTGGCGACGCCGACGTTGACCACGTCAGAGCTCGCCGGTTCGACGAAGGAGGCGATCGCGGCGACCATGAAGAGGGCCGAGCCGAGCTGGTTGACCATCACGATCCACCACTCGAGCTCGCGCGGGCGGAAGACGCGCCGGCCGTGGCCGATCTCGATGATCGCGAGGTGGCCCGAGATCAGGAACAACGCGCAGCCGATCATGTCGGGGGACCAGACCAGCCGATCCTCGGCGGCGGCGCCGAGGCCGGTGATGAACGAGTCGACGAGGTTGATCGCGAAGACCAGGGTGCCGACGAAGAGAACGGCCGCGCTCAGCCACTCGATCCGCCCGGGTTCGCGGGCGAACCAGCGCCAGGGCTCGGCGCGGACGCTACCGTCGGCGGCGCTGCGCGGCCGGTTGACGACGAGCAGGACCGAGGCGTAGCCGCCGGTGCTGAAGAAGACCCCGCCGACCAGGTAGACCGAGCAGTAGGCGGTCGGGTCGACGCCGCCCTGGGCCAGCGCCGCGCCGAGCGCGAAGAGCGAGCCGCCGACCAGGAATGCGGTGGCCGCGACCGTGTTCGTGCGGCGCGCCCTGGCGCCGCTCTTGCGCCGTGCCCGATTCGCCGCCGAGCGCTCTACGGGGAGACGAAGGTCGCCGGGTCAGGTCCGAAGCGCCTGCCCGTGTCGAGCGGCTCGAAGGCGGCCATCTCGTCGTCGCTCAGCTCGAAGTCGAAGACTTCGAGGTTCTCGCGGATCCGTGCCGGAGTCACCGACTTGGGGAAGACGATGTTGCCGAGCTGCAGGTGCCAGCGGATGATCGCCTGAGCCGGGGTCTTGCCGTGCGCCTCGGCGATGGCGACGATCGGCGCCTCCTCCAGCAGCGCGCCCTGGCCGAGCGGGCTCCAGGCCTCAGTCGCGATCCCCCGCTCGTCCTGCCACGCGCGCAACTGGTGCTGGTGGAAGGCCGGATGGAGCTCGATCTGGTTGACCGAGGGGACCGCCTCCGTCTCCGCCTGCAGTCGCTCGAGGTCCTCGATGCGGAAGTTGGAGACGCCGATCGAGCGCGAGCGCCCCTCCGCCTGGATCTTTTCGAAGGCCTTCCAGGTATCGACGAAGCGGTCCTCGGTCGGCACCGGCCAGTGGATCAGGTAGAGGTCGACGCGGTCCATGCCGAGTCGCTCGAGGCTCTTGTCGAAGGCCTCCAGGGTCGAGTCGAATCCCTGCTCGGCGTTCCAGAGCTTGGTCGTGACGAAGATCTCATCGCGTGGGATGCCCGAACCGGCGATCGCCTCCCCCACCCCCTGCTCGTTGCGGTAGGCGCCGGCGGTGTCGATGTGGCGATAGCCGGCGGCCAGGGCCTCCTCGACGACGCCGCGGGTGTCCTCCGGCGGAACCTGGAAGACGCCGAACCCGAGTTGCGGGATCTCGACGCCGTCGCTGAGCGTCAGGCTGGGGATCATGTCTCCTCCTAGCTGGTTGCGAGCCCGAGCGCGAGCAAGGGAAAGCCCGCCATCAGGCCGACGTACGCGCCGATCGTGACGGCGGTCAGGGTGGCCGTCGTGCGCGATTTGACTCCGACCAGGAAACTCAGCACGAGGCACGCGCCGAAGATGACCAGGCCGATCCAGAAGACGTAAGGCATGGCCGCGAGACTATCGAACCGCCCGACCGCTCAGAGCGGTGGTCGGCGCTGGTACGTTGGCCGGGCGATGGCCCGGGACTGGCGATTCTCACTGGTGCTGACGGCCCTCGCGCTGCTCGCGGTGCCGGCCGCCGCCGGCGCCCACACCGGGTCGGCGGTGCATCTCGATCCGGCGGCGCGGCAGCTCGCCGAGGCCTACGTGCCGATCATGATGCTGCGCGAACAGCAGAAGCCGCCCTGCGAAACCAGCGCCGAGCAGTACCAGCCGACCAGCGTCGGCGCCGTGCTCGGCAATCCCACCGTCACCCTCACCCACGACGATGCCGAGACCGGCGAGCTCGAAGACGTGATGAAGGCGCCGACCGCGGCCGACATCGCCGGCCTGCCCGACGGCTACTACCTCGACCTCGAAGGCAAGGCCCTGGGCGAGACCTGCGTCTACTCCCGGGCCTTCGAAAAGCTGGTCGCCGAAGGCAGGGCGCCGGCCGTCACCTACGCCCACATCGCCCGCGAACCGAACCACTCCGGCTTCGTGCTCCAGTACTGGTTCTACTGGTATTTCAACCAGTTCAACGACCTGCACGAGGGAGATTGGGAGGGGATGCAGATCTCCTTCGAAGCGGAAACGACGCGGCAGGCCCTGGGCGAAGAACCGTCGGAAATCATCCTCTTCCAGCACGCCGGCGGCGAGCGCGCCCACTGGTCCGACCCGAAGGTCCAGAAGGAAGGCACGCACCCGATCGTCTACCCCGCCGCGGGCTCGCACGCGACCTTCTACGACTCCGCCGTCTACATCCAGAACGGCCAGCACGGCTCCGGCGTCGGCTGCGACAACACGACCGAGCCGCTGCGCGAACTGCGGCCGCGCCCGGTGCTGCTGCCGGACACGGCTCCCGAACACGGACAGTTCGAGTGGCTCAGCTACGACGGCCGCTGGGGCGAAAAGGAAAAGGGCTTCAACAACGGGCCGACCGGGCCGCCGACGAAGACGGTCTGGCGCGAACCCTTCGCCTGGATGGCGGAACAGCGCACGACCAGCCCGCGCCTGCCGGGAGGGTCGATCGCCGGCCCGCAGATCACCGGCGCCTTCTGTGGCGCCGTCGCCCAGGTCTCCGACTTCATCAACCTCGAGGCGAAGTCGCGGACCCTGGCGATCGGCACGCTCGTCGTCCTCGTCCTCCTGATCGGCCTCTTCATCGGCTTCACCCGCTGGGGGCCGGTCGACCTCGCCGAGCTGCGGGCCAAGCGCGCCTTCGGCCAGCTGATCCGCGCCGCCCGCCAGCTCTACGGCCGTCACTGGAAGGTCGTGGTCACGATCGCCCTCGCCGGGCTGGTGATCGTCGCCGGCACCAACCTGCTCGCCACGCTGCTCGCCGGCGGCAGTTCCGCCGACCGCGCCGCCGGACGCTCCGGCGTGAACCTGGCGCTCGCCGACCTGGTCGAATCGGTCGCCCGGCCGATCGCGCTGGCGGTGGTGGCCGCGATCGTGATCATCTTCATGCGGCTGCTGGCCGAATCGCGAACGGCCGGCTTCCGCGCTTGCTGGAGCGGGATGCGGGAGCGCTTCTGGCGACTCGTCGCCGCCGAGCTGCTCTACACCCTGGGGATCCTGCTGATGGCGATCACGGTGATCGGCATCCCGTTCGCGATCTGGAAGCTGGTCGGCTGGTCCTTCGTCGGGCAGGAAGTCCTCTTCACCGACAAGTCGCTGCGCGACTCGTTCCGCGGCAGCTCCGAACTGGTCCGCGGGCGCTGGTGGCGGGCGGTGCGGCTGATCCTCTTCCTGCTCGCGCTGCTCTTCATCGCCGGCCCCCTGCTGACTCTGGGCCTGATCTTCACGCCGCTGCCGTTCCTGCTGATCAATCTGCTCGGGGCGCTGACCTTCTCACTGCTGATGCCCTACGCCGTGATCGCCCAGACGCTGCTCTACTTCGACCTGCAGGTGCGGGCGGAGGAACAGCCGGCGAGCCGCTGGCGCGAACGGCTGCCCCAGCGCTGGCGGCGCCGGAATCCGTCCCGGGCCCGCGCCGCTCCCGCCGAAGGCTGAGCGCCCTAGATCTGGGTGGCGATGACCCCGATCAGGGCGGCGACGATCAGCGCGTTCATCGAGATCAGCGTGCGCTGCAGGCCGTCGAAGCGCACTTCGAGCATCTGAAACCGGTCATCGACCCGGTCGAAGCGTTGGTCGACCTTGTCGAAGCGCCGGTCTACCGAACGCTGAAACTCGTCGAAACGTCGGTCGACCTTGTCGAAGCGCAGGTCGACGGCGTCGAAGCGCTGGTCGACAGCGTCGAAGCGCTGGTCGATGTGCTTGGCGAAGCCGTCGATGCGCTCGTCGGTCCAGGTCATTCTCACTACGCCTTTCGTCGCCTCCACGGCGTCACCGTAGCGGACAAAACGTTTCGTGAGTGTCGCAGAAATGTGCCTTTTCGAGGCCGACGGGGAACTCCCGATAGGTTTCCAGCGGATGCGGCTCCTTGCCTTCAGCGACCTGCACCGCGACCTCGACCAGGCGGCGACGCTGGTCGAGATGTCCGCCGATGCCGATGTCGTGATCGGCGCCGGCGACTTCGCCTCGGTCCACGAGGGGCTCGTGGAGACGATCGAGGCGCTGGCCGCGATCTCGACTCCGACGATCCTCGTGCCCGGCAATAACGAGACGACCGAGGCGCTGCGCGAGGCGGCGTCCCAATGGGAGGCGGCGACCGTCCTGCACGGCGAAGCGGCGACGATCGAGGACACGGAGTTCTTCGGCCTCGGCGCCGGCATCCCGGTGACGCCGTGGGAGTGGAGCTTCGACCTCGACGACACGGCCGCCGCCGCGATGATGGGCGATTGCCCCGAGGGCGCGGTCCTCGTCCTGCACTCACCGCCGCAGGGCCATTGCGACGCGAACTCCGGCGGCGACCACTTCGGCAGCGAAGCCCTGCTCGAGGGCATCGAGGAGAAGTCGCCACGGCTGGCGGTCTGCGGGCACATCCACGAGTCCTGGGGCTGCGAGAGCCGGATCGGCGCGACGCCGCTCCACAACCTCGGCCCCAAGGGCACCTGGCTGCAGGTCTAGAACGGGTAACCCGGCGCGGCTCCGGGTGTTCTTAGAACGTAACTATCCGCATTATCTCTGAGAAGGAGAAACCATGGAGATGATCAAGCGGTTGGAGCCTGTTGCTCTGCTCGTCGTCGTGCTCGGTGCCCTCAACTGGGGCATGGTCGGGCTCTTCGACACGAATGTGATCTCCGACATCTTCGGCAGCGGCACGCTGACCGACGTCGTCTACACCGTGGTCGGAGTCTGCGGACTCCTCTATGTGCCGAGGGTGCTGGAGAGCATGCACCTGAGCGACCACATGCCACACCCGCGCCGAACCTGACCTGACGCGGGTGAAAACAGCCGGGACGGGCTAGTAACCCGTCCCGGTCTTTACCTGCTTGCGCTCCGACTCGTGGGCGCCGCCCTTCTTCTCGAGCGTGGCGCAGGCATCGCGAATGTCGCCGGCGAGTTTGTCGACCTGGGCCCGGCTCAGGTTCTCCTTGACCAGGGCCCGCATCACCTTCACGTCTTCGGCTTCCGGCGGCAGCGTGTAGGCAGGCAGCATCCAGCCGCGCTCGGCTGAGAGCTGCCAGGCGAGGTCGAACTCGTCGTAGGGCTTTTCGCCGTTGAGCCTGAAGGTGACCAGCGGCAGCGACTCCTCGTCGCGGCCGATCAGCTCGAAGTCACCCTGGTCTTCGAGGTGGTCGGCGAGGGCGTCGGCGTTCTTCTGCATGATCTCCATGACGTAGCCGTAGCCGTCGCGGCCGAGCCGGACGAAGTTGTAGTACTGGGCGAGGACCATCGAGGAGCCGGTCGAGAAGTTGAGGGTGAAGGTCGCGTCGGTCTTGCCGAGGTAGTTCTCCTCGAAGACGAGTTCCTCGGCGAGGTCGTCCTTCTCGCGGAAGACGAGCCAGCCGATGCCCGGGTAGACGAGCCCGAACTTGTGGCCGGAGACGTTGATCGAGCGCACCTGCTCGAGGCGGAAGTCCCACTCGGAGTCGGGGTAGAGGAAGGGCCAGACGAAGCCGCCGCTGGCGGCGTCGACGTGGAGGGGGACGTCGAGCCCCTTCTCTCCCTTGGTGTCGACCAGCAGCTTGTTGATGCCGACGATGTCGTCGCGATGGCCGGTGAAGGTGGTGCCGAGGACGGCGGCGACGCCGATCGTGTTCTCGTCGAGATGAGGCTCGACGTCCTCGGGGCCGATCGTGTACTTGCCTTCGCGCAGCGGCACGATCCGCGGCTCGACGTCGAAGTAGCGGCAGAACTTCTCCCAGACGACATGGACGTCGCCGCCGAAGACCAGGTTCGGCTTGTCGACCGGCTTCGATTCGGCTTCGCGGCGCTTCTTCCATTTCCACTTGAGTGAGAGCGCCCCGAGCATGATCGCCTCCGAGGAGCCCTGCGTGCGGGCTCCCGTGGTCTCCCCCGGGGCATGGAAGAGGTCGGCGAGCATGCGGATGCAGCGCTGCTCGATTTCCGCCGAGACCGGGTACTCGGCGTGATCGATGAAGTTGCGATGGAGGTTCTCCGTGATCAGCCGTTTGGCCTCCGGCTCCATCCAGGTGGTGACGAAGGTCGCCAGGTTGCGCGCCGGGTCACCCTCGAGCAGCAGTTCCTCGTCGACCAGGCGCATCGCGTCGAGGGCCGACATGCCGGTCGCCGGGAACTCGCGGTCGGGCGCCTCCTCGGTGAGGAAGCGGTTGCCGAACTTCATCCCTTCCGGTTTCTCTCCCGCGGCGGCCATCGACGACCGCGAGCCTACTCGACGCGGAACCGCTCCGGGACGAAGGTCTGGCTGTCCAGCGGTGGCCTCACGTAGGCGCGTTCCTGTCGCGGCGGGAACTCGACCGGGTCCTGGTCGATCCGCTCGTAGGGAATCTCCGCGAGCAGGTGCGAGATCAGGTTGAGGCGGGCGGTGCGCTTGTCGTCGGCCTCGACCACGAACCAGGGCGAGTCCTTGGTGTCGGTGACGGCGAACATCTCGTCCTTGGCCTCGGCGTAGTCGACCCAGCGGGCGCGCGCCTCGATGTCGGTCGGGCTCAGCTTCCAGCGCTTCTCCGGGTCATCGAGGCGGGCCTCGAAGCGGCGCTCCTGCTCCTCGTCGCTGACCGAGAGCCAGTACTTGATCAGCGTGATTCCGGAGCGTTGGATGATGCGCTCGAACTGGGGGCAGGTGCGCATGAACTCCTCGTACTCGGCCTCGCTGCAGTAGCCCATCACGCGCTCGACCCCGGCGCGGTTGTACCAGCTGCGATCGAAGAGGACCATCTCTCCGGCGGCAGGCAGCTGCGCCACGTAGCGCTGGAAGTACCACTGGGTCCGCTCCCGGTCACTCGGCACCCCGAGGGCGACGCTGCGCACGACCCGCGGGTTGGTGCGTTCGGTGATGCGACGGATGTTGCCGCCCTTGCCGGCCGTGTCGCGCCCCTCGAAGAGGACCACCACTTTCAGCCCCTCGTGGACGATCCATTCCTGCAGCCGGACCAGCTCGAGCTGGAGCCGCTTCAGCTCCTTCTCGTATCCGGCCTTGTCGAGGACCTCCGTCTTCACCGCCACTGAGCCTAGTGCCGAGTGCCACAGACCTCGGCGGAGCTCAGGACCGCGGTCCCGACCGGGACCACATGCCCGAGCGCTTCCTCGAAGACGATTTCGGCGGCTTCACGGGCGCCAGGGGAAGACGCGGCGAGCTGCTCGGGCGAGTAGGCGGGCGAGCCGAGCTCGTCGCTCGCCTCGAAGTACTCGGCCGCCGTGAAGTGCATATCGGCGTGCGGGTAGATCGTCGTGATCCTGGTCTCGGGGACGTAGTCGCGCGGGATGCACGGCCGTGCCAGCTCGATCGCCGCCAGCTCGGCGCGGTTGAGGCTGGTCTCGGCGCGGAAGAAGGTGCCCGCTTCGCGCATCTGGGCGACGTTGGCGATCAGCGAGATCGCGGTCAGCGCCGTCGCCGCGATCGCCCAGCCGCGGCCGATCTCGAGCCCGTCGCAGAGCTCGACGATGAGCAGGAGGACGAGGACGCCACCGGTGTAGACGTAACGGCTCGCGTCCGGCGGGCGCCCGGCGCGGAGGCCGAAGCCGACGAGGACGACGTAGGCGGCGACGATCGCGACCATGGTCCAGGTGCGGGCGCTCGGCCGCGGGCCGAAGCGGGCGCGCAGGGCGACCGCCGCGATCAGGACGAGGACGAGCGGGATGCCACGATCGCCGCGCACCTCGGCCAGCGCCGTGCCGAGGTCGGGCGAGCCCGGTTGGCGGAAGATCCCGGCCAGCGAGGAGGAGATCGCGGCGAGCTGGTCGTAGACGCCGCTCGCCAACGAGCCCACCGCGTAGGCGCCGGTTTCGGTCTGGTGGAACTTGCGCGCCCAGAGCCACCAGACGGCGTAGACCAGGAGCGGGCCGGCGACGATCCAGAGGCGGCGGGCACCGTCACGTCCCCCCCGCCCGAGGATCTCGACCACGGCGCCGACGGCAAAGGCGACGCCGAGCGTGTGGGAGGCGAGCGCCAGGGCGAGGAGTAGGGCTGCGCCGAGGTCCGCGGCGCGGCTCTCCTCGCGCTGCAGGCAGAGCAGCATGCCGAGGCCGCCGATCAGGGCGAGCTGGTTGCTGTTGCCGGCCGTGTTCATCATCACCTCCCAGCCGGCGCCGAAGAAGAGCACGAGGACCGCGGGCAGCAGCGCCCCGAAGCGTCCGACCCGAAGCGCCGCGAGGGCATAGACGAGGCCGCCGACCGCGAGCTCCAGCGCGACCGTGAACAGGGTCAGGGGGAGGTGGGTGCCGGCACCGAAGCCTTCGACCAGCAGCTTCCAGGGCAGCAGCGAGCTGACGATCAGGTGGCCGTTGTGCGGCTCGAGCAGCGTCGTCGCGCTCCAGCCACGGCGGCCGACGAAAAAGCCCCACTCATCGAGGGTGAAGCCGACACCTCGCGTCCACCAGAGGGTGAGCCCGGCGGACAGTGCCATCGCCAGGGCGAGGAGCCCGAGGGGGAGCCGGCGCTGCGAGGAGATCCGCTGCGGCAACTAAGCGGTCTCGGGGCCCTCTTGCAGCTTGCCGTCGCTGATCCGCGCCGCCATGTCAGCCGACTCGGCGCGGTAGAAGGCGCCGTCCTCGAACTCGATCACGGGGTATTTGCGCTGACCCGAGAGCGCCTCGAGGTCATCGCGCTTACCCGGGCGCAGGGGTCCGGCTACCACCTCGTACTCGACCCCCTGCTCGTCGAGAGCCTTCTGGACTTTCCAGCAGGGGTGCCTGTCGATCTTCAGCCAACCGACCGAGCAGCGATGGAGCTTGACCGCCATGCGAGCAGCCTAGTCGCCCCCGGCCCGAGAGTCGAGCCGGGGGCGACTTGCGGGCTCAGGCGCTGATCGGCTCGGCTGCTGCCTCGAGCGGCTCCTCGCCGACGATCTCGCGCTCGATGTCGCTCTCGCGGACCATCCAGAGGGCGATCGCCGAGCCGGCGAAACAGAGCAGGGCGCCGAGCACGATGATCGTGTTGAGGCCGTGGACGAAACCCTGTTCGGCCGCGTCGCGGACTCCGGCCCGGGCATTTGCCGGCAGCGTCGAAAGCGCCTCCTGCAGGCCGCCCGAGGAGGTCGCTTCGATCAGGTTGCGGGCTTCGGAATGGCTGACCTCGGAACCGGCGACTTCCTGGGCCTTCGAGGCACCGGTGCCGAGGAAGATCGCGCCCCAGGCCGCGATACCGACGGCGATGCCGACCTGGCGGAAGGTGTCGTTGATGCCGGCCGCCATGCCGCTCTGCTCCTTCGGCACGACGCTGAGCGCGACGTCGGCGATCACCGGGTTGAGCAGGCCGACGCCGATGCCGCTGACGATGAAGCCGGCGAGCAGGGCCGTCCATTCGGAGTCGACGCCGATGCCCGCCATCAGCAGCAGGCCGACGCCGGTCAGCGCCAGTCCGGCGCTCATCAGGAAACGGGCGCGGACTTGGCCAGAGCCATGCCGGCGAGCGGCGCGACGATGAATGAGGCGACCGTGATCGGCAGGTAACGCAGGCCTGCTTCGATCGGCGAGAAGCCGAGGAAGCTCTGCAGGTAGAGCGTCAGGTAGAGGAAGAGCGCGAACATCGAGCCGGAGACGGCGAACGCCGCCAGCTGCACCCCGGTGAAGGCACGGCGACGGAATAGGCCGAGTGGCAGCATCGGTTGGGAGACACGCCGCTCGATCGCGATGAAGGCGCCGAGCAGGATCGCGCCGGCGGCGAAGAGGCCGACGATCACGCTGCTGCCCCAACCCTCGTCATTGCCGCGGACCAAGGCGAGGACGAGGACGAAGAGGGCGCTCGAGAAGGTCGCCAGCCCACCCCAGTCGATCCTGGTCGCGTTGGGGTCGCGCGACTCGGCGATCTTCCAGTAGGTGATGCCGATCGCGGCGATCCCGATCGGGACGTTGATCAGGAAGACCCACTGCCAGCCGAGGCCGTCGGTGAGCAGGCCGCCGACGAGCGGGCCGATGGCGACGGCGATCCCGATCGTCGCCCCGTAGATCCCCATCGCCATGCCGCGCTCCGGGCCGGCCGGGAACTCCTGGGCGACGAGCGCCAGGGAGACGGCGAACATGACCGCGCCGCCGATCCCCTGCAGGGCGCGGGCGACGTTGAGGAAGGTCGGGTCCGGCGCCAGCGCGCAGAGCAGCGAGGCTGCGGAGAAGATCGCCAGGCCGATCGCGAAGACCCGGCGGCGGCCGAGCCGGTCGGCGAGCGATCCGGCGGTCAGGACAAGGGCCGCGAGCGAGAGCGCGTAGGCATCGATCACCCACTGCAGGTCGCTGAAGCTGCCGCCGAGGTCGGTCTGGATCGCGGGCAACGCCGTGTTGACCACGGTGATGTCCAGCAAGAGCATGAAAGTAGCCACGCAAACTGCGCCGAGGGTCCACCACTTGCGATTCATTTCGGTCTCCTACGTGCCGTGTACAATTTCGTCAGGAAGGCTTGTAAGGTTCCCTGACGTGATAACTTCGGCGACCTTATCAGGCTCCCTGACGATATGCGTCCAGACACCCTGACCACGAATGAGATTCCCCTCAGCGGGCTGCTCGAGATCGCGCTCGAGGCGCTGCTGGCCGAATTCCGCGAGGAGCTCGCGGAGCAGGGCTACGACGACATCCGCCCCACCCATGGCTGCGTCTTCCGCTTCGTCCGCGAGGACGGGATGCGCCTCACCGACCTCGCCTCCGCGGCGGGCATCACCAAGCAGTCGGCGGGCGAGCTGGTCGACGGCCTGGTCGACCTCGGCTACGTCGAACGGGTGCCGGACCCGGCCGACCGCCGGGCGAAGCTGATCTGCCTGACCGAGCGCGGCCGGCAGGCGCAGCAGGTCGGCTACGGCCTCTTCGGCGAGCTCGAAAAGCGCTGGGCCGAGCGCTTCGGCAGCGAACGGGTCGAGGGCATGCGCGAGCTGCTCGAAGAGATCGCGACCGAGAAAGCGCCGAGCGCCGCGCCGGAGCTGTCGAAGGCGGCGATCGCCGGGATCAGGGGCGAGCCGGCGGCGTCGGTTCGGTAGCGCTGTCCCAGAGCACCCGGCCCGAGGCCCCCTCGCTGATCAGCCGTTCCGCGCACCATTCGCCATGGACGGCGAAGGCGGCGTAGCTGAAGCGGCCGAGCTTGGCGCTGCTGGCCTGGTCGGCGGGCAGCTCCCGCAGCCGGATCGTCTCGCTGCTGCCATCGCACTCGGTCACCCGGACGCGTCGCGCGGTCGGGGCGAAGATCATGCCGACCGCGGTCAGGTCCGCCGGGCCGCCGCTGCTCGGCTGGGCGCCGCTGGCGACGAGCGGGGCGCCGCGCGGGTCGAGCGAGCCGTCGGCGTCGACGCACTGGCGGTTCTTGCTGCGGTGGTAGCTGAACGGGCTCACGCGCCAGAGCGTGCCGACGACCAGGCAGGGCCGCCGGGCTCCTTCGGGGCCGACGCCGGCGGGGCCTGCGGGCCGTTTCGCTTTGACCGCCCAGAGGTAGTCGCCGGACTTGCCACCGCCGAGTCCGACCCAGGGGCTGGGGCCGGTTCCGGCGGCGATCGCCGTGGCGGCACAGAGACCCAGCAGCGCCAGGGCGACGGGCGCGAGTAGATGCGCCGGTTTCGGAACACGAACGTTCTGTAGGAATGTAGATATGCGCGACATGGTCCCCGTCTCAGCCTATTAAAGCGTACTTTTACGTACCTTTAGTGTCTGACAGCGACGTTGCGGCCCATTTGCGGGCCCCCGCCGACCCTGCATACGGCAGCAGCGTCAAGTAGACGAGGTCGGGAGTAAGGCTGACCAGCCGGCCGGATGTCCCGGCGAGCAGATGGCCGCGGACCACGGTCGCTATCGATTCGATGATCCCGTCGTCGCTGGCGATCGAGACCCGCCTGCCCAGCGGAGCGCCTTCGCGGAGCAGCTCGGCGAAGAAGGAGATCACCTCGTCCTCCCTGTCGCCATTGCCGGAGCCGACCGGCTGGCGCCGCGCGTCGATCGTCAGCGCGTGGGCCGCGGCCGGGTCAGAGGCGGCGAAGGTGAGGGCAGCCTGGACTCCGGCGACCACCCGTTCCTCCCACTCCGGGTGCCCGGCGCATGCCCTCCGGACCGCCTCCCGGAGGCGATCGAAGCTGGGCAGGAATTCGGCCGACGGTGGACGCCATTCGGGAACGGCCGGCGTGCCCACCGCACGTCCGAAACCGCTTTCCCTCTTGGTCATAACAGCCACGCGCTCCCTTTCGACTTGGGGTTCCGAAATAAGAACATACGTGGACCATAATGTCAAGAAGCGAGGCAGGTAATTCCCGGACTTCGATCAGATTGGGTCCGAGAAAAACCCGGGTTTGCAGGGGAAAAAGTCACCTCCTCGACCAAGACAAACGAAGATGTCTATCGATCCTCGCTCGTACCGCTAACTTCAATCAGCCGAATCTCAGCGCGCGGCCTGACAGCTCCGCACCGACTCGGTGGTCATTTCGCGACCGCCGGCGAACGTGTAAGTGGCGCGGGCGAAGGAGAGAAACCCTGAGGTGAAATGCGGCGGCAGCGGGCATGAGGCACTGAGGTAGCTGCGCCGCCGGCCGCGGAACTCGAAGCTACGGGCGACGTTGACCCTGAAGCTGGCGACATGCGGCCAGGTTCCGACCGACCGGCGCAGGGTGGTGACGAGGGCTGTATGGAATGCGCCCGAACGACGATGAACGACGAAGGGGATCACGAAAGAAATCGGCGGATCGCTGGTATAGGCATGTACCAACACGGCCCGGCGACCGACCTTCGTGCGGCCATTGAAGCCGAGAAGATAGGCGTGCACGTCGAATGGAGCCTGGCCAGGCAGAAATATCTTTGCGTTCAGCCTCCCGCGGCCGACAAGGGCGGAACCGCAGGCATCTTCTGCCTGTGAGGTCGCCAGGCCGCGGAGGCGCTGCGCCGGGCACACCGGCAGGCCATGGGTCAGAAGGTTGCCCCGCCACCCGAGTTCCAGTTGCAGCCGATTGACTCGTGGAAGCTCGGACCGATCGGCGGTTTGAACCCCTCCCTCGAGGTTTATCGCGACCGGAACCGCCCTGTGCCGCGGCAGCATGCTCGGCGAGATACCGCCGTTGAGGCGAATGATCACACTGCCCTGCTGGGCCCGCTCGGCACCGGCTTGGGCCGCAATTGCGCAGAGCACGGCCAGCATGGTCAAGATCAAGAAGATTCGAGCCAGGCGCGACATCGGCGACCCGTTGGTTCCTCCCCATGTCGCGTCGGCGACGCCCGCGAAGGCCGCGAGCGCTGAACGCAACTATTGCTAAGCGCGTCCTATGGTACGTCAGGGTACCCAAGCTGGCAACCCCCTGCCGTCGCTAGGCTCGAATTGCGCGCGTGTTCAGCGGTGGAAGCGCCTGCTACCAGCCTTCGATCGCTTGGGACAGCCGGCGGTTTTCACCTTGGTCGATTCGGAGCGCGTCTTGTCGTTCTGGCCCTTGTAGGCGATTCGAATAACTGGGGTGTGGACACAGATGTCGCGGGTGTTGGTCAGGTAACCGGTTTTGCCGGCGAAGACGGTCAGGCGGAAATGTCCGATCGGAGCGTCAGGCACGACCGGCACCGTCGTTTGCAGCCGGCCGCCCGCGACCGTTTTCGCTTCGGCGCGAGGCACGAGCGACACCTGCCCGTTGAGAACGAACGCGAGGCGCGGCAGCCCGCCCGACCCCGAGACCGCGTAGACCGGGCCTTCGAGCGGCTGATCGAGGAGGGGCGTCGTCGTCGTCGCCCGCCCGATCGGCGTCCGTCCGGCGCAGTCTTTTTCTGTCAACTCGCGCTCGCTGCAGATATTCCCGAGGTGGGTCTGGTCGATCTCGAAGGCATTCGAAAGCGTCACCGAGAGAGACTTGAGATTCGCGTCTCCCGGCCGGGTTGTCAGGTCGAACTGCAGCTGCGGGTCATCGGAGCGTCGGGTTCCCTTTCGCCCGCCGACCTGACGCACGGTCATCTTCGGCCTGAAAGGCAGGGTGACGCAATTGACGGCGTTGAAATATGAGGAGAAGTCGGTGAGGGTCCCCTGGTCTCCGATGCCCTGGCTGTCGACGCTGAAGGCCGAGCAGTTGGTCGGATTGATCGTGAAATTGGGCCGATCGATATTGACCTGGATCGAGCGCATCCGTATCGGGATGCCACCGATGATGCTCGGCACGCTGTCGGAGACAGCGCTGACCTGGGCTGTGAGCGGGTCGACGTGGAGAGCGACGCGAACGACGACGACGCCATAGTCGTAGGGGCCGGCGAGGGCGGGGGTGATGACGGCCAGGCTCAGCGGGGCCCCCTTGAACGGACCGGAGAGATACATCTTTCCGACCGCGTGAAACGGGTGGCCGCCCGGCCCGGCGGCAACGTTGCTGGACCCGATCAGCGAGCTTGCCGGACAGCTCGGGAGCGCTTCCTCGACCCTGCCCAGCCCGTTCGCCGCGGCGAGGATCGCTGTGTCGGGACAGTATGGGATGCCTCGCAGGTCGCCGGTGAACCCGGGCGGCATCCTGAAGTTGACGTCGCGCAGATACTGGTCCCCGTCATCGCGATCGAGCCGCAGGTGGAAGTTGGAATATTGGCCGGCGCCCGAGTTGGAGGTGCCAGCCTCGAGGCGCGGGTGGAAGGGCCGAACCTGACCCGGGCAGGCGTCTCCGTGGGGGCCCGAGGAGACGGACACGGACGCTTCGGCCCCGACGTCGGGTAGCAGCGCGTTCCATGGAGTGAGGCGGCTTTCGATCTCGTAGAGCGTGCAATGGGTCGGAGTCGCTAGCAGTCCACGATCGGACGCGAAGAGGTGCACCTGGAGGTCATCGAAGGGCGCCTGCGGCAGGTCGGCGATCTCGATTCTCACCCGGCCCGTCTCGGGATCGGGGTAAACCGAGCCGGGCAGCTTCGCGTGGACGCCCGACCCGTCGGCGGTCAAAAAAAGGCGGTACTGGTTGCCCGGCTTGGGTTCGCCGATGTAGATCGCGCCGGTCAGCGGCTGATTGAGGGCCGGGGTGCCGAGCACGAAGGTCCCGATCTTGGAACTGTCTGGACATTCCGCCGCCTTCTCGGTGCCGAAGTTAGCCAGCGCTTCCGAGCATGCGGTCTGACCGTCGGCCGCGTCCGGGTTCACGGTGAGGCCCGCGGGGAGCGTCACCTCAGCCGTGCGCAGTTGCGACGGGGTGGGCGCCACTCCGAGGAACTGCGGGACTTTCAGGCTGAGGTCGAGGCCGGAGGCGGAGTCGGCTTCCCTGGTGGTCAGGTCGGCAAAGAGAACCGGTTTGAAGGTCATGTGGTAGCAGCCGGTGATCTCAGGGTAGGAGTCCTGCGCCTCGGTCGGATGGTCTGGATCCTGGTAGGTCTGCACACTCAGATGAGTGACGAGGGCCTCGCCGGTGCAGGTGGTGGGGTTATCGATCAGCGGTTTGTCGGGGATGCTCGCCTTGATCGGCTCGAGGGTGCAGCCCGTGTCGGCCAATCCGACACAGCCCGACGGCGCCCCGGGTTTCCCTTTCGGGAAGCGTTCGGCGTCGTGTGATTCGTTGGCGGGAAAGCCCCAGAAGGTGATGTCGGCCGCGGCGAGCGGCGCCGTCTGGGTGAGCTCGGCAACGGTGAATCGAAGCCCGAAGTCAGATCCCGTTCGCACCGCCACGGGAATCTGGATCGGGATGTCGAGGACCGGCACGATGAGCGCGAACAGCGCTGTGTGATCTCCAGGTTCGAGCTGGTAGAGCGGCGCCGTCCCGAGCAGCCGTCTCGGCTGCCCTTCGTAGTTCGCGTAAACCGTCACCAGACCGGCCTGGGAGTCGGGAGAGCACTGGGTAAGGGCGAAGTCCAACGAGGAGCACTCGAGCAGCACATTGGGGTTGCCGAACAGTCCCTCCGGCGCATTGAAGGCCACGTTTCTCGCCGCCTCCCTGACTCCGGCTTCTTCCAGGGTGAACGAGGTGGTCAGGTCCGGATGTGCCCCGGCTTGATCCGTAGAGCTCGTCGTTTTGAACGATTCGATCCCGAGGCTCGCCTGGGCCGGACAGGCGCAGGCCAGGGCCAGCGCCACGACGACGGGGAGGACGGCAATGCACCGGCGGACACTCACCGGCCTGCCCTCCCGCCACGCTTCACATGCCGCTTTTTCTTCTTCGCACACTTGCCGTGCTTCCGTACGTATCCCTTGCGGCACCTGGGCGGCTTTCCACTGTCCGTGCCGGAAGTTCCAGCCGGCGATGAGATCGGCGGGTTGACCGGCGCCGCGCTGCCGGGGCCGTGACACTCATCCGAGGCCGCGCACTGGGGAGGTGATGGGACGATGAAACGACCGCCCCCTTCGCGGGCGTCGTAGATCCGCATCACGCTCCCGTTCTTGTCCTGTGGCGAAAGGCTGTCGCGGGTGAAGAAGAAGGCGTCCCTGCCGTCGGCGCTGGCACCGAGCATGCCCGAGTCGAACTGACTCGCACCGGTGGAGATCAGCTCGGCCTCGCCGTCAGAGAACTCATAAGCGTCCTTGACGTCGTCGGTGTCGCGCAGAACGAGGGCCTTGACAGAGTTGAAGAAGATCCTGCCGTCATCGGTGAGGCTGAGTCCGTCAGGAGCCAGGCCGGAAGCGCCGTTGGGCCGTTCGTTGGTTCCCAGGCATGAGGCACATTCGATCGATTCATCGTCCGCGTCATAACGGAAGACGTTGGGCTGTCCAAAGGCGTCGAACCCGGTCAGCGGCTCGACCGAGGCAAATGCCGCATAGCGGCCGTCGGGGCTGACCTGGAAGTCGCCGAACGTGTGGACCTCAGCCTGGTCTGCCGCGTGAGTGATCGCTGGGTTGTCGACCGGCCGGTTCGGCGGCAACGGCGCCCGGTAGCGCACGATCCTGCCTTCTGAGGTGTTGGAGACGTAGGCAAACCCTCGATCGCCGTCGATCGCGACGCCGCGCGATTCGGTCCCGATCTCACCGAGGCCGAAGGTTTGGACGAGGTTTCCCCTCGAGTCGTAGCGGGCGACCCGGTCTTCCTGATCGACGTAGACGTCGTCGTTGCTCGGATCGGCCGCCGGCGCCACCGCCTTGACCGCCCTTGGGGTGATCGGCACGCCTTCCACCGTGAGCGAGACCGGAACGAAGTTGGCGGCAAGGTATTTGCGGGTGGGACCTTTTTCGAAAACGTCCGCGCTCGTCGAGGCCGCGTAGACCCTCTGACCCGAGTCCGCGGCAATCTGGCAACCACTTCCGTTGACCGTCGTGATCCGTGTTTCGACGTAGTCGGAGGCGTCGATCGGCGTCGAGTTCGAGACCGGCGCGAAGCGCCTGATCCGACCCTGGGTGGCACCAAAGCCGAGTTCGGCCACGTAGAGGACGCCATCGGACTGGTCGACCGCGAGGCCACAGATCGCGTTTTCTTCGTTGGCCGTGATCTCCCCCACCCGTTCGCCGCTGTTGGCAAAGATCGAGACTCGTGCTCCGAGTCCGCCCGTGGCATAGATCGTCCCTTCCATCGGGCTCCCGACGTGACCGTCAACGGCGATCTCGTCGCGTCCCTGAAAGTAGGAGGGCCAACCTTCCAACTGCGAGATCGCGTTGCCATTCACATAGGGCTGCGCAGCCGTGAAGTCTTTCGGCGCCCCGCTCGAGTCGTACCTCGAGATCTTTTCTTCGCCACGCTGCAACACGTAGAGGTCGCCGTTTCGCCGGTCGACGGCAAGCGACTCAGGGCCTCCGGTCAGGCCAGAGATGTATTCCCGGTCGTCGAGTTCGAGCGGTGCGCGCGCCCGGTCGGGCTTACCGGCGCTGGAATCGAGGACGGCGACAAAACGTGGGTCCCCGCCTGGCTCGGCGAGGTAGAGGTTTGCCTGGTTCGCTTCGCCTTCCGGCCCGTCGAGCTGCTCCGGGCTGAGGAAGTAGAAGGCGCCCGAGCCGGTGGCGACGCCCGCCCCCCCGGCGAAGGCGAGCGCCCCGCATTTGCCGTTGCCCACTGCCGCGTTCCAGGTGTTCGGTTCATTCGCCGGGACACAGCCGTCGTCGTTGACGGGAGAGCCTTTCGAGTCGACCGAGACCAGGCTCAAGCTCGCGCTTGATGAGTCCACTTCGGCCAGGTAGATGTCGGCACTGTCATCGGTGTCTTCGGGCAGCAACCTGTCCGTCGTCGTCATGAAGACCCTCGAGCCGTCGGCCGTCATGCCGTCGAAGAGAACGCCGGCGGTCGCACCCGGGGCGAGGTCAATCGTGTTGGGTGAGCTCCCGACGTGCATATAGGGGTGCCAGTAGTGGTTTCCCTTCGCGTCGGTTGAAACGAGTTGGGCGACGACGATCCGCGATCCGTTCGAGGAAATGCCCAGTGCGGCGATGCCGGGCTTGTCGGCGGGCGAGTGACAGGCGCCCGCCCCCTGGAGGCATGGAAGGTTTGCCCCGCCGGGAGTCTTCGAGACGACCTGCGTCTGGCCGGAGTCGAGGTCCCGATCGTAGATCGATACGTCGCCATTGCTGTTCCCGTCCGGCTCGAACGGATCGGTCGAGCCGAAGAGCAGGTGCGATCCGTCGGCAGAGAGGCTCTTCGCAATCAGCCCGTCGGGGACGCGCGGTCCGGTCGGATCCTGGTCGCCTGCCATCGCCTGGACCAGTTCTCCGTCGCCGTCGCGCAGGGGGATGCCCGAGGTCCCGTCTTTGAAGCAGGGGCTGCAGATTTCCTCGCCGCCGAAGGCGAAGGTTTCGAGATCATCGGCGGCGTCGAGCAGAGGTGAGGCGAAAGGCGCCGTCGATGGAGTCCCCTGGGCCGGAATGCCGACGTATTTCGTTGTCCAGCCCCCTTCCCCCCGGACAGCCAGGTACGCATCGACTCCCTTGTTGGTCGGGCTGCCTGAGCCTGGGATGCCGCCGTTGTGCATCCCGTAGAGGACCCGGTCGGTCGCTCTTGGGTAACCGACGAACGGCTTCTGTCCGGGGACAAGCGCCGACTCGACGTCATAGCCACCGAGGTCCGCTGCCGAGACCAGCTCGTAGGCCCGACAATCGAGCAGGTGGGCGGCGCCGGTTTGTTGGCGCTCGAGCAGGTTGGGGCAGTCCTGGCCGGGTATCCCGGCGCTCGGGAAGGTGATGAAGGTGTGATCTTCGCCGCTCGCACCGGTGCCCGCCCCGTTGGTCGCGACGACCCTGTAGTGGTATTCGGTTTCAGGCACGAGGCTGCCGATGTCTGCGCTGACCGTCTGGGGTTCGGTCGCGTATCCCAACACCCTGGCATCGGGGATCGGAGAAACGCTTCCATAGCTGGTGTCAGTGCCGTACTCGATGTGGAAAGTCGTGGCGCCGCCGCGCGGATCGATCACTGCGTTGATGCGGGCGCCGTCGCTGTTCACCTTGCTCGCGAATTCACCACTGACCGTGGGAACGCCCTGGGCGACGAAGGTTCGGTCCTTCCCGGGAACGACCATGTCGTTGGCGTTCTTGGTGCTGACCCGGTAGTGGTAAGTGATCCCGAGGGAGAGGCCGGTCAGGGTCGCGCTGACGGAGCTGTCACCGCTGCCATCGAGAACGTTGCCCTCCGCGCAGGGAACGTGGGGACCGCCGTAGGCGCGCGTCGGTCCCCATTCGAAGTGGCAATCGGTGGTCGCGACCCCATCGGGGTCGACGGTCGCGTTGACGGACGCTTCCTCCCCTTCTGCTTCTGCTCCATCGGTCGTCGCGTCGGGGACGACGGCGGTCCCGTCAGGAGCAAAGCGATCGACGCTCGACGGGTAGGTGCCGTTGTTGACGTACATCTCACCGCTGTCCGAATTGATCGCCAGGCCCTGGGAATTGCTCATACCCGGATAGCTGCCTTCGGCCCCGCCAAAGGAGGCCTGGAAGATGCCGGCATCGTCGTACTCGATGACGCGTTCGGCGTACCCGATGAACACGTGGTCATTGGTCAGGTTGATTTCGATGTCCGGCGCTCCGCTGCCGCGTTCGGTATCGATCGTTTCCACGAACCCGCCCTCGCTGTCGTACTTCTTCACCAGCCCGCTGGTGAACGAACTGACGTAAAAATTGTTCTGCGAGTCGATCGCCATCCGGTAAGGCAGCGGTGCGGTGAAGGACTTGCCGGTGGGGGCCGCCGTGGTGCTGTCGAACTGTTCGAGTTTCTCGGTCGACCCATTGAGTAGCCACAGCGTTCCGTCGGGAGCGACATCTCCCGAGCCGATCCCGACCCTGGTGATAGGGAAGTTCGGAGCGGGGGCGCCGCTCGGTTCATAGGCCATCACCGGGCCGCCGGCGGGTATCGCGTAGATCCTGCCCTGATGCGGGCCACCGCTGTTGTCGACGAAGAGGGCGGCGGACCGTTCAAAGGACTGGACCAGCGCCGTGTTCGGCGCGACCTCACTGAAGGGCAGCGGATTGCCCGCCGCGTCGAACTTGTAAAGGCGTTCCCCCGACGGGCTGCCGACGTAGACGTCACCCGTGGCGTCATCGACGGCGATGTAGTCGGCGGCGTTGCCACCGTTGAATGGAGATGGCGCTCCCACCGACCCGGTGCCATCGAAGGTCGCGGCCGGGTAGAGGCCGTCGTAGCGCATCGGAACGATTGTCTTCGCGGAGGCGGAGGCGGCGCTGATCGCGAGGGCGATCAAAGCGCCGAGCGCGGCCACGCCGAGTGCCCTCACCGGCGATGAGCTGGTCCTAATCATTTCCCATCCCCCCGGTGGTGGCGCGCCTTGGAGGCGCAGGCCACCTTCAGCTTTGACTTGAAGTTGTGATCCACCCCGTTCTGACCGGTCATCTTCACCGTGGCCCGCTTCGGCCGGCCGCAGAGGTCTTCGCTGTTTTGCAGAAGGCCCTTGGAGCCACCCAGGAGATCGAGCGTCACGGTCCCCAGCGGCACGTCCGGAATCGAGAGGAAGGAGGTCCTGAGACGCCCGTCGACGCTGTCGATCTTGGCGACGGCGGTGACGTCGACCTGGCCCTTGAGGTCGAGGACCATGTCGGGCAGCTTGTTGGTCGAAGAGCGGAGATAGACGGATCCTTCGAGCGGGCTATCGAGCAGCGGGGTCCGTGCGACCGCTTTTCCGATCCTTGAGCCCGCCGGGCAACTTCCGGAGTTGAACTGGGGCCTGGTGCAAATGGTCTGAATGTGGGTGTTGTCGAGCAGCTGTCCTTTGGGCAGGGTCACCGTTGTGATCCTCGGGTTGGCTTCACCCGCGCCCGTTCTGAGGACGGCCTGGATGGCCGGGTGACCGCGCCGTTTGACGCCACCTCTGAGCTTCAGTTCGAGCTTGGGCGCAAACGGCAGGCGGGCGCAATTGGCCATCTGGTAGTTGCTGGCGCGGGTCGCGCTCGACCCTTCGGCGCCGGTCACTATTGCTTCCACGGCGAATGGGTCGCAGTCGGTCGGGTTTAGAGCGAACCCGGGACGATCGAGGTTCACCTGCAGGAAGCGTGTGCGCAGGAGGATGCCGTCCAGGATCCGGGGCAGTGGGTCCGAGACGGCAGTCACCTGTGCCGTCTCGGGATCGACCGTGATCGCCGCGCGAACCGCGACGTTGCCGAGGTCATACGGGCCCGAAACCGCCGGGATTATGACGACAAGGCTGAGCGGCGCGCCCTTGTACGGGCCGGCCAGGTAGACCTTCCCAGGCACGTACAGCGGGCGGCTGCCGACCCCGGCGCCGCCGACCGCGGTGCCGATCTGGCTGTTGGCCGGACAGGCGGAGGCGGCGAGCTCACCGACCCCCGTGTAGCCCGGGCCGTTGAGCCGACCCAGGGCGCTCTCCGGACAGTAGGAGACACCGCGGAGCGTCGCCGAGAAGCCCGGAGGGGTCTTGATCGTCAAACCGCTCAGGTCCTGGGTCCCGTCCTCGCGGCCGAGTTCGATTCCGAAGGGGCTGTGAGCGCCGCCGGTGTTGCCCTGGGAGGAAGCCGTGAAACGAGGTTCCATCGGTCGCGGCTCTCCCGGGCAACGGCTTCCGGCGGGGCCGGAGTCGAGGTCGAAGAACTGCGTCGCGCTCTGTTCCGGCAGGGCGCCGTTCCAGGGCGTGAAGGTGCTTTCGACTGCATAGGTACCGCAACGAGTCGGCGTTGCCAGAACGCCCCGCTCCGCCCCGAAGATGTGAAGTTTGAAATCGGTGAGCGGGCTCTGCGGCAGGTTGTCGAAGGAGGTTACGAGACGGCCCGTGCTCGGATCGGGCTTGATCGACCCCGAGAGCTTGATGTTTGTGGCGAAACCCTCGGCGGTGAGAATCAGGCGGTAGCGGTCACCTGGAAGCGGTTCGCCGAGGTAGAGGTATCCCGAGATCGGCCCAGGCAGTGCCGAGCTGTCGACTTCAGTCGTTCCGATCTTGGAGAAGTCGGGACACGCGGACGGCCCCTCGCTGCCGAAGTGGGCTTCGCTTTCGCGACAGACCGTCTTTCCGTCGGCGGCATTCGGGTTGATCGAGAATCCCTGGGGAAGAGTGAGGACCGTCCTCTTTATCTGAGAGGGCGACGGGGTCGAGGCGCTCTGTATCTGAGGAACGCTGAGGTCGACGTCGAGGCCGCTCGCCGAATCGGTCTCGGTGGTCGTCGGCTTGGCGCTGAGGCTGGGGTTGAAGGTGAGCTGGCCGCAGCCCGTGATCGCCGGATAGGTGGTCGCGCCCGCATCGGTTCCCTTGTCGAAGGAGGTGGTTTCAATCGTCGCCGGCAGCGGCCCGTTGCAGGTCGTCGGGTTGGAGAGGAACGGCAGCAGCGGGCTGCTCGACGGCTTTGGTGTGTTCGACGCATTGCTACATGACCCGACAGGCATTTCGTTCGCGTCGTAGAACGCCTCGACCTCGCCGTTCTGGCAGATGTCGTAGTAGCCGCGGAAGAGGTCGTGGATTGGATCTGCAGGGACGCCCCACAGGTACTGGATGACTTCAACCACCGGGGCGATGCGCTGCAGGCCGGTGACCGTCGCGGTCAGGCCGAAGTCACCACCGGTCCGCGCTTTCAGCGAGATGTACTGGGCGGGGCCGAGCGACGGCGCGAATGCGAGCAGGCCCGGCGTACCCGGCGGCGGCTCCATATTGAAGATCGGCTGGACGAGAAAGATTCCGTCGTTCTCGCCGGGCCGGTCATAGAGGAGGACCGCAATCATCCCCACCTGCGAATCGATCGGGCACAGACCCTGGGCAAACTGTGTCGCGGTGCACTCGGGCGTCACATGCGGGTTGCCGATGAACCCCTGCGGCAGATTCACGACGATGTCTTTCGGGTCGTTGCAAAAGCAAGGGTCGGGGAAGCCCTGGGTCCGCCGGTTGCCGACCCTGAATTTGATTTTCAGGTCCGGGTGGCCGCCGGCCTGAGTCGTCGAGGGGTAGAGCCCATATTCTTCGACCGGCGCTTTCGCCTGGCCGCTGTCGGCGGCGAGCAGAATGAGGAGGAGGGCGAATGCGGCCGCGAGGCAAGAGATCCACGGCCTGCTGGTTGCGATCCGGCTCACGACCTGCCTCCCTTGGACTCACGGCCCTGTTTCTTCTTCGCGTGCTTGCTCTTTTTCTTCGCGTGCTTGCTCTTCTTCTTGGGCTTGCTCTTCTTGCCGCCGGCCGCATTGCCGCCGCTGCCAAGCCGGACGGTGCTGCCAGGCGTGATCGGCGGCGGAGTGGTGCTCGCGGGCCCGTGGCACTCATCGGCCGCCCGACACGGCGCCTGCGGGGGCTTGAAGGAAAAGCCGCCGCCCGTCCGGGCGTCGTAGAACTTGAGAAAGGGGCCGTTGAGGTCCTGGCCGACGAGAGAGTCGTGGGTGGTGAAGAAGACGTCGGTGCCTTCGCGAGTAATGCCGATCAGGCCGAGCGGCCTGCCGATGTCCTTGTCGGTCGGCGCGGAACCGGAGCTGATCAGCTGCGGGCGGTTATCCACAAACTCATAGACGTCGCGCAGCTTCGCGTTGATGTCCTCCGGCACGAGCGGGTCTCCGGTCGTGAAGAAGGCGCGACCGTCGTTGGCGAGAAAGATGCCGTTCTGACTCGCTTCAACGTCGAGAGTCGGAGGGTTGCCATCGGGCAGGCACGAAACGCACTGAATCGTCCCGGTGTCGGGTTTGTACGTGTACATCTCAAGGTGGCCGGCGTTGTCGTAGAGGGTCAGCGGTTCCCGGGTCAGGACCGCCATATGGCTGCCATCGGGGACGACCTGAATCCGTTCGATGCTCGCCCCCGGCGCCATCACGGTCACCTGCTGCAGCTCGCCGTTCCTGCTCACGTAGAGGTTGCGCTGGCTGGGCACGCCTCGACCGGGCACCAGTTGCTCGGGCGAGTAGAAGTAGATGTCGCCGGTTTCGGAGGCGAGCGCGTTGTCGGACCTGACTTCCGTCTTGACGACCTGCACGTCGCATTTCGAGGTCCAGCTGGAGGAACAGCCGTCGGAGTTACCGCTTCCGTCGGACCCCTGCGAGAGCCGTGTCAGCGAGTCCGGTTCGTTTGCGTGCCAGACGAAGAGGTCGGCGCTTTCGTCGTGGTCGTCGGCGGTGAGCGGTTCCTTGGAGGTGAAGTAGACCGAGCCGCCGTCGGCGGTCATGCCGGCGTAGACGACTCCGTGGTTGAGGCCGTCCTGACCGATCGAGACGTCCTCGGCGAGACCGTCATCGACACTCATATAGAGGTGGACGGGACTGAACTGGTTGGGGACACCCGCTTTGGTCGACATCAGGATGTGGGATCCGTCGGTCGAGACGGCGGGGATCCGGATCACTTCCTTGGCGCCGCCGGTGCCGGCCGGAATATCACCGGCCGCGGTCCTCGAGACCACGCTGACGGAACCGCCGGCGACGTCGTTGTCGTAGACGGATCCAGGGGCGCTGGTCAGCCCGCCGGCGGCGAACTCCAGGTCACTGGTCGAGAAGACGTAGTGACTGAAATCGGGTGAGGGTCTCGAGTCTCCGCGCCATCCGCCTTCGGAGAAGTCGAGCTTGGCATCGGGGACTTCATCGACATTGGTCGGCAGCCGTCCCAGCTTTTCGCCGGCCGCGTCGAACATGAACGGGGCGTTGTTGCCGGATTTCCCGCAGCAGATGAAACCGGTCTGAGCGAAATCCCAGTCGAGGATTTTGTCGAGGGACAGGCTGCCGAGCGATTGCCGTTCTACCAGTTCGGCCGTTTCGGCCTCCGGCGGCCCGCCATGGATCGTGCCCTCGTCCGCCGGGATGCCGGTGTACCTCGTCTTCCAGCCGGAGCTGGTCCGGGTCGAAACGTAGACATCGCTGGCAACCGACGGTGGTTCGCCGCTTTCGCTGACGCCGCCGACCGAGCCGCTGAAAGAAAAGCGTGTCGGGCTGGTCGCATCGGGGGCATAGGGAGCTTCAACAAAAAGGGCGACGTTGCCAGCCTGGCCGGGAGAGACGAGCTCATAGGCACGGCAGTCGGGTAGCGAGGACGCGCCGGTCTGCTGGCGCAGGCCTTCGTTCGGGCAACTGGGCGGGAAGAAGGTGAAGGTTTGATCGCCGCTGGTGGAGGTGCCGGCGCCGTTGGTGGCGACGACGCGGAAGTGGTAGACGCCTCCGTTGAGTCCTGTGACCTGGGCGCTGACCGGGACGGCGGACGTGCCGGCGGCGATTTCCCCGGCGGGTATCGGCACCGTCGAGCCGTAACTCGGCGAGGACCCGTATTCGAACTCATAGGTGGCGTCTTCGCCGAGCGGATTGATCAGGGCGTGCAGGGTGGCCGAGCTCGCGGTCAGGTCGCTGGCGTAGAAGGCCTCGATCCGCGGCGGCGCCGGCAGCGTGCTGAAGGACTGCGGCGGGGTTACCGCGATGCCCTCGTGGAACTGCTTGGTGACCACCAGGCGCACTTCATAAGACCGGTTCGGTTCGAGGCCGTCGAGCGAGACCGACACCGGCAACGGGTCGAGGCCGGTCCCTACGCCCGCGTCGCCGCCGTAGGCCGTCCAATCAGGCGCCCCGGTCTTCCTGTACTCGAGGTGGTAGAGCGTGGCGACCGGGCCGGGCACGCCGATGGAGGTCGAGTTCGGGTTCGCCGTGCCCTTGACGACCGCGCCGGTGGATGTGACGTCGTCGATCGAGTCCACCGAAACCGACGGCGGGCCGCCGGGCGCCAAGACGTAGACGCGATTCGGTTCTTCCTTCGGGTAAAACCCGTTCGGAGCGCGGCTCTCGTACAGAATGCCGCTGACCAGGTCAACTGCCATGCCACTGATCGGGATCATCGTGCCGCCGTTCTGCGACCTGATCCCGTCACAGACACCGTGGTTGTCATCGACGGTGACACCGGCCGGCGTCAGCTCCTGGACATGCTGCTCGGTCGGCGCGCTGCTTCCGTCCGGACAGGCAGGGGTGCTGCCTTCCGGGAAGGTCTTGCCGACGAAGACGTGGTCGGCGGGCCCGATCGCGATGTCGATCGGGCCGTCTTCGGCTTCGGAGCGATTGGGGCCTCCCGCGGTAGTCGTCGCGACCGTGACCTGACCGGCACCCGGCCCGCTGCCTCCGCTGAGCGGCGTCGCTCCCTGGGCCGACCCGAGTGGTGGCGGGTTCGAATGTGCGAACTGACCGCCGAGGAAGGCGACCGCGTAGGGCGTAGACCCGGTGGCATCACCGGGCCCGCCGCTGACGGCGACCGAGCCGCCTCCGGCGCTGACCGAAGAAAGGCCGTTGAGGGCCGTTTGAACCTGGTTGGCGGTCGCGCTCGCGGCGAGGTCGCCTGTGCTTTCTCCCCTGAACGAGAGACGAAACTGGCCCGCCGTGGCGACGACCGTCACCGACTGGGTCTCGCTGCCGCCAAAGAGCGACGGGGAGAGTGACGGAGACCCGCCTTGAGGCGAGAACTTCTGCACCCGGCGCCCTTCCTCGACCGTGTAGACAGCGCCGCTACCGTCTACGGCGACCCTGGTCGGGGAACCGAATCCGAACTGGCCGACGTCGGCCCCTTCGGTGCCCGCCTTGCACGCGTCGCCGGCCGCGGCTTCGCAGACCTCGAAGCCGGTGCCATCGTTGCCGGGCCCGGCGGCGGTCACGTCGTAGCCGAACGCTCGGGCGAAGGAGCCCCCGGAGGTGAATTCCTGGACCCGCAGGTTGCCTGGGTCGGCGAGGACGACGTTGCCGGCATTGGGGGCACCGCTCGGGGCCACCGCCAGGCGACCCGGGAACTGGAACGGTGGAGAGTTGAACGGGGACGGCCTGAGCGCGCCGCCGCTTTCGCCCCGGTCCCCTTCCTGACAGAGATCGTCCGAGGCGCAGACCTCGAAGCCGGTGGCGCCCGGAGTCTTCCGCTGCACGGTCGCGGTGCCGCCGGTCAGGCCTTCGCCCGGCCCCGATTCGACTGCGATCAGCGGCTCGGGGTTGTTCGCGAGGGCTCCGGTGAAAGTCAAATCGTAGACCGAGGAGCTGGGTTCGGCGACCGTCAGGTTTCCGGCACCGATCGACCCAAGGCCCTGCAGCGCGGCCTGGATCGTCGCGGCCCCGCCGCCTCCGGTGATGATTTCGCCTGTTTTGTCACCGCCGAAATCGAGCGTGTACCGGCCCCCGGTCGCCGTCACCGTGAGTGTCTGGCTCTCGCTGGCCTGAGCGCTGTTGTCGGGACCGGAGGCGACGACGTCCTGCCCGAAGGCTCGGATCAGATCGCCGGCCGCGGTGAACTCCTCGATTCGGAGGTCGTCGTCGTAATAGGTGACGCCGCCGACCTGGTTGGTGACGTAGACGTTGCCGTTGGACTGGTCGACGGCAATGCCGAGGGGAGCACGCAATGCGCCACCGAAGCCCTTTGTCGGTTCCCCTTCTTTGTTGCTGGTATCGCCTTCCTTGCAGATGTCGCCCTCTGCTGGTTCGCAGATCTCGAAGCCGATCGCACCAGGGTTGATCGTGGCCACCGAAACGGTCGCCGCACCACCACTGAGGGGCGATCCCCCGCCGGCTGCGATCAACGCCGGCTGGGCCGCGCCCTGAAGGGGGCCTCCGTCGAAGCTGACCAGATAGGGGGTCTTCCCACCCTCGTCGCCAGGGCCGCCGGAGACGCTGACAGAGCCTCCGCCTGCGCTGACCGGAGGCAGGGCGTCGAGCGCTGACTGCACCGTCGCGGCAGGTGCGGCCGCGGGAATATCGGCGGTGGTCGCTTCCTTGAAGGTGAGCTTGAAGCTGCCCCCGGTGGCGTCGACCGTGACCCGCTTGATCTCGTCCGACTGGCCCGGGCCGCTGCGCACGACGTCGGCGCCCCAGGCGCGGACGAATTTGCCGGCCGGGCTGTACTGAGAGACGCGGTTGTTCTGGCCGCCGTTGGGGAGTCCCTGTTCGGCGACGTACGTCGTCCCCGACGGCGCGCCATTACCGCTGCTGTTGACCGCAATGCCCTGCGGCCCGGCCATTTCGCCAGCGAGACAACCGCAGCCGCCGAAGGGAGCGGTGGACCCGAAGAAGCCCGAGACGGCCAGGGTGGAAGCCTGCGAAGCGGAGGCACCCGCAAGCAGGAGGAGCAGCGCCGCCCCCGCGATCGACCATGCCTTCGTCCTGCGTCTCACTCGCTCCCTCTCGTTGTCCCTGGGCCCTGACTCTGCCCTTGCCAAGCGATTCGACCGCCCTCCCTGGGCGATCGGTCTTCGTCGCTCTGCCGCAGGTATGAGAACACGAGTGGACCGAAATGTCAAGACGGATTGGGAGCCGGTCTCGTTCCTCTACCGCTTTTTTGGCTCTGGAATTGGCTTTCCGGGTGACTATCTTGTGGGAAACGGCGCTTTGTTATGGATTTAAGGCGTACCGTAAACCCTCTGCAGCCGACGCTGGGCGTGGCTCCCGTGCCGCTGCAGATTCGACGACTCAGCACAGGGCGGAACGCTGGTTTTTGGAACATCGGCGCGTCGGAACGGAGCCCTATTTCGGGCCGGCGCTGAACTCTTTTGGAACTTTTGCGAGTGGTAAAAGCGCTTTCGCAGAAAGGATCGCGCCGCATTTACCTTTAGGAACACAAGAATTTAATAGGAGACTGCGTACCGGAAGATTTTACGACCGGATCGAACCGCTGTAACGGGCGCGTACCCCGGTTAAGGTGGGCGCAGGATGGTGCGGACACCGTGGGGGAACGCTGCTGAGCTGCGCTCGCGCAAGATGCCGCCTGGGCGGGGTAATGCGCCCGAGGAGTCGAACCGGAGCCAGCGCGAGAGGCTCTTCGGCGCCCTGGTGGCGCTCAGCTCCGAGCGGGGCTACGAGAGCACGACGATCGCCGACCTGGTCAAGCTCGCCGGCGTCTCGCGGGCGACGTTCTACGAGCACTTCGAGGACAAGCAGGAGCTGCTGATGGCGGCGGTCGAGGGCCTGATCGAGCCGACGCTGGCGGTGATCGAACGGGCCGAGGACGCGCCGACCGGCGAGGCGAGGCTGCGGCAGGCGGTCGACGCCCTGCTCGGGCTGATCGCCAATCAGCCCGCGGCCTCGAAGATGTGCTTCGTCGAGATCTACGCCGCCGGCCCGGCGGGCGAAGCCGAGGTCGAGCGCACCCTCGACGTCTTCCAGAGCTTCGGCGTCAGCCAGTTCAACCAGGTCTCCGGCCGCGAGGGGGTGCCGCCGCAGATGGTGCGGGCGATGGTCGGCGGGCTGCAGAAGGTGATCCAGAAGCGCCTCTACAGCGACGAAGCCGGATCGCTGCCGGGGCTGGCCGAGCAGATCGCCGACTGGGCCCTCTCCTACCCCACCCCGCCCGGCTCGCTCGAGGGGCCGCGCCGCCGCGGCCGCCGGGCCCGCCCCTTCGCCGAGCGCCAGGCCGTCGCCCACCCGCCCGAGCGGGTCCTGCGGGCGCTCGCCGCGGTCGTCGCCGAGAAAGGCTACGCGGCGGCCACGGTCGCCGAGATCGTCGAGCGCGCCGGCACCTCGCAGCGCGTCTTCTACGGCCACTTCGCCAACAAGGAAGAGGCCTTCCTCGCCGCCCTCGACAGCGGCTCGGCGCAGATGCTCGGCTCCGTCCTCCCCGCCTTCCGCCGTGCCAAGAGCTGGGAGGAGTCGGTGCGCGCCGCCTACGAGGCGATGTTCGCCTTCGCCATGGAAGAGCCCGAGTACACGCGGCTCGGCGCGGTCGAGACCTACACGGTCGGCCGCAACGCGCTGCGCACCCGCGACACCGTGATGGAAGGCCTCGAGGCGCTGCTCGTCCCCGGCTACGAGCAGTCTCCGGACACGCCGCCGATCGCGGCCGAGGCGATCGGCGGCGCGATCTACGCCCTGATCCACGACCGGGTCAAGGCGAAAGGGGCGGAGGGCCTGCCGGAGCTGGCGCCGATGGCGACCTACATGACCCTGGCGCCCTTCCTCGGCGCCGAGGAGGCCTACGAGCGGGCGATGGAGGAGAGCGACAAATGGTGAGCGCGGGCGCTCAGGCCGTCGCCGCCTCGACCAGCCGGTCGCGGCCGCTCTCCTTCGCCGCGTAGAGGGCGGCGTCGGCGCGGCCGATCAGCGCCTCCCCCGACTCCTCGAAGTCCCAGACCGCGAGCCCGGCGGAGACGGTCTGCCCGTCGGGAGTCGCGCCGCGCAGCCGCTCGAGGATCGCGCTCGCCTGCTCGACCGGGCACTCGGGGATGACGACGACGAACTCCTCGCCGCCGAAGCGGGCGATCGTGTCTTCGCCGCGCAGCTCCGAGTCCCAGGCGACGGCGCAGCGGCGCAGCAGCTCGTCGCCGGCGAGGTGGCCCTGGCTGTCGTTGTAGGCCTTGAAGCGGTCGACGTCGACGATCGCCAGGCAGAGCGGCGCGCGCTTACGCCGCGCGCGGGTCATTTCACGCGGCAGCTGTTCCTGCAGTGCCCGCCGGTTCGGCAACCCGGTGAGGGTGTCGCTGCGGGCCAGCTTCTCGACCTCGAGCAGCAGCTCCTCGCGCTCGGCCTCGACCCGCTTCAGCGCCGTGATGTCGGTCGAGCGGGCGTAGACGAGCTGCTCGTCGGCGGCATAGGTCGCGGTCGAGCGCAGCCAGTGCCAGGCGCCGTCCTTGGCTCGCACCCGCGTCTCCAGCCCGGCGCTGGCCTTGCCGTGGAAGACCTCCGCCGCCTCCTTCATCGCCCGCTCGAGGTCCCCCGGATGGGTGATGTCGAGCAGGGCGCGGCCCTCCATGTCCTCAGGGCGGTACCCGAGCCAGGTCTTCCAGGCGGCGTTGATCTCGACGCAGCGCCCCTCGAGGTCCATCGTGCTGAGCATGTCCTGGGAGATGTCGAAGAAGCGCCGGGCGCGCGCGTCGGCACGCTCGCGCCGCTGCACGATCTCCGAGGTCAGGCCCATCACCACGGTGAGCGAGACGGCGGTGATCAGCCAGCGGGTCACCGGCGAGTAGCCGGCGGTGCTCTCGACCGTCGCCAGCGTCACCGCGTAGACGACCAGCGCCCATGCCAGGTAGGCGATCGCGAGCCGGCGCGGGAAGAAGTAGCCGGCGATCAGCATCGCCCAGACGAAGATCGAGCCGTAGCCGCCGGCGGCCACCGAGCTGGCGTAGGTGAGGCCGCCGGTGGCGGCGATCGCGAGGGCCAGGATCGCGTGCAGGCCGAGCCGCGGGATCCGCCCTCCGTAGAACCAGCAGACGGGAGCGATCAGCGCCATCGCCACGCCGATCGCGAGCAGGGCGACGTCATCGCCGCCGGGCGGGTGCGGCAGGGCCAGCGAGAGGAAGACGAAGGAGGCGCCGAGCCCGAGCACCGCCCCCAGCGCCTTGGCGAGGGAGCGCTCGGGAGCGCTGATCGCCGCCCTGCCGCTTGCGCTTCGTCGGCTCATCGTATGAACCAGATCGGCATGCCCCGGCGCAGCTTTAGGCGTGATTACAGATCGAAGAACTCGACCGGTTCTTCCATACTGGCCAGCCAGCCAGTAGGATGCCGCGAAGTGGAGGAGCGGACCGAGATCGCGGCGACTGAGGGCGACGTCAAGGACGAGCTCGTCCTCGAGCGCAAGCACTGGGTCGACGGTCCGCCGCTGGACCTCTTCAAGCGGATGCGCGGCGAGTGCCCGGTCCACTGGACCTCGGAAGTGACCGAGTTCCCGGCCGCCGCCGGGTTCTGGTCGGTGACCACCGCCGACGACGTGCACGCGGTCAGCCGCGACTGGCAGACCTACTCCTCTGAACTGGGCGGCGTCGTCGCGATCAACGAGGTCTTCCCGATCGAGCTGGCGCGGGCGATGTTCATCGGCATGGACCCGCCCAAGCACGACCGGCTCAAGGCGCTCTTCCAGGCCGGCTTCACACCGAAGCGGATCGCCGCCCACGAGCCCGCGATCCGCAAGATCGTCGTCGACATCCTCGACGGCCTCGAGGGACGTGAGACCTGCGACCTGGTCAGCGACGTCGCCCAGCCCGCGGTCTCCCGCGTGATCGGCAGCTTCATGGGCATCCCCGAGGAGGAAGACCAGGCCTGGGCCGAGCTGATGAACAAAGCGCTCGCCGCCAGCGACCCCGACTACAGCCCCGAGGGCGCCGAGACGATCGAAGAGGTGATCACCGGCGCGATCACCGAAATCTTCGCCCGCTGCAGCGCCCTGATCGCCACCCGTCGCGAGAACCCCACCGACGACCTGACCAGCGTCCTCGTCCACGCCGACGTCGAAGGAGAGGTGCTCGAGGAGCACGAGATCGTGATGGGCTTCTTCCTGCTCGTCGCCGCCGGCAACGACAGCACGCGCTCGACCTACAGCAGCGGCATGCGGGCCCTGCTCGAAGACCGCGAGCAGCTGCAGCTGGTTCTGGACGACCCGGAGCTGATTCCCGGCGTGGTCGAGGAGGCGCTGCGGATGTTCCCCGCCTTCGCCCATTTCCGCCGCACGGCGACCAAGGACACGGTGCTGAACGGCCAGGAGATCAAGGAGGGCGAGAAGGTGGTCATGTGGTACGCCTCCTCGAACCGCGACGAGACCCGCTACGAGAATCCCGACCACTTCGACGTCCTGCGCAACCCCGAACACCAGGCCTTCGGGGCCGGCGGCCGTCACTTCTGCCTCGGCACCGCCCTGGCCCGGCTGGAGCTGAAGATCCTGCTCGAGGAGACCCTCGCCCGCTACCCCGAGATGACCATCGCCGGCCAGCCCACCTTCGTCGAGTCGGCCTTCCTCAACCAGCTCAAGACGCTGCCGGTCAAGCTCTCCGCCTAGTCCCGCCGCCACGCTCCGGGGCCGTTGCCGACGCAGAGCCTCGGGCCGTTCGGGAGGCGGTGGCAGTGGCGGCCTACATAGAACTTTTCGCTGGTCACCGGCCCGCGCAGGCGGGTCGAACCGATCGCCCTGACCGAGAACGCGTGCTTGCCGACGCCGAGTTGGTAGCGACGGGGCGAGTGGCAGGGCTTGAAGCGTCGGCTGTCGACCTTGCAGAGGAAGCCGCGGGCTCCGCCCTTGGCGAAGAAGCGGACCAGGACGGGGCCCTTCGGGCGACCGGACTGGTCGAGGCCGGGCATACGCAGCTTCGCGATCTTCACCCGCGGCCGCTTCGGCCCCTTCCTCTTCTGCTTCTTCTTGCCCGGCGTCGCCGGGTTCGGCGCCGCGGCGAACGGATCGGTGCTGGTGAAGATGCGGCCGAGCGCACCGGTCAGCACACAGAAGTCGCTGGAGGGGCAGGCGGCGGCGAAGAGCGCGTTGCCCTCGAGTTCGGTTTCCCTCTGAACCGCTTCGTAGGGGGCGATGTTGGTCAGCGACCAGGCCCCCCTGCCCCCGGTCGGGTTGGTCGAGGTGAGGACGTCACCGTTGTTGTCGACGGCGACACACTGGTTCGCCGAGGGGCAATAGACCCCGGTGACCTGCACCGTGCCGCCGCCGTTGAAGGTGTTCCAGCTCGGCGCCGCGGCGGTCGGGTTGGTCGAGGTCAGCAGGTTGCCGCTCAGGTTGCCGCCGACGCAGAACGGAGCGGCCAGGCAATAGATCCCACGCAGGCCGCCCGGGCCGCCGGGCGCGCCGGCAGGCTGCCAGGCCGAGGCTTCGCCCGTCGGGTCGGTCGAGGAGATGATCCGCCCGTCGCTCGCCACCGCCACGCAGAGGGTCGGCGAGCCGCAGGAGACGCCGCGGAGTTCGTAGTCGCCTGGCAGCTGAACCTGCTGCCAGGCGGTCGGCCCGCCGGTCGGGTCGGTCGAGGTGAGGATCTTGCCTTCGTCGTCGCGCTTGCCGGAGACCGCTACGCAGAGGGAGACGCTGGGGCAGGAGACGGCGAAGAGGTGTGTGTTGCGCCCCTTGCCGTCGATCTGGGTCACCTGCCAGCTCGAGGCGGGCCCGGTCGGGTTGGTCGAGGTGTAGACGTTCCCCTGGTTGGTGACCCCGACGCAGAGGCGGATCGACGGGCATGAGATCCCCTGGATCTGGCGGCCGCTGATGAAGGCGGCCGGCCAGTTGTCCGTTTCCGGCGCCGGGCCTTCGCCGGCGTAGACGAAGTTCCAGGCTCCGGCTCCCGGGTTGGTGCTCGAGGCGATCAGGTTGTTGGTGCCGGCGGCGACGCAGAACGACGTCGACGGACAGGAGACGCCGAGCAGAAAGACCTTGCCCGCCGGGCCGGGCAGCTGGGTCTCCGCCCAGTTCGAAGCCGCGACTGCGCTCGACGGCGCCAGCAGCACCGCGAAAATCGCCCAGACGAGCGCTATTCCCCTGCCTCTGCCCACTGCTGAAAGTGTAGGGGGCGCCGGGTCCGGGGCCGCTAGCCGCTGGCCTTGCAGGTGTTGTTCACCGTCGCCGAGATCGAGCGGCCGTCGGTGAAGCCGAACGTCGCCCGGGTCAGCGGGAAGACCGCGGTCGGGACACCCTTCGGGGTCGGGCAGCCGGCGCTCAGGTAGCCGAGCTTCTTGCCGCCGTGGGAGTACGTCCGCGAGAGCGAGATTTCAATCGCGGTGATGTTGCCCCAGTTGAGCAGCGAGGGCGGCAACGTTGCCGCGAGATCGGTGCCGAAATCGCCCTTGCTCTGTTTCTTGATCGCGAAGACGATCACGAACGAGGTGGCGAAGGGGTGCGCCGCGTAGAGGTGACCGAAGAGGACCGACTTGCCGCCTTCTTTGCCGTTGAAGAGCAGCATCCGACCGCCGGTCGGGTAGGGCGGCTGCCCGCTGAGGGCGATCTGCGCCTTGAAGGTGCCCTTGCCGACGAGGCTCGACCTGCAGGCGTTCAGCGCCCGCGAGGAGGAGGCCGGCTGGATCGAGTGATAGCCGCAGACCGGCAGGCCGGCGCTCTGGATCCGACCGCTTCGGTTGAGCTCGATGTCGAGCGTCTTCAGCTTCGGCGGTTCGGAGCCGTCGCTCGTCGTGACCTTGCCACCCACGGTCACCTTGATCGGTTTTTCGCCGTCGCGCGGCAGGGTGCTCGGCGTCAGCTTTCCGGTGACATCGACTTGGAGGTTGCCTTTTTTGACCTTCTCGGCTCCGGCCAGGGCCGTGACCGTGAGTAGCACCAGTACTGCGACCATCAGAGCGCTCTTGAGCGCGCGCCTCCTCATCCTTGCCTACCTCGCTTTGCCTGGTGGTTTTTTGAAGTCCGTGTGCCGCGACGGTGTGCCGCGCGCCGGTGGCGCGGATGCCGCTTTGCCGGCTTCGCCGTAGCCGGGACAACCGACTGCGTGACCGGCGCAGACCTGGTGACCGCCGTCAAGGGCATCGGCGCGATCGGGGCGAAGGAACCTTCTTCTTCTTCGCCGGCCCACGGTTCCTCTTCGATTTCGCCTGTCTGTTGATCCGGCAAGGGCAACGCCGGCAGGGCGACGTTCGTCGCCGCCCCCGGCGGGTAGGCGAAGACGGCTGCCCGTTCAGAGTTCTCCGTGGTGACATAGACCCGGCCCTGCGTAGGGGTTTCCGAGTTGTCCACAGCGAGGCCCGGGGGCTTGGCATCGACGATGTTGTACTTGAGGCGGCCTTTGTAGACCCCCGCCGAGGTGAAGACGTAGATCGCCGCTTCGGCCCGCTCTGTGTCGTTGGGCTGTAGGTCGTCGACCACGTATATCTCCCCGGTGACCCTGTCGACCGCGATCGCTGAATCCCGCAGGGAGATGAATTTCCCTTCAGGCGTATCGTGCCCGTCGATCGTCGCCACGGGGTTGACCGTGCTGGTCGCCGGGTCGAAGACCTTGATCGTCTCGGTGGAGGCGTCCGGGACGTAGAGCCACCCTTTCGTGTCGGCGAATTCGGAGACGGCAAGCCCCTGCGAGTCGCCGATCTGGCCGACGCCGATCTGGCCCAGGGGCGCTCCGGTGGTGTCGAAGGCGGCCAGGTGGGTGCGGTCGTTGACGTAGACGGTTTCCGTCGCTCGGTTGACCGCGACGCCGGTCGGGTGCTCGGAGTCGACCCCGGCGCCGGTGATCACCGTGCTGACCGGTGTGCCGCCGGGGAAGTTGGTGATCTTCACGATGCTGCGGTGGTAGTTGTTGACGTAGAGGGCATCCGAGGCGTCGAGGGACACGGCGCACGGACCGTCGAACTCTTCGAAGTCTTGAATCGAGCCACCGTAGGCCTTGGCCGCTCCGAAGATATGGACGGCGTCGTGGTAGTAGTCGGATACGAGGAAGCTGCCGGTGCTGGTCACGGCGAGTCCGCACGGGCCTTCGAAGTCGCCGATCGGAGGTACGAGCGGCGGGTTTTCGGCGTCTTCCGGGCGCAGTGGCCGGAATATGAAGAGCGGGTTAGCCGGGTTTTTTGGTTCCGCCGCCTGCGCCGGGATCGCCCCGATCGCGCCGATGACAAGCACCGCCGCGCAGATCGTGATCAGAGATATCCGCTTGCCGGTCATCGCGCCCATTGTCTCCCACCGTTCCGTTTGGCCGGCTTCCCCTTGCCGCCCTTCTTCTTGCCCTTCCCTTTGCACTGACCGCGCAGGACTGTCGTGAAGGCGGCGCCGATGTTGTTCTGACCCAGCGCCTTGACCGTCGCCGTCGGCGGCGCGGTACAGATGTTCGCCGAGTTGACCAGGAGCCCGTTTGAGCCCCCGTCGAGGGTCATGACGAAGCGTTCGATCGGGGCATCGGGGACCTTGTCGAAGAGGGCACGGATCCCCTGTTTGGCGGGGCCGATCTTGCCTTGCAGGGTGATTCGCACAGCGCCGCTCCGCAGGGAGGCGACCAGATCGGGCAGCCTGTGCTGGGACGAGCGCAGATAGACGTCGCCCCGAAGCGGCTCGTCGAACAGCGGCGTGTAGGCCACGGCGTGTCCATAGACGGAGTCGGGCGGGCACTGCTCCGCGTTGAACTGGACGTTGGTGCAGATCGACTGGATGTGCTCCTGGGCCAGGAACTCGGAGTGCGGCATGGTGACCTCGATCCGCTTCAGGTTGGAATCCCCGGGGCCACGGCTGGCGAAGGTCGCCCGTAGCTGCGGGTAGTCGCCGCGCTTCGAGCCGCCGCGCAGGCGTATGCCGAGCTTGGGCCTGAAGCCGAGCGTCAGGCAGTTGAGCAACTGGAAGTGTTTGGAGACGCTGGCCGAGGAGTCATCGCTCGGGTTGGAGAACGTCGCCCCCGAGCCGGTCAAGGTCGAGACCAGCGCGGATGCCTCGCAGCTCGACGGGTTGTGGGTGAACTGGTACCGGTCGATGTAGATGCGGATATCCCGCAGGTGCAGCGGGATGCCGTCGATGATGTGGGGAATCGGATCAGACCCGTGCGAGTCGATCTCGAGCTGCGCCGTTTCCGGGTTCACCTGGAAGGCGGACCGGATCACGATCGTGCCGAGATCGAACGGCCCGACGGTGGCTGAGTTGATCGTCACCAGAGAGAGCGGCGCGCCGTGGTACGGGCCCGCGAGGTAGACCCTGCCCGGGGCGTAGGTCAGCGCGGAGCCGACGCCGTAGCCGGTGAGCGTGCGTCCGACCTGGCTGGCCGCGGGGCAGGAGGGCGATGCGGTCTCGGCGGCGCCCTGCCTCGACCGTGATCGTTCGATGTCCGCCTCGGGGCAGAAGGGCACCCCGGCGAGCTTGCCGGTGATCCCCTTCGGCAGGACCAGCGAGTACGAGGTGATCTCCTGTTCGTTGTCGCGCCGGGTCAGGTGGACGAAGTACGGCGTGTAGGAGCCGACGTTCGAGTTGATTGCGCCGGCAGTCGCACCCGGTGCGAATGGAGGCGCGCCCGGCGGGGGACAGGGACCTGCCCCCACTCCGCTGGTGATGTCCGAGCTCGAGCTCGTGTGGGTGGACGGTTGGCCTTCTGCCCACGGGGTCGTGTCAACCTCGGTCTTGAAGGTCCCACAGCCCGGCGGCGTGATCAGGAAGGCGCGCTGGCCGGTGCGGAAGTTGATGTTCAGGTCGGTGTAGGGCAGCTGCGGCAGCCCGTCGAAGGTGGCGATCACGTCACCCGTGTTCGGGTCGGGCGCGATCAGGCCGGCGAGCTTCACCTGGATCCCGCGTTCAGGGGCCTTGGCGACGAGGTAGACGGCGACAAGCGCGTCGAACGGGTTCTCCGCATGGGACGCGCCGGTGGAGACGTCGTCCGGGGTGGCCAGATAGATCGAGCCTTCGAAGAGCTCGTCGAAAAGCGGCGTGCGGACTGAGAAATCACCGAGTTTCGAGCCGTTCGGACAGCCGGCGCCCG
Organism: uncultured Solirubrobacterales bacterium; assembly: GCA_963836415.1. Taxonomy (GTDB): domain Bacteria; phylum Actinomycetota; class Thermoleophilia; order Solirubrobacterales; family 70-9; genus VRUE01. The sequence goes on from CAWIJE010000004.1 coordinate 609,808, forward strand.
GTTCCGAGGTGACGGTCTCGGCAGCGTACTGGGCAGGGCTGCAGGTTCCGAGGCCTGCACCGACCGACGGGTTGACGGAAACGCCCGGCGGCAGTCGAACCACAGCCTTCTTGATCGGCGGCGCGGTCGGTTGGTTGACGGCGGTGAGACCGACGTCATCGTTCTGGAGACGGAAGTTGAAGCCGCTCGGCGAGGAAGCCTTCTGGTCGGTGAGCAGCCCTACTGAGGTCGGTTCGAACGGGATTTTCCCGCAGGAGCCGAGCTCGGTCGGAACGCCGCCCGAGTCGTGGCTGAGGTCGTCGGCCGTCTTCTCGGCGGGCTGCTGCCAGGCGGTCGCGGCCGCATGGAACGGGAGCGTGCCCGAGCAGCGCGTCGGCAGACTCAGGAAGGAGGCCGGGGCGTGGAAGTTCTCGGCGCTGCCGACCGAGCATTTTGCCCAGGGGAAAATCGGCTCCGCCTCGCTGAGGCAGTTGCCCCGTTCTCCGTCATGCGAAGCGGCCCAGGGAATGCCCCAGACGTTCATCGAGAGACTGTTGATGTTGAGCGACTGAGGGATGTTTCGGGCCCGGAACGTCATCGAGTAGGCACCCCCGCCGTCTTCGTGCAAGGTGACCTCGAGGATCACGGGAGATCCGAAGGGAGCGAAGCCGAGCTGGGCGGCGACTCCGGGTGGCGGTTCGAGGTTGAAAAGGCCGAAGCGGCGCACTTCGCCGCTTCCGCGCGAGGTTTCGACGTCGACCGTGCCGACCTGGGTTTCGTCCGGGCAGCTCTCGCCCGAGAGGGACACCTCGAAAGGCGACGTGCGGGGGCGGGCGAACGCCGAGGCCGGGCACATTGGCAGCACGGACGGGTTGAGGATCATTCCGGGCGGCATGACGATGCTGAGGTCGCGGAGATCTCCATCCGGGAACTCAGTGCCCGGCTGCCCTTCGAATTCGCCGCCCTTGTTGAAGCCGAGATCGATGTTCAACCGGTACGGATGCGAGCCGGCTTCGCTCGCCGGGCCGCCGCCGTCAGCAATTGCGCGCACGCCGAAGCCCTCGGCCCCGGGGAGGAAGCCGAAGCCCTCGGTGGTGATGAAGGTTCCTTCGGCGCTGGCCGTTCCCGAGGAGTTGCCGGCCTGAAGGCGCACGTGGTAGGTCGTGGCGGGTTTGAGGTTTTCGATTGCGGCCTGTGCCGAGTGGGCGTTCGAACCCTGGCCGGCGGCCGTGGTGGGCGTCGAGGGGGCGCCCGCGAATCCCGTCGCTTCGAAGGTCTCCTCGTCGACGTATTCGAAGCTGTAGGAAGTTGCCAGGCCCTGCGGGTTGACGGTCCCCCTGAGCAGTGCCGAGACGCCCTGGATATTGGTGGCCGAGACCGGCCCCAGCGTCGGGACGGCCGCCGAGGCGAACGAGGCCAGGGCCAGCTGCGCGATGAGCGCGACGCCGATCGTTGCGAGGGCGACACGCCTCATCGGTTGCCTTTCTTCTGGTTCGTGCCCTTGTGCTTGCCCTTGCCCTTGTGCTTGCCCTTGTTGCACTTGGCGCTCTTCTTGGACCGGCAGTGGTTGGGTTCGCGACGGTGGTGTTTGACGTAGGTGATCCGCGGATTGCCGGGACCGGGGACCAGTGTGGCCAGCCCGGGGTCGACGGGTTCGCTCGGAAGGTCCTGGCAGGCATCTCCGAAGCAGGGGATTTCTTCCAGTTCTTCTTCCAGGCCGCTGCCGACCCGGGCGTCGTAGAGATCGAAGGCCCCCGGGTCACTGCCGACCAGCGAGCCATCGGTGACGAAGAAGACATCGGAGCCGTCGGTGGAGGCATCGACGAAGGTCGCGCCGCCGGCCGCGCGTCCGCTGGAAATCAGCGTCACGCAGCCGATCGGTTTGGTGCAGGTTCCTTCGCCGTCGGCCTCCCACTGGTACACGTCGACTTCCCGATTGGTGTCGGAGGAGACCAGCGGGTCTTCGGAGTTGAAGAAGACTCGCCGCCCGTTTGTGGAGAGCACCCGGGACTTGTAGGAGTTGGTAGCGCCGGATGCCGAGCCGTTGGGATTCGAGCCGGGGATGCTCGAGGAGGCGCCCGGACGCAGGCCGTTCGGGCGGCAGGAGACGCAGCGGAGTTCTCCGGTGGCGGCTTCGTAGAGGTAGACCTCCGACTCGGGCACGCCGGATTTGTTGTTGGCGTTGTTGTAGTCGGTGAGCTGAGCGATCGAGGGGAAGACGAGCTTGTCGCCGTCGGCGCTGACCCTCGAAGCGCCGGTCGTCGGTGGGTAGCTCGACGGTTCGGTGGCCTGTGGCGCTTCGGCGACTTTGACGGTTGCGCCTTCGTGCCAGAGGAAGACGCCGGCAGCGTTCGCGTAGTAGGCAAACTCGCCATCGTCGGACGCCCCGAGCATCCCCGCGACGCCGCCCGCCGGTGTGATGTCGGCGGCAGCGTCAGCCGAGGCGTCGTAGCGCCAGAGGTGTTCGCCTTTGAGGAAGAACGCGACGCCTCCATCCGGAGTCGCCATCTGGAAGCTCCCCCCTCCCCCCGCCGCGGCATCGAGCTGTTTGCTCGAGCCGGCCTGCCACAAGAAGAGGTTGGCGTTGTTCAGATTCCGCCAGTAGACGCGGCTGCCGTCGGCCGAGACGGCCGTGGCCTGCGCGGCGAGCGCGGCGCCGGGAACGGAGTTGAGCAGGGTCAGGCCGGTGGCCGCAGACCACTCGTAGAGATTCGGCTGGGTGGGGTCGCAGCCCCCCGCAAGCGACACTTCCGTGGCGCCGGCGGTCAGCGCCGAGCAGGTCGAGAGCACCACATGGCCGAGGTCGGGCGAGGCGCCGGCGAAGGCGAGGTCGAAGTTGGAAGGGCCATAGGGCAGGTTCGCGACGTCGATGTCGTCGACCAGCGCCTGAAACGAGGGACCCGCATTCCAGAGGTAGTAATCCTGGTAGCCACTGGGCGCGGTGGTCCCGGGCAACGGCGGGTTGGCGACCGGGCAGGTCCCTTCCTCCGCGCGGCAGTGCAGGCCATTGAGCAAAAGCCCACGGCCGAGGTCGGTCGAGAAGAGCTGGTAGGGAACGCCATCCGGGTTGGCGCCGAACGAGCCGGAGAAGATCGGCACGGTGAGGTTTTTCGTGGTCCAGCCCGAATCGCCCCGGGTCGAGAGGTACTGGCTGCCCGCGGGCGCGCTCTGGGCTTCCGCGCCAAAGGAGGCACTCGAGCTGTAGGTCACCGACTCGCCGTCGGTGGACGCCTGCAGCACGCCGCCGCCGGCGACGCTGCCGGCGGCGTTGATCGCGCCGCCGTTTTTGTCGACCGGCGAAACCAGCTCCCAGCCGCGGCCGTCGGGCAAGGCCGCGGAAGCCAAGGAGGGCAGCACGGCGCCGATCACGGCGAGCAGCATCGATGCGCCAAAAAGCCGCAGGTGCCGATGGCCGTTTGCGGGAGCGCTCACTTGCGCCCCGCCTTCTTCTTGCCGCACTTCGCCGTCAGCGTTGGCCGGGCCGTGTAGACCAGCCCGTTGTGCGCGCCGAATTTGACTTCTGCTTTGTTCTTCCCGGCGCATGAGTTGACCGAGTTCTGCAACAGCCCGTGGTCGCCGCCTTTGAGCTGAAGGACAAACTTGGTGAAGGGAACGTCAGGCACGAATTCGAAGGTGTTGCGAAGCGCGCCCTTGACGGCGTCCGTCTTGCCGGCAGCCTCGATCCTGATTGGCTGGCTGGCAGGGCCGCGCAGGTCGGTGACCAGGTCGGGCAGCTTGTGCGCGGGGTTGGGTCGCAGATAGACATTGCCGGTCAACGGATAGTCGACGAGCGGGCTGGTCACCGAGACCTTGCCGTAGACCGACGCCGCCGGGCACCGATCGGAGTCGAATTGGACCCGGGTGCAGACCGTGCCGATGTGGTTTTGGTCGAGCAGCTCGGTCGGCGGCAGCTTGACCGCGACGTAATCGATGTTCGCGTCTCCCGGGCGCGGCTGGAGCACTGCGGTCAGGGCCGGGTGCCCCCTGCGCTTCGAGCTGCCCTTGAGGGAGAGGCCGATCTTCGGCTTGAACTTGAGCTGCCCACACTCGCCGAGCTGGAACGGGTTGAGCAGAGAGGCGACGTTGCCGCGAGTGGAGAGCAGCGAGCCGGTCACGAAGGCCGGGTCACAACTGGTCGGGTTGAGGGAGAAGTCCGGTTTGTCGATCCTGATCGAGATCGAGCGCACGTCCAACGGCACCCCTTCGAAGATCGTCGGGATCGGGTCCGAGATCACCGTCAGTTGGGCCGTGCCGGGATCGAGCTTCAGCGCCGAACGGACGACGATCGTGCCGACGTCGAACGGCCCGGCGAGCACCGGCGTGATGATCGCCAGGCTCAGCGGCGCGCCCTTGTACGGACCGGCCAGGTAGGCCTTGCCGGGGACGTTGTAAGGAGCCGGTCCGGAGCCCGCGGCGGTGAAGACGTTGCCGACCACCGACGTCGCCGGGCAACTCGGGCTCGCCTGCTCTTCGCTGCCGGTCTTTCGCGCCGCCGCGGCCAGGGCGGAATCAGAGCAGATCGCGGTGCCCGCGAGTTTGGCGAGCAGACCCTGCGGCGGCTGCACGGTGATCGCTTGGAATCGCTGGGTTCCGTCTTCCCGGCGTAGGTTGATGACGAACGGCCGGTACTGACCGGCGAGGGGAGCGACCGAGCCCCCTTCGAAGTCCGGTTTGTTGAGGAACCCGTCTTCATTCGAGACGCATTTCTGGCCGTGCGGCCCCTGCGTGATCCGGTATTTGTCGCTCGGCGTCACCGGCGGCCCGGATTCGGGCGCCGACCACGGAGTCATCACCGACGTGGTCGAGAAGACCCCGCAGCCAGGCGGCGTCACGAAGGGGGCCAGGGCGCCGCCGAAGAAGGTCAGCTTGAAGTCTTCGAAGGTCAGCTGCGGGTTTTCGTCGAACACTGCCGACATCCGCCCGGTCTCGGGATCGAGCGTGACCTCGCCCGGAAGCTTCGCGACGATCCCGCGACCTTCGACCACCGCGTAGATCGCGACCAGGGAGTTGAACGGGTTGTCGTGCGGAGTGGCGACGAAGACCGAACCGTGCAGGGGGTCCGCAAAGATCGGCGTGTCGACTTCGACGCTGCCGATCCTCGACGAGTCGGGGCAGCGATTCGGCGTTTTGTCGAAATGACCGATGCCGCTCCCGGGCGCGCTGGTCATGCCGATCTGCTGTGGGGTGCAGGAGCCGAGCCCGTTGGCGCCGGACGGGTTGAGGGTGAGCCCTTCGGGAAGGTTCACCTCTGCCTTCCGCAGGTGGGAGGCGGAGAGCCCTTCGGGGTCGTCGCTCTGAGGGATGGTGATATCGACGTCGAGTCCGGTCGGCGAGTCGGCGGCGTTGGTGGTCGGCCTCGCTTTCAGGCTCGGTTCGAAGTTGAGCGCGTCACACCCGGTCACCGTCAGCGGTTCTTCCTCGAAGATGAATTGGTCCGGGTTCTGCCAAGAATCGGCTCGCAGTTTCGTCACCGTCGGACCACAGTGGGTCGGCATGGAGAGGAACGGTTTCGGGTCGATGCCGGCACTGAGGCCGCCCTGGAACAGCCCGGCGAGCCGGTTCGGATCGTTGACCGGATCAGCGGGAACGCCCCAGAGGGTCAGTTTGACCCCGTAGAGCGGGAGGCCCTGATTGATCCCGTGGATGTCGGCTCGCAATCCGTAATCGCCGTCGGTCCTGACCGAGAGAATGACCTTGACGAGGGCGCCGAACACGTTTCCGGCAAGCACCGCGGTTTCTTCGTCGGTCGCTGCCATGTTGTAGACGGGCAGGTCGAGATAGAAGCTCGGCGGGTTGTCGACGGCGATCGAGAGCAGGCCGACCTGCGCCGCGGGGTTGCAGATGCCGCCGTTGCTGATCAGGAATGCCGAGGTGCAGAACGGGATCGCTTCCGGATTGCCGTAGAAGCCGGCCGGGAGCTCTGTCTGGACGTCCTTGGGTTGGCCGTCGCTGACCAGAGCCCCTTCCGGATTGACTATCGAGTTGGTCGTGAACTGGGATATGAGGTCCGCGTGGACCCCCGCCTGTGTGGTCGGCTCCTTGGTGTACGGGTCGAGGTAGGTGAAGCTGAACGATTTGAAGCCGAAATCGGCCGAGGCGCTGCCGACCCCGAACGCCGCGAGCATCGCCGAGAAGGCGAGCACGACCAGGACACCGAGCTTGGCGGTCCTCATCGTCCCGCTCCTCTGTGGTCCGCCTTCCGATGATGCTTCTTCTTGTGGTGCTTCTTCTTGTGGTGATGGTGTTTCGGCCTGACCCGCTTCGGTCGGGCGTTGCCGGCGCCGGAGAAGTTGGGGGTCGTCGGAGCGGCGTCTTCGGGCTTCGCCGAGGTAGAGGTGCGGCAGGCTTCGCCTTCACAGGCCGGCGGCTCTGGTTTTGGCAGCGGGAAGCCACCGTCCGTGTGGGCGTCGTAGAGGTCGAGCTCGGCCGAGTCCTTGTCCTCGGGCCGGAACGCGTTCCGCGTGAGGAAGAAGACGTGCTTGCCGTCATCGCTGTTGTCGGCCAGGTAGGACTGGTTCAGGTCGCCCTGCCCTGAGGAGATCAGCGAGACGCTTCCCTGGTAGTACTCATAGACATCCTGCGAGAGGGTCTGGTCGGCGGGGATCAGTCGATCGCTCGAGTTGAAGAAGACCCGGCCGTCGTTGCTGATGTTGCGCGGGTTGATGATTCCGAAGGTCAGCGATTCCGGTTCGTCGGCAAGGTTCGAGTCGGCCTGCGACGGAGCGCCGTTAGGGCGACAGGAGACGCAGGCGATGTCCCGCGTCACGGCGTCGTACTGATAGATCGTGGTCTTGTTTTTGTTGTTGGCGCCGTCGATCGAGTTGCGGCTCTGGAAGAGCATGTAACGGCCGTTCGCCGAGACCCGGCTGATGCCGCCGTCGGTCAGAGACGTGATCAGCCGCGTGGTGCCCCTGCTCGGGCCGCCGGGCCCGGGCACACCCCCTTCGTCATTGCTATCCCAGACGTAGATGCCCAATCCGCCGCGCGGCGCGTCCGGCGTCAGGCGATGTTCGGTGCTGAAGTACACGCGGGAGACGTTCTCGGAGGGAAATGCGCCGCCCTGGAAGCCGAAGTCGAAGTGGAGCCCGAGGAAGGGCGTGATCTGTTCCAGGGTGTCGGTCGAAGCTTCGAAGCGATAGAGGCCGCCGCCGGGGGTGGCGTCGTCGGTGAGCTGTTCTCCACTGGTGAAGTAGACGACGTTCCCATCCGGGCTGGCGAACTGAAAGCTGCCGTTGCCGGCGATGTTCGTTTCGCCCGTCTTGTGGGACTGGGTCACCGCGATCACTTCGCCGGTATCGAGGTCGTTGCGGTAGATCGTGCCGCCGGTGCCGAAGCCCGCTTCGTAGAAGACCTTGGACCCGTCGGCAGAGGAGCCGTTGCGGCTGCTCGTTTGACGGGTGGGGCAGTTTGACCCGACGGAGCGAACTTCGGGCAGCGCGTGGTGTTCGGTGTCGAGGGAGACGACGTGGATGCCGGTCGCGTCGTGCGAGTAGATCGCGGTTTCGCTGAGGGAGGGGGTGTCCGGCGAGAGTTTGGCGGCCTGCATATAGAAGATGATGCGGCTGAGATCCGGCGAGCCGCCCACGTAGGTCGGCGGGAAGCCGCGCTGTTTGTCGGGCAGGGTCGGACCGTAGGAAAGGGGTTCCCCGACCGGGTTGCCGACTTCGATCCGGGCGTAGTCATGGGCGCCGGTGTCCTGGTCGTTTTCGTCGATCGTCGCCGGGCTGTCGATGATCGCGTGCGTGTAGTCGCTCGAGAAGCAGGCGGGAAGCGAAACGTCGAGCCCGTAGACGTATTTGACCCGCAGGTTGATGTCCTTCGTGGTCCAGCCGGTTTCGGTTCGGCTCGAGAGGAACGAGGAGGCGACGATGGCGCTGTTGGCGATTTCCGGCGGCACCAGGGTCAGGTAGGAGATGTGGTTGCCGTCGTCGGAGCCGGGCCAGACCCGGACGATGTCGCTCCAATCGGTGCCGGGCGGGTTGACCAGCTCGTAGGCCCGGCAATCCGGCAGGGCCGCCGACGGTCCGACGCGGACTTCTTCGTTCGGGCACGTTCCCGCGACTTCGGCCTGGGTCGTGAAGGTCTTGTCGGATGATTTCCCTTCGCCGGCCGAGTTTTCGGCGACGAGCCGGAACGGATATTCGGTGGCCGGCGCCAGGCCGGTGATGTTGAAGTTGACCGCGACCGGAACGGTGCCGGCGAAGATCGATTTGGTCGGGCTGCTCTGGGAGAAGCCCGGCCCGTACTCGAAGTGGTAAGTGACTTCGGCGCCGTTCGGGTTGATCGAGCCGGAGAGGTTCGCCGTCGTCGTCGTCACATGCGCTTCGCTCGTTCTGACCGTGGGCGCGACCAACGGCGTAGCGAAGCTCCTGGTCTGGGTGTAGGTGCCGCCGGCGTTCTGCGCGACGAATTTGACCTGGTAGCTCGTTCCGGGAAGCAGATCCTTCGCGTCGACCTCGACTTTGTGTTCTTCTTCTGCCGCTGGAACGATTTCGGACGGCAGGTCGGGGCATTCCGGCGTGCATTCGAAGTACCAGGTGACGTCAAATGCCTGGGCTTTCGTCGGATCGGCTTCGGGCCTGATCGTTCCGGAGAAGTGGGCCGAGGTTCCGGTCACCGCCGAAGGCTGCGCAAAGGTGACGACCGGAGCCGCGACCGCTTTGGTTGTGAAGGTCGGATTCGGAGGAGCGGAGATGAATTCACCGCCTTCGGAACCGGAGATCCGGGCTACGAGGCGAACCTGGAATTCGGTGCCCGGTTTGGCCCCGATCGTGTTCGCGACTTTGGTCGATCCGCTGCCGGGCGGCAGGTAGCCTTCGTAGTTGAAGTCGCTCCATGTGACCCCGTCCGTGGAGATCTCGAAGGTGTAATTGCCTTCGGCGCCTTTCGGGTCGATCGTGCCGGAGACTTCAGCCGTGTTGTAGCCCCCGGTCGCCGTCGGGTCGATCGAGACCGTGGGCGGCGCGGCGAGGGCGCCGGCCGCGAGGGCGAAGAACGCCACGAAGGCGAGCACGATCACACCGGTGGCCGGTTTGATGACTGATCCCTTCGCGTCCCACATCGAGTTTCTGCGTTCCCTATCCCTGAGTTCCGGGCCGCACGACCGGTTGATCGGCCGACCCACAATTGTCTAACCCGCTCCCTGCAACGTCGATGCGCCCCCGGCCAACTCTGAGCGAGTTCCCAAGCCGTGAAGGCGACCACGGCAAGATAGACAAGCCGCCATATCACTGTCAAGTCCGGTTCTTAACCAGAACACGGAATTTTGACCGTGCGGTCGTGCCAGATCCCCGAAAAGCGCGGAGTTTCGGGCCTCCGCGGGCTCCGCCGGAGATAAAAACGGCGCTTCCCCAGGGCGGATTTCTCACGGAGAGGGCTAGTCTCCGCACATGAAGCGAGTCCTCGCCGTGGCAGCCCTGGCCACGCTCGTGGTCGCCCCCACGGCCGTGGCGGCAGGCAAGGGCGGTGTCCCAGACGGCGGCTTCGGCGCGGCCGGGCTGGCGACCGTAAGCACCGCGGCGGCCGGCAACCGTGAGTCGGGCACGGCGATGGTCGTCGACGGCCAGGACCGCGTCCTGGTCGGCGGCGGTGCTTCGGCGAGGCCGCCGGCGACCACCGAAGGCGGCTGGGTGCTCGTGCGCTTTCGCAGCGACGGGAGCCTCGACACCGGGTTCGGCGATGACGGCATCGCCAAGGCTCCCGGCCTATACGGCCCGGAACTCTCTGGATTCGGACAGGCGATCCGGGCACTCGCGATCGAACCCGGAACCGGCAAGATCATCGCCGGCGGTATGACCGTCGACGCCACTCACTTCGCCGAATTCACGATCGCCCGCTACAACACCGACGGCTCGCTCGACATGAGCTTCGGCCCGGCCGACACCGGCTTCGTCAAAGCGAGCCCCAGCACCTCCTCCGACGACCTCGAAGCAATCACGGTCGCCGCCGACGGCTCGATCACGGCGGTCGGCTCCGCCGGCCTCGGCGCCGGGCTCGTGCGCTGGGACTCCGACGGAAATCTCGACCCGACTTTCGACGGGCCGGGCGTGCCGGGCAACGGGATGTTCGTCGACCAACCGACGGCCGGCTTCGACACCTACCGCAGCGTCGAGGTCGACGCCGACGGCTCGATCCGCGCCGTCGGCGTCGCCACCACGGGCGGAGTCTCGAACTGGCTGATCAGCCGCTACCTGCCGAGCGGGGCGCGCGACGGCAGCTTCAACGGCGGCGGCTACGTCGTCACCGACTTCGGCGGTGGGTCCGACCTCGGCGGCGGCCAGGTCCTGCTCGGCGACACCCTCTACGTCTTCGGCAGCGTCGACACCGAGCCGGGCAAAGACACCGAACGCGACTTCGGCGTCGACGCCTTCAACGCCCGAACCGGCGCGGAGATACCGGGGACCCGCTCGGTTGCCTCGCTGCCCGGCACCCAGAACCTGTTCGGCGTCGCCCTGCAACGCCTCGGCGGCTCCCGGGAAGCGGCCGCCGAGCGCTTCCTGCTGGTCGGAACGGGTGAATACGGCGACAACGGCGGCGGCGCCCTGCTGATGCGCATGCGCCGCGTGGGAGGCAGCTCTGCCGCGCTCGAGCTCGACCCGGAATTCGGCAGCGCCGGCATCGTCCCGCCGCCGCGGCAGAGCGGGATCTGGGGCGACGCGGCCGTCGACAGCGCCGGTCGCGTCGTCGTCGGCGGTGAACTCGGCCTCTACGAGACGGCCGACCTCGCCGCCGCGCGCTACATCGAACTTCCCGTTGCTGCGGTCGCCAAGGACGTGGTCGCCCCGGTGATCAGCAAGGTCAGCGTCAGCCCCCGCGTCTGGGCCGTGAAGCCGCGCGGGATGGGCGAGGTGCCGCTGCTGCGCACGCCGAGACGAGGCACGAGCTTCCGCTACTCCCTCTCCGAGGCGGCACGGGTCAGGTTCACGATCGAACGCCGCCGGCCGAGCCGCCACAAGCGCAAGCCGCGCTTCAAAGCCGTGTCCTCCTTCGCCCAGGCCGGGGCGGCCGGGGCCAACCGCAAGCCCTTCGGTGGCCGCATCGGCAAGAAGAGCCTGAAGCCCGGGCGCTACCGGGCGACGCTGACCGCGACCGACGCGGCCGGCAACTCATCGGCGTCGAGGCGCGTCGCCTTCAAGGTCATACGGCCCTAGCCCCCGCATTCCGTCTCGAGCGGGATCTCTTCTTCGTGCAGCTGGTCTTCCTGGCTCGTGAACGTCGCTTCGGCCGGCGGCGGCTTTGCGCCGCAGATATTGCGGCTGAGGACGAGGTACCCGTTCTTGCCTCCGTCGAGCTGGAGTTCGAAGCTCTCGATCGGTGTGTCGGGGATGTCGTCGACCCCGGCGGCGATCCTGCCGCCCTTGGAGACGACCCTGCCCTGGAGGACGACGCTCGCCGGCCCGCTCAGCACGTAGGCGAGGCGCGGCAGCCCGCCGTAGCCGGTGACGGCGTAGACGGGGCCGCTCAGCGGCTGCGAGAAGGCGGGACTGTGGATTTCGGCCGTGCCCAGCTGCTGATGGCCGGCGCAGCGGTCCGACCGCAGGTCCTGCTTGGTGCAGAGGTCGCGGATCGCGGTCGTGTCGATCAGGACCACGGGCGGCAGGTTGACCGAGGCGGATTTGATGTTGGTGTCACCGGGGGTCGCCGTCACCTTGATCTCGAAGCGGGGCTTGTCGGTGCGCACCGTGCCGCCGACCGCGCTCAGCGTCGCCTGCGGCGCGAAGCTGCCGCCGCCGGCCCCAGCCGACCCCGAGGTGGAGTCGGTCGAGGTCGAGTCCGACCCGCCGCAGCCGGCGATCGGGATCGCGACGGCGAGGGCCAGGAGAATCGACGCGATCAGGCTGCGGCGCACCGCGTCACCGTACTGGAGCGGATCTCAGCCGCGGCGGCCGGTGCCGCGCTTGCGCTTCGACGACTTGCCGCAGGAGGCGTCGACCTTGACCTTCTGGCTGAAGCTCTTCCCGTTCTGCGCGGTGTAATCGACGCGGTCGATCGGGGGTTTGGTGCAGAGGCTGCGGGTGTTGATCAGGTAGCCGTTCTTGCCGCCGAAGATGGTCAGGTGGAAGTTGCCGATCGGGGCGTCGGGGACGACCGGGACCGTCGTCTGCAGCTGGCCGCTGCCGAGCGTTTTGGTGTCGGCCCGCGGCAGCAGGTCGACCTGGCCGTTGAGGACGAAGGCCAGCCGCGGCAGGCCGCCCGAGCCAGAGACGGCGTAGACCGGGCCGGTCAGGGGTTGGTCGAGCAGCGGCGTCTTCGTCGTCGCTTCCCCGATCGGGCTGCGGCCGGCGCACTCGGTCGCGGCGAGTTCTTTCTCGGAGCAGATGTTGCCGAGGTGGCGCTGGTCGATCTCGAAGGCGTTGGAGAGGGTGACCGCGACCGACTTGATGTTGGCGTCGCCTTCTCGGGTCCGCATGTCGAAGCGCAGGGTCGGGTTCTTGGCGCGGCGCGTGGCGCCGGCGCCGCCGATCCGCTTGACGCTCATCTTCGGCTTGAAGGGCAGGGTCGCGCAGTTGACCGCGGTGTAGGGCGAGGAGAAGTTGGCGACAGTTCCCTGGTCGCCGATCCCCTGTGAGTCGACCGTGAACGGCGTGCAGTTGGTCGGGTTGATCGTGAAGTGGGGCCGGTCGATGTTGACCTGGATCGAGCGCAGCCGGATCGGCACGCCGCCGATGATGCTCGGCACCGTGTCGGAGACGGCGTTGACCTGCGCGGTCAGCGGGTCGACGTGGAGGGCGACGCGGACGACGACGACGCCGTAGTCGTAGGGCCCGGCCAGCGCCGGCGTGACCGCGACCAGGCTCAGCGGCGCCCCCTTGAACGGCCCCGCCAGGTACATCTTGCCGACCGCATGGAAGGGGTGGGAGCCGGGGCCGGCGGCGACGTTGGTGGTGCCGATCTGACTCGCCGGGGGACAGCTGGGGGTTGCCTGCTCGCTGCGGCCGAGGTTGGCGGCGGCCTGCGCGATCCCGCCCTCCGAGCAGTAGGAGATGCCGCTCAGGTTGCCGGTGAAGCCGGGCGGCATCTTGAAGTTGAGGTCGCCGAGGTACTGATCGCCGTCGTCGCGGTTGAGCCGCAAGTGGAAGTCCGAGTAGGCGCCGGCGATCGGGTTCGAGGTGCCGGCGACGAGGTGGGGCGAGAACGGCCGGGACTGGCCCGGGCAGGGCGTGCCGCCGGGTCCGGATGAGAGCCCGAACCCGACTTCGGTCCGCTGTTCGGGCAGCAGATCGTTCCAGGCCGTGAATTTGGCCCGGCTGGTGTGGACCGTGCACTGGGTCGGCGTCGCCAGCAGGCCGCGGTCGGAGGCGAAGAGATGGAGGTTGAGATTTTCGAATGGGACCTGGGGCAGGTCGACGATTTCGGTGCTCAACGAGCCGGTCGCGGGGTCCGGCTTGATCGACCCGGTCAGCTTGACGTGGACGCCGAAGCCATCGGCGGCGAGGATCAGGCGGTACTGGTCTCCGGGCTTCGGGTCGCCGATGTAGATCGAGCCCGGCAACGGTCCGTCGAGAGCCGGGGTGCCGATGCTGAAGGTGCCGATCTTCGAACTGTCCGGGCATTCGGCCGGCAGCTCGGTGCCGAAGTTGGCCTGGTCGTCCTTACACGCCGTCTGGCCGTCGGCCGCGTCGGGGTTGATCGTGAACCCTTCCGGGAGGGCGACGATCGCCGAGCGCAGCTGCGACGGCATCACCGCCGCGTCGAGTTCCTGGCGCGCCAGCAGTTCGAGGTCGAGGCCGGAGGGCGCGTCCGTTTCGGTGGTCGTCGGTTTGACCTGGACCACCGGCTTGAACGAGGGACGGCGGCATTCCGTCGTCGCGGGGACGGTCGCCGTCTTGTCGGAGAAGACGCCTGGGTCCTGGTAGGTCTCGACGTCGAGGCTGACAGGCAGCTCAGCAGCGCAGACGCTGGGGGCGTCGACCAGGGGACGGACGGAGATGCTGGCCGAGGTCGCGCTCGTGAGGCAGCTGGTGTCAGCGACTTCGGGGCAGCCCGGCGGCGAGCCCGGCGTCCCCTTCGGGAAGCGCTGGCCATCGTGGGACGGCAGCGCCGGATACCCCCAGAAGGTGAGGTCGGCGCCGGCCAGCGGCGTCACCTGCGAGATCCCCGAGACCGAGAAGCGCAGGCCGTAGTCGCCGCCGGTGCGGACCGCGACCGGGATGTTGATCGGGATCCCGAGGATCGGCTCGACGAAGGCGAAGAGCGCCGTCTGGTCTTCGTTCTGACTGGCGAGGTTGTAGATCGGCGCCGTGCCGAGCAGCTTGTCGTTTTCCGAGCCGACCTTCGCCCGCACCGTGATCAGCCCCACCTGCGCAGCCGACGGGCAGCTGTCGAGGGCGAAGTCGAGCGAGGTGCAGCGGGTCGAGGCACTCGGGTTGCCGAAGTACCCCTGGGCCATGTTGAAGACGACCTCGCGCGCCGCCTCGGGCTGGCCCGGCGCGGCGAGCTGGAAGGAGGTCTGGATGTCCGGGTGCCCGCCGGCCGCCGTCCCGGAAACGGTCGCGCTAAACGATTCGATCGTCTGTTTCGCCTGCGCAGGAGCGGCCACCGCCACCGCGATCGCGGTGCTCAGCAGCAGGCAGCGGATCGCGGCCTTCACTGGCCGGCCCCCCGCTTGCCCTTCTTGTGCGCCTTCTTCTTGTGCGCTTTCTTCTTCACGCACTTGCCCTTCTTGCGCACCTTGCCCTTGCCGCACTTCTTCGGGCCGGGCTTGAAGTTGGCGCCTTTGCCGGTTTTGTCGCCGACCGTGTTGACGATCAGCGGCGCCGGCGGCTCGCTGCCGGCGCCGTGGCACTCGTCGGAGGCGGCGCAGGGGACGCGCGCTGCCGGCACCAGGAAGCCACCGCCGGCACGGGCGTCGTAGATCTTCATCAGCTCTCCGTTGCCGGCCTGGGGGACGAGTGAGTTGCGGCTGAAGAAGTACGCGTCGGTGCCGTCGCGGCTGACCGAGAGCAGGGTGTTGTCGAACTGGCTGTTGCCGGGCGAGACGAGCTGCACTCCGTCCGCCTTGCTCCACTGGTAGACGTCGACCTTGCCGTTGGCGTCGCGCAGGACGAGCGGCTCGGCGCTGTTGAAGAAGACGCGGCCGTTGCTGGCCATGCTCGAGCCGAAGGCCGAGAGCCTGCCGCCGTCGACCGGCTGCACCCCGGTCGGGTTGCAGGAGGCGCAGTCGAGGTCGCCGCTGCCCCCGTCGTAGCGGAAGACCTGGCGCTTCTGGCCGACGACGGCGGCGGTCAGCGGCATCGAGCTGATGAAGGCGGCGGAGCCTCCGCTCGGTTCGACCTGGAAGTCGGCCGAGTCGGCGACGTCCGGCTGCTCGAGGCCGTGGACGACGATCGGGCTGGAGGAGATCTCCGGCAGGTACTTGATCTCGGGCGGGCCGTAGACCCTGACCGACTGGGTGCCCTGGTCACTGGCGTAGACGTTGCCGCCGGCGGTCCCGGCGACGCCGAGAGAATCGACGAGGAAGCCGGAGCCGATTCCACCGACCGTGAGCGTTCCGTCGGCGTCGAACTCGTCGAATGAGGTCCCGTGGTCGATCAGGTAGCCGCCGCCGCCAGACTTCCCGGCCAGCCCCGTAGCGTGTTCCGCCAGGGTCGTGAACGGGTTGCCGGCTTCCCAGTTCTGGTCTTTGAGCTTGCGGATCGGGCCCGATTCAGAGGCCTGGACGTAGAGGCTGTTTGTCGAGTCCGAGGCGGCCGCGCAGGAGCCGAAGTAGCCGAAGGAGAAGCCTCCTTCCTGGGCGTAGGTTTCCGGTGTCGCGGTCGTCGCCTTGTAGCGAAAGCCGAGTCCGCCGGTGATGTCGTAGATCACGCCGCTCGGACTGACGCCGATGCCGCAGGCGCCGTTGGGGCCAGGAAGCCCGCCGACGTATTCGCCGCTCTGCTTGAAGGCGACCACGGTGCCCGTCCCCTCGGTGTCGGCGACGTAGAGATAGCCGGCGGCGGGGCCGCTCGATTCGTCGATCGCGAGCTGCGAGTGCGGCGTCAGGCCGAAGCCCCTTTCGGGGGTTCCGGTCAGCTTGTTGCCGCTGACGTAGGGAGCCGCGAAGGAGAATGGAGCCGGGTTGCCGGCTTGGTCGAAGCGCGAGACCGTGTCGGTCGCCGAGTCGGCGACGTAGAGGTATTTCGAGTCCTTGTCGACCGCCATCTGGCCCGGCGCGGTGAAACCGGGAATTCCCAGGACCTGACGTCGCTGATAGGTCAGTTCTTCGGCGACGTTGAGGTCGGAGTCGAGGGTGGCGACGAAGGCGAGGTCGCCGTCGGGCTTCGCCAGGTAGAGGTTGGGCGCGTCGGCGACGCCGGCGGGGCCGTCGAGCTGCTCGGGCGAGACGAAGTAGAAGGAGCCGTCGGTGCGGCCGAGGCCGCCGCCGCCGCCAACCGGGACGACGTCGCAGTTGGCGCTCGAGCCGAGCGAGTTCCAGTGTTCGTGGTCGGCATCGGCGACCGGGTCGCAGGAATCGGTGTCACCGCTGTCGTCGGAGCCCTTGCTGATCCGGGTCAGGGTCGCGCCGGTCGCGCTGATGTCGGCACGGAAGACGTCGACCGAGTCGTCATGGTCGTCGGGGGTGAGCCGCTGGTCGCTGCTGAAGAAGGCCTTGCTGCCGTCTTCGGTGATCCCGTAGAAGAGGACGCCGTCGGTCGAGGTCGGCGCCAGGTCGATCGATGAGGAGGCGCCGTCGACGTTGACGTAGGGGTGCCAGAGGGAGGCGCCGCTGGGGCCTTCGCCGACCCGCTGGCCGATGACGACGCGTGAGCCGTCGGCGGAGAGGTCGAGCTCGGCGACGCCGTCGGTGGCGCAATCGCTGAGACAGGCGATGTTGGCGCCGTCTTTGTCCTTCGAGACCGGGCTCGTCGTGCCGCTGTCGAGGTCGCGCGAGTAGATCGCCGGCTGGCCGCTCGGCGGCGCGTCGGCCTCGAACGGTTCGGTCGAGCCGAAGATCAGGTGGCTGCCGTCAGTCGAGAGCCGCTTGCGGACCAGGATCTTTGCCTGCGCGCCGGGGCCGGGATCGCTCGAGCCGGCCATCCCCTGCACGATCGAGCCGTCGGGGCGGCGCACCGGGATTCCCGTCTTGCCGTCGCCGAAGCAGGGCGAGCAGAGATCCGGCCCGGCGAAGGCGAAGGTGTTGAGGCGGACGTCGGCGTCGGTGAAGGCCGAGGCGAAGGGCGAGCTCGAGTTCGTGCCGTCGGCGGGGATGCCGACGTATTTCGTCGTCCAGCCGTTTTCGCCGCGGGTCGCGACGTAGGGGTCGTCCGGGAACGAGGTCGGCACGCCGGAGCCCGGGATCGAGCCCGACTCGAGCGTATAGAGGAGCTTCGAGGGGGAGGTCGCAGCGGGGAAGCCCGGGAGCGGAGTCTCCCCCTGGACCAAGTCGGAGGAGACGTTGTAGCCGCCGGTGTCGGCAGCCGAGGCGAGCTCGTAGGCACGACAGTCGGCGAGCCCGGACGCGCCTGTCTGTTTCCTGACCAGCTGGTTTTCACATTTGTCGTCGCCGGGGGTCGGCGCGTAGGTGATCAGGGTCCGGTCGGGGCCGAAGGCCGTCGTCGTCGAGTTTTTGGCGACCACCCGGTAGTGGTATTCGCTCCCCGGCGCCAGCCCCTGGAGATTGACCGTCACCGGCACGGTTTTGCGCCCGGCGACCGGGACGGCCGGCGAGGGCAGCCCGGTCGAGCCGTATTTGTCGGTGAGGCCGTATTCGATCGAGTATTCGGTTTCGCCACCGCCGGGATTGATCGTGGCGGCGATCACCGCGTTCGAGGAGCGGACCTGTTTGATCACGCCTTCGGAGACGACCGGCGGCAGCGGCGGGTGCGGGGCGAAGATCTCGACCCTGGGTGGAGTCGCTCCGGCGTCGGCGAGGTAGACCTTCTTGGTGGCAGGGTCGACGGCGAGCCCGAGCGAGTTTTGCATCCCCGGGTAGCCGCTGCCGAAATCCTCTTTTTCGCCGAAGCGTTCGATCGTTTCGCTGGCCTGGTTGAGGACGACCACGTATTTGGCCTGGTTGATGTAGACGTCGTCCGTGGTCAGGTCGATGTCGAAGCCGTCGTCGATCTGCGCCGCCTGCAGGTCTTCGATTTTCGGGTATTCGCCGAAGGTCTTGAAGATCCTGATCGTGGCGCCGCCGAATCCGAAGCCACCCTGGCTGTAGAACCAGCCGACCGAGTTCCAGTGGTTGTGGCAGGCCGGCCCGCCCAGAGCCACGCCGGTCGGGACCCCGTCGGGGGTGTACTCGTTCGCGGCGCCGTTGGCGGCCCAGATATGCCCGGCCGAGTCGACCGAGACCCCGCAGGCCCCTTCCAACTGCAGTGGCCAGTTGCCACCCAGCGGTTCGCCGGCGGCGTTGAAGCCGTAGAGCCGGCCCGGCTGCTGGCTGGCGACGTAGATGTTGCCGTCAGACGCGGTGCCGGAGTTGTCGATCGCAACCTCGTCGCGTTCGCCGCCGACTTCCAGGGCGCCGAGCGAGTTGCTGCCCGCTTTCGAGGCGAAAGCCTTCGGGTTGCCTTCGAGGTCGAACTGCTCGACCGGCGAAGACGGTTTACCGGGGTCGACGACGACGACGCTGTCGGCGGCGAAGTTGACCCCGACCGAGTTCGGTTTGACGAAGGCGCCCCCGGTCGAGCCGGAGCCGTCGAAGGAGCGTTCGTGGCCGAGGAAATCGGCCTGGGCGGTGCCCGCCATCGCCGCCGTCAGGACGATCGCGGTCAGCGCGACTAGCCCTCGCAGCCTCATCGTCCCCTCCCCTGCCCGTGACGCTTATGCCGTTTGCTCTTGCCGCAGTCGGTCTGCAGCGCGGTGCTGCGGCTGACCTTCGCCCTGTTCTGCCCGACCATCTTCACTTCCGCCTTCAACGACCTCCCACAGAGGCTCTTGCTGTTGATCAGCAGCCCCTTCTTGCCGCCTTCCATCTCGAGCGTGAACTTGGAGACCGGCGCGTCGGGGACGCCCTCGAAGCTGGCCCGCAGGCCGCCACCGGGGCCGCGGTCGATCGCGCCGGCGAGCTCGATGTCGATCTGGCCTTCGAGGTCGGCGACGATGTCCGGCAGGCTGTGCTGGGGGTTGGCGCGCAGGTAGACCTTGCCGCTGAGCGGCGCGCCGAGCAGCGGCGTGTCAGCGCTCGCGCTGCCGACCTGTGACCCGGCCGGGCACGCATTGGCGGCGAACTGGGGACGGGTGCAAACGGTTCCGAGGTGGTTCTGGTCGAGCAGCTCGTTCTTCGGCATCGTCACGACCGTGCGAGAGATGTTCGCTTCGCCGTCGCCGGTCTGCAGGACGGCGCGCAGCGCCGGGTGCCCGCGCCGCTTCGAGTTCCCCTTCAGCCGCAGCGAGAGCTTCGGTGAGAAGGGCAGCGTTGCGCAGTTGGCGACCTGAAAGTCGGCGCTCGGGTGGACGACGGCGCCTTCCGCGCCGAATACCGAGGTTTCGATCGAGAAGGGGTCGCAGTTGGTCGGGTTGAGGACGAAGCTCGGCCGGTCGAGGTTGACCAGCAGCGAGCGCAGCCGCAGCGGGATGCCCTCGAGGATGCTCGGCAGCGGATCGGTCAGGGCGCTGACCCTGGCGGTGGCCGGATCGACCTGCAGCGCCGAGCGGACGACGACGTCGCCGAGGTCATAGGGGCCCGAGACGGCGGGGACGATCGCGACCAGGCTCAGCGGCGCTCCCTTATAAGGACCGGCGAGGTAGGCGTTGCCGGGGACGTAGAGGGGGTGGTTGCCGGCGCCGGTTCCGGCGACGACACCGCCGATCCGGCTCGCGGCCGGGCAGGAGGGCGCCGCCTGCTCCTCGGCGCCGGTCCGCGATGCCGCGGCGGCGATCGCCCCGGGCGGGCAGTAGGAGACCCCCTTCAGCGTCGCGGCGAAGCCGGGCGGCAGCTTGACTTCGAAATGGTCGAGTGTCTGGTCGCCGTCGGGCCGGGCCAGGTTCAGGGTGAAGGCGCTGTGCACGCCGGCGTTGTTGTCGGTGACCCCGGCGGCCAGGCTCGGGTTCAGCGGCCGGGTCGCTCCCGGGCACGGACTGCCGCCGGGGCCGCTGCTGAGGTTGAAGAACTGGGTCGAAGTCTGGTTGGGCAGCTCTTCGGCCCAGGGCACGAATTCGGTGTTGACTTCGAATTTGCCGCAGTGGGTCGGCGTCGCCAGCAGGCCGCGTTCGGAGCCGAAGAAGTGCATGTCGAATTCCGAGAAGGTGGTCTCCGGCAGGTTTTCGAAACTGACCTTGAGGTTGCCGCTGCTCGGGTCGGCGCGGACGCTGCCGGTCAGCTTGACGTGGGTGGCGAAGCCGTTGGCCGTAATCACCAGGCGGTAGCGATTGCCCGGCTGCGGATCGCCGAGGTAGATCGCCCCGGGCAGCGGCCCGGGGAGCGCCGGGCTGCGCAGGGTGAGCGTGCCGACCTTGGCGAGCTCCGGGCACTGCGCTTCGAGTTCGGTCCCGAGCCGCGCCTCTTCGTCACTGCAGGTCGTCTTGCCGTCGGCGGCGTTGGGGTTGATCGAGAATCCGTCGGGCAGCGTCACCCGCACCGCCTTGATCTCGGAGCCCGCCGGCGAGCTTGGCGCTTCCGATTGCGGCACCTTGAGATTGACGTCGAGCCCGGAGGCGGTGTCGGTCTGGGTCGTGGTCGGCTGCCCCGAGAGGGTCGGGTTGAAGGCGAGCTGGTCGCAGCCGGTGGTCGCCGGCCAGGCGTCGTCCGCGGTCGTCGTCGTCGTGTCGTAGGCGAGCACGCTCAGGGTCGAGGTCAGCGGCCCGGAGCAGTTGGTCGGGTTCGAGAGCAGCGCCTGTTCGGGAGCGTTCGACGGTGTGTTGACGGGCTGTTCGCAGCCGAACGAGATGCCGTCCCCCGCGGGAACTCTCTGTTCGTTGAAGATCACCGGCCTCGGGTCATAGAAGGTCGCGCACTGGGAGCGGACCATGCCGCGTGGGTAGCGCAGTTCATTGTGCGTGGCCGAGGCGGGAACTCCCCAGAGCATCTGGAAGGCTCCGTAGATCGGCAGGAACTGGGTCAGTCCGGTCACCGTCGCGTCGAGCCCGTAGTCGCCGCCGGTCCTGGCGTTGAGCACGATGAAGATCGGCGCCGGGACGAGCGGCTGGTTGAACCCGGCCAGACCCGCCTGGTTTGGCGAGGGGATCAGGTTGAAGATCGGCGCCAGGGCAAAGGCTCCGCCGGCCTGGATCGGCCCGGCGAGGTTGATCCCCTGCAGCCCGATCTGCGACTCCGGCGGGCAGCCCTGGGTCGCGAACTCGGCCGAGGTGCAGGTCGGCGCCGCATGGGGGTTGCCGATCACCCCTTTCGGCAGACTGACCCGCAGGTCTTTCGGGTTCTCGCAAAAGCAATTGGAGGGGTTGCCCTGGGTGAAGCGGTTACTGACGCCGAAATTGACGAAGACGTCGGGGTGGCCGCCGGCCTGACTGGTGCTCGGAATGGCTTCGTAGAAGAGGATCGGCACTTCGGCCTGGGCCGGGGCGGCGTTGGCCGCCCAGCCGAGCGCCAGCGCGGCAACCAGGGTGCTCGCCAGAGCGAGGGCGCGGCGCAGGACCGAGGTCGGCATCGAGGCCGGGCTCACCGGTCCGCCCTCCGCTTGGCCGGCGCCTTCTTGTGCTTCTTCTTCGCGCCCTTCTTGCAGTGCGCCTTGCCGCTCTTCTTCTTCGCGCACTTCTTCGCCGGCTTCTTCTGCTTTTCGTCTACGGCATTGCCGCCCTGCCCCAACCTCGCGCCGCTGGTGATTTCGGGGGCGGTCGGCGCCGAGCTGCCGGCACCGTGGCACTCGTCGGCCGCGGCGCACGGCAGCGAGGGCGCGCGGAACGGGAAGCCGCCGTTGATGCGGGCGTCATAGAACCTGAGGAACTGCCCGTTGTGGTCCTGGGATACGAGGGTTTCGTAGCTCGCGATGTAGACGTCGACGCCGTCGTGGCTGACCCCGACGAGCCCAGAGGTGAAGTAGCCGAGGAGCCCCGTGTCGATCGTCGCCAGGCCGCTCGAGATCAGCTGCGGCCGGCCCTCCGTGTACTCGTAGGTGTCACGAAGGCCGTTGATGTCAGCGTCGACGAGGGAGTCCTTGGTGGTGAAGAAGGTGCGTCCGTCGTCTGACATGAAGAGCCCGTTGGCGCTGCCCACCACATCGGAGCTCGGCGCCGCGCCCGACGGCAGGCAGGAGACGCAGATCAGCTTGCGCTGGTCGACGTCGTAGGCGTACATCTCGGCGAAGCCGTGGTTGTCGTAGGAGGTGAGCCGGCTGGTCGTGACGAAGGCGGAATGGTCGTTGGTCGGTGAGACCTGGATTCGGCTCAGGCTCTGGGCGACTTCTTCTCCGAGCGTCGCGATGAACTGGACCTGCCCGTCATGGAAGGTGTAGAGGTTGCGCTGCCCGAACTGGCCGCGGGCGCCGTCGAGCTGTTCGGGCGAGTAGAAGTAGATCTCGCCGTTGCGGGCGCTGAGGAAGTTGTCGGTGATCGGGTCGAGGCCGATCGGCCCTCCCCGTTGGGTCAGGGGCACCACCGTCGCGTCGCACTGGCTGGTCCATTTCGCGGGACAGTCGTCGCCGTCACCGGCGCCTTCGCTGCCGGTCGAGATCCGCGTCACCGTGCCGGTTTCCTCGTGCCAGGCGAAGATGTCCTTGCTGGTGTCGTGATCATCTTCGGTCAGCTGTTCGTTCGAGGAGAAGAGGACCTCGGAGCCGTCTTCGGTCATGCCGTTGAATTCGACCCCGTGGTTTTGGTCGTCCTGGCCGAGAGAGACGTCGACCGTCTGGCCGTCGACGCGCATGTAGAGGTGGCGTCCGTTGGCGGCCGCGGTCGACATCAACACGCGCGAGCCGTCGGCCGAGACAGCCGGGAAGCGGATGTACTCGGTGGTTTCTTTGGGGCCGGCGGGATCCTGGAGGAGCGGGCCGCCGCCGGGGGCGGTCGAGATCAATTCGACTTCGCCGGTCAGGCGGTTGTCGTCATAGGCCGAGCCGGGCGCCGCCGTCGGCGCGCCTTCGACGAACGCCGGGCCGAGGGAGGAGAAGAAGACGTGGCTGAAATCCGCCGACGGTTTGACGGTCCCTTCGAATCCTTCGCCTCCCGGAACCTGGTCGAGGTTCGACGGCAGCCGTTCGAGAACGTTGCCATGGGGATCGAGGATGTACGGCGCCATCGAGCCGAAGAGGACCGGAGGGGTGTAGCCCTGGGACCCCGTGTTCCAAACCATGAAATCGCTCAGCGAGGAGTCGGTCAGGACGCCGGTCGGTTTGCCGGGACCGCCGTTCGTCTCATTCGGAGGCCCGCCCTGCTCGAGGGCGATGTTGGACGGGATTCCGACGAAGCTCGTCGACCAGCCGCTCGAGGTTCGTTCGGCGACGTAGAGATCGCCCTGAACGTTGGGCGGCAGCCCCTTTCCGGGAATCGTGCCGAAGATCCCGGCGAAGGCGAAGCGCGGCGGGTTGCTCGCCGAGGAGGCCGTCGGTGCGTCCCAGAGCAGCAGGATCCCGCCCGCGTCACCTGGCGAGACGAGCTCGTAGGCACGGCAGTCGGGCAAATAGGAGGAGCCGGTTTCGAGGCGGACCTGCGAGTTGGGGCAGTTCGGCGGGAAGAAGGTGAAGGTCTGATCTTCGGTCGTCACCGTTCCTTGGGCGCTTTCCGCGATCAGACGGAAGTGGTACGTGGTCGCGGGTGCGAGTTCCACCAGGTTGACGAAGACCGACTGCACCCCGGACACCGATTCGAGCTGCTCGGCGGGAATGGCAGCCGTCTGCCCGTAGTCGGGGGTCGGCCCGTATTCGAAGTGGGCGCTGGTGGCGAAGCCGTTGGGGTCGATCTGCGCGATCAGTTTGGCCGAGGTGTCGTTGACTTCTTCCGCCGAGAAGGATTCGATCGTCGGCCCCGACAGCGTTTCGAAGCGCTCGAGCAGGCCGCGTGAGGTGCCAAAAGCGGTGGTGGCCACCAACCGGTAGTAGTAGGTCGTCCCCTGTTCGAGATTGGAGATGCCGGCGTTGACCGCGACGTTGCCGCCGCCTCCCGGAGCGTCGGCGCCGGGCGGAAGCGGAAGGGTTTTGCCGAGGTTGATGGTCGGGCCGTATTCGAAGAAGTACTTCGCCGGCGTCCCGTCTTCGGTGAACGAGCCGTTGAGGGTCGCGCCCGATTTGGTCACCTCGGTGACGTTTCCGGTTGTGACGTCCTGGACGGCGGGGAGGTTGACGACCCGGTCATCGCCGCGGCGCACCCCGCCGGCGGTTTCGACCACCACCCGATAGTGCAGGGCGCTCCCGGGCTGGATGCCCAGGTGGGCTTCGATTGCCGTCGGCGTCGTGAATTTCGGCGCCGGCGACGGCACGCAGAGAACGGATCCGCCCTCGTAGGCGAAGGTTTTCCCGAACTGGACTTCGCAGTGGGTGATGTCACCCGCCCCGTTGGGGTCGACGGTCGCGTGCACGTCGAGCGAGCTGCGGGTGAGGCCGGTCTCGGCGGCGTAGGTGATCCGCGGCAGCGGAGCGGCAGGCCCGATGATGTGGACCGTGTTGTTGCCGGTGTAGAGGATGCGGCCGCTCTGGTCGATCGACAGCTGCGCCTCGCCGCCGAGCGTTCCGCCCGGGGTGTTGGTGCTGACCCCGGTGATCTGCGCGAGGACCTCTCCGGAGGAGTCGAGTTCCCAGAGGGTCTGGCCTTCGGGGCCGTATTCGTCGAAGATCAGCAGGTTGCCCGAGGTCGGGTCGATCGCCAGCTTGGCGGCGGAACCGCTGGCGGTGAAGGCGCCGGAGTAGCTGCGCACGAAGGTCCCGCTCGGGTCGTAGCGGAGCACTTCCGGCTGGTTGGTCGAAGGGTTGGTGAGCAGGACGTAGAGGTTGCCGTTGGGGTCGACCGCGATGTCACGGGTGTAGAGCGCGCTGGGGAAGTCGGGGGCGCCCGTGATGCGGTTGCCGGATAGGTAGGGCAGGCCGGCGTCGAACTGGACCGCCTGGCCCGCTTCGAATTCGTCGGCTGTGCCGTCGGGTTTGTAGCGGGAGACGGACCCGCCCTCTTCGATGTAGACGTCGCCGCCGTGGCTGCCGCCGGAGTTGTCGACGGCGATGTTCCCGCCGCCGGGGGTGTTGGTGACGATCTCGCCCGGGCTGCTCGCGTCGGGGCTGATTTTCCAGATCGCGCCTCCCGCTGCTTCCGAGCCGTAGAGCAAGCCCGCGGTTTTGCCGAGGGCGAGGTCGTTGATGCCCCCGCCGCCCCACGTCGTGCTGCCGTCGTTCAAGGTCAGGAAGGTGCCCGAGGGATCGAACTTGAAGACGTTGCTGAGTTCGTCCGAGACCCAGATGTTTCCCGCCTGGTCGGCCGCGACCCCACGGGCATAGAAGACGTTCGGCGGAAGCACGTTGCCGACGCCGTTGCACTCGCCTTCGGCCGGTGTTTCCATGCCGCCGATCTGGCAATCGAATTCGCGGGCGGCGTGCGCCGGGGCAGAGACGACCGCGAGCAGCAGCACGGCGGCGAGGACCGCCAGCCCGAAGCAGCGCAGCGTGGCGTGGCGCGAAACCGATATCGCGACGCCCGATGGCGCTCCTGACAACGTTCCCTCCCTGCTCCGTGAGCCCCTTCGACCGTTCCCAAAACGATCGGTCGCGCTCGTTTCCCTGGGCCGTCCCGACCAAACGCTGACCGTCAGGACCCTCATGAATTAATCCACAGGGCCCTATAGAAAGTCAAGCGTTTTCAAGCTTTCCCTGCAAATCACGTATACAACGACTGGTACTCAACCCGCTTACGGTAGGCAGTCCTGTCCGGGTTCCAGGGGCGCGCGCCTAGGGTGGCGGCGGCGCCGATTCTTCGGCCATTCGCGCCCGCACCCAGTGGAAGATCGGCACGGTCGAGGTATAGGTGCTGGCGTACCTCGGATTGCAGTTCTGCCCCCCGTGGACGACCCCGATCTCGACCAGCTCGCCATCGCCCGGACGGTGGCTGAGCAGCGGGCCGCCGGAGTCGCCGAAACAGGTCGTCGCCTTGCGCGGCGGCGAGTCCTCGGCGCAGACCTGACCGCTGAGGCCGCCCTCTTCGCGGCAGCGGCGGGAGCCGAGGATGGTGGTTTCGGCGCGGTGCAACAGGTGGTTGTCGTGCTGCGCGATCTGGACCCTGCCCCAGCCGGCGATCTCCGCCGCCGTGCCTTCCGCCCAGAAGCGCCGGCCGGCGATCGGCATCGGCGCCACCCCGGCCGGCGTCGCCAGTTCGAGCAGGGCGGCGTCGCCCTGGCCAGTGTCGGGGTGGTAGCGGGGATAGGAGACCGTGCGGGTCACGTCGACGATTCTGCGATCGTCGGCCTGCCAGTCGACGACCCCGGTGACGACGCGGAAGTTCGCGACTTCGAAGCGGACGCCGGGCTCCCGCAGGCAGTGCGCCGCGGTCAGCACGATCCGCGGAGCGATCACGGTCCCGGTGCAGACGATCGCTTCTTCTTTGCCGTTGGGGACCAGGTAGGCGACGAAGACAAGTGCCGGCAGCTCGCCCGGGATGGCGGCTTCGCCGCCGCGGATCAGCGGTGTCGTTCCGGCCTCCGCCCGGGCGCCCGCGGACCAGGTGACCAGGGCGACGAGCAGGCAGGCGACCAGCGTCGCCAGGGCGAGAGCTGGGCGGGGCGGGGCGGTTCGCGCGTTCACGGCGCAAGGGAGAGTGACATCCCACCGCCGGGGCCGCTGTTAGCTTGACGCCCGTGATCGGCCCCAGACCTCGACGGCGTTTCGCCCTCCTCGCCACCGGCATCGTGCTGGCCCTGGGGCTTCTCGGCCTCGGCTCGAGCGCCTCGGCCGCGACCTGCCCCGCCTTCCGCGTGCTCCACAACGACCGGATCGGCGCCGCCTCTTTCCCCGCCGGGAGCTACGCGGTGAGCGCCACCACCGGAGCCGGAGTCAGCTGCGCCGCCGCCGCGCGGCTCTTCACCCGCTTTCTCGAGGACTACGACGGCGTCCTCCCCCGCCCCTGGCGGGTCGTCGCCGAAGGCAGCGGCAAAGCGAGCTTCAAGAAAGGGGCGGCAACCGGCTTCTCGGTCCGCCTCGGTGGCGGTGGCGGCGGAGGTGGCGGCAACACCCCGCTCGGCGCCCTCTGCCCGACCAGCTACACCGTCAACGCCGCCGCCCGCGTCGGCCCGCTCCTCTTCCCGCGCGGCTCCTACCTCCTCTATATCCCACCCGCCTCAGGGATCAGCTGCAGGCGCGCCTCGGTCCTCTTCACCCGCTTCCTCGCGGCACCGGGCGGTCGTCTGCCGGTCCCCTGGCAGCTGAAAAACCAGACGGCGACCTTCTTCAAGCCGCTGCACCCGATCCGTTCCGCCTTCCGGGTCGAGCCGATCGCCGGCGCGGCGTAGCCCCCGGCAATCGCCGCGCGGTGAGCCCGTAGGGGAAGTGGTCGGTCGGCGCGCCGAACGCTGGACCGAACCTCTACACCCGTGCGACGATGGACGCGATGCGAGCGATGGCCTGCCGAGAAGCCGAGTTCGACCTGGTCGAGCGGCCGCGGCCCGAGCCCGGGCCGGGCCAGGTGCGGATCGAGGTCAGCCGCTGTGGAATCTGCGGCTCGGACCTGCACGCGCGCCATGGCATCGACCAGTGGGCCGAGCTGGCGGCGAAGGTCGGCTACGACCGTTTCGGTCGCTCCGAGCAGGAGATCGTCTTCGGCCACGAGTTCAGCGGCCGCGTCGCCGAGTACGGCCCCGGCTGCCGCGCCGATGTCGCGAGCGGAGCCGCGGTCGTCGCCCTGCCGCTGCTGCGAAACGCGGACGGGATCGACACCACCGGCCTCTCCGAGCACGCGCCCGGCGCCTACGCGGAGGAAGCGCTGGTTCAGGAGTCGATGATGATGGCGGTGCCCAACGGCCTCGACCAGTCGGTCGCGGCGCTGACCGAGCCGATGGCCGTCGCCCTGCACGCGGTCCGCCGCGGCGAGGTCGGCAAGCGGCAGGTGGCGATCGTGATCGGCTGCGGGCCGGTCGGCCTCGGCGTGATCCTGATGCTGAAGGCGACCGGGGTGCGCACGGTGATCGCCGCCGACTACTCGCCGGGCCGGCGGGGGCTGGCGGAACGCTGCGGGGCCGACCTCGTCGTCGACCCCTCCCAGGGCTCGCCCTACGAGCCGCACGGCGATCCGGGCTGGTTCTCCAGCCTCCCCGACGTGCTCGACCTCGCCCTCGACACCCGCGAGAAACTCGAGCGCCTACCGGGGCTCGACTGGCGCCACCTCTGGCGCCTGGGGGAAAAGGCCGGCCTCGGCCCCAAGAACCCGGTGATCTTCGAGTGCGTCGGGGTGCCCGGCGTCCTCGCCGAGATCATCGACGCCGCTCCGCTCTTCTCGCGGATCGTCGTCGCCGGCGTCTGCGTCGGCCCCGACACCTTCACGCCGGCGCTGGCGATCAACAAGGAGGTCGAGCTGCGCTTCGTCCTCGGCTACACCCCGCTCGAGTTCCGCGACACCCTCCACATGCTGGCCGACGGCAAGGTCGACCCGCGGCCGATGATCACCGGCACGGTCGGGCTGGCGGGGGTCCCCGGCGCCTTCTCGGATCTCGCCGACCCGGAGTCGCACGCCAAGATCCTGATCGACCCGGCGCTGCCCTGAGGGCGGCGCCGGCGAGGCTCCCTCCTACTCGATGCCCTCCTGCTTGCCGGAAGGCATCAGCACCCGGCAGACGACGTAACCGATGCCGAGCATCGCGGCGCCGACGTAGTAGGCCTTCTCCATCGCCGCGGCGAAGTTGTGCGGCCCGTCGGCACCGGTCAGGTCGGTGGCGCCGGCGACGATCGAGCCCATGATCGCCATCCCTACCGCCGAGCCGAAGTTCCTGAAGGTCTGGATCACCCCCGAGCCCTGGCCGCGGACCTCGTCGGGCAGCCGGTTGAGGGCGTCGGTGTTGAGCGGCGAGAAGACGAGGCCGAAGCCGGCCCCGGTCAGCAGCATGCCGAGCAATGTTTCGACGTGGCCCAGTTCGGAGAGCTCTCCGGCCCAGACGATCATCCCGATCGTGCCGAGGAGGAAGCCGATCGAGACCGGTTTCTTTGCTCCGAACTTGTCCATCCAGCCGCCGCCGATCCGCGCCGCGACGAAGAACGAGTAGAACATCGTCAGGATCGAGAATCCGGCCTGGGTCGGTTCCTGCCCGACCGCGACCTGGAAGTACATGCTGCCGAAGAAGAAGACGGCGAGCCAGGGCCCGAAGGCGAGGAAGGTGAGCAGGTTGTCGACCGCGAAGGGCCGGTTGGCGATCATCGCGTTGACGTCGATCAGCGGGTCCTCGGTTTTGCGCTCGACGTTGACGAAGGCCGCGAGGAAGGCGATGCCGGCCAGGATCGAGACGATCGTCGCCGGGTTGGTCCAGCCCCAGACCGTCGACTGCTGGATGCCGAGCACCGCCAGGCCCATGCCGAGGACGATGAGGACGGCGCCGGGGACGTCGAGGCGGGCGGGCCGCTTGACGTCATTGAGCTTGGCGAAGCGGAACTCGACCAGCGCCAGCAGCGCCACCGGCACGTTGATCCAGAAGATCGCCCGCCAGGTCCAGAACTCGGTCAGGTAGGAGCCGGCGATCGGGCCGATCGCGGTGAAGAGGCCGGTGACGATGAAGAAGATCGCCAGGCCCTTGCCGCGCTCCGTGCCCGGGAAGGCATCGAGCACCAGAACCGTCGCCGACGGGATCAGCAGGCCGCCGCCGACTCCCTGCAGGACCCGGAAGAGAATCAGCCAGGCGACCGAGATGCCGGCCGAGTCCGGGACCAGGCCGCACATCAACGAGCTGCCGGCGAAGACGATCACCCCGGTGATGACGATGCGCCGGTGGCCGAGGATGTCGCCGAGCCGGCCGCCGAGGGCGACGAATGCCGCGGTCGACAGCGCGTACGCGGTGACCAGCCACTGCACCGCGGTCTCCGACAGATGCAGATCGCTCTGGATCGTCGTCGCCGAGATGCTGACGATGGTGAAGTCGATCATCACCATCGCCATCGCCGGCACCAGTGGCCAAAGGACTCTGTAGCGCTGATATTCGGGCGTCATCGTGCGCCCAAAGTATCGAACCGTTCGGGCGCCTAGCCGTGTGTTTTAGGACGGCGGATGGTGAGCTTGCGAACCTGCGTCGAGGCGGTCCCACCGGTCGGCGTGAATGTGATCTTCGCCTTCGCCTTGACCTTACCGTTCAGTTTTAATTTTCCTTTCGCGGAAGTGGTCAACCGCAGTCCCACTGTCACTTGTCCAGGGCCGCCGGCGGCGCTCACCGGCTTCAGCGATTTCGACTTCGGCTTGGCGTCGGTGACCGAGACCCTGCCGGCGGAGGCGAGACTCAGGGTGAGCTTTGTCTTCTTCAGCTTGACGACGCTGAAGACGTTGCTGGGCGGCGGCGGGGGAGGCGGCGGAGGGGGTGTGCAGGCGACGTCGGCGTTGAAGAGGTAATAGAAAGTCGCCGGACCGGTCTGGGCGGCGGCGGTGCCGTCGGGCGGGAAGGCGTAGAAGTAGCCCGCTTTCACCGCGCTCCCCCCGACCCAGCGGATGCCGAACTCTTCGGAGGAGTCGAGGAAGTCGATCCCGATCGTCTCGCCGGCGGAGATCGGCAGGCTGGTCGGGTATTCGTTGACACCTTCGGTCGTCGGCGTCACCGGGGCGCTGGTGGCCGTCCCGGTGTAGGTGCCATCGGCGTTGATGCGGATCACCCGCAGGCTGTAGCGATTGTTCGGCCGCGGCAGGGCGTTGATGCGGAAACGGGTGATCGTCCCGTCGCAGGGGGCGGTCATCGCCTGCCCCGGGATCACGGTGGTGATCAGGACGCAGGGCCGTTCCAACGCCGCTTTGTAACCACACGTCCCGCGTTCCGAGGTGGTCTGGTTGACGTTGGCGCCGATCGTCGTGTCGGCCGCCGCCGCGGCCGACGTCGCGAGTGTGATCGTGACGCCGAGGAGGACCGCGACGGCGGCGATCCGCCGCCCGCGTCCACCACCGGCTGCTGCTCTCGACCTCCGCCTCCCCGCCGTCATCGGCGCGAACCTACCAGCGCGACGGAGCACCTCACACGGTGTGCGCGAGGCGCGTACGCGCTACCGCGTAGCCCTTCTGCTCAGGTGGGGAACTGGGTCATGCCGAGCAGCACACCGCCGGTCGCTGCCCAGGCCGTCGCAACCGCCTGCGCCCGCCCGCTGACGCCGAGCTTGGTGTGGATGTGCTGGGCATGCTTGGCGACCGTCCGCGGGCTGACCCCGAGCTCCGCCGCGACCGCGCTCGGATCCTCACCGCGGGCGAAGCCGTGGAGGACCTCCGCCTCGCGCGGCGTCAGCCCCAGCTCGGCTAGGGCGTCGAGGGTGAGGACGCGGTCGGCGGCCGCGAGCAGGATCACCCGGACCCCGCCCTCGCCCTTGACACAGCGTGCGAGCAGTGCGTCGCCGGACCCGGAGGCGGGCAGGCTGCCGGCCTCGCCCCCCCGGTCGAGCCAATCCGCGAGTGGGCCCTGCAGTGGCCGGCCGGCATCGGGCGGCGCGCCGCCGCCGAAGCGGTCGAGCAGCTCGACCGCCGCGGTCGAGACGAAGCCGACGGTGCCGTCGGCGTCGAGCACCACCAGCGCCCGGCCATCGGCATCGAGCCCCTGGCGCAGCCCCTCGAGGATCCCGGCCAGGCGTTCGCGCAGCTGCGCCGCCCGGTAGGCCTGGATCAGGTGGGGCCGGGCGAGCTCGAGCAGGCGGCGGTCGCGCTCGCTGTAGTCGCGCCCGCCGCGGCTGAGGGCCACCCCGATCGTCATCTCAGGCGTCGAGGGGAGGACGAAGGCGACCTGGTGCGGGATGTTCAACGGCCCGTAGAGCTCGGCGTAGAGCTCGGTGCGGCGCAGCTCGGCGGCGGAGGCGACGTCCGAGAAGCGCCGCGAACGCCCGTCCCGCGTCCGCAGGAAGCGCTGCAGCAGTGGGTTTTCTCCCGCGTGCCGCTGCCATGCCGAGCTCGCCCAGGCGGGCAGCTCGGGTGAGACGATGGCCAGCCCCGCCTGCGAGCCCTCGACCTCGTTGTAGGCGACGTAGTCGGAGGGGACGAGGCGGTGCATCCCGGGCAGCAGGACGGAGCGGAACTCGACCAGGTCCTGGGCGTCGTATGCCTCCCCGACGAAATCGAGCACCGCCCGCAGGTCACGTTCGCTCAGCGCTGCCACCGCTCGCGGATGCTCGCAGACGGATCCGCAAACGGCCCAGGAGGGAGGGAATGGATCCCCCTGAGCCGACTGCGGAACTGGGTGGAAGTCGCCTGTGCAGGGAATACACGGCGATTCCGGCTGGGGGCGTTAAGGAATCCGCCCCGCAGATTTATGGCGCTTGTGCCTGCGCTCTTTGCTCGAGCAGCGGGTCTTCACCTTGACCTTTTCCGAGGCCTTCCTCAGGTTCTGCGCTTCGTATCCGACCTTGACCACCGGCCTGCCGGCGCAGAGGTTGCGCGTGTTCGCCAGGTAGCCGTGCTTGCCGCCGAAGATGACGAGGTGGAAATGGCCGATCTGCGCATCGGGGACGACCGGCACGGTCGTCGTCAGGCCGCCTCCGACCGAGCGCGTTTCGGCGCGCGGCACGAGGTCGACCTGGCCGTCGAGGATGAAGGCCAGTTTCGGCAGGCCGCCCGAGCCGGACACCGCGTAGACGGGGCCGCTGAGAGGGTCGCTGAGCAGCGGGGTCTGCGTGCTCGCGGTCCCGATCTGCTGCTTGCCGGCGCAATCGGTCGCCGCGAGTTCTTTCTCGGTGCACAGATTGCCGAGGTGGGTCTGGTCGATCTCGAAGGCGCTCGGAAGCGTGACGGCGAGCGATTTGATGTTGGCGTCGCCGCTGCGGGTTTTGAGGTCGAAGGTCAGGGTCGGGTTCTTCGAGCGCGTGCTGCCGCCCGTCTGACGGACGGTCACCTTCGGCTTGAAGGGGAGGCTGGCGCAATTGTCGGCGTGGAAGTAGGAGCTGAAGTCGGCGATCGTGCCCTGGTCCCCGATCCCCTGCGACGCGATCGAGAAGACCGAGCAGTTGGTCGGGTTGATCATGAAGTTCGGCCGGTCGATGCTGACTCGGATCGAGCGCATCCGGATCGGCACCCCGCCGATGATCGAGGGCACGGTGTCGGAGACCGCCGTCACGTGGGCGTCGAGCGGGTCGACCTGGATCGCGACCCGAACCACGACCGTGCCGTAGTCATAGGGCCCCGCGAGGGCCGGGGTGACGGCGACGAGGGAGAGCGGTGCGCCCTTGAAGGGCCCCGCGAGGTACATCCTTCCCACCGCGTGGAAGGGGTGGGCGCCCGGCCCCGCGGCGACGTTCGAGGTGCCGATCTGCGACGCGGACGGGCAGCTCGGGACCGCCTGCTCGCTGCGCCCGGGGGCACGTGCCGCGGCGGCGATCGCCGCCTCCGGGCAGTAGGGAATGCCGCGCAGGCTTCCGGTCAGGCCGGGCGGCATCGTGAAGTTGAGGTCGCCCAGGTATTGATCGCCGTCGTCGCGGTCGAGCTGCAGGCTGAAGCCGCTGAAGGCGCCTCCCACGGTGTTCGACGTGCCGGCGACGAGGCGCGGCTGGAAATTGCGCACCTGGCCCGGGCAGGGGCTGCCGCCGGGCCCGGAGTTGATGCTGAAGAACGGGCTCGACTCGACCGAGGGCAGGGCGGCGTTCCAGGGATAGAAGACGCCTTCGCTGGTGTGGACGGTGCAGGTCGTCGGGGTCGCGACCAGGCCTCGGTCCGAGGCGAAGAGGTGGACGTCGAAGCGGTCGAAGGGGACCTGCGGCAGATCCTCGAAATGCGCGGTTATCTGGCCCGTGGTGGGATCGGGAGTGAACCGACCGACCAGCTTCGCGTGGATGCCGAAGCCGTCGACGGCCATGATCAGGCGGTACTGGTCGCCGGGCTTCGGTTCGCCGAAGTAGATCGAGCCTTCGAGCGGCCCGGCCAGCGCCGGCGAGGTGATCGCGATCGTGCCGATCTTCGCCTGATCGGGGCAGGCGGCCGGCGCCTCGGAGCCGAAGTTCGCCTGCGCGTCGGTGCAGGCGCTCTGCCCGTCGGCGGCGTCCGGATTGATCGTCAGGCCAGGCGCCAGGGTGACCGTCACGGCGCGAAGCTCCGAGGGCGAAGCGGCGCGGCCGAGGAACTGCTGGTCGTTGATGCTGATGTCGAGGCCGGAGGCCGAGTCGGCCTCGCTGCTCGTCGGTTTGACGTTGAGCAGAGGCTTGAAGAGCTCTTTCTCGCAGCCCGAGATCGCCGGATAGCTGCTCTGCGCGGTCGAGAAATGGTCGGGGTCCTGATAGGTCTGGACCCTCAGGGTCGTCGCCAGCGACTGGCCGCTGCACGTGGTCGGGTTCTCGATCAGCGGATGGACGGCGATCGCGACGCTCGTCGGCCCGCCCAGGCAGCTCGTGTCGGCGACGCCGGCACAACCGGCGGGGCGCCCGGGACTGCCCTTGGGGAAGCGCTGCGCGTCATGGCTTGCGTCGGCGGGGAATCCCCAGAAGGTGAGGTCGGCAGCGGACAGCGGCGTCGTCTGGGTGATCTCGGACACCGTGAAACGCAACCCGTAATCGCCCGCGGTCCGCACCGCGACCGGGATCTGGATCGGGATATCGAGGGTGGGGACGATCACGGCGAAGAGGGCGGTCTGGTCGGCGCCTGGCTCGAGGTCGTAGACCGGCGCCGTCCCGAGTAGCGCGTGCGGATCGTTGCCGTAGTTGGCGTAGACGGTGATCAGCCCCGCTTGCGAGGTGGGCGCGCATGCCTCGAGGGCGAAGTCGACGGCGCTGCACTGGTCGATCGCCTGTGGGTTGCCGAAGACACCCTCTGGCGTTTCGAGGATCACGTTCTCGGCCGCCTCGGGGTTGCCGGGGCTTTTCAGGGCGAACGAAGTCTGCAGGTCGGGATGCCCGCCCGCCTGGCTGGTCGAGGAGGTGGTGCTGAAGGATTCGATCGGCTCCTGCGCCGCCGCGGAGGCGGCCGCGAGAAGGACGAAGGCCATCGCCGCAGCCAAGGTGGCCGTGAACGTTCGCGCCCTCATCGCTTCCCCCCGCGCCGAGAGTTGTGTCGCCGCTGGGAGCGGTGGCGCACCTTGCGCTTCACGCACTTGCCGTGACGCTTGACGAACCCGCGCTTGCAGTGGACACCCTTGGCGCCGCCGACGACCCCGAGGTTGCCACCGCTGCCGTTGCCCGAGTTGATGTCCGCCGCGGACGGCAGCTGCGTGCCCGCACCGTGACACTCGTCCGACGCTTTGCAGGGAACTTCCGGCGACGCGTATGGAAAGCCACCCTGAGCGCGCGCGTCATAGATCTTGACCAGCGGCCCGTTGGTGTCCTGCGGCACCAGGCTGTCGCGGGTGAAGAAGTAGGCATCGGTGCCGTCGGCGCCGGCGCCGAGCAGGATCGAGTCGAACTGGCTGATCCCGGTCGAGATCAGGCTCACCCCGGCCCCGGGCTCCCACTCGTAGACGTCCCGCTTGTTGTCCAGGTCGCGAGGGGCCAGCGGCTCGGTGGTGGTGAAGAAGACGCGGCCGTCGTCGGTGAGGCTGAGGCCGTCGGCGGCCATCTCCCCGTCGCTGACGGCGCGCGCGTTCGTCGGGTTGCAGGAAGCGCAGTCGAGGGCACTTGTCGGCGCGTGGTAGCGGAAGACCTCGGCATGGCCGTCGTTGTCGTAGCCGCTGAAGGGGATCGTCGAGGAGAAGGCGGCGTCGTCGCCGCTCTCCGTCACCTGGAAGTCGGCCGTGTGGCGGCTGCCGGCGTCGTTCACCGCGTCGACGATCGCCGGGTTGTCGACCCGCGGATCGGGGCCGGGGACGAGCGCCGAGAAGACCGCCACGGAGGTGCCGGTGGAAGTGGCGTTGTTCGCGTAGAGGGTCGTGTCGGGCCCGATCGCGACGCTGGTCGAGTTGCTGAGCACATCGGCGCCGGTATCGGGGCCGACGACGCGGCGGCCGGTGGAGTCGTAGCGCAGGATCCTGTTGCCCTCGTCGACGTAGACATCGCCGTTGGAGGGATCGACGGCCAGGCCGCTGGCGCCGAAGATGGCGCCGATGCCGAAGACGCCCGTCGGTTCGCACCCTCTTTCGCAGACCGAGCCGTCCGGCTCCAGTACCCGACCCGAGCTGTCGAAGCTGAACCGGCCGATCCTGTCGTTGCCGAAGTTGACGTATAGGTCGCCGCTGCCGGGGTCGATGGCGAGCCCGTTCTTGTGGCCGGATTTGAAGACGCTGGACGAGACCGGTGTCGCTTCGAAGCTTCCGTCGTAACGGCGGACCACCGATTCCTGACCCCCTCCGAACCCTTCGGTTTCCTCCACGTAGTAGAGGTTGCCGACGGCGTCGACCGCCACGCCGACCGCCCCGATCCGCCCGTAGACGTTGGCCTCCGATTCAAACGTCCCGTCCTCGGCGAACTTGAAGAGGTCATCCGCATTTTCGTTTTTCACTTTGCAGGCGACGTAGAGGGTGCCGTCGGTGCCGACCGCGAGACCGGCGATCGAGGGGAAGGAGCCCACGCCGCTGGTCGATGAGCCGTCGAGCACGCCGTTTTCGCCCCAGCTCGTGATCAGGTTGCCGCCGGCGTCGAACTTGCGGACGACGTGGGACCCGTTGTCGGCGACGTAGACGTCGCCGTTCGACGGTCCCCCCGATGCGTCCGCGGCGACGAACTGCGGAGTCGGCCCGGCGGTGAAGCTGTGGCTGTAGGGGTGGATCGTCAGCGGCTCGGCCGGGCTGGTGAGATCCGATTCCAGGGTGGTGACGAAATGCGGAGCGGAGCCCGACCTGGCCAGGTAGAGGTTCGGGGCATCCTGGCTGCCATTGCCAGGGCCGTCGAGCAGGTCCGGGCTGAGGAAGTAGATCGCGCCCGATCCCGCCGCGACGCCGCCGCCGCCGCCGATCGCCACGGCGCCGCAGTCGGCGGCTACGCCGTCCGGAACGTTCCAGTGGTCGTTCGTGGTGTTGCCGGGCGGGTCGCAGCCGTCGTCGTTGCCGGCGCCGCCCGAGCCCGCGCTGACCCGGGTCAAAGACGCGGCGTCGGCCGTGGCGTCGGCGCGGTAGATGTCGGCGCCGGCGTCGGTGTCGTCCGCGGTCAGTTGGTCGGGGCTGGTCAGATAGACGATCGAACCGTCGGCGCTCATCCCGTCGTAGAGGGCGCCGGAATCTCCGTTCGGCATCAGATCGATCGATTTCGAAGAGTCGCCGACATTCATGAATAGGTGCCAGTGGTCGTTCCCGGCGGAGTCGACGGCGACCAGCTGGCCGATCACGATCCGGGAGCCGTCGGCGGAGATGTCGAGCTCCGCGAGCCCGTCGCTGTCGCAGCGCATCAGACACGGGATCGGGTTGCCGTCCGGCAGCCTCGAGACGTCGTGGGTCGTGCCGGCGCCGAGGTCGCGGTCATAGATCGCGGGGCTGCCGGCGCCTTCGACGAACGCGGTGCTCGAGCCGAAGACGAGGTGCCGACCGTCGGCCGAGAGCGGCTTCTCGACCAGCATTTCGGCGCCCGCCGGAGCGGCGGCGCCCACGGGCCCGGTCATCCCCTGCACGAGGCTGCCGTCAGCGCGGCGCACCGGCACGCCGGTCGAGCCGTCGGCGAAGCAGGGCGAGCAGATGTCGGGCCCGCCGAAGGCGAAGGTGTCGAGGCCGGCGTCCGCCGCGGCCAGAGTCGAGGCGAATGACTGTGTGCCGGACAGGTTTGCCGGGATGCCGACGTACTCGGTGGACCAGCCGCCGTCGCCGCGGGTGGCGACGTATGGGTCGAGCCCGTGGTTGGTCGGATGGTTGGTGCCCGGAATCGCTCCTTCGTGGACGCCATAGAGGACGCGGGAAGGGCTCGTCGCCCGCGGGTAGCTCCCGAACGGGGTCTGGAGCGAGGTCAGGTAGGACTCGACGTCATAACCACCGGTGTCCGCGGCCGAGACCAGCTCGTAGGCGCGGCAGTCGGGCAGGAGGGCGGCGCCCGTCTGCTGGCGCACGTGGGCGTTGTCGCATTCGTCGGTGAGGATTTCGGTCAGGCGGAAGGTGGTGAACCGGAAGTCGTCGCTCTTGACCGTGGCGCTCTGGTTGGTGGCGACGACCACGTAGTGGTACGCGGTGTCTGCTTCGAGGCCAGTCAGTTCGGCGCTCACCGGCACCGACCTCAGCCCGGCGCCGATGCTGCTCGTCTCCGCTGTCGATGCGCAGGCTCCCGGGTTGGCCAGGCAGTCCTCGGTGCCGTAGTCGACGTGGAACGTGGTCGGCGCACCCCCGGGGTTGATCGAGGCGTGGACGACGCCGCTGTCGGAGTGGACGGCGTCGATGTAGACGCCGCCGATCGTCGGCGGCGCGGAGGGGGCGAAGGTGGCATCGCGCGTCTTCAGGGCGCCATTCGCGTTTTCGACGACCAGGCGGTAGTGGTAGATGGAACCCTGAGTGAGGCCCGTGAGATGGGCGCTGACGGGTATGTCGGTGCTGCCGGAGAATTTCTGGCCCTGGGCGCAGGGGATCGTCGTGCCGTAGCTGTTCGTCGGCCCAAAGAGGAACTGGCAGCTCGTCGTTTCGACGCCGTCCGGGTCGATGCTGCCATTGAGCGTCCCGCTGCCGGCATCGATCTCGGAGGGCGCCGTCGTTTTCACGTCCGGCAGCGTCACCTGCGGTGCCGGGCCAAAGATCTGGACCTGGTTGGCGAACGCCACGTAGAGGTTGCCGTTCTGGGCGTTTGCCACCACGCCACCGACGGGGTACCCGGAGAAGGTGAAGCCGGGAAGTTCGTCCCCTTCCGGGTCGAACTCGACTCCGAGTTCGAATTCGACCCCGAAGATGTTGCCGCCGATCTTCTCGACGGCGAAGTCGACCAGGCTGCCGGGCAGCGTGTAGAGAAGGTTCCCGTCCCGGTCGAGCTTGCGGATTCCCGGCCCTGGCGGTTCCGAATATCCGTAGAGGTCTTCCTCCGGGCTGACCGCGAGGAGGATCGGGGCGAAGGGGAAGACCGCGGTGGTTGTCGTGCCAACCCCATCTGAGGTGTATTTGGTCACGGTCGGGCCGGTGTTGTGAGCCCAGATCGAGCCGTCGGTCGGGCTCACGGCGATATTTGCCGAGCCGGCGATCGGGAAACTGCCGCCGACGGCTTTACCGGACGATTCGAATGCGAACAACCCGCCGCCGAACCGCCCAGCGGTGACGTAGATGCGTCCCTGGTGCGGGCCGGCCGAGTTGTCGACCGTGAGTTCGCCGGAACCGAAGGACACCGGTTTCAGGGTGACCACCGACGAGCCCTGCAGTGATGGATCGGAGAATGGGGTCGCGACGCCGTTGGCGTTGAACTTGTGGATCTGGACCCCTTCTTCTTCTCCGAGGCAGACCGAGACATAGACGACCCCGGTGGCTTCGTCGACGGCCACGCCGCAGGCGGCGTTGGCGAAGCCGCCCGAGTCGCCGCCGTCGAAGGAGGAGGACAGTGCGTGCGGGGTGTACTGCATGGCCGACGCCGGCCCCGCGGCGCAGAACAGCCCCAGGGTCGCCAGACATGCTCCGGTGATGGTCGCGGCCAGGCGGCGCCTCATCGCCTACGCCCTCCCCTTCTCGTGCTTCGCCGCTCGCTTGTGACGGGCCTTACCGCCGCAGGTGGTTTGCAGCTTCGGCCTCGAGCTGACGACGGCGCCGTTCTGGCCGGTCATCTTCACTTCGGCCCGTTTGGCCTTGCCGCAGAGGCTCTTGCTGTTCTGCAGCAGGCCCTTGGCGCCGCCGAGCAGGTCGAGCTTGAAGCTCGTCACCGGCGCGTCGGGGACGCCCTCGAAGGTGGTCCGCAGGGCGCCGCCGTGCACGGTGTCGACCTTGCCGGCCAGTTCGATGTTGATCTGCCCCCTGAGGTCGGCGACGATGTCGGGCAGCTTGTGGGCCGGGTTCACCCGCAGGTAGACGTTGCCGCTGAGTGGCTTGTCGAGCAGCGGGGTGACCGCTTCGGCGGTGCCGATCAGCGAGCTCTCCGGGCAGGTTCGGCTGGCGAACTGCGGGCGCGTGCAGGGGGTGCCGATGTGGCTGTTGTCGAGCAGCTCGCCCTTCGGCAGGGCGGTCGAGACACGGCTGATGTTCGATTCGCCCGGCGCGGCCTTCAAGCTGGCGTGGATCGCCGGATGGCCGCGGCGGTTGACGCCGCCCGTCAGCCGGAGGTTGAGCCGGGGGCCGAAGTCGAGGTCGCGGCAGTTGGCGATCTGGAACTGCGTCGTGAGGGAGGCCCTCCCCCCCTGGTCTCCGAAGAGCTCGGTGCCGACGGCGAAGGGATTGCAGTTGGTCGGGTTGAGGGTGAAGCCCGGCCGGTCGAGATTGACGAAGACGTAGCGCAGGCGCAACGGGATGCCGTCGAGGATCTGCGGCAGCGGGTCGGAGACGGCGGTGATCCGGGCCGTAGCCGGGTCGACGTGCAGGGCTGCCCTGACGACCACGTTCCCCAGGTCATACGGACCGGAGACCGCCGGCGTGACGACCGCGAGGCTGAGCGGCGCGCCGCGGTACGGACCGGCGAGGTAGACCCGGCCGGACAGGAAGACCGGGTGGGTCCCGGCGCCGGCGCCCGCGCTCGCGACACCGATCTGGCTCCCGGCCGGGCACGAGGCGGCGGCCAGCTCGGCCCGTCCGGAGGCACCCGGGGCCGCCATTGCCGCCAGGGTGGCCTCGGGGCAGTAGGGCACGCCGGCCAGCGTGGCGGTGAAGCCGGGCGGCGTGGTCACGTTGAGCGCCGTCAGGTTCTGATCGCCGTCGGGCCGGTTGACGGTGAGCGAGAAGGGGGCGTGCAGACCGGCCGTCTTGTCGGCCACCCCGGCGTGGGCACTGGGGGCGAAGGGCCGTGTCGCCGGCGGGCACGGACTGCCGCCGGGACCGCCGCCGAGGGTGAAGAACTGGCTCGAGGTCTGCTCGGACAGAGCCGAGTCCCAGGGCGTGAAGGTGCTCGTCACCGGGAAGGTCCCACACTGAGATGGGGTCGCCAGCAGGCCCCGTTCGGATCCGAAGAAATGCATGTTGAAGTCCGAGAACGGGGTCTGCGGCAGGTTCTGGAAGGAGACCGTGAGCTGACCCGTCTGCGGGTCGGCTTCGGCCGAGCCGGCCAGCTTGACGTGGACGTTGTAGCCGTCGGCGGTGAGGAGCAGCCGGTAGGGGTCGCCGGGCTTCGGTTCGCCGAGGTAGATGAAGCCGGGGATCGGACCCGGCAGCGCCGAGCTGTCGACGCTGACGGTGCCGACCTTCGAGGTCTCCGGGCAGTGCGCGGGTTCGCGGGTGCCGATGCTCGAATCGGCGTCGCTGCAGGCCAGCTTGCCGTCGGCCGCGTTGGGGTTGATCGAGACGCCGACCGGCAGCGTCACCGTCGTCGCCCGGATCTGCGACGGCGAGGGCACGCTCGGACTGGTCGGCTGCGGCACCTGGAGGTCGACGTTGAGGCCGGAGGCGGTGTCGGTCTCGGTGGTGGTCGGCTGCGCGTAGAGGCTGGGGTTGAAGCTGAGCTGGTCGCAGCCGGTGGTCGGCGGGAAGGGACTGATGGCCCGGGTGACGCCGCCGTCGTAGGAGGTCACGGTGACGCCGGCCGCGAGCGACTGGTCGTCGCAGGTCGTCGGGCTGTTGAGGAAGGCACGCAGCGGGGCGTTGGTCGGAGTCGGTGGGTTCTTCCCCTGGAGCGAGGAGTCCCAGCCAGGGGGCTGGCGATCGACATCGTTGGTCGGAGACGCCGGCACGCCCCAGAGGGTCAGGTCGACGTAAGCAAGCGGCAGGGGGTGGGCGATGTCGGTTGTCGACACCTCGAGCCCGTAGTCGTTCTCCGTACGGGAGTTGATGACGAGGAAGATGGGCGCCTTCAGAAATGGGACGTTGAAGCCGAGCAGCCCGGCCTGGCCGGGATGGGGCAGGAGGTTGTAGACCGCCGCCAGGCCGAGGCTTTCGCCGGTGTTTTCTTCCGGCCGTTCGGAGTTGATGCCCGGCAGGACCACGCCGACCTGAGCCTCCGGCGGGCAGACGAGGTTGGCGAAGTCGGCGGCGCTGCATCGGGGCACCGCGTTGGGGTTGCCGATGATGCCGGTCGGCATCTCCACCGTGATGTCCTTCGGGTCCTGGCAATCGCAGCTCGGGGCCGGGATTTGCTGGGTGTTGCGGTTGCCCATCCAGACCAGGGTGCGGATGTCGGGATGGCCGCCGGCCTGCGTCGACGTGGTCGAGACGTCGAAGTCATAGATCGGGGAGTCGGCGCGTGCCAGCGGCGTCGCGAATGCCCAGACCGCAAGCGCCGCGCCGACGGCGATCAGCAACGACGTCAGGAGTCGGCGTCGGG
This sequence comes from uncultured Solirubrobacterales bacterium, assembly GCA_963836415.1. Lineage (GTDB taxonomy): Bacteria > Actinomycetota > Thermoleophilia > Solirubrobacterales > 70-9 > VRUE01. The sequence continues at coordinate 651,987 of CAWIJE010000004.1, forward strand.
AAACCGGGCCGAGCGCGCTAGCCATGCCTGTGTCCCTTCGCGCGCCCCGCATGGTGACGCCGATGGCGCGGGTGATGCTTCTTGCGGTGGGCCTTGCGGCGGTTGCCCTTTTGGGACGGGTGGTTTCCGCCGGCGCCGAGGCTGCCGTCGCTGAATACCGGGGGGGCCGCCGGCTGGGAGCTGCCGACGCCGTGGCACTCGTCGGCCGCCTCACATGGCGCCGCCGGTTCGTCCTCGATGAAGCCGCCGCCCGTGCGGGCGTCGTAGAACTTGCGGAAGGGGCCGTTGTGATCCTGCGGGACCAGCGACTCGAAGGTGGAGAAATAGACGTTGACGCCGTCGGCGGAAACCCCGTCGAGGCCGGCCCGGAAGGAACGGCCGCCGCTGGTGTCCTGTTCCGCGGTTCCGCTGGTGATCAGCTGCGGCCTGCCGGCGACGAACTCGTAGACGTCGTTGAGGCCGTTGGTGTCCTGGGAGACGAGAGCGTCCGTCGTCGCGAAGAAGGTCCGGCCGTCGTTGGACATGAAGAGGCCGGTGTAGCTGCCCTCCACGTCGGAGGTCGGCCGGGAGCCGTCGGGCTGGCAGGAGACGCAGAGAATTTCATCGCCGGCCGGGTCGTAGGTGTACATCTCCTGGAAGCCGTCGTTGTCGTAGCTGGTCACCCGGCTGGCGGTGACGAAGGACATGTGCTGGCCATCCGGAGTCACCTCGATGCGCCCGATCGGGCCGTTGCTGCATGTGAATCCAGGGCTGGACCCGGGGAGGCAGGTTTCGGCTGCCGGATTGGTGAAGGCGAACACGAAGTGCGGCGCGCCATCGCGGTAGACGTAGAGGTTCTCGGCGCCGGGCAGCCCCTTGCTGCCGTCGAGCTGCTCGGGCGAGTAGAAGTAGATGTCCCCGGTCCCGGTGGCGATCGGGTAGTCGGTGTCGGAAAGGAACGCGCTGGTCGAGTTATCGGTGTTGGCGAAGCCTTCGATCGGCTTGATGTCGCAGGCGCTGGTCCAGGAGGCGCTGCAGCTGTCGCTGTTGCCGGCCCCTCCGGCGCCCGCCGAGAGCAGCGTCAGCTTGTCGCCTTTCTCGCTCCACATGTAGAGGTCGACGCTGTGGTCTGTGTCTTCTGTGGTCAGCTGCTCGGGCGAGGTGAAGTAGACCTGGGAACCGTCGGCCGTCATCCCGGCGTATTGGACGTCGTGCCCGTTGGCGACGTCGTAGGTGATGACGTCATTGACCCGCATGTAGAGATGCTGCGGCGCCAGCGGCGGGAACAGGAACGGTTCCGGTTCGCTCAGGGTCGCCATCAGGATGTGCGACCCGTCGGTCGAGACACCGGGGTTGACGGCCGTTGCGCCGTAGGTGTTCGGGGAGGTGTCCGGGAAGATGATGAACTCTTCCGGGAACCCGCCGGCGGCGCCCGGCTCCTGGGCGATGTCGGCTCCGCCGGCGGTCTTGGAGATGATCGTCGTGGTGCCCGTCGTCGGGTCGTAGTCGTAGGCCGAGCCCGGCGCTTTGGTCAGGCCATTCGGCGCGAAGGCGACGTTGTTCGAAGAGAAAGCCATGTGGCTGAAGTCCGGCGACGGCTGGTAGTCGCCTCGGCTGGCTTTCGCTCCAGGGATGACCGCCCAGTTGCCGGGCCAGCGGCCGAAGGGGTGACCCTGGGCGTCGAAGATGTGGGGCAGGTTTTCTTCCGGCTGTGGAACGCCGGGGACGTAGAGCGTGCTGGCGCTCAGGAACCAATTCATGTCCAGGCTTCCCGCTTCGGTGTCCGTGGCGGCCATCTCGCCACCGGGGACGCCGACGTACGACGAGTGCCAGCCGGTGGCCGACCGCGTGGCGACGTAGGTGTCAGGGAGCAGGCTGTTGGGCGGTTCGGTGCCTTTGACCGCGCCGAATATGCCGCCGTAGGAGAAGCGTGCCGGGTTGGTCGCGTTGGTGGACGGGATGCCCTGATCGAGGAGGACGACATTGCCGGCGTCTTCCGGGGAAACCAGCTCGTAGGCGCGGCAGTCGGGCAGGTACTCGCTGCCCGTCTGCTGCCGCACGCTGTCGTTGGGGCACGACGGCGGGAAGAAGTTGAAGGTCTGATCGTCGCTGAAGGTGGTGCCGACCGAGTTGGTGGCGACGACACGGAGGTGGTACACGACCCGTTCCTGGAGATTCGTGAGTTCGAAGCTCACTTTTTGGTCGCTGTAGGAGGAGCCGATGTCAGCATCCGGGATCGGGACCGAGGTGCCGTAGTTCGTCGTCGTCCCGTATTCGAAGTGGTATTTCGTATCTGCGCCCTGCGGGTTGATGGCCGCATGAAGCACTGCCGAGGTCGCCGAGAGGTCGGAGGTGTAGAGACTGTTCACGCTCGGCACGTCCAGGGTCTGGAAGCGGATTGCGCCGCTCCGCGTGGTGCCGTTGGCGTTGGTCGCGGTGAGTTGGTAGCGGTAGGCCGTGCCCTGGTTGAGACCGCTGATGTCCGCCGTGACGTCGGTGGCGCCGGTCATCGGGGCGCCCGGCGAGGCGGACGGGTCGCAGGGCGCCTGATTGGGGTAGCCGGCGACGCCGACCGGGCCCCACTCGAAGTGGCAATCGGAGATGCCGCCGGCGCCCAAGGGGTCGACGTGCCCGGTGAGGGTCGCGCCTGAGGTGGTGACGTTGGTCGGCGGCGTCGCCGTCACGTCCGGCGTCACCAGCGGCACGAAGGCCAGGATCTTGGAGAAGGTGACGACGTAGACCGTGTTGGTGTTGGGGTCCTCGGTCATCGCCCGCAGGGTTTCCAGGCCGCTCGCGAATTCGTCGAGGACGCCGCCATCGGAGGCGAACTCGGTGACATTGGCTTCTGTCACCGCGAAGACGTTGTGGGTCACCGGGTCGACGGCGAGCTCCTGAACGCTGCTGAATGGAGCTTCAACGGTGGCGAAGGGGACCGCCGGCGTCGTGTAGCCGGAGGCCGTGTGTTCGTATTTATAGATTTCCTTGCCGTATCGCCGGGCCACGTACATGTCGTCATTGCTGCTGTCGATAGCGATCTGACATGGGTTCGAATCGGAGGCGTTCAGCGACCCCAGGGAGCGGCCGGTCGCGTCGTACTCGAAGATCGTGCTGACGTTCCCGTCGACGACCCAGACATTCCCCTCGGAGTCGGTTGCGACCCCGCAGGGCCCTTCGAAGGGCCCGAGCGGGAAGCGGCCCTGGAGCTGGACGCCGGACGACGTCCAGCCGGTCACGGTGCCGCGACTGCTGGCGCTGAGGTAGAAGTTGCCCGAGAGGGCGTCGGTCGCCAGCGCGACGCTGCCGGGGTATTCCGGCCCGAAGAGGATCGGAAAGCCGTCGCCCGCGCCCAGCGGCGTGTAGGTGCCCGGCGTTGAGGTGTCGAAACCGTAGATTTCATAAGGCGATTCGTTGTCCACGGTGCCGAATGCGTAAAGGCGATTGCTCGCCCTGTTGAAGGCCAGCGCGCCGCCGTTGAGTCCCGTGGCGTTGGTGCCGTCGGGGCCGAACTGGGCCGTCGGCGTGTCCGGGTAGATCACTTTCGCCCCCCACGCGGGGGCCGCGACGACGAGGATCGCCGCCACCGCGGCGACCAGCAGGGCCACTGCCCGGAACCGCTGCCTGCCGGTCGTCCGCTCAGGCATTGCGGCCTCCGGCCCTGTGTTGGTGGCGGCGCTTCTGGGGCTTGTGCTGCTTGCGCCGCACGCAGCGGCCGTGACGCTTGACGAAGCGCTTGCGGCACTTCTTCGGCGCCGGCGAGGCGGGGGCCCGCGGAGGAGCCCCGATCGGGAGCGTCGTGCCGGCCGAGCCGCCGCCACCCGAGAGGGCTTCGTCGGGGGTCGAGAGGGTCCGCTGCGGCCCCGGCGCGACGCTGTTGAAGTTGACCGCCACGGCGCGGAAGTAGTAGTCGGTCCCGGGACTCAACCCCGTGATCCGCGTGCTCACCACATGGTTGGCGCTATCGGCCGGGGTCGGGTCGGTGGTTCGGGTCGAGCTGCCGAAGGCCGGCGACGGGCCGTACTCGAAGAAGACGACCGTGGCGCCGAAGCCGGGGTCGACGACGGCATTCAGGGTTGCCGACGTCGAGGCGATTTCCGTTGCCGAGGCGTCGATGACCGCGGGCGGCAGCGGCACTGTGGTGAAGGTCTGGTCGGCGCTCTCCCGGACGCCGGCCGCATTGGTGGTGACCAGGCGGTAGTGATAAGTGGCCCCGGGCTGAAGACCGCTCAATTTGCTGGAGACCGGATAGGTGCTGCTGTCGTCCCCGATCGAGGGGCTCTCGGCGGTGCTGGTCCCGTAGGCGTCGGTGATTCCGTAGTCGAGGTGGAAGGTGGTATCGCCGCCGCGCTGCGGGTTGACCGTGGCGTTGAGTTTGATGCCCGCTGTCGGTTCGGCGGCATCCGGGCTCGTGTATTCGCTCGGCGGCAGGATCGAGATCACCGGCAGCGCGGGCGTCGTCAGCAGCCGGTCCTGGCCGAAGGCATCGCCGAAGGACTCGTTGTGGCAGACGATTCGGTAGTGGTAGCTGGTCAGCTGTTTGAGGCCGCCGAGCTGCGCGCTGACCTGCTGGGCGCCGCTGCCCGAGCCCTGGTCGACGACCGGCGTCGAGTTGCCGTATTTGTCGCTGGTGCCCCACTCGAAATGGCAGCCGACGTCGATCCCGGCCTCCCCCGTGTAGGAGCCGTGCAGGGTCGCTTCGAGCGCCAAGACGTCGGTGGCCGGCTCTGTCTCCAGGTCGGCGACCCCCTTGACGGTGGTGAAGGTGCGGTCCTCGCCGAGACTCGTGCCCTGGCCGTTCGCGGCGACGACGCGGTAGTGGTAGGTCGTGCCGGGGTCGAGGCCGCTGACTTCGAAGGAGCGGGCGGTGTTGCCCGCCGGAGCGGTGACCGTGTCTCCCGGAGGGGTCGCGCTCTGGCTGCCGTAGGCGGTCGTCTCGCCCCACTCGAAGTAATAGTTGGTGTCTTCGCCGCTGCCGATGAAGTGCGCGTTGAGGGTCGCCGTGGTCTTGCCGATGGCGGTGGCGGCGTCGGTGCGCAGGCCGCTGACGAAATGCGGCGTGAAGGTCTGATCGGCGCCGAGGTTCGTGCCGTTGGCGTTGGCGGCGACGAGCCGGTAGTGGTAGGTCGTCTCGGGCGCGAGCGCGCCAGGGACGACCGCGCTGACGTCGGTCGGGCCGGTGTAGTCGGGCGGTATCGACGGCGAGCAGGGAATCGTGTTGCCGTAGCTCGTGTCGGTCCCGTATTCGAAGTGGCAGGAGGTGACGTCGCCTCCGCCGGCCGGGTCGACGTGACCGTTGAGCGTCGCCACCCCGGTCTGTTCGCCGGTGGCGACGTCGGGGACGACGATTCCGGGCACGACGTTGACCTGACCGTTGCTTGCCGCCACGTAGACCGTCCCGCTGTTCTCATCGACGGCGACGTCTTCGGTGCTGCCCAGCGTCGTCGCGAAAGTCTCGAGTTCCGCGCCGGAGGAGTTGTAGGCGGTGATGCCACCCGGAAACTGATGGGCCACGTAGAGCGTGTGGCTCTTGGAGTCGACGGTGATGCCGCCGACCGATTGTTCGCTCTCGATCTGGATCGGCGTGGCGTAGCCGCTGGCGGCGGTGTACTCGAAGACGCCGGAGAAAAAGCCGGAGACGAAGAGGTTGCCGTTCGAGCGGTCGAAGGCGATCTGGCGGGTTTCGCCCGCGGCCTGAGTTTCGATCGCCCTGCGGACCGTGGTGCCGGAGGAGGAGTACTCCTGGACGACCTGATTGGTGCCGTCCGCGATCCAGACGTGACCTTCCCCGTCGACGGCGACGCCATAGAGGCCTCCGCTCGAGGGCTGAGGAATCGGAAAGCCGAGGCCGAGCGGCGTCCCGGTCGAGTCGAAGCCGAAGGCGCCACCGGTTTTTCCGGATTCCGAGCTGAGGTAGTAGAGGTTGCCCGCCGAGCCGAGCGTCGTGTCGTCGGTGGCGAGCTGGTTGAACGGCCCCGAGTTGGCGGTGTTGGCGACGCCGATCGGGAACTTGCCACCTGCCGGCGTGTGGGTGCCGGCCGTGGGCGTGTCGAAGGCGTGGATCTTCGTGTTTCCGAATGCCGAGTCGAGGACGTAGAGGCGCTTGGAGGCCTGGTTGAAGGTGAGCTCCATCGCGTAGGTGAAGGTGCCGGCGCTGGTGCCATCGCTGCCGAAGGCTTCGGTGACGGTGGGATGCTGGTAGGCGGCGAGAGCCGAGGATGCGCCGAGGGCGGCCAGGGCGGTGCCGAGGGCGCAGGCCAAGGCCAGGCGGCCGCCCGCGCGGCGAAGGCGGCCGGCGCCTCTTGCCGTCCGATCCCCGTTCCCTGTGTCAACCCTTCCCGCTCCGGCTGACCGGAGCGGCCACGACGATCCCAAGATTCGCTTCCTCCCTGACTGATCGGCCCACCGGCAACACTTCCCTGTGACTCGAGAACCGGCGACCCGGACCAACGATCTCTGTTTGCGCCCGCTCCCTCGCAGGCAGTCGCAACTGTAGACACAAACACATATTGCTGTCAAGCCGCGTTTGATATGCGGTCGTTTATGGCTTAGCCTCCTCTTGCGGGCATGGGAAAAATCGGCGTGAACAAGAGTCGGCCCGCACCGTCAATAGGGCCGCCGATGGTCGTCACGCCTTGGGGAAACTCCGGCTCGCTGCGCGAGAGGAAACTGCGACCGGTGCGCGGGGCCCCGCCCAGCGAGGTCGAGCGCAACCAGCGCGAGCGCCTCTTCGCGGCGATCGTCGCCTGCGTCGCCGAGCGCGGCTTCGCGGCGACCAGCGTTGAAGACCTGGTCGAACTCTCAGGGGTCTCGCGCCGCTCGTTCTACGACTATTTCGGCGACAAAGCCGAGTGCCTTCGGGAGGCCCTCGAGGTGGTTCTCGGCCTCGCCCTCCAGGGCCTCGAAAACGCGAGCGGCGAGAGCCTGGAGGAGATCTCCCTGCGCCGCTATCTCGTCCTCGCCGAGTTCGCGGTCTCTCAGCCGGCAGCGTCGAAGGTGATCCTCAACGACGTCTTCGGCGCCGGGCCCGAGGCGGTCGAGTCGGTGATGAAGGCCCTCCACGAGTACGAAAAGCTGATCCGCAAGAGCTTCGAAGCATCCCCCGACCACGCCGGGATCCCCCCCGGCCTGATCACCGCCCGCCTCGGCGGCGTGGTCGAAATCAGCAGGGCGAGGCTGCGCGCGGGCAAGGCGGCTGATCTGCCCGGCCTCGGTGACGACATCGTCGCCCTGATGACGGCCGACCGGCCGCCGCCGCGGCCGCTGAAGACTCCGAAGAGGCTGCCGCGGTCGAAGCCGGAAAGCCTCGACGCCGCCGATCACTCCGAGCGCGCGCTCCGGGCCTTCGCCAAGCTCGCCTCCGAGCGCGGCTACGCCAACGTCAACATCGACGACGTCGTTCGCCTGGCCTCGATGTCGACCACGACCCTCTACGCCAACTTCTCCGGCAAAGACGACCTGATGGCGGCGGCTATCGACGGCGCCTGCGGCGAGGCGCTGGCCACCGTCCTCTCCGCCTTCAATCGCCATCAGTCCTGGCCCGACGCCGTTCGCGCCGGGTTCGGCGCGCTGCTCGCATTCCTCGCCTCGCGCCCGGAGCTGGCGCGGCTGGTCACGGTCGAGGTCTACGCCGCCGGCGACGCCGCGATCGAGCGGCGCGCGTCGGCGATCGCCCCGCTCGGCGCCCTGCTCGAGAACAACACGACGATGTGGGGGACGATGCCACCGGTGGTCTTCGAGGTAATCGCCGGCGGCGTCGCCCACCTCCTCTACGAGACCGTCAGCCGCTCCGGCCCGGAGGCGCTGCCGGGGCTTGCGCCGCTCTGCACGTACCTGACCCTCTCGCCTTTCCTCGGGCCCGAGGAAGCCTGGAGGGCGGCCGACGGCGACGGCGAGGGCCGGACCGGCGCGATCGGGTTCGCCGAGCCGATGCGGCCGGGACCGTGGATCGCGATCGGGCTGACGAGCGCGGGGCCTTCGACCGTGGCCGAGATCGCCGCCGCGGTCGGCGAGGACGAGGCCAAGGTCTCCGGCTACGTCAGGCAGATGGAGGCGATGGGGATGCTGAAAGAGGTCGGCGAGCGAAACGGCGAACGCACCTACGAGGGACCGGGTCCCTCCCATCCGTTGAGCATCATCAGCGAGCGGCAGATGGCGGCGATGGACGTCGACGAGCGGAAGATGCTGATGGGCAACATCTGGAGGCTGATCCGCGCCGACATCGAGCTCGCCGACGAGCAGGGCCGCCTCGCCGAGCGCCCGGACATCTTCCTGACCAGGACCCCGATGTCGGTGGACGCGCAGGGCTGGCGCGAAATGAACCGGGTGCACGAGGAGGCCCTCGCCGCCGGCCTCGAGATCGGCGAGCGCAGCAGAAAGCGCCTGGAACGCTCGGGGGAGCCGGGTTTCGAGGCCCGCAGCATGCAGGCGTTCTTCGAACTGCCGAAGGAGCCGGAGACCGAGCAGCCGGGGTAGGCCCTAGCGGGCGGTCTCGCGCTCGCGAACCGGGACGACCTCGTTGGCGTCGACCACGGGCGCCGAGACCGGCAGGGTGAGCGGGGCGCGATCGGGGTCGGACGGCTGCCCGGGGGCATCGCGCGGAGTGCGCCGGCGGTCGGCGAAGCCCATGTAGAGGACGAGTTCCCACTCGGCGATCTCGTCTACCTCGTCGAGGCCGCGCGGGCCGCTGCGCGGCGCGGTCGGCTGCGGCCGCCGCGGCTTGTAGAGCCAGGAGACGACGTTGGTCCAGATGTCGACCAGCGAGTTGCGGACGCCGATGAAGGCGACGATCGCGTAGGCCGCGAGCACGCCGTTGATCGCGGCGAAGATCGTGTTCGACCAGAGGCCGTTCTGCCAGGCGACCTTGAAGGTGTAGACCGACCATGCCACCAGCAGGTACGGCAGGACGACGTAGACGAAGGCCGGCACCGTGCGGTCGCGGACCTTCGGCGTGCGCATGAATTTGCCCTTGGCGCCGGTCAGCGACTGGACGATCGAGCTAATGCTGCCGGCCAGGTTGACCGGCAGGAGCAGCAGGTTGAAGCCGTAGATCCGCGCCGCGTCGAGTCGTTTGTAGCCGCAGTAGTGGAGGTCGACCGCCATCGCCAGGAAGTAGGGCACGGCGACGGCGTAGGTCAGCGGCGAGACCAGGTGCCCGTTGAACGGGATCACCATCAGGCAGAGGACGAAAAGGGAGCTCCAGAAGATCGAGGCCATGTAGTTGAGCCGCAGCAGCAGCTCGCCGATGCTGGTCCGTTCGCCGCGCTTGCGGCGCTGGCGCACGGCGCGGACCAGCTTCGGCACGATCAGCAGGCCGCCGTTGGCCCAGCGGTGGCGCTGGATGCAGAGCGAGCCGAAGTCGGGCGGGGTGGCGCTGAAGGCGAGGCGCTCGGGGTAGTTGTGGAGGGTCCAGCCGTGGGCGGCGAGGTCGATGGTCGACTCGGTGTCCTCGATCACGGTGCGATCGGAGATGTAGCGCATGATCTGGAACTCGCCCTTGTACTCGATCTCCTCGATGTCGTCGAGCGCCGTTTTGCGCAGGATCGCGTTGGCGCCGACCCAGAAGGTCGCCGAGTGGTAGGTCATCCCCTGGTGGATGATGTGCTGGAGGTCGGTGGTCGCGCCGGCGATCCGCTCCAGCCGGGTAGCGGCGCCGGGGAAGGCGCTGTAGGGCGACTGGGCGACCGCGACCTGGGCGTGCTCCTCGCGCTCGAGCAAGTGGACCAGCCGCAGGCAGTACTCGGGCATGATCACGCTGTCGGCGTCGATCGTCAGCACGTAGTCGCATTCCGGCACCACCAGGTCGGGCTCGGCGTCGCCGGCCGCGACCAGGTTGAGGCCGGCGGGCGTCTGCACCTCGCGGTAGCTGCCGCCCATCAGGCCGATGTAGCTGTTCAGGTTCATCGCCTTGTTCGGCTCCGCCGAGAGCGAGGCGAAGCGCTTGCGCTGGAAGCTCGAGATCTCGGCGCGGAAGGTCCAGGCGAGGCGGCGGTAGAGCTGGCCGACGCGCGCCTGGCTGAGCCTCTCCGGCTCATCCCCGGCAGCCGCCCGTAGCGCCCGGCCGGTAACCGCGAGGTCGCCGGCGAGCTGCATCAAGACGTGGGTGGCGAAGAACTGCTCGTTGTGGTCGGAGGTCTGGTACTGGTCGCCGAGCGAGCGGATCCAGCTCGCCGCGTACTCGTACTCGGCGGCGAGGCCGTCGATCTCCTCGGCCGTCGGGTCGGTGTACGGGTCGATCGTCTCCTCGAAGCGCTCCAGCGCCAGGTCGAAGCGCTGCCGCGGCTCCGAGAGCAGCCGCTCGACCTCGGCCGGCAGCGCCTCGGCGCTGGCCAGCAGCTGCCGCGGGCCGGCGTATCGCGGGCTCGGCGGGTCGTCGATCAGGAGCACGACGCGCAGGTCGGGGTACTCCTGCAGGGCGGTCGAGAGCAGGGTCATCAGGATCACTCCCGGCTCCTCCTGGTAGGAGGGGACGAGGGCGGTCATCGAGGGGCGGCGCTCGGCGAAGAAGTCGTCGATCCTCGCCCGCGGCACGCGGCGGTGCTGGCGGGCGCGGTAGTAGAAGCCGAGCCGCCCGAACAGGTAGGCGGTCGCCGAGGCGGCCAGCAGGCTGACCGCGGTCAGGAAGCCGATCGTCTCGACCAGGCCGGCGTGGCCGGATCCGCCTTCGATGATCTGGCTGTTGACGACGGTCGCCACCAGGGTCGCCCAGGCGACCACGGTGAGGACGACGGCGGCGCGACCGAAGGCCATCGCCCAGTCGCCGGCGACCCGCGGGACCGCCGGCATCGGGTCTTTGTGATTGTCGGCGCCCCACTGGCGGCGGGTGCCGGGGAAGGTCTCTTGGCGGCGGCGCAGGCGCATCATTCGGCTCCATTCGGGCTGCTCAGGTCACTCGGCTCGCCCGGGAACTTGAACAGCGGCTCCCAGGGCGCGCTCGGGTCGGACGGCAGTTCCTCGAGCGGCTGTTCGCCCTGCGTGTACCAGCGCGCTTCGTAGGGAAGTTGGTTGAAGAGGACGCGGTCGCCCTGCTCGTAGACGGTGCCCGGTGACCACTGCGGGAATTCACCGGAGACCAGCGGCACGAGCTTCGGCGCGTGGCTGCCGGCGGGCACCGGGCCGATCGGCTGCCAGGGCCCGCCCGGCGAGTCGGCGGCGACCGAGCCGGGGACGGTGCCCTGGTTCCACCAGCTCGACTGGTAGATCTGGCCCTGCCAGACGACCTTGAAGCCGCTGCCGTAGGCGGCGGTCGGCCGCCAGATCGGGTACGGGCTCTTCGCCGGATCGTCCGCCTTCGCCTTCGGGCTCGGCTGGACTGAAGACGATTCGCCTTCGGTGCCTTCCGGGCGCGCCGTCTTGGTGCCGCGCAGTTCGCTGAAGATGTCGGTGAACTCGAGCGGTTCCTGGACCACGCCGCTGCAGGTGTTGGAGACGACGCCGGTGCGGGCGAAGGCGCCGCCGCACTCCGAGTCGCGGTTCAGCGACCAGGCCGAGACCCGCGGGATCCCGCGCCGGTTGACGAAGGCGGCCAGCTGCTTCGCGTCGCCGGTGGTCAGGCGCTGGTCGGGGACGTCGTTGACGCCGATCATCGGGGTCATGCCGACGTGGCCCCAGGCGGCGCCGGCGCTGCTCGCCAGCCCCGCTTCGCGCCACAGTGCCTGCACCTGCGCCTGGGTCGCGTCGAGAGCGCTCTCGATCGTGCCGACCATGTCATCTTCGGCGCCTTCCCCGGGCCCGAAGTCCATCGTCATCGCGTTGACTCCGGCGAGGTCGACGTGGGCGGCGAGCATCGACTGCACCGCGGCCGTGCCTTCGGCGGTCAGGCCGTCGGCGGAGACGGGCAGGGTGAGCCAGACCCTGAGCGGGGTCTTGTCGGCCGCCATCTGCTTCTGGACGGCGGCGATCGCCGTCGCCCGCCGGGCGCTCGCCGCCTGGTCGGAGAGGCCGGCGCCCTCGAGGTCGAAATCGACGGTGTCGGCGTGGTAGCGCCGGATCGTGTCCCTGTAGGCGTCGGCGAGCTTGCTCGGGTCGGAGCAGCCGACCGCCAGCTCGCCGTTGTCGCGGCCGCCAAAGGAGACCGAGACGCTGCCGCCCTGCTGGCGCAGCTGGGCGGTGCGGGCGTCGAGGTCGAGCGACTGCTCGGCTTCGTCAAGCGTGTAGAAGGTGCCCCAGCTCGGCGTGCAGGGATCCGAGGTGGCGCTGACGATGAAGGCGAGGTAGACGCTGGAGACCGGGTTCGCCGACGGCAGCTGGAAGGGGTAGGTCGGCGTCTGGGTGACGTCGACGTAGGGCGAGTAGACGGGCGCGGCGGCCGACTTGGCGCTGGCGGCCGAGGTGTCCTTGCTGATCAGCCGCCAGCCGCCGAAGACGAGGGCTGCGAGGACGGCGATGAGGACGGCGACGCGGACCGGCGAGATCTCCGGCGAGGGCGGGACGTCGGGAAGCGGCGGGCGCTGCTCGCCGTCGTGCCGGTGTGTGTCCTCGTTCAGGGCCATGGTTGAGGCCACCGTGCCGGTGGCGACAGAGAGCCAATCGGCAGACGGAGGCCGCTACTTGAACCGCGGAGGCTCGGTGGCGGTGCCTAGCGGCGGTGGTGGCGGGCGGCGCGCTTGGCGCTCGGCTGCTTGGCGCAGCCGGTCGCGACCTTGACGTTCTCCTTCGCGACCTTGTTGTTCTGGCCGGTGTAGGCGACCTGGACGAAGGCCGGCTTGGTGCAGAGGCCGCGGCTGTTGATCAGGTAGCCGCGCTTGCCGCCGAAGATGGTCAGGGCGAAGTGGCCGATCGGCGCGTCGGGGACGACCGGAACGGTCGTCACCAGCTTGCCGGCGCCGCCCTTGGCGAGCACGGTGGTGGTTTCGGCGCGCGGGATAAGGGTCACCTGGCCGTCGAGGATGAAGGCGAGCCTGGGCAGGCCGCCGGAGCCGGAGACGGCGAAGACCGGGCCGCTCAGCGGCTGGTCGAGCAACGGCGTCGTCGTCGTCGCCTTGCCGATCGGCGAGCGGCCCGCGCACTGCGTCGCGGCCAGTTCTTTCTCCGAGCAGATGTTGCCGAGGTGGCGCTGGTCGATCGCGAAGGCCGGCGGCAGGGTGACCGCGAGCGTCTTGATGTTGGCGTCACCGGCTCGCGTGCGCAGGTCGAACTGGAGCTGCGGATTGGTCGAGCGGCGCGTCCCCTTGGCGCCGACCTGGGCGATCTTCATCCGCGGCCTGAACGGCAGGCGGGTGCAGTTGACGACCTGGAAGTAGGAGGAGAAGTCGGTGATTTTGCCCTGGTCGCCGATCCCCTGGGAATCGACCGAGAAGGGAGAGCAGTTGGTCGGGTTGATCGTGAAGTCGGGCTTGTCGATGTTGACCTGGATCGAGCGCATCCTGAGCGGGATGCCGCCGATGATCGACGGCACCTTGTCGGAGGCGGCGGTCACGTGGGCATCGCGCTGATCGACTTCGAGCGCGACCCGGACGACGACGACGCCGTAGTCGTAAGGCCCGGCCAGCGCCGGGGTGATCGCTGCGAGGCTGATCGGCGCGCCCTTGAAGGGCCCGGCCAGGTACATCCGGCCGACGGCGTGGAAGGGGTGAGCGCCGGGCCCGGCGGCGACGTTGGTGGTCCCGATCTGCGAGGAGGCCGGGCAGCTCGGGCTCGCCTGCTCGGCGCGGCCGAGATTGCGGGCCGCCGCCGCCACCGCCGCCTCCGGGCAGTAGCTGATCCCGCGCAGCGAGCCGGTGAAGCCGGGTGGCAGCTTGAAGTTGAGGTCGCCGAGGAACTGGTCGCCGTCGTCGCGGTCGAGCTTCAGGGTGAACGAGCTGAAATCGCCGGCGAGCGCGTTCGAGGTGCCGGCGACGAGCCGCGGGTGGAAGGGACGGGCCTGGCCCGGGCAGAGGCTGCCGTTGGGTCCGGAGTTGACCGAGACGGCCGGCGAGGACTGCTGGGTGGCGAGCATCCCGTTCCACGGCACGAGGGTCGCGTCGGCGGGATAGACCGCGCAGCGCGTCGGCGTCGCCATTAGCCCGCGGTCGGAGGCGAAGAGGTGGAGGTTGAACTCCTCAAATGGAACCTGAGGGATGTTTTCGAGCGCCATCGTCACCTGGCCGGTGACCGGGTCCGGGAGGAACTCGGCGGCGAGCTTGGCGTGGATCCCCTGGCCGTCGAAGATCATGAAGGCCCTGTACTGGTGGCCGGGCAGCGGTTCGCCGATATAGAGCGAGCCCTCGAGCGGGTCTTCGAGCGCCGGCGTGATCACTTCCACGGTGCCGATCTTCGCGTTGTCCGGGCAGTTGCCCGGCCGGCTGGTCTTGAACCCGGCCTGGGCGTCGCTGCAGGAGGACTGGCCGTCGGCGGCGTCGGGGTTGATCGAGAGGCCTTCGGGCAGCACCACCCTGGCGCTGCGCAGGGTCGACGGCGAGGGCGCTTCCCCGGCCAGGAATTGGTCCGCTTTGAGTTGTATTTCCAGGCCCGACGGGGCATCGGCTTCACCGGTGGTCAGCCCGACTTTGAAGACCGGGTCGAAGCGCTGGTTTTCGCAGCCGGTGGTCGCCGGGTAGGCGGACTCGGCGTGCGACGGCGAGGGGTCCTGGTACGTGGTGACGTCGACCGTGACCGGGAGTTCGCCTTCGGTGCAGCGGCTGGGATTGTCGATGAAGGGACGGGAGACGAGGCCGGACCGTGGATAAGGGGTTTCGAGGCAATCGACGACGAGTGACCCGGGGCAGCCCGGCGGGTCGCCGACGGCGCCGAGCGAGAAGCGCTGGGGGTCGTGGCTTTCGGCGGCGGGGAAGCCCCAGATCGTCATCGAGGCCGAGGTCAGGGCGACCGTCTGCGAGATGCTGTTGATCACCATGCGCAGCCCGTAATCGCTCTCGCTGCGGACCTGAATCGGGATGATCACCGGCACGTTGACGGTCGGCACGACGAAGGCGAGCCTGGCCGCTTCGTCTTCGCTGGTCGTCTCCATGTTGTAGATCGGAGCGGTGCCGAGCACGGTGTTGGGGGCGCCGTTGTTGGCGACGATCGTGATCAGGCCGACCTGGGCTCCGGGCTGGCACTGGTTGAAGACGAAGACCGCGGCGCGGCAGCGGAAGATCGCTCCGGGGTTGCCGAAGACACCCTCGGGCAGGTTGACGGTCAGCGTCTTCGCCACCTCAGGTTCGCCGGCGTCGTCGAGGTGGACGCGGGCGGTGAGGTCGGGGTGGGCGCCGGCCTGGCTGTTCGAGGAGCCGACCGAGAACTCGGAGATCGACTGGCTCGCCGGCGCCGGGATCGCCAGGATCGCCGCGCAGAGGAGAGTGAGCGCGAGCGCGAGCGAGATCTTCAAGGCCCTCATGCCCCGCCCCTTCCGCTCTTGCTCGTCGCCTTCTTCTTCGTCGCCTTCTTCTTCGAGCTCTTCTTCTTCACGCACTTGCCGTGCTTCTTCACCCGCGGCTTCTTGCAGGGCTTGGCGCCCGGCGACTTCGGCTGCGGGCTGACTTCGGAGCCGGTCTCGGTTTCGATCGCGGGCGGCGCCGGCGCCGCCGTCCCGGCGCCGTGGCACTCGTCAGAGGCGGCGCACGGCAGGCGGGGAGGATCGAACGGGTAGCCGCCGCCTTCGCGGGCGGTGTAGATCTTGACCACCTTGCCGTTTTCGTCTTCGGGCGAGAGCGTTTCGCGGGTGTAGAAGAAGGCGTCCTTACCGTCGGCGCTGGCCGTGACCAGGCCTGAGTCGTACTGCCCGATCCCGGTCGAGATCAGCCCCAGCGAGCCGTTCGACCACTCGTAGGCGTCCTCTTTTTCGTTCGTGTCGCGGAGGGTGAAGGACTCCCGGCTGGTGAAGAAGACACGACCGTCGTCGGTCAAGTTGAGGCCGGAGCCGGAGAGCTTCACGTCGGAACCGCCGACCGCCCCGCTGGGCGCGCAGGAAACGCACTCGAGCCGTTCCTCCACGGTGTCGTATCGGTAGATCTCGGAGTGGCCGACGTTGATGTAGCCGGTCAGCGGCACGACCGAGCTGAAGACGGCGTAGCGGCCGTTCGGGGTGACCTGGAAGTCTTCGTAGTTGTGCAGCGCCGAGCGCTGGACGCCGTGCACCACCCCGGGCTGGTCGATCGGCCTGTAGGGCACGTCCTCGAGCCCGAACTCGACCACGTTGGACCCGTTTAGGGCGTAGACGTGCTTGCTCGATTCGTTGACCGCGACCCCGAGCGAGTTGCTGCCGAGCGAGCTCGCCGAGCCGATCGTGACCGCGACGTTGCCGGCCGTGTCGTAGGCGACGACCTTGTTGCCCTCGTTGTTGTAGAGCTCTCCGGTGGAGGCGTCGCCATAGGAGGCGAGGCTCTTTTTACTGACCTCTTCCCCTTCCACGGTCGGCGGCGAGGCGGCGAAGTCGGCGACGTCGAATTTCTTCAGCGGGCCGTTTTCCTCCCAGTTGACGGCGAAGACGTGGCCGGCCGAGTCGGCGGAGAGATGGCAGGGATGGAACCCCGCGGTGGAGATCGACGTTTCGGTGTAGTTGGCGTTGCCGACCGGGCCGTTGGCGTTGATCGGCGCGAAGCGGCGGATCACCCCGTTGTAGTCGGCGACGAAGAGGTCCCCGGTGAGCTGGTCGACGGCGAGCCCGCAGGCGTAGCCGAAGCCAGAGATCTGACCCTGCGACGCGCCGCTTTCGGCGTAGACGTTCACGTTCGAGCCGGCCGTGACGTAGAAGGAGCCGTCGAACGCCCCACCGGAGCTGTCGACCGCGATAGCCGATTCGCCCGTCCCGCCGATGCCGGGATTGGCGATCCGGTTGCTGCCGGTGCCCGGCGCGGTGAATTTCTTCGCCGCCCCCGAAGCGGTGAAGCGCGAGACGAAGCCGCCGCCTTCGCGTTCGGCGACGTAGATGTCGCCGTTGTGCTGGTTGATCGCCATCCCCTCGGCTTCTTTGAGGCCGGTGATCAGGTTCTGGGTCACGGGCGGGTGGATCGGCGGCTGCTGCCCCGGCTTGAGCAGGCTCGAGTCGATCGTGCCGACGAAGTGCGGCGCCTGGCCGGGCCGCACGACGTAGAGGTTGGGCTGGTCGGCCTCGCCGTTGGCGGCGCCGTCGAGCTTCTCCGGGCTGACGAAGTAGACGGTGCCGTCGGCCGCGACGCCGGCGCCGCCGGCGAAGGCGACGGTGCTGCAGTCGGGGCCGCCGGAGACCACGTTCCAGTCGGTGATCGGCGTGCAGGCGTCGGTGTCGCCGGTGCCGTCGATGCCGGTCGAGATCCGGGTGACCGTCGCCGTGCCGGAGCCGCCGACGTCGGCACGGTAGAGATCGGCGCTGGTGTCGCCGTCGCCGGCCAGCGCGTCGGTGGTCGTGAAGAAGACCTGAGCGCCGTCGCCGCTCATCCCGTTGTAGACGACGCCGCCCGGGGTGTCGGCGACGAGCACGCTCTGCGCGGCGCCGCCTATGTGCATGTAGAGGTCGTAGCGCTTGTTGCCCGCGGAGTCTTCGCCGACCAACCTGCCGACCAGGATGTGGCTGCCATCGGCGCTGATGTCGAGCTCGGCGACGGTGCCGCCGAGCGCGGTGCCGGCAGGATCGGTCGAGACGAGCCGGGTCGAGCCGCTGCCGAGGTCGCGGTCATAGATCCCGAGGGCCGCTTCAGGGCCGCCGTCGGCGAACTTCTTCTCGGCGCCGAAGACGAAGTGCGAGCCGTCTTCTGAGAGCGGCTCGCGGACTTCGCCGGCCGGGTCGGCGGGCGGGTTCGGCGAGCCGGCCATGCCCTGCACGAGGCTGCCGTCCTTGAGTCGCAGCGGCACGTTCGTCGTTCCGTCGTCGAAGCAGGGGGCGCAGATTTCAGCGCCGCCGAAGGCGAAGGTGTCGAGCGCCGAGTCGGCTCCCGCCAGCGGCGAGCCGAAGGCGCCGTCCTCGGCCATACCGTCGGCCGGGATGCCGACGTAGCGGGTGGTCCAGCCCTGCGCCGTGCGGGTCGCGACGTAGGGGTCGAGGCCGTGGTTGGTCGGGCTGCCGCCGGCGCCGGGGATGATCCCGAAGTGCAGCGAGTAGAGCAGCCTGTCCTGAGCGCGCGGGTAGGCCTGCAGCGGGAGCTGGCCGGGGACGATGTCGGACTCGACGTCATAGCCGCCCTGGTTGCGGGCGGAGACGAGCTCGTAGCCGCGGCAGTCGGGAAGCAGCGAGCCTTCCGTCTGCTGTCGCACCTGCGCGTTCTGGCAGGAATCGGTGCCGGGGTCGGGCACGTAGGTGGTGAAGGTCTGCGGGCCGCGGGTCACGGTGCCGGCTTCATCGCTGACGACGAGCCTGTATTCGTAGGTGCCGCCCGGGGTCAGTTCGGTGATCAGGTTCGACTTTTCGTAAACGCCGGGTTCGTAGATGTTGGTGCCGCCGAAGGCTTCGGTCTTGCTGGTGAAGCCGAAGGTCTTGGAGTCGGCGGTGCTGTGGTCGAAGCTGCCGTTCTGGCCCCATTCGAAGCGGTAGGAGGCGTTGCCGCCATTGGGGTCGATGTTCGCCCGCAGGCGGACGCCGTCGGTGTTGATCCGGTCGACGCCGAGGAATTCGACCTTGGGCTTGCCCTGGGGCAGGAACTTTTCCGGGTTGCTGAGGGTGTCGTAGCCGTCGACGTTCTTCGACGCCAGGCGGTACCAGAAGCGCTTGCCTTTGGTCACCGAGATCGTCGCGCTGACGGGAACGTCGGCGGACCCTCCGAAGCTCTGGCCCTGGCTGCAGTTGACCGACCTCGTGTCCGGGTTGCCCAGCAGCGTCTGCGAGTCCGCGATCAGGAAGCGGCATTCGCTGGTCTGGACGCCATCGGGGTTGAGCGTGCCCTGGAGCTTGATCGATTCACCCGTCGGGTCTTCGTAGGCGGGCGCGGTCGCCGTCGCGTCGGGGATCACGTGCGGGTTGGTGCGAACGAACTTCTCGACTCGGCGGACCCCACCGGCGTAGGCGCGCCGGTTGGCGACCCAGACGTCATGGGTTTCGGGGTCGACGGCGATGCCGTTGGCGCCGCCGGTGATGCCGAGATAGCCGCCTTCGGGGGCGCCGTAGCCGCCACCCAGGTAGCGACCGTCGTCGTCGTAGAGCGAGAAGCTGCCGGGGCCGCCGGGGGCCCAGCAGGCGGGGCAGTTCGGTTCCCAGTGTTCGAGTTCGGAGCCGAGGATGAAGAGGTCGTTGTCGGAGGAGTCGATCGCGACCGCGGTCGACGCGGGGTCCTCATATTCTTCTTCGCCGAAGATCCCTTCCGGGTTGACCAGCCCTTCCTGGCTCGGGTTGACCTCGAACAGTTCGAGGCCTTTGGCGTTGGTCTTGACCACTTTTGAGGGCGGCTCGAAGGTGTCCTGCGGCCGGATCCCGAAGGCATCGCCGTTGGTGTCGAAGACGAGCCGGCAGATCCGCCCGCGTTCACCCCAGGCGACCTTGATCGTCGGGTCGAGCCCGGGCGAGCCGATGTAGTCGCTGAAGAGGAGTTCGCCGTTGGGGGTGAAGTGCTCGAACCCGGCCCTGTTCGCGGTGATCGGTTCGCCGGCGGCGTTGACGGCGACGCCGCAGCTGTTTTCCTGGTTCTGCCGGTAGCCGACGAGAGGTGTGCCGTCCGCCTTGAAGCCGTGCTGGACGCCGTTGTCGAGGTAGACATTGCCCTCGGTCGGGCCGCCGCTCTGGTCGACCGCGATGTGCGGGTCGCCGATGTTGGTGTCGGAGCCGCTGAGGTTGATGATCGGCGAGGCGAGGCCGCTGAAGTCGATCGCTTCGCCGTTCGGGCCGAACTTGCCGATCCAGGTCGGGTCGACGCCGCCGTTCGATACCAGCAGGTCTTTCTGGTGACTGTCCCAGGCAATACCCGAGATGCCCGCTTCGAAGGTCCGGCCGGAGTCGCTGCCGTCGATGTAGGTGCCCGAGTAGGCGTAGTCGTAGACGGTCCGCGCACTCGCCTGCCCGGCAAGGGCGAGGCTCAGCGCGAAGGCCGCGACCAGCCCGATCAGGAGCCGCCGGCAGCTCATCCTCTTGCCTCCTTCCGCTTCGCGTGGTGGCGCTTGTGACGCGCCTTGGAGCCACAGGAGGCCTGCAGCTTCGTGCTCGTCTTCAGCGCGACCGCGTTCTGGCCGAGCATCGTCGTCGTCGCCTTCAGCCGCTTCCCACAGAGCGATTTGCTGTTCTGCAGCAGGCCCTTGGCGCCGCCGAGCAGGTCGAGCCTGAAGCTGGTCACCGGGGCGTCGGGGACGCCTTCGAAGGTGGTGCGCAGGGCGCCGCCCTTGACGGTGTCGACCTTGCCGGCGAGCTCGATATCGATCTGGCCCCTGAGGTCGGCGACGATGTCGGGCAGCTTGTGGGCCGGGTTGACGCGCAGGTAGACGTTGCCGCTGAGCGGCTTGTCGAGCAACGGCGTGACCGCTTCGGCGGTGCCGATCCGCGAGCTCTCCGGGCAGGTCCCGCTCGCGAACTGGGGCCGCGTGCAGGGAGTGCCGATGTGGCTGTTGTCGAGCAGCTCGCCTTTCGGCAGCGCCGTAGTCACCCGGCTGATGTTCGCTTCGCCGGGCTTGGCGCTGACGGTGGCATGGATCGCCGGGTGGCCGCGGCGGTTGACGCCGCCGCTCAGGCGCAGGCCGAGCTTCGGCCCGAAGTCGAGGTCGGCGCAGTTGGCGACCTGGAAGCGGCGGCTCGGGCTCGCCGCGCCGCCTTCGGTGCCGGTCACGGTCGCTTCCACCGCGAACGGCGAGCAGTTGGTCGGGTTGACGGTGAACCCGGGCCGGTCGAGGCTGATCAGGATCGAGCGGGTGCGCAGCGGGATCCCTTCCATGATCTGGGGCAGCGGATCGGAGATCGTCGTCACCTGCGCCGTGACCGGGTCGATGCGGAGCTGGGCGCGGACCGCGACGTTGCCCAGGTCATACGGGCCCGAGACGGCGGGCAGGACGACGAGGAGGCTGAGCGGAGCCCCCTTATAGGGACCCGCCAGGTAGACCTTTCCGGGGACGAAGAGTGGATGCGTTCCGGCGCCGGCGCCGGCTGTCGCGGTGCCGACCTGGCTGGCGGCGGGACAGGCGGGCGAGGCGGTCTCGGCCGCGCCACGGGAGCTGGAGCTGGAGACGGAGGCGATCGCGGCCTCGGGGCAGTAGGAAACGCCCTTCAGCGCCGCCAGGAAGCCGGGCGGGGTTTTCAGCGTCAGGCCGGCCAGGTTCTGTTCGCCGTCGGCGCGCCTGACCAGGACGTTGAAGGGCGAGTGCCTGGCGGCGGTGCCGTCGGCTACCCCGGCGTCGAACTGTGGCGCCAGGCCGCGGGCGCCGTTCGGGCACGGCGTGCCGTTCGGCCCCGAGTCGATCGTGATCAGGCTCTGCGTGGTGCGCGACGTCAGGGCCGTGTTCCAGGGCACGAATTCGCTTTCCACGGCGAACGTCCCGCAGTGGCTCGGCGTCGCCAGCAGGCCGCGTTCGGAGCCGAAGATGTGGAGGTCGAATTCCTGCAGCGGCGACTGCGGCAGGTGTTCGAAGAGCATCGAGACCCTCCCGCTCTGCGGGTCGGCGTCGACCCGGCCGAGCAGCTTGACGTTGGTCGCGAATCCCGAGGCGGTGAGCAGCACTCGGTACGGTTCGCCCGGTTTCGGTTCGGCCAGGTAGAGGGCGCCGGGGATCGGTTCCGGCAGCGCCGCGATGTCGAGCATCAGCGTGCCGATCTTCGAGTTCTCCGGGCAGGTCGCGGCGAGCAGTGTGCCGATCGCGCTGAGCGCGTCGGCGCAGGCGACCTTGCCGTCGGCGGCGCCGGGGTTGATCGAGAAGCCTTCGGGCAGGGTGACCTTGGCCGATTTCAGCTCGGACGGGGCGGGCGTGATCGGGCTCTGGGTCTGGGGGACCTTGAGCTTCGCGTCGAGGCCGGAGGCGGTGTCGGCCGAGCCGGTCGTCGGCTTCGCCGTCACGCTCGGTGTGAAGCTGGCCTGATTGCAACCCGTCGTCGCCGGCCAGGGGACGTCGATGTGGGCCATGGTGCCGCCGTAATATTCGACTTCGCCGACCAGGGTCAGCGGCACTCCGCAGGTGGTCGGGTTCTGCAGGAAGGGCGCCGCCGGAACGGTCGGGGGCGCGTAGGTGGGGCTGAGGAAGGATTCGCCCCCGGGCGGGCAGCCCGCCACTTTCGGGCTGATGTAACAGGCGCCGGTGCCGGTCAGCGGGGTGACGAAGCGGTCGACGTCATTCGCCGGTTCGGCCGGCACCCCCCAGAGCACGACCTGGAAATGGGTGAAGGGCAGCCTCACCTGCGGGGTGCTGATCGCGTCCAGCCCGTAGTCGCTGTTGGTCCGCCCGGTCAGTTCGAGGAAGACCGGGAAGGTGATCAGCGGCGTGGTGAAACCGAGCAGGCCCGCCTGGTCGGGGCGGGTCTCCATGTTGTAGATCGGAACGTAGACTTCGAGTTCGCCGATGCTGAGGATGAACTTGCCGACCTGAGAGTCGCTGGCGCAGCGGGCGGTGTTGAATTCGCTGAGGCCGCACTTCGGCGCGACGTGAGGATTGCCGATGAAGCCTTCCGGCCAGTGGATGCCGACCCGGCGACCGGAGAGGCAGTTTTTGCGGCATTCGACTTCGTTGTCGATCCGGTATTCGAAGTTCATCGAGACGTTGGGGTGCCCGCCCGCCTGGCTCGTGCTCGGCGTCGCCGTGAAGTAGTTGAAGCCGGGTTCGATGTTTTCGTAGGCCTGGGCGGGACTGGCGGAGAGCACCGCGAGCGCCGAGAGGACGACCAGGAGGCATGGCAGCGCGGCGAGCTTCAACCTGATGCTCATCGGCCGCCACCTCCCCTGTGGCCGGCTCGGTGCTGCTTCTTCTGTTTCTGCTTCCCCTTCTTCTTCTGCGCCTTCTTCTTCTTGTGCTTGTTGGCGGCCTTGCCCGCTCCGACCGCGTTGCCGCCCGGCAGTGCCCCGGCGCTGTTGATCACCGGGTAGGCCGGTTCGCTGGTGTCGGTGCCGTGGCACTCGTCGGCGGCGGCGCAGGGGGCGAGCTCGAGGCGTTCGGCGAAGCCGCCGCCGGTGCGGGCGTCGTAGAACTTGACGAATTCCCCGTTGAAGTCGCGGCCGACCAGGGTCTCGAAGGTCGAGAAGTAGACGTCGGTGCCGTCGCGGCTGACGTTCTCAAGCCCGATGTGCTCGGGGGTGAAGGAGAGGCTGAGCACGTCGGAGCCGCCGGTGTAGTCGCGCGAGCCGAGGCCGGAGCTGATCAGCTGCGGCCGGCCCTCGACGTACTCGTAGGTGTCGATGATCCTGCCGTTGCGGTCACGCGGAACCAGCGAGTCCGGAGTCGAGAAGAAGGTGCGCCCGTCATTTGACATGAAGCGGCCGGCCTCGCTGGCCTGGACGTCGGCGGTCGGCGGTTCCCCCGAGGGGTTGCAGGAGGCGCAGTGCAGCTTGTCGCCGTCGACGTCGTAGGTGTAGACCTCGTTGAAGCCCTTGTTTTCGTACTGGGACAGCTTCGAGTTGGTGACCAGCGCAGCGTGGTCGCCGTCCGGCGCAATCTGCATTCGCGTCACTTCCGTGCCTGGATCGAGGGTCGCGACGAGCTGGACCGCGCCTTGATGGAAGACGTACAGATTGCGCTGGCCACGGATCCCCGGATGTGCCGGATCGAGAATCTCCGGCGAATAGAAGTAGACGTCGCCGCTGGTTTCGGCGAAGAGGTCGTCCATCCCGGGTGAGCTCGACCTGTTGTGGTCGGGGTGGGCGTAGAGCGGAGTCAGCGGCGCAACCCCGCAACCGCTCACGCCCCAGCTCGCGTTGCAGGTTTTGCCGTCGCCCTGGCCGTTCCCCTGCGAGATCCGGGTCAGCTTTTCGCCGTCCTCTTCCCACATGTAGAGATCGACGCTTTCGTCCGTGTCGTCCGTGGTGAGCTGCGCGTCGGTGGTGAAGAAGACCTTGTCGCCCTTGCGGGTCATGCCGATCGGCTTGACGTCGGCGCCGTGCGAGATGTCGTAGGTGGTGATGTCGTCGACCCGCATGAAGAGCCGGTTCGAGCCGGGAGTCGCGCCCGGCGTGGACATCAGGATGTGCGACCCGTCGGAGGAGACGCCGGGGAAGTCGATCCCCTCTTCTTCCGGTGATTTCGGCACGACCAGCGGCAGGTCTTCGCCGTTCTGGAGGACCGAGATTTTCGTCACCGTGCGGTCGCCGAGGTCGTTGTCGTAGGCGGAGCCGAGACCCGAGGTGAGGCCGTCGGGGGTGAAGGCGATGCCGGGATGGATCGGTGAGAAGAACGAGTATTCAGCCGAGGAGAAGACGAAGTGGGAGAAATCGTCGGACATCCTCTGGTTGCCGAAGAATTCCGTCCCGCCTTCGATCGTGTGCACGTTGGTCGGCAGGCGCCCCACTTCCTTGCCTGCCGCCGTGTAGAGGTAGGGCGCGAATTCCTGGCGCAGGCTGCCGCCGTTCGTGTCCTGATGGTCGATGCAGAGGCTCATCGATTCCGAGCATTCCTTGCGGCTGGTCTGGAATGCGTCGAGACCCTGGAGGCCGGGCACCGAGGTCACCCAACCGGTGTTGGTCCTCGTCGCCATGTACATGTCAAGCGTGCTGATCGGCGCGTTGAGGCCGTTGATCGCAGAGACCGCGCTGTAGAAGGTGAACCTCGAGGGCGAGCTGGCGAAGCCGCGGTTGGTGACGAAGGCGGCGAGGCCTCCGTAGGCGGGTTCGTTCGAGCCCGAGTTGGCGATGATCCGGCCGGGCATCAGGATCGCGGCGCCGGCGGCACCCGGGGAGACCAGCTCGTAGGCCCTGCAATCCGGCAGGTAGCTGGAGCCGGCTTCCTGGCGAATGTGGTCGTTCGGGCACGACGGAGGCGCGAAGTCGAAGGTCGTGTCGGGGCTTTCGGATTCACCCCACTGGTTGATCGCGACGACCCGGAAGTGGTAGGTGAGCCCGATCTGCAGGCCGCTGATCGCCTGGCTGACGGCGACCGGTTCTTCACCGTCGCCGATGTCGGCGGCGGTGATCGGCACCTGGTTGCCGTAGCCCGGCGTGGTGCCGTATTCGAAGCGATACGTGGTGTCGAACCCACTCGGGTTGATCGTCGCGTTGAGGACCGCGCTCTGCCCCGACACCTCGGACGCGCGGACGCCGGAGATGTCGGGCGCGGACGCGGTTCGGAAGCTCAGGTCCGGGCCCACGGTCGTGCCGTTTTCGTTGGTCGCGACGACGCGGTAGTGAAAGGTCCGGCCGACCGGCAGGTCGGTGACGGAGCTGCTCACGTTCCTGACCCCCGTCCCTTCAACGCCTTCAACGGGATCCGTTTCGAGGCCGTAGGCGGTGGAGGGACCGTACTCGAAGTGGTATTCGGTTTTGAGGTTGTCGGGGTCGAAGGAGGCGTTCAGCTGCGCGCCACCGTCGTCCACTTCGGTCGCCGGCAGGGTCTGGACTTTGAGCACGTAGGCGGGGACGACGACGCGGTCGATCCCGTAGTTGATGCCGTTCGCGTTCTCGGCCGCCAGCCGGTAGTGGTAGGTGGTGCCAGAGCTCAGCCCGGAGAGGGTCGCGCTTACTTCCTGGGTGGCGCCGTAGTTCGAGGCGGGCGGAGCCGAGGCGGCGTCGGGAGTGCACTGCTGTGCGCCTTCCGAGTAGGTCGTGTCGGTGCCGTATTCGAAGCGACAGTCGGTGATCGGCCCACCGCCCGCGAGTTCCACCTTGCCGCGGATCACCGCGCCTTCGTGGCCGACCTCGTCGATCGCCGGCGCGAAGGTGTGCATGTCGGGCAGGATCTGGCCGGGCCCGAAGCGGACGACCTTGGCGCCCGCGGTCGCGACGTAGACGTGGTGGTCGGCGCTGACCGCGATCGCTTCGGCTCCGCTCAGGTCGCCGAGGCCGAAGTCGGGCGCGTCCTTGTAGGAGGGCTCCTCTTTGCTGCCCTGGCTGTAGGTCTCGACCCGGTCGCCGCGGGTCAGGTAGAGGTCGTTGTCGGAGAGGTCGACGTCGAAGCGCCCGAGCACCCCCGGGGTGGTGGTCAGCGGCAGCGGAACGAACGGCGACGGCTTACCGAGGAAAGGGGCGATCGCCGAGAAGGGCGTGCCGAACTTGGGGCCGAGTTCCGTCGTGAACTGGTCCTTCTCGTACTTGACCGGCTGTGACTGGTTCGCCCAGATCGCGCCGGTGGTGTCGACCTTGAGCGAGATCACGGACTGGCTTCCGATGCCACCGCCGGTGGTGTAGATCCGTTCGAGTTCCTGGAAGTTGGGGTTGTATTTCGAGATCCGGCCGGCCGGTTCGTAGGAGGAGAGGTAGACCGAGCCGTCGGGGCCCACGTCGATCCCGTTGATGTCGTTGGGGATCGTCGATTCGATCGGCTGGACGATGGCACCCGAGTAGAGCCCCGAGGGCAGGAAGATGTCGAGGTTGGGGCTCGAGGAGATGAAGATCTTGCCGTGGTTGACCGAGCCCGAGTTGTCGACGGCGATCTGCGGGTTGTAGATGAATTTGCCGTTCGCGGAGCCGGGATCCCCGGTAATGGTGTTGCCGCTGATGTAGGGCGCGTTGGCGCTGAACGGCGCCGGTTCGCCATCGAGGTGGAAGCGCTTGATCTGATCCGCTTCGTTCGGGTAGGTGCCGAAACGACAGGAGAGGTAGACGTAGCCCTCCGGTTCGGCGATCGCGATGTCCTGGACCGAGAGGCAGCCGCCTGCCGCGGGGAATTCGCCTTCCACGGTCGAGTGGCTGTAGGCGCCGAGCGCCGGGGTGGCGGAGATGGCGACCAGCGC
Source organism: uncultured Solirubrobacterales bacterium (assembly GCA_963836415.1). Lineage (GTDB taxonomy): Bacteria > Actinomycetota > Thermoleophilia > Solirubrobacterales > 70-9 > VRUE01. The sequence goes on from CAWIJE010000004.1 coordinate 678,625, forward strand.
CGCGGCGATCGCGGCGACCAGCCAGCTCCTCCTGATCGAGTCAGCCATTTGCGCGACCGCCCTTCTTCTTGCCGCCGTGCTTCTTCTTCGCCGGCTTCTTCTTCACGCAGTGGCCCTTGCGCTTGACCTTGGGCTTCGCGCATTTGAGCGGCGCGTTTCCCTTTTTCTCGATCGGGGCCGCAGCAGGGTTGGCGACCGTCGTGAAGGAGACATCAGGGCCGGTGACGTTGCCGAAGGCGTTCTCGGCGACGACGCGGAAGTGGTAGGTGGCGCCCGGGACGAGGCCGTTGAGATCGGCGGCGGCCGTGGTCGAGATCGTCGAGCTACCGATCGCGGTCGGCGCGGTCGAGGCGCCGTAGGCGGCCGAGGGGCCGAACTCGAAACGGACCGCGGTCGGGCTGGCGTTGGGCACGACCTGGGCGCTGAGGTGCGCCGAGGTCGTGGTGACCGACGACGCCGCCCCCGGTTCGACGCCAGGCGGTGCCGGCGTCGTGAAGGTCAGGTCGGGGCCTTTCGTCGTCCCGGTCAGATTCAGCGCCACCACCCGGTAGTGGTAGAGCGTCCCGGGTTCCAGTTCACCGATCAGCGCCGAGACCGGGTGGAAGTCGTCGCCGTCGCCGGCGATCGTGTTTTTGAGCGAGGTCGAGGTGCCGTAGTTCGTGTCCCGCCCCCACTCGAAGAGGTAGGACGTGGTCCAGCGGTTCGGGTTGACTTCCGCGCTCAGCGTCGCCGCGGTCGGCCCGATCCCGCTCGAAGCCGTGCCCTGGATCGCGGGGGCGAGGGCATCTGGGCTTCTGAAGCTCTGATCTTTGCCGTAGCTGGTGCCGAGGTCGTTGACCGCCACCACCCGGTAGTGGTAGGTCCGGTAGCCCTCGAAGGAGCCGATCGTGCTCGAGACCGGTGTCGGCCCGGTCATCTGTCCCGCATCGGACCCGGGAAGCGGCTCGCTCAGCTCGCCGTAGCCCTTGTCGAGGCCGTATTCGAAGTAGTAGTGGGTCGGCAGCCCGTTGCCGATGAATTCACCGTTCAGGGTGATGCCTTCCTGGGAGATCGTCCCGACCGGCTTGGTCACCAGACCGGCGACCGCGGGGGGCGTGGTGAAGGTGCGATCCTCGGCTTTGCTGGAGCCGGTGCCATTGGTGGCGACGACCCGGTAGTGGTAGGTCGTTTCGAGTTCGAGGCCTGAGATCGGCAACGAGACGGTCGTCGGCCCGGACGGCGCGGGCAGCGTCTGCGGCGCCGATTTGGTCCCGTAGGCCCGGTTGATCCCGTATTCGAAGGAGTACTGGGTCTGATCGGAGTTGCCGAGGAAGGATGCGTTGAGCGTCGCGCTGCGCGGGGCGACGGCGGTCGCGGCGTCGGTCGAGAGCCCGATCACGTTGTGCGGAGTGAACCCCTTGACGGTGCCGTTCGAGGTTCCATTCGGCCCCACGGTCCTGAGCCGGAAGACGTAGGGGCGCTCGAGCGTGAGGCCGGCGACCGGAGCGCTGACCGCAGTGTCCGTCGCGATCGGAGTCGACTGGTCACAGGGCAGCGTCGTCGCTTCGGCGAATTCTTTTTCACCGTAGGTCGAGGTCGGGGTGAACTGGAAGTCACAGGCCGAGATCGGCCCGGCTCCCGCCGGCGCCGCTTCGCCCTCGAGGGTCCCCGAGGTCTGCGTCGCCGCGTCGAAACCGCCGGTCAGTGAGTCGGTGACGTTCACCGGGGTGTACGTGCGCACGTCCTGAGCCCCGGCGCCGGAGCCGCGATCGGAGACGTAGATCACGCCGGTGCCGCGGTTGACGGCGATCGCTTCCGGTTCCTGCAGCTGCCCGCCTTCGATGCTCTCGACCGCGGTGCCGGCGGGGTCGTACTTGAGGACCCGCGCGCCGCGCGTCACGTAGAGGTTGTCCTCGGCGTCGAGGGCGAGGTCATGGACCGGGCCGGCGTCGATCGAGGCCGATTCGCGGACCAGGGAGGGCGGAATCCCGCCACCGGCGACGTTGGGCGCGCCGAACGGGCTCGGGGCGATCTTTCGGACAGGGCCGCTGCCGCCGATTCCGTTCGCGCCGAGCTGGTAGGTGGAGCCGGTCGAGTCGACCTGGACCCTGCACGAGTAGGAGAAGTCGGCGCCGTACTCGCCGACCACGGTCGGTTTCGCTTCCGGTTCGGAGCTCCATTCGGGCGGTTCGAGACGGTCGACGAAGCCGATCGAGCTGGCGCCGGTCCAATCGGCGTAGGAGATGATCAGGTCGCCGCTGTCATCGACGGCGACGCCGCAGGGAGCGGTCGAGGTCCCTTCTTCGGACATCGTGATCACGTTCTTGACCACCTGTTGGCCGGAGGGCAGGAATGTGCGGACCCCCTGTCCTCCGAAGGGGTAGGGGGTCAGGTCGGATACGTAGATGACCCCCTGGTTGGGGCCGCCGCTGTTGTCGACCGCGACCTGGTAGCAGCCCCAGCCGTTGCCTTCGGCGCAGCCCTGGACCGTGTTGGTCCCCGTCGCCGAGAAGTTCGAGGGGTTGCCGGCGGTGTCGAATTTTTCGATGATGCCGCCGCTCATCGCGTAGACGCTGCCGCTGGTTTCGTCGATCGCGATCGACGAAGGCGCGCCGGCTTCACCCGGCAGGTCGAATCCGGCCCCGGCGACGTGGTTCGTCGCCGCGTGGGCGGAGGTCGAGGCGATCGCGAGAACGACGAGCACAAGGGTCGTCAGACCGAGCGAGCGCGCTTCCCTATCCGTAACTCCCAAGTTCTCCCTCTATCTCCCATGCGAACCTCGGCCGGCCCCATCCCGCGAGTCCCTGCAGAGGTGCGTCCCTGTTACGTCCCGGCTCGCCCCAAACGAGCCGAAAAGCACCCTAGCTTTTGGATTTCACAAAGTCAACCGGATCGACGTTCCTGCGCAATTGCGGCGCTACCCTCGGTTGAGGAAACGGTCCAGGGAGGGCTGGTTGCGAGGAAGGAAATTGGTCTCGGCCGCATCGATCGCGGCGCTGTTCGCGCTCAGCGCGGCACTTGCCGCGGCGAGCGCGCCGGCAGCACTCGCGGCGCACTGGGAAGTGCGCCAGCCGCTGACGCCGACCCCTCCCACCTACAAGGCCGAAGAATATTTCGCCGGCGCCTCCTGCCCGGCGCAGAACAGGTGCGTGGTGATCGGCGAGCCCAACCTCGTCGCCTCCTCGTCCGACCCCCTCGGCGGCGCCGGCGCCTGGCCGATCGTGCAGCCCGCCGAAGCGGTCCCCTGCGAAGACAACCCCCACCGCTGCGACCCGCCGCCCGAGTTGCCCCCGGGCTTCCCCCAGCCGCTGAACCTGGCCCCGTGGCAGCAGCGGACGAACACCGACGTCTCCTGCGCCGGGCCCGGCTTCTGCGCGGCGACGACCTTGGACGGCTTCGTCTACGTCTCGTCGAACCCGCTCGGCGACGCCTCGGCCTGGAGCGTCTTCGACGTCGACGGCGCAGGCGAAGGCCCCAACATCCACCTCGAAGGCATCTCCTGCCCCGAACCCGGCTTCTGCGTGGCGGTCGCCGGCAATCCGCACACCACCGGCGCGATCCTCTCCACCGACAACCCGGCCGGCGGGCCATCCGCCTGGCACCGGGTCGACCTCGGCGACTCCTTCGACCTCAAAGGCGTGGCCTGCGGGTCGCGGGCGTTCTGCATCGCCGTCGGCCAGCACGGGCGGGTCGTGCGCTCGACCAACCCGCTCGGCCCGGCCTCCTCCTGGGACGACCTCGGCACTCCCGGCGGCCCCGGCAACCTGGCCGGCATCGATTGCGTCGACACCGCCCTCTGCGTCGCCGGCAACAGCGGCGGCAACCTGCTCAGCACAGAGGACCCGCTCGCCGCCGAGCCCGAATGGCGCGAGGTCAGCGGCGGCGGCTCGGTGCTGGTCACAGACGTCTCCTGCCCCGACGTCGCGCACTGCCTCGCGGTCGACGACAACGGCGACGTGCTCACCTCGACCGACCCGACTGGCGGGCCAGGCTCGTGGTCGAAGGACAACCTGATTCCCTACGTCGAACGCGACCCGAAGGAATTCCCGGTCGCGCCGAACGGCATCTTCGCCGTCTCCTGCGCCTCGACCTCGCTCTGTGTCCTCGGCGCGACCGAACACCGGATCTACACCAGCGCCGACCCCTTCGCCGCGCCCCCGCCGCGGAGGCCGGGCAAGAAGAAGCGCCGCAGGTCGATTCGGCCTCGCACCTACCTCGCCCACGTCGACCGGGTCCATACCTACACCAAGAACCGTGTCACCCGGATGAGCTTTCGCTTCTACGCCCGCGGCAAGGTCCGCGGCTTCCGCTGCCAGCACGACGGTGGCCGCTGGCGCGGCTGCGAGTCGCCACACCGCTACTGGGTCGACCTCGGCCGCCACGCCTTCCGCGTCCGCGCGATCGGCCCGACCGGTCTCGAGGGCCCGGTCGCCCGCGACAGGTTCCGCGTCGTCGACAACAACGTCTGCCACCCGCCCCATTGCCAACACCGATGAGTCGCAACGAGAGATCAGGTTCGATCCGCCGCGCCCTGCTGACCGGCCTGGGCGCGACGACGCTGCTCGGCCTGCTGCTCTGCGCGAGCGCCGCGGCCTCGACCTGGACCGCGGCCCAACTAAACGCGGGGACGACCCGGGCCCACCTCTACGGGGTCTCGTGCCCCTCGCTCGAGCTCTGCGTCACGGTCGGCGGCAACGGCACGATCGCCACCTCGGCCAACCCCACGGGCGGCGCCGGTGCCTGGGGTGTGATCCGGCCCGCCGGCGACGGTCACGAAGAAGAATTCAAACCCGGAACGAGCTTCGGCGGCGCCCAGCTCAAGGACGTCGACTGCCCCTCCGGCGGCCTCTGCGTCGCGGCCAGCTTCGACGGCCGGATCTACAGCTCGACCAATCCCGGCAGCGGCGCCCAGTACTGGAAGGCGATCGACCTGACGCCGCCGAAAACGCCGCGGATCCACATGTTGGGGATCTCCTGCCCCTCCCCCTCCTTCTGCGCCGCCGCCGCCTACGGCGGCAAGATCGTCTACTCGACCAACCCGACCGGGAAGCGGCCGACTGGCACCTCGTGCAGCTCGGCGAGCCGCACGACTTCCGCGCGATCAGCTGCGCCTCCGCCTCGCTCTGCGTCGCGGTCGACCTCGAAGGCGAGATCGTCTCGACGACCAACCCGACCGCCGGCCCCGGCGCCTGGACCACGATCGGAGCCCCCGGCGGCCCCGAACGGCTGTCGGCGATCGACTGCCCGAGCGAGACGCTCTGCGTGACCGGCAACGCCAGTCAGATCCTGACCTCGACCAGCCCCGCCGCGGGGGCGGCGAGTTGGAAGGCGGTCAACGCCGGGACCGGGATCCCGGTCACCGGGATCTCCTGCCCGACGACGACGGCCTGCGCCGCCGTCGACCAGAACGCCGACGTCCTGGTCTCGACCGAACCGCTCGGCCCGGCGGCCGCCTGGTCGTTCAAGAACGTGATCTCCTTCGAAGAAGGCTGGGAAGGAGACGGCAACGGGATGTTCGGCCTCTCCTGCTTCTCGAGCGGCCTCTGCGCGGGGGCCGGGTCTAATTACCAGGTGATCACCTCCACCGATCCCTTCGCTCCCGATCCGGTCAAGGTCCCCGGCGGCAAGCGTGCCAAGCGGCCTGGAGTCCAGATCACCTTCCACCCGGCGAAACGGATCAGCCCCCGCGGCGGCGGCGTCAGGGTGACCTTCCGCTTCCGGGCGATCGGCCGCGCGGTGGGCTTCAGGTGCAAGACCCGCGGTCACCGCTACCGACCCTGCGGCTCACCGCTGCGCTACCGGGCAAAGGGCGGCCCTCATGTCTTCAAGGTCCGCGCGATCGGCGCCGGCGGCCTCAAGGGCCCGCCGGCGAGCTTCCACTTCCGGGTCGGCGCGATGCTCGAGCCGGCTCCGGCGGGCTCCTGCCGGGGCCGCCCGTCCTTACTCGCCCGGGGCTGCGTCAACGCCCGGCTCTGACCTCAGGGGCTCGTAGGTCGCCAGGATCACCCCGGTCGAGGTCGCCTCGCTGCCGACCAGCCGCAGCTCGGCCGCCTCGCCATCAGGCTCGAAGAGGCGCCGGCCGCCACCGAGGACGAGCGGGTGGACCATCAGCAGGAACTCGTCGATCAGCCCCCGCGGCAGCAGCGAGCGGATCAGCTCGCCGCTGCCCATGATCACCAGGTCGCCGCCGGGCTTCCGCCTCAGGTCGGCGACTGCGGCCGGGACGTCGCCGTGCAGGAGGGTCGTGTTCGGCCAGGCCAGCTCGGCCTCGGGGTGACGCGAAGCGACGTACTTGGCGGCGGCGTTGAGGCCCTCCTTGAAGGGACCGCCCTCGGCGTTCCAGTGCGCCAGCATGCCCTCGTAGCTGCGCCGGCCGAGCAGCATTCCCCCGCCCGGCCTTCCCATCCGCCGGCCGACCGCTTCGGTCATCGCCGTGTCGCTCCTGGCCGATGCCCAACCACCCGCGGTGAAGCCACCGCGGGTGTCCTCGTCGGGGCGGCCGGGCCCCTGCATGACGCCGTCGAGGCTGACGTGATTTATGACCGTGACCCGCATCGAAGACCTCCATCAGCCGAGGGTTTGGCGAATGACGGTCGGTGACTACCCGCGACGCCGGATCTCGTCCCCTGGAGCCCGATTCAACTGATCTAGTTTTCTAGTCAACCGAGTTTGCTACTGTGCTAACACAATGTCACAGTTAGTCGAAACGCCCAACCCCTTCTCGATCGACCCGCAGAGCGACCTGCCGGTCGGGCTGCAGCTGACCTGGCGGGTGCGGGCCCTGATCGTCTCGGGACGACTGGCCGCCGGCGAGTCGCTGCCCAGCGTGCGGCGCCTCGCCGACTGGGCCGGGGTCAACGTCAACACGGTCCGCGCCGTCTACGCCGGGCTCGAGAAGGACGGGCTGCTGGTCAGCCGCCAGGGCCAGGGCACCTTCGTCGCCGACGGGATCGCGGCCTCGCCGCAGCTCGAGGAGATCGCGACCGACGCGCTGCGGCGGGCGACCGAGGCCGGGCTCAGCCTGCGCGACCTCGCGATCGTCGCCACCGCGAGCGCCAGCATCCCCGGCGCGGAGCCCGCGCCCGTCCCACCTTCGTCGGCCGAGCTCTCCGGCCACTCGGCCCAAGAGAGCGAAGTGATCGAGGTGCGGCGCGAGCTGCGCCGGCAGATCGCCCGGCTCGAGGCCGAGCTGACCTCCTACGTCCGCGACCTGCCGAGCGACATGCCGACCGCGCATCGCTCCGCCGACGCCCGGCTCCTCTCGGTCGAAGAGCTGGAGGAGACGCGCGACACGCTGATCGCCAAGCTCTCCGAGGCGCAGCGGGCGGCCGAGCTCCGCGCCCGCGAAGAAGGCCGCGTGCGGGCCAGCCGCGAGCAGGCCCTGCGCGACCTCGACGCAGCGCCCGGTGGCGCGGGCGCCCCATTGGCCAAGGCGATGAGCTGGTGGCGGAGCAGGTCCTAGCCCGCACCCTGCTGCCCGCGAGGTCGCTCTTCGAACAGGTCGGCGAGATGATCCTGCTCAGCGCGCGCTCGCTGGTCGCCGCCGTCGCCCCGCCCTATCCCTACGGCGAGGAGCTGGTCGGGCAGTTCCTCTTCGCGCTCCGCCTCTGCTGGTTTCCGCTGCTGGTCTCGACCGCCGCCTTCAGCTTCGGCGCCGCCGGCCTGCAGGCGGCGAACTTCCTCACCCTGATCGGGTCGCTGGACCGGCTCGGCGGCTTCTTCGTGCTCGCCGCGATCCGCCAGATCGCGCCGCTGGTCACCGCGGTCGTCGTCGCCGGCGTCGCCGGCACCGCGATCACCGCCGACCTCGGCGCCCGCAAGATCCGCGAGGAGCTCGACGCCCTGCAGGTGCTCGGCGTCGACCCGATCAAGAACCTGGTCGTGCCGCGGGTGATCGCCCTGATGGTGATCACCGCGCTGCTCGACGTCTTCGCCCTCGTCTTCGGCCTCACCGGCGGCATCCTCACCGAGCTCCTCTACCACCAGCCGCTCGGCGGCTTCAGCGCGACCCTGTTCTCCAACGCGACGATCACCGACCTCTGGGGCTCGGTCGCGATGTGCTCGATCTTCGGCGCGATCATCGCCGTCGTCTGCGCCTACAAGGGGATGACCGCCTCGGGCGGCGCCGCCGGGGTCGGTCGCGCGGTCAACCAGGCGGTGGTCATCTCCTTCGCCGCGATCGGGGTCGTCAACTACGTCTTCACCGCGGCCCTGCTCGCCGGCAACCCCGAACTGCAGAGCATCCGCTGAGCCCCGGATGAGCGAATGGCTCGAGATCCCGCGGGAATGGCTTGGCAGCTTCGGCGCGATCGCCCGCTTCGCGAGCCGGGTGATGGGCCTCGTCTACTCGGGACGGGTCCTGCGCTTCTTCGGCGAGAGCCTGCGCCAGGCCGGCATCCTGGTCCTCGGCTCGGCGCTGATCATCTGGTTCTTCGTCTTCGTCTTCGGCCTCCAGTGCGGCATCCTCGGCGCCTACCTGCTGCGCGCCAACGGCGCCCCGGCCTACGCCGGCGTCTTCTCCGCCTGGTGTGACCTGCGCGAGGTTCTGCCCTACGCCTTCGGTTACATGCTCGCCGCCAAGGTCGGCACCGGGATCGTCGCCGAGATCGGCGCGATGCGGATCTCGGACGAGATCGACGCGCTCGAGGTGATGGGCATCCCGCCGATCACCTTCCTCTGCGCGACCCGGCTGCTCGCCGCCTGGGTCGCCCTGCCGTTCCTCTACCTGTCCTCGATCGGAGTCATGTACCTGGCCAGCTACATCTCGGTCGTGCAGCAGATCGGCGACGTCTCCTCGGGCGGCTACGAACTGATCTTCTGGATGTTCCAGAACCCGCCCGACCTGATCTTCAGCCTGACCAAAGGGATGGTGATGGCGACCGCGATCGTGCTGGTCGGCTGCTACTACGGCTACACGGCCTCCGGCGGCCCGGTCGGCGTCGGCACCGCGACGGCGAAATCGATGGCGCTCAACATCATCCTCGTCCACATCATCGGCATGCTCGGGACCGTGGTCTTCTGGGGCTCCAACCCGCGGGCGCCGATCGGGGGCTGACCCGACTGCCTAGCCTTTGCCGGGATGAGCTCGGATTCTGCCGCCCCTGACGACCTCGAGCGTTTCGTCGCCGCCCAGGAAGAGGGCCGGACCTACCGGCGGGCGCTCGCCGAGCTGCGCGCCGGCCGCAAGCGCAGCCACTGGATCTGGTTCGTCTTCCCGCAGATCGAGGGCCTCGGGCACAGCCCCAACTCGCGCTTCTTCGCGATCCGCTCGCTCGAGGAGGCGAAGGCCTACCTGGACCACCCGCTGCTCGGCCCGCGCCTGGGCGAGTGCTGCGATGCACTGCTCGCCGCGGGCCCTGACGACGCCGCGGCGATCCTCGGCGAGGTCGACGCGCTGAAGCTGCGCTCGTCGATGACGCTCTTCCGGGCAGCCGCCGCGCCGGACTCTCCGTTTGAGGAGGTGTTGTCGCGCTTCTTCGGCGGCAACCCGGATCCGGAGACCCTGGCCCGGCTGGCTTGAGCCCGGCGAGGAATCGACGGGCCAAGATTGGCACCGATCGGGTCGGCCTCGCCTGACAATCTCCCGAGCGTGACCCGCTTCGCGTCAGCCCTGGCCCTGCTGCTCCTGCTGGCGTTCGCGTTCGCGGCGGCGACCTCGGCCCAGGCCGTGGCGAAGCGCCCCGGCGGCCGCATCCTGGTCGCCGGCGACGGCATCGACCTGCTCAACCCCGCCAACGGCCGCCTGCGCAAGGTGACGAAGCGGGGCAGCGAGCCGGCCTTCATCCCCGGGGGCCACTCCTTCGCCTACATCAGCGAGGGCGGCGGCTGCGCCCCCGCGGGCCACGGCAGCTGCTTCACCGAGTACTCGGTCTTCGTCAAGTCGCTGAGGGGAGACAGGGCCGCGGCCCCCGGCCGGCGCCTCTTCGGCTGGAAGCGGTTCTTCGTCCGCGCGGTCGACGTCTCCCGCGGCGGGCGCGTCGTCTTCGCCGCCAAGCCGGGCCCCGGCCCTGACGGCGAAAGGCTCGACATCTACTCGTCGAACCTGGCGGGCCGGAAGGTGCGAAGGCTGACCCGCGACCCCGCCTTCGAGAATGACCCGGTCGTCTCGCCGGACGGTCGGCTGATCGCCTTCGTCCGCAAGGTCCGCGGCCGCGGCCAGATCTTCACCATGCGCCTCGACGGCACCCACCAGGTCCGGCTCACCGATGACGGCCGCCGCGACCGGCTGCCGTCCTGGTCCCCCGACGGCCACCGGCTGGTCTTCATCTCGCAGCCCGCGGGACACGATGCCTTCGGCCGCCGCGACCTCCGCACGGTCACCACCGCCGGGGTCGAGAGGCGGCTGACCGCGATCGGCAAGGGCGATGTGGACCATCCCGTCTACTCGCCCGACGGGCGCTCGATCGCCTACCTGCGCATGGGAAACGTCTGGCTGATGAGCGCCCGGGGCAAGGACCAGCACCTGCTCAGGCGCGGGCACGAGGAATACGAATACGAAGCGGGAGTCGACTGGGGCCGGTAGGCCCCGGTCGACTCCCTGTCCCGGTCTCGGGCGCTTCGCCTCAGCCGCCGCTCGGCGGAGTTTCGGCCTGTGTCCAGCCGCCCGGGGGAGGCCGGAGGATCGATTCGCCGGTCGGCTCGTACGGAACCGGCTCGCAGGGCGTGACCGGCCCTGTGGCGATCTCGAGCTTCGCTTCGAAGCCACCCTCGGGGTCGCCGGCGAAGGGAACCGGCGCGCCGGAGATGACCACGCTCTGATCCGGGCCGAAGGCTGCCGGGTCGAGATTGAGGCTCGGCACCGTGTCGGCGAATTCCTGATCGGACATTTCGCCGCGCATGTGCCGGTCGGCGCGTTCACGCCACTGCTGTGAGCTGCCGACGCCGAAGGTGAACCCGGTCGAGCTCGGGCCTTCAACACTCATGCCACCCTGCGTGCCACCGCCCGGAATCTGGACGGTCGAGGGGGTGAAGTGCGGTTCGCGGCAAGCCATCCCGCCAGGCAGCCAGGTCACCTGGGACGGGATCCCGGCTTCCTCCAGCGCCGCTTCCAGGGCGGGAGCTTCCTCGAGGCCGTAGACCTTGAACGTGGTCCCGCCGCCTTCCTGTGGTTCGACCGCGAAGACCTTGGAGCCGTTGTCGCCGCCGGCGTTGATCGCCAGTGCCGTGACGACGGCGGCGAGGGCGAAGCCACCGCCGAGTGCCAGGCGCGGGCCGCGGCGGCGCCAGGCCGGCGCGGCGCTCGAAGCCGCCTCTGCCTCGACCCGCGCCGCGGCGGCGCCGCGGTCGGCGACGACCGCCTTCAGCTGGTTGAGGAGGCGACCCTCGAAGTCATCGCCTCGATCGTGTCTCTCAGTCACTGTCTTTCTCCTTGATCGGGGTTTGTCCCATCGCCGACGCCTCGAGCTCGCTGCGGAGCTTGCGTCGGGCGCGATGCAGTCGCACTCGGGCGGTCACCGGTCGCACGCCGGCCGACGCGGCCGCCTCCGCCAGGCTGAGCTGATCGATCGCGACCAGCTCCAGCACGGCCCGCTCGCCCCTGGGCAGGCGGTCCATGGCGCGGTAGAGATCTCGCGAGCGGGCGGCGGCGTCGATTCGCGCCTCGAGCCGCGCCGTGTCGTCCTCGTCGAGCAGGGCGCTGCCGCGCAGGCGCTCCTCCCCCACCCGCTGTCGATGGCGCTGCCGGCCCTCCTCGGCGACGACGATGCGGGCGATGCCGAGAAGCCACGCCCGCGGCGAGCCGAGCCGCGGGCGGTAGCGGTGGGCCGAGTCGATCGCGGCGAGGAAGACCTCCGCGGTCAGGTCGGCGGCGCGCTCGCGGTCGCCGACGCGGCGGACGACGAAGCGCTCGACCCGGTCGAAGTGCTCGCGATAGAAGACTTCGAAGATGTCCGCGTCGATGCCGATCAGGCGCAGCTGCTCGGGGCCGACGCCGCGCTCGCGCGCGGCCACCACGCTGAGTCGACGGCCGAGCGCGCTCGGCGGGTTAGGCAGGGCTGGTTGGGTCTCCATACCCCTTATTCGCCGCGGCGGCGAAAAGCGTTACAAAGCCAGGCTCAGCACCAGGTCGCGGACGGCGCTGGGCCGCGACAGGAACGGGTGGTGGCCGGCGTCGAGCTCGACGACGCTCCCCGCCCTGGCGGCGAACTCGCGCTGCCGCTCGACGGGCGTGCCGCGGTCCTCGGCGCAGACCAGGTAGGTCGACGCCACGTTCTGCCAGGCCGCCGCCCGCACCGGCTGCTCGAGCACCGCCAGGCTCTGCCGAGCCGTCTTGTCCATGGACTCCCGCTGGACGTCCCGGTCGCAGTCCTGGAGAAACGTTTCGATCAGGGCATCGGGCCGGACGCCGAAGGTGCCGCCCTCGGGATCGAGGTCGAGAAACGGGGCAGGCTGCTCGCCGCCGAAGGAGGAAAGGCTCTGCCCGACCTCGGGCAGGTAGCTCGAGACGAGCAGCAGGTGGCGCACCGCGTCGACGCCGGCCGACGCCTCGGCGGCGACGATGCCGCCGTAGCTGTGGGCGACGACGACGGTCGGCTCATCGCCCGCCGCCAGCACCGCGCGGACCGCGGCGACGTCCTCGGCGAGCCCCGGGCCGCGCGCATCGGGCGCCCGGCCGGCCTCTCCGCAACTGGGCAGGGCGGGCGCCTCGCTGGCTACGTCCCTCTCAGCCAGCAACTCGCCGGTCCGCTGCCACCACCACGATCCGTCCTTGACACAGGCCCCATGCACGAAAACGACTCTCATCACGACCTTTAGACGGTCGCCGTGGCGAACCAGCTGCGGGCGTCGAGGGTGAACGGACCCTCAGGCAGCTCGCCGCGGATCGCTTCGCGCACCACGGCCTGGTCCGCTTCTCCGAGCTTGGCGAACGCCTGGCCGGCGGGGCCGACCGCGAGGGTCAGCGGCTGCCAGAAGTCCTCGAAGTCCGAGTAGTCGACGCTGACCTCCAGCGCACCGCCGGCGACGTCGTGAAGGCCCGCGCGCTCGAGGCGCTCGGCGATGTCGCCCTCCGAGGTGCCTGCCCGCGTTCGCTCGTCCTCGACCTCGGGCCTGACGGTCTTGATCGCGCTCCAGAACATCCGCAGCATCGTCATTCCGCCGCCGGCGATGTCCCACATGCAGACCCCGACCCTGCCGCCCGGCCTGGTCACACGGGCCATCTGCCGCAGGCCGGCGTCGGCATCGCTCATGAAGGCGATAACGAGACAGGAGAGCGAGGCGTTGAAGGCGTCGTCCTCCCAGGGCAGCTCCTCGGCGACGCCCTGGCGCACGTCGGCGCCCGGGTTGCGCTCCAGGCAGGAGCTGACGAACTGCTCGGCGGGGTCGATCGCGGCCACGTTCTCGACCCCGACGCGCTTCGCCAGCTCGGCGGTCAGCCCGCCGGGGCCGCAGCCGACATCCAGCACCCGCATCCCCTCACCCACCGCCACCTCGTCGGCCAGGGCGCGGGCAAGCGGGATTGTGTAGCGGCCCATGAAGCGGTCGTAGTGCTGGGCCGGAGAGACGAAATCTGCCATTGCCCGATCCTAGGCGCTCAGAGCAGACCGGGCAGGGCCGCGAGGTCTTCGATCTCGGCCGCCGGCGGCGGCAGCCGTGCCGGCCACCGCTCCCGCCCTTCGCGGTTGAGCCAGACCGTCGGCATGCCGGCGCGAGCGGCGGCGTCGACGTCCTCGGCGGGATCGTCGCCGACGTGGAGGCATTCGCCGGGGTCGACTCCGAGCAGGGCGGCGGAATGGGCATAGATCGCCGGGTCGGGCTTGTGGAATCCGCACTCGAGGGCGAGCACGACCTCGGTGAAGCGATCGCCGAGACCGAGTCGCTGCGGGTGGGTGTTGCCGTTGGTGATGATCGCGAGCGGAAGCCGGCGATGGAGGCCGGCGATCACATCGGCCACGTCGGGGTAGGGACGGAGGGCGGCGAAACGGTCATCGAAATAGCGCTCGCAGATCTGCGGCGCCAGCTCGGGCCGGGCGGGCGCACAGCGCAGCAGTGCCTCCTCGAAGGCGACGAAGCGGATCACTTCCATCCCGACACCGTGCATTTCGGGCCAGGAGGCGACCTCATCCCGTACCTGCGCCAGCCACTCGGCGGTGATCGGGCCGCCCTGACGAAGGAGGCCGGCCTCGGCCAGAGCCTCCGCCGAGCGCGCCAGGGCGGTGCGCATCGAGCTCTGGAAGTCCCAGAGGGTGCCGTCCCCGTCGAAGCTGATCGCGGCCAGGTCGCCGAAGCTGCTGCGCACCGAGAAAATCTTGCCAGAGCGGGGCTCAACCCAATTCCCGGGGCCGCCGATACGTATCGTGCTTACCGTGGGAACCAGGGAGCTCGACAACACACCTTCTCCGAGCGACGAGAAACCGCCCGCCGCCGGCATCTCGTCCCGCTGATCGCGATCGGCGCCGTGCTGCTTCTCGTCGATCGCCTTCGTTGCCTCGGCCTTCGCCCTGACCGGCTCCTCGCTGAGCGGCAACTCCTCCGGGCTCGCCCAGCTCGACACCGAGGCGTTCGGCGGTGACGTCCAGAGCGTCCACGCGACCGGGCCGGGCGGCAAGCCGATCCCGGTCAAGCTCGAAGACGGCCGTGTCCTGCCGAAGTGGAAGTTGGAGCCGGGCGAGGCGGTCTCGATCGACGTCGTCGTCAAGCGGCCCGGATGGGTCGGCTGGCTCGCCGGCAGCAAGGACACCGTGCACCTGACGGTGCGGGCGCCCGCAGGCCCGCGTCAAGGATCGCTGGCTGACCGTCGCCAAGAGCTCGAAGCCGACGGTGACCTTCGACCAACCGGTTGACGCGGTCGCCTACGGCAACCCCGGCGAACTGTCCCGGCATCGATTCGCCGCGCCGCGACGCTCGCTCTGCGGTCGGCTCCGATCAGGTCGCCGGGACGGTCCTCGTCCGCGCCGCGGCCCGGCCATGGGAGCGACTCGGCAGGCCGCAGAGCGTCACCTGGTTCCCGGCATCGGGCTCGGCCACGCTCGCGGCGAGTCCCGCCGCCGGCTCGGAAATATCACCCTCGGCGCCGCTGCGCATCACCTTCTCCAAACCCGCCTCCAAGGTCCTCGGCACCGCGAAGCCGAAGCTCTCACCCGAGCTCACCGGCCACTGGAGCAGGGTCGACAGCCACACGCTGCTCTTCAGGCCCTCCGGCTACGGGGCGGCGCTGGCCACCCACCTGACCGCGACCTTGCCGAAGCCCGTCGACGTGATCGAAGCCGACGGCTCGCTGCACCACAGCGCCGAGGTCAAGTGGGAGGTGCCCGGCGGCTCGACCCTGCGCGAGCAGCAGCTCCTGGCCCGGGCCGGCTACCTGCCGCTGCGCTGGACCGCGAAGGGCGCCCCTGTCCCCCGCACCCCGGCGGCGCAGGCCCGCGCCGCCGTCCGACCGCCGCAGGGCTCCTTCAACTGGCGCTACCACGAACGTCCCAGACTCGCTCAAAGAACTGTGGGCGCCTGGCGAAGACGAAGTGATGACCGAAGGCGCGCTGATGACCTTCGAGGCGGACCACGAAATGGAAACCGACGGCGTCGCCGGGCCGGAAGTCTGGCGGGCGCTGATGGCCGCCGCCGTCGCCGGCGAAAGCAAGAGCGAACCGGGATACAGCTACGTCCACGTCTCCGAGACGCTGCCCGAGGAACTCTACGTCTGGCACAACGGCAAGACCGCCGTCACCGCCGCCGCCAACACCGGCATCCCCGGCGCCGAAACCGAACTGGGGACCTTCCCCGTCTTCGAGCACATCGAAGAAACGACGATGAGCGGTGAAAACCCGGACGGATCGCACTACGAAGACCCCGGGATCATGTGGGTCAGCTACTTCAACGGCGGCGACGCCCTGCACGCCTTCGACCGCGCCTCCTTCGGCTCCCCGCAGAGCCTCGGCTGCGTCGAGATGCAGCTCGAAGACGCCGCGGCGGTCTACCCCTACACGCCGATCGGCACCCTCGTCACCGTCGCCGGGTGAGCATTCGGTTTCGCAGTTCGCTGAACCTGTCGCCCACACCACCGAATCAAGGAGGACGAGATGCCCGCCACCTACACCTTCGACGTCTTTTCGAGCCTGGACAGCTTCGGCACGGCGACCGCCGACTGGAGCGGGTACTGGGGTAAGCAGGGGCCGGAGTTGCTCGAGCGTCGGCGCGCCACCTACAGCGAGGACGCACGGATGGTGTTCGGAGCCAACACCTTCCGCGCATTCACCCGGATGCTGGCTTCCAGCAGCGAGGAGTCGGAGGTGCGCGACGCCTGGGTCACGCTGATGGTGAACAAGCCCGCGACGGTGGTGTCGACGACCCTGGAGGGCCCGCTCGATTGGCCCGACGCGACCCTCGCGAGCGGTGACGCCGTCGACGTCGTCGCCCGGCTCAAGCAGGAGTCAGAGGTGCCCCTGCGCTCGCATGGAAGCATCGCGATGAACAGGGCCTTGATGGCGGCCGGCCTGGTCGATCGGCTACAGGTGACGCTCTATCCCGTCGTCACCGGTCAGACCGGATCGGATCCGATCTTCAAGGATGCCGCCGACTTCGACCTCGAGCTGCTCGAGAGCCGGACCCTGGACGGTGGCATCCAGGAGCTCATTTACCGGCCCAGCCTTCATTGACGCAGGGGGCGGGGATTCGACGGCTTCTCTGCGCGGTCCTGCTGCTCTGCCTCACCGGCGCCGTCGTGGCCGACCGCGGTGGCGCCCGATCCGGGGGCACTCCCCGGGGTTCGCCGGCGCGGGCGGCGGGCGTGACGCTGAGCCCGGGACCGGGCGGTGAAACCAAGGCCTACGAAGTGTTCCTCGAAGCCGGCTCGAACGCGATCGAGGCGCCGCAACCCTGGCGCACCCTGGAGCCCGAGCCGGGGTCGCTTTCACCTCGAGGACATCGCCGCGATCGTCAGCGGCGTTCGCTCGACTCCGTCGATGCAGGTCATGGTCATTCCGGCCGCGATCGAGACCACCCGGCGCTCCGTCCCGGCGGACCTGCGTCGAGCGCCCTGGGACAGCCGTCGGATGATCAACCGCTATCGCGGTCTGCTCCACCGCCTGGCGCCCCACCTCAGTCGACAGGTGCGCTACCTGTCGCTCGCCAACGAGGCCGACGTCTACTTCAGCGCCCACCCCGGCGAGCTGCCGGCGTTCCTGCGCTTCGCACGTACGGAGATCAGCCGGCTGCACCGTCTCGATCCGTCGCTGAAGGTCGGGGTGACGGTCACCTACAGCGGCCTGACCGCTCCCCGCCCGGGCATCGCGAGAAGGCTCGCGGGTCTCGGAGACGCCTCGCTCCTCACCTACTACCCGCTCGTCGGCAACTACCGGATGCGCGCGCCGCGCGCCCCTCTGCGCGAGATCCCGAAGATGGTCCGGATCGCACACGGACGACCGGTCGTGCTGCAGGAGGCGGGCTACTCATCGGCGCCACGGCTGGGCGGCTCCCCGGCGGCACAGGCAGAGTTCGTGCGCAACGTCTTCGCGGCCGCGAATCGCTTCCCGCGCGCGGTCCCGTTCCTCAGCTTCTACACGCTGTTCGACCCACCGGCGCGCGATTGCCCGGGGCCCTCGGCCGCGGTGACCTTCTTCTGCTCGCTCGGCCTCCACGACCGCGACGGCAGGCCCAAGCCCGCCTGGGCGGCCTTCCGCAGCGGTGTTCGGGAAGTTCGCGGCCTGCCCTAGCCCTGCGGGGAGGCTGAGCGCGCGCGACCGGCTTTCGGGCCGGCGGCCCAGATCGCGATCACCGGTGGCAGCAGGAGCGTCGCCAGGGCCGCGATCTCGGCGATGCCGTCGACGGTGCCGAAGCCCTCGAGGTGGGAGGCGTGGAAAGCGAGATGCAAACCCGCGACGGTGAGGAAGCCGGCGCTGGCCGCGAGGACCAGCTCGCGCTGGAGCCTGTAGGCGGCCCAGCCGAGAATCACCGCGAAGCCGAGGTAGAGACCGCCGACGTCGCTGACCAGGTGCTCGTTGTATGGGGGCAGCCGCTCGACCCAGTGGGCGACGAAGGGAAAGTCGTCATAGAAGGTGCGGGGCGCGAAGGAGGCGAGCGCGCCGAGCAGCAGGCTGTTCGCGCAGAGAAACGCCAGGGCGACCCGGGCCGCCAGTGTCGACCTCATCGCGGCGGCGGCGAGAGCCGCCGCAACTTCTCGGGGTTTCGGACGACGTCGATCGCGACGATCCGCCCGGCGTCGAGGCTCAGCGAGTAGACGCTGGTCGTCTCGCCCTCTTCGACCACGATCCCGGTGGCGCCGTTGACGCGGGCGAGGCGGCCGTGCCCACCGCGGCCCGACCGCGCCGATGCGCGGGCGAGGCCGATCAGCATCTCGGCGATCCGCCTCGCCCCCCGCAGCGGCTTCGCCGCGGTCGGCACCCGACCGCCGCCGTCGGCGCGCAGCACCGCCTCGGGGTCGAGCAGGGCCAGCAGCTGGTCGAGATCGCCCTCCTGCCAGGCGAGGACGAAGGCGGCGGCGACCCTGTCCTCTTCCTCGGAGCTCGCCGGGAAGCGGGGCTTGCCCGACTCGACATGGGCGCGGGCGCGGGCGGCGAGCTGGCGCACGGCCGCCGGCGAGCGGCCGACGACCTCGGCCACCTGGGCGAAGGGAAGCTCGAAGACGTCGTGCAGGAGGAAGGCGGTGCGCTCGGCGGGGGAGAGCCGCTCCAGCACTACAAGGAGCGCGGTCGAGACCGACTCATCGAGGGTCGGGTCGGCGCCGAGCTCATCGACCACCGGCTCCGGCAGCCACTCGCCGACGTAGGTCTCGCGCCGACGGCGGGCGCTGCCGAGGGTGTCGAGGGCGAGGCGGCCGACCACCGTGGTCAGCCAGGCGCGCAGGTCCTCGATCTCCGCCTCCTCGGCCCGCCCCAGCCGTAGCCACGCCTCCTGGACCACGTCTTCTGCTTCGCCGAGGCTGCCGAGGATGCCGTAGGCGACCCGGGTCATCTGCGGGCGCAGCCGCTCGAACTCGCTCGCCAGCTCACTCACCCGAACCACCCGCCTTCATCCGAACCTCACGTCCTTTCGCTCTCTAGTCCTACCTGAAGGACGAAACGCGGGCACCGATCTGTGACATCGGGGCCCGCGCCGCCCTTCGCCCTCAGATGCGTTGCCGGATTGCGGCAGCGATCTCTTCGGTCGCGGCCCGCGCCTCGGGGTCGATGAACATGCCGAAGAAGCCGTGGGGCAGATTCGGGAAGCGGCGCACCTCGACCTCGACCTCCGATTCGCGAAGTCTCTCGCCGAAGGCCTCGCCCTGGTCGCGCAGCACGTCCATGCCGGCGGTGGCGATGTAGGTCGGTGGCATCTGCGTGACACTCCACCGCGGCCATCACCGAGAAGCGCGGGTCTCGACGATCGACCTCCCGGGTCGCGTAGCGGCGGATGTCGCGGTCCGACGATCTCGCGGCTGAGCGGGGAATCGAAGAGGTCGGTCGACTCGTATCGGTCGAGGTCTTGATCGAGGACCGGGTAGATCAGGGCCGCCAGTTTCGGGCGGTAGCAGGGCTCGGCGCCGAGCAGGAGCGCCGCCGCGGAGGCGAGGTTGCCGCCGGCGCTGTCGCCGACAGATCGCGATCCGGTCGCCGGCGACACCGAGCTCTTCGGCACGATCGACCGCATCGACGTAGCCGGCGAGCACGTCCTCGAAGGCCGCCGGGAACCTCGCCTCCCCCGAGAGCCGGTAATCGAGCGAGAGCACCTTGACCCGGGCGGTCTTGGCGAGGTAGGCGCAGGGGCCGTCGTAGGCCTCGATCGAGCCGACCTGCCAGCCGCCGCCGTGGACAAAGACCGCCAGGCCGGGGTCATCGGGCAGCCCGGAGGGCTCATAGAGTCGCGCCCGGCGCACCTTGCCCTCGCCGCCTCGCACGGTCAGGTCCCGGCAGCCGGCGTCCTCGAGATGGGCGAGCGCGGCGGCCCGCTGCAGGCGCTCGAAGAGTCGCGGTTGGGCGCTGCCGGCGGGATCGGGGAGCGCGGTCAATTTGCGCCTCGCCGCCTTGGCGAGGAACTGCAGGCGAGGGCTCAATCGCTGCCCGTCAATCCTCGGGCGCCTGCCCGCCAGAGGCACGAAGGCGGCGTTCGGAAGCGAGAAGAACCTGTGCGCGGCGCGTTCGGGCAAACCGGCGCGGCCGGCGCTCACCCGGTTCTCGCGGAAACCCGCGCTCGGCGCGTGGTCCAGCGGAAGGACGCCGGGCTCCGGTCGGCCAGACCGCCGGGATTGACGGCGCGCACCGCGAACACGTGACCGCCGCGCTTGGCTCGAAGCGCCGACGGGGACTCGCAGGGCCTGAAAGCCCCCCTGTCGAGCTTGCACTCGAAGTGCGAGTCGGCTTGATCGGAGCTGAAGGCGAACCTGACCAACGAAACCGTGCTCTGGCGGTGAGGGTGCTTGACCAGCTTGGTCTGCGGGGCCGCGCGCCCGCCGAGGACGCCGAGCCCGCCGGGGTGGACGGGCTCTGGGGCGGCCTGCACGGCGCTGATGATCGGGCTCGGCGCGCTGAAGGCGACGCTTTTTGCCACGGCACCCGCCTTGGCGACGGCGCTGACTTCGACGATCAGACGCTTGTTTGCGTCGCCTTGGACCGGGTCGTATTGGGTCCCACTCGCCGCGCTGATCGGCAGGCACTGTGTGTGGTCGATCGCCGCCGCAGGGCAGCGCAGCCACTGGTAGGCGAATACCGGGCTGCCGCTCCAGACTCCGGGAGAGGCGGCCAATCGACCGCCGACCTTCGCCGTGCCGGTGAGGCTGGGCCTGGCGCTGTTGGTCGGCGCGTTGTGGACGTCGAATTCGAGCGGGGAGGTCATCTTGAGGTTGCCGGCAGCGTCCTTGACCTTCAGCTGCAGGAAGTGAGCGCCGTCGCTGAGTTGGGTGGTGTCGATCGAGTCGAGGAATTCGGCGCTCGAGCTGCAGGGTTCGAGGAATTCGAACGGTTCATGGCATTTGCCGCCGTTGTCGCCGGCGAGCGCTTCGGAGACCAGGAAGCCGTCGATCGTGGCGCTCGAGCTGACGATGCCAGAGCCCTGATCGAGCGCGTTGACCGTGACGCTCTGCATTCCTTCCCGCGGGCCGCCTCTCAGCAGGGGGCCGTCGACGCTGGTGAAGATCGGCGGGAATTCGTCGGCGAGCACCACCCGCAGCGCGCTCTGGTCGACCCGGACGTCGGGGGTCTTCGCACAACCGCCGGCGTGAAAGCAGCCGAGTGTGACGTTGAAGTCTCGGGTTCCGGCGTCGAAATTCGGCCCGGCGCGGTAGACCTTCGACCCGGGGACCGGAGAGTTCTGGGCGGCACCGGCGCCGTCGACCCTCTCTCCGCCTGCAGATACGACCCAGGCCAGCGAGGTCAGGTCCCAGCGGCCGAGAAAGGCAGCGCTCAAATCGACCTCCTGGAGGGAAGTTCCGGCGGGCGTCCGGAGCGCCCAGCTCGCCCGGTCGAAGAGTTTGGTGGCGTTGGTCTCGTTGTTGCCTTCCAGGGTGATTTCGTGGGCCGGGGTGTCGCAGAAGTCGTTGATGTCAAAGCCCGCGAAGACGTCGACGGCTTCGAATTCGATCCCGGGGGCGGGGTGAGTGCCGTTGCAGGGGAAGACCGCGTAGAGCGCCGGGGAGGCGGCCGAGGCCGGGGCGACGATCAGCAGCGCCCCTGCGATCAGCAACAGGAGCGCCGGCGCCAGAGCCACTCGCCGGCGTCGAGGATTGGCATTCGACTGCCCGGATCGTTGCGGTACAGGACAACTTTGGGTAAGCGGTTGTGGATTCACACTCGAAGGACGAGGTAGCGGCCTCGGGATGTGACATCCGTGATCGGGACCGGGCCGAGCGAGCGGTTCGCGTCTGGTCTCAGCGGCTGACGTCACCTGGGCGAAAGCCGCGCAGTCAGCGGGGGATGCCTTCGGAGAGGCCGAGATGTCGGGGATCGAGAGCAGCGGCCGACCCTCGCCGCGCCCAGGCAGTCGCCACTGCTTGGCGGCGGCCAGCGGAGTGCTTGGCGCCAGCCAGTAACTCACCTGAGCCACCTATACGCGATAGCGCGTAGCTCGCTCACCTAAAACGATCCCGAGGGCTCGATTTGACCGAAAGTAACCATAGGGTGGACTGAAGTTTCGTCCTCGCCAAAGGAGGCTGGGTGTGAGTAGAGGATCGCGGTATCGCCCGGGGGCACCTTCGATGGCGCTGGTGGCGGTGGTAGTCACGGCCACGGCCTTGGCACAGAACACGACGCCGCAGAACGGTGTGTTCAATGGTCAATTCGATCGGAGGTGGCGCGTGGCAGGACATCGCTGGACCGCGATGCTCATGGGGCTCATCGCAGCGGCGTGGCTAGCATTGGCCGCACCCGCCTTCGCAAAGCTGAACCTCGAGCAGCCCGACCCCAACGTGGGGGCGACGTACATTGGGCCCGCCGGCTACTCAGCTGACGGGATGGGGCAGCAGGGCTCCGCGATGGGAAACCTGCGGGCAGAAATGCCGGCCGGCTCGACGGTCGAGCGGGCCTATCTCCTGGGCACGTATAACGTCGGCTTCGACATTGGGTTCATCGCCGAAGAAGAACGAACGATCGACTTCGAAGGCACGAATGTGGAACTCCAGTACCTAGATGTGACGACCGGTTACCCCCTGGCTACGGGCCGGGCCGACGTGACCTCGCAGGTCCGCGAAAAAGTCGGCGGCGGCGGGGGAATCACCACCTTCGTTATCGGCAACGACCCGTATGGGCTCGACGGCCTTGCGCTGGTGGTTATCTACTCCAACCCGTCCCTGCCCCTACGCACGATTATGGTGCTCGATGGTGCCGCCGCCGGCCAGGGCGAAACGGCGACGATTGACCTGGCCGCTCCGATCAACAAATCCGTTCCGGACTTCTCGGCAATTCTGTCGGTGGGTATCGGATACTCGAATCAGGAAACCTACGGCCACCTCTGTGGCACCGAACAGTTCTCAACCATCGACATCAACAGCCAACGGCTCACAAGCTGCGCCGGCGGATTCGATGACGGAGGCATAGAAAACGGCTCGCTTATTACTGTCGGCGGGGTCGGAGACAGCACCGACGACCCGGCGGAACCCCTCGCTCAGGACACTGGGACCGACGACGAGCTCTACGACCTCGGGCCGCTCCTGAAAACCGGCGACACGCAGCTCGTGATGCACACTACGAATCCGCCACCGGAAGACGACAACCTGTTCCTGGCGGTTTTTCAGTTGCCGGGCGAAGCAGCGCTTAGCGGCTCGGCCGTTTCGCCGACACCAAAATCGTCGACCTCCAAGCCGCCGCCGCCGATCGTGACACCCGGGGCCTGCATCGTCCCCAAGCTGATCGGCAAGAAGTTGAAAGGCGCCAAGCGGGCTTTGCGCAAAGGAGGCTGCAAGATCGGCAAGGTCAAAAGAAAGAAAGATGCAGACTCGAAATCAGCCAAGGTCGTGCACCAGGGCAAGAAGGGGGGTAAACACCTGCCCGCCGGCACCAAGGTCCCGGTGAGCCTCGGCTGACACCTATCAATCCTCAGCAGTGCCTGGCTTCTGCTGGCCCGCCATTCCGCTCTGGTTCGAGAAAGTCATCTGCGGGTGGACGCTTGTCCACGATGATCCGTCCGTCAGGGTCGATTGCGAGCCCGACGAGTTCGACGGCAACGCCGTCGATTGGCCCGATCCGCACGACTCCGCGAGTGCCGAAGCTGCGGTCAAGCCGGCCATCGGACGAGTACTCGGCAACCATCACCGAATTTGCACCGGCCCCTGGCCTTTGGCCAGCGGCGAGGACGATGTCGCCATCCGGCTTCGCCCCCAGTAGGACGCTCTGGGCGTTCCAGCCAAGCCGGGACTGCAACCGGCGTTGTAGCCGTTCTTCAATCTGGGTGATAGTGGGGCGATAGTACTTCCAGGCA
This sequence comes from uncultured Solirubrobacterales bacterium, assembly GCA_963836415.1. Classification (GTDB taxonomy): domain Bacteria; phylum Actinomycetota; class Thermoleophilia; order Solirubrobacterales; family 70-9; genus VRUE01. The sequence continues at coordinate 702,439 of CAWIJE010000004.1, forward strand.
CGGGGCGCAATCGATCGTTCTCAGCCCGGGGAGCGCTCTTGGAGGGAAGGGCGACATCTGGCACTGTGAGCCCTTCGTCGCTGAACTTCGAGCGCGCCCGACAGGATTCGAACCTGTGACCTTCGGTTTCGTAGACCGACGCTCTATCCAACTGAGCTACGGGCGCTGGGACGGGTGATCTTAGAGAGGGGGGCCGATTCGCGCGGCCGAAATCCCGGTGGGCGGTCCGTTAGCCTCCGACGCCTTGCGCAGGGGGCTTCGCAATCCGGATCTGATCGGCTGGCTGGCGCTGGCGGCAGCGACCGCTGCCGCCACGGTGCTGATCTTCTGGCTGCAGCGCGGCCTGACCTGGGGCTGGGACGAATACTTCTGGCTCGAGAACTCGGGGCTGGCGCCGTCCTGGCAGCAATGGATTCACCCCTACGGCGGGCATCTGATCGTCGTCCCCTATGTCCTCTACCGGCTGATCCTCGAGGTCGGCGGCGCCAGTTACTCCGCCTTTGCCGTCGTTCAGGTGATCGGGCTGGACCTCGCCGGGCTGCTCGTCTACATCTACGCAAAGCGGCGAATCGGCCCGCTGCTCGCCGTGGCGCCGGCGACCATCATGCTCTTCCTCGGCTCCGCCTGGGCGCCGCTGCTGGAGCCGCTGATCGGGATCCAATTCCTCTGCGCGATCGTCCCGGGCTTGGCGGCGATCGTCCTGCTCGAGCGGCCAGGGAAGTGGCCCGACATCGCCGCCTGCATCCTGCTCTGCCTCTCCCTTGCCGGCTTCAGCGAGGGCGCGATCTTCCTCGCCGGCGGCGCCGTCTCGGTCGCGCTCTCCCCGCGCTGGCGGCAGCGGGCCTGGATCGTGATCGTCCCGGCGCTGCTCTACGGCGGCTGGCGCATCTGGGCCGCGCAGTTCGAAGCGACCGGAATCGTCGAGTCGAACATCCCGCTGCTGCCGACCTTCTTCGTCGACGCCTTCGCCGTCTTCACCACCGCGGCGTTCGGCATCGCGACGACGGTCGGGATGGGCCCGTGGACCGTGATTCGCCTGGTCAAGTACGAATTCGGCTACCTCACCGAGGGGCTCGTCTTCGCGATCGTCGAGGCGCTCGTCATCGTCGCCGCGATCGCCTACGCCAAGCGCCGTCCCGGCGGCCTCTCGCGCGCCTTCTGGCCGATGCTGGCGATGATCGTCGCCTACTGGGTCGAGCTCGGCCTGATCCTGGTCCCGGGCCGGACCGCCGCCGAATCGCGCTACTCCTACCTCGGGGTGATGCTTCTGCTGCTGATCGCGGTTGAGATCCTGCGCGGGATCAAGGCGAGCTACGTGACGGTCGCGGTCGCCGCCTCACTGACCCTGGCGGCGGTCGTCGGCAACCTCGCCCGCTTCCACGAAGGCCGGGCCTATCTCGACCTGATCAGCCACCGCGAGCTCGCCGACATGACGGTGATCGAATTGGCCGGGCTCAATGCGAACCAGGCGTTCATCCCGCTCACCGACGCGGTCGGGATCGTGCCGCCGCCATTGACCCTCAACGTCGGCCCCTGGCAGGCGATCAGCAACACCTATGGCTCCTCCGCCTACTCACTGCCCGAGCTTCGCGAGCAGGGCGAGGGCATCCGCAACGAGGCCGACCTGCTCGCGATCAAGCTGATGAACCTGCGGCTGGTCCCGACGCAAGGCACCCCGCGCGGCTGCCGGACCCTGGCCGATGCGGGCACGGTGCGGCTGCCGCGGGGCGGCGCGACCCTGATCAGCGACGACGACGTCGAAATCTGGACGCGGCGCTGGGCAGGAGAACTGCCCTCTGCGCTCGGAACGCTCAGCGCCGGGCAGCCGGCCCGGCTGAGAATCCCGACCGATCGCGCGAGCGCCAGCGACCCCTGGTACCTGGGAGTCAGCGGCGGCCCCGTCCGAGTCTGCGGGCTGGGCTGAGGCATGGAGAGCCCGCCGACTGACCAACACCCGCGCCGGGGCTTCCGCGATCCGGACCTGATCGGCTGGCTGCTGCTGGGCGCTGCCATCGTGGTCGCGGCCGCTTTCGTCTTCTGGCTCGAGCGCGGCGGCACCTTCGCCTGGGACGAATTCCCCTGGGCCGAGGAAGCCGGTCTGCAACCGATCAGCAGCTTCTTCCAGCCCTATGGCGGCCACCTGATCGCCCTCCCCTACTTCGTCTACTGGGCGGTGCTGAAGACCTTCGGCTGGAGCTTCGTCGTCTTCTCGATCCTCCAGGTCGTTGGGCTGAGCGCGATCGCGACCCTCGTCTACATCTACGCCAAGCGCCGGCTCGGCCCGATCCTGGCCCTGGCCCCACCGCTGGTCTTGCTCTTCTTCGGCTCCTCCTGGCTGGTCCTGATGGAGCCGATGATGAGCCTCCAGTTCCTTTTGGCGATCGGCCCGGGCCTGGCGGCGATCGTGCTGCTCGAGCACGAAGGGCGGCGCAGCGACATAGCCGCCTGCGTCCTGCTCTGCCTCTCCCTCGCGGCCTTCAGCATGTCGGTCGCATTCCTCTGCGGCGCCATCGTCGCGATCGCGCTGAGCCGCAACCGGTGGGGCCGCGCCTGGGTCGTGGCAATTCCCTTCCTGGCCTACCTGAGCTGGAAGATCTGGGCGACGAAGTACGAATCGACCGGGATCGTCGAGTCGAACATCCCCTTGCTCCCGGCCTACTTCGCCGACGCCCTGCCGGTCTACGCCTACGCCCTGTTCGGGCTCGGGGCGCTGGCGGCGCCGGGCCCCTGGACCCTGATCCGCCTCGAACGCTACGACATCAGCTTCCTCTCGGAGGGCGTCGTCTTCACCGTCCTCGCCATCCTCGCGATCGCCGGCGCCGTCATGTACATGCGCAGCCGCGGGAAGATCCCGCGCACCTTCTGGCCGGCGCTGGCGATGCTGGCCGGCCTGCTGACCGAGCTCGGGATCATCTTCGGTCCCGGGCGGACCGCGGCGGAGAACCGCTACCTCTACGGCGGCATCCTGCTCCTGCTTCTCGTCATCGTCGAGGTCTTCAAGGGGACCAGGACCACCCGATGGACGGTGGGCATCGCCCTGACGCTGACCCTCGCGGCGGGCATCGGCAACCTCGCCCGCTTCCGCGAAGGCAGGGTGAGCCTCGACCTCTACCAGAAGGAAGCGCGGGCGGACATGACGATGATGGAACTGACCGGGCACAACGCGGACCCGGCCTTCTACTCGCCCGACAGGGCGTCGGAATACACGCCGGCGCCGTTCTGGCCGACCCAGGGTCGCTGGCTCGAAGTCGTCGACCGGTACGGCTCTCCCGCCGACTCGATCCCGCAGCTGCGGGCCCAGGCGCCGGTGATCCGCGAACGAGCCGACGGGGTCGCGACGAGATTGCTCGAACTCGAACTGAAGCCGGCCCCCGGAGCGAGGGGCACCCGTTGCCGGACGGTCGGCGACGGCCCCGGCGCCCCGCTCGGGATCACCCTGCCCACCGGCGGCGCGATCCTCAGGTCGAGGCGCGCCACGCCGGTCGGACTCGGGCGCTGGGGCGACCTGACGGCGATCCCGCTCGGCAAACTGGAGGCGGGCCAGGCCGCCCTGCTGCGGATTCCGCCCGACCGCGCGTCGAAGGCGGTCCCTTGGCACCTAGGCCTCTCCGCCGGACCGGTCGAGGTCTGCCCACTCAGATGAATCCGTATCGAGGCTTCGGCGCTCAGCCCGACGGCTACTGGACGATCTTCAGCTTCTTGACCTTGACGGCGCGGCTGCTGCCCGCCCTGGTGGTCGTCACCTGGGCCAGGACCTGATCCGCGGCGGCGAGCCTTGCCGCGAATGGGGGTTTCGGGTTCAGCGAGATGACCACCGACGTCCCGGGCTTCGCCTTGGCCCTGGCGACCGCGCTGAGCGCCTTCAGCTTGCCCTTCTTCTTGCGCTGGACCGCCTTCACCTGGAACTTGCAGGTGCCCTTGGCGCGCTTCGGGCATCTGAGGCTGACGCCGGGATAGGCGACGCTCAGCGTCTCGGTCGAGGTCGCCCCCGGGCCGCCGTTGCAGAGCGCCGTCTGGCCGGTGAAGACGAAGGCGGTTGAGCAGCCCTCGCTGTCGGTCGCGGCGAGCTTCACCGCATAGGAGCCCGGCTGCGCGTAGGTGTGGGTGACGCTCGCGCCGGCGGCGACGGCGCCGTCGCCGAGCGTCCACGCCAGGCTCGCGATCGCGCTGTCGGAATCGGTGGTGGTCGAGACGAGCGCCACCGGGACGCCCGGGCGAACCCTCGCCGGCACTGTGAAAGACGCGACGGGCGGCTGGTCCGGTTCGATCGCGATCCCGGCCAGCGAGAGCCCGCCGACGAGCGGCGTGCCGACCACCTGGTTCGAGCCGGTGTCGACCGAGAAGACCGCGTCCATGGTGCCGTAGCGCTGGGCCATCAGCCGGCTCCCGTCGGGCAGCATCGCCAGCTCCGACACGCCTTTGCCCACCGGGATCGGTTCCGAGAGCACCGTGCGGGTCGCGGTGTCGATCACCGAGATCGTGCCGGTCTGGCTGTTCGAGACGTAGGCGCGGGCGCCGTTCGGGCTGATCGCGACGCTCACCGGCTGGGTGCCGAGGCCGACTTCGATCGGTTCGTAGACGAGCCCGGTCGCGGTGTCGACCACGTAGACGAAGCCGAAGCCGTCGGCGACATAGAGCTGCTTGCCGTCGGGGGTGATCGCGAGGCCGGTCGGGCCGCCGCCGACTTTGATTTCCGGACCGGCGGCCGCTCCCGTAGCGGTGTCGATCACCGAGACCGATTCAGAGATGTGGTTGGAGACGTAGACCCGAGTGCCGTCCGGGCTGACAGCGACCGCATACGGTTCGCCGCCGACTTCGATCGGCGGCCCGACCGTCCGGTCGGCGGCCAGGTCGATGACCGAGAGGGTGCCGTCGGCGTTGTTGGGTACGTAGGCGCGGCGGCCGTCGGGCGAGATCGCCACCCCGACCGGGTCGCCGCCGACTTTGATCGGCGGCCTCGCGAGGCGGGTCGCGAGGTCGATCACCGAGACGGTTTCGTTGAGGTAATTGGCAGTGACGATCTGCTTGCCGTCGGGGGTGATCGCGAGCGAGAAAGGGCTCGAGCCGAGGCCGGTGCCGATCGGCCCGCCTTTGCCCAGTCCGGTCGAGAGGTTGAAGCCGTTGACCGCGTCCCCGTCCGGGTCGGTCGCGTAGAGGATCCTCGCCTCCGCCGCTGAGGCGAAGGAGGCGCAGGCGCAGGCGAGGGCCAGGAGGACGAGTGGGAACCGGCGCCGCGCGGACATCAGCCGGCCGCAGCCCGGTTGAGCCGCACGTGCCAGTCGACGGTCGCGCTGGCGACGAGAACGCCCTCACCATCGTGCAGGGCGATCTCGCAGGGGAACAAGACCTTGCCCTCGCCGTCGAGCGCGGAGAGCGCCTCGGAGGCCGGGATGCCGAGCTTGGCGCTCGCGTCGATCGGCCCCTTGGCGATCTTCTCGTAGGAGATCTCGGCGCGGCGGGCGAGCGGCGTGACCTCGCCGAGTCGCTCGGCGAAGGCGCCGACGAAGGCCGCGCCGGAGGCGGCCTCGGCGGCGGTGAAGAGCGCGCCGGCGTGCTGGGAGCCAACGTGGTTCGTGAGCTCAGACCATTCCGGCAGCCGCACGACCGCGGCACCCTCACTGATGCTGATGAATTCGAGGCCGAGGTAGTCGGCGAACGGCACCGCCTGTGCCATTCCTTCGGCGATCGCGTCGAAGTCGGTCATCCGGTCGCCCAGCCTACGCCGTCATTGGACGATCTTCAGCTTCTTGACCTTGACCGTCTGGACGCCGGCGACCTTTGTCGTCAGCTGGACCAGGACCTTCTTCGCCGTCGCCAGCTTTTTCGCGGCGCCCTTCTTCGGCTTCAGCGAGATCGTCGCCGCCTTGCCGGGCTTGGCCTTTCCTTTGGCGACCGCGCTCAGCGCCTTGAGCTTGCCCTTCTTCTTGCGCTGCACCGCCTTCAGCTTGAACTTGCAGCCGCCCTTGGCGCCCTTCGGGCACTTGAGCTTGACCCCGGGGTAGGCGACGGTGACCGTCTGGGTCGTGACGGCCGTCGGCTTGCCGTTGCAAGACGCCGTCTGGCCGGTGAAGACGAGGGCGGTCGAGCAGCCCTCGTTGTCGGTGACGGTCAGGGTCGCGGGGTAGGCGCCGGGCTTGGCGTAGGTGTGGGCCACGGTCGGGGTGGTCGTCGCGGCGCTCGTCGTGTCGCCGAAGCTCCAGTTCCAGCCGGCGACCGCACCGTCGGGGTCGCTCGAGGCCGCGCCGCTGAGGCTGAAGGGGACGCCGGGGCGTGCCCTGCCCTTGAAGGCAAAGGAGGCGACCGGTGCCTGGTCGGGGACGACGGCGAGCTGGCCGAGGTATTCCTCGCCGAATGGCACCGGGGTCCCCGCCTGATTCGTCGCCGTTTCAATCGGTGTTATCTGGCCGGGATCTTCGGCTTGCTCGACCAGCAGGCGCTTGCCGTCGGGGGTCAGGGCGAGGAATTCGGTGCTTTCCCCGGCGGGGATCGAGGTCAACGGCTGCCTGCTCGCGACGTCGACGACCGCGACGCTGCCTGGGGTGGAGCTCGAGGCGTATAGACGCGACCCGTCGGGGCTGATCGCGATCTGCTGGAAATCGGTCCCGGGCAGGATCGGCTGGCCGACCACCTGGTTCGTCGCCGTTTCGATCGTGTAGATCCCACTGTCGGTAGCGAAGAAGACGAAACGCCCATCCGGCGTCACCGCGCTGCCGTAGGGGCCGGCGCCGAGCGGCACGGTGGCGACGACCTGATCGCCGGCGGTGTCGATGACGCTGACGTCTTCGCTTGCTTCGTTGCTGACGTAGACCCGGGTTCCGTCGGGGCTGATCGAGAGCCCGTTCGGCTCACTGCCGACCAGAATCGGGCTCCCGACCTGAGAACGGGTGCCGAGGTCGATCGCCTCGACCGTGTTGAACTGGACGCTGGCGACATAGGCACGGCTGCCGTTCGGCGTGATCGCGAGGCCGTAGGATTCCAACGGGACCGGGATCGGGGCGCCGACGAACAGGCCGCTGGCCGTGCTCAGCGATTGCAGCGATTCGCCCTGGTAGTTCAGGACCCAGGCGTCGGCGCCGTCGGGAGTTATCGCCAGGGAGAACGGTTCCGATCCCGCCGCGAGCGTCGCCGAGGATCCGAACTGCAAGGTGTTGGTGTCGAAGACGCCGACCAGGTTTTCCTCGTAGCCGACGATGTAGGCATTGCGCGCCCCCGCGCTCGGCGCCAGCAAGCCGAGAGCGGCGAGCGCGACCACGAGCAAGCCGGCCAGGCGAGGCATCCTCATTGGACGATCCTCAGCTTCTTGACCGTGATCTTCTGGACGCCGGCGACCTTGGTCGTCAACTGGACCAGGACCTTCTTCGCGCTCGCCAGCTTCTTCGCCGAGCTCTTCTTCGGCTTCAGCGAGATCACCACCGCCTTGCCCGACTTCGCCTTGCCCCTGGTGACCGCGCTCAGCGCCTTGAGCTTGCCCTTCTTCTTGCGCTGCACCGCCTTCAGCTTGAACTTGCAGCCACCCGGGCCGGCGCTCTTCGGGCACTTCAGTTTCACCCCGGGGTAGGCGACAGTGACGACGGGCGCGGGCACCGCGCTGGCGGGTCCCGGCAGGTGTCCCGGATTCTGGCCGCTGCAGTAGGCGGTCGTTCCGGTGAAGACCTCGGCTTCGCCGCAGCCCTCGTCGTCGGTCACCTTGACGGTGAGCGGATATTTGCCCGGCTTTTCGTAGGTGTGTGCGACCGTCGGCGTCGTCACCGTCGCGCTCTGCCCGTCGCCGAAGGTCCAGGCCCAGCTCGCCACCTTGCCGTCGGGGTCGGTCGAGCTTGAGCCGTCGATCGTGATCGGCACGCCGGGGCGAGCCGTGCCGGGGGTGAGGACGCCCCCCGTGGGAGACCGATCGGGGACGACGGCGACCTGCCCGGGATTGTCTTCCTCGGAGAAGGACGCGAGCAGCCCTCCGCCGACCGGGTCGAGGGCGAGGAGTTTGCCTTTGCCGAACTGCCCTGCGAGCAGCGCAGCCCCACTCGGCGGCATCGCCAGCCATTCGACTTCGTCGTAGGGGAAGGCACCGACGATCTGGCGCGAGGAAAGGTCGATCGCGGCGATCGCCCCTTGGTACGCGGACACGTAGGCGCGCCCGCCATTCGGGGCGACGACGACGATCGAGCTCGTCGAGCCGGTCGGCAGGGGCGACCCCAGCGGCTGCAGCGTGGCGGCATCGAAGATCGTCGTTCCGGCTTTACCCGCGACGAAGAGCAGCTTCCCGTCCGGGCTCGAGGCGGTTCCGTAGGGCCCCGAGACCGTCAGCGTGCCGATCACGGCAGCGGCCGCGGTATCGATGACGTCCACCTCCGCTCCGGTCGAGGCGTAGGCGCGGGTGCCGTCGGGGCTCACCGAGACCTGTTGGACCGAGCCATTGGTGGGAATTTTCACGACCGGCTGCGTAGGGTCCGCGAGGTCGATCACCGAGACGTACTCGTCGCCCTCGTTGGCGACGTAGACCCGTGTCCCCTGTGGATTTATCGCGATCCCCTGGGGACTTTCTCCGACCGAGATCGCCGGCGGGCGGATCGTGTTCGTGGCGGTGTCGATCGCGATCACGTCGTCCGTGTCGTAGTTGGCGGCGTAGGCGGTCTTGCCATCCGGCGTGACCGCGATCGAGAAGGGCCCGCTGGGGTTGCCGGTCTGGATCGCCGCGCCGACCGGCTGCAGGCTGACCGAGTCGAGCGGCAGGACGTTGTCTTCGTCGTAGTTCGCCAGGTACATGGTCCGTGCGCCGGCGGAGCCGGCGGCAAGGAGGAGCGCCACGACCATCAGCGCGGCGATCCCGGCGACGGATACGCGGTTGATGACCGAGGAGCTTGCGGGACGAAGCACGGCCCCACTGTAACTTGCGGATCTGCGGCGCGGGAGGACCCGCGGACGAACGATCAGGGCACCCGGTGGACCTCGAAGAGGTTGGTGCCGAGCTCCTGCACCGAGAGGCCGGCGGTGATCGCGATCAGATCGCCGGACTTGGCGATCTCGTGCTTGGCGGCGAGCGCCGCGCAGTCGTCGAGCAGGCTGCGGACGTCGTCGTCGTGGTCGGCCTGCACCGCGGTGACGCCGAAGAGCAGCGCGACCCGGCGGACCGTGTCGATGCTCGGCGAGATCGCCAGGATCGGCACCTCAGGACGGTGGGCGGATACGAGGCGGGCGGTGCGGCCGCTGTTGGTCGGCACGACGAGCGCCGCGAGGCCGAGCCGGTAGACGGCGCCAACGGCGCTCTGGGCGACCGAGTCGGCGACGTCCTGGGTCGCCTGATCAGTGCGGCTGAAGAGCCACTCGCCGTAGGGAAGGTCGGGCTCGGTGGCGAGGGCGATCTGGTCCATCACCCGCACCGCCTCGACCGGGTTCTGGCCGACCGCGGTCTCCTCGGAGAGCATGATCGCGTCGGTGCCGTCGAAGATCGCGTTGGCGACGTCGGTCACCTCGGCCCGGGTCGGGCGCTTGGCGTTGACCATCGAGGCCAGCATCTGGGTCGCCGTGATCGCCGGCTTCGAGCGCCTCCCCGCCTCGCGGATCAGGCGCTTCTGGACGACCGGCACCTCGGCGATCGGCAGCTCGATGCCGAGGTCACCGCGGGCGACCATGATCCCGCCGCTCGCCGCGCGCACGATCTCGGCGGCGTTGTCGGCCGCCTGGCGTTTCTCGATCTTGGCGATCAACGGGATGTTCGAGTTGAGCGAGCGCAGCCTGGCGGCGACCGGGTCGAGGTCGTCGGCGTTGGAGACGAAGGAGACCGCGAGCAGGTCGAGCCCCTGTTCGACCGCGAACTCGCACCAGCCCAGGTCGCCGGCGGTGGTCGGCGAGATCCCGGTCGCGCCGGGGATGTTCATCCCCTTGTGCGAGGAGAGGGTGCCGCCGACCTCGACCTCGGCCGAGACCCCGTCGCCTTCGGCCTCGTCGACGCGCAGCCGGATCGCGCCGTCGGCGAGGTAGACGTGTTCGTCGTGGCGCAGGTCGCTGACCCCGGCCCAGTCGACCGGGATCGTCTCGCGGTCGCCCTCGACGTCGCTCGGCGTCAGCCTCACGTGGGTGCCGGTCTCGAGCTCGGCGACGTCGTCGCGCATCTCGCCGATGCGGAGCTTCGGCCCGGGCAGGTCACCGAGGATCGCGACCTCGCGGCCGACCTGCTCCGCGGCGGAGCGGATCGCCTCGATCGTCCCCGCGTGGCGCTCGCGGTCGGCGTGGGAGAAGTTGAGGCGGAAGACGTCGACTCCGGCCTCGATCAGGCGCTCCAGCACCGCCGGTTCCCAGCTCGCCGGGCCGACCGTCGCGATGATCTTCGTGCGCCGCATCGCTTGACTGTAGAGCGTGACCGCGGCCACGCCGGGCGGACCGTTGTCACAGAGATCGCTACATCGATCCGTGTAGCTTCTGGAGGGTGAGCGCAACCGCCCCGCCACTGCCGGCCGGTGCCGGGCCCCTCGAGGACGAGGCCGCCGCACAGCTGCCGCGACCGCCCGTCATCCCTCTGCCGCCGCTGGCCCAGCTGCTGCGCTTCAACCAGCGTCAGATCGAGTTCGTCTTCCGCGCCAGGCGCGAGCTCGGCGAGGTCTTCCAGATGCGCACCGGAGAACCGGGCGGCCTGCTCGTCACCGGTCTGCCCGATGACGTGCGCTCGCTCTTCAAGGCCAAACCCGAGGAGGCACCGTCGCTCGCCGCCGAGTCGCCGCTGCGGCCGATCCTCGGGCCCAACTCGGTCCTCACCTCGCTCGGCGAGCGCCACATGCGCCAGCGCAAGCTGCTCCTGCCCCCCTTTCACGGCGAGGCGATCGAGCGCTACTCGCAGGCGATCGCCGACGCGACCGAGCGCGAGATCGACAGCTGGCCGCTGAACGAGCCCTTCGCCCTGGCGCCGCGGATGCAGGCGATCACGCTCGACGTGATCATGGCCGGGATCTTCGGCATCGAGGGCAAACCGCAGCGCGGCACCCCCGAGCAGAAGCTGCGCTCGACGACCAAGGCGCTGGTCTCGGCCTCGACCCAGCCGGCGGCGCAGATCGTCGAGCTGATGAACATGCGCCGCGAAGAGCCCGTCGGCCTGACCAAGGTCGGGGTCAGGCTGATCGACCGCCCGATCTACGCCGTGATCGCCGAGCGGCGCCGGGCCGCCGACCTCGACCAGCGCCGCGACATCCTCTCCCTCCTGCTCCAGGCCCGCACCGAGGAGGGCGAGGAGCTGACCGACAATGAAATCCGCTCCGAGCTGCTGACCCTCGTCCTCGCCGGCCACGAGACGACGGCGAACTCGCTGGCCTGGGCCTGGGAGAGGCTGGTCCGAAACCCCGCCGCCCACGAACGCCTGCTCGGCGCCGTCCGCGGCGACGACGAGGCCGAGGCCGTGATCGAGCAGACGATCACCGAGACGATGCGCTCGCGGCCGGTCGTCCCGATCGTCGGCCGCCGGGTCAAGCTGCCCTGGCGCCTCGGCCCCTATGCCGTCCCCGCCAACACCCCGGTCCTGATCAGCATCCTGCTCGTCCACCACCGCGAGGAGACCTACGAGGACCCCTACGAGTTCCGGCCCGAGCGCTGGGTCGACCGCAAGCCCGGCACCTACGAGTGGCTGCCCTTCGGCGGCGGCATCCGCCGCTGCCTCGGCGCCGCCCTGGCGATGGCCGAGCAGCGCGTCGTCCTCGGCGCGATGGCCCGCCGACTCGACCTCGTCGCGGCGGAGCCGGCGCCCGAGCGCGCCCTGCACCGCAACGTGACGATGATCCCGGCCGGCGGCGCCCGCGTCATCGCCCGCTCGCGCCTCAGCTGAAAGCCACCGCCGACGGGCCGAATCCCGACGCATACCGTCGTGAAAAGGCCCGTCGGCGGGTTAGGTGAGGTGGCGTTGGAGGAACTCGAGCTGGTCGGCGACGAGCGCCTCGTGGGTGTCGCCGTCGTAGACGTCGAAGTGATCGACTCCCGGGTAGAGGCGCAGCTCTCCCTGCCGGGCTCGCCGGGCGGCCGCGATCGCCGGGCCGGGCCGGGCGACCCGGTCCTCCTCGCCGACGCAGACCAGCCAGGGACAGTGGAGACCGGCCGCGTGGCGCGCCGGGCGGAACGGGCGACCGAGCAGCCAGCGCGTGGAGACCCGGTTGCGCCAGCGCGAGTCCTCGCCGATCTCCACCACCCGCCGCCAGCCGGCCTCGGCGAACGGCGCGTTGATCAGAGCCGCCTCGTCCGGGCCGCCGACCGCCGGCAGGTGGCTGCCGCGGACGGCCGCGCCGATCGTCGCCGACACCACCCTGGGTGGCGAGCGATGCGCCTGGGTGACGATGTCGAGGAAGGGGACCTGGCTGATCACCGCGGCGACCCCACCGTCGAGTGCCCCGGCGGCCAGCGCGTTGCCGCCGCCCATCGAGGAGCCGAAGGTGACCACCCGCGAGGGGTCGACTCCGGGCGTCGTGCGGGCGAAGCCGATCGCCGCCCGCCAGTCCTCGAGCTGGCGGCGGGGGTGGAAGAGGTCGGCCGGGCCGGCGGAGTCGCCGAAGCCGCGGTGGTCGAAGACGAGCGCGGCGAAGCCGGCCTCGGAGAAGCGCTCGGCGAAGGGGCCGAGGCGATCGCGGCGGGTGCCCGAGAGGCCATGTGCCATGACCACGATCGGCGATCGCTCCGCTCCCCCGGCACCCGGGTAGAGCCAGGCCGCGCAGCGCTCGCCGTTCGAATCGAAACCGACCTCCTGACGTTCCATGCCTCCCCAACGCGTGCCGCGGTCGAAACGTGAGATCGGACGGCGCCTAACGGAGAGGGAGGGATTCGAACCCTCGAGAGAGCTTGCGCCCCCTACTCGCTTAGCAGGCGAGTGCCTTCAGCCACTCGGCCACCTCTCCGGGCGGCAAACTTTAGCTTCGAGTCCGGGGACGGCGGGGTTAGGCTCGTCGAGTGCCCGTCCGCTCCCACGCAGAGCTCGAAGCGGTCTTCGACGGCGTGGAGGCCCCGTTCGCCTTCGTCGACCTCGACGCGATGTGGTCGAACGCGGAGGAGATGCTGGGCCGCGCCGCCGGCAAGCCGATCCGGGTCGCCAGCAAGAGCCTGCGCTGCCGCGCGCTGCTCGAGGCGATCCTGCAAAGGGACGGCTTCGCCGGGCTGATGACCTTCACCCTGCCCGAGACCCTGTGGCTCGCCGAGCAGGGGTTCGAGGACCTGCTGCTCGCCTACCCGACCACCGACTCCGCCGCCCTCGCCGAGCTCGCGGTCAGCGCCGTCGCCTACCCGGCTGGCGCGCCCGTCGTCACCGTCGACTCGACCGACCACCTCGACCTGATCGAGTCGGTGCTCGGCGGCGGGGCGGCGCCGGTCCGGGTCTGCATCGAGCTCGACGCCAGCTGGTGGGCGGCCGGCGGCCGGCTCAAGGTAGGCGCCAAGCGCTCGCCGGTCCACTCGCCCGAGCAGGCGCTCGAGCTCGCGCGCGAGATCGAGCGCCGCGAGCAGATCGAGCTGGTCGCGCTGATGGCGTACGAGGGCCAGATCTCCGGGGTCGGCGACCGCCCTCCGGGCAGGCGCATGCGAGGCGCGGCGATCCGCTTCATGCAGCGCCGCTCCGCCGCCGAGCTGGCCGAGCGCCGGGGCGCCGCGGTGGCCGCCGTGCGCGAGGTCGCCGAGCTCGAGATCGTCAACGGCGGCGGCACCGGCAGCCTCGAACTGACCGCGGCGGAGGAGGCGGTGACCGAGGTCGCCGCCGGCTCGGGCTTCTACGCGCCGGCCCAGTTCGACCACTACAGCCGCTTCACGCTGACGCCGGCCGCCGGCTTCGCCCTGCCGGTCGTGCGCCGCCCCGCGACCGAGGTCGCGACCGCGCTCGGCGGCGGCTACCTCGCCTCGGGCGCCGGCGACGCCGGCCGGCTGCCCGTCCCCTGGCTGCCCGCCGGCCTCACCCTCGACGCCGAGGAGGGCGCCGGCGAGGTGCAGACTCCGCTGCTCGGGGCGGCGGCCTCGGAGCTGCGGATCGGCGATCGCGTCTACATGAGGCACGCCAAGGCCGGCGAGCTCTGCGAGCGCTTCGAGGCGCTGCACCTGATCGAAGGCGGCGAGATCGTCGACGTCGTCCCCACCTACCGCGGCGACGGCAAGGCCTTCCTCTAGACCCGCGGCGGTCGACTACGGGCCGAGGACGCGGCGGGCGTACTCGTTGGCGAAGGCGCGCCCCGGGTCGAGCTCGTCGCGGGCGGCCTGGAACTCGGCCCAGCCCGGGTAGCGCGGCGCCAGCGTCTCGGCATCCTGGAAGTGGCGCTTGCCCCAGTGCGGCCGGCCGCCGTACTCGTCCATGATCCGCTCGACCGCCTCGAAGTAGGGGCGCCACTCCATCCCCCGGTACTGATGGACGGCGACGTAGGCGCTCTCGCGCCCGTGCGCGGGGCTGAGCAGGGCGTCGTCGCCGGCGCTGACCCGCATCTCGATCGGGAAGAAGACGGGATAGCGGTTGCCGCGCACCCACTCGATCACCCGGCGCGCCGCCTCGGGCCCCTTCTCACGCGGCAGCGCGTACTCCATCTCGGTGAAGTGGACGCGGCGCTCGTTGGCGAAGATCCGGTCGCTGCGATCGACGGCGCGGCTGCCGGAGGCGAGCCGGGCGGCGAGCCGGGAAAGCCTCGGGATCGCCCCGGGAAGGCCTTGCCGGTGGCGGAGACCGCCTCCAGCGCCCAGTTCTCGAGGACGACGTCGTTGAGGAAGGCAGCCGCGCGGCCGCGCGGCCGCGGCGCGGCCTGCGTCCGGTTGCGCTCGAGCACCAGCGCCGAGTCCGCGTAGGGAAAGGTGAAGAGCTCGAAGTGGTCGTTGGAGTCGGCCCGCTGCTGAAAGCTGTCGAGGACCTCCTCCCGAGCGAGCGGCCGGTCGACGCGGTCGAGGGTGAAGGCCGGCACGCAGCGCAGGGTGACCGCCGAGATCGCGCCGAGGGCGCCGACGCCGACCCGCGCCGCCCGCAGCAGCCCGGGGTCCGCCGAAGCGCTCAGCTCACGGACGCTGCCGTCGCCGAGGACGAGCTCGACCGACTCGACCTGCGAGGAAATGTTCGCCAGCCCGGCGCCGGTGCCGTGGGTCGCGGTCGAGATCGCGCCGGCGATCGTCTGGCGGTCGATGTCGCCGAGGTTCTCCATCGCCAGCCCGAGCTCGTGCAGCCTCTGGTTGAGCTCGGCCAGAACCGTGCCGCCGCCGACCCTGACCAGGCCCGAGGAAGGGTCGGCGTCGAGCACGCCCGAGAGCGCGGCGAGATCGATCAGGGTGCCGTCGGTCAGCGCCGCCTCGGTGAACGAGTGGCCGGCGCCGCGGACGCTGACGACCCGCCCGGCGTCGGCCGCGCC
This sequence comes from uncultured Solirubrobacterales bacterium, assembly GCA_963836415.1. Lineage (GTDB taxonomy): Bacteria > Actinomycetota > Thermoleophilia > Solirubrobacterales > 70-9 > VRUE01. Next base: position 717,765 of record CAWIJE010000004.1, read on the forward strand.
CGCGACCGTCGCCCTGAGCTCGGCGAGGTCGCGCGGCCGAGCCGTCTCGGCCGGTTCGCAGGACTGGTCCCCGGCCCAGTTGCGCCAAGTCGCCATCGGCCCAGCCTAGCCCGAGGCCGGCTGGGGCTCGGCGACCGGCAGGTCGTTGCGCATCGCGTAGATCGCCGTCGCCACCAGGACCACGGCGACCGCGATCCCGGGCAGGGCGAAGCCGGCGACGTCGGCGACGGCACCGCCGGCCAGGCCGCCGGCGACCTGCCCCGAGGCCCACGCCATATTCGAGAGGCCCGCCGCCAGGCCCTGGTCGAGGCACTCGACCTCAGCCGTCTCGGAGAGCATCGTCAGCGCCGGAGCGAAGCAGATGCCGGCCCCGAGCGAGGCGACGAGCAGCGCGGCGACGACCAGCCCGACCCCCGCCGCCGCGGCGAAGATCGTCATCGCCAGGGCCGAGACGCCGAGGCCGGCGACGAACGGCAGCCGCCGGCCGACCCGGTCGGAGTAGCGGCCGGTGAGCGGCGCCAGCGTCGCCTCGATCGCGGCGCCGGCGATGAAGCCGCCGGCGATCACCACGTGGCCGCCGCCGAGTTCGTCGATCCGCAGCGGGATCAGCACCTCGATCGCGCCGAACATCAGCGAGGGCACGGCGACGAAGACTGTCGAGAGGATCACCGGCGATGAGGTCATCACGCGCCGGATTTCACCGAGCGACCGCCACTGGGCGACCGGCGGCGCCGGCATGCGGGTCGTGATCAGGGCGAAGGCGGCGGCGATCGCGACGACCGCGCCGAAGACCGCCCTGGTCCCGATTTCGGCCGCCAGCGCGCCGAGGGCCGGGCCGATCAAGGCGCCCGCGACCGCGGTCCCCAGCGCGGTCCCGATCACGGAGCCGCGGTTCTCCGGCGGCGAGGCGGTGATCAGCCAGGTCAGCGCCCCCGACCAGATCAGCGCCCCGGCCACGCCCTGGGTGAAGCGGGCCGCGTCGAGGACGCCGACGGCGTGGCCGAAGCCGAAGGCGAAGCTCGAGACGGCGAGCAGGGCCAGCCCGCCGAGAACCGTGCGGCGTGGCCCGGCCCGGGTCGCGAGCAGCCCGGCAGGCAGCGAGGCGATCAGGGTGCCCGCCGCGTAGGCGGCCGAGAGGATGCCGGCTTCCGCCCGGCTCAGGCCGAGATCCGAGACGTAGTCCGGCAGCAGCGGCGCGATCGCCGAGTAGAAGGTGACGTCGAAGAGGACGAGGGTCGAACAGAAGATCAGTAGCCTGCGCACCGCTCCATCCAATCACCGGCTCGGTTCCCGGAGGGGTGGCAGAGCGGTTGAATGCGCCGGTCTTGAAAACCGGTGGCTGCCGCAAGGTGGCTCGTGGGTTCGAATCCCACCCCCTCCGCTAGAGATCGAACGTGGGCTCGCCCCATTCACGGGCAGGAGACCCACGCGGCAAGCCCGAATTGGGCTGGATGGAGGCAAGCCCGCGCCGACACCGTCGTGAGCAGCGCTGGCGCGGCCGGGCGGAGCGCGCGCGCGACGCGTTCGGCCTGGTCCTCGTCCTCGTCCTCCTTTCCTACGTCCTCGCCTCGGTCTTCAGGGACAGCGGCTGGACCGCCGTCCTGATCACGCTGAGCCTGACCGCGACGGCGATAGTCGCCCTGACCAGCTCGCACGCGCCGCCGATCTTCGTCAGGCGCTCCCTGATCGTCGCCGCCGTCGCCGTCCTGCTGGCGATGGTCTCGGCGATCGCCGGCGGCCGGCTCGGCCTCAACGCCGCCTCCTTCCTCGTCATCGGCCTGCTCGCCGTCGCCATGGGGGCGGTCCTGCAGCGGGTCGTCACCTCGGGCAGGGTCTCCTCGAAAACGATCCTCGGCGCGATCAGCGTCTACGCCTCGCTCGGGCTCCTCTTCACCTGGGCCTACGCGCTGATCGACCGGATCGAAGGCGGCGGCTTCTTCGGCGACACGACGGCGCGACAGACCGGCGACTTCATCTTCTTCAGCTACACGACGCTGACCACCACCGGCTACGGCAACCTGGTCCCCGCCGGCCAGGTCGGCCGCATGCTCTCCGGCTTCGAGATGATGCTCGGCCAGATCTTCCTCGTCACCCTGGTCGCCGGCTTGGTCAGCCTATGGCGCCCCGGCGAGAGCCTGCTGAGGCGCAGGGCGCAGCATGGCGATGCTGGGCAGCCGGAGACCGGGCCGCCCGACGCATCGGGTGCCTCCTAGTCGGAGAGCTCGATCTTCTCGATCGTCTGCGGCTCGACCGGCTTGTCGCCGGCGGCTGTCGGCGTCGCCTCAATCGCGTCGACGGCGTCCATGCCGTCGGTGACTTCGCCGAAGACGGTGTGCTTGCCGTCGAGCCAGGAGGCGGCATCGGCGGTGACGATGAAGAACTGGGAGCCGTTGGTGTTGGGGCCGGCATTGGCCATCGCCAGCGCCCCGCGAACCACCTTGTGGTCGTTGAACTCGTCCTCGAAGGTGTAGCCGGGGCCACCGGTGCCGGTGCCCTCGGGGCACCCGCCCTGGATCATGAAGTCCGGGATCACGCGGTGGAAGACGAGGCCGTCGTAGAAGCCGTCGTCGGCCAGCTTGCGGAAGTTCTGGACCGTCTTCGGCGCGTCCTCGTCGTGCAGCTTGATGACGATCGGCCCGGCGTTTGTCTGCAGCGTTGCCTGTGACATGGCCGCAACCCTACAGCCCGCCGCCGCTCGCCACTCAGCCGCTGACCCGCACCAGCAGCGACGGCGAGGCTCCGGGGGCGTAGGGCCAGCGCTCCTCCGCCAGGGCGACCGCGCGCATCCGAATCCGCGCCAGCCCGCTGACGTAGCGGAAGCGGTAAGAGGCCTCGAAGTGCCCCGAGTGGTCGCTGCGCGTGACGAGCACCGGCCGCCAGCGCCCGGTCTCCCGCTCGAAGTACTGGATCGCGATCAGCTTGCCGCGCCGCGGCACCGGTGCGCCCTGGGCCAGTACTCGGCCCCAGAGCCTCAGCTCGTCCCCGGTCGCCAGTGCGGCGGGGGCGGCGTGGAGCTCGAGACTGCCCCGGACCCGCAGCGCCAGGCCGGGCCGGCGCGCGCCCTCGAGCCGTTCCTCGCCGTGAAAGCTGACCGTGACTCGCCGCGAGGGCCCGGCGCCGAGCTCGAGCCGGAAGCCGCCGTGGGGGCCGGTGGCGAGGCGCTCGACCTCCGTCCGCGCGACGGCGCCACGCGAGGGCCGAGAGACGACGCGGAGGTGGCGCTGGGCCAGCCCCGCCCCCTCGCCGTCGACGAGCCTGCCGCTGACGGTTGCCGTCGTTCCGTAGGGAACGGTCACGGAGCTGCCGCGGCGCTTGTGCCAGGAGAGGCGGGCGAAGATCCGCGTCTTGCCCCTGGCAACGGCGGCGGCCTTCTCCTTCTGCTCGACCGCGGGCGGCAGCTTGCGAACCGCCATCTCGGTGTTGTCGGCCCGCCGCGTGCTCGATGCCCGGTTGCCGGCGGCGTCCACCGCTTCCGCGCGGAAGACATAGGTGCCGGGGGGCAGCGAGTCGGGAAGGCGGGCGACGAGCTGTGCCCGGTCCGGCCCTCCCGCCGGCGCCAGTTTCGAGGGCAGCTCGACCCAGGCGTCGCTGCCCAGCCGCCGGTAGTCGATCTCACCGGAGGCGGGCCCGGAGTCGGCGTCGATGAGGTCGGCGCGGACCGTCTCGGGCACCGCGGGGCCCTCCGCCGCCGAGAAGGCCACCCCCGGCGGCACGTCGTCGAAGCGCAGGGCGATCGAGACTGCCGATGAGGGCGCCTCGTTGCCGGCCTCGTCACGCAACCAGATCGAGGCGGAGTAGACGCCCGCCCTCGGCACCGAGAGGTCGCGCAGGGCCGAGAGGCCCCTGCCGGCGCTGAAGTGCACGCCCGAGTCGAAGCCGGCGGGGCCGGTCACCCGCCAGGAGGCGCCGGCGATCGGGCTGGCGGCCCCCTGGTCCGGGTTCTCCCAGGCGAGGTCGAAGTCGTCGACCCGGTGCCAGCCCTCGGCGCCGGCGACGGCGAGGTTGCGGGGATGCGCCGGCGGGTTGTTGTCGATCAGCAGCGTGCGCGGCGGCGTGCAGGCGACATTGGCGGCGAAGTCGGACTCGCAGTTGGCCAACGCGTGCGGGCCGTCGCTGAAGCCGGCGGTGTTGACGGTGTGCACGCCGTTGCTGGCCAGCGGGCAGGGCTGCATCGTCGTGCCCCGCCATTCGCCGCTGACCAGGACCTTGTTGCAGGCGTATTCGGTGAGACCGACCCGGGCGCCGTCGATCGTCGTTTCGCCGAAGCGGACGCCGCTGCCACTCGCGTCGGTGCCCCAGAACTGGGCCGACTGGACCCCGCGCCGCCAGCCGGGGCTGGCGAGTTCGCCGCCGAGCGCGATGTAGGGCACCGAGTTGTCTTCGAGCGTGATCGTCAGCGCCCGCACGGCCGAGAAGGAGCCGGGGTCGAGGCTGCACCACTTGCTTTCCGCTTTAGCGCAGAGCAGGCGGTCCTCGAGTGCCGGCCTGCCCGGCGAGAAGCCGACGGCGAAGTCGCGCGGCGTCGTGTCGGTGGTCGAGGCGGCGGCGAAGACGTCGAACCCGTTGCCGCTGTTGATCACCCCGATCCGCTGCTCGATGCCGTCGTGGAGGGCGTGCCACCAGCTGCCGCTGACCCGGGTGATGGCGGTGCCCGGCGGCGCCTCCCAGCGCCAGCGGCCGAAGCGCGTGCCGGAGACGGTTCCCTGGCCGGCGCGGGTGAAGCTCTTCAGGTGGGCGTCGGCGAAGGGGTCGGCGCCGGCGGGGGTGGCGCAGTAGGAGTCGGGCCTGAACTTGACCCCACCCGTGGTGTCGGCCCAGGCGGCGTCGGCGCCGACGTGCCAACCGCACTGGGCGACGTTGTACTTGCCGGCCCTGGCGCCCGTGGCAAGGGCCAGGACCAGGGCAAGGACGAGGCCCACGAACATCGCGATCAACCGCCCGCGTCCACCGCGCGCACCCGACATGAATCCTCCTTCGCTCGACGACATCGGGGCGCTAAGCGGAGGGCCGGCCGAATCTCTCCCCTCGGCACGCCCGGATTGGACGCTTTGCCAGAATGGCCGCATGCCGACCAAAGACCAGATCACCGAGAAGCTCCGTGCCGTTATCGACCCCGAGCTGCGCCGCTCGATCGTCGAGCTCGGCATGGTCCGTTCGATCGAGTTCAAGGACGGTGGCCGGGTCGAGGTGATCGTCTCGCTGACCACCGCCGGCTGCCCGATCCGCTCACACTTCGAAAACGCCGTCGCCCAGCAGGTCGGCGAGCTCGACGGCGTCACCTCGGTCGGCGTCGGCTTCGACGTCCTCTCCGACGAGGAGAAAGGCAACCTGCAGCAGACCCTGGGCCGGGGCAAGCTGCCGCAGGGGGCCCTCGCCCAGGTCAAGAACGTGATCTGCGTCGCCTCCGGCAAGGGCGGGGTCGGCAAGTCGACGATGACCTCCAACCTGGCGGCGGCGCTGACCGCCGAAGGCCACGCCTCCGGCGCCCTCGACTGCGACGTCTACGGCTACTCGATCCCGCGCATGCTCGGGGTCAACGACAAACCGGAAGTCGACGGCGAGCGAAAGATCCTGCCGCTCGAGTCGCCGAGTGGCGTCAAGGTGATGTCGATCGGCTTCTTCGTCGAGGAGAACGCGGCGGTCGTCTGGCGCGGCCCGATGCTCCACAAAGCGATCCAGCAGTTCCTCGAGGACGTCGCCTGGGGCGAGCTCGAGTACCTCCTGCTCGACCTGCCCCCCGGCACCGGCGACGTCTCGATGACCCTCGCCCAGCTCCTGCCCCAGGCCAAGTTCACGATCGTGACGACGCCGCAGCCGGCGGCCCAGTCGGTGGCCAAACGCGGCGCCGACATGGCGGCGAAATTCGACCTCGAGCTGCTCGGCGTGATCGAGAACATGTCGGGCTTCACGACTCCCGACGGGGAGCGCTTCACGATCTTCGGCGAGGGCGGCGGCCAGCTGCTCGCCGATGAGCTCGACATCCCCCTGCTCGGCAAGGTGCCGATCTCCGAGCCGCTGCGCGAGCACGCCGACGACGGCAACCCGCTGGTCATCGCCGAGCCGGACTCACCTGCCTCGCAGGCGATCCGCCAGGCGGCCCGCGGGATCATCGCCGCGACGCCGCAGGAGCTGCCGGTTCTACAGGCGACGCCGCCGAGCGCCGAACCGGCGCCGCTCAGCGGCACGCCGCTGCCGATGGCCTGAGCAGATGAGCAACCCCGCCGACGCCGAGCCGCTCAACCCCGACGGTTTCGCGGCGTTCTCGGAGCGCACCGCCGAGAACACGCCCGTGGTGATGCTCAACCTGCTGGCATTCAAAGCGGATGGCGGTCGGGAGCGCTACGCCGAATACGGCGAGGCGGTGCTCCCGCTCTTGACGAAGGCGGGCGGACGGGTGGTCCTCAACGGCGGCGCGGCGCCGGCGATGATCGGCGATGCCTCCTGGGACCTCGTCCTACTGGTCGAATACCCGACTCGCCAGGCATTTCTGGAGATGATCGGCTCGTCGGACTACCAGGCGATCGCCCATCTGCGCACCGAGGCGCTCAGCCGCGGCGAGCTGCACCCACTCGATCCCGGCGACGTCTGTCCGCAACTTCGGTGCGCCTGTCGCCTTGTTAAGCCGGATGCGCCACGCGCACCTCAAATATCTCGTCGTCACGGTGGGGGCCTGGCTGGCGATCTGTTCGCCGGCCGCCGCGGGCGTCGACCCGACCTTCGGAACCGGCGGCTCCTCGTCCGCCGAGCTCGCCCCCGCCTACAGGCCGGCGGCCTTCACCAAACTGCTCGCCTTCTCCGACGGCAGCGTCGACGCCACCTACACCGGCACCCTGCGGCCAGAAGCGAGGCGCTACGAGCCCAGCGGTGCCGTCGATCCTTCTTTCAGCCGAGGCAATCGCATCTCCCAGGCCGTCACCGCGGCCGACGGTCGCAAGTTCGTCGTCGAAGAAGAACTGGAAGGCCCGGGCCCGCCGAAGGTGGCCCGCCTGCTGGCCGACGGTTCGCCTGACCCGAGCTGGACGGTGACGAGCCTGAAGTGGAGCCCGGCGGCGATCGGGGTCGGCCCGTCCGGCCGGCTCCTGGTCGCCACCTCCTCATCCTTTTCCGGCGGCGGCCATACGGCCACGAGTCTCTCGATCCAGAGGCTCAACGCGAACGGCGGCATCGATTCCGGTTTCGGCACCGACGGAGTCGCCGGCGCCGCGGCCGAAGGCTTCGGCCTGTCGCTGGTCGGCTCCGCCGCGATCGCCGAACGGGGCGACGGCGGCGTCGTCGTCGCCACAACAGGCTCCTCGCTTCTCGGCTTCACTGCGAGCGGCCAGCGCGATCCCGGCTTCGGCAGCGGGGAAGGCCTGCTGCCGGTCGCCGTCGATCCGGAGGCTGTGCAGTCGCTCCCCGATGGCCGCTTCGTCGTCGCCGGGAACCTGATTCCCAAGGGCAAGGAAAACCAGGCTCGCAGCGACTTCGCCGCCCTCCGCTATCTCGCCGATGGCACCCTAGACAAGAGCTTCGGCGACTCGGGTCTCGCGGTCGTCGACCTCGGCGGCGACGACAGGGTGAAGACGGCGCTGCTGCGAAGCGACGGCAGCCTCGTGATCGGCGGTGCGACCCTCGCCGAAACCGCGAACTGCCGAAGCTTCTACGCCGCCTGCAGAGAAACGCCGGTGCTCACCGCCCTCGACTCAGGTGGACAAAAGGAGCCCGGCTTCGGCAGCGGGGGAAGCCTGCGCCTGTCGACTCTCGAAGCGACCGGCAACCTCGACGGCGCCGGCGTCGGCGAGCTGGCCGAACGGCAGGGCGGAGGCCTGGTCGCCGGTGGCCGCTCCGGGCCGACCGGCTTCCTCGCCGCGACGACGGCGGCCGGCCAGCTCGATCCGGCGTTCGGCGGCGGCCTGATCGCCGAACGCACCGAGGTGCCGAGCACCGACGAGGCGGTGACCGTCGGCGTCGATCGTGGCGGGCGCCTCCTGGTCGGCGCGGCCACCAATGCCGGGCTCGCCGATGACGGTGGCCCTCCGGGAGCGCTCCTGCGCTACGGGCCCGACGGCAACTTCGAACCGGGCTTCGGCGGCGCCGGAGGGGTCAAGCTGCCGGCCGGCGTGAGCAGGGTCGCGATCGACCGCTCCGGTCGGGCGCTGGTCCTCGGCGGCGGCCCCGGCATCACCTCGAACGCCGTCACGCGGGTGACCGCCGACGGGCGGATCGACCCCGGCTACGGGCTCGAAGGCACGGCCGTGGTGGCGCCGCGGCTGAAGCCAGGCCTGAGTCAGATCGTCGCCACCGCGAAGGGGGGTGCGCTCCTGGTCGGCGGCATCGCCGGGACCCGGGTCCCCTCCGTGATTCGCCTCCGCCCCGACGGCTCCCTGGACCGGCGCTTCGGGCGGCAGGGGGTCTCGACTCTCCACTTCGGCGGCAAGGGCGGCTGCACCGCCACCGCGGCCACGGCCGCCGGCGAAGGAAAGCTGTTGATCGCCGGCGACTGCGTCGCTCCCCGCCGCATCTTCGTCGCCCGCACCCGGTCCGGCGGCGGCCTCGACCCCGCGTTCGGCAAGGGCGGCGTGACGATCGTCAAGGGCGCCCAGCCCGGCGAAGCGACCGCCGTCTCACGGCAGGACCGGGGCGTGCTGGTCGCGGGCTCCGTCTGGACCCGAGGGTCGTCGCGGTCGCGGCTGAAGTATGTCCTGCTCCGCTTCAACTCCCACGGTCGCCGCGACCGCGGCTTCGGCTCGCGCGGGATGGCCGTCGCCGGCGTCTTCGGCGGCAAGCGCGGAGGTGGCTGCGGCGGCAAGGAAACGGCCTCGATCCTGACCCCGGGCCGCCGGATCGTCCTCGTCCGCAACGGGCCCGGGCAACCCGTCACCGGCTTCCGCGCAGACGGCACCCGGATCCGCTCCTACGGCTCGGGCCCGGCGATCGCCGCCGGGCGCTACCCGTGGCCGAGCTGCTCGCCGGGACCGATCGCGACGCTCCAGGGGGGCAAGCCGGTCCTGGCCTGGACCGGCGCACCGCTCTCGGTGCCGCCGCTGCGGATCACGCTGCAGCGCCTCACCGGCTAGGCCGGCGGCGCCTCAAAGGCGCTTCAGGCGGCTTTGCTCTTGTAGTACTGGGCGTTGATCTCGGCGTATTTCGCCCACTCCGAGGGAAGCTGGTCCTCGGCGAAGCAGGCGTCTACCGGGCAGGCCTCGACGCAGGCATCGCAGTCGATGCACTCGTCGGGGTCGATGTAGAGCATCTCGACCGAGTCGTAATCCGGCTCATCGGGAGTCGGGTGAATGCAATCGACGGGGCACACCTCGACACACGAGTTGTCCTTCTGGCCTATGCATGGCTCGGCGATGACGTAGGTCATTCGGGGATATCTCCTAAATCGACTTTTCGGGTGCCTGGGTGGACCCAACCGGGCCTGCCAAGCGCGAGCGGACATTTTAGGGATTTGGGGATGATGTGGTGATGCTGCTGCTGACCGGGGCCACCGGGAGCGTGGGCTCTCGACTGCTGCCGCTGCTCCTCGAGAGCGGCGAGGACGTGCGTTGCCTGGTGCGTGAGCCGCGCCGGCTCGGCGACCGCCGGGTCGATGTCCAGATCGCCCTCGGCGATCTCGGCCAGATGTCGGACCCCTATCTGGTGCGCCAGGCGCTGCGTGGCGTCGACACCGTCGTCCACCTGGCGGCGACGATCCGCGACCAGCCTCCGCACAGGATCGAGGAGCTGAATGGGCTGGCCACGGTCCGGCTGCTGCGCGCGGCCGAGCTCAGCGGCGTGCGCCGCTTCGTCTTCTTCAGCGCGCTCGAGGCGGAAGCCGCCCAGCGCACCCGCTTCTTCCGCGCCAAGTGGCTGGCCGAGCGGGCGGTCGAGTCCTCGCCGCTCGAGTCGATCGTCTTCGCCCCCTCGATCGTCTACGACCACAGCGACCCCTGGATCACCCTGCTGCGGCGCTTCTCCTTCTTGCCGGTGCTGCCGGTCTCCGGCCGCGGCGAGGCCGTCTTTCAGCCGATCTGGGCGCAGGACGCGGCCCGCACCGTGGTCGCCGCGCTCGCCGCGCAGGACGCCCGCGGGCGCTATGAGCTCGCCGGGCCCGAGACGATGAGCTACGACGAGATGTCGGACCTGGTCAGCCGGGTGGCGGGCCGCCCGCGGGCGCTCGTGCACCTGCCACTGCCGCTGGTCAGGGCGGGGTTGATCGCGATGCGCTCCGTTTTCGGCGAGGCCGTGTTTGCAACTTGGGAGGAGGCGGAGCTGATGGAGGTCTCGATGACCACCGACAGAGGCACAGCCGACGCCCAAGCTCTCGGAGTCGAGCCGAGGAGGATGAGAGATGTTCTTGAGGAGACCTAGTCGCAGCAGAGCGCGCGGCGCGGCGTTCGCGCTGGTCCTCGCCTGCGTCCTCGGCGGCTGCGTCGCCTCCGCCTCGGCGACGAGCCTGGTGCCGCCGAAGCCGGACGTCTTCCTCGGCGTCAGCGACCGCGGGACGACGACGGAATTCAACCAATTCGTCGAACTGACGGGCAAGCACCCGGCGCTGCTGCAGACCTTCCACCCGTGGGGGAACAGTCTCAACGAGGCCTACGAACGCTGGCGCGAAACGGGCACCCGGCCGGTGCTCCACATCTCGACCGCGAATGACCAGACCCTGCAGGAGATGATCACCCCCGAACAGATCGCCCTCGGTGGCGGCGACAACTACCTGCTGCAGCTCAACGACTTCTTCTACAAGCGCGGCCTGCCCGCCTACATCCGGCCGCTGGGAGAGCCGAACCGCTGCCTCAACGTCTGGTCGGCGGTCAACTGCGACGGCAGCCAGAAAGGGGGCTCGCACACGACCGGCTGGTACAAACAGGCCTTCCGCCGGATCTCGCTGATCGTCAAAGGCGGGCAGACGCTGGAAGGGATCAACGCGACGCTGGCGGAAATCGGGCTGCCGCCGGTGAACCGGACCAAGGGCCCGCCGCCGACAGTGCTGGCTCCCGCTCCGGTGAGCATCATCTGGAGCCCGCTGCCGGGAGGCTCGCCGCGGGTCAAGGGCAACTTCCCCGGCAACTACTGGCCCGGCAGCCGCTGGGTCGACTGGGTCGGCACCGACTTCTACTCGCAGTATCCGGTCTGGAAAGACCTCAACCACTTCTACGCGGGCAAGCAGTGGAAGGGCAAGCCGATTGGGATCAACGAGTGGGGCGTCTACAGGACCGACGAACCGAAATTCGCCAAGCAGCTGATCGCCTGGATCGTCAAGCGGCCGCGGGTGCGGATGCTGATCTATTACCAGGGCTTCGGCGCCGGCAATGAATACGACCTCAGCCATTACCCCGAAACCGCCGCCGTCCTGCGCCAGAAGCTGCGCCGGGCGAACTTCCTCTCGGAAGCCGAATACAACGCCGGCATCCTGCCGCCGCTGCCGCCCAAGGTAAAGCCGGTCAAGACTCCCCCACCCCCGCCGGCGCCCGTCCCGACGCCGACGCCGACGCCGACCCCCGAAACGCCCCCGGCCCCCTAACCGCTCCCGCCGACGGGCCGATTCGCGACGCTACCCGTCGGCTTTCGGCCCATCGGCGGGGAGTTGGAGGAGCTGGCGGATTCGCAGGCCGAGAGCTCGAGGTTCTCGGCAGACCTGGTTCCACGTGCAATGGGACACGCGCCATCCGGCCATCTGCAGGCGCTGCTCTCGATGGCGGTCCGCCTCGAAGGCGTAGTCCGTGTCATGAAACCGGCGACTGTCGGCCTCGATGATCAACTGCGCATCGCGCCAGAGAAAGTCGGGACGAAAGCGGGCGTCGCCGAGATCGAGCAACACGTTCACCTCGGGGCGGGGCAGGCCGGTCCGACGGCAGATCTCCAGGAAGCGCCGCTCGAGCTCGCTTCGAGACCAGCGGACCCCAGGGTCGATTTGCTCCAGCGTCATTCTCAGGCAAGCGACGCCACGCCGCCCGCGATTTCGATCGACGAGCAGGCGCGCTGTGCCCGCATCCAGGACTCGCAGTACTTCCGCCTGCGCGACCGCTTGACGGAGCTCTTTGAGCGAGACGACGGCGGCAAGATCGAGCAGAGTCTTCTCGACCGTCGTACAGGGGACACCGTGCCGCGAGGCCCGATGCGTTCGATCCAGGCGGTCGGAACGGTGAGGATCGATGCCCTTCGGGCTGCGGCCGCGACGGTTGGGCGCGGTGACGTCAATCGGGCGCCGCTGACCATCCAACAGCCCCCAGAGCTCGGACGCGGAACGGTGAGAGAGGACAGCCGCTGGTCCGCATGCGAGCACCGCGGCCATCCAGACGCCCTCGGCTGTCAATCGTGCGTGGCCGACGGCGTACACACCCTGGTGAATCGGGTGAAGGCGCCCCAGCTCGATTCTGCGATGAACAGAGCGCTCCCCGACATCCAGCGCCAGGAGCTGATCCAGCGCCACCACGCCGTGCTGCCTTCCGGCAAGGCGCCCAATCTCTCGATCGACGTGCCGAGGGGCCGATTGGCGACGGTATGCGTCGGGGATTGGCCCGTCGGCGGAAGGAGGGGCGGGCGGCATGGGCGGGAGGGTGGCGGAGGCGAGTGCGCGGGTTGCGCGCGCGGGGTGACGAATGGGCGGAGGGTCGGTGGCGAGCGCCCGCTTTGGCCGTTTGCGAGCGCCGGCCGCCGCCCGCTGGCCAGTGCCGCCTTGGCCTTTGTCGCGCGGCGGGGCCTTTGTCGCGCGGCGGGTCCTTTGTCGCGCGGCGGCGGCTGTCGCGGCAAAAAAGAGGGGCCCCGGTTGCCCGGGGCCCCTCTCGAAAATCACTCGCCGGCTGGCGGCGAGCCACGCCTGGGCGGCGTGATTACATCATTCCGCCCATGTCCGGCATGCCGCCTCCGGGCATCCCGCCGCCGCCATTCTCCTCCGGCGGCTCGGCGATGATCGCCTCGGTGACGAGGATGTTCTTGGCGATCGACGCCGCGTTCTGCAGCGCCGAGCGGGTGACCTTGGTCGGGTCGATGACGCCCGCTTTGATCAGGTCGCCGTACTCGCCGTCGGCCGCGTTCAGGCCTTCGCCGTCCTTCAGCTCGCGGACCTTGTTGACCACGACCGAGCCCTCCAGGCCGGAGTTCTCGGCGATCTGACGGACCGGCTCCTCGAGCGCGCGATGAACGATGCGCGCTCCGGTGGCCTCATCCGGGTCCTTGAGCTTGTCCGGGTCGAGCCCGGCCTGCGCGTTGAGCAGGGCCACGCCGCCACCGGGGACGACACCCTCCTCGAGCGCCGCACGGGTCGCCTGCAGGGCGTCCTCGACGCGGTGCTTTTTCTCCTTCATCTCGGTCTCGGTGGCAGCGCCGACCTTGACCACGGCGACACCGCCGGCCAGCTTCGCGAGGCGCTCCTGGAGCTTCTCGCGATCGAAATCGGAATCGGTGTTCTCGATTTCCTTGCCGATCTGGTTGATCCGGCCCTTGATGTCACCTGCGTCGCCGGCACCGTCGACGATCGTCGTCGTGTCCTTGGAGACGACGACGCGACGCGCTTTGCCGAGCTGAGCGATCTGGGTGTTCTCGAGTTTGAGACCCATCTCCTCGGTGATCACCTCGCCGCCGGTGAGAACGGCGATGTCCTCGAGCATCCGCTTGCGGCGGTCGCCGAAGCCCGGCGCCTTGACGGCGACACCGGTGAAGGTGCCCCGCAGCTTGTTGACGACGAGCGTCGCAAGGCACTCGCCCTCGACGTCCTCGGCGACGATCAGCAACGGCTTGCCGCCCTGCATGACCTGCTCGAGCACCGGCAGGATGTCCCGCACGGAGCCGATTTTCTGGTTGGCGATGAGGATGTAGGGGTCCTCGAGCACGCCCTCCATGCTGTCCTGGTCGGTGACCATGTACGGGGAGATGTAGCCCTTGTCGAACTGCATCCCCTCGGTGAACTCCAGCTCCATGCCGAAGGTCTGGCCCTCCTCGACGTTGACGACGCCGTCTTTGCCGACTTTCTCGATCGCGTCGGCGATCACGTTGCCGATCTCGTCGTCAGCGGCGGAGATGGCGGCGACACGGGCGATCTGCTCCTTGCCCGCGACCTCCTTCAACTGCTTCTCGCGCAGGTTCTCGACGATGTCGTCGACGGCCTTCTCGATCCCGCGGCGCAGGGCCAGCGGGTTGGCGCCGGCGGCGACGTTCTTGAGCCCCTGGCGGACGATGATCTGGGCCAGCAGCGTCGCCGTCGTCGTGCCGTCTCCGGCAACGTCGTTGGTCGCCGTGGCGACCTCGCGGACGAGCTGCGCTCCCTGATTCTCGAAGACGTCCTCGACCTCGATCTCACGGGCGATGGTGACGCCGTCGTTGGTGATCGTCGGCGCGCCGAACTTTTTGTCGAGCACGACGTAGCGACCTTTCGGGCCGAGGGTGACCTTGACCGCGTCGGCTACTGCGTCGACGCCGGCCTGTAGGGCCCCCCGTGCCTCCTCACTGAACTTCAGCTCCTTGTGAGCCATCTGTTTTCAGTCCTCCTTGGTTCTAAGTCCGTTTGACGTGCGGTCTAGCCGAGCTTGGCGAGGATGTCCGACTCGCGCATGACGAGCAGGTCATCTCCCTCGACGGTGACCTCGGTGCCGCCGTATTTGGAGTAGAGGACCTCGTCGCCCTCGCTCACATCGAGCGGGCGGCGGCTGCCGTCCTCCTGGATCGCGCCGTCGCCGGCGGCGACGACCTTGCCCTTCTGCGGCTTCTCTTTCGCCGTATCGGGGAGGACGATGCCGCTTGCGGTCGTCTCCTCCTCATCGATCGGTTTGACGATCAGCCGGTCCCCGAGGGGCTTCAGCTTCATCCTTATTACCTCCGTTTGGGTCAGGAAAGGTTTCTTGACTGGCTTTGGCACTCTCGGGTTGAGAGTGCCAGCGTCCGGAGACGATAGCGGCTCGGGGAAATCAGCCGCTGGCCAGCAGCCTGCAGCCCAGCCTGGCGGCGATTCCCTCGCCGCCGCGGGCCATCACCCAGTCGTGGTTCCACTCGAAGACAGGGCGGGCGAGCGGCGCGACCAGGTTCATCCACGCCTTGCCGGTCGAGACGTTCCACTCGTAGAGGACCGCGGTCACGCCGCCCTGCTCGAAGAGGCGCCAGCGGCCGACCCCGGAGAGCTCGCCGACCGCGTCCCCCTCGAGCAGGTGGGGACGCTCGACCCGGGTCGTCGTCACCTCGAAGCCGACCCGGTAGGGCAGCAGGCTCTTCCAGACCATGCGGGCGACGGTGCCGACACCGTCCTCGCCGCTGCCCGGGCTGACTTCCTCGGCCTCCTCCACCCCGCGCCACCAGCTCGGCCAGGCGGCCTGGTCGTAGATCGCGTCGAAGACCGGCTCCCGCGGCGACTCGAGCAGCCACGTGGTCAGGAACCGGTACTCGGCCATCGCTCTAGTTGTGGCTGGGCGTCTCGCCGTTGCCGAAGTGGGTTTCGGGCGGCTCGACGATCTGCGAGAAGCGGATCACCGTGAGCAGGTCGTCCTCGTTGACCGGCCGGCTGTAGATCTGTTCGAGGAAGTTGACCTCCTCCTCGACCCGGCGGAACTCGGGGTTGTCGTGCTCGATGTCGCGGCGCGAGAGCTCGGAGACCTTCTTGACCTCGACCTCGTCGATCACGGCCGAGAAGATCTTCTGCCTCGGGCTGTGCCGAAAGCCGACCGTGATCCAGACGACCTGACCGCGCTCGTACTTGCCGCTCTTGTCGCCGAGCCGGATCGTCGCCGACTTGCGGCCGCGCTTGAGCTGGTCGACGAAGACCGCCGAGTAGAAGTTGAGCACGTAGGTTCCGCCCCGCATTGCCGTGCGAGGGTACCCGACCGGTAGAGCGAGTTGGCGTGATCCTGACTCTGGACGGGTGTTTGTCGGATTGAAGGTGTGTTGGTTTCCAGCCGATGAAGGGGGGGCAGCCAATGACTATCCGTTCCCGATCAGCTCGAATCACCTGCATTTCCGCGGTCGCCGGCCTATTCATGCTCGTTCCCGGCTGGAGCGCCGCCTCGGCCGCCACCTGCGCCGGTAGGCAGGCGACGATCGTCGGCACCCCGGGCAACGACCACCTGGTCGGCAAAGGCGCGAGCGACGTGATCCAGGGCGGCGGCGGTGACGACGTGATCACCGGCGGCGACAACGGCAACGACACGATCTGTGGTGGGCCCGGCGACGACACGCTCAAGGGCGGCAAGGGCTATGACTCCCTCTTCGGCGAAGAAGGCGACGACACGCTCGACGGCGGCACCGGCAGCGACGACCTTCACGGCGGCTCCGGCAACGACACGCTGCTCGGTGAGAAGGGCGGCGACGGCCTCTACGGCGACGGCGGCGAAGACAAGCTGCTCGGCGCCAAGGGCCCCGATCGCCTCTTCGCCGGATCCGGCGACGACCTGCTCTCCGGCGGCAAGGGGCCGGACACGCTCAAGGGCGGCCCCGAAAACGACACCCTCTTCGCCGGCAAGGCGAGCGACCACGTGGTCGACGGCGAAGCCGGAGACGACCGGATCGTCGGCGGCCGCGGCAACGACGACCTCGACGGCGGCTCGGGCAACGACGTGATCGCCGGCGGGCTCGGCGACGACGACCTCAACGGCGAAGGCGGCAGCGACACGCTGACCGGCGGCCACGGGCGCGACGACATCGAGGGCGGCGCCGGCAACGGCGACATCCTGCGCGGCGACATCGGCTTCGACCATCTCGAAGGCGGGCCGGGCGAAGAGGACATCGCCTCCTTCGCCACGGCGTCGGCTCCGGTCACCGCCGACCTCGCCGCCGGCACCGCCCACGGCGACGGCCGCGACACGATCGGCGCCGGCACCGAGGACCTGGTCGGATCCTCCTATCCAGACGACCTCGACGGCAATTCGGGCCCGAACCGGATCGACGGCGGCGCCGGCTATGACGACCTCGACGGCCGCGGCGGCGGCGACGACCTGATCGGCGGCCCCGACGGCGCCCAGTGCTCGGGCGCGGCCGAGCTCGAAGCCTGTGAAAAACCCAGCGCCGCCGGCCCCGGCACCGTAGTCGTCTTCAGCCGCAGCCTCGACGGCGCCTCGACCCTGGCCGTCCGCGGCGAAGCGGTCAACGACGAAATCAACGTCTCGCTCAGCGCCGGCAGCTTCGTGATCACCGACACGGCGCCGATCCCCGCCGGCAACGTCACCGGCTGCACCGCGAGCGGCGGCAACGCGGCGATCTGCCCCGGCGACGCCGGCTTCCTGCTGATCGACGGCGGGCCGGGCAACGACCGGATCCAGATCGACGGCTCGGTCCCCGCCTCGGTCGAAACCAGGCTCGAAGGCGGCCCCGGCAGCGACGACCTGCGCGGCGGCGCCGGCGGCGACGTGATCGAGGCCGGCGACGACTCCGATCCCGACCGGCTCGAAGGCGGGGCCGGGGACGACGCGCTGATCGGCGCCCGCACCGACATCCCGGTGCCCTTCTCCAGCGGCAAGAACGAATTCTTCGGCGGCCCGGGCTCCGACGTGATGGTCGGCGGCGACCCCTGCGACGGAGACGTCTTCGACGGCGGCGAAGGCAACGACGACGCCAACTTCTTCCGCTTCACCCCCGGCGTCAGCGCCCAGCTCGGCGGCGCCGTGACCCGCGCCGGCGGCTCCTGCACGGCGGGCAGCATCGACGGCACGGTCGAGGAGATCGAGGGCTCCCCCGGCCCCGACACCCTGATCGGCAGCAACAACGGCGACGCCCTGCTCGGCAAGAACGGCGACGACCGGATCTTCGGCCGGGCCGGCAACGACACCCTCGACGGCGGGCCGGGCAACGACAAACTCGTCGGCGGGCCGGGCAACGACATCGAACACCAGTAACGCCGCGCTCGACTAACTCCGCGCCCCGCGTCCACGCAGGTTTTCCGCACCGATCGACGGCTTGCGGCGGCGCCATCGTTTTGTCAAGGTGCCTGGCCAAATGTTTGACCGCCGACTCCACGGGGGGAGGGGCAGGCAGCTCTGCCTCGCCTCGATCCTCTTCGCCGCCCTGCTCGCCACCCTGGCGCTGGCAACCAGCGCCCCGGCGGCGCCCAGCTGCCTCGGCAAGAAGGCGACGATCGTCTCCGGCAAGGCGACGATCCTCGGCAGCAAGGCCAACGACACGATCCTCGTCAGCGGCGGCGGTAAGCACACGGTCCGCGGCGGCGGTGGCAACGACCGGATCTGCGGCGGCCCCGGCGACGACAGGCTCTACGGGGAAAAGGGGACCGACAGGATCGAAGGGGGCGGCGGCGACGACACGATCCTCGGCGACCTCGGCGCCGACCAGCTCAACGGCGGCGCCGGCGACGACTACGTCGACGGCCAGAAGGGCAGCGACGAGATCGAGGGCGGCGCCGGCGCCGACCACCTGCTCGGCGACAAGGGCAACGACACGATGGACGGCGGGCCGGGCAACGGCGACTACCTCGAAGGCGGGCTCGGCGACGAGAAATCGATCAGCGGCGGCGGCGGCGACGGCGACACGGTGATCGGCGGCCTCGGCAGCGACAACGTCAGCGGCGGGCCCGGCAACCAGGACGTGATCAGGGGCGACGGCGGCAACGACAGCCTCGAAGGCGGAGGCGGCAGCCAGGACATCGCCTCTTTCGCGACCGCCGCCAGCCCGGGCGTCGTCGTCAACCTCGCCGCCGGCAGCTCCAGCGGCGACGGGCACGACACGCTGAAGGGCATCGCCGACGTCGTCGGCTCGGCCTTCAACGACAGGATCAGCGGCGACGAGGGCCCGAACCGGCTCGACGGCGGCCCGGGTAACGACGACCTCGACGGCGGCGGCCCGAGCGGCGGCGGCGACCCCGACCTCGGCTTCGGCGGCCCCGGCGCCGACGGCTGCCTGTCGTTCGGAGAAACGAGCTCCTGCAACGACCGCTCCCCTCCCCAGCAGGAGACCGCGGTCGAGCTCAACCGCGGCCTCGACGGGATCAGCCTCGTCGTCACCGGGCTCGCCGACGACAGCACGATCTCGATCTCCCACAACGGCAGCGCCTTCGTCGTCACCGACCCGACCGGGGTGGAGAGCCGCGAAGGCTCTGGCTGCTCGGCTTCCGGTGCTCCGCGCAACCCGCGCAGCGGGGAAGCGACCGGGCCGAACACGACGGCGACCTGCCCGAGCGGCCTCGGCATCAACTTCATCCTCGCCGACGGCGGCGCCGGCAACGACACGGTCGCGATCGGCGCCGGCATCCCGGGCTCGCTGCCGGTCCGCGCCACCGGCGGCCCGGGCAACGACACGATCAGCGGCGGCCCCGGCGACGACCTGCTGGAAGCGGGCAGCGAGTACTCCGGCACCAGCGGCAACGACGTGCTCAACGGCGGCGGTGGCAACGACGGCCTCGTCGCCGATCCGGGGGCGGACCAGCTCGACGGCGGCGACGGCAACGACCTGCTCGTCTCCTCCGCCGACGTCTGCCAGGGGCACCGCTTCGACGGTGGCGGCGGCCTCGACACTGTCTCCTACGCGCGCTCGAAGCCGAGTGGCACCTTCGTGGTCAAGCTCGGCGGCACGGCTGCCCCCAGCAGCGGCTGCCAGGGCGGAGCGCCGGACTCGATCCTCGCCTCGAGCGAGAGCCTCGAGGGCTCCGAAGGCGACGACAAGCTGATCGGCGATGGCGCGAACAACACGCTCTTCGGGCACGGCGGCGCCGACAGCTTCTACGGCTCCGGCGGCAGCGACTCGATCGAAGCCATCGACGGCGAGAAGGACAAGCTGCTCGACTGCGGCCCGGGCGCCGACCAGGGTGCCAGCAAGGATCCGGCCGACCCCGCGCCGAGGAGCTGTTAGGGCGCGAACCCCTCCTCGCCGACGAGCGGCACGAAGCGGCAGGGACTGATCCGCTCGGAGACGAGGTCGTTCTCCTCGCGGCGAAAGACGGTGAGGAAGTCGCCCTCCTCGGCGGCCAGCGGCACGACCAGCCGCCCGTCCACCGAGAGCTGCGAGAGCAGCGCCCGGGGCGGGGCGGGAGCGGCGGCGTGGACGGCGATCGCCTCGAACGGCCCCCGTCGCGCGAGGCCGACGCTGCCGTCGCCGACGACCACCTCGACCTCGGCGCCGACGGCATCGAGCGCCTCGACGGCGGCCCGCGCCAGCGCCGGCCGGCGCTCGATGCTGATCACCTCGGCGGCGAGACGGGCCAACACGGCGGCGGAGTAGCCGGAGCCGGTGCCGACCTCGAGCACCCGCTCCCCTCCCTCGAGCGCCAGCGCCTGGCAGATCGCGGCGACGATCCACGGCTGCGAGATCGTCTGCCCCTCGCCGATCGGCAGCGCCGAGTCGGCGTAGGCCTTCGAGCGCAGCCTCGCCGGGACGAAAGCCTCGCGGGGCACCGCCGCCATCGCCTCCAGCACGCGCTCGTCCTCGATCCCGCGCCGGCGCAGCTGGCGCTCGACCATCGCCGCTCGCCGAGACGGCAGGTCCGCCACGGGCCCTAGTAGATGTAGTTGGTCAACTTCGAGGCGTCGAGCACGGTCACCCGGCCGCGGCCGGGGCGGACGACCCCGGCGCGCTCGAGGTCGGCGAGGAAGCGGCTGACGCTCTCCCGCGAGGTGCCGGCGAGCTGGGCCAGGTCGGCCTGGTTCATCCGGATCGTCACCTCGCCGCCCTCGGTCGGCCGCGGCGACTCCTCGGAGACCAGTTGCGAGAGGACCCCGGCGACGCGGCTGGGCACGGTCTGGAAGGACTGCCGCGAGATCCGCTCGTTGGCCGTCCGCAGGCGCCGTACCAGCGCCGCGACCAGCTTCACCGTGATCTCGGGATGGCGCGAGAGCAGTGCCCGCACCTCGCCGGCCGGCAGGGCGAGAAGCTCGCCGTCGACCAGTGCTTCGACGCTGGCCGAGCGCACCTCGCCGTCGAGCATCGCGAGCTCGCCGAAGATGTCCCCCGGGCCGAGGCTGGCGAGCGTGATCGCGCGCCCGTCGGAGTGCTCACGGGTGACGCGGAAGTTGCCCGAGCGGACGATGTAGCAGGCGTCGGAGTGATCGCCCTCGTGGAAGACGCGGGTCGCCGCCGGAAAGGTGCGGGGAACCGCGACCCGGGAGAAGCGCTCGAGCTCGTCCTGCTCGAGGTCGGCGAAGAGCGGCACGCTGCGCAGCAACTCGACCGCGGTCTGCTCCGTGTCTCCCATTGCTCGAAATTATCCCCTCCCGGCGGCAGAGGTCGGCCGCCACCAGATAGTTTGGCCTTCGTGGTCGCGACCGGGACGGTGGGGGCGGTATCGACGGACATGAGCCGAGGGCTCTCGTTCGGGCCGGGCGCAGGCGTGACGTTGAGCTCGAACGACGCCGCGGCCGTCACCTGGATCCTCGACTACTTCGGCCCGGCGCTGACCTGCTCGGCCGCCGGCGGTGGCCCCGGCGTCGAGGTCCTCAGCTCGGCCGAGGCGCACGCCGAGCTGCGCGCCGAGCAGCCCGACGACACCACCCCCTCCCCCTTCTTCGCCTTCGACCAGAGCCTCTACGAGCTGCCCGCCTGGCAGCGGGGCGAGCTGCTGCTCGGGGTCGACGAGCGGCGCTCCTGCGTGCTCGGGGTCGGGCCCTCGGGCACGGTGCTGACCGCCGACCCCGCGAGCGTCCGCTGGCGCTTCACCCTGGCGCTGCTGGTCCAGGAGCTGATCGCGACCCAGCTGCGCCGCTCGCTGCTCGAGCTGCACGCCGCCGCGGTCGAGGCGGCGGGGCGGTCGATCGTCTTCCTCGGGCCCAAACGCGCCGGCAAGACGACCCTCTCCTTCCACCTGCTGCGCGCCGGCTGCGCCTCGATCGCCAACGACCGGGTCTTCGCCGGAGTCGGCGAGGAGGGCACGCGGACCTGGGGCATGCCCTCGGCGCTCAAGGTGAGGCCGGCGACCGACCTCGAATTCCCAGAGCTGCGCGCCGGCCTGCCGGACATCGACCGTCCCTTCCTCTACACCGCCGGCGAGCTTTCCGACCCGCCCAACGCACGGCCCCCGCAGAGCGAGGAGCTGATGGTCGGGCCGGGCCAGCTCGCGACCCTGCTCGGCAGCTCACGGGTCGGCTCGGCGCCGCTCGGCTCCCTCGTCTTTCCCGAGGTCGACCCGGGCGCGCGCGGCTGGACGGTCGAGCCGCTGTCGCCGCGCGAGGTCGGGGCGCGGGTCTGGGCCAACCTCTTCGGCAACGGGGCCCGGCCGCGGCGGGCGACTGTCTTCGAGCAGGCCGGCGCGGGCCGCGGCACGCCTCCCGGGGAGCTCGCCGACCAGATCGCGGCGGCCGCGCCGGGCTTCCGCGCGGTGCTCGGCCGCGGCGCCTACGGCGAGGACGACTTCGCCCGTGCCTTCCTCGCCGGCGTCGCCCCGTGGGCCTGACCGAGGCTCCGACCGCGATCGAGCGGGAGGTCGCCGCGGCGCTCGAGCAGCACCGCTTCCGAGCCGATCGGGTGCTGCCGATCTCGCCCTTCCAGGGGAAGAAGCAGGGCCGCTTCACCTTCCTCGCAATCGACGCCGACGGAGCGAAGCTCAAGGCCCGCCGTTTCCCCGACGCCGCGAGCGCCGAGCGCCAGGAGGCCTTCCGTGAAGGCCTCGAGCCCGCCTTCGCCCCGGTTCTGGCCCGCCACGGCGCGGTCCTGCTCGAGGCCTGGATCGAGGGCAGCGCGGTCGACGCCGAGCCCTCTGCCGCCCTCCTCGCCGAGGCGGGGGCCCTGCTCGGCCGGCTCCACGCCGAGCACCCTGCCGCGGGCCGCGATACCTCCGAGTACCGGCGCGAGGCCGCCCAGGACCTGGAGACGCTGGCCGCGGCGGGCACGATCTCGCCGGGCCTGGCGGCCTCGATCGCGGCCGAGGTGGAGCGCCTCGACCCCGGCGGCTACGAGGGGGTCCTGATCCACCGCGACTTCTGCGCCGAGAACTTCGTCATCGACGGCGAGGGCCGGCTCGTCGTCGTCGACAACGAGCGCTTCATCCTCGGCGCCGCCGGCTTCGACCTCGGCCGCAGCTTTCACCGCTGGCCGCTGAGCGAGCCCGACTGGAACCGGTTCCTCGCCGCCTACCACGGGGCCGGCGGCCCGGCCGGTGAGCTCGACTTCTGGATCCTGATCTCGAACGTCTCGCTGGCTCGGATCTACGCCCGGATCAGCGAGCCGCACCTGCGACCGGTGCTGGCCCGGCTCGGCCGGCTCGGCGAGCAGCCGGAGGCCGGCTGATGGCGGCGGCGCCGATCGTCGCGATCTGCGTCCAGGGCCTGGGCCACGTCAAGGCGCTGATGGCCGTCGTCGCCGAGCTCGTCGCCGAGCGCGACCAGGAGGTCGTGGTGATGACGCGGCCCGACCTGCGGCACGAGGTCGAGCCGGCCGGTGCCCGTTTCCTCGACCTCTTCGCCGGCCGCCCGGTCGAGGCCGTCGACGACTCGTCGATCCCGGTGCCGAGCCGCTACGTCACCTTCGCCGGCGTCCACGGCGAGGCGATCGCCGCCGAGGTCGCCGAGCTCTCGCCGAGCCTGATCCTCTACGAGACGTACTCGGTGATCGGCCCGGTCGTCGCCCGCAGCCTCGGCCTTCCCTACGTCAACGTCGTCCCCAACCATGCCCTCGTCCCGGCGCGGGCCGCCGCGCAGCTGCGCGGCGAGGCGAGGGTCTCGACCTCAGCCGAGTGCTGGGCGGCCGTCGAGCGCCTGCGCGAGCACCACGGCATGGCCGACGCCAACCCCTTCTCCTACGTCGAGGCGTTCAGCCCACAGCTCAACCTCTACCCCGAGCCGGCCGAGTTCCTCACCGCCGAGGACCGCCCCGCGCTCGAGCCGCTCGCCTTCTTCGGCACCCTCTCGCCTCGGCTCGCCGGGCCCGCCGAGCCGAGGCAGCCGCCGCAAGGCGCCCCGCGGCGCCGGGTCCTGGTCTCCTTCGGCACGATCGCCTGGCTCTACTACTCGCGGCAGGCCTTCAACGCGCTCACCGCGCTCGCCCGGGAGAGCGCCGAGCTCGGCGACGTCGACCTGGTCGTCAGCCTCGGCGGCCACCCTGCCCCGGCCGAGCGGCTTGCCCAGCTCGACCTCCCCAACGTCACCGTCAGCGAGAGCCTCGACCAGTGGCACGAGCTCGAAAGGGCCGACGCCTTCGTCACCCACCACGGCATCAACTCAACCCACGAGGCGATCTACCAGCGGGTGCCGATGATCTCCTATCCGCTCTCCGGCGACCAGCCGCTGCTTGCCGCCCGCTGTCAGGAGCTGGGCCTCGCCGTTCCGCTCGCCGACCAGTTCAGGGGCGAGCTCGCGCCGGCAGCGCTGGCGCGGGCGCTGGGCCGCCTCGAGGAGGATCGCGCCGGCTACGCCGAGCGGCTCGAGCATGCCCGTGGCTGGGAGCTGCGGACGATCGCCGGCCGCGGCGAGGCGCTCGACCGGATCCTCGAGCTCGCCGGCTCAGCGCTGTGAGACGGTCAGTTTCGTCGGCGCCCGGCTGAAACCCGCCTCGAGCAGCGCGTCCTCGTGGCCCGAGCCGATCAGCGGCTCACCATCGAGTTTCTCGACCCCGAGCTTCGGCAGCCGTCCGGCCGCCACCGCCTCGGCGAGCGCCCGCATCGCCTCGCCGAGCGCCGCCTGGTCGAGCTCGGCCAGGCGCAGGATTCCGCGACCGCCGCGCTCGACGTAGAGGACGGGCTCGCCGTCGTGGAGCAGGACGTGGGCGCCGGGGGCGCGGGCGGGGCGGCGTCCCCCCTCCCGCTTCGGCCAGGGCAGCGCCGAGCCGTAGGGATTGGCCGGGTCGGTCGCCGCGATCACCATGTAGGAGCGCTCGTCGGAGGGCAGCGAGCGCAGCCGCTCGACCGCGCCGGGCAGGGCGAACTGGGCCCCGCCCAGCCCCTCGACGAAGTAGCCGCGGCGGGCGGTGCCGAGCAGCTCGAGGTTGCCGAGCTCGGCGTAGAGGGTCGAGAAGCCGCCGGGGACGCCCTCGGCGAGCACCGTCTCACGGGTGACGATGCCGTAGCGCTCGAGCATCAGCTCGGCCTGGGCGCGCAGGCGCGGGCCCGCCGCCGGGGCGTTCTCGAAGAGCGGCGCTAGCAGCGACCAGCGCCCCTGGACCGCGGCCCCACCGCCGCCGCGGCGGCGGGCGAAGCGGCGGCCGCGACTCTCCTGCGAGGCGCTCGCCCGCAGGCGCGGGGCGCGCAGCGGGGCAAAGGCGTCGTTGGTCACCTCTCCCGACCAGGCGAGGTCCCAGAGCGCGTTGTGGAGATCCTCGACCGGCACGTCGGCGTCCGCCATCAGGTCGAGCCAGAAGGCCGGGCCGCCGGCCAGGCGCTCGCGAATCAGGTCGTGGACCTCGCCGGCGGCGGGCTCGAGCTTGACGTTGGCCGGCGGCGGGCCGGCCAGCCGCACGTCCTCACGGAAGTAGAGGGCGACGCGGCCGTCGTTGCGGCCGCGGGCGCCGGCGCCGATCCAGACCACCTCGCCGCTGGTGCAGAGTTCGTCGAGCCAGGCCTGCGAGTAGGCGCCGAGGCGGCGCGGCAGGACGTCGCCCTCCCAGACCTTCGGCGTCAGCGCCACCCCCTGCAGCGGCTCGAGCGCCTCGCGCAGGCGGTCCGGGCCGGCGCCGGCGGCGCGGTGGGCGTCGACGTTCTGCCAGCTGGGCAGGAAGCGGGCGAAGCGGTCACGCGAGGCGGGCTCGACCTCGCGCCGCAGGTGGGCGAGGCTGGCACGGCGCAGGCGGCGCAGGACGTCGGAGTCGCACCACTCGCGCTCGCTGCCGCCGGGCAGCAGCTCGCCGCGGACGAGGACGCCCGTCCGCTCGAGCTCGCGCAGGGCAGGGGTCGGGTCGATGCCGCCGAACCGTGCCGCCGCCTGGCCGGTCGGGAAGGGCCCGTGGGTCCGCGCGTATCGGCCGAGCAAGGTCGAGAACGGCGCCTCGCCGGACTCGAGGAAGCTGTCCGGCAGCCCGGGCGGCGGCGGCACGCCGAGCGCATCGCGGTAAATGCCGGCGTCCTCGGCGGCGATGTAGCGCTCCTCGCCGGCGATCCGGACCAGGGCGACGCGGCGCTCGTCGACCAGCTTCGCCAGCATCGAGGCGGCGGAGTAGCCCTCGGCGACGCGCTCGGCGCACTCCTCCGCGGTCAGGTCGCCGACGCTGCGCAGGACCTGCTGCAGGGCGTCGCGGTCCCCGGCGCGGCCGCCCTCGGTGCGGTGCTGAAGCTGTGCCTCGACCTCTTCCAGCGCTTCGGTGTCGATCAGCTCGCGCAGCTCCTCCTGGCCGAGCAGCTCGCGCAGCAGATCGCGGTCGAGGGCGAGCGCGGCGGCGCGGCGCTCGGCGTTCGGCGTGTCCCCCTCGTACATGTAGGTGGCGACGTAGTCGAAGAGCAGCGAGGAGGCGAAGGGCGAGGCGGTGGCGGTCTCGACTTCGACCAGGCTCAGCTTGCGCGTCTGCAGGTCGCCCAGCAGCTCGGCCAGCGAGGGCAGGTCGAGGACGTCGCGCAGGCACTCGCGGTAGGTCTCGAGGATGACCGGGAAGCGCGGATGCTCGCGGGCGACCTCGAGCAGGCTCTGCGCCTTCAGCCGCTGCTGCCAGAGCGGCGTGCGCTTGCCCGGGTAGGCGCGCGGCAACAGCAGCGAGCGGGCCGCATTCTCACGGAAGCGGGCGCCGAACAGGGCCGAGCCGGAGAGCTCGGCGACGACCAGGTCCTCGATCTCGTCGGGCTCGATCAGGACGATGTCGCTGGGCGGCGGCTCGTCGGCGTCGGGCAGGTGGATGACGATGCCGTCGTCGGACCAGATCGCGTCGACCTCGAGGCCGCGCTCGGCCCTGACCTTCTGGCTCAGGGCGAGGCCCCAGGCCGCGTGCACGCGGCCACCGTAGGGAGAGAGCACGCAGAGGCGCCAGTCGCCGATCTCGTCGCGGAAGCGCTCGACCACGATCGTCTCGTCGGAGGGGACGACGCGGGTCGCCGCCTGCTGCTCGCGCAGGTAGGCGACCAGGTTCTCCGCCGCGAGCGGGTCGAGGTCGCATTCGGCGGCCAGTTCGGCGGGCTCGCGCGAGACGGCCTCGCGGGCGAAGGCGCCGATCGCCTTGCCCAGCTCCGCCGGGCGGCCGACCCCGTCCCCCTTCCAGAACGGGACGGCGCCGGGGGCGCCGGGGGCCGGGGTGACGATCACCCGGTCGCGGGTGATGTCCTCGATCCTCCAGGTCGTCGCGCCGAGCAGGAAGGTCTGGCCGGGCCGGGCCTCGTAGACCATCTCCTCGTCGAGCTCGCCGACCCGGCGGCCGTCAGGCAGGTGGACGCCGTAGAGGCCGCGGTCGGGGATCGTGCCGGCGTTGGTGACGACCAGCTGGCGCGAGCCTTTGCGGCCGTGGATGGTGCCCTCGGTGCGGTCCCAGACGATCCGCGGGCGCAGCTCGGCGAAGCGGTCGGAGGGATAGCGGCCGTCGAGCATGTCGAGGACGTTCTCGAGCTGCTCGCGGGAGAGGTCGTGGAACGGCTCCGAGGCCGTCACCAGCTGCTCGACCTCGTCGACGTCCCAGTCGTCGAGGGCCGCCATCGAGACCAGGTGCTGGGCGAGCACGTCGAGCGGGTTCTGGGGGATCACGGTCTCCTCGATCTCACCCGCGCGCATGCGCTTGGCGACGACCGCGCACTCGAGCAGGTCGGCGCGGAACTTGGGGAAGATCCGCCCCCTCGAGACCTCGCCGAGCGAGTGGCCGGCGCGGCCCACCCGCTGCAGGCCGCGGCTGACCGACTTCGGCGACTCGACCTGGATCACCAGGTCGACCGCGCCCATGTCGATCCCGAGCTCGAGCGAGGAGGTCGCGACCAGGCACGGCAGCTGCCCGGACTTGAGCATCTCCTCGACCACCATCCGCTCCTCGTGGGAGAGGGAGCCGTGGTGGGCGCGGGCGACCTCGATCAGGGCGTCAGGCGGTGGGGGTTCGGGCGCCAGGTTCTCGGCTTCGCCATCAATATCCGACGACTGCTCCGCTTCGCGTCCGCTGCCGTCGGCAGATGCGCCATCGCCCAGGCCACCTTGATCCGCCTGGGCCGCGGCTGCGCCGCTGCGGGCGTGCCCACCGTGCTCGGTGGCGGGGAGCTCATTTTCGCCTTCGCCGTTGGCGAGCTCGTTGAGGCGTTTGGCGAGGCGCTCGGCGGCGCGGCGGGCGTTGACGAAGATGATCGTCGAGCGGTGTTCCTGGACGAGTTTGAGCAGCTCCGGGTAGATCGCAGGCCAGATCGAGCGCACGTGGGCGAGCGGCTCGCCCTCGGCCGGCACGCCCTCGGCGTTGGGAAAGCTCGGCGCACCCGGTTCGGCCATGTCCTCGACCGGGACGACGATCTCGAGGTCGAGCTCCTTGGTTATGCCGGCGTCGACGATCTCGCACTTCCTGTTCGGCCCGACGAGAAAGCCTGCGATCCGCTCCAACGGTCGCTGGGTGGCCGACAACCCGATGCGTTGCACGCCGGAACCGCCCTGCGGCTCTTGGTGGGTTCGGGCGAGGTGGTCGAGGCGCTCCAACGACAACGCCAGGTGCGATCCCCTCTTTGTCTGGGCGACGGCGTGGATCTCGTCGACGATCACCGCCTCGGTCGTGGCGAAGATCTCGCGCACGTTCGAGGAGAGCATCAGGTAGAGCGACTCGGGCGTCGTGATCAGGATGTCGGGCGGCGTTTTCGCCATCGCCCGGCGGTCTTTCTGGCTGGTGTCGCCGGTGCGCAGGCCGACCGTGACGTCGGTGCCGCCGATCCCCGCCAGCGGCGCCCGCAGGTTGCGCTCGATGTCGTACGAGAGGGCCTTCAGCGGCGACACATAGACAATCCGCACCCCGGGCCGATGGGCCGATTTCGCTACCCCGGCGCGTTTATTCGGCCCGTCGGCGGGGGCTTTCTCGCGGGCGAGCTTGTCGATGCCCCAGAGGAAGCTGGCCAGGGTCTTGCCCGAGCCGGTGGGGGCGCAGATCAGCGTGTGGGCGCCGCTCGAGATCTTCGCCCAGCCCAGGCTCTGGGCTGGGGTCGGGCCCTCGAAGGAGGCTTCGAACCAGCGCCGCACGGGCGCGCTGAAGGGCGCCAACGGGTCGGAATCGACGCACGGTTTCGGCTTAACGGTCAACCCCCCGATGGTACGCCCTCTCCAGAGCGGCCCTTTCAGGCGTGCTCGGCGGCACGGCGAGAGCGGCCGGACCGTTACGGTTGCCCGCATGCCCGTCTGGCGAGCATTCTCCCGCCTGATCTCGGGCTCGGGGCGGCTCGCGGCCTGGAGCCTGACTATCTCCGTGGCGCAGGCCGTGGTGCTGATTCCGATCGCGCTGCTCGTGCGGCGGGCCTTCGACGACGCGATCCCGGCCGAAGACGTCAACGAACTGCTCTGGATCGGCGGCGCCACGCTGGTCCTCTACATCGTCAGCCTCGGCCTCGGCCTGATCGGCCGCTACGCGGTCCTCAACGTCACCAAGCCCGCCGTCGCCCGGATCCGCGCCGAACTGATCGATCACGTGATCTGGCTGCCGCGCAGCTTCTTCGACACGACCGACGCCAGCCGCCTGCACTCGCTGATCGTGCAGGACACCGAACGGCTCGACGTGATGGCCAAATACCTGCTCGCGATCGTCATCCCCTCGTTCGGCACGGCGGCGCTCCTGATCGCGGCGCTGGCGGTGATCCAGCCCCTGCTCTTCGTCGTCCTGATCGTCACGATCCCGCTCCTGATCGGCGTCGGCCGGCTGCTGCGCGGGGTGCTGAAAGAGCGGACCCGCGCCTGGCAGGAGTCCTCCGACGCCTTCAGCGGCCTGGCGCTGGAGACGCTGCGCTCCTCGTCCCTGATCAAGCTGCGCACCGCCGAGGAGGAAGCGAGCGCCGCCAACGCCGCCCAGGCCGCCGACCTCGGCCTCGCCGGCCAGCGCATCGGCTGGGTCCAGCAGGCCTACGGCCTGGCCCAGGTCGCGCTCGGCGGGATCGCCGGGGTCGTCGTCCTGATCGGCGGCGGGATCGCCGTCGCCGAAGGCTCGATGAGCCTCGGCGACCTGATCGCCTTCCTCGCCATCCTCGCCCTCGCCCGCGGTCAGCTCAACTGGGTCGCCGCCGCCCTGCCCGACCTGCTCACCGGCCTGGCGGCGATCGAACGGATCGACGCGGTGCTCGAAAACGAGGAGCGCGAGCCCTACAGCGGCGGTGGCCGCCCGATCGCGGTCCGCGGCGCGATCTCATGGCGCGACGTCACCTTCGGCTACGCGGTCGACGAACCGCCGGTGCTCGAGAACGTCTCGCTGGCGGTCGAGCCGGGCGAGACGATCGGCGTCCTCGGCCCGACCGGCGCCGGCAAGACGACCCTGCTGCTGCTTCTCCTCGGCCTCTACCGGCCATGGTCGGGTTCGGTCCTGGTCGACGGCGAGCCGCTCGACGAGATCGACGTCCGCGCCCTGCGCCGCCAGACCGGCGCGCTGCTCCAGGACAGCTCGGCGATGCACGGCTCGATCGCCGACAACATCGCCTTCGGCCGCCCCGACCTTCCCCCCGGCGAGATCGAGCGGGCCGCGGCCCTCGCCGCCGTCGACGAGTTCGCCGCCGAGCTTCCCGACGGCTACCGGACCAACGTCGGCGACGACGGCATCCGCCTCTCGGCCGGCCAGCGCCAGCGGATCGCCGTCGCCCGGGCGCTGATCGGCTCGCCGCCGCTGCTCGCCCTCGACGAGCCGACCAGCCACCTCGACCCGGCGACCGCCGACCTCGTGCTCGACAACCTCGGCGCTCTCGAGCCGCGGCCGACCCTGCTGCTGATCACCCACGACCCGCTCGTCGCCCGCCGCGCCGACCGCCTGGTCGAAGTCCGCGGCGGCCAGGTCCACCCCGCCGTCACCAGCCTCGAGGGGCAGCTGTGAAGCGGACCGCGATCTGGATGCCGACGGCGGCGGAGGAGCTGCTGCTCAAGGCGGCCCTCTGGCCGGGGGAGCGGGGCCTCGACGCCTGGCGCCGCTGGCGCCTCGACGCCCCCGACATCGACGTCCTCGACCACGGCTCTTACCGGCTGCTGCCGCTCGTCTACAGCAACCTCGGACCGCTGCTCGACGAGGATCCGGACGTCGGCCGGCTCAAGGGCGTCTACCGGCGCAGCTGGGCCGCCAACCAGATCGTGCTGCGCAAGGGCCGTGCGGCGATCGACGCGATCCAGGCCGCCGGGGTCGAGGTCTTGGCGCTGAAGGGCGGCGGCCTGGTCGGCTCGGCCTACGAGCGCCTCGGCGCGCGGCCGATGGCCGACCTCGACCTCGCGGTCCAGCCCGCCGCCGTGCCGGCCGCGGTCGCGGCCCTTCGCGGCGCCGGCTTCGAGGCCCCCACCGAGGACCCGGCCCGGGCGCTCGAGGTCCGTCACTCGCTCGGCTTCCTCGACGCCGACGAGCAGGAGATCGACCTGCACAGCGGCATGCTCTGGCGGGCCGGCCTCGACCAGGAGTTCTGGAGCGGCACGGTCCCGGTCGAGCTGGCGGGCGCCCGCCTGCTCACCCTCTGCCCCGCCGACCAGCTGCTCCACGTCTGCGTCCACGGCGCGGCCTGGAACCCGGTGCAGCCCTTCCGCTGGGTCGCCGACGCCTTCATGGTCCTGCAGGCCGCCGGCGGGGAGTTCGACTGGGAGCGGGTGGTGACGATGGCGACCCGCGGCCGGCTGACCCTGCCGATGCGCGACGCGATCTCCTTCCTCGAGGTCGAGATGAAGGCCCCGGTCGGCGCCGGAGTCGTCGAGCGGCTCGCCGCGGTGCGGGTCTCGGGCAGGGAGCGTCGCGCCCACGAGGCGCTCGCCCAGCCGCCCTCCTCACGGCGCTCGCTGGCGATGCTCTGGTGGTTCTGGGAGCGCCACCGCGCCCAGGCCTCGCTCAGCGGCGAGCGCTCGAGCCTCGCCGGCATGGTCCGCTACCTGCAGGGCTTCTGGGAGCTCGACCGTCCCTCGCAGGTGCCCGCCTACGCCGTCCGTCGCCTCGCCCGGCGCAGAACCTGAAACGCATGCTCGTATCGACCGTGGTGGTCAACCTCAACCAGCGCGATGCGCTCCTCGAGTGCATCGCCTCGCTCGAGCTGGCGCTGGGCAGAGTCGAGGGGCCGACCGACATCACCGTCATCGACAACGGCTCCGACGACGGCTCGACCGAGGCGCTGCGCGCGGCCCACCCGGCCGTCCGGGTGATCGAGAACGGCGCCAACGTCGGCTTCTCCGCGGCGGTGATGAAGGGGGTCGCCGCGAGCGAGGGCGAGTGGCTGCTGCTGCTCAACAACGACGCCACGGTCGAGACCGACGCCGTGGTCGAGCTGCTCGCCGCCGCCGCCGGCCAGCCCGAGGTCGGCAGCGTGGCCGCCCAGCTGCGCTTCGCCGACGGCAGCGAGCGGATCAACTCGGCGGGCTTCGGCGTCGACCGGCTCGGGATCGCCTTCGAGCACAAGCTCGGCGAGCTGCCCGCCGCCGCGGAAAAGGAGCCGGTCGAGGTCTTCGGCGCCTCCGGCGGCGCCGCGATCTTCCGCCGCGCGATGCTCGAGGACGTCGGCGGCTACGACGAGAGCTTCTTCGTCTACCTCGAGGACGCCGACCTCGCCTGGCGGGCGCGGATCCGCGGTTGGCGCGCCCTCTACGCGCCGCGCGCCGTCGGCCACCACCACCACTCGCTGACGACGGTCCACGGCTCGCGCTTCAAGTACCTGCACGTCGGCCGCAACCGGGTCCGGGTGCTGGCCAAGAACGCCTCGAACCGCCAGCTGCTGATCTACGGGCCGGCGATCATCACCTACGACGTCGCCTACGTGATCTTCGCCGCCGTCGCCGACCGCACGATGGCGCCCTTGCAGGGACGCCTGCGCGGCCTCAGCGAGTGGCGGCGTTACCGCCCGCGCCCGGCCCCACGGCGATCGGTGGCGCTTGACCGGCCCCGCGGCCTGCGCGCCGCGCTGCGCCGCCGCCGCGCCTGGATCGCCCGCTGACTAGCTAGCCGACGCTGCCGCCGGTGAAGTGCACGAAAGCCGACCAGGAGGGCTTCGCGGTGAAGCCGGGGCCGAAGAGGCCGGAGCCGTCGCAGAAGTTGCAGACCCCGGCGTTGTCGTCGACCGAGTACCAGTAGACGCTCTTGATCCGCCATTTGGCCTGGTTCTTCGTCAACTCCGAGTAGGCGCCTTTGAGCTGCTGGGCCTGGCCCTGCGGGCCTTTCTCGAAGCTGTTGTGGCCGTTGGCCGCGCTCGGGCGGTGCGAGCTCCAGCCGAGCTCGGTGATCCAGATGCTCTTGCCCGCGTCACCGCTGCGTTTGAGCACTTCGCGCACCGCTTCGATGTCGGGTTCCAGTTCCTGATATTTCGTCGTGTACGGGTGCAGGGCGATGCCGACGAACTTGTTCTTGATCCCCGGCGTCGTCTTGTACATCTGCTGCAGGAATTCGGTCGCGAACAGCGCCCGCCGCGGCTTCGTTTTCGATTCCGCCTGCTTGGGACGGACGAAGAGACCGCCGAGGACGACCTTGCCGCCCGGGTCGACGGCGCGGATCGCGCTGTAGGAGATCTTCACCAGCTGCCCGTATTCCTTCGGGTTGGGGCGGGCGGCGAAATACATGAAGTTGGGCTCGTTCCAGATCTGCCAGGTGCGGATCGCCCGTTCGGGCAGCGCCGGGTTGGCCGCCCAGAACTTTCCGCCGGGGCCGTAACGGCCGACCGCTTCCTGCAGGAAGTTGGTCCAGGCGGCGCTCTGCGTCGCGGTCTTGACCGGCAGGTTGCGCGGAGCCCGGGCGCCGATCCGCGGGTCGATCACTTCACCGGGGACCAGCCATTCCGGGGTGCTGAAGACGTAGGGAAGGACGGTGATCCCGGCTTCAGAGGCACGGGCGACCGAGGCGTCGATGCCGGACCAGTCGATCGGGTTGCTGGCCAGCGGCTGCAGCGCACCCCAGGGGATCGGCAGGCGGATGTTGGTGACGCCGCCGCGTTTGAGGCGCTGCAGCTGTTCGGTCGTCAGCGCCGACTGCGGGACGACGCCCCAGAAGTTGGCGGGGACGGCGAGCGCGGAGGTGGCGAGGACGGCGATCGCCGCCAGCGAGGCGGCAAAAGCCGTCAGCCAGATCCGCAAGGCGCGCTTGCCGGTCCTCGGTCGCTGTGTACGCATCTCAGCTGCTCGGCTTCGGCGACACCTGGCCACCGTCGCGCTGGCGCCGCTGTCGCATGACGACGACTCCGACCGAGATCGCCGCGAGAACCGCGATCGCGATCAGGATCGGAACCAGCGGCGAGGAGCCGCCATCGTCGGAGGAAGTCTTCGAGGAGACCGGCGAGGCCTGGGTCGTCGGCTGCGGCGCCGACTGATTCTTGGCAGTGGAGTTGCCCGAGTTGCCCTGGCCGGACGGTTGGCTACTCTGAGCGGTGCCGCCGCCGTTGCCCGTGGCCGTGGTGTTGCCGGAGCCGCCCGATGGACTTGTCGAAGACCCGCCATCCGAGCCCGAGGACCCGGAGCCGCCGCCGCTGGAGGGGGCCGCGGTACCACCCGGCTGCGAGGACTTCGTCGCCTTCGGCTGGGACTTATGTTCCGGCTTCTTGCCACCGGTCGGAGTAGGCAGGGCGTCTTCATACTGTTGCCCACTCGAGTCCGCCAGCGCCACCGGAGAAAAAGCGAATGCCAACAGAGCCAGCAGTGATGAAACCAGAAGGAACCGGTGGCCCCGGCGGGCGTTCGTCTGTGCCTTATTCACGATCATCGCGCGGAAGCTTAGACCAAATGGCGGCGCTACTTGCGCCAGTCGCATTGATCGTCGGTTTGGCCCTTGCGGGGGGCGGTTTTGACGTGAGCGACCGCCACATCGCCGGTCTGGCGGTGTGGTTCGTGGTGATCGCCCTGCTCGTTCTCGGAGCGGGCTCCGGGGCACGTTTGGCGTGGCCGCTCTACTGGGTTGGCGGTCTGCTCGCGGGTCTGGCGCTGTTCTCTGCACTTTCATCCCTCTGGTCGGGGTCAATGGAGCTGAGCGTCATCGAGGCTGATCGCGTTTTGGTCTATCTCGCGTTCTTCCTTGCCGCTTTCCTTATCGCCCAAACCGACGAAAGGCGCCAACGTTTCGCCGAGGGCCTTGTAATTGCCGTTACATCGGTGGTTCTTCTAGGCCTCATAAGCCGTCTCCTGCCGCATGTCCTCGAAGTCTCGGACTCGCTCGGAACCGGCCCCCGCCTGCGTTATCCGCTCGGCTACTGGAACGCCAACGGGGCGCTCGCCGGGATCGCGGTCGCGATGTTGCTCTGGTCGAGCCGCGGCGCCTCCTGGGCCTGGATGCGCTGGCTCTCGGCGGCGCTGATCCCGGCCGTCCTAGTCACCCTCTACTTCACCTACTCGCGCGGCGGCCTGCTCTCCCTGGTCGTCGCCGTCGGCTGCCTGCTGGCGCTCTCCCGCGACCGCCTCTGGCTGCTGGCGACGCTCGCCTTCGGCGCCCTCGGGGCGCTGCCCGCGGTGCTCGCCACCCAGGGCTACGAAAGCCTCTCCAACAACCTCGCCGCCCAGGCCTCGATCGACCAGGGGGCGAACGTCGCCTGGCTCGTCCTCGCCGGCACCGTCGGCGCCGTCGTCCTCTTCGCCGCGCTGCGCGCGATCGAGAACCGCGAAGGCCACTGGACCGGACGGATGGTCGACCTCTCCCGCCACCCCGGCCTGCTGCGCGGGATCGGCCTCGCCCTGGTGATCGGCGTGATCGGCGTCGCCGTCGCGGTCGGCGGCCGCGCCTGGGACCAGTTCTCGCGGCCCGACCTCTACTTCCCCACCAACGACCCCTCGCAGCACTTCAGCCAGCTCTCCGGCGCCGGCCGCTATGACTTCTGGCGGGTCGCGGTCGAAGCCTTCGAAGAAGAGCCGCTGGCCGGCCACGGCGCCGGCACCTACCAGTTCTCCTGGGAGCAGCACCGCCGCATCGACCTCGACCTGCACGACGCCCACTCGCTCTACCTCGAGGCCTTCGCCGAGCTCGGCGCGATCGGCGGCCTGCTCGTCCTCGCCCTGGTCGGGACGATGCTCTGGGCCGGCTTCTCCGCCTGGCGCGCCGCCACCCATCCCAAGCGCGAGGCATACGCGGCGCTGTTCGCGGCGATGCTCGCCTTCGCCGTCGGCGCCGCCTTCGACTGGTTCTGGGAAATCGCCGGCTTCGGCGCGGTCTTCTTCCTCGCCGCCGGTGTCCTGGTCAGTGTGCGCTGCGCCCAACTGGCTCCCGAGGCCTCGACCGACCGCGGCGGCCGCCGCTACGGGCTGGCGATCGCCGGCCTGGCCACGGCCTGGATCGCCGCCGTCGCCCTGGTCGGCCCGCTGCTGGTAACGCGCGAGATCACGCAGAGCCAGAACGCGGTCGCCTCGGGCGACGTGTCGGGCGCGATCAGCCACGCCAACACGGCGCGCTCGATCGAGCCCTGGGCGGCCTCGCCCTACGTCCAGCTCGGCCTGCTTGCCGACCTGCAGCAGGACTACCCGAGCGCGATCGCCCATTTCAGCGACGCGATCGAGCGTGAGGACCACAACTGGCAGTGGTACTACCTGCGCTCGGAAGCCGAGCACCTGGCCGGGGATGAAGCGAGCGCCCAGGCCGACCTCGCCCACGCCCGCCTGCTCAACCCGAGGCTGGACTGCCTGCGCGAAGGATGGACCTGCTGATGGCCCGGACGACGCAGCGCGAGCAGGACCGCGAGCCGGTCGAGGCGCCCGCCCAACAGCGGGACCCGCGGCCCTCGCCGGCCGCCGGCGGCCAGGGCGTCGCCCGCGAGCGCGGCGCCCTGCTGCGCAGGCTGCTCGCCACCGGCGACTGGCTGGCGCTGATCGCCGCCCTGTTGGTGGCCACCGCGGCGACCTCGACCACCGATATCGCCACCCTCTTCTGGGCGGTCCTCTTCAGCCCGGTCTGGTTCCTGGCGCTGAAGCTCCACGGCCTCTACGACAACGACCACCGGCGGATCCGCCACAGCACCCTCGACGAGGTCCCCTCGCTGATCTCGGCCAGCGTGATCGGCGTCCTCGCCCTCGACGGCCTGCTGGCACTCAGCCCGGTCGGCGCCCTCTCCCCGGGCAGCGCGATCCTGGTCGGCGTCGGCATCCTCCTCGGCAGCTTCGTCTCGCGCTCGCTGATCCGCTTCTGCTGGCACCGGCTGACGCCGATCGACGTCGGCCTGGTGATCGGCCGCCCCGAGGGCGCCGAGCTCGTCGCCAGGCGGATCGACACCCACCCCGAGGCGCGGCTGGCGCTCGCCGGCTACCTCGGCCCGGCGCCGGAGAAGGGCGAGCCGGCGACCAGCCTGCCGCGGCTCGGCGATTTCGGCGACGTCGCGCGGGTCGCGCGCGAGAACGGCATCGACCGCGTCGTCCTCGCCGACGTCGACACCAGCCCGGCCGAGACCGAGAAGCTGATCGAGGAGTGCAAGGTCGCCGGCCTCGGCCTGACGATCCTGCCCCGCCACTACGGCCTGCTCGGCCCCGGGATCGAGCTCAACCGGCTCGCCGAGCTGCCGGTGCTCGACTTCCGCTTCTCCGACCCGCCGCGCTCGACGATGGCGATCAAGCGGGCGATGGACCTGGCCGTCTCCGGCATCCTCCTGGCCCTGATCTCGCCGCTGCTGCTGCTCGTCGCCCTGCTGATCCTGGTCGACTCGGGCCGTCCCGTCTTCTTCCGCCAGCGCCGCGCCGGCAAGGAGGGCGACCCGTTCACGATGCTCAAGTTCCGCACCATGGTCCCCGACGCCGAGGAGCGGCTCAAGGAGCTGGTCGACCTCGAGCGACTCGAGGAGCCGGTCTTCAAGATCCAGGACGACCCGCGCGTGACCCGCGCCGGCAGGTTCCTGCGGCGGACCAGCCTCGACGAGCTGCCGCAGCTGATCAACGTCTTCCGCTCCGACATGTCCCTGGTCGGGCCGCGGCCCGAGGAGGAGGCGGTCGTCGCCCTCTACGACGAGCGCCAGCGGGTGCGGCTCGCGGTGAAGCCCGGGCTGACCGGCCCGATGCAGGTCTACGGCCGCGGTGACCTGACCTTCGAGGAGCGCCTGGCGATGGAGCGCGATTACCTCGACAACATCTCCCTGACCGGCGACCTGGCGCTACTGATCCGCACGCCGAGCGCGATCATCCGCGGCTCCGGCGCCTACTAGATGCGCCCCGGCATCGACGTGGTCATCGTCAGCCACGGCGGCGAGAGCCTGCTGCGGCGGACCCTGCGCTCGCTGGCCGAGCACCCTGCGAGCGCCGGCATGGCGGTTACCGTGGTCGACAGCGGCAGCCCCGACGCGACCCCGGACATGGTCGCCGCCGAGTTCCCCGAGGTGCGGCTCGTGCGCGCCGCCAACATCGGCTTCTCCGCCGCCAACAACCTGGCGATCCGCGAGAGCGAGGCCGAGGCCGTGCTGCTGCTCAACCCCGACACCGAGGTCTACGCGGGGACGCTCGACGCGGCCTTCGAGCGGCTGCGCTCGGAGCCGTGGATCGGCATGGTCGGCTGCAAGCTGGTCACCGAGTCGGGGGAGCTCGACCACGCCTGCAAGCGCTCCTTCCCGACGCCGCTCTCGGCGCTCGCCCACTTCACCGGCATCGGCCGCGACGAGGAGGCGGCGGGGGCGCTGAGCCAGTACCGGGCGACCCACCTCGGCGACGACGAGGCGGGCGAGGTCGACGCCGTCAACGGCGCCTTCATGCTCTGCAGCGCCGAGGCGATCGCCGAGGTCGGCCTGCTCGACGAGGGCTACTGGCTCTATATGGAGGACCTCGACTGGTGCGCCCGCTTCTGGCAGGCAGGCTGGAAGGTGTTCTACGAGCCGGCCGGCGTCGCCCTCCACGTCAAGGGCGGCTCGAGCGGCGAGCGGCGGGGGCGCAAACAGGAGATCGCCTTCCACCGCGGCATGGGCCGCTTCTACCGGCGCTTCGACGCCGCCGAGCACAACCCCATGCTCAACGCCGCGGTCTACGCCGGGATCGGCGCCAAGCTCGCCGTCAGCCTGGCGATAACGGCGAGCCGGCAGCGGCGGAGCGGTGCGACTTGATCCGCGCCGCCCGCAGCCCCTCCGGCCCGCCCGCTCGCCGGCGCTCGAGCAGGCCCTGCGGATAGCCGATCATCTTGGCGACGTCGCCGGCGACGACGATCACCGGCAGCAGGGCGTAGGAGCGGGCCATCCCGGCGGCTCCGGGCAGCGGCCGCTCTTCGGCGATCCGCCTGGCGAATTTCCTCATGTGGAGGAAGACGCCGAGGGCAAGCAGCGCCCGCGCCAAGCGCGAGCGGCGGCCGAGCGCGGCGAGCACGACGCCGGCGCCGTAGGCGCCGTAGCGGGCGGCGTGGCGGCGGGCGAAGAGGTGGCCGTGGCCGTCGCCGCGGGCGTAGTGGCGGTACTGCTGGAAGTAGGCGCGCAGGGTCGGCCGCGGGTACCAGGCGACGATCGCGTCGGGGGCGAACTCGAAGCGCGCGCCGCGCTCGCGCAGGCTGAAGTCGAAGACAAGGTCCTCCCCGGCCCGCAGCCAGCTCGGGTAGCCACCGACCGCTTCCCACCAGCTCTTGCGGAATGCGACCGAGCGCGAGGACGGCGGGAAGCCGTCGTCGGCGATGTCGCGGCGGCGCGGGGTGATCACCGTCGCCAGCACGCGCTCGAAGGGGTTGCGACCGGCGGGGCGGTAGAAGCCGGCGCTGACGCCGACGCCCGGGTCGCCCTCGAGCGGGGCGAGCAGCCGCTCGAGCCAGTCGGGCTCGAGGATCGTGCCGGCGTCGGTGATCGCGATCAGCTCGTTCTCGGCGGCGGCGATCGCGACGTTGCGGCCCTCGGGCACGTTGGCTCCCGGCTCGACGATCAGCTTCACCCGCGGGTCGCCCTCCGCCCACTCCCTGATCCGCTCGATCGTGCCGTCGGTCGAGCCGGCGTCGCAGAGCACGATCTGGTCGGGGCTCCGGCTCTGGGCACGGATGCTGTCGAGCCACGACGCGATCGAGTCGGCCTCGTTGAAGAGTGTGGCGCAGAGACTGACCGGCACGCCACCCTTATATCGTGCTGCGGGCATGCCTGAGGCAGACGAACGTTCAGGGCGGGTGCTGCGCGCCCGGGCGCCGCTCAGGGTGAGCTTCGCCGGCGGCGGCACAGACGTCCAGCCATACCCCACCGAGCAGGGCGGCCTGGTCCTGAGCGCGACGATCAACCGCTACGCCTACGGCAGCCTGCGCCCGCGGGGGGACCGCCAGATCGGGATCCAGTCGCTCGACCTCGACGCGGTCGCCCAGATGGCGCTCGAGGAGGCCCGCCCCTCGGGCGACCGCCTCGACCTGATCAAGGCCGCGATCCAGAAGGTCGCCTCCGACTCCGAGGACGGCTTCGACCTCTTCCTCCACTCGGCGGCGCCGCCCGGCTCCGGGCTCGGCTCCTCCTCGGCGATCGTCGTCGCCCTCGTCGGCCTGCTCGCCAAACACATGCGGATGCCGCTGACCAACTACGAGATCGCCCGCCTCGCCTTCACCGTCGAGCGCGAAGACCTCGGGCTCAAGGGCGGCGCCCAGGAC
The DNA here is from genome assembly GCA_963836415.1 of uncultured Solirubrobacterales bacterium. Lineage (GTDB taxonomy): Bacteria > Actinomycetota > Thermoleophilia > Solirubrobacterales > 70-9 > VRUE01. The sequence goes on from CAWIJE010000004.1 coordinate 758,130, forward strand.
CAGTACGCGGCGGTCTTCGGCGGCTTCAACTTCATCGAGTTCCGCGACGCCGACGTGATCGTCAACCCGCTGCGGATCGACCCGGAGACGATCAACGAGCTCCAGTACAACCTGCTGCTCTGTTTCACCGGAAGCACCCGCGCCTCCGACCACATCATCGACGACCAGACCGACCGCTACCAGTCGCAGGACAGCTCGACCCTCGACGGGCTCGGGATGCAGAAGGAGCTGGCGACCGAGATGAAGGACGCCCTCCTGCGCGGCAGCCTGCGCGAGTTCGGCGTGCTGCTCGACCGCGCCTGGGAATACAAGAAGAAGATGTCCTCGAAGATCACCAACGAGCACATCGACGAGCTCTACGACGAGGCCAAGCGCAACGGCGCGATCGGCGGCAAGGTGACCGGGGCCGGCGGCGGCGGCTACATGCTCCTCTACTGCCGCTACGACACCAAACACCAGGTCCAGGCGGCTCTCGCCGAGCTCGGCGCCGAGGCGGTCGACTTCCAGTTCGACCTCGACGGCCTCACCACCTGGTCACACGAGGAAGGCCCGAGCGGCGCCTAGAAGGGAAGGCTGTCGGCGACCTCGGCCAGGGTCGGCGCCTCTTTGTCGCGCTCGGAGAGCAGCGGCTTCTCGACCGGCCATTCGACCCCGACGTCGGGGTCGTCCCAGGCGATCCCGGCCTCGGTGGCCGGGTCGTAGAGGCTGGAGAGCTGGTAGGTGACGTCGGCGACCTCGCTGAGCACGGCGAAGCCGTGGCCGAAGCCGACTGGGACGAAGAGCTGGCGGTGGGTCTCGTCGTCGAGCCGGTGGGCCTCCCACTGGCCGAAGGTCGGCGAGCCACGGCGCAGGTCGACGGCGACGTCGACGATCGCCCCGCGCGGGCAGCGGACCAGCTTCGCCTGGCCGGGCTCGGTCTGGAAGTGGAGCCCGCGCAGGGTCCCCCGCGAGGAGCGCGAGTGGTTCTGCTGGACGAACTCGACGTCGACGCCCGCCTCGGCCCAGGCGGGGCCGGCGAAGGTCTCGACCATGAAGCCGCGGCTGTCGCCGTGGACCTGGGGCTCGAGCAGGACGACCCCGTCGAGCTTGGTCGGCAGCCGCTCGGGCATCAGCCGAGGCTCTTGCCGTACTGCTTTTCGTAGTACTCGCGGTACTCGCCGGAGCGGATCGGGCCCCACCAGTCCTCGTTGTCGCGATACCAGGAGACGGTGCGCTCGAGGCCCTCGGCGAAGTGGACCTCGGCCTCCCAGCCGAGCTCGTCGCGCAGCTTGTCGGAGGCCAATGAGTAGCGGCGGTCGTGCCCGGGGCGGTCGGTGACGTACTCGATCAGCGACTCGTCGCCGCCGGCCAGCTCGATCACCCGCTTCACCACCTCGATGTTCTCGCACTCGTCGGGGCCGCCGACGTTGTAGGCCTGGCCCGGCTTGCCGTCGAGCAGGACCCGGTGGATGCCGCGGCAGAAGTCCTCGACGAAGAGCCAGTTGCGGACCTGACGGCCGTCGCCGTAGACAGGCAGCGAGTCGCCGTGCAGGGCGTTGAGGACCATCAGCGGGATCAGCTTCTCGGGGTACTGGCGCGGCCCGTAGTTGTTGGAGCCGCGGACGATCGAGGCGGCGATCCCGTAGGTGTGGAAGTGGGCGGAGACGAGCAGGTCGCCGGCGGCCTTGGTCGCCGAGTAGGGCGAGGAGGGGTCGAGCGGCGAGGTCTCGGTGAAGGAGCCGGAGTCGATCGAGCCGTAGACCTCGTCGGTGGAGACCTGCAGGTAGCGCTCGATGCCGAGCTCGCGGGCGGCGTCGAGCAGGGTGCCGGTGCCGATCACGTGGGTGCGGGCGAAGGCGTCCTGGTCGTCGATCGAGCGATCGACGTGGGACTCGGCGGCGAAGTTGACGACCGCGTCGACGCCCTCCATCGCCTCGCGCACGGCGGCCGGGTCCTCGATCGCGCCCTCGATCAGCCGCGTGCCCTCGGGCAGGTTCTCGCGACGCCCGGCGTAGGTCAGCTTGTCGAGGACGGTCACCTCGTGCTCGCCTTCGACCTGGCGCACGTAGGTCGAGCCGATGAACCCGGCAGCACCTGTCACCAGCAGCTTCACGCGGCCTCGCTCCCGGTCACGCGCTGGGCCAGGTAGCTGGCGAGGCCGTCCTGCCAGGCGGGCAGCTCGATCGCGTGCTGGCGCTGGCTGACCAGGGCCGAGAAGGCCGGCCGCGGCGCCGGGCGGCCGAGCATCTCGGTCGTCCCGGAGAGGACTTTGCACTCGACCTCGGCCTGCTCGAAGATCTCACGGGCGAACTCATACCAGGAGCACTGCCCGGCCGCGGCCATGTGGTGGATGCCGTACTCGAGCCCGTCGATGAGGCGCACGATCGCATACGCGAGGTGCCAGGTGAAGGTCGGCGAGCCGACCTGGTCGCGGACGACGAGGACCTCGCCGTGGTCGCCGGCCAGCCGCAGCATGGTCTCGACGAAGTTGCCGCCGGCGACGCCGAAGAGCCAGGAGGAGCGGACGATGAAGTGGCGCGGGTTGGCGGCGGCGGTCGTTTCCTCGCCGCCGAGCTTGGTGCGGCCGTAGGCGGAGAGCGGCGCGGTCTGGTCGCTCTCGACGTAGGGCGCCCCCTTGTTGCCGTCGAAGACGTAGTCGCTGGAGACGTAGACGACGGCCGCGCCGGCCTTCGCCGCCGCCGCCGCGATGTTGCCGGCGCCGGTGACGTTGACCGCGGCCGCTCCCTCCTCGTCGGCCTCGGCGCCGTCGACGTCGGTCCAGGCGGCGCAGTTGATCACCAGGTCGGGCCGCTCGGCGGCGAGCTTTGCCTCGAGCGCGGCCGGGTCGGTGATGTCGAGCTCGGAGTGGCCGAAGCCGACCACCGCGTGGCCGGCGTTGCCGGCGGCGAGCATCACGTCGCGGCCCAGCATCCCCGCCGCCCCGGTGACCAGCAGCTTCATCAGATGATCTCGATTTCGGAGTTGTCGCCGACCATCAGGCGCAGCGTCTTCGGCATGCCGTCGCTGCGGGTCAGCTTCACGTTGCGGCCGAGCAGGCTGGCCTCCATCCGCGTGCCGAGGTCCTCGACCACGGAGCCGGCGAGGACGATCGAGTGCTCGACCTCGCAGCGCCTGATCGAGACGTCGTCGCCGATCGAGGTGTAGGGGCCGATGAAGGCGTCCTCGACCGTGGTGCCGGCGCCGATCACGACCGGGCCGCGGACGACCGAGCGGCGGATCGAGGCGCCGGCCTCGAGCACGACCCTGCCCTCCACCCGCGACTCCTCGTCGACCTCGCCGAGCAGGCTCTCCTCGACCTCCTCGAGCACCAGGCGGTTGGCCTCGAGCATGTCGGCGAGCTGGCCGGTGTCCTTCCACCAGCCGGTGACGACCTCCGACTGGACCTTGCGGCCGTCGTCGATCAGGGCCTGGATCGCCTCGGTGATCTCGAGCTCGCCGCGCCAGGAGGGGTCGAGGCTGCGGGCGGCATCGAAGATCCGCTGGCCGAAGAGGTAGACGCCGACCAGGGCGAGGTTGGAAGGCGGGTCTTTCGGCTTCTCGACCAGGCGCACGATCCGCTCGCCGTCGAGCTCGGCGACGCCGTAGGACTGGGGGTCGTCGACCGGGGTGAGCAGGATCAGCGCGTCGGGGTCGTCCTCGCGGAAGGTCGAGACGAGGCCGCTGAGGCCGTCGCGCAGGAGGTTGTCGCCGAGGTACATGACGAAGGGCGAGCCGTCGATGAACTGCTCGGCGGTGAGCACGGCGTGGGCGAGGCCCGCCGGCTTGTCCTGGACGATGTAGGTGATCTTGGCGCCGAAGGCGGAGCCGTCGCCGGCGGCCTCGCGGATCTCGTCGCCGGTCTCGGGGGCGATGATGATCCCGACCTCCTCGACCCCCGCCTCGACCAGCGCCTCGATGCCGTAGAAGAGCACGGGTTTGTTGGCCACCGGCACCAGCTGCTTCGCCGAGGTATGGGTGATCGGGCGCAGGCGGGTGCCGGCGCCTCCAGAAAGGATGAGGCCCTTCAGGTCTGCCACGCCCGCAAGGCTATCGTCGCGCAGGCTCGGAGCGCCGGGCGGGACCAATAGGCTGCCGGAGCTTGGCTCGACGCGTTCGCAACCCGGAGGTAGTCGGCTGGCTGCTGATGGCCGCGGTGCTCGCGTTCGCCGCCGCGTTCAGCTTCTGGCTGGAGCGAGACCTGATGTTCGGGTCCGACGAATACCTCTGGCTCGAGCTGGCCGGCCTGGGCGACCTCGGCAGCTACTTCCACCCCTACGGCGGCCACCTGATCCTCGTCCCCTTCCTCAGCTGGCGGGCCCTGCTCGCCCTGTTCGGCACCGACTTCACCGCCTTCAGCGTCGTCCAGGTGATCGGACTGACCATCTCCGCCGCCCTCCTCTACGTCTACGCGAAGCGGCGCATCGGCCCGATCCTGGCGCTCTCGCCGATGATCATGCTGCTCTTCGCCGGCACCGGCTGGAGCCCGCTGATGCAACCGATGATCGGCATGCAGTTCCTCTTCGCGCTGGTCCCGGGCCTGGCGGCGATGCTCGCCCTCGAACGCGAGGACCTGCGCGGCGACATCGGCGCCTGCGTCCTGCTCTGCATCGCGATGGCGAGCTTCAGCGAGGCCGCCGCCTTCCTCGCCGGCGCCGCGGTCGCGGTCGCGGTGGCGCCGAACTGGCGCCGGCGGGCCTGGGTCGTCGTCATCCCCGGCGTGCTCTACGCCGCCTGGCACCTCTGGGGACGGCAGTTCGGAGCGGAGCCGATCGAGCTCTCGAGCGTGCCCTGGCTGCCGACCTACATCTCCGACTCGCTGGGCGTGATCGCCAGCTCGATCTTCGGCCAGAGCTATCTGATCGGCTCCGGGCACTGGACGCTGATCCGGCTCCAGGGATACAGCTTCAACCAGCTCACGGCGGGCATCGTGATCGCGATGATGGAGGGCCTGCTGGTCTGGCGTGCGTTCTGGCTGCTTCGCCGCCGGGTCGGCCAGATCCCCCGCTCGGTCTGGGCGCCGATCGTCATCCTGGTCACGCTCTGGATCCTGCAGGGCCTCGTCTTCAACGCGAATCGGACCCCGGCCGAGATTCGCTACATCTACGCCGGGACGCTTCTGCTGCTGATGGTCGCCGTCGAGATGCTGCGCGGCGTTCGCACGACCTGGCTGACCGTGACCGTCGCCGCGATCCTCACCGCCGCCGCAGTGATCGGCAACATCCCGCACTTCCGTGAAGGCCGGGAGGCCCTCTACGCCGCCTCGATCACCGCCCGGGCCGACATGGCGGTGATCGAACTCGACGGCCACTACATCGGGCACACGTTCACGCCGAACATCGACGCGGCGGACATCGTCGACAGCGGGCTCTCCTTCAATACGGGCCCCTGGCTCAAGGTGACGAAGCGCTTCGGCTCCCCCGCGTACTCGATCGCCCAGCTCGAAGCCGCCGACGAGCCGGTCCGCGTGCAGGCCGACCAGCTCGCCGCGAGAGCGCTCGAACCGAAGCTCGAACCGGTCGGGCAGGCTCCGCGCAAGGGCTGCAAGCGCTTCGGCACGCCGGGCGGCGGGCAGGTCGACGTCGCTCTGCCCGCCGGCGGCGCGGTGCTGACCGCGAGCCGGGCCTCGCCGGTGAAGCTGCGGCGCTGGGCCGATGAATTCAGGGTCCACCTGGGCGAGGTCGCCGCCGCTGAGCCGGTCGCGCTGAGGCTGCCGGCGGACAAAGCCGCGGCCCCCTGGATGCTCCGCTTCAAATCGGGCGGCTCGATCGATGTCTGCTCGCCCTAGCTTGGTGGCGCGCCTTCGCAACCCCGGGGTGGCCGGTTGGCTGCTGATGATCGCCGCGGCGGCCGCCGCGGCCGCGCTGATCGCGGCGCTGCAGAGCGGCTCGTTCTGGGGCTCGGACGAATTCTTCTGGCTCGAGCTCAGCGGCCTCGGCACCGTGGAATCCTTCTACCACCCCTACGGCGGCCACCTGATCGTCCTGCCGTTCCTCACCTACCGCGGCGTGCTCGAACTCTGGGGCGCGAGCTTCACCGCCTACACCGTGGTCCAGGTCTGCGGGCTCTGCGCCACCGCCCTGCTGCTCTACGCCTACGCCAAGCGCCGCCTCGGGCCGCTGCTCGCCCTCTCCCCCGGGATCATCCTGCTCTTCCTCGGATCCTCCTGGACCGTCGTCCTGCAGCCGATGATCGGGATCCAGTTCCTGACCGCGCTGATCCCGGCGATGGGCGCCCTGCTGCTGATCGAAAGGCGCTCGCTGCCGGCCGACCTCGCCGCCTGCGCCCTGCTCTGCGTCGCCCTCGCCGGCTTCACCAACGCCGCCGCCTTCGTCGTCGGCGCGGCGCTGATGATCTTGCTCGCGCCGAACTGGGCGAAGCGGGTCTGGGTCGTCGTGATCCCGGTCCTCGCCTACGCCTACTGGCGCCACTGGGCGGCCCAGTTCGGCTCGCTGCCGATCAACAACTCCGACTTCATCTTCCTGCCCGCCTCCCTGGTCGACTCGCTGGCGATCGCCGGCAGCGCGATCTTCGGCCTGGCGACCAACCTCGGGCCCGGCCAGTGGACCCACCTGCGGCTCGAGGGCTACGACGCGACCACCTTCTGGGTCGGGATCGCGGTGACGATCGCCGAGCTGGTCGCGATCGGCCTGGCGATCTGGTGGATGCGCCGCCGTGGCGGCATTCCGCGCACCCTCTGGCCGCCGTTGGCGATCCTGCTCACCCTCTGGGTCGAGACCGGGGTCGTCCTCGGCCCCGGCCGCACGCCGGGCGAGTTGCGCTACGTCTACACCGGCGTCCTCGTCCTGCTGATGGTGATCTGCGAGGTCCTGCGCGGGATCAAGACCACGCGCAGGACGCTGGTCATCGCCCTGCTGATCACCGGGCTCGCCGTCGGCGGCAACCTCTTCCGCTTCCGCGAAGGCCACCGGATCCTGACCGAATACTCGCGCGAAGCGAGGGCCCAGAACACGATCCTGAGGCTCGGCGCCGGCAAGATCGACGAAGCCTTCACGCCGAACATCGACGCGCCCGACATCGTCTCCGGCGGCTTCACCCTCAACCAGGGCCCGTGGCTGCTGGTCCAGGAACGCTTCGGGACGCAGGGAGACACGATCACCGAGCTGCGGGCGGAGAGCCCGGTGGTCCGCGAAAAGGCCGACGAGCTCGCGGTCAGGGCGCTGCGGATCAAGCCCCTCCCCGCCCCGCCGGGGACGGCGCTCCGCGAGTGCGGGCCGCTGCCCGCGACCGGCGGCCCGCTGCCCCGCGGCGGCGCCCTGCTCCGGGCCGGCGCCGACTCGAGGCTCGAGCTGGGCCGCTGGGCCGACGGATACCCGGTCGGCGCCGGCCGGGTCGAGGCAAGCGAGACGGTCCTGCTGCGGATCCGGCCGGACGCCAGCGCCCAGCCCTGGCGCCTGCGGCTCGATCCCGCCGTCGCCGCCCGCCTCTGCGCTCTGCCCAGGGGCGGCGCGGGCGCGGCCGGGCATTCACTAAAGTCGCCCGAATGAAAGCCGACGCGACCGCCGGAAACGGCGCGGCCGCCGCCGACTCCGCCTCACCACCGGCCTGCATCTGGTGCGGGAGGCCATTTGACGCGGACGCGGTGCGCCTGATCGGGCGCACCAGGTGCCCCTCCTGCCGTGCCGCCACCACCGACCCCTGGCCGACGCCGGCCGAGCTCGACGAGGCCTACTCGACCTGGTACCGGCCCGAGGCGGGGCGCTTCTCGGGCGTCGGCGACGCGATCCTGAGCAGGACCAGGGGCAGGCTGGCGAAATGGCTCGACCGCGCGGCGCCGCCGGGCAAGGTCCTCGACGTCGGCGCCGGCGACGGCTCGCTGCTCGACGCGATCCAGGCCCGCGGGCGCGAGGCGATCGGCCTCGAGCTGGTCTCGCGCCGCGAGGACGTGCTCGAGAAGGACGTCAGCGAGATCGACGGGACCTGGTCGGCGATCGTCTTCTGGCACTCGCTCGAGCACCTGCCCCGGCCCGGCGCCGCGATCGACGCCGCGATCGAGCTGCTGGCGCCCGGCGGGGTCCTGATCGTCGCCGTCCCCAACGCCGAGAGCTGGCAGGCGGAGGCCTTCGACCAGCACTGGTTCGCCCTCGACCTGCCGCGCCACCTCGTCCACCTGCCCGCCTCGACCCTGGCCGAGCGCCTGCGCGAGCGCGGCCTGACCGTGCAGAAGACGAGCTACACCCGTGCCGGGCAGATCCTCTTCGGCTGGCTCTACGGTTTGGTCGACATGCTGCCCGGGAATCTCAATCTCTATGACGCGATTCGCCGACCCGAGGCGCGGAGCGCGCCGATGACCGGGCCGCAGCGGATCGCGACGCTGTTCGCCGGCACGGTCTTCCTGCCGCTCGGGATCCTCGCCAGCCTCGGCGAGGTGGCCGCCAGGCGCGGAGGGACTGTGTACATTGAGGCCCGCCGTGGCTGACGAAGCACTTGCTCAGAGCAGCGACGCGCCGGCAGCGGCTCGTCCGCAGGGAAAGGTCATCGTCGTGATGCCCGCGATGAACGCTGCCAAGACGCTGGAGGAGACCTACCAGGCGATTCCGCAGGACTGGGTCGACGAGGTGATCCTGGTCGACGACGCCTCCTCCGACGACACGGTCGAATTGGCGCGCAGCCTCAACGTGCACACGATCTGGCACCCGCACAACGTCGGCTACGGAGCCAACCAGAAGACCTGTTACCTGCAGGCCCTTCAGCGCGGTGCCGACGCCGTCGTGATGCTCCACCCCGACGGCCAGTACCCGCCCGAGCTGATCCCGGCGATGGTGACGCCGATCCTCGAGGGCAGGGCCGACCTGGTGCTCGGCTCGCGGCTCGCCCGCCCGGGCATGGCGCTGGAAAACGGGATGCCGCGCTGGAAGTACATCGCCAACCGCTTCCTGACGATCACCGAGAACCAGATGATGGGCACCCACCTCTCCGAGGCCCACACCGGCTACCGCGCCTACTCGCGCGAGCTGCTGCTGACGATCCCCTTCCTGCGCAACGCCTCCGACTTCAGCTTCGACTCCGAGGTCCTGATGCAGGCCGCCTACTTCAAGCAGAGGATCGAGGAGGTGCCGGCCTCGGGCCGCTACTTCGACGACGCCTCGTCGGTCAGCTTCAAGCCCGGCGTCATCTACGGCACCAAAACGCTCTGGGCCGGGGTGCGGCTGATGCTGCACCGCTCGGGCCTCTGGCGCTCGAAGAAGTTCAAGAAGTAGCGTCGAACCAGTCGCAGCGGCCGAGCGCCGCCAGCACCACCGGGGTGACGCCGACGGCGACGACGACGACCCTGGCGACGAGCTGCCCCCAGGCCGGCGCCAGCGCCCCGTGGTCGTGCAGGATCAGGGTGACGATCGCCATCACCGCGAACTCGACCACGGCGAGGGCGAGGACCATCGACTCGCGCCGGACCCGGACGTAGATCTGGTACAGCACGAAGTAGAAGCCGTCGATCGCGAAGGCGATCGCCAGCAGCGTCAGCGGCTCCTTCGCTTCCTCGCCGACCGAGCCGAGGATCAGCGGGCCGAGAAAGACGATCAGCGGCACCAGGACCGCCCAGCCGGCGGTGACCAGCAGCCCCAGCCGGACCAGCTTCTTGGTCTCGGCCCAGGCGTCGTCGGCGGCGAGGATGAAGGGCAGCAGGGCGCTGGCGACCGCGGTGTTGATCAAGAGCATGCCGGCGCCGAAGCGCCAGGCCGCGGCGTAGACGGCGACCTGGTGGGCGTCGGCGAGGACGGTCAGCAGCAGCACGTCGCCGTTCAGCAGCAGCGCCGCGAAGACGCCGGCGCCGGCGAACGTGCGGCGGCGGCTGACGTCGACCTGGTGCTCGAGCTCGGGGTCCTCGCCCTCGGCAAGCGCCGGGACCGGGCGGGCGAGCAGCGCGATCGCGCCGAGGATTCCGGCGACCGCCGGCGCGATCACCGCGTAGCCGACCATCATCGGCGCCGCGCCGAGGCCGGCGATCGCGCAGGCGCCGACCAGGGCGAGGCGCAACAGGCCCTGGGTCGCCTGCAGCGAGCCGGCGGCGAGGAAGCGCCGCTCCCCCTGCAGCGACCAGACGAAGAAGAGCGTCATGCCGCCGAGGACGGCGCCGCCGGCGCCGATCACGGCGGCGTCCCGGTAAGGGGCGAGCGAGGGCAGGACGAAGGTGACGCCGACGGCGACGGCGCTGACCACAGCCGAAGTCCGGGCCCGGTAGAGGGCCAGCTCCTTGGCCTTGGCATGCGCGTTGGCCTGGCTCGAGGCGTCGGCGCGCTCGGCGATCGCGACCGTGCCGAGGCCGAAGTCGCCGAGCTGGACCACGAGGCTGTTGACGGCGAGGCCGACGCCGAAGGCGGCGAACTGGTCGAGGTCGAGGACGCGGGCGGCGACGATCGCCGCGGTGAAGGCGGCGCCGGCGCCGACGAGGTTGCCGATCACGACGATCAGGCCCGCCCTGATCCGCGGCCTGGCTACGGTCTTCCGCAGTTTTCCGCGCAGCGTGTTCAGCCGGTCGCAGACCTTAGACGGCTGCGACCCGGGCGGGCTCGGCGCCCGACGCGGAAGGGTCCTCGTGCTGCTGCTCGGCGGCGTCCCGCCTCAGCGCCAGGCAGAGCAAGAAGAGCATCCACCAGGCGAGAGCGAGGATCTGGGTTTCGAGCGCCGGGTAGATCGCGTTGTAGAGCGAGAGGCCGAGGCCGGCGGCGCCGACCCCGATCACTACCGGGTCGATCGCCCGCCAGAGCGAGAGGGCGAAGATCAGCGCCGCCCAGACCAGGAAGGCGCCGAGCACGATCAGGCCGATGATCCCGGTCTCGAGCAGCAGCTTCAGGTAGTAGCTCTCGACCGCGATCACGTCGCCCTTGACCAGCTTGCGGGCGTTGCCGGTCGAGGCCAACCCTTCGCCGACCACCTTGCGGCCGACGCCGGCGTCCTCGAAGCGGTCGATCGCCTGCGAGAACGATTCCACCCGCAGGTCGTTGCCGGGGTCGCCGCTCGGGCTGAGCCCGGAGCCGACCCGTTCGCCGACCGCGTTGGGGGGGACGCCGCCGATCGCGCCGACGCCGAGCGCGATCGCGATCGCCGGCACCAGCATCGCCGCGAAGACCGCGCGCTTGCCGCTGCCGAGGAGGAGGAAGATGACGGCGCCGATCGCCGAGATCACGATCCCGGAGCGGCTGAAGGTGAGGATCTCGGCGCTCATCAGCGTCGCCAGCAGGGCGGTGCCGAGCAGCCGCGCGCGCAGGTCCTCGAGCCGGAAGAGCTCGCCGTAGAGGAGGACGATGGTGATGCCGAGGAAGGCCGAGGTGTGCAGGTAGCTGCCGGTGATGCCGGCGTAGCGGTTGGCGGCGAGGCCTTCGACCACGGCCCCCGCCGACTGGATGAAGCCGCCGACGCCGATCGCCTGCAGGAAGACGGTGAGGGCGACGATGGCGCCCATCACGATGAAGAGGCGGCCGACGCGGACCGCGTCGCCCTTCTGGTAGAGCGGCCAGGCCGCCAGGGCCATGACCGGGTAGGCCAGGTACTGGGCGACGCCCACCCCGTAGAGCTTCAGCCCGACCTCCTGGAAGATGAAGTTGAAGACGCAGACGGCGACGATCAGCCCGAAGCCGACCAGCAGCGGGGTCGGGAAGTCGGAGGGCCGGGGACGCATCCGGTAGAGGACGACGAGCGCCAGCGCCGCGATCAGGGCCGGAACCAGGGCGTTGATCGCCAGGCTCGAGTTGGAGAGGTTGGCGTCGTCGGCGAGGGCCAGCAGCCCGCCCCTCATCGGCGCGAGGATGATCGCGAGTGCGACGATTGCGCGCATGGCCGGACGCCCCCAGTAGAGCGCCGCAGCCCCCGCTGCCAGGAATGCGATGACCGGAACGATCACTTCTCAACCCAGCGTATAGCGTCCATCGAAAGCAGGACCATGCCCCTTCAGGAGCGCCACATCCCCGCACGGCCGCCGCGACTCAAGGTCGCGCTCTCGCGCACCGGTTTCGTCTACCTCTGGGCCCGCCGGCTGCGGGCCGCGGCGAGGTACGCGCGGCGTCATCCCCACGACCCGGACTTCGCTGCCTTCGGCGAGTTGCCGGGCGACGGGCTCTTCCTCGACATCGGCGCCAGCATCGGCCAGTCGGCGCTCTCCTTCCGCATCTTCAACCGGCGCTCGCCGATCCTCTCGCTCGAGCCGCTGCCCGAGCATCGCGGTGACCTGCGCTTCGTCGGCCGCCTGATCCGCGGCCAGCGCTTCCTCATGGTCGGCGCCGCCGAAGAGTCGCGCACCGCGACGCTTTTCGTGCCGATGCTCGACTCGTACGAGCTGCCCGCCGAAGCCTCGCTGCACCGCGGCGACGCCGAGAACGTGATCGAGCAGCTCGCGGCCCAGGGCGAGGACCCGGCCCGCCTCGGGCTGAAGGAGGTCACGGTCGAGCTTCGTCGCCTCGACGAGCTCGAGCTCGAGCCGCAGTTCGTCAAGATCGACGTCGAGGGCGCCGAGCTCGGGGTGCTGGAGGGGATGAGGGAGACGATCCGTCGCTGCTACCCGGTCCTGATGATCGAGAAATCGGAGCGGGCGCCGCGGGTGATCGAGCTGCTCGCCGAGGACGGCTACAGCCCCTTCGTCTTCGACCCGACCGCCAAGCGCATGCTGCCCTACGAGGGACAGCCGGCAGTCAACCTTTTCTACCTCGCCGGCGACGCGTCCCTCAGGGCCTCAGCCGGCCGCCCGTAAGGGCGACGAAGGCGTGCCAGGCGGGCTTGGGCCGGAAGCCCTTGCCGCCGCGGAAGAGGCCGACCGAGTCACAGAAGCTGCAGGCGACGTATTCGTGGCTGTCCTTCCAGGAGTACCAGTAGACCTGCTTGAGGTTGAGCCGGCGCCGGTTCTCGAGCAGGAAGGCGTAGGAGTCGCGCAGTTGGCGGACCTGGCCCTGGATCCCCTGCTCGAAGGCGACCTGCTGGAAGTCGTTCTGCGAGCCCCAGCCCATCTCGGTGATGTAGAGCCCGGGGCGGTCGCGGTTCACGGTCGAGACTTCGTGGAATTCTTCGACGAATTCTTCGAGCGTTTCGGCGTCGACCGCGTAGGGGTGCAGAGCGACCCCGTCGAAGTAGTTCTTGATCCCGGGGTAGCGGTAGATTTCTTCGAGGAAGTTGACCGCGGTCATCCCTTTCGGCGGCTTCGGGTTCGGTTCGCCGAAGAGGCCGGAGAGGATCACCTTGGCACCGGGCCTCACCGATTTGATCGCCTGGCTCGAGATCTTGATCAGCTGGGCGTAGAGGCGCGGCGAGGCCGGCACCGCGAAGTAGAAGAAGTTGGCCTCGTTCCAGATCTGCCAGGCCTTGATCGGCACCGGGTTGGGGATCGCCGGTTCGTAGTTGACGGCCTTCGCGTGCTCGCGCCAGAATTCGCCGCCGGGCGCGTAGCGGGCGACCAGCGCCTTGAGGAAGCCCTGCCAGGCGGAGCGCTGGCGGCCGTTCCTGACCGGCAGCGTGGTCGGCTTGCCGAGCCAGGCCGGCGTCCCGTAGACGTAGGGCAGGACCTGCATTTCGGCTTCCGCGGCGAGCCGCATCGTGTCGTCGACCGCTTCCCAGTTGTACTTCGCCTTCTTGGTCGGCTGGATCGCGCCCCAGATGATCGGCACGCGGATCGAGTTGATCCCGCCGGCGCGCATGTATTCGAGGTCGCGCAGGGTGAGCGGCGTCTGCGGCGCGACGCCGAAGAATTCGGCCGGCGCCGAGGGCACGACGGGCGGCTTCTCGCCGCCGGCGATCGCGACCGGCAGCGCCGCGAGAGCGAGCAGGAAGACGGCGATGACTGAGATCCGGCGTTTCATCGAACGGGGAAAGGTAGCGGTTCGCTCCCCCCTGAACACGCGCTTACGCGGGTTGTCTCGATCCGCCCAGCTCGAGGTCGGCATCGACCATCAGCTCGATCATCCGCTCGAAGCTCGTCCCCGGCTTCCAGCCGAGCTCGGCGGCCGCCTTGGACGAGTCGGCGACCAGCAGGTCGACCTCGGCCGGGCGCAGGAATCTGGGGTCCTGGCGGACGTGTTGCGCCGGGTCGAGCCCGGCCCTGGCGAAGGCGACGTCGACGAGGTCCTGGACCGAGTGGTCGACCCCGGTCCCGATCACGAAATCGCTCGGCTCGTCCTGCTGGAGCATCCGCCACATCGCCTCCACGTAGTCGGGCGCGTAGCCCCAGTCGCGGCGGGCGTCGAGGTTGCCGAGCAGCAGCTCCGTCGCGCAGGCCGAGCTTGATCGCGCGCGACGCCGTGGGTGACCTTGCGGGTGACGAACTCGATGCCGCGGCGCGGGGCTCTCGTGGTTGAAGAGGATCCCGGAGCAGGCGTAGAGGTCGTAGCTCTCGCGGTAGTTGACGGTGATGAAGTGGCCGTAGACCTTCGCCACGCCGTAGGGGCTGCGCGGGTAGAACGGCGTCAGCTCGCTCTGCGGGGTCTCCTTCACCTTGCCGAACATCTCGCTCGAGGAGGCCTGGTAGAAGCGAGCCTCGGGGCTGGCTTCGCGCATCGCCTCGAGCATCCGCGTGACGCCGACCCCGGTGAACTCGGCGGTCAGCGTCGGCTGCACCCAGGAGGCGGCGACGAACGACATCGCCGCCAGGTTGTAGATCTCGTCGGGCTCGGACTCGCGGATCGCATCGACCAGCGAGCGCTGGTCGAGCAGGTCGCCGGTGTGGAGGACGATGCGGTCATGGATCGCGCCGAGCCGGCCGTGGTTCTCGCTCGAGAGGCGGCGGACGAGGCCGTGGACCTCGTAGCCCTTCTCGAGCAGGAGCTCGGCGAGGTAGCTGCCGTCCTGGCCGGTGATCCCCGTGATCAGCGCCCGTCGCGCCATCAGTAGGTGCCGCCGAGCTTGCGGTGGTCCCAGCTCGAGAGGCGCTTGGCGACGAAGCGGATCGCCACCCGTTTCGGCGCCTGCGCCTCGAGCGCGCTCTTCGCGTCGCCCTCGAGCGAGGTGATCCCCTCGGCGTAGCGCAGGGTGAGCTCTTCGGCGAAGGCGAGGACGGTCTCGCCGTCGCGGTGGATCTCGGCCTCGGCCTCGATCATCGCGCCGCGCAGCTCGGAGTACTCGGTGCCGGTCTCGAGCAGCAGGGTCGCCCGCGGGTCGCGTTCGAGGTTCTTCACCTTCTGCGACTTGGCGAAGGTCCAGATCCAGACCTCGCCGGCGCGGGGGACGAACCAGAGCGGCATCGAGTGCGGCCATCCACGCGGGCCGATGCTGCTGACGACGGCGACGCGCTCGGTCTCGAACAGCTCCGCCAGCTCCTCCTCCGAGAGCCTGATCTGGTCGCGGCGGTTCACGCCGCAGACTCTAGGCGGAACGAGCGCCTGTAGGCCGTCGGCGTCGTCGCCGTGGCGCGACGGAAGTGCTCGCGCAGCGAGGCGGCGCTGCCGAACCCGCAGCTGCGGGCGACCCCCTCGATCGGCAGGTCGGTCTGCTCGAGCAGCCGCCGCGCCTCGAGCACGCGGCGGCCGAGCAGCCACTGCAGCGGCGTGCTGCCGGTCTCCTCGCGGAAGCGGCGGGCGAAGGTGCGGGGGCTGACCGCGGCGTGGCCGGCCAGCGCGGCGACGTCGAGCGGCTCGGCCAGGCGCTCCGCCGCCCAGGCCCGGGTCGGCTCGAGCGAGCCCCGCCGCGGATCGGCGATCTCGCCCTCGAAGAACTGCGCCTGGCCGCCGTCGCGGTGAGGGGCGGCGACCATGCGTCGCGCCGCCCGCGCCCCGGCGGCGGCGCCGAAGTCCTCGCGGACGACGTGCAGGGCGAGGTCGATGCCGGCACTGAGGCCGGCCGAGGTCATCACGCTGCCCTCGTCGACGTAGAGCGCCGCCGGGTCGACCTCGACCGCCGGGAAGCGGGCGGCGAGCTCCCCCGCCCAGCCCCAGTGGGTCGTCGCCCGGCGCCCGTCGAGCAGCCCGGCGTGGGCGAGGGCGAAGGCGCCGGTGCAGACCGAGATCACCCGGGCGCCGGCCGCGGCGGCCCCGCGAAGCGCCTCGAGCGCGTCCTCCGGCGGCGGGTCGAGGATCGTCCCGTAGCCGGGCACGACGATCGTCTCGGCCTCGGCCAGCGCCTCGAGCCCGCGGCCGGGTGAGATCGAGAAGCCGCTCGTGGTCGGCACCTCGCGGCCGCCGGGCGAGCAGGTCGAGACCTCGTAGAGGGGCCGTCCGCTGAGCGGCCCGGCGGAGGCGAAGACCTGCACCGGGGCCGAGAGGTCGAAGGGGACCATCCAGTCGAGGCAGAGGCCGACGACGCGGTGTGCGGCGGTCATGGCAGGAATCTAGCGAACATTGTCATTCCTGCCTCTGGAAATTGGTCGCGCCGGCGGCGACGATGTCGGCATGACCACAGACATCGCAGTCCTCATGTTCGACAAGCTGGCCGCGCAGGATGCCGTCGGCCCCTACGAAGTGATGCGCAACGTGCCCGACTGGGAGGTCCGCTTCGTCGCCAAGCAGCCGGGCCTGGTGCGCTCCGAAGGCGGCCTGGCGCTGCAGGCCGACCACGGCATCGACGAGGTCGAGTCGGCCGACATCGTCGTCATCCCGGGCGGCATCGGCAGCCGGCCGTTGCTCGAGGACGATGAGCTGCTCTCCTGGCTGCGCGCGATCGACGCGACGACCCGCTGGACCACCTCGGTCTGCACCGGCTCGCTGATCCTCGGCGCCGCCGGCCTGCTCGAGGGCAAGCGCGCGACCTCGAACTGGGTCGAGCTCGAGACCCTGCGCCAGTACGGCGCCGACCCGGTCGGCGGGCGCTGGGTCGAGGACGGCAAGGTGATCACCGCGGCAGGAGTCACCGCCGGGCTCGACATGGCGCTGCACCTGGTCGACGTCGAGCTCGGCCCGATCGTCGCCCAGGCGATCCAGCTCGGGATCGAGTACGACCCCGACCCGCCCTATGACTCCGGCTCGCCCGAGAAGGCGCCGGCCGAGGTCGTCGAGCTGGTCCGCAACGTCACCGCGGCGGCGCAGGCCGACGCGGTCGGCTGAGCCGCCGCCGCACGGCGGTCAGCTGGCGCCAGGCATAGCCGCGGGCGAGGCCGCGCTCGACCCCCATCGTCTCGTCGCGGCCGAGGTGGCGGCGCAGGCTGCGCAGCTCGAGCCAGGGCACGGCGAGCGGGTTGCGCTCCGCCCGCGCCAGCCGTCGCACGGCGCGCGCCTTGGGCTCGCTCATCGAGCCGCCGCAGCGCTCTTCGAGGGTGCGGGCCTCGATCCCGACGCGGACGCAGACGTCGAGGTAGGCCTGCTGCCAGCGCCGGGCGAGCTCGCCGCTGCGCAGCCGCGCGGCGGCTTCGCGCCACTCGCCAGCGCCGCGGCGCGGAGCGCCGCCGCGGTTGGCGCGGGCGTGGCCCAGGGCCGCCCCCTCGTGCTGGACGTAGTCGAGCAGCGGCCGGTCGACGTAGGCCAGGTCGCCCTCGGCGAGCGCGACCAGGGCGAGCCAGCGGTCGTGGAAGCTGCCCGGCTGCTCGGCGGGGAAGGGCAGCGCGTGCCCGAGCAGCTCGCGGCGGAAGGCCGTGGCGGCGCCGGTGACGGTGTTGGCGATCAGCAGCGAGAGCAGGTCGGTGCTGTTGTTGCGGCGCCGCGTCCAGTAGGTGGCGGCGAGCACGGCGCCCGACTCGTCGACGATCCGCATGTCCGAGTAGGCGAGGGCGACCCCGGGCCGGATCGCCGCGGCGAGGGTCGAGAGCTTGTCGGGGTGCCAGCGGTCGTCCTGGTCGCAGAAGGCGACCAGCTCCACCTCGGCCGGGACCAGCCCGAGCAGCCGCTCGAAGTTGCGATAGACGCCAAGCCGCCGCTCGAAGGCATGGACGACGAAGCGCGGGTCGGCGCCGATCAGCTCGCGGATCGCGTCGAGTGCGGCCGGCTCTGAGCCGTCATCGCCGACCAGGCAGACCCAGTCCTCGGCGTCCTGCCCGCGAATCGACTCGATCTGCGCCCCCAACAGATCTCTGTCCGGATTGAACGTCGCCATACATATGGCGGTTGACATTCGGCTACTTTAGGCGCGATGGGAGAGCGCGCAGGCAGCGGCAGCGCCGAGCTCAGGGCGGAGCTCGCCCGCATGGCCGAGCTCATCGACAGGCTCGAGGCGGAGCGCAAGCTCTCCGATCAGGAACGGGCGACCCTGCGCCGCGAGGTTCGTGTCCTCCAGGCCAGAGCGGAGCGCCTCGAGCAGGAACTGGCGACCGCGCAGCGCCGCCACGCCGAGTTCCATGACGAGCTCGACGCCGTCTACAGGCACCGCATGGAGCTCGAAGAAGCGAGCGGGGCCGCGACCCCCGAGGCGGCCGCGCCCGCCGAGCCCCCCGCGCCGCCCGCGGTCGAGGAGCCGGTGGCGGAGGAGACCGCGCCGCCGACGCCGCTGAAGGCCGCGCCGGCCCCGGTCGCGATCGAGGTCCGCGAGCTGCAGAAGTCCTTCCAGATGCCCGCCCACCAGATGGAAACGCTGAAGGAGCGGGCCCTGCACCCACTTCGCAGCCGCTCCAGCCAGCAGCTCCGGGCGCTGAGAAACGTCTCGTTCGACGTCGCCGAGGGCGAGTTCCTCGGCATCGTCGGGCCCGAACGGCTCCGGCAAGAGCACCCTGCTGAAGCTGATCGCCAGCGTCTACCGGCCGACGGCGGCACGTCCGGTGGCTGGCCGGGTCGCGCCCTTCATCGAGCTCGGCGTCGGCCTCAACCCGGAGCTCGCCGCCTTCGACAACGTCGTCGTCAGCGGCGTGATGATGGGCCTCGAGCCCGCCGTCGCCGGCGCCCTCTATCCCGAGATCATCGAGTTCGCCGGCCTCGAGGCGTTCACCCAGGTCAACTGAAGAACTACTCATCGGGGATGCGGGTGCGGCTCGGCTTCGCCGTCGATGGCGAAGGTCGACGCGGACATCCTCCTGATCGACGAGGTGCTCGCCGTCGGCGATGCCGACTTTCGCGAGAAATGCCTGACCCGGCTCGCCGAGCTGCGCGGCGAAGGCAAGACGATCATCTTCGTCACCCACGCGATGGAGACGATGGTCGAGCAGTGCGACCGCGCCCTCCTCTTCCACCACGGCGAGCTCGTTCACGAGGGCCCCCCGGCCGAGGTGGCGGACGCCTACGCGCGGGTCACCCGACCGGAGCCCGAGCGGGGCGGCTCGCTGAAGGTCGTGGCGCATTGAGCCCGCCGTCGGAGGCACTGACCCTGGAGGAGATCTCGGGGCCGAGGGCGCTCGACTCGAACTGGCGTCGCTTCTGGGACCTGCTCTGGCTCAGCTCGGTGGCCGAGTTCAAGCTCGTCTACGTCGGCTCCTTCCTCGGTTACGTCTGGACCCTGGCCCGGCCGCTGGCGATGTTCGGCGTCATCTACCTCGTCTTCAGCCAGGTCCTCGGCATCGGCGCGACTGTGACCAACTATCCGGCGATGCTCCTGATCAACCTGCTCTTCTTCCAGTTCTTCGCCGACGCGACCGCCGCCGCGATCCGCTCGATGGTCGCCAACGAAGGCGTGCTGCGCAAGATGGAGTTCCCTCGCGCCGTGATCCCGCTCTCGATCGTGCTCACCGCGCTCTTCACCTTCGTCCTCAACCTGATCGCGATCATGGTGATCCTCTTCCTCACCGGGCTGACGCCGCTCTCGACCTGGCTCCTGGTGCCGATCCTGATGCTGGCGCTGCTGATCTTCACGATCGCGCTCTCGTTCCTGCTCTCGACCCTCTTCGTCCAGTTCCGCGACGTCGCCCAGATCTGGTCGGTGATGGCGCTCGCGATCTTCTACGCCTCACCGATCATGTACCCGGTCGAAAACGTCCCCGAGGAATTCCACTGGCTGCTGATCGTCAATCCGCTCGCCCCGATCTTCGAGCTGATGCGCAAGTGGGCGGTCGACCCCGAAGCCCCGACCGTGATCGCCGCCGCCGGCTCGGTCTGGGGCTGGATCGGCCCCGCGGCGATCTTCATCGCCGTCTGCGTGGCCGCGGCGCTGGTCTTCCGCAGCAAAGCGCGGACGCTCGCCGAGCGCCTCTGAGATCGGGGTAGGCTCGGCGGATGGAGGGCCCGAGCCTCTCTTTCGTGGTCGTCACCTGGGAGAGCGCTGCCGACCTGCGGCTGCTGCTCGGCGCGCTCGACGGCCGGGCCGGGCCGGAGGCCGAGCTGATCGTCGTCGACAACGCCTCCGGCGACGAGCCCGAGGCGGCGCTCGCGGCCTGGTCGCACCGGCGCCGTTTCGAGCGGCTCCCCGAGAACGTCGGGTTCGGCGCCGCCGTCAACCGCGGCGTCGCCCTCGCCGCCGGCGAGGCGGTCGTCGTGATCAACCCCGACGCCCGCCCGCTGGACGCCGGCCTGCCGGAGCTGGCCCGCTTCGCCTGCCGCGAGCGCTGCCTCGCCGGCCCGCGCCTGGTCGAAGCCGACGGCTCCGACCAGCCCTCCGCCTCGGGCCCGCCGGCCGGGGTCTGGCCCTGGATCGGCGCGGTCCTGCCCGGCCGCGCCCAGCCGCGGGCGCTGCAACGCAGGACGGAGCCCTGGCGCTTGGCGAGCGCGACCCAGGTCGCCTGGCTCTCGGGCGCCTGCTTCGCCGCCCCCAGGGATTTGCTGATCGAGCTCGGCCCCTTCGACCCGGCGATCCACATGTACGCCGAGGACATGGAGCTCGGCCTGCGCGCCGAGTCGCGCGGGGTCGGGTCCTGGTTCTGCCCGGAGCTGGCGCGGGTCGAGCACCGTCGCCGTGGCTCGAGCCTGCGCCGTTGGCCGGAGGGGCCCGAGCGGGTCGCGGCGGCAAGCCGGCGCCAGGTCCTGAGGCGCGCCGTCGGCGCCCGGGCCGAGCGTCGCTCGTGGCTCGCGCAGAGGCTGCGGTTGCGGCTGCGCCTGCTCGCTAAGCGGGCGCTTTGGCGGCAGGCGGCGGCTGAGGAGAGGGAGCTGGAGGCTCTTCGCTCAACTCCGTAGAGAGCCCCGCGGCGATCGTTTCGGCCGCGATCTCGGCAAACCTGTCCGCCAGCGGGGCGGGCCGAAATCGCTCCTGGACCCTGGCCCTGCCCGACTCGACCCGAAGGCTCGCGGACGCCGGGTCGGCAAAGGTATCGAGCAGCGCGCCGGCGATCTGCCCGGGGTCGTCGGGGTCGACCAGAAGCGCCTCGGCCCGATCTCCGAGCACCTCCTCGACCGCCCCCACCCTGGTCGACACGACCGGTATGCCGGCCAGCGTCGCCTCGCAGGCGACCCGGCCGAAGGACTCGGGCACGCGGGCCGGGTTGACGACCACGTCGGCGGCGCCGTAGACCTCGCCGATCCGGTCGACCGGGCCGGTGAAGTGGACCGCGCCTTCGAGGCCGAGGCCACGGACGAGATTCGTCAGTCGCTCCCGGTAGGCGATGTCGCGCGGGCGGTCGAAGGGCGCGCCGACGATCAGCAGGCGCGCGTCGGGGATCCGCTCCCGCACCGCCGGCATCGCGCGGACTACGACGTCCTGCCCCCTGCCCCGGGTGATGTTGCCGACGACCGCGATGCAGGCCTGGCCCGGGGGGATCCCATGGTGGCGACGCAGGGCGGCGGCTCCTTCGTCTAGCCCTTCCTCGGGCTCGGCGATCGGCGGGTAGACGACCTCGACCGGGTCGCCCAGGCCGTCGAACTGGTCGGCGGCCATCTGCGAGCAGGCGACCACGCGCTCCGCCCACTCGAAGGTGCGGCGGACGAGGACATCGGCGGTCCAGCGCTTGAATCCGGAAGGCAGCCGTTCCGTGGTGAGCAGCAAAGAGCAGTGGACGAGGACCGGGATGCGCTCGCGCCGCGCCGCCCTGACCGCGGTCGGCAGCATCATCGAGCTGGTGATCACCAGGTCCGGCCGGGTGCGCTGGAAGTGCGAGCGAAAGCGCCGCTGCTGGGCGGCCAGGGCGAGCAGGTGGCTAGGGGCCCGGTGTCCACCGTCGGGGAAGGTGAGCGCGTCGTAGCCCAGCGTCTCGACCGGGCCCAGAGCGGCGAGCCGCTCGGCGACCGGGCCGGCGCAGGGGACCAGGAATTCGAGCTCCGCCTCTTCGGCGAGCCGCTCCAGGCGAAGCGGCAGGGAGCGCGCGACGCCGCCCATACCGCCGTAGTGCACGACCACGCAAATCCGCTTCCCGCTCACCGCCGGCACCCCCGCAGCATAGATATGGGTAGGCTTCCCGCTCTTCTTGTCTGGACGTCTGTACACACTTTTCTCCCTGACGGCGCTGACCGCGCTGCTTATCGCCCTACCCGGATGCGGAGGCGGTGGCACCACCGGATCGTCGACGGCCGCCGAATCGCAGGCCGGCATCCCCCAGCCGCCGAAGGCGGCCGACACGGTCTCCACTGCCCAGATCGACGAATACCCGGCCGGCCAGCCCACCCACACGGTGCTTCAGTGGTGGCGCTACATCCAGCTCAACGACCCGAAGAACGCGTTGCCACTCTACGCGTCCGAACCCTCTCTGCCGGACCTCGCCGGACAGTTCAACTACGTGGCCGAAGACCTCGCCGGCCAGGTCGAAGTGACCTCGTCGAAAATCACCGGGACCTCGGCGAAGGTGGAGGTCGAGTGGACGCCGCCCGACGGCTCGCCGACGAAAGAGACGCTTGAACTCGAAAAGCTGAACGGTGAATGGAAGCTGATCGAGGTCCTCTTCGTCGACGAAATCGTCAAGGAAAAGCAGGAAGAAGAAGCAGGCTAGGCTCGGCATCAGCCGAGTCGGCCCGCAGTCCGGTCCCGAGCGCGCCAGTACCGCCGTTCGTGGTCGTCCTCCCAGGTGGCGAAGGCGATTCCACGCTGTCCGAGGCGGATCTGAGCGTCGACGGCGAATCCCACCTCCTCCAGCATCGCCCGCAGGCAGGCCTCGTTCGGGGCCCAGACGCAGGTCGGGTCCCCGTTCAACGAATCGCCCGGGTAGAACTGCATCAGCGGCATCGCTTCGAGTTCGGGGTCGATCTCGGCGAGGTGCTTGAAGTCGCCGGCGGCGGTCAACAGCGCTTCGTCGATCACCTGCGTCTCGACGATCAGCCGGCCTCGGCAGACGTCCCAGATCCGGTCGAGGGCGAGCATCGGGTCGCGCAGGTGGTAGAGGACGCCGAGGAAGAGGACGAGGTCGAAACCGCCGTAGCGCTCCTCGCTCAGGTCGTAGACGTTCTCCTGGACGAACTCGACCCGCGAGCCGAGTAGCTCTTTGGCGACGAGGAAGCCTGTCTCCTCGGGGTTCATGTAGTCGACGGCGGTCACATCGGCGCCGCGGCGCTCGCACTCGAAGGCGAAGAAACCGTCGCGGGTGCCGATGTCGAGGACCCGCAGGCCGGAGAGGTCATCGGGCAGTTCGAGCGCGGTGAGGACCAGCTGCGACTCATTCACTCCCGGCGTCACCAGGCCGGGGGCGACTTCGATCTGGTGGTACCAGCTCTCGACCCCGTCGATCAGCTCTTGTGCATTTGTCCGCTCGCTGCTCATGGCTTTGGGAAACTCCACACCTCAATCGTGAACATCTGCACCATTATCGCGAAGAACTATGTATCGCAGGCCCGGGTCCTGGCTGAGTCGTTCAAAGCCAACCACCCGGACGGGCGCTGCTCGGTTCTGGTCATCGACGAGTTCGAGGGCTATCTCGAGCCGCGCGAGGAGCCCTTCGAGCTGATCGGGATCGACGAGATCGGCCTTCCCGATCCGGAGAAGATGGCCGCTTCCTACGACGTGACCGAGCTCTCGACCGCGGTCAAGCCCTGGCTCCTGCGCCACCTCCTGGATCGCGACGGGGTCGAGACCATCACCTATCTCGATCCCGACATCTGGATCGCCGACTCGATCGAGGAGGTCGCCCGCCTGGCCCGCGAGCACGGTGTCGTCCTCACCCCCCACTTCACCGCGCCCCTCCCCCGCGACGGCCGCAAGCCCTCCGAAGAGGACATCCTGATCGCCGGCGCCTACAACCTCGGCTTCATCTCGCTCGGCAACGGCGAGGTCGCCGACGAGCTGCTCGCCTGGTGGTCGGAGCGGCTCGAGTACGACTGCCTGATCGAACCCCACAAAGGGCGTTTCGTCGACCAGCGCTGGATCGATCTCGTGCCTGGAATCTGGCCGCGGACCCACATCCTCCGCGACACCGCCTACAACGTCGCCTACTGGAACCTGCCGATGCGCCGGCTCGAGGCGGGGCCGGGGGGAAGCTACCTCGTCGACGGGGAGCCGCTCCGCTTCTTCCACTTCAGCGGCTTCGACCCGGCGACCCCGACCGCGCTCAGCAAGCACCAGAACCGGATCGAGGTGCCCCGCTCGCAGGCGCTGGCGCGGATCTGCGCCGAGTACGCGGGGTTGCTGCTGGAGCAGGGGCAGGGAGAGACGAAGACCTGGGAATACGGCTGGGAGCGCCTGCCGAACGGGGTCCGCCTCGACGCGGCGGCCCGCAGGCTCTATCGGGAGGCCGCCGCGGAGGGCAAGACGAACGGCTCGGTCTTCGGCCGCCGCGGCGCCAACCGCTTCCTCGCTTACCTCAACGAGTCGGCCGGGGGGAACGGCGGCGTCAGCCGATACGCGTTCGCGATCCACGAGCAGCGCCCCGACCTCATGGTCGCCTTTCCCGAAGTCGAGGGGGCCGACGCCGCCGCCTACAGGGAGTGGATGCGGGAGAGCGCCGACGACCTCCACATCTCCGACCTGCTTCTTCCCGACCCGGCGCCGGCGGCTGCGGCTGCGGCTGCGGCTGAGCGGCGGCCGAAGGTCGGCGGCGGGCGCAACGGCAGGCTCGGCGTCAACCTGGCCGGCTACCTGAGCTCGGAGCTCGGTGTCGGCGAGGCGGCCCGCCAGGTGGTCGCGGCGCTGGGCGAGGCAGGGGTCGGGGTCGCGCCGATCGACGTTCCCGTCGATGCCGCCCGACTCGCCGCTGAGCTCGGTCGGCTCGAGGACTCCGACCTGCCCTTCAACTTCAACCTGATCTGCGTCAACGCCGACATGCTGCCGACCCTGGCCGCGGCTTCTCCGCCGGCCCTCTTCAGACGGCCGCCGTTCCGCCGGCCTCTGGTTCTGGGAGGTGGAGGAGTTTCCGCAGCGCTGGCAGGGCTCGTTCGATCACGTCGACGAAGTCTGGGCGGCCTCGGAGTTCGTCGCCGACGCGCTGCGGGCGAGCTCCTCCGTTCCGGTGCGGACGGTGCGGATCCCGGTCACCCCGGTCGAGCCGGCCGCCGCGACCCGGGCCGAGCTCGGCATGCCCGAGGGCTTCTGCTTCCTCTACCTCTTCGACTACCGCAGCGTCTTCCGCCGCAAGAACCCGCTCGCCGCGATCGAAGCCTTCCGTCGCGCCTTCGAGCCCGGCGCCGGCGCCAGCCTGGTGATCAAGACGATCGGCAGCGAGAGCGCCCCGCGCGAGAAGGCGATCCTCGTCGACGCGGCCGCCCGACACCCCGACGTCCACCTGATCGACGGCGTCATCGAGGCCCCGCTCAAGAACGCGATGCTCGCCGCCTGCGACTGCTACGTCTCCCTGCACCGCTCCGAGGGCCTGGGCCTGACGATCGCCGAGGCGATGTACTTCGGCAAGCCGGCGATCGCCACCGCCTACTCGGGCAACCTCGACTTCATGACCGCCGAGAACAGCTACCCGGTCGGCTACGAGCTCGCCGAGATCGGCGCGGAAGCCGATCCCTATCCGCCGCGTGCCCGCTGGGCCGAGCCCGACGTGCGCGAGGCGGCGGAGAAGATGAGGGCTGCCTTCGACGATCCCGAGGGCGCCGAGGAGCGCGGCCGCCGTGCCGCCGCCGACATCCGCTCCACCCACTCGCCGCAGGCGGCGGGACGCCTGCTCGAGGAGCACCTGACCGCGGTCAGGCGCGAACGTGTCCTCGCCCGCCTCGACGCGCCCCACCCGAGGCCGGCGACGGGTGGCTCGGCGAACGACGCGAACCAGGGAGACGGCACCGAGGGCGGCCCGGCACCGAGAAGGAACCCGGCCGACCCGGCTTCGGGCCGCGCGCAGCTCCACCACCTGTTGCGCTTCGAGGCGCCGCCCCCACGACCGGGCTCAGGGCCGGCGCGGCGCTGGCTGAAGCGCGCCTACCTCCGCCTGCTGCGCCCCTACACGGCCTACCAGCACCGGATCGACCTCAGCACGCGGCGCTCGATCGACGAACTGAGCGGCGAGCTGGCGGCGCTCGAACGCCGGGTCGAGCGCTCCGCGACGGAGGCCTTCAACAAGACCCGGGAGGACGTCGCCGCGCTCGAGCGGCGGGCCCGGGATCAACGCGGCGAGCTCGACGGCGAGCTGCGGGACTCGGTCGATGAGCTCGGCGGTGAGCTGCGGGAGTCGGTCGGCGAGCTCGGCGGCGAGCTGCGCAAGTCGGTCGGCGAGCTGGCCGACGAGGTCGCGGCCCGAGCCGCGGCGGTCGAGTCGATCGAGGAGGCGATCGAGTCGATGCGCGAAGCGCTCACCGAGACCCGGACCGCGGCCGAGTCGGGGCTCGAGACAGGCGAGGCGCTGCTCGCCCGCGACAAGGAGCTGCGGGCGACCCTCGCTTCCCACCAGGAGCAGATCCTGCAGGCGCTGCGCCTGGCGGGGGCCGCCGGAACCCGGATGACCGAGCACCAGCGCGAGAGCGGCGAACGCCAGGCCGCTCAGCGCGAGCAGATCGACGAGCTCGCGGTCGAGGTCGCGCGCCTGGCGGCGGCGGTCGAGACCTCGGCGGGGCATCTCGAGGCCGAGGTCGCCCAGGGGCGGGACCAGATCGGAGATTTGCGCGAGGGGCACGATCGCGCCCGGGCCGACACGCTGGGAGCGATCAACGCCCTGCGCGACCAGGTGGCGAGGCTCGAGGAGGACACCGGCTCGAAGCCCTACATGGCCGAAGACCGATTCTCGACCCGCTCGGACCCACGGCTCGGCAAGGTGATCGGCTACAAGAGCGGGTCGAGAGGCGGCTACCTCGCCTTCGAGGACCTCTTTCGCGGGCCCGAACAGATGATCCGCGAGCGACAGCGCGTCTACGTCGACCTCGTCGCCGGCACCGGCCCGGTGCTCGACCTCGGCTGCGGCCGGGGTGAGTTCCTCGAGCTGCTGCGCGACGCCGGCGTCGATGCGCGCGGCGTCGACCTCGACCCCGGCATGGTCGAGCGCTGCCGGCAGAAGGGGCTCGAGAACGTCGTCCAGGGGGACCTGCTCGACGTCCTGCGGCGAACGCCGAAGCGATCGCTGGGCTGTGTCTTCAGCGCCCAGGTGGTCGAGCACCTCGGGCCGCGCAAGCTCGAGCGGCTGCTCAGGCTCAGCCGCTCCCGCCTGCGCCCGGGCGGCGTGCTGGTCGCGGAGACCGTCAACCCGCACAGCGCCAGGGCGCTGAAGGCCTTCTGGGTCGACCCGACCCACAAGCATCCGCTCTTCCCCGAGACCCTTCTCGCCCTCAGCGAGCTGGCCGGGTTCGCCGCCGGCGACGTCTTCTGCCCGGTCGGCGAGGGCGACTGGGAGACCGACCGCCTCACCCAGGGTGAGTACGCGATCGTGGCCAAGACCAGCACGACTCCCTGAGCTTGGCCGCGAGCTTCCTAGCGGCGGCGATCGTCTGCGTCGCGATCCTCTTCATCGGCCAGGCGGCGCTGCGGATCTGCGGCGCCAAGCGCTGGAGTTGGGTCGCGCCGCCGGTCGGCCTCTCGATCGCGATGCTCGCCGGGGTCCCCGAGTACCACTACCCGGGCCGTGCCGAGGCGACCGCGATCGTCGGCCTCGCCCTGACCGTGATGGCGATGGTCTGGTGCCTCTCCTCCCGCGCTCACCGCCCGCCGATCTCCGGCTTGCTCGCGGTGGTCCCGATCGCCCTGCTGCTGCCGATCCCCTTCGTCGCCGCCGGCCACGCCGGGATCCTCGGCGTCAGCCTCGACAACGACATGACCAGCCACCTGATCTGGGCCGAAGCGTACGTCTCGCGAGCGGTCTCGGCGAACGCTCCGCTGCCGCCCGAGTACCCGCTCGGTCCGCACTCGGTCGCCGCCGCGCTCTCGCGCGGCACGGGGATCGCGCTGATCCCCGCCTTCACCGGGCTGACGATGGCGCTGCCGCTGGCCAACGGCTGGACCGCGCTCGCCTTCCTGCGCCGCGCCGGCTGGCTCGGCAAGGCGATCACCGCGACCGTCGTCGGCCTGCCCTTCATGGTCACCGCCTACTACGGGGAGAGCTCGTTCAAGGAGGTGCTGATGGCCGGCCTGATGATCGCCGTCGCCGCCTACCTGGCCGAGTACGCCGAGCTCGGAATGAGGCGCTCGCTGCGCTGGGTCCCGCTGGCGCTGATCGGCGGCGGCGTCGCGTCGGCCTACTCGCTGCCGGGCCTGGTCTGGCCGGCTGCCGCGATCGGCGCCTGGCTGGCGATCACCGGCTTTCTCCTGTTCCGCCGCGCCGGCTTCGCCGGCCTGCGCCGGGCCGCGCTCGAGAACGTCGTCCCGGTCCTCGTCGCGGGCGGCGTCTTCGTCGTCGCGCTGCTGCCCCAGGCGAAACGGCTCGACTACTTCCTCAGTCAGGGGGAAGCGGCATTCGGGCTGCAGCAGTCGGGCCTCGGCAACCTGATTCGCCCGCTGTCGGGCTGGCAGGCGTTCGGGGTCTGGCCCAACGCCGACTTCCGGCTGGCGCCGCCGCCCTTCTTCTTCGGCGGGATCTGGGTCGGCGCCGCCGTCCTCCTCGTCCTCCTCGGCGCCGCCTGGGCGATCCGGCAGCAGCGCTGGCCGGTGCTCGCCGGAGCGATCGGCGCCTTCGTGATCTGGGCCTACGCCGCGATCGCCCGCGCCCCGTACCAGACGGCGAAGGCGCTGGTGATCCTCTCGCCGATGCTGCTCGCCCTCGCCGTCCTGCCGCTCGTCGACGCCGAGAAACGCCGCCGCGGCCGCCTGCCGGCGCTGGCGACGATCGTCGCCCTCGGGCTCGCGGTCAGCGTCGTCGTCTCCGATCTCGGCGCGCTGCGCTTCAGCCCGGTCGGGCCGACCGACCACATCGTCGAACTGGAGTCGCTGCGGGCGCAGATCGGGGTCGGCGAAACGCTCTTCTTCGGCGACGATGACTTCTACCGCTGGGAGCTCGGCGGCGTGCCGGCGCGGGCCGCCATCTACGCCAACCACAAGGTGCTGAGGCTGCAGCGGGGCAAGGACTGGTACCCGGGCGAACCGCTCGACCTCGACTCGGTCGACCCGGAAACGCTCAACCGCTTCGAATGGATGGTGACCCCGCGCGACTCGGCGGGAAGCGCGCCACCGAAAGGCATCCGGCTGGCGGCTACGACTCCCAACTACAAGCTCTGGCGCCGGGTCGAGGTGCTCGGGCCACGGTCGATCCTGCGCGAGCAGCAGTTCGCCGGCGCGATCCTGCGCTGCGACAAGCCCTCGGGGCGCCGGGCGCTGGCCGGCGGCGGCGTCGCCGCGATCCGCCCGGAGCCGGTCGAAACACTGGTGCCGACCACCCGAGCCGGCTCGACCGGGGCGACCCGCATGAAGCTGCCCGCCGGCCAGTGGTCACTGACCCTCCAGTACAAAAGCCTGGTCCCGATCCACGTCCGGGTCGCGGACCTGCGGCGGACGATGCCGCCGACCCTCGACCGGCTCGGCACACGCTGGCCGCTCGGCCGGATCGAGGTGCCCGAGCTGACCAAGGTCGAGGTCGAGGTCGAAGTGGACAAGCCGCTACTGACGGCGCCGACCACCTTCGCCGAAATGGGCAGGCTGGTCGCCACCCGCAGCGGCGGCAGGCGCATCGTCCCGATCGCTCAGGCCTGCGGCAAGTACGTCGACTGGTACCGGCCGGCGGGCGCCTGACCGAGGCTCAGGCGCGGGCGCCGGCCGGGATCAGCTCGAGCTCGTCCCAGGGCCCCTCGCCGACCATCGGCATCGTCGTGCCCGCCTTCCAGCCCGGCTGCAGGTCGTCGTAGTGGGGGCTGGCCGGGTGGCCCGACTGGCCGGTGAACATCTGCCAGCGTGAGCGCTCGGGGGCGGTCGGGTCGGCGACCATGCGCCAGCTCGGGCGCCCAGATCGCGCGGTAGGGGTCGTTGGGGTCGAAGGCGATCTGGCAGACCGTCTCCTGGGCGCCGCCGACCTCGATCCGGCGGCTGAGCAGGCGGCGCAGCAGGGGGTTCGCGTCACCGAGGGGGTGTGGGAACTCCATCTCGTGGACCTTGCCCCAGAGCCAGCCGTCGGGGTCGGGGCCGAAGCGGTCGCCGAGGTCGTCGAGGGCGCCGCTGAGGCTCTCGAGCACGAGCTCGTCCCAGGGCCGGCCGATCAGCTCGTCGTCGGCCTCGGCCCAGAGGTCCATCAGGTGCGAGTGCCAGCGCCAGGGCGAGGTGACGTGCGGGGTGAAGCCGTTGTCGGCGCGGTCGAGCCAGCGCTCGGCGAGGTCGCGGTCGCCGATCGCCGCCCGCGCCACCTCGCGCGCCAGGCGCAGCAGGAAGGCCTGGTAGATCGTGCCGGCGACGGTCTCGCGGTCGAGCTCTCCGTCCCAGCTGCGCAGCCGCTCGAGCGCGCTGCGCTCGCGCTGGCCGGCGGGCTCGAGCTTGCTCAGCCGGCGCACCGCCTCGAGCCCCGGGATCGAGAGCACGTCGGTCTGCATCGCCTCGAAGTCGTCGAGGTCGTGCTCGTCGCCGGCGCTCAGCAGTTCTTCGATGCGGCGGGCGCGGAAGCCGTCGAGCCAGTCGCTGGTGATGTGGTGCGGGTAGTCGTCGCCGACGATCCGGTTGTTGGCGGTGACCAGGAAGCCGCTCGGCGGGTCGACCGTCTCCGGCAGCTCGTCGTAGGGGATCGTCCCCTCCCACTCGAACTCGCCCGTCCAGCCCGGCTTCGGCAGGTCGGGGCAGTTGCCCCTGCGCAGCGGCAGCCGGCCGATCAGCTTGTAGCCGATCGAGCCGTGGCGGTCGGCCCAGATCAGGTTCGAGGCCGGCGAGGTGTGGCCCTCGAGGAAGCGGACCAGCTCCGGGCCGGACTCGATCTCGTCGAGTTCGTACATGCCGGCGAAGAAGGCCGACTCGTCGAGGGTGAGCCAGCGCAGGGCAAGCGGCTCGGCCTCGTCGGCGCCCAGCGCCTCGTTGACGATCGGGCCGTGGTGGGTGCTGCGGACCTCGAGCACCTCGGGCTCGTCGCGGCCCTTGACCGGGATCTCCTCGCGCACCTGCTCGAGCGGCCGCCACTCGTCTTCGAAGAGGTAGGTCTCGCCCTCGACCCGCTCGATGAAGAGGTCCTCGATGTCGGCCATCACGTTGGTGAAGGTCCAGCAGACGTCGTTGTTCTGGCCCATGTAGATGCCCGGCATCCCGGGCAGCGAGGCGCCGCGGGCGAAGCGGCCGCCGCGGTGCATGCCCACCTGGTACCAGATGCCCGGCATGCTCGGCGGCAGGTGGGGATCGCCGGCGATCAGCGGCGATCCGGTCGCCGAGCGCTCGCCGGAGATGGCCCAGTTGTTCGAGCCGCTCGCCTCGGTCGCCATCCCGATCGAGCGCCGCACGGCGTCGATCTGCTCGGCGACGGCGAGGCCCTCGCCGGACCACGGTTCCTGGGTGACGACCGGGTTGCCCGAGGGGTAGCCGGGGTCGAGCCTGGCCGCCAGCTCGGGCCCGAGGGCGCGGGTCATGTCACTGCGCAGCAGCTCCTTCTCCCAGTTGGTCGAGAGGCCGAAGGCGAGCAGCTTGCCGAGGCTGAGGACGTCGACCGGCCGCCAGGGGCTGAACTCGCCGAGGCGCAGCAGCTGCATCTCGAAGGGCAGGGCGCGGGCGCTCTTGGCCGCCGCGTTGACCCCGGCGCAGAAGGTCTCCAGGCGGGCGAGGTGCTCGGAGTCGAGCACCTCCACCTCGCGCTCGGCGGCGCGACGGATGCCGAGGGTGAGCATCAGCCGGTCGATCGCCAGGCCCTCCTCGCCGGCGATCTCCGCGACCCGGCCGCGGACGACGCGGCGGTAGAAGTCGAGCTGGAAGAGGCGGTCCTGTCCATGGCAGAAGCCCTGGCCGAAGAAGAGGTCGGCGTGGGTGACGGCCTCGATCTGGGGCACGCCCCAGCGGTCGCGGCGGATGCGGATCGCGCTCTCGGGCCCCTCGATCTCGATCCGGCCGCTCGTCTTCGGCAACGGCCGCCGCGCCATCCAGTGCCAGACGGCCGCGGTGCCGGCGGCGGCGAGGCCGGTGCCCGCGGCTCCTGCCAGCAGTCCCACCTTTGCCGCTCGTGCGCCGTCCATCGGCGCAGAATACTGGCTGGGCAGCCAGTACCTCGTTCAGCTCAGTGAATCGTCCGGCAGGCGCCCTTCGGTGGCGAGCTTCTCCAGGTGCGCGTCCATCACCATCGCCGCCGCCGGACGCAGGTTCTCGGGAACGTCCGCCCAGGCCGCGGCGAGCAGCGCCGGCTTTGAGCGCTCACCGCCCTCGAGCGCCTCGAGCAGGCGGCGCTCGCGCATCTCGCGGTGCTCGACGTACTCGGCCAGCTTCGCCGCCGGATCTTCGATCCAGGGCCCGTGGCCGGGGCAGATCAGCTCGATCGGCTCGGCCTGCAGCAGCCGCAGCGAGGCCATGTAGGCGATCAGCGAGCCGCCGTCGGGGGGGACGAAGGTCGAGCCTTCGCCGAGCACGAGGTCGCCGCTGAAGCAGACCCGGTCCTCGGTGATCAGGCAGACGTGGTCGGCGGCGTGCCCGGGGGTGGCCAGCGCGCGCAGGCCCGGGAACGGCTCCTCGCCATCGGATGGGAGGACGATCGTCGCTCGCCCCGCTGCCCCCTCTCCCGTTGCCGCGACGGACTCGGCGGCGGCGGTCACCAGCGCCGGCGCCCCGTCGGCATGGTCGCCGTGACCGTGGGTGAGCAGGATCGTGCCGAGTCCGCCGCGCTCGGCGGCGGCGGCGAGGATCGCCTCACGGTGCCCGGTGTCGTCGGGGCCCGGGTCGATCACCGCGCACGGCCCCGAGCCATAGAGGTAGGTGTTGGTCCCCGCCAGCGTCATCGGCCCCGGATTCGGAGCGACGATCCGCTCGATCTCGGGATGCCCCGGCGCCGAGTGCTCCATTTTGGGGCCTATAGGCCCCACACGGGAGCACTCGTCAACCGGCGATCTCCTTGGCGATCGCCTCGCGGGCGTCCTCGGGCTCGAGGACGACGAGGTCGCCGGCGCCGCGCAGGATCTCGCGCACGAGCCAGGAGGTGCCGGCGTAGGGCAGCTCGACGACGACGGCGCCGTCGGCCAGCTCCTCGACCACGGTCCGCTCCTCGCGCAGCCAGCGGGCGCGATCGGGGGAGACCCAGACGCGGGCGACGTGCGCGGTCGGCACCTCGCCGTGGGTCATCCAGCCCTCGACCCCGGCCAGCTCTTCGACCTCGGGCCGCGGCTCGAAGCCGTCGTCGGAGAGGTCCGCCTGCTTGATCCGGTCGAGCTTGAAGTGGCGGACGCCTTCCCTGGTCAGGTCGTAGCACTCGACGTACCAGCCCTCACGGCCGTTCTCGAGCCGGTAGGGCTCGACCGTCCGTTTGGTGAACTGGTCCTCGTTCTCCTTGTAGTACTGGAGCTCGAGCAGGCGGCGCCCGGCGATCGCTTCGTTGACGAGCTGGGCGACCTCGACGTCGCCGCCGACGGCGTGGGCGATCTCCAGACCCTCCTCGGACGGGTCGTGGCCGAGCGCTTTGACGATCTTCTCGCGGGCGCTCTGCAGGCCGCCCTGCGGCAGGTGGTCGCCGAAGAGGTCGATCGCCGCGGTCAGCGCCTTGGCCTCGAGCGGCAGGAGGCGCGCCGGGCGGGCGAAGTTGTCCCCGTAAGGCTCGGAGTCGACCTCGATCTCGTCGCCGATCACTTCGGCGAAGAGGACGTAGGTGCCGCCGCCGAAGTTGACGACGTTGAGCAGCTCGATGTCTTCCTGCAGCTCCTCGCCGGTGAGCTCGAGCCGATCGCGCAGCTCGGAGACCTGCAGCCGCTCGCCGTCCTTCGCCGAGGCGATCAGCATCCCGGCGAGGGTGACCAGGCGGGCGAAGCGCTCGGGTCGGATCGCGGCGTCGCCACGGCCGTTGGAGCGGCTGCGGCGCGGCGCCTCGCGCAGCGGCCGGTCGACGATCTCGGCCGGCTCGAAGCCGTTGGCGTGGCGGTCCTGGAGCAGGCCGAGCCTGCCGTCGGCTTCCTCGCGCAGCTCGTCGGGCGCCAGGACCTGGGCGTTCTGGCGCCAGCGCAGGACCCAGGAGATCAGCTCGCGCGGTGAGGCGTAGTCGGTCTCGAAGACCGAGCCCTTGCCCGGAGCCGCGTCCGATTTCTTCGCCGGCCGCAGGGTGCCGTAGAGGCCGAAGTCACGCTCGATCAGCCAGGAGACGCGGTCGCGGAAGAAGATCCGGGCGGTGCCGCGGATCTCGCCCAGCTGCCAGTCGGCGCGCTGGCCGTAGTCGCGGCGGTTGAAGTCCTCGGGCGGCGAGAAGTCGTGCTCGGCCTTGGAGGCGTAGCCGACCTTGCCCTGAATCCGCGAGAGGCGGAAGACCCGGACCGCGTCGCGCTCATGCGAGTGGCCGATCAAATAGAACTGGCCGCCGCGGAAGACGAGGTGGAAGGGGTCGACCTTGCGCTTCTCGGTGTCGTCGCGCTCCATCGTGTAATAGGTGAACTCGATCGTCTTGCGGCGCGAGATCGCGGTCTCGATCTTCGAGAGCCGCTGCGAGAGGTCGCGGCCGCCGGCCGAGGCGGTCATTGCCATCTCGACCGGGGGGCGCTCGCCCTCGCTGAGCGGGTTCGGGTGGCCCCAGGCGACCTGCTGGAGCGCCAGGCGCAGCGGCTCGGCATAGGCGAAGCCGCCGTCGGTGAGCAGCGAGAGCGCCGTGCTCAGCGCCGCCAGCTCATCGTCGGAGAACTTGATCGCTTCGAGGTAGAAGTTCTCCGGCGGCAGCGAGTAGAGCTCGGCCTCGAAGAACCCCTCGCCGGGCTTCTCCACGCCGAGCTCGATCCCGAGGCTCTCGAGCTCCGCGCGATCGGCGTAAAAACGGCGCGCGAAGGCATCGTCGTTCATGTCGCTGTAGCCCTCGACCTCGCGCTTGATCTCCAGGGCAGAGACCGGCCTGCCCTGAGCCATCAGGAACGAGATCAGAGAGAGCTGGCGGATCAGCTTCTCTGTGTCCTTCGCCACTGGGTCGCAGGATAGTCTCCAGCCGTCTCCATGGAAGTCCTGCGCAACCTCTTCGGCAACGTAACTTCGGGGATTATCCGGCTTGCGGTCTTCGTCGGGATCCTCGCGGCGGCCTATCTGTTCATCGTGCGAGCCGGTCCTGCGACACGACCAATCACGCGATCGACAGCGCCAACAAGAGCTTCGAACACTCATTCGGCAAGGGCAGCGGGCTCGACCCGAGCGAACTCAACAAGACGATCCGGAACGCGAACCGTCAGGTCCAGATCCAGATCAAGCGCTCCTTCCACATCTCCAAGGCGCAGGGCAACCCGAAGAAGCTCCTCCGCTGCGTGCAGGCAGCCAACGGCGACGTTCACAAGATGCAGCGTTGCACCAAACGGTTCTGACATTCCGAGGGATCGCCAGGCCAGGACGCAGGGAGCCTGAATAGCAGAGCTATTCAGGCGACCGAGGACACCGCCTGGCGGTTCCTCGGAATGTCAGGCGGCGCGCTGGCCGAAGTAGGCGGAGCCGGAGAGAGCACGGTCGAAGCTCGACCAGGCTCGCCGGTCGGCAGCTCGCGCTCGAGCCGGTCGAAGCTGCCGAGCCGGCCGCCGAGGTTGTCGATCATGTGGACGAGGACCGCCTCGCGCGTCGCCGGGCACCACCGGCGAGCCGTGCTCGAGCGAGCCGTGGTGGCTGAGGATGATGTGGAGGACGGCCTGCGCCAGGGCCGGGTCGAAGCCGGGGATGTCCTCGATCCGGCGGCGGACCAGGTAGTAGCCGAGCGGGATCTCGCCCTGCAGCCGGCCGAGGTCGGTGAGGTCGATCGCCAGCGGGTCGTCGTTGTAGGCCTCGGTCTTGCCGATGTCGTGGAGCAGGGCCCCGGTGAGGGCGACGTCGCGGTCGATGCCCGGGAAGAAGGCCGACGCGGCCGAGACCGCCTGCGCGACCGAGAGCGTGTGCTCGAGCAGCCCGTGGCGGTAGGCCTGGTGGTAGACCTTCGCCGCCGGGGCGTCGCGGAAGCGCTCCCAGATCGGCGAGCCCTCGCCGAAGAAGAGCGCCGAGCAGCTCGCGTAGCTGCGGGGTCTGGACGGTGGCGAGCAGCTCGCGCAGGTCGCCTTCGAGGCGCTCGATCGAGACCACCGACTCGACCGCGAGGTCCTCGGTCTCGAACTCGGACTCGCGCGCCTCGCGCAGCGTCGTCAGCTTGATCTTCGCGCCCCAGCGGTCGCTGACCTCGAAGCAGCCCTCGACCATGACCGGGGTGCCCGGCGCGGCGACTCCGTGGCAGGCCTCGGCGTCCTCCCAGGCGACCGCTTCGACGCTGCCGCTGGCGTCGCCGAGGGTCAGCTTCAGCCAGGGATCGCCGTTGCGCTTGCGGCGCAGCTCACGGCCGCGGACGGCGTAGATGCCGGCGACCTGCTGGCCGTCCTCGAGCTCGGCCAGGGGGACCCGCGCGGGGCGCCAGCGCCTCGATCTGCGGTCTGCTGACCGTCGATCTGAGCGATTCGGTCTGCGTCGTTCATCCTGCAAATCAAGGTAGAGACAGGGGCGGACGGCGAAGCTCGAACCGGTGCCGCGCTCAGAGCGCCGAGCCGAGCCAGTGGCCGATCGGGACGGCGGCGAAGCCGGCGGCCAGCGAGAGGCCGAGGTTGAGCGCCGCGAGCTCGCCGCGGCCGAACCGGCGAGCCGCTCCGAGTCCAGCATCCAGGTCGAGAAGGTGGTGAAGGAGCCGGTGACCGCCGCCGGCGAGGATCGTGCAGCGCCTCGCCGCTGAGCGCGGCGCCGGCGACGATGCCGAGGACCAGGGTGCCGAGCAGGTTGACGGCGAGGATCCCGAGCGGGAACGGCTGCACCGGGTGCTCGGAGAGGAGCGCGTCGACGCCGAAGCGGGCGACCGCCATCAGGCCGCCGAGCAGGGCGACGGCGATCCAGCCCCCGGCGCTCACCCCGCTCCCCCGGTCGCCCGGCCCAGCCCCTGACGTGCGAAGGGCGAGCCGACGGCCGAACCCGGCGCGGACGGCAGGAGTAGCCGACGGCGATCGTCGCCGCCGCGTAGGGGAGGGCGAGGCCGACGTTGCCGGCGTCGAACATCTCGAAGAGCTCGAGCTGGAAGGTGGCGAAGGTCGTCAGCGTGCCGCAGAGGCCGGTGGTGAGCAGGGCGAAGCCGTGGCTCTCGGCCCGGTGGCCGCGCAGGGCGGCGACGAAGCAGCCGAGCAGGAAGGCGCCCGGCCATGTTGACGGCGAAGGTCGCCCAGGGCCAGGCGCCGTCGCCATGCGGCACGGCCTGCGGCCAGGCCGACCCGGGCCAGGGCGCCGACGACGCCGCCCACGTAGATCGCCGCCAGCCGCCCCGGGTCGAATCTCATCCGCCGCATTGTCGAGAACCGGCAGGCGGAGCGCCCGTCGATGCGGACCGGCACGGCGCTCCGCGCGCGGATTTTTCGGGCCCGGGTGTGGACAGTCCGGGTGATCGGGTAGATGCTGTGCGTGGGAAACGTGTTCCGAGGGCCGAAACAGACATCCGTTCAGCTGGGCATCGACCCGGCCAGCGTCGCCGGCGCGCGGCGAGAACTGCGCAAGATGGCCCGCGGCAACCCGGTCGCGGAAGCCGCGGTCGAAGGCTTCAGCGACTGGGAGTCGGTGCGGGCGCTGGAGCGGATGTGGAGCGTGGCGCTCGAGGACGAATCGGCGAAGGCGGGCCGGGAAGAGTCCAGGCCCACCGCCACCGGCTGAGTGGCGAGGGTGGGAATCGAACCCACGACACCACGATTTTCAGTCGTGTGCTCTACCAACTGAGCTACCTCGCCGAGAACTCGGGGAAGGCTAGCGACCGGCGCCGCGACGGGCTGATTGCATGGGCGGGTGACGAGGACTCGTGCAGCGCTGGCGCTCGCGGCCGTCGCGGTGCTCGCGGCGCTGGCCCTTTCCGGCGGCTCCTCCTCCGATCCGCGTGACGCCGCCCGCCCTGCCCGGCCTGGCGCCGCCCTTCCTGACCGTCGCCGTCCTCGGCGAGGGCGGCCTGACCGCGGGGGTCGACGCCTACGGTGACATGGTCGAACTGCGCGCGCCGGGGCCGGCGGGCGCGGCGCTGATCGACAACCCGCAGGCGCGGCAGAGCGCCGGCACGCGTCGCGGCCGACACCGGGATCGTGCCGCGGGTCTCGCTCGACGGGGGCCGGCCGCGGCCGTTCTGGCAAGCCGACTCCGTGCGACAGGCCTACCTGCCCGGGACCAACGTCCTGCGCACGGTCGCCGATTTCGGCGGCGGCCTCTCGGTCGCGCTCGAGTGCGCGACGAGCGCCACCCGACTGGGCTGCCTGAGCAGGGTGCGCGGCGGCGAGCCGGCGCGGGTCTCCTTCAGCCGTGACCTGCTCTCCGGCTCGGCCCGCGTCCACCTCGACGACGAGGCCGCGCGGCGGACCCTGGCGATGGCGAGCGCCGAGGCAGGGCGCCGGCTCGGCGCCGCCGCGCCCCTGGGCGCCGCCGCCCCGGCCTGGGCACGGCGCATGTACCGGCGCTCGCTGCTCGTCCTGCTGGCGCTCACCGACGCCCGCACCGGGGCGGTCGCGGCCGGCGCCCGCGACGGTTGGGCCTACGTCTGGCCGCGCGACGCCGGGGCGGTGACGATCGCCCTCGCCGCCTCCGGCTACCGCGCCGAGGCGCGGCGCGGCGCTCGCTTTCTGCTCGGGCTGGACCCGGCCGCGGCGGCCCGCTTCGACGGCGCCGGCGAACCCGTCGCGGGCCGCGCCGCCGAGGGCGACGCGGAGGGCTGGATCCGCGCCGCCGCCCGCGCCGCCGGCCTGCGCCCGCCGCCACGACCCTTCGCCTGGCGCGCCCGCGCCGACTACCAGGAGAAAAGCAACGGCGATTTCCTCGGCAACGCCCTCTCCACCCCCGCCGACGGGCCGATTCCCGACTCTATGCGTCGCGTTTCGGCCCGTCGGCGGGGGGTTTGGGGCGGGTGTCGGGGGACCCGGGGTCGGGCGCGGATTCGGCGGCGGCCTGGGCGGTGCGCCCGTTCCCGCGACCGGCGTTGTTCGGTGCGGCACGGCGGACCCTGGCGCGGCTCTTCGCCGCGGGTGGGCGCTTCGGCATCGTCCCTTCGCAGGACTGGCCCGGGACCGACCCCTGGAGCGCGCCGACGGCGTGGAGCGCCTGGAGCCTCGCCGCGCTCGGCGCCCGCCGGGCGGCCCTACGGGCGCTCGACGACCTGCGCCGAGCGGCGACGCCGGCCGGCCTGATGCCCGAGCGGGTCGACGCTCGCACCGGCGTGCCGCGCTCGACCGCGCCGCTCGCCTGGAGCCATGCCTTCGCCGTGCTCGCCCTGCGTCAGCTCTGGCCCGGAACCCGCCAGCGCGAGAGCCAGTAACGCAGGTGCAGTCGGCGCGAGCCGCCTTCCTCGACGACGCGGAAGCACTCGCTCTCCGGCGAGTCCTCGAGCAGGCGGTCGATCAGCCCCGCGGCCGCCTCGCCGCCGGAGCCGCGCAACAGCCAGCCCTCGTAGGGGAGCACCAGCGGCGCGACCTGCTCGGCCTCGAGCTCGAGGCCCGCCGCCTCCCCCATCGACCGCAGCCGCCGCCGGCTGTGGCTCGCCCAGTGGGTCGGGTCGCGAAGCCGCTCGATCTCCTGATGCCAGGCGGCCGCCTCGCCATCGTCGTCGGTGAGGTGATCGCCGACGACGACGGCGCCGCCGGGCCGGACCACCCTCGCCATCTCCTCGACCACCCGCCCCGGCGCCGGGATGTGGTGGAGGCTGAAGCGGGTGATCGCGCCGTCGTAGGAGTCGTCCTCGGCCTCCAGCGCGGTCGCGTCGCCGGCGGCGAAGGTGACGTTGCCGATCCCCTCGGCCTCGGCGTCCTTCGCGGCCCGCTCGAGCATCGCCGGGGTCAGGTCGACGCCGCGCACCGAGCCGACCCGGGCCGCCAGCGCCCGCGAGACGATCCCCGGCCCGCAGGCGAGGTCGATCCAGGCCGCCTCGGGATCGGCCGGCGCCAGCTCGAGCAGGATGCCGAGCGTCGCATCGGCGCTCATCGCGGCGCTGTCGGCGAAGGAGTCCGCCTGCAGCGTGAACTCGTCTCGAATCGATTCCTCGTACATGGAGACGATGGTAGAGGCGGGCATCCGCCCGCATCTCCGCCGCTGCCGCCCGGGCTAAGAGGCGCTCATCGTCCGCATCAGCTCCAGCGCCCCCTGCCTTGTGCAGCGGCTCGTTGAGGTTGCCGCACTTGGGGCTCTGCACGCAGGACGGGCAGCCGGACTCGCAGGGGCACTCGGCGATCAGGCGCTCGGCGTCGCCGAGCAGCTGCTCGAACACCTCGTAGCCGCGCAGGGTGATGCCGACGCCGCCGGGGTGACCGTCGTAGATGAAGATCGTCGCGCGGCCGGTCTGGAAGTGGACGTTGGTCGAGAGCCCGCCGATGTCCCAGCGGTCGCACATCGCGATCAGCGGCAGGACTGCGATCTGGCCGTGCTCGGAGGCGTGCAGGGCGCCGAGCAGGGCATCGGGCGGCAGCGCCCGGCTGAGCCCGTCCGGCAGCACGTACCAGAGCGCCTGCGTCGCGAAGTTCTGCTCGGGCAGCTCGAGCGCGACGATGTCGAAGGGCTCCTGGTCGGAGATCGAGACGCGCTGGTAGGCGACGACCTGCTCGCTTACGGAGACCTCGCCGAAGTGCAGCTCGACGCCGCTGGTCGAGCGCTGTTGGCGGATCCGTTCGATGTAGATCTCGGTCTCCTTTTTCGGCCGCGTGTACCAGTCGCCGTCGAAGGCGGAGACGATCGCCCGCCGGCCCGCGACGTCGAGCTGCTCGACCTCGTAGGAGCGGCCGAGGTGGAGGTAGATCGCGCCCGGGTGGATCGTGGTGAAGGCGCGCTCGGCCTCGACCAGCCCGATCATCTCGCCGGAGTCGCGCTCGATCACCGCCACCGAGTCGGCCGAGGCCGAGCGCAGCGGGATCTTGCCGGCGACGAACTCGCTGCGCTGCGGCAGCAGTGTGCCGCCGGCCGCGCGCAGCTCACCGCCGGCCTGCAGCCGCTCGGCCCGCTCACGCCAGCCGTCGCCGAAGACCTCGTCGTCCCCCTCGCCCAGCGGCAGCTCGTAGGCGGCGGCGATCAGGTGCCGGGAGGCGATCTGCTCGCTCTCGTGGTCGAGGATCGCCGCCTCCACGGCGCGGCCGATGAACTCCTCGGGGTGGCGGCAGAAGAACTGGTCGAGGGCGTCCTGGCCGGCGACGTAGACCGCCAGCCCCTGGCGCCGCCTGCCCGCCCGGCCCCACATCTGGCGCAGGCTGGCGACCGTGCCGGGGAAGGTGACGCAGATCGCCGCGTCGAGCTCGCCGACGTCGATGCCGAGCTCGAGCGCGTCGGTGGCGACGACCGCGAGCAGCTCGCCGGCGGCGAGCCGGGACTCGATCTCGCGCCGCTGCTGGGGGGTGTAGCCGCCGCGGTAGGGAGCGATCCGCTCGGCCAGCTCGGGCTTGCCGCGGCGCTGCAGCTCCTCGCCGGCGAAGCGGCGGATCAGCTCGATCCCGCGCCGGCTCTTGAGGAAGCAGATCGTCCGCACCCCCTGGGAGACGAGCTCGGCGAGCAGCTCCGCCGCCTCCGAGAGCGGCGAGCGACGGGCGCCCGTCGCCTTGTCGATCAGCGGCGGGTTCCACATCACCATCTCGCGGCCGGCGCGCGGCGCGCCGTCGTCGTCGATCAGCTCGAAAGGGCTGGCCGACCAGGCCCTCGGCGAGCTCGACCGGGTTGGCGATCGTCGCCGAGGCGAGCAGGAAGCGCGGCTCCGAGCCGTAGGCGCGGGCGATCCGCCGCAGCCGCCGCAGGACGTTGGCGACGTGTGAGCCGAAGACGCCCCGGTAGGTGTGGGCCTCGTCGACGACGACCCAGCCGAGGTTGGCGAGGAAATCCCCCCAGGCCTTGTGGTTGGGAAGGACGCCGACGTGGAGCATGTCCGGGTTGGTGAGGACGAGGTTGCTGCGGCGGCGGATCGCCGGGCGCTCCTCGCGCGGCGTGTCGCCGTCGTAGATCGCGTGGCGCAGGTTCGGCGGCCGCAGCTGGCCGAGCTTGCGCGCCTGGTCCTGGGCGAGGGCCTTGGTCGGGTAGAGGTAGAGCGCCCTGTGCTTGGCATCGGCGGCGATGCCGTCGAGGACCGGCAGGTTGAAGGCGAGGCTCTTGCCCGAGGCGGTGCCGCTGGTGATCACCAGGTTGGACTCGGCGGCGGCCTCGAAGGCTTCGAGCTGGTGCGAGTAGAGGCTCTCGACCCCGGCCCGGGCCAGCGCCTCGGCGAAGGCGGGGTCGAGTGACGCCCGGCAGGGGGACGCGCCGCGCCCCGTGCTCCTCGTCGACGCTCTCGGCGACGATGCGTCCGTCGCGCCGCGCCGGGTCGATCGCGATCGCCCAGGGTGACTCGAGCAGGCTCTTCGCCATCAGGGAGCCGCCCGGACGGCGCCCGCGACCCTGACCGCCTGCAGCGCGCTGCGGTCGTGGATGCGGAGGATGTCGGCGCCGGCGCGGACCGCGAGGGTGACGGCGGCGACGGTCCCCCACTCGCGCTCGCCGGGGGCAGCCGCCCCTCCCAGGAGCCGGCCAGCACGGCGCCGATGAAGTCCTTGCGCGAGAGCGAGACGTAGAGCGGCAGGCCGAGCCCGCGCAGCTCGCCGAGCCGGCGCAGGATCTCGAGGTCCTGCTCGGTGGTCAGGTCGAA
Source organism: uncultured Solirubrobacterales bacterium (assembly GCA_963836415.1). GTDB lineage: Bacteria > Actinomycetota > Thermoleophilia > Solirubrobacterales > 70-9 > VRUE01. The sequence goes on from CAWIJE010000004.1 coordinate 800,812, forward strand.
GTCGAGGCCGGGGTCGATCGCGATCTGCTCCTCGGCGACGCCCAGCGCCAGCGCCGCTTCGACTCGGCCCGCGAACCAGGACTTGAGGTGGTCGACGACGTCGCCGTACCGGCGCGGCTCGCGGTCGACCCGCGGCGGCCCCTCGATGTGCATCAGCACGTACCCGCAGCCACTCTCGGCGACCAGCTCGAAGATCTCCTCGCCACCGCCGGAGATGTCGTTGATCGCCGTCGCGCCGGCGTCGAGCGCCGCCCGCGCGACCTCGGCCGAGAAGGTGTCGGCGGAGATCGGCACGCCGGCGTCGACCAGCCCTTCGAGCGCCGGGACCAAAGCCGCCGCCTCATCCGCCGCCGGCACCGGCGGCCCGACTGCGGGCGGCGACCGCGCCGACGTCGAGCATGTCGAAGCCTGCCTCGACCAGGGCGCGCCCGTCCTCGACCGCCTGCTCCGGGGTGCCGCTGCGCGCCCCCTCGAACATCGAGTCGACGGTGACGTTGACGATCCCCGCCGCCAGCGGCCCAGGGGCGCCGGCCTCCGCCGACTCTGAGCCGGAGCGTCTGGGAATCGCCGTCCATGGGCCTTGTCTCGACACGAAGCGAGCTTATGACCCTGGGCAAACCGCCTCGTCAGGCCCGGCCGGGTCCGACGCCGAGTGCTGTCGTTTGGGGCCTATGGCGCCCAGATCACAGCACTCGATCGAGTCTGGGTCTCGCGCTGCGAATACCGTACGCACACCGATGCCGCTGAGCTGCGTCTACACCGATCTCGACGGGACCCTCCTGGGCAGGGGCGGATCGCTCTTCCGCGACCCCGACGGTGGCTTCTCGATGGTCCAGGCGCGGGCGCTCGAGGCCTGCCACCGGGCGGGGGTCGAGGTCGTCGTCATGTCCGGCCGGCGGGAGGCGCAGGTGCTCGAGGACGCCCGCCTGATGGGCCAGACCTCCTACATCTACGAGGCCGGCTGCGCCTTCACGATCGAGGGCGAGACGACGCTGATGACCGGTGCGATGGTCCCCGACGAGAACGGCACGGTCTACGAGCAGATGGAGGCGCGCGGGATCCCCAAGCTGCTCTTCGAGCACTTCGACCAGCGGCTCGAGTACCACTCGCCCTGGCACGTCGACCGCGTCCTCTCCCACCTCTTCCGCGGCAAGGTCGACGTCGCCGAGGCCAACGAGCTGCTCGGCGCCCACGGGTTCGACGACGTGCGGATGCTCGACAACGGCGCGATCGGGCGGCCGATGCCGGCGATCGAGGGCCGCACCCACGCCTACCACCTGGTGCCCAAGGTGGTCAGCAAGGCGAACGCGGTCGCCGCCCACGCCCGCGCCCGCGGCCACGACCCGGCCGACTGCATCGGGGTCGGTGACTCGGTCGAGGACCTCGAGGTCGCGGCGGCCGTCGGCCGCTTCTTCGTCGTCGCCAACGGGCCCGAGCGGGACGCCGGCCTGCGCTCCGCGCTGGGCGCCTGGGACAACGTGACGGTGACCGAGGGCAGCATGGGCGACGGCTTCTACGAGGCGGTCGTCGGCACGCTGGTTGAGCGTCGCTAGTATCGGCCGCGATGACTGACGCCACGGTCGCCGAGCAGGAGTACCTGGAGATCATGTTCTGGCTCGAGGAGGCCGGGCTGCCGATGACGGGCGCGAACATCGCCCGCGCGATGCAGCTCTCGCCGCCGACCGTGCACGAGATGATCGGCCGCCTCGTCGACGACGGCTACGTCGAGCGCGCCGACGACAAATCGCTTGAATTCACCGGCTCCGGCCGCGAGCACGCGACCCACATCGTCCAGCGCCACCGGATGATCGAGCGCTTCCTCACCGACGTCCTCGGCATCCCCTGGGACGAGGTCCACGAGGAGGCCGAGCGGATCGAGCACGCGATGTCGCCGGTCCTCGAGGAGCGGATGCGGGCGGCGATCGGCGATGCCACCACCTGCCCCCACGGCCACCCGATCCAGGGCAATCGCGAGCAGGGCTCGCTGCTCGCCGACGTCGAGGTCGGCGCCTCGGTCCACGTCCTGCGCTTCGAGAACGAGGCTGAGGAGCTGCTCCACTACCTCAAGGCCGCCGGCCTCGAGCCCGGCCTCGAGGGCAAGCTCGACTCCTCCGACGAGGACGGCGTCACGATCGCCTCGACCGACGGCGCCCACCACGTCTCCCGCAGCGTCGCCGAGACCGTCTCGGTGCGCGCCGACCCGGCGCCGGCGCCGCGCTCGGCGATCCCCGAGCAGCTCGTGCTATCGAGTGATCGCTACGGCCGCTAGCCGGGCTACGAAGTCCTGATCACTGCGGCATTTCGAGGGTGACCATCGGAGCGGCGGTGGGGCTCTCGCTGCCGCCCTGCGGCTCCGCGGTGACCATCACGACTTCGACCCCGCGGGTGTCGGGGATCGTGGTCGAGGCGTGGCCGCTGCCGTCGGGGACGAAGAGCGCCCGCACCGGGGTGACCTCGCCGTCACGTTGGATCCAGGCCTCGAGCACCCGTTCCGGGGGCAGCTGCTTCACGTTGGCGAGCCTCAGCGTCCCCTTGTCCCCTTCGCCGATCATCTTCGCGGTCACCCCGGGCGCCTTGCCGGCGGTGGCGACCGTGGTCGCCGCTTCGCCGCCGCCTGACTCGCCGTCGCGGATCGCGTAGCCGGCGACCACGGCGAGGACGAGGGCGACGGTCGCCAGGCCGGCGACCGGCCGCCAGCCCCTGAACAGCGGCCGGCGGGCGCGGGCGGCCTTTGCCGGCCGCGCCTCCGAGCGCGCCTGGCCGACGATCCGCGCCCGCAGGTCGGCCGGCGGCTCGACCCGCTCGACCGTCTCCGGCAGCAGGTTGACCGTCGGGCGCAGCCAGTCCAACTCCGCCCTGCAGTCGTCGCAGCCCTCGACGTGGCGCTCGAGCTCCGCCTGTTCGCCGGGCTCGAGCGCGCCGAGCAGGTAGGCCGGCAGGTCCTCGCTCCAGCGCTCGTGATCGATTTCGCTCATGCCAGTCCCTCCGCCAGCTCGGCCCTCATCTTTTCCATGCCGAGGCGCATCCGGCCCTTCACGGTACCCAGCGGCACGCTCAGGATCTTCGCGATTTCGGACTGGCTGAAGCCGCCGAAGTAGGCGAGCTCGATCACCTTCGACTGATCGCCCGGCAGCTCGCCGATCGCGCCGCGGACCTCGGCGGCGGTCTCGTGCTGCAGGGCCTCGTCCTCGGTCAGCTCGTCGGCCTGGCGCTGCTCGAGGATCAGGTCGTCGTCGAAGTCGAGGTTGGGGCTGCGGCCGGCCTTGGTGCGCAGCAGGTCGATCGCCCGGTTGCGGACGATCCCCAACATCCAGGAGCGCACGCTGCCCCGCGAGCGGTCGTAGCGGGCGCCGCTGCGCCAGACCGAGATGAAGGCCTCCTGGGTGACGTCTTCGGCCGCCGACTTCTCGCCGACGATCCTGTACGCCAGCGAGAAGGCGACCCCGCCGTGGCGGTCGTAGAACACCTCGAACGCATCGGGGTCCTTTTCCCCGATCAGGGGCATCAGCTCCTCGTCTGCGAGGCGTTCGGGCTTCATCTCATCCTTGGTCGGAACTGCGTGCTCAGGCTATGAACGGTTCCACAGCCTTGAGCACCTGTGCTTCTTCGAGGCTCGGGTCGAAGGCGTCGGGGGCGGGTTCCGAGCCGTTCTGCAAGCGGATCGCCGCTGCGTGACGGGCCTCGACCTGGACGATCGAGCCTGCCGCGCCGAGCACTTCTTTGGACTTGATCGACGGCGCCGCGCCGTTGTAAGCGCTCACCCCCGTGTCCTCGAAGGTCTGGGCCAGTTTGAGGAAGCCCTTGGTGCCGCTGTAGTCGAAGTTGAACTTCGGCTCGGCCACCGGCTTCCCCTTGAGCTGCTTGATCGTCGCCGTCAGCGCTTCGACGTGCTGCTTCTCGTCTTCGGCGAGCAGGTTGATCAGGCTCTTCAGTTCGCCGCTCGCGCCCGCCCGCTTCTTCGCTTCCTCGTAGAACGTCGACTCGAGGTACTCGAGCGTCAGGGCGAAATTGAGGATGCCGACGTCGCCGCCTTCGGACATCGCCAGGGCCTTCTTGACAAAGGGGGCGATCATGCTCATGCCGTAGACGGCACCGGCGGCGAGCGCTCCCTTGAGGATCACGTCACTGCGTGAGAGGTCGCCGCTGTCGTCATCGATCTGGACGGCGGCGAGCTCCGGATGTACCAACTCTTGATTGCTCATCTCTGAGTTCTCCTTTTCCTTTCGCTCGCCGCTAGCTGACGATGAACGGTTCGACTGACTTGAGCACGGTCTTCACATCGGCCGGCTTGGCGAATGCCCCGTCAGGGGTGATCGACTTGCCGAGCAGGGTGTTGAGCGCCGCGGCGTGCCGGCCCTCGACGCTGTGGATCGCGAGCGCCGAGGCGAGGACTTCCGGGCTTTCGATGTTGCCCGCCTGGCCGAGGTAGGCGGCGGCGCCGAGGTTCTCGACCGTCCCCGCCAGTTCGAGCACCGACTTGGCGTTTTTCAGGGGGAATTCGGCTTTCGGTTCGGCGGCCGGCTTGCCGCCGAGCTGCTTGACCGCGGCGGTCAGGGCGGCGACGTGCTGCGCCTCCTCGCTGCCGAATTTCTTGATCGCAGCCAGTTCGGCGCCCTTGAAGAGGCCGCTCTTGACGACGTCGGCGTAGAAGGCGGTCTCGAGGTACTCGAGGGTGAGGGCGTAGTTGAGAATTCCGACGTCGCCCTTGCCGAACTGCGCGGTTTCGCTGCCGCCGCTCTGGGTCGAGGTCGAGGTCGTCGTGCCGCTGTCGCTGCCGCAGGCGGCCAGGAAGGCCGCTGCCGCGGCCGAGCCGCCGGTCAGGGTCATGAACTTCCGGCGCGAGACGGGGTCGCGGGCGAGCCGGGCGACGGCACTCCCGTTCGGCTTCTCGCGTTCGCTGGTCTCAGGCATGTCTGCTCCTCGGTGGTTTGCGCTTCTGCAACCCGTACGGGAGCCCCCCGGGGGTGGATCAGTCCTGGCCCGCCGCCGGGAGCCCACTCAGGAAAAGTGATCCGCCGCCAGGCGACGGGCGTAGGCAGGGCATGAGGATCACCCCCGGACACGCCCGCGCGGCCGCCCTGCTGCCGATCGTCGTCATCGTTGCCGCCCTTTGCGGCGGTTGCGGCGGGGGCTCTGGCGGTGACACGGACGCAGCCGCCGCCGGCGCTTCCTCCGCCGGGCCCTCGGCGGTGGAGATCGTCGACTACGAATATGCCCCGCCCGACCTCACGGTCGCCGCCGGCACCACTCTGAAGTTCAGCAACGAGGACTCGACCTCCCACACGGCCACCTCGAGACAGCCCGGTGCCTTCGACAGCGGCACGATCAAGCCCGGCAAGAGCGGCGCGGTGGCGCTCGAGAAGCCCGGGACCTACGCCTACTACTGCGTCTTCCACCCCTTCATGAAGGGCACGGTCACGGTCGAATAGCGACCGGGCCGGGGTGCGAGCCTGGCCCGCTCACGCGGGGGAGCCGGCGCGGACGCGGTCCAGCGCCGTCGCGATCCGCGCCACGCCCTCGTCGATCCGCTCGGGCGGGACGCTGGCGAAGGAGAGCCGCAGGCTGTTGGCGCCGCCCTCGATCATGAAATCGGGGCCGGCGACGAAGGCGACGCCGTCGCCCTTCGCCTCGGCCAGCAGCGCCGGCGTGTCGGTGCCCTCGGCGAGGTCGAGCCAGAGGAAGTAGCCGCCCTCGGGGGTGACGAACTCGGCCTCGGGGATGCGCTCGCCAAGCGCCCCGACCAGGGCGTCGCGACGTTCGCGCAGAGCGCCCTTGACGAACTCGATGTTGGCGTCGAGGCCGCCCGAGCGGCAGAGCTCGAGGACGACCGACTCGGCCAGCATGTTGGGCGAGATGTAGGTCTCGTTGGCGCGCTTTGCGAGCTTCGCGACCAGCTCGGCGGGCCCGGCCAGGTAGCCGACGCGGACGCCCGGGCTGACCGTCTTCGAGAAGGAGGAGGCGTGGACGACGTGGTCGGCGCGGTCGATCGAGAGCATCGTCTGCAGCGCCTCGCCCTCGAAGGGCAACTCGCGGTAGGGGTCGTCCTCGAAGATCCAGAAGTCGTGCTCGGCGGCGAGCTCGACCAGCCGCACCCGCTTTGCCGCCGAGAGCGTGCAGCCGGCCGGGTTGTGGAAGTTGGGGATCACGTGGGCGAGCTTGATCGGCCCCTGCTCGAGCGCGGCTTCGAGGGCGCCGACGTCGAGGCCGTCGTCCTCCAGCGGCACCGGCACCAGCTCGACCCCGAGGCGCTGCAGCATCAGCAGGGTGCGGTCGTAGGTCGGCTGCTCGACGACGACCCGGTCACCGGGCTCGAGCAGGTGCTCGAAGAGCATCCAACCGGCCTCCAGCGAGCCGTTGGCGATCATCACCTGCGAGTCCTCGAGGCCGCCGTGGCGCTCGGCGACCCAGTGGCAGAGGCCGGGGTGGCCGATTCCCGTGCCGTAGGAGAGGGCCTTTTCCCAGTCCTCGGCAAGCGCCGCCGCGGCCGCCTCGCGAACCGCCGCGGTCGGCAGGATGTCGGCGCTCGGGGCGCCACGGGCAAAGGAAATCGTGTCGTTGGCCATCGACTCGACCCTAGCAACGGCGAAGCGTCGTCGACGAGTGGCGACTTTTGCCCCCTATAGGGTCGAAAAGTCGCCACTCGATCGACAGACTTGCTGCTCGTCGTCGCCGCCATCGCGGTGCTCGCCCTCGGCGCTCAGCCCGGCATCGGCGCGGGGCCGGGGCCGGGCCCGCGGTCCGACGCGGGCGACGAGACGCCGGCGCGGATGCTCCTGCGCCTGCACGACCTGCTGCCCGGATACCTCAACGTCGAACTGCAGGAGGAGCAGGGCGAACGGACCCTCTGCTCCTCGCTGCACGATCCGGCCGGCACCCCGAAGGCGCTGGTCGAGTTCATCGAGAGCTTCGACCCGACGGGCTGCGTCGGCGCCTACTACCGCCTCTTCACCCCGCCGGACGGGCCCGCCGGGCCGGTGCTCGCCGCGACCGGGGTGCTGAAGATGGACACCCGGGCGGGAGCCGACGCGGCCTGGGACGTCTCGCCGCAGCTGCTCGGACGGCTCTTTCACGACCACCCACCGCGGCAAGTCACCGCCCCGCAGGAGCTCGGCTCCGAGACGGCGCTGTTCCATGCCCCCCAGCCCCTCTTCTATCCCTTCCTCCGCAGGCTCGCGCCCACTGCTTCCTTCCTCGTCTGGCGATCGGGCAACACCCTGGCCGTCGTCATGGCGGTCGGCCCGACCTTCGCCGCCGGCGACGAGGCGGCCGTCGAGCTGGCGCGGCGCCAGCAGGCCCACATCCGCCGGCCGACGCCCTACACCCGGGCGGAGCGCTTCGACGGCGAAGTGGCACTCGACGATCCCGCCCTCGAGACCCCCGCGTATTGGCTCGGCCGCAATTTCAGGCCGGGCGGCGGGCTTCCCGACAACCGCCTCTTCGAGTCCTACTCACGCCAGGCGCCGGAAGCCGAATCGACGGACGGGCTTTTTGAAGAAGGCCCGGGCTCGCTGCTGCACATCGGCTACGAGAACATCCGGCTCGACACCTGGACGCCGGCGAGCTGGAGCGTGTTCGCCGACTCGAAGACCGGCAGGGCGATCACGACTTGGAAATGCACCCAGACGAGGGCTCTCTCGCTGCCGGAAGCCAGGGCGACGATCTTCGGCGGCTACGAGAAGGACCTCGCCCGCTGCCCGAAACGGGCGCCGGAAGCGTTCACCGCATGGGTCGATGTCGGCGGCGTCAAGGTGGTCGTCGACGCCCCGCCCGCCGCCGACTTCATCGAACGAGGCAACCCCTACGGCTCGTTCAGGGGCATGGAAGCGATCGTCCGCGCCCTGCGCCTGAGGCCGAAGCCGACTCTCTGAGGTGCTTCAGCCGCGCAGGGTCTCGACCGCGATCGCCGCGGTCTCGGTCGGGCTTTCGCCGACCCGCACGCCCTTGGCCTCGAGCGCTTCCTTCTTCGCCTGCGCCGTGCCCGAGGAGCCGGAGATGATCGCCCCGGCGTGGCCCATCTGCTTGCCGGGCGGAGCGGTGAAGCCGGCGATGTAGGCGACGACGGGCTTCGAGATCTCGGCGGCGATGAAGTCGGCGGCGCGCTCCTCGGCGTCGCCGCCGATCTCGCCCACCATCACGATCAGCTCGGTCTCCTCGTCGGCCTCGTAGAGCTTGAGGATGTCGATGAAGTCCGAGCCGATGATCGGGTCGCCGCCGATGCCGACGATCGAGGAGTTACCGGTGCCGGCCTGTTTGAGCTCGTTGCCGATCTGGTAGGTCAGGGTGCCCGACTTGGAGACGACGCCGATCGGCCCCGGGTCGAAGAACTGGGCCGGGATGATGCCGACGCTGGCCTTGCCGGGCGAGAGGGCGCCGGGGCAGTTCGGGCCGAGCAGCCGCACCCCCGCCTCCTTGGCCTTCCAGTAGAGGCCGAGCATGTCGAGGACGGGAATGCCCTCGGTGATCGCGATCACCGTCTGCACGCCGGACTCGATCGCCTCGTCGATCGCCGGGGCGGCGAAGCGCGCCGGGACGAAGATCATCGAAGTGTTGGCGCCGGCCTCGCTGACCGCCTCGGCGATCTTGTCGAAGACGGGGACGCCCTCGACGTCCTGGCCGCCCTTGCCGGGGGTGACGCCGGCGACGAGGTCGGTCCCATAGGCCTTGTTCCTGAGGCCGTGGAAGGAGCCCTCGCGTCCGGTCAGCCCGGAGACGACCAGCTTCGTGTCCTCGCCGACGATGATGCTCATCTCAGCCCGCCAGCTCCACGACGCTGCGAGCCGCGTCGAGCATCGTCGTCTCCAGGTGCATGTTCGGCAGGTCGGCCTCGGCGAGGATCTTCAGGCCCTCCTCCGAGTTGGTGCCGTCGAGCCGCACGACCAGCGGCAGCTCCAGCCCGATCTCCTTCGAGGCGGTGACGATCCCGTTGGCGATCTCGTCGCAGCGGGTGATGCCGCCGAAGATGTTGAAGAGGATCGCGCTCACCTTGGCGTCGCTGGTGATCACGGTGAGGGCATCGACGATCGCCTCGGCTTTCGAGCCGCCGCCGGCGTCGAGGAAGTTGGCCGGGGCGCCGCCGGCCTGGGCGACGACGTCCAGGGTCGACATGCAGAGGCCGGCGCCGTTGGCGAGGATGCCGACGTTGCCGTCGAGTTTCACGTAGGTCAGGCCCTTCTCCTTGGCCATCGCCTCCAGCGGGTCCTCGTCGGCGACGAACTCCTCGTCGGCGAGGTCCTGGTGGCGGAAGGTCGCGTTGCCGTCGATCGTGACCTTGGCGTCGAGGGCGACGACCTCGCGGCCGGCGGTGACGATCAGCGGGTTGACCTCGATCAGGGTCGCGTCCTCGTTGGTCGCGACCTCGACCAGCTTCGGCAGAACCGCCGCGACCTGGTCGCGGACGTCCTCGTCGAGCCCCGCCGCGTCGACGATCGGCCGCGCGGCGTCGGCGGTGAACGGCTTGCTCGGGTCGATGTGCGCCTTGACCAGGGCGTCGGGGTCATCGGCGGCGACGGCCTCGATGTCCATGCCGCCCTTGGCCGAGATCATCGCCAGCAGCTTCTTCTCGGAGCGGTCGAGGATCACCGAGGCGTAGTACTCGGAGGCGATGTCGGAGCCGCCCTCGATCCAGACCTGGTGGACCTTGAAGGGGCCCTCGCCGTGCGGCCCGGTGATGTCCATGCCGATGATCGCCTCGGCGTGGGCGCGGGCCTCGTCGGCGTCGGCGGCGATCTTGATCCCGCCCGCCTTGCCGCGCCCGCCGATCAGGACCTGGGCCTTGATCGCGCAGGGGAAACCGACCCGCTCGGCGGCCGCCACGGCGTCCTCGACGGTCGCCGCGACCTCGCCGCTCGGCACGGCGATGCCGTGCTTGGCGAACAGCTGCTTGCCTTGATACTCGAGGAGGTCCATTAGAGAGGGCACCGCGTGGTGCGGGCGGCAGCCTATAATGCGCGGCCCCCCGATGCCCCTTCCCAGTCTAAAAACCGTCAAATGGGTCACCACCGATTGCTACGGGACCCTCATCGACTGGGAGAAAGGCATCATCGACGCCTGCAAGAAAGAGGCGTCGAAGGACGGTTTCAGCTTCGAAGAGGGGCCCTTCCTCGCCCGCTTCATGGAGGTCCAGGCCGAAATCATGGCCGGCTCCTACGAACTCTACGCCGAGGTCCTGCGCCGCACGATCGTCAAAGTCGCCGGCGAGCTGGGCTGGGAGATCGAGCCCTCGCGGGCCCAGTTCCTGCCCGACTCGGTCGCCTACTGGCTGCCCTTCCGCGAGTCCAACGCGGCGATGGACCGGCTCGGCAAACGCTACGAGATCGGGATCATCTCGAACATCGACGACAAACTGCTCGGCATCTCCCGCCGCCACCTGCGCACCGAACTCGACCTCGTCGTCACCGCCCAGCAGGTGCGCAGCTACAAGCCCGACCCGGTCCACTTCAAAGAGTGCGCGCGACGGATCGGCGGCAAGAAAGGCTGGCTGCACATCGGTTGCGACTACACGACCGACGTTGCGCCGCTGCTGAAAATGAACGTGCCCGTGATCTGGGTCAACCGCCATGGCGAGAAACTCGAAGGCCGCAAAGCCCCGAGCGCCACGGTCAAGAATTTCCGCGACGCCGCCAAAAAGCTCGGCGCTTCCTGAGCAGTCGCCTCGTCCTGGCTGTTCTCTAGCGTTTCGAAACTTAACCCCGCCTGAGGGTTTTCGAAGCCCGTAGGGGTACTGGTTCCCAAATGTCGACCGCAATGACGAGACAAGCTCGCGTGCCACGGCGCGCCCTTCTGCCGCTGGCGATCGGCGCCCTCGCCCTGCTCGTGATCCTGACCGTCGCCGCGCGCTCGGTCAACGCCGCCACCGAGCCGCTCGTCTTCCCGCCCGAACGCCCCAACTTCGTCGTCATCCAGACCGACGACCAGACCCTCGACGGGCTTTACGCCAGCTACCGCTCCGAAGGCGGGGCGGCGACGCGGGCGATGCCGAACACGCTCGACATGATCGCCAAAAAAGGGATCACCTTCAACAAGTACTACGTCTCCTATCCGCTCTGCTGCCCCTCCCGGGTCAGCCTGCTGACCGGCCGCTACGCCCACAATCACGGCGTCAAAGGCAACATCCAGCCCAACGGCGGCTACCACGGCTTCGCCGAGCGCGCCGCCTTCACCCACAACATCGCCACCTGGCTGCAGAACGACGGCTACAAAACGATCCACATCGGCAAGTTCCTCAACGGCTACGGCGAACTGCCCTACGACGACGGCAAAACGGTGCCGCCCGGCTGGAGCTCCTGGCACACGGTCGAGCGCTCCGACAACGACCACTACTTCTACGGCTACGAACTGAACAACAACGGCGTGATCGAAGGCCCCTACGGCGACTCGGGCAGCTGGGACACGCGCGAATACGGCGCCCGCGACGATCCGGGCTGCCCCTTCGCGCCGCTCAACGGCCTCCCCTGTTACTACGAGACCGACACGCTGACCAGCCTGGCGACCAACGAAATCGTCGCCGCGCCGGCCGAATCGCCGTTCTACCTGCAGCTCGACTACACCGCCCCCCACGGCGATTTCCGCCGTCCTGCGGGCCCCGAGCCGGCGCCCCGCCACTACGACTGGTTCAAGGGTGCCCGCCTCCCCCACGACCGCTCCGAAGGCTTCAACGAGGGCAACGTCTCAGACAAGCCGCGCTTCATCCGCGAAGCGCCGCACCTCTCGCTCAACGACAAGCACACCTACCGCGTCTACTGGCAGAAGCAGCTCGAGTCGCTGCGCTCGATCGACGACGGCGTCAAACAGATCATCGACACCCTCGGCGCGATGGGCCGGCTCAGCAACACCTACGTCATCTTCACCTCCGACAACGGCTTCTTCTTCGGCGAGCATCGCCTGATCGGCGGCAAGTTCCTCGCCTATGAGCCGGCCACCCACCTGCCCTTCCTGATGCGCGGGCCGGGGATCAAACCGAACACCGTCAGCGGCGAGCCCTCCGAGCAGATCGACATCGCGCCGACGGTCCTCGAACTGGCCGGCACCGAAGCCGACAAGAGCATCGACGGCCAGTCGATGGTGCCCTACTTCCGCGACCCGAGCCTGCGGACCAGGCGGCCGCTGCTCTTCGAGTCGTTCGTCGAAACCAGTGACGTCGACGCCCAGGGCGGCGCCGAAACCCAGCCCGCCTACGAACCGCCGGCCGGCGGCGGTGGCAACGCCGTCACCTCCGCCCTCGCACGGCCCGCCGGCGGCGGAGGAGCGAGCGCCTCGATCCTCGCCCCGCCCAAGGACTACGAGGGGATCCGCCTCGGGCCGTACAAGTTCATCGCCTGGCCGGACGGCGAGAAGGAGCTCTACGACATCAACAAAGACCCCTTCGAGCTCAACAACATCGCCAAGGACCCGAACTACTACCCGATCCGCAACTACCTCTACACGGTCCTCACCGGCGGCGCCGACGGCGAAGGCGGGCTCGAGGAATGCGTCGGCCGCGAGTGCTCCGAACCGGTGGCCAAAATCCCGCTGACCCGCAAGGAACTGCTGCGCCAGCGCCAGCTGGAAAAGAAAGAAAAGCTGGAAGAACGCAGGGAAGAACGGGAAAAACGCCGCGAAGAACGGGAAAAACACCAGCAGCGCTGAGCGCTGCTCAGACCGTCACTTGATCACTGCGAGGACGTCTCCGCTGGAGACCGCGTCGCCCTCGGAGACGTTCAGCTCCTCGACCTTGCCGGAGCGGTGCGCGGTGATCTCGTTCTCCATCTTCATCGCCTCGATCACGCAGATCAGGTCGCCCTCGGAGACCTCGGCCCCCTTCTCGACCGCGACTTTGAAGATCGTCCCCTGCAGCGGCGAGGGCAGCGACTCGCTCGAGGCGCTCGGCCCGGCGCCGGCCTTGCGCTCGCGCTTGGGCGGCTTGCGGCCGCCGGCGCCTGCGGCCGGGGCGATCCCCGCCACAGCCTCGCCGATCACCTTGACGTCGAAGAGCCGGCCCGAGACCTCGACCTTGTAGTCGCGCTCGACCGTCGCCGACTCCTCGGCCGCGGCCGGCGGCGCGGCGCTCTCGGGCGCCGTCGTCTTCAGCCACTCGCGGTCCTCCATCAGGTCGCGGCAGGTCTCGCCCTTGACCCACTGCTCGGTCGCCAGGATCGTCTCGTGGAAGGGGATCAGCGTGGTCAGGCCGCCCGAGTCGTATTCGCCGAGCGCCCGCAGCATCCGCCGGGTCGCCTTCTCGCGGTCGACGTCCCAGACGATCAGCTTGGCGACCATCGGGTCGTACATCGGCGTCACCTCGGAGCCGCCCTCGACCCCGGAGTCGACCCGCACGCCCGGGCCCGAGGGCTCGCGGTAGGAGTCGCCGATCGGCCCCGGCGCCGGGGTGAAGTTCTTGTGCGCCGCCTCGGCGTTGATCCGGCACTCGATCGACCAGCCGCGCAGCTCGACCTCGTCCTGGCTGATCGAGAGCGGCTCGCCGGCGGCGACGAGGATCTGCTCGCGGACGATGTCGACGCCGCTGATCATCTCGGTCACGCAGTGCTCGACCTGGACCCGGGTGTTCATCTCGAGGAAGAAGTACTCGTCGCCGACCTGCATGCCCTCGATCGTGCCGGCGCCGCGGTAGCCGACTGCGGCGGCGGCGTCGGTCGCGATCTTGCCGATCCGCTCGCGCATCTCCGCGTCGACGTGCGGGCCCGGGGCCTCCTCGATCACCTTCTGGTGGCGGCGCTGGATCGAGCAGTCGCGCTCACCGAGATGGATCACGGTGCCGTGCGAGTCGGCGAGCACCTGGACCTCGACGTGACGCGGGTCCTCGAGGTAGCGCTCGATGTAGACGCGGTCGTCGGAGAAGAATTTCTCGCCTTCGCGGGCGGACGCCTCGAAGGCCTCCTGCAGGTCGTCGGGTGTCATCGCGACCCGGAATCCCTTGCCGCCTCCGCCGCCCGCCGCCTTGCAGGCGACCGGATAGCCGGCTTCGTCGGCCTGCTTGCGGGCCGCCTCGACGTCCTCGGCGACCTCGGTCGAGCCGGGCACGATCGGCACCCCTGCCTGCTCCATGATCTCGCGGGCGCGGGTCTTCGAGCCCATCGCTTCGATCGCCTCCGCGGGCGGGCCGATCCAGGTGATGCCGGCCTCGTCGCAGGCGCGGGCCATCTCGGCGTTCTCGGCGAGGAACCCGTAGCCGGGATGGATGCCTTCGGCGCCGGCCTCCTTGGCCGTCTCAATGATCTTGGCGATGTTGAGGTAGCTCTCGGCCGGCACCGCCGGGCCGATCAGGAAGGCCTCGTCGGCCTCGCGCACGTGGGGCGCGTCGCGGTCGATCTCCGAATAGACGGCGACCGAGCCGATGCCCATCTCCTTCAAGGTACGGGCGATCCGGATCGCGATCTCGCCGCGGTTCGCGATCAGCACCTTCTCGAACATCTAGATTGCCTCGCCGTTCATCGGCGGCGCAGTCTAATCGGATGGCGCGGCGTCAGCCGTGCTTCTTGATCAGGGTCAGCTTCGTCCGCTGTTCGAGCCGGCCGCCGCTGTCCGGCAGGAAGCCGACCGCGAGCGTCGCCTTCAGTTTCCCCTTCTTCTTCAGCTTCTTCAGCGACTTGCCGACGGCCTTGATCTGAACCTGCACGGTTCCGGCGCCGGCCGCCTTCGCCGTGGCCGACTTCAGCCCCTTGCCCGAGCCCGAGACCGTTCCCGGGCCGTCGACGGTGACGGCGATCTTCGCGGTCCCCTTCTTGCGATTCAGGCTCAGCTTGCCGAGCGATATTTCCCCGCGCGGCAGGATCGTGATCGTGCCGGCGCCGCTCGCCGCGGTCCCCGCCCCGTCGGCGACCGAGGCGGTGACCTGGAAGGTGCCGGCCCTGGTGTAGACGTGAGCGACCGAGTTGCCGGTCGCCGTGCCGCCGTCGCCGAAGTTGAAGGAGGCGGGCGAGGTCGGCCAGATGTCGAACGGCGAAACCGAGAAGCCGACCGGATCGCCGACCCGCCCGCCGGAGGGGATCGCCAGCCCCCGCAGCTCGGGGGGGAAGGCGTCGAAGCCGACCGCCTGGATCACGTCGTTGAGGCCGTTGTCGCGGGCCCAGACGACGGTCGCGTCGCCGAAGCCGTCGATCGCCGGCTGGGCGTGGGTCGGTTCGGTCGTCTCAGGGCCGATTTCGCGCGGCGGCGAGAAGCCGCCGCCGGCGATGCTGATCGAGGCGTTGAACACGCGGCTGGCGCCGCTGCCGCTGCCGTTCCAGACGACGACGGTGTTGCCGGCGCCATTGGTGGCCAGCTCCGGATAGAGCGGCGAGTCGCCCGGTTCGGACAGGTCCAGCGGCGAGGAGAACGTCCCGCCGGCCGGGCGGGTCACCGCCTGGACGTCGTCTTCCGGGCCGGAGACCCGGTGCCAGACGACGGTCGCCACCCCGGTCGGGCCGATCGCCAGCCGCGGGTTGCCGGACTGGGCACCCGCTTCCGAGAGGACCACCGGGCTGCCGAAGGTTCCGCCGGCCGGCCGGTCGGACGCCGCCACGACCGGTTTTCCCGCGCTGCCGGCCCAGACCAGCGTCGCGTTGCCGGAGGGATCGGCCGCGATTTCGGGTTCGTGGGCGCTGTCTGAGGTGCCGGGGATGGTGGCGGCAGCGGTCCAGCTCCCACCGGGTGGGCGCGACGCCGTCTGCAGCACCTGGTGTTCGCCGTCGAAGTAGTTCCAAACCGCTACCGCTTCGCCGCCCGGGGCGATCGCCAGCCGCCCTTCGTCCGCGACCAGAGCCGATTCGCGGGCGAGCCGTTCTTTCCGTTCTTTTTCCGGTTCGTTCGGTTTTTCGAAGCCGCGCGGCGGCGAGATCCTGGTCGGCGCCGAGAAGGTGCCGGCGGCGGAGCGCACCGCGGCGAGGACGAAGGTCGGGTTGGAGCAGGGCGCTTCGTTGATCGGCGGCGGCGCCGGGCATTTGGCCTGGGCGATGTCCGAGCTCGGGTCGATCGTCTGCCAGGAGACGCCGACGTCGCCGGCCGCGTCGATCGCGAGGTCGATCGCATTGGGAATCGCTTTCAAGGGCAGGCTGGCGACGGTCGCCGGCGCCGAGAAGGTGCCGCCGGGAGGCATCGTCGCCGATTCGATCACGTAGTTCCCCGGCGGGTTGACGAAATGCCGCCATACGGCGACCGCGGTGCCGTCTGCGGCGATCGCGACCTCGGGGTCGGTCGCCTGCAGGGCGAGGTTCTGGGGGGCGCTGAAGGAGCCGCCGGGCTCACGCGCCGAGAACTGCACGTCGTGCGAGGTGCTGGTCGGGCTCTGGCGCTCCCAGAGCACGACGGTGCGCCCGGCGGCATTGACCGCGACGACCGCGTTGCTCGCGTCTTTGCCCGGTAGGGAGAGGTCGACCGGCGCCAGCCAGCCGGGAGCGGCCGAGGCCGGCACGGCCGCGACCAGGGCGAGCACGACGAGCAGGCCGATTCCCAGTCCCCACGTCCGCGCACTTCCCGCCAAGCGTCTCGTCATGAGCCTTCTCTCCCCGCCGGAGTCCCTGTTTCCCTGGAGCGTTTCCCTACGACACCCCAACGGTAGCGCGCGCGGCCACCCGGGTCCAGACTAGTCTGCGCGCTGATGCTGATCGAGCTGCAGAGCCACTCGACCTTCTCCGACGGCCAACTCGAGCCGGCGGACGTCGTCGCCAAAGCGGCGGCGGCCGGCGTCACCACGCTGGCGCTGACCGATCACGACGCGGTCGGCGGTGTCCCGGCGGCCGCGGCCGCGGCCGCGCGCCTCGGCCTCGAGCTGGTGCCCGCGATCGAGATGTCGTGCGTGCACGAGTACGCCGAAGACCTCCACGTCTGCGGCTACTGGGTCGACCTCGACGCGATCGCCCCCACCTGCGAGCGGGCCCAGCAGGAGCGGCGCGACCGGGCCGGCGAGATCGTCGAGAACCTGCGCAACGAGGGCTTTGACCTGACCCTCGACGACGCGATCCGCGAGGCGGGCGCCGCCGACT
Source organism: uncultured Solirubrobacterales bacterium (assembly GCA_963836415.1). Classification (GTDB taxonomy): domain Bacteria; phylum Actinomycetota; class Thermoleophilia; order Solirubrobacterales; family 70-9; genus VRUE01. The sequence continues at coordinate 817,764 of CAWIJE010000004.1, forward strand.
CGATCGGCCGCCCCCACATCGCCCGCGCCGCCGGCGCCAGCGGCGATCTCGGCCCTTTCTTCGAGGAGTACCTGGTGCCCGGGGCCAAGGCCTTCGTGCCGCGGCGCTGGCCGACCGCCGAGCAGGCGGTCGCGCTGATCCGCGACGCCGGCGGCGTCGCCGTCGTCGCCCACCCCTACTGGGACATCTCGGACCCGGCCCAGGTCGAGGAGCTGGTCCGGGCGCTGCGGCCCGACGGGATCGAGACCTTCTACCCGCCGCACACGAAGGAGCAGACCGAACACCTGCTCTCGCTCTGCGACGAGCTCGACATGGTCCCGACCGCCTCGTCCGACTACCACGGCCCCACCCACAAGACCTTCTCGAAGTTCGGAGATTACGAGACCTACGGTCTCGGCGAGCCCCGGGTTCCGTCACGGCCCTAGCGGTAGGGGAGGTTCGGCAACCCCTTCCAAAACGAGCGGCAGGAGCCGCTCTTGAGTGTTTTGGAAGGGGTCACCGAACCTCCCTAACGGCAGGGCTTGCAGGGAACCGCAGCTGGCGGGGCATGGGGTCGTAACCCCCGCTCACAATCGCAGCTGCTGCTGCGCGCGGGATTCCCGCCGCTGCAGTCATGCAGGAGCTGATAGACGAGGGGCCGGCGCCCTGTTGCCAGACACTTGAGCGGCCCGAAGGGACGCGGGTCTGGAAACAGGGCACCGGCCCCTCGCCAACTACCTAACTAAGCAGTGACTGCCGCGGCGGGAATCAGGTCCCGCGACTCGAGGTAGTCGAGCAGCTTCTGCGCCGACTCCTCCGGAGTCTCATTCTCGGTGTCGCAGACCCAGGCGGGATTCTCGGGAATCTCGTAGGGGTCGGAGACGCCGGTGAATTCCTTGATCTCACCGGAGAAGGCTTTCGCGTAGAGGCCCTTGACGTCGCGCTCGGCGCAGGTGTCGACCGAGGCCTTGACGTAGACCTCGATGAAGCGGTCGCCCATCGTCTCGTGAGCCTCGTCGCGAATCTCGGCGTAGGGCGAGATCGCGGCGGTGATCACCGGCACGCCGTTACGGCTGAGCAGGTCGGCGACGAAGGCGATGCGACGAATGTTGATGTCGCGGTCCTCCTTCGAGAAGCCGAGGCCCTTCGAGAGGTTTTCGCGGACGATGTCCCCGTCGAGGATCTCGAGCTTCGAGCCGCGGTTGCGCAGCTCCGTCTCGAGCAGCCCCGAAATTGTCGTCTTGCCGGCTCCGGAGAGCCCGGTGAACCAGAGGGTGAATCCCTTCTCACCAGCCATCTTTGTCAGTCCTCCTTGTAAGCGTCGATCAGGATGTCGGCGACCTCGTCACGAGAGAACTCCTTCGGCGGCCTTTCGCCGTTGCCGAGCATCTCGCGAACCTTCGTCCCCGAGAGGAAGAGGCGCGCCTCTTGGTCATGAGGGCAGGTCTTGTTCGAGGCCAGGCCCTCGCACTCGTTGCACCAGAAGGTGTGCTCGAACATCAGCGGCTCGATCCCGAGCTCGTCGATGTCGATCGTGTCGAAGATCTTCTGCGCGTCGTAGGTGCCGTAGTAGTCACCGGCGCCGGCGTGGTCGCGACCGACGATGAAGTGCGTCGCGCCGTAGTTGCGGCGGACGATCGCGTGCAGGATCGCCTCGCGCGGGCCGGCGTAGTGCATCTTGGCCGGCTTCACGCCGAGCATCACCCGGTCGTTCGGGTAGTAGTTCTCCATCAGCACCTCGTAGCACTTCATCCGCACGTCGGCCGGGATGTCCCCGGCCTTGGTCTTGCCGATCAGCGGCTGGATGAAGAGCCCGTCACAGGTCTCCAGCGCGGCCTTCGTCAGGTACTCGTGGGCGCGGTGGATCGGGTTGCGGGTCTGGAAGGCGACGATCCGCTTCCAGCCGCGGTCGGCGAACTCCTGTTTCGTCTCGGCGGGGGTCTTGTACCGCCGCATGAAGGCCTCCTCGTGATCGGGAAGCGCGTCGACCTCGATCGGGCCGGCGATCATGCGGTTGCCCTCGGCGTAGATGGCGGCGACGCCGGGGTGATTCTCATCGGCGGTGCCGTAGACGCGCTCGGCCTCGCTCTTCACGTCGCGCTCCCAGATCTCCTCGACGGTCAGCGTCCCGAGCGCCTTGCCCTCGTCGCTGGCGAGCGCGACCTTGTCGCCGACCTCGCACTCGAGCTCGCTGGCGAGGGTGATCGGGATCGGCCAGTAGTCGCCCCCGGTGGTGCGCATCTCGGCGCAGACGCGCTCCCAGTCGGCGGAGCCCTGGAAGCCGGTAAGCGGCGCGAAGCCACCGTTGCCGATCATCTCGAAGTCGGCGGTGTGGCGCTCGTCAAGTGTCAGGGAAAGCTCAGTCATCGTCTCGCTCATCGAAGAATTCTCACCAATCGGTTCGGGTTAAGGGAATCAGGAATAGGAAATTTGAGGGTGCCGGGCCCAGTGGCTCAGATCAATTGATCCCGCACTCGGTCTTGGAAAGGCCCGCCCAGCGGCCGTCGCGCGGCGAGCCTCCAGGCCCGACCGGCTTGGTGCAGTGGGTGCAGCCGATCGACGGGTAGCCGTGATCGTGAAGTGGGTTGTACGGAAGGTCGTGCTCACGGATGTAGTTCCAGACGTCGCGCTCGGACCAGTTGGCGAGGGGGTTCAGCTTCCAGAGGTTGAACTTCTTGTCCCATGCCAGCTTCGGCGTCCCGGACCTGGTGCTCGAGTCACCGCGGCGAACCCCGGCGGCCCAGCAGTCTACGGAAGAAAGTGCGCGCCGCATCGGCTCGACCTTGCGCAGCCCGCAGCAGGAGTCGGGATCGCTGTTCCAGAGCTCGTCGCCGTGGCGCTCGGCCTGCTCCTCGAGCGAGATGTTGTGGTACCGGTGGAAGTCGATGTCGAGAAACTCCGCCAGCCGGTCGCGGGTCTCGTAGGTCTCCGGGAAGAGGACGTCGGTGTCGAGGTAGAAGAAGCGCGCCTCGGGGTTGATCTGGGTCGCCATGTGAGCGGTGACCGAGCTCGTTTTCTGGAACGAGCAGGCGATGTAGTGGCGCTCGCCGAAGGTGTCGAACATCCACTCCAGCGTCTGCTGCGCCGAGCGGTCCTCGAGCTCCTCGGCGACCGACTTTGCCCAGTCCTCGGAGGACTGGAAGCCCAGCGCCGGGTTCGGCGAGGTCGCGACCGGGGGTTTCATATCGCGCACTCTCCCTCGCCCCGCTCGACCTTGTACGGGCTGGAGCGGTTCCAATCGATGAACTGCTGCATCGTCTCGAGGCTGAACTCGGCGGGCATGGTCAGGTCCTTGACCTCCGCTTCGAAGGTCTCGGCGCCGATCCGCTCGGCGTAGGCGTTGAACTCCTCGCCCTCCTCGCGGCCGGCCTCGTAGAGCCTGATCCAGCGCTCGACAGCCTCCGGGACGCGTTTGGCCGGCAGCCTCGATTTGAGCCTGGTGCCGAAGATGATCTCGCCGCCCTCGTAGTTGCCGCCGATATGCGGGATGTAGGCGGGCACCGGGCGGCCGCCGACTTTGAGCGAGGCGCCGTAGAAGCCGATGTTGGCGATGTGATGCTGGCTGCAGCCGTTGGGGCAGCCGCTCATCTTGATGTGGATCTTCTTGGTCAGCGAGTCGCTGATCTCCATCGACTCGACCCGCTCCTTGATCGCCCGGTTCAGGCCCATCGAGCTGGTGATCCCGAGTTTGCAGCTGTCGGTGCCGGGGCAGCTGACGGTGTCGGTCACCTCGCGCGGCCCGGGCTCGCCGAGGTCGAGCGCGACGAGCCGCTGCCAGACGTCGTAGAGGGCCTCGTCGCGGACCCAGCGCAGGACGAAGTTCTGCTGCACGGTGCTGCGGGCGTAGCCGCCGGTGTACTCGCGCATGATCGTGGCGAGGCCGCGGAACTGCTCCGGCGTCAGGTCGCCGCGCTCGATCTTCACCTCGACCGTCGAGAACCCGTCCTGGCGCTGCGACTCGACGTTGCCTTCGACGAAGCGCTCGAACTCGCTGCGATCGCCGTTCGGCGACGCCGCGACGGCGGGCGCCTCGGGCGCGTTGGCCTCCTCGTCGTCATCGAAGCGCAGGCGCTCGACCAGCTCGGGCCCGAATTCGCGCTCGGCGACCCAGTCGCCCTCGAGCTCCTCGTCGACCTGCTCACGGAAGGCGTCGATCCCGATCTTGTCGATCAGGACCTTGATCCGGGCGCGGGCGCGGTTGACGCGCAGCCAGTCCTGGCGATCGAAGATCCGCAGCGCGGCCTCGGCGACCTTGAGGTAGTCGCCGTTGTCGGCCTCGACGAACTCGTAGAGGGTCGGCGCGACGCGGGCCATGATCGAGGTGCCGCCGCCGACGCGCACCTCGTAGCCCTTGACCCCGTCCCGTTCGCGGGCGAGGAAGGCGATGTCGTGGATGCCGCTGATCGCGCGGTCGGCCTCGGAGCCGGTGAAGGAGGTCTTGATCTTGCGCGGCATCAGCTGCGTCGTCGGGTGGCGGACGAAGTAGCGCACGTAGGCGACCGCGTGACCGGTCGGGTCGAAGACCTCGTCAGCGGCGACGCCGGCCCAGGGGTCGCCGGTGACGTTGCGGATCGTGTTGCCGCAGCCCTCGCGCGAGGAGAGGCCGGAATCGGCGATCTCCCTCAGCAGCAGCTCGGTGTCACGCAGCGGCACGTGGTGGATCTGGATGTTCTGCCGGGTGGTGACGTGGCCTTTGTTGAGCGGCGCGTATTTCTCGACCACGCTGCCGAAGGCGTCCATCTGCTCCGGGGTGACGCCGCCGACGGGAAGCTTGATGCGGATCATCTGGACGTCGGGCTGGCGCTGCCCGTAGACGCCCTGTTTGAGGCGGAAGCCGATGAACTGGTTCTCTTCGAGCTGGCCGGAGAGGAACTGCTCGGCTTCGTTGTCGAAGTCGTCGAACTCGCGCTCGATGATCGGGATGATGTGCCCCGGGACGTTCTCGTAGGTCTCGGGGTTCTCGAGAGAACCGGCACGGCCTTTGCCGCGCTGCTGCTTCTTCTGGTCGACTACTAGCTCCACGGTCCTGAAAATAGCAAAAGCTGACCGGGATTAGGGTATTTAGGTCTGAGAGGCCCTTTTCCGCGCCTCCAGGATCGAGGCCGCTTGACCCGACTCGGCGACGTAACCGCCCTCCGGCTCGAGCTCCAGGCCCTCTTCCTCCCAGCCGACGATGCCCTCGCTGAGCTTGACTCGCGTCGAAGCCGGAGTCGGCCAGCGCCTCCGCCGCCATCGTCGAGCGGGTGCCGCCGCGGCAGTAGAGGATCACCGGCCGCTCGCGGTCGAGCTCGCCGCTGCGCTCGGCGAGCTGCTCGAGCGGCAGGTGGGTGGCGCCGGCGATGTGGCCGGCGTCCCACTCGTGGGCGACGCGCACGTCGATCAGCTGGGCGCCATCGTCGATCAGCGCCCGCGCCTCCTCGCGGCCGATCTCCTTCGGCCCCTCCTGTGCCTCAGTCAACGTCGGTCCCCTCGATCAGGAAGGCGACCCGCACGTGCGCCCTGTACTCGTCGAGGTTCTCGCCGCGTATCCCGGTCGAGACGATGTCGACGGCGCGCACGTTGCGCAGGGTCCCCTGCGCCTGGGCGAGGGCCTGCCTCGCCGCGTCGTCGGTCGACGTCTTGGAGCTGCCGACCAGCTCGATGATCTTCACGACTGTCATCGCATCCCACCTTCCAGGTCCTGGATCGTTCGCTTGGCGCTGACCCCCTCGAGCAGAGCAGCCCGCGTCCAGGGCGGATCCGCTTGCGGCGTCGGGGCGCCGCTGCTTGAGGTCTCGGCGCGGAATTGCTCCAGCGCCGCTGCGATTGCCGCGGCCTCGTCCGCGCTCGCGCTCGGCTTCATGCCCAAAGACTATTTCAGCGGCTGCTGCGGCCCGCTGTTCGAGCTGCCGTGGTGGGGCCCCTCGCCCGCCGACTTGTGCAGGCCGTCGACCGGGTGGCCGTAGATCACTTCGCCGCAGCCGACCGGCTGCGGGTCGACCGTGTCGATGAAGGCGCGGCCGCTGAAGGCGCTGATCGTCGCCCCTTTGACGATCGGGTGGCCGGGCGAGCACTGGACGACGATGTCGCGGACGCTGTCGCGCGCATCGAGCACGTCGTCACCGCCGTTGCCGTAGATGCGGTCTTCGCCGGGCTGGCCGAGGATGCTGTTTTTGGCGCCGTTGCCGATCAGGACGTCGTTGTCGAACGAGCCCTCCATGTCCTCGTCGGTGGCGGAGAGGTGCACCGCGTGGCAGTGCGGCACGGCGTCGATCCAGGCTTTGTGCTGGGGGAAGGAGACGTAGAGCAGGCCCGGGTGCGCCTGGGTCTCGGCGAAAGAGGCGTCGTCGCGGCCCGGCCCGCCGACGATCGCGCCGCCGGCGCAGCCGCCGCCCGCGGCCAGCAGGTCGCCGTTGCCTTCGCCGTAGAGGAAGGTCGGGCCCGGGGTGCTGCCGATCAGGCCGTCGGAGCCGGCGCCGCCGTAGAGCCGGTCGGAGCCGAAGCCGGCCTCGATCAGGTCGTCCTCGTCGCCGCCTTTGATCGTGTCGTCGCCGAGCCCGCCGGCGAGCCGCACGTTCTGCATTTCGGCGACCGAGCCTTCGACCACGAGCTTGTCGTTGCCGGGCCCGAGGTCGGCGGTCAGCCAGCGGGCGGGGCCGCCGTCGAAGCTGCACGAGACCTGGGTGAAGGTGCCGCCGACATGCTGGCAGCCCGGCCCGACCGCGACGCCTTTTTTTGCCGTCATCGAGAACAGTTCGCCGGCGAAGGTGACGACGAAGTCGTCGGGGCCGCCGCCGCCGACGACCTCGAGGCCGCCGCCACCGCCGCGGGTGTCGTCGACCTGGACGTAGGCCGAGGCCTTCAGCCTCTTTTCGGGGCCGCAGGACTCGGTCCGGCCTTTCGCGCCTTTGCAGCCGTCGGTGCCCTCGCCGCCGTTGATCGTGTCGGCGCCGCCGCCGCCGACCAGGGTGTCGTTGCCGGGGCCGCCATCGATCTCGTTGGCCTGTTTGTCGCCGTAGATGATGTCGTCGTTGGCCGAGCCTTCGACGCTCTCGAAGCGGAAGAGGCGGTCGTGGCCGTCGCCGCGCGCCATGTGCCGGGCCAGTGAGACGCGGACGCCGCCCGACTTGCCGGCGCCGACGTCGGTCGCGAAGGAGGCGATGTCGCCCTTGCCGGCGCCGCCGTCCATGCGGTCGTAGCCGTAATCGCCGTGGACCAGGTCGAAGTTCCCGGGACCGCCGCTGACGGTGTCGATGCCGAGGCTGCCGGCGACCTCGTCGGCTTCGCCGGGGCCGCCGAGGACGGTGTCGTCGCCGAGGTCGCCGATCACCCGGTCGTCATCGCCGGCGCCGCCGTCGATCAGGTCGTTGCCGCGGCCGCCGTGGATCAGGTCGGCGCCGGGGCCGCCGCAGATCATGTCGTTGCCGAGGCTGCCGATGATCGTGTCGTCGCCGCCGAGCCCGACGATCACGTCGCGCTCGAGGCGTCCCGCGCAGCTTGTCGGGGCCTTCGGTGCCGATGATCGTCGCCCGCGCCCCATGGCAGCGGACGACTTCTTCGCTTCGGCGATTCGGCGCCCAGCGCGTTGCCGACGAAGAGCAGCGCGATGAGCCCCGCCGCCAGCGCAGCCGCTCTCATGGGTTGTCCCTTCGTCATCCGGATGAATAACCCTCGCCGTCGGCGAAGGGTTCGCTCAGGCGCTGCGGATCAGCTTCTTGTTGACGAACTCGTCGGCGCCGTAGCGGCCGAGCTCGCGGCCGAAGCCGGAGCGCTTGAAGCCGCCGAAGGGCAGCTCCGGGCTGTCGGCCCCGACCAGGTTGACGTAGACCATTCCGGCTTCGATCTTGTCGGCGACCCGCTCGGCCTGCTCGGAATCGGTGGTCATCAGGTAGGAGCCGAGGCCGAACGGGGTCTGGTTGGCGAGGGCCACCGCCTCCTCCTCGGAGGCGACCCGGTAGACCTGCGCGACCGGGCCGAAGAACTCTTCCTGGGAGGCCTCGTCGCCGGGCTCGATCCCGGTCAGGATCGTCGGTTCGAAGTAGTTGCCGTCGCGCTTGCCGCCGACCAGGACCTCGGCGCCGTTGGCGACCGCGCGCTTGACCTGGTCCTCGAGCCGATCGGCCGCGGCCTGCGAGGAGAGCGGGCCGACCGCGGTGTCCTCGGCGGTCGGATCGCCCGGCTTCGAGGCCGACAGCTTCTCGCGGAACTTCTCGAGGAACTCGTCGTAGAGCTCGTCGGCGACGATGAAGCGCTTGGCCGCGTTGCAGGACTGGCCGGTGTTGTCGAGGCGCGCTTCGCTCGCCTGCTGGGCGGCGCCGTCGATGTCGTCGCTGCCGAGCAGGATGAAGGGGTCCGAGCCGCCCATCTCGAGCACGACCTTCTTCAGGTTGCGGCCGGCGATCTCGGCGACCGCGGCGCCGGCGCGCTCGGAGCCGGTGACCGAGACGCCGTGCACCCGCGGGTCGGCGATCACCCACTCGATCTGCTCGTTGGTCGCGTAGACGTTCTCGTAGGCGCCCTCGGGAAAGCCGGCGTCGTCGAAGATCGGCTGCATCGCCTCCGCCGATTCGGGGCACTGCGGCGCGTGCTTGAGCAGGATCGTGTTGCCGATCACCAGGTTCGGGCCGGCGAAGCGGGCCACCTGGTAGTAGGGGAAGTTCCAGGGCATGATCCCGAGCAGGACGCCGAAGGGGCCGCGACGGACGAGCGCCGTGCCCTCGCCGCCGAGCAGCTCGATCGGCTCGTCGGCCATCAGGTCCTCGGCGTTATCGGCGTAGAAGCCGTAGATCTCGGCGGCGAAGTCGACCTCGCCGAGCGCCTGCTCCATCGGCTTGCCCATCTCGCGGACGATGATCTCGGCGAGCTGCGGCGACGCTCCGAGTGCAGCTCGCCGACCTTGCGGACCAGCGCCGCGCGGTCGGCGACACCGGCCGAGCTCGGCCAGGTGCGGGAGGCGTCGTCGGCGCGCCCGATCGCGTCGCGGAGCTGCGTCGTCGGAGATCTCCGGGTACTCCTTGACCGTCTCGCCGGTGGCCGGGTTGACTACCGCGTAGGTGCTACTCATCAGATCCTCCTTCGTCGGATCCCGCCGCCGGCGGGTTGTCGATGCTCAGCGCCTGCTCGACCGGAACGTACTCCTCACCGACGGCCTCGGCGACCGCCTGGTGGGTGACCTTGCCGGCGGCCACGTTGACCCCCGGCCGCAGGCCGGGCAGCTTCCCGATCGCGGCCGCGACCCCGCCGCCGTCGGCGAGCGCGATCGCGTAGGGCAGGGTGGCGTTGGTCAGCGCGTTGGTCGAGGTGATCGGCACCGCGCCGGGCATGTTGGCGACGCAGTAGTGGGTGATCCCGTCGACCTCGAAGGTGGGGTCGCGGTGGGTCGTCGGTTTCGAGGTCTCGAAGCAGCCGCCCTGGTCGATCGCGACGTCGACGAGGACCGCTCCGGGCTTCATCAGCGAGAGCTGCTCGCGTTTGATCACGTACGGGGCGCGGGCGCCGTGGACGAGGACGGCGCCGATCACGAGGTCGGCCCGCGGCAGCATCTCCTCGACCGCCAGCGTCGTCGAGTAGACGGTCGAGCAGCCGCCGTTGAAGACGACGTCGAGCTCGCGCAGGCGGTCGATCGATTTGTCGAAGACGAAGACGTCGGCCTCCATCCCGATCGCGATGAAGGCGGCGTTCATGCCGACCACGCCGCCGCCGATCACCATCACGTTCGCGGCCGCCACGCCGGGCACGCCGCCGAGCAGGATGCCGCGGCCGCCGAGCGGCTTCTCGAGCATGAAGGCGCCGGCCTGGGTCGCGATCTTGCCGGCGATCTCGCTCATCGGCGCCAGCAGCGGCAGCCGACCCTGGGCGTCCTCGACGGTCTCGTAGGCGACCGCGGTGGCGCCCGACTTCATCAGACCTCGTGTCTGCTCGGGGTCGGGCGCCAGGTGCAGGTAGGTGAAGAGCAGCTGGCCCGGTTTGCAGCATCGCGATCTCTGGCGGCTGCAGCTCCTTGACGTGGAGGATCATCTCGGCCTCGGCGAAGAGCGCCTCGGCGTCGGCGACGGTTCGCGCGCCCTGCTCGACGTACTCGGCATCGGCGATCGCGCTGCCCTCGCCGGCCCCGGCCTGGATCAGCACCTCGTGGCCGTGCTCGACCATCTCCCGCACGCCGGCCGGGGTGATCGCGACCCGGTACTCGTCGTCCTTGATCTCCGTAGGCACCCCGACCTTCATGGGACTAGCTCCCTTGCTCGTAGGGCCAGCCAGAACTCGATCCGGTCGTGGGCGCGCGAGAGGTCGCGGCCGGTCAGCTCTTCGACTTTGCGCATCCGGTAGCGCAGCGTGTGGCGGTGGCAGTAGACCTCGCGCGCGGCGCGCTCCCACTGCCCGTTCTGTTCGATGAACGCCTCCAGCGAGCGCAGCAGCTCGCCGCCGTACTCCTCGTCGCCCGCCTCGATCGGGCCGAGGACGCTGTCGCAGTAGAGCTTCAGCGCCTCGTCGTCCTGGATCGAGAGCAGCAGGGTGAAGGCGCCGAGGTCGCGCCAGGAGGCGACCTCGGGGGCGGACCCGTTGTCGAAGGCGGTCGCCTCGAGCGCGCAGCGCGCCTCGTGGAAGGAGCGGCGCAGCTGCTCGGGCGGGGCCGGGCGGCTGGCGGCGGCGCGGACGGCTCCGCGCTCCTTGACCAGCACCTTGCGGGCGTCGGCGGCGACGTCGATCGGGTCGCGGTCGGCGGCGTCGATCACCGCGCAGAGCAGCTCATGGCCGCCACTCGAGTGGGGGGCGACGACCGCCGGGCAGGAGTCGGCGGTGAGCGCGGCCTCGAGGGTCGACTCCGCCGCGGCCGGGTCGTCGAGGGCGAAGACCAGGACCGCGGCCTCCTCGCCGATCCCGAAGGGCTCGAGCCGGCGGCGCAGCTCGGAGGGCTCGAGGCGGCCGCCGAGGGCGCCGGCGAGGACGTCGCCGGCGAGCCGCCGCTCGGTCTCGCGGGCGACCCGGCGCCGCATCAGCTCGAGCGCGACGATCGGCGACCGCCTGCTGCAGGATCAGCCGCTCGAAATCGCCGAGCCCGCCCGAGTCGCGGACGATCACCACCCATGCCTGCGGCGGGCCGCCGCCCGGCGAGATCACCGGGTGGGCCAGGGCCCGGCCGGCGACGGCGGGGTGGGCGGGGACGAAGGCGTGGCCGTCGCCGGTGTGGGCGAGCGCTTCGTCGCGGATCGCGCTCACCGCCTCGGCCGAGAGCTCGCGGCGGAAGCCGCGGCCGGCAAGCCGCTCGCCGCGGCCGCCGAGGATCGCGACGGTGCCGCCGACGGCGGAGGAGATCGTGGCGACGATCTCCTCGAGGCCGCGCTCTTCGAGCACCAGGCGCTCGAGCCGGCGCTGCACGGCGATCCCCCGCTGCAGGACCTCGTACTGCTCGTTGACGAGCCGGGCGAAGGCCTTCTCGGTGATCGCGATGAACGGGGTCGAGTACGGCACCTCGAAGAGCGGGAAGTCGCGCTTCTCGGCCTCGTCGACCAGCGCCTTCGGCATTTTCGCGTGGTTGAAGCCGGTGCCGAAGCCGAGGCCGGCGATGTTGTGGTCGGCGAGGCGGCGGACGAAGGCGCGCTGTTTGGCGGCGTTGTCGAAGGGGATGCCGGTGGTCAGCATCAGCTCGCCGCCGGAGAGCCAGGGGGTCGGGTCCTCGAGCTCGGAGATGTGGACCCAGCGGACCGGCGACTCGGCCGCGTGGCCGCCGACGGCTAGGTCGAGGCCGAGTTCGTCGAGCAGGCTCTGGACGGTCAGCATCGGCTCCGCCTAGTGGTGGATCCGGCGCCAAGCCTCTTCGAGGACGTCGCGGAGGACGTCGTGGATCTCTTCGAACTGCTCGGTGTCGGCGATCAGCGGCGGCGCCAGCTGGATCACCGGGTCGCCGCGGTCGTCGGCGCGGCAGATCAGCCCGCGGCGGTAGAGCTCGGCGGAAAGGAAGCCGCGCAGCAGGTCCTCGGACTCCTCGTCGTTGAAGCTCTCCTTGGTCTCCTTGTCCTTGACCATCTCGATCGCGTGGAAGTAGCCGGCGCCGCGCACGTCGCCGACGATCGGCAGGTCGGAGAGGCTCTCGAGCATCTGGCGGAACTCGCCTTCCTTGGCGAGCACGTGGCCCGGCAGGTCCTCGCTTCTCGTAGATGTCGAGGTTGGCCATCGCGATCGCCGCCGCGACCGGGTGGCCGGCGAAGGTGAAGCCGTGGGCGAAGGAGGCGTTGCCCTCCATGAAGGGCGCGGCGACCTTGTCGGAGGCGACCAGCGCGCCCATCGGCGCGTAGGCGGAGGTGATCGCCTTCGCCATCGTGATGATGTCGGGCACGTAGTCGAAGCGCTCGCAGCCGAAGTAGTGGCCGAGCCGCCCCATCGCGCAGATCACCTCGTCGGAAATCATCAGCACGTCGTGGCGGTCGCAGATTTCGCGCACCTGCTGGAAGTAACCGTCGGGCGGGACGAAGCAGCCGCCGGCGTTCTGGACCGGCTCGAGGATCACCGCGGCGACCGTATCCGGCCCCTCGAAGACGATCCGCTCCTCGATCGCGTCCGCGGCCCAGGTCGGCTCGCGCTCGGCGGGCCAGCGGTAGACGTTGGTGTTGGGGACATGACAGCCGCCCGGCGCGAGCGGCTCGAACTGCGCGCGCAGCTCGGTGATCCCGGTCGCCGAGAGCGCCCCGAGCGAAGTCCCGTGGTAGGCGATCTCACGCGCGATCACCTTGTGCTTCTGGCCTTTGCCGAGCGCCCGGTGGTAGTTGCGGGACAGCTTCAGCGCCGACTCGACCGCCTCCGAGCCGCCGTTGGTGAAGAAGACCCGGTCGAGCCCCGGCGGGGCGAGCGAGGCGAGGCGGGCGGCGAGTTCGATCGCCCGCGGGTGGGCGTAGCTCCAGAGCGTGTAGAAGTCGAGCTCCTCGACCTGGCGCGCGGCCGCTTCGCCGAGCTCGGTGCGGCCGTGGCCGGCGTTGACGCAGAAGAGCGCCGAGAGGCCGTCGAGGTAGCGGTTGCCGTGCTCGTCGAAGACGTAACAGCCCTCGCCGCGGACGATGATCGGGATCTCGTGCTCGCTGTCGTAGGAGCCCATCCGGGAGAAGTGCATCCACAGATGGCGTTTTGCCAGCTCCTGCAGGCTGCTGTCGACAGCGGTTGCCGAAGAACTTTGCGACGCGATGGCCATACCCGTCTCCCTTCGTACTACGACGATATGGACAAAGCTAGCTCCCAATCGTCACGGTTGCAAGTGGTCATTGGGTCAAGCAAAATTTGAGGTCTTGTACATCGAGTACAACTCGACCTCGTCAGTTTAGGACTTTCGCCACTTGCGCCGGAAGGGCTCGGCGGCGTACGTTGCACCTGCCGCTGGGGAGCAATGGCGGCCATACGAAAGGGAGGGTTTGGATGGAGAGCGCATCGGTTCCCGGTTCCGGCGTACCAGCCAGTTCTTCCGCACCCGAAGCGGGTGACAAGGGCCTGAAGAAAAACGCCATCGGCTTCGTCTCCAGCGTCGTCATCGGCGTCGCCTCGACCGCCCCGGGTTACAGCCTCGCCGCGACGCTCGGCTTCATCGCCGCCGCTGTCGGGCTCGGCTCGCCGGCGATCCTCCTGATCAGCTTCGTGCCGATGTTCCTCGTCGCCGGCTCCTACTACTACATGAACAAAGCCGACCCGGACTGCGGCACCAGCTTCTCCTGGGTGACGAAGGGCATGGGCCCGCACCTGGGCTGGATCGTCGGCTGGATCATCGTCGTCACCGACATCGTCGTGATGGCGAACCTGGCGCAGATCGCCGGCCTCTACACCTTCGAGCTCTTCAGCTGGGAATCGGCCGCAAACTCGACCGCCGCGGTGACCGCGGTCGGCGTCGTCTGGATCGTGATCATGACCGCGATCGTCGTCTACGGGATCGAGCTCTCCGCCCGCACCCAGGTCGGCCTGCTCGCGGCCGAGATCTTCACCCTGGCGCTGTTCGCGATTGTCGCCCTGGTCAAGGTCTACGGCGGCGACGCCGGACCGAACGCGATCGACCCCAGCCTCTCCTGGCTCAACCCGTTCACGCTGAGCTCGAGCGAAATCACCGCCGGGATGCTGCTCGCCGTCTTCATCTATTGGGGCTGGGACACGACGGCGACCGTGAACGAGGAGACCGAGGACCCGAGCGAGGCGCCGGGCAAAGCGACCGTGATCAGCACCCTGATCCTGCTCGGGATCTACGTCGTCGTCGCCTTCGCCGCCCAGGCCTACAACGGCATCGGCGGCCTCACCGCCGAACCGGAAGACGTGCTCAGCCACCTCGGCGCCGAAGTCTTCGGATCGCCGCTGGACAAGATCCTGATCATCGCTGTGCTCACCTCTGCCGCGGCGTCGACGCAGACGACGATCCTGCCCGCGGCCAGAACCAGCCTCTCGATGGCCAGGGCAAAGGCGATGCCGGAGAGCCTCGGACACGTCCACCCGCGCTTCCTGACGCCACACGTCTCGACGATCTGGATGGGACTGCTCTCGATCGGCTGGTACGTCGGGCTGACCCTGGTCTCCGAAGACATCCTCTTCGACTCGCTCGCCGCGCTCGGCCTGCTGATCTCCTTCTACATCGGGATCAGTGGCTTCGCTTGCGCGATCTATTACCGGCACGAGCTGACCAAGAGCATCAAGAACTTCTTCTTCGTCGGCGTCGGCCCGACCCTCGGCGGCGCGATCCTCTTCTACCTGCTGTTCAAGAACGCGATCGAACTCGCCGACCCCGCCAACTCCGAATCAGGCAACTCCTGGTTCGGGGTCGGGCCGCCGCTGTTGATCGCGGCCTTCTTCACGGTGCTCGGGATCGTCCTGATGCTCTGGCAGTGGAAGGTGACCCCGGCGTTCTTCAAGCGCAAGCCGGAAGTGGTGCCCGCCGGATTCCTCGAGGGCGAGGCGCCACCTCCCGGCCCGACCGGGGCGGCTGACTGATGGCCGCCCTGGTCGTCGGCTACGACGGGTCCGCGCGCGGCGACGCCGCGCTCGACATCGCCCTCGATCTCGCCGGCGGGCTGAACGCCGACGTGATCGCCGTCTTCGGTTACGCCCCGCCCGGGATCTGGGGCGGCGAGATCGCCGAACACGAGGAGGCGATCGAGGAGCTCGGCTCGAAGGTGATCGAGAAAGCGAAAGCGCACGCCTCCTCCCGCGGCGCCGAGATCGAGACCGAGCTGGTGGCGAAAAAAGCGTCGGAGGCTCTGCTCGCCGTCGCCAAGCAGCGCGGGGCGAAGATGATCATCGTCGGCAGCTACGGCGAGGCGCCGCTGAAAGGCGCGATCCTCGGCACGACCGCCTACAAACTGCTGCACATCAGCGAGGTCCCGGTGCTCGTCGTCCCTGCCGACGACTGAGGCCCTCGGCCGCTAGCGGCCGATGTGAAAGCCGATCAGCTCCGGGACCCGGGCCAGGGCGGAGCTGATCCGGCCCGGCTCGCGACCTGCGAGCTCGGCCTCCTCCTTGGCCTGGATGCCGCGGCGGATCGCTTCGCCGCCGATCCAGTGGAAGGGCTCGGGCGGAACCCGCGGCGGCGAGGGGTCGACGAAGGCGAGGCGCGAGGCTTCGTCGTGGCGCTCGAGCGCCAGGGAGGCCAGCGTCCTGCCGACCATGTGGGAGGGGCCGACGCCGTTGCCGGTGTAGCCGGCGGCGGCGAAGGCGCGGCCGCCGCGCAGCGGCAGGACCAGCGGCAGGTGGGTCGGGGTGGCGTCGATCGGCCCGCCCCAGGCGTGGGTTATCTCGCGGCCCTCGAGACCGGGGAAGGTCTGGCGCAGGTGCTCCGAGGTCTGCGCGATGACGTCGGCGTCGAGCTCGGCGTGGCCGTCGGTGCGCCCGCCCATCGAAATCCGCCCGCCGCCCCAGCCGAAGGCGATGCGGCCGTCGGGGGTCGTGCGGAAGTAGTCGACCAGGGCACGACTGTCGGTGATGCACTCCCCCCCGGTCCAGCCGATCTCCTCGAGCAGCTCGGGGACCGGCTCGCTGAGGACGATGTGGGAGGAGGCGATCGAGAGCATGCCGCGCAGCGGTCCGCGCAGCCCCTTGGCGGCGCCGCCCTCGGCGAGGATCGCCGACTTCGCCCGCACCGTGCCCTCCGCCGTCTTCGCCTCGACCTCGTCCGGGCGGCGGCGGACCGAGCGGACCTCGGTGCCCTCGCAGATCTCGACCCCGGCCTCGCGCAGCCTGGCGCGCAGCCCGAGCGCCAGGCGGGCGGGCTGGACCGTGGCGGCGTCGGGGAAGAGGACGCCGCCGCGGAATGCCGGCGAGGCGCAGCGGGCCGCGACCTCCGCGGGGCTGAGCTCGATCGCGGCGTCGGCCTCGCCCAGCTCGCGGCAGGCGTCGAGCGCCGCGATCGAGGAGTCGTCGTGGGCGGCCGTGGTCGAGACCTTGAGGTAGCCGCCGCGGCGGAACCAGGCGTCGACCGACTCGGCCTCGCAGAAGTCGCCGATACCCGCCACCGCCTCCTCGGCGGCACGGGCGACGCCGAGGGCGCCCTCGGCGCCCCAGTGGTCGCGCATGCTCGGCAGCGAGAGCCACATCACGTTGCAGAAGCCCCCGTTGCGGCCGCTCGGCCCGTGGCCGCAGGTGTGCGCCTCGAGCAGGACGACCTCGGCATCGGGCTCGAGCGACTTGATGTGCCAGGCGGCCCACATCCCGGTGTAGCCGCCGCCGACGATGACGACGTCGGCCTCGCGGTCGCCCGCCAGCGGGACGGCCGGATCCACCGGTCCGGCCTCCTCGAGCCAGTAGCCGTGCGGCGTGTGCTTCATTCCAAAGCAGTGTCCCTGACCCGGCATGGCGGCGCGCTTAGACTCGGGTGGTGAGCGGTAGCGACCACGATTCGACTCCCTACGTCGACGCGCTGCTGGCCTACGCGGCGCTCGACCCGGGCCGCTTCCAGGTCCCGGGTCACAAGGGCGGCCTCGGGGCCGACCCGGCGATGCGGGAGCTGGTCGGCGAGGTCGGCATGAGGAACGACATTCCCTCGGTCACCGAGGGTGTCGACATCGGCCCCGCCCCGACCCCCTTCCAGCAGGCCCAGCTGCTCGCCGCCGAGGCTTGGGGCGCACGCCGCTCCTGGTTCCTCGTCAACGGCGCCTCGCAGGGCAACCACAGCACCTGCCTCGCCCTCGCCCATGCCGGCGACCGGGTCGTCGTCCAGCGCAACGTCCACTCCTCGGTGATCGACGGCCTGGTGCTGAGCGGGATGCGGCCCACCTTCGTCTCGCCCGAGCTCGACCCCGAGCTCGGCATCGCCCACGGGCTGACCCCCGAGTCGCTCGAGGCGGCGCTGGAGCAGACCCCGGGCGCGGTCGCGGCGATGATCGTCTCGCCGACCTACTTCGGCGCCTGCGCCGACGTGGCCGCGCTGGCCGAGGTCGCCCACGGCCGCGGCGTGCCCCTGGTCGTCGACGAGGCCTGGGGCGCCCACCTCCACTTCCACCCCTCGCTGCCGGCCGACGCGCTCGCCTCGGGCGCCGACCTGGTCACCTCCTCGACCCACAAGATCGTCGGCAGCCTGACCCAGGCCGCGATGCTCCACCTCGGCGAGGGCGATCGCATCGACCCGGCCATCGTCGACCGCTGCGTCAGCCTGGTCGAAACGACCAGCCCCAGCGGCCTGCTCTCGGGCTCACTCGACGCCGCCCGCCGCCAGGCCCAGGTCCACGGGGCCGAGCTGCTCGGCGAGACGCTCGAGGCGATAACCGCGACGCGGCAGGGGATCGCGAGCATCCCCGGGCTCGCCGTCCTCGACGAGAGCATGGTCGGCCGGCCGGGGATCGCCGGCTGGGACCCGCTGCGGCTCTCGATCGACGTGCGCGGGACCGGGTCGACCGGCTACCGCCTCGCCAAAGCAGCCTTCTACACCAGCGGCCTCGACCTCGAGCTCTACTCGGAGAACGTCGTCGTCGCCATCTTCGGCCTCGGCGAGCCGGCGGCCGCGGCCGGCGCCGACCTCGTCCGCGGCCTGCGCGACGCCGTCGCCGGCCTCGAGCAGGAACCGGGGGCGCCCGACGAGAAGCTGGCCCCGCCTCCCCCCTGGGGCGAGCTGGCGATGACCCCGCGGGAGGCCTTCCTCGGGCCGCAGGAGGTGATCGCCTTCGAGCGGGCGGCGGGCCGGGTCGCCGCCGAGGGGCTGGCCGCCTACCCGCCCGGCATCCCCAACGTCCTGCCCGGTGAGCGCCTGACCGCCGAGACGCTCGACTTCATCCGCGAGAGCGTCGCCCACGGCGGCTACGTCCGCGGCGGCAGCGATCGAGAGCTGAAGACGCTGCGGGTCGCTCTGTAGGCTGGGCTCGATGGCCACCTTCGACCAGCTCGCCGACCTGCCGCTGACGATCGAGGGCTACCGGCTCGAGGGGCTCGAGTTCACGACCCCGGGCTTCGAACGGCTCTCGACCGTGATCCACCTCGAGGGCGACGGCGAGGAGGGAGTCGGCGAGGACGTCACCTACGACGCCGTCGACCACGTTGCGCTGCAGGACGCCGGCACCCCGCTCGACCTCACCGGGCACGCGACGCTCGGCGAGTTCTGCGAGTTCATGGGCGGCGTCGACACCTTCCCGGCCGAGCCCCAGCGCGAGGTCTCGCGGCGCTACCGCCGTTGGTCCTTCGAGTCGGCGGCCCTCGATCTCGCCCTGCGCCAGGCGGGCAAGGGGATCGCCGAGGCACTCGGGCGCGAGGCCCGCCCGGTCAACTTCGTCGCCTCGATGCGGCTCTCGGCGGGCGAGGGCGAGGCCTCCTCGATCGAGACCCTGCGTCGCAAGCTCGACCCCTATCCCGGCCTGCGCTTCAAGCTCGACCCGACCAACGACTGGACCGACGAGCTGATCGCGGCGCTGGTCGAGACCGGGGCGGTCGACTCGCTCGACCTCAAGGGCTTCTACAAAGGCACCCCGGTCGACGTCGAAACCGACCCGGAGCTCTACGCCAAGCTGATCGCGGCATTCCCGGATGCCTGGCTCGAGGACCCCGACGTCAACGACGAGACCAAGACGCTGCTCGACCCGGTCAGCGAGCGGGTCACCTGGGACGCGCCGATCCACTCGATCGCCGACATCGAGGACCGGCCCTGGGTGCCGAAGATGGTCAACATCAAGCCCTCCCGGGTCGGCGGCCTGCGCGACCTCTGCGAGACCTACGACTACTGCGAGGAGCACGGCATCGGCGCCTACGGCGGCGGCCAGTGGGAGCTCGGCGTCGGCCGCGGCCAGATCCAGGTCCTCGCCTCGCTCTTCCACCCCGACACGCCCAACGACACCGCCCCGCGCGGCTACAACGAAGCGGACCCGGAGCCCGGGCTGCCGACCTCGCCGATGGCGCCGCGGCTCTCCCGCACCGGCTTTCGCTGGGACGGCTGACCGCCGGCATTCGGCAACCCGAATCGCGGCTTCGGCCAGCCGAATTTACGCTTTCGGCTAGGTTGCCGGGAGACCCCCGACCAAGGAGATCATCGTGGCCGAGAAGAGCTTTGCCGACGCTCTGAACGAGCAGATCGCGAACGAGTTCGCCGCCTCACAGCAGTACGTCGGCGCCGCCGTCTACTACGACGCCGAGACCCTGCCCCGCCTCGCCGCCTTCTTCTACCGCCAGGCGCTCGAGGAGCGCGAGCACGCGATGATCATGGTCCAGTTCCTGCTCGACGTCGGCGAGTCGGTCCACATCCCCGACATCAAGTCGCAGGAGACCAGCTACGCCGACGGCAGCGAGCCGGTGAAGATGGCCCTCGAGCAGGAGAAGCGCGTCAGCGACGAGATCTTCGCCCTCTTCGAGCTCGCCCGCGAGCTCAAGGACTACCGAGCCGAGCAGTTCCTGCAGTGGTTCGTCAAAGAGCAGGTCGAGGAGGTCGCGCTGATGGGCGACCTGCTCAACGTGGTCGAACGCTCGAAGGAGAACCTGCTGCTCGCCGAGGACTACATCGCCCGCGAGAGCCTCGGCGAAGAGGGCTCCGACCCCTCGAAACCGCCGATGGCCGGCGAAGGGTAGGAACACAAACCGCCATCTCCTCAGCTTCGCTTCCGGGGATGGCGGCTACGTGACGTATCGGCGTCGCTCGCAGAGAGTCAGATCGTGATGCTCGCTGATCGGTGCGTCATGGCTTCACCTCGGGGGCAGGGTCTCGAGGTGCCGAGTGCTGTTTTTTGGGGGCTATGACGCCCATTTGGCAGCACTCGATCGCGGCTCACTCGAGTCCTCAGCTGAGCCAGCCGGCTTTTTTGCGCATGCCGGTGATGCGGCGGAACTCGGCGATGTCCTCGCGCAGGGTCGCAGGCGCCGGGGCCGGCAGGAAGCGGGCGGGGAGCGGTGACTCGTTGACGCCGCCCTCGCCGGCCGAGACCCGGTAGGCGCGGGCGCCGCGGCGGGCGGTGACGGCCGCCGGGCGACCGTTGCCCTCCCAGAGCAGGCCGGCGTAGTCGTCGAGCCCGTAGCCGGCGGGCATGCCGTCGGCGACCGCCTCGAGGTAGGCGGCGCGGCGCTCGGGTTCGTTGTTGTAGTGGACGCAGAGGCTGCCCTCGAGCAGGCCGAGGCCGGCGGCCTCCGTCGGCTTGCCCGAGGACTTGGTGATGCCGGCCTGGAACCAACACATCGCGCCGGCGCTCTGGCCGGCGAGGACGATGCCCTGGTGCCAGGCGAGGCTGAGGATCGCGCCCAGCTCGTGCGCCTCCCAGACCGCCAGCAGGTTGAGCAGGCTGCCGCCGCCGACGTAGATCAGGTCCTGCTCGAGCAGGTGGTCGCGGAGGGCTATCGGCTTGCGACCGAGGCGGAAGAGGGCGATGTCGGAGGGGTCGCAGGCGCGGTCGCCGAAGGTCGCGTAGAAGCGGCCGATCTGCTCCGAGGTGTCGCCGCTCGCGGTCGGCAGGATGCAGAGCTTGGGGCGGCCGCCAGCGCGTTCGCTCGCCAGCCGCAGGATCAGGTCGCTGACCGCGCGGTCGGCAGGCCGCGAGGTGAAATCGTGGCCGCCGAGGGCGAGGATGCGCGAGATCATCGCGGCCCTAGGCCGGCGCGGCGGCGGTGGAGATCGCCTCGGGGACGGGCGCGATCGGAACGGGTGCGCCGTCTCCCAGGTAGGTGGTCGCGATCCGCATCTCGACCACTCGCTCCCCCAGCGGGTCCAGCCGGTAACCGCGGGCCTCCGGCCTCGAGGCGACGACCTGATCGAGTTCGGTGCCGCGGAAGTGGAGGGCGGCGCCATCCTCGGCCGCGTAACCGCGGTTCATACCGTCGCGGATGAACTCGTGGTAGGCGAGGCGACGCTCGCTGCCGGGCTCGTAGTGGACGCAGTTGCTGTAGGGCAGGAGGCCGAGCCCCTCGACCCGCCGCGGCGCGCCGTGAAAGCCGGTCACCGCCTCGGAGAACCAGCACAGCGAGCCGGCGGAGAGGCCGCAGAGGACGACCCCGGCCTCCCAGGCTTCGCGCAGGATGACGTCGATGCCGTGCGCCCGCCAGACGCCGAGCAGGCTGATCACGCTGCCGCCGCCGACGTAGATCAGGTCCTGGGAGAGCAGGTGCTCGCGCAGGTCCTCGGGCCCCTGCTCGCGGCGGAAGAGCGAGATGTGACTGGCCTCGCAGCGCTCGGCCGAGAAGGCGCGGTAGAAGCGGACGACGTAGTGGTCGGCGTCGCCGCTGGCCGAGGGCAGGAAGCAGACGCGCGGCTTCTCCGCCTCGCAGATGCCGAGCACGTAGTCGTCGAGCAGGGGGTTGCCCGACTCCATCGAGAAGCCTCCGCCACCGAAGGCGACGATCTGACGGGGGTCGCGTTCCATACCCCACATGGTCGTCCCGGGCGCGCGATCCGTCGTTGTACCGCGGTCCGAAGTTCTGGCTGCCCCACTGGCCCCCGCGTATACAGTCCGGATATGGCATCGCCGATCAGCGGAGTCGACTTCGCGACAGTCTTCGTCCGCGACTACGAGGCCGCCACCGAGTTCTACGGCGGCCTGCTGGGGCTCGAGCACTCCGTCGACTACGGGAAAATCCCGGGTGGCGAGTTCGAGGCGGGCAACCTCACCCTGCAGGTGATGGACTCGGCCGCAATCGGCCGCGAGTTCGAGCCGCGGACCCACCCGCTCGCCTTCCACGTCGATGACGTCGAGGGCACGCGCTCGCAGCTCGAGCAGGCCGGCGTCACCTTCCTCGGCGAGACGATCGACAGCGGCGTCTGCCACATGGCGGTCTTCTCCGACCCCGACGGCAACACGCTGATGCTCCACAACCGCTACGCCCCCCGCAAGCCCGACTAGTTTCTCGCCGCGACGGCGGACCGCGGCAGAGCCAGGCGGGCGGTGTTGATCCGCGCCTACTGCAGGGAGAAGACGACGTGGATCGTCGCGGTCACGCTCGAGCGGCCCGGCTTGACCGGCGCCGCGCCGGCGCAGCGCTTGGTCACCACCGGGGTCGCGCCGGGGGCGGCGCCGCAGCCGACCGGGGCCGCCTTCGCCGTGTCTTCGCTGAATTCGGGGGTGACCTCGCCTTCTTCGGCGATGCTGATCACCGGCCCGAGCGCGGCGCCCGCCTGGGCCGCCAGCGTCGTCGCCCGTTCCTTCGCCTGGGCGAATGCGGCGCTGAGGGCGCCGGCGTAGGCCGGGCCGGTGCTACCGACGAAGAAGGTCGGGCCGCGGGTGCCGGTGGCGCCGGCGGCGATCGCGTCGGCGACCAGTTCGCCGGCGACCTCGGGCTGGTGGAGGACGACGCTGATCCCCTCGCTCGCCCGGAAGACGTCGCGCCCCGGGCGCGAGAGGCGGCCGACCGAGATCTGGCCGGTGGTGACATCGCCCTCGCCGACCCCGCTCGTGCCCTGGACGGCGGCGATCACCTTGCGCAGGCCGCCGGCAACCGCCTGCAGCGCCAGGCTGCGCTTGCCGCGGACGACGCTGACCGAGAAGCCGAGCCGGGCGCTGTCGTTGGCGACGCGCACGGTCGCTTCGCCGCCGACGGCGACGGTCCGTTCGGCCGCCGAGGCGGCGGCCGGAGCCAGCAGCGCGGCGCAGGCCAGCGCCGCCAGCATCAGGGGTATGGCTCTCTTGCTGCTCATCCCCGGGCCTTCGCCGTCATCGCCGATCGCTCCTGCGTCGCTCAGTCTTTGTGGAGCGCGTCCTTGACCTTGTCGGTGAGGCGCTCGATCCCCTCCTTGGCCTTGCCACCGGCCTGGTCCACCTTGCCCTCGCGCTGCAGGTCCTTATCGCCGGTCAGGTCGCCCGCGGCCTCCTTGATCCGGCCCTTGGCGTCGTCCTTGTTCTGGATGTCTCCATCGCTCATCTGCTGACCTCCGATTGGTTCCTATTCCTTTTCGGGCTTGCGACTACCCGTTCGCGCCGCCGCCAAGCGAGGCTGGCCGTAAAGCTGGGCGCGGGGCTGCAGGCGCGGCGCCGGGAGGCCCGCCAGGACAGGGCTGCTACGGTGAACGGGTCGGGTTTGGCCAAATCGCCACCCGAGAGGTTCCGTTCCTCCGTGTGCCGAACGTTTGGTGCCTAGGGGCCGCTGGATCTCCCCTAGACGTTCTATAAGGAGCACACAAAATCACTTCGTTTGCCGATCTCGGCATTTCAAACACTGTCGTGCGCGCGCTTTCGCGACGCGACATCACCGAGCCCTTCCCCGTCCAGCAGATGGTGATCAGCGACGCGCTCGCCGGTCATGACCTGCTGGTCCAATCGCCGACCGGGTCGGGCAAGACGCTCGCCTTCGGCATCCCGATGGTCGACCGGCTCGAGCCGGCCAAGGGCGGCCCTTCGGCGCTGATCCTCGCCCCGACCCGCGAGCTCGCCGGGCAGATCGTGGACGAGCTGCGCTCGATCGTCGAGGCCAAGGAGCTGCGGATCGCCGCCGTCTACGGCGGCGTCGGCTTCGGCCCACAGATCAAGGCCGCCAAACGCGCCGACGTCCTCGTCGCCACCCCAGGCAGGCTCGAGGACCTGATCGCCCGCAACGTCGTCTCGCTGAATCAGATCCGCGTCCTCGTCCTCGACGAGGCCGACCGGATGCTCGACATGGGCTTCAAGCCCGCCGTCGACAGGATCGTCTCGCTGACGCCGAACAAGCGCCAGACGCTCTTCTTCTCGGCGACGCTGGAGGGGGCGATCGGCAAGGTCGCCGCCGCCTACACCAACTCCCCGCGCCGCCACACCCAGGAGGCGAGCGGCGACAGCAAGGTCGACATCGAGCACCGCTTCCTCCACGTCGACTCGCAGAGCGCCAAGCTCGACCACCTGATCACCCAGCTCGCCGCCGACGGCAGCGGGCCGACGCTGGTCTTCGTCCGCACCAAGCGCGGCGCCGACAAGCTGGTCAAGCGCCTGCGCGCCAGCTCGGTCGACGCGGTCGCCATGCACGGCGACAAATCGCAGAACCAGCGCGAGCGGGCCCTGGCCCGCTTCGAGCGCGGCGACGTCGACGCCCTGATCGCGACCGACGTCGCGGCACGGGGAATCGACGTCGACGGCGTCACCCACGTGATCAACTACGACGCGCCGGCCGACACCGACGCCTACGTGCACCGGATCGGCCGCACCGGCCGCGCCGGCCGCGAGGGGGTCGGCATCAGCTTCGTCCTCGCCGACCAGGTCGCCGACGTCCAGCGCATGGCGCGTGACCTCGGCCTCACCCGTGAGTTCGACCACGGCCGGCCCAGGGGCGCCGAGCGCACCGAGTCGGTCAAGGGCGGCGGCAACGGGAACGGAAACTCCCAACGACGACGCAATCGTCGCCGCAAGAGGACGGCACGATGACCACCGCGGTCGACACCGCCAGCCGCTGGACCTGCGACGGCTGCGGCGTCTCGGTCAGCTGGACCGGCGGCGAGCAGCGCCCGCTTCCGGAGAGCTGGGCCTTTGCCGACGAGAACTGCATCTGCCTCAAATGCAGGCGCGAGCGGGCGGCCGAGTCGGCCGTCGCCGACCTGCCCGAGAGACAACCGCGAGGTGCGGGCCAAGATGCGCCGCGCCAGCCTGATCGAGTTCGAGGTGCGCCGCACCCCCGACAAGCCGACAACACGATCGCCAGGGCCTGCCGCTCCTCAGCCGTGGCCGTGGCCGCGGCCCGCCGCGGCGAAAGATCGAGTCCGAGTCGGCGGACGCCGACTAGCCCGGTCGCGCAGATGAGCTCGGTACAGATCGGCTTCGCCCTCGCGCTGGTCGCGGCGCTGATGGCGAACCTGGCCTCCCTGCTCAAGCACCGCGGTTGCCAGCGGGTCGCTCCGGTGCTGCTGCGGCAGCCGCTGCAGAGCATCCGCGGGCTCGCCGGCTCCCGCTGGTTCGCCGCCGGCTGGGGCCTGGCGGCGCTGGCCTGGCTGGTCCACGTCGCGGCGCTCTCGATGGCCCCGATCTCGCTCGTGCAGGCCTGCCTCGCGGGCGGCGCGGTCACCCTCGCGGTGATGTCGCAGGGCCTGTTCGGCGAGCGCGTCGCCCGCCGCCAGTGGCTGGCCTTGCTGCTCGGGGCTGCCGGGCTGGCCCTGCTGGCGCTGACCGTCCCCCACTTCAGCGGCAGTCACTCGCAGCTTCTCGCTGGGCGCGATCCTCGGCTTTGAGGGCGGCCTCTCGCTGGTCGCCGTCGGCCTCGCCCTCGGACATCGCTCCGAGCGCCTCGCCGCCCGCCGCGGCGTGCTGCTGGCGGTCCTCGCGGGGACGCTCTTCGCCCTCGCCGGGGTCGCGATCAAGGCGCTGACCGGGACCGACGGACCTCGATCGCCGTCCTCGCCCCCTGGATCCTGATCATCGTCGTCTGCGGCGCCCTCGCCCAGTACACCGCCGTGATCGCGCTCCAGCGCGGCGGCGCGATCGAGACGATCGGCCTGATGGGCCTGGTCGCCAACGCGACCCAGATCTCGGCCGGCGTGCTCGTCTTCGGCGACCCGCTCAGCGCCACCCCGGTCGGGATCGTCGCTGCAGGCGCCGCCTTCGCGATGGTCTGCTCCTCGGCCCTGCTGCTGCCCTCCCAGGTGGCCAGGAAGCCGCGACTCGACCTGCTGGCCGCGGCCCCTCAGCTGCCCTAGAGTCGGTCCGACCCGATCATGTTCCTGCTCTTCGCAAGCGTCACCGACAAGGTCGTCGAACCGATCGTCAACGTCGCCACCGACTTCATCGGCTCGGCCGGGGTCGTCGCCGTCTTCCTCCTGATGATCCTCGAGTCGGCCTGCATGCCCGTGCCCAGCGAGGCGGTCATGCTCTTCGCCGGCTTCGCCGTCTCCAAAGGCGAACTCACCCTCTTCGGGATCGTCGCCGCCGGGGTCCTCGGAAACCTGGTCGGCTCCTGGATCGCCTACGCGGTCGGCTACTACGGCCGGCTCGACCTGCTCGAGCGCAACCGCCTGATCCACGTCAACCCGCACCACCTCGAGAAAGCCGACGACTGGTTCGCGCGCTACGGCTCCTGGACAGTCTTCTTCTCGCGCATGCTGCCGATCGTCCGCACCTTCATCTCGCTTCCCGCCGGCGTCGCCAGGATGCCGTTCTGGCGCTTCAGCATCCTCACCGTTCTCGGCTCGATCCCCTGGGTGCTGGCGCTGGCCCTGATCGGCCGCAGCGTCGGCGACAACTGGGAGGAATGGCGCCACAAGCTGGGTTACCTCGACTACGTGATCGCCGCGGCGATCGTGGTCGGCATCGTCTACTGGCTGGTCAAGCGCCGGCGCGACGGCGGGGGCGGTGGCGGTGGCACGATCGCCAGCCCGGCGCCCGACCGCGTCTAGCCGGGCCAGCCGCCGGAACGGCCGGTCGAGGCGCGCCTGAGCGAGAGGTAGAGCGTCGCCAGGGCCCCGAGCGGCGCGAGCCACCAGGCGGGCAATCCGGCCGCCGCAAGGAGGGCGGTGGCGCCGAGGGTGACGATGACGCCGGCGGCGGTCCGCCAGTCGTCGCCGACGACAAAGTCCCAGACGGCGAGCAGCGCGCACCGGATCATCGGACCGGTTCCCCCATCGCCACAGGGCCGATACGGCGCAGGTCTCGCACCATCAGCGCCGCGGCGGCGAGGATCGCAAGCGCCAGGACGGGCAGGGCTCCCTCTCCTCCTGGCCAAGAGGCGCCCACGCCCTCGGCCCCCCAGAAGGTGCCGAAGGTCGTCAACAGCACGCCGACCGCGAACTTCATCGAGTTCTCGGGCACCCGCGCCAGCGGCGCCCTGGCGACGGCGCCGACCACGACCACCAGCGCCACCGCGATCCCGGCGGCGGCCGCGGCGAGGCCGACGTCACCCTGGTTGGCGCCGAAGGTGAGGACGATGAAGGCGACCTCGAGGCCCTCCAGCAGCACCCCTTTGAAGGCGATCGCGAAGGAGTAGCCGTCGAACCCCGCCTTGGCGACGCGGGCGCCGCCGGCCGCCGCCGCCTCGGCTTCGAAGATCGCGGTCTCGTCGTGCATCGACTTGAGGCCGGCTGCACGCAGGATCGCCTTACGCAGCCATTGCAGGCCGAAGACGAGCAGCAACCCGCCGACGACGACGCGGAGCACGTCGATCGGCAGCGAGGTGATCGCCGGCCCGAGCGCGCGCGATCAGCAGCGCCAGCGCCACGCAGGGCGGCGGCGACACCCGAGAAGGCCGAGCGCCAGCTGCGGGTCGAGCCGACGGCGAGGACGATCGTCAGGGCCTCGACCGCCTCGACCGCGCAGGCGAGGAAGACGGAGGTCGCGAGGCTCGCCTGGGTCCCGGTCATCCAGGTCGCCACGGTACAGGCGAGTTGAGGGCGCTACGGCCGAGCGGCGCTTTCGATCACCAGCCTGGAACCGGCAAAGACACCCCAGGCGGCGACAGCTTCACCGGTGGCGGTGAGGCCCACCCGGGCATCGATGGCGTACTTCCCGGGCACCGACAGGCTGCTCGGGGCAGACCAGGGAGCAGCCGGGCGGCCGGGCGGCGCTTTCGATCGTGAAGCCCTTGCCGGCGAAACGCTGCCAGACGGCGACGGCTTCGCCGGCGGAGTCGAGCGCGACCCCTGGCTTGAGCGCGTTGGGCCCCTTCGCCGAGAGCGCCACCGGCGGCGAGAAGGCGCCGCCCGCCGGGCGGGCGGAACTCTCGATCACCGTCCGCCCCGCCTTGCCTTCCCAGACCGCGACCGCTTCGCCGGCCGGGTCGATCGCGATCGCCGGCGCCGAGCCTTCGCCCCGGCCCGAGAGCACCGTGGGTCGCGACCAAGGGCCGGTCGCTGTGCGCCAGGCGCCGCGGACACTTCGCGCCACTCCGTCGGAGCTTTCCCAGAGCACAACGGCCTCGCCACCACCGGCAGCGACCTGCGGAACGAAGGTTTCTTCGCCTTTGGCGGAGACGGCGCGTGGAGCCGACCAGCGGCCGCCCGGCGGCCGGGACGCGGCTTGGACCGCGGCGCCGAAGCCGTGGATCAGGCGCCAGATCGCGACCGCGTTGCCGGTCGGGTCGACGGCGATCTGAGGGCCGAGGGCGTCCCGCCCCTCGGGCGAGAGGTCCTCCGGCGCCGACCAGCGCCGTCCGACGCGGGCCGATGAGCTCTGGATGACCGTGGCCTCGCCGTCGTAGCGCTGCCAGACGGCGAAGGCGTCGCCGACGGCGTCGAGCGCGACCCGGGGCACCGCCGCCCGGCCGCCCTTTCTCGAGAGCGCGAGCGGCCGCGACCAGCGGCCGCGGGCCGGGCGCGAGGCGCTCTCGACGATCGTGTCGGCACCGGCCGAGCGCTGCCAGACGACCACGGCCCTGCCCGCCGGGCTGATCGCGACCTCGGGTTCGCCGACCTCGTCGCCCTTGCCTGAGATCGCGATCGGCGCTGACCACTCGCCGCCGGGCAGCCGGGCGGCGGCCTCGATCGCCGCCTCGCCACGATCGCGGCGTTCCCAGACCGCCACCGCTTCGCCGGCGGCATCGACCGCGAGCTCGGGCTTGGGCGCGATCGCCGCCCGCCCCGTGTCGCCCAACCCGGTCGGCGGCCCCCAGGGCGCCGGCGCCGCGGCGGCGGCTGAGACGAGGACGACCAGAATCAGGACCGCCAGCAGCGCCGGCGGCAGGAGGGTGCGCTTGGGAGCAGCGGAAGTCATCGCCTCGGAATTCTTAGCGCGCGACCCCAGCGCGGGAGCGCCAGTCCAAACAGATAGGCGATGCCGACTCCCAGCGCCGTCTCCAGCAGGCGCTCGGCGAAACGCGAGTCGGCGGAGCCCGGGTCGGAGTGCAGCAGGAGCAGGAAGACGAGGAAGGTCGTGAACCCGGCCGTCACGTACCAGCGACTGCGGTGGGTCCCGGCTGCGGCGGCGACCGCCGCCAGCGCGGCGAGCGCGTACCCACCGGCGTCGGGTTGCAGCCGGACGAACCAGACCGCGAGCAGGGCGCCGACCGCGACGGCGAGGATCCGGCCGACGCTGCGCAGGCGCTGCATGTCGGCTGCCGGCCGCATCACCAGCAGGGCCGCGGCGCAGGCCCAGCCGACGTGCTCGAGGCCGAGGATGAAGCCGATCGCGGCGGCGCTCGCCCCGGCCGCCCCGAGGCGGATCCCGTACTCGAGCGTCGGCGCCGTCGCCGGCGGCCGCTCGGGCGGGCGCTGACGCTCGGGCCAGAGCATCGAGACCGCGCAGGCGAAGATCGAGCCGGCGACCATCAGCGCCGCCAGGCCGGCCGCCTTGCCGACGTCGCTGTAGCTGAGGCCGACGGCGACCATCGGCAGGGAGAGGACCATCGCAATCTGGCCGACCCGAGAGCGCGCCGCCAGCAGCGCCGCGCCGACGCCGAGCAGGCCGATCGCGATCACGGCGACGACGGGGACGCCGGCGAGAATCCCGCCGACCAGCATCGGCACCCCGGTCAGCACCCCGAGCGCGATCAGCGCCAGGCGGCCGCGGCGCTTCGCCGGCAGGCCGAGGATCGCGGCCGGCAGCACGCCGACCGCGAGGGCAAGCCCACGCGCCGGGTCGTCGAGGGCGACAAGCGCGGCGGGAAGCGCGTAGCTCGCGCCGAGCGCGGCGTCTACCCAGTCCCAGCTGAGCCCCGCCTGGTCGCTCTGCCGCACCTCGCGATCGTAAACCTCAGCGCGTCCGGGTCCGCGCCAGCGCGGTCTGGCGGATCAGGTGGTCGCGCTCGGCGACGTTCGTCGAGAGGCGGGCGGCCTCGGAATAAGCGCCGGCGGCCGCTTCGAAGTCGCCGTCGAGCTCGTAGAGGTGGCCGCGCACCGCGTGCCAGCGGTGCCGGTCTCCGATCACCTCGCGCAGGCGGTCGGTCTCGCGCAGTCCGGCCGCCGCCCCGAGCACGTGACCGACGGCGACGGCGCGTCCGAGCACGGCAGCCGGATCCTGGCGCAGCGGCTCGTCGGTGAGCGCGACGAGGTCGTCGTACCAGGCGAGGATCTGCGGCCAGTCGGTCTCCTCGGCGCTCGGGGCGTCATCGTGAAGGGCGGCGATCGCGGCCTCGATCTGGTACCGCCCGGGGCGTTCGAGGGCGAGCGCCGACTGCAGGACGCTGACGCCCTCGGCGATCTCGCCGCTGTCCCACCGGCCGCGGTCCTGGCGGTCGAGGGTGACGATGCGGCCCGCCTCGTCGAGGCGCGCCGCCCGGCGGGCGTGGTTGAGGAGCATCAGCGCCAGCAGCCCGGCGGCCTCGGGCTCGGGTGTGGCGAGCGTCAGTTGGCGGGCGAGCCGGATCGCCTCGGCGGCCAGGTCGACCCGGCCAGCGTGGCCCGCCGTGTAGACGAGGTAGAGCACGCGCAGGACGACGGCGAGGTCGCCCGGCCGGTCCATCGGGCGGCCGCGCAGGGTGCGCTTGGCGCGGCTGATCCGCTGGGCCATAGTCGCCTCGGGCACGAAGAAGGCGTCGGCGATCTCACGCGTGGTGAGGCCGCCGACGGCGCGCAGGGTGAGCGCCACCTGCGAGGCCGGCGCCAGGTCGGGGTTGCAGCAGCAAAAGAGGACGAAGAGGGTGTCATCGCCCTCCTCGGTGGGCCCGGGCGCAGGCTCGGCCCCGGCCGCCTCTTCGCGACGCGCCCGCGCCGCCTCGCTGCGGCGGGCGTCGACCAGGCGGCGCGTGGCGACCGTCGTCAGCCACGCCCGTGGGTCGTCCGCCGGGTGCTCGGGCCAGACGCGCATGGCCTCGATCAACGCCTCCTGCAGGGCGTCCTCGGCGGCGTCGAAGTCCTCGCCGCGGCGGACCAGGCCCGCCAGGACGCGAGGGACGAGGGCACGCAGCGCGCCCTCGTCCAGCGGCGGCGTCCGGCCGGTCACTCGGCTGCCGGCGCCCCGGACATGATCTCGCGCACGTCGATCCACTCGTACAGCGGCTCTCCGGCCGGACCGGGCTCGGAGGAGACGTAGGCGGCGACCTCGAGCGCCCGCTCGCGGGACTCGACGTCGATCATGAACCAGCCGGCGACGAGCTCGCTGGTCTCGGGGTGCGGGCCGTCGGTGGTGACCGGGGCCGCGTCAGGGCCGCCGTAGCGCACCCAGGTGCGGGTCGGGGTCAGCGCCTGGGCGTCGACGTACTCGCCGCTCTCGCGCAGGACGTCGGCGACGTGGCGCTGGAAGGCGATGTGCGCCTCGACGTCCTCGGGCGCCCACTGGTCCATCGGCGGGAAGGGGTGATGCGGCTCCGGGCCGCCGCGGTAGTGCTTGAGGAGCAGGTACTGGGGCATCGTCGTTCTCCTGGTCTCGTGGGCCGCGCCTTTCGTGGCCCTTCACCTTGTGAGCGGAGCCGCCGCGCGCTTCTCGACATGATTCCCAAAGACTTGTGTCCACCTGCTTCTCGCCCGCGCCGAATCCCCGGCGTAGAGGCGGATCGTCCCCGTTGTGCTATCCGTGCCCTGATGCGGCGGCCGACGATCTCCGTGCTTTGCCCGACCGGCCACCGGGGACCGATGGTGGCGGCATCGCTGAGCGTCCTGCGTGAGGCCGTGGACGAGATCATCATCGCCGCCGACGCCCGCGTCGAGGCGGCCGACCTCGCCTACTACGCCGATGTCGCCGACCTCGTCTTGCGTTACGAGCACGCCGGGGCCAACCGTCACTGGCCGTGGTTGGCGGCCCAGGCCCGAGGCGATTGGGTGCTCTTGCTCGACGGCGACGAGCTTGCCGGGGCGGCGCTCGTCGCGGCGCTGCCCGAGCTGGTCGCCGACCGTCGCGTGCGCCAGTACTCGTTGCCGATCCACTGGCCATGGCCGGGGCCGGAGACGCGGCTCGCCGAGGAACCGTGGCTGTCGAACCAACGGCTGGGCTTGCTCCGCAACGATCCGGGGCTGACCTTCGGCGCCCGCAAGCACGCGCTCGCCGACCCCGACCCCCCGATCCGATTTCTCGACGAGCTGCCGCTCTACCACCTCGATCTGCTGCTGCCGGACCGCGCCCGGCGCGAGGCGAAGGTCGCGCGCTACGACGACGAGCTGTTCGGCCTGCTGACCCCCGAGGGCCTGCCCTTCAACGAGGCCTTCTACCTACCGGAGGCCGGCGGCGAGCACCGCGAGACCGTGCCCCTGCCCCGCGAGGACGCCGAGCGCATCGACCAGGTCCTCGGCCTGGCCCGCGATGACTCGCGTGGACTGGACCCGTCGAGCCTGCCCCTGCACGACCGCGAGTCGGTCGCCTGGCACGCGCCGCGCGCCGCGCTGCCCGAGCAGGCCTACCGGGGCAGCATCGAGCTCGCCCGACCGCTGCCGCCGTTCACCGCGGGGCTCCCCGACCACCGGCTCTGGGTCGAGGTCGCCAACGAGGGCACGGCGCGCTGGCCCGGCGGCGACGCTCAGGAGCCGCTGATCCGCCTCGGCCTGGCCTGGCAGCCGGTCGGCGGCGGCCCGCGTCACGACGCGGGGCGGGCGCTGCTGCCGCACGCGCTCGAGCCGGGTCAGCGGGCGCTGCTGCCTGTCGGCGTCGCCGGCCCGCCGCAGCCGGGGCCCGCCGAGCTCGTGCTCGACCTCGTCCACGAGCACGTGCGCTGGTTCGACAGCCCCTTGACCACAGCGGTGGAGGTCGGGCCCTCGGTCGAGCAGCGACTCGCGACATTGGCCGAGCGCCACGGCGGGCTGGTCCCGGTGGAGGCGGCGATGAGCGAGCGCCGCGCCGTCGGCGCGCGCGACGGCCTGCTGCGCCAGGGGCAGGGGGAGCAGACGCCGAGCGACGCCGAGATCGCCCGGCTGACGGCCTCGCTGCCGATCGGCGACTGGGCGATCGACGCGCAGACGATCGACCGCCTGGCGGAGCTCATTCGAACCGGCCGCCCCTCCTCCGTCGTCGAGTTCGGCAGCGGCACGAGCACGGTGGTGATCGCCGCGCTGCTGGCCGAGCTCGACCAAGACGGACCGGGGCTGGTCGCCTTCGAGCAGGACCCGGCCTGGGCAGAGCGCAGCCGCCAGGCGCTTGCCCGACGCGGCCTCGACCGGATGGCGACCGTGATCCAACTCGGGATCGGAGAGAGCGGCGACGGCCCGCCCGGCTACCTGCCCACCGAGGAGGCAATCGAGCAACTGCGTCGGCTGCCGCCGCAACTGGTGTTGATCGACGGGCCGACGCTCGGCTCCGGCGCCTCGCGACTCGGCACCCTCGACCTGGTCGCCCCGCACCTACGCGACGATGCGACCGTGTTGCTGGACGATGCGCTGCGCGACGCCGAGCTCTCCGTCGCCACGGCATGGCGGCGCCGGGACGATCTCACGATCCACGGCATCCGACCGACTGCCAAGGGCCTGCTGGAAGCCACCCTGCATGCGGTTTGACGGCAGCGATACGGCGGGCGCGCCGTCGAAGATCACCTTTGTCGGGCACGCGACCGTCGCGATCGAGCTCGACGGCACCAGGCTGCTCACCGACCCGGTCCTCCGGGGCCGTCTCGGGCCGCTTCGCCGCCATGGCCCGGCCGTGGCAAGGGGGGTCCTCGACGGCGTCGATGCGGTGCTGATCTCGCACCTGCATCGCGACCACGCCGACCTCCCCTCCCTGCGCCGGCTGGGCGACGTGCCGCTGCTCGTGCCCGCGGGGGGAGCCCGCTTCTTCGAGCGCAGGGGCTTCGGCTCGGTGTCAGAGCTGGCGGTGGGTCAGTCGACCGAGATCGGGGCGCTGACCGTGACCGCGGTCAAGGCCGTGCACGACGGCGCCGCGAAGGGCTCCCGCGACGCCGAGGCGATCGGCTTCCTGATCTCGGCAAGCCGGCGGATCTACTTCGCCGGCGACAGCGACCTCTTCGACGAGATGAGCGACCTGCGAGACGTCGACCTGGCCCTCTTGCCGATCTGGGGCTGGGGCCCGAGCCTCGGCCCGGGACACATGAACCCCGAGCGGGCGGCGCGCTCGGCGGCCCTGATCGAGCCGAGAATCCTCGTCCCGATCCACTGGGGCACGCTCTATCCGAGGTTCCTGCACCACCTGCGTCCCGGACCATTGAGCGACCCTCCGCTCGAGCTCGCGGGTTGGGTGAAGGAGCTGGCGCCTCAGGTGGAGCTGCGGGTGCTCTCCCCGGGTGAGGCCACCTCGCTCGAGTAGGCGGTGTGGCCGAGCGCTCCGAGCCAAGCGCGGAAGACCCGGTGAACCGCTTCGGCGCCGACCACCTCTTCCTGCGGCCAGTCGAGATCGGCGGGATGGAGCACGAAGGGAAACGATTGCGTCCCGCCGAGCCCGCCATGGGAGCCGACCAGCTCCTCGAAGGCCGAGACTTCGCCGCTCTCCGGGTCGACGACGCTGTTGATCATCAGATCGGCGCAGTGGGGAAAGGAGTCCGTCCTGCGGACGTGATCTGCCGCGTTGGGCCCGAAGGGAGCGAGCGGATCCTCACCCTCGATGCGATCGTCGTCCAGATAGCGGGACCCGCGCGGCCCGAACACGATCGCACCCTCCCGCTCGGAGCGCACGAGGACGAAGCCGATGCCGGGATGGCGGCAGAGGGCCGGCAGCAGGTCCGGGTGGAGCGAGCGCAATCGCTCCAGTGAGACCCTGCCTGGCTCGCGCGGGAAGCTGACGAGGCCGAGGCATCCGGAGGCCATCACCGAGAGCTCCGGGACACCCGCGGCGTCACTGGTCTCTTGACCCGCAGCCTCATCCTGACCGAGCGCCACGGCGCCCTCGGATCGTTTCCCCCGGGTCGCCATCCGCACCGTGCGGCCACCCGCGGTCTCATCGCGCGCCATCTCGGTCAGCCCGGTGTTGAGGAAGGCCATCGCGTCGTCCTCGCCGCTTTCGCCGGTCGCCACGCTGCCGGCGCCGCTGGCCGCCTGGACCACCTGCTCGAGCGTCTCCCCGAATCGATCGCGGAAGGTTTCGCCCTGGGATTGCCCGTGGTCGGAGAGCACCACCAGCCGGTAGGGACGCGGCGCCTCGGCGAGGGCCCGGGCGATCCTCGCGATCTGGCGATCGAGATCGCGCAGGACGGCGAGGCTGTCGGGGCGCTCGATCCCCGAGTGGTGGGCCACCTCGTCGTAGGCGAGGAAGGTCGTGTAGATCGTCGGCCGGCCGGCGAGGATGTCGGCGACCACGGCGGCGACCTGCAGGTCGCGCTGGACTACGGTCGCCCAGGCGCGGATCAGGGCATATGAGCGACTGCGCCGGATTCTCGGCCTGACGTCCTGGCTGACCTGTGCCCGCGCGGCGCGGCGCTCTCGGAACAGGTCGACGAGGCAGAGGACGATCGTCTTGGAGACGGCATAGGGCCGCGCGAAGTAGGCGGCGTAGTCACGGCCGATCGGCCGCCGGCGGTGCAGCGCGGTGCTCATCGTCAGCATCGAGTGGGCGGCGTCGCCGGAGAGGATGTTGGCGCGACTGGCACCGTCGGCATGCAGCAGCCCCCGGCCGTCGGAGCGCCGCCGCTCGAGCTCTTCGGCATCGCGGGGATGGTTGGTGACGATCGCCGCGCCCCGATCCTTCTCCCACCAGCGAAAGGCCGGCATGTCCTCGTTCGAGCCGTGGAGCAGGCCTGCCTGGCAGGCGCCGGTCTGCGAGGACCAGTCCGTCTCCCAGCCGCGCAGCCGGTGTGAGCCGTCCCGTATCCAGGCCGCCAGATGCGGCGCGCCGTCGGCGGCGATCGCGCGCTCGAGCACGTCGTGGGCGAGCCCGTCGATCTCCAGAAACGCGACGCCGGGGACGTCGGTCTCGACCGAGGCGCCCCGCCGGCGCAGCTGGCGCCTCACCACATGCCGGTACCAGGCGTCGTCTTCGTCGATCGCCAGCAGCGAGAAGACGGCGCTGGTCACGGCGGTCAGGACGATCGTCACCACGATCCCCTGGCCGACTCCTCCGATCTCCGCGCCGGGGAGAAGGTCGATCGCGACGGTGACCAGCAGGCCGTTGAGGAGGAGCCCGGCGAACCCCAGCGTGAGCACGGTGAGCGGCAGCGCCAGTCGTGAGAGCGCCGGCCAGACCAGGGCATTGAGCAGCCCGATCATCGATCGCGGCGCCGAGCGCCGAAACGGCGCCGTCGAGGACGAATCCGTCGATCAGCTCCGAGAGCGCGAGCAGGGTGAGCGCGTCGAGGAGGAGGACCAGGGCGACGCGCCAGATCGACCCTCGGGCTCATGCTCCGGCTTCC
Organism: uncultured Solirubrobacterales bacterium; assembly: GCA_963836415.1. GTDB lineage: Bacteria > Actinomycetota > Thermoleophilia > Solirubrobacterales > 70-9 > VRUE01. The sequence continues at coordinate 854,163 of CAWIJE010000004.1, forward strand.
TCCGACCGGATCGCCGCGAGGGCGGCCTCGATCGAGGGGTAGAAGTGATCCTTGTCGAGCGTGTCCATCAGCCCGTAGCGCAGGGTCAACTGCTTGAGGCGGTCGCGCAGCTCGACGAAGGCGAGGTGCACGCCGTCCGCGTTCAGCTCGCGATCGAGCTGCTCGAGCATCTCCGCGGCGGTGACGTCGACATCGGTGATCGCCTCGCACTGGAGGACGATCCAGCCCGGTTCGCGTTCGCGCGCGAGCCGCCGGACCTCGTCGCGGAAGCGTCCGGAGTTGGCGAAGAACAGGGGCGCCTCCCAGCGGTAGACGACGATGTCCTCGAGCTCCGTGGAGCCGGGGTAGACGCTCACGTCGTGCCATCCCTCGACCCCCTCCGGGCGTCCCAGAACGGCTCCGTGCGGCCACCAATTGCGGCGGAAGAAGAGGACGATCGCCAGCAGGACGGCGACCACGATCCCCTCGAGCACGCCGAGCAGCACGACCCCGGCGGTGGCGACCAGGGAAACACCGAGCGCGCTTCGGCGCATCTCGTAGTAGCGGCGCAGCAGCGGCAGGTCCATCAGCGAGAGCGCCGCGGCGATGACCACGGCCGCAAGCGCCGCCTGCGGCAGGTCGGCGAGCAGTGAGTTGAAGAGCAGGAGGAGGGCGAGGACCAGTCCCGCGCCGACCAGGCCCGCCAGCTGGGTCTTGGCCCCCGATTGCTCGGCGACGGCGGTCCTCGAGCCGCTGGTCGAGACCGCGAACCCCTGGAAGAAGCCGGCGGCGACGTTGGCGGCGCCGACGCCGATCATCTCCTGGTCGGGCTTGACCTCTTCCCCGCGCCGGGCCGCGAAGCTGGTCGCGGTGGCGATCGTGTCGGTCAGCGAGACCAGGGTGATGCCGAGCGCCGCCAGCAGCAGGGCCGGGACGTCGCCGGCGCTGGTCCAGGGCAGGCCGGGGGTGGGAACGCCCTGGGGCAGGGAGCCGACCGTCGCGACGCCGTGGTCGGCGAGGCCGAGGGCCGCTGAGGCGACGGTGGCGGCGACGACTCCGACCAGGATCGCCGGCAGGCGCTTGGTCAGGAGCGGCAGCGCCAGCAGGATGGCGAGGACCGCGAGCCCGAGGACGAGGGTCGTGGTGTGGGTCTGGCCGATGCCGTCGACGAACGCCTTGAGCTCGCCGAGGAAGGAGTCGGCGTCGGTCGAGAAGCCGAACAGCTTCGGCAGCTGGCCGACGATGATCGTGATTCCGAGGCCGTTCATATAACCGACCTGGACCTCTTTGGAGAGCAGGTCGGCGACGAACCCGAGCTTGCCGAGGCCGAGGCCGATCTCGATCAGGCCGACGAAGATCGCCAGCATGCCGGCCAGGACGATCGCCGACCCCGGGTCTCCGGTGACCAGCAGCGGCGCGATCGAGGCGAGGATCAGCGGTGAGATCGAGGAGTCCGGCCCGAGCACCAGGACCCGTGAGGGCCCGAAGAGCGCGTAGCCGACGAGGCAGGCGACCGTCGTGTAGAGGCCGGTCACCGCCGGCAGGCCGGCGAGCTCGGCGTAGGCCATCCCCTGGGGCACGAGGATCGCGGCGAGCACGAGGCCGGCGATCAGGTCAGGGCGAGCCGACGACCCCGGGTAGTGGCGAAGGGTCTGGGTCCCTGGTGCCCAGCGCTGCAGCCAGCCGGCCTCGGGGTGCTGCTTCTCTGAATCGGGTGCGTCGGTGCTCGGCATGGATTTCGAGATGCCACCCTCCCACGAAGCACGCGAACGGGCGCGGTCGGCTCGTCCAGGTGTCAAACGACCGGCATTTCCCAGTGCCGCGGATAGGCTGGAGCAGAGGATGACGAGCACTTCGAAGTCGGCTGAGGACGGCGGCACGCACCGACTGGCCGCGATCGCGGCGCTCGGCTGCGCGGCGTTCGTCGCGATTCTCTCGATCGAGATCGTCGTCTCCCAGTTTCCGCGCGGCTTGATCGTCCTCGCCTGCCTTCTGATCGCGCTCGCCGCGGCCTGGTACGGGCTGACCCGAACCGAGGGCGCGAGGCTGCTCGGGCTGGGCACTGCGCTCGTCGCCGTGGCGGCGATCGTCGCCCTGCTGGTCGCCGACGGCGACCACCTGATCGAGGCGCTGCTGATCGTGGTCGCCCTCGGCGGGATGGTCTTGGCGACGCGATCGGCCTTCGAGGTGCGCGCGCCACTCGAGCCCGCGCCTGACCCCCATCGCCCTGTGCTCTTCTACAACCCGAAGTCGGGCGGGGGGAAGGCCGAGAAGTTCCACCTCGCCGACGAGGCCCGCGCGCGCGGCATCGAGCCGATCGAACTGACGCTCGGAACCGACCTCGAGCAGCTCGTGCGCGGCGCGGTGGCCGAGGGAGCCGACGCCCTGGCGATGGCCGGCGGCGATGGCTCACAGGCCGTGGTCGCCAAGGTCGCCGCCGAGCTGGGGCTGCCCTACGCCTGTATTCCCGCCGGGACGCGCAACCACTTCGCCCTCGACCTCGGGGTCGACCGGGACGATGTCGTCGGCGCGCTCGACGCCTTCCTCGGCGGTCGCAGGAGGCGGGTCGACCTCGCCGAGGTCAACGGGCAGGTCTTCGTCAACAACGTTTCGCTCGGCCTCTACGCCGAGGCCGTCCAGCGAGATGGCTATCGCGAGGCGAAGCTGCGCACGATCCTCGACACGCTGCCCGAGGCCCTCGGGCCCGAAGGCGAGGGGCTCGAGCTGCGCTGGGCGGGACCGGAAGGGAATCAGCAATCGAGCGGCGCGGCGATCCTGGTCTCCAACAATCGCTACCGGCTCGGGCATGCGGTCGGCTCGGGCACCCGGCCGAGGATCGACGAGGGTCGGCTGGGGATCGCGGTCGCCTCTGCTCCCGAGGGAGCGCGCTCGTTGGCCCGCCGTCCCTGGCAGGAATGGACGACGCCGACCTTCGAGGTCGACGCGCCAGGCGCGATCGCCGCCGGTATCGACGGCGAGGCCGTGACACTGGAGGCGCCGCTCCGCTTCCGGGTCCTGGCCGCCGCGCTCGAGGTGAGGATCGCCGCCGCGCACCCCGGAGCCTCTCCCTCCGCGGCGATGCCCGAGGGCGCCGCGGACACCGTCCGCGCCCTTGCGCGAATCGCGTTCGGCACGGCTCCGAGCGCACCGGTGGATGGCCGATGAGCGAGTGGCTGAAGGAGGCGAAGGCGCTCGACGCAGCCGTCTACGCCGCCGTGGCCGCAAGCGACACTCCCGCCCTGGATGGCGCGATGCGCCGCCTCTCGGGTGCCGCGGATCACGGCAAGCTCTGGTTCGCGACGGCGGGCATGGTGGCACTCCTCGGTGGGTCGCATGGCCGCGATGCGGCGAGGCGCGGGCTCGTCGCGCTCGGCATCGCCTCGGGATTCGCCAATCTCGTCGCCAAGCCGCTGGGCGGGCGCCGGCGTCCGACCAGGACGGAGTCCGAGGAGCTGCAGCGCCGCCATGTCCAGATGCCGCGCTCGAGCTCCTTCCCTTCCGGCCACACCGCTTCGGCCTTCGCCTTCGCCACGGCTGCCGGCAGCGCGATGCCGGTGCTCTCAGCCCCACTTCGGGCGCTCGCGACCCTCGTCGGCTACTCGCGGGTCCACACCGGTGTTCACTTCCCCGCCGACGCGCTGGCGGGAGCCTTCATCGGGGTCAGCGCGGCGGAGCTGGCCGGTCACCTACTCGATCGCTGAGGCGGTCGACGCCGGGCAATCCCGTCACCTCCAGCTTGGTCGCGAGAGGAACTCGGCGACCTCGGGGCTGCCGCGGTAGTAGCCGAGGATCACCCGCAACAGATCACCGTAGAGGCCGGAGACCGGCGCCTCGCCCCCGGCTCCGAGATGGGCGACCAGGGCGCTGGCGACGCCGCCCGGCAGGACGGAGTCGAAGAGGTCGGGAATTTCCCCGCCGGCCGAGACCCGGCCCTCGCGCATGAAGGGCGCGACCGAGTCGACGGTTTCGTAGAAGCGGTCGGCGACGGTGCCGCCGGCGCGCTGGCTCTCGATCAAGACCAGCCGGGCTGCCGCGGGATCGGCGTCGATCAACTCCACCAGGGTCCGCAGGCCCGCGGCGAGACGGCAGGGCCAGGGATCGCCGATCGGGGCCGAGGCGACGATCGCCGCGCGAGCCCTGCCGGTGAGGTGTTCGACGACCTGTAGGAAGCAGTCCTCCTTACCGGTGAAGTGCGAGTCGAAGATCCGTGGGTAGACCTGGATCTGAAGCTGCTCGGTGGTGGTTGCCGCGTAGCCCTCGGCGACGAAGACCTCGGTCGCGGCAGCGAGGACGCGGAGGCGTTCGGAGGCAGGCGGAGCGTCGAGGCTCGGAGCCGAGTTGGCAAGAGGGTGTCGCTGCGGTCTCAATCCCTGTGGGCGCCGAGTTGGAAAAACGCCAGCCATTTCAGGATCCCCACCTGGGCATTTCAGCGCTATTGGAAAGTGTCGAGCGCCAGGACTCAGACCTCGCAACTCCTACGAGTAGAGGTCCCGGACCTGAAAGAAAGCGGGAGTTTCTAGGGCGTGTCACGGTCGAGGCAGGCGCGCAGGCGCAGGGCGACCTCGAGCTCGACCCGGCGGGCGCCGACCGGGTGGCCGAGTTTGTCCTCGGCGGCACGCAATCGGTTGGCGACCGTCTGCTGGTGGACACCGAGGGTCGCGGCGGCCGAGGCGGCGTTGTGTTCGGCGGCGAAGTAGGCCGCGATCGTCTCGCGGCGCTCGCGCGAAGCCTTGGTGTCGTCCTCGATGCCGCGCAGCTCCTGGGCGACGAAGGCGCGCGCGTCGGCACGGTTCTCCGAGGCGAGGGCCTCGACGGCGACGTCGGCGTAGCGGACCATCTGGCGGTTCGTCTTACGGGCGACCCAGCGGGCCCGAAGCGCCTGGCGGTTGGTGGCGGTGAAGCCATGCTCGCCGAAGGACTCGAGGCCGAGGGCGATCCCCGCCTTCTCGGGCGCCTTGATGCTGAGCAGCAAACGCTCCTCGGCCGCCGAGAGCGGGTGCGAGCCGCTGAGCCAGCCCCACCAACTCTGGTTGAGGGCGCTGATGATCAAGAGCGGCCTGCCGACGGCCGCGGCCAGCTCGCGCGCGAGGTCTTTGCCATCGGGGCCCCAGGCGACGAGCCCCAGGTGGTAGCGGTCGAGGTCGAGGTCGGGGGGCGAATCGACCAGGGGGGCTCCTTCGAGGAAGCTGCGGATCGCGTGGAAGCGCCGGTTCTCGCCGCTGTGGACCGTGCGTTCGAGCTCGTCCTGATAGATGTCGGTGACGTAGTCGGAGATCAGGCCGGTGTGACAGGCCCACTAAACCCCCTGTGAATGGGCCTTTTTGTGCCTACGAGGCTACGTTTGGGGACGGGAAAATAGGTCCCGATATCTACGGGTTGGTACCCAAACTGGTACCCACGCCACGGCCTCCTCAGTAGAGCGATGCGTCCGGTAAACCTGCCGGACATCACCCCCATTTGAGTGATCGGAGGCAGGCCAGATGGATCCCAAGCTAAGCGCAAATCTGATTGTTCGGGCGCACAAGGAGACACCCTTCTACGAAGCGAAGTGGCGCGACTCGACCGGGAGGCAGCGAAAGCGGCGTCTGGGTCGGGCATGGGTGCGGCGCTCAGGCGAGAGCTGGGAGCGGCGGCGGGGGCGCCCAGCGGAGGGATCTCTCGCGGAGGGCGCGGCCTACCTCGCGATGAAGGAGGTGATCGAAGCCGAGGAGCGAGCCCTTGCCGACATCAACCCTCCCCGCCGCCAGGCCACCTTCATCGAAGCGGCGCACGCCTGGCTCGAGTACGTCGAGTTTGAGAAGCGAGTGAAGCCGTCGACGCTCGCCGGCCACCGCTCCTTGCTGCGCGAAGCCGGCGCGCCTTCCAAGCCGGGCCCTCCCCGGGGACGCCGCCGGGCGCCGGCGACGCCGTCGCGGATCATCGGCGAGTTCGGCGACCGCCGGCTGGCCGAGATTACGACCGAGGACATCCGTCGATTTCTTGCGAAGCTCGATCGCGAGGAGATCAGCGCGCGCACCGTCAACATCCATCGTCAAGTGCTGCACTCGATCTTCGAGTTCGCAAAACGAAAGGACGCATTCGGGCTTGTCGGGAATCCGGTCGCCGAGACCATCAAACGGCCCGAAGACGCACCCGGGCCGGTCGAGACCTTCGAGCCGCACGAGCTGCGAGCGATCGCCGCGGCGGCTCGGGCAGGGAAGCATCGAACCCACGGCGGCTACGCAAACTCAAGGTTCTCGGAGAGGACAGAGCGGGAGTGGCAGCGGATCAACGACCAGGACGCGGCGATCTTCATCATCGCCGCCTGCACCGGCCTGCGCCTCGGCGAGATCATCCCGCTGCGCTGGTCTGACCTCGACCTCCTCGACGGCGTGATGATCGTCTCGCGGGGGATGTCGGCCGGCGTCGAGACGAGCACCAAGTCACGCCGCCCGCGTTCGGTGCCGCTGGCCGAGCAGGCACTGGAAGAGCTGACAGCGCTCCGCGGGCGCGAGCACTTCATGGGCCGCGACGACCACGTCTTCTGCCGCGCCGATGGCGGGCCGATCGACCGCGCGACCCTGCGCCAGCGATTCATCCGCGCCCAGGAGGAGGCCGGCGTGCGGGTGAGGCGCTTCCACGACCTTCGGCACACTTTCGGAAGCCTCGCTATGCGGCGCTTTGACCTGGTCGCGGTCAAGAACATGATGGGGCACGCCAGGCTCTCGACGACCGAGCGCTACCTGCACTCCAAGCCGAGGCCCGACGACGCTTCGAAGCTGACCGACATCTTCGAAGCCGAGGCGAGCGGAACGGCGGCCTAGCCGCGCCACGCGGGAGCGGTCCTACCCGAGGAGGCGGAGGCGTCATGAGGAAAATCGAGGAGAGCGGGGTTCTGATCGTCCGGGCCCACAGGGAGACGCCCTTCTATGAGGCAAAGTGGCGCGACTCGAGCGGCAGGCAGCGAAAGCGGCGCCTGGGTCGGGCGTGGGTGCGGCGCTCGGGCGAGGGTTGGGTGCAGCGTCGCGGCAACCCGACCGACGGGTCGCTCCCGGAAGCTGCCGCCCATCTCGCGATGAGCGAGCTGATCGAGACCGAGGAGCGAGCCCTTGCCCACATCGACCCGGCGCATAGCCAGGTGACCTTCGCCGAGGCGGCGCGGGCCTGGCTTGAGTACGCCGAGTTCGAGAAGCGGGTGATGCCCTCGACGCTCAGCTGGTACCGCGCCATGGTGAGCGACGGAGGAGCGGCTTCCCCACAGCGAAATCCCGCTCGGGCGCGCAGGCAGTCGCAGATCATGGACGAGTTCGGCGAACGCCGAATAGGCGAGATCACGACCGAGGACATCCACCGCTTTCTCTCGAAGCTCGATCGGGAGGGGATCACGGCCGGCATGGTCAACCTCCATCGTCAGGTGCTGAGCTCGGTCTTCGAGTCCGCAAATCGCAAAGAGGCCTTCGGCCTTGCCACGAATCCGGCTGCCTGGACCTCAAACCGGCCCGAAGACGCGCCGCAACCAGTCGAGACCTTCGAGCTACGTGAGTTGCAGGCGATCGTGGCCGCTGCCCGGACGGGGAGGTACCGATTGCGTGTCCATGAACATTCGGCCTTCTCGGAGAAGACCAAGCGGGAGTGGCAGCGGGTCAACGACCAGGACGCGGCGATCTTCATCTTCGCCGCCTTTACGGGATTGCACATCGGCGAGATCGCCGCCCTGCGTTGGTCAGACCTCGACCTCGAGGGCGGCGTGATGATCGTCTCGCGGACGATCTCCCTAGGAAAGGAGATGAGCGCCAAACCGTGGCGCTTGCGATCGGTTCCCCTCGCCGAGCAGGCGTTGGTCGAGTTGAGGGCGCTGCGGCGGCGCGACCACTTCAGAGGCCCGAGCGACCACGTCTTCTGCCGCGCCGATGGCAGCCCGATAGTAGGGAGGATGCCAAGCAGGCAATTCACCAAAGCCCAAGAAGAGGCGGGGGTGCGGGTCCGTCGTTTTGCCGACCTGCGGCATACGTTCGGCAGCCTCGCCGTCCGGCAGTTCAACGTGGCGAGGGTCAAGAGCATGATGGGGCACGCAAAGCTCTCGACGACCGAGCGCTACCTGCACTCCAAGCCAAGGCCCCACGACGCTCTGCTGCTGACCGAGATCTTCGAAGGCGAAGACTCTGAAGTCGCCTAGCGCCGCCCCAGGAGGTCGGCGATGTGATCCTCGACCTGGGAGCGCTCCGAGTACCAGCGGCGACCGATCTTGCAGGCGGGGATCACTCCGCGGCGCATGTAGTCAAGGGCGGTTGGGCGGGTGACGCGGAGGACGTCGGCGACCTCGGTCGGGGTGAGGAGTTGGTCGGTGGTGAATGCGATATCGCCCATACGGGGAGTGTCAGGCGGGCTTCGTGTTTGAACCGCGGGCTTGCCGTTCGGACAAAAAAGAGGCGGGCCACATTGTGTACCCGCCTCTCGACGACAACGCTTGCTCAAATTGGTGGCGCTGTATCACCGAGCGATTTTCATTCCGCTGGCATCTGCCCCGGGACAATCCTAAGAGCGTCGTCTCGTCGTGATTTCAATCATCAAAATGCGAATCACGCCCCGGTGAGGGAATTCCCTCGAATGGCAACGGTTTCTTTGATTTGAAGCGAAGGCCCTGAACCACCCCGATCGATACTTCGAAATCGCGGTCCTCGCGGGATGCGTTGATCACCAGCGCACATCCGATAACGAGGGACACGAAAAACCGGGCTGAAACCACCGCGAGCGACAGCTCGGCGATGGTTTCCATGGTTTACCGACCTTCGGTCTTTCTGCTCTTCATTGACCTCCTTGGCCTTGCCTACGCGGCCCATTTTCGCAGAGGGCGGCCATTACTTCCACCCCTGCAACCGCAACTTGCCTTCACGGCGGAGGCCTGGTTTAAAGCGCCGAGTTGGGCCTTACTTCACTCACACTCCGGGAGGATGCCGGCGTTCGAAGCCGGAGAGGTAGGAGGCAGAGAAGAGCGGCTCGGCGATGAATCCGGGGCCTTTGCCCGGGGCGGCGATGCCGGAGGTGCCCCAGTAGCGCTCGGAGGCCGGGGCGATGCCGGGCATGAACTCCACGAAGGTGTGGGCCTCGGGACCGAACGGCTTGACATAGATCGTCAGGTAGCGGCCAGGCCCCGGCTCGCCCCAGGTGTGCAGGAGGGTGGTGTCCATGGTCGGGTTCACAAAGCCGCCGACCTGGAGCAGGTGGCTGACCGCCGAGGAGCAGTCGAAGGGGCCGTCGGGCGGGGTCGGGGTCTCGCCGTGGGAGCCGCCCCATACATAGGAGGTGTGGGGACGCATCGCGCTGAGGCGAGCGGCCTCGGCGAGCATGCGGGCGACGGCGTCGTTGGGGGCGGCGGCGAGGCAGGCTTCCGGGGCGGCTGGTGTGGAGCCCTCGGCGAAACGCCTGGCGTCGGCGAGGACCTCGGCGACGTACCACTCGGCGTGGTTGTAGCTGAGGATCGCGGCGTGCCAATCGGCCGGCGCGCCCGAGGCGTGGAGGTAGTTGGCGGCGGCGAAGATCGCGTCGGCGGGATCGGCGATCTCGGCGTCCTCGTCGCCGTCGCCGTCGACGCCGTAGGCGACCCAGGTCGAGGGGATGAACTGCATCGGGCCCTGAGCGCCGGCCGATGAGGTCGAGGTATTGGCGCCGAAGCCGGTCTCGACGAAGTTGATCGCGGCGAGGATCGAGGGGGCGCGGGGGCCGAGGCGGTAGCGGTTCGCGGCGGCTTGATAGATCGGGACGAGGCGCTGGGGGACCTGGTCGCCGAGGCCGCCGACGGGCTCCCCTCCCCCACACCCCGGCTGGGCGCCGAAGATGACGGCGACCGAGAGGACGCCGGCGATCAGCAGGGCGATCGCGGCGGCGGGTATCGCAACGAGGACCCTGGCCGAGGGCAGCGCCGAGCTGGGTGCCATCGCCTAGCCCGGCGGCGAGATCGAGGTGACGAGCCAATGCTGGCCGCGATGGTTCAACTCGAAGCCGACGGTGAAGGGCAGCGAGCGACCGTCGAGGACGGTGAGGACCGCGTCGATGCGATTCGCGGACTCCGGGTCGAGGCGGAGACCGCCGAGTTGGGGATGGAGGTGGCGCCGGGACGGAGGGACTCGGGTGGCTGTCGCACGTAGGCGCGCGGCAAGCCCGGGGGTGGCGCCGGGGAGCGGCGGTGGGTGGCGACGGTATATGGAGCGGGCGTAGGCGGTGGCGAAGCGGTGGGCCGTCGATGCGGCGCGCTCGAATTGGACCGGGAGGATCGGGGCGCGGGCGCCGGTGAGCAAGGGGTCGGTCGGTTGGGGATCTCGGGTGGTGCCGCAGGCGCCGAGTGCGAGGAGTGGAGCGAGCAGGGCGAGGGCGGCGAGAGGGCGGGCTTGCGGGATCCGGGTGGCCATCGGTGGGCGCTGATGTCCGGCGGTGGATGGGCTTGCATCGACTTTTCGGAGAGCCGATGCAGGGGCGCGGGCGGCCGGACTTAGGGGAAAGAACGAACACCACGGGCGGTGATTTGGGACATGTTCGAATGGCCTTGAACGGCGATGGGAAGCTGGAAATATCGGGCGCGATGTACGGAACCGCGCTGAAAGAACCCTCGGTTTCCGACCTCGAAGCGGCGCGCCTCGGCTTCGCCCAACTGCTCCGCCGCAAGCGCTTTTCGGCGCACTTCATCGAGGCCCATTCCGAGGACCTGCTGGCGCGGGCGCGCTTCGAGTACACCCGGGCGCTGAAGCGGGGGGCGGAGATTCACACCCCGGCGGGCTGGCTGATCAACTGCGCCTGGCGGCGGACGCAGAACCTGCTCGAGTCCCAGAGCGTGGAGCCGGCCTTCGTCTCGACCGAGAAGGCCGGAGTGATCGTCGACGAGGCGACGGCGACGCCCGAGGAGGCGGCGATCGACTCCGACCGGGCGCGGCGAGTCGAAGAGGCGATGGGGCAGCTCAGCCACGACCAGCGCACCCTGATCGAGCTCTCCTACTTCGAGGGGATGTCGGTGCGCGAGGCCGGGCGGTTCCTGGGCTGGCATAGCTCGAAGGCGCAGCGCTGCCATGAGTCGGCGCTGCGGCGGCTGCAGGAGGCGCTCGGGGTCGAGGACATAGACGAGCTCGCGATCGAGATCGGGATGGCGGCCTGGGTCTCGCTGGCCGGGTCGAAGTCGGTGGGCGTCGGCCTGCCGGGCGGGGTCGAGGCGGTCGCCGACGCCGGGGGCCGGGCGGCAAGTGGCTTCTGGCATCGGGCGAATGAGCTGGCCCGCCGCTTCCTGATCGGCGGGGTCGGGGAGCCCTCGAGCGCGGCGGCGGCCGGCAACGCGGCGCGGGCCGCAGGGGTCTGCGGGGCGGCTGCGGTCGCCTGCCTGGCGAGCGGAGTCGTCGGGCCGGGGGTCGGTGGGGTCGGGCTGGTCGCCGCCGGCGGCGCACACCACGAGCATCCGGCGGCAGTCGAGCGGCGGGTCGCGGCAGAGCCCGCCGAGGCGAGGGCCGAATACGTCCCGAGCGAGGAAGCTGCCGCCGCTCCGGTGCAGTCGGGAGGAAAGTTCTCCGGCGCCGGGTCTGCGCAGCAGGGCGCCCAGGCACCAAGCGAAGCGAGCAGCGAACCGCCGCCAACGTCGGAAGGTCAGGCCGAAGCGGAGTTCAGCCCGTTCGGCGGCGAAGCGGCAGGTTCGGGCGATTCGCAGCCGCCCTCCTCCCCCCCGCCGGTGCAAGCGACCCGCAGGGTTGAAGGAGCCCCTTCTGGGACCTCGGGCTCTCCGAGTGCCGACGGTGAGTTCGAGGCCTTCAAATAAGCGGGCGAGCGAGGAACCACGCTCAGTTGCTCGAGCGCAAGATCATCCAGGCGACGGCCGAATACCGAGACGGACCCTGGGGGCGGGCGACAAAGTCCAGCGAGGGGGCGGCAGCGCTCAACAAGCCGGCGTCTCTCGTCTTCCTCGCACTGCTCGAGCGAAACGGGGTCGAAGGGGCGGGCCTCTTCAGGCTCTCCTCGCCGCGGACGAACTACATTTTCAGTTCCGACGATGTCCATTTCGTTGCGGTCATCGAGAGGGAATCATTCGACGTCGCGGCGCGGCGCTTCGAACCGGACGGCCCGCCGATCTGGCGGCGCGGGCTGATCCTGGTCAGGCTGTTCTGGAACGAGGTCGAGGAGGTTGCGCTGGACGGCGGCGATTCACCACACTCCGGCGCCGAGGGTGCCGGAGTCCCCGAGAACTGGCGCGAGCTTGCCGAGGGCGAGCCGCCGCGAGACTGGAGTGCGTAGGCCTATCGCCCATCCGCTCCCAGATCTCAGCTGGGCCTTCGATCAAGCGGTTCGCTCCAGCCATGCGTCCTCAGCGCGCAGAGACCCCGAATTGCGACAGCTTGGCTTCCTAGCCCGGCTCACCTCGAGTACGCCTTCGTATTGCAATGTAACCAAACCGCGAGTGCGAGTAGAGGCGTGTTTCAGTCTTTTCTGCGGGATAGGGTCCTGCGCAAGTCAACAACAAAAGACATGACCGCAACCGCACTCAACACAGCAATCGTGAAGCTCCTTCGGCGAGCCGAGGAGGAGGACCCAGCGACCCTCGCGAAGACGTTCGTAGACATCAACGCACTCTTTGCTCGCCTCTCAAACCGAGATTCGCAGGTCATGTTCGGGCGCCGGGGAACCGGGAAGACTCACGCGCTGATGTACCTCGCGGAGACATTGCGCGGACAGGGTGACACCGTGGTGTTCATCGACCTGAGGCTGATGGGGTCAAGTGGCGGGATCTACACCGATCCCGATATTCCAATTGCCGAGGCCGGGACTCGACTCCTCGTCGACGTGCTGCAGAGCACCTACGACAGCTTGGTGGAACAAGCGATCGAGGGCCCGGCAGCCGACTCCGAGAACTCCGACTTTCTGCTGACGCGATTGGACAAGCTCGCCGAGGCCCTGGGGGAACTCGAGATCGTTGGAGAGACCGAGGACCGTGCGTCTGCCGCAGCGGGCACGTCCAAAGATTTACACGCCGGCATTGACGCACCTCGCCTGAATGCATTCGCACGAGTCCACGAAGGACAGCGGTTGGCGGCTGAGCGTGAGGTGATCATGCGCGGAGTCGCCCGACAGCGGGTTCACTTCGGCTCGGTTGCCTCTGCCTTCAAGAAACTGATCCCTGCGCTGCCGGGCGAACGCCTCTGGCTGATCATGGACGAGTGGAGTCACGTCCCGATGGATCTGCAGCCACTCTTGGCAGATTTGATCCGCCACTGCCTGCTCCCGATTCCGGGCGTCACCGTCAAGCTTGCCGCAATCGAGACACGCACCACGTTCAAGCTCGACCGTGGGGATGGCGGCTACACGGGCATCGAGCTGGGAGCCGATGTCACCGCAGACATCGATCTCGACGAGTTCATGGTGTTCACGTCTGGGAAAGAGAGCGCAACCGAGTTTTTTGCCCAGCTCTTTCAGCGGCATATCCAGGCCGCATCAAAGGATGGAAACGAGATCGACCTACCCTCACCCGACGACTTCGTAGGTAGTGCCTTCGCGGGTGAGGGTGCCTTCCGCGAGTTGGTCCGCGCCGCAGAGGGAGTCCCTCGAGACGGGATCAATGTCCTGAGCAAGGCTGCACTGCACGCGTCCGACACCCGCATATCCCTCAGAAACGTCCGAGAAGCCGCACGTGGTTGGTACCTGAATGACAAGCAGGCAACTCTGAAGACGCGCCGAGCGGAGCGCGACCTCCTGCATTGGATCATCGACCATGTGATCGGCAAGCGGCAGATCCGGGGCTTTCTCCTTCAGCAAGGGTCAGAAAGTCACCTCATAGATTGGTTGTACGACTCGCGGTTGATCCATTCGCTGAAACGAAGCATCGCGGCGAAGGATCAGGCGGGCGTTCGTTTTGATGCCTATGCGGTCGACTACGGCTGCTACGTAGACCTTCTGACAACCCACGGCGCTGGGCCCCGCGGTCTGCTCAGGATCGATGATGAGGACGAGCAGATCGTTCCTGACGATGATCTGGATCGGATTCGAAGCGCGATCCTGGATCTGGACGAGTTCGCCCAGTCCGACGCGGCCGGCAGCGTGCGCCGCGAGCCCCCCGACGTGACAATCAAAGGTCATGCTCGTGAGGGCGCGGTCACCGTCGAGTCACCAGTCGCGCTGAAGACAGAGTGTCCCCAGGCCGAGTGGTGCGTCTTGGTCGAAGCTCGCGACGGGGTGAAGGTCGTCCCGATCGGTGCTCGCCCGATCCGTATCGGGAGCTCAAGTAACGATCACATCCGGATCCAGGCCGATGGCGTCGAGCCGCGACATGGGGTGCTCGAGCTCTCTGACGGACTCCCGATCCTCACCGCCGACGGTGGCAGCGTTTACGTCAACGAGATCCGGGCGAGCACCCAACGGGTCATTCATCGCGACTTCATCTCGATGGGCGAGGCGGACCTTTTGATCTACGCGTCGAATCACTCCGCCGAGGCGACGAGCTAGCGCGCAACGATTCGGCTTGCTCGGCCTCCAGTCCTCGCGCTCCGTCCTCTTACTCTCGCGGCCAAGGCCCCAAGAGATCGATCAACCTCGGTTCGCGGGCCGGTGCATTTGAGGGCAAGAGTGGACAACTCCGGCGATAGCACCGCTACCGCAAAGGAGCCTCGCCTTGTTCGTCGCGATCCTCGCCAAGGCGGGAGTGCTGAGCGCTCTCGCCAACGTCAGCGTCAAACCCAACCCCCACGCCCTGCCGGGTACCTCGGCGATTGAAAAGCTGATCGACGGGCTGGCGGCCTTCGCCCTGCTCGCCTGCGTCGGCGGCGTTTTGATCGGGGCGGCGCAGTGGGCGCTCGGAAGTAAATCGGGCAACTACAGCCATGCCTCCGACGGCCGCTCGAAGGTGATGTACGGGCTGCTCGGCGCCTTCGTGATCGGGGCCGCGGCGGCGATCATCAACTTCTTCTACAGCTCCGGATCGGCGGTGCGCTGATGTGGGGCCGCGAACCGCGCAAGCGCAAGGTCCACCTGGCGCTGACTGTCGCTGCGGGGGTGAGCGCGTTCCTGTTCGGGCTGCTCGCCGCCCAGCTGACGGCGGGGTCGGAAAGCCCGGAGAAGCGGGGGAACGTCGGGGTCGGGCCGAGCAGGACCCTCGACGGAGTCGGAGTCGGGTTCGAGCGCTCTCGGGCCGGCGCGGCCGAGGCCGTCGCCTCCTACCAGCGGGCCTTCGCCGACACTGCGATCTTGCGGCCCGGGGTGCTGCGCACGCGGATCGGGGTGGTCGCCACCACTGACTACGCGGCTCAGATGCTGGCGGCGAACTCGCCCGGGGCGCGGCGGATCGGCTCGGGTCCGATCGGGGTCGGGACCCGAGAAGGGCTGCAGACCCTCTATGCGAGCGTCCCGGTCGGCTACCGAGTCGAGTCCTACTCCGGGCACGAGGCCAGGGTCCTGACCTGGGGCTTCACCCTGCTCGGCAACGCGGGTGCAGTCGAGCCCGGGGCCTATTTCGGTCTCGCCCACACCACGCTGATCTGGCGCGAGGGCGACTGGAAGATCGCTCGGGTCCGCTCGGGCTTCGGGCCGACGCCGAAGATCGAGACCGGCGGCGAGCGGCTCGGCGGCTATGACGTGCTGGCGCTGGCGCAGGGGCTGAAGAGCTATGGCTCGGCTCCCTAGGGCGCTGTGCGGCCTTGGCCTGATCGCGGCGCTGGGGGTCCTCGTCGTCCTCGCCCAACCCGCCCCTCCCCCGGCTAGGGCGAACCCGGTATGCGACGTCGGTAGCAGCCCGGCGGGGGCGGTCACGGGTGGCATCGGTGCGATTACCGGCGGAGCGATCGGGGGCGGTAATCCGGTCGGCGATGCCTGCAATGAAGTGACAGATGGCGCGGTCGGGGCCGTGACGAGCCCGGTCACGGGGGCGATCGAAGGTCTCGGCAACAGCATCTTCAGCCAGATCACCACCTGGGCAAGCGAAGGGGCGGCCTGGCTGATCGGGCGCGTCGTCGAGGTGGTCGAAGAGACGACGACGCCGAGGTTGACCACCAAGGGGTTTCTCGCCGAGTACGGGGAGATGGCTGTGATCGGGGCGCTGCTCGCCGCGGCGATGCTTCTACTGGCGGTGATCGAGGGGGTCGCGCGCAGCGACATGGGAATGTTGGTGCGGGTGGTGTTGGTGAACCTGCCGCTCGCCTTCATCGCAACCAGCGTCGCTTACGTCGTGGTGCAGCTGCTGCTGGTCGGGACCGACGGGCTCTGCCACGCGATCGGGCAGGCGAGCCAGCATCGCGGCGAGCACTTCTTCAAGGGGGCGATCGAGGGGCTGGGGAGCGCCGGGGGCTCGGCTGGAGAAGCCGTCGGCGGCGCCGGGCCGGAGGGATCGGCTGCCGGGAAAGCCGGCGGCGAGGTCGCGGTGCCGCTGTTCGTCAGCTTTCTGGCGGCGGTGATCGGCGGCTTCGCGGCCTTCTTCGTCTGGGTCGAGTTGCTGATGCGCGACGCGGCGATCTACGTCGTCGCGCTGTTCATGCCGCTGGCGCTCGCCGGCTCGATCTGGCCGCGCTGGTCGGGGGCGTTGCGGCGGACCGGGGAGCTGATCGCGGTGGTGATCGGCTCCAAGTTCGTGATCGTCTCGATCATCGCCCTGGCCGCCGGGCTCGTCGCCGAAAGCAGCGGCCGGGTCGAGCACATCCTCGCCGCCGCGGCGCTGATGCTGCTGGCCTGCTTCTCACCCTTCGCGCTGTTTCGGCTGGTGCCCTTCGCCGAGGGGGCGATGTCGGCCGCCTACAGCCGCCGCCACGCCGGTGCCAGCACGATGGGCGGCGCCCGCAGCGTCGGCAACTCGGCGCAGATGATGCGGCGCACGGCGAGCGCGAGCTGGGGGAAGGGCGCGGCCGGGGCGAGTGGGCGGAGCGGTGGCGGCGGAGCGAGTGGAGGCGCCGGAGGTGGAGGCCAGTCGGGAGCCAAGATCGCCGGAAAGGCAGGTGGCGGTGCGGGGGCGAAAGGCGGGGCGCAGGCCGGGGCGAGCGCCGGAGCCGGGGTGGCGGGAGCGGGTGTCGCAGCGGCCGGATCGCTACCGGTCGCGGCGGCGCGTGGCGCTCGTGCGGGGGCCGATCGACTGGGGCGGAGTGCCGAGGGGCAGAGCGGCAACGCTGGAACCAGCCGAGGAGCGGCCGGGGCGGCCGCCAAGCAACCCCAGGCGCGGCCGAGCTCGGAGAGGTCGTCGGGATCGAAGGAGGCGCCGAGTTCGAGCGGTCAGCGTCCGAATCCGACCCGACCGAAGACTGATCCGACGGCGAGCCCGAGCGAGGCACCGGGCGCCCCGGCGCCAGGCAGCAGTGAACGGCCGGCGCGGCCGGCGCCTGAAGTGCCGAAGGACGGCAGCAGTCGGGGTGAGAAACGGTGAGCGATCGTCGCTACCGCTTCGGGCCCTTGGAGCAACGGGCGGTGGTCGGGCCGCTGCGGATCGGCCAGGTTCTGATCGTCGCCTCGGCGGCGCTGCTTGGGCTCGGGTCGCTCTATGCGCTGCGGAGCGTTTGGGCTTTGCTGGTCGGACTGGCGGTGATGTGCGCGGCGGGGGCGACGATCTTCATGCCGATCGAGGGGCGCACCGCCGATGAGTGGGCGCCGGTGGTGCTGCGCTGGGTGCTGCGGGGGTCGGGTCGGCGGCGGTATCGCTCGGCGGTGATCGGCGCCGGGTTTCGGGCCGGGGGAGCTGGTGGCACGCCGATCGAGACCTCGCTGCCGGATCAGCTGGCCAACGTGGAGCTGCTCGCGGTTCCCTACGGTGGCGCGGAGGTCGGGGTGATCCGCGACCGGCCGGCCGGGACCTATACGGCGGCGCTGGCGGTGCGGGCGGGGGCCTTCGGGTTGCGAGACCCCGACGAGCAGGAGCGAAAGCTCGATGCCTGGGGAGCGGTGCTGGCGAGTTGCGCGCGCGACGGCAGCCCGGTGCGGCGCCTGCAGTGGATCGAGCGGACGCTGCCGGGCCAGGGGGACGAGCTCGCCGGTTACCTGCAGGCGGAGCGCGACCGGGGAGTGGCGCTCGACTCGAACCTGGTGCGCTCCTACATCGAGCTGATCGAGTCGGGGGCGCCGGCGACGCAGGAGCACGAGGTCCTGCTGGCGCTGCAGATCGACCAGCGGCGCGGCTCGCGGGAGCTGAAGCGTTTGGGCGGCGGCGATAGGGCGGCGTGCGAGCTGCTCCTGCGCGAGGCCGAGAGCCTGGCGGAGCGGCTGGCGATCGCCGAGGTATCGGTCTTCGGGCTGCTGGCGCCGCGGCAGTACGCGGAGGTGATCCGCGACGGCTTTGACCCCTATGGACGCCAGGGTCGGACGCGGGCAGCGCTTGGCGAGCCCGAGCGCGAGGGGGTCGACCCGGCGCTGATGGGGCCGGTCGCGGCGGAGTCGGACTGGTCGACTTACCGGTCGGACTCGGCGCTGCACACGAGCTACTGGATAGCGGGCTGGCCGCGGGCCGATGTCGGGCCTGCGTTCCTGGCGCCGCTGCTGATGCAGACCAGCGCGCTGCGCAGCGTCTCGGTGACGATCGAGCCGACGCCGTACTCGGTGGCGATGCGAAAAGCCGAGGCGGCTCAGACCGCCGAGGTCGCCGAGGAGATCGCCCGCGAGCGGCAGGGATTCATGACCACGGCGCGGGTGCGGCGGCGCCAGCAGGCGAGCGCCCGGCGCGAGGAGGAGCTCGCCGACGGCCATGCGGAGATGCGCTTTGCCGGCTACATCACGGTCTCGGCGCCGAGCAGGGAGGAGCTGGAGCGCAGCGCCACCGACGTCGAGCACGCGGCGCAGCTGGCGCGGCTGGAGCTGCAGCGCCTCTACGGCGAGCAGGAGGCGGGTTTCGCTTTCACCCTGCCGTTGGGGCGGGGGTTGCGGTAGGCCGCATCGGCCTGGCTGAAGCCGAGGTCCCCCGGCGCGGTTTTGGAAGCCGCCCCGGGGGTCTAGACCCTCAAGCTGTCTCTGTCGGATCGATCCTGGTGAGTGGCCGTGCGGCCGACTCCAAGGCTCCGAGGGTTTCGGGAGACAGTCCGACTGGCCCTCTGGCGGCGGAGTGCCGGCGACTGCTCGCCTACCGGTTCCGCAATCAAAACAGTGACGACGGTGCCGGACGACCAATTCGACGCTCCGATGCAGCCGGGCAGTCCAGCGGACAGCAAGGTGGATGGTTTCCGGCAGCAGAAACGACCCCCGATGAAGCGTGTGCGCTGCACAGAGCGCCCCGGCCACTCGTCCACCACCGCCCACTTCCAGGCTGCCTACCCGTTCATCGCCGAGGGTGGCCTGAGCGCGCCCGGAGCTTACATCGGCCGCGATGCCTATGGCGGTGCCTGGCTGTATGACCCATGGGCGCTCTACGAGCAAGGGCTGCTGGCCGGGCCGAACATGCTGGTGATCGGCGGTATCGGCTACGCCAAGTCCTCGCTGGTCAAGACCTACCTGCTGCGCCAGCGGGTATTCGGTCGCCAGGCCTGGGTGCTCGACCCGAAGTCCGAGTACGCGCCGCTGGCCCGGGCGCTCGGTGGGCGGCCGATCGCGCTGACGCCAGGAGGCGAGGTGCGGCTCAACCCACTCAGCCCGAGGGGCGGGCCCGCTGCCCAGCTCAGCCTGCTGCGCTCGGTCGCCCAGGCGGCGCTGCGGCGCGAGCTCGCTCCGGAGGAGGACGCGGGCCTGCGGGTGGCGCTGAGGAGCGTCGATGGGATGGGGCCCGAGCCGACCCTGCCGCTGATCGTCGCCACGCTGCTGGCGCCCGACGAGGAGATGGTCGAAGAGGTCTCGGCCGAGAGTCGGAGCGCCTTCGCCGCGGCCAACCGCGAGGTTGCGCTTGCCCTGCAGAGGCTCTGTGAGGGCGACTTGCGAGGGATGTTCGACGGGCCGACCAGCGAGGGCCTCGACCTCGACGCACCGCTCGTCGTCTTGGACCTGAGCGCAGTGCAGGACTCAGCAGCGCTGGGGATCCTGATGACCTGCGCAGCGGCCTGGATGCAGGGGATCGTGATGGAGCGAAAGCGCGCCGCGGAGGCCGGTGGCGGCTCGGGGGCGAAGATGATCATCGCCCTCGACGAGGGCTGGCGGGTGGCGAGCCACATCGGCGTCGCCGAGTGGCTGCAGCAGAGCTGGAAGCTCTGTCGGGCAAACGGGGTGCAGAACATCATGGTCTTGCACCGGCTCAGCGACCTCGGGGACGGCGGGCGCGGCGGGCTCGAGGGAGGCGCGGATCGCCGAAGGGTCTGATCGCCGACTCCGACACCAAGGTGATCTACGCCCAGCCCCCCGACCAGCTCGGCGCGGTGCGCGAGATGCTCGGTTTGAGCGCGACCGAGACCGAACTGCTACCGACCCTGCGGGTGGGCGAGGCGCTCTGGGTGGTCGGGCGGCGCAGCTTCCTGGTCCAGCACCGCCTCTCGAGCCTCGAGCGTGAGCTGGTCGACACCGACGCGCGAATGCTGGCGGACGGTCGAGATCTGGGGCCGGAGGGGTGAGTGGCGAGGGACGGCTGGGGTTGATCGCCGGCGGGCTCGTCGCGGCGATCCTGGCCTGGGTCTGGCTGGGAGGGGGATTCGCGGGGTGGGCGTTCGGCGACGGTTGGGTTTCGCTGCCGGCGGCCGAACTGCTCGCGACCGCGGCGCGTCTCCCCTTCCACCTCGGCGACCCGCGAGGTGCGTGGCCTGCGGCGGCCCAAGTGACCTTGCCTCGGGCGGTCGGTGTCTACCTAGCCTTCGGCCTGGTCGGGATCGGACTCAGTGGGGTCAGCTACCTACTGCTGGGAGCGACCAGGGCACTCGGGATTCAGCTCATGAGCGGCACGGCGAAGGGGCCGCCGAGCGCGCGTTGGGCGAGCAGGCGCGAGCTGGGCGTGCTGGCGGTGGGCTCGGCGCAGCCGGGGCGGCTGACATTGGGCCGCGGCGGCGGGCAGTTGCTGGCGGCCGAGGAGCGCCAGTCGGTGATCGTCGTCGCGCCATCCCAGAGCGGCAAGACGATGGGCCTGGCGATCCCGGCGCTGCTCGAGTGGCAGGGGCCGGTGCTGGCGACCTCGATCAAGGGCGACCTGCTCGCCGACAGCCTGGTCCGCCGCGAGGCGCTCGGCGAGGTGATGATCTTCGATCCCACGCAGGTGACGGGCAGGGAGCCGACCCGGGCCACCCCGCTGCAGAGCTGCCGGACGCTGGCGGGGATCGATGCGGGTCGCCCACTGGCTGGCGGTCTCGGCGCGGGCGGGAAGCGGCGGCCTGAAGCGACTCCGAGTTCTGGTATTCGACGGCGGAGAAGCTGCTGGCGCCACTGCTCTTCGCGGCTGCGTCCAGCGCTGGCAGACGATGGAGGCGGTGGTGCGCTGGCTCGACCTCGGGCCGGAGGCGAGCGAGGCAGAGGTGTCCGGGCTGCTGGAGGAGACGGGGTCTGAGGACGCCGAGCGAGCGTGGCGGGCCACGCAGAATCGTGAGGAGCGCCAGCGCAGCTCGGTCTTCACGACGGCGGAGATCATCCTCGCTGCCTTCGCCGATCCGCGGGTGATCGAGGAGACCGCCGCCGCCGACTACACCCCCGCCCGATTGCTCGACGGCGGCATGAACACCCTCTACCTCTGCGCGCCGGGCCATGAGCAGGAGCGGCTGCGGACGCTGTTCGCGATGATGATCTCCGAGCTGCTGGCGGTGGTCTATGAGAGCGCCGCGGCCAGCGGGCGGCCGATCGACCCGCCGTTGCTATTGGTCTTGGACGAGGCGGCGAACATCGCGCCGATCCCGAACCTCGACGAGGTCGCATCGAGCGGTGCCGGCCAGGGGGTGCAGCTGCTCTCGGTCTTTCAGGACTTGGCCCAGGTCAAGGCCCGCTACGGAGATCGGGCCGAGACGATCGTCAACAACCATCGCGCCAAGTTGTTCGGCGCGGGGATCTCAGACCCGGCGACGCTCGGCTACGTCTCACAGGTGATCGGGGCCGGCGAGTTCGAGCAGAACACACACTCGAGTGGCGAGCGAGGTAACTCCGCGTCGCATACCAAAACGTACCGTGATCTGGCCTCAGCTCCCGCGGTAAGAGGGGCCGATCCGGGTAGTGCGTTACTCGTCTATGGACATCTTCCGCCGGCGAAAATCAGGTTACGACCATGGTATGAAGAGAAGACGCTGACGCGACTACTTCGACCAGCCCAGAACACACGACAGAAGGGCGTTTTGGGTGGCGACTGAGTACAAAAAGGTACCCAGACTTGGGGCAGTTGAAGAGGGCGAGCGCGACATCGCTGCGGTCTCGCCCTGGGGCGAGGGGACGGTCCGACTGCAGACCGCGTTCAAGCCTGAGGTCGACCGTGAGCGGGACGAGCGCCTGCGAGTTGTCTCCAACCGCCAACAACGTCGCCGACTGAAGCGCAGGGGCCTGGTCGCCGGCGGTTTGGCTCTGACGGCGATTGTCGGTTTCGCGCTGCTGTCGGATCTCGCGACCCGGCAGCGATCGGAGGCCGGGCACCTGGCCGCAGAGCCGCACCTCACGACGGAGATCCAGCCGCGTGCTTTCCCCCGACGGAGAACGGCGATTCAGGCCAGGCATGCAAGGGCGAGAGGCTCGGGCAGCAAGAGCAAATCCAGACGAGAGCGAGCCGTCGCGCCACGGCGTAGTGGGGAGCCCGCCGCTCAGAGGGCGCAGGAAGCCGCAGCAGCGTCCGAAACTGCGGCCATCGCCCCCGAAGAGCCGCCTCCGCTCATTGAAGAGCCGCCTCCCGGGCCGGGGCCGACGAGCGAAGCGCCGTCGCCCACCCCGCCACCCAGCCCCGCGAAGGCGGCTTCCACCGAGTTCGGCTTTGAGAACTGACACCAACACACCGCGAGCAGGAGAGAGGACATGAGCCCAATCGAGAGTGAAAAGACGTCGCACCCCGCGATCTTCGTCCGTATGGCTTTGGCGTTGATCTGTCTCGCCGGGATCTCGGTGTTCCTGGCGGCTGGCGCGACGGCAAGCCCTTCACGATTCGTCTATGAGGCCTGTGACTCGGCGCTGCCCGGCGGCAACGTCCCAGGCGCAACCCTGAAAATCAACTACGGCACGCCCTATACGGGCGGAAACAACTGCGAGCAGCCGGGAGGGTCACTCTGGCTATCGCAGACCGGCTCCACCTCGGAAAACTTCGCCATCTGGAGCGTTCCGATCGCCGTCACCCCGGGGGGCTATCTCGACGGAATGACGCTGTCGGGCTCGGCCTGCGGGCTCACCTCGGCGAGCATCGCCTTCGCCTTCAACCAGGGATGGCCGGCGAACGCGTGTGTCGAGCAGCAGCGGATCTACCACTGGAGCGGAGCCTACTTCCCATCCTTCTTCATCTGGTTGGGCTGTAACCAGCCCCATGCCACCTGCGCCAACAACGCCTACGGCCCTTCGATCTATGCCCATTATTTCGCCGCGACAGAGGTCGATCCCAGTCCACCCGCCGTCTCGAACCTGCGTGGATCGGTTCTCGGTGGCACTGTCCTTCGCGGTCACCAGACGATTGGGGTCGATGCCCACGACAAAGGCGGCGGCCTCAGCCGGATCTCGGTCACGGTCAACGGGCTGCCGGGAGGCGACTCGAAGACTTTGAGCTGCAGCGCGCAGGAAGTCCGCAACCCGAGTGTCGATGGACTGGTCTCGGCGACCGTGACTCCATGCCCGGCCGACGGCAAGGCCGAATGGACCTTGGACACCCAGCAATACCCGTGGCACAACGGCACCAACCTGGTCGCGGTCTGTGCGTCTGACTACTCGACCGAGGTGGATCCGAACACGACTTGC
This sequence comes from uncultured Solirubrobacterales bacterium, assembly GCA_963836415.1. Lineage (GTDB taxonomy): Bacteria > Actinomycetota > Thermoleophilia > Solirubrobacterales > 70-9 > VRUE01. The sequence goes on from CAWIJE010000004.1 coordinate 877,854, forward strand.
AGCCCCCAGCAGAGCGTCGAGGTCGACAACACCTGCACCGGATCCGTGGTTCCCGACGGTCAGTCTCTGAGCGCCCAGTTCGCCGACGGCGGCGCCGACTCGGTCACCGTTCCGTTTGACAAGAGCGTGGAGGTGGCCGGGCGGCTCTCAAACGAAGCCGGCGACCCGACCGCGGGCGCGACGATCTGCGTGAAGATGCAGACGCTCGGAATCGATGAACGCAGCACCCTGGTCGACACCGTCAAGACAGACGCCCAGGGTCGCTACTTCTACGCCGTCCCCCCTGGCCCGAACCGCGAACTTCTCTTCGGCTACCGCCATGACGCGAAGCAGATCGCCCGTCGCCTCAGCTACTTCGCCCATGTGGGCCCGACCCTCCGGCTGAAGCCGCGACGGGTCCGAAACGGGAAGAAGATCCGGATGTGGGGAGAGCTGCCCGGCCCTCGTGCGGGAGGGCGAGTCGTCGTCTTGCAGGCGAGCGGCGTCGGGTCAAAGCACTGGCTCACCTTCCGGCGGGCGACGACCGCCGTAGACGGCCACTTCCATGCCTCATACCGTTTCGACGAAACGCCGCGCAAGACCACCTACCGGATCCGCGCCCTGGTTCCCAATCAAGCCGGATATCCGTGGGTTCAGGGAGCAAGCAAGGCGGTGAAGGTTACGGTGACCGGCTAGGGCGAGCGGGGAACGATTGGGGCCGCTTACTTGAGGCAGACCGCTTGGACTTCGGCTTTGGCGGTGGTGCCGGAGTTCGAGGTGATTTGGCCTACCCAGCCACTTTCAGTCGGCGCGGACTTGACGATCGCCACTTCGTTGTTGCCTGAGTCCGTGAAAATGACGCCCCCGGTGAGGAGTCGCTCGCCGGAGGAGCAGGCGGCGACGGCGACAGTCGATGGAGTCCAGGTTCCGTTTTCTGCGACAGCATCGACATCGATCAGCGTCGCAGTGTGAACATCCACGGGCCCGATTGCGCCTCCGTAAATCGAATCCGGGGCAATCGCTCCACTAGTCACCGAATCGGCCCCCAGCGCCGATGGGCCTACCGCGCCTTTGCCGATCGTCTTCGCCGTCACCGATCCATTGGCCAGAGCCTTCGAGTGGACCGCGCCCGGCGCGAGCGCCTTCGCGGTGACCGCGGCCTTGGCGATGTTCTGCTTGCGGACGATGATCTTGGTCGAAGAGGCCTGAGCCGTTCCGACCACGGCGACGACGAGTGCGGTGAAACCGAGCACCGTTCCAAGGCTGGGGCGCTTCGGTGTGAAGTTACTCATCTCGGCCTCCTGGCTCGCTCGGCGATCGGTGTCGAGCTCCGAGTGTAAGTGGTCGGGCCTGGTGTTTCGGGTACCAAATCGGACCCTGAATCGTGGGAGGCAGAGCAGCAGGCGCTCAAGCGATGCGGGCGGCGCGGGTTGCCGAGCGATGGGCGATCACGACGCCCCAGTTCGAGTCGTCAATCCGGGAGGGATCGGTGCTGGCTAGGAAGTCATCGAGGATCGCGGCGAGGCGCTCGGGGTCTTCAAGGTTGGGGAAGTGGGCGGCGCGCGGCAGCGACTCAAAACGGGAGTTCGGTATCTGCTCGGCGGCGGCGATGCCGTGGGCGATCGGGATCGTCCGGTCGCGCTCTCCCCAAGCGATCAGGGTCGGCATCTCGCCGAGCAGATAGAGGCGGTCCGCGGCGCTCACCCGCTGGCCGTGGATGTCGATCACCGACTGCAGGGTCTGCATGAACGCTCGCCTGGCGCCCGGCTCCTGCAGAGGGCGCAATGCTCGGGCCACCGCCTGTAGCTGGACGCCCTCTGGACGCCCGCGCGCGCGTAGCTTGCTGCCCGCGGCGGCGAGGCCGGAGACGATGCGTGGCCGAGCGATCACGTTCAGCAGCGCCGAGGAGGCCGGTAGCGCGGCACCGCGCAGCAGTGGACTCACCTCGCGGCCAAGGCCGCCGCTCGAGATCAGCGCCAGGCGCTCGGTGTGCTGAGGGAACTGGTAGAAGAACTGCATCGCGACGCCGCCACCGAGCGAGTGGCCGACGATCGTCGCCCGCTCGACTCCGATCGTCGCCAGCAGGTCGCGGATGCTCGCCGCGTGTGCTCCCAGCGAGTAGTCACCTCGCGGAGTCGCCGAGTCGCCGTGCCCGATCAGGTCCGGCGCGATCACCCGGTAGGAGCCGGCCAGCCGGGCGGCCACGGCCTCCCAGTGACGAGATGAGTTGATCATCCCGTGGATCAGGACCAGGTTGGGCCCGCTGCCCATCTCCCGGTAGACCGAGTGGTGGCCGTGCAGGTCGACCTCGTGGGCCTCGAAGGTGGGTGAGCTCATCGGCGAGACCCTAACTTGATTGCGAGGTGAAAACAGAGCGCGGGTAGGCACACAGTGGGTAACACAAAATGGTGTCTAATCGAGGTCGGCGAGGTCAGCGGCAATCCACTCGAACTCACCGTTGACGAGCGGCACCTCGTCTGTGAACAGCGCCGCCCAGATCGAGCGCTCGCGCCGGGTGAAGCCGCCATGGCGCGAGGCGCTGATCCGCTCGGCCGGGGTCATCTCGGAGAGGATCGCCTGGAAGTCGAGATCGAGACTCTCGGACATCTCGATGGGCTCAGGGAGCTGCGGAGAGACGTCGGGCTGGAAGAGCAGGCGAGTCGGGTTACTGGTGCGCTGAGGCATGAGTGCTCCTTCGGTCAAGGCGCCCGCCCGCTGCGGGAGCCGCTAGCCGGGGCCGAGCACGCCGGGGCGTGCAGAATCGGCGCCGCGGGAAGCGACTCCCGCAGTGGCGTCCTGGTGCGCGGCGACGCCTGGGCGAAAAGCCGTGCCGGCCCGCCGCCGGGTCCGGGTGGGTGGCCCGGGCCTGGATTTACGGGCGAGGCGCTCACGTGCCGGTAGTCCTCACGGATAGAGGCCTGCATCGCCGCGGGCTAGGCCCCTGGCTCGGGACGACAGCCGGCGCCGAGCAAGGTGTCGAGAACGTCACGGGCATCGCGAACGGGCTGGGCACCTTCGGCGATCAGCTGGTTGGGGCCACTTGAGGTTCGCGAGTTGATGGGACCGGGAACTGCCCCGAGTTCGCGGCCGAGGTCGGTGGCAAAGCCGGCAGTGAGCAGCGCGCCGGACCGCTCGGCCGCCTCGACGACGACGGTCATCCCGGCAAGGGCCGCGATGATCCTGTTGCGGGCGGGGAAGCTCCAGCGCCAGGCCCCGGTTCCCGGCGGCAGCTCGGAGAGGACGAAGCCGCTCTCCTGGATCCGCCGCCACAGAGAGCGATGCGTTGCCGGATAGGCGACGTCGGCGCCGCAGCCGAGGACGGCTACGGTCCGCCCGCCATCGAGCGCTCCGCGGTGGGCGCAGGCGTCGATCCCGAACGCCATCCCACTCAGCACCGTGAGGCCGGCGGCGGCGAGTTCGTGACCGAGGCTGCGGGCCACCTCACGGCCGTAGGAGCTCGCCCGGCGCGCTCCGACGATCGCGACGACGCCGCTAGCCAAGACGAGGTCGCTGAGCAGAGCCTGATCGCCGCGACCGAACAGCACCCATGGGACGGCGGGCAGGTCCCGCAGACGTCCGGGGTAGAGCGGGTCGTGCCGGCAGACCGCCCAGCAACCGGCCGCCTCCAGCGAGGTGGCGAGACGGTCCTCGGAAGCCGACTCCACCGCCGCGAGCAGGCGGGTCGCGACAGCGGGGGCGATCGCGACGGCGAGGTCATCACTCGGTAGGGCGAGTAGCTCCGCCGGCCTGGCTGGCGGCCCGGCGCCCGCCGCCCTCTCCATATATGGGGCCAGCGCGGCGAGCAATCGGGCGCGCCTGAGACAGTCGGCGCAGGCACGGGGTGCTTCGGGGGTCTTGATCGCGACGAGGGTCATTCGATTTCCTTTCCTCGTGGCCCCCATGGGCGGGAGCCGGTGCCTCCGACCTGCGCGCGCAGCGCGCGACAATCGGGGCTCCGGCGAACCCGGCGGGTCCGGGTGGTTCTCGGCGGACGGGGCTCGCCCTACCCAAGGGCGGGCGGGGCGGGATTCGCCCCCTTGCTCAGGAGCGCGAACCCGCGGCGGTGAGGAGCGCGGCGAATTCGTCCTCGAGGCCGAGCAGCGCGGCGGGGTCGCCAAAGGCGGCGGCCCGGGAGACAGCGGTGGTGAGGATGACCGTGGCTCCCCAGGCGGAGTCGGGGGTAAAGCGAAGAGCGGTGTCCTCGGCGCCAGGGTCGAGACGGCCGGCGAGGGCGTCGATCAGGGCGTGGTGGCGGGCCATCCCCGCCGCACCCGCGCAGAGGATCGCACTGGTCAGGAGCTGGGCGCCGTCGAGGTCGGCGGCGAGCAGGTCGAGTGCGGAGTGCAGCGCGGCCCGGCTGCGCTCGGGCTCACCCCCGCCCTCGGCGCAGGCGGCGTCGATCACCGCGAGCAGGCGCTCGGAGAGCTCGTCGTGGGCGGCCAGCAGGCACTCGCATTTGCTCTGGAAGAACTTGTAGAAAGTCCCGCGCGAGACGGCGGCGGCCGCGACGATGTCGGAAATCGTCGTCGCCCCGTAGCCCCGGGTCGCACAGGACTCGGCCATCGCCGCGATCAAGCGCGCGCGCTGGTGGCGCTCGACCGCCTCGCTGGGGAGCCCGTGGCGGCCGTTGGGCAGCCGCTCGCCGAGGGCCGGCGGGCCGGGGCCGGCCGGCGATGTGGTCGCGCCCGGGTCGCTCATCGGCGGGTGCGGCCTTCGTTACCGGCGGCGGGCGAGGCTGAACGCTTCCCCGCGCGCCTCGACACCCTGCGAGTTGGGACGTTGGGGACCTGGGGAGGGACGGCGGGGAGACGGGGTGTCTCGGGCCGCCCGTGGCTGGCTCGCGCCAGAAGGACGGAGTCACGTTCGAGGCTCTCCAGGGCGGCCTCGATGAAACCGCTCATCCGCGCACCAGGCAGTGCCGCAAAAAGGTCCCGGAGAGGAAGGTGCCGTCGTCGAAGCGGAATTCGCCGCGGGCCTGCAGCCGCCCGGTCTCACAGCGGGCGTTCAGGTAGGAGTGCCGGACGCCTTTGTAGGTCCACTTGCGGCCGATGCGAAGGAAGCCCGAGATCGGCACCCCGTAGCCGTTGGCGATCTCGGGGATGCGGGCTTTGGTTCGGTAGCCGTAGACGCCCTTGTTGATCTTTTCGATCACGACCGGGACGATGAAGGTGGTCGGCGCCGGGACGGTGGTGTAGGCGTGGGCGATGACCGTCGCATTGCCGCCCTGGCGGGGGCCGTTGAAGAGGGTGATCGGCGAGTTGGCCGGGATCGGCGCCTGTTCGGGGAACTTGACGATCGCGTGGCCGTAGCCCTTGCCGACGATCGCCCCCGGGCATGCCTGGCGGGCCTGGGCGACGGTGGTGGCGATCAGCCGGCCCTTGGTGCAGACCGGCAGCCCGAGCGTCTCGAGGTGGCCGTGGCGGTCGAATTCGAGGTCGATGTCCTGGAGGACCGGTGGCAGCTCGCCGGAGAGGGTCGAGATCTTGCCGCCGCCGTGGATCGTTATCGGGGCGTCGGTGTGGCGGGGCAGGCGCTTCGGGGCAAAGCCGCCATCGGCCTTGATCAGGATGTCGCCGACCCGCAGCTGCAGGGCGAGGGCGGTGGCCGCGAAGAGCAGGGCGACCAGGACGCCAAGCGCCGCGGCGAGCCAGGTGGAGCGGCGATGGCGGGGGTTCATCTCATTGGAGACAGGGAGGGCAGGGTCGGCGGCCTAGGGGTTGCTCTCGCAGGCGATGCCGTCGTGGTCGGCGTCGAGGCCGCTCGGGTCCTGGCGCGGGTGGTGGTGCTTGAACCACTTCTGGGCGGCGCGCTGGGTCGGGAAGTCAGAGCAGTCGTAGTCGCGGGCGGCGGCGGGGGCTGCGAGGGCCGCGCAGGCGGCGATCGTGGCAGCAGAGGCGCCGAGCGCCTTCAGTGATGTGATCTTCATCGGGTCTCCAATCGAGTCGGGGGGACGAGTTCGGCTAGGGGTCAGGAGGGACACGGCGGCAGAGAGAGCAGCTCGTTCTCGCTGGTCACCGCGGGGTCGGTGCGCAGGTACTTGCGGCCGTCGGCTTCCTCGACGACGACGGGCACCCGCGATGAGTCGGATTCGATGTAGAAGCGGCGGCGGAAGTGCTCGGCTTCGGCGATCGCGTAGCTCTCGGTTTTCTTCCAGCCGGGCCCGCCGATCTTTTCGATCCGACTCTCGGGCTCGTCGCTGTCGGCGACGATGCAGGTGATCTCTGTGGCCAAGACGAGAGTCCTTTCCTGATCCGCGAGCGATGGAAGAGCAGGGCCGACCGGACGCCAGGACCCGGGACAGGTCCAAGCGGCGCCCGGCCGTCCCTCTACCGCAGCGACCCGCCTCGGGAGGAGAAACCCCGAGGGCGGGGAGCACTGCGGGTACAGCAATTGGCGCCTCCCGACCCGGGAATGGTCGAGAGCCTCCTGCCGTCATCCCTCCAGGGATAGAGGGATGGACGGCCCATCTGCCGCCGCTTCCACAGGGAAGGGGAGCGACGGCGGTTCTCCCGGGCACAAGTGGGTACAGGACCCGAGAGAAGATTTGACAAGTGGCCCATCAGATCGGCCTCGCGAGACCCTGTCCGGCCGCGGCGCAGGCAGCCTCGGCGTCGGCGAGGTAATAGGTGAGCAGGAACCGAAGGATCGGCTGGTAGAGGTCCGATGCCGGCTCTTCGCTGCCGGCCCTGAGGTGTCGGGTCAGCAGGGCGGCGACGCCGCCGGGCAGGAAGGTGTCGGTGATCTCGGGCATCTCGTGCTCGGCCGTGAAGCGCCCCTCGCGCATGAACGGTGCGAGGGCCTCGATCGTCTCGACGAAGCGGCGGAAGATCGCGGGCGTGGCCGCTTCACCCCCGACCAGGACGAGGCGGGCCGCCGAGGGCCGGGCGTCGATCAGGCTGAGCAGCGACCAGAGGCCGGCAGCCAGTCGCCGGGGCCAGGGATCCTCGGGCCGGTCGGAGGCGACGATCGTCTCGCGCGCCTCGGCGACGAACCCGTCGAAGAGCTGGCAGAAGCAGTCCTCCTTGCCGGCGAAGAGCGCGTCGAAGTCGAGCGGATGAGCGCGGGCGCGAAGCAGCTCGACGTCGGTCGCCCGGTATTGCTCGGTGACGAAGGTCTCGGTCAGGGCGCCGAGCAGGCGTAGGCGTTCGGGCCCGGCCAGCCCTGCCAGGCTCATTGCCGTATCGGCTGAATCGTTTTGCTCGTCTCTCATCCCTGTCACCCGCCAGGCCGTAGGCCCGGAGCGGGTCAGGATGGCCGCTGGGCGAGGAAACCTCTATGGGAATCATGCGAACGTATGCTCGCGCGGTTCGCATTGAGTACGAGCAGGGCTTTTTTCTTGGTGCTGCGAGCGGGTTGAGCGTCGAGGAGCGGCTCCGCAGCTCTAGGGAGTGGCGCGGTCGAGGCAGGCGCGCAGGCGCAGCGCCAGCTCGAGCTCGACCCGACGGGCGCCGACCGGGTGGCCGAGGCGCTCCTCGGCGGCGCGCAGTCGGTTGGCGACGGTCTGCTGGTGGATGCCGAGGGTTGCGGCAGCCGAGGCGGCGTTGTGTTCGGCGGCGAAGTATGCGGCGATCGTTTCGCGCCGCTCGCGCGAGGCCTTGGTGTCGTCGTCGATCCCGCGCAGCTCGTGGGCGACGTAGGCGCGGGCGTCGGCACGGTTTTCAGAGGCGAGCGCCTCGACCGCGACGTCGGCGTAGCGGACGATCTGCCGGTTGGTTTTGCGGGCGACCCAGCGGGCGCGCAGGGCCTGGCGGTTGGTCGCGGTGAAACCGACCTCTCCGAAGGACTCGAGGCCGATCGCGACCCCCGCCTTCTCGCAGGCCTGGAAGTCGCGCAGCGCACGCTCCTCGGCGTCGGAGAGCTCGCGCGAGCTGCTCAGCCACCCCCACCAGCTCTGGTTTAAGACGCTGAAGATCAACAGCGGGCGGGCGAGCGCGGCGGAGAGGTCGCGGGCGAGCTGGTCGCCGGCCTCGCCCCAGGCGACGAAGCCCAGGTGGTAGCGCTCGAGGTCGAGTTCGGGCGGCGAGTCGACCATCGGCTTGCCTTCGAGGAAGTCCCTGATCGCGTGGAAGCGCCGCTGGTCGCCGCTTCGCGCGGTGCGTTCGAGCTCGAGTTGGTAGATGTCGGTGACGTAGTCGGAGATCAGGCCCGTATAGCGGAACAGGTACTCCGATCCGTGGCGCAGGAGGTCGTTGCGGCGCTGGTTGTCGGCGCCGGTGTGGTCGACGAGGTCGAGCCAGCCCTCCCAGAGGGTCATCTGGACGACCCGGTAGCCGTTGAGGAGCGAGCGCAGCTCGCCCACCTTGGCGGCTGCCTGGGCGGCGGCGGCATCGACCGCGGGGCAGGCGTCGGGGAGGACGCCGTGGCGCAGGCCGCCGAGCTCGGTGCGGATGCTGATCCGGGCGAACTCCTCGATTTCCTCGCCGAGAAAGACGTTTTCGAGCATCCAGGCGGGGCCCGAGTCGCGCACGCGGGCGAGGATCGTGGCGACGAGCAGGTCGAGGTTGGCCTCCATCGTCGCCACCAGGGCGTCGAGCTGGCGCCCGGACTCGGCCGAGGATTCCTCGGTCCTGCCCTCCGGCTCTGGCCCTGGCCGATCTCCCTGTTCGCTCATCTGTTCCCCGCTTCGATCCGCCGAGCCCCGCCGCTCCCAAGGGTCGGCGACGACAAGGAGCCCGTTGCCTCCCGCGTGAGGATCCAGGCGCACCTGCAGGTCTCGCCCGTTCATCGCGAGACCCTCGTCTTGAACCGAGGCAGTGTCGTTCCCAGACCACGAGGTTCGCTACGCAAATAAGCCGAACAGCAAGCTCGAACGCTCGTAGGGTCTGTGAATGGCGGACGGGAGGGTCCGGCCAGCTGGAAGATGTCCTCACAAGAGGGCGGGCCTGCGAGCTCTCCCCGTCGACGCCGACAGCTTTGACCGCGCCGGGCTGAGGCCGAGTCAGGCCCCGAGCCCCCCGGCGCGGTGTAAAGCGCGCCGGGGGGATTCCCTGCCCGAAGTTGGATGGGACGAAGTTCGACCTGCTCGCTCAACGCAGACCCCCTCATGCATAGGTCCGGATCGGCCGTTCGCACGGAGCCGGTTGTCCTCGGCCGTATGACCGGCGGCCCAACCATGTGCTCCTGCGACGGTCTTCCCTGTAACTGGAGCTAACTAGAACACAGATCAACCGGGATGTCAATTAGAAGTTGAGAGATCCCTTTATCATTGGGGTAAGAGCGCGCTAGACTATTACCGCGCTCGGGGAAATCCCAAGACGCAGGATTACCGGCACCCGCCTCCTGGCGCGGGACGCGGCACTTTTGAGCTCGATCGCTCCGAAAGGAGGGCGGTCGATGAACCTTCGATCCTTGACGGGGAAGGTTCGAAGTGTCTTCGAACCTTTAGGGTCCAGCTGCTGTGTGGTCGCCTTGCCAGGCTGAGCGCCGGTTGGGTGAGGTCCGGCGTTGGCCGGGCATCGGACGAACTGCAGCCACAGGAGCCGTGCACCTAAGACAGGCCCCTACCGTCAGGAAAGAATGCAAAACGAACACCGTCCAACCCGGGAGCTTCACCAGGGTCTCCCAAAGCCCATCGGGAGGCGGCAAATTGCATTCCATCGGCTACCCTGGAAGGCGCGAGAAGCGAAGTCGATCGTTTACCAGATGACGGAATGTCGTTCGGAGCGTCGGATGGCTCGGAAGGGGTGGAGATGGTGTCGCCTGACGCGGTGCTGACGCCTTGGGGAGAGTCGACTCGCCTGCGCGAGCGCAGCCTTCCCCCCGGTCGCAGCACGAGCGGTGCCGAAGCGGAGCGAAACCATCGCGAACGCCTCTTCGGGGCGATGGTCGCGCTGGTCGCCGAGGAGGGCTACGAGGCGACGACCGTCGCCTCGCTCGCCGAGCTCTCCGGGGTTCCCCGCAGCGCCTTTTACCGGCTCTTCGAGGACAAGAAGCACTGCTTCCTGGCGGCGATCGAGGCCCTGCAGGTACCCGCGCTGGCGGCCGCTCGGGAGGGGCTCGCCCCGGGCGGTGCGCCGATCGAAGACCCCGAGCGGGCCAAGCGCGCCTTCGCGGAGCTGATCGAGGGGCTGGCGGCGCAGCCGGCGGCGGCGACGATGTGCTTCGTCGAGGTCTATGCCGCCGGGCGCGAGGCGGTCGCGCTTCTCGACCGCGCCACCGACGAGATGGAGAAGCTGGCCTCGGGCGTGCTCGAGGCGATGGGACGCGAGGGGATGCCCTCGGAGCTGGTCCGGGGCCTGATCGGCGGCGTGCAGAAGGTGATCCACAAGCACCTCTACCGAGGCGAACCGCAGGAGCTGCACGGCATCGCCGATCAGCTCTGGGACTGGCTGGCGCTCTACGAGGCCCCGCCGGGGCCGTTGCGCGGTCCGCGCCGCCGGGTGCCTCGGGCGCTGCCCTTCGAGGAGCGCCAGGCGGCCTCCAACGTCCCCGAGCGGGTGCTGCGGGCGCTGGCGGCGGTCGTGGCCGAGAAGGGCTACCCGGAGACGACGATCACCGACATCATCGAGCGGGCGGGGACCTCCTACCGGGCCTTCTATGAGAATTTCGAGAGCAAGGAGGCGGCGATCGTCGCGGCGCTCGACGTCGGCTCGCTGCAGATGATCGCGGCGGCGTTCCCCGCCTTTCGTCGGGCCAAGGACTGGGCCCACGCGGTGCGCGGCACCCAGGAGGCGATGTTCCTCTACGGGATCGGCGAGCCCGAGTACGCGCGGCTGGGGGCGGTCGAGATGTATGCGGCCGGCAAGCGGGCGCTCGAGCAGCGCGAGCGGGTGACCGAACAGTTCGAGGCCCTGCTGGAGCCGGGCTATGAGCTCGCCCCCGGGGTGCCGGAGATCACCGCCGAAGCGATCGGCGGGGCGCTCTATGCCCTCTTCTACGACCACGTCAAAGCGAAGGGCCCCGAGCGCCTCGCCGAGCTAGTGCCATGGGCGGTCTACGTCACCCTGACGCCGTTCATCGGCGCCGAGGACGCCTACGCGGTGGCGACCGAGTAGGCGACGCGGCCTCCCGTCCGCACCGCCCGAACCCCGTGATCTCGGCGCCCGCAGAGACCTTCAGCGCGCTCGCTGCGCTGGCGCTCTACCAGCGCCGGGTGCTGCCCGCCGCCCGCCGTGAGCTGCGCCGCTGGGACCGCTTGGCGGCGCAGATGCCCGGCGGCCCGCTGCGCGAAGCCGCGCTCGGGGCGCTGCGGGAGAAGCGGTCGAATCCCGAGGCGACCGCGGTCTTCGCGATCCTCGCACCGCGGGCCCGGCGCGCCGCGGCCCTGCGGGCGATGACGGCGCTGCAGGTCGCGGTCGACTACCTCGACTCGCTCGGCGAGCAAGCCGTCGAAGACCCCCTCGGCGACGGCCTTGCGCTGCACGGCGCGCTCGTCGACGCGGTCTCCCCCGGCCTGATCGGCGGCGGCTGGTACCGCCTGCATCCCGACAGCGGGGACGGCGGCTATCTCGAGGCGCTGGTCGCTGCCTGCCGGGAGGAGCTGGCGGCGCTGCCCTCGGGACAGATGGTGGCGAGCGCCCTGCGCCGCGCGGCGGAGCGTTGCGGCGAGGGCCAGGCGCGCACCCACGCGAGCGCCGGGGACGCCACCGAGCTGCGGCAGTGGGCGGCCGGGCTGGCGGCCGCGCCCGGGTACCGCTGGTGGGAGCTGGCCAGCGGGGCCTCATCCTCGGTCGCGGCGCACGCGCTGATCGCCGCCGCCGCCGACCCCGAGACCACGGTCGAGCAGGCCGAGCTGATCGATCAGGCCTACTTTCCCTCGATCGGGGCGCTCACCGTGCTGCTCGACGACCTCGTCGACCGCGACCAGGACCGCACCGCCGGAGAGCACAACTACCTCGACTACTACGGCGGGGCCGAGGTGGCGGCCGAGCGGATCGCCCTGATCGCCGCGCGCGGGCGGGCGAGGCTGGCCGAGTTGCCGAACCGTCGGCGCCACGGCGCGATCCTCGCCGGGGTCGCCGGCTTCTACCTGAACGAGGCAGGCGATCGGGACGAATACTCGCGCCTGGCTCGCGAGCGCCTGCTCGAAGCCGCCGGCCCCGGGGTGCGGCCGATCATCGGCGTGCTGAGGCTGCGTGGCCGTGGCTGAGCAGGGGCCCAGGCACGTTGCGATCATCACCGACGGCAACGGACGCTGGGCGCAGGCCCGGGGTCAGGGGCCGGGCGCCGGGCACCGGGCCGGTGCCGAGAACGTCAGAAACCGGCTGCGCGACGCGGCCGAGCTCGGCGTCCGCGAGCTCAGCGTCTTTGCCTTCTCGACCGAGAACTGGGCTCGCTCCGAGCAGGAGGTCCGCGAGCTGATCGAGCTGTTGGTCGAGTACATCGACGGGGTGACCCCCGAGCTGCACGCCAACGGGGTGAGGCTGCGCTTCATCGGCGATCGGGGCGGCCCGGTGCCGGGGAAGCTGGTCGAGCGGATGGAGTGGGCCGAGCAGCTGACCGAGGCCAATCGGCGGATCACCCTCTACGTCCCCTTCAACTACGGCGGCAGGGCCGAGATCGCGCGGGCCGCCCAGCAGTTCACCGATGGCGGCGAAAAGGAGTTCCGGGCGGGCCTCTATGCGCCCGAGATGCACGACCCCGAGCTCCTGATCCGCACCGGCGGTGACCGCCGCCTCTCCAACTACATGCTCTGGCAGCTGGCCGAAGCCGAGCTCGTCTTCTCCGAGGAGCTCTGGCCCGAATTCTCGCGCGCCTCCTTCGAGGCCGCGATCGAGACCTTTCGGGAGCGGGCCAGAAAACGAGCGGAAGACTAGTCCGCAACCTGATCTGGCCGCTCTCCCTAGGATCTCCCTGAATTGGCGGGATTTGACCCGATCACCGGCATGAGATTCCCCCGCAACCTCCGGTGTCGCCGGTCGAAGGCATCTTCGTAGATCGCTAATTTTGGATCCAGATGAAGGAGCAGCAGGCCGAGACCACCCTTCCCTCCCGCTTCCGGAAGCTCGTCGAGTCGCACAACATCGACGACGAGGACCCGATCCCCGAGTACGAGACATGGGCCGACTCGGTCTACGGCTCTGCTGTGGCGACCATCGCCTCGCAGGCGGCGGCCAACGTGCCGGGGGAACTCGAGTACCTGCTCCACCACGGGGACGCGCCGAAGGGCGAGCACGACTTGGCCCTCGTATTCGCGCTGTTCATCTACGCGCGCCATTCCGGAGAAGGTGCCCGACTCAAGTTCGGCGACACCGTCTTCGGGGACCAGCCCGAGCAGCACCTGACCGAGGTCACCATCGAACCGAACGCCAAGCGGGGGGACTTCAACATCGACGTGCTGGTGGCGCTGCGCGAGTACGGCCCGCACCCGCGCTACAGGGAGGAGGACTATGACGGGCCCACCGACCTCGTCGTCGTCAAGGAAGCGGCGCTGCTCCGCAAGCGGCTGCGAGACGAGCGGAGCTACCGCGACGAAGCGCTGATCCGCCGCTCCATGACCGACCTCGGCCTGACGTCATACGTCTACGACACCGACGAGATCGAGCGGGACCCGTTCGCGCTCGCCCGCCGGGTCATCGACGACCTCGGGCGTATTGCCAGGGACGAGTTCTAGAACCTTCGCGGACTGAACGATGCGGCACCGTGGATTCGGGACGGAGCGGGAACGCAGGCGCCGCACGTACTCGTCGGGTTTTCAAAGGAGAACCGGCCTCCCAACCGGGCGCTGTCGCTGACGGCGGAGTCGAGCTCAGTCGCGGGCGCGGCAAGTGGCGAGGTGTTCGACCTGCAGGCGCCGGCCTCCCTGCAGCCTGAATTCGAGCAGGGCGAGGGTGAGCAGGCCGGAGGTGTAGATCGGCGCCAGGGGGCAGGAGCCGAGCAGGAAGCTGCGCCGTGAGCCGCCCGCGGAGAAGCGCCGCGAGAGGGTCATCGAGAAGCCGCTGATCGTCGGCTTCGAAGCGAGGCCGCGGGCGATCAGGACGTTGCCGAACTGGCCGTGGGGATGGTGCAGGACGAAGGGGATGACCACCGAGACCGGCGGGCTCTCGGCGTATGCATGCATGAGCAGGACGGTGCGGCCGGCGCCGGTGCGGCCGTTGAAGACCAGCAGGCTGGCGTCGGCGGGGAGCGGCGGCTGGGAGGGGATGCGGGCCGCCACCTCGATCCGTCCGTGGCCGACCAGGGCCCCACGGCAGGCGGCTAGCGCTTCGCGGTCGCGGGTGTGGCGCAGGCGCGCCGTCGGGCAGACCGGGAGGCCGCGGGCATCGATGCCGCTGCGCCCGGCGAGGGCGAAGCGCATCGCCGAGACGCGCGGCAGGGGCGAGCCATCGGTGGTGGTGAGGCTGCCGCTGAGGCGCAGGGTGACCGGGACCGGGCGCTGGCGCGGCAGCTTCAGCGGCGACACTTCGCCCTGCAGGGCGGCGAGGAGGTTGCCCTGCTGGATGCGCTCAGAGCGCGCCGTGGAGGAGGAGAGCGCGATCAGCGCCGCGGCGGCCAGCAGGGCGATCGGCAGGCGAGACATCGAGGCCACCGTCAGTTGAAGCGTCGGAAGTTGAAGCGGCAGTAGTTGAAGCCGAAGGCGATCACGACGTCATTGGCTTTGTTGCCGTTGTGGGCGAAGCGGACGATGTTGTGCTGGTAGCTGGGGATCTGCTCGGATCGCAGGGCCGCGCCGGCCTTGGCGAGGTAGGACTGCTGCAGCCGCAGATAGGAGAACCACTTGGCGAGCTGGACGGCATCGGAGCCCGGGCGTGGGACCGCCGAGATCTGACCAACGGTGCCGTCGAAGATCTTGGCGGCCTTGGCGAGCTTCGCCGCCGCGATCGAGAGTCGTTCGGCCTGGACGTCGGAGCGAACTCCCTTGACCGCGCGTTGGGTGGCCTCGACTCCCGGCTTGCAGATCGCCTCGAGCCGATCGACATAGGCCTTGCGCTCAGAGAGCGAATCGGCGCGGGCGCAGGCCGCGAGTGCGAGCGCCGCCAGCAGGGCCACGGCCACCGGCCGCAATAGGCGGTTGCTTTTGCTCGTGCGAGATCCCATCGTCATCTCCTCTCCTCCCAAGGCTCGGGGCTCCCGCTCTCGCGAGAGCGAGGCCCATGGATATCGAAACCCGGAAGGACCCGCTGCAGAGCGGTGGGCACGTGCCAGACGCGGTCGCCGAGCAGCAGCATCAGCGCCGGCAACAGGACGATCCGCACCACGGTCGCGTCGAGCAGGATCGCGACGGTGAGGCCGACGCCGAGCTGGCTGACGGTGGCGATCGGCGCCGTGGCGAAGGCGATGAAGACGGCGATCATGATCGCGGCGGCGCCGGTGATCACCCCGGCGGTCCTATCGAGCCCGAAGCGGATCGCCAGGCGATTTGCCTGATCATTCGGCCGTGTCCTCCGCTCTCGCTCGGCCGAACTGATGGCAACCGGAGATCTTTTGGCCTCGCTTCCGCGTCCGGGCACGGCGGGTACTCCTTGAGCCGCAGAGGTAGTGCCGGCGGTCAGCTCGTCGTATTTTTCGCGCATGCGGGCGAAGAGGAAGACGGTGTAGTCGATCGAGAGGCCGAAGGTGACTGCGAAGATGCCGGCCGCTCCGACCGTGTCGATGTAGCTGTGGCCGCCGAGCGGGTAGCCCTCCGGGACCTTGCAGATCAGGGTGACGACACCGACCGCGGCGGCGACCGAGACCAGGTTGAGGCAGACGGCGAGGGCGGCGAGGAGCGGGGCGCGCAGGATCGCGACGAGCAGCGCGAAGGTGATCAGGATGATCGCGCCGATCACCAGCGGCAGGCGCGAGCGGGTGGCCGAGGCGTAGTCGTTGAGGATCGCGGCTCCGCCGCTGACGCCCGCTGTCAGGTTGCCTTCGCGGGCTACTCGCGCCGCTTCGCTGCGAAGCATCGCCGCCGGTGGCCCGCGAGCCCGCGGTGTTGAAGGGATCGGTCGAGACGACGAGCAGCCGCGCGGCCTGCCCCCCGTGTTCGACGTTGACCGCCTCGGCGGCGAGGGCGCGGCTCACCGGCGGCGCGCCGTCGAGGGCGGAGAGGACGAAGTAGCCGGAGTCGAAGAGGTGCGGCGAGCGGTGCCGGAGTGCCCGGGTGCCGCGCAGCAGAGGCCCCGTCGCGGCGCTGACCCGCACGCCCGCCCGGCCGATCCCTTTCTGGAGCGGGTAGGAGCGGGCGAAGCCTTCCGACAAGCCGCGTTGGAGCGCGCCGGCACCGCCGTGCAGTTCGTCGAGGCCATCGGCGAGGCGATTGGCCCCCGCGCTCAGTTCTTCGAGGCCGCTCTTTAATCCGGAGGCGCTGCCGGCGAGTTCTCCGCTGCCGGCTTCCAGGCGCGCGCCTCCCGCTTCGAGGCGCTCGAGCGCGCCGTGCAGCTCGATCGCGATGTCGCGCGAGGCCCTGACCTTGTCGCGCTCGGCGGCGAGGACCCGGGCCAGGAGTCGCTGCTGTTGTGCCATCGCCCGCAGCGAGGGATCCTCCTTGGCCGCCGCTTCGAGTTCGTTAGCGATCCGCCGGGCGCGGCGCAGGGCCTTGCTGCGCAGGCTGGGAACCAATGCGTGCAGTTCGACTTCCAGGGCGAGGCCGGCGCTGGTCGCGGTTCGCTGACCCTTGGCGAGCCGCTTGGAGCCGGCGGCAAGCCGCTCGAGGGCTTCGCTCGCCCGGCCCCCCCGGCGGCTGCGCGTATCGAGGGCGCCGGCAAGCGCCCGCGCACCGTCGCCCGCCCGTTCGGACCCGACGCCGAGCAACCCGCTGCCGCTCGCGGCGCGCGAGAGGCCCGCGCGCAGCTTCGCGACCGCGGCCGCGGCGCGTTTGAGATTCGGCCCCAGCGCCGAGAGCCGCGAGGGGCTGTCGGGCCCATCGGAGGTGAGCCGCGCCCCGAGCCCGTGGATCGGCCGCAGCGCACGCCCGATCGGCGCCGGGCCGATCACCGCCCGCACCCCCGGGCGCTCGACGATCCGCCGTTGGGCCCGCCCGAGCAGGGCGAGTCGCCGGGGGGTGGTGATCGGCCCCCGCGGCGCCGCGACGACGATCTCGAACGGGGCCTCCCACCCTGGGCCGACCGCGCGGTCGATCGCTTCGGTCGATTGCCGGGCCGGGCTCGAGCTCGGCAGCTCCTGGATCCCTGGGGCGCCGGTGTTGAAGGCGAGGGCGGGCACGGCGAGGAGCGCCAAGGGCACCGCGATCAGCGCCGCCGCCAGGGCGGGCCGGCGCAGCGCGGCATCGGCGGCGGCGGCCACCCGCGAGCGTCCGTTTCTCCCCCACGCTTCTGCCGATCGTCCCCGCGTTGATCCGCTCGCCGAGCAGCGCGAGGATCGGTGGCAGGGCGATCCAGGCGAGAAGGACGGCGATCGGGGTGACGACGACGAGCGCGGTCGCCAGCGAGAGCAGAAGCGACCCCGGCTGCAGGAACGAGGAGAGCAGGATCGAGATGAACAGGGTTGCCCCGGCGACGAGCGTCGTCCGCCCGGCCGTCTGCCTGGTGATCCGGGCCGCCTCCCAGGGCGGGGTCCCCCGGGCGAGCTCCTCGCGGAAGCGGGAGACGATGAAGAGCGAGTAGTCGACCCCGAGGGCGAGGCCCATCATCGTGCAGACGACGACCGAGAGCGCTTCGATCGTCATCACCGAGTCGAGCGCGACGAGGACGCCGCGACCGGCGAGGACGGTGAGCGCTCCGAGGGCGAGCGGGATCGCCGCCGCGACCACCGAGCGGAAGACGAGCAGCAAGACGATCAGGAGCAGCGGCGCGGCAATCAGCTCGGCGCGCTCGGTCGCATCGAGCGATTCGGACTGCAGCGCACGCGAGACGCTGGCGTAGCCGGACTGCACCGCGCGAAGCGGCGGGTGGACGTGGGCGTCCAGCGTCGCTTCGAGTTCGGGCACGGTCTCCCGCATCGCGAGATCGAGCGGCAGGTGGTAGTCGAGGAGGACGATTGCCTTGCGCGGCCCCGGACGCAGGAAGCCGACGGCGCCGCGGTCCCAGGGCGAGACGACGGTGACCGCGGGGTCGCGGCGCAGAGCGCGGACGAGGCCGGGCCCCTGCCCTTCGATCGCCCGATCGGGGCCGCGGAGGAGGACGGCGAACGGCGAGGAGGGCCCGAAGTGCTCTTCGGCCAGCGCCTGGCCGTGGGCCGACAGGGTCCCCGGCACGACAAGGGAGGTCGGCTCGAGGCGCCCCTCGACCCCGAGGCCGACGACGCCAAGCGCGGCGCAGCAGGCCAGGACCCCGAGCGGCCCGCCGAGGGCCCGGCGAGACGGTCTCTTTTTGGCCCGCTCAGATCCCATCGCGGCCCGGCTCAGCGCGCGGAGCGCCTTGGATGTGCGGCTTGCCAGGCATCGATGGTGAGAGCTGCGGCACCCCGGCAGGCGATTCTCTTTCCACCAGCTTCCCTGTAACCCCCGACGCGCGAAAAGGCACCCTCAGACCAGATGACAAACTAGAACACAGACCAACCGCGATGTCAAACGGCGCCCGCCAGATGCCCCACGGCATTGGGGAAATGGCGGGATGTTGACCTACCCCGAGGGATTCTCCGCCTCCCACTCACCGAGCGACCCGGCCCTGGCGAGGAGCGGCGGCCCCGCAGCCGAGATCGACTGCGGACCGCGAGACGAAGCGCTTGCCGTTGTGGGCGATGAAGGAGGCCGCGCTCCGCGCGCCCGCGCCGCAGAGGTCGGTGGTGTTGACCAGAAGCCCACGCCTGCCGCCGCGCAGCCCGATCACGACCTTTTCGACCGGAAGGTCGGGGACGCGGGCGAAGGCAACCCGCAGGAGCCCGTGGTCGGAGCTGACGTGGGCGACGAGGTCGAGGTGGATCCGGCCGCCCAGCGAAGCGACCAGGTCAGGCAGCTTGCCCGGCTTGCCGTTGGCCCGCAGGTAGAGCGGGCCCTCGAGCGGCCTGTCGAGCAGGGGCGTGAAGAGCCGGACGCGGCCGTAGCGCGATCCCGGAGCACAAGCCACCCCCCCGCCGGCGCCGGCGCCGTAGCGAGATCTGGAGCAGACGGCATCGATGTGTTCGTAGTCCAGGAGCTCGGTGACGGGCAGGGTGAGCGCGGCGCGGGCGATGTTGGCCTGGCCGGGCCTCGAGGCGATCGTCGCCCGCAGGTCAGGGCGGCCGTTGCGGGCGAGGGCCCCCGATAGCCCCACCGAGACCCGCGGCCTGAACGGCAGGTCCCGGCAGCCACCGACCTGGAAGTACTTGGACAAGACGACGCTCGGTCCGCTCTCGGCGCTTGCCGTGGCGCGGAGCGCCAGCGGCTCGCAGGAGGTCGGGTTGCGGATGAAGCCGGGGCGATCGAGGCTGAGGGCGATCGAGCGCAGCCGCAACGGGATCCCGTCGAGGATCCGGGGCAGCCGGTCGGTCCTGACGGTGACCTGGGCGGTGGCCGGATCGAAATACGCGGCGGCGCGGAAGACCATGTTGCCGAGATCGAAAGCGCCTGAGAGCGCCGGGGTGATGAAGGCGAAGCTGAGCGGCGCCCCCTTATAAGGACCGGCGAGGTAGGCGCTGCCCTGGACGTAGAAGGGATCGGAGCCGGGACCGGCGGCCGCGGTGAGGGTGCCGATCTGGCTGGCGCGCGGACAGGAGGGATCGGCCTGCTCCTCCCTCCCACTCTTGTGCTTTGCGGTGGCGATCGCAGCCTCCGGGCAGGAGGCGACGCCCTTCAGGTTTGCGGCGAAGCCGGGGGGGCCGGTGAAGTCGAGCGAGCCCAATTCCCGGTCGCCGTCGGGTCGGCTCAGTTCGAAGAAAAAGGGACTGGCGGCGCCGGCCCTGGCACTGGCGGTACCGGCTCGCTCGAGAGTCGGAGAGAATGGCCTCTCCCCCGGCGTGGCCACACAGCCGCTGCCGCCCGGGCCCGAGCCGACCTCGAAGCCGGCGCTCGGGTGGGCATCGGGGGTCCCGGGTGCCGACCATGGCACCAGGGTGGCGTCGATCGCGAAATGACCACAGTCGAGCGGGGTCGCGAGCGGCGCCCTGGGGCCGGGGGCGAGGGCGACGGTCAGCCGGCTGACCGGCAGCTGCGGGCTGGCGGTGAACTGCGCCGTCAGCCGGCCGCTCGCTCGATCGGCTGTGGCGAGGCCAGGGAGCTTCACGTTGACCCCGTCGCGGGCGCTTTCGAGCACCAGCAGGAGACGGAACTTGCCGTCTGAGTCACCACCGATCGGTAGGTCGCCGGGGTGGGGCGCCAAGAGGTAGACCCCACCTGGGATCGGCTCCGCTCCGCTTACTTCGTCGGTGAGCGGGTCGCGGGTGGCGAGCAGCGGCGAGGTCGCGGTTGCGGTCGCGATCTTCGAAGCGTCAGGGCAGGACACCGGGCGGGTGCTCTCGTAGTCGACCTGATCGCCGGCGGGGTCGGAGGCCTGATCAGAGCAAGCGCCGAGCCCGTCTGCCGCAGAGGGCGAGATCGTCAGCCCCGCCGGGAGCGTGACCGAGACCTCCCTGGGCGGCGGCGCCTGCGGGATCGCGGGATCGATCTCCGTGTCGGGATCGGTCGGGTCGTTGGACTGCGGGAACGTGAAGGCGACGCGGAGCCCCGTCGGCTGGTCGGCCTGGAGCGGGCCGCCACCCTGCTGCTGCAGCGGCTCGACGGCGATCGTCGGATCGAACTGGGCGACCAGGAGCGGGTCCTCGCAACCGCTGATCGGCGGCGCCCGAAAGACGGCGGTCCTCCAATCGGGATCGGAGAGGTCCGGGACGCCGAGTTCCTGCAGAGCACCGGCGTGCTCCTGGCTGTCGATCGCGATGCTCGAAGCCGGCTCGAGCGAGCAGTCGAGGGGATTGGCGAGGAACGGGACGCCGACAGCCTCCGACGGGGCCCGGCATCTGAACGGGGTCCCGGCGCCGTCGCCTTCGAGGCCGTAGCCGCAGAGACGGGCCACCAGTCCCGAGGCTCCGCTTTCCGAGGGGAGGTTCGGGGCGGCGAGGGTCAGGCCATAGGAGTCGGCGCGCGGACGTGGGAAGACGGAGAAGAGCGTCGGCATCCCTTCGAAGGTGAAGCCGAACTGGGCCGGATAGCCGCGTTCGGGCACGAGGTTGTAGAGCGGGTGGCTCTCAAGAGCGCCGTTGCGGGTGATTTCGGCGACGCCGACGCGGGAGTCGGGCGGGCACAGCCCACTGCCGAGGGCTTTGGTCGTGCAGCGACCGGCGGCTGCCGGGTTGGCGATGAATCCCGGCGGCGGCCTCAGATAGGTGCCGTTGAGGCTCTCATCCGAGCGGATCGTGAATTCGGTGATGCTCTGGTAGGGATGGCCGCCGGCGCGAGCGTAGGGCGCCTCGGCCGGGTCGGTCGTATGAGCGGCGAAAGACTCGATTTCGAGTTCGGCTCGCGCGGCGGGAGCGATCACGAGCAAGAGCAGGGTGGCGGCCAGGAAAAGGCCGAAGCCAAGCGGGGCTCCCTCTCTCTTTGCGCTGATCCACACCATCCCTGAAACCGATCCCGTCGGGATCCGATTCGCTTTTCAGCTTAGAGGCTGGGAATCAGCGCACGGCTCTGCAACTGCTGCTCACAACCCGGGTCAGGCGGCGCTCGTCGGCGAATTCGAAGACCCCCCGCGCCGCCTTGAAGGGCACCACGTCGAGGTCGGGCGGCGCCGGGCAGCTGGCGCTGATCACGCTCATCTCCTGACCCCGGTAGCGCCAGGTGCGCTTCAGGGTGAGGTCGAAGCCGGTGACGTAGCCCCAGTCGTTGCCGATCTTCGGCATCTGGACGGCGACGACGGGGCCGAAGTTGCCCTGGCCGCGGCGGGCGATGGTCATCGGCAGCACTTCTGAGGTCGGCGCCGGGTCGGTGCCGAAGACGTGGGCGGCGATCGCGGGGCGGCCGTTTCGGAGCGCGTTGAAGGCGAGCAGCCGGCCCTCGGCCGGGAAGGGGGCCTGCTCGGGGATGTCGATGTGGCTGGTGAAGTGGCCGCTGCCGATCAGGGAATCGCCGCAGACCGCGAGCGCCCGCGCGCTCGAGAGCGATTGCAGCTCGTGCCAGGGGCAGCGTGGCAGGCCCCGGGTGGTGGCGACGGCGTGGCGGTTGACCTCGACGGTGACCCCCAGCAGGGCCTCAGGGCGCCTTTGGTCGATCGGGCTGACCCTGGCGGCGACGTGGAGGGCGATCGGCGCCGAGTGCGTGCGCGGCAGCCTCTTCGGGCTGATCGAGGCGTGGAAGGAGATCCGCACATCGCCGCCGCTGACGATCTCGGCGTGGGCGACCCCGAGCAGGGTGAGCGCGGCGAGCGCGCTCAGCGCGGCGATGCGACGCAAGCCGCTCAACCGAGCGCGGTGCAGGCGCGGTTCAGGGTGGTGCTCAGAGTCGGGCCGGCGGCAAAGGCGACCGAGGCTCGGGCGAACTTGAAGCCCGCCTTGCGGACCCCCTGCGGAGCTGGGCAGGTGCCGGAGAAAAGAGAGTGGCGCTTGCCCGCCGCCGTGAAGTTTTTGCCCAGCGATAGCGAGATGCCGGTGATCGCTCCGCTGCCCGCCTTGACCGGTGGCAGGTCGGCACTCAGGGTCGTGCCGAAGGTCCCCTTGGAGCGGGAGATGACGAACGCCATCGTGAAGGAGGCCGGGGCGGGCTTCACCCCATAGACATGGGCAAGAATCGCTGGACGCGGCTGGCAGCGCGCATCTCTTTGTCCTCGGTCCCTCGGGTTCAGGTCACGTGCGGATAAGTCGCCTGTCCTCTGCTCTCGCTCGGACAGACTTGCGACAACTGGAGATCTTCCGCCCGAGCTTCCGCGTCCGGGCAGGCTCGCACGCTCCCCTTCCCTCACTCCCTGCGTCCGCGAGGTGCTTGGCCACAGCCGCCCAGTGGTGGCTTCGGCAGGCGAGCAGCCGAGCTCTCCGTTGAAGGCGTAGATCTTGCCCTCGGAGGGGAAGGGACCGCCTCTGTCGGGGACGTCGGCCGAGAAGCGGCCTTCGCCGATCAACGAGCGGCGGCAGGCAGCGAGAGCGTCGTCGGTGGTCGCGGGCTGGATCTTTTCGAGCCTGCAAACCGGAAGGCCGGTGGTGTCGAGCCGCCCGTAGCGGTTGATCGCTATCGACATCTGCCGCATCGCCGGCGGAGCATCTCCGCTTGCTGTCGTCACCTTCGCCGAGACGGCGACCCTGACCGGCGCATCACCTGAGCGAGGCAGGGCGCTGGGGGTCAGCTTGCCTTCGAAGTTGACCCTCACCTCGCCCTTCTGATCGATCTCCGCGCGGGCGATCGCTGCCAAGGCCAGCGCGGCCAGCAAGAGCCCGACCAGCAAAAGGGGTCGCGCCGCTCGCACGCTCATCTACGTGCGACCTTCTTCGCACCCGCGCCGTGCTTGCCCTTCGTCGACTTCTTCTTGCACTTCACTTTGAGCGCCACCAGGCGCTTGCGGGCGGTGTTCTCCTGACCGACGAACT
The DNA here is from genome assembly GCA_963836415.1 of uncultured Solirubrobacterales bacterium. GTDB lineage: Bacteria > Actinomycetota > Thermoleophilia > Solirubrobacterales > 70-9 > VRUE01. The sequence goes on from CAWIJE010000004.1 coordinate 901,134, forward strand.
TCGCGGTCGCGGTCTGCGGGTGCAGGCAGGTGTCGGTGGCGTTGACGATCAGGCTGTGATCGGCCCCCCGCAGCGAGATCGTGAACCTGGTCAGCGGGGCGTCGGGCAGCCCGTCGAAGGTGGCGCGCAGGCCGCCCTTGTAGGAGTCGATCTTGCCGAGCACCTCGATCTCGATGCCGCGCCCGGAGAGATCGGCGACGAGGTCGGGTAGAGCGTTTGTGCCGCTGGCGCAGGTAGACGGGGCCGCTGAGCGGTGCTTCCAGCAGCGGCGTGGTCGCGCTTGCGGTTCCGTAGACCGAGTCTTTGGGACAGGCGCGGGCGGCAAACTGCCGCGGGCTGCAGACCGCTTCGAGGTGCTCTTGGGCGAGGAAGAGTCGCGGCGGCAGGGTGACGATCGCCGAGCCGATGTTGGCGTCGCCTTCATGGGTGGTGAGCGTCGCTCGCAGGGCCGGAAAGTCGCCCTGCTTGTGGGAGCCCTTGAGCGAGATCGCGAGCTTGGGGGAGAAGTCGAGCGCCGAGCAGTTGGAGACCTGGAAGGGCGTCGAGGCGCTCGAGATCTGATCATCGGCGGGATCGCCGAAGGCGAGGCCAGATCCGGTCAGGGTCGAGCTGAGGGCGAAGGGATCGCAGTTGGTCGGGTTGACCATGAAGTCTGGGCGGTCGATCGCGATGCCGATGTCGCGCAAGCGCAGCGGGAAGCCCTTGAGGATGTGGGGGATCGGGTCCGAGCCGCCGGAGTCGATCGAGACGCGGGCCGAGGTGCGATCGACGTGGATCGCCGAGCGGATCACCACGGTGCCGAGGTCGAAGGGGCCGACCTTGGCCGAGTCGATCGCCACCACCGAGAGCGGCGAGCCGTGGTAGGGGCCGGCGAGGTAGAGCGTCCCCGGCGCATAGGCGAGCGACTGCCCGACCCCATAGCCGGTGTAGGTATGGCCGATCAGGCTGGCCGCCGGACAGGCCGGGGAGCGCTCGGATTCGGCGCCGCTCTGGGCCTTCGCCGCCTCGATCAGGCTCTCCGGGCAGTAGGGGACGCCGGCGATCTTGCCGAGCTCGCCCGGTGGCAGGACGGCCGAGTAGGAGGTGATCTCCTGTTCGCCGTCGGCACGGGTGAGATGGAGCGAGAAGGGCGTGTAGGAGGAGGCGTTGCCGTTGGCGACCCCTCCGGTCGCGCCCGGGGCGAAGGGCGCGAGAGGCCCTACCTGACAGGGCCCGCCGCCGGGTCCGGCGCTGAGCGAGAACGGCGAGGATGCATGGACGACTGCGCTCGGGTCGAGCCAGGGACTGGTGTCGACCTCGGTCGCGTAGGTCCCGCAGGCCGAAGGGGTGGCGAGGGGGCTGCGCTGGCCTTCGCGGAAATGGACGTTGAAGTGCGAGTAGGGCAGCTGGGGCAGGTCGTCGAAGGTCGTGGTGAGCTGACCGGTGAGCGGGTCGGAGTCGACCCGGCCGGCGACCTTGACGAGGATCCCGCGCTCGGGGTCCTTGGCGACCATGTAGAGGGCGACGAGGGTGCCGAAGCGGTTCTCCTCGCGGGGTGGCGAAGAACATCGAGCCTTCGATCTGTTCGCTGACCAGCGGGCTCTCGATCGTCAATTCACCGATTTTCGAGTCGTTGGGACAGCCGGCGCCCGGCGCCGAGCTGACTGTCTCCGCCGCGAACTGGGCCTCCGAGCAGGTGCCGAGGCCGGAGCCGACCGAGGGGTTGACGCTCATTCCCTCGGGCAGGGTGACGACGGCCTTCTTGGCCTGGGAAGAAGCGCGGGCGATCGGGTTGAGAAGCGGCGCCGAGGAGCCGTCGAGGGTGAAGTCATAGCCGCTCGGGGCCGACGCGCGGTTGGTCGAGAGCGTGCCCCGGGGGATCGGGTTGAAGGCGAGTTTGTCGCAGCCGGTGAGCGCGGCGCCGCTCGTCCAGGAGCGCTCGACCGCGGCGCCCGGCTGCTGCCAGGAGGTGGCGGTGAGGTGGAAGTCGAGGGCTTCTGAGCAATTGCTCGGCAGGGTCAGGTAGGCCTGGGCGGGGTGCGGCGGGTTCAGCTCCGAGACCGGGCAGAGCGCGTGGGGCGTCGAGGGGTCGGCCTCGTTTAGGCAGTTGCCGCGCTCGCCGTCGTGGGCCGGCGTCGAAGGGGGTGCCCCAGATCTCGAGCCGGATCCGGGAGACGTTGAGGAGCTGGGTGAAGTTGTCGAGGTCGAGGGTGAGGCCGTATTCGCGACCGGCTTCGCGGACCCGCGGGGCGATCGTCACCGGCTCGCCGTAGGGCGAGAAGCCCAGGCGCGAGGGCGAGCCCGGCGGCGGGGCCAAATTGAAGACGCCGAAGGTGCGGGTTTCGCCGCCGGCGTGGGAGCTCTCGAGGGTGACCGTGCCGATCTGGGCGAGGCCCGAGCAGCTCTCCCCTGAGAGCGCTTCTTCATAGGGGGAGTTGCGGGCGCTCGTGAACTGGGCGGCGCCGCAGCGCGGGACAGAGGTCGCGTTTTCGATCAGCCCGGGCGGCAGGTCGTAGGTCAGGTCCTTGAGGTCGCCGTCGGAGAAGTTGCCGGCCTTGTTGAAGTTGATTTCGGTGAGAAGCGAGTAGGGATGGGCGCCGGCGAGGGTCGCCGGGGCGCCGCCGGCGTCGGCGGTGGCGGTGGCCTTGAAGCCGGCTTCGCCGGGGAGCAGGCCGAAGGCGGCCTGGGCCGCGGGGGCGGCGAGCGCGAGCGCCGCGAGGACGCTCGCCAGGGCGAGCGCCGAGGCGGGTGTGGGGACGGCGGCGGCTCATCGCTTAGACCTCCGCCCTTCTTCTTGTGGCTCTTGCTGCTTCACGCAGCGGCCGAGCTTCTTGACCTGGTTGCTTCTTGCAGTGGAGCGCTTTGAACTTGACCTGCTCGGCATTCCCCGAGGGTTTGGCGCGAACCGAGTTGAGTTCGGGCTTCGGCGGGAGGTGGGGGGCAGCGGCTGGCAGGCATCGCCGAAGCAGGGGATGACGTCGGTCGAGGTCGGGAAGCCGCCGCCGATCGCGGGCGTCGTAGACGTCGAGCGCCGCCCGCGTCTGTGGGGACCAGCGAGCCGTCGGTGAGGAAGAAGGCATCGGAGCCGTCGAGCGGAGGCGTCGATGAAGCTGGCGCCCCCTTCGGAGCGGCCGCTGGAGATCAGGTCGATGCAGCCGGCCGGCCTGGCGCAGTCGCCGGTGCCGTTGGCCTCCCACTGGTAGACGTCGCGGTCGCCGTTGGTGTCGGAGACGGCGAGCGAGTCGAAGGTCTCGAAGAAGACCCGCTTGGCGTCGGCGGAGAGCACCCGCGGCTTGTAGACCTGGGGGCGCAGAGCGCCGGAGCCGTTGGGGCTGGCGCCGGGAATCGTCGGCCGGCCCGAGCGGGCGTTCGCCCGAGGGGTTGCAGGAGACGCAGGTGATTCCGGCTCCGGCGGTCCCCGGCGCGGCGTAGAGGTAGAGCTCGGGCTCGGGCAGGCCGGTGTTGACGTTGCGGTTGTCGTAGTCGGTGAGTTCCGCGGTCGAGAGGAAGAGCAGGCGGTGCCCGTCGGCGGAGAGGCGGGCGTTGCCGGTAGCCGGCGGGGCGCTGGCGGGATCGGCCTGGGCGGAGACCAGGGTCGAGGTGGCGGCGCCGTTGCGGTTGAGGAAGAGGCCGGCGGCGGTCAGGTAGTAGACGAAGCTGCCGTCATCAGATGCGCCCACCACCCCGGTGACTCCGCCGCTCGGGGTGAGGTCGGTGGAGGTGGCGGTCGCTGGCGGAGTAGCGGTAGAGGTGGCCGGCTTTGGTGAAGAAGGCAAGCGAGCCGTCGAGCGAGGCGGTCTGGAAGCTCCACCCTCCTGCCACCGTTTGCGGCACCAGCTTCGTCGGCGCGCCAGCTTCGCGCAGGTAGAGCGGGCCGTCTTCGAGCTCGGTGAAATAGACGCGGGAGCCGTCGGCTGAGATCGCGCGCGCACTGGGCGGCGAGCACGGCGCCTGGCGTGCCCTGGCTTTCCCCCGGCAGCTTGTTGACCAGGGTCAAAGCCCCGCCACTCCACTCATAGAGATTCTGCTCGGCGCCGGCACATTCGCCTTCTGGCCCGGCGACTTCGGTGGCGTCGGCGCTCAGCGCCGCGCAGCTCGAGAGGACGACGTGGGCGAGGTCGGGGGTGGCGCCGGCGAAGGCGAGTTCGAAATGGGAGGAGTCGAGGCTGTTGGGGGGCTGGGTGAGGAGCGCTTTGTAGGTGCCCGAGCCGGCGCGCAGGTAGTAGTTGCGGTAGCCCGCCGGCGCGCCGGAGCCGGGCAGCGGCGGGTTTTCAACCGGGCACTGGGTCTGCGGCCGAGGTGCGGCAGCGGCGGCCGTTTGAGACCAGGGCTCCCTGCAGGTCGGAGGAGAAGAGCTGGTAGGGAACGCCGCTGGTCTCGCGATTCGGGGTAGGTGCCCGAGAGCATCGGCAGGGAGAGGTTCTCGGTCGACCAGCTTTCGGGGCCCCGCGTGGACAGGTACTGGTTGGGACCGGGAGATCCGAGCGGGCCGGCGAAGGATGAGGCGGAGGTGTAGGTGAGCGCGCCGCCCTGCGCCGCGGCCTGGAGGACGCCGCCGCCATGGTTGGCACCGGCTCCTTGGATGTCGCCGCCGTTCTTGTCGAACGGCGAGACCATCTCCCAGCCGCGGTCGTCGGGGAGGGCGAAGACAGGTTCGAGCTGGTCGGTGCGAAACGAGCGAGTTTTCAGATCCGTCAGGGTGCCGCCGTTGCTGTTGGCGATCACCCGGAAGCGATAGGCGGTGTCGGGAGTGAGAGCGTCGAGGCGCTGGGCGACGAGGCCGTTGCCGATCGAGACCCCGGTCTGGGGGACCTTGGTGGCGCCGATGAAGCCCTGGGTGCGGAATTTGGCTTCGGTCGTGTATTCGAAGAGGTAGGTGGTGGCGAAGCCGTTGGGGTCGATCTCGGCCCGCATCGTCGCCACTTCGGCGCCGACCCCGGTGGGCCAGGTGCCGACGACGATCGGGGGGCAGGAGGACAGTCGGCTAGCGCTGGAGTAACGGGTGCGCTGAGCGCGAGGGCGGCCAAGAGGAGGGCGGCTGCAAGGATTCGCCTCATCGCCCCGCCCTCCCCCGGCCGCGCCGCTTGCCCTTGCCTGAATCCTTCGGGCAGCTAGCGGTGACCACAACGCCGCGGTCGTAGGTCGCCGCGTTTTGCCCGGTCAGCTCGGCGCTGGCGCGGTTGGGCCCGGCGCAGAGGTTGCGAGAGGCCTTGAAGAGCCCCCGCTTGGCGCCCGACAGGGCCAGGGTGAACTTGCTGAGCGGCACGTCGGGAGGGGAGTCGAAGCTGACCCGCATCGCGCCGGCCTTGCTGATCCGCAGCCGGCCTTCGAGGGTGAGGTCGACCTGGCCGTGCAGGTCGACGACCAACTGCGTGGCGCTCGCCGAGCGGCGCAAGGTCACCGGGCCGCGCAGGGGCCCGTCGAGCAGCGGGGTCGTGACGGTGGCCTGCCCGTAGACCGTTCCCGCGACCCCGATGTGGGCTTTGTCGAAGCGAAGCGAGCGCGGCAGGAAGAGGTCGAGTGCCGCGAGATTGGCCGCGGTGCGTTTGGCGGGGTTGGTCAGGGTGGCGCTGAGGGCAGGGTGAGCTCCGCGCGCGGTCGGGCCCCTGAGGCTCAGATCGAGCTTCGGGGCGAAGGCGAGCTTGCGGCAGTCGCCGACCTGGAAGCGGGCGCTCTGCGGGCCCGAGAACCCGAGCGGGTAGCAGGAGGTCGGGTTCTTGGCGAAGCCGGGATCGAGGCTGAGGGCTACCGAGCGCAGGTCGAGCGGCACTCCGCGCAGGCTGGCCGGGAAGGGGTCGGAGACGGCCCTGACCCGGGTCGTCTGCGGGTCGACGTGGAGGGCGACCCGGACGACGACGGTGCCGAGGTCGAAGGGTCCGGCCAGGGCCGGGGTGATGAGCGCCAGGCTGAGCGGCGCTCCGCGGTAGGGCCCGGCGAGATAGGCGCTGCCGGTGAGGTTGTAGGGAGCCGGGCCGGCGCCGGCGGCGGCGGCGAGGCTGCCGATCCGCGAGGCCGCCGGGCAGCTCGGGCTGCGTGCCTCGGCGGCGCCGGAATTGGCGGCGGCCGCGGCCAGGGCGCCCTCGGAGCAGGGCGGGATCCCGGCGATCCTGGCGAGCAGGCCCTCGGGCAGGGTGGTGTCGATGCCGCCGAGCGGCAGGCTGCCGTCGGGGCGGGTGAGCTTGAGGACGAAGGGCGTGTAGATGCCGGCGCTGGGATCGGCGCTGCCGGCGGAGAAGCGCGAGAGGTCGGGCACCGAGGCGGAGGTCCTGGGGCAGGGGGCGGCGCCGGCGCCGTTGGCGATCGTGAAGGTGTCCTTGGGACGGCGCGGGGCGCCTTCGGGGGCCGAGGTCGGGGTCAGCAGTGTTTCGACCGAGTAGGTGCTGCAGACGCTCGGCGTGCGAAGCGGCGCGGCGGTGCCCTTGAAGAGTTCGAGGTCGAGGTCTTCGAAGGGGAGCTGGGGCGCCTCGGCGAGGCTGACCCGGAGGCGGCCGCTGGCCGGGTCGGGGTCGATCCGGGCGGGCAGCTTGACGTTGATGCCCGAGGCCGCGTCGGTGAGCGTGATGTAGATCGCGAGCAGGGAGCCGTAGGGGTTCTGTTCGGGGGTCGCGAGGTAGACGCTGCCGAAGAGGGGGTGGTCGAGCTGGGCCGGCGAGTCGACCCGCACGGTGCCGATCTGGGATGGGTCGGGACAGGCGGCCAGCGCCGAGTCGAACTGGGGGGTGCCCGGGGCCTCGGCGCCGAAGCTGGCGACGCTGAGGCCGCGCGGGGACGGCGGGTCGGTCGGGGTGACGCTCACCCCGGCGGCGGGGCCGCTCAGCGAGGAGGTGGCCGTGAGCGCCGGGCTGGCGCCGTTTAGGTCGTTGGCGAAGATCACCCGGTAGCTGCGGGTGTCGTCCTCTTTGCCCAGTTCTGAGACGAAGACGTTGCCGGGATAGAGGTTGCCGAGCCCGAGCGCCGGGATCCCTCGCAGCGCCGCCTCGATTTCGTCATCGCCGGCGTCGAAGGGCAGCTCAGCGCTAGTGGCGGCGCCAAGCCCGAGTGTGTAGGTGCCACCGCTGGCGGTGACCGCGATCGTCTGGCTCGGGTTGTCGGTGACGGCGCCGCTCAGAAGCGGCACGTCGGTGCCCGCGAGGGCGCCGGTGAAGGTGACGATCCAGCCGCCGGGGGCACCGCCGATCGCAATGTTGCCCGCCAGCCCCGGAAGGGTTTCGAGCGCCGCGCGCACCTGGGCCTGAGTCGCGACGGAGGAGATCGGCGCCGTCGTCGCCCCGCCCCGGCTGACGGTGAAGGTGCCCGAGTAGCTGACCGGCGGCATGTCGTAGCGCAGCAACTGGCGCTCGGAGGCGACGCCGGTGAGCCCGATCTGCGCCGGCGTGCAAGAGGAGAGGCCGTTGGCGCCGGCGGGATTGATCGTGAGCCCGGCGGGCAGGTCGATGCGCGCGTCGCGCAGCCCGGCGGCGGCGCTGCCGCCCGGATCCTGGATTTGGGGCAAATGGAGATGGACATCGAGCCCCGATGGCGAGTCGGCGAGGTTGGTGGTCGGCTTGGCCGAGAATCTCGGGTCGAATTCGAGTTGGTCGCAGCCGTTGGTCGGAGGCGCTTCGAAGGGGGCGGCCGAGATCAGCCGCTCGGGGTGCTGCCAGGTGGCGAGCTCCATCGTCGTCACCAGCGGTCCGCGGCAGGAGGTGGGATTGGAGATCAGCGGCTGGAAGGGCGGCGCTTCGGGGTAGGGACCGGGAGTCGGCGCGCCGGCGCCGTTGAAGCGCTCGGCGTCGTGGCCGGGATCGCCGGGAACCCCCCAGATCCGCAGCGAGGAGCGCACCAGACCTGCGGCCTCGCCGAGGCCCCGCACGGTCGCGGTGGCGCCGTAGTCGCCGCCGTTTCGGAGCTCGAAGTCGACCTGGACCGGCGTCCCGGCGGCGCGGAAGCCGAACTGCGCGACGCGCCCGCTCGGCGGGGCGAGGTTGAAGACGGGTACCAGCGCCGCGGGGGCGCCGGCGCTGAACTCGGGTTCGGCGACGCCGACCTGGGCGACGGTGGCACACGAGCTCTGGGCGAAGGCTTCGGCGCTGCAGCGCGGGAAGCGGGCGGCGGCGGCGAGCAGGCCGGCGGGCAGCTCGAAGCGCAGGTCGCGGATGTTTTCGGCCGGCCCGGCTTCGCCGCCGAGCGCCGGGCCCTGGTTGACGGCGAACTCGTTCAACACCTCGAAGGGCCGGGCGCCCGGCGCCGTAGAGGGCGACTGGTTGGGATTACGTCCCGGGGAGAGGAAGACCGGGACTTCGAGGGTGCGGGCGGCGGCTCCGGCAGGGGCGAGCGAGGCCGCGGAGAGGAGCGCCCCCAGCGCCAGGGCAAGACGAGCGCGGGCGCTCATTTCTTCGCACCCCGCCGTGGGGATCCGGTGAAGGTCAGCGCCACCCCGGCCCGCGAGATCGCCCCGGCGGCCGAGCGGAAGGTGACTTCGGCTTCGGTCCGGAAGATGTGGAAGCGCTTGCGCTTGCGATCAGCGCCCGGGCGCAGGGTGAGGGTGAAGGCGACCGACCCCGCCGCGGCGGTATTGCGCTTGAAGGGGGCGAAGCCACGGCCACCGACATGCAGCTCGCCCGGGCCAGGGGCGATCACCCGCAGGCGAACCCTGTCGGCGGCGACCGAGAGCGCTTCTGGCGCGGCGACCTTGGAGGGCGCTTCGAAGCCGGCCGAGCCCGCGCCGAGTTCCGGCGCGGGCGGTGAGCTCGGGCCGCGGCAGCCTTCGCCCTGGCAGGCGGCGCTCTCCCCCGCCACCGGGACGACGGCGCCGACACGGGCGTCGTAGATCGCGAAGTCCTTGCCCTGTCCCTGCGGGGAGAGCTCTTCGAAGCTGGCGATGAAGACGTCGTCTCCGGAGGCGGATGCGCCGAGCAGGACGGCGGGGGAGCCTTCGCCGGGTGTGAGCAGATCGACCTCGCCGCCGGAGTACTGATAGACGTTGGCGACGGCGCTCTGGGCGGCGGGGAGGACCGCGTCGGCGCTCTGGAAGAAGAGGCGACCGCCGTCGTCAGACAGCGAGCGACCGGCGAGCGATGCACCGGAGCTCGGCGCTTCGCCGCTCGGCCGACAGGAGCCGCACTCGACCCCGGCGCCGTAGGTGTAGCGGTAGGCCTGGGCGAAGCCGGCGTTGTCATAGCCACCCTGGGGCGCTTTCGAGGTGAAGGCGGCGTGGAGGCCGTCGGGGGTGACGTAGAAGTGCTCGCCCGCCTCGGGGTCGGTGGCGACGTAGTCGATCTCGCCGTCGTGGACGACGTAGAGGTTCCGCTGCCCCGAGGTTCCCCCCACGGCCAGCTTGCCGAGCGCGACGAAGTAGACGTAGGCCGCGTCGGGTGAGGCGCCGAGCACTTCCTGCACATCGGCCCCCGTTGCGACGTCGGCGGGTTCGGTGTCGACGGTGCGGTCGGTGAGGGCGCCGGAGGCGATGTCGTAGGAGTAGAGGTCGGCGCCGCTGTCGCTGGGGACCCCCCCGCTCTGACCGGTGTTGGCGTCTTCGGTCAGCTGGTTGGCGGAGGTGAAGAGGACGGTCCCGCCGTCGGCCGAGATCCCGGCCGACACCACCTGCGCGGGAGGGTTGGGGTCCGAGGCGCCCGGCATCGGTGCTGACACCTCGACCGATTTCGTGCCGCCCGAGCGCAGGTAAAGGCCCGGGAAGAGGTTGGCCTTGAAGAGGACCTGGGTGCCATCCTCGGAGAGCGCCGGCAGCGCCCCGGGCGCCAGCGAGCCGCCGGCCGGCACCGCTTCTTCGGGGGAGCCGGGGAGGATCGGGACCAGACGCAGCTGCCCGGCGGAGTATTCGTAGAGGTTGCCGTTGAGCAGCGGGTCTTCGATGCCGGTGACGGGCTGTTTGACCGTGGTGGTGAGGAAGAGGCGGCTGAAGTCAGCCGAGGCGCCGTCGAGGGTGGCGCTCGGGTCAAAGCCGACGGCGCCGACTTTGGTGATCGCGACGATCGTGCCGTCGGCGCGGCGCAGGTAAGCGTTGGCGCCGCTCGGCGAGCCGGGGCCGGCGAGCGGCTGGTCTGAGTAGAGGACCGACTGGGTGAGGTCGGCGGAGACGCCGAGGGTCGAGGCGGCGGCGCCGAAGTAGGTGGCGCTGGCGAGCGGGGTCGGGGCCGAGAGACTGCGGGTCGACCAGCCCGCCGGGCCGCGACGGGCGAGGATCGTGTTGGAGGGGCCGGTCGCGCCTTCGGCTTCCAGTGGCGAGGGGGCGCCGTCGAAGGCGATCGCCGAGCCGTCGGCGAGCGGGCCGCGGACCCTCACCTCGGGCCAGTCCTGCGGCGCGGCGCCGTTCAGCCCCGGGGTGACCAGTTCGTAGGCGCGGCAATCGGGCAGCGCGGTGGACGCCCCGACCCGGGAGGAGGCGTTGGGGCAGGCGTCGGCGAGAGCGGGTGACGGCGCGGCCGATTGAAGGACCAGGCAACCGGCGAGTGCGAGAATCGCGAAGAAAGCGGCAAGCGCCCCCTCCCGACCGTCGACCCGAATTGCCTTGACTGCGTCCACCTTTTTCTTCTTCCGTCGCTTTGGCGGTTGCGCCTTCGCCGAGAGGACTTGTGGTCCATCTCAAACGACGGTGATTTGGGCCCCTGCCCAGCTCGTGGTGCAACCCTGCCCGCTACCCGAGCGGACCCATCAAGGATGGACCTCAATAGGCGAGGCGGCCACGGAGGTAGTTCGAGTGACAGGTGGCGCGTTTCGTAGGTTCTACGAAGGGAGCCCGCTCGCCCGAACCGACGCACGGCTCTGGCGGCGGGCGAGGCTTGCCGGCGGCGGAGCGCTGAACCCTGAGATGGGGGCTGACAGGGCGTTCAGCCGGACCGTTGCCGCATCTTCGATGCGGCAACTCGCGAAAGGTAAGGCTGCGCATAAATGCTTCGTCGCCCTCGCTGCGCAAAGGAATCAGATACATGGAGCTTCACCCCCGCTCCACTCGCAAAGGAATCAATTTGCGATGCTCGCTCCACGGGGGTTCGCGACGATGCTTGGTCGGGCGACTTGCGGCGCGTCCGGCTGAACGCGGGCTTTGACATCTATGCGCATCTCCTCCGCTCTCGCCCAGGCGGACTAGGAACAACTGGAGATGTTCCACCTGGGCTTCCGCGTCCGGGGATGCTTGGCGTATCTCCTCCGCTCTCGTGCCGCCGCGCTCATAACAACCGGAGATCTCGCGGCGGCACTTCCGCGTCCGGGGATGCTTGGGCGCGTCTGCTCCGCCACAAATGCTTCGGCTTCGCTCCCTCACGCTGATGACAACCGGAAATCTCGCTCGGTCGTCACAAATGCTCGGCTTTGCTTCGCTGCGCAGGATTGGTCAGATATGGACTGCTTGCTCCGGTCCGCCTCACGGCCGCCTCGCGGCGCGTCCGGGGATGCGCCGGTCAGTTCGACCGTGTGAAGTTGGTGTGGTTCGAGCGGGGTTGGGCTGGTGAGGGACGGCCTGGCGATGGTTCGGGACCCAATGCCTCATCAGGTCGGCGACTACTCGGGCCTCGCGAGGATCTCGTGGCCGCCGACGCGGAGCCATTCGACGTGGACTTCGCCAGGCTTGACCTCGGCTCCGTAGCGAAAGGTTGCGCGGCCGTCCCCCGAGTAGGACATCTCCCAGACGTCTTTGGTCCCTTGGACGCGCTTGATGCGGAGGGAATTCGGCGGCTGATTGTCGCTACGCAGCGCGTCGATGAACTTCTCGACCGCCAGGCGGTATTCGCGGCTCTGCTCTCGAGAAAGCCGAGCGAACTCGCGGGCAAAGCCCGTCCCGAGCTCATATGTAGGAGCCATCAGCTTGCTTGCTGGGAAGCAGCGCTGAGGCGATCGAGAGCTTCGAGGAACTCGTCGCCGTCCAGCGGACGCTCAGCCGTCTCGGCGATCACCTCATCGACCGTCTCGGGCACGAGGACGAGCGAGCCGTCCTGGCGTCGCTCGGAGACCTTGTAACGACCGAGGCGGTTATGGGCAGCGTCTGCGGCGGTGATGTCGACGATAAGCATCTTCATCCTCCCGTCATTGTCTCAGGCCCGCTGGCGGGGGCAAGGTTTGCCTGTCGAGCATGTCGGTCATCAATCCGATTGTGACCGGCACGCTCAGACAGGCTCGGTGGCCTTGGCGCCAGCGGAATGCTGAACCTTGAGGGTGGTTGACAGGGCGTTCAGCCGGACCGTTGCCGCACCTTCGATGCGGCAACTCGCGAGAGGTAAGGCTGCGCATCAATGCTTCGTCGCCCTCGCTGCGCAAAGGAATCAGATTGCGATGCTTGCTCGGGCGACTTGCGGCGCGTCCGGCTGAACGCGGGTTTTGAATAAGGGCGTATCTCCTCCGCTCTCGTGCCGCCACGCTCATAACAACCGGAGATCTCGTGGCGGCACTTCCGCGTCCGGGGATGCGCCGGCCTTAGTGACCCTGCGTGGCAGGAGCGGTTCAGGCGGGGTTGGGCTTGTCAGGGACGACCTGGCCCTCCTTGCGCAGGGACCGTCCCGGCCGCGAGCTTTTTTCAGTCGCGTTGGATATCAATGCTGCGGCTTTGCTCCCTCGCGCTAAGCACCACCGGAAATCTCGCTCGGTCGCTCCGCCTCGCTGGAACATCTGACAAGGAAACAGCCCAGGGTGCGCAGCCTGGATCTGCCCCGGGGCTACCAGACCGAGGGCAGGGCGTACGGGCGCTCGTGGCCTTTGCCCTTGGCGGACTTGCCTTTGCTCTTTCCCTTACCGCGCTTCTTAGGGCACTTCGCCGCCACCTTCGGAGTGGTGTTCGACTCCATCCCGTTCTGGCCGGTGAGTTGGATGTTGGCCCGCGGGTCCTTGCAGAAGCCGGCGCTCATGATGATCAGGCCCCGCTTGCCGCCGAAGAGGGTGAGGTCGAAGGTGGAGACCGGGACGTCGGGAACGGCTTCGAAGGTGTTGCGTAGGGCGCTGTTGACCGAGTCGGTTTTGCCGGCCAGCTCGACTTCGATCGGCTGGGAGGCCGGCCCGTTGAAGCCGACCACCAGGTCGGGCAGTTTGTGGGATGAGGAGCGCAGGTAGACGTTGCCGGTCAGGGGGTAGTCGAGCAGCGGCGTCGTCGCGGTGGCGGTGCCGTAGATCGAGCCAGCCGGACAGGCCTTCGCCGCGAACTGCACCCTGGTGCAGACCCCGCCGATGTGGGCGTTGTCGAGGAAAGCTGCTTTTGGCAGCTTGACCTGGGCGCGGGCGATGTTGGCATCGCCGGGGCGGGCGGTGAGGTGAGCGTGGAGGCTCGGGTGGGCGCGCCGCGCGACCTTGCCCTTCAGCGAGAGCTTCAGGGTCGGCTTGAAGCCGAGCTTGTCGCAGCCGTCCGCCTGAAAGCGCTGCGTGGGCGAGGCGGTGGTGCCGTCGACGCTCATCAGGGTCGCATTGATCGCGGTCGGTTCACAGTCGGTCGGGTTGAGGGTGAAGTCGGGCCTGTCGAGGGTGACGATGATCGTCCGCAGGCGCAACGGGATGCCGTCGAGCATCGTCGGCAACGGGTCGCTGACGACGTGGGCCTGGGCGGTCGCGGGGTTGAGGTAGAGCGCATTCCGGGTGACGATCGCGCCGAGGTCGAAGGGACCGGCGACAGCGGGGGTGATCACCGCGACTGAGAGCGGGGCGCCTTTGTAGGGGCCGGCGAGGTAGGCCTCGCCGGAGGCGAAGAAGGGATCGGTGCCGGGGCCGGCGCCGACCTTGACCGAGCCGATGCGGGAGGCGGGGCAGGAGGGGTTGGACTGCTCGGCAGCGCCACTGCGGGTTTCGGCCGTCGCGAGAGCGGCGTCAGAGCAGGCCGGGATCCCGGCCAGCTTCGCGGAGAGGCCCTCGGGGAGGGTGAGGTCGAGCTTGCTGAGTTCCTTTTCGCCGTCGGCGCGGTCGATGCGCAGGGTGAAGGGGCTCGAGTGGCCGGCGGTGGCGGGTTCGGTGCCGGCGCTGATACGTCGGCCCGAAGGGGCGGGCCGCCGCCGAGGCGGGGCAGCCACTGCCGTTCGGGCCTGAGCCGACCTGGAAGTCAGCTGTCGGGTTCGCGTCGGCGTATCGGGGCTGCTCCAGGGGACCATGTCGCTGGTGGATTCGTAGGAGCCGCAGGTGACCGGTGTCATCAGCGGCGCTCTTGCGCCTTCCTTGAGGTCGACGGTGAGGTGGCTGGCGGGGAGCTGGGGGTTCTGGGTGAAGACGGTCGTGATCTGGCCGGTCTGCTTGTCGGCGGTGGCGATACCCGGGAGCTTGATGTTGACGCCGTAGCGGGGGTTTTCGAGCTCGATCAGGAGGCGGAACTTGCCGTCGGAGTTGCCGCCCAGCGGCAGGTCGCCGGGGTGGGGCTTGAGCAGATAAACGTCGCCGGGGATCGGGTCGGGACCGATCACTTTGTCGTCGGGATCATTGGGTTCGTGGAGAGCGAGCAGTGGGCTGAGCGCGGTGGCGGTGCCGATCTTGGCGGCGTCGGGGCACTGCACAGGTTTGGTGTTGTCGTAGTGGACCTGGTCGCCGGCGGGGTCGGAGGCCTGATCTGAGCAGGCCTGGAGGCCGTCGGCCGAGGAGGGGCTGATCGCGAGGCCGGCGGGGAGCTTGACGGTGATGTCCTTGGGCGGGGGGGTCTGGAGGGCATCGGAGTTGAACACGGTCTCGGCGGGGGTGGTCGGGTCGTTGGTCTGGGGGAAATCGAGGCCGACGCGCAGGCCGGTGGGCTGGTCGGCCTGGGTGGCGCCGCCGCCGGGCTGCAGGGGATCGACAGCGAGGGAGGGGTCGAAGACCAAGTCCTCACAGCCGGTTACCGGTTCGGCCGGTTCGGAGTCGATTTTCCAGTCGGGGTCGGAGAGGTCGGGGATGCCGAGACCACGGAGGGCGCCAGCGTGCTGGCCGCTGTCGATAGCGATGTGCCAGGTCGGGTCGGCCTCTGAGCAGTCGACGGGGTTGGAGAGGAAGGGGGCGCCGCTGGTGCCCGAGCCGTGCTGGGAAGGGGTTCCGAAGAAGGTGGCGCTAAAGGAGAGGACGCCGATCGCCGGGACGTTCGGAGTACCGACGGTGAGGCCGTAGGATTCGGTGCGTGGGAGCGGCGGGAAGGCGGAGATCATCACCGGACTGTTGAGTCCGGAGAGCTTAAATCCGAACTGGGCCGGGTATCCGGATTCGGGCACCAGGTTGTAGAGAGTCTCCTGACTCGGCGCAGCTGGTTCGCCGGTGCTCGAGGTTGAACAGCGTGACGGTCGCGACTCCGACTTGGGCACCGGACGGGCATTCCGAGTTATCGATTCCGCTGCCGTCGTTGTGGACTTTCGCGAACGGGCAACGGGGGGCGGCAGCTGGGTTGCCGATGAATCCCAGTGGCAGACTGATGTAGGTGCCGTTGAGCGCGTCCTTCAGGGCATGCCAGGGTCTACAATTTCCGCTTCGGAAGAAATTGAGAACTCGGTCACATTGAGGTCGGGGTGGCCGCCGGCAACGGCATAAGGGTCTCCGTTGGTGTCCGTGGTCTGGTTGCTGAAGGTTTTGAGGCCGAAGGGTTCGTCTGCGTGAGAGACGGCGGGCAGGGCCATCGTGGCGGCAAGCACCGCTCCGACCACGACACCGAGGGTGCGGGTCGTTCGGCGGGTGGAGGGACGAGGCTGGCGGCGACTTGGAGTGGTCCTAGGGGCGTTCGGCCCGACCGCAACCACATCTGCGATGCGGTTGCTCGCGAAAAACATCAGAAAGTGATCGCGGCGGGCAAAACGCGGGCTTTGAATAAGGGCGACATCTCCTCTGCTTCGCGTCCGGGGATGTCGCGGCTTATGGCGACGTGAGGGATTTGCGCTGTGGTAGCGCTTTGGGGCTTGCTAATACTGATGCGGGCGGCGAAGCGGCGGAAGCTAGTCATGCGAGGGCGTCTCCTTGCTTGCGGTGGAAGTGGTCGCTCGGGTGTGCTGATCGGTGTTCACTTTCCACCTCCCTGTTTAGGCCGGTTTTCTTACCGTGGTGCTTTTTGCCGGAGTGTTTTTTGTGCTTGGGGACGCACTTGCCGTTCTTCTTGCGAACCTTGCCTTTGGGGCAGGGCTTGGGCTGAGGTGGGTTGCCGGGGCCGGGCTGGGATGAGGGCGGCGCTTTCTTGGGCGGCGCGGGGGTAGCCGGAGGCTGACATGTTTCGCCGGTGCAAACCGGTCCTGGGGTGAAGCTGAAGCCGCCGTTGATGCGGGCGTCGTAGACGTCGGTCGAGCTGTCGGGGTCGGCCGGGGTGAGGGGCTGGCGGATTTCGAAATAGATGTCATCGCCCGAGGGGGTGATGGCCACCCTGGGGTTCAGTATTGCGTCGTTCGATGTTTGTCGGGGGGCGGAGCCGGAGGAGCCGGTGGAGATGAGGGAGACGCGGGCGGGGGTCCAGAGATAGACGTCGGGTTCGGCATTGCCATCGGCCGGGTGAGAGCGCCTCGGTGGTGACGAAGACGATCTTCTGGCCGTCGTCGGAAGGGGCTGGCATATGTTCGGTCGGCATCGAAGCCATCGAAAGCCCGTTGCCTGCAACCCCGAAGATGTTGGTCGAGACCCGGATCAGTTCGCCGGTCTCGGCGTCGTAGCGGTAGACGTCGCGGGCCGGAGTCGGTGTCGGTGTCGAGGAGCTGGCCCGCGGTGGTGAAGACGAGGTAGTGGCCGTCTGGGGTGGTTTGTGCGCCACCGACATCGTTGGCCTCGAGCCTGGCGACGAAGGTGGTCTGGCCGTCGGGGTGGGAGGCATCAATGCGCCACGCGTAGAGATTGTGGTCGCCGGCAGCCGCTTCCTCGCCGAGGGCGTCTTCGTTGCCTGCGAGCTTCCCCTTGGCGGTGAAGAGGACGGTGGACCCGTCTTCGGAGATCGCGTTGACGCCCTCGACATCGGCGCCGCTGGAGTCACCGGCAGAGACCTGCCTGAAGGCGGCGCAGCTATTGGCTTTCTCGGCGGTAGGGGCCGGATTGCCGGCCGGGATGTCGCAGGCGTAGAGGTCGTTGGTCTGGTCGGTGTCGGCGTTTACGAGCTGCTGCTTGGTTGTGAAGAAGACGCGGGAGCCGTCGGGCGTGGAGCCCTGGAAGCGAAGCGCGCGACAGCCGGCGCCGACTTCGAGGCCATTTGAGTTATAGGTGCAACCACCGTCGCCCACCGGACCGTTGCACACGCCGCCGGGGTCGGCAGCGCTGCGATCGCAATTGGAGGCCGAGACGTCAACGGCGGTGGTGTCGTTGACGCGGGCCCAGAGTTCATCGGCGGGAGGGTTGGCACCGCCGCACCCGCCGTACACATCGTTGACGATCCTGCTGCCGTCGCTGGAGACAAATCGAGTCACTGCTGTTCGGCTGAATGGGCCGTTGGTACAGGTGGAAATCGGCGCGCCGGCGTTGTCGAGGTCGACGCGACGAGGCTGATCCATGCCGGTGCCGACGTACTCGTAGATGCCTGGACCCCAATTAGAGGGCGCAATCGGGCTGACAAAATGCGAGAGGTCGGCCGAGATTGCCTGGTCGAAAGAGCCGGGAGATGCATATTTGACTTGGAGTGGGGAACCGAGGGGCGTAAAGGTTCCATCGGGGCTGCGAAGGTACGGATAGGTCACTAGCGCGGCCGAACCGGGATCGACCTTCCGGTGCAGCTTCCATATGGACGAGCGGAGATCTGGCGAGTAGGCCATCAGCCCCGTGGAAAAAATGTTGGAATCGACATAGCTCGGGGCGTCTCGCAGCGACCCAGAAGAACCATTGAGATTGGGAATCGTCTGCCACCCATCTTTGGTGCGGGCGGCAACGTACCTGTTGCCGTTGTTAGCTCCTTGACCGGATTTGGCGATGTTCCCAGCTTCTGATTCATAGGCGACTCGATCGCCGCCGTCGTAGGTTTCAAACTTGGCGCCGAAGCCTTCCTTGCCGGGCGGCGTCACCATCTCGTAGGCGCGACATTCGGGTAGGGCGAGGGAGTTGTTTTCGATCCGTTGCTGTTCGTTGTCGGGACAAGGTTCGTTACTGGCCAGAGTCGCTTTGAACGTCTGGTCGACGCCTTTCGCTTCACTTCCGGCGCCGTAGGTGACGACGAGGAGAGCGTGATAGTCGACGTCGGGGTTGAGGTTGGTGAGATGGGCTTCGACGGTGGTGGGTTTGGCGCCGGGCGTGGGCATCGGAGAGCAGTCGGCACTGAAAGCGTAGGCAGGAGCGTCGGGGCCCCATTTGAATTTGCAGGCGGTGATCGTTTCGTTGTTGGGGTTGACGACGCCCTGGAGGGTGTAGCCGCCGGTGCCGTCGGGGGCGCCAGGGGTCTGTTTGACCGCGGGCGGGCTTTTGTCGGTGGGAAAGATTTTTTCTTCGGTGTCGGTACCGCCTTCGCTGCTGACGATCAGCGAAACCGTGTATTCCTTGTCGGGTTCGAGTCGCTTGACGTCGCCGGTGACGGCCTGGGCTCCTTCTTCGCCCTGGACAGTGCCACCGATCACGTTTTCATTGGCGTCTTTGCACTCGGGGGTGCACTCGAAGTGCCATTTGGTCGCGTAGGCTTTTTTGGCGGCCGGGCTTAGCGGGCCAGCGAGGGCGTTGGGGTTGACGGTGCCGGAGAAGTGGGCGGTGGTGGCGGTGACGTCGGTGGCCGCGAGGTTTTCGGCGGTGGGAGGTACCTGAAGAGGTTCGGTGGTGATCGAGGGGTTGGGCTCGGGGGAGCAGGCCATTTCGCCGTTGGC
The DNA here is from genome assembly GCA_963836415.1 of uncultured Solirubrobacterales bacterium. Lineage (GTDB taxonomy): Bacteria > Actinomycetota > Thermoleophilia > Solirubrobacterales > 70-9 > VRUE01. Next base: position 919,775 of record CAWIJE010000004.1, read on the forward strand.
CAGGGCCTGGTCGTGTTCGCTGCTGCTGTAGGTGGCGCAGATACGGAAGAAATAGGTGGTGCTAGGCGAAAGGCCGGAGTAGTCGTGTTTGGTCACACCGGGGTTGCCGCTCGGAGCTTCGAAGAACTCCCAGTTCGAATTGTCAATCGATTTTTCGATGAATGGCCGCACGAAGCGATCAGGGACATTTGCGCTGATCGTCCCGGAAACATGGGCGGTGGTGAAGGTGCCGCCTTCGACCGGGTCGATCGTGACGGTCGGGAGTTCGGCCTCGGGAGTGGTGAACGTATTGGCGGCGGCCAAGACGTCGGTGCCGCCTTGGTTTTCGGCGACGAGGCGGAAGTGGTATTTGGTGGTGGCTACGAGGCCGGGTTCGGCGCTGACGCCGAGTTCGCCTCCCGCATCGACTTTTGCCGCGGTGATCGAGTTCTGTTCGCAGTCGATCGGCTGGGCGCCGCTGAAGCCAGGGGCGCGGCCCTCGAGGGAAGTTTCGACGTAGGCGAACTGGCTGCTTAGGTTGGTCGGGTCGACGGAGAGTTGCTCGACGTCGGTTTCAGAGAGCGAGCCGCCGAAGGTGAAGGCGTAGGGGCTCGTGCCCGATTCGTCGCCGGGGCCGCCGGAGACGGCGATGCTCCCTCCCACGCCGCCGATGCTCGAGAGCGCGTTCAGCTGGGTTTCGACCTCCGCAGCGGTGGCGTCAAAGGCGATTGCGGGAGTGATTTGGCCGCCGAAGCTGAGGGTGTAGGTGCCGGCGGTGGCGAAGACGTAGAGGGTCTGGTGCTCATCGGCGGTGGCTTTGAAGGCGGCGTCGGTGATGTATTCGAAGTGGCAGTTGACATCGAGGGCGGGGTCGACACCGGCGGGGCGCAGGACTTTGCCGGTGAGTTTGGCGGAGTTGAATTTGACTTCGGAGGCGTCGTCGGTGGCGGTGACGGTCGGGGCGGTGACTTTGGTAGAGGTGGTGAAGTTGGCTGCGTCTTTGGTGACGACGCCGGGGGCGGCGTTTTCGGTGATGAGGCGGAGGTGGTAAGTCGTGTTGGGGCCGAGGCCGAGCAGGGGCGCTGTGACTTTCGTTTCGGGTTCAGCGTCGAGGTCAGCTTTGTCAACCGGGTTCTGGTCGCATGGGGCCGGGGTGGCGCCGGTGAAGCCCGTGCCGGGGCCGATGTTCGTGACGTTTTCTTCGTAGAGCGCATCGGTGATGTACTCGAAGTGGCAGTTGACATCGAAGGCGGCGTTCTCGTTGGCGGGGCGTTTGACTGTCGCGATCGCCGTGGCTGAAGTGGAAAAGACCGGCGAGGCCTCGACGACGCCGGGTATCGTCGGCGGCTCGACGGTGAGAGTGGTGAAGGAGGGGTTTGGTTCAGGAGAGATTGCGCCGGTGGTGGTTGCTATTCGGACGAAGTATTCAGTGCCGCCTTTGAGACCCGTGAGTGGTCCTTCGACCTCTTTTTCGTTGAGGGCTCCACTGAATTCTATGGAAGTTTCATTCCACACGTTTCCATCGGTTGAGTATTCGAACTTGTAGCCAGTGAAGCCCGGGCTGACTGTGACTTTGCCCTTAACAAGGGCGGAGGTGTAGGAGATGTCGGTAACCGAAATCACTTCAGCGCTATCGGCGCTGGCGGACGATGCTGCCACCGCCATACCCGTGAGAGCCAAGACCAGAATTACGAGCAACCGGGCTGGGGACGCACTACTCCCTTTGCCACAAAGAGGCACCACGCGTCGCGGCAGAACGGCGTCCGAAGACGGAACCGAACAGCCCGGAACCGTCGTGGTTGGCAGCGGACGAAGCTTCGCCTTGCGAATCAATGGGTCTCCTTGTTTGCGGCCGTCTGCAACTCGTGTCTCGGAAGCTCGGCGTGGATGCGGGCGACCGCAACCCCGGACTGGGTTGGGCCGGTGACAATCGTGCGGTCGCCCGCCCCACGCAAGTGGCTTCGGGGCGCAGGGAGAGCCCCGAGCCGACTGGGATGAAGGTGGATCGGTGCGGAAGGACCGCGGTGCGGCGCACGGCCGATGCCGGCGGGCACAAAGGCACCTGGAACGATCACATGTGATCGCGTCTCAGAAATTCTGAAGGTTGCGAAGCTCAACTGCGGTCCTCCCCTGCCATCGCTCCCACGACAGCGCTTTCAATGTAACCCGTCCGCACTGAGCGGACCCAATCGGAGGATGGACCCCTGGAGGCAAGAGCGCCACAGAGGTAGTTCGAGGCGGCCGAGGCCTGATTCGTAGGTTGTTCGATCGCAGGCGAGGACGTCTGGCTCCGAACAGTCGATTCAGGCCCGCTCTCGCGGCTGCAAACCGGCGCCATGCGTCGTTCTCGGTCCTCCAAATAGCGGTGCTATTCGGACTCGCTGCGTCCTAGCTTGGCTTGGTTTTCGCTCGCGAGATATGGACCTGTCCAACCGTTCGAACCCAGCCGCCCTCAAAACTGCAGGATGTATTTGGAGGAGGACGAGAGGGAATGTGGATTCCTAGGATCTCTGGTAATTCAGAGGAGATGGGACAAACGGCATGCCCGCCAGGGGCACTTCGGTCGCCCGGAGAGTCGATGTCCGCCATGCCGGTTGCGGGGCGTGGTGGGTTCGCGTGGCCGAAGGCATGGTCGTGGAGTCTCGCCGGGTCAGTCGGGCCTCTCCCCTCTCCCGCCCGAACCTCGACGCAGCCCGACCGCCCACCTACCTGCAAGTCGTGGGCGGTCGGGGGGCGGATTCCTGGACTCTGCGGTCCCCAGGAACCATGGCTGCCGAACTGGGATCGAAAGCCTGGTGTGCCGAACGGTGGGAGCGTGGGCTCACACCGCCGCAGCTACTAGGGGTAGGTGAAGCGCTCGGCGCTGCCGTCCTTGGCGACCTCGAGGACCGAGTTGATCATGAGCTCAGCCGGCTCGACGCCGGCGGCGCCCGCGAGGCGCTCGATCTCCGCGATCGCGGCCTTGATCCATTCCCGCGTCTGGACGGCGGTGGAGAGGGGCATGAAGATCAGGCCTGGATGGATGCCCCGCTCCCTAGCCAGGAAGAGGAAGTCGCGCGCATTGTTGGTGACGAGGATTCGCTCCTCATCGAGACAGAGCTCGGCTACCTGACGATCGCTGCCGCCGAGACGTTCACGGTCGCGGCTGGAGGTGGCGTCACAACCCGCCGCATGACACTCGCCCACCAGGGTCGGCGAGAGATCCTCGTCGATGAAGAACCGCATCAGCCATCACGCCAAGGCCGAGGGGGCCTGCCTCGGCGAGGGTGGGCGCGGGCGAAGGTCAAAGCGGCCTCGAAGGCACCGCGGGAGACCCTCGGGTAGTCCTCGCGGAGATCGGCGATCGTTTCCCCTCCGGCGATGCGTGCGGCGAGGGCGTGGACCGGGATGCGGGTGCCGGCGATCACCGGCTCTCCCCCCATCACGCCGGGGTCGCGGAGGATGAATCGCTCGCGGCTCTCCAGGTAGTCATAGAGCCGCTCCGCCAGAGCGCGGGCGTCGTCGTCGAAGCGGAGCACCAGAATGTCCGAGAGGAGCAGCTCGGTGACATCGGAGGCAGTGTCCTCGGAAGCGATGCCGTGAACCCATTGGTTGATCTTCTGCTTCGTCGGAGTGCTCAACGGCAACCCGGCCCTGGCGATCAGGGCGATCGCGAGCACGTCGCCGCTATCGAGAAGCGGCGAGCGACGAGCGGCGCGGCGCGGCTTTACGACCTTCTCCTCGATCGCCTTGTCGACCGAGCGCAGGGAGACGTCGGCGAGCAATGCCGCCTCGCGACGGCTGAAGCTCTCGGAGCCGCTTCTTCCTTTGCGTCGTCGCTGCGAAGAGCGTTTGGCTTTTTTGCGGGCGACTTTGGTTTTGGATCTGGATTTCGTCGGCATAATTAACCCCTTTCAAGGGACACATTATAGAGAATGACACTGAACAATCCAGATCCCTCCCTCCCCGCGCCGACGCACCCCGACCGCCCACCTACCTGCCAAGTAGTGGGCGGTCGGGTGCGGATTTTTTGACTCTTCGCGGCGTAGGAATCCCTGTGGCTTATTGGAGCGCCGGCGGAAGCGAGGTCGGGGTTGGCACCCAGGGCGAGACGGACCTCGGCGCGGCTGCGGTTGACCTTGGTGTGGGTCCAGTGTCGGCGCTCGGTGATCTCGCGGTAGGTGAGGCTGAGACCGAGCAGGATGAGGGCGGTACTTACACGACCCCTCCCCTGCGGCCAGGCACGCCCTTGGCCTTGAGGAGTGGGCGCCAACGGCAGCAGAGAAGCTGATTGGGCGTGTACTGAGGGTCTCGGGTCGGGTCTATGCTTTTTTCAGACTTGGATCGTGCGGTGAAGGAGTTCTCCGATTTCCTCTACGGCACTGAGATCGCTGGGCTCAGAGTGCACCGGGCCTCGCTCGTCTTCGACGAGCGCCAGGACGGCGAGCCGGTGACCAGGGTGCTTTTGCTGGTCGACGATCCAACCGAGCAGACCTGGGATCTCGAGTCGGTCACGGAGTTGCGCTCGGCACTGGCGCGCAAGGCGGCCGAGATCGGTCTGCCTCCGATCAGCGTCTCGCTCGTGCCCGAGAGCGAGGCCGACTCGGTCGCGGACTTCGTCCGATAGTCGGTTCGCGATGCCGCAGTATCCGATCGACCCACCGAAGCTCCTCGAAACAGCTGAGCGGCTGGTGCCGACCAACCTCCGCCGTGGCCGTCCCGCCTACACCGATCACCGGCGCGGGGTCTCCACCGCCTACTACCGGTCTTCCACGCGATCACCGATCGCGTCGCCAAGGCGGCCTTCGACGAGGCCGACGCCGCCTTCCAGCTGAAGATCCAGCGCTGGGTGGGACACGGGGACATCCGCACCGTCTCGGCCTGGGTCGCCCAACTCGAAGGCACGCGCCCGAACCGCCCTCCCGCCCACATCGCCAGTCTGCTCCAACCCACAGGCGCAAACCACATCGACGCCGACACCTTGCGAATCGCCGATGGCTTCATCGAGCTGAATGAGAAGCGAGAGGAAGCCGACTATGACTCACGGGGCCGTATTCACCCGCGCCGACACGCTCAGCCAGATCGCCCTGGCCCGCTCGGTGGTCGAGGCCGCGCAGAGCACCCAGAGCGACCCGGCCAAACGCTGCTTCGGGCCGATCGCGATGCAGGCCAACCTCAGGGCCCGCTAGCACGCCGGCGCGGCGCCGGCCTGCGAGCCGGTGGGAGGGGCGGCGAGGAAGCGTGGGGTCAGGTGACGATCTCGGCGACCCCGCCCCAGGCGGGGCGCAGCGCCAGCGCCTCTTCGACCGGCGGCTCCGGCCGACTGAGACCGAGGCCGCGGGCGACGATCACCACCGCCTTCCCCTCGGCCGCCTCGAGCCATTTGGCAAGCTCCTCGGGGGCGGCGGGAACCGTGTCGAGCCCGTAGCGGGTACGGAGCTGCAGGCCCTCGCCGGTTGGCTCGATCGTGAAGGCTCCGCTGGCATCCGGTTCGATCTCCTCCACCGGGCCGGCGATCGGCTCGAGGCCGAGCGCGGTGGCATAGAGCTCGAGTGGGTCCTGATCGGGCCTGGCGGCGAGCAGCTCGGGCTCGAGGAAGATCAGCGCCCGTGGCTCGGACTCGCGCAGGCCGAGCAGGGTCGCCAGCCCAAACCCCTCGCCCGAGGCGGCGCGGGCGTCAAAGAGCGCCCTCACCCCGGGGAGTTCGTGCACGCCCGAGGCCATGCAGTCGCTGTGGGCGAGTTTGACCAGTGTCGCCTCGCCATCGGTGAAGACGACGAGCTCGGCGCTCGGCCCTTCGATCAGCCCATCACAGATGCAGCAGACGTTGTCGGGGTCATCGATGGTCGCCTGCACCTGGGCCAGCATCGGTGCCGGAAGCAGGCGGGCGACGTCGGCACTGACCCGCAGATCTCTACTCATCGGAGCCTCTCCCTGGGCGACGATCGGCGTCTGGTCAGCCAGGCTCGCGGCGAATCTCGTTGCGGTGCTAGAAGCCGAGGGCCGGGATCCAGGCGGTGAGACGCTTGGAACTCTCGTCCTTGCCCTTCTTGGCCCCCTTGTCCTTGGAGCCCTTGCCGCCCTTCTTCGGGCACTTCGCCGCCACCTTCGGCGTCGTGTCGGACTCCATCCCGTTTTGGCCGGTGAACTGGATGTTGGCGCGCGGGTCCTTGCAGAAGCCGGCGCTCATGATGATCAGGCCCCGCTTGCCGCCGAACAGGGTGAGGTCGAAGTCGGTGACCGGGACGTCGGGAACCGCTTCGAAGGTGTTTCGAAGCGCGCCTTTGACCGAGTCGGTTTTGCCGGCGAGCTCGACTTCGATCGGCTGGGAGGCCGGACCGTTGAAGCCGACGACCAGGTCGGGCAGTTTGTGGGCTGAGGAGCGCAGGTAGACGTTGCCGGTCAGCGGGTAGCCGAGCAACGGGGTTGTCGCGGTCGCGTAGCCGTAGATCGAGTCGGCGGGGCACGGCTTGGCGGCGAACTGGATCCGGGTGCAGATCCCGCCGATGTGGGCGTTGTCGAGGAAGGCCGCTTTCGGCAGCTTGACCTGGGCGCGGGCGATGTTGGCGTCGCCGGGGCGCGCGGTGAGGTGAGCGTGGAGGCTCGGGTGGGCACGGCGGGCTACCTTGCCCTTGAGGCTGAGCTTCAAGGTGGGTTTGAAGCCGAGGTCTTCGCAACCGCCGACCTGGAAGAACTGGGTCGGGGAGGACGGTCGCGCCTTCGGTGCTCTTCAGGGTGGCGCTGACCGCCATCGGTTCGCAATCGGTCGGGTTGAGGGTGAAGTCGGGCCGGTCGAGCTTGACCTGGATGTCGCGCAGGCGCAGGGGGATGCCGTCGAGCATCGTCGGGCAGCGGGTCTGAGACGACGTGGGCCTGGGCGGTGGCGGGGTTCGAAGAACAGAGCGTTGCGGGTGACGATCGCGCCGAGGTCGAAGGGACCGGCGACAGCGGGGGTGATCACCGCGACGCTGAGCGGGGCGCCCTTGTAGGGGCCGGCGAGGTAGGCGATGCCATTGGCGAAGAAGGGGTCGGTGCCGGGGCCGGCGCCGACCTTGACCGAGCCGATCCGCGAGGCGGGGCAGGACGGGTTGGCCTGCTCGGCGGCACCGCTGCGGGATTCGGCCGCCGCGAGGGCGGCGTCGGAGCAGGCCGGGATGCCGGCGAGCTTGGCGGAGAGGCCCTCGGGCAGGGTGAGGTCGAGGGAGCCGAGTTCCTGGTTGCCGTCGGGGCGGGTGATGTGGAGGACGAACGGGCTGGAGGCGCCGGCCTTGGTGCTGTCAGGGCCCGCGGCCGCCAGGGAGGGCGCGAAGGGGCGGGCCGCCGGGGTCGCGGGGCAGGTGGTGTTGTTCGGGCCGGAGCCGACGTCGAAGCTCGCGGTCGGTTCGGCGTCGGGGACGTCGGGGGTGCCCCAGGGGGTCATGTTGCTGGTGGCCTCGTATTTCCCGCAGGTGACCGGGGTCATCAGCGGGGCGCGGGCGCCTTCCTTGAGGTCGACGGTGAGGTGGCTGGCAGGCAGCTGGGGGTTCTGGGTGAAGCGTGGCCGAGAGCTGGCCGGTCTGCTTGTCGGCGGTGGCGATCCCGGGGAGCTTGATGTTGATCCCGTAGCGGGGGTTTTCGAGCTGGATCAAGAGGCGGAACTTGCCGTCGGAGCCGCCGCCGAGCGGCAGGTCGCCGGGATGGGGCTTCAGCAGGTAGACGTCGCCGGGGATCGGGTCGGGGCCGATCACTTTGTCGGTGGGGCTGTTGGGTTCGCGCAGGGCGAGCAGCGGGCTCAGAGCTGTCGCGGTGCCGATCTTCGACGCGTCGGGGCACTGCACAGGGTTGGTGTTGTCGTAGTGAACCTGATCGCCTGCCGGGTCGGAGGCCTGGTCGGAGCAGCCCTGCAGGCCGTCGGCCGAGGAGGGGCTGATCGCGAGGCCGGCGGGGAGCTTGACGGTGATGTCCTTGGGCGGCGGGGTCTGGAGGGCTTCGGAGTCGAACTCGGTTTCGTCGGGGGTCGTCGGGTCGTTGGTCTGGGGGAAGTCGAGGTCGACGCGCAGGCCGGTGGGCTGGTCGGCCTGAACGGCGCCGCCGCCCGGCTGCAGCGGATTGACGGCGAGTGAGGGGTCGAAGACCAGGTCCTCACAGCCGGTGACCGGCGGGGCCGGGTCGGTGGCGGTCTTCCAGTCGGGGTCGGAGAGGTCGGGGATGCCGAGGGCGCGGAGGGCGCCCGGCGTGTTCTTGGCTGTCGACCGCGATGCTCCAGGTCGGGTTCGGCATTCGAGCAGTCGACGGGTTGGAGAGGAAGGGGTCGCGTCGGTGCCCGAGCCGTGCTCGGAAGGGGATGCCGAAGAAGGTGGCGGTGAATGCGATGAATTGATCGACGGGACGTTCGGGGTGCCGACCTTAAGGCCGTAGGATTCGGTGCGCGGGAGCGGGAAAGCCGAGAGGACCGTGGGAGTGCCGTTCCGAGCACCTTGAAACCGAACTGGGCTGGGTAGCCATATTCGGGCGCCAGATTGTAGAGCGGCCATGTTGTTAACGGCACCCGACCGCCGCCGTTGCCTAGGATAGAACGTGGCTAACGCGGTACCGACCCGGGAGCCGGGAGGGCATTGTCGGCGGCCGTTTCAGCAGTTCGCTGACATCGTCGAGAAGGGCAACGGGGGGCTGCGGCGGGATTGCCGATAAACCCGGCGGCAGCGTGACGTAGGCGCCGTTGAGCTGCTCCACCGTACCAAGGCGCTGTTTTCTCTAGCGGCGGAACGAGAACTCGGTCGTGTTCAGATCGGGATGGCCGCCTGCAACGGTGTAGGGGGCTCCACCAACGCCGTGGTCTGGTTGCTGAAGGTCTGGAGGCCGAAGGGGTCTCCGGGGGCGGCCTGAGCGGGGGCGACTTGGCCGAGGCCTACCACGCCCAGGATTGCCACCGCACTAGTGGCCGCGCCAATAACACGCCGGATCCGGCGCATCCGGGCGTCCTCGGGCCGGGCGGCTCGGGCATGTTCCAAGTTGCGATGCCTCCAGCCCTCCGTGCGTTTTCGAACTGATTAGTCAGGCGCTTTCTCAAAAAAAATTTAGAGATGAAGGACGTTGAGTCGGAAAGAAAGGCCATCCCTGGGTTCTCCTTGCTTGCGGTGGAAGTGGTCGATCGGCAGTGCTGATCGGTATCTCACTTTCCACCTCCCTGCTTATGACCGGTTTCTTACCTTGGTGCTTTTTGCCCGAGTGCTTTTTGGGCTTCTTCACGCACTTGCCGTTCTTGTTGCGGACCTTGCCTTTGGGGCAGGCCTTGGGGGGCTTGACGTTGCCTTCGCCGTTGGGTGTGTTGGCGGGCGAGGGCGGGTTGGGCGAGGGAGGGATTGGGGCGGGCTGGCATTTTCGCCCGTGCAGACAGGCTTCGGGGCGAAGCTGAAGCCGCCGTCGATGCGGGCGTCGTAGACATCGAGTCCACTATCGGGATCGGCCGGGGTGAGGGCCGCGGCAGTCTCTGAAATAGATGTCCTGGCCGGAGAGGTGATGGCCGCGGGCCACTCGCAGCCGCGGTCCCCGCGGAGCCGGAGGAGCCGGTGGAAATGAGGGAGACATGGCCGGACGTCCAGAGATAGACGTCGGGTTCGCCGTTGCCATCGAGCCGAGAGAGAGCCTTCGGTGGTGGTGAAGACGATCTTCTGCCGTCGTCGAAGAGATGGTGGTGGTCGGGTGATGTTCGACCGGCCCTGCGATGGCGGCGTCGAAGCCGCACCATTGCCGCCAACGCCTGAGACGTTGGTCGAGACGCGGGTCAACGCCTCGGTGTCGGCGTCGAAGCGATAGACGTCGCGGGCGTGTGTCGGTATCGGTCTCGACCAGCTGGCTGGCGGTGGTGAGGACGACATAGCGGCCGTCGGGCGTTGCCTGGGCGGCATTGCCGGAGGTCATTGGAACTCGAGCCTGGCGACGAAGCGGGTCTGGCCGTCGGGATTGGCGTCGGTGGCGCGCCAGACGTAGAGGTTGTGGTCGCCGGCCACCGCTTCCTCTCCCAGGGCGTCGTCGTTGTCGGCGAGCATTCCCTTGGCGGTGAAGAGGACAGTGGAGCCGTCTTCGGAGATCGACGTCGACGCTCTCGACATCGGCGCCGGTCTGGGATCACCGGCAGAGATCTGCCTGAATGCCGAACAGGGATTGGCTTTCTCGGCGTTCGGGGCCGGGTTGCCGGCGGGGATGTCGCAGGCGTAGATGTCGTTGGTCTGGTCGGTGTCGGCGTCTGACCAGCTGCTGTTTGGTGGTGAAGAAGACGCGGGAGCCGTCGGGGGTGGAACCCTGGAAGCGAAGCCCGCGACAACCGGCACCGATTTCCGCGCCGAGTTCGTTAAACTGCAACCACCGCCGCCGACGGGACCGTTGCAGACGCCGCCGGGGTCGGCGGCGCTGCGATCACAGTGGGAGGCGGAGACATCGACGGCGGTGGTGTCGTTGACGCGGGCCCAGAGTTCGTCGGCGGGCGGGTTGGCACCGCCGCAGCCGCCGTAGACGTGATTGATGATCCTGCTGCCATCGCTGGAGACGAACCGATTCGCCGCAGTTCGACCGAAGGGGCCGCTGGTGCAGGTGGAAATCGGGGCGCCGGAGTTGTCGAGATCGACACGCCGAGGCTGGTCCATGCCGGTGCCGATGAACTCGTAGATACCCGGACCCCACACAAAGGGCGCATTCCGATTAACAACGTGCGAGAGGTCGGCCGAAACTTCCAAGGCGCCAAGAGAGCCAGCTCCGTATTGGACTTGGAGAGGGGACTCGAGGGGCGTAAAGGTTCCGTCGGGACCGCGACGGAACGGAAAGGCATCTAAAGTTGTACCGGGGTCACCTTGTCGGTGGAGCCTCCATATCGACGAGCGGAGATCTGACGAATAGGCCAAGAGTAGAGTGTTAAAGACATTGGAATCAACGTAGCTCGGGGCGTCTCGCAGCGATCCGGAAGAGCCGTTGAGGTTGGGAATCGTCTCCCAGCCAGCGTCAGAGCGCGTGGCCAAATAATGATTAGCACCGTTGGAACCCTCCCCGGATCCAGCAATGTTTGGGACTTCTGAATCATAGACGACTCGATCACCGCCATCATAGGTATCAAACGCCACCCCGAAACCTTCCTTGCTGGGTGGCGAGACCATCTCGTAGGCACGGCATTCGGGCAGGGCGAGGGAGTTGTTTTCGACGCGGAGCTGGTCGTTTGCGCAGGGCATCTTTGGCGGTGAGGGCGGATTTGAATTCTTGAGGAGCTCCGCTGTTTTCATCGAGGCCGGCGCCGTAGTTGACGACGAGCTGGGAGTAATAGGAGGCGTCGGGGGTGAGGCCGGTGAGATGGGCTTCAACCGTGGACGAGATGCTGTTCCCCCCTCTACTTTGGTCGAGACACCAAGCCCGGTCTGGCTGCCCTGGCCGCCGAGACCGAAGCCTTGGGCCTGGATCTGGCTGACGTTCTTCTCGGCCAGCGAGCCATCGAAGGTGATCAGGTAGGGGTGAGCAGGATCCGGGCCGCCGGCGACAGCGACGTTGGGGCCAAGCAAGGTGAGCGCCTCGAGTTCGGCCTCGACCACGGAAGCCGTGGCGCCGACCGCGATGTCGGGCGTAGTCTGGCCGCGGTAGGAGAGTCTGAACTGGCCCGTGGTGGCATTGATTGCGACCTGTTGGACCTCGTTGCGTCCCACGGGCATCGGCGAGCAGTCGGCGCCGAAGACCAATTCGTTCGAGTTGGGGCCCCATTTGAATTTGCAGTCGGTGATCGCTTGGTTATTGGGGTTGACGACGCCCTGGAGCGTGTAGCCGCCTTCGCCGTCGGAGGCGCCAGGGGTCTGTTTGACCGAGGGAGGAACGCAGACGATGTCGAAGGTTTCGACCACGGTTTCCTCGCCGCCTTCACTGCTGACGATTAATGAGACTTCATAGTGTTGGCAGGGTTCGAGGCGTTTGACGTCTCCGGCTACAGACTGGGGTCCTTCTTCGCCCTGGACGGTGCCGCCGATCTCGTTGCCGTTGGCATCTTTGCACTCGGGGGTGCACTCGAAGTGCCATTTGGTCTCATACGCTTTTTTGGCGGGCGGGCTAAGCGGGCCGGCGGGAGCGTTGGGGTTGACGGTCGCGGAGAAGTGGGCGCTGGTGGCAGTGACGTCGGTGACTGCGAGGTTCTCGGCGGTGGGGGGCGTCTGGAGAGGTTCGGTGGTGATGGTTTCGACGGGAGAGAAGCGCGACTTCGCCGTTGGCTTCGATCACGGGAATGCCGGGCCCTCCATTGGTGGTGAATTCAGGGTTGTAGGAGGCGGCAATGCGGAAGAGGTAGGTGGTGCTCGGCTGCAAACCCGTGAGATCGGCTCTGACAAGAAAGAGGCCTTCATGTCCGAAGGTGATCTGACCTCGATCGAAGTTTTGGCCGTCCTCGCTCCTAAACATGCCGGTGCTACTCCACGTCGTGCCCCCATCAGACGAGACTTGGACGATGCCTTCAGCCGCGGTGGTGTGCCCATCGGCAAGCGTGACCGTCCCGGTGACATGCGCAGTCGTAAAGGTGCCGCCTTCGACGGGGTCGATGGTGACGGTCGGGAGTTCCGCTTCGGGCGTGGTGAAGGTGTCGGCAGGTTCTTTGCTGTCGGTGCCGCCTTCGTTTTCGGCGACGAGGCGGAAGTGGTATTTGGTCTCGGGAATGAGTCCGGCTTTGGCGCTGACGCCAATTTCACCGGCCCCATCGACTTTTGCCGCGGTGATCGGGTTCTCGGCGCAGTCGACCGAGCTAGCGCCGCTGAAGCCAGGGGAGCGTCCCTCGAGGGTCGTTTCGACGTAGGCGAACTGGCTGCTGAGGTTGGTCGGGTCGACGGAGAGCTGCTCGACATCTGTTTCAGAGAGCGAGCCGCCGAAGGTGAAGGCGTAAGGGCTCGAGCCCGATTCGTCGCCAGGGCCGCCGGCGACGGCGACGCTCCCCCCCGTTCCGCCGACGCTCGAGAGCGCGTTCAGCTGAGTTTCGACCTCTGTGGCGCTGGCGTCAAAGGCGATCGCGGGAGTGCTCTGGCCGCCGAAGCCGAGGGTGTAGGTGCCGGAGGCGGCGAACACGTAGAGGCTCTGGTGCTCGTCGGCAGTGGCGTTGAAGGCGGCGTCGGAGATGTATTCGAAGTGACAGTTGAGGTCGAGGGCGGGGTCGGCGCCGGCGGGGCGCAGAACTTTGCCGGTAAATTTGGCGGAGTTGAATTTGACTTCGGTGGCGTCGTCGGTCGCGGTGACGGTCGGGGCGGCGACTTTGGCGGCGGTGGTGAAGTTGGCCCCGTCTTTGGTGACTACGCCGGGGGCGGCATTGTCGACGACTAGGCGGAGGTGGTAGGTCGTGCTGGGGCTGAGGCCATTCAGTTTGGCGCTGACCGGCACGTTGCCGGTGGCTTTGACCGGATTTTCAGGTTCGCAACCGACCGGGGTCGCGCCGACAAACCCTTCGCCGGGGGGGTTGTTGGAAAACGCTTCGTCGGTGATGTATTCGAAGTTGCAGCTGACGTCGTCGGATTTGACCGGGCGGTTGATTTCGCCGGTTGCCTCGGCCGACATGGAGAAGATTTCGGAGGTAACGACGGCGCCGGGGATCGTCGGCGGGTCGGGGATGACGGTGGTGAAGGAGGGGTTCGGTTCGGGAGAGACCCCTTCAAGGAACCCTTCGTCGGTGAAGAAAGCGGATGCGGTCAAGCGGACGAAATATTGGGTTCCGCCTTCGAGGTTTTTGAGATCGCCGGAGACTTCTTGTTCGTTGAGTGGCCCATTCCAGAATTCGGAGTAGCCGTCGGTCCAAGGCCCGGATTGGGAGGTGGCGTATTGGAAGGTGTAGGTGCCGGTCCCGAAGCCGCCAGGTTGAGGGGAGGTGACTTTGCCGGTCACGTGGGCGCTGGTGTAGGAGACGTTGGAGATGACCGGGGTGGTCGTGGTGGGGCCGGCGGCGGGGGCGGATGCGGTGCTGGCGAAGAGGGCCACCAGTGAGATCGCGAGCAGGCCGAGAAGCCTGGCGTGCGGGCGCACTCGTCCCTTTGAGGCCGGGGTGAACGCGGGCGTGGCGGCAGAACAGCTCGAGGCGTCCCGGTCTGAGCCAGGGCGAGCTGGGTCGGCGCTGGTGCGTGCCGCTGCCGATGCTTTCACTGATCCTCCTCGGTCAGACCGGCCACTTCCCCGCCTCATCGATGCGATGAGTGACGAGGCCCCTGCCCGGTCAGTTGACCCGCTCCCAAGCGGGACGATCCAGGCAGGATGGCCCTCGAACGACGATAGCGCCACGGATTAAATTCGAATGCTCGAGCGGGTGGTTCGTAGAGTGTTCGATTAAGCGTCTCGCCGCTCCGACGCGCAACCCCGGCAGCCGGCGGCCACACTTCAGTTGCTGCGGCTTGTCGGCGGCGTGCAGAAGGGGATCCACAAGCCCTTCGTCCCCCCCGCGCCCATCATCACCGGAGGCCTCGCTCGGTAGTTCCGCTTTGCTTCTCCTTTGCAACGGTGCGAAGTCGCTCGGGACCTGCGCTTCAAGAAGAGCGATCCCTGGTCGGGGTGCGGGTGCCGGCCGCGTGGCGCCCGCACTCCGAGCCCCCTGTGCGGGCCTCAACGGCCCGGCAGCATTTCCTTCTTTGCCTTCAGCGTCGCACTCCACTTGCGAAAGGCGGCTTCGATGTTCTTCTGGTCGTCGGCGCCGACCGGGTTCATGTGGGCGGCGACCCGCCGGGAGACGTTGAAGTCGTTGACCAGCTCCTCGAAGAACGACTTGCGGCCGAAGAGCGGCTCGAAGTGGGGCCAGGCGTCGTTGGCGCCGACGATCTTCGGCAACTCCGAGAGCAGCGTGTAGTCGATCATCGCGCCACCCCGTCGCCCGTGCCAAGGATCATCGCCCTCACCCTCCTTGCGCTTGGCCGCCGCGTCGCGCACCTTGCGCGGCACCACGAGCTCCCACCAGCCGGTCCCGACGCCGGCGGCGAGGACGGTGGAGATCAGCTCACGGGCGGAGTTCTCGAAGACATAGAGGGTCGGGTAGACCTTCTCGGCCATCGTCTTCGCCTCCCTGGCGGTGGCGGCGCTCATCCCCGGCAGGCGCTCGACCCTGACCCCGGCCAGGGTGATCAGGGCCGGTTTGGGCCCGGCGCCTCGTTTGCGGGCCTTCGGCGCGGCGGCGGGCGCCCCACTGCCCTCGCGGCGCCGAAGCTGGGCGACGAGATCGCGGACCGCGGCGGTCTGCTCGGCGCTCAGGTAGCGGGTGATGTCGAGGCCCTCCTCGAAGGCGATCGTGTAGACGGCCTCCGGCGTTCCCATCGGCAGCTCGGCCCTGCGGCGCTTGGCGCGCTGGGAGAGCCGCTGCGGGGTGACGTCGAGCTTGGCGAGGAGCGCCTTCTTCAGCTCTGGGTCTGTCGGGGCCACGGCTCAGCCGAACAGGCCGGTGTTGCGGTACTCGGTCGAGACCGTCTTGCCGCGCGATTCCAGGGCGCCGACCTCGACCAAGCGCTTGAAGCGGCGCTTGACCGTCATATCGCTTTGGCCGGTGGCCTTTTCCACCTCTCGCTTCAGCTCCCCGGCGGGGGTCCAGAGCGCGGTACGGGCGAGGATCGCCTCGGCCACCTCGTCATCGAGGCCGACCGCGGCACGCCGGGCCTTGATCTGCTCCCCGAAGCCGATCGCGAGCATGCGCTCGATCATCACCAGGTGGTGCTCGAGAGCCTCTAGCCGCTCCTCGCCGGAGTCGCTCATCCGCCGCCGTCCTTGGATCTACCTGGCTTCTTGGGCTCCTCGGCGAGCTGCATGCGCACCGCGCGCTCGGTCTTGCCGAGCAGGGCGGCGATCTCAGGGTTGGAGACACCGGCATCGGAGAGCATGCGGTCGATGTTTCGCGGCTTGGGCTTGGCGATCCCGGTTTCGCGCAGGTAGCCGTCGAGCAGCAGCACCAGGATGCCGCCGAGCTTGGCGTCGATCGACTCCAGCAGCTCCTCCTGGTGAGCGCTCACTTGCGAGGTGCCTCCTTCGGCGGCCAGGCGGGGCGATTTTCGCGCTTTTGGTGGCGCACCGTGTCGGCGGTGGCGCCGAGCATCTGGGCGATCCGGCTCGGCTCGAGCCCGAGCTTTGAGAGGTCGTGGACGAGGGCACCCTGCGGGGCACCGGCGTAGCGGAGCTGGAGCACGATCACCCGCGCCAGCTCATCGACGCTGCCGGGCTCGACCGACGGCGCCTTTTGGGCTGGGCCTTTGGATTTTTTCGCTGCGATGCGCTGACTCCTTTAGAAGGGTGGGTTGGCGAGCAGGTAGGCGAGCCCCGCGGTGATCCCCGAAGCGACCTTGGAGCTTGCGGCGCTGAGGGCAACCTGCTCGAGGAAGGCGCGGATCCGCCCCGGATCTGCGCGCTCAGCGGTGGCGACCTCGCGGGTCAGCTCGCCCAGGTCGTCGGCGCTGATGTCGCCGCGTTCGTCGATCAGCGCAGCGAGGGCCTCGGCAGCCGCCGGGTCCCACTCGCCGCCCAGCCCGGCCCGAACCAGGGCCTCGGCGCCAGCCAGGACCTCGCTGCGGCTGGCATCGAGGTTGACGTCGACGTTGACCTGGGTGCCGCCGAGGTTGAGGTTGCTGCCCGCGATCTTCGCCCTGCCGGACATGTTCACCTGGTAGCGCTGGTCGTTGATCGTGATCGTCACCGCCTGGGAGGCCGGCGCCGCGGCGAGGGTGAACCCGCCGAGGTCGGCCAGTGCGGCGGCGAGGAGATCGCGGTCTATGCCGTTGCGGTCGAGGTAGTCGGCGGGGAGCCGAGCGGCGAGGGCGGCGGGGTCGATCGACTCGCCCGGGGAGGTGCCGGAGAGGAGCCGCTGGGCGGTGTCGGGCTCATAGGGCCAACCGCGGCGGTCAAACTCGGCTGCGATGCGGCCGCGCAGATCGGCCGGGGTGATATCGGTCATTTCGCTCTTCGAGGCCGTTTCTGCTGTTTCTCGGGCACGGTGTGGCCGTCCGTGGTCAGCCATTTGCGGATGTTGGCAGAGAGGTTGAGGATCTTCTCGCTGGTCGGGTCCTTGCCGTAGACCTTGGTTTTGCCGCCCTTGACCAGCTCGATCATGCCGTGCTCGCGCTCCATCTCACCGAGGCGGCGGGAGAGCGTCGGGGCGCTGGTATGGATCCCGAAACCGGCCAGGTGGGCGATCACCTCGACCTGATTGCGCACGCCGTCGAGCGTCAGGTAGACCTGGCCGATCAGTGGCTGCTTCTCGACGCTTTCGCCGAGCAGGGTGAGGAACTGGGGCCGGTCGACGCGGGCGAGGAGGTTGACCTTGCCTTCGATAGAGCCGAGCCGCGAGTAGATGGCCAAGAGGTCGTCGTGGGAGGGATCGGCGTCGGTCAAGGCGCTCTCCTACTCGACCTCGAGCGGGAGCCCGAGCGCGGCGAGGCTGACCAGGTGCTTGATCCGCCGCTGTTCGACCTCAAAGGCGATCCCCAGGTTGCGCCAGTTTCGGGTCCAGCTCGAGAAGGCCTGTGGGGAGATGTCGAGCTGGGCGGCGATCTCCGAGCTCTTGCGGGTTCCGTCACAGAGCTCGTAGGCCTTGCGGAGCTTGGTGGTGGTCAGGGCAGCGGCGATCGTCTTGCGCACCTCGGGCATCGCCGCGGCGCGCTGCCAGCGCAACTGCTCTTCGAGGACCGCGAGCATCTCCGCCTCGCTCATCGCCCGTCCGCCTTGGACTTCGACTTCCCCTCGGCCTTCTCGGCACGTTCGAGGCGCTTTCTCACCGTGTCGGACTTCTCGCCGACGATCTCGCCGATCTGTGCGTTCGAGAATCCCGCCCTGTGAAGGAGGGCCTCGGTCGAGACGCGCGGCTCGGGCTCGCGTTCGGCGCGATCGGCGGCATGGAGGATCGCGAGCGCGCGCAGGGCGCCCTCGGTGTCGATCAACTCGAGCGCCATCAGCGCTCACCCCGGGTCGAGCGGAGGGGCGCGGTGAGGACCGCTCCGCGTTTCAAGGCTTTGCCCTCTTCTCCGCCGCTTCCTTCGCGCGGGTGATTTTCATTCGCACCGCATTGGGCTTCTTGCCGAGGATCGCGGCGATCAGCTGGTGATCGAGCCCGGCACCAGCGAGGACGAGCTCGGTCGCCAGCTCGGGCTCGGGACGGCGTTCGGCGCGATCGGCCGCCAGCAGGGCGAGGATCCCGAGCAGCGCCGGGTCGGGCTGAGCTGAGCCGTCGCTGGCCACTCAGATCAACCCCGAGGATCGGTACTCGGCGTAGCGGCGGCCGCCGCGGTGCTCGACATGGCCTTGATCGACCAGTCTCGCGAGATGCTTCTGCAGCGTGCGCGGCTCGGCCCCCGTCGCTTTCTTCACCTTGCGCTGAAGCTCGGCGGCCGCTACCCAGGAGCCCGCGGTGGCGTCGAATACGGCGGCGTCGAGCGCGTCGGCGCGCAGCTCCGCCCGACGCGCCTCGAGCTGCGGGGCGAGGGCTAGCTCGAGCAGCTCGGTGAGGTGGTCGATGCGGGAGAGCAGCGGGTCGGCGGTCGCGCTCGCCTCGCTCATTTGGACCCACCCGGCTTCTTCTTGGCGGCCCTTTTGGAGCGCTGGATCGCGACGTTGACGGTGCCGGGAGAGGTGCCGAGCAGATCGGCGATCCGCGTCGTTCCGATCCCCGCCTTGCGGAGCTCGAGGATCGCCTCGCTCTGCGATCCGGTCTGCAGGCGAATCATCGCAGCCAGGAGCCGGACCGTTTCATCGCCGCTGTCGAACTCGCCTTTGCCTGCCATTTGGGTGACCCCTGGATTCGGTGTTGTGAGCCTGAGGCAGCACAATTTAAGCAGACGCCTCGCGCTGTTGTCGTATCACGACTCGTTTGTCCTGCATTTTCCGATCTTTCGCCGATCTGATGTGCTGCTCTAAAAGCTCTGGAAAGAGCATATATGCCTCATCAGATCGTCAGAGAGATCGTGCGATTTCGGAACGCGCCCGCTTGATACGGCGCGCATCAGCTGGCTTGAAAGTCAAAATATGATGCCTCAGGCTCACCTCACCGACGCCGAGGGCCAACCGTTTGGCAGGCCGCGGCCCGTCGCGCTCGGGCCTAGAGGTCGAAGAGTGAGGTGGCGCGGTAGCTGACATGCCCCCCCGCGCCGGTGCGGGCAAGGGCACCGAGCTCGAGCAGCTCGGCGATCCGGCGCTCCACCGTGGGCTTGGAGGCTTTGCTCTTCGCCATCGCGGCCTTCTTGAGGGCACCGGCCTCGATCCAATCGCGGCGCGCCGCGATCAGGATCTCCCTCTGGACCTTGTCGGAGAGGACCTCGGAGCGAACGGCCTCGATCGGCTCGCGGTGGGCGATCCGCATCAGCGAGATGATCAGATCGAGCTTTCCTTCGAGTCCGCTCGGCTCGGTCGGTGGCATCTAGCGATCGTAGTGGCGGCCCCAGCGGATCAACCCGAGAGCAAATCCTTGAGCGGCTGCGTCTCGCAAAGCGGGTTTTTCCAGGCGGCGCCGGAGGAGACCTTGATCACGAGAAGGCGATCATCGCCGTCCATCGCCGCCCAGAGGTTGTCGCGAATGGCCCTGGCGCTCTTTGAGCTTCGAACCACCCAAACCGACTTCTGGACCTTGACCCAGTCCGGATGGGCTTCGATCTTCTCGATCAGCCGTTTGTAGTCCTTCGAGGTCTCGGTGGTGCCGACGAGGTCGTATGTGATCAGGAACTTGGCCATGGCTAGTGCTGGCGCTCAGCGGTGGGGCTTCTCGCCTTTGTGGGAGACCGGGCATTTGGCGACGACCCTCGGGGTGGTGTCGTAGGTCTTGCCGTTTTGGGCGTCGAACCGGACACCGGCTCGCGGCGCAGAGCAAAAGCCGCTGCTCATCACGATCAGCCCGCGCTTGCCGCCAAAGAGCTCGAGGCTGAACTTGGTCACCGGAACGTCGGGAACCGCTTCGAAGGTGTTGCGCAAGGCGCCCTTGACCGAGTCGGTCTTGCCGGCCAGCTCGACTGCGATCGGCTGCCCCTCGGGCCCGCGCAGGGCGGCGACCAGGTCGGGGAGCTTGTGGGCGGGGTTGGTGCGCAGGTAGACCGGGCCGGCGACGTCGTAGTCGAGCAACGGGCTGGTGGCCCGGGCCTTGCCGATGATCGAGCCCTCAGGGCAGGTCGCCGCCGCGAACTGGACCCGGGTGCAGGGGGTGCCGATGTGGGCGTTGTCGAGGAAGGCCGAGCCCGGCAGCTTGACCTGGGCGCGGGCGATGTTCGCTTCGCCGGGGCGGGCGGTGAGGGTCGCGCGGAGGCTCGGGTGGGCGCGGCGGTGGATCGGGCCCTTGAGGGCGAGGCGGAGCTTTGGCTTGAAGCCGAGCTCGGCGCAGCCGCCGACCTGGAAGCGGGCGAAGAGCGGCGCGCTCTGGCCCGACAGGGTGAGAAGAGACCCGGTGATCGCAGACTCTGCGCATGAGGTCGGGTTCTTCGTGAACTTGGGGCGGTCGGCGGTGAGCTCGATCGAGCGCAGGTCGAGCGGGATCTCCCGCAGGATCCGGGGCAGGGGATCGGAGAGGGCCCGGACCGCGGCGCTCACCGGGTCGACGAAGAGGGCGTTGCGGACGACGACGGTGCCGAGGTCGAAGGGACCGGCGAGGGCAGGGACGATCACCGCCAGCGAGAGCGGGGCGCCCCTGTAGGGGCCGGCAAGGTAGGCGCTGCCCTGGGCGAGGTAGGGCTTGGGACCGGCCCCGGCGCCGACCGTGACGCTCCCCACCCGCGAGGCGGCGGGGCAGCTCGGGTCGGCGCGCTCGGCGCGACCACTCTTTCGGGCTGCGGCAGCGAGGGCCGCGTCCGAGCACGAGGAGGCCCCGGCAAGCTTTGCGAGGAGACCCGGGGGCAGGGTGGCATCGATCGAGCCGAGCTGCTGGGTGCCGTCGGCGCGGGCGATCTTGAGGGTGAACGGGGCGTAGGCGCCGGCGGTTGAGTTCGCGGTGCCGGCCTCGAAGCCCGGCGCCTTCGGAGCCGAGGCTTCATCTTTTAGGCAGGGGCCGCCGCCCGCGCCCTGGTCGATCGAGAAGGAGTCGGCGGTGCGCCGGGTGGCGCCTTCGGGGCCGGTCCAGGGGACAAGGTCGGAGTAGACCGTGAATGGGTCATCGGGATTTTCGGGGTCGGGCCCGCCGCAGGCGACCCGCGTCTTCAAAGGCGCCGCAGCGCCTTTGAAGAAGGAGAGCCGGAGCTCTTCGAAGGGCAGCTGCGGGTTCTGGTCGAAGACGGCGCGCAGCCGGCCGGTCTCGGGGTCGGCCGTGATTTCGCCCGGCAGCTTGATCTCGAGGCCGTGGCCCTCGAGGACGAGGTAGATCGCGAGCAGCGAGCCGAAGGGGTTCTGCTCGGGGCTGGCGAGGTAGACCGAACCGGTCAGGGGGTCGGCGAAGGCCGGGGTCTGGACCTCGATCGATCCGATCCGCGACCCGTCGGGACAGCTCGGCGCGGCTTTGTCGAAATGGACCGGGGCGCTGCCGGGGGCGGTGTTAAGTCCGATTTGCGCCGGGGCGCAGGCCTCGAGTCCGTTGGCCGAGGAGGGGTTGAGAATGAGGCTCTCGGGCAGGGTGACGCTCGCCTTGCGAAGCTGCGCGCTCGCGAGCCCGGCCGGGTCGTCGTTCTGTGGGATGCGCAAGGTGAGCTCGAGGCCGCTCGGCGAGTCGGCTTCGCGGGTGGTCGGCCGAGCATCGAGGCTTGGATCGAACTCAGGCAGATCGCAGCCGCCGAGCGCCGGGGATTCGTCTGCGGCGAAGATGAAGCTGCCCGGGTGCTGCCAGGAGTCGGCTTCGGCTTCGACGCTCAGCGACTCGCCGCAGCGGGTCGGCAGCGAGAGGTAGGGCTTCGGATCGATTCCGGCCGGAAGGCCGCCTTCGAAGAGAGCTTTGAGGCGCAGAGGGTCGTGGATCGGGTCGGCCGGGACGCCCCAGAGGGTGAGGATCGTGTGCCTGACGATCAGCGACTGGTTGATGTTCTGAAGCGTCGCCGTGAGGCCGTAGTCGCCGTCGGTGCGCGGCGCGATCACGATCCTGACCGGGACCCCGAAGACGCTCATCGCCAGGACCGAGGCCCGCGAGCTCGGTGTCTCCATGTTGTAGACGGGGAGGTCGGCGAGGAATCCGGGGAAGAGCTCGTATTTGAGGACACCGACCTGGGCCGCGGGGTCGCAGAACCCGTCGCCGGCGACGAGCTCGGCGTTGGTGCAGACCGCCGCCACCCGGGGGTTGCCGGCAAAGCCCGGGGGCAGGCGGACCGTCAGGTCGCGGAGCTCCTCGTCGGCGATCGGTTCCCCGGCGGGGTCGGTGGTGGTGTTGAAGGCGAGATCGGTGGTGAAGTCGGCGTGGGCGCCGGCCTGGGTCAGAGGCGCTTCGGCTGGGTCATGGAAGGAGGCGTCGAAGGCTTCGAAGCCGAACTCGGCCGCAGCACCGGCGGCGCCCGGACCAGCGAGCGCTCCGAGGCAGCAGAGGAGGGCGAGGGCCGCCTTGGCGGCCTTCATCGGCGCGGCCCCCGGTCGGCTTTGAGGTGTCGCTTCGCGCGATGCCTCCTCTTCACGCAGCGGCCGTGGCGGCGGACCTTGCCTGCCCGGCAGCGCGGCTTGGCGTTGCCCGGGCCGTGGAAGTTCTCGGTGGCGGGCGTGGGTGCAGGCGGCAGGGGCGGCGGGTCGGTGCGGCAGCCTTCGCCCTGGCACGGGTCCGGCGGTAGCGGGGGCGCCAGGAAGCCCCCGCCGATCCGGGCGTCGTAGAGGTCGAGTTCGTGCGGATCGCCGTCGGTGGGCAGAAGCGGCGCGTCGGTGAGGAAGAAGATGTCGCGGCCGTCATCTGAGTTGTCGGCGACGTAGGAGTTGGCCTGATCGACGCCGGAGGAGATCAGCGAGAGCTCGCCGTCGGCGTAGAGGTAGACGTCGGAGGTGTTCCCTTGATCGGCAGGCAGTAGTGGGTCGGTGCTGGCGAAGACCACCCGGCCGTCGTCGGTGAGGTTGCGCGGCGCGCTGTAGACCGGCGAGGGGAAGCCGAAGCTCTGGGCTTCGAGGTTCGCATCGCCCTGGGAGGGAGTGCCGTCGGGGCGACAGGAGGCGCAGGCGAGTGATTCGGTGGCGTAGTCGTAGCGGTAGAGCGCCTGCTTGCCGTCGTTGGTGGCGCCGTCGATCGAGGCGCCGCTGAGGATCAGCGCGAAGCGGCCGTCGGGGGAGACGCGGGCAAAGCGATCGCCGGGGGCGAAGGCGGCGATGAAGCGGGTCCCTTCGGAGGCGCTCCAGACGTAGGCGTTCGTCTCGCCGGCTACGGCCCCGCCTTTTAGGGCGGCCGGCGAGGTGAAGTAGATGTGGCTCTGATCGTCGGAGGCGATCGCTCCGATCAGCTGCAGGCCGGCGGGGTCGCCGCTGCCGGGGGTGAGCAAGGTCAGGCTCTGATCGGCGAGGTCGAAGCGGTAGATACCGCCGCCGATCGGGGCGGGCGCGGTCAGCTGCGCGGAGCTCGCGAAGTAGGCGTTGGCGCCGTCGCGGGCGGCGGCGATGAAGGAGGCGTCGTGGACGGTCCCGAGGTCGCCGGCGCGCCTGGAATCCGAAACGGGGATCGTCGTGCCGTCGTCGCTCAGGTAGAGCGGCCCCTCCCCCCCGGCCCCTGCGTAGAAATAGGTGCGGGTGGCGTCATCGGAGGTTCCGTGGCGGCCGCCGTGGGCGACGAAGGAGCCGTCGCTGCGCGCCCCGTAGAGACCCTGCTCGAACCCGAACCCGGCCGGGTAGGGAAGTTCGGGCGCTTCCCCGCCGGGCAGTGTGGAGATCAGGGTCAGGCCCCCTCCTTCGGAGACGTAGATCCCCTGGCCCGGCGCACCGGTGACGAGCGGCTCGTTTTGCATCAGGAAGACGATCCGCTGGAGATCGGGCGAGGCGCTGACGACCAGCGGTGTCGAGCCGGTCGGGTCGGGCAGGGTCAGGCCGGGGGTGATCCAGTCCGCCTCTCCGCTCCCGACCGCGAGTCGGTAGACGTCGGTTCCCGGGTCGGTGTCGCCGGCGGCGTGAGGGACGTTGGTCGAGACCAGGAGCTTGCTCCAGTCGGTGGAGAAGACCTGGGGGTTGAACTGCATCGTGTTGGTGATGTCGCGGGGGTTGACGAGGTTGGCGTCGGCCGACAGCCAGCCCGAGGCGGTGCGGTGGGCGGCGAAGGTCGAGGCGAGGGCCGCGCCGATCGCGCCGTCGGGAGCGCCGAGGGTCATGTAGGCGACGTGTTCGCCGTCGTCGGATACCTGCGGCACGCGGTTGACGTCGCCGTAGTCGAGCCCCGGCGGGTTGACCAGCTCATAGGCGCGGCATTCGGGGAGGGTCGATTGCTGCTGGGCGCGGACTTCGGCGTTTGCGCAGGTATCGGCGCCGGCGCTCGGCGCGATGGCGAGGAGGGCGGCGATGGCCGCGACGATCGCGCCGCGGCCGATCGCGCGCCGTCGGCGAAGCGATGCGCTGGCGGTTGCTCTCACTGTCGGCTCCTCCGTTGCGAGCCCGGCCCCGGATGGCCCCTGCCGTCCTCGCCCGTGATGGCTCTGATCTCGGTAACCCGTCCGCTCCCGACGCGGACGCAAGGCAGCTTTGCCTGCGAGGAATCTGTGTGCCACCGAACTGATTCGAGGTTCGTTCGTATGCTTTTCGAGGTTCGAAGGCTCTACGAAAACTCCGAGGCCGAGAGATCGAGCGCTGACCTAGCGTGCTGCAAACGGAGACCGGTTCGTGGTCTCGGTCTCCACCCCACCACCCCACTCCGAGGCACCCCGACCGCCCACCTACCTGCCAAGTGGTGGGCGGTCGGGGTGCGGATCACTCAGTCACCGGCTTACCTACTTGCGCAGTCGCAGGTAACGGCAGCCGCTCACTTCTCCTCGAAGCAGCGGGGGTTCTGGATGCAGTACCAGTTGATCCCCACGCAACGCTTCTCGCAACCAAGGAAGGGATCGGCGCTCTCCAGCTCTTGCGCCTGGTCGTGTGAGATTTCGTCGGGGTGCTTCTCGTACTCGATCTGCTCGGGAGCGGGCTCAGATGCCCGCTGCTCGTAGCGATCGACGCCGACCAGGCCGACGCCCTCCACGGAGACGTCGAACACGTACCTGCGGCCGCCGAGCGCCGAGGCATAGGTCCGCCCGACGATCAGGTGGGGGTGGCCGGCCTCCTTGATCGCCGGAAGGATCGCTTTGCGGTAGGCGCCGAAGGAGCCGAAAACGGCGGTGAAGGCGAACTCGACCCAAGTCGAGGAGGCGTTGGTGATGCCCGCCGCGACGATTCCCAGGGCAAGGGCCAGGCCGTAGACGAAGACGAAGGCGGCGATGATCCGGTGGATGTACCACCAGCGGGTCACCTTCCTCCAGGTGTCCGGCCATCCGGGCGGCTCGCCCTTTGCTTTGCAAGGGAAGGCGCCGAGCATTCCCGACATCCGCGGCAGGATCACAAACCAGTCGAAGAGGCTCGAGACGTAGATGACCGCGGCGACGGTGGCGACGCAGGCCGCCGCGACGAGCACGAAGTAGGCGACGGTCGGGGTCTGGGGAGAGAAGATGATCGCGAAGCATGCGAGCACCAAGGCCGGGAGCAGCGCGGTCCTGGCGTCGCCGGCGACCAAGATGTCGAGGCGATCCCTATGGGGCGGAGCGGAACAGCTGGCGCGGTCGATGTCCCTCGTGTACTTGAGCCAGAAGCCGAACGCCCAGAGCGCCACGGCCGAAGCCAGCGAAAGCGCGAAGACGGCTCCGCCCAAGACGGTTGTGGCGACCAACAGCACGCCTAGCGCACCCGCCTGGTAGCGGACCCACGGATCCGGGCTCATCGGCCTATGCCGCGAAGACGGCGCTGCGGATCACGAGGCCGAGGCCGAGGCAGACCGCGAGGATCGCGAAGGTGATCGGCAGGGCGAGGAGGCCGGCGCGACGGCGCTCGGCGTGCCCGAGCGGGGTTTCCTCGGGCAGGTAGGCCGGGCGGGCGGCGCCGGATCTCTCCGGCGCCGCCCTTTCCTCGGCTAGGACTTCGCCACCCGAAGGTGCCACTGCCCGGCGCTCAGCCCTTGGGCGTGCAGGCCCTGACGATCTGCGCCGGCCCCAGCTTGGTCCCGTCGGCGAAGACGGCTTCGGCCTGGGCTTTGAAGCTGCCGTTGGCGCATTTGGCCAACAGGTAGCCATGCTTCTTGCCCTTGTAGGCGAAGAGCTTCTTCGGGAAGGTGAGGCTGAATGCCGTGACCGAACCGGAACCGTTGGCAATTTTCGGCACCGAGGCGATTGATTTGGTCCCGTAGGGGCCGTTCTTCTCTTTCGAGATTTTCACCGTGGTGACGATCGCCGAGGTGATCGGGCTGGTCAGGAAGGCGTGGATGTAGAGGGTCGTGGTGCCGCCGCTGGTGCCGCCGTTGAAGGCGATCAGTTTGGACTTGATCGGGATCGGCGGCTGTTCGGGGAAGAGGACTTCGACGTCGGTCGTCCCGGTCCCGAGGATCGCCGGCTTGCACTGCTTTTCGGCACCCGCGGAGGTCTGGGCCTCGAGCTGGCCCGATTTGCAGGTCGGCACCCCGCGCACGTCGATCGTCCCGTTCTTGTCGGTGTCGATCACCACTTCCTTGATCGCCGGCGGGTGGGTGTTGTCGGCGGTGCCGATCTTGCCCGAGACGTTGAGGGTGATCGGCACCATCTTGTCCTTGGGCAGCGCCTTCGGCGTCACTCCGCCGTTGAAGGACATGACCAGGTTGCCGGCCTTGACGGTCACCGGCTTCTCGGCGGTGGCGATTGCTGCCAGCGCCAGGACTGCCAGGGCGGCGAGCGCCAGGACTGCGAGGGTGCCCCCGCGGCGGCGCTTTGAAATTGAAGGTGGTCGAAGCGGTGAAGTCACGTGGTCTCCTCGTCCTGCGGCCGTGGCTCCCTGCCGTGACCGAATGTGTGGGTGCAAACCCGCTCGCCTCCCGGGCGAACAGAGTGAGGATGGCCTGAGTGGGGCCCAGGCGCTACGGAGGAAGTTCGAGGAACGAGGGTGTGGATTCGTAGGGTGTTCGAAAGGACGATTGTCGAGGGCGCACTGCCTAGAGATCGACGCTCTCGGGCGCTGAGATGTGAAGATCGGCGAAGCAGTAGGGCGTGTAGAGGAGGCCCGCGAGGTTGGCTTGCTCCAGGTAGGCGAGGCGGATCTGAGCGAGGGTGTCTCCGACCGTGGCACCGCCGAGCAGGGACTCGAAGAAGCGCTCGCCGACGTCCATCGCGATCCCCGGATTGACCTTGGTCTCGGTCCCGATCACCCCGACGGCGCGTGCGGTGGTGATGAATGCGCCGAGGTAGCCGACCAGGTCGCTTGGTTCGATCGCAAGGGATTCGCAGGCGTTGATGAAGACCAGGGGTCGGGGCGAGGTCCAGAGGTCGTGGCTCTCGGTGCGGTGGACGTATTCGACCCAGGCGCGGAAGTCGACCGGGGTGATCGCGTCGTTCTTGCCGACGCTGAGCACGGTCGAGTTACCGTCGGCGTGCGAGCCGTGGCAGAGGAAGTAGACGAAGGGCAGGTCGGCGCTCAGGCCCGCTCGCACCAGGTCGCTGGAGGTGGCGAGCTCGACCTTCGAGCGCGACGACCAACCGGTGAACTGATCGCTGAGATCGGCCAGGTGCGCGTCGAGCGCCTTTTGATCCACGCCTCGCTCAGTGCGTGCCAGCAGGACCCGAGGGTCGGCGCCGGCTTCGATCTCCGAGCTCGGCGACCTGGTCGAGACGAGCAGCTCGAAGGTGTGGCGAAAGCCCCAGAAGCCGAACGGACAGAGCAGGTTCTCGACGTGGGAGACTCGGTCGGAGTGGGGGCAGACGCGCGTGCCGGGGGCGAAGGAGAAGTTCGGATCGTCGAGTTCGGAGACGAGGGGACAGACTGGAATCTTCGCCGGCTTAATCGAAGGGTCGACGTATATGTCATAGATCAGGTGCCAGGGAAGCGTGAACCCCGATCCCTCCGGCAAAGCCACCTGGACGACTTGGTCGGGACTCGTGACCCAGAGCATCTGGGTGGCCTCTTTGGTGAGCTGGGAGAAGAGCCTCCAGGAGATCGGCGCCAGGGTTCGCAGGTCAGCGGCCAGCTCGCGTGAGGATCGGCGCTGCCGGCTGGGGGCTCGCTCGGCGAGCGCATCGCGGAAGCTGCCGAGCAGGGCCTCGAGCGGCGCCCTGTCGATGCGAAATGCCGTCGTTGATTGCCGCCCGCCCGCGCCGGGATCGCGAATGGTGATCTCGTGCAGGTCGTCGTCGTTGGCATTGACGAGGACCGAGACCCGGGGGCGCTCGGTGATCTCTGCGAGTCCGCCGTCGAGGTGGTCGGAAATCGTGAAGTCGGTGAAGACATGCAGAGCCGCACTGCAACCATCGCCCTCCGGCATCACGTAGAGATTGAGCTGCTGGGACTGCACGACGGTGTCTCGAAACAGGTAGCTGAGACGAGCCCTGGCGCGAGCACGACATGGCTCCTCGGGCAGGGCGATGGTGAAACGCAGCGTGCCGGTGCCCTCCGCGGTTCGGGATTTTGAGCCGTCGCGGGGCAGGACGAGCGATCCCTCTGCGGCCCGTTGGCCTTGAGTCGAGCGGCCCGCACCGAAGCGGCCCACGTCGAGCGCGGCGCTGCTCAGCACGACGGCGATCTCGAGATCGCCGTCAGGCAGCATCTCGTCGGGAAAGGGAACCGCGTCGATCGAATCGGAGTCCTCCCGGAGGGCACCGATGTCGACCTCGAGCAGAACCTCGGACCCAAATCGCGCGTGGACCGGGCGCTCCCCGGCGGCGTCGGTGAGAACGACGTTGGCGTGGCGCGCCGAGAAGGGGGGCTCCGGCGGAGTTTCAAAACCGGGGTCGGCGCTCGCCGCGTGTTCGCTGGGGGGCGAATGGGGCGGTGCGCTGGGCGCCCTCTGGATAGTGCGCTCCTCGTATTCGAACCTGGGCGACTCATGGCGCGCTGCTCGCCGGCGTGCCCGACGTCGATGCAGAAAGGAACGGACGAATGCCGCCGCCGCGCCGAGCAGCGCTACGGCGGCGGCGAGTAGCCCGCTTGTCTCCAGAGTGGGCAGCGCAACTACCTAGTCACCGCTGAGCCATTCGGTGTCCTTCAGCACGGTGACCGCGAAGAAGAGGTACCCGAAGAAGCCTGCAGCGAGGCCGATCGAGTACCAGCCGAAGAGTTCGGGGCCCGCGAAGGTCGTCGTCACCGCGGCGCCGCCGACCGCTCCGATCACGGTGGCGACGTCTGAGATCGCGACTTTCTCCGTGGCGCGGCGCAGGGTTCGGTAGGTGACCCAGCCGACGACCAGACCAAAACACACCGCACCTATCTCCGAAACCGACATCCAATCCTCCCCATTCGTTTTTGGAACTCACCCGGTCGCGACTGCGAGACGGGCGTTGCGCTACCGGCAGCTCTCTGGCCCAGGCCAGCGCCAGCCTCCCCCCGGCCCGGCTCAGACGATTTCCGCGCCGGAGGCGTTCTGCTTCACGTTTTCAGCGGCCCTGACGGCGTTGGATCGCGAGTCGAAGGCCTCGCCCGAAGAGCCGACCACCTGGCCGTTTGAGGACTTCAGGCGCCACCGGTAGTTGCCTGCTGAATCGGCGTAGATTTCGAACTTCCACATTGAGGTTCTCCTTCGGTAGGGGTTGGAGCGGGTTGAGAGTCAGAGGGGGGCGTCGCGCAACAGGTCGGCGAGGCTCTGGAAGCCGCGGCCCTGCTCACGACGGACCTCGCTCTCGCTGGGCTCGGGCGGCAGGGGCTCAGCGGCGGCCGGGGACGCGGGAGAGGCGGGCGGCTCTGGCCGCTCGGAGTCGGGGAGCTTCGGAGTGCTCGGCGGCGGCGGGCGAAGGTCCTGGACCAGGTCGCGATAGAAGTCGACGGCCTGGTTTCGGACCTCGCTGACGAACGACCCCTCGGCATTGCCGGCCTTGGCGCGAATCGTCCTCGTCAGGGCGAGGACGAAGGAGCGCGGCTGGGCGCTAGGGTCGCCACCTAGAAGCAGACCGGTGGCATCCTCGCGACAGTCGCGCAGCAGCCCGGAGCTGCCGCCACGACGATTCTCGAAACGGACGTCGACACGCAGGTCATCGGGGGCATCCTTGAGCTGGCGAAGGAGCCAGTTGATCCGGGCGGTCGGTCGTTTGAGGTCGCGCGGGGAGTCGAGCGGCACGCTGGTGGTCAGCTGTTTTGCCTTGAGATCCGCGCACAGCTCGAGCGGGCCGACCGCGCCGGGGACGGCGAAGACACCATGAAGGGTGCCGAGGCCGGCGAGCCGCGAGGCCGCCTCTCCCAGCCGCTCCTCTGCGCCTTTGCCGCGCGGGTAACGGGCGCGGACGACGACCCCGAGCTCCTGGCTGAGATTGAGGCAGAGGTAGGCGACCAGCTGCTCCCAGCGAGCGGCGGTCGCCCGCGCCTCGGGGTCCTTCGGCTGCAAGGTGCCGTTGCGAGCGCCGTCTCGCACCCGGACCCAATCCTCCCCCATGCCCAAGAAGCCGCTGGCCCCCGAGCGCTCGTCGGTGAGGTAGCGGACCAGCTCGCCGAGGATCATCGCCTGGTCGGGGTCCTCGACTCCGCGGAAGCGGTGCTGGACGATCGCCTCGGTCAGCACCTGCCACCAGGAGAGGTGGCGCACGGTCAGCTTGCCGATCTTCTGCCGCTTGACCGCGTAGGGGAGATCGGCCGGGTCGGCGACGATCTGATTGGAGACGGTGAAGAGCGCATCGAAGCCGTAGCGCCTGGCGAGATTGAGGTAGCGCAGCAGCTGCTCGGGTTCGAGTTGGTTTCGGCCGGTCTTGACCTCGACCAGGGCGCTCCAGCGACGGGCCCCGCGCTCGATCACCACCGCGCCGTCAGGGACGTGGGTGACCCCGTCTGCATCCGTGAGTCGGACCTCGGTGTAGGCCGAGATCGTGCCGCCGGGCGCGTCGAGAGATCCGAGCAGGGCCCTGCCAAAGGAGGGAACGGCCTGGAGGACGGAGAGCAGGGCGGAGGTCGCCCGGGTCTCCGCCTCTGCGTCGCCCTTGATCCCGGCGCCGGGAAACAGGCGGGCAGCTTGAAGGTCGGCCGGATCCCAGAGCTCGGGCATCTAGATACCGGCCGGATCCCGGCGCGAAGACGGAGATGCCTGGGAGATCAACTGTAGGAGCCCCAGTCACGGGCGTGGTGCCAGTCGGTGTCCCAGGTGATGAACTCGCCGGGGTCGAAGGTCTGTCCGGTCGGCTCGATCGACACCACCTGCTCGGGCGGCAGGCTGAGGGTGTGGGGACCATCGCCTGAGTCGTAGTCGTGGAAGTGGTAGCGGTCGGACTTGTCGTGGGTCCGGGTGCTCGGTCCGAAATCCATCGGCGCGCAGCTGCGGATCAGCTCGGCGCCACCGTCCTCCTTGCTGGCGAAGGTGAGGATGAGGATTTCGCGCTCGTCGATCGCTGCGATGAAGGCCTCGTGGTGTTGGTGCACTTCCGCTCCCCTGCTCGGGCTCTGATGGCGGGAGGCGGGCGAGGCGGCGGTCTCCCGGCGCCGCGCTACCTGCCCCCGGCGCCCTCGACGGGCGACAGCGCCAAGCATCCGGCGGGCAGGGTGGGCGCCGCCACAGGAGAGCTACGAGGAGATCGGGGTTTGGTTCGTAGGTTGTTCGAGGGGGCCGCGGATCGGAAGGAGCTACCGCCCCGAGTTGGAGCTCTCAAGGGAGCCAGAGCGCTGGCCCTCCGCCTCGGATCGAGAGCACCGCCTCGATGTTCGCCCCACGGAACAGCGCAGCCTTCCAACCGCTGCGCCTCGGGTATCTCGAGGAGGAGCGCCTCTCGATTGCATCCGCGCCAATTGAGCGTGAACAGCGTCTCGCAGAACGACTGAGAAGCTTTGGATCTCGCCCTCGGAGGCGTCGGGGGGTTTCATCGGCGCACCCGTCACAAGCTGGATGGTCGCTCCGCGACAGGCAAGTGCCTCCCGGATGAGAAGGGTGTCCGCGGCTGCGCCGCTGAGTTTGCCGAGGGCATAGAAACTGGCTGAATTTTGCGCCAGCACCGCGGCGGGGACCACCCGGCAACCGTTCTGGGCGGCGAGTCGGGCTGCACCGGTGCGCCAGTTGCTGTCGGCGGGAATCCCATCCCGGCGCCGATGCGCCACGGCGCCGGCCGGAAAGACGAGCAACGACCCCCCTTTCTTGAGATGGGCGCCTGCGCTCGTCAGGGCTGCCCCCTTCCCACCAGTGGGTCGCATCGATCTCGGAGTCACTGGCAGGACGATCGAGCCGATGGCCGGAAGCTCGGCCAGTTGACGGTTTGCCAGCAACCTCACGTCGGTCCTCGTCTCGTACATGCAGTCGAGAAGCACCAGGCCGTCGATCAGGCCGAGCGGATGATTTGCCACGACGATCAGCGGTCCACTGGCCGGCAGGGGGATGGGCGCGTCGAGCCGCCAGCGGATCGCGAGCGAGGCGAGGAGGTCGCGAACAAGATCCTCGGGACTCCCTCGGGGCAGGCTCTCGAGCAGGGCGGCTGCGCCGTCGAAGCCGAGCACCCGCCACGCCGCCGGAGCAAGCCAATGCGTGCCTTTGGGCAGGCGATCCCTCAGGAGGCGCTCCAAGTCCACCGGGGAGGGACCGTTGCGCGGCGTCACAGTCAACTGGCTTCTCGCAGGTTTCTCCGCATCGCCACGAAACTCTGGGCGAGGTTCTCCACTCGGACGTGCACCGGAATCAGGACTCCGCGGCCCGTCTCGTCGTAGCCCGGATCCGCCAGGACCGTCATACCGACCGAGGCATAGAGGTAGAGAAGAGGCGGCACGCCTTTGTTCGGAGTTCTCGAGCGGAGCTCCTCGTTGAGGCGAGCCATCTCGGCCATGCCATCGGCGTCCGTGTGTCGATCGAAACTGCCCACCGGTGCGGGCCTGATCGGCTCGAAGATTCTCCGCGGCGCCCCGTGAAATCGAGCGAAGTGCGCCGTCACCCGTTCCGCTGCGTCGGGGGGATAGTCCGTGAGCGCGACCGCACCGAAAATGTGCCTCAGATGCGAGTTGAGCTCCAAATATCTGCGAAGCCCGCACCAGAGCGCCGGCAGGATGAATCTACGCATCGGATCCCGGGAGCCGCTGATCCAAACGCGGTTGATCTCGAGCCCGCTGGCTAGGAACTCGTCGGATATCTCGCTCGACCTCCAGTAGCGGCTCGTTTCCGAAGCTGGAAAACCGCCCTCCCCAAGGAGCAGTGGGCCGGGTCCGAGGCGCATGGCTCCGAGCGGCCGGCGGCCGGCGGCGCGGGTGACGAACAAGTGCTCGCCGTAGTCGTCATAGGCGTCTCGGCCGAAGCTGCCAGGCCCGTCTGGCCCGTAGGCGCGCTGGCGCTCGCCGCAGATGGCGTCAATCGTGCCCGAATCGCCACCCGCTCTCACGATGAGCCCGTGGGTCGCGAAAAGCGGGCCGCTAATCATGAGCCTGCCCCACGCGATCGGACAGACCGTGCGTCGGCGCGGATTGCACACTCGACCGTGGATTGCGTTTTCCAGAACCGTCCGGCAGGGGCGTTCATGGCGAGATCTCCTGGCTAGAAAATGTCGATAAGGAAAAATACCTGCCGAAGGCACTATAATTCTACGTAGAACACGTGAAATTAATACGATAAACGCACGATATGGCCTGAGACCGGACAATCAAACTCCTCCAGAGCCCCAGGCCGGCGGGTACACGCAGGCTTCGACGGGCTTCCGGCCGTAGGAGCTCCAGTCGCCGACTAGCTCTGGCGCTCGGGCAAACGCCAATGAGTGGCTTGCAAAAACGAGCGATCTGGCGACGCGGCCGACCCAGCTGGGGGCGTGACGATCGCGGCGGTCGCCCTCGGAGTGGGCACGGGAGTTCCGTAGGGGCGAATTTCAGACTGAAAGGCCGACCAGCGTGGGCTCGGGAATCAACTCGACGTCGAACCGACCTGATACGGCGCTCTTGATCTGAGAAGCAAGCGCAACCAGGTCCCGAGCCTGGGCGTTCCCATCGTTCACGACTGCCAGCACGTGGTTGTTCGAAAGCCGGGCAGACCCCGGACCTCGGTGACCCTTCTCGAATCCAGCCGCGAGGATCAGCTGAGCGGCGC
Organism: uncultured Solirubrobacterales bacterium; assembly: GCA_963836415.1. Taxonomy (GTDB): domain Bacteria; phylum Actinomycetota; class Thermoleophilia; order Solirubrobacterales; family 70-9; genus VRUE01. The sequence goes on from CAWIJE010000004.1 coordinate 953,739, forward strand.
TGAACTTCTGGAGCCCGTCCTCGCGTGGATCTTCCTCGTCGATTCGCGTGAGCCCCGATTCACGCTGGAGACGAGCAGCTCGGTCAGGTGCAAGCAACGGGTTCTTGAAGAACGACCCGGCGCTGACTGAGTCTGGATCTTCGTCGTCGAGGACCATGCTCTTTTCTCTTCGAACTGCGATTACCGCCGTCCGGGCATCCCCGAGCGGAACCTGCTCCCTCTCCTCGATGTCAAGCTCCGTGAGCAGGCCTTCGTAGGTGATCGGCTTGCACAACTCGGCGCGCTCAAGGCGGAATGTCACCGATAAGACGACGCGGTTGTCGCGCTGAAAATGACTTGTTCGGTAGTCGAACCCACACCGGTTTCCTGGGATCTCGATGACCGCCCCCTGCTGCCGATCGTAGGCACGGACCGACACGATCGTCTCGGCGACCTCCTGTCCGTAAGCGCCCACGTTCTGGACGGGCGCAGCTCCCGCACTGCCCGGGATGCCCGAGAGTAGCTCAAGGCCGGCGAGGCCAGCGTCGACCGTCGTGGCCACCACGTCGTCCCAGGGCTCCCCCGCGGCGACAGTGACCTCAACGCCGCGGATCTCGACTCCGCGTGAGCGAATGTGCACCGCGGTTCCGTCGAAGCCCTCGTCGGCTACGAGCAGGTTCGACCCACCGGCAAAGACCAGAGTAGGCCCGCGGACCGCGGCGAGCGCCGCGAGGATCTCGGGCTCGTCCCTCGCTTCGAGGTAGGACCGTGGCGGGCCGCCGGCGCGGAGCGTCGTGAGGGTCGCAAAGCCAGGGATCTCCGATCGAGAGTTCAACGGGCGGCGATGAAACTAGACGACGGCGCTTCATCACGTCACACCCGTTAAAGAAACGGGTCGGTGAGATTAGGCGTCCCCGGCATGGGCCGGATCGATCTTGCGTGCGCTTTTCGAGTCGCTCCAAGTGCCCTCGGAGAGGGGCTCTGTCAACTGTTCAACCCGCTCGCGGCGCACCTCGGCCTTGGAGTGCCCCACCAACTCGGGCAGCGCGCGGTGCAGCTGCCGGCGAACCACGGCGAGCGCCGCACCCCGAGCGCGCACATAACGGTTCTCGTCCCCTTCCAGCTGAGTGACTTCGGGGGCAGCGCTGAACACCTCGTTCGCCTGTAGGTAGGTTTCGATTCTCCGGCGCACTGTCTCGAAGGCCAGCGAGCCAGTGAGCACAATCTCCGCCGGATCCAGCACGGCGATCGGGCCACGAAGCGCGTGCGCGACCAGCTCTCCCATGTCCTCTAGAACCCGCGTCTCGCGTGGGTCGTGTGGATCGTGTGGCTGGTCACGCAAGACGTCCAATGCTCCGACGTCCCGAGGGTCCAGTCCCAACCGGCGAGCGAGCGCCGGGGCCGCCGCGTAGGCCTCCAAATGCTTTATCTGCTCGGCGGCCTCTTCGGGCGGTGCACAAGAGCAACGCCCCGGAAGGATCGGCTCGAGGTCCATCGCGTCCCGTTTGCATGCGCGGTTCAGCTCGTCGATCTGACCGTCGCCGATCCGTATATGCCCGATCTCCCCAGCGTGCAGATCGCGCCCGCCCAGCAGGATGCTGGTCGTGAAACCACCGACCAGTTTCTCGGGGTCGAACACCGGTGGCTCGATCACAACGGTCGCTCCACCGATGCCGCCAGCCAACCGAAGGACGAAGGTCAGCCGCGGATGAGGCGGATCATCGCGCATCATGGGAACCGATCTCTCAGCTGCGATGGTGAGGGCGGCGGCCGCGGTGTCATTGAGTGAGTTGCAGCGTTGGGATTTGAGCTTCAAGGCGCGCGAGAGCCGGTCGTTCAGATTCCGCTCCTTCCAGCGAGAGTGCTCGAGCGCATACCCGTCCGGCCGCTTGTGTCGGTTGATGGGAGAAGGCCATGCGACGCTCACTCCGAGCAACGGCAGGCACCCATCGACGAGTAGGTCCGGGCGCTTGTCGAAGACACGCCTAACAAGGTGCCCGACGAGCTTCTTAACGTCCTCGAGGAGATCGGTCGGCGACTTCTTCAGTTGTTCCCCACTCGGCTCCAAGGCGGCCGTGAGGACCGCTTCGCCGTGGGCATCGACCAGGGCGGCTCGCAGACTGCTCGTCCCAATCGAGAGGCCGACCACGAGCCCAGCTCCCGGCCCGAATTTGAGCGCCCCCTTCTCGCTTGCGTCGAAAAATCGCAGGCCTGGTTCGTTGGTCTGCGCCCCGAGATCCCCGGCGGCGCTCCGAAGTGTGGCCAGCGGCACGCCGACCTCGTCCAAAAGGACGGCGCGACTGATTTCGCCCCGCACAACCTGATGGCGGTAGTGAACCAGTGCCCGTGCCACCCGAAGAGTCGGAGAGGAACGCATGGGGCTAAGGATAGGCGCAGGCTCAACCGGTCCGACACCCTTGACGAGCCCAGCCTCTGATGGGTAGTCGGGTGCGGCCTTCGGCTAAATCCGATCCGTCCTTAGCGCCGAGCGACCCTCGTTGATGCATCTATTCACCTTCGTGTAGGTCCAGCCACGAAGCTCGCCGATCTCCCGGTAGGAGCAGCCCAGGCCGAACAGGACCAAGGCGGTGCGCTCGTCGGGCTTGAGGCGTGCGATCGAGGCGCAGGCCCAGGCATGGTGGTCGTGGCGTTCGGCTAGAGCGTCGGGGCCAGGGCGCTCGTCGGCGACTGCGACGGTCTCGGTCGTCGGATCGGCCTCGAGAGCGTCTGTCGTGGAGAGCGGCAGGCGTGGGCGCCGCTCGCGGCGGGCAGTTGCCCAGGCGCAGCGTTTGGTCGTGGTCATCATCCAGCGCAGGGCGTCGAGCCCGGGCGGGCCCTGGTAGCAGCGAAGCAGCTGGCAGCAGGCATCCTGCAGCGCGTCCTCGGCATGCTCGGGCCCGGCGTGGCGGGCGGCCTGGCGGCGCAGCTCGGTGCCGTGCTCGGCAAGCAGCGCCTCGAGGATGCGGGCCGGTTCGTTGGTGGTTTGTGGACTTGGGGAACGTCGCTGTGTGGTCATGCGGCCCACACGCACGCGCCACGGGGTGAGACGTAGTCGAACCCCCGTGGCGCGTGCGAAGGTGAGGGCCCGCGTCCACCAGCCGTCTTCCGTTTCCCTCGCGGCGGTCCCGCCCCGCAGTCGCCGCGCCTTGGGGCCCAGCCGGTGGGGGAGCGACGAAGCTGGTCTCAAAGCTGAGCGCCGCCAAGGCCAGTCACCCGCGCGACTGAGCGACCCCGACCCCCTGCCCCACCTAGGCCGAAACCGCCCACATACCCGCAAGGCAGTGGGCGGTTTCGGCGCACCTCTTGATTCGCGACCACGACTCGAGGAGACGACGGCGCCTTCGGCTTCGAACCCGTCGGCGGGGCGCCTGTACGTAGGCGGCTGTCCGGGGAAGCCGAGACCCGGATGAAGAAGCCGGGCCTCGGGTCACACCGGCCTCAGGCAGCGACCGGCTGGCCTGAGCGCTCCTCGGCGTCGCCCTCGGTCTCCGGCTCGCGCCCAGCACGCAGCTTGTCGAGGAATTCGACGTGGCCGATGATGCTGTGGCGCTGGTGGAAGGAGTCATCGGCCCCGCGCCACTCGTCGCTGACCAAGGTCCCGCTGACGGCCACCGGCTCGCCCTTGGCCAGGTACTCCGCGCAGACGTAGGCCTGCCCGTCGAAGGTGCGGACGTCGACGAAGGTGGTCGGGTGGCTGCCGTTGTCGACGGCGAGCCGCAGCTCGCAGATCGGGCGCTCGTCGTGGTGGACGAGGTTGGGGTCCCTGGTCAGGCGGCCGATCAGGCTGACGTTGTTCATGTCTTGCTCCTTTGGTTGTCGTCGGGAGCCCGTCTGGCCCCCGGTCTTCAAGCAGCGGCGCTGCGAATTTCGCCCCCTCCTCGGGTCTCCGGCAACGGTCCGAGCGGGGCGAGCACCCAAGGGGGGCGAGATCGAGCCGGGGGTTTCTTGGAGAGGGCGTGAGCACTCAGATCGCGAGACAAAGCCGGCTGCGCCCCGGGCATCTTCCCCGCGGCGAAGTCGACGTCAGCCGCCGCAACGCGGCCTCGGAGCGCCAGCGCGCCAAGGTGGCCGCGGCCGGCTGTCTGGTCTGCGGGCGGACGCCGGTCGACCCCGCTCACCTAGTGCCCCAGCGCCTCGGTGGCTGCGAGCACCGCGACTGCGTGATCGCTCTCTGTCGCACCCACCACCGCCTCTTCGATAGCGGCGAGTTGTGGCTCGGGGCCTGCATCGGCCCGGCACAGGAGGTCGAGCTCGCTCACGCGCTGACCCACGTAGGGGTCAGGGAACTTGCCCGGGCGCTGCGCCACGGTTGGCCGGCGCCCTGGGAGGAAGACCAACCAAAAGGAGGAGCACGATGAGCAAGGCAAATACCTCGGAGATCACCAACTTGGCCGCGGCGCTGGCCCAGATCGAGCGCGAGTTCGGCGAGGGGTCGATGCGGCTGCTCGGCGCCGGTCCGCTCGCGGCGGTGGAGACGATTCCGACCGGCGCGCTCTCGCTCGACCTGGCGCTTGGGATCGGCGGCGTCCCCAGAGGGCGGATCGTCGAGCTCTACGGGCCCGAGTCCTCGGGCAAGACAACCCTCGCCTACCACCTGATCGCCGAAGCCCAGCGGCTCGGCGGACGCTGCGCCTTCATCGACGCCGAGCATGCGATGGACCCCCGCTATGCCGCCGCGATCGGGGTCGACACCGATGATCTCCTGCTCTCCCAGCCCGACTACGGGGAGGCGGCGCTCGAGATGGTCGACCTGCTGGCGCGCTCGAGGGAGATCGCCCTGATCGTGGTCGACTCCGCCGCGGCGCTCGTTCCGCGTGCCGAGCTCGAGGGACAGATGGGCGACCAGGCGGTCGGGCTGCAATCGCGGATGATGAGCAAGGCGATGCGAAAGCTCGCCGGCGACCTGCGCTCGAGCGGCACGCTCTGCCTCTTCACCAACCAGCTGCGCGAAAGGATCGGCGTCGTCTACGGCCCTAAGGAGACCCAGCCGGGCGGCCGGGCGCTCAAGTTCTACGCCTCCCAGCGGCTCGACATCCGCCGGATCGAGAGCCTCAAAAACGGCAAGCGGGCGATTGGCAACAGGGTCCGGGTCAAGGTCGCCAAGAACAAAGTCGCCGCCCCCTTCGGAGTTGCCGAGTTCGACATCGATTTTGGGCGCGGGATCTCGAAGGTCGGCTGTGTGCTCGACCTCGCGGTCGAGGCGGGGATCGTCAAGCGCAGCGGCCCCCATTTCTCCTACGGCCCCGAGCGCCTCGGCCAGGGCCGGGCGAAGGCGAAGGCGCTGCTCGAGGAGCGCCCTGATTTGGTCGAGGCGATCGCGCGAGAGGTGCGGGAGAAGCTCACCGGCGACTCGGATTGCAAGCGCGCCGCGGAGGGACAGCCCGACGAGGACGTCGCCGACGAAGCCCGCGAGGAGGACACGGCGAACGCTCAGGAGAGTGAGGAGAAAGAGGCCGCGGTGAAGGTTGGAGAGCTCGGTCTGGTCGTTGCCTGAGAGGCGCTCTAGAGGACGAGCGGGTCGTCTTCGAGGCAGATGCCATTGACCTGCAGCCAGTGTCGTTCGGTGTCATCGCCTCCGGCCGTAAAGGCGCGGGCGAGCCCGAACATGAGGAGGACAATGACGCCGGACTCGATCCGCTCGGCCAATCGGCGGACCAGTTTGCGGCGGGGCTCCTTTTGGTCGGCCTCGAAGAGGCGCAGGTCGGTGACGGCAATCGAGGCGGGGGCGCCGTCGCCCTCCCTATAGGTGACCCTCAACTTGCCGAATGTATTTACTCGAATGCCCACCTCGCCCGGAGGACGGACGCAGGCCAGCGAGCTCTGCCCGTGTCCCTTGACGATCGCGTAGCTCTTTTTGCGGCGCTCTAATTCGGGCCCGAAGGCCTCGGCGAGGCTGTCGACCGAGACTCCCTCGAGCAACTCCCAGTACTTTGCGGGCTCGAGCCGGCCGAGCCCCTCGGTCGCCTCGGGGTCGAAGTCGTGGTCCTCGGTCTCGGGGGGGTTGGGCCGGGCCTCGGTCTCGCCGAGGTCGACCTCGGCGCCAATCTCGAACGGCCCACCCGACTCGACCAGGAGCTCAGTGGTCAGGGGGTTGGCGGCGTCGGTCACAGGCCGCAGGTGCTGCTTTGAGTTCACCTCGATCCCTGCCACGCAGATTCGCGGCTCCGTCATCCGAGTGATGTGGTTGACGACGATCTGTGTCAAAGGTGTGTCGAGTGTAAGTCTGGCCAGTGAGTGGCCAGATACTCGCACACCAAACGCCGGTGGCACTTCTCCGCAGTCGCCTCGCTGCAGAGCAGCGCGGTCGTGGTGTTGAAATCGGATCGGTCCAGTGTGTCCTCGACCCGTCTCTCTCGGAGTAGCTTGACGAAGTTACTCTCGTAGATGTCCCAGTCGGCACCGTGTTTTTTGTAGTCGTCGAGTAAGTCCTTGGTCGGCGCCAGGAGCGGCTCGTGCTCGTAGATGGCGCCGACCAGCTCCCTGAGGAAGTAGGGCAGGTCCCTAGCCTTGGCGAAGCCGGCGAGCTGGGAGGAGTTGTTGAGGCGGACGTCGAGCAGGCGCCCGATGCCGGCGTCGGCTAGGCGGCCGAAGAAGTGCTCAGCCGTCGTCTGCGTGAAACCGATTGTGTAGATCTCCACGGTGGCTCACCCTGATCGAAGAGGAAGGCCTGTTCGCCCGAGGGGGAGAGATTAACCTCGGTCTCGACCTCGAGGTGCCCGTCGGGAAAGATGTGGCGGAGCTCGACGCCGTGGCAACAGAGGACCCGGCCGACCAAGAGTCGGCGGTGGCACTCGCCGGGAAGGCCCTCGCTGCAGAGCAGGGCGAGGCGGTGCGAGCTGGATCCCGAGACGATTCGCTCGATCGCCGCCCGAAAGGCGGGCTGTTCGGACATCGGGCCATAGAGGGCATGGCCCTCCCGGTCGTAGTGCTCCTCGCTCGAGGGGCGGCCTCCGAGCGCTTCGCCCTGAAAGTAGTAGCCGAGCCCGGCGCCGTACAGCGACTGCTGCAGCTCCTCCCGGTTGAAATGAGGGGCGTAGCGCGAGTAAGGGTATGAGCGCACGTCTATAACGGCCTCGATCCCCTCGCCGCCAAGTAGGTCGAGAAAGCGGGCAAGCTCGTGGTTTGAGTGGCCGACGGTCCAGAGCGCCGGTCGGGTCGGTTCGTGCATGGATCTACGTTAGCCGCCGGAACGGATCGAGTTGGGCCAAGAGTGATGGGCGAGCGAGCCTCATAGCTCGGGCGCGAGGCTCCGCTCGCCCATCGGAGTCTGCTCGACCCCGAGGGCCGCCTGGATTCGGGCGAGGCGCGCGCCGGCAAGTTGCCATTCGCGGTGTAGGGCGTGCGAGCGTGGCTGTCGGCCGAGAGGAATGCCGGTCGAGCTGAGGGCGTGGCGGCGGCGATAGGAGTGGATCTCCTGCACGCCCTCGTTCCAAAGATCGACCGCTGCCGGGTCCGTGGGGCGCTCCCCGAGCGCGGCGGTTATGAGCGGCGATGGCTGCAGGCGCTCGGCGGCGACCTCGCGGCGGCAGACCTGCTCCAGACGCTCTTCGATCAGGGCAAGCTCGAGGCGCTCCCCCGGTTGCCGCCCGGCCTCCCGATCGCGCTCGTGCTCGATCTCGGCTTCGAGGTTCGGCCTTTCGACTTCGAGGCGCCCGAGCTGACGAGTCGCAAGCCGACGCTCGCTCTCGAGTCTGGCTAGCAGCCGGCGGTCGGGCCGGCGCCGCTCGGCGAGGGCGTCGTGGGCCGAGTCGAGGTCGGCGAGGCGCCCCTCGCACTTGGCGATCCTCGATTCCAGGACCGCCAGCCGGTCTCGATTCGGCGATGGCCGCGACGTGGCCGAGAGGCGACCGCGCAGCTCGGAGCGGCGCAGAGCCAGCTCGAACCCGGCGAGCTCGGCGACCCGCTCGCGGACCCCGGTCTCGAATGCCGGGTGCTCGCGGGCGGGGCGCTCAGCGGCGGCGCGCAACTCGTGCGCGGAGTCCTCGATCGCCCGCTTCCCCGGGCCGAGCTCGGGGTCGGGGAGCTCAAGCGAGGCGACGCCGTAGGCGGTGGTCGCGCCGCGGGCGCGCGAGACCGCGACCAGGAACTCCTCGCGTCTGATTCCCGGCGTCGAGCGAGGACGAAGGCGGAGTCGAAGGTCTTCGCCTCGGTCGCATAGGCCGTCAGCGCGTAGGCGTGCTGGATCGCGGGCTCGCCGTGTGTGGTGCGGCGGTCGAGGTATGTGGAGCCAGGGTGAGGCGGCGGCGGTCGCCGCCGATGCGGGCGAGCTCGACCGCGCCCTAGTCGGCGATCGATCGCAGCGATCTCCCAGCGCTCGCGGTTTGAGACCTGCGTGGGTGTTGATCCGGGTGATCAGCCGGTCGCCGACCGCGAACTCCTCGCCGCCGATCTCGATCGGCGGGGCCGTCCGGCGCGCGGTCGTGCGGCGAGCAGGTCGCGAGCGCGGGCGTTGAGCTCGGCGACGTCGCGGGTGCGGCGGGCGATCATCACCGCGTCGGCGCCGCGCCGCGTAGTCGCTGGTGCCAGTCGAGGACGAGTGCGTCGAGGGACTCGGGCAGGGTGTCGGCGATCCGCAGGCGCTCGCGCGTGCGCAGCAGGTCGAGCGCATCCGAGCCCGCGCCCGGCGTGGGCGAGCTCGACCATGCGGCGATCGCCCGGGTCGCGCTGGCGGCGGATCTCCGTGAGCGCGGGCCGGCTCGAAGGTCTTGGTCAGGTGGCCGTAGAGGCCGCCCGGCCCGACCGCCCCGATCTGCCGCGGGTCCCCGATCGCTACCAGCTTTCCCCCGCATCCTCGGCCAGCTCGGCGAGCGCCGCTAGGTGCGGGGTCGAGGCGGTGCTCGCCTCATCGAGGACGATCACCGTGCCCGGGCTCGAGCGCCGCCAAGCCGCTGGCCTCCCACTCCTCGGCTCGGATCAGGAGCGCCGTTATCGAGGTAGCCGGGGATGCCTGCGTCGGTCAGCTCGCCCGAGGCGCTGCGGGCGCTGGCGACGCCGATCACCGGATGGCCGGCCGCCTCCCAGGCCTCCCGCGCGGCGGCGAGCGCGGTCGTCTTGCCGGTGCCGGGCGGGCGGCGACGGCGACGATCCGCTCGCCGCCCCGCGTCGAGCCGGCGACCATCGCAGCCTGGTCCTCGCCGAGGTAGCGGTGGCGCTCGAGGACGGCGGCAGAGTCGCGTGGTCGACGATTGCCGCCCCCGCCTCTGGCCTTCGGCGGGCGGTCTCGATGAAGCCGCTGCTCGAGGGCCCAGAGCCGTGGGGTCGTGTAGAAGGTCGGCGTCGAGCGGGTCGGAGGAGGAGTGGATCTCGATCACGCTCGCCGGTGCGGAGCAGCCGCTCCGACGGCCTCGCCGAGCGCCGCCGCAGCCGGCGCCCTCGGGAAGCTGGTTGGCGAGGGCGCAGAGCAGGTCGCGGCGGTCGAAGTGAGAGCGATGCTGCTCCAGTTCGGCGAGCGCCGCATCGGCGTCGGCGGCGGAGATCGGGCTCGGCTCGCGCGGCGTCGACGTAGGCGAGCTCGCGGTCGATCTGCTCGGCCCGAGGTCGAACTCGGCGGCGCGCGCGACCCACTCCGCGCGCCGGGTGTCGGGGTCGACGTCGTGGTCCTTGGCGTCGCGGGTTCGGTAGGCGGCGACTTCTGCGGCCTTGGCCGAATCGAGGCCGCTGCTCGGCCAACGCCTCGCGAGATCTCCGCCCGGCGCTGGGAGAAGTGCTCGATCACCGGGCGATCGATCGCAGCGAGGTCGGCGTAGCCGTTGTGGATCGGCTGCCACTCGAGGCCGAGCTCGCGGGTGACGTTTGCGCGGAGTGCTGCCTGGTAGACGTAGCCGGCGGGCTTAGCCTGGTGATAGAGCGGCGAGCGGCGGCGCGGGCTGGCGAGGCTGAGCCAGCGCCCGTCGGAGGCGGCTCGGGTCAGGTTGGCGACGAGGACGTGGGTGTGAAGGGCCGGGTCGCCGGCCCGCGAGGAGCGGTGGCGGAAGGCCATCGCCAGGAAGCCCGGCCAGGCTCGACGCGGGCGCCGCCCTTGCCGCGTGAGACGAAGCAGGCGTTCTGCTCGAGGTAGGCGATCGCCTCGGCGACCGCGCTGTTCGTGGGCGCGGGACCGCGGCGCGGACCTCGGGAGAGCCGACCGCGTAGAGCAGTGAGACCGACTTCGGCGCGGCGAAGCGGACGTCGAAGCCGAGCACCGGCTCGAGCGCGGCGCTCGCGGCCCGAGGCGTCGGTGAAGATTCGCGGGAGCGGGACGGTTGACCAGCTGGTCGCCGCTGGCAGGGTCTTGGCCGGCGAGGGCGGCGGCGTAGGCAGTCGCGGTCGATCTCGCCCGCGAGCCCGAGCTCGGCGGCCAGCGATCCTAGCCAGCGGCCCGGCGACTCGCCGGGCTTGGTGTAGTAGTCCTCCGCGCCCTCGGCGACAGCCTCGATCCAGTAGTTGGCGTTCTGCCGGTTGGATCTTGGTGACGCCGACCATCGCGGCGAGGAGTCCGCGTGGCGGATCGCGCTGCACCGGCAGACCGGCGGGTTCATAGTGTGTCGGGGGGTGGGGTCTGGGCTGAGGCTTCCGTTGGGGGGAGCAGAGCCGCGAAGGGTTTGGCGATCTGGGTCCCCGTCTGACTGGGTCTGAGATCGAGCTATCGCTACTCGGTTCGGTGGGCTCTGCTCCCTCTGGATATGTGAGCTGGGATGGGTCGTGAGCTTTGCCTGAGGGTCGAGCCTTTCTCTGACCCCACCCCCCGACCCGCGCCCCCAAGGGCGCGTTGGCGGCAGGCGGGGCCTCAGCGCCCGCAGGCTATTTGGCCTTTTTTTTGCGATCTGGAGTTTGCCGGCGCGCTTGCTGATCGTCCCGTCTTTCAGCAGGGGGCGGGCGAGGGCGTGGCCCTGGTTTGAGGAGATGCCGATCTCCTTCGCGACGTCGGCGACTCTCGAGCCGGGCTTGGCCTTGAGCGCCGCCAGGAACTGCTCGCGGCGCTGGCCGCGGGGGGCCCGTTTGCCGCTTCGTTTGGGTCGGCGGGCTTTCGGGGTGGCGGGAGATCGGTACCCCGAGCCGCCGAGACTCTCGAGCGCGACGCGCAGGCTGGCTGCCTCCAAGTCGATCTCCTCGATGCGGTCCTGAATCACGCGGCGGGCGCCGTCGATCGCGTCTGACATCTCTCACGTCCTTGGTCGAGTTCCGGGTAAGTCGTGTTGTGGATGACTCTAAATACGAATCCGTACCGGATGCGGTGAGGTATCACTCCGCCGCGGCCGCCGCGATCATCGGCGGGTGATCTGTGCGATGACCGGCATGGCCCACCGGCTCATTTGGATGCGCTCAGCCTGGTGGTGTGCGGACTGTCGACAGAAGGTCGAGTCGCGCTGTGAGGGCGGCGGCTGCCCCTCGGTGGCTGATGCAGTGCGCCCTTTGAACCTCCGGGAGGGGAGCTCGCCGCTTGAAGGGTGGCTCATCGACGCCAGAATGGATACTGATCGCGGCCGTCCGTGGGCTTGAGCCGGCTTCCTACCCGCCCTCTACGATCTCGCCTCTATGACACTCCTTTTGGTTACCGGCGCTGGCGCAAGTCGCAACCTCGGCGGCGACAAGACACCGATGCCGCTGATGACACATTGGTCCGATGCGCTGTGTGACGCTCTCGACCAGCACGAACCCAACTTGGCTGAAGCATGTGGACTGAAACGGGGCACCTCGGGGCCGGAATTCGAGACGAACCTCGGGCTGCTGCTTCGCTGGGCCAGGACACGGGAGATCGACCCGCGCTTCGATGGCCTCGGCTCCCCCCATCCCGGCGAACATCCGCACGCAAAGATCTTGGCAGCCAGAAACCAGGCGACCGCCCGCCTCGAGGTCGTCTCAGAAACAATCAACAGAACGCTCTTTGAGCAGTTCGGACAGGCCCGGATCGACGATGAGCTGTCGAGCAAGGCATACGGCGGTCTCTTGGACCGAGTCGGTCGGCCGGACCTGATCGTCGCGACCACCAATTACGACCGGGCGGCCGAGCCCGCCCTGCTCGCGAATGGATACCCGGTCAACGCGGGCTTCAAGGGCGCCGAAGGCAGGTTGCACAAGCTCGAGCCTTCAGGAATGGTCGCGAACCGCGACAGGCTGACCCCGGTGATCCACCTGCACGGCGCGGTCGGCTGGTATCTGACCGACAGCGGCGACATCGTCGAGCACCCGGCCGAACTTCAATTCATCGACCGGCTGGGGACTCCGGTCGTGCTGTATCCCGATCCCGACAAGGACCCGACCAATGACTCGATGGTCGACCAGCTCTGGGGCGAGTTCGATTTCGCGCTGAAAGAAGCAGACGCGGTGCTGGTAATCGGGCACTCACTCCACGATCCGCCTCTGGTTGAAGCGTTGAGCTCGGTCTCGACCGATATCCCGGTCTATGTGTCGTTCTTCAACGAGGAAGACCACAAGCAGGTTCGTGCGCGGCTCCCAGAGGCAACGCCTTTCAAGATGGAGTTCGGCCCCGATGCGAAAGTTGACAATCAGATCCTCGCCAAGATTCGCAAGCGCGTTGCCTCCAAGGACGCCAACGGGAGGCAGGTCGCGCGGGCCTAGCTGCTTTGAGGACTCTCGCAGCCCGAGTCGCCTGGCTAGCGGTTCACTCGAAGGCAGCTAGTCCTGAACGCCGACCTCGGCGGAGTGGAAGCCACCGCCGCAGCGTTTCCATGAGCCGCGACCGGCGCGGCGGGCTGAGCGCTCCGCCGCTTCGAAGTGGGGCAGGCCTTCGAAGCTCTGGTCGTCATAGCGGTAGACATAGGCGAGGCCGCGGCGCAGTTGGGCGATCTCGAGTTGGCGCCCGTCGACGAAGGCGTGGGCGAGCAGGCGACCGTAGCGGTCTTCGGCGCCGGCGACGGCGTCGGGCTTCAAGATAACGGTCGCCCCTTCGGGGGCGAGTCGCTCCATCGAGGCAGCCGCGGCCCTTGCTCCACACTCGGTCGGGTAGCCGGGACGGACGTCCTCGGGGGTGTCGATCCCTACCAGGCGGACATAGTCGAGGCCGCCGTCGGCGAGGCGGACCCGGAGCGTGTCGCCGTCAACGGCGTAGGCGACCTCGGCGCGGAGAGGTGAGTCGAGATGCGCGGACGACTCGGAGGCGCCGGCATCGCAGCCCGGGCCGGTCGCGGTGATGAGTGCCAGGGTGAGAAAAGTGAGGGCGCGCTTCATCGGTGGGATGGTCCTCGACAAGGCGGCGGCGAACCAGACAAAAAGGGCGCCCATCCTCTCGGACGGGCGCCCCTCTGAGCTGGTCGGCTTACTCGCCAGCCTCTGGCTCCTCCTCGCTCGGAGGGGGATCGAGGAAGCTGACCTCCTCCCCGACCAGGTAGTTGCTCTGGCGCGGGTTTTCGTTGTCGTCGGTCCACTGCCGGTGCTCAAGCCGGGCGACGACCGCTATCCGCCGGCCCGTACTGAGGTACTTGGCGCAGGTCTCGGCGAGCTTGCCCCAGACCTCGAGGTCGTAGAAGGCCGCCTTGCGGTCCTCCCCGTCCTTGCCGTTGGGCCTGCCGATCGCGACCCTCATGGTCGAGACCGAGTTGCCGGAGGGCGTCTCGCGGAGCTCGGGGTCGCGGGTCAGTCGGGCGGTGAACACTGCCTGGTTTATGTCCTTCACTTCGGGCCTCCTTGTGAGGTGGTTCGGTTGACGAGCCCAGGAACGGCTCGGGATCGAGATGGCGGAACCGGCGCCGCAGGCGCAGGGGAACCCCCTTGCGGGGTTGAAGCCGTCGAGGAGCGGGCCACACTGGTGTGAGGAGATCGGGCCGCCTCGCCGGGAGGCTCGGAGGCGGTGGTACCGGCGGTGTCGACGGGCTGCGGTTTCGGTGAGTCTGCGTTGATGAGCGCGGTCTCGATCCGCTTGGCGAGAGCGTCGATCAGCTGTGCGTAGGCTTCGAGGACTGTGAGCTCGACATCGGCCTCGCTCCAGCTGGCCAGGTATGGGACCGAGGAACCTGCGGTGTCGAGGCCGGCGCTGGCGCAGACGCTGTGGGCCACCGACTCGACGATCACCTCCTCCTCGGCGTAGGTGAGCATCTCGGGCAGGCGGTCGCGCTGGTCGGCGATAAGCGCGTGGGAGATCTCGTGAATCAGGACCGCGACCTGGGCGTTGGTTGAGAAGTCGGGGCCGCACGCTTCGACCGCGATCCGCTTCGTCTTCGGCTCGAAGTAGCCGTGGGCGCTGCCGGTGATCGAGGTGATCTCGACCCTCGAGCCGATTGAGGCGGCGAACTGGCGCAGGGGGTCGAGCAGGGTGCGAGGCCGTCCCCGACAAGCGGCTCGACCGGCGGGTCGAGCTGGAGGGGCTCGCCGGGAAAGTCGGGTAGCGGGTCGACCTGGGAGCGATCGAAGACGGCGACCATGCGAAAGAAGGTGCGCGGCCTGCGGGCCGGGTCGGCCCCCTCCTCCGCCCAGGCGCGAAGGCGCTTCTTGGAGGGCGGGCACGGCGCCCAGATCCGGATCCCATGCTCGCCGCGGCGCACCCGGTAGCCGACCGCGAGCCAGCGCTTGTAGCCGGCGACCTGGGTCGCGTCGGGGCGTTGGAAGGCGATCAGCAGCTGGTTGTGAAAGCTGTAGGAGTGGAAGTGGCGCCGCACCCGCAGCCAGCGCTGCCAGCCCTCGCTGCTCCTCAGGGCGGCGACCGCCTCGGCCATCCGTCGGCGCTCCTCTGCCCGACGGGAGTCTCGCCTGTCGGTGGTCTCGACGGAAAGCGCATCTGGCTTGGTTGTCTCGGTCATCTCGCTTCTCCTCTATTGAGTCCGGGCGCGGGGAATTTCGCCCCCGCTAGCGCCAGGTGGCGCTGGAGCCGTAGCCCTCGATCTCGCTTGGCCGCACCGCCGCCGCGTCGCCGGTACGAGCGGCCAGCTCGCGGCTCAGCTCCGAGCGCTCGCGTCGGCGCTCGTCTCGCGGCGATCTCGCTCGACCCTTGAGTCGCCGGATCTCTTCGCTCGCCTGCTTGCGGGTCCGGGGGTAGATGAAGGTCTCGCCGCGGCTGTTGGCGAGGTCGCGGATGTAGCGCAGTTGCTTCGCGCTCGGCTTGCTGGGGTTCTCTCGGGAATCGGTCATGGCGATTCCGGACAGCGGGCCGGCGGAGGCCGGAACCGGCCGGCGGAGGGCTGCTAGGAATGCAGCCGTGACCGAGTTCCGGAGAGAAGGCGGGGAAGGAACGCTCGGCCCCTCCCCCGCCCTGACTAGCTAGCCGCGCGCCGCACCCCTTCGCGGCCGCGCCTCCTTGATCTCCTCGGCGAGGAGCTTCTTGACTCGCGGCTGTGCCCGGTTGAACCAGCCGATCCGGCGACTGCGGGGCAGCTCGCGCTCGTCCGCCAGCTCGGCGGCGATCAGGGCGCCGCTCAGCACCTCGAGCACCTCCTCGGCCGAGTCCGCGCTCTCGACCCGCTTGGCTAGGTACTCGGCGCACTGCTCGGCGCCTGCGTAGCTGACCTTCTCGCGCGACTCGCCCGACTTCAGGGACTTCAGCTCGACCTCCTGTAGCTGGGAGAGGACGAGGCGCAGTCCGGCCCCGGCGAGCTGGGGGTTGTCCTCGAGGACGATCGCCGCGAGCGCCTTTGCCCTGTTCAGGCCGTGGGCCTTGCGGGACTTGGCACCGCGACGCTTCAGCAGGTTGGCGCCGAGGCCTTCGTTGAAACCCCGGGCCCTGACGGCGGCCCTCTTCGCCTTCTCGCGCTCCTCGCGCCGGGCCTCCTTGAGCTGCTCGGGGTCGCCGTTTTCCTGCGGCTCCCTGAAGGCCGAGGCGGTCATCTTGGCCAGCTCGGCGCGCTCCTTCTCCACCCGCTCGACCAGCTGCGTCGCGAGGTCGGCGCCGAGGGGCTCGTCGGAGACGAAGGAGACCGTCGAGGTCCAGCCGCCGTGATCGACGCTGTGCTCGATCAGGCAGCCGGCGGCCCTTGCGGCGTCGACCTCGGCCTCGCCGAAGCGGATCACCGGGTCCTCGGATTCCTCGTAGGGACGAGCGGCGAGGTAGCGCTCGGTGAGCTGCTTGCGCTGCTCGGGGTCGGCGATCAGCTCGCTGACGCGGGCGCCCGGCTGGTGTCGATCATCGTCGGCTTCTCCTCGAAGCGGGCCTCGGCGACCTCGCAGAGGACCTCGCCGAAGTGCTCGACGAGATCGCGGCCCTTGACCCGCCGCGCTCGACCAGCTCGCAGGCGCACTCGGCGACCCGCGGTGAGACCTTTGCGACCTTACGAAGGTCACGCTCGGCCTCGACCGGGACGGTGCCCTCGGCGACGTGGCGCTGCACCCCCTCGGGCAGCTTCAGCAGGCGGAGGTGGTCGCTCACCCAGGAGGGCGACTTCTTCACCCGGTCGGCGATCTTGGCGTGGGTGCCGAGACCCTCGGCCTGCGCTAGGTCGTGGAGCGCCCGGGCGGTGTCGATCGGGTCGAGGTCCTCGCGGATCAGGTTCTCGGCGAGGGCCGCGGCGCGAGCGCCGTCGGCCTCGTTGCGGATCACGACAGGGATGCGGGTCACGCCGGCACGCTTGGCGGCGATCAGTCTGCGCTCGCCGGCGATTACGGTGTAGTGGCCCTCCTCGGCCGGGCGCACCGTCGGCGCCTGGACGACGCCGTGCTCGCGGATCGAGGCCTCGAGCTCGGCGAGGCTCTCCTCGTCGAAGCGGGTGCGGGGGTTGAAGCCGTCCTCCGTGGCGATCTGGTCGATGTCGAGGACAGCGGTTGCAGGCTCGCTCATGGTCTTTCTCCTTCTGGTTGGCCCCACCCGGTGCGGGGCCGGTGCCCAGGGCCCCGCACGCCATTCATGGCGTGCGATCCTGGCCCGGCGGCGGCTCCTCGCCGGGTGAAGCGAAGCTCCGCTCGATCGCCTCGCGGCTCATCGGGCAGGCACCGAGGCGCTCGGCCTGGCGGCGGTAGTCGGCGAGCAGAATCGCCAGCTCGGCCTTGGACTCGAAGCCGGCCTCGACGAAGTAGCGCCTTCCACGGCGTCGGTTGGGGGTGTCGAATACATGGACTTGCCCCTCTATGCGCCGGCCGATCAAAACTCGCCCCCCTTCGGGGGTTTCGTAGCGGCCGAGTTCGACCGGCCGGCCGGCGGCGGGTGCGGTTTGTGGGTGCATCGATTGCCTCCTGGGCTCGTTGGCGGAAGTCGCCGAACCCGATCGGCAGTGCCGTAGGCGCCGCGGAACCTGAGCGGAGCGAGGGCGCGTTAGCGAGGTGCGCGCAGGCGAGCGGAGCGAGCTGGAGCGGGGCCTTGAAGCGGCGATGGGCGCTGCCAGGGTGTGGGCGGCTTGCGGTGAGCCGTGAGGACAAACAATCAGCGAGCGACGGTCGGCCTGCCCTCTAGGCTGCGGAGGTTTCGATGCTGCCGCGCTGCCATTCCCACAAGAAGAGATCGAGGTCTGGGACGGGAGCTTCGAGCTCATCGCACCACTCGACGAAGCCGGCCTCGATCGGCTCATAATCCCGTGGCAGTTGCATCGGAGGCAGGCGGTCTGCCTCGGCCATCGCGCGCAGGATGTGAACGTCAAGGATTGCGAGGCGCTGGGCGTAGCCGGTATTGCGGAGTAGCCAGCTCGCCGACTTCGGTCCGACCCCGGGGCATGCGCAGAGCCAATCTCGACGCTCAAACTCACACCCGACGGATTTGAGCCGGTCGCTCAACCCGCCTTGTTCGAGTACCCAGTCGCGCGCCGCGACCAGAAGATCCGCCTTGCGGTTGGGATAGCGGTAGCGGCGAAACCCCCCGTCCTTTCGGCGCGGGTCGAACTGGGCCTCCGCAAGCTCGACGGCGATCTGATTTCGGAGTTCCTCCGAACTCCACACGGAGTCAAACGGGCAGAGCGCCATCACCACGTCGGTCGCCGAGAGGGCGAGCTCGAAGGTGACTCCGTGACCCCCCAACAGACAGAACACGAGCTCGTGGCGCAGCCCGGACTCGCTGCTAGCGGCAGGCGGTGAGGTGGCGTCGTGGCCGGCGCGACGGGCGAGCCAAGCAGGGTGCCAGGCGGGCATGGCGGATGGGCTTTTCAGGGCTTCGGCCATGGCTTAGCGTCACCGAGATGAGAGAGGAGGGCGACGGGCGATATTTCTATACCCGGAGCCAGACCCCTGCCGTTGACATTCAGGCAGGGCCGCGGAAGATCGCCGCCGAGTCCCTCGTCTCGCGCACGACCACCGCCGCGACGCCGGCTAGCTGCGGCTCGACCCGTGACCAGAGCCACTCCGCCAGCAGCTCGCTCGTCGGGTTCGCGAGCCCGTCAACATCGTTCAGGCAGCGGTGGTCGAGGGTCTCGATCAAAGGGTCGAGGACTTCGTCGATGGTCGCGTAGTCGATCACCCACCCGAGTCCGGGATCGAGTGGGCCGCTCACATGTACGTCGACCTCATAAGAGTGGCCATGGAGTGCCCGGCACCGATGGCCCTCTGGAACCTTCGGCAACCAGTGGGCCGCCTCGAAACGGTAGGTGCGAACCAGCTCGTGACTCACGGGATACCGATCAGCTTGTGGGTTTGCAGACTGAGGCTCCAGGCCGGATGCAGGCGACAGTACTCGACAGTCTCACGGATGTTCGCCTCGAGCTCGGGGCCGTCCATCGGCTGCAGGAGGAAGTGATCGAAGTCGAGCGACTCCAGCTCGGCGGGGTCGATCGCGGGCTGTGGATAGACGAGCTTCAGCTCGTCTCCCGCCCTCAACCGCAGCGGCGCGCCGGCCTTCGGACTGACGCAGATCCAATCGATCCCCGGTGGCGGCTCGAGGGTCCCGTTGGTCTCGATCGCAATCTCAAAACCGTAGCGATGGAGAGAAACGAGAAGTGCCTTGTCGACCTGCAGAAGAGGCTCGCCGCCAGTGAGAACGACGAATGGACTGGCTGTCTCAGTCCTTGGCCAGCTCGCCAGCACCGCCTGGGCGAGCAACTCGGCCGTCGCGAACTTGCCGCCCCCGGGCCCATCGACCCCGACGAAGTCGGTGTCACAGAATCTGCATATGGCCCCGGGGCGATCGGCCTCGCGGCCGCTCCAGAGGTTGCAGCCGGCAAAGCGGCAGAACACCGACAGGCGGCCGGTGTTCGTGCCCTCACCCTGCAGGGTCGGGTAGATCTCCTTAACGCTGTAGGTCATCGACCGCTCCGCTCGGCCGAGGGGCTCGGCGGCGACTCCTCAAGCACCCCGCGGCTCTGCTGGGTCGGAGGGTCGTCGCTGCTCGTGCCCTCACGCAGCAGGCGCCATCGGAGCACGGGGATCGGCGTCCCGGGTGACTTGCTGATCATCTTGCTGACTGCGACCTTGCGATGGTGCCGGGCCTTCAGCCGATTGAACCGAGAGTTTGGAATCTCGGCGATTGCCGCCGTCGTGCGCTCATAGTCGGAGTCGAGGTCGGCCCCACCCCTCACCGCTTCGGGACCGACCTCGGCGCGGCGGAACTCTCCCTTCAACGAAGCGAGGCGCCCGGCGGCGTATTGATGAGCCCAGGCGCGCCCGCGCCAGTCGAGAACCAGTTCAGCGATCGAGAGGAAAAAGACCAAGCCCGAGAGGATCGCCAGCCATTGCTTTGATTCGAGGTCGATCGAGAGGATCTCGACGCTCGGATCGTCCTGCAGCGCCAGAGACACTCCGAGGATCGAGAGCGCGATGATCGTCAGGGTGAGCGCGGTGGACCGGCGCCAGTAGCTCTCGCGCAAAGCCGAGTGGGCGCTCAACATCATGTCGAGGACTTCGAACTTGCGCTCAAACTCGGCAGGCGTCACCTAGTCATCCCCGAGCAGAGCCCGCCAGGTGTCCGCGGTGGGGGCATTTTTCATCCGTCGTGCCAGGCTCACCAGGGTCTTCGACATGGTTTTCCGATCCTTCGAGTCCGCTTTGCCGAGGTATTCGTCCACATGGCGTGACTGTCCGGTGACATCGGCGATCGGCTTGCGGACATTCTTCGCCGACGAGGAGATCAGCTGGGTCAGCATCGCCTTGGGGTTGCGCGGGCCGGAGTAGTTCTCAAAGGCCGCGACCGCGAGCGCCTCAAGGTGGTAGCCAGTCGGCCTGCCGGAGTCGGGGTAGGCGGCGAGGATCGACTTGGCCAGCTTGATCGCCGGAATCACCGTTCCCGCCTGGCCCTGGTTGACCTTGGTCAGGCGCTCGGCGAAGTTCTTTGGTTCGATCGCGGTCCAGCTGTTGCCTGTCGCGGCCTTGATCGAGAGCGCGCCATTCCTGTCCACCGCGGGGAGAAGTTGTAGTTCGAGATCTCCCTTGTATTGAACGGTGACCGCCAGCTCGCCGGTCCAAATGTCGGAGACCTTGCCCATATCGAGGCTGCCCTTCAGAGCCTTCTGGAGCTTTCCCATGACCTCGTCCGGGCTCAAGCCGCCGTAGGCATCGGCGTTGAGGATCAGCAGGGAATCGACATCGCTTAGGCCCTCGACGTAGGTCCGCTTGGAGACGGAGCCGCCGAAGAGCAGCCGGTCGACGCCGTCGATCTGCTCGGAGAGCGCATTCTGCACTTCGTCCAGGCGTGCGGAGACCTGCTCGTTGTCGCGGCGGTTGACTTCGAGCACCCTGCGATTGAGGAGGGAGTTGACCTCGGCGTCGATCTGGGCGTCCTTTGAGGCCTCCTGGGCCTCGCGCAGCCGGCGTGCCGCAGCATCCCGGGCGACGCTGTATTCGCTTTCTCCACCAGATCCGCTTCCGCCCATCTCACGCCACCTTAGAAGTTGGATTCCATGTCGCGAAAAGCATTTTCGAGGACTTCGGCCCGATCATCAAAGACCGACCAGTCGCCCTCGCCTTTGAAGTAGTTGATCAGCCGCCTCTGCAGCGCGGCGATCATGTCGAGGCTGGTGTTCTGGGCCGTCTCGACTGCCTGGCGCTGGCCTCGGTCGACCTGCTTGAAGAGAGCTGCGCTGGCGGCCCGATGCACCGCGACCCCGTCGTGCCAGAGATATCGCAACCAGCTGAGGCCGTCGAAGACCTCCGCTCCCGCCGCATAGTAGAGCGGCGTGTAGAGCGGGTCCAGTGCACCGAAGACGTGAATTGGAACCTCTACCTCCTCGCGGTCGAGGAGAGCACGGAGCTTCGCGACATTGGTCATCCGCGCCATCACCGAGTCGCCCAGCTCCTTCTCGGTAACCCCGAGCACCTTGAACGCGGAAAGGCGGCTGGCGTGCTCGGTCAGGCGGGTGAAATCATGGCTGGCGGATTCGCTTTCGGGCTTCAGCAGGAAGACCGATAGAAACTTGTCGTGGTCCTCAAAGAAGGCCTGGGCCGCTTCAATTTGCTGGCGGTAGGGTTCGTAGCGATCCCAGTTGACCAAGGCTATTGGTGCTTTTTTGGGCAGGCTGGCTGCGAAGTCGATGTAGGACTCCTCGGTCCAGTCCTCGGGGGTCCGCATCTCTTGGATCGGCTCCTCGGAGTCCGCTCCGACACGCAGCTCATATAGGCCGCTGTCGATGAAGAGCATCAACGGATCTGCCCAGAGGGAGCGGCTGAAGTGCTGCGGCGTGAGCCTGCGGGCGGCGTCGAGAAGATCGTGGTGCAGGTCATAGGCAGACACGAGGAAGCTCTCGGTCAGGCGGCTGGCAAATACCTCCAGATACTGAGAGACCTCGGAGATCTGTGACCCGTCTTTGCGCAATGCAAGGTCAAAGCCCTTGCTCGAGAACGAGGGGATCAACAGCGGGGTTTTCAGCTTCGGGCCCTGTGGGTGGGTGATCGTGCTCCTACGCGCGCGCAACGATGCCCCTTCGATCGATGCACGAAGGGCATTCCTCGCAGGGGTCGAGTGAGCGCTCGCAACTGTGGGTGAGCTCAAGCGGGACACCGAGCTCCAGGGCGTGATCGATCAGCATCTGCTTCGGCCAGTTCACAAATGGCGCCACCAGACGGGCCGCGCCGCCGCTCTGAAAATCGAGTGATCGCTGGGTCTCCTCCACGAACTCGGGGGTGCAGTCCCGGTAGGGGGTCCCGGCGTGGATCCCGAGATAGATGCAGGCACCGCGCCCACTCCCGAGCTCGGTCAAAGCGAGGTGAGCGAGAAGGGCGTTGCGGCCCGAGATCTCACCGTCCGGGATCTCCAATCCCGTGATCGCGAGGGCGCTCCACTGAATCCCGAAGTTATCGGCGATCGCCTCCGAGCACGTGCGCTCGCGACTCGCGGGGGCCTGTCCGTAGTCAACGAACAGCGCTCTCAGGGTGTCGCCACGGGCGGCGCCGTCAGCCAAGAGCGTTGCGGAGTCGATGCCCCCGCTCAGCAGTACGAGATTCTCAGTGAGACTGCCGATCCGCTCCTGCACTCCATGCCCTCCCGGCGTGGACCTCGACTAACGTGGACGAACAGTACGGCGGTCAGTGACCTGAAACCTCATACCGCGGCGAGTGAACGTATTGCCAGCCGCGGGTATGTGTCAAGTACGCGAGACATCAGGGTTTCCTACCCTCGCCCCTGTCGTTTTCAGAACGTTTTCGTACTTACAACAGGACCTGACGGGAATCGGCGAGTCGGGCTGAAGGCCCTCGGGATTCACAGACCCATCGAGGGGTGCGTTCACCGGCACTACCGACACAGACGCGGGCGCCTACCCTACGCCGGGATGCGGCCATACGAGCGACTCGCAGACAATGAGTTCGAGGATCTCGTCGGAGACCTGATCGGCGCCGAGGAGGGCCGAATATACGAGCGGTTCCGCCGAGGCGCCGACCTTGGGATCGACCTGCGACACGTCGACGGCGATCGGGTGGCCGTGATCCAATGCAAGCACTACCGGGCGAGCGGATTTTCGAGCCTGAAGACCGCCGCGGCAAAGGAGGTGGGGCGCCTGGAAAAGCTCGACCCTTCGCCTGACTCGTACCGCTTCGCGACCTCTCGCGACCTGACGCCCGGCAACAAGGCGAAGCTCGCCGAAATTCTCTCCGACTGGGTATCGGGGCCTGAGGGCATTCTCGGCGGGGGAGATTTCGAGGCCCTTCTCGACGCCCATCCCGAGGTCGAGCGCCGTCACGTGAAGCTCTGGCTCATCGGTGGAACATCGCTGGCGGCGATGCTGAGCGCCGACGTCTACGCGCGCAGTCGCGCCTTGATCGAGCGAATCGACAAGATCTTGCCGCTTTATGTGCAGACCGATTCTTTCCCCCGGGCTCACGAGAAGCTCTCTGAGGAGCGGGTCTGCATGATCAGCGGACCGCCTGGGATCGGCAAGACGACCTTGGCGCAGATGCTCGTCTCCGATGCGATCAAGCAGGAATACGAGCCGATCGAGATCTCTCGCGATGTCGAGGAGGCATGGCGCGCTTTCGACAGTGAGACCGCGCAGGTCTTCTACTACGACGACTTCCTGGGGACGACGACGTTGGGTGAGCTGGACAAGAACGAGGACCAGCGGCTGGTGAGCTTCATGGGTGCAGTGGCCCAGCGTCGCAATGCCCTCTTCGTTCTGACCACCCGCGAGTACATTTACCAACAGGCCAGGGCCCTGTATGAGAGCTTCGAGCGAGCCGGCGTGGACGGAAGGCGCTTTCTTCTCGCAATCGGCGACTATGGTCGGCTCGACCGGGCCAGGATTCTCTACAACCATGTTTTTCACGCCCCCGGCCTTCCCGACGAGGCGCGCCACACGCTCGCAGGGGGGATCGCCTATCGGCGCATCGTCGACCACCGACACTTCAACCCCCGGTTGATAGAGACCTTCACCGGGGGCTACGGCCAAGAGCTCGTCGAGGAGGGCGTCAATTTCGTCGACTACGCGGTCTCGGTGCTCGAGGACCCGGAGATGCTCTGGAGGCGTGTCTATGAGAGCCAGATCGCCGAGCGGGAACGGCTCCTGCTCCGCGCCCTGGTGACGATGCCCCTGCCCGCCCGCCTCGATGATCTCCGCACCGCGTTCATGGCGCTCGCCGCTGCGAGCGGGCTCGCCATCGGCGAGCGTGACTTCGAGGGCGCCCTCGGGATCCTCGACGACAGCCTCATCGCCACCAATCGCATCGGAGACCATTCGGTTTCGAATTTCATCAACGCGAGCGTCGAGGACTTCATCCGGGGTCGCCTCGCCAGTTCGGCAACGGACCTCGAGACGGCGATCTCTGCGGCAATCTTCTTCGAGCAGCTGACCAGCCTTTGGGGGATTGCCGAGCTACGGGTGGATGCACCGCGCTTTGCGGCGAAGATCGCCACCGGCGGCCTCGGAGGGCCCTTCGAGGCCGACACCGCCGCCTGGCGGCCAAGCAAAGATAATTATGGGAGGACGAGCTTTGAGCGAGGCCCGCTCAATCTCGAGCAGCGCCTCGACCTGATCCTTACGCTGGCGGCTTCATCCGAGGACGACGCGGCCGCCGCACTGAGAGACCCAATTCTGACGCGCCTTGCAGAGCTCCGCGAGCGGTGGTGTCGCGGTTCGGGGATCACACGGACTGCGGTTGAGCTCGCTGGGAGGCTGGATAGAGGCAGCGTCGGTCTCGGAGGCGAGCTCCTGGAGGTCCCGGCGGGCATCTTGGTGGACTTGAAGGAACTGCTTGTTCAGGAGGTCGGAACTCCGGAGGAGTACCGGCGCCTGATCGAGTTTCGCGACGACAACCCAGGCCTTTTTAGTACCGCCGAGAACGAGGAGATCGCCGAGCAGTTCCTCTCAAATGCCAATGACGACCTTACATACAACACGCACATCTTTCGCTCGCTCGAGGAGCTCGAAGAATATGGAATCGTCGCCGAGGAACTCGGGGTCGAACTGGACGAGAAGATGGTCGACGGCGCGCGCGAGGATGTCGAAGAGGGGCTGGCACAGGCGGACAGCGCTTATGACGGCTACGAGGGCGAGTCCGCAGCTGGCGGTGGGGGCCTGGGCGAGGTTGCCGAGATGGACGCGCTCTTCTCCCGACTCGGGGAATGAGTTCCGGAGACAAGCCGCCAAATGTGTTTGTCAGTAGGGCCTCGAGGTCGGGTGGAATCTCGACCTCAAGGCCTCCCAGTTGCTAAATCTGCTCGCTCAACATTTCTCGCCCGTTGGGGTCGGCACGTGCCGAATGACGTATATCAACGTGGGGGCGGCGCAAGTTCAAGCGCCGCCCCCACACATCACGCCAGCCGAGCGGTCAGCTCGCCCGATGCCCCGACCGACAGCTCGATCAGAACTGAGCTACCGGGGGTGAGCCCAGAGGCAGTTGACTGACCGGCCTCGTCAAACTCGACCTTCGGCTCGTAGCCATGGGCGAGGAGACGAGCTCTTGCCGCTGCGACGGTCTCCGCCGCGAACAGCTCGGGGAATCGCTCGACGACAACCGCCTCGACCGTGAGGTCGAGGCGCCCAGCATCCTCGAGGTAGCCGAAACCGCGCGACTCCTCGCGGGTCACCAATCCCTCAACGAATCCGATCACGTCGTCACTGTCGACTGCGCGCCTCAGGGCTTGCAGGTAGCGCTTCGGCCAGTAGCGCAGGGTCTTCCCGCTCTCCGACACATACGTGACCTCGGTGCCAGCATCCGAATACAGCTTGAATAGCGCCTCGATGAGCGCCTCTTGACCAGTCATCCTGGTCCTCCTATCTCGATTAGCTACGCCGGACACTCGGGTCCGGCCTTCATTTTGTTGCGTCGGTGCCGGGCACTGACCCGGGGACGCCTTGAAAATGTACCAGGCCCAATGTCGATGCTTGCACTCGTCGCGATTTCGGGTGATTGGTCGCCCGGGCTCGCCTTCGCGGGCCGGCTCCACTCTCAGCTCTGTACTTCCTCCCTTGTGAAAAGCGAGATGGCTCCAAACAAATGAAGCCAGAGAAAACTCCGGCGCTGCCTCGCCGAGTGTGCTCGCGCGACGGCTTTGGTACCCAAATCTGGTACCCACGCCGCAGAATGGGCGCTGGCAGGACAACTGGCGAAAAGCGGCATCGCCAGTACAATGGGGATTCCGCTTGAACGGGAGCGACGGGACTCGAACCCGCGACCTCCGGCGTGACAGGCCGGCGCTCTAACCAGCTGAGCTACGCCCCCGAGACGGGCGAACGAGACGCCCGGCGCGGGATTATCTCAGGGTCGCCGAGTTGACGCAGGAGCCCGCTAGGGCCGGGGGCCGGGATCGATCTCGTAGGCCTTGGCGGGCATCGAGGCGGAGAGCGGCCTGCTCGGCGGGACCACTCGGCTCGCCGAGGCGCCGCGGCCGCGCTTGACGCTGCGGCCGGCCCAGAGGTAGCGGACCGGTTCGTACTTGAGCAGGGCGCGCCAGGTGGTCGTGCCGAGGACGCCGTCGACGGGCAGGCCGGCGCTGTCCTGGAAGTCACGGACGGCGGAGCGGGTCTGCCTGCCGAAGATGCCGGTGATCGGGATCGACTCGCCGGCCGTGCTCAGGTGCTCCTGCGCCCAGACGACGAGGTCGCCGCGGCTGCCGATCTTGAGCACGGGGTGGGCGGCGATCGGCCGGTAGCCGGTGATCGGCCCGGGGAGTTTGAGCCCCAACGCGCGCCAGCCGGCGTTGCTCGTCTCCTGCCAATCCCACCAGCTCGGCTGCAGCCCTTGGTAGCTGGCGGCGAAGCGGCGGAAGCGCTGGACTTCTGCCGGGGCGGCACCGCCGTAGGTCTGGCCGAGCGGGTAGATCGGATGACCCCAGAGGCGATTGAACAGGAAGGTGTGCTCGTAGACCGCGCGCACCGAGGTTTCGATCGCCTTCCAGTACATCTGGGGCTGGTTGTAGGTGGCGCCGCCGGGCCCGAAGAAGACCGAGTAGGGGAACGCCGGGTGGTAGTCGACATAGGGGAAGGCGGCAAGCGAGAGCGGGAAGCTTTCGCCGATCCGCTTGCGCAGGGCACGGATGTAGCGGTCGGCCGAGGCGTACTTGCCCTCGTACTGGCCCTCGGCGTCGATCACCAGGCAGTCGGCGCCCTTTTCGACCGCCGCGGCGCCGACCCGGGCCTCGGCCAAGGGGTTGTCGCCGTAGACGAACTGCCAGGCGCAGACGTCGAGGCCGCCCCGGTGAAGGGTCTTGACCATCGGTTCGTTGAACTGGCTCCAGATGTCGCTGCCGTCGCCGGCCTTGACGTAGACGGTGCCGATCCCGGTGGCCTTGGCGCGGGCGATGATGCGCGAGAGGCTGCCCCCTTCGGAGTGCGAGATGTACCAGATCCACATCCCCTGGCGGTCGTACGGCGTCTGCCCGGCGACCGGCGCCGGTTCGGCTTCGGCCGGCGGTTCGACGACTTCCCCGGCGCCGCCGGTTTCGGCGTAGGCGGCGGGGGCGAACAGGGCGATCGCCAGAGCGAAGACGATCGACATCAGCACCAGGGTCGAGCCCGGCGCGCGGGTGCGACTGGACCTCACACCGACACCAAACACGGCGGGCCCCCTCCTGCTGCGGTCGAGAAACCTAAAACTCGGCATCCACTGACTAGTATGCGAGTTGGCTGTCGGTCGAGCCCACCCGGTGCTTCAAATTCGCATAACTCGCAAGATCTCGTGCATTTTCGCGCTCGCGGTGACGGTTTCGGCGTTCCTCGTGCCGGTTGCCGCGGCGGCCGGCAAGGACCGCCCCGAGCCGCGGCCCGACATCCTCCGCGCCGGCCTCGCCCAGGCCGGTGAGAGCCTGATCGCCTCGATCCGGACGACGAAGCCGGTCGCGCTCGGCCGCCTCGAACCGCTGCCCAGCGTGCGCGCCGCCGACTCGCGCTACCTCTGCCTCGAGCTGCGACGCCGAAGCGGCGGCGGCCGGCGGCTTTGCCTGGGGGGCGAGGGCGCCCACCGCCGGGTCGGGCTCGAGCTGGTCAACGGCAGGGGGCAGACGACGGCGAAGCGGATGGTGACGGCGCGGGTCAAGCGCCCGGACCCGCGCAAGCTGGTCCTGACCCTGCTGCCGAGCACGGCCGGCCTCTCCCCCGACCGCTACGAGTGGAGCGTGCGCGACGGCCGCGGCAGCCTGCCGCGCAAGGGCGCGAGGGCCTTCCGCCTGCGCCCGGTACGGGCGGTTGGCTGCACGGGCGGGTCCGCCGGCCTGGTCACCAACGGCCCCCGCGACCGCAAGGTCGTCGCCCTCACCTTCGACGACGGCCCGAGCGAATACACGCCGGAATTCCTCGACGTCCTGCGCGAAAAGGGCGTCGAGGGCACCTTCTTCGAGATCGGCCAGGAGATGCCCGGCCGCGAAGACACGATGCGGCGCATCCTCGCCGAAGGCAGCGAGATCGGCGATCACACCGAGAACCACGTCGAATTCCCCGACTACTCGCAGATCTCCGGCGCCGCCTCCCGAATCGAGTCCTACACCCATTTCAAGCCCTGCCTCTTCCGCCCCCCCGGCGGCGCCGTCGACTCCTCGGTGATCTCCAACGCGGCAGCGCTCGGGATGCTGAGCGTGACCTGGGACGTCGACCCGGCCGACTGGACCAACCCGGGCAGCGGCGCCGTCTACAGCCGCATCGTCGACGCCGCCCAGCCGGGCTCGATCATCCTCATGCACGACGGCGGCGGTGACCGCTCCGGGACGCTCACCGCGCTGCCCTCGATCATCGACACCCTGCGCGCCCGCGGCTATCGCTTCGCCACGGTCAGCCGGCTCCTCGGCCACAGGCTGATCTACCGCCCTTACGGCTGAGGGCCCGCTACACAACCGATCAGGGATTTCCTACGTAAGTGGGTGGGTGAAGATCGCGATCGTCGGCACCGGCATCTCGGGGCTCGTTGCTGCCCACCTGCTCCACCCCGCGCACGAGATCGTCGTCTATGAGGCCGACGGGCGGCTCGGCGGCCACACCGACACGGTCGAGGTCGAGGCGGAGGAGGGGACGCACGCGATCGACACCGGCTTCATCGTCTTCAACGACCGCAACTACCCCGCCTTCGAAGCGCTGCTCGACGAGCTCGGGGTCGAGACCCAGGCCTCGCGGATGAGCTTCTCGGTCTCCGACGGCCGCGGCTTCGAGTACTCGGGGACGCCGCGCGGGCTCTTCGCCCGCCGCCGCCACCTGATCGACCCCTCCTTCCTCCGCATGCTCGGCGACTGGCGCCGCTTCAACCGCGAGGCGCGGGAGCTGATCGGCACCAACGGCACCTCGCCCTCGCTCGGGGTCTGGCTCGAGCAGCGCGGCTTCTCGCGCCACTTCATCGAGCGCCTGATCGTTCCCCAGGCCTCCGCCGTGTGGTCGGCCGACCCGGAGCAGATGTGGAGCTTCCCGGCCAGCTTCATGGCCGAGTTCTTCGACAACCACGGCATGTACAGCCTTCGCGACCGGCCCCGCTGGCGGACCGTCGCCGGCGGCTCGGCCCGCTACGTGGAAGCGATCTCGGCGCCCTGGCGCGATCGCGTCAGGCTGCGGGCGCCGGTGCGGCGGATCTCCCGGCCGCAGCCCGGCGAGGTGCGGATCGAGGCCGACGGCTGCGAGACCGAGAGCTTCGACCAGGTGGTGATCGCGGTCCACTCCGACCAGGCGCTGGCGATGCTCGGCGACCCGAGCGAGGCCGAGCTCGAGGTGCTCGGCGCGATCCCCTACCAGCGCAACGAGGCCGTCCTCCACACCGACACGCGCATGCTCCCCCGCAGCCGCCGCGCCTGGTCGAGCTGGAACTTCCACCTCAGCCAGCAGCCGCTGGCCGGCACCACGGTCACCTACTGGATGAACAACCTGCAGCGGCTGCGAGCCGGCCGCGAGTACATGGTCACCCTCAACCGCGGCGAGGAGATCGACCCCGAGAAGGTCCTGCGCCGGGTCAGCTACGACCACCCTGTCTACACGGCGGCCGGAGTCAGCGCCCAGGCCAGGCACGCCGAGGTAAGCGGAGTCCGCGGCACTCATTACTGCGGCGCCTACTGGGGCTGGGGCTTCCACGAGGACGGCGTGCGCAGTGCGATCCGCGCCTGCGAGCGGATCCCGGCCATGGCCACGAGCGAGCTCCAGGCGCTGGCCGCATGAGCGCCTCGGCCGTATACGAGGGCTCGATCCGCCACCGCCGCTTCGAGCCGATCGAGCACGAGTTTCGCTACCCGCTCTTCCTCATGTACCTCGACCTGGCGGAGCTGCCGGAGCTGCTCGACCGCTTCCCGCTCTTCTCGGCGAGGCGGCCGGCTCCGGCCCGCTTCCGTCGCGCCGACTTCATGGGCGACCCGGGGCGGCCGCTCGCCGAGTGCGCCCGCGACGAGGTCGAGGCGGCGAGCGGCTCGCGCCCCGCCGGCCCGGTCCGGCTGCTCGCCGGGCTGCGCTACTTCGGCCACTCCTTCAACCCGGTCGCCTTCTACTACTGCTTCGACCGCGCCGGCGAGCGGGTCGAGGCGGTGGTCGCCGACGTCAAGAACATCCCCTGGGGCGAGCGACACCCTTATGTTTTGTCGGGCAAGGATCGACAGGGTTCCGTTTTGGCCGACGAGCTCGACAAGAGACTTCACGTCTCCCCGCTGATGGGGATGGACCAGACCTATGCCTTCCGGGCGACCGAGCCGGGGCCCCGGCTCAGCGTCCAGATCGAGTCGAGACCGCGCCGGGGCGAGGGCGGCAAGGCCTTCGACGCGACGCTCTCGATGCGCCGCCGCCCGCTCAGCCCCGCCCTGCTGACCCGGATGCTCGCCCGCTACCCGGCCAGCTCGCTGCAGGTGGTGGCGAAGATCTACGCCCAGGCGCTGCGCCTGCGGCTGAAGGGCGCCCAGGTCGTTCCCCACCCCGATGGGGCGAGGCCGAAGGGGTTCATCTCACCGTGACCGACCGGCTGCTGAGGGCGGTGCTGCGGCCGATCATGGGTCGGATCAGCAGCGGCAAGATCGAGGTCCTCGAGGACGGGCGGCGGCGCTGCTT
The DNA here is from genome assembly GCA_963836415.1 of uncultured Solirubrobacterales bacterium. Taxonomy (GTDB): domain Bacteria; phylum Actinomycetota; class Thermoleophilia; order Solirubrobacterales; family 70-9; genus VRUE01. The sequence continues at coordinate 984,416 of CAWIJE010000004.1, forward strand.
CGGCCCCGCCGACGCCTCCCTGCGGGCGACGGTCACGATCCACGACCCGGCCGCCTGGCGGGCGCTGCTGCACGGCAGCGTCGGCCTCGGCGAGGCCTACGTCGACGGCCTCTGGGAGACCGACGACCTGGTCACCCTGATGCGGATCGCCGCCCGCGAGCTGCGCCAGCTCGACGGCCTGCGCGGCGCGATCGCCAGGCCACGCGGATTGCTGCACCGGCTGCGCCGCCTGGTGCCCGACAACACTCGCGAGCGGGCCCGCCGCCACATCTCGGCCCACTACGACCTCGGCAACGACCTCTTCTCCTCCTTCCTCGACGAGCGGATGATGTATTCCTGCGCCTACTTCCCGCGCGAAGGCGCCAGCCTCGAGGACGCACAGCTGGCGAAGCTCGAGCGGATCTGCGAGCAGCTCCGCCTCGGCCCCGAGAACCACCTGCTCGAGATCGGCAGCGGCTGGGGCGGCCTCGCGATCCACGCCGCCACCGAGCACGGCTGCCGGGTGACGACGACGACGATCTCGCGCGAGCAGCACGAGCTCGCCCGGCGCCGGGTCCGCGAGGCGGGCCTCGAGGACCGGGTCACGGTCCTCTTCGAGGACTACCGCGACCTCGACGGCCGCTACGACCGCCTCGTCTCGGTCGAGATGATCGAGGCGGTCGGCTGGCAGCACTTCGACGAGTTCTTCAGCCGCTGCGACGAGCTGCTCAGCGCCGACGGCCTGATGCTGCTGCAGGCGATCACGATCGACGACAGCCTCTACGAGGTCGAGAAGGGCGCCCGCAGCTTCGCCAACACCCACGTCTTCCCCGGCGGCTGCCTGCCCTCGCAGGAGCTGATCGCCTCCTGCCTGCGCCGCGACACCGAGATGCGGCAGGTCTGGTCCGACGACATCACCGACCACTACGCGCTGACGCTCGCCGCCTGGCGCGAGCGCTTCTCCTCGGCCTGGGGACGGTTGCGGGCGCACGGCTACGACGAGCGCTTCCGCCGCCTCTGGTCCTTCTACCTGAGCTCCTCGGAGGCCGGCTTCCGAGAGCGTAGGATCGCCGACGTGCAGGTCCTCTTCGCCAAGCCGGAGTGGCGTTGACGCCGCCCGAACCGCTGCTCCTCCTCCACGGGCTCGGCGGCAGCGGCGCGATCTGGGACCCGGTCCTGCCGCTGCTCGAGGGCGAGCGCGAGGTCGTCGTCCTCGACATGCCCGGCTTCGGCGCCACGCCGCCGCTGCCCGAGGGGATCGAGCCGACGGCGGCGAACCTGGCCGCCGCGATCAGGGCCACGCTCGACCAGCGCGGAATCGAGCGGCCGCACGTCGCCGGCAACAGCCTCGGCGGCTGGGTCGCGCTCGAGCTGGGACGGGCGGGGCACGCCGCCTCGGTCACCGCGATCTCACCGGCCGGCCTCTGGCGCAAGCCGATCGGCGAGCGCAAGCGCGACGTGCACGCGCTCGCCGGAAGGGTCCGCCCGCTGGTCGCAGGCGCGCTCTGGCTGGGCCCGGCGCGCCGGGCGATGCTCTCGACCTTCGCTGCCCGCCCCGAGCGGATCCCGGCCGCGCAGGGCCGCGAGCTCGTCCTCGGCTGGATCGACGCCAGCGGCTACTCCGGCGCCAACCGGGCGATGCGGACCCACGTCTTCGACCCGCGGGGCTATCCAGAGATCCCGGTCACCCTGGCCTGGGGCGAGCGCGACCGGCTGCTCGGCCCGCCGCGGCCCGAGCGCAGGCCGGCCGGCTCGCGCTACCTGCTCCTTCCCGACGTCGGCCACACGCCGACCTGGGACGACCCGGGGCTCGTCGCACGCACGCTGCTCGAGGGCAGTACGGTGTGGGCGCCGCGATGATCATCGAGCGAACAGAGAACCCCGACTGGCTGTCCAACGCCTACCTCGTCGCCGAGGGGCCGGGCGGCAAGGGCGTGCTGATCGACGGCAACGACGACCTCGAGCCGCTGTTGGCGAAGGCCGAGCAGGAGGGGATCGAGATCACCCACATCCTGATCACCCACCCGCACGCCGACCACGTCGCCGGCCTGGCCGCCGCCCAGGAGCGGCTCGGAGTGCCGCTGGTCGCCCACGCCGCCGCCGCCGCGGAGATCGACCAGGAGGTCGCGCAGACGATCGCCGACGGCGAGGAGCTGAGCACGGGCGGGCTCGACATCGAAGCGATCGACACCCCGGGCCACGCCACCGGGCACCTCGCCTTCCTCGTCAACGGCACCGACGTCTTCACCGCCGACGTTCTCTTCAAGGGCACGGTCGGCGGCACGATGGCGCCAGGCGCGAGCGGCTTCGAGGACCTCAAGGCCTCGGTGATGAAGCTGACCGAGCTGCACCCCGACACCCGGGTGCACCCCGGGCACCGTGAGCCGACGACGATCGGCGATGAGCGCGAGGGCAACCCGTTCGTGCGGATCTGGCGCGGCCTCGACGAGACCGGCGACGAGCAGTGCACGGTTTGGGACCGCGAGGCCACTCTGAAGCTCTGGGCCCCCGACTACGACGGCGGCAACAAGGCCTGGGTGCTCTTCGCCGACTCCGGCGAGGACGCGATCGTCGGCGGCTCGCAGGTCGTCCGGCCCTAGCGCCGGCCTTTAGTTTCAACTCTTTTTCTGGACGTATGTACTAGTCCCGAACATATTGCAGGCACGGCTGCGTTGTCTCCCTGGAGGACTATGCAGACGATCCACGCCCTGCCGCTGGGCAACATCACGGAATTCTTCTTCAACTGGTACCCCGTCTTCGGGGTCTTCTTCATGGCTGCGCTGCTGCTCGTCTTCGTCATCCTGCTGCGCAGCACGATCGGCTCGACCAAGCCGGAAACGGTGAAGGCGAGCAAGACCGCGCCGGTGCTCTGGGAGGACGTGCAGGGAGTCGACGCGGCCAAGGACGAGCTGATCGACGTCACCGCCTGGCTCAAGGAGCCGAAGCGCTTCGCCGCGCTCGGCGCGCAGGCGCCGCGTGGGGTGCTCCTCTACGGCCCGCCCGGGACCGGCAAGACGATGCTGGCCCGCGCCGTCGCCGCTCAGGCCGGGGTCGACTTCTTCTCCGCCTCCGGCTCGAGCTTCGTCGAGATGTTCGTCGGCCGCGGCGCCGCCCGCATCCGCCGCCTCTTCAAGGAAGCGCGCAAGGCCGGTCGCGCGGTGATCTTCATCGACGAGCTCGACGCGATCGGCGGCGCCCGCTCGGGCGGCGGCGGCGACGGCGGCACCAGCGAGCGCGAGCAGGCGCTCAACCAGCTCCTGGTCGAGCTCGACGGCTTCGAGCGGGCGAAGGGGACGGTGATCGTGATCGCCGCCTCCAACTACGTCGACAAGCTCGACAAGGCGCTGCTGCGGCCGGGCCGCTTCGACCGCCAGGTCCTCGTCTCGCCGCCCGACCGCGACGGCCGCGAGGCGATCCTCCTCGCCCACGCCAAGGGCAAGCCGCTCGGCCCCGACCTCGACCTGCGCGACGTCGCCCGCAAGACGACCGGGATGACCGGCGCCCAGCTCGCCAACGCGCTCAACGAGGGCGCGATCATCGCCGGCCGCGCCGGCCGTTCCGCGATCGCCCGCGAGGACCTCGACGAGGCGTTGCTGCGGCAGTCGGTCGGCGCCCAGCAGGCACGGCGGCTGAAGCCGGAGGAGCGGCGGATCATCGCCTTCCACGAGGCCGGCCACGCGCTCACCCGCCACCTCGTCGGCCTCGACCCGCCCGAGCTGCTCAGCATCGTCCCCCGCGGCCGTGCCCTCGGCTTCGTCTCGAGCTCGCCGCAGGAGGACAGCTACGTCACCTCCAAAGGCGAGCTACGGGCGACGCTGGTCAGCCTGCTCGGCGGCCGCGCGGCCGAGGAAGAGGTCTTCGACACCTCCTACTCGGGCGCGGTCAGCGACCTGCAGTCGGTGCACGCGATCTCGACCCAGATGGTCACCGAGTTCGGCATGGGGGTCGCCCTCGACGCCGAAGGAGCGCCGCCGATCGCGCTGCCGACCGGCGACTACGCCCTCTCCGACAAGACCCGCCGCGACGTCGACGTGGCGGCGATGATGCTCGCCCGCGACGCGCACCGGCGCGCCCGCCACCTGCTCGCGGCCAACCGCGAGTGCCTCGACGACCTCGCCGCCAACGCGCTCGAGCGCGAGACCCTCTCGCGCGAGGACCTGGCCGAGATCTTCGCCGCCCATGAGCTGGTCGGCGCCGAGCGGCTGTAGCCTCTCCCCACCGTGAATTCCGTCGAAGGCGAGGGTCCCTACTTCCCGCCAGGCCGCTCGGTCGCGCGGATGGTGCACGGCGACCGCTCGGTCGGACTGCTCTACGGCCAGCGCGCTCTCCTCGTCGGCGCCCTCGAACCGCTGACCTACACGGGCACGATGCTGAGCACGCGCGCGGCCGACAAGCCATTCAGGCGCCTGGCGCGGACGGCGAAAATCCAGGAGACGGTCCTGCTCGGCAGCCGCGCCGAAGCAGACAAGGCACTGGCCGCCGTCCACAAGTTGCACGGGCGGATCGCCGGCGAGCTGCCCGAGGCGGCCGGCGTCCACCCCGCCGGCACCCCCTACTCGGCCTTCGACCCGGAGCTGATGCTCTGGACCCTGGCCGCGATCGCCGACTCCGGGCGGGCAATGTACGAAGCGATGGTGCGGCCGCTGAGCGCCGCCGAGCGCGAGGCCCTCTGGCAGGACTACGTTCTCTTCGGCGAGCTCTTCGGCCTGCCGCGCGAGGCGATGCCCGAGAGCCATCGCGAGTTCAGCGCCTGGTGGGAGGCCAAACTCGCCTCACCCGACCTGATCGCGACCGAGCACGCGCTGGAGATGGCGCCGCTTGTCGCCTTCGAGCAGCCCGTCCCGACCGCCGCCCGCGGCAACCTCGTGGTCCAGAACCACATCATCAAGGGCACCCTGCCGCCGCGGGTGCGCGAGATCTTCGGCATCGAGTGGGGACCCTCCCGGCAGGCGTCCTACCGAGCCCTGACCGCAGCCCACCGGCGCGCGCGGCGCGCCTTCCCGCGGGCGATGCGCCGCGGCCGCAACGACTACTTCTTCGACCTCGTCACCGAGGTCGAGCAGCGCCGCGGCGGAACCCGGACGCCCGAGCTCGCGGGCCGTCCCTAGCCCCGGGCGCTAGCCCTTGACGGTGCAGGGGCGGATGAAGACGCCGCTGAGGAAGTCGCTGTTCTTGAAGGTCGCTTCGACCCTGGCCTGTAGGTGGCCGGTTTCGCAGCGGGCGTTGATGTAGCTGTGGTCCTTGCCCTTGAAGGTCCACTTCTTGCCGATCGAGAGATGACCCGAGATCGGGATCCCGGCGCCGCCGGCGATTTTCGGGATTTTCGCTTTCGTCCGGTACCCGTAGACGCCCTTGTGGATCCGTTCGATCACGACCGGGACGATGAAGGTGGTCGGCACCGGCACCGTCGTGTAGGCGTGGGCGAGGACGGTCGGGTTCGAGCCCTGCATCGGGCCGTTGAAGATCGTGATCGGCGAGGTGACCGGGATCGGTTTCGATTCGGGGAAGACGACGACCGCGTGGCCGCTGCCCTTGCCGACGATCGCTCCCGGGCATTGCTTGCGCGCCTGCGGCGTGGTCGTCGCTTCCAGCTTCGGCTGCGTGCAGACCGGCAGGCCCGTCGTTTCGACCGAGCCGTGGCGGTCGAATTCGACGTTGATGTTTTCCAGCACCGGCGGGTAGGCGCCGGAGACGGTCGAGAGGCTGCCGCCGCCGTGCACGGTGATCGGCGCGTTTTCGTGTTTCGGCAGCGCGGTCGGCGCGAAGCCGCCGTCGGCCTTGAGGATCAGGTCGCCGGAGCGCACGGTCAGCGCGCCGGCGCCGGCGGCGAGGGCGAGCAGGGCAAGCGCGACCGTCGCGGCAAGCGCGACCGTCAACCTCTTCACCTTCCCCACCTCTCCTTCACCACGTTGCAAAGGGTACAGGTAGCGACCGTGCGCGGTCAGGCTTCGGCCGAGGGCCGGCCGCCGAGGGCGCGCGCGGCCGCCGCCAGGGAAGCCGCCAACAGGCGACCGCGCACGCCGATCACTTGACGAGCGGGCCCCAGGCGGCGGGGCCGACCCGGGTGCCGAAGCCTTCTTCTTCGGTGCCGCCGCTGTCAAAGGTCTTCATCTCGCGGCCGTCGCTGCGCATCACGGTCACGGTCGAGCTGTAGCGGCCGCCGCTGTTGGCGACGATGTGGGTGCCGTCGGGGGAGAACGCCGGGCTCGTATAGCAGCGGCCGCGAAAGCAGTCGCCCTTGTTGTGGGTGATCGCGCGGAGCACCCTGCCGCGGGCGTCGGCGAGGAAGAGGTTGGGGCCCTTGGCGCGGTTGCTGGCGAAGACGATCCGCCGGCCGTCGGGCGAGACGTCGGGTTCGGTCTCGTTGCGGGGACCGTCGATCAGGACCTTCTGGTGGGTGCCGTCGGGGGCCATCGAAAAGATGTCGGCGCGGTCGGTGCGGACATCGTGGTCGGCGTTGCTGACGTAGATGACCCGCTCCCCGTCCGGGCTGAAGACCGGGTCGGACTCGTTGTAGGAGCCGTCGGTCAGCTGTCGCAGGCCGCTGCCGTCGACGCCGACCGCGTAGAGGTGCCGGCGGCTGGCGGAGCTCTCGATCCGGTCGAAGACGACGGTGCGGCCGTCCGGGGAGAAGGTCGGGTCGGAGTCGTAGCTCTCGCCGACGGTCAGCTGTTTGACGCCGCTGCCGTCGGCGTTCATGACGTAGACGTGGGAGCCGCCGGAGGCGAGCAGGTCGCGGTTGCCGGCGAAGACGATCCGTCTGCCGTCGGCGGAGAAGGAAGGCGTGTTGTCATAGCCTTCGCTGGTCAGCTGCCGCGGCTTCTGCCCGACCCGCGGCCCGTGCGAGAAGAGGCCGCCGGTGACGCCGACCGCTTCGCCGGTGTTCACCTTCGAGTAGACGATCGGCCCCGGCTTTCCCGGGAAGGTCGCCTGCGCCGGAGCGGTGGCGAGCGCGCCCACCGCCAGCGCGATCAGTGCGGCGATCAGGAAGGGGCGCGAGAAGCTCGGGGTCGAAGTCATGCGGCCACCGTAGAACCGACCTCCGACGCTGTAAAGAGACAGGTCTGGCCCGATCGGGGTCAGGCCGAGCGTCTCCGGTCAGCCGACCACTCGGAAGGGGTTTCGCAAACTCAGAAACAGGTACCCATTGACTCTGGGAGCTGGACTCCAGGGCCCGACCAGGGCACTCCGGCGAGGTGGGGAAGAAACCGGAGGAGAGATGAGCGTGGAGACGAAGTGGCGATCCAACCCGATTGCCCTTGGAGTCGCAGTGGTCGTAGCAGCGGCCGCCGCGATATTGATCCTGCCGCCCGTAGTTCGCTTCTTCGCTTTCCTCTTCAACGGCGACGTCTGGAGGGCGATGATCGGTGTCGCGCTTCTCGCCTTGATCGCCGGGGTCCTGATCGCCGGATTCCTCGGGCGCTCGGATACGCGCCGCGGCGGCCAGATGCGAAAGGTGGGGCTTTTCCTGATCCTGCTCAGCCCGGCCTGTGTCCTGGTGGCCCTGGTCGCATCCGGTTGGTTGATCGACGGCATCGACTGGATCGACGACGCGGTGCCCGCGATTCGGAAGTTCCTCGCGGGCGAATGAGGAAATCGATGGGCGGTACTGGTCTCGAACCAGTGACCTCCTGCTTGTAAGGCAGGCGCTCTCCCAACTGAGCTAACCGCCCTGGGCCTTTGATTATGGTGACAGCGTGAGCATCGGCATCTTCTGGCGGGCGGCGCTCCTGCAGCTCGTCGCGGTCGGCATCCTCTCCGCCCTGCTCGGCGTGGCGCTGGGTCACGCCTTTTTCGAGGACTGGGGCTGGCTGATCGGCCCCGCCGCCTGGATCGCCTGCGCCTCGCTCACCGCCCGGGTCCTGCGACTGCCGGTTCCGCAGGCGCTGCTCGGCGCGATCCTCGCCGGCATCCCCAGCGCCCTCGCGGTCCTCGTCCACCTGCATTGGGAGGGCGCCCTCCTCGCCGTCCTCCTCTTCGCCGCGTGGTGCGCGCGGCTGCCGCGCGAAGGCGCGCTTTCGGGCGCCTGAGCGGGCACGGCCGGAGGGCGCCTCAGCTCAGGCGAAGAGGACCTGGGCCGCCTGCTGGGTATCGAGGTACTCGCGGACCGCGGCGATCCGGCCTTCGGTGATCTCGAAGACGCCGCAGTAGGTGTTGTCATAGGGCACACCGGCGGCCGAGTTGGCGCGGACCCGCCACTCCAGCACCACCCGATCGCCGTCGACCAACGGCTCCGCGAAATCGAACCGTTGACTGCCGGCTTCAAAGCGACTGCCGACTCCGACCAGGAAGTCGTCGACGATCGCCCCGCGGCCCTCCCAGGTGCGTGAGATCGGCAGCTTCCCGGGGATCCACCAGGTCGCATCGGGCGCGAAGCTGTCGCGGATCGTCTCGATATCACCGGCGACCAGGGCGTCGAGATAGCGACGGATGACGGCTCGTGGATCGGTCTCGATCATCGTTCCTCCTCTTTCATCGTTGGCTTTCATCGGGTCAACTGGGGAGAAGCACCGCGTTGCCGCGGACCTGACGCCGGACGACTTCGGACACGAGCCGATTCGCTTCGGTCCAGGATCGGCGCAGGCCGATCTCGGGGTGCAGCCGGCCGGCGGCCGTGAGGCGGACGAGGGTCGCCAGGTCGTCGTCCATGGGGGTCTGGCCTTCTTCGTAGTGAAAGCGGCGGATCGCGCCGCTGGTCGCCCCTCGCCAATCGAAGAAGTCGAGCGTCGGTGGCGTCCTGCTCGCCTGCCCGAGCCAAACCAGCAGGCCGTCGACCCGGAGCTTGGCGAAAGCGATCGGCAGGCTGTCGCCGCCGATCGACTCGACCGCGATGTCGAACGGCCCTTCCGCCGCCGCGACCGAAGGGACGATCTCCGTCGCGCCCAGATCCAGAAGCCGCGCTCCGCGCTCGGCCGAGGCGCTGACCGCGGTGACCAGGGCGCCCTGTGCGGCCGCGAGCTCGGTGAAGAAGTGGCCGACACCGCCGGAAGCGCCGGTCAGCAGCAGGCGGCGAGTCGCGAGCGGCCCCGTGACCCGCGTCAGGCGCAGCGCCGTCAGGCCTGCGAGCGGCAGCGAGGCGGCAAGGTCATCGGCGATCGAGTCGGGCAGCGGTGCCACCCGCCCCGCGGGGACCGCCACCTTCTCGGCCCAGCCACCCTGTTCCGGGTGGGCGACGACCCGCTGGCCGACGCGCAGCCGATCCACCCCGGGGCCCAGCGCGACGAGCGTCCCGGCCACGTCCTTGCCGGGACGCCATCGCGCCGGGGGAGCCTCGAGCAGGAAGGTCTCGCCGCGGTTGATCGAGGCGGCGGCGACCTCGATCAGAACCTCGCCCCGGCCGGGCTCGGGAACGCTGACCTCGCCGACGCGGAGTGGCTCCTCCGGGCTCCCGGTTGCGAGCAGCGCCCGCATCAGCGGTCCGCCGTCAACTTCCCCCCCTGGCCCCAGCTGTCGGTCGGGACGTCATGGATCCAGACCTGAACCGTCTCGGCGGGGAGGTCATAGGCATCGGCGAACGCCGCTGTGATCCCCGAGACGAGTTGACGTTTCTGATCGCTGTCCCGCGGGCCCTGCAAAACGGTGACTACCGGCATTTTCGGCCTCCGATCTCGGTGAACTTGAACGAGAGGCCACGGTAGGCCCGGGACGCGGAGATGTGAAATGCCGCTCGCGCATATCTCTAGCGCGCTCGGGTATGACCGCCTCTAGGCGCCGGCGGGGTCGCCGAGCCAGCCCAACTCATCGGCCGACTCGCTCGCCGCCCGCAGCAGCAACTCGAGCGCCGCCGGCCGATTGTGCCGACGAACCACCAGGCTGGTGTCGAAGCTCACCGGCGGCGAGAGCGGGACCCATCTCAAGGTGCCCGGCAGCGTCGGTTCAACCGATTCGCCCGCGACCGAGATCGCGCGCCCCTCGAGGATCGGGGTGTTGGCAAGGTCGGTGACCAGCTCCCGGAGCAGCGGGCGCGGCGTCAGCCCGGCCTGCTCATAGAGCTCGACGACGGCGTCGTAGTGGCCTGGATTGGCGTCCCGCGCGTGCAGCAGGACCGGCTCACCGGCGACGTCAGCGAGCTCGATCGTCGTCCCCTGCGCGAGCGGGTCATCGCTGCGCAGCAGGATCCCCTGCGGCTCGCGCCGCACGAGGGAGGCTTCGAGCGCCGGCAGATCGGCCGGGCAGCGGACCACCCCCACGTCCAGCGAGCCGGCCTCGACCCCGGCGACGATCTCACTCAGCGGCAGCACCCTGGTCGAGAGCCGAAGGTCGGGCAGACGTGCCCGCACCCCGTCGAGCAGGCGCGGCGCGGTCTCGTATCCGGCGCTCGTCCCGAAGGCGAGGATCAGGCTGCCGCTTGCACCGCTGCCGAAGCTGCCGACGCTGCGCCACAGCTCCTCGGCCGCGTCGACCAGCCCCGGCCCATGTTCGACCAGATAGGCGCCGGCTTCGGTCAGCGCCACGTCGTGGGTGGTTCGGATCAGCAGCTCGACCCCGAGCTCCTCCTCCAGTCCGCGGATCTGGCGGCTGAGCGCCGGCTGCGCGATGTGGAGACGCTCGGCCGCGCGCGAGAAGTTGAGCTCCTCCGCGACCGCCAGGAAATAGCGCAGATGCCTCAGCTCGGGCACCCGACAATCCTAGGTGTCGGCACCGCCCGCCCTGGCGAGGACCCGATCTACGAGCACCGTCTCGGGCTCGCTCTTGCCCTTCAGTGAGAGCCGGCGCTCCTCGGCGCCACTCAGCTCGCCGCTGCGCTCGCCGACCCGGCTGGAGATCACGATCTCACCGCCCGCCGCGGCGGCCTGCAGCCGGGCGGCCGTGTTGACCACGTCTCCGATCGCGGTGAAGTCCTTGACGTCGCCGGCGCCGACGTTGCCGACGAAGGCCGTGCCGAAGTCGAGCCCGACCCCGAGCTCGACCCAGGGTTCGGAGCCGCCATAACCCGCCGCGCGTAACAGGGCCCGGGCGTCGGCGACCATGTGGTCCTCGGGCCTGCCGGAAAACACCCCGGGCAGGTAGAGGGCCATCACCTGATCGCCGACCAGCTTGTCGATGATCGCGTGCTCGCAGAGGACGTCGACGGCGCTGGCGTAGAACTGGTTGAGCAGGTCGGCGACCGCGTCGGGCGCCTGCCGCTCGGCCAATGCGGTGAAGCCGCGGACGTCGGCGAAGAGGATGCCGACCCGCATCTCGGCCCCACCCATCGGCGCCTTCTCGAAGCACTGGCTGCAGAGCCGTGGGTTCTTGCGCGAGGGCGCGAAGCCGATGCGGCCCATGATCCGACCGCCGAAGCCTCCGTAAGGCGCCCGGCAGACCGCGCAGCGTGGATCGCCGGGCAGATGGCGCATGAGGCGGATGAAGCCGCGCATCCGATGCGTTTCGAGTTGATCGAAGAAGGTGCGATCACCGGCTTCGCTCATCCCGCCAAGTATGCACCCGATCGAGGAGGACGGAGCACGAGCAGTAGGTTCCCTGCCGGAAGCCAAACTCCGGCAGGGGAACGAACGGAGACGGATGCGCCCGACGAGAATCGAACTCGCGACCTTCGGCTTGAAAGACCGACGCTCTTTGCCACTCGTTAAAGCAGCGTTGACCACTGAGCTACGGGCGCGCGCGCTGCGCACTTTAACGGGACGGATATGGATCTAGGGCTCGAGGGTCGCGTCGCCCTGGTGATGGGTGCCAGCCGGGGGATCGGCCGGGCGGTCGCCGCCGCCCTCGCCCGCGAAGGCGCGAGCGTCGCGATCGCGAGCCGCTCGGCGGCGAGGATCGAGCAGGCGGCAGCGGAGATCGGCGCCAGGCCGTTCGTCGCCGACGCCTCCGACCTCGAGCGCCTCGCCACCCTGCCGGCCGAGATCGAGGCCGAGCTCGGCCCGGTCGAGGTGCTCGTCGCCAACAGCGGCGGGCCCGCCGTTCGGGGCGGCGCTCGAGCACGAGCTGGACGAGTGGGAGACGGCCTACCGCGCGCTCGTGCTGGCGCCCCGCGTCCTCGCCGGCGCCCTCGTGCCGGCGATGCGCGAGCGCGGCTGGGGCCGGATCGTCAACGTCGGCTCGACCTCGACCAGGGAGCCGATCCCCGGCCTCAACCTCTCCAACGCGCACCGGATGGCCGCCGTCGGCTTCCTCAAGACGCTCTCGCGCGAGGTCGCCGCCGACGGCATCACCGTCAACACGGTCGCCACCGGCCGCTTCGCCACCGAGCGCCTCGCCGACGCCGACGGCTCGCTCGAGGGCGCCGAAGAGGGCGCCCGCCGCGAAGTCCCGGCCGGCCGGCTCGGCCTCCCCGAGGAGTACGGGGACCTCGTCGCCTTCCTCTGCTCCGATCGCGCCGCCTACCTGACCGGCACCGTGATCCCGCTCGACGGCGGCGTCCTCCACTCCGCCTTCTGACGGCCGACGGGCCGAAAAGACGATTCCCGGTAGCGAAATCGGCCCGCGGGCCTTTTCCCGACGCTATGCGTCGGCGATCGGCCCGTCGGCGGGGGGTTACTCGGGGGGGAGCTCGCGCATCGAGGGGAAGAGGATCACGTCGCGCAGGGTCTGGCGCCGCTGATCAGCATCATCAGCCGGTCGACGCCGAGGCCGCAGCCGCTGGCGATCGACATCCCGTATTCGAGCGCACGCACGAACTCCTCGTCGTGCGGGTGCGGGTCGTCCTCGGCGCCCTTTTCCTGGCGTTCGCGCTGTTCGACGAAGTGGCGTCGCTGTTCGATCGGGTCGTTGACGTCGGTGCCGCCGCCGACGATCTCCATCCCGCCGGCGATCCCGTCGAAGGCATCGGCGAGCAGCTCGGGGTGCTCGGGGTTCGGCTTGACCAGCGGCCAGATGTCGAGCGGCAGGTTGATCAGGAAGGTCGGCTGGATCAGCTTCGGCTCGACCAGCTTGCCCTGCAGGGTGTCGACCAGGCCGGCCCAGTCGTCGTCGGGAGCGGCGTCCTCGCCGGCCAGCTCGGCGAGCTCGTCGCGGCTCGCCTCGACGATGTCGACCCCGGACTGCTCGAGGATCGCGTCGCGGACCGGGATCCGCGGCCAGGGCGGCGCGAAATCGATCGTCTCGCCGTCGCGCTCGACCTTGGTCGTGCCGGTACGCCTTCAGCACCACATCGGCGACCAGTGCCTCGGCGAAGTCCATGACGCCGACGTAGTCGGCGTCGGCGACGAACCACTCGAGCATCGTGAACTCGGGGTTGTGCTGGGGCGACATCCCCTCGTTGCGGAAGAAGCGGCCGAGCTCGTAGACGTTCTCGAAGCCGCCGACGATCACCCGCTTCAGGTAGAGCTCGGTCGCCGTGCGCAGGTAGAGGTGACGGTCGAGCGCGTCGTGGTGGGTGACGAAGGGCCGCGCCGCGGCGCCGCCCGTGAGCCGCTGCAGGTAGGGGGTTTCGAGCTCGACGAAATCGTGCTCGTTCATGAAGCCGCGGATCGCGGTCAGCACCTTCGAGCGGGTCTTGAAGATCTCCCGCGAGGCCTCGTTGGCCATCAGGTCGAGCTCGCGCTGGCGGTAGCGGATGTCGGGGTCGGAGATCCCGTGGAAGAGGTCGGGCGGGTCGCGCAGCGCCTTGGCCAGCAGCGTCGCCTCGCGCACGGCGATCGCCAGCTGGCCGCGCTTGGTCACGTGCAGGTCGCCCTCGACGCCGACGATGTCGCCGATGTCGAAGTCCTCGATCCGGCCGAAGGCCTCCTCGCCGAGAGCGTCGACCCGGGCGTAGGCCTGGATCGTCCCGGTCAGGTCGCGGATGTCGAAGAAGGCGGTCTTGCCGTGGCCGCGCTGGCCGGTGACCCGGCCGGCGACGCGGTAGCTGAACTCCGGCTGCTCGCCCTCGCCCAGCGGCCTCGGGGTCGTGGGCGGCGAGGATGTCCTCGACCTTGGTGCGGTCGGGGAAGGAGCGGGGATAGGGATCGATGCCGGCGCGCGCGCAGCCGCTCGGCCTTGGCGGTGCGCTCCGCCTGGGTCGAGCCGGCCGCCGGCCCCTCAGCCTCGCCGCTCATCGCCTCCGCCCCGCGCTCACGGAACGACGCCGACCGTGACCCGCTCGCCGCCCATGTAGTCGGTCAGGGTGTTCGCCTCGTTCAGCATCTCGCGCAGCACGGGCCCGTGGTGGGTGTCGTGCTCGAAGGCGACGCGCCAGCCGGAGGGGATCTCGGCGAGAACCCCGCGGATCACGCCGAGGCCGTCCTCGCCGCAGTCGCCGGTGACCGCGATCCGCGGCTCGCGCTGGATCTCGGGGGAACGGTCGTAGATGGTCGCGTCGGTGACGTAGGGCAGGTTGGCGAGGACCAGGTCGATCGCCTGATCGACGTCCTCCTCGGGCAGGCCCTCCTCGACCGTCACCTCGAGGTCGATGCCGAGGCGCTCGGCGTTCTCGCGCGCGACTTCCGCCGCCTCCGGCGAGAGGTCGGAGGCGGTCACCTTCAGGTCCGGCCGCTGGTTGAGCAGGGCGAGGGCGACCGCGCCGGAACCGGTGCCGATCTCGTGGACCCGGGCGCCTTGAGGGAGCTCGGCGGCGACCTCGACCAGGAGGCCGGTCTCGCGGCGCGGGATCAGGACCCGCGGGTCGACCGCGACGTCGATGCCCTGGAAGGGCTCGTGGCCGAGGATGTAGGCGAGCGGCTCGTGCTCGGCACGGCGCCCGACCATCGTCTTCAGCCTGGCCTGCGCCTCCGGCGACAGCTCCTCGGCGCCGTCGCGCGAGAGCGCGTCGACGTCGGTGCCGAGGACGTGGGCGACGAGCGCCTCCGCGTCTGAGCGCGGCGCCTCGCAACCGGCGGCCTCGATCTTCTCCGTGGCGCTGGCCACGGCATCGCTGATCGCTGTCAAGGAGTCTCCCTCTTCTTCTCTAAGTCTGTGTTTGCGCAACGGCAGCAACCGCCGCGCCCGGGCGCCCGAGATTACCGTGGCGGCGCTTGACGACGCAGATCCAGGCGATTCCGGCGATCGCCATCGCGAGGCTCTCGAGCTGCGCCGCGGTCAGCCCGAGCGCGGCGGCGTCGTTGCGACGCAGGAACTCGACCAGGAAGCGCTCGGCGCCGGCGTAGACGAGGTAGATCGCGAAGAGGACTCCGGCGCGGAAGCGATCGCGCAGCTGCCAGAGGATCCAGGCGCCGAGCCCCATCGCCAGGGTCTCGTAGATCGGGGTCGGGTGGACGGTCTGGTCGGTCGGCACGGTGCCGTCCGGGTAGGACATCGCCCAGGGCCCGTTCCAGGCCTTGCCGTAGTCGCCGTCGCCGGAGAGCTGGCAGCCGCAGCGGCCGATCGCGTAGCCGAGGGCGAGCGCCGGGGCGCAGAGGTCGAGCAGCACGAGGCCGAGGAAGCCGCGGTAGTGGGCCCAGATGACGACCGCCAGGGCGCCGCCGATCGCGCCGCCGTACCAGACCAGGCCGGCGCCGGAGAAGAGTTTGCCGAGCAGGTCGTGCTTGACGCTGTCGTAGTTCTGGACCAGGAAGTAGACCCGCGAGCCGACGATTCCGCCGGCCAGCGCCGAGAAGCAGAGCTCGTAGGCCCAGTCGACCGGCTTGCCGATCTCGTCGAGGCGCTTGGCGATCAGGGCGCCGGCGGCGAGAAAGGCGAGGGCGAACATCAGGCCGAAGGTCTGCAGAGTCACCGGGCCGAGGTGGAGTTCCGGATACATCGCGGCGCGCCCGGGTCAGGGCTCCAACAGCCCGCGCAGCAGCGCCTTCTGGGCGTGCAGTCGATTCTCGGCCTGGTCCCAGACGGCCGAGCGCTCGCCGTAGAGGACCGCCTCCTCGATCTCCTCGCCGGGATGCGCCGGCAGGCAGTGCAGGACGACGGCGGAGTCCTTGGCGGTGGCGAGCAGGTCGGAGTCGATCCGGTAGGGAGCCAGGTCACGGCGGCGGCGGTCGGCCTCCTCCTCGTCCCCCATGCTGACCCAGACGTCGGTGTAGATCGCGTCGGCGCCGGAGGCCGCCGCCCGCGGGTCGTCGGTCAGCTTCGCCCCGTGGCCCGGCTCGAGCTGGTAGCCGGCGGGCGCGGCGACGACGAACTCGACGTCACAGAGCTCGGCCGCGATCGCGAGGCTGCGGGCGACGTTGTTGCCGTCGCCGACATAGGCGAGGCGCAGGCCCTCGAGCCGGCCGAAGCGCTCGCGCAGGGTGAGCATGTCGGCGAGGGCCTGGCAGGGATGGTGGAGCGGGGTGAGCGCGTTGACCACCGGCACCTCGGCGCCGGCGGCGAGCGCGGCGACGTCCTCATGCGAGCCGGAGCGGATCACGATCGCGTCGAGGTAGCGGGAGAGGATGCGCGCCGTGTCGGCGATCGACTCGCCGCGCGAGAGCTGCAGTTCGTCGCCGCGCAGGACGATCGGCGTCGCGCCGAGCTCGGCGACGCCGACCTCGAAGGAGATCCGGGTCCGGGTCGAGGGCCGGACGAAGATGAGGCCGATGCTGGATCCGGCCAGGTACTCGCGGCCGAGCCGCTCCGCGCGCCCGGCTTTCAACTCGACCGCGAGGTCGAGCAGCTTGCCGAGCTCGAACGCGCCCAACTCCTCGCCTGTAATGAAGTCTCGCTTCAAGGCGGAAATACTAAGCGGGTGCCCGAGATTGCCGCGATCGCCTGGAACCTCTTCCACGGCCGGGACTTCCCCCCCGACCGCGATCTGTTCACCTGGCGTGCCCGGCTGCTGCGGCTGACCGAGCGCAACGCCACCCACGCTCAGGTCAACCGCGAGCTCGGCGCGGAGTTCGCCGCCGTCCTCGACGGCTTCGACTGGGACGTAGCCCTGCTGCAGGAGTCGCCTCCCCACTACGCCGCCCCGCTCGCCGCGGCCTGCGGCGCCGAGGCGCACCGGGTGCTGACCTCGCGTAACTCGCTGGCGCCGCTGCGGCGGCTGGCGGCCGCCGTCAATCCCGACCTGATCGCCTCCGGCGAGGGCGGCTCGAACCTGACCCTGGTCCGCCGCGGCGGCAGCCTCGGCCAGATCGTCGAGCGCCGCGGGATCGCGATCCACGAGGGCAAGCCCGAGCGCCGGGCGATGGCCTTCACCCGCACCGAGTCCGGCGTCTGCATCGCCAACCTGCACGCGACCAATGACATTCCCGCGCTTGCGGTCGAGGACGTGCTGCTCGCCGCCGAGCAGGCGATCGAGTGGTCGAGCGGCGAGCCGCTGATCTTCGGCGGCGACCTCAACCTGCGGCCGGGCAAGGACCCGGAGGTCTTCGAGCGGCTCGAAGACGAGCTCGGGCTGAGCGGGCGCAGCGGCCCTGGCGCGATCGACCACCTGCTCTGCCGCGGGCTCGAGCGGACCGCCGCGACGACCGCGCTCGAGCCCGAGCGGCGCGAGGTCGAAGCGGAGGACGGCCTCGCCCTGCGGCTCTCGGACCATGCTCCGATCGAGGCGCGCTTCCGCACCGTGAGATAGTCAGGGCAACCACCAGCCTGAGGAGGCGACGCGATGGCAGACAAAAAACGAGCTTCGGGAAAAGCGGCGAAAAAAGCGAAAAAAGCAGCCGCCAAAAAACCGAAAGCGAAACCAAAAGCAAAAGCGAAAGCCAAAAAAGCTTCGGCGAAACGGCCCAAAGCGAGTAAAGCCAAAAAAGCCCCGGCCAGCGCGACCGCCGGTCTCGACAAGAGCGTCGAGGAGTTCCGGGCCAGCCTCGAGCGCAACGTGACGCTCAGCCGCGACCGCCTGCAGGAGGTCGTCGACGACGCGGTCAAGCGCGGACGGATGACCCGCGGCGACGCCGAGAAGATGCTGAGCGACCTGCTCAAGCGCGGCCGTCGCCAGACCGACGGACTGCTGAAGGAGCTGGAACGCCTCGTCCGCCAGGCGCGCAAAGAGGTCGGCGGCCTGCACGAGCCGGTCCGCAAACAGGCGACCCAGGCGGCCCGGCGGGCGCGCAGGAAACTCGGCTAGCTTGGAGCAGCTGGAGCTCGAGATCGACTCGCTCGCCTTCGGCGGGCGGGGCATCGCGCGCAACGACGGCCTCGTCGTCTTCGTCTCCGGCGCACTGCCCGGCGACCGGGTGCGGGCCGAGGTGACGAAGTCGAAGCGGCGCTTCGCCGAGGCGCGCACGGTCGAGCTGCTGCGACCGTCCGATGATCGCATCGCCGACACCTGCGTGCACGAGGATGAGCCCTGCCCGGGTGCGCCCTGGCAGGGTCTCCCCTACGAGCGCCAGCTTCTCTACAAGTCCGAACAGGTCGACGACGCGCTGCGCAGGATCGGCAACCTCGACGGCTTCGAGCTCGAGCCGATCGAGCCCGCGCTCGAAGGCTGGCGCTACCGCAACAAGCTCGAGTACTCCTTCGGCGAGCGCGACGGCGAACCGAAGCTGGGCTTCCACGCCCGCGGGCGCTGGGACCTGATCGTCGGCGTCGAGGACTGCAAGCTCGCCTCCGAGGCCGGCAACGCCGCCCGCAACGAGGTCCGCGACTGGGCCCGGCGCGAGTCGATCAGCGCCTACGACGGCCGCGCCCGCGAGGGCGTTCTGCGCAACCTCGTCGTCCGCGAGGGTCGCCGCACGGGCCAGGTGCAGACCCGCCTCGTGACCTCGCCGGCGCCGTTCTCGAAACCACCGGTCGACCTCCACACCGTGATCGAGGGCGACTCCGGCGGCACCGACGGGCCGACCGGCGCCCTCGGCGAGGAGCGCCTGCGCGAGGAGCTCTGCGGCCTGCGGCTGGAGATGTCCCACGGCGCCTTCTTCCAGACAAACACCGAGATGGCCGAGCGCCTCTACGCGGTCGCCGCCGAGTTCGCCGGGCTCAGTGGCAGCGAGAAGCTCTTCGACCTCTACTGCGGGATCGGCACGATCGGCCTGACCATGGCGAAGCAGGCGGGCGAGGTCTGGGGGCTCGAGCTCGTCCCCGAGGCGATCGTCGACGCCGAAGCCAACGCCGAGCGCAACGGGATCGCCAACGCGCGCTTCCTCTCCGGCTCGGCCCGGACCGGGGTCCGCCCCTGATCGAGCAGGCAGGCAAGCCCGACGTGGTCATCGTCGACCCGCCCCGGGCCGGCCTCTCGCAGAAGATCGTGCGGCGCCTGATCGAGTGCGAGGCAAAGCGGATCGTCTACGTCTCCTGCAACCCGACGACGCTCGCCCCGAACGCCGCCCAGCTGGTCGAGGCGGGCTATAGGCTCGAGCGCGTGAGGCCGGTCGACATGTTCCCGCAGACCCCGCACATCGAGTGCGTGGCGCTGTTCGAGCGCGCCCAAGCGGCCCCCGGCCCCGACAGCGGCGGAGGCGGCGCTTGATGCGGGGCTTCGGCGTCGCCGCCGGGCTCGACCCGGAGGTCGCGCGGCCGCTGGCGGCGCGCTGCGCCGAGCTCGGCTACGACTCGGTCTGGTCCAACGACCACCCTGGGGCCAAGGGGCTCGAGACGCTGGCGGAGTTCGCCGCGGCGGCGCCCGAGATCGACCTCGGCGTCGCCGTGATCGCCCTCGACCGCACCCCTGCCGAGGCGATCGCGGCGGACATCGAGCGGGTCGGGATCGACTCGGGCCGGCTCTGGCTCGGCGTCGGCGCCGGCTTCTCGGAGAAGCCCCTGACCCGGATGCGCGAGGCGCTCCCCGAGCTGCGCGAGAAGCTCCCCGGCGTGCGCCTGGTGCTGGCGGCGATGGGTCCGAAGATGTGTGCCCTCGCCGGCTCCGCCTACGACGGCGCCTTCTTCAATTGGATGACGCCGGCCTTCGCCGACGGCGCCCGCGGCGAGGTCGAGGCCGGCGCCGACCAGGCGGGACGACCGGCGCCGCCGGTCTTCGGCTACGTCCGCACGGCCGTCGGCGAAGACGCCGCCGCCCGCCTCGCCAAGGAGGAATCGTTCTACCGCGACCTCCACGACGGCTACCGCAATCACTTCGAGCGCCTCGACGAGCCCGAGGGAACGGTCGGCGTCGCCGCCGCCGACGCCGCCGAGGCCGAGCAGCAACTCGCCGCCTACGGCGCCCTCGACACGATCGTCGTCCGCGGCCTGGCCAGCGCCAGCCTCGAGGCCATGTCCGCCGTCGCCGAAGCCGCCGCCCCCCAGTAGGCCGAGTGCTGAATCGCCGCCCCGATGGGGTCGGTAACTCAGCAGTCAAACCATGTGCTCAGTTTGCGCGCCCTGCTGACGGTCGCCGCAAGCGGTGGCGCCCGCGGTGAGGCTGCTGGTGCGCCACAGAGCCCATCCCGGTAGGGGTTGAACGTCTTGTACTTTTTCGGCGCCGGCCATGGCCGGTAGCCGAATTCTCAGCTCGAAAAAGTTAAGAGAAACCCCTGCCGGGATGGGCTCAGTAGGGCGGAAGGTCCTCGTACCACGTGCCGAGCACCTTGAAGGAGCGCCAGAAGCGCGCCTTGGCGCCCTCCTCGTCGAGCGAGTCGTCGATGTCCGGCGTGTAGAGCGCGTCGATCGTCGGCGTGAAGGTCTGGATCTCACCCTCACGCGCCTCGATCGGGCGCGAGAGGGGAATATGCAGATCGTTGAGGGCGCGCAGCGCCGGCTCGCCCATGACGACGACTATCTTCGGCTGCACGATCGCGAGCTCCTCGACCATCCGCCGCACGCAGGCTTCCGGCGCCAGGTCGGGCTCGGCGATCGGGCACTTGACGCAGAGCGTCCCGTAGACGACCAGCGGGTCGATCCCGAGCCGCTTGAAGCTTTTCATCAGCGCGTTGCCAGGCCGCCCGTAGAAGGCGACGCCCTCTTCGATCTCGGCGACCCCTGCCGAGTGCTTGATCATGAAGACGTCCGCCTGCGGGTGGCCCGAGCCGAGCACCGGCATCAATTTGCCCCGCGGGCAGTGCGGGCAGTCCTGGAGATCGTGGGTGAGCGCGTTGAGCTCGCGGATCGCCCGCTCCAGGTACTTCTCGCGGATCTCGTCGTCGGTCGTCGGCATGGTCGCCGATTTCTTTGACGGCACCGGCGCGGCTCCTTTCGAGTGCCGCGCCTGCATCAGCTCTTGCTCGCCGAGCGTCTCTTGCGCGGACGGCCGCCGCGGACCGGCTTGGGGTCGGCGACGCGGCGCTTCGCCGCCTTCGGACGGCCGGTCGTCTGCAGCAGCTTCAGCGCCTGCACGTAGACCAGGTTCTTGTGTTTGCGGGTGATGTCGGCATCGCGCATCGCCTCGAGGAACTCGGCCGGGCCGTCGAAATCGTGGATCCGCACCCGCACGCTGCCGAGGCCCTGGGCGACGTGGCTGTCGGAGCCGGCGCCGGGCACGATCCGGTACTTGCTGGCGAAGCGCTTCGCCTCCTCGTTGAACTCGCCGACGGCGACCCGCGGGTTGAAGACCTCGAGCACGTCGATCTCCTCGACGATCTCGAGCAGGTGCTCGTAGTCGGGCACAGAGTGGAAGCGGTCGAACGGGTGAGGGACGTAGACCAGTCCCCCCTGCCGCCGGATCTCGGCGATCGTCTCCGCCATCGTCATCCCCTTCTCGATCTTCTCCTCGAGGAAGAGGCCGATCACCTCGCCCTGCTCGGCGGTCTTCACCTCCTCGGCGACGATCACCTTGAGGTCGCCCATCTCGGCGGCGATCCGCCGTGCCTCCAGCGCCCCCGAGACGACATTGTGATCGGTGATCGCGATCGCCCCGAGGCCACGGTCTCGCGCGGTCTCGAGCAGAACCTCGACCGGCGTCGCGCAATCGGTCGAATGATCTGTGTGCATGTGCAGGTCGACCTCGATCAGCGGCCGATCGGCGATCCGCGCCCGCGCCGCTGCGTCGCCCTCGCCGTCGTGGCGGCGGGCGGACAGGCGGCGGTAGATCGCCTCGAGCTGGTCGGCCACCGCCGCCCAGTCACGATCGGCGCCGGCGCCCTCGACCACCTCGTAGGGGCCGGGGAAGTAGCGCTCGAGCAGCTTGCCGGTCTCGGCGCTGGCGACGGTGCGGGCGTCGATGCGGCCGAAGAAGATCTCGACCAGGGGCCGCGCGACCTGGGTCGAGAGGACCCGCTCCTGGGGGGCGTGAAAGGTGGCGACGTTGAGCGCGTGGGAGTGCCGCAGGGCGGTCGAGGAGACACGCGGCGCGAACGGCTCGTGAACGTGGACGATGTCGAACTCGCCCGTCGTCAGGCGCTTCTTCACCGAGTCGCCGGAGCCGAGCAGGACCAGCTCGTGCCCGCGCCGCTCGAGCTCGTCCGAGACCGCGGAGACGTACTCGTTGACGGCATTGCGAGTGCCCCGCCGGTGGGGCGTGACCTGCGCTATCGAAAGCGGACCGGCAGACACTGCTCGCAGCATAAAAGCCCGCGGCGGGCGGGTCGACGACCCGTCTAGGACTTGGCCTTGGACTTCGGCTTCTCTGCCGCCGCCGCAGGGCTCTTGGAGCGTGAGTACTTGGCGATGAACTCCTCGGTCTGCTCGCGCGCCTCTTCATCGGGCCGCTGGCTGTGCGGGGACTTCATCAGGTAGCTGGAGGGCCCGTCGAGCTGTCCGGCGACGCCGTTGTTGAGCGCCAGCTTCAGGATCCGCACCGCGTCGATCACGACTCCGGCCGAGTTGGGCGAGTCCCAGACCTCGAGCTTGAGCTCGAGCGTGAGCGGCACGTCGCCGAAGGATTTGCCCTCGAGGCGGATGTGGGCCCACTTGCGGTCGGTAAGCCAGGGGACGTAGTCGGAGGGGCCGACGTGGACGTCGTCGGCGGGCAGCTCATGGCCCATGATCGAGGTCACGGCGTTGGTCTTCGAGATCTTCTTCGAGTCCAGCCGCTCGCGCTCGAGCATGTTGTAGAAGTCCATGTTGCCGCCGACGTTGAGCTGCGAGGTGCGCTCGACCCGCACGCCACGGTCGTGGAAGAGGCGGGCGAGCTGGCGGTGGACGATCGTCGCGCCGACCTGGGACTTGATGTCGTCGCCGATGATCGGCAGCCCGGCCTCGGTGAAGCGCTTGTCCCAGTAGTCCTCGCGGGCGATGAAGACGGGCAGGCAGTTGACGAAGCCGACGCCGGCCGCGAGCGCCTGCTCGACGTACCACTTGACCGCGTCCTCGGAGCCGACCGGGAGGTAACAGACGAGCACGTCGGCCTTGGTCTCTTTGAGGATGCCGACGATGTCGGCGGTCTCACCCGGCGCTTTGGTGATTTTCTCTTTCAGGTACTTGCCGAGGCCGTCGTGGGTCATGCCGCGCTCGACCTTGACCCCGAGCGGCTCGACGTCGGCGAACTTGATCGTGTTGTTCTGACCCGACCAGATCGCCTCGGAGAGGTCCTTGCCGACCTTCTCGGAGTCGATGTCGAAGGCGGCGACGAACTCGACGTCGCTGACGTGGTAGCCGCCGAGGTCGACGTGCATCAGGCCCGGGACTTCCTGGGCGGGGTCGGCGTCCTTGTAGTACTGGACGCCCTGGATGAAGGAGTTGGCGCAGTTGCCGACGCCGACGATCGCGACCCGGACCTTCTCGTCCGGCCGACCGGCTCCGTTGCCGCTTACCCCGTTGCTCTCGCTCATGAAATTCGAAGTCCTTCCTGAAGGTCTCTCACTGGTTGGCAAAGCACCCCGGCGACGTCACCTGGTTACAGCTGGGGCGAGTCGGCCGCCTCTCTCGTTAGCTCGTTTCGCACGTGCCAGACACGCTGGATCACGGTGACGATGGTCAGCGCCGCGATCACGTAGATCGAGGGCGCCAGCAGTTCGAAGTCTCCGATCCCGGCGCCCTTTGCGAAGACCAGGCCGATCGAAAGTAGCACCACCCTGACCGGGCGCGTCGCCAAGCCGACCTTGCATTCGACCCCGAGGGCCTCGGCCCGGGCGCGGGTGTAGGAGACCATCAGCGAGCCGAGCACGGCGACCACGCACATCGCCGCGGCGAAATCGTCGCCGGTGGCGGCGAAGTAGCCGGCGACGGCAGCCAGCACGATCCCCTCCTCGATCCGGTCCAGGGTCGAGTCGAGGAAGGCGCCGAAGAGCGTGCCCTTGCCCGACATCCGCGAGTAGCGCCCGTCGAGGGTGTCCATCACCGAGCCGAGGATGAAGGCGACCCCGGCGAGGAAGAAGAGGCGCTGGGTGACGAGCCCGGCGGCGACCAGGTTGCCGATCAGACCGGCGATCGAGATCGCGTTCGGTGTCAGCCTCGACTCGATCAGGCGGTCGCGCGCTTTGGCCCGGAACTCCCCGGTGCCCCGCGACGACTGGCGACCGTTGCGGCGGCCGGGTGCCCTGGGGGGCGCCGAAGGATCCATTGACGTGAGGCTATCGCCTGCCGCCGCGGCAGCCGCGACTACGCCTCGGCCTCGCG
This sequence comes from uncultured Solirubrobacterales bacterium, assembly GCA_963836415.1. GTDB lineage: Bacteria > Actinomycetota > Thermoleophilia > Solirubrobacterales > 70-9 > VRUE01. The sequence goes on from CAWIJE010000004.1 coordinate 1,008,554, forward strand.
CGCCGACCCGGCCCGGAAGGACCAGGCCTCCGGTCTGGCCCGGGCCAGCAGCCGCTGTGCGATCACGGCCGCGGTGACGGCGACCAGCCAGCCGAGCGCGGCGTCGACCCAGTAGTGGTTGGCGGTGACGATCACGACCCAGGAGATCAGCAGCGGCCAGGCGGCCCAGAACGCCCGCGACCACCAGTGACGGCAGACCATCGCGCCGGTGCCGCCGATCATCAGCGCGAAGGCGCAGTGCATGCTGGGCACCGCCGCGTAGGGGTTGATGAAGATCTTGGCCAGCGCCGAGTCGTGGTTGACGTTGGAGAAGTCGGTGATCGTGTCGACGAAGCCGTGTTCGGGGAACATCCGCGGCGGCGCCGTCGGGAAGAACGTGTAGCCGATCAGGGCCAGCCCCATCGAGACGACGAACATGTTGCGGACGAAGTAGTAGGACTCGTTGCGGAAGAGGTAGAGCCAGACGAGGAAGCCGAGCGCGATCGAGAACTGCGCGTTGAGGTACATCTGGTTGGCGAAGTCGATCAGCCAGTGGGCGGGCAGGAAGAACGCCTGCAGGCTGGGCTCGAAGAAGGTGTGGGTGTTCTGCTCGAATTCGATCACCTGCTGGCCGTGGGCGATCGCGTCGGCGCGCTGGGAGTCGGCGATTCCGCGGACCAGCTCGTAGGCGATGTCGACGCCGACGAGGATGCCGAGCTGGCGCCCGGCGTCGCCCCAGCCCTTGGGCAGCTTGGCGGTGACCGCGTTGAAGGCCCGAGACATCCGCCAATTGTAATCGTCGGGTTAACCCCGACTCAGGCGAGGAAATCGAGTACGCGGCCGACCACCGACGGGTCGTCGATCCACGGCCAGTGGCCGGCGCCCGCGACGAGGTCGAGCTCGGAGTCGGGCAGCGCGTCGGCGAAGCCCTGGGCGAACTCGGTCGAGATATATGGGTCGCGCTCGCCCCAGAGAACGAGCGCCGGGCAGGTGAGCCGGCCGAGGTGGCTGCCGGCCTCGGCGAGGCGCTCGGGGTCGGCGTGGCGGTAGAGGACGAGGGTCGCCCTGCCGGTGCCCGCGTCCCAGTGGTCCCAGATCGAGTCGACGAACGGCTCCGGCATCGGCCCGCGATCGCCACTTGCCTGCCGCATCAGCAGCGCCACCCCGGAGCGGCTGGTGAGGCGGTTGAAGATCTCACCGGCCGGCCGGCGCCTCCAGATCTGCGCGATCCAGTGCCAGCGGTAGCCCGGGGTGAGCGGGACCGCGTTGATCACGACCAGCTTCTCGACCAGCTCGGGGCGTCGCTGGGCTCCGATCAGGGCAAGCGCGCCCCAGTCGTGGACGACGAGCTTGCGGCGGCCGATGCCGAGCTCGTCCAGACAGCGCTCGAGGAAGGCGGAGAGCCCGTACATCGAGTAGTCGAAGGCCTTGCCGGGCCGTGCCGAGCGGCCCCAGCCCGGCATGTCGATCGCGACCGCGGGCCCGCCCCTCTCCATGAACGGCAGCCAGTCCTCGCCGTGTGAGGGGTTGCCGTGGCAGTAGACGGTCGGCGTCCCCTCGCCATCGGCGCGGCGATAGAAGACCTCGACGCCGTCGATCCGCAGGGTCCCCTCCTCGATCGCCACTCCCCAACCCTATTCCCCCGCCGACGGGCCGAACGGCGACGCCATGCGTCGGGAATCGGCCCATCGGCGGCTAGGGTCCGTCGGCGATGAGCTGGAAGCGGCCGAGGAAGGCGCGGGTGCGGGCGATCCGCGACCGCCTGCGGGAGATGTACGGGAGGCCGATCAACGAGCCGCACGGCCGGCCGATCTCCGAGCTGATCAAGACCGTCCTCTCCCAGCACACGAACGACCTCAATCGCGATCGTGCCTTTGCCGCCCTGCTCGAGCGCTTCCCCGACTGGGAGGCGGTCCGCGACGCGCCCGTGGCCGAGCTCGAGGACACGATCCGCCCCGGCGGCCTGGCCAAGCAGAAGGCGCCGCGGATCCAGGCGATCCTCGAAAGGCTCGGCGACCCACCCGACCTCGACTGGACCGAGCGGGCGCCGCGCGAGGAGTCGCTCGAGTTCCTGCTCGGGCTGCCGGGGGTCGGCCGCAAAACCGCGGCCTGCGTCCTGATCTTCACCTGGGACATCGCGGAGATCCCGGTCGACGTCCACGTCCACCGGGTCGGCGGCCGCCTCGGCCTCTTCGATGAACGGGCATCGCTGGAGAAGGCGCACGACGAGATGCTCGCCGTCGTCGACCCTGAGGACGCCTATGAGCTGCACATGAATCTGATTCGACACGGCCGCCAGGTGTGCCGTCCCAAACCCCGCTGCGGGGAGTGCGCGCTACGACGGATGTGCCCCTGGTACCGTGCCGCCTGAAATGAAGCGCGGGACGCACGCATGAGCCGCAAAACGTTCATCTCCTTCGGGCTGGTGGTGGTCGTCCTCGCCGTCCTCATTCCCTGGCTCGTCTTCCGCTCCGACGGCGACGCCGCGAAGGGCGCCCAGGAGGTGCCCGCGAGCCTCGAGAGCGGCCAGACCCTCTTCCAGATCAACTGCGGCACCTGCCACACGCTCTATGCCGCCGGCACCGACGGCAACTACGGCCCGAACCTCGACGAACTGCTCTCCCCCAACGGCCCCGCCGGCTCGAAGGAAGAAGTCGAAGGAGTCAAGAAACGCGTCCTCAACGCCCTCGAAAACGGCGTCGACAGCTCGACCACGACCGGCCGCATGCCGGCCGGGATCATCACCGGCGCCCAGGCCGAAGAAGTCGCCGAATTCGTCGCCCGCACCGCCGGCGAGGGCTAGCGGCCCGCGGACGCGAGAGCGGTTCCGGCCCTACTTCTTCGGGCTCTTCAGTTCGAGGATGCTGAAGAGGCCGGCGTGATCGGAGTCCCAGAAGCCGTTGACCGGCTTGCGCCCGGTCACCGCTGAGCTCTTCAGCTTGACCAGCTTCGGATCGGCGGTCATCACGTGGTCGACCTGGTGGTCGAAGTCGGCGATCGAGCCGCCGGCGCCTTCCGCGATCAGGCTCGATTTGAGGCAGCAGCCGAGCGGCTTGTTCGTGCTGCGCTCGCGCATGCCGCCGGAGAGCAGGGTGCGGTAGGCCTGCTGGTCACCCGTTTCGACCGTGTCGTCGTCGGAGTTCAGGTCGCCGACCAGGATCGTCGGCAGGGTGCTCTTCAACGGCCCGGCGAGCAGTTCGCTCGCCTGCCGCGCACGCACGCTCGGCACTTCCGAGGCCGGGTCGAAGGACTCGAAATGGGTGTCGACGAAGTGGATCCGCTGGCCGCCGTTGACCCGTGCGTCGACCGAGGCCCAGCCCCTGGTGACCGGAATTTTGACTCCCTGGAGTTCGACCACCAGCAGGTTGGCGAAGTGGCCGCTCTGTTCGTTGCTGACCTTGACCGAGCCGCCCACCTTGGCGAGGATCACGTCGCGCATCGTCAGGCGGCCGTCGATCTCCGCGTTGGCGATGACTTTGTTGGGGCCGTCGTTGGGGATGCCGTTCTCGTCGCCGGGCGCTTCGAAATCGAACTCGTCGTTGGAGATCGCGACCCGGTAGCGCTTCTTGCCCTTGTTGAGCTGTTCGAGCAGCGACTGCAGGTAGTCGTAGCGGACGGTCGTCGCGTTCGGGGCGCGGCCGCCGAGCAGCGCTTCGGTCGAGGGCGGGCCGGTGCGCCAGAGCGCCACCTCCTGCAGGCCGACCAGGTCGGGTTCCTTTTCGATGATCTCCTTGGCGAGCCCCTTGGCCCGGGTCGGGAAGTCGTTGGCGGTCACGTCGCGCAGGATTTTCCCGGTCGCCGCGGTGAATTCGGTCAGGCCTTTCGCCGTGATCGCCGGCGTCAGGTCGGCGCCCAGGTAGAGGTTGCGGGTCATCACCTTGACCACTTCCGGCTTGGCCTTCTTCGCCTTCGCCTTCGCCTCGGCCCCGGGAACGGCGAGCAGGGCAAGGGCCAGGACGGCGGCTAGCACGATTGGGCCCAGATGCCTGGCCCGTGCGCGGGCGTGACTCAAAATGATCTCCTCTCTCGTTTGCTGCCCCCCACAACCCACTATAGGCCCACTCGCTTCGGCGACCACCCGGATTTGCCTTGAGCCGCGCGGCGTGATCTGCCATACTGCCGCTTAGATTTCTTTAGGCAGACCAAATAGAGCTTGGAGGTAATTACTAGTGGGTAAAACGATCGGAATCGACCTTGGCACGACCAACTCCTGCGTAGCCGTGCTGGAGGGCGGCGAGCCGACTGTTCTCGAGAACGCCGAGGGCGGGCGCACGACGCCGTCCGTTGTCGCGTTCACCGAGTCCGGAGAGCGATTGGTCGGCACCGTCGCCAAACGCCAGGCGGTGATGAACCCGGAGAACACGATCTTCTCGATCAAGCGCTTCATGGGGCGCAAGGAGGCGGAAGTCAAAGAGGAGGAGACGATCGTCCCCTATGAGGTCGTCGCCGGCCCCAATGGCGACGTCCGGATCGACGTGCGGGACAAGCAGTACAGCCCGCCCGAGATCAGCGCGATGATCCTGCAGAAGCTGAAGACCGACGCCGAAGCGAAGCTCGGCGAGGCGGTCGACAGCGCGGTGATCACCGTCCCCGCCTACTTCAACGACGACCAGCGCCAGGCGACGACGGACGCCGGCAAGATCGCCGGCCTCGACGTCAAGCGGATCATCAACGAGCCGACCGCGGCCGCGCTGGCCTACGGGCTTGACAAAGAGAAAGCCGACCAGACGATCCTCGTCTTCGACCTCGGCGGCGGCACCTTCGACGTCTCCGTGCTGGAAATCGGCGACGGCGTGTTCGAGGTCAAGGCGACCGCCGGCGACAACCACCTCGGCGGCGACAACTGGGACAAAGCGATAGTCGAGTGGCTGGTCGCCGAGTTCAAACGCGACCAGGGCGTCGACCTGGCGGCCGACAAGAACTCGCTGCAGCGCCTCTACGAGGCGGCGGAGAAGGCGAAGATCGAGCTCTCCTCGACCCAGGAGACGCAGATCAACCTGCCCTTCATCACCGCGGTCGAGGGGCAGCCAAAACACCTCGACCTGAAGCTCTCGCGCTCGAAGCTGAACGAGCTGACCGCGGACCTGCTGGAGCGCATCGTCGGCCCCGTGAAACGGGCGCTCGACGACGCCGACGCCTCGATCGACCACGTCGTGCTGGTCGGCGGGATGACCCGCATGCCCGCCGTCCGCGAGCGGGTCGAGGAGCTGACCGGCAAGGAGCCCCACCAGGGAGTCAACCCGGATGAGGTCGTCGCCGTCGGCGCCGGCATCCAGGCCGGAGTGCTCGCCGGTGACGTCAAGGACGTCCTCCTGCTCGACGTCACCCCGCTGACCCTCGGGATCGAGACCAAAGGCGGCGTGATGACGAAGCTGATCGAGCGCAACACGACGATCCCGACGAAGAAGTCGGAGACCTTCTCGACCGCCGACGACAACCAGCCGTCGGTCGAGATCCACGTCCTCCAGGGCGAGCGCGAGATGGCCGGCGGCAACAAGAGCCTGGGCAAATTCCAGCTCACCGGCATCCCGCCGGCGCCGCGCGGCATGCCGCAGATCGAGGTCACGTTCGACATCGACGCCAACGGCATCCTCAACGTCACCGCCAAAGACCTGGGGACCGGCAAAGAGCAGAAGATCGAGATCAAATCGGGCTCCGGCCTCTCCGACGAGGAAATCCAGAGCATGGTCTCCGACGCCGAGTCGCACGCCGATGAGGACCGAAAGCAGCGCGACCTGGCCGAGGCCCGCAACATCGCCGAGAACACCGCCTACCAGTCGGAGAAAGCGATCGCCGACGCCGGCGACAAAGTCGATTCCTCCACCAAGGAGGAGGTCGAGGCGGCGGTCAAGGAGGTCCGCGACTCACTGGGCTCGGAGAGCCCCGAGGAGATCACCTCGAAGACCGAGGCACTGACCGCGGCGATGCAGAAAGCCTCCGAGCAGATCTACGCCGCCGCCGAGGCGGAGGCCTCCTCGGCCGACGGCGCCAGTGCCGAGGGCGAGTCCTCCGACGATGAGGACGAGGTCGTCGACGCCGAGGTCGTCGACGAGGGCGACGACAAATGACGGAGGACCGCGCGGACCAAGGTGGCCAGGGCGGTGGCGCATCTGCCGGGGACAGCGGACGCGAAGCGGAGCAGTCCCCGGTTGATATTGGGGGCGGTGGCGCATCTGCCGCCGGCAGCGGAAGCGAAGCTGAGCAGCCGGCGGTTGATGAGACCCATGATCCCGGCGCCCCGGCCCAGTCGCCGGAGGGACAGGGCTCCCAAGTAGAACAGGACCTCGACGCCCTGGCCGCGGTCGAGCAGCAGCGAGACGAGTACCTCGACCTGGCGAAGCGGGCGCAGGCGGATTTCGACAACTACCGGAAGCGGATGAGCGCTGAGGTGCTCGCCGCCAACGGCCGCGGCAAACGCGAGGTCCTGACCGGGGTCGTCCCCGTCCTCGATGACCTCGAGCGGGCGCTGCAGGCGGCCGGGCTCGACCCCGAGGGCGATTCCGAGGACGGCCTCGCCCACGGCGTGCTGCTCGTCTTCCGCAGCCTGCGCGAGACGCTGATCCGCAACGGGATCGAGCCCATCGACCCCGGCGGTGAGAAGTTCGACCCCCAATGGCACGAGGCGCTCTCGACGGCCCCCACCGAGGGCGCCGAGGCCGGCACGATCGTCGAGGTCCTGCAGAAGGGCTACCGGCTCGGCGACCAGCTGATCCGCCCGGCCCGGGTAGTGGTGGCGGAGTAAGGGGGCGGCTTGGCCGGCGATCTCTACAAGGTGCTGGGCGTCCCGAAGAAGGCCTCCGACGACGAGATCAAGAAGGCCTACCGCAAGCTTGCCCGCCAGTACCACCCGGATCGCAACCCCGACGACGCCGCGGCCGAGGAGAAATTCAAGGAGGTACAGGGGGCCTACGACACCCTTTCGGACCCCGAGAAGCGCAAGGCCTACGACGCGGGCGGCGCCAACCCGTTCGGCGGCTTCGGCGGCGGCCAGGCCGGTAACCCGTTCGGTGGCGGCGGCGGTGGCCAGAGCCCGTTCGGCGGCAACGTCGACCTCGGCGACATCCTCGGCGGTATGTTCGGCCGCGGCGGCGGTCGCGGGCAGCCGCAGCAGATGCGCGGCAACGACCTCGAAACCGAAGTCGAGCTGAGTTTCGACCAGGCGGTCAACGGGGCCCAGGTCAGCGTCACCGTGCCGAAGGAGGAGCGCTGCCCGACCTGTCACGGGAACGGCGCCAAGCCGGGCACCAGCCCGGTCACCTGCCCGCGCTGTGAGGGCTCGGGGATCGACGCGCAGAGCCAGGGGATCTTCTCGATCAGCCGGCCCTGCCCGCAGTGCGGCGGCGCCGGCCAGATCATCGAGGACCCCTGCCCGACCTGCGGCGGGTCCGGCCTCACCCGGCAGACCAAGCGCTACAAGGTCAACATCCCGGCCGGGGTCAAGAACGGGACCAGGATCCGCCTCGCCGGCAAGGGTGAGGCGGGGCCACGCGGCGGCCCGCCGGGCGACCTCTACGTGACCACCCGCGTCGCCAGCTCTCCGGTCTTCAAGCGGCTCGACGGCGGCAACCTCGAGGTGACCGTGCCGATCACCGTCGCCGAGGCGCTCGCCGGGGCGACGATCGAGGTGCCGACGCTGAGCGGCACGAAGAAGATCAAGGTGCCGGCGGGGACGGCCCACGGGACGATCCAGCGCCTGCGTGGCGAGGGCCCGCCGAAGCCCGGCGCCAAGAAGGGCAACGGCGACATCCGCTACCGGCTCGAGATCGAGATCCCGAAGGACCTCAGTGACGAGCAGCGCGGGGCGGTCGAGAAGCTCGCGGAGGCACTCAACGGCGGCGACCCGCGGGCCGAGCTGCTGCGCGAGGCCGGCCATGGCTAGCGGCGGCATGCGCCGCGTCCGGCGCGAAACGATCTCGGCCTCGATCGACGAGGAGCGCGGGGTCTTCATGATCTCGGTCGCCGCCGAGCTCGCCCACATGCACCCGCAGACGCTGCGCACCTACGAGGCGCGCGGCCTGATCGCCCCGCAGCGCTCGCCGAAGAACACCCGCCTCTACTCGCAGCGCGACGTCGAGAGGCTGCGCAGGATCCAGCAGCTGACCTCCGAGCAGGGCCTCAACCTGGCCGGGGTCGAGACAGTGCTGGAGATGGAAGCCCGGGTCGAGAAGCTGGGCTCCGAGCTGAGCCGGCTGCGCCAGCGCACCGAGGCGCTCGAACGCCGCCTCGGCGGCAGTAATTAAGCGTCCCCGAGCGCCTTGGCCAGGATCCGGCGCATCGTCTCCAGGTCGCGGTCGGAAAGCACTTCCAGCGCCTCGGGCGGGCTCATCCGCTCGACCAGCTCGCCTCGCATGCGCTCGCCCTCGGCGGTGAGCACGAGCAGCTTGACCCGCCTGTCCTTGGGGTCGGCGGTGCGTCGGACCAGCCCCCGCTCCTCGAGGCGGTCGGTGATCCCGGTCAGGTTCGAGGAGTCGCAGGCGAGCTGAGCGGCGACCTCGCGCATCGGCCGCGGGCGGTCGAGCGAGCGCAGCATCATCACCTGCGGCGGGAACAGCTCGAACTCACGGCAGAGCGCCATGAAGCGTGGCCGCTGAGACATCATCAATTTGCCCAGCAGCTCGGCGACGCCGCCTTCGAGCGCGGTCCGGCCCTGGCTCTTCCCGGCGCCGTTCTCGGTAGTGGCCATCCTCCCCATTGCTTCCTAATTTATCAGAAGTCCTAAATAGTTTAGGTCTTCAACTTTGTGCTATACAGCCAGCCATGAATGAGAACAGCATCGAAGTCCAGGGATTGGTCCGGGAGTTCAAGAAGGGCCCACGCGCGGTGGCGGGGATCGACCTGCTGGTCGAGCCCGGGGAGATCTACGGCTTCCTCGGCCCCAACGGCGCCGGCAAGTCGACGACCGTCCACATGCTGACCACGCTGCTGCCGCCGACCGAAGGCACGGCGACCGTCGCCGGCCACGACATCGTCTCCGAAGGGCCCGAGGTGCGGGCGGCGATCGGCGCCGCCCTGCAGGAAGCAGCGCTAGACCCACACCTGACCGCCCGCGAGCACATGCGGCTGCAGACCGCGCTTCATGGATTGCCCCGCGACGAGCGGGTCTCCCTCGGCGACGCCCTGATCGAACGGGTCGGCCTCTCGCAGGCCGCCGACCGCCGCGTCGGCGGTTATTCGGGCGGGATGAAACGGCGGCTCGACCTGGCGCTCGCCCTGGTCCACGGCCCGCGGGTCCTCTTCCTCGACGAGCCGACGACCGGCCTCGACCCGCAGAGCCGGGCGGCGCTCTGGGACGAGGTCTCACGGCTGGCGGGCGAGGACGGCGTCACCGTCTTCCTCACCACCCAGTACCTGGAGGAGGCGGACCAGCTCGCCGACCGGGTCGGGATCATCGACGGCGGCGAGATCGTCGCCGAAGGGACGCCCGAGGCGCTGAAGGCCGAGATCGGCCGCCCCAGCCTCGAGGTGGTGCCGGCCGACCAGGGCGACGGCGACCGGGTGCTGGCCGTGCTCGAGCGCTTCGGCGAGCGCGTGCCTGCCTCACGCGAGGCCGTCGCGGTTCGGCTCGAGGGCGGCGGCGAGCAGATCGCCGACGTCGTCCGCACGCTCGATTCTGAGAGCCTGCGGGTTGCCAACATCGAGCTGAACGCGCCGAGCCTCGACGACGTCTTCCTCGAGAAGACAGGCCGGCACCTCGAGGGCGCCGAGGAGCCCGGAGCCGAGGCCAAGCCGCAGATGAGCGAGGCCGGCGCGTGAGCGGCGCCGCCGTCGCCCTGCCGGCCGGCGGGAGGTCGCACGGTTCGACCCTCCTCACCCAGGTGACGTCATTGGGCGGCCGGGCGGTCCTGCGCACCCTGCGCCAGCCGGCGATGATCGTCCCCAGCCTCGTCTTTCCCCTCTTCCTGCTCGCGGTCAACAGCGCCGGCCTCAACGCCGCCACCGAGATCCCCGGCTTCCCGACCGACTCCTACCTGACCTTCGCGCTCGCGGTGCCGTTCATCCAGGGCGCCCTGTTCGCGACGATGAACTCCGGACAGGCGCTCGCCGAAGACATCGAGAACGGGTTCTTCAACCGGCTGGCGCTGACGCCGATGAAGGGCGCCGCGCTGATCGCCGGCCAGCTCGCCGGGCTGATCGTGATCGGCCTGGTGCAGGCTGCGATCTACCTCGCCGTCGGGCTCGCCGCCGGCGCCCACTTCGAAGCCGGGATCGCCGGCGTGCCCGTCCTCTTCGCGCTCTCGATCCTGATCTCGATCGGCTTCGGCGGGATCGGGATGTTCATGGCGATCCGGACCGGGTCGGGCGAATCGGTCCAGGGCATGTTCCCCCTCTTCTTCGTCTTCCTCTTCTTCAGCTCGATCTCGATGCCGCGCAACCTGATCCAGCACGATTGGTTCCGCACCGTGGCGACGATCAACCCGGTCAGCTACCTGATCGAGGGCGTTCGCAGCCTCTTCGTCAGCGGCTGGGACGGCGAAGCGCTGGCGCTCGCCTTCGGCATCGCCGCGGCGCTCGTCGTCATCTCGATCACGATCGCCTCGCTCGCCCTGCGCGACCGGATGGCGCGCTCATGATCGAGGACTACGTCTCCTCGGCGCTCGGGATTGCCTGGCGCAGCCTGCACAACGCCTTCACCAAACCGGCGATCCTCTTTCCCTCGCTGATCTTCCCCCTCTTCTTCCTGGCGGCCTTCGGCGGCGGCCTCTCGGCGGTCTCGAGCACCCCCCGCTTCAACTACCCCGAGGGCTACACGACCTTCGTCTTCGGCTTCGTCCTGCTCCAGTCCTCGGCGCTCGGCGGCGTCTTCACCGGCTTCTCGATCGCCGCCGACTTCCAGTTCGGGATGGGCCGCAGGATGCTGCTCGCGACCCGGCACCGGACCTCGATCATCGTCGGCTACGCGATCACCGCGATCGTCCGCATCCTCGTCACCTGGGTCGTCGTCACGGTCGTCGCCCTGATCGCCGGGATGGGGATCGGCGGCTCCGCCGTCGACATCGTCGCCCTCTACCTGCTCTCGCTGACGATCAACGTCGTCGCGCTGCTCTTCTCCTCCGGGATAGCGCTGCGGCTGCGCACCCTGCAGGCCGGCCCGCTGATGCAGTTCCCGGTCTTCATCATCCTCTTCCTCACCCCCGTCTACGTGCCCCAGGCGCTGCTGGCGGGATGGGTCTCGCACGTCGCCAAGGCGAACCCGCTGACCCTGATCCTCAACACCAATCGCGACCTGCTCGCGGGCGCCGGTGCCCAGCTGCTCGCGGCCTACGGCGTCGCCTTCGGCCTGATCGCGCTGCTCTCGCTCTGGTCGGTCTCGGGGATGCGGCGCGCCGAGGCGGCCGGCTAGCCGCCGGAGAGCCTGACGCTCACCTTGCTGCCGGCGGCCAGCAAGGTGCCTGGCTTCGCACCCTGCTTCTTCACCCTCGCCCGTCCGCGATGGGCGCCGGCCACCCTGCCGAGCTCGCAGTCGGCCTTCCTCAGCGACTTCCTCACCGCCTTCAGGGTCTTGCCCTTGAGCTTGGGGACCACGCAGCGAGCGAGGATGATCGGCTTCACCATTTCGGGACAGGCGCAGACGGGGGGCCGCTCGTAGGTGAACCTGTCGCCGTCGACTTTCGGGGTCGTGCCGGCGGCGGTGCTCACCGTGACGTCGACCTGGCCGCCCGAGGAGGCGGCAGGTGCCGTCGCCTCGATCTCGTCGTCGGAGAGGACTTTGAACTGGGCCTTGATCGCGCCGAACCGGACTTCTTCGGTGCCGGTCAGGTCGTGACCCGCAAGGGTGACCCGCGTTCCGCCGCCGGTCGGCCCGGAGGCGGGGCTGATCAGCGTCAGCACCGGCGGTTTCTCGAGCACGGCGCTGACGTTGACCCGGTATTTGTGGAGGGTCGAATAGGTACCGGTGTCGTGAACCCCGACGGCCGTGGCGTTGGCGTATTCGTCGCCTTCGAGTTCGGTTTTGAAGACGCACGCGTTCGGTTCGTCTTTGCCGTTGACCTCCTCGATCCCGATGATGTCCCCCGCGCCGACCGGGACGTCCGCCTGGAAGGTGTTGACCTGGCTGTAGCCGAGGAGGCGCGGCCCGTCCTGGCGCTCGACCACGTAGGCCGTATCCGACTGGCGGTCGAAGATGCGGAGGGCGAATTCCTCAAACGAGCCGAGGCTCGAGTAGGTGCTCCAGGAGACGAGCGTCGTGTAGCCCGGCGGCACCTCGTAGCTGTTGCCGCTCGCGACGTTGATCTGGAACTGGTCACCCGGGCCGTTGAGGCAGACGTAGCCCGGCGGCGAGCTCGGCAGCTGCCCGATCGTGATCGGCGCCGCCGTCGCGGTCGCCGCGAAGGCGAGTGCCAGTGCGATCCCCAGGCTGAAGAGGGCGGCGCTTATGCCTCTGCTCGACATCTGCCGACCGAGACTAGCCCTCAAGCGAGGACGGCTCGTAGAATCGACCACGGTGCAACCCGATCGCTTCACCGTCAAATCGCAGGAAGCGGTGGCGGCCGCCCAGGCCCTCGCTGCCGAGCGCCGCAACGCGGAGGTCGCGCCGGCCCACCTGCTGGTCGCGCTGCTGCGCCAGGAAGAAGGCATCGCCGGCCCGGTCCTGCAGAAGCTGAACGTCGACGTCGGCGCCCTGACGGCCGAGGCGGTGAGGGCCGTCGAGGAGCTGCCGAAGCTCGCCGAGACGGCCGAGGTGCGGCCCTCCTCGAGCTTCATCGCGGTCCTCCAGGGGGCCGAGAAGGAGATGGCGGACAAGGGCGACAGCTACCTCTCGGTCGGCCACCTGCTGCTCGCCCTGGCCGATTCCGGCTCGGGGGTCGCCGACCTCCTGCCGGATCGCGCCGCGCTCGAGGGCGCCGTCGCCGAGGTCCAGGGGCCGGGCCGGGTCACCTCCCCGGACGCCGAGGCGAACGCCCAGGCGCTCGAGAAATTCGGCCGCGACCTGACCGCAGAGGCCGAGGCCAACAAGCTCGACCCGGTGATCGGCCGCGACGAGGAGATCCGCCGCGTGATCCAGGTCCTCTCCCGCCGCACCAAGAACAACCCGGTGCTGATCGGCGACCCCGGCGTCGGCAAGACGGCGATCGTCGAGGGGCTGGCGCAGCGGATCGTCGACGGCGACGTGCCGGAGAGCCTGCGCGACCGCCGCGTGATCGCGCTCGACATCGGCTCTCTGCTGGCCGGCGCCAAATACCGCGGCGAGTTCGAGGAGCGCCTCAAAGCGGTGCTCAACGAGGTCCAGGAGGCCGCCGGCCAGATCGTCCTCTTCCTCGACGAGCTGCACACGATCGTCGGTGCCGGCGCCGCCGAAGGCGCGGTCGACGCGGCCAACCTGCTGAAGCCGATGCTGGCGCGCGGCGAGCTGCGCTGCGTCGGCGCCACCACCCTCGACGAGTACCGCAAGCACATCGAGAAAGACGCGGCGCTGGAGCGGCGCTTCCAGCCGATCGTCGTCGGCGAGCCCGACCTCAACGACACGATCGCGATCCTGCGCGGGCTCAAGGAGCGCTACGAGAACCACCACGGCGTGCGGATCACCGACTCGGCGATCGTCGCCGCCGCGACCCTCTCCGAGCGCTACATCGCCGACCGCTTCCTGCCCGACAAGGCGATCGACCTGATCGACGAGGCGGCCTCGCGGCTGAAGATCGAGATCGACTCGATGCCGACCGAGATCGACGAGGTGAAACGGCGCATGCAGCAGCTCGAGATCGAGCGCGAGGCGATGAAGAGGGAGACCGACGAGGCCTCGAAGGCGCGGCTCGAGGCGCTCGAGGCCGACCTCGCCGAGCTGCAGGAGAGCTTCGAAGAGATGAACGCGCGCTGGCAGAACGAGAAGGGCGCGATTGACTCGATCAACGAGGCCAAGGCGCGGCTCGAGGAGGCCGGCCGCGAGGCTGAGCGGGCCGAGCGCGACGCCGACCTGGAGCGCGCCGCGAAGCTTCGCTACGGCGAGATCCCGGAGCTGGAGAAGGCCGTCGCCGAGCAGGAGGAGCGGATCGCCGAGCTGCACTCGGGCGGCGGCTCGATGCTCGCCGACGAGGTGACCGAGGAGGACGTCGCCGAGGTCGTCGGCAAATGGACCGGGATCCCGGTCAGCCGCCTGCTCGAGGGCGAGGTCGAGAAGTTGATCCACATGGAGGAGCGTCTGCACGAGCGGGTGATCGGCCAGGACGAGGCGATCGCCGCGGTCTCCAACGCGCTGCGCCGTTCGCGGGCCGGCCTCTCCGACCCGAGACCGGCCGATCGGCTCCTTCCTCTTCCTCGGTCCGACCGGCGTCGGCAAGACCGAGCTGGCCAAGGCCCTGGCCGAGTTCATGTTCGACTCCGAGGGGGCGATCGTCCGCCTCGACATGTCCGAGTACATGGAGAAACACACCGTCTCGCGGCTGATCGGAGCGCCCCCCGGCTACGTCGGCTACGAGGAGGGCGGGCAGCTGACCGAGGCGGTCCGCCGCCGGCCCTACGCCGTCGTCCTCCTCGACGAGATCGAGAAGGCCCATCCCGACGTCTTCAACACGCTGCTCCAGATCATGGACGACGGCAGGCTGACCGACGGCCAGGGCCGCACCGTCTCCTTCACCAACACGGTCCTGATCATGACCTCGAACGTCGGCAGCGACCGGATCGTCGGCGACTCGGTCGACGAGCAGATCCGCGAGCAGATCGAAGAGGTGCTGGCGGCGACCTTCAAGCCCGAGTTCCTCAACCGGATCGACGACACGGTGATTTTCCACCGCCTCTCGAAGGTGGACATCGGCCGCATCGTCGAGCTCCAGGTCGAGCAGCTCGTCTCCCGGGTCCAGGAGCGAGGGATAAAGGTCGACTTGACGGTTAGGTCGAAGGAATTTCTCGGCAATCTCGGCTACGACCCGGTCTACGGCGCCCGCCCGCTGAAGCGGGTGATCCAGCGGCAGCTGGTCGACAAACTGGCGCTGAAGATCCTCGAGGGCGAGTTCGGCGAGGGCGACGCGATCGAGGTCGACGCCGTCGACGGTGAGCTCTCCTTCGCCGCCGCCAAATCGAACCGTTAACAGCCCTGTTACTTAGGGAGGGCTGAGGATCGGCTGGTATCCAGCCTGGGAATCCCGGTCCAGAACCGCAGGAATCGGCGTCTGGAGCCGAAATGACTCTCGATCCCCCTAACCTTTTCGACAATGCCGCAGCTACGTAGACGCAAGCCCCGGGGCGAAGGCTCCGGATCTCACCTGCGCTCGTCGCTGGCGAACGCCGCGATGGCGGTCGAGGACCGGGTCGTGCTCGGCGCCTCCGACCTCTTCCGCGGCGCGGTCGAGGTGGTCGAGTGGCCCTTCGAAAAGATCGCCCCCGCCTTCGAGCGCTGGATCGTCTGGCCGATCGAAGAGAAGACCGTCGGCTGGGGCAGGCCGGCCCGCGCCGGCGCCCTCGCCGCCGTCCTCCTGCTCGCCGTCGCCGCCGTCGCCGCCGGCATCAAGGTCTCCGGCGGCTCCGACAGCGGCGGCTCGACCGAGGTCGCGACCGTGCCGGCGATCGCGCCGGCCGCTGCGCAGGCCCAGACCCAGCCGCAGCCTCAGGCCGCGGTCAAGAGCGCCGAAGCGACCGGCCCGGTCCTGCACGGGGCCAAGCCCGAATTCAGCCAGGAGTCCGGCGGCGGCGTGCCGCCGTCCTCGCGCGCCGAAGCCGCCGCCGACGCGAAGGCGGTCGAAGGGACGGCGAAGGTCAGCCCCGGCTCCGCCACAGCGACCCCGAAGGGCAACGCCGCGGCGGCCGGCCCGGCGGCGATCGAGGTGGCGCGCAAGTTCGCCGGCGCCTTCGTCCTCTACGAGACGGGCCAGACGAACGCCCACGTCAAGTCGGTCTTCGGCCAGACCACGGCGCCGGACCTCGAACAGGCCCTGCTGAAGCGGCCACCGCGGCTGCCGGCCAACGTCAAGGTGCCCGAGGCCAAGGTTTTGAACATCGTTTCCGGCCCTAAACAGGGAGCCACCTACAATTTGAGCATCTCGCTTCTCCGGGTCGGCGTCACCAGTGAGCTGAAAGTGGAGATGCAGAGGGTCAAGGGACGCTGGGTTATCACCGACGTGCAGGGTTAGATGGATCGACTGAAGAAGATATTGCTGATGGGAGGGTTCGCGGCGGTGCTCGCGGCCTCCTCCGCGCTCGCCGCCGAGCTGCCCGGCCCGGCCGAGCCCGAGATGCCGGCGGCCAGCGCCGCCACCGCCCCGGCCGCGAGCGCCGCGGTCCCGGTCCCGGTGGCGCCCGCGACGACGCCGACGCCGACCTCGGCCGAAACGACCGCCCCGGTCGAAGAAGGCCCCTCGCTGAGCGCCCCGCCGGTGACCAGCGCCCCGATCAAGGCCCCGCCCACGACCTCCTCCGGCTCCGGCTCAAACTCCTCCGGCGGCTCCGACTCGCACGTCTCCGGCGGCACCGCCGCCGGCTCAAAGCCGCCGGCGGGGACCGACACCGACCTGGAAGGCGCGGACGAAGCGACGCCGGAATCGGGCGGCGAAGAAGCCCCCGCGATGCCGCTGCCGAGCGAACCGTTTGAAATCCCCTCGATGCCCGGATCCAGCTGCGCCGCGTCCGGCGTGCCCGCCGGTGCTGATCCCGATCTACCAGCGCGCCGCCGCGACCTACAGCCTCGGCCCGCAGGGCCCCTCGGTCCTGGCCGGGATCAACGAGATCGAGACCGCCTTCGGCTCCAACCTCAACGTCTCCTCGGCCGGCGCCCAGGGCTGGATGCAGTTCATCCCCTCGACCTGGGAAATGTATGGAGTCGACGCCAACGGCGACGGGGTCCGCGACCCCTACAACCCCGAAGACGCGATCTTCGCCGCCGCCCGCTACCTGAGCGCCGCCGGCATGCCCGCCGACACCTACAGCGCGATCTACTCCTACAACCACGCCGACTGGTACGTCGAGGAGGTCCTCGCCAACGCCGCCTGCTACCCGGCATCGCGAGCAGCACGGTCGGCGGCGGCTTCTCGCTGACGCCGCAGCTCAAGGTGCTGACCTGCGAACCGGCCGAGCGATTGGAAAAAGCAGATCCCGGCCGACTACATGACCGCCTTCGAGACCGCCGCCGCCCGCTACGAACTGGGCCAGAAGCGGCGTCTGGGCGCTGGCCGCCGTCGCCCGCCTCGAGTCCAACTTCGGCAAGCGGGATGGGCAAGGCGCAGCTGCACCGGAACGGCCCGCTCGGGCTCGACTCGACCGAGTGGCTGACCTTCGCCGTCGACGGCGACGAAGACGGCCACATCCGCCACGCCGACATCGACGACTCGGCGGCGACCCTGGCGCGGATGATCTGGTCGCGGGGCAGCATCCGGGCCGGGATCTTCACCCACAACCAGGCCCAGTGGTACGTGCAGTCGGTGCTCGCCGACGCCGAAGAAGTCGAAGGCGGCTGCAAGACCAGCGCCGTCGACTGGGCGCGTCTCGGAGCCGGGCGCCGAAGGCGCCTCGATCAACTGGGCGAACCTGACCCTCTCCAACGAACTCGAGCTGCAGGACCTGACCGATGGCGCGCTCGACCCGCGGATCGTCAGCCTGATCGGCGCGATCACCCAGGAACACCAGATCACGATCTCGGCGCTGCGCTCCGACCACTCCGAAATGACGACCAGCGGCAACGTCTCCAACCACTTCTTCGGCCGCGCGATGGACATCGCCTCGGTCGACGGCGTCTCCTGCACCGACACCGCGGTCGACGCGCCCTGCGCGAACCTCGCCCGCACACTCGCCTACCTGCCGCCGCCGGCCCACCCCACCGAGCTGATCTACTGCTTCGACGTCGACGGCCCGGGTGAAGCCTTCGCGCTGCCCGATCACTGCGACCACGTCCACGTCGGCTACGACGGCTGAGCAGGACGGCGCCGCGGCGCCGCCCGGCCCGGCTCACGTAACGTAGGCTCGCTGGTCCATGCGAAGGAGGACCCGATGCCCACCTACGTGATGCTCACCAACCTGACCCCCGAAGGCGTGCGCACCCTGAAGAACAACCCGGGCCGCGTCGCCGAGGTCAACAAGGAGGTCGAGCAGATCGGCGCCAAGGTCGTCGCCCAGTACGCGACCCTCGGCCAGTACGACTTCGTCACCGTGATCGAGGCGCCCGACGAGCAGACGATGGCGAAGATCTCGGTCGAGCTCGGCTCGCGCGGGACGATGACCAGCCAGACGCTGACCGCGATCCCGGCCGGCGACCTCGCCGACTCGATCTAGCGGCGAGCAGCGGTGCGGGTCCTCGTCATCGGCGGCGGCGGTCGCGAGCACGCGATCGTCCGGGCGCTGGCCCGCTCCGCCCACGCGCCCGAGCTGCTCTGCGCTCCCGGCAACGCCGGCATCGCGGCCGACGCCGAGTGCCTGCCCGACGGTCGGCGCCGATGACGTCGGCGGCGATCGTCGCCGCCGCGGTCGAGCGCCGCGTCGACCTGGTCGTCGTCGGGCCCGAGGCGGCGCTCGTCGCCGGGGTCGTCGACGCCCTCGCCGAGGCCGGCATCCCGGCCTTCGGGCCACCGCGGCCGCGGCCGAGCTCGAGGGCTCGAAGGCTTTCGCCAAGGAGCTGATGCGGGAGGCGGGGGTGCCGACCGCCGGCCACGTCCTCCTGCACAGCCGCGAGCAGGCCGCGGCGGAGATCGCCGCCACCGATTCCCCGCCGTGCTCAAGGCGGACGGGCTGGCGGCAGGCAAGGGGGTGATCATCTGCGCCGACGAAGCCGAGGCCCGCGAGGCGCTCGAGGTCTTCTTCACCGAGCGCCGATTCGGCGCCGAGATCGCCGTCGTCGCTCGAGCAGTTCCTCGAGGGCGAAGAGCTCTCGCTGCTCGCCCTCTGCGACGGCGAGAACGTGGTGCCCCTGGCGCCGGCCCAGGACTACAAGCGGATCTTCGACGGCGACCGCGGGCCCGAACACCGGCGGCATGGGCAGCTACTCGCCGGTCCCCGGCTTCGGCCCGAGCCGAGGTCGAGGAGATCGTCGAGACGGTGCACAGGCCGGTCGCTCGCCGCAATGGCGGCCCGCGGGCGACCCTTCCACGGCGTCCTCTACGCCGGTCTGATGATCGGCGCCGCACGGGCCCCGAGGTGCTCGAGTTCAACGCCCGCTTCGGCGACCCCGAGACCCAGGCCGTGCTGCCCCGGCTGCGCTCCGACCTGGTCGACCTCTGCGCCGCCGCGCGTGAGCCGGGCGGGCTCTCCGGGGCCGCTGCCGAGTTCGGTGAGGACTGGGCGGTGACCCTGGTGCTCGCCTCGGCCGGCTACCCCGAGGGCTCCTCGAAGGGCGACGTGATCCACGGCCTCGAGCAGGCCGCCGGGCTGGCCGAGATCACCCACGCGGGCACCGCCGAGCGCGACGGGGAGATCGTCACCGCCGGCGGCCGGGTTCTCAACGTCACCGCGCTCGGCCCGACCGCCGCCGCCGCGCGCGATCGTGCGTACGATGCGGCCGGGCGGATCTCCTTCGAGGGGATGCAGATCAGGACCGACATCGCCGCCCGCGCCGCCGAGCGCGTTTCCAGTTGACATCCAGAGAGGACCAGATGAGCGAGATCTCAGAGGACCCGATGCCGACCGAGGACCCAGTGCCGAGCGGTGAGCCGCTGCCACCCGCGCCGACGACGATGCCGGCGGTCGAGGAGGCCTTCGACGAAATCGACGTCGACGAGCCGATCGTCGGGATCATCATGGGCTCGAAGAACGACAAGCCCAAGATGCAGCCCGCCGGCGCCGCGCTGAATGACGCCGGCATCCACTACGAGGTGCGGGTGATGAGCGCCCATCGTGACCCCGAGAAGGTCCGCGAGTACTGCCAGAACGCGCGCATGCGCGGGCTCAGGGTGATCATCGCCGGAGCCGGGATGTCGGCGGCCCTGCCCGGCGTCGCCGCCGCCCACACCGATCTGCCGGTGATCGGCGTGCCGATCCTCGGCAAGAGCCTCGGTGGGCTCGACGCGCTGCTCTCGGCGGTCCAGATGCCACCCGGCATCCCCGTCGCCTGCGTCGCGATCGACGGCGCCAAAAATGCGGGTGTGTTGGCCGCGAGGATCATCAACGCGTGAGCCGCCAGGCGGGGGTCCTGTCGTCGGGTGGGGGTGGCCTCGCTTGTGCTCCGCTCTGCTCCGGGTGAAGGGACGGAAGCGGCAGCAGGGACGAAGCCTTTCCCTCCGCAGACTTCGCACTGCGCGACGCCACCCCCACCCGACACCACCCCCCCGACTGGAGTCAGCGCCGGAAAGTTGGGCGACATCACCTCCGCGAGCGGCATCGGCGTCGGATTTTCGAGCGGGGTCTGCTCTTGATCCCCAGGTATACGCGGCCGGAGATGGGGGAGGTTTGGAGCCGCAGCGGAAGATGGAGTGCTGGCTGGAGGTCGAGCTGGCGGCGACCGAGGCCTGGGCGGAGCAGGGCGCGGTCTCGCCGGAAGCGGCCGAGGCGGCTCGGGCGAATGCCGCCTTCACGGTCGAGGCGGTCGATGAGCGCGAGCGGGTCACCGACCACGACGTCGCCGCCTTCGTCGATGTCGTCGCCGCCTCGGTCGGCGAGCACGGGCGCTGGATCCACTACGGCCTGACCTCTTCCGACGTCCTCGACACGGCGCTCGCCCTGCAGCTGCGCCAGGCCGGCGACGTCCTGCTCGCCGGTGCCCGGGCCTACCGCGACGCGCTGATCGAGCGGGCGCTCGAGCATCGCGACACCCTCTGCGTCGGCCGCACCCACGGCGTCCACGCCGAGCCGACCACCTTCGGACTGCGGCTCGCCGGCTTCGCCTTCGAGGCCGATCGCAACCTCGGCCGGCTCACCGATGCCTTCGAGCAGCTCGCCTTCGGCAAGCTCTCGGGGGCGGTCGGAACCTACGCCTCGGTGCCGCCGGCGGTCGAGGCGCGGGTGATGGAGCGGCTCGGGCTGCGACCGGGAGGACGTCGCGACGCAGGTCGTCCCGCGCGATCGCCACGCGGTCCTGACCTCGCGGATCGCGATCGCCGGCGGCGGGCTCGAGCGCTTCGCGACCGAGGTCCGCAACCTGCAGCGGACCGAGGTGCGCGAGGTCGAGGAGCCCTTCGGCGCCGGCCAGAAGGGGTCCTCGGCGATGCCCCACAAGCGCAACCCGATCCGCACCGAGCGGATCACCGGGCTCTCGCGGGTCCTGCGCGGCTACGCCCAGGCCGGGCTCGAGAACATCGCCCTCTGGCACGAGCGCGACATCTCGCACTCCGGCGCCGAGCGGGTGATCCTGCCCGACGCGACGATCGGCCTCGACTACATGCAGGGCCTCGCCACCGGCGTCGCCTCGGGGATGACCGTCCGCGAGGACCGCATGCGCGAGAACCTCGAGCTGACCCACGGTGCGCTCTTCAGCCAGCGGGCGCTGACCGCTCTGGTCGAGTCGGGGACGACGCGCGATGACGCCTACCGGGTGGTCCAGGAGAACGCCCAGCGGGCCTGGGACACCGGCACCGAGTTCCGCGAGCTGCTCGGCGAGGCCGCTCCCGACCTCGACCTCGACGCGATCTTCGACTACGGCGCCTACCTCACCCACGTGCCGGAGATCTTCGAGCGCCTCGAAGCCCTGCGCGGCTAGCTTCCGCTCGTTAGGGTTCGGCCCAGATGATCCTCTACACCTGTGGGCAGAAGACGACCGGGCCCGTCGCTTCGCCCACCCCTGCGCCAAGGCGGGCAAGGCGCTCGACGAGGCGGGCTACGAGTTCGAGCTGAAGACCGTCGGCGGCTACCGGCTGATGCCCTGGACCTGGGGCAGCCGCGACGAGGAGCGCGCCGAGGTCAAGGAGCTGAGCGGCACCAACGAGGTGCCGATCCTCGTCCTCGACGACGGCGAGGTGATCTCCGGCTCGAGCACGATCGCCGCGCTGGGCGAGGGAACACCCGCTCGGCCAAGAGCCGGCGCGCCCGACGTCGGCTAGACCGGGAGCAGCTCGCGCTCGCGCGCCGGATGGCGGGCGGTGAGCGATCACCGGGGTGCCGTCCTGCGGCGAGAGGGTGATGTTGCGGCGAGCCGACCTTCTCCGGGCTCGGGGCGGCCTTGCGCAGCTCGGTCCGGGCGAGGATCTCGCGGATCACGATCCGCATCTCGAACTCGGCGAAGGCGCCGCCGATGCAGCGCCGGACCGAACCGCCGAAGGGGATCCACGAGTAGGTGTCGGGCCCGTCCTCGAGGAAGCGCTCGGGGCGGAAGGCGAACGGGCTCGGAGTAGGCCTGCTCGCGGGTGTGGGCGAGCCAGATCGCCGGCGTCACGTCGGTCCCGGCCGGCAGCTCGAGGTCGTCGGTGACGAGGTCGCTGGTCAGTCTGCGGCCGGCGACCGGGACGACCGGACGCAGTCGCAGCGACTCGGTGATCACCGCCCGCAGGTAGGCCTCGTCGCCGGCCTCGAGCGTTTCGCGCAGGCGCGACATCGCCGGCTCGTGGCGGAGCAGCAGGTCGAAGGTCCAGGCCAGCGCCGTCGCCGTCGTCTCGTGGCCGGCGAGCAGCAGCGTCATCAGCTGGTCGCGCAGGTCCTGGTCGCTGAGGCCGTCGCCGTCCTCGAAGCGGGCCAGGATCAGCGCCGAGAGGATGTCGTCGCGGTCCTCGAGGTCGGCGCTTCTCGCGGTGCTCGGCGATCTCGGCGAAGAGCAGCTCGTCGACTTCGCCGAGGCGCTCCTCGAACCGGCCCCAGACGTTCGCCGAGCGCCCGAAGCGGCGCATCAGCAGCGCCCGCAGCTGGATCGCGTTGGAGCCGGTCTCCGAGAGCAGGTTGCGCAGCAGCCCCCGCAGGCGGTCGAGGCGCGGCCCGTCGGAGACGCCGAAGACGATCCGCAGGATCACCTCGAGGGTGATCGCCTGCATGTGGGGGTGGAGCGCGAACTCCTCGCCGAGCGGCCAGGAGTCGACGTCGGCGTCGGCGATCGTCGCCACCATCGGCTCGAAGCCCCGCATCCGCTCGCCGTGGAAGGCGGGCAGCATCAGCTTGCGATGGGCGAGATGGTCGGCGCCTTCGAGCAGCAGCAGCGAACGCGAGCCGAGGATCGGCTCGAGGAAGATGTTGCGGCCGGGGGGAAGTCCGTGCCCGGGCTCGCGGTAGAGGGCTTTGATCGCCGCCGGGTCGGAGAGCATCACCATCGGCCGCTCGAAGCCGAGGAAGGTGAGGCTGAAGGAATCGCCGAATTCGCGCCGGCAACGCTGCAGAAAGCCGAAAGGACGCAAAGACCAGGCAAGAGTCTGCCGCAGCGGGCTGATCGCCGGTTCGGGCGGAAGACGCTCCACGCGCAAAGCATCGCAGACGCCAGCTAGAGTCGAGGGCGATGGCCGTCACAGTCCAAGATCTGAAACTGCACTCCTCCGGCAAGGTCCGTGAGATCTACGAATGGGACGACGACCTGCTGATGGTCGCCTCCGATCGGATCTCGATCTACGACGTCGTGATGCCGACCCCGATCCCGGACAAGGGCAAGGTGCTGAACCGGATCTCCGAATTCTGGTTCGACCTGACCGCCGACATCGTCCCCAACCACTTCCTCTCCGACGACGTTCCCGATGAGGTCTCCGAACGGGCGATGCGGGTGCGGCGGCTCGAGATGTACCCGGTCGAGTGCGTCGTCCGCGGCTATCTCTCCGGCTCCGGCTGGAAGGAATACAAGGAGGGCGGCGCGGTCTGCGGGATCGAGCTGCCGCCGAACCTGCTCGAGTCCGACAAGCTGCCGGAGCCGATCTTCACGCCGGCGACGAAGGCCGATATCGGCGACCACGACGAGAACGTCGATTTCGACCGGGCCGCGGAGATCGTCGGCGACCGGGCCCTGCTCGAAGACCTGCGGCGGGTCTCGATCGAGGTCTACACGCGCGGCGCCGAGCACGCGGCCGAGCGCGGCATCATCCTCGCCGACACCAAGTTCGAGTTCGGCCGTCACGCCGGCGCCGAGATCGTCCTCGCCGACGAGGTGCTGACCCCCGACTCGTCCCGCTTCTGGCCCGCCGACCGCTACGAGCCGGGCAAGACGCCGCCCTCCTTCGACAAGCAGTTCGTCCGCGACTGGGCGAGCGAGCAGGGCTGGGACAAGACGCCGCCGGCGCCGGAGCTGCCCGCCGACGTGGTCGAGCAGACCCGCGGCAAATACGTCGAGGCCTTCGAGCGGATCACGGAGACCGGCTTCTAGTGATGGCGGGATCCTCGGATGGCCGCTAAGGCCCGGGTCCTGATCAGGCCCAAGGAGGGGATTCTCGATCCGCAGGGCAAGGCGGTCGAGAGGGCGCTGCCGGCGCTCGGCTTCGAGGGAGTCGGCCACGTCCGGGTCGGCCGCATGGTCGAGCTCGAGGCCGACGACCCGGAGCGGCTCGCCGAGCTCTGCGAGAAGCTGCTCGCCAACCCGCTGATCGAGGACTTCGAGATCCAGACGCTGTGATCTGGGGAGTCCTTCAGTTCCCCGGGTCATGCGACGAGCGCGACGCCCTTCACGCCTGCGAGCTCGCCGGCGGCGAGGCACGCCTGATCTGGCATGAGGAGCGCGACCTCGGCGGCGTCGACGCGGTCGTCGTCCCCGGCGGCTTCTCCTACGGCGACTACCTGCGGGCGGGCGCGATCGCGCGCTTCTCGGCGGCGATGGAGGCGGTCGCCGAGCACGCCGCGGCCGGCGGCCCGGTGCTCGGGATCTGCAACGGCTTCCAGGTCCTCTGCGAGGCCGGCCTCCTGCCCGGCGCCCTCCTCCTCAACGAGCAGCTCCGCTTCGTCCACCGCCAGGTCGACCTGCTCGCCGCCGACGGGCCGCTGTCGGTTCCGGTGAAGCACGGGGAAGGGCGCTACTGGGCGCCGGATCAGGTGCTCGACGAACTCGAGGAGCGGGGTCAGGTCACCTACCGCTACGCCCCGGGCGAGAACCCGAATGGCTCGGCGCGCGACATCGCCGGCGTCAGCAACGAGGCCGGCAACGTGATCGGCCTGATGCCCCACCCCGAGCACGCGGTCGACCCGCTGACCGGGTCCACCGACGGCCTCGAGGTCTTCCGGCGACTTCAGGGCCCCCTGGTCGATGCCTGAGACCACCGACAGCCGCCATCGCGAGCTCGGGCTGACCGACTCCGAGTACGAGCTGATCGTCGAGAAGCTGGGGCGCGAGCCGAACGAGGTCGAGCTGGCGATGTTCAGCCTGCTCTGGTCCGAGCACTGCGCCTACAAGCACTCGAAAAAGCTGCTGGGCAAGCTGCCGACCGAGGGCGAGCGGGTGGTGATGGGGCCTGGAGAGAACGCCGGCGCGGTCGACGTCGGCAACGGCTACGCGATCGCCTTCAAGGTCGAGTCCCACAACCACCCCAGCGCGGTCGAGCCCTTCCAGGGAGCGGCGACCGGGGTCGGCGGCATCCTGCGCGACGTCTTCGCCCTCGGCGCCCGCCCGATCGCGATCCTCGACAGCCTCCGCTTCGGCGAGCTCGACTCGGTGCGCTCGCGCCACCTGCTCGACGGCGCCGTCCGCGGCATCGGCCACTACGGCAACTCGATCGGCGTCGCCAACGTCGGCGGCGAGATCTACTTCGAGGCGCCCTACGAGCACAACTGCCTGGTCAACGCGATGTGCGTCGGCATCGCCCAGACCAAGGACATGGTCAGGGCCGCGGCGGCGGGGGTCGGCAATGCCGTCGTCCTGATGGGGGCCTCGACCGGCCGCGACGGCATCGGCGGCGCCTCGGTGCTCGCCTCCGCCGAGCTCGGCGAGGGCGACGAGGCCAAGCGACCGACGGTCCAGATCGGCGACCCGTTCGAGGAGTCGAAGGTGCTCGAGTGCTGCCTCGAGCTGCTCGAGAAGGGCCTGCTCGTCTCGCTGCAGGACCTGGGCGCCGCCGGGCTGACCTCCTCGGCCGCCGAGATGGCCTCGGCCGGGGGCGTCGGGATCGAGATCGACGTCGCCGCGGTGCCGCTGCGCGAGGCCGACATGGAGCCCTTCGAAATCATGGTCTCCGAGTCGCAGGAGCGGATGCTCGCCGTGGTCGAGCCGGCCCGGGTCGACGAGGTGGTCGCCGTCTGCGAGAAATGGCAGACCGGATCGGCCCGGATCGGCGCCGTCACCGATGACGGCCAGGTCAGGATCCTGCGCGGCGAGGAGACGGTCGGCGAGATGCCGGTCGAGGCGCTGGTCGACGGCTGCCCGCTCTACGACCTCGACCCCGAGGAGCCGTCGGGCTGGATCTATGGCAACCGCGCCGAGGTCGAGGACGGGGCCGGCTCGGAGGAGACGCTGCTGGCGCTGCTCGCCTCCCCCACCGTCGCCTCCAAGCGCTGGGCCTTCGAGCAGTACGACTCGGTCGTCGGCTCGCGCACCGTGCGCCGGCCGGAGTCGGCCGACGCCGCGGTGCTGGCGCTGCCGGAGTCGGGCAACGCGATCGCGGTCTCGATCGACGGCAACGGCCGGCGGGTCGCCTGCGATCCCTACGCGGGGACGATCGAGGCCGTGCTCGAGTGCGCGCAGAACCTCGCCTGCGTCGGCGCCGAGCCGCTCGGCCTGACCAACTGCCTCAACTTCGGCAACCCCGAGAAGCCGACGCCCGCCTGGCAGCTGGAGCGATCCGTCTCCGGCCTCGCCGACGCCTGCGAGGCGCTCGGCGTGCCGGTCGTCGGCGGCAACGTCTCCCTCTACAACGAGGGGCCCGACGGCCCGATCTACCCGACCCCGGTGGTCGGCATGGTCGGCGAATTGCCCGACCCCGCCCTGGTCGCCGGCTCCGCCTTCCAGCGCGAGGGCGACGCGATCGGCCTGATCGGCCCCTTCGAACCCACCGCCCCAGGCTCCGAGCTCGCCAAGCTTCGCGGCGAGCTCGGCCCCGGGCTGCGCGCAGCCCGATCTCGAGGCGGTCGCCGCGGCCTGCGGCACGGTCCGCGACGCCGTCCGCGCCGGTCGCCTGCGCTCCGTCCACGATGTCAGCGACGGCGGCCTCGCCTGCGCCCTGGCCGAGTCGGCGATCGGCGGCGGGGTCGGCTGCCGGATCGACGTCCAGCCCCTGCGCGAGCGCGGCTGCTCGCCGGAGGAGGCGCTGTTCGGCGAGGGCAGCGGCGGCTTCCTGGTCAGCGGCGAGCGCGCCGAGCTCGAGGACCTCGGGGCGACGCTGCTCGGCGAGGTCGGCGGTTGGGCGATCGAGCTCGCCGCCGGCGACCGCAGCCTCAGCGTCGAGTTGGAGCGGGCGGGCGAGGCTTGGAACTCGCTGGCGCGGCGGCTCGACGACGACGGCTAGTCGACGACGGCCGCGGCGGGGGCGGCCAGTTGCTCCCCGCCACTCTCCCGGGCCGGCTGTGGCCGCAGGCGGATCGTGGCGGCGCCGGCCGCGAGCGCGACGATCACGGTGAAGAGGTAGGCGCTGTCGGAGGTGTCGAGCGCCTCGGCCAGGGTCGCCGGGTTGCCGACGATCGCGACCAGGATCGCGGTGCCGAGCACGGCGCCGACCTGGCGGAAGGCGGCGTTGACCGCGCTCGCCGTCGCGAAGCGGTCATCGGGGACGTCGCGGACGGCGGCGGCGCCGAGGGTCGGGAAGGCGAGGCCGATGCCGATCCCGGTCAGGCAGGCGCCCGGTAGCCAGATCCCCAGGTAGTCGGGCTCGGCCCCCGCCGAGCGCAGGACCAGCACCCCGACGGCGAAGAAGACCGTGCCGGGGACGACCACCGCCCGATGGCCGAAGCGGTCGGCGAGGCGGCCGGCCGGGCCGGAGACGATGGTCGAGAGCAGCGGGCCGGGCAGGGTGGCGGCGCCGGCGCCGAGCAGGCTGTAGCCCCAGACCCCGGTGAGGAAGAGGACGTTGCCGAGGATCAGCGAGAAGAAGGCGGCGGCGAAGAGCAGCGTGCTCAGGTTGCCGACCCGGAAGGAGGGATGGGCGAAGAGCGCCGGCTCGACGATCGGCCGCGGGTGGTTCCTGCTGCGCAGGACGACGCCGGCGAGCAGCGCCAGCGCGGCGACGAAGCAGCCCAGGGTCGAGGCCGAAGTCCAACCCCAGTCGTTCCCCTCGACGATGCCCAGGGTGACCAGGGCCAGGCTCAGTGCCAGCATCGCGGCGCCGGGCAGGTCGGGGAGGCGGCTGTCGCGCGGCGGCGCGACCGGCAGGGAACGTAGCCCGGTGAAGACGATCGCCGCCCCGAGCGGCAGGTTGACGAGGAAGACGAGGCGCCAGTCGGCGGCGTCGACGAGCGCGCCGCCGAGGGTCGGCCCGACCGCGGCCGCGGCTGCCGCCGCCGCGCCCCAGATGCCGACCCCGGTGGATCGCCGCTCGCTCGGATAGCTGTCGAGGACGATCGCGATCGAGGTCGGGACGACGAGCGCGGCGCCGACCCCCTGGACGACGCGGAAGGCGATCAGGAGCTGCAGCGAAGGGGCGATCGCGCAGAGCAGGCTTGCCGCCGTGAAGCCGCCGACCCCGAGCAGGAAGACGCGGCGGTGGCCGAAGCGGTCGGCGAGCCCCCCGGCCGGGACGAGCAGGGCGGCGATCACGACGAAGTAGCCGTCGAGCACCCAGGAGAGCGCTTCCCGGCCCGAGCCCGAGAACGAGGACGAGATGTCGGGGAAGGCGATGTTGACGATCGTCGTGTCGAGGAAGGCGAGGAACGCCCCCGCGCAGGCGATCGCCACCGACGCTCTATGACCACGGTCATACATCGCGGCCGCGACTATACTATGCCGGTGGTCATAGAGGCAGACCAACGGTCCGGTGAGCAGTCCGGCGAGCCTCGAGCCGCCGCCCCAGGCGCCCGCGACGGCCGCATGCGCCTGCTCAACGGCGCCCGGGCGCTGCTCGCCGAGAAGGGGTATGCCGGCATGGAGCTGCGCGACGTCGCCGCGCGCGGCGAGGCTCCCCGCGGCTCGATCTACCATCACTTCCCCGGCGGCAAGCGACAGCTCGCGGCCGAGGCGACGGCGCTCGAGGGAGGGTTGATCCGCGACGCGATCGAGCGCTCCCTTACCGAGCGCGGCGTGCGCGAGACGCTCGTCCTCTTCGGCGAGATCTTCCGCCGCCGCGTCGCCGACCACCCGGAGCGGCTCGGCTGCCCGGTCGCCGCCGCGGCGCTGGCGCGGCCCGAGGACCCGGCGCTGGCCGCGGCCGCGACCGCCGCCTTCCAGAGCTGGGAAAGCCCGATCGCCGCGGCGCTGGCCGAGGAAGGGGTCGACCCGGCCGCCGCCGCCGCCTTTGCCGGCCTCGTCGTCTCGACCATCGAGGGCGCCCTGATCCGCGCCCGCGCCGCCGGCAGCCAGGAGCCGCTCGACTCCGCCGTCGCCGGGCTCGCCCAGGCGCTCGACGCTCTGCTGCTCAGCGCCTGATCCGCGCCCGCCTCAGCGGTGCAGGCGCGGGCGGTGCGGCTTCTTCAGCCTGAACTTGCGCACGGCCGGCTGCGCGTCGGCGCCGAGGATGTCGAGGGCCCGCACCTCGAAGCGGTAACCGCCCGGCCGCAGGTGCTTGTAGGCCTGGCCGGGGGCGCAGCCCACGAACTGCGGCGGCTTGCGCTTCTTGCCGCCCGCGCCTTTGCGGGCGGCGCCCGCCTTGCGGTGATGATGCTTCTTCGCCTTCGGCTTCGGCCTGAACAGACGGCATTGGTAGCCGGTGATCGCGCCCGGGGCGGTGAACGAGAAAGCGGCGCGACGGTGCTTGGGGTCGATCTTCGCCGATGTGATCGCGGTGCCCTTGGGCGGGCCGAAGGTCGCCGCCACCGAGCTGTCGCCGTCGAGCCGGACCCGACAGATGCCGGTGCCGGAGCAGGCGCCGCCGAAACCGGCGAACCCCGAGCCGGGTGCCGGTTCGGCGCGAAGCTCGACGACCCTGCCCTGCGAGAAGCGCTGCCCGCACTGCGGAGGGCAGAGCAGGCCGCTGCCGCCCACCGTCCCCGAGCCGGCGCCGGCGAGTTCGACGTTGAGCGCCTGGGAAGGGCCGATCAGGGCGTAGAAGGTGCCGCCGACCCCGCCGACACCACTGGCGCCGGCGACGTTGAGAACGGTGGTCGGCGTCGTGGCGTCCATCGTCGAGCCGTTGCCCACCTCGCCGATTTTCCCGAGCCCAAAGGCGGCGACGGTGCCATCGCCGCGCAGGACGAGGCTGGCGTACTGGCTGGTTGTGAAGGCGTGGACCCCACTCAGCGACGGGATCGCGGCGGGCGAGGCGACGCAGTAACAGCCACTCTGGACCGTCGTGCCGTTGCCGAGCTGACCGGCGTCGTTCGCGCCCCAGGAAACCACGCTTCCGTCGGCGTGAAGCGCGAGGCCCTGGTGCCCGCCCTGGGAGATAGCCGTCGCCCCACTGACCAAGGTCGGGACGGGCGGCAGGCAGGCGCATTCGCCATGGCCTTCGGTCAGGCCGTTGCCGAGGCCGCCGCGCCCGGCATAGCCCCAGGCGAAGACCCGGCCGTCGGCGAGCAGCGCCCTGCCCTCGGCGGTCCCGACCCCGATCGCCATCGCCGCCGGGACGCCTTTGACCCGCACCGGGTGGTCAACACACTCGCAACCGGTCTGCACGCCGACCCCGTCGCCGGAGCTTTCGCCGGCGTGGTCGGTCCCCCAGCCCATCACCGTGCCGTCGGCGAGCAGGGCGAGGGAGTGCCGCTGGGCGGCGCTGATCGCGATCACGCCGCTCAGGCCGGGGACCTGGACCGGTTTCAGCGAACAGGGCACCGCCGTTTTGCCACAGGTTTCCGGGCCGGTGGCGCCGTCGCCGAGGCCGAGCTCTCCGTCGCGATTGACGCCCCAGGCGAGAACCGTGCCGTCGGCGCGAAGGGCCAGGGAATGTTCGAAGCCGGCCGCGATCGCGATCACGCCGTTGAGGCCCGGGACCGGGCCCGGCAGGCTCCGTTGCAGACTGGTGCCGTCGCCGAGCTCTCCGTATGAGTTGTAGCCCCAGCTCTGCACCGTGCCATCGGCGAGCAGGGCGAGGGAGTGGTATTCGCTGCCGGTGACTTCGGTCGCGGTCGAGATCCCGAGGACCGCGGTCGCGTTGGGTACCCCCTCTTCGCCGTCGGTGCCGTTGCCGAATTGGCCGCTGAAGTTGTCTCCCCAGGCCTTCAACGTCCCCCCCTCGGCGCCGGCGCTCGACGCCGCCGCCAATGCCCAAAGCGCGACGGTGGCGATCACCGCGGCGAAACGCAGGGCTGTCGGGGTCGTCCGGCTCCTCATCGCTGCTCCCCGTCCAAGCTATCCATCTTCGCCGTCGGGCGCTAGCCTGGAGGACGATGTTCGGGGGAGGACCAAGGGTCGCGCTGCTGGGAGTTGCCCTGCTCACCGCCCTGCTGTCGCAGGCCGGAAGCGCGTCGGCGCGGCCGGCCGAGGTAGGCGACCGCTGCGTCGCCGGCGACCAGGAAGCGGGCTGGACGACGATCGTCCTCAACAACGGGCTCAACGACGGCCTGCAGGAACCGTTCGTCCAGGTCGGCAACGCCGGCGGCGTCGTCACCCGTTGGCGGATCGAGGTCGGGCCGGGAGCGGGCGCGCATCCACAGCGGCTCGTCGTCCTTCGCCAGGCGGCCGAAAACGAAGACCAGAGGGTCGGCGAGAGCGCGCTCGAGAACGTGGTCGAAGGCGTCAACGAATTCGCCGCCCGGATCCCGGCCCCGGCCTACGCCCACGTCGGCCTCGACAGCCCCGACCAGACCTACACCTGCAAGCTGGAGGGGCACCTGGGAGGTGTCGTCGACGATCCCTTCGCGATCGGGGAAACGCGGAAGTTCGAGGTCCATATCAACACCGGCATCCCGGTCCAGGCCTTCGTCGAGCCCGACCGCGACGGCGACGGGTACGGCGACGAAAGCCAGGACTCCTGCCCGACCCTCGCCTGGACCCACGAGGCCTGCCCGACCGTCAGCCTCTCGATCAGCAAGCAGAAGGT
Source organism: uncultured Solirubrobacterales bacterium (assembly GCA_963836415.1). Lineage (GTDB taxonomy): Bacteria > Actinomycetota > Thermoleophilia > Solirubrobacterales > 70-9 > VRUE01. The sequence continues at coordinate 1,040,320 of CAWIJE010000004.1, forward strand.
GACCCGGAGGGCGATCGTCGCCGAGGTCTCGTTCGAGTCGGACCGGGCACTCCCGGCGGCGGCCAAGATCGAACTCGGCGCCGAGATGGCGACCGGCGAAACCCGCAAGGGCAAGCCGGCCAAAGGGGGGCTGTTCTCGATCCAGGGCAGCAGGGAAATGACCGCCGGCAGCACGGCCGTGGTCAGATTCCCCTTGCCGAAGGCGGTCAAGCGGCGGCTGGCGCGCCTGAGCCCGAAGAAGGGGATCGTCGCGACCGTCCGGGCAAAGGCCCTCAACGCCGACGAACTGATCGGCAGCGGACTGCAGAGCGCCTTCGCGGTCAAGCTCCGCGGGCGGGCGAAATCCGCCAAAGGCCCGTCTTAGCCGGTCGGCACGCGCTGGTACCCTCCGCGAGTGATCGACCGCGACGGGCCGCGAGAGGAATGCGGCGTCTTCGGCGTCTACGCGCCCGGCCATGACGTAGCCCGCCTGGCCTACTTCGGCCTATACGCATTGCAGCACCGCGGGCAGGAGTCGGCGGGCATCGCCACCTGCGAGGGCGGCCACATCACGACGATGCGGGACTCCGGCCTCGTCTCCCAGGTCTTCGACGAGGAGAAGCTGAAAGCGCTCGAGGGCGACATGGCGATCGGCCACGTGCGCTACTCGACCACGGGCGGCGGGTCCTGGGAGAACGCCCAGCCGGTCTGGCGCGATGACGGCCGTGAGCTCGCCCTCGCCCACAACGGCAACCTGACCAACGCGGTCGAGCTCTGGAACGAACTGAAGGAGAGCGGCATCGCCTTCCGCGGCACCTCCGACTCGGAGATCATCGCCGCCCTGCTCTCCTCCCACGACGGCCGCTTCATCGAGGACGCCGTCGCCGACGTGATGCCGCGCATGCAGGGCGCCTACTCGACCGTGGCGATGACCAAGCACGCGATCGTCGCCTTCCGCGACCCGCACGGCATCCGCCCGCTCAGCCTCGGCCGCCTCGGCGAGCGCTTCGTCGTCGCCTCCGAGAGCTGCGCCTTCGACATCGTCGGTGCCGAGCTCCTGCGCGAGGTCCGCCCTGGCGAGATGGTCTCGCTGACCGAGCGCGGGCTGGAGACGCGCCAGGTGGTGAAGGCGGGGCGTCCGGCCCATTGCGTCTTCGAGCACATCTACTTCTCGCGCCCCGACAGCCGCCTCGAGGGCAAGGTCCTGCAGCAGGTCCGCGGCCGCATGGGCGCGCTGCTCTGGCGACGAGGCGCCGGTCGACGCCGACCTGGTGATCTCGGTCCCCGACTCGGGCAACCCGGCGGCGGCCGGCTTCGCCCGCGCCTCGGGCCTGCCCCGCGACGACGGCCTGATCAAGAACCGCTACGTCGCCCGCACCTTCATCCAGCCGGGCCAGGAGCTGCGCAAACACGGCCTGCGCCTCAAGTTCAACCCGCTTGCCGGAGATCGTCGCCGGCCAACGGATCGTCGTCGTCGACGACTCGATCGTGCGCGGCAACACGACCCGCCAGATCGTCGGCATGCTGCGCGACGCCGGCGCCGCCGAGGTCCACCTGCGGATATCGGCGCCGCCGATCCGCCACCCTTGCCACTACGGGGTCGACATGTCGACCCGCGAGGAGATGATCGCCCACAAGCGGACGGTCGAGGAGATCGCCGACGAGCTCGGCGCCGACAGCCTCGCCTACCTCTCGATCGAGGGCGTCTACGAGGCGATCGGCACGCCGCCCGAGGACCACTGCGACGCCTGCTTCACCGGGCGCTACCCGCTCGGCGACCCCGAGGACGCGAACGGCAAGTTCGCGCTCGAGGACATCGCCGTGGTCCCAGCTGATGGCGGCGCGGCGCATCTCCGCGTCCTCGATCGCTTACGTGCAGAGCACGCTGCGCTCACTGCGTCCTCGAGCTGCTTGACCGCCATCAGCTCCCAATTTCGAATCGTTGTACTTGCGTCCGGATCTGGGACCAACCTGCAGGCGATCCTCGACCGGCTGCACGGGCGCGACGGGGTCACCGGTGGTCGGCGTCGGCTCCGACAAGCCCGGGGCGCGGGCGCTGGAGCGTGCCGCCGCGGCCGGGGTCGAGAGCGCCACCTTCGTCGCCGCGCGACTACGCCGACCGCGAGACGCGCGACAGCGCGATCGGCGACTGGTGCGAGCGACTCGGACGCCGACCTCGTCGTCCTCGCCGGCTACATGCAGCTGCTCAGCGCCGGCTTCGTCGTCCGCTTCCGCAATCGCGTCGTCAACGTCCACCCGGCGCTGCTGCCCGCCTTCCCCGGGCTCGACGCGATCGGCCAGGCGCTCGAGGCCGGGGTCGAGACGACCGGCGTCACCGTCCACTTCGTCGACGAGGGGGTCGACACCGGCCCGGCGATCCTGCAGCGCGAGGTCGCGGTGCCGCCGGGCGCGCGACCGCGAGCCAGCTCGAGCGTGCGGTCCACGCGGTCGAGCACGAGCTCTACCCGGAGGCGATCCGCATGATCGCCCAGGGGCGGGTTAGGATCGGCGGCCTCGACGAGAGCGTCGTCGTCAGCGATGAGTGAGGCCACCACAGACACCCGGACGGAGCCGCTGAGCGAGGGCGGCGCGGTGCGGGTCCGCCGGGCGCTGATCTCGGTCTCCGACAAGACCGGGGTCGCCGACTTCGCCCGCAGCCTGGCCGGCGCCGGGGTCGAGATCCTCAGCACCGGCGGCACCGCCACGGCGCTGCGCGAGGCCGGCCTCGAGGTCACCGACGTCTCCGAGTTCACCGGCCAGGAGGAGATCCTCGGCGGCCGGGTCAAGACCCTGCACCCGCGGCTGCACGCGGCGCTGCTCGCCCGGCGCGGCGACGCCGCAGCACATGGCGACGCTCGAGGCCGAGGGCATCGAGCCGATCGACCTCGTCTGCGTCAACCTCTACCCCTTCGAGGAGACGGTCGCCGACGACGACGTCGAGCACGACGTCGCGATCGAGAACATCGACATCGGCGGGCCGACGATGATCCGGGCGGCGGCGAAGAACCACGAGAGCGTCGCCGTCATCGTCAAGCCCGAGTCCTACGACGCCGTCTGCGCCGAGCTCGAGGAGTCCGGCGGCGAGCTCTCGGCCTCGACCAGGCACTGGCTGGCGAACGAGGCCTTCGCCCAGACCGCCCGCTACGACGCCGCGATCAGCCGCTGGTTCTCGACCTCCTACGAGGAATTCCCCGAGCACCTGGCGATCGCCTACGAGAAGGTCCTCGACCTCGCCTACGGCGAGAACCCCCACCAGCGCGCGGCGCTCTACTGCCGAGGCCGGCAGCCGCAGCCACGTGCTCTCACGGGTCGCCAAGCTGCACGGCCGCGCCCTCTCCTTCAACAACGTCCTCGACCTCGACTCCGCCCGCCGCATCGTCGAAGACTTCGAGCAGCCGGCCTGCGCGATCGTCAAGCACAACAACCCCTGCGGCGTCGCGATCGCCGAGGATGCGCTCGAGCGCCTACCTGAAGGCCCTGGCCTGCGACCCGATGTCCGCCTTCGGCGGCGTCATCGCCCTCAACCGGCCGATCGGGGTCGAGCTCGCCGAGGAGCTGCACAAGAACTTCGTCGAGGTGCTGATCTCACCCGAGTACGAGGACGGCGCGCTCGAGGTCCTCCAGCAGAAGGAGGCGATCCGCATCCTCTGCGGCGAGGAGCGGCGCGAGACCGACCCGCGCGAGCGCGACGCCAAACGCGTCCTCGGCGGCTTCCTGATCCAAGACCGCGACGGCGACCCGGAGCCGCGCGAGCTGATGGAGGTGGTGACCAAGACCGAGCCCGACGAGGCCCAGTGGCAGGACCTGCTCTTCGCCTGGACCGTGGTCCGGCACGTGCGCTCCAACGCGATCGTGATCGCCAAGGACGGCGCCACCCTCGGCATCGGCGCCGGCCAGATGAGCCGGGTCGACTCGGTCCGGCTCTCGGTCGAGAAGTGCCGCGACGCCCGCGGCGAGGAGGCCGCCGCGCTGCTCGCCGGCTCCTCCGTCGCCTCAGACGCCTTCTTCCCCTTCGCCGACGGGCCCGAGGCGGCGATCGAGGCCGGTGCCACCGCGGTGATCCAGCCCGGCGGCTCGAAAAGGGACGGCGAGGTGATCGAGGCCTGCGACGCCGGCGGCGTCGCGATGGTCTTCACCAAGCACCGCCACTTCCGGCACTAGCGCGGGCTCAGCAGGACTTGATCGCGCCCTTCAGGGTGCGTTTGACCTTCTTCGAGCTGCCCTTCTTGGTCAGGATGACCGTCACCTTCGCCTTCACCACATGGGTGCTCTCCGCGGCCATCGGGCCCGGGTCGATCAGGTAGCGGAAGGGCTTCTTCTTCTTCACCTTCAGCTTCTTGCCGTCGTAGACGAAGACGACCTGCTTCAGCTTGACCTTGCCGCCGAGCTTCTTCGCCAGGGCCTTGCGCTTTCTGGCGCCGACGCCGGCGAAGAAGCGCTGCTGGGACTGCACGCACTGCTTCGGCAGCCGCAGGATCAGGCTGTAGCCGCCGACGTTCTTCGTGTCGGCGACCTTGGTCTTGCCCTTGTAGTCCGGGGGCTTGACCGCTGGGCCGGGTGCCGGGCCGGCGATCGGGGCGAAGTCGAGCAGGTGCAGCCCGGTGGCATCGATGAAGGTGCCCCAGCCGTTGCCGCCGTTGGCGACCGCGACCTCGGCGTTGTCGCCGATCGCGTAGGCGGTGCCGACGTGGCCGATATCGACCTCGCCGCCAAAGCTGGCGCCGCCGTTGCCGGAGAGGTAGAGGCGCATCACCTTGGAACGGTCGCCGGGCCGTTCCCCGGGCCAGACCACCGCGACCTGAGAGCCGCTCGCGGACTGGTCGATCGAGCCGCCGTTGAAGAGGCCGATTTCGGGATCGTTGGCGAGGGTGATCGGCGCCCCGAAGCTGCCGACCCCGTACTTGCGGACGTCGAGGACGGTCGGGTACTGGCCGCCCGGCGCATAGTCCTGCGAGGCGAGGAAGAGGCCGGAGGGGCCGCCGGCGAGGCGCGGTTCGTAGCCGTCGGTGATCTTGGTCGGCCCGACCCAGTTCGATTCTTCGGACAGAGGGCCGCTGCCGTCGTAGGCGAGGAAGAGCAGCGGGTAGGGCGGCGAGGAGATGTTCCAGTAGGCGGTGACCGGGTTCGTGCCGTCGACCCCGAGGCTCGACCCGGCGACCCCGCCGGCCCCGAGGTCCCTTTCGAACTTGACGTTCGAGCCTCCGCCGCCGGCGCCCGAGACCGTGCTGAAACCGAGGCCGGAATTGTGGGCGCCGATCATGACGTTGCCCGCGGCGTAGAAGGCGTCGGTGGGGTCGGTCTTGTTCGAGTAGCCGGCCGGTTCGGCGACCGGTGCTCCGAAGGACAAGCCGCCGTCGGTCGATTTCCAGACCGCGGTGTCGTTCTCGACGTAGCGCGGGGCGACTACGTAGAGGACGCCGCCGGGCGCGAGGACCGGGAAGGCGGCGCTCGGTTCCGGGTTTTTCGAGGTCGCCGGCGGCAGCGGCAGGGAGAGCCTGGTCGAGCAGGAGGAGCCGCCCGCGGGGACCTTGCAGAAGATGACCGCGTCGGGGCCGGAGCCGGCGTCGCTGGTCCAGGCGACGTAGGCGTTGCCGGCGCCGTCGGTGACGATGTTGCCCGGCGAGTCGGGCGTCGCGTCGAGGACCGAGAGGTCCTGGCCCAGCGCCGGGACGGCGGCGATCAGCAGTGCGGAGAGGGCGAGGGCAAAGACCGGGAGGAGGCGCTTGACCGGCATCGTCGCCAGCCTAGCGCTCCCCGTCCCGGCATTGGACGCTCAGTCGAGCCCGGCGAGCAGGCGATCGAGGTTGCCGTAGGACTCTTCGAGCCCCGTCTGCATTCCGGCGTCGAGCATCCCGTCACGTTCCTCCGCGTAATGGAAGATCGTGTGGCTGGTCGCCCTGGTGCCCTCGCCGTCGGCCTCGAAGCTGATCGTGTCGACCGAGACGTGGCCGGGCATCCCCTCCCATTCGAAGGTCTGGGCGAGGCGCTCGCCCGGCACCAGCTCGCGGTAGACCCCGCGGAAGGCGGTGTCGCCCTGGTCGGATTTCTCGACGAAGCGCCAGGCTCCGCCGGGACGGACCTCCATCGTCTCGACGACGGTCTCCGAGTCTGTCGAGGCCCCACCACTTCGCGATCAGGGCCGGGTCGGTCCAGGCCTCGTAGACCTTCTCGGGCGGGGCGGCAAAGTAACGCTCGGTGGTGATCTCGCGATCCCCCTTCTTGGTCACGTTGGCGCTTGCGGTCTGTTGATCCGTGCTCATCGTTGCTCTCCTTTGGCTTCGTTCTCGAGCAGATCGGCGAGCCGGTCGAGTCGCGCCGCGAGGGTGCGACCGTGGGCATCGATCCACTTCTGGGCCTCGTCCAGGCCTGCGGGGCCGAGCCTGCAGCGCCGGCTGCGACCGACCTTCTCGGTCGTCACCAGTCCGGCGTCCTCGAGCACGGCCACGTGCTTCTTCATCCCCGTCAGCGAGATGCCGAACGGCTCGGCGAGCTCGGAGATCGAGGCGCTCCCCTCGCGGCCGAGCCGCTCGAGGATCGCCCGCCGCGTCGGGTCAGAGATCGCGGCGAGGCTCTGGTCGAGTTGGTCTTGATACTGAACCATATGGTTCAGTATAGGCCTTCCGCCGCTCCTGTCAAGGCGCCGCTCAACCGCCGGGCGGCATCTCCTTCTGCGCGGCGCTGGCGCGCAGCACGTGCTCGCAGACCTGCTCCGGGGTATCGGCGGTGACCATCAGCTCTTTGTCCCCGGGTGAGATCAACCCGTGCTCCTCGAGCACCTCGTCGATCCAGCGGTACATCGGCGCCCAGAAATCCGATTCGACGAAGATCACCGGGAAGTGCCTGATCCGGTGGGTCTGGATCAGGGTCAGGGCCTCGAAGGTCTCGTCGAGGGTGCCGAAGCCGCCGGGCAGGATGACGAAGGCGCGGGCGTAGCGCACGAACATCAGCTTGCGGGCGAAGAAGTAATGGAAGTTGAGCTGCCGGGTCGCGTAGGGGTTGGGCCGTTGCTCGTGCGGCAGCTCGATCTTGAGCCCGATCGAGAGGCCGCCGGCCTCGACGGCGCCACGGTTGGCCGCCTCCATCAGGCCGGGCCCGCCGCCGGTGATCACGGTCATCCCGCTCCGCGCCAGGCAGGCCCCGACCTCGCGGCCGAGCTCGTACCAGGGGTGGTCCTCCGCGACCCGGGCCGAGCCGAAGACCGAGACGCCCTCCTCGACGTCGCGCAGCTCGTCGAAGCCGCGCTCGACCTCGGCACGGATCCGCTCGACCCGCCGGTCGTCTTCAGCCTCGACGTCGGCGGGGACGCGAAGCAGGTGCTCATCGCGGACCAAGTGCCCCCGGCGGGATTCGAACCCGCGCCGCGCGGCTTAAAAGGCCGCCGCTCTAACCAACTGAGCTACAGGGGCGAGGCAGCCATGGTAGTTCAGGAAAGCTCCGGCAGACCCTGCTCGGGGGTCGAGGCCTCGGCGTGGGTGCGGCGCGGGATACGACCGGCGCCGCGGGCGAGGCGGCCGGCCGCGACGCCGCCGCGCAGCGCCCGGGCCATCGCGTCCGGGTCTTCGGCGCCGAAGATCGAGCTGGCGGCCATCACCGCGTCGCAGCCGATCTCCATCGCCAGAGCCGCATCGGAGGCGGTGCCGACGCCGGCGTCGAGGATCACCGGCACCCCTGCACGCTCGACGATGATCGCCAGGTTGTAGGGGTTGCGGATCCCGGCGCCGGAGCCGATCGGCGAGCCCAGCGGCATCACCGCCGCGCAGCCCGCGTCCTCGAGGCGGCGGGCGAGGATCGGGTCGTCGTTCGTGTAGGGCAGGACGGTGAAGCCCTCGCCGACCAGGGTCTCGGCGGCGTCGAGCAGCTCGACCGCGTCGGGGTAGAGCGTGCGGTCGTCGCCGATCACCTCGAGCTTGATCCACTCGGTGCCGAACGCCTCGCGGGCGAGGCGCGCGGTGCGGACCGCGTCGCGGGCGGTGAAGCAGCCGGCGGTGTTGGGCAGGGCGAAGAGCCCGAGCCGGTCGATCACCTCGAGCACCGAGCCGCCGGCGTCGGGGTCGATCCGGCGCAGGGCGACGGTGACGATCTCGGCCCCGGAGGCGGCCAGCGCCGACTCCATCTGCTCGAGCGAGCGGAAGCCGCCGGTGCCGGCGATCAGCCGCGAAGACCACTCGCGGCCGCCCAGCTCCCAGGTCTCGGCGCCGCCCTGGATCGCGGCCAGGACCTCGATCTTGCGGCCGTCGCTGAGCTCGGTCGTCGCCCACTCGCCGCGCGGCACCACCTCACCGTCGAGGGCGACGGCAAGGCCGCGCGGGGCATCGGGCTCGGCGCCGGCGTCGCGGACGGCGTCGGCGAGCGTCGCCCCCTCGGGCAGCTGTCGGCGGACGCCGTTGATCTCGACCCTCACGCCGCCACCCCCCCGCCGAGAACGCGGTTCGTTCCGCTATGCGAGTAGAAGTGCGTCTTCACCTTGGAGGCGGTGAGGGGGGCGAGGAGGATGCCGTTGCGGAAGTGGCCGGTGGCGAGGAACAGGCCCTCGAGCGCCTTGCTCGGACCGAGGAGCGGCAGGTTGTCGGGGGTGCCCGGGCGAAGCGCGGCCATCGCCTCGACCAGCTCCATCTCCGCGATCTCAGGGACCAGGCGATAGGCCTCGCGCAGCAGCTCGTGGACGCCGCCGGCGGTGACGGTGGTGTCGAAGCCGCGCTCTTCAACGGTCGCGCCGGCGACCAGGCGTCCGTCGGGGCGCGGCACGAGGTAGACGCGCTCGGAGGCGACGATGCGGCTGATCGGGCACTCCTCCGCGTCACCCGGTGCCGGGCGCAGCTCGAGGATCTGGCCCTTGACCGGGCGCACCGGCGGCCTGGCCTCGGGCGGCAGCCAGGGCACCTCGCCCGACCAGGCCCCGCAGGCGAGGACGACGGTCTCGGCCTGGAGCTTCTCGCCGGCCTCGGTCCGGACTCCCTCGATCCGGCCGCCGGCGACGATCGAATCGACGACCTCGCACTGGCGCCGCACCTCGACCCCCTCCCCGGCGAGCGCGCCGAGCAGCGCCGCGGTCAGCGCCCGGGGGTCGATCGAGCCCTCGCCGGCAGCGTGGACGCCGCCGCGCAGGCTCGGGGTAAGCGCCGGCTCAAGCCGGCGGCAGGCGCTCGGGCCCAGCCACTCGGCCTCGAGCTCGTGCTCGCGCTGCAGGTCGTGGACGCGGCGCAGCTGCTCGGCCTCGTCGCGATCGAGAGCCACGTGCAACGCCCCGCCGGCACGGAAGCCCGTGTCGACGTCCGAGGCCCGCTCGAGCTCGGCGACGAACTCGGGATAGAGCGCGGCCGCCTCGAGAGTGAGTCGGAGCAGCTCGGGCTCGCCGAAGGTCAGCTCGCCGACCGGGGCCAGCATCCCGGCGGCGACCTGGGTCGCCCCCGCCGGTGGCTCGCCGCGGTCGAGGACAATCACGTCGGCGCCCTCCCGGGCCAGCCCCCAGGCACAGGAGAGGCCGATCACGCCGCCGCCGACGACGATCGCGTCATAACCAGTGCTGCGGCTGCTTTCCTCTCTCAAAGCCTTGCCTCCGCCGGCATTACCCGGATCAGGTCCAGACGGTCGGCGGCCTCGTTGCCGCCCTCTCAGCCCTCTCGGACTCCCGTTCGACATCGATGCTACCCCGTGGCGCGCGGCTCAAGCGATAATCAAGCGATGAGCCTTGCTCCCCCCGAGGCCTCCGGGCCACTGCGGCGCGAGCGCCTGCGGACGGCGCGCCTCTACTTCGTCTGCGACGCGCACCCCCGCGGGCGCGATCCGGAGCCGCTGCTGCGCGCCGCCCTGAGCGGCGGCGTCGACATCGTGCAGCTTCGTGAGAAGGCCCTGCCGCGGCGGGAGATCGAGCTCGCCGCGCTCACCTTCCGCCGCCTCTGCGACACCTACAGCGCCCTCTTCATCGTCAACGACGACCCCGAGCTCGCGGTCGCCCTCGGCGCCGACGGCGTCCACGTCGGCCAGGACGACTCCTCCGCTCAGCAGGCCCGTGAGGCGGTCGGGCCGGACGGCATCGTCGGCCGCTCGACCCACTCCGAGGAGCAGATCGCGACCGCCGCCGGCGAGCCCGTCGACTACATCAGCGTCGGCCCGGTCTGGGAGACGCCGACCAAAGCGGGGCGGCCGGGGGTCGGCCTGGAGCTGGTCGAGCACGCGGCCGGCGCCGCCGGGCAGCCGTTCTTCGCGATCGGCGACATCGACGCCTCCAACGCGGCGCAGGTCGTCGGCGCCGGCGCCACCCGGCTCGGGGTCGTGCGCGCGATCCGCGACGCCGAGGACCCGACGGCGGCGGCGGAAGCGATTCGCGCCGCCCTCGGCGCGATCGGCGAGGCGGCGCCGGGTGGCTGAGGAGGAGCCCCGCAAGCGCAAGGACCGAGCCAAGCCGGACGCGCGCGAGCGGATGAAGCAGGGCTACGCCAAAGCCGAGGTCCGCAACCAGGAAGCCCGCGAATCGCTGCGACCGCTGGCCGAGGGCGAGCGGCCCACGGTGGTCACCGTCGGCGCGGTGCTGGCGGCGCTGATCACGGCCTCGATCCTGATCGGCTACGTCTCGGGGGTCCAGGTCAACGGCGACAAACCGCGCCTCGCCCAGGTCCTGGCGCCGGCGCTGATCATGGGGGTCATGGCCTGGGGGATGTGGAAGGCCCGCTACTGGGCCGTCCTCGGCTTCCAGCTGATTCTCGTCTTCCTCATCTTCGCCGCCGTCTCCGGGATCGCGATCCAGGCCTCGACCGTCGGCGAGTTCGCCTACTACGCGGTCCTCCTCGCGATCTCGGGCGGGCTCTTCTACTTCATGGTCAAGGCGATGGCCCGGATCCAGATGCCGGAGCGCAAATGACAGGCCGCCGCCTCCTCCGCTTCGCGTCCGGGGGCGGCGGGTTGGTCACTCCGCCGGAGGCGGGCTCGTCCCGTTTTATAGGCTCAGGTCATGGCTGACTCCTTCGACGTGATCGTGATCGGCGGTGGTCCGGGTGGCTACGTCGCCGCGATCCGCGCAGCGCAGCTCGGCAAGAAGACGGCGGTAGTCGAGATGGACAAGCCCGGCGGCCGCTGCCTCAACTACGCCTGCATCCCGGCGAAGACGCTGCTGCGAACCGCCGAGATCTACTCGGAGGCGAAGGGCGGCGCCGAGCTGGGCATCGACGCCGGGGACATCAAGCTCGACTGGGAGGCGCTCGGCAAGCGCCGCGCCTCGGTCTCCGAAACCCTCTCCAACGGCGTCAAGTTCCTCTGGGACAAAAACAAGGTGACCTTGATCGAGGGCAGGGGCTCGCTCGACGCCGAGGGCAGGGTCAAGGTCGGCGAGGAGACCTACGAGGCGGGCCAGGTCGTGCTCGCCACCGGCTCGGCGGCGCTGCCGATCCCGGGGGTCGAGTTCGGCGGCCGCGTGCTTGACACCTGGGGCGCCTGGTCGCTGCCCGAGCAGCCGAAGAAGATCGCCGTCGTCGGCGCCGGCGCCTCGGGCTCCGAGATCGCCTCGGCCTACGCCCGCTTCGGCACCGAGGTGATCCTGATCGAGATGCTCGACCAGATCCTCCCCGCCGAGGACAAGGACATGGCGAAGGTGGTCGAACGCGTCTTCAAGAAACAGGGGATCGAGATCTCGACCGGGTCGCCGGTGGAGAACGTCAAGGCGGGCGAGAAGTCGGTCGAGTTCACCTACGGCGACAAGTCGGCCGAGGTCGACTACCTCTGCGTCGCCGGCGGCCGCGCGGCCGACGTCGAGGGTCTGGGCCTGAAAGAGGCGGGCGTCGAGCTCGAGGAGAACGGCAAGGTCAAGGTCGATCCCTTCGGCCAGACGACCAACCCCAAGGTCTTCGCGATCGGCGACCTCGTCAACAAGAAGGCGCTCGCCCACAAGGCCGAGGAGGAGGGTGTCGTCGCGGTCGAGAAAGCGGCCGGCGTCGAGACCCACCCGGTCGACCAGGAGCTGATGGTCGGCGCCACCTTCACCCATCCGCAGGTCGCCAGCGTCGGTCTCACCGAGGCCGCCGCGAAGGAGGCCGGGTACGACGTCAAGGTCGGCAAGCAGAAAATCTCAGGCGAGGGGGCCGGGACCGTCTATGACGACAAGGACGGCGTCGTCAAGCTCGTCGTCGACTCGAAGTACGGCGAGGTGCTCGGCGCCCACATCGTCGGCAACCGCGCCTGCGACATGATCGCCGAGCTGGTCGCGACGATGGCGCTCGAGGGCGGCTACCAGGAGCTCCAGCGCATCGTCCACCCGCACCCGACCGTCTCCGAGGCCGTCCTCGACGCCGCCCGCGCCGTCGACGGCTGGGCGATCCACGCTTGAATAATCCGGGGACTGCTCAGCTTCGCTTCCGCCGTCCCCGGCAGATGTGCGAACGCCCTGGCCACCCTGGATCGCTCGACCCGCGACTTTGTCGCTAGTACGGGGGGCTTATGTCCAGGGCCACCTTTTATTTCGATCTTGGCTCGCCGTACGCGTACCTGAGCGCGGAGCGGATCAGCGGGCTCTTCACCGAGGCGGGACTGGAGCAGCCCGAGTGGCAGCCGGTCCTGCTCGGCGGGCTGTTCCAGCGCTTCGGCCGAGAATCCTGGTCCAACGGGCCCGGCCGTGAGCAGGGGATCGCCGAGATCGAGCGCCGCGCCACCGACTACGGGCTGGCGCCGCTGGTCTGGCCGGAGCCCTGGCCCGGCAACACGCTGGTCGCGATGCGTGTCGCGACCTTCGCCAAGCAGACGGGGCGCACCGTCTCCTTCGCCCTCGCCGGCTTCCGCCAGGCCTTCGCCGCCGGCCGCGACCTGACCGACCCCGACAACGTGATGATCGCCGCCGCCGCCTGCGAGCTGCACCCGCGGGCGCTGACCAAAGCGATCGACACCGCCGGGGTCAAAGGCGCCCTGCGCGAGGCGACCGACGCCGCCGCCGAGCTGGGCGTCACCGGCGTCCCCTCGATCGTCGTCGACGGCCAGGTGTTCTGGGGCGACGATCGCCTGGAGGAGGCGATCGAAGCGGCGAGCTAAGGTGGCTCGAATGGCCGACCTGCCTGATGCCTCCACCTGTTACGAGCTGCTCGCCCGGATGACCTTGATCCGGCGCTTCGAGGAGGAGGCCGGGCGCCAGTACCAGCGGGCCAGGGCCGGTGGCTTCCTCCACCTGGCGATCGGCGAGGAGGCGACGATCGTCGGCACCGCCTCGGTGATGCGGCCCGAGGACTACCTGATCGGGACCTATCGCACCCACGGCCACGCGATCGCCCGCGGCACCGAGCCGAAGCGGGTGATGGCCGAGCTCTTCGGCCGGGTCGACGGGACCAGCGGCGGCCGCGGCGGCTCGATGCACATCTTCGACAGCGAGGCCCGCTTCATGGGCGGCTACGGGATCGTCGGCGGCAACCTCCCGATCGCCGCCGGGCTCGCCCTCTCCTCGCAGTACCGCGGCGAGCAGGCGGTGACCGTCTGCATGTTCGGCGACGGCGCCTCCAACGCGGGCAATTTCGGCGAGACGATGAACCTCGCCGCGCTCTGGAAGCTGCCGATCCTCTTCCTGGTCGAGAACAACCTCTACGGGATGGGGACCTCGGTCGAGCGCCACTCGGCGCAGACCGACCTCTCGAAGAAGGCCGAGGGCTACGGGATCTCCGGGCGGCGGATCGACGGGATGGACGTGGTCGCCGTCCGCGATGCAGTCGCCGAGGGGATCAGGCTTGCCCGCGAGGAGCAGCGGCCGACCCTGATCGAGGCTTTCACCTACCGCTTTCGCGGCCACTCGGCCGCCGACCCCGAGGTCTACCGGGAGCGCGAGGAGGTCGACGAGTGGCGCGAGAAGGACCCGATCGAGACCTTCGCCGACCGCGTCCGTGAGGCCGACGTGCTGGGCGAGCGCGAGGTGCAGGCGGTTCGCGACAAAGCCGAGGAGCTGGTCCTCGCCGCGGTCGAGTTCGCCGAAGCCTCGCCCGAACCGGCGCTCGACAGCCTCTACGAAAACCTCTACGTGGTCGGCGAGGACGAGGGCTGGTACGCGGTCGACGAGCGCAGCCCGACGCCCCACCGCGGCGAGCGCGAGGAAGGGGCGATGCCCGACGCGGCCCGCAAGCTGGCCGAGGCCGGAGCCGCCTACGCCGGCCAGCCCACCGGCCCGCGCCCCAACCCGGCGATCGACGGCGACGCCGAGCTCGGGGTCGAGCCCGAGGTCGCGGCGGAGGCCGAGGCGCCCGCCGAGGAGGTCGAGGGCTGATGGCGACCCTGCGGATGCGAGAGGCGCTGCGCGACGCGATGGCGGAGGAGATGCGGCGCGACGAGGGGGTCTTCGTCATGGGCGAGGACGTCGGCGTCTTCGAAGGAGCCTTCAAGGTGACCGAAGGCCTGCTCGACGAGTTCGGTGAGCGGCGGGTCCGTGACACGCCGATCTCGGAGAACACGATCGTCGGCGCCGGGGTCGGCGCGGCGATGGGCGGGCTGCGGCCGATCGTCGAGCTGATGACCGTCAACTTCTCGCTGCTGGCGCTCGACCAGATCGTCAACCACGCGGCGGCGATCCCCTACATGTTCAACGGCCAGGCCCGGGTGCCGATGGTGATCCGGATGCCGGGCGGAGGCGGCCATCAGCTCGGCCCCACCCACTCGCACAGCCTCGAGGCCCTCTACCTTCAGGTGCCCGGCCTGCTCGTCGCCTGCCCCTCGACCCCGGCCGACGGCAAGGCGCTGCTGAAGGCGGCGATCCGCGACGACAACCCGGTCGTCTTCATCGAGCACGAGAGCCTCTACGGCAACCGCGGCGAGGTCCCCGAGGGTGAGGAGGAGGTGCTGCGCTTCGGCGAAGCGGCGGTGCGGCGCGAGGGCGACGACGTGACGATCGTCGCCATCCTCAAGATGGCCCAGGTCGCCGAGGCAGCGGCGCGGACACTGGCCAACGAGCACGGAATCGAGGCCGAGGTGATCGACCCGCGGACCCTGCGCCCGCTCGATCTCGACACGATCCTCGCCTCGGTGCGACGCACGAACCGCGCGGTGATCGTCGAGGAGGGCTGGCCCCATGGCGGCGTCGGCGCCAACCTCTCGACCCTGATCACCGAGCAGGCCTTCGACCACCTCGACGCGCCCGTCCAGCGGGTGACCGGAGCCGACGTCCCGATGCCCTACTCCAAACGCCTCGAGCAGGCGGCGATCCCGCACGAGGAGCACGTCGTGCAGGCGGTGCTGGCGACCCTCGAGGGGGCGACCTGATGGCGACCGACGTCGTCATGCCCCGCCTCTCCGACTCGATGGAGGAGGGGACGATCCTGCAGTGGATGAAGCAGGTCGGCGAGCAGGTCGCGGTCGGCGAGGAGCTGGTCGAGATCGAGACCGACAAGGCGAACATGGCCTACGAGGCCGACACCGCGGGGACGCTGATCGAGATCCTCGCCGAGGAGGGGGCGACGCTGCCGATCGGAGAGGTGATCGCGAGGATCGGCGGTTCGAGTGAGGGCTCAGGCGCATCGGCTGCGGGTCCTGTCGAGCAGGGAGGGGGGCCTGCGGTCGATCCACGGTCGGTCCTCGACCCCCCTCCCTCCTCGCCACCCGCAGAGGATGCGCCTGAGACCGCAGCCGAAGCGCCATCCGCAGAGGTCAGCTCCGCGGCCGAGCCGCCCCCGCAGGCGACAACAGCTGCGTCGGGTTCGGAGCGGCCGAAGGCATCGCCCCTGGCGAGGCGGATCGCCAAGGAGAGCGGGATCGACTTGACCCAGCTATCGGGCTCGGGACCTGGAGGCCGGATCCTCAAGACGGACGTCGAGCATGCGGCCTCGGAGTCGGCGGTTGCTGACCGCCAGGCGGCCTCACCGGGGGGTGGCGCGGATGTGGGGGTCCCGAGAACGGAGGCGAAGCCCCCGCCCGCAGGGGCCCCCACAGCCGGGTCAGGACCCGCCGGCGAGCCGCCCGCGGCCCCGGCCGCCAACACCGAGACCGCCAAGGGCGAGGTCCGAGTTGAAGAGCTCTCCAAGCTCCAGTCCACCGTCGCCCGCCGCATGGCCGAGTCGAAGGCGACGGCGCCGCACTTCTACCTCGAGGCCGAGGTCGACATGAGCAGGGCGGTGGCCGACCGTGCCCGGCTCAAGGGAATGGCCGAGGAGGGCGACGTCGTCCCCTCCTTCAACGACCTCGTGGTCAAGGCCTGCGCGCTCGCCCTGCGCGAGTTCCCACGCGCCAACGGCGCCTACCGCGACGGCCGCTTCGAGCTCTACTCGCGGGTCAACGTCGGGATCGCGGTCGCCGCCCGCGACGCCCTCGTCGTCCCCACCGTCTTCGACGCCGACAGGAAGAGCGTCTGGGAGATCTCGATCGAGTCGCGCCGCCTCTCGCAGCGGGTTCGCGACGGCGAGATCACGCCGCCGGAGCTCTCCGGCGCGACCTTCACCGTCTCCAACCTCGGCATGTTCGGCGTCGACAGCTTCTCGGCGGTGATCAACCCACCGCAGGCGGCGATCCTCGCCGTCGGCGCGATCGTCGAGCGACCGGTGATCCGCGAGGGCGCGCAGACGACCGCGCAGCTGATGCGGGTCAACCTCGCCTGCGACCACCGCATCCTCTACGGCGCCCAGGGCGCCGAATTCCTCGCCCGGGTCCGCGCCCTGCTCGAGGAGCCCTTCGCACTCGCCCTCTGAGGGCTGAGCTCTACACCCGACGTGCTGGGGCGCGGTTCAAGGACGCGGGGAACGCCGCGTGCTCTGCACGCAAGCGAACGAGGACACCGAAATGCGCCTCAGCAGGTCGGGTGGGCGCCGGTGACGGCGTCCCAGGCGCTTCCGAGCGAGAAGTCGGCGGAGACCCGCAGGACTCCCGGCCGACGGGCGTGCACGACGGTCCAGTCGCCGCGACGGGAGAGGCAGCCGCTGCCTCGCGCGACCGACCAGTAAGGGGTGAAGTTGACCCGGACCAGGAGGCTGCCCGGCCGCGAGACGTCGAGGGCGAAGCCCTGGCGGCCGACCCAGCGGGTGTGGGCGACGGCGGCGCCCAATGGCTGCACCAGGGGCTCCGGGTGACGGACCGCATAGACGCGCCAGTGCGCCGAGGTCCAGCGCAGGTCGAGGTAGGGCGGCGAGGAGAGGATCAGGCGGCGCTCGGCGACCGAGGAGTAGTCGAGCGAGGCGTCGGGGAGCGCCACGTAGCGGATCGCGTTGCGTCGCAGCCAGTTGCCGTAGGCGGCGTCGGTGAGGGTCCCGTCGTCGTAGAAGACGTCGTCCCGGGTCGTGTCGAGCTGGCGCAGCCAGCCGCGGGCCAGCTCGAAGCCGGGCGAGAGGTAGGCGGCCTCCCAGTGGTTGGCCGTCGGCGGCACCTCGATCCGCACGCCGCGTCCACCGTGATCGCCGAGCCAGCGGGCGACGGGTTCGAAGTAGGCCGAGGTCGTCGACGGGTCGCCGACGCTGCGGGCGATCTGGGTGACGCTCGCGGTCAGCTGCCAGTAGAGGCCGCCGGCGAGGAAGAGGGCGAGGAACCAGGGTGAGACGCGCGGCCGGCGGGCGAGGATGACCGCCGCCAGCACCGGGCCGCCGAAGAGGGCGCCGAGCCGGACCGCGTTGCCGCCCATCGGGTTGGGGGTGAGGAAGATCGCGATCGAGACGAGCAGGTAGGCGGCGATCGCCCAGCGCAGCTGGCGCTCCTCCTCGCGCAGTCCGCGGGTGACGTAGAGGGCCGACCCGCACCAGACCGGGATCGCGATGAAGGAGGAGAAGCTGAAGGGGAACTGGCCCGGTTCGGGGAAGGCGAGGTTGGGGACGACGACGAGGGCGAGGGCGACGCCGGCGACCCAGATCGGAACCCTGCTCAGCGGCCTGCCGCGCTCGAGCGCGCCGATCAGGACGACGCCGGCGAGGAAGGCGGCCGCGACCGGGCTGGAGAGCGCACAGCCGGCGGCGAGCAGGAGGGCGGCGGCCGAGCGGTCGAGCTGCAGGGCGCGCAGGGTGGCGAGGCCGAAGGCGACTCCGAGGGCGAAGGTTAGCTGGCCGTCGGCGAGCAGGGTGACGACGCCGGCGGCGAACCAGAGGGTCGCCCAGCGGGCGGCGTCGCCCCAGCGGTCACGGACGAGCCGATCGAAGAGGTAGGAGGAGGCGACGACGGCGATCATGCCGACGACCCGCGGCCCGACCAGCGCCGCCAGCGGCGGGAAGAGGACGCTGTAGGTGAGCGTGTAGTGGCCCCCGTACCAGCTGCCGTTCCAGATCGCCAGACCGCCGCGCTGAAACAGCTCGGTGCGGAACACCTGGGCGGCGAGATCGCCTACCTGCGGGTTCCAGGCCAGCATCGCGGCGGCAAGCAGGGCGCTGAGCGCGACCGCCGGAAGCCAGTCGGGTCGGAAGATCCTTGACTGGGCCATGGGGGACGGCGCCAAGGATAGACGGGCGCCATGCAACGATTTCAAGGGTGAGCGCCGAGATCCTCGTCTACGACTGCGGATTGCTTCCCTACGCGGACGCCGTCGCCCTGCAGCGAGGCCTCGAGTCGGAGCGCCAGCGCGGGCGGATCGGCGACGCGCTCGTGCTCGTCCAGCACCCCCCCGTCTACACCCGCGGGCGGCGTTCCAGGCCACAGGAGCTGCCGATGGGGGTCGAGTGGTACGAAGCCCAGGGGATCGAGGTCGTCGACACCGACCGCGGCGGCCAGGTCACCTACCACGGGCCGGGGCAGCTGGTCGTCTACCCGATCGTCTCGCTGCGGGCATACGGCGATGACATCCATGAGTACGTGCGCCGGCTCGAGCGGGTCGCGATTGCCGCCCTCGCCGACCACGGCGTCGGCGCCGAGCCGATCGAGGGCCTGACCGGCATCTGGGTCCCCGCCCCCCGCCGACGGGCCGATTCCCGCCGCATACCGTCGGAGATCGGCCCGTCGGCGGCGAAGATCGGGTCGATCGGGGTGCACGTGAGCCGCGGAGTGACGACGCACGGGATGGCGATCAACGTCAACAACGACCTGCAGCCCTTCGACTGGATCGTGCCCTGCGGGATCGAGGGCTGCCGGACGACCAGCCTCGGCCGCGAGCTCGGCGCCGAGCAGGACCTCGATGCCTTCGCGGAGACCGTCGTCTCCCGCTTCGCCGAGGTCTACGAGCGCACCCCCCGGCGGGCCGACCCGGCTACGCTCGCAGTGGCATGAGCGAGCGCATCCACGTCACCCGTTCCCGGTCGAAGCCGGGCGGCATCGCGGCCGACGCGACCGGGACGATCCCGTTCAAGCGAGCCCGCAAGCCGCCCTGGCTGAAAGTGCCGGCTCCGGGCGGGCCGAACTACCGGCGGCTGAAGTCGGAGATCGGCTCCGACAACCTGCACACCGTCTGCGAGGAGGCCAACTGCCCGAACGTCGGCGAGTGCTGGGAGCGCGGCACCGCGACCTTCATGATCCTCGGCGACACCTGCACCCGCCGCTGCGGCTTCTGCAACGTGAAGACGGGGGTTCCGACCTGGCACGACCCGCTGGAGCCGGCCCGCGTCGCCCGCCAGGTGAAGCAGATGGGTCTGCGCCACGCGGTCGTCACCTCGGTCGACCGGGACGACCTGCCCGACTACGGCGCGGGCGCCTTCGTCGGCGTCATCCGCTCGATCAGGATGCAGGCGCCCGGCTGCAAGGTCGAGGTCCTGACCCCCGACTTCCGCGGCCAGGAGATGCCGCTGGCGAAGGTGATCGCCGAGCGCCCCGACGTCTTCAACCACAACGTCGAGACCGTCCCCCGCCTCTACACGAAGGCCCGCCGCGGCTCCAAGTTCATGCGCTCGGCCCGGGTCCTGCGGCTGGCCAAGGAGATGGGCGGCGAGGAGGTCGTGACCAAGTCGGGGCTGATGGTCGGCCTCGGCGAGAGCCACGAGGAGATGCTCGAGACCTTCGCGATCCTGCGCGAGCACCGGGTCCAGGTGCTGACCGTCGGCCAGTACCTGCGGCCGACCGAGAACCACCTGCCCGTGGTCCGTTACTGGCACCCCGACGAGTTCGCCGAGCTCGAGCGGGCGGCATACGAGATGGGCTTCGAGTCGGTCGCCGCCGGGCCGCTGGTGCGGTCCAGCTACCACGCGGACCAGAACCTGCCGGCCGCCTCGCTCGACGCGGTCTAGTCGGCAGCGAGCAGCGAACGGCCGCTGAGGTCGGCGGCGAAGGCGGTCACGTCGGCGAGCGCCTGCGCCTCGTCGACCTTGAACCGGGCGGCGAGCGCGGCTGCCAGCTCGGCGACGCTGGCGGGGCGCTCGAGCCGCTCCCAGAGCCAGGCGCCACTCGGGTTGAGCCGAACCGCGACGCCGTCCTCGACGTCGAGCAGGACGGTCTCCTCGGGCAGCTCGCCGTGAACCGCCCGGTCGGTCCGGCTGAGCATCGTCTGGGGTCCGATCTGCGCTCCCGCCACCTCTCGTAGCCTACGGAGAATGGGCAGCGTCTTCGGCTTCGAGGTGGTCAGCGATTACCCGTTGAGGAGGCTCAACGGGGCCCGCGGGACGCGCGGCACGATCCACGTGCGCCGGCCGGAGACGGCGCCGAGCGCACCCCCGGGGGAGCCGCAGGCGATGCTCGAGGCCGAAGACGGCGAGCTCCTCTACGCCTCCTACGCGACCGCTGCGGGCTGCCTCCTCGCCATGCCCCCCACCGGCGACTTCCTGATCGAGCCCGAGGCCTGGGCGGTGACGGTCGAGGACGACCAGCGGCACCCCGACCTCTTCGAGCACCGGCTCACCTCATCGGCGATCTGCACGCTGCTGACGATGCGCGGCGACCTCGCCCTGCACTCTGCCGCGATCCGGGTCGGCGACGCCGCGGTGATCTTCTGCGGGCCCTCGCGGCAGGGCAAGTCGACGCTCGCGCGCGCGCTCGGCGAGGCCGGTCACGAGGTGCTTGCCGAGGACGGTCTGATCGTCGGCCTCGACGGTCGGCCGACCGCCTATCCAGGGCCTCGCGGGGTCCGGGTCCGGCGCCCCGGCGGCGTCGACCTGGCGCCGGACCCCGGTCCTGCCGAGCCGGGGGCGCTGCCGGTCGGCGCCGTCGTCGTCCTCGGCGAGCGCGGCGCGCGGCTCGAGCTCGAGACGCTGGAGCCGGCCCTGGCGCTGACCCAGCTGACCCCGGCGCTGATCCACGACGGCTCACGGTCCGGGATCGGCGATGCGTTCGGTCGCCTCGCCCGGCTGCTCCACACGGTGCCGGTCTTCCGCGCCCGGCTTCCGGACGACCTCGAGACCCTGCCCTCGGCCGCCCGGCAGGTGCTCGACTACGTGGCCGACCCTGGATAGACTCGCGCCAAGCTTCGCGACCAGTCAGAGGAGAGCCGATGCCAGAGCCGACGCCGTACGAGTCGCCCTCGATCGAGGAGATCGAGAACGACGGCGAGACGATCAACACCGTTCCGGGCGTCGCCGCAAGCAACACGGACTGACCAACCCCAGGGAGAAGAACCATTTTGAACGACCCGATTCCGTACGAGGCGCCGAGCGTCGAAGAGATCGACAACGACGGCAAGGCAATCACCACCGCCGCCCACATCGTGCAGAGCATGCAGAGTGGCTGAGCGCAACCAAACGAGAGGAAGCCAGATGGACGACCCGATTCCGTACGAGGCGCCGAGCGTCGAGCAGATCGACAACGACGGCTACCCGGTCAGCACCGCGGCCGGCGCAAGCCAGCAGGTCCCCGAGTGAGCGCGGACACGAAGGGCTACGAGCCGCCCGCGGTCGAGGAGATCGAGACCGACGGCCCGGTCAGCACCGCCCCGGGAAGCAGCCAGATCACATGAGCCCCGACGAGAGCACGCCGTACGAGGCGCCCAGCGTCGAGGAGCTCGACAACGAGGGCCGGCCGATCAGCACCGCCCCGGGCAACTCGCAACCGCCCGCCTGAGATGAGCGACCCACGCGGCTATGAGCCGCCCACGGTCGAGGAGATCGAGACCGACGGACCGGTGGTCACCGCGCCGCTCGCCGTCAACTCCCAGGTCGACAACTAGTCCCCGGGTGCTGCTCGACCGCGACGAGAGCTTCGCCTGGGGCCGCTTCGCCTGGCGGCTGGGCCGACGCCGTTCGCCGGGGATGCTCACTGAGGCGCCCGAGCGGCCGATCGGCGCCAAGCTCGAGATCACCTACGCCTGCAACCTGCGCTGCGGCTTCTGTTACACGGACAGCCCGCGGCGGACCCTGCAGCGCACCCCGGAGCTCAGCGACGAGCAGTGGGACGAGGTCGTCTCGCAGACGCTCGACCTCGGCATCGTCGAGGCCGTCGTCACCGGCGGCGAGCCGCTGCTGCGCCGCGAGCTGACCCTCGGCATCGTCGAGCGCCTGGCGGGAGCCGGCGTCGGCGTCACCCTCAACACCAACGGCTGGTTCGTCGACGCCGACGTGGCGCGGCGCCTCGGCGCCCTGCAGGGCGTCACCGCCCACGTCTCGATCGACGGCGCCCGGCCCGGCCTGCACGACAGCTCACGCGGGGTCCCCGGCAGCTGGCGGCGGGCGATCGAGGGGATCGACCACCTGCTCACCGCCGGAGTCGGGGTCTGCGTCGTCCACGTCGTCACCCCCGCCAACGCCGACGCGGTGCCGGACTTCCTCGAGCAGATGTGGGAGCTGGGCGCGACCTGGCTGCGGGTGACCCCGGTCGTCGAAACCGGGGCGGCGGCCCGCGGCGGCGACTGGCGCATCTCGAAAGACGACCTGCGAAAGGTCGCGCGGGAGTTCGAGCAGAGCCACGGCAGCTCGATGAAGATCGAAGTCCTCTCCGGCACCGGCGGCGGCCTGCAGCTGCAGGGGCGGGAGGCTCCGGGCAGCTACCTGGTCCGACCGAACGGCGACGTCCGGCCCGACTCGCTGCGGCCCTTCACCTTCGGCAACGCGCTCGAGGACGGCGTCGCCACCTGCTGGGAGCGGATCCGCGAAGGCTGGTCCGACGATCGGATCAACCGCTGGGCCGGGAGCCTGCGCAGCTCCGCCGACATGCCCAAGTCAGACCTGATCGCCTACCTCGACGACGAGGTCGACCTCTCCCCGGACGGGAAGGGCGAGCGCGGCTCCGGCCGCGAGGCCCCTGTCCCGGCCCCGACCCCGCCAAAGGAGGTCGACCCGGCCGAGGACCTGGCGGCGGCGCGGGCGAAGGTGCATGACCTCTCGCTGACGCGGCGCTACCGCAACGCGCCGCTGCGCTCGTCCGGCAGCAGCGGCCGCCGCGTCGTCCGGCTCGTCGGCGACGGCAGCTACCTGCGCCTCAACGAGTCCGGCGCCGTGGTCATGGATTCGCTCGCCGGCGGCACGATGGCCGACGCGGCCGAGGAGCTCTCGAAGCGCTACGGGATCAGTGCCGAGCGGGCCGAGCGCGACGCGCTGGCGGCGACCCGCGAACTGCAGCGCCGCCGCGTCGTCCTCGCCGAGGATGCGCTGCGGGCCGTCGGGGTCGAGTCGGGCACAAGCGACCTGCCCGGCCTCGAGCCGACCGGCTGAGCGCCGTTCAGGCGAGCTCGAGTTTCTCGGGGTTGGCCGGGTCGTAGAAGACGTCGAGGCTGCGGCCCTGCTCGATCCGTCCCAACCGCCCGGCTGAGAACTTGCGCTTGACCTGGAACGGAGTGCCGCCGCCCTTCGGCCGGACCTCGAGGGTCAGCTCGACCATCTGGTATCCGGCGACCGAGCCGGTCGTGCCGGCGGCATCGAGAATCGTCGCCTTGGCGCGCTGCGAACCGGTAGGCGGCTTCTGCCTTTTGCTGGGCGCGTCGAGGTAGACGAGGAGCAGGCCGCTGAGCCCGCAGCCGAGCGCTACGCCGATCGCTCCGAGCCGCGCCTCCTCGACCGGCGGGGCGATCGAGAAGACCAGCCCGATCAGCCCGAGGATCAAGAGAAAGACCCCTGAGATGAACACGCCGAGAATTTACACCGGCTTCAAATCTGGCGATATGGTCGGCCCGACCGCGGGCTCTACAGCGGCTTCCCCAGACCAGACAAAGGAGAGCACCGAGATGGGCATGTTCAAGGACATGAGGGACCTGAGCAAGACCGGCAAGCAGATGAAGAAGGAACGGGGCGGCAGCCTCAAGATGATGAAAGACGGCCTTGCCCAGGCGAACGAGATGGTCCAGGGCGTCCAAGCCGATCAGGAGCTAGCCGAGCGCCTCGCCAACGAAGGCGTCGACGGGACCGCGACGATCGTCTCCCTACAGGCCACGGGCGCGACGATCAACATGCAGCCGGAGCTGCTCTTCCAGCTCACCCTCGACGTCAACGGCAGCCAGTCCGAGGTCCAGCACAAACAGGTCGTCTCCCCCGCCGTCATCGGCCAGCTCCAGCCCGGCGCCCAGGTCCCGGTCAAGGTCGACCCGAACGACCACTCGGCGCTGATGATCGGCCTCGCCGGCTAGCCGCTACTTACAATCAGCCTGAAGGGGCCATAGCTCAGTTGGCAGAGCGCGTGCTTTGCAAGCACGAGGTCGCCGGTTCGATCCCGGCTGGCTCCATCTCTGGCTGGGCCGCACGGGTCCCGAGATCCGGGTCTAGATAGTCGTCGGCGTCGCGGATTCCCGCGATCTGGCCGTTGCGAGCAGGTGTCAGACGAAGGCTCAGCTCGCACCGTCCGGTTCCGAGCTCGGTCGCCGGGCAGTAGTAGCAATTGTCGGTCGTGCGGTCGTAGACGACGATCCAGTCGACGGTCGCCGCCGTGTAGTGCTTCGTCTGGCGGACCTTTCCCTTCGTCAGGGAATGCGAGCGACAGCGGATCAGGATCCGATGGCCATCGGATTGGGTGTACTTCACCTGGACTCGGTGCAGGAGGCCCCTGTAGTCCGCCACGAGGTCGTAGTCACAGTCCTCCCCGAACGGAAACGAGAGCCTGCAACCCCGTTCCAGGAGGTCCGCCGCGACCTTCAGCTCGGCCAGGTCACCTTTGCGCTTGAGCGAGGCCATGACGCCGCAACCTAGTTCGCCGAACCTGCGCTAGGTCACACAAACGTCCAGAAACTGCAACGGCCTTCGAACAATTGCGGCCGGGGAAGGCCTAGTCGTCGAAGTCGAAATCCTTCGGCGGCTTCTGCTCGAACCAGAGCTCGTCGTCCTCCGGTGCCTCCTCGAGGAAGTCGGGGGTCTCCTCGAGCGCGTCGTGCTCGCCGGTCGGCTCAGGCTTCGGCTCGCGCGGCTTCTCCTTCGCCTCGATCACCTCGTGCTCGGCTGACTCCTCCTCCTCGAGCGGCGCCTCGAGCGCCTGGTCGAGCTCGTCGGAGAGGCGCTGCTCGTCGAAGAAGTCGTCCTCCTCGTCCTCCTCGGGCTCGGGCAGGGGGTCCGGGGCAGGTGCGAGGCGGGGCTCGGCGATCTCCTCGGCGACGAGGTCCTCGTCAGGGGGCGCCGGCGCCTCGCTCGAGGCGAACTCCTCCTCGACATCGAACATCTCGGTCGGCTGGTCGGCGATCGCGTGGCGCTCTTCGGTCGTCGGCCCGACCGGTCCTTTGATCGCCTCGTGTTCGGCGGCGGGCTGGGCCTCCTCGGCGACATCGTCGTCCTCGTCGTCGTCATCGGGCTCCTCGGCCCTCAGTGGCGCCTCCTGCAGATCGGCGATCCCGACGCCACCCTCGCGGCGCGCCGGCGGCTTCTCGACGGCATCGGCGGCGGGCGGCGCGGCATCGGCGGGCGGCTCCTCGCCCTTGCCCTCGCCGCCAAGATCGGGCTGGGACATGAATTCGGTCGCCGCCTCGGCCGCCGGGTCCGGCGCCTCCTCGGCGCCTGGGCGCTGCGGAGGCCCGAAGGCGTCGTCCTCCAACTCCTTGATCTCGGAGTCGTCGGCGCCGTGCGAGCGCTTGAGCTCGAGGTGCTCCCGGATTGCCTCGTCGAGAATGCCCATATTCGTCCCTCGGAAACCTAAAGCCTATGCGGTTATCCTTGCCATCACCAGTGGCCTGGGAGGATCGTCCCAGGACCCACCCACGGGGCTATAGCTCAGCTGGCAGAGCGCCTGGATCGCACCCAGGAGGTCGGCGGTTCGAATCCGCCTAGCTCCACTCCCGCATTCGGTAGCAAGGCGCCGATGAGCGCGTTATCCCCTTTTGCTCTTGGCGAGGTAGACCCGGACGGTTTTGCTCTTGACCACCGTCGCCTCGCCGGGCGCGGTGATTTTCACCGCGATGTTCATCCTGATCGCGCCCGTGGCTTCGATCAGAGCCAGCCCCACCTTGGTCAATTTCAATTTCACCGGCTTGGACTTCCCCGCCGGGACCTTCATCTTGCCGCTGGCGACGAGCAGGTTCTTCGGCTTCGCCTTGGCGCGAGGGGCGGCTGAAACGAGGGGACGGAATGACAGCCCGGCGGCCCTGCTCGCCTTGGCATAGCCGGTGCTGTTGACGCCGCAGTCCGCGGCGCCGCAGGACACGCTGAGAGGCTGGATATAGCCGTGCGGCTCGTAGGGGAGGCCTGAGCTCGTCCAGATCACTCTCGCCGGTTTCGTTTTCGGCAAGGGCTGGTTCGAGCCGCCCGAGGGGGTGATCGGAAGCGCCGGCGTGCCTGGAAGCGACGGCGAGCCCGGAAATGTCGGTGTGATCGCCGGGTTTGGCCGCCACGACGGGTCGGAGTTGCCGTCTTTGACGACGACGAGCGTCGTCGCCGACCCCAGGCCATCTGTGTTCTCGATGTAGATCTTGTGGCTGCCGTCGTAGCCGTAGAAGACGACCCGGCCGCCGTCCGGAGACCATGAGGCGGGTCCATGCATGGCGACCGTGCCGGCGCCGGCCAGGGCATGGTCGCCTGCTCCGGTGCGATCGACGACGCGTGCGAAGCCGAAGTTGCTCTGGGTCGAGCGGTAGGCCAGCTTCGAGCCGCCGGGGGCCCAGCTGACGTAGGTCCATTGCGTGTAGTTCGACGGGACCACGACCGGGGTGCCACCGCCGGTGGCGCTGACGATGTGGACGTCCGAGAAGGGGTCTTTCTGGGCCGGATTGATCCCGTCGAACGCGATCAGAGCCCCGTCCGGGGACCAGACCGGGTCATGTCCCGCACCGTTCGGGAGCGTCGTCGCGGCCGCGCCCGCATCGGCGTTGCGGAGGTAGACCTGCTCTTTGTAGGAGTAGGCGATCTTGCCGCCGTCGGCCGCCCAGGTCGGGTGCTGGCCGTGTTCGGCGATTTTCAGGGGCACGGCGGTGGTGCCGTCGGAGTTGGCGACGAGAACTTCGTAGTTCAGTTCGGAGGTTCCGCGCTGGAAGGCGATCTTGGTCCCGTCGGGTGACCAGGCGAGATTTTGCACATAGCTGCCATCGCCGTATTCGGTCACAGGTTTTGCCAGCCCCGCGGCCCCGGAGACGAAGGGCGCCATGACGTAGACGTTGCGGGTGCCACCGCTGAGCCTGATGAAGGCGAGCTTCGTCCCGTCCGGCGACCAGACCGGGTCGTAGTAGTAAGTCCCGGCGGCGCTGTTGTTGGTCAGGTTGCGGACCGCGGCCTGATTGTCGGGATCGATCAGGCAGATGTCTTTTTCGCCGCAGCCGTAGGCCACTTCTTCCGGGGCGGCGAGCGCAGGCGCCGAGGTCGATCCGGCAAATGCGAGCGCCAGCGCGATCGCGATCGCGAGAAATGTCGGACGAGACGAGTTCACCGCGTAGATCGTCTCATGTCGGGCTCCCGCGCCCGCGGCAGCACGACCAGCTTGCCGGTCGCTTCGTTCGCCGCCATCCGACGGTGCGCGTCGATCGTCTGCTCGAGCGAGTAGACCGCGTCGATGTTCGGCGCGACCTCGCCGCGCTCAACCTGCTCGACGACGGCACGCAGCAGAGGTCCAGCGACCCGCGCCTCGTGCACGTCGTTGGAATGGAACACCGTCAGTTTGCGTCCCGACGGGATCATCGCGATCGGCTCGAAGTCCGGGATCACCCAAGTGTCAGACAGCGAGCCGGAGTTGCAGGCCGTGGCGCCGGGGCGCAGCAGGCGCAGTGTCTCGAGCACCGCGGGCCCGCCGATCAGGTCGACGGCGCCGTCGGCGCCCCCCTCGGGCAGCGCGCCCGAGGCGCGCTCGGTGAAGCCGTCGCCCTCGAGCACCGTGCCCGCGGCGCCGAGCTCGATCAGGCGCCGGCCCTTCCCCTCGCTGCGCGTCGTCGCGATCACCCGCACCCCCGCGGCGCGGGCGAGCTCCAAGCAGGCGAGTCCGACCGAGGACGTGGCGCCGCGCAGCAGCAGCGTCTGCCCCTGCTCCAGGTCGAGGTGCTCGAGTGAGCCGGCGGCGGTCACGAATGTCTCGGGCAGCGCGCCGAGTACGTGCCACGGCAACGTGGTGTCGAGCGCGATCAGCTGATGCTCGGGCACTAGCGCGTACTCGGCGTAGCCACCGTCGAACGCGCGGCCCATCTCCCCCATCAAAGCCGCGACCGTCTTACCCCGCAGCGCGGCCGGCACCTCCCCGTAAACATCCTCCACCACGCCGACCAACTCGATCCCGAGGATCCGCGGGAACGTCACCGCGTCGCCGGCGTAGCCCTGGAGCGTCTTGTACTCGGACCGGTTGAGACCAAATGCCTCGACCCTGACCAGCGCCCAGCCTGGACGAACCTCGGGGAGCGGCACTTCGCGTACGACGAGCCCGTCCGGCCCTTCCGGTCGCTCCGCGACCACTGCTCGCATCTTCGCCATGCCCCCGCGACGCTACTAGACGCTCCGCGGTGCGGGCCAGGATTTGCGACGAAAGACCCATAACCTGAAGGCGTGAGGAGTTGCGACGTAGCCATTGTCGGAGCCGGCCTCGCGGGTCTGATGGCCGCTCGCGTCCTGCAATCCCGGGGCGTCGATCCGATCATCCTCGAGGCGCGCTCACGAGTCGGCGGCAGGGTGGTCAACGAGTCGCTCGGCGAGGACAAGGTCGTCGAGCTCGGAGGTCAGTGGATCGGCCCGACCCAGGTGAAGTTGGCGGCTCTGGCCGCCAATCTTGGAGTGCCCACCTTTCCCACCTACGTCGAGGGCCGGCACCTGATGGAGATGTCAGGCCGGGTCGCCTCCTACCGCGGATCGCTCACCGACGCGAGCGTCGGCTTGGTTCGCGACCTCTCCCGCGCGATGTCCCCGATCGCCCTCGCCGATTTCGAACAGGCGCGAGCGCGATTGGATCGAATGGCTCTTCAGGTTCCGCTCGAGGCGCCCTGGACGGCAAAGCACGCGACGAAATGGGACGGGCAGACATTCGCGACCTGGATCGGCCGCAACAGCGCGACACGCGGTGCCCGCAAGCTCTTCGAACTCGCGACGGAGGCGGTCTGGGCGGCGGAGCCCGCCGACGTCTCCCTCCTGCACGTCCTCTTCTATACGCACTCGGGCGGCGGGTTCAACACCTTGGTCGGCACCGACGGCGGCGCTCAGCAGGATCGCTTCCACGGCGGGTCTCAGCGGATTGCCGAGTTGCTCGCATCAGGGCTCGGGGCCGAGCGGGTGCAGCTCGAATCGGCGGTGGCGCGAATCGAGCACGGCGAGGACGGCGTTGCGCTCCAGATCGATCGCGGTGCCGGGGAACCGATGACGGTGCAGGCGAAGCGTGTGATCGTCGCCATCCCTCCCACTCTCGCGGGCCGCATCGGCTACGACCCTCCCTTGCCCGGCCGCCGCGATCAGCTCACCCAGCGCATGCCTCAGGGGACCGTGATCAAGACGATGGCGGTCTACGACCGTCCCTTCTGGCGCGAGGATGGCCTGTCGGGCCAGGCCGTCAGTGAGACGGGACCCGCGAGGGTCGTGTTCGACAACTCTCCCCCGGATGGAGTGCCGGGCGTCCTTCTCGGGTTCCTCGAGGGCAGGCTCGCCCGCCGGTGGGGATCGCAGGATCCCGTGGCCCGGCAGGAGGCCGTCCTGGAGGGCCATGCCCGGCTCTTCGGCAAGCGAGCCCTCTCGCCCGAGCGTTTTATCGAGCGGATCTGGGCGGAGGAGGAGTGGACGCGCGGCTGCTACGGCTGTCTGATGACGACAGGCGGGTGGACCGAATACGGCAGCGCTCTGCGCGACCCGATCGGCGCGATCCATTGGGCGGGAGCGGAGACCTCGACGGTCTGGAACGGCTACATGGAGGGTGCGGTGCGCTCGGGTGAACGTGCCGCGAATGAGGTCGTCCGCGCTCTTGGAAGCTGACCGGCGCCGGTCCCAAGGGACGGATCAGACGTGCGGGTAGGGCGGCAGGACCCGAAACCGGTCGGCCGCGACCGGGCCCCTGAGCCCCGTGGTGCCGATCGCCCGCACCCGGAAGACGTGCCTGCCCCGGTCGGCCCAGACCCTGACCGGCGAGTGGCAGGCTCGGTAGGGCCGGCGGTCGAGCTTGCAGACGAAGCCGCGGACCTGACCCCTGACGTAGAAGCGGAAACGGACCTTGATGCGAGCTCGCTTCGTTCTCAGGCGTCGGGTGTCGACATGGGCGAGGATCGCCCTCGGCCGCTTCGGCCGGCGGGCCTTGCGGCCCTGGCCCGCGGGGCCGGAGGCGACTTCGAATGGATTGGTGCTGGTCAGGATCTTGCCGTCCGCCGCGGCGATCGCGCAGAAGGAAGTCGAGGAGCAGGAGACCCCGAACATCCCGTTCAGCGGCAGTTCGTATTGGGCAGCAGGCGCCTCGTATGGGATGACGTTGGTGCGCGACCAGGATCCGGCGCCGCCGGCGGGGTCGGTCGAGGTGAGGACGTCGCCGTTGTCGTCGACCCCGAGACAGGCCGTCGGCGTCGGACAGGAGATGCCGGTGATCGGTACCGAGCCGCCGCCGTTGCGCTCGGCCCAAACCCCTGGGTTGCTCCCCGGGTCGAGGTTCGTGAGCAGGTTGCCGCCGGCGTTGCCGGCGACACAGAGCCCGCCGAGAGCGCAGGCGACTCCCTGCAGGTGTCCGGGGCCGCCCGGAGTCCCCGCGTCGACCCACGCCGATGGTGGGCCGTCGGGGTCTGTCGAGACCACCATCCGCCCGTCGCGGCCGACCGCCACGCAAAGCGAGGGCGAGCCGCAGGAGACGCCGCGCAGGTCCAGAGCGGGATCGAGCTGGGTCACCTGCCAGGCGGAGGCGCCCCCGGTCGGGTTGTGCGAGCTGAGGATCTTGCCGCTCGTCAGCGGGTTGTTGTGTTGTTTGACGCCGCCGGAAACGGCGACGCAGAAGGAGGCCGTCGGGCAGGACACCGCTTCTATGTGGGTGTCGTAGTCGGGGCCGTCGACGTCGGCGCGTGACCAGGCCGCCGCCCCGGCCATCGGGTTCGAGGAGGTGTAGATGTCACCGTTGCCGCTGACCGCCACGCAGAGCGATGGCGACGGACACGAGACTCCCTGGACGTTGGGGTGCGGCATGTTCGGCGGCGCCCCCGGCGGCGGCGGAGGCCCGGAGTAGTCGCTGCCCGGAGGAGCATCGAACACCTCCCATGCCGCGGCCCCGGCGGTCGGGCTCGACGACACCGCGAGGCGACCGTAGACGCCACCGGCGAGGCAGAACGAGGCCGTGGGACAGGAGATCCCGAGCAGCGGGCCGCCCGATGTCTGGCCTTCGTAGTGGCTGACGAAGGGGACCTGCCGAGTGGTCCAGGTCGCCGCCGGGGCCGCGCTGGAGGACACCAGGCAGCCGACCAACGCGGCGAAGATGACTAGATGTGCGCGTCCCACCGTCAGCTTCATAGATCAATCGTAGAAACCGCTCGGACCGGGAAAGGTTTGGGATGTTTTCCTTGACTCGAGGGCGAACCCGACGCCTCGACCAGGCTAGGGTCTCAGCCGTGAGCTCACCCTCCTTCGAGGCCCACGAGGTCGACCTGCACGGCCACCACTCGGTCTACCGCGAGATGGGCAGCGGCCCGGACCTGGTCCTGATCCACGGCATGATCAACTCGTCGCGCCACTGGCAGGAGGTGGCCACCCGGCTCGCTGGCTCCTACCGGGTGATCGCGCCGGACCTGATCGGCCACGGCGACTCGGCGACCCCGCGCGGCGACTACTCGCTCGGCGCCCACGCTGCGAGCATCCGCGACCTGCTGGCGACGATCGGGGTCGAGCGGGCGACGATCGTCGGCCACTCGCTCGGCGGCGGCGTCGCGATGCAGTTCTTCTACCAATTCCCCCAGCACACCGAGCGCCTGGCGCTGATCTCGAGCGGCGGGCTCGGCCGCGAGGTCAGCCCCCTGCTGCGCGGAGCCGCGCTGCCGGCGTCCTCGGCCCTGCTCAACGTGGTTGCTCGCCCCCGCCTGGTCTCCGCCCTCGCCGCGACCGGGGGCAAGCTGAGCGCGCGCGGGCGCCCCGAGGGAGTCCAGCTGAAGGCGATCGCGCGGGCGCTCGGCCCGCTGCAGGAGCCGGGTGCGAGGCGGGCCTTCATGCAGACCCTGCGCGCGGTGATCGACATCCAGGGCCAACGGGTCAGCGCCGAGGATCGCCTCTACCTGCTGGGCGACATGCCGACCCTGATCGTCTGGGGCGAGCGCGATCGGACGATCCCGATCGCCCATGGCATCTCCGCGGCCGAGGAGATCCCGAACTCCCGCTTCGAGTCGCTGCCGCGCGCCGCCCACTTCCCCAACCTCGAAGACCCCGGCGGTCTCGCCGGGATCCTCGAGGACTTCCTCGCCACCACCGACCCCTCCCAGATCGACGACTCGAACTGGGGCGAGGTGATGGCCCAGCGCTCTGCCGAGCGCCTGCGGCTCGCCTGACGGCCCCGCCTGCGCGGGGCGCTCTAGCCGTTGGCCGTCTCGACCGTGCCGCGCACCTCGCAGAACGTCCCGCCGTCGAAGGCGTGGAGGTTGATCGTCATCACGTTCGAGGGGGTCGCGTAGATGAACTGGCCCTCGATTCGGTTGACGAAGCTGAATGCTTCTTCGCCATTGCCGGCGATCGCGTTGCCGCTCGCATGTGCGCCGCCGGTGTCGCCGTAGAACCAATTGAGGGTCGCCGAGATGGAGCTCAGGTTCTGAAAGTGCATGGACACGTTGCCGCCGTCATGACAGACGGTCACGAGCTGGAACTGATTGCCGAGGTTCTGGGAGACGTTTTCTCCCGCCTGCGGTGTCATTCGGATTGCCTGGACCGGTGAGGTGCAGGTGACGTCGCCTTCGTTGCTGAGCCCGGCGATCGAGGTCGGCGGCGCGCAGCCTGATTTGAGCTTGTGCTGGTATTCCGCCGCGGTCCGCCCGCCCAGTTTTTCGGCGTCCACTGCTTTCGTCGCGGTGCCTGCTTTGGTGGCTTCAGACGCTTTGACGGCGGTGTTTGCTTTCGTCGCTTCGTTCGCCTTCGTCGCGGTGTTCGCTTTGGTAGCGGTGTCGGCGCTGCCGGCATGATTGACGCTGGCCCCGCCGATCCTGGCGTTGAAGACCTTCGTCGCGATCTTGCCCACCTGTTTTTTTTGCTTGCCGGTGAAATTGCCGGCGGCGAGGGCTGCGCCCCCGCCTAGGACGAGAAAGAGCGCGAGGGTCGCCACCACGTTGGCGTAGGTCAGCTTGCTGCGCACGGCCTTCATCATCGGTTCCTCCTGGATATGGGGACAGCGGACGACGAGACCGCCAGTCAGCCTATTCGCCGGAGGCGCGGCCGGACGGGCAGCCGCCGTCCTCCAGAAAGCTCGCCCAAAGAGACTCGGGCCCGGCGCCCCTGAGGGACACGCGTTCGACGCAATGCACTCCGGGAATCGCGATCAGCGCCAGGCGCATGCCGCCCAGCCCAAATGGCGAGTTGCCGAGCGGGAGGAGCGCCGCCGTGACGCCTCCCCCCTCGGGCAGGTCAGGCGAGGAGATGCGCACGCGCCTGGCCGACTGCGAAGCGAGGACCGCGAAGACGCTCATCGACGGGTCCCCAGGGTTCGCCAAGTGAGTGCCGCCGACGAGGAGCGGCGCCGCGGAGCGGCCGCGGATCGCGGCGGCGGTGAGGCAGCCTCGAAAACGGCTGCGGGCATAGCTGAAAGCGCCGTGATGGTGGGTGATCGAGACCCGCATGCAAGGGCGTGAGCGCTGCGGGCCTGCAGCGCCGCGCGAAGCGGACACGGTCCAGGAGTACTCGCCGCCCCGGCCGGACATGGCGGCACCGGCGGTGCCGGGCGGAGGCGCGCCATAGGCCCCGGCGTCGAAGCTCAGCAGGATCAGGAGCAGGGCGGCTGACGCGAGGGTGGTTCGAGCCATTCCTGCCATTTACGGTACGTTACAGGATCAATAGAAGGATGTGTGTACCAATTGCTCAAGGCGCTGTTTTTCCCTTTGGAAAGCCATTTTTCGCCACTTGATCGGTCAGCTTTGATAGGCCATCTCAGGTCGAGTCTTGACACTACGGTTTATCTTTGTTCTTCTTTTTATGGACGAGCTGACCAGTGATCACGACCGCGGGAAGCCCGGACCCCCGGAGTTCAGCCCACAGGCGAAGATGCGCCGCGGCAGCGTCGAGTTCCGGCCCAGCTTCAACGCCCTGAAGAAGGCGGTCCGCGCGGCCTGCTCCAAGGAGGTCGAGTGGGAGGCGCGGGTGGTCGCGGGGCTGGGCGCGGTGCTCGCCTTCACGATCGGCGATGTCGCCGCCGCCAGGGCTCTCACCCTGAACGCCCGGGCGCGCGCCGGCGACGGCAGCGACCCCGAACGCGAGGTCGTCGCCTATTTCGAGCAGCTCCTGACCGACGTCGTCCCCGAGACTCTGCACCCGATCTCCAGCCCGAAGGGGATCGTCGAGACGACGGCGACGGTGATTAGAGGAAACCTCCTCGCCGGCACTGCAGAGCACCTGCGCGAGGCCGGTTCCGACCTCGCCTACATGGCCCTCGTGCCCTATCTCGGCATCGATGGCGCGAAGCGCTGGGCCGACACCTTCTCGATCCCGGGGAGCATTACGGTACATTGACATTCGTTTTGTTTGTGCCTAAATAAGGCCAAATCGCGATCATTCTTTGCCATAATGATTCGCGGATGTTCTTATTGATCCCTATCCGGAGCAGGCAGCGCAATCGGGCACCATCCGCCGCGTCGGTCGGGCGGCTTCGGTGAGCGGCGCGCGAGTCGCGGTCGAGAGGGCCCTGCCCCGCGGTCGCCACGGGCTGCCCAAGGGAGAGATCGTCGCCCACCAGCGCGATCGCCTCCTGCGCGCCGTCGCGGTCGAGATCCGCGACCAGGGGTACTCCTCGCTCTCGGTCGCCGATGTCGTCGCCCGCGCCGGCGTCTCGCGGCGCACCTTCTACCAACTGTTCGAGGACAAGCTCGACTGCGTCCTGGCCGCCCACCGCGCCGCTGCTTCCCGGCTCGAGTGGCTGATCTCCGAGGCGTATGCGACCGCCGCCGACGGGCCGAGCGGCGCGGCAGCCGCGGTCGCCACGGTCCTGCGCCAAGCCGCGCGCTCACCGGAGGACCTGCACCTGGCGCTGATCGCGAACGGCTCCATCTCGGAGCCTGCCTTCGCCCCGCTCGGCGTCGCCGTGCGCAACCGCCTGGTCACGGCGCTGGAGACGCTGCAGCCCCCCGATCGCCGGCCACCCGCCCCGATCTCCGCCCAGGCCGCAGTCGAGGCCGCGATCGGCGTCGTCGTCGCGACCCTGGCCGCCGGAGAGGCCGAGAGCCTGCCCGATTTCACACCCGAAGTCATCCGATTGATCCTTGCGCCCTACATCGGTGCCGAGGAAGCCAAACGCATCGCATCAGCCGCTTAAGGCGGCATGAAAGGTAGGGATATGTACAAGCAATTGAGATGGGCGCTGGGGCTTTGCGCGCTGGCGAGCCTGGCGCTTGCCGGGATGGCGATGGCCGACAAGCCGATCACGGTCAAGGCCGGCAACCTCGTCCTCACCTTCAACGGCGGCGTCACCCCGAAGCTGCTCTCGAAGACGACGATGGAACCGATCACCCTGAACGTCTCGGGCAAGGTAGGCACCGCCGACGGCACCCACCCCCCGTCGATCTCAGAAGTGGTGATCGATACCGACAAGAACGGCTCGATCGACGTCTCAGGCGTGCCCACCTGCAAACAGGGCCAGCTCGAAGCCCAGACCTCCGCCGGGGCCGAAGCGCAGTGCAAGCCGGCGATCCTCGGCACCGGCACCACCGACGTCGAGGTGCTCTTCCCCGAATCCAAGCCGGTCCCGATCCACTCCAAGCTGATCGCCTTCAACGGCGGCACCTCGGGCGCCACCACCACCCTCTACATCCACGCCTACCTGACCAGCCCGGTCACCTCGGCGCTGGTGACGACGGTGAAGATCTCCAAAGAGCACAAGGGCCCCTACGGGATCCGCTCGGTCGCCTCGATCCCGAAAATCGCCGGTGGCGCAGGCTCGGTGACGGCCTTCAGCCTCACCTTCCCGAAGAAACTCTTCACCTACAAGGGCAAGAAGCACGGCTACCTCTTGGCCAAATGCCCGAAGGGCAAGTTCCTCGCCCAGGCCGAAGCGAAGTTCTCCGACGGGAGCAAGATCGGCCCGGCGCAGATCGTGCGGGCCTGCACGCCGAAGGGGTGAGGTGAGGATGTCTTCAACCAGCTTCTCGCGGGCCCGTGAATCTCTCCTGCCCGCGGGGAATGCCGTCGCCTCCTCCCAGATATGGGGCGACGGCGGAGGAGCCCCCGGATATCCCCCGGGAGGCGCCAGGTAGTACCCGAAACGGTCTCGGCAGCGGGGGGTTGCTACCTCGCTGCCGACCGCAGAGGGACCAGGTCACCCAGGCGCCACACAAGGGGCTTTCCCGGTCCCGGCGCCTGGGTGTCCTGCTTTATCGCGAAGCCCGAGCACGACAGCTGCGCACGATCTCGGTGCTGATGTGACTGCCGTCGGAGATCGTGTACCTCGCCTTTGCGACGGTGAGGAAGCCGGCGGTGAAACCGGCGGGCGCGGGGCAGGCGGCGCTCAGATAGCTGCGGCGCTTGCCACGGTAGTCAAACCGTCTGCCGAGGGTCATCGAGACCCCTGCGAAACGCGGCAGCGGGCCGAGCGCCTGCGGCAAGTCGGCAACCAGCGCGGTGGCGAAAGCCCCTCCGCGGTTGCGAACCTGGAACGGGAGGACCACCGAAATCGGCGGGGTTGGCGAGTAGGCCTGCAGCAGGATCTCCGGCTCCCCCCTCGCCGTCCGCGCGTTGAAAGCAAGCAGCTGCGCCTCGATGTCGAAGGCCTGTTGGCCGGGTACAAGGGCAGCAGCGGAGATCGTGCCGTGGCCGACGAGGGCCGCCCCACATGAGGCGCGAGCTTCGGCCGGCTTTGTATTCAGCAGCGCCCCCCGGGTGCAGGTGGCGAGGCCTTTGGTGAACAGGTCACCGCGACCGGCGAGAGCGATTTCGAGGCGGTCGACCCTGGGTAGCAGCGAGCCGTCGTCGGTGCTGAGGCCACCCGAGAGCGAGATGCTCACCGGAGCCGGCCGGTCGCGGGGGAGTGCGAGTGGTGAGATCTCCCCGTTGAGCGCCGAGATCAGCGACCCCCGCTGGGTCCGCTCGGCGCTAGCCAGGGTCGCCGATGCCAGCGCAGCCGCGAGAAGCGTCAGTAGGAAAAGGAGCGTCGCGCGGAGATCTTTGGCAGCTCTACCGCTCACCGCCGCCCTCGCCTGCCCTTGTGGCGGCTCTTGGAGCAGGCAGCCTTCAGTTTCGGCTTACCGACAAACGCCCTGCCGTTCTGCGCGCCCATCGCAACCCTGCCCCGCGGTGCGCCGCAAACGCCCCCTGAGTTGACGATCAGGCCCCGCGCGCCGCCGAATAGATTGACCTTGAAGCTGGAGATCGCAATGTCAGGGGTATCGAAGGTGGTGCGAATGCGCCCCGGAGTCGAGTCGATATGAGCGACAACGTCGAGATGGATCTGGCCGTCCAGGGACGCGACCAGGTCAGGGAGCCTGCTGTATGGGTTCGCGCGCAAGTACACCGGCCCCGACAGCGGCTGATCGAGCAATGGAATGCGAGCTTCGGCCCGACCATAGATCGACGCCCGAGGGCATGAGCGGGTCTTGAACTGGGCGGCACTGCAGACATGGCGGAAGTGAGAGCTCTCGAGCAACTCGGTGGGGGGAAG
The DNA here is from genome assembly GCA_963836415.1 of uncultured Solirubrobacterales bacterium. Classification (GTDB taxonomy): domain Bacteria; phylum Actinomycetota; class Thermoleophilia; order Solirubrobacterales; family 70-9; genus VRUE01. Next base: position 1,078,168 of record CAWIJE010000004.1, read on the forward strand.
GGAGAGCACGGCGTTGCGGATGTTGGCATCGCCCGGACGAGCGAATAGCCCTACCCTCAACGCGGGGTGGGCGCTGCGCTTGGTGGACCCAAGGAGCTTCAGCGTCAGTTTTGGCTTGAACTCGAGGTCGGCGCAACGGTCCGTTTGGAAGGACGACGACAAATTGGCGGTCGGGCCGTCGGCACCGCCGATGGTGGCATCGACTGCCATCGGTTCACAGTTGGTCGGATTAATCGTGAAATGCGGCCGGTTAAGGGCGATGTCGATCGAGCGCAGCCGCAGCGGCACGCCGTCGAGGATGCGTGGCCAGGCGTCTGAACGAGCAGTGATCTGAGCGGTTTCGGGATCGACCGCGAGGGCTGTCCTGACGACCGCGGTTCCGAGGTCGAAGGGGCCGGCACCCGCTGGGACAATGAAGGCCAAGGAGAGCGGTGCGCCTTTATATGGGCCGGCGAGGTAAGCCTTGCCGGCCACGTAGTAGGGGTTGGTGCCGGAACCGGCTCCAACCGTGACGTCGCCGACCTGACTGGCAGCGGAACACGACGGCGAGGCCTTTTGAGCGGCGGCGCTCATCCTCTCGGCAGCGACAATTGCTGCCTCGGGACAGAAAGGCACCCCCCTCAGCGAAGCGGTGAGGCCCTGAGGCAAAGTTGCCTCGACTGAGCCGAATTCGCCTTCTCCATCATTTCGAGTGATGTGGAGCGAGAAGGGGCTGGCCCTGCCGGCGGCGCTCGACTCCGAGCCGGCTCCCACGGTGGGAGCGAAAGACCGAGCCGCAGCGCTAACCGGACAGGCCGTGCCGCCGGGCCCCGCCCCCACGTTGAAACTCGCCGTGGGATGAGCGTCGGGGGTGCCAGGAGCAGACCATGGGACGAGGTCGGATGTGGACTCGAATTTGCCGCAGCTCACTGGAGTGGCCAACGTCGCCCTAGGGCCTTCCTCGAGGCTGATCGCTACGTGGCTGGCGGGAAGTTGCGGGGTTTGGCTGAAGGTGGTGGTCAGCTGACCCGTTCTCGGGTCAGCTGTAGCGACGCCCGGGAGCTTGACGTTGATTCCGTAGCGCGGGTTTTCGAGCTGGATCAGGAGGCGGAACTTCCCTTCCTGGTCACTACCGCCGCTCGGAAGGTCACCTGGATGGGGCTTTAGGAGGTAGATCGAGCCGGGTATCGGTTCGGCGCCGATCGAGACCTCGCTGACCGGGTCCCGGAGGGCGAGTAACGGCGAAAGCGCGGTGGCCGAGCCGATCTTCGAGGCGTCGGGGCAGCCGACCGGCTCGGTGTTGTCGTAGTGGACCTGATCGCCTGCGGGATCGGATGCCTGATCAGAGCAGGCGGCGAGGCCGGCTGCCGAGGAGGGGTTGACTGCGAGTCCTGCCGGCAGCTTGATGGTGATGTCCTTGGGCTCAGGTGCCTGCGGGATCGAGGGGTCATAGGTGGTGTTTTCGGGGTCGGTCGGATCGTTCGACTGCGGGAAGTCGAGGTCGACCGCGAGGCCGGTCGGCGAGTCGGCCCGGGTGGCGCTCCCGCCCTGCAGCGGTGTGACGCCGAGGCCGGCCTGCGCGAACTGTTCGGTCAGGGCAGGGTCATCGCAACCGGTCACAGGGGGCGTTGTTTCAGTGGCGGTCCGCCATTCCGGATTGCTCAGGTCGGGCAGCCGGCTGGGCAGCAAGGTGCCCGGATGATTCCAGGTGCTGGCGGCGAGCTTGAAGGCCGGTTCGACTTCAAGGCAGTCGACCGGGTTGGTGAGAAACGGGACTTCCGCCTCACCGGATGTGCCGTGCTGGGCGGGAACGCCGAAGAAGCGGACCCTGGCGCCGGTCACCGCGGCTTTAAGCGCATCTTTCGATCCAACCGTGACTGCGTAAGCCTCGGTCCGCGGGTTCAGGACAGCCTGGAGGGTGGCGGGGCTTTTTACGACGTCGATAAAGAATTGCGCCGGGTAGCCGAAATCGGGCGCGACGTTGATCACCGGTGTACCACCGGCTCCCAGACTGGGAAGCGATCCAAGAACTCCGATGCTGGCCTCTCCCACTTGGGATCCATAGGCGGTAGCGGCAGGATTTCCAATGAACCCGGGTGGGAGCCTGACAAAGACGTCTTTTGGATCCTCCGCCGGCCCTTCGGTTAGTACGTTGCCGGCATCGCCATGAGTGAATTGGAATGCATTCGTGCTCTGGAACGGATGCCCACCGGCGACGGTGTAGGGCGCTTCAACGTCGTTGGTCGTGTGGGCTTTGAAGAATTCGAGCGCGAAGGGTGGCCTATCGGCCGCGGCAAGAGATGGGGTCAGGAGCATCGTCGCTCCCAAAGCGATCAGAATCGCCACCTTGCATGCGGACGACCAATTTTCTCCCACGGGACATGAATCAGAACTTCGCTTGCCGTGTTCAGCTCTCATTTCCCCCCACACCGCTCCCAGACGGTGTCGATCAATCGATCAGCCTCAACGAGGCGTCCCTTTTGGGACTCCAGTGATCCGGTTACCGGACCGGGCTACTTCCACCTGGAGTCTTGGGCAAGCTAAGCACCCGACCGGCAACCTGTCAACGCCGGTATATGGCCGACGCCGTCCCGCTCAGCGGTGCGAGTGACCTGCGCGCTTCTTGCCCTTCTTCTTCTTCGGGCACTTCGCCCCCACCTTCGGCGTCGAGTTCGACTCCATCCCGTTCTGCCCGGTGAACTTGACGTCAGCGTTGGGGTGGGCGCAGAAGCCAGAGCTCATTTCGATCAGGCCCTTCTTGCCGCCGAAGAGGGTCAGGCTGAACTTGGTCACTGGGACGTCGGGGACCGTTTCGAAGGTATTGCGAAGCGCGCCCTTGACCGAGTCGGTTTTGCCGGCGAGCTCGATTTCGATCGGCTGGGAGGCCGGCCCGTTGAAGCCGACGACCAGGTCGGGCAGTTTGTGCGCGGGGTTTGCCCGCAGGTAGACGTTGCCGGTCAGCTCATAGCCAAGCAGCGGTGTGGTCGCGGAAGCGGTCCCGTAGATCGAGCCGGTCGGGCACTGGTGGGCCGAGAACTGCACCCGGGTGCAGACCTGGCCGATGTGAGCGTTGTCGAGGAAGGCCGCTTTGGGCAGACGCACCTGGGCTCGGGCGATGTTGGCATCGCCGGGACGGGCGGTAAGGGTCGCCCTGAGACTCGGGTGGGCACGACGGTTGACCGGGCCCTTGAGGGCGAGCTTCAGACCGGGCTTGAAGCCAAGGCTCTTGCAATCCCCGACCTGGAAGTGATTGGAGGAACTGGCGCTGGCGCCATCTGTGCTGGTCAGCTTGGCCTCCACCGAGAGCGGTTCGCAGTCGGTCGGGTTCAAGGTGAAGTTAGGACGGTCGAGGTCGACTTCGATCGAGCGCAGCCGCAGCGGGATCCCATCGAGAATCTTCGGGAAGGGATCGGAGACCACGTGGCCCTGGGCGGTTTCAGAGTTGACGAAGAGTGCGTTTCGGATCACGACAGTGCCCACGTCAAAGGGACCGGCGACGGCGGGTGTAATGACGGCCACCGACATCGGTGCGCCTTTGTAGGGGCCGGCCAGGTAGGCGGTGCCCGCTGTGTAGAAGGGGTCGGTGCCGGGGCCGGCACCGACCGTGACGCTGCCGATCCGCGAGGCGGGGCAGCTCGGGTTTGCCTGCTCTGAACGGCCCGAGCGGGTCGCGGCCGTCGCGAGCGCTGCCTCCGAGCAATAGGGGATGTTCGCGAACTTGGCGCCCAGGCCCTTGGGCAGGGTCGCCTCGAGTGAGCTCAATTCACCTTCCCCGTCCTTGCGGGTGATGTGGAGGGTGAAGGGGCTCGAATGGCCGGCGGCATTCGACTCGCTGCCTGCGCTGACGGCCGGGGCGAAGGGTCGGGCGGCGGGACTGGACGGACAGGCGCTGCCGCTCGGGCCTGAACCGACGTTGAAGCCGGCCGTGGGATGCGCGTCGGGTGTTCCCGGCGTCGACCAGGGGACGATGTCGCTCGTCGCTCCCAAGCTCCCGCAGGTGACCGGTGTCGCCAAGGGGGCCCGGGGGCCTTCTTTGAGGTTGACGGTGATATGCGAGGAGGGGAGCTGAGGATTTTGGATGAAGGTGGTGGTCAGCTGACCCGTTTTCGGATCAGCGGTGGCGACCCCTGGGAGCTTGATGTTGATCCCGTAGCGCGCGTTTTCGAGCTGGATCAAGAGGCGGAACCGGCCTTCCTGATCGCCGCCGCCCGTCGGCAGGTCGCCGGTGTGGGGCTTGAGCAGGTAGACGGAGCCGGGGATCGGTTCGGCGCGGACGACGGCCTGGGTGGCTGGGTCGCGAGCACCTAGCAGTGGCGATGTGGCCATCGCGGTGCCGATCTTCGAGGAGTCGGGGCAGGTCACCGGTTTGGTGGTGTCGTAGTGGACCTGGTCGCCGGCGGGATCGGACGCAAGGTCCGAGCAGGCGCCCAGGCCACTTGCCGAGGAGGGGGAGATGGCGAGTCCAGCCGGGAGTTTGACGGTGATGTCCTTGGGCTCTGGTGCCTGCGGGATCGAGGGGTCATAGGTGGTGTTTTCAGGGTCCGTCGGATCATTCGACTGCGGGAAGTCGAGGTCGACCGCAAGGCCGGTCGGCGAGTCGGCCTGAGTGGCGCCGCCGCCCTGCAGCGGTTTGACACCGAGACCGGCCTGAGCGAACTGGTCGGTCAGCGCCGGATCGTCGCAGCCTGTCACCGGCGGCGTTGGTTCGGTCGCGGTCACCCATTCCGGATTGCTGAGGTCTGGGAGGCCGCTGGGCAGAAGGGTGCCCGGATGAACCCAGGTGCTGGCAGCGAACTTGAAGGCCGGTTCGGCTTCAGAGCAGTCGACCGGGTTTGTAAGGAACGGAATTTCCGGGCCGCCTCCGGAGCCGTGCAGGGAGGGAACGCCGAAGAAGGTGGCTCTGGCGCCGGTGACCGCGGCTTTCAGCGCCTCCTTGGTTCTAACGGTGATCGCATAGGATTCGGAGCGCGCGTGCAGGATCCCCTGGAGGACGACGGGCGTTTTGATGTAGTCGATGAAGAATTGAGCGGGGGAGCCATAATCGGGCTCCACGTTGATTATCGGCGCTCCACCGGGTCCCGGAGTAGCAAGCGTGCCGAGCACGCCGATGCTGAGCTCTCCCACGGGCGCCCCCCAGTTGGCTGCGGCCGGATTGCCGAGGAACCCGTGTGGAAGCTCGACATAGGCGTCCTTGGGATCCTCTGCCGGCCCTTCTGTCACTTGGTCGCCTGGTATCCCGTGGGTGAATTGAAAGAAGTTCATGCTCGCGAACGGATGACCTCCGGCGACGGTGTACGGCGCTTCGACGTCATCGGTCGTTTTGGCTTTGAAGAATTCGAGCGCAAAAGGTGGCCTGGAAGGAGGAGCTGCCCCGGCAATTGAAGGTGCCGCTCCGCCAATGGCACACACCAGTCCGACGAGAATGCCCAGAGCTCGGATGCGGACATCGGGGCGGCAGAGTGAACTCATGGGGTTGGTCTCCTTTTGCATGGGAAAACGACTGACTCGATTGCGGAGGCCGGAGATCACTTGGCACCTCCATCGTTGACGTGACTAGGCCGCTTCTTCTTGTGTGACTTCTTGTGATGCTTTTTGTGGGGCTTTTTGACGCACTTGGCCCCTTTGGCGACCTTGCCTTTCGGGCACGGCTTGACATTGCCTTCGCCACCTGGCTTTGCGGTTTCGTGAGTCGGCGGGGCCGGCGGGGGCGGGGGCGGGGGCTGGCAGGCTTCGCCCGAGCATGGCGTGGTCTCTGGGAAGTTGAAACCGCCTTCCACTCTGGCGTCGTAGACATCGGCGACAACGTCGATATCGCTCGGGGTGAGTTTCGCCGTGCCGGGTTCGAAGTAGATGTCCCGACCGGAGGGGCTGATGGCGGCGACCCCGGAGCCACCGCCGACCGCTCCGGTGCTGATCAGCGAGACTTTGCCAGACTTCCAGAGGTAGGCATCGGATTCACCGTTGCCGTCGCGCGGAAGGAGGGGCTCGGCTGTAACAAAGACGACCGCTTCGCCGTCGCTGGAGATGGCGGGGTGCGTCTCGTGAGGCCTTCTTTCAATGATTGACGCATTGAAGTTGTCGCTGTTGCCACTAGCGCTTGCGGCGCCGATCGAGACGCGGGCCAGTTCTCCGGTGACCGCGTCATAGCGATAGATGTCGAAGGCGCTGTCAGTGTCGGTTTCGACGAGCTTGTTGGCGGTCCTGAAGATGAAGTCGCGACCATCAGGGGTCAGCTGAGGGATTCCCCTTGTCTCAACGGTCAGGTCTTCCGTGTCGAGCCTGGCGACAAAGATGGTCTGCCCGTTGGGGTGGGCGGAGTCCTGGCGCCACAGATAGAGGTTGTGATCGCCGGCAACCGCCTGCTCTTTCAGCGCATCTTCATTGGCAGCAAGCACTCCCTTGGCGGTGAAGACGATCGCTGAGCCGTCTTCGGAAGGAGGAAACACCGTCTCGACTTCGCCGGCGCCGGATTCGGCGACCGAGATCTGCCTGAACGCAGTGCAGGGATTCGCTCTTCCGGCTGCGGGCGCCGGGGTGCCGCTAGGGATGTCGCAGGCGTAGATGTCGTTGGTCTGATCGGTGTCAGCATTGACAAGCTGCTGAGTGGTGGTGAAGAACACGCGGGAGCCATTTTTGGCGGAGCCCTGGTAGATGGCTTCGGCAGGGGGGTTGCAATCGCTTCGACTGCACTGAGACGCAGATACATCAATGCTGGACGCGCCCCCGATCCGTGCCCACAATTCGTCCGCCGGTGGATTAGCACCGCCGCAGCCTCCGAACGCAACTACGACGATCACCCGTCCGTCGGAGGAGACCGACCGAGTCTGAGCGTTACCCAAGTCGAATCCAGACGACGCCTGCCCGTGACAGGATGAAATCGGGCTCTCTGAGTTGTCGAGGTCTACACGCGTTAGTTCAGCATTGGTCCCGATGAACTCATACACCCCGGGTCCCCACACATCGCCAGCTTCTGCAAGCCCATCGACGACCACGTGGGACAGATCGTCAGAGGCACCAGCCATATTTTCGCCGCCCGACAGACCCGATGTTTCGTGCGCATTGAGCGGAAGGTCTTTGTTGATTTTCGTAACAGTTCCATCCGCGGTGCGGAGGTAAGGGTTCGGACGGGCGTACGTCCACAATTCCGGTTCCTTGTTGTCGAACCAAATTGCGGAACGGAAGTCTGCGGACAGTGTCCCGCCTAGCATCAAGCTAAGAAAACCGTCGGGGGCAGCGTAGGCAGACCCCGATGGCCCGTTGAGATTAGACAGTGTCTTCCATCCGGAGGCGGTGCGAAGGCTGACGTACGCATTGCCACCCTGCCCAGCCTGGCCAGAGCCGGCAATGTTTCCGGCGCGCGAGTTGTACGACACCGCCTCGCCATCTGCACTGAAGTCCCCCAGGCTTGCCTCTATACCGCCCTTGTCGGGGGAGGTGACCTGCTCGTAGGCGCGGCATTCGGGGAGGGCGGTGGAGCCGTTTTCCCTGCGCAGCTGGGCGTTTGGACATACGTCGGGCGGCGCCAGAGTCGGCACGAATTCACGATCGGGAGTGGACACCGTGCCGGCCGCATTGGTAGCAAAGATGCGGAAGTGATAGTGAGAATTGATTGTGAGGTTTTGGATGTGGGCTTCAATCGTGACGCCATGGTCTTTGCCGCCTTCGATTTCGGTTGACGTGCTGATCGCGCCGCCGCTAAGCGGCGTGGATCCGTCGGAGCCCTTGATCTGCGCGACATTGGTGCCGGCGAGTTTGCCGACAAAGGTGACCACATAGGCGCCTGGGGAGCCAGTGACGTTGACGCCGGATGGGGCAACCTGGGGCAGCGCGCGCAGCGCTGTCTGGACTTCAGCGGTGGTGGCGCTGAAGGGCAGGTCACCCGTGGGCTGGCCGCGGAAGGAGAGGCGGAACTGGCCTGCGGTTGCGTCGACATTGACGTTCTGGACCTCGTCAGGCCCCGAGGGGTTCGGCAGGCAGGGCGCTTGATAAGTGTTCGGGTAGTTGGAGGTGGTGCCGTATTCGAATGCGCAGGAGGTGAGTTTGGAGTTGTTCGAGTTGACGAATCCCTGGAGGTAGTAGCCCCCTTCATTGTCGGAGGCACCTTCAAAGGATTTGACCGTGGCTGTGACCAAGGGCGTCTGGAAGGTCTGTTCACGGATTGACGTTTCACCGGCGTTGGTTGAAACCAGCCTCACTTCGTAGTAGGTATTGGGAACTAATTCGCTGGCGTCCATGGAGATGGCCTCGGTGCCTTCAGGGCCTTTAACCGAGCCCGAGCCGACAGGCAAGAGCCTGGGGCAGGCAGGGGTGCACTCGACATGCCAGGACGTTTCATATGCCGCTTCCCCGAGAGCGTCGAGCGGCCCCGGGGCGTTGGCGCTGACGGTGCCGGAGAAGTGGGCGGTGTTGGCGCTGATGTCGGACACCGGGTCAAGCGTGGAGATGATCGGCGCGACCGGTTTGGTGGTGAAGGACGGGTTTGGCCCGGCCGAGAGGATTTCCCCCGGAAGGATTTCCAGCCTTAGGCGGACGGAGTATTCGGTCCCCGGATGGAGGCCCGTCATTGTTCCGCCGACCGTCACGGGGGTCGGCGAGTCGCACGGAATTGCTATCGGCTGGCCTTGGTCGCCTGAGAGATTCGAGTAGGTCCAGCTTTCGGGATTGGCCGGTTCGGTGCTGTACTGGAAGTAGTACTGAATGACCCCCTGAGTGCCGCAGCCTTCAGGCAGGATCGTGCCCGACACTTCCGCGGTGTCGTATCCGGGGACGGGCGTATCCATTGTGACTACCGGAATTTTGGGTGCCGGGGTGGTGACAGTGCTGGCGGCGTCTTTGCTGTCGGCACCGCCGCCGTTGGCGGCCGTCAGTCGGAGGTGGTAGGTCGTTTCAGGGGTGAGGCCGTTCAGGTCTGCTTTGACCGGGGTCGGGGTCGGGTCACCCGCCTTGACCGGGTTGAGGTTGCAGCCGACCGAGCTGGCGCCGGCGAAGGGGGGCTGTGTGTTGCCGATGTTTTCGGTGAACTGGGCGTCGGTGACGTATTCGAAGTGGCAGTCGACATCGAGGGCGGGGTCGGTGCCGGCGGGACGCTGGACTTCGCCTGAAGCTTTGGCAAAGGATTCGAAGCCGCGCGATCCCACACCGGTGGGGTTGTCGATTCCAACGACCGTCGGCGCGGCCACTTTGGCGGTCGTGGTGAAGGTGGCTCCGGCGTCTTTTGTGATGACGCCGGGAGCGGCGTTTTCGGCGGAGAGGCGCAGGTGGTAGGTGGTCAACGGTTCGAGGCATTTGCCTTCGGGAGCTTCGAGCGCCGGGTCGGTGCAGCCGAGCAGGGCGCTGACGGATTTGTCGGCGCCGGCGTCGGCTTTCCCGATCGGATTCTGCGCGCAGGGCCTGACCGTCGCGCCCTGAAAGCCGGTGGAGGTGAACTGCGTGTCGGTGACGTATTCGAAGTGGCAGTTGACGTCGAAGGCGTCGTTTTCATTGGAGGGACGTTTGACTTTTCCGGTCCCTACGGCCGAGGTCGAGAAGACGGCGGAAGCGTTGTCGGCGGCAGTGATGACCGGCGGGTCGACGGGAAGGGTGGTGAATTCCGGGTAAGGCGCCGGGGAGACCGTCGTGGTGGTGAAGTTGTTGGAGCTGAGACGGACGAAGTAGTTGGTCCCACCTTTGAGGCCTTCGATGGTCTTTTTGACGACCTGATTTTTGCCGGTCTGCAGGAAGTCGCTCGGCCCGGGGACCCAGTGGGTTTGGTCGGTTGAGTATTCGAAGGTGTATGCGACGAAGGGGCTGGTGACGTTGATGTTTCCCGTGACGAAGGCGGTGTCATAGGAGACTTCGGTGACCGTGCCCATTTTCACGGTGTCGGCGCTGGCGGGGCAGGCAGTGACTGCGAAGGCCGCGATCATCACGGCGAGGACGGCGAGGGTGCAGCGGAGGCGGCCAGATGAGGGCGCACCACTCCCGGTGACGTCATCAGAGGCACCACGGATGGCAAAGGCACGGCGGAGCGGGCGACGGCTGTCGCCGTTGCCCTCGGTGGATCCCGCGGACGTTGCGTTCGAGTGGTGCTTCAACTGACAGCGCTCCTTGTCCCTGGCCTTAGGTCCCCTGAAATGGCCGGACGCAAAGCCCGGGCCCCCTGACCGAGGACGGTCAGCCGTTTGTCTGATTCCTCCTGTCCCACCCCGACTCAGCCTCGAGACGGCCCGTGGGAACGCGAGTAATGAGAACACAGACGAATCGTAAAGTCAAGTATGCGGTGAACAGGCGAGGATGCGGGCGCCTGGAATTTGGCTCTAGAATGGGGAGCGAGCCCGCAGGAATGAGCTGATATATCAGGCCGCTGACGTACCGTAACGCAAAGGCGCGGGCCACTTAAGGAACGCGCGCGCGCCTCTGCGAGGCCTTGAATCAGGAATGGGCCGTGAGGTAAAGGAAACCACACGCATCGCTAGGCCATAACCGCTCGCGCGGCAATGGGAAACCCGTGCCTCGCTAAAAGGCTCTAGAATGCGCTTTGGGAGTAGCTCACAGGGATGTGATGGGACTTTGAAAAGGGTATCTGACCTACCGCTAAAACGAGAGCTGCGGACGACACGGGGCACCGAATGCGTACCCGGATATGGTGGCGCCGAGATGGTGCGCACACCGTGGGGGAATGCAGCCGATCTGCGCTCGAGGATGATGCGGGCCGGGCGCGGCAACGAGCCCGATGCCTCGGAGCGAAACCAGCGTGAGCGGCTCTTCGGGGCCCTGGTCGCGATCACCTCCGAGAAGGGCTATGAGGCGACCCGCGTCGCCGACGTGGTCGAGCTCGCCGGTGTCGGCCGCGCCACCTTCTACGAGCACTTCACCGACATGCAGGAGCTGCTGCTGGCCGCGGTCGATGCATTGATCGAGCCGACCCTGGCCCTGATCGAAGAGGCCGAGGACGCGCCCAGCGGCGAGGCGCGGGTGCGCCAGGCCGTCGAAGCGCTCTTCAAGGCGATGGCCGCGCAGCCCGCGGCGGCGAAGATGGGCTGCATCGAGCTCTACGCGGCCGGCCCTCCGGGCGAAGCGGAGATGGAGCGTGCGATCGACGTCTTCGAAGCCTTCGGCATCGCCCAGCTCAACCAGATCCCCGGCCGCGAGGAGATGCCGCCGCCGATCGTGCGGGCGCTGGTCGGCGGCCTGCTCAAGGTGATCCAGAAGCGCCTCTACCTCGACGAAGCCGACGAGCTGCCGCGCCTCGCCGAGCCGATCGCCGACTGGGGGCTCTCCTACCCCCCGCCGCCCGGCCCGCTCACGGGCCCGCGCCGGCGCGGCCGCAAAGCGCGCTCCTTCGAGGATCGCCAGGCGGTCGCCCACCCGCCGGAGCGGGTACTCCGCGCGCTGGCGGCGATCGTCTCCGAGAAGGGCTACGCCGAGACCACGGTCGCCGAGGTGATCGAGCGCGCCAAGACCTCCTACCGCGTCTTCTACGGCCATTTCGAAAACAAGGAGGAGGCCTTCCTCGCGGCGCTCGACTCCGGCTCGGCGCAGATGCTGGCCGCCGTCCTCCCCGCCTTTCACCGGGCGCGTAGCTGGGAGGAGTCGGTGCGCGCCGCCTATGAGGCTATGTTCGCCTTCGCCATGGAAGAGCCCGAGTACACGCGCCTCGGCGCGGTCGAGATGTACACGGTCGGGCGCGCGGCGCTGCGGCGTCGCGACAACGTGATGGAAGGCCTCGAGGGCCTGCTGACCCCCGGCTACGAGCTCGCCCCGGACACGCCGCCGATTGCCGCCGAGGCGATCGGCGGGGCGATCTATGCCCTGATCCACGACCAGGTCAAGAGCAAGGGACCCGAGCGCCTCCCCGAGCTGGCGCCGATGGCCACCTACATGACCCTCGCCCCATTTCTCGGAGCCGAGCAGGCCTACGAGCGGGCGATGGAGCAGTCGGAGAAGTGGTGAGCGACGAGACCGAGACCGCGATCCTGGCGGGAGGCTGTTACTGGATTCTGCAAGAGCTGCTGGGCGGCTGCGACGGCGTGATCTCCACCCAGGCCGGCTGGACCGGTGGCCGGAACGAGAACCCGAGCGAGGAGGACAACGACGGCCGCGCCGAGGCGGTCGAGGTCGTCTTCGACCCGCAGCGGCTCTCCTATCGAGGGCTGCTCGAGTACTTCTTCCAGGTCCACCGGCCGGACCTCGACCAGGGTGTCGTCGGATCGGAGTACCGCTCGGAGATCTTCTTCGCGAGCGACGAGCAACGCCTGGTCGCCGAGGCGACGATCCCCGACGTCGACGCCTCGGGCCACTGGCCCGGGAAGCTCGTCACCGCGGTCAGCGAGGCCGGCCGTTTCTGGGAGGCACCGGCCGAGGAGCAGGACCACTTCCGGCGCTACCCGGAGGTCGGATCCCCGTTCCCGCGGTCTAGCCCTTCTTGAGTGAGAACTTGCTTTCGCCCGAGCAGCTCCCCGCGGCTTCCGAATTGCCCTTGACGGTGAGTGTGCCGCTGAAGGACGACTTACTGGTGAACTTGCCGCTCAGGTCGTAGTGGTAGAAGCCCGAAGGTTGCTCGTTGGCGCCGCTCGCCTTGATGCCGAAGCTCCTGTCCTTCGCTTTGACGGTGAATCCCTGGTCGAGAGTCGCCGTACTGCCGTCGGCGCAGCTCATCAGGACGCGGACCGAGATGTTGAGGCTGACATTGCCTTTGCGGACGTACACCCCGCCCTTCGTTTCGAAGTTCTGGCCCTGGGTCGTGCTCGTGCCCGAATAGGGCCCCGGCGAGGGGACGAAGGGCGCCGGCTTCGCCGACACCGACGTCGCGCCGAGCGCGGCGAGCGCCAGGATGGACAGCGCCAGCAGGGACTTCGGGCATCGACTCCGGCAGGGGTTCATCGGGTCAACCTAGGCCGCGCGGTGAGACCGCGCAACGCCCGGACCGAGCCCTCTACGCCTTTTCGCGTAGCACCGTCGCCAGGTTGCCGACCGGGCCCAGGTGCCTGAGCTTGTCGGGGTTGGCGATCGAGCCGATGCCCTTGATCTCGCCGTCGGCTATGTCGAGCGCGGTGACGCCGATCAGCCGCTGCCGGTGGTCGAAGAAGAGGGCCCCGGGTCCGCCGTTGATCTCGACCGCGCGCATCGAGAGCCGCGGCGCGCGGGTGTCGCGGCTGAGCCAATCGACCAGAGTGCCGGCGACGCGGCTGCGGCCGCGCAGCGTCTGGGCGAGCGCCGGCGCCTTGCCGCCGCCGTCGCCGGTCAGCTCGACGTCGTGGGCGAGCAGGGCCTCGAGCCCGGCGAGGTCGCCGTTTTCGGCGGCCAGGAAGAACCGGCTCGCCAGCTCCTCGCGTTGCTCCCGCGTCGTCTGGAAGCGCGGCCGGCCCTGCTCGACGTGGCGCCGGGCGCGGCTCGCGAGCTGCCGCACGTTGTCCTCGCTCTTGCCGACGATCCCCGCCACCTGCGGGTAGTCGTAGTCGAAGACGTCGTGGAGCAGGAGGACCGCGCGCTGCTCCGGCGAGAGGCTCTCGAGCAGCACCAGCATCGCCACCGACAAGGAGTCGGCCGTTTCCGCGTGGCGCGCCGGATCGTCGACGCCGTCGGTGAGGATCGGCTCCGGCAGCCATTCGCCGACATAGCGCTCGCGACGGGCGCGGGCCGAGCGAAGCTCGTTGATCGCGAGGCGGGTGGTGACGGTGGTGACGTAGGCCCGCGGAGACTCGATCCGCTCGCCGCCGTCGAGCGCCTGGTGCACCTTCAGCAGCGCCTCCTGCACCACATCCTCGGCTTCGGAGACGCTGCCGAGCATGCGATAGGCGATCGCGAAAGAGACCGGCCGCAGTTCGCCCAGGAGTCGCTCACGCTCGGTCATCACTGCTGACATACCCCTTTAGACAGGACAGCAGTCCCGTTTGTGACAGCCGATATCCGCTGTCACATCCAGCGCCCGTGGCTTGTCAAGAGGCCGACAACCCACGACCCATCGGAGGACAGCAAATGGAGCCACGAATCGACCACCCCGCGCAGAAACTTCCCGGCGCGATGCAGGCGCTGCACGGCCTCGACAAAGCGGTCAGCCGCGCCGGCGTGCCCGAGACGACGCTGGAGATGATGAAGCTGCGGGCCGGCCAGATCAATGGCTGCAGCGCCTGCGTCGACATCCACTCCCGCCTGCTGAAGGCGATGGGTGAGCCCGACGAGCGCATCGTCATGGTCGGCGCCTGGCGCGAGGCGCCGTACTTCACCGACGCCGAGCGCTCCGCGCTTGCCCTGACCGAGGCCGTGACCCGGATCGCCGACCGGCCCGACCCGGTCTCGGACGAGGTCTGGGACGAGGCGGCCCGCCACTACGACGAGGCCCAGCTCGGCGCGTTGGTGCTGACGATCGCCTCGATCAACACCTGGAACCGGCTCAACGTCGCCACCCGCCAGGTCACCGGCGCCTGGGTCGACCAGCTGATCGAGGCGCAGATGGCCGAGGCAGCGGCCTAGGCGGATCGACGCAGTCGCCCGCTGCTGTCACAGGGCGGGCGGCTGCGGCGTCATAACCACGAGCAGGCGACCGAGAGGACCGACCTCACACCGCCGACGAACCGGCTTCCCTAGCGTTCATCTTCGACCCAAGAGGAATTCAGATGTCAACACCCCAAGGAACAAGCAACGGCGCCGCCGCGGCCGCCGGACACGATCCAAACGCCCTCGACCGCGAGACGATGGTCGTCGCCTCGGTGGTCCTGCTCGGCGCGATCATGTCGATCCTCGACACGACCGTGATCAACGTCGCGATCGACCGCCTGGCGATCGACTTCAACGCCTCGCTGACGACGATCCAGTGGGTGGTGACCGCCTACACGCTGGCGCTGGCCGCGGTGATCCCGCTGAGCGGCTGGGCCGCCGACCGCTTCGGCACCAAGCGCATCTACCTCTGGTCCCTGGCCCTCTTCATGCTCGGCTCGATCCTCTGCGCGTTCGCCTGGAGCGCCGGCTCGCTGATCGCCTTCCGCGTCCTGCAGGGAATCGGCGGCGGGCTGATCATGCCGACCGTGATGACGATCATGACCAAGAAGGCCGGCCCCAATCGGATGGGCCGGGTGATGGGGATCCTCGGCGTGCCGATGCTGGTGGCGCCGATCCTCGGCCCGATCCTCGGCGGCTGGCTGGTCGACGACGTCTCCTGGCGCTGGATCTTCCTGATCAACGTGCCGATCGGGATCGTCGCCATCATCCTCGCCAGGATCGTGCTCGAGCGCGACGAGCCCCAGCGCGTCCACAAGCTCGACTGGCTCGGCATGGTTCTGCTCTCGCCCGGGCTGACCCTGCTGATCTTCGGCCTCGCCGAGTCCAGCGACGGCGGCTTCGGCGCGACCAAGTCGTGGCTGCCGATCGTCGCCGGGGTGGCGCTGATCGCCGGTTTCCTGCGTCACAGCTGGCGCTCGAAGCAGCCCCTGATCGACATCAAAACCTTCACCCACACCCGGGCCGGCGCCTCGGCGGTGACCTTCATGCTGTTCGCGATCGCCTTCTTCGGCTCGCTGCTGCTGATCCCGCTCTACTACCAGACGGTGCGCGGCGCCTCGGCCCTGACGGCCGGCCTGCTGCTCGCCCCACAGGGCTTCGGGGCGATGATCACGATGCCGATCGCCGGCCGCCTCACCGACCGCTACGGGCCGAACAAGTGGCCGGCATGCGGGATCCCCCTGCTGGTGATCGGGATCTCGCCCTTCGCCTTCGTCACCGCGACCACCTCCTACCTGCTGCTCTGCAGCTTCAGCTTCGTGCTCGGCCTCGGCATGGGCCTCTCGATGATGCCGACGATGACCGCGGCGATGCAGGCGGTGCCGGCGGCGGCGATCGCCCGGACGAGCACGGCGATGAACATCATCCGGCAGTCCGGCGCCTCGATCGGGACCGCGATCCTCTCCGTCCTGCTCGCCACGGCGATCGGCGATCGCCTGCTCGCCGCCGGCCTGCTGCAGAAGTCCGGCGCCAGCGGCTTCGAGGCCCTGCACGCGCTGCCCCCGGCCGCCCAGGCGAGAGCGGCCGAACCGCTCGCCGAAGCCTTCGCCCACACCTTCGTCTGGGGTCTGGCGCTGCTGGCGCTGGCCTTCATCCCGGCGCTGGCGATGGCGCTCGGCAAGTGGAAGACGCCTGCCGTCGCCGCCCCGGCGGCGGAGAAGCCGGCCGTCGCGCTCGAGTAGGCGCCGCGCCCGCCTCAGTCGCCGAGTCGCTCGCCGCTGTCGGCGTCGAAGAGGTGGAGTTTGGCGGTGTCGGCCCAGAGCCGGGCCTTCTCGCCTTTTTTGACCTCGCTGGTCGGCTCGAGGCGGGCGACGACCTGCTCCTCGCCCTCGCGAAGGCCCGCCGCCCCGGTCTCCTCGAGGCGGTCGGCGACGAGGTCGGCAAGCTGCTCGGACTCGATCCCCTCGGCCTCGACGTGGAAGTAGGCGTAGAGATCGGAGCCGAGCGACTCGATCATGTCGATCTCGGCCTCGAAGACGATCCCGCGCTCGTCCTTGGCCTCGCCGACGATCTCGGCGTCCTCGAAGTTCTCCGGCCGGATGCCGACGATCACGCGGCCCTCGCGGCCGCCCCCCGGCGCCCCGCCGTCGCCGATCGCGGCGGCGTCGACCTCGCCGAACGGCAGGCGCAGCTTCGAGCCCTCGAGCTGGCCGATCATGAAGTTCATCGCCGGTGAGCCGATGAAGCCGGCGACGAAGAGGTTGCGCGGCCGGCTGTAGAGGTCGGCGGGCGAGCCGACCTGCTGCAGGACCCCGGCCCGCATCACCGCGACCCGGTCGCCGAGCGTCATCGCCTCGGTCTGGTCGTGGGTGA
This sequence comes from uncultured Solirubrobacterales bacterium, assembly GCA_963836415.1. Lineage (GTDB taxonomy): Bacteria > Actinomycetota > Thermoleophilia > Solirubrobacterales > 70-9 > VRUE01. The sequence goes on from CAWIJE010000004.1 coordinate 1,094,935, forward strand.
CGTAGACCATCGTCGTCTCGAGGTCCGACTGCAGCCGCGCCACCTCCGTCCGCATCTGCACCCGCAGCTTGGCGTCGAGGTTGGAGAGCGGCTCATCCATCAGGAAGACCTTCGGGTCGCGCACGATCGCCCTCCCCATCGCCACCCGCTGGCGCTGGCCTCCGGAGAGGTTGACGGGGCGGCGGTCGAGGTGTTTGGTCAGGTCGAGCGTCGCCGCCGCCTCCTCGACCTTGCGATCGATCTCTGCCTTGTCGACCCCGGCCAGGCTGAGCGCGAAGCCCATGTTCTGGCGCACCGTCATGTGCGGGTAGAGCGCGTAGTTCTGGAAGACCATCGCGATGTCGCGGTCCTTCGGCGAGAGGTCGTTGACGACCCGGTCGCCGATCTTCAGCTCACCCGAGGTGATGTCCTCGAGCCCGGCGATCATCCGCAGCGCCGTCGACTTGCCGCACCCCGAGGGCCCGACCAGGATCATGAACTCGCCGTCGCCGATGTCGAGGTTCATGTCCTTGACGGCTTCGTAGCCGTCGTCGAACACCTTGGTCACACCATCGAGGACGATCTCTGACATTGCGTTGCTCCTTATCCCTTGACGGCGCCGGCGGTTAGACCGGAGACGATCCGGCGTTGGAAGATGAGGACGAAGACGATGATCGGGATCGTCACCACTACCGCCGCGGCCGCGATCGAGCCGGTCGGTTCGGTGAAGGTCGATTCCCCGGTGAAGAAGGCGAGCGCCGCCGGCACGGTCCGCGAGGCGTCCGAGGAGGTCAGCGAGATCGAGAAGACGAAGTCGTTCCAGCAGAAGATGAAGACGAGGATCGCCGCCGTGAAGACCCCGGGCGCGGCGAGCGGCAGGATCACCTTGCGGAAGGCCTGCCAGGGCGTCGCGCCGTCGACCTGGGCTGCCTGCTCGAGGTCCCAGGGGATCTCGCGGAAGAAGGCGACGAGGACGTACACCGCCAGCGGCAGGGCGAAGGTCAGGTAGGGGATGATCAGCCCCAGGTAGGTGTCGTAGATGCCGATCGCCCGCCACATGTCGAAGAGCGGGCCGACGGTCGAGATCGGCGGGAACATCGCGATCGCCAAGGCCCCGGCGAGGATCGCCCGCTTGCCCGGGAATTCGAGCCGGGCGATCGCGTAGGCGGTGAACGAGGCGAGGGTGATCGCGATCACCGTCGTGATCAGCGCGATCGCGATCGAGTTGATCAGCGGTTTGATGAACGGGCTGCCGTCGATGCCGCCTTCGAACAGGCTCTTGTAGTTGTCGAAGGAGACGCTGGCGGGGATGAAGCGCCCGTCGACGATCTCGCTCGGTGGCTTCAGCGAGATCGAGATCAACCACAGCACCGGGATCAGGGCGAAGAGGAGGACCAGCACGATGGCGATCGTCCAGCCTGTGTACTCGCGGGTTCCGTGTTTCATCTCAACCCCCCGGTCGCCCTTCGTCGACGCGCACGCCAAAGCCCTTGACGAAGATGAACGAGATCACGATCACGAAGGCGAAGATCAGGATCGAGACCGCCGAGCCGAGACCGAGGTTGAGCCGGTTGATCAGTTGGTTGAAGCCGAGGATCGAGACCGATTCGGTGTCCTGGGCGCCGCGGGTCATGATGAAGATCGAGTCGAAGACGCGGAAGGCCTCGAGGGTCCGGAACAGCACCGCGACGAGGATCGCCGGCTTCATCAGGGGCAGGGTGATCTTGATGAACCGCTGCCAGGCCGAGGCCCCGTCGACGCGGGCCGCCTCGTAGAGGCCGCCGTCGATCGTCACCAACCCGGCGAGCAGCAGCAGCGCCATGAAGGGTGTCGTTTTCCAGATCTCCGCCAGGATGATCACGACCAGCGAGCTGATGTGGCCGCCGAACCAGTTTTTTTCGTCGGCGATCAGCGGCAGGTTGTCGACGAAGCCGGAGTCCGAGGCGAAGGCGAACTGCCAGGCGAAGGCGGCGACGACGGTGATGATCCCGTAGGGGATGAGGACGACGGTGCGGACCGCGCCGCGGGCGAAGATCGCCCGGTGCATGACCATCGCGATCAGCATCCCCAGGATCAGCTCGATCGTCACCGAGACGACCATGATCAGGACGGTGTTGAAGACGTCCATCCACCAGAGTTCGGAGCTGAGCACCGTTCCGTAGTTGGCGAGGCCGACGAATTCGGTCTGTTCGGGGAAGCGCAGGTCGAGCTTCTGCAGCGAGAGGACGAAGGCGTAGCCGATCGGGTAGGCGGTGACGGCGAGCATCGCGATCACCGCCGGCGCGCACAACATCCAGGCCAGTTTGCGTTCCGAGCGGGTGCGGGCGCTGATCCGCTTCTTCGGCGGATCGGGGTTGGCGGCGGCGGGCACTGAGGCGGCCTCCATCACTGCAGCCCTTCGCGCTTGACCGCGGCTTCGAGGTTTTCCTTCAGTTCTTCGTAGAGGCCTTCGGTGTCTTCGGGGTCGATCTTGTCCGGCGGGTGAAGGGTGCGCTGCAGCGCAGAGGTCACGTCCTGGTAGGCGGGCGTCGTCGGCCGCGGACCCGCCGCTTCGATCTCTTCCTTGACCAGCCCGGCGAAGCCCGGGTAGGCCTTCTTGACGACCTTGCCCTCGTAGAGGTTTTCGTGCGAGGGCGGCAGGCCGTCGAGTTCGACCGCGGTCAGCTCGCTTTTTTCGCCGGAGAGGCAGGCGGCCGCTTCGAAGGCCTCCTTCTTGTGCCCGCCGTAGGAGCTGACCGCGAGGTTGAAGCCGCCGAGCGGCGGCTTCGCCGGGTTCTCGTTGACTCGCGGGAAGGGCGCCGCGCCCATTTCCTTGGCTATTTCTGGCGCTTCCGCGGTGGCGCTCGCGTAGGCGAACGTGTAGTTGGTCATGAAGGCGGCTTCGCCGGCCTCGAAGGCGAGCCGGGCGGTGTCCTCGTTCGAGGTCGAGAGGTTCGGGGCCGCGGCCGAGGAGTGGGCGAGCGTGCCGATCACGGCCAGCGCTTCTTCGGTCGGCTTCTGTTCGAGGTCGACTTCTTCGGGGCCGGAGAGGATTTCGGTGCCGGCGCTGTCGATCAGCGAGTTGACCCAGACCGTGTAGCCCTCGTAGCGTTCGGCCTGGACCTGGACCTGGCCCGCTTCCTTCAGGCCTTCGGCCTCTTCGATCATCTGGTCCCAGGTCGCCGGCGGTTTCTTGACCAGGTCTTTGCGGTACCAGAGCAGTTGGGTGTTGGTGTTGAACGGCGCCGCGTAGAGCTTGCCCTCGAAGGTCGCCGTTTTGAGCACGCTCTTGAAGACGTCCTTGCTGACCTCTTCCTTGAGCTTGCCCTGCCACGGCTCGATCCAGCCGGCGTTGGCGAATTCGCTGGTCAGGATGACGTCGAGGCCGATGATGTCGATCGAGGAGTCCTTGGCGCCGAGCCGGCGGACCAGCTGTTCGCGGGCCTGACTGGCGTCGTTGGGGAGCAGTTCGGGCTTGATCGTGTAGGCGCCGTCGGCTTCCTTGGTGCAGCGTTCGGCGGTTTCTTCGATCGTGCCGCCGGGCTGGATCGCGACGAAGAAGGCGAGCGTCGGCGGACCGCCGCCGGATCCGCCACAGGCGGAGAGCAGGACAGCCGCGGCGGAGGCCGTGAGCAGAACCGCCATCCCGAGCCTGAACCGCCGCGATGTCAAGTCACATCTCCATCGTTCCCGGGCCGACCTGGAATGGATCGGCCGCTGGGAACTCAGGTGCCCGCAAGTCTTCCTGTCTAAACGGGCGGCTGACTGCGACGCGCGAGCCGTTCGAGCCAGCGGCGCGGCGCTGAGGTGGGTCGGGGCTGCGTCCGCCTCCACTCGTCTCGGCTCGGCAGCCGCCCGTCCTCGCGCGCCGCCGCGACGCAGGCAGTGTGGGCGTGGCGGCGGCGGCTCATCTCGCCCTCCGGTGCGATCAGGACGTGCTCGCTGAGCGCCGGCAGGTAGCGGTCGCAGAGCGGGCAGCGATAGGTCGAGGGCTTGCTGCTCTGCGCCCGTCGCATCGACCACCAGCGCGCCCGCGGCGCCTCTCGGCTCACCGTGACCGCCACCAGCCGCCGAGGCGCTCGAGCAAGGGCGACCAGAAACGGACTAGCAGGACGATGAGGACGACGGCCAGGATCGGGATCCAGTGTCCCTGGCCCACTTCGCGGAAGAGCAGGTGACGGCCGAGGGCGAGGGGCGGGTGCGGCGTCAGGCCCGGCATGCGGCCAACGCTACGCTCCCGCCGGTCCCGGCCGGCTCAGCAGCGGGGGAGCCCGCTACTTCTTCGCCTTCTTCTTCTTCGGCGGGTGGATCTTGAAGGCCCGCTTGGCCGGCTTGGCGTCGGCGCCGAGGATGTCGAGCGCCCGCACCTTGAAGGTGTAGGAGCCCGGCTTCAGGTTCTTGTAGGCCTTCGGCCCGCTGCAGGCGGAGAACTGCGGCTTCTTCTGCTTCTTCGCCTTACTCGCCTTCGCCTTGTGCTGCTTGTTCTTTTTCTTCGGCTTTGGCTTCGGCTTGATCAGCAGGCACTGATAGCCGGTGATCGCGCCGGGCGCCGAGAAGCTGAAGGTCGCCTTGTTCTTCTTCTTGCCGGTGAACTTGGCCTTTGTGATCGTGGTGCCCGAGGGCACGCCGAAGGTCGCCGTCACCGTCTGGTCGGTTTCCAGCTTCGCCAGGCAGGTCGCGGTGCCTGTGCAGCCACCCGAGAAGCCGGCGAAGCCGCCGGCGGTCGAGGTCGCGGTCAGCGGCGCCACCTTGCCCTGTGGGTATTTCGCCGTGCAGAGGGTGGGGCAGTTGATTTCGCCGCCGCCCTGGACGGTGCCCGTGCCGGCGCCGGCGAAGGCGACCGAGAGGGTCTGCGAGGGGCCGATGATCGCCGAGCCGCCGTAGGCCCGCAGGGAGACGGCGCTGGCACCGCCGACGCCGTAGGTGGTGACCGGGGCCGATCGTTCCACGGTCGACAGATCGCCGAGTTCACCGTATTCGTTGGTGCCGGCACCGTGCACGGTGCCATCGGCGAGCAGAACCAGCATGTCGCCGTAGTTCACCGATGCCGCCTGGGCCCCGGCGTAGGCAGGCACCGTCGTCGGCGTGCTGACGCAGTTGCACTCGGTCCCTCGGGTGTGTTCGCCGAGCCCGAGCGTGCCGTAGTAGTTGTAGCCCCAGACTTTCACCGAGCCGTCGAGCATGATCGCGACGCCGTCGTAGTCACCGGCCGCGATCGATTTCACTCCGGTCAGGGTCTTGGTCGCCGTCTGGCAGTAACAACCGCCGTTTTCCGCCGCCAGGCTGCCGGTGCCGAGCGAGCCGTACTGGTTTTCGCCCCAGGCGACGATCGAGTGATCGGCGAGCAGGACCATCGCCCAGGATTCGCCGCCGGCGATCGCGATCGCGTTGCTGACACCCGGGACCGCGGTCGGCGAGGCGACGCATTCGCAGCCCGTCCGGGTCCCGACGCCGTTGCCGAGCTGCCCGCCCCAGTCTTCGCCCCAGGCGACGGCCGTGCCGTCGCCGCGGAGCGCGTAGACGGTGTCGGCGGCGGCGCTTGTCGCCAGCGAGACGACGTTGGTCAGGCCGGGGATCAACACCGGTTTGTGGGAGCAGGGAGTTGCGCTGCATTCTTCGGGACCGGTCACCGTGCCGATGCCGAGCTGGCCGTACTCGTTGTTACCCCACGACATCACGGTGCCGTTCGAGAGCAGTGCGTAGCTGTCGGCGCCGGAGGCGGCGACAGCGATCACGCCGGTCAGGCCCGGCACCGTGGTCGGGACGGGGTTTTCGGTGTCGGTACTGCCGTTGCCAAGCGTGCCGTAGTAGTTGTAGCCCCAGGACTTGACCGTGCCGTCGCTGATCAGCGCCAGGGAGTGGTACTCGCCACCGGCGGTCTGGACGACCCCACTGAGCGGGACCGCGACCGGAGCCGTAAGGCATAGGCAGGTGGGAGGGCTCGAGGTCGCCTGGCCGGTCCCCACTTCTCCGTAGGCGTTGTAGCCCCAGCCGGTCACTGTGCCGCCGGAAGCCTGCGCCGAGGCGCTGAAGGCGAGGGCCGCGAAAAGGCAGAGGGACAGAAGAATCGAGACACGGCGCATCGGCTTGGACTCCCTTGGTTGTGCTTCGGGCGGACGCTCAGGGGTGAGGGGCCCGGGGCTGCGGCCGAGGATATCCGAGCCATTCCCGGAATTTGAGCGGCGGGTCGGCCGAACGTCCGGCGGGCCTACTCGGCGCCGCGCTCGACGAAGTAGTCGCCGCCGGCCGAGTCGGCGGCGAACCAGCGGCTGGTCACTGTCTTCTTGCGGGTGAAGAACTCGACCGCGTCGGGACCGTGGGCGTGGAGGTCGCCGAGGAAGGAGTCCTTCCAGCCGGAGAAGGGGAAGAAGGCGACCGGCGCGGCGACGCCGATGTTGACCCCGACCATCCCCGCCTCGACACCCTGGCGGAAGCGGCGCACCGCCGCCCCCGACTCGGTGAAGATCGAGGCGCCGTTGCCGAACGGGCTCTCGCCGATCAACTCGATCGCCTCGTCGAGCGTCGCCGCCCGCAGGACCGTGAGGACCGGGCCGAAGACCTCGCTGCGGGCGACCTCCATCTCCGGCCTCACCTCGTCGACGATCGTCGGGCCGACGTAGGCGCCACCCGGGGCGCCCTCGGCACCGCGCCCGTCGACGACGATCGCGGCGCCCTCGGCCTCGGCCCGGTCGATCGCGGCGACGATCCGGTCGCGGGCGGCGGCCGAGATCACCGGGCCGACGTCGGTCTTCTCGTCGAGCCCGTCGCCGACCCGCAGCCCCTCAGCCGCCTCGCGCAGCGCCGGCATCAGCGCCTCGTGGGCGCTGCCGACGGCGACCACCACCGAGCCCGCCATGCAGCGCTGCCCGGCGGCGCCGAAGGCCGACCCGGTGAGGGCGGCGACGGTGCGATCGATCACGGCGTCGGGCATCACGACCATGTGGTTCTTGGCGCCGCCCAGCGCCTGCACCCGCTTGCCGGCCTTGGCCGAGCGCTCGTAGACGAGCCGCGCCACCGGCGCCGAGCCGACGAAGGAGACGGCGTCGATGCCGGGGTGGTCGACGATCCCCTCGACCACCTCGCGGCCGCCGTTGACGAGGTTGACGACGCCGGCGGGGAGGTCGATTTCGGCCAGCGCCTGGAAGGCGATCTGCTGGGTCAGGGGGACCTGCTCGGAGGGCTTGAGGATGAAGGCGTTGCCGCAGCCGATCGCGAAGGGCAGGAACCAGAAGGGGACCATCGCCGGGAAGTTGAAGGGCACGATCGCCGCGCAGACCCCGACCGGCTGGCGCACCGTTTCGGCGTCGACCCCGCGCGAAACGTCTTCGGCGACCCGGCCCTGGATCGTGGTCGGCACGGCGCAGGCGCACTCGACCATCTCGATCATGCGCGAGACCTCGGCCCGGGCATCGGCGATCGTCTTGCCCATCTCGGTCGTCACCGAGCGGGCGAGCTCCTCGCGCCGGCCCTCGAGCGCCTCGCGCAGGGCGAAGAGGCGGCGGCCGCGATCGATCACCGAGACGTCGCGCCAGGCGGGAAGCGCGGCGCGGGCGGCGCTCACCGCGGCGTCGAGGTCGGCGGCGGTCGAGAGCGGCACCCGCGCCAGCGTCTCGCCGCTTGCCGGCGCCGTCACCTCGAGCTCCTCGCCCCCCTCGGCCGGCGTCCAGGCGCCGCCGACGTAGTTCTGCAGGAGCCTGACCCCGGTCACGGCCATCAGTCGAAGACGATCAGGATCATCGTGATCAGGCCGAGCGCGACGCCGGCTGCCGCCAGGCCGCCGTGGGCGAAGGAGGCCGGCTCGGGAAAGCCGCCCTCGGCCAGAGCCCGTTCGACGCTGCGCCGGCGCAGGCTGCCGTAGGCGATCACCGCCACCCCGTAGACGGCGAAGCAGGCGCCGGCGAGGACATAGGGCCAGTGATGGTGGCTGTCGTCGATGCCGGGCACCACGCGGCCGACGGCGAGGCCGACGGCGAGGGCGGTGAGGCCGGTCCGCCACCAGGCGAGCTCGGTGCGCTCGCCGGCGAGCAGCGTGCGCCGGGTCGCGTCGACGGCCTCCGCCGGCGTCTCCGCCATCTAGGGCTCGATCGCCTTGCGTCGCTGATCGCGGCGGTGGCGGCTGACGACCGGCGCCAGGTAGCCGATCAGGGCGCCGACCGCGACCGCGACCAGGAGGGTGACGATCAGCGGCGCGTTGACGCTGACGAAGAGGACGTCGACCCGCACCTGCTGCGAGTTCTGCAGGCAGACGATCAGGACCAGGGCGATCAGGGCGCCGACCCCCCAGACGCGCCAGTTGGTTCCCTTTTCGCCGTTCACCGAGGCTCACCGCCGACTTCGCAGCTGCCGCTGATGACCCGGGTCAGCGGCAGGCCCTCGTTCATGTAGAAGGTCCCGCGAGCGGCCTTGAAGGGAGCTTCCTCGACCCCCTTCGGCGCCGGGCAGCTGGCTTCGAGGAAGCTGCGCGTGCGGCCGCGGTATCTGTAGTCGCGCTCGAGCGTCAGGTCGAAGCCGGTGACGTAGCCCCAGTCATTGCTGAACTCGGGCATCGTCACCGAGATCGTCGGCCCGAACTGACCGTCGCTGCTGCGCTTCAGGCTCATCGGCAGCACCTGTGAGATCGGCACCGGATTGGTGCCGAAGACCTGCCCGACCAGGGCCCGGTGGCCGTGGTAGGTCGTGCTGAAGGCGAGCAGCCGGCCGCTGCTGGGAAAGGGAGTGGCTTCGGGGATATCGATGTGGGCGCGGAAGTGGCCCATGCCGACCAGGGCCTTGCCGCAGATCGCCAGCGCCTGTTCGGTGGTTCGCGAGCGCAGCCGGTTGCGCGGGCAGATCGGCAGGCCGCGGGTCGAGATCGAGCCGTGCCGGTTGATCGCGATCGTCACCCGGCGCAGGCCGGCAGGGCGACCGTTTCCGACCGGCGTGACCGAGCCCGAGACGTGCAGGGCGACGGGGACCTGCGCGGTGCGCGGCAGCGCCCGGGGCGTGACCCAGCCGCGGAAGGCGACGCGGACGTTGCCACCGGTGACGACGCTCGCCTCGGCGCCGCTGAGCAGCGCCAGCGCCAGGCAGAGGGCGAGGCCGAGGGGGACCGCCCGCACGCAGGCCGCCTACTCGGCCGGCGGGCGATAGATGAGGATCGCGACGCCGTCGCCGACTATTTTCGATTCGGCCAGGGCCAGCGTCAGCTTCTCGTCGGTATCGCCGAAGAGGCGCAGGCCGGAGCCGAGGACGACGGGGAAGACCATCAGGCGCAGCTCGTCGACCAGCCCGGCCTCGAGCAAGGACCGCGCCAGGGTCGCGCTGCCGTGGACGACGAGGTCGCCGTCGTGGCTCTGCTTGATCCGGCCGATCTCCTCCTCGAGCTCGCCGCCGAGCACGGTGGAGTTGGTCCAGCCCGGGTCGGAGAGGGTCGAGGAGACGACGTACTTGGGCATGCTGTTGAAGCGGTCGGCGAACTCACCCTCGCGCTCGGGCCAGGCCTCGGCGAAGCCTTCGTAGGTGACTCGGCCGAGCAGCAGGGCGTCGGCGTCCATCGTCTCCTCGAGCTTGAAGCGGTCGCCCTCCTCGCCGCGCTCGAAGGCGAAGCTCCAGCCGCCGTGCTTGAAGTCCTCGGAGCCGCCGGGGTCCTCGACCACCCCGTCGAGGGAGACGAACTCGCTGATCACGACCCTTCCCATCAGCCGGTCAACTCTTCCAGCATCTCGAGCATCTTTCGATGGTAGGCGAGACCGGCGATCAGCGTCCGCCGGGAGCGCTCGTATCCCTCCGCCTCGCGCACGTTCTCGAGGTAGCCGGCGAGCTCCTCGAGCTTCTCCCGGTGCCAGGCGGCGCGGGGGTCGACCATCGGCTCGGGCTCGGCGCCGGCGAAGATCTTCAGCACCATTTCGTCGCGCAGCTGCGGCGGCGCCACCCGCGGCTCGTCGGCCCAGGCGCGCAGCGCCTCGCGGCCCGACTCGGTCAGGCCGTAGGTCTTGCGGCGACGGCCGCCGTTCTCCTGGTGCACGGTGAGGTAGCCGCCATCGGCGAGACGCGCCGGCTCGTCGTAGGCGGTCGTGTGCGGGACAGGCCAGAAGTTCTGGATCGATTTGTCGAGCGCCTGCTTGATGTCGTATGAGGTCGCCTCGCCGAGCTGGTCGAGCAGCGCCAGCAGCGCATAGGAGGTCGTCGTCAATTTGATCGGCTTGCTTTTCACAGTTCGAAGCGTATAGTACGGGCCGCATGATCAGTCCGGGCAAGACGATCCGAGCGGGAGGTCCGAAGTGAACGGAAGCGTAGGCATCGGCGGAAACGGAAGCGACTACGACGTGGTCGTCGTCGGCGGCAGCCTCGCGGGCTGCACGACGGCGATGCTGCTGGGCCGGGCCGGCCACCGGGTCGCGGTGGTCGAGAAACAGCCGGACCCGAAGGCCTTCAAGCGGATGTGCTCGCACTTCATCCAGGCCTCGGGGGTGCCGACGGTCGAACGGCTCGGCCTGCTCGAGCCGATCGTCGAGGCCGGCGGCGTTCGCCCCCGGGTCCGCGCCTGGACCGAGTGGGGATGGATCGAGGCCCCCACCGAGGAGGCGGGCCTCTGCCTCAACCTGCGGCGCGAGCTGCTCGACCCGCTGGTTCGCGAAGCCGCCGCCGAGGTCGACGGCGTCGACCTCCTGCTCGGCCAGTCTGCCGAGCGCCTGAGCCGCTCCGGGGGCGCCGTCTCCGGGGTCACCGTCCGCGACCGCGAGGGCACCGAGACCGAGCTGCGCGCCCGGCTCGTCGTCGGCGCCGACGGCCGCGACTCGAGGGTGGCGAAGATCGGCAACGTCGCCGAGAAGACCTACCCGCACGGCCGCTTCGCCTACGGCAGCTACTACGAGGGCCCGGCCCCCGAGGGCGCTCCCGACGGCAGCATCTGGATGGCGGACCCGCAGTGGGCGGCCGCCTTCCCCACCGACCACGGCCTCACCTTCTACGCGGCGATGCCGACGATGGACCGGCTGCCGGAGTTCAAGCGCGACCCGGGCAAGGCGCTGGTCGATTTCGTCGCCGGCATGCCCGACCCGCCGCCGATCCTCGAGAGCCGCTGCGTCGACGACGTGATCGGCAAGATCGACATGACCAACCGGGTCCGGCGCCCGCGCGAGCCCGGCCTGGCCCTGGTCGGCGATGCCGCCCTGGCGACCGACCCGCTGTTCGGGGTCGGCTGCGGCTGGGCCTTCCAGTCCGGCGAATGGCTGGCCGACTCGGTGGCTCCGGCGCTGGCCGGGAGCGAGCCGCTGGAGGACGGGCTCGAGCGCTACCGCAAGCTCCACCGGCGGCGGCTCGGCGGCCACACCTTCCTGATCCACGACTACGCGACGGGCCGGCGCCTCAGCCCCCCGGAGCGGCTGCTCTTCTCGGCCGCCGCGCGCGACCCCAAGGTCGCGACCTGGTTCGACCAGATGGGCACCCGTCGGGCCGGGCCGGCCGGGGTCATGGCCAAGGCGATCCCCCGCGCCGTCGTCGTCAACGCCCGCCACGCGCTCGGCCGCGGCAGGGCCTCGGCCGGCGGCGACGAGCCCCGGGTCGCCGCTACGTCTGGTCCTTGACGACGCCGATCAGGTGCCCCTCGGGGTCCTTGAACTGGCCGAGCTCGACCATGTCGCCCACCTTCTCCGGGCCCATCACGCGGGTGCCGCCGAGGCTCTCGGCCTTGGCCAGCGCCTCCTCGACGTCGGGGACGGCGACGTAGAAGGTGACGCCGCCCTCGACGTTGTCGTAGCCGGCGACGCCACCGCCGATCCCAAAGCTGCCGTCGGGGGCCGGGTTGTCCTCGCGTTTTGACGATCCCGTACTTCATCGGGTTCGAGGCGTCGATCTGCCAGCCGAACAAGCCCGAGTAGTACTCGCGCAGCTTCTCGCCGTCGGTGCCGATGACCTCGAAGTGAACTACCGGCTGTCCCATCTCTCTCCTTTGTTCGGCCCCGGCGAAGCGCCGGGTCAGATCGCGTCCGAGTAGACCGGCTCGCCGGCACCCTCGCGCTCGCCCTCGCCCCCACCTTCGCCCTGCTCATGGGCGGCCTGCATCGCCGCCATGTCGGGCTGGCGCAGGACGGTGACGGCGACGACGAGGGCGACGGCGATCAGCGCCGCGCCGACGACGTAGGCGAGGTGGAAGCCCGAGTTGAGCGCCGCGAGGTGAGCGCTGCCGCCGTCTTCGAGGGTGCTGGTGCGCTGCGCGGCGAGGGTCGCGAGGACCGCCAGTCCGATCGCGCCGCCGACCTGCAGGCTGGTGTTGACGACCCCGGAGGCGAGGCCCGACTCCTCCGGCGACGCGCCTGACATCGCCAGCGTCATCAGCGACGGGAACGAGGTGCCGACGCCGATGCCGATCAGCAGCATCGGCGGCATCACGTCGGTCAGGTAGTTGCCGTCGACCGGCGTGCGGGCGAAGAGCAGCAGCCCGAGGCCGACCAGCGAGACGCCGGGGATCAATGTCGTGCGCGGGCCGAAGCGCATGATCAGTTTTTCCGAGAAGCCGAGCGAGAGGGCGCCCATCATCACCGTCGCCGGCAGGAAGGCGAGGCCGACCTGGAGGGCGTCGTAGCCGAGCACCTGCTGCAGGTAGAGGGCGCCGAGGAAGAACATCCCGAACATTCCCGCCACCAGCAGGCCCTGGATCACGTTGGCCCCCGAGAGGTTCCGGTTGCGGAAGAGGCTCAGTTTCACCAGGGGGTTGGGGATCCGCGACTGGCGGTAGAGGAAGCCGGCGAACAGGGACGCCGAGAGCAGGCCGAGCAGGAGGGTCTGGGCCGAGGTCCAACCGTGGTCGGTGATGCCGAGGATCGCGTAGGTGCCGATCATCAGCGAGCCGGTGATCAGCGCCGCGCCGGGGACGTCGGCGCCTTCCTTGAGGCCGATCCCGGCTTTGTCCTCGACCAGCTTGAGCGCGCCGTAGGCGACCCCGATCCCGATCGGCAGGTTGATCAGGAAGATCCAGTGCCAGCTGATCGCCTGGGTCAGGGCGCCGCCGGCGAGCAGGCCGATCGAGCCGCCGGCCGAGGCGACGAAGCCGTAGGTGCCGATCGCTTTCGCCTGCTCCCGCGGCTCGGGGAACATGGTCACGATCATGCCGAGGATGACCGCCGAGGCGAAGGCGCCGCCGACGCCGGCGAAGAAGCGGCCGCCGATCAGCATCGCCTGGTTCTCGGCGGCGGCGCAGACCAGCGAGGCGACCGTGAAGACCGCGAGGCCGGCCATGAAGATGCGGCGCTGGCCGAGCAGGTCACCCATGCGCCCGGCGAGCAGCAGCAGGCCGCCGAAGGGGATCAGGTAGGCGTTGATCACCCAGGTCAGGTCGCTCTGGGAGAAGCCGAGGCTTTCTTTGATCGTCGGCAGGGCGACGTTCACGATCGTCGCGTCGAGGACGATCATCAGCATCGCGCCGCAGAGGACGTAGAGGGCGAGCCAGCGGCGGCGATCGGCGGTTTCTGCGCTCATCGGTCTCGGTCTCCTCTGGTCGGGGTGGTCATCGGTCGGGGCACCTTAGCAGATGGTTCAAAAAAACAACTACCCACTTGTAAAGTTGAAGTAACTGGCTTAGACTCTCCGTATGGCAGCGACGAAGACACGCCGTAGTTATGGGGAGGCCTGTCGCTTTGCTCACGCGCTCGACGTGGTCGGTGAGCGCTGGGCGCTGCTCGTCGTCCGCGAACTCCTGCTCGGCCCGAAGCGCTTCACCGACCTCCGCAACGGGCTGCCGCACGCGAGCACGAACATCCTCGCAGAGCGCCTTCGCGAGCTCGAGGCCGCCGCCGTGATCAGGCGCCGCAAGCTCCCTCCCCCGGCCCCCGCCTCGGTCTACGAGCTGACTGAGTGGGGCCGCGGCCTGGAGCCGATCGTGACCGAGCTCGGCGCCTGGGGCGCGCGCTCGCCGCAGCCTCCCGAGACGATGGAGATCGGCCCCGACTCGATCGTCCTCGCCCTGCGCTCGCTGTTCGACCCTGCCGCGGCCGAGGGCCTCGAGGAGGCCTACGAGGTCAGGTTCGGCGACGACCGTTTCCAGGTCGAGGTCGCCGCCGGAGAGGTCGAGCTCTCCCGCGGGGAGCCCGGCCGCGAGCCGGCGGCTTCGATCGAGGCCGATCCCGGGACCTTCGCCGCCCTGCTCGCCGGCCAGCTCGAGCTTGAGCTGGCGCTGGCGGCCGGCACGGTCGAGCTCGGCGGCAGCAAGCGGGCGGCGAAGCGCTTCCTGCGGCTCTTCCCGATGCCCGAGCCCTGCGCCTGCGGCTAGGCCAGCTCCTCGGCCTCGGCTCGCTCCGCCGCCAGCTCGAGCTGGTCCTCGCCGAGCGTGCCGGGGCCGACGACGTCACCGTCGTAGGCGGCGAGCTCGGGGAAGGCGGCGGCGATCAGGCCGACGGAGGCGAGGCAGGCCAGCCCGCCCGAGACCACCGAGAAGGCCGGCGAGGTCAGGGCCGCGACGGTCCCGGACTCGACGTCTCCGAGCCGCGGCCCGCCGGCGACGACGAGGCTGAAGACAGAGCTCATCCGACCGCGCATCCGATCCGGGGTCAGCGTCTGCGAGATCGTCGAGCGGCAGACGGCGCTGATGCTGTCCGCCGCGCCGGCCAGGGCGAAGAGCGCCGCCGCCGCCCAGATCGAGCCGACGACCCCGGCGAGGGCGATGAACACTCCCCAGGCGGCGACGGCGGCGAGCACGATGCGGCCGAGGAAGCGGGCGTGGAGGAGCCAGCCAGTCGTCAGCGCGGCGACGGTCGAGCCCGCCGCGACGGCCGCGTAGAGCAGGCCGGTTCCGCCGGCGCCGGCGTGGTAGACGGTCAGCGCGAGGACCGGGAAGAGGGCCCGCGGCATGCCGAAGGTCATCGCCGAGAGGTCGATCACGAAGCTGCCGGTCAGCGCCCTGAGCCGGCGCACGAAGGAGAGGCCGCTGCGGATCGAGCGCAGGACCGGCTCGTGCTCGACGCCGGCGGTGATCGGCTGCGGTGACATCGCCGCGGCGGCGGCGGCCATCCCCAGGCAGCTGACCGCGTCGACCGCGTAGGGGACGGGGATGCCGAAGCCGGCGATCAGGAGGCCGCCGACCGCGGGCCCGACGACCTGGGTCAGCTGGTAGAGGCCGTAGGTGAGCGAGAGGGCGCCGCGCAGGCGCTCCGGCGAGACGGTGTTGGGGACGATCGCCGCGCGGACGACCCGCTCGACCGCGGAGGAGCCGGCCAGAGCGGCGGCGAGGACGTAGAGGATCCAGACCGGCGGCTCGGCGCCGATCGAGACCAGGGCGAGGACCGCGGCGGCTCCGACCAGGGCGAGCTGGCAGACGAGCAGCATCAGGCGGCGGTCGAAGCGGTCGGCCAGGGCGCCTCCGTAGAGGGAGCCGGCGGCGAGCGGGATCAGCTCGGCGGCGCCGGTGAGGCCGGTGAGGAAGGCCGAGTTGGTGATCACGAACACCTGGTAGGGCAGGGCGACGAGGGTCGCCTGCGTGCCCAGGCCGGTGATCAGCGAGCCGGCGGTGAGCAGGCGGAAGTCGCGCGACTCCCGCAGGGGCCGGACGTCGACGGCTATGCGCGAGATCCAACTCAAGCGGGCGACGTTAGCGAGGGCCGCTCGCCGCCCTCTGGGCTATCCGGGGTCGCGGATCCGGTGCGATTCGGCCAGCAGCTCGGCGAGCTCCTCGCGATCGACCGCCGCGAGCCGGACGAGGACATGGGGGTGGCCGTCGTAGTGGGCGACGGTGAAGAACTTCTCCGGATCGCCTTCGATCAGGAACTCCTTTTCCTCGAGGCTCTCGCACCAGAGGACGAGGACGCCCTCTTCGCGGATCCGGGCGAAGAGCTTGTCGCGGACGCGGAAGCCCGGCATCCCGTAGGAGGGCTTCTCGGCGGTGTCGGGCAGGGCGAGGGCCAGCTCGCGGACGTCGGCCTCGGTGCTCACCGCCGCAACATAGCCCCCTGCCCCGTCCCCGAGGAAATTCTGGGCCCGCGCTCTGGCGGGCTCCTCAGCGCCCACGGCGCCCGAAGCTGTGACCGGCCGGAGCCACCGCCCGCAGCTCCGCCACCGCCCGCTCCCTCAACAACCGCACCGCCGACGGGCCGATTTCGCTATCCGGAGTAGCTTTTTCGGCCCGTCGGCGGGGTTGGGGGGTGCGCTCGAGGGGGGCGACCTCGGCGACGAGGACGTTGACGATCCCTTCGCGGCGCTCGAGGCGGCCCCGGGCGCGCAGCAGGGGGGCGGCGCGGACCAGGGCGCGGTGGCGCTCGTAGACGGGCGGCGGGACGATCAGGTTGACGACGCCGCGCTCGTCCTCGAAGAGCATGAAGACGATCCCCTTCGCCGTCTCGGGCCGCTGGCGGGCGACGACCATGCCGGCGACCTCGACCTCGCTGCCGTCGGCGACCCCCTCGAGGTCGGTGCTGCGCAGCAGCGCCGGGTCGACCTCGTCGCGCATCAGCTCCATCGGGTGGCGGTCCAGCGACATTCCCGTGGAGCGATACTCGGCGATCATCTTCTCCCAGCCGCCGAGCGGCTCGAGCGGCGGCGGCGCGGCGGGCTCGAGCGGCAGCGCCAGCTGGCTGCCGGCGGCCGGCGGGACGAGGCCGACCTGCCAGAGCGCGGCACGGCGATCGCCCGTGCCGCCGCGCGAGACCTCGTCCAGCGCCCCGGCCCAGGCCAGCCGTTCGAGGCCGTCGCGACCGGCCCCCGAGCGCGAGGCGAGGTCGGCGATCCCGCCGTAGGCGTCGCCCTTCTCACGGGCGGCGACGAGGCTCTCCATCTCCTCCTCGCGCACGCCCTTGACGTAGCCGAGGCCGACCCGCACCACCAGCCCGCCCCGTGGCCGTTCGACGAAGCAGAGGACGCGGCTGCGGTTGACGTCGGGCCCGTCGACCCGGATCCCCCGCCGCTGCGCCTCGTGGACCAGCGAGTCGGGCGGATAGAAGCCCATCGGCTGCTCGTTGAGCAGGGCGCAGAGGAACTCGGGGCCGCGGTGGACCCGCAGCCAGGCGGACTGGTAGGCGAGCAGGCCGAAGGCCGCCGAGTGCGCCTTGGGAAAGCCGAAGCCGGAGAAGCCCTGGATCTGTTCCCAGACCCGCTGCGCGACCGGGCGCTCGACGCCGTTGGCGGCGGCGCCGTCGAGGAAGCGGCGATGGTGGCGGGCGATCGCCTCCTCCGAGCGGCGGCGGCTCATCGCCCGGCGCAGCCCCTCGGCTTCGGCGGAGGAGAAGCCCGAGAGCGCCTTGGCCACTTCCAGCACCTGCTCCTGGTAGACGATCGTGCCGAGGGTCTCCTTCAGCGGGCCCTCGAGCAGGGGGTGGGCGTAGGGGATCTCGAAACCGGGGTCCTCGCGCCGGCGCTTGCGTCGCTCTATATAGGGATGGACGGCGCCGCCCTGGATCGGCCCGGGACGGACCAGCGCCACCTGCACCGTGATGTCGTCGAGGTTCTGGGGCAGGGTGCGAGGCAGCATCTGCATCTGGGCGCGGCTCTCGATCTGGAAGACGCCGGTCGTCTCCGCCGCCTGGATCGATTCGAAGGTCTGGCGGTCCTCGTGGTCGATCCGCGAGAGGTCGAGGCTCTCGTCGCGGGTGCGGCGCACTTCGTCGACGCAGCGCTCGACCGCGGAGAGCATCCCCAGCCCGAGCAGGTCGATCTTGAGGAAGCCGGCGTCGGCACATGAGTCCTTGTCCCACTGGACGATCTGGCGGCCCTCCATCGCCGCCGGCACGACCGGGCAGACGTCGATCAGCGGCCGCGTCGCGATCACCATCCCGCCCGAGTGCTGAGAGGCGTGCCGCGGCAGCCCCATCGCCTCGCCGCAAAGGCCGATCAGCGTCCGCCAGCCGGGGGCGGCCGCCCGCCGCGGGCCGAGCGCGGCGGCGACGTCGCGCTCGAGCTCGGCCACCGTCTCGTGGAAGCCGAGGACCTTCGCCACGCGGTCGAGCTCGGCGGCGGGCAGCGCCAGCGTCTTGCCGAGGTCGCGCACCGCGCCGCGCGGCCGGTAGGTCGGGAAGGCCGCGACCAGGGCCGAGTGCTCGCTGCCGTAGACCTCGTGCACACGGGGGATCAGCACCTCGCGGATGTCACGCGGGAAGTCGAGGTCGATGTCGGGGACCGAGGTCACTTCGTCGTTGAGGAAGCGGCCGGTGAAGAGCTTTTTCTCGACCGGGTCGATGTGGGAGAGGCCGGTCAGGTAGCAGACGATCGAGCTGACGCTCGAGCCCCTCCCCCGCCCCGGCGGCAGGACCGAGCGCGCCGAGCCGGGGCCGCGGACCTCGAGCGCGACCTCGCGGGCCAGCTCGAGCAGCTCGCGGTGGAGGAGGAAGAAGCCGGAGAGGCCGAGCTTGCGGATCGTCGCCAGCTCCGCCTCCAGCCGCCCCTCCGCCTCGGCCCGGGTGGGGCGCCCGGCGTAGCGCGGCTCGAGCAGCGCCCGGCAGGTCTCGGCGAGCTTACGATCGGCGCCGGCATCCTCGGCGCCGGGGTAGCGGTAGCCGAGCTGCTCGGTCAGGTCGAAGCACAGCCGCTCGGCCAGCCGCTCGCTCTCGGCAAGCGCCGCCGGGTGCTCGGGGAAGCGTGCCGCCATCTCCTCCGGCGAGGCGAGGACCGAGCTCGAGTTGCCGCGGCGCCGGCTCTCGGAGCCCTCCAGGGTGGTGCCCAGACGGACCGCGACGAGGGCGTCCTGGAGCCGGCTGCGGGAGGCGTCGTGGGAGTGGACGTTGCCGGTGGCGACCGCCGCCACGCCGAGCCGCTCGGCCTGGCCCGCGAGCCAGCGGTTGCGCGCCCGGTCGCGGCGCCAGCGCGGCCGCTGCAGCTCGACCCGAAAGCGCTCGCGGCCGAAGGCCCCCAGCAGCCTTCGCGCCAGGGCCGCGGCGGCGGCCGGCTCGCCGCGCTCCCAGGCGCCGGCGACGGCGCCGTCGCGGGCACAGCCGGAGAGGCAGACCAGCCCCTCGTTGTGCTCCTCGACCCGCTCCAGCGTCGTCCACGGCCGCCCGGCGATACGGCGGCGGCCGTCACGGGTGTGGGAGTGGGCGGCGGTCAGCAGCCGGCAGAGGTTGCGGTAGCCGGCGGCGCTCTCGACCAGGAGGGTCAGGTGGGCGCCGCCGGCGAGGGTCAGCTCGGCGCCGGTGATCGAGCGCAGGCCGAGGCCCCTGCAGGCCTGGGCGAACTCCATCGACCCCCAGACCCCGTCGTGGTCGGTGAGGGCGAAGGCGGGATAGCCGAGGCGGGCGGCGGCGGTGGCGAGCTCGGCGGGGGTCGAGGCGCCGTCGAGGAAGGAGAAGGCCGAGTGCGCGTGCAGCTCCACGTATCCCATCGTCAGGCCCGCTGCCGGTACCAGTGGCCGCTGGTCCCCTCGAGGAAGACGACCGCGTCGCGGCCGTCGGCGAGGACCAGCTCGAAGTAGCTGCGCAGGACGGGGCGCTCGGTCCACCAGCGGTCCTCCACCCGCCACTGCTCGCGCACCGCCTCGACCGCGACGCCGGCGACCGCCCGCGGGGCGCCGCCCCTCGTCTCCACCTCGACCCGCCTCGGCGCGTAGAGGCGGCGCGATCCGCCGCCGCCACTCAAAGCGGGGGCTTCATGGTCGGTAGGGGGTGAGGACCGCGCGGCGCTCGGGCACGCGCGAGGCGGGGTCGACCGCGAGGACCTTGAGCAACGCCCCGGCCCCCTGGGCGGCGCGCACCTCGCGCGCTGCCTCGCCGAGGCGGTGGCGGCGCTGCTCGTGGCCGCGGACCGAGAGCTCGAGCTGTTCGCCCACCGGCGGCCCGAGCGAGACCGCGCGCAGGCGCAGCGTGATCGCCGGCGCCGGCAGGTCTCCGAGCCGCGGGAGGAGCAGGGTGCGCAGCACCGGCGCCGAGGCGGTCGGGCGGCCGGCCCCCTGCTCGGCGCTCCAGCTGCCGCCCTCGGCCAGCAGCGCCCCGAGCCGCACGGTGAGGACGGTGCGGCCCTTGCGCTGCGGCGCCGCGAGGAAGCGGTCGATGAGCAGCTCGAGGGCACGGTCGAGGCGCTCGCCGGCGGTCCCTTCGGGCAGCTCGATCTCGGCGACGAGGTCCTCGTGGGGACGGCGGGTGCGCAGCACCGGCTCCTCGCCGCGGGCGAGGCGCAGCGCGCCCAGGCCCGGAGGGCCGAAGCGGTCGGCGACCTTGGCCGGGGCGAGGGCGGCGAGCGCGCCCAGGGTGCCGATGCCGAGCCGCTTCAGGGTTTCGACCAGGTCGGCGCCGTCGCGCTCGCCGAGGCCGAGGCGGGGGACGAGGATCGAGACCGGCAGTGGGTCGAGGAACTCGCGCAGGCGCCGCGGGCAGACGGTCCCGGCGCCGTCGCGCGCCGCGGCGAAGGCGGCGAAGCGGGTCGGGGCGACGCCGAGGCTGACCGGCACGCTCAGCGCCGAGCGCGTCGCGGCCAATACCCCCTCGCGCCGGCCGCCGTAGATGCCGCGCAGGCCGCCGAGGACGAAGAACGCCTCGCCCGGGCGCTCCGACTCAAGCGCCGCGCCGATCCCCTCGAGCCGCCGCAGCTCGTCCTCCCAGACGTCCTCGCGCGGGGCCCTGCGCGCTTCACCCACCGCGCGAAGCTCGGCATCGGGGCTCAGAACACAGGCGACTTCCATACGAACGTATGTTCGTATATTCGGGGAGCGGCTGTCAAGTCTGAACGGCGCCTTTCAGCTCAGGCGCCCGCGTCCTCGAGCCGGTCGAGCACGCTGAGCACGGCCTGCGTATTGGCCCGCAACTGCCTGCTCCCCTCCTCCAGCGTGGCGATCATCGCGGTGTAGACCTTCTCGTTGCGAAGCAGGATCTCGCGCGTGAACTCGCGGTTCTCCTCGTCGCGCAAGCGCCACTCCCGCTTCGCCTCCTCCTCGCGGATGTCGAGCTGGCGCATCGTCTCCGCGTGCTGATTGCGGATCAGGTCCCTGATGCTTTCGCGGCCGAGCACGAAACGTATTGTCTCAGGTCGAGACGCGCCGGTTACGCGCGGACTGAAGAGAAAGAGTGCCTAGAGCCGGATCAGGTTGTCGGCGTCGATCTCGCGGGTGACGCCGCGGAAATCGATCACCAGCGACGAGGCGGCGACGATCTGCTCGAAGTCGAACTGCGGGTGGGCGGTGACGATCGCGACCACGTCGGCCGCCGCCAGACCCTCGTCGATCGCGGTCGAGGAGAGCTCGAGTTCGGCCACCTCGGGCACGTGCGGGTCGTGGTAGGAGACCTCGGCGCCGAGGTCGGTCAGGAGCCTGGCGATTTTGAGCGCCGGCGACTCGCGGATGTCGCCGACGCCGCCCTTGTAGCTGACGCCCAGGAGCAGGACCTTGGAGCCTTTGACCGCTTTGCTCGATTCGTTCAGCGCCCGCTCGATGCGCTCGACGCAATAGGCCGGCTGGGCCTGGTTGACCTTGCCCGCGAGCTCGATGAACTCGGGGTAGAAGTCGAGCTCACGCGCCTTGAAGGCGAGGTAGAAGGGGTCGACCGGCAGGCAGTGGCCGCCCATCCCCGGCCCCGGATCGAAACGCATGAAACCGAAGGGCTTGGTCGCGGCGGCGTCGATCACCTCCCAGACGTCGACCTCGAGCCGGCCGCAGAGCTGGGCGAGCTCGTTGACGAAGGCGATGTTGACCGAGCGGAAGATGTTCTCGAGCAGCTTCGAGAGCTCGGCTCCCTCGAGGGTCGAGAGGACGACGACCTCGTCGCAGATCAGGTCGTAGAGCTGTCGCGCGCGCTCGGTGCACTCCGGCGTCAGCCCGCCGACCAGCTTCGGCGTCGTCCGCACGGTGTAGTCGGTGCGGCCGGGGTCGATCCGCTCCGGCGAGAAGGCGATGTGGAAGTCGGTGCCGGCCGCGAGGCCCGATGCCTCCAGCGCCGGGATCACGACCTCGCGCGTCGTGCCCGGGTAGGTGGTCGACTCGAGCACGATCAGCTGGTCCTTCTGGAGGATGCCGGCGATCGCCTCGGTCGCCCCTTCGAGGTAGGTGAGGTCGGGCTCGCGCGAGCTGGTCAGCGGCGTCGGCACGCAGATCACGATCGATTCGCAGGAGGTCAGGTCGGCGGGGCGCGCGGTCGCCCGCAGCCGATCGGCGAGCGGCTCGAGCACCGAGTCCGGCACGTCCTCGATGTGGCTGCGGCCGGCGTTCAGCGAGTCGACTCGGGAGGGGTTGGTGTCGAGGCCGACGACCTCGCTGCCCGCTTCGGCGAAGGCGACGGCGAGCGGCAGGCCGACGTAGCCGAGGCCGACGATCCCGACCTTTTTCATGAGAACACCCCGTGGCGGCCCTCGCCCGCGGCGAAGCGGGCGGCGCCGCTGACGGCGACCTCGAGGACCTCGTTGCCGAGGCTCGCCTCGAGCGCCAGGCCGTCGGCGAGTGGCTGGCCGTAGCCCTCGATCGCCCCGCGGCGGTCGGCGAGCATCGTCTCCTGCGGGAAGGAGGCGATCTGCTCGGCGAGCTCGAGCGCCCGCTCGAGGTGACGCCCGGGCTCGACCACCTCGTTGACGAGGCCGATCCGCTGCGCCTCCTCCGCCGCCACCGGCCGGCCGGTGAGGATCAGCTCGAGCGCCCTGCCCATGCCGACGACCCGCGGCAGGCGCTGGGTGCCGCCGTCGAGCAGCGGCACTCCCCAGCGCCGCTCGAAGAGGCCGAAGGTCGAGTCGGCGGTGGCGACGCGCATGTCGCACCAGAGGGCGAGCTCGACGCCGCCGGCCAGGCACCAGCCCTCGACCGCGGCGATCGCCGGCTTCGCCGGGGTCAACCGGGTCGGGCCCATCGGCCCGTCCGGATGCGAGACGTCGAGGTTCATCGCCTTCAGGTCCGCGCCGGCGCAGAAGGCCTCGCCACCGGCGCCGGTCAGGACCAGGACCCTGGCCTCGTCATCGGCCTCGAAATCGGTCAGCGCCTGGCGGAACAGGGCGGCCGTCGCGGCGTCGACCGCGTTGCGCCGCCGCGGCCGGTCGATCGTGACCACCGCCGCCGCACCCACTCGCTCGTAACGAAGCTCGTCGCTCATATCGATTCGGCATCCTGCCAGAGTGGGAGCGGGCGGGCTAGTCGCGTGCGTCCCTCCGGGTTTCGCCCGCGACGCCCAGCTCCCGAGGTGCGCCCCGGCACGCGGCTGAAGGAGGGCAGGTGCTCCGACAGCCTGCCGCCAAGCTAGGGAGTCGGTCGGACACGGCCCGGTGCCCGGTCTCGAGCACGAAAACGCGACCGGTGATGACGCTCGTAGCCTGCCCCGCACGTAGCCCACGTGCGTAGAAGCTCTTTGCGCCACCTTCGAGATGGTGTCCCGCTTGGCTCTGCGGGGCCTCTCTCTCCCGGTCGCAATGCGAACTTAGCGCGGCCTCCCCGGGCCGCGCAAGGGGGGCGTCTGCGACGACTCCGCAAACTGCGCGAATTTGCCTCGATTTTGCCGCCGATCGGGCACTCATCGACGCCGTCCGTGGCCGCGGATACGGTCGCGGCGATGAGTGAGGGGCTGGAGGCGTCCCGGAGGAGGGCGCGGCGCAACGTTGTGCTTACCGCGGCGATCGCCGGGCTCGGCGGGCTGCTCTTCGGCTACGACACGGGAGTCATCGCCGGGGCCCTGCTCTTCATCAAGACCGACTTCAACCTCGGCAGCTTCGCCCAGGGCCTGGTCGTCGCCGCGGTGCCGATCGGCGCCGTCTTCGGCGCCGCCTACGCCGGTCCCGCGGCCGACAAGTACGGGCGGCGAGTGATGATCCTCGCCGCCGCCGGGGTCTTCATCGTCGGCGCCCTGATCAGCGCCGCGGCGCCGGGGGTCGAGGTCCTGGTCGGCGCCCGCATCGTGATCGGCGTCGCGATCGGCCTCGCCTCGGCGGCGGCCCCGGTCTACATCTCCGAGGTCGCGCCGCCGGAGAGCCGCGGCCGCCTGGTCAGCTTCTTCCAGCTCGCGGTCACGATCGGGATCCTCGTCGCCTACCTGGTCGGGCTCGCCTTCGACCACTCCGAAGCCTGGCGCTGGATGCTCGGCCTCGGCTGCGTGCCGGCCCTGGCGCTCGCCTTCGGCATGCTGCGGATGCCGCAGAGCCCGCGCTGGCTGGTGATGAGCGGCGACGACTTCGCGGCGCGGGCGACCCTGGCCAAGATCCGCATCGACGACCCCGACACGATCGACCGCGAGATCGACGAGATCAAGGAGAGCATCGACGAGAAGCCCGGCTCCTGGAGCGAGCTGCTCGATCCGGTGGTCAAAGCGGCGCTCTTCGTCGGCGTCGGCCTGGCGATCCTGCAGCAGGTGACGGGGATCAACACCGTCATCTACTACGCGCCGACGATCGTCGAATTCACCGGCGTCGACTCCTCCGCCGGCTCGATCCTCGCCGCGGTCGGGGTCGGCGTGATCAACGTCGCCTTCACCGTGCTGGCGCTGCGGCTGCTCGACCGGGCCGGGCGCCGCACCCTGCTGATGATCGGCGTCAGCGGCATGGTGGTCTCGCTCTTCGCCCTCGGCGCCGCCTTCATCGGCGGCGGTGGCAGCACCCTCTCCTCGGTCGTCGCGATCGTCAGCCTGATGGTCTACGTCGCCTCCTTCGCGATCAGCCTCGGGCCGATCTTCTGGCTGCTCAACGCCGAGATCTACCCGCTCGGGGTGCGCAGCAAGGCGGCCGGGTTGGGGACGATGGCCAACTGGACCTTCAACTTCATCGTCTCGCTCACCTTCCTGCTCCTGATCGAAGCGCTGGGCCGCTCGGGCGCCTTCTGGTTCTACGGGGTGATCGGCATCCTCACCCTCGGCTTCTGCTGGAAGTACGTGCCGGAGACGAAGGGCAAGCACCTCGAGGACATCCAAGCCATTTTTCAGCGGCGGGTCGCCGAGCGCCACCGAAACTCGGCGTAGCTACTCTGCGCCGATGCGCATCGACGAGATCATCGCCGCCAACCGGCCGACCTTCTCGGTCGAGTTCTTCCCGCCCAAGAGCGAGGAGGCGACCGAGCAGCTCTTCGCCACGGCGCGCTCGCTGAAGGAGATGGAGCCCGACTTCGTCTCCGTCACCTACGGCGCCGGCGGCGGCACCCGCGACGGCACCGTCGAGATAACCCGGGCGCTCAAGGACGAGATCGGGCTCGAGACGATGGCCCACCTGAGCTGCGTCGGCGAGAGCCGCGAGGGGATCGCGACCACGATCGACAGGATCGCCGAGGCCGGGATCGAGAACGTCTTCGCCCTGCGCGGCGACCCGCCCAAGGGAGAAGAGGACTTCGTCCAGCCCGAGGGCGGCCTCGGCAGCGCCGCCGAGCTGGCCGAGTTCATCTCCGCCGGCTGGGACTTCACGATCGGCGGCGCCTGCTTCCCCGAGGTCCACCCCGAGGCCCCCGACCTCGAGACCGACCTCAGCTACCTGAAGACCAAGGTCGAGTCCGGCGCCTCCTTCCTGATCACCCAGCTCTTCTTCGACAACCAGGTCTACTTCGACTTCGTCGAGGCGGCGCGCGAACACGGGATCGACGTGCCGATCATCGCCGGCGTCATCCCGGTCGCCAGCTTCGCCCAGACGAAGCGGATCTGCGACCTCTGCGACGCCTCGATCCCCTCCCACCTGGCCCGGGCCTTCTCCTCGGCCGGCGGCGACGAGCGGGCCGAGTTCGAGCTCGGCATCGCCTATGCCGCCCAGCAGTGCGCCGAGCTGCTCGGCGCCGGCGCGCCGGGCATCCACTTCTACGCGCTCAACCGGGCGCCGGCGACCCGCGCGGTGCTCGCCGCGCTGCGCGCCTCCCGGCCCTGGGAGCGGGCAGCGGTCGAGGGTGACGCCCTGGCCGGGGCCGACTAAACTTCCGACTCGGATGGCGAACCGCAGGGAAGAAGAGAGGGAGCGGCTGCGCGAAGCTCGCGAAGCCAAGGAAAAGCACCACACCTCCTCGGAGCGCAAACGGCTGATGCTCGGCTACGGCGCCGCCGGCCTGATCGGGCTGCTGGTGATCGCCGGCATCGTCATCGCCGTCACCTCCTCGGGCGGCGAGCAGCGACGAGGGCTCCTCCCACATCGACAACGCCAGCGGCTCGACCAACGGCGTCCAGCCCGACAACCGCACCGGCACCACGGTCGCCGCGGCCAAGGTGACGAACCTGCAGCAGGCGGCGAAACAGGCCGGCTGCGTGCTGCGCCTCCACCTCAAGGACGAGGGCCACACCCACATCGCGCCGGGGACCGAAGCGCCGGACTACAAGACCAACCCGCCGACCTCCGGCAACCACGTCGAACCGCCCTACCAGCAGGCCGACGGCGCCTACACCGAAATGCCGCTGCTGATCGACATGGTCCACTCGCTCGAGCACGGGCGGATGGAGATCCAGTACAGCCCCGACCTGCCCGAAAAGGACCAGCTCGAACTGAAGGGCCTCTACGAAACGATGTACGGGGCGACGCTGCTCTTCCCGAACGAAGAAATGCCCTACGCGGTGGCGGCGACGACCTGGACCAACCTGCTCGGCTGCAAGCAGTACAAGGGCCAGGCGACGCTCGACGCGATCCGCGCCTTCGGCAAGCAGACCTGGGGCAAGTACGGCGGCGAGCCCGCCCGGGCCTTCACCTTCACCGGCCCGACCCCGAAGAACCCCTCGAGCTAGCCGCCCGCCGCGGTAGGCGGGGAAGAACCCGGGCGGCGCCTGCACGCCGGCCGAGAGCCGCGCGTAGGCCGCGGTGTCGCAGACCAGCTCCGAGGTGCGCCAGGGCTGCTCGCGGTTGGCGAAGCCGCGCTTGAACTCCTCCAGCCGGTCGCCGCGCTGCAGGCCGCCGCCGAGATTGAGCGGCGATGCCGAGCTCGGCGGAGAGCTCGACCAGGGCGGCGACGACGTTCTTCATCGGCGAGTCGCGCAGGTGCGAGTCGGCGCTGCCGCTCAGGTAGTAGTGGAGGAGGCCGTCGCTGCGGGCGGCGATCGATGCGGCCGCGATCGTGCCGTCGGGCGCGACCGCCAGCGCCAGCCAGGTCGAGTCGGCTTCGAGCACGCGGTCGAAGTAGGCGGCGCCGAAGAAGTAGCGCTCGGCGGCGCCGGCCCTGCGCATCGTCTGCTCGTAGGCGGCGAGGAAGCCGGCCCGCTGCTCGGCGCTCGTCCGCGGGCCCGGCAGCAGGAGCAGCTCATAGCCGCGCTTGAGGTTCTTGCGGATCTGCTGGCGATCGCTCATCCGGCTCTTCGGCGACAGCTCCGGGTCGGCGATCTGGACGACGTTGCGCTCGCTCGTCCCGCCCAGCGGCGGCGGTTCGACCAGGGTGTGGCGGAGGAAGGCGCTGACCAGGCCCGGTCGCCGAGAGGTCGATCACGTCGGGATCGATCGGGGTGGGCGCGCTCGCGCCGGACGCGCCGGGGGAGCGCCCGAGGCCGGGGTAGCCGTAGGGGGAGATCGCGTCGAGCTCGGGCCCGTCGCCGATCGGGCGGACGACAAGCGGCGCCAGCAGCTCGCCCGCCTCGCTCTCGATCCGCAGCGTGTGGGTGACGCCCTCGGCGTCGAGGAACTGGCGCGAGCGGAAGAAGTGGTCAGAGACCGCGGCCGCGCCGCCGTCCTCGATCAATCGGGCCGAGGCAGTCGGGCTCAAAGCAGGTCGGCGGCGGCGGCCCGGAAGTCCTCCGGCAGCACCGCCCAGATCTCGAGGTCGAAGCGCTTGCCGTCGCGTTCGTCGTGGTCGGGAAGGGTCTCGACGTGGTGCCAGCCGAGGCTGAGGACGGTCCGCTTCGCCGCCTCGTTGAAGGCCGGGATCTCGCCGTAGACGCGCTCCGCGCCGAGCTCGTCGAAGGCGCGCGCGATGGTCAGCGCCTCGGCCCGGCGGCCGACGCCGCTGCGGCGCAGTTCGTCGCCGATCAGGGCGCCGAGCTCCGGGCCGCCCTCGCGCGAGAGGCCGTAGAGGGCGGTGAAGCCGACCGGCTGCTCGTGGCCGGCGACGAGGATCGCGTACTTGCGGTCCTCGCCCTCGACCGCCATCGCCCGCTCGACCCAGAGCTCCGCTTCCTCCGGCGAGAAGGCCTGGCGCTGGGCGACCAGAGTCTTCGTCGCCCGCGAGTTGTTGAACCAGCGGTGGACCGCGGCGGCGTCACCCGGCTCGAAGGCGCGCAGGCTGACCTCGGGGTCGGCCAACTCAGACCTCGATCGAGACCGGCTCCGCGGGACTGAGCCAACGCACCCGCTCCGCGAGGCCGGCCTCGCCGAAGGCGCGCTCGACCTCGCCGCGGCCCTGGCGGAAGTGCTTCCAGCCCTCGTAGTGGATCGGCACGATCGTCTTCAGCTCAAACTCGCGGGCGACGCGGACGGCCTCGGCCGCGTTCATCGTGTACCTGGCCGGCCCGGTCACCGCAAAGCGGACGCTGCCGAGGTGGAGCAGCGCCGAGCCGACGTCGAAGCGCCTGCCGACCTCTGCCACGCCGTCGAAATAGACCGTGTCGCCGCTGATCCAGAAGGCGCCGTCGCCCTGTCCCTCCCACTCGAGCATGAAGCCGACGACCTCGCCGACGATCGGCCGGCTCAGCGGCGGCCCGTGGCGGGCGGGCGTCGCCGTCACCTTCACCTCGCCGCCCTCGGGCAGCGGCAGGGTGGTCGAGCTCCAGGGCGCCAGCCCGGTCGCGTTGCCGCCGAGACGGCGCTCGCCCGAGGGAGTGGTCAGCACCCGGGCCGCGGTCGGCAGCAGGGCGCGGCCGGCGTCGTCGAGGTTGTCGGCGTGGTGGTCGTGGCTGAGCAGGACGGCGTCGATGCGGCCGAGGCGGTCGGGCATCGTCGCCGGCCCTTCGAGCTTGCGCGACATCGCCCCCCAGCCGAAGTGGTAGCGACGCCCCGGCGCCTCGAAGGTCGGGTCGGTCAGCAGCTTCAGCCCGCCGACCTCGATCAGCGCCGTGGGGCCGCCGACGTAGGTGATCTCGATCTGCGTCATCGGCCTACCCTAATCCGGCGCCAGCCCATGGCCGCTGACGAGCAGCCACGCCGTCTTCAGCAGGATCCGCGCGTCGAGGGCGGCCGAGCGGCGTTCGACGTACTCGAGGTCGAGCTCGATCCGCTCGTCCCAGGGGATCCCGGCGCGGCCCTGGACCTGGGCCCAGCCGGTGATCCCGGGACGTACCTCGTGGCGGCGGCGCTGCTCGGCGCTGTAGTCGGCGACCTGGGCCGGGATCGTCGGCCGCGGCCCGACCACCGCCATCTCGCCGCGCAGGACGTTGACCAGGTTCGGCACCTCGTCGAGCGAGGTGCGGCGCAGGACACGGCCGGCCGCGGTGACCCGCGGGTCGTCACGGAGGACCGCGGTGCCGATGCCGACGGGGTCGGAGCCCTGCACCATCGTGCGCAGCTTCAGCATCTCGAACTCGGCGCCGCCGAGGCCGACGCGGCGCTGGCGGTAGAAGACCGGCCCGCGGCTTCCCAGCCTGATCGCGATCGCGGCGGCGAGCAGCAGCGGCGAGAGGATGACCAGCGCCAGCGAGGCGATCAGGATGTCCAGCACCCGCGGCACTAGCGGGTCCCCTCCGCCTTCTCCCAGGTTCCGGGCGCCCCGCGCCGCGCCCGGTCCCAGAGCCCGGCGGCGATCGAGGCAGTGGTCGAGAGGTAATAACGGGCGAAGCGGAAGGGGGCCAGGGGGACGAAACGGCCGAGCAGGGCGGCGCCGAGCAGCAGCAGCTGGGCGGCGAGGGTCGCCTCGTAGACCCAGCCGCTACCGAGCAGGGCGAAGTTGGCGAGCAGGACGAGCAGGTGGAGCAGCGGGGTCAGGTAGCGCAGCAGGCGGTGGGAGGCGATCTCGAAGGCGTAGAGCGGTGGGTAGCCGCGCGGGCTGAGCATGCCCTCGCCGACGACGATGTCCCAGATGCCGACCATCATCCGGCGTTTGCGGGCGAACTCGCCCTCGAGCGTCGGCACCATCTTCTCCTCGGCGCGCGCTTCGGGCTCATAGAGCGAGCGCAGGCCGCGCTTGGCGAAGGCGAAGGGGAAGGAGAGGTCATGGCTGCCCGACGGGGGCAGGGGCGAGTAGGCCGCGCTCCTGACCGCGTAGATCGCGCCGTTGCCGGCGGTCACCCCGGCCAGCGAGGACTCCATCCCACGCACCGCCATCTCGTAGCGCCAGTAGGCCCCCTCGAGGTTGCCGCCGGCGGCATCGGTGAAGCGGACCTGGCCGCAGACGTAGCCGACCGTCGGGTCGGCAAAGGGCGCGACCAGGCGCCGCAGCGCCTCGGGGTGCCAGGCGGAGTTGGCGTCGGAGAAGGCGAGGATCTCGCCGCGCGCCACCGCCACGGCGGCGTCCTGGGCGGCGACCTTGCCGCCGCGCGGCAGGTCGAGGACGCGGTCGGCGCCGGCCGCCAGCGCCCGCTCGACGGTCGCGTCGGAGGAGCCGTCGGAGGCGACGATCAGCTCGAGCCGCTCGCGCGGGTAGTCGAGCGCCAGCGCCTCGGCGACCTTCGACTCGATCACGTCCTCCTCGTCATAGGCGGCGACCACCAGCGAGACCTCGGGCAGCACGGCGGGGGCGCCGGCGGCCCTTGCCATGAATTCCGCCACCTCCTCCGCTCCCGCGGGATCGCGCTCGTGACCGGCGACGACCTCGCGGTCCCGCTCCCGCGCCCGGGAGTGGCGACTGCCGCCGCGCCGTCGGGTCAGGGCCCAGAGGGCCAGGGGGTAGCCGACGTGGGTGTAGGCGATCAGGCCGGCGCTGAGCCAGAAGACGAGTTCGACCGCGATCACCGGCGCGCCTCCAGCAGCTCGCGGTAGAGGGCCAAGGTCTGAGCCGCCACCGCGTCCCAGGAGTAGGGGCCCTGGGCGGCGGCGAGCGCCGCGGCGGCGAGCTCGGCGCGGGCGGCCTCGTCGCCGATCAGCTGCTCGAGCTCGGCCGCGAGGGCCGCCGGGTCCTGCGGCGCGACGAGCCGGGCGACGCCTCCGGCGGCGACCTCGGGGAAGGCGCCGACGGCGCTCAGCACCATCGGCTTGCCGAAGGCGAGGCCGGCGTAGAGGACGCCCGACTGCTCGACGTCGCGGTAGGGCAGGGCGAGGACGTCGGCGCGGCGCATGATCGCCGGGATCTCGGCGTCCTCGATGAAGCGGGTCAGGAAGCGGACCCGGCCGGGCGCCTCGGCGGCCAGCCGGCGCAGCGGCTCGACCTCCATCCGCGGGTTGCCGACGACCCAGAGCTCGGCGCCGCGGAGCCGGCCGAAGGCGCGCAGCAGGGTGTCGATCCCCTTGTAGGGGCGGAGCAGGCCGAAGAAGAGGACGACCGGGCCCTCGGCGCCCTCGAGCTCGGCGGGCAGCGGCTCCTCCCGCGGCAGCCGGGTCAGGTAGTCGAAGGCGCCGTGGGGAATCACCCTGACCCGGTCGGCCTCGATGCCGAGGGCGTCGCGCAGGCGCGCCGCTCCCTGCTCGGAGTGGGCGACGACCGCGTCCATCGCGCCGAAGGCCGCGCCGGCGCTCGCCAGCTGCCGGCGCGAGGGGCGCGGCGGCAGCACGTAGTGGGCGGTCAGCAGGCGCGGACGGCGGGGCGGCAGCAGCCTGGCGTCGAGCGCCGGCAGCGTCAGCCACTGGTAGTGGACGACGTCGGCGTCGGCCACGGCTCCGCGCAGGCGCAGCATGTCGGGCAGGTGCTCGGCCAGCTTCAGCGCCTGGCGCGTGCGCTCGCGGCGGCGGCGGGCGGTCGCCCGCCGGTAGAAGAGCTCCCGGGCCCGGTAGCCCTCCGCCGCCGGCACCGGCCCGTAGGGGAAGCTGCTGGTCAGGAGCTCGACCTCGGCGCCGGCTCGCGCCAGGCCGGCCGCGAGGGCGCGGTCGTAGGGCGGCGTGTAGGCCGAGGGGTCGACGAGCTTTGCGCGCATCCGGGCCGATTATCGTGCGCGCGTGGCCCCCACGCTCTCCTACTGCGTCGTGAACACGAACGGCCGCGAGGACCTGCTCGTCTGCCTCGAGGCGATCGAGCGCACCCATCCGGCCGGGGTCGAGCGCGAGGTCCTGGTCATCGACAACGCCTCCGAGGACGGCTCGGCCGAGGCGGTCAGGGCCCTTGGGCGCGACATCCGCCTGATCGCGCTCGAGCGGCGGACCGGCAAGGCGGAGAACGACTCGACCCTGCTGCGCGAGGCGGCGGGCGCCTACTGCCTGCTGCTCAACGAGGACTCCGAGCTGCGCGAGGGCGCCGTGGCGGCGCTGATCGAGGCCCTCGACGAACACCCCGAGGCGGCGGCGGCGGGGCCGCAGCTGCTCGATTCCGAGGGGCGCCCCAGCCACTGCGCCTGGCGCTTTCCGGGGGTCGACACCGCTCTCGCCGCGGCGGTCCTCGTGCAGCGGATCTACACCGTGCAGAGCAAGGGCAGCGCGGTCAGGCGGGTCGACTGGGCGCAATCGAGCGCGCTGATGGTCCGCCGCGAGGCCGCCGCCGAGGTCGGCTACCTCGACCCCGACTTCTTCGTCTACTACGACGAGTGCGACTTCCAGAAGCGCCTCGCCGAGGCCGGCCGGCCGAGCCTCTTCGTGCCGGCCGCCGAAGCCTTCCACCGCGACCAGCTGACCAACGACCTCTCGGCCGGACTGCCGCGGATCGTCGAATTCCACCGCAACCGCGAGCTCTACATGCGCAAGCACCACTCGCGGGCGGCGGCGCTCGCGGTGCGGGCGCTGACGATCTGGTCCTACTCGCTGCGGGCGCTGGCCGCCGCGCTCCTGCCCCGCCACTCGGCCGGCGTCTACTGGGCGCACACGCGCCAGGCGCTACTCCCGAATCGCGGCGAGAGCATCCGCGACCGGGCAGAGGCTCACGGGACCGCGTCGTCGTCGCGCAGCTCGGCCTCGTAGGCCTCGGGGACCTCGCCGGCGACGGCGGCGGGGCGGCTGGTGACCGAGCGCAGGCGGCGCACCACCTCGGCCGGGTCGCTGAGGAGGAGGGCGAGCCAGCCGCGCTCCTCGGCGCTGAAGAAGCCGCTGAGGAAGAGCAGCGGCGGATAGAGCAGCCAGAGGAGCAGGCGGAGCGCGAAGCCGGCGGCGCCCTCGGTGGCGACCAGCAGTTCGCCGCTGAGGACGACAGCCGCGGTGACGAGGACGACCCGCGCCATCCGTCCCCATTCGTAGGGCACCGGGAAGAGGCGCTGGGTGAGCACGTACATCAGCCCGACCACGACGACGTAGGAGGCGACGAGCGCCAGCCCGGCGCCGACGATGCCGAGCGGCGGCACCAGGGCGAGGTTGAGCGCGACGTTGACGACGAGGGCGGCGATCGTCGCCGGGAAGTTGAACTCGGTGCGGCCGGTCCTGCCGAGGATCACGACCAGCACCATGTAGAGCGCGTAGAGGGTGACGGCGGTCGCGATCAGGCCGACCGCTTCGTAGGAGTCGAAGAACTCCGGCGCCGCCAGGATGCGGGCGAACCAGCGCGAGAAGAGCCACATGCCGGCGACGACGAAGGCGCAGGCGGCGATGAACCAGGTGACGATCGCGGCGTAGGCCGTCCTCGCCTCGTCGTCGTCGCGGATCGAGTAGGCGAGCGGCGGCCAGGCGAGCTGGAAGCCGCGGACGAGGACGTTGACCCCCTGGGCGAACTTGACCGCCAGTGAGTAGAGACCGGCCTCGGCGAGGCCGGCGCTGCGGACGATGATGATCCGGTCGACGAAGTTGAGCAGGTAGAGCGAGAGCTCGGCCGGCATCGTCGGCAGGCCGAAGCGCATCAGCCGGCGCAGCAGCTGCCGGTCGAAGAAGAGCGAGAGCCGGCGGCGGTGGATGAAGATCAGGCCGAGGACGAAGGCGGCGCCGCTGGCGTAGCTGCCGAGCAGCAGGCCGCGGGCCCCCTCGCCGGCGCCGACGACGAGGACGACGGTGAGCCCGATCGCCGCCAGCACGTTGAGGATCGTGGTGACGAAGTAGGCGCGGGCGCGCTCCTCGAGGCGGAAGAGGGTGAGCAGGTATTCGTAGAGGGTGAGCACCCAGAGGCCGCCGATCGCGATCCGCACCAGTTCCGGCGCCGGGCGGTCGAGCAGAGCTTCGGAGAGCGGCTTGGCGAAGGGCAGGGCGATCAGCGCCGCCGCCGTCGCCAGCCAGAAGAGCGCCGCGAAGGCGGAGGAGACGACCCGCGCCGGGTCCTCGTCGTCCTTGTAGTAGAAGCGAAGCAGGGCCTCGACGGTGCCGAAGCGGACGATGATGCTGGCGGCGACGACGGCGGCGAATATGACCTCGGCGGCGCCGTAGTCGGCCGGCGTCAGGTAGTGCGTGTAGAGGGGCAGCAGCGCGACCGCGATCAGCTTCGAGATCACGCTCGCCGCCGTGTAGGCGGCCCCCGTCGTCGCCAGCCGGCGCAGATATCCCGACACGGCCCGACCCTACGCCGGGTCGCGGACCGGCGCGGCCGCCAGCGAAACCCCTGCGGCCAGCAGCACCCAAGCTATGGGGTCCTCGTAGAACCCGGCATAGGCCATGGTGTGAACCAACAGTGCCGTGAACGCCGCCAGAACGGCCGCACGCGCGGCGGGGCCTGACGCGGTCGAAGGGGGGCCTGCGGGCGGGCGCTTCGCGTCCGTTCTCGGCCCCCCTCCGCCCACGCCACCCACCGCAGATGCGGACATGGCGGAAGCACCCATGACCCAGAGCGCGGTCACCAAGAGCGCGGCATACGCCGCGAGCCCGACGACCCCCTGCTCGGCGGCGATCGTGATCGGCTCGGTGTGGGAGACGGAGACGGGGACTTCGTGGGTCTCGACGTGTTCGCGGTAGGCGCGCGGGAACGATCCCGAGCCGTAGCCGTAGACGGGGCGCTGGGCGAAGAGGTGGACGCCGCCGGAGACGAGGTTGGCGCGGCCGCTGGTGTCGATGTTGATCCGCGAGAAGTTGAAGCTCCCCGAAGCGGTGAGGACGAGGCCGCCGGCGACGATCGCGGCGACCACGGCGAGCGCCGTCCAGCGCAGGCTCCAACGGACCGCGGCGAGGACCGCGAGGCCGGCGAGCATCGCCCCGAAGCTCGACTGCGAGAAGGTCGGGGCGAGGCCGAGCCAGAGCACGGCGACGAGGCCGGTCAGCAACGCCAGGCTGCGCCGCTCGCGCGCCCAGAGCAGCGCCGCCATCGCGACGACGATGACCAGGGCCAGGTAGCGGCCGTAGATGTTCGGGTCCCAGAAGACGGAGTTGACCCGGAAGTAGGTGTGGAATTCGTTCGAGCGGATCACCTGGTCGTTCCAGAAGAGCTCGCGGCTGAGGTACTCGATCGAGCCGACCAGGACGAAGGCCACCGCCTCGATCCCGACCACCCAGAGGATCAGGACCAGCAGGCGGCGGTCCCAGCTGACGTCCCGGAGCAGGGCGTAGGCGAGGCTGAAGGGGACGTAGAAGAAGCAGACGTCCTGCAGGCCTTTCGAGAAGTCCGCCGAGTACACGGTTTGGAGGGCGTAGAGGAGGACGACCGCGGCCAGGATCCTGGGCAACCACTTGATCGCGTGGTCGGCGGGGCCCGTCACGGCTTCAGGGGGGCCACCCCCCGAAGACAGCGAACGGGTGGATGACCAGGATCCGAACGCGGTGGCGAGCACTCCGCCTCCGATCACGAGGTAGAGCGGGACGAGGAGGTTGGCGGTGTCGCCGCCGGCGTGCAGTGGGACGCGGAAAGGGAGGGCGGCGACTATCGCCAGGGGGAGCAGGATCGGCCAGCGGCGGAAGATCGCCGCGAGGGCGGCGGAGGCGAGGAGGGCGGCGAGCGCGAGGGCGGCGAGCCGGGCGGCATGGTCGCGCAGGTCGACGATCTGGGCCGAGTGCCACTGGTCACCGAGGATCAGGGCCGGGAAGAGGACCAGCGCCACCAGCATCGCCGCCGAGCGGGCGCGGCCGGCGGGAAGCAGGATCGCGGCGGCCGCGGCGAGGGCGGCGATGAGGACGCCGGCGCCGGCGAGGAAGTCGCTCACTTCCGCACCCTGTCCCGGTGCACGACGCAGCGCCCGACCGGTCGTCGCGGCGCGCTGTGCAGGTGGATCGTGCCGGGCGGGACGAGGACCCGGCCCTGGCCGAGCAGCTTGACCCGCAGCTTGTAGCGGCCGGGCGAGGCGATCCCGCCTTCGCGGCTGCGGCCGTCCCAGTAGTAGGTGAAGAAGTGGTAGCGCTTGAGGAACTGGTCGCGGGCCAGGGTGAGGATCTTCTTGCCGCCCGGCTTGACCACCTGGACCACCGCGTCGTCGGACTGGGTGACGCGGAAGCGGATCCGCACCCGGTCGAAGCGGCAGTCGCCGTTCGGGGTGAAGCCGCGGGCGGACGGGGCACGCGGGTGGATGCGGGGGACGGCGACGATCGTCACCCGGTCGAGCACGAGCGGGTCGCGCTTCAGCCGCTGCGACCAGGCGAAGGCGACGAGCGTTGCGAGGACGAGGAGGCCGAAGACGACGGCGGCGAGGCTAACCCGCCGACGAGGCATTGTCCTCGCCGATGACGACCGCGATAGGCGCCCCTTCGGCGGCGGAGACGACTTCTTCCGTCATCTCTTTGACCCGCGAGATTTCGAGCAGGTCGGCGACCCGGTGGGCTTCCCCGCCGTGTCCGGTCCTGAACATGACGACGCTGTCTTCGAAGGCGGAGCTGGTATTGGTGATCACGCCGAGCTTGTAGCCGTTGGTCTCGACCTCGTCGCCGAAGCTGCTGGCGAGCCCTTCGACGGCGGTGCCGTTGAGCACGGCGACTTCGGTTTCGGCCGGCTTCGAGCTCGGCTTCTGCGTGGAGCCCTTGGCGCCCTTGCCGCCGCCGCTGCCGCTGTCGCCGCCGGTCTGGGTGACGGCATAGGCGACCCCACCGCCGATCAGGACGATGACGAGGAAGACCGGCGACGAGGAAGCCGGGCTCGGCGAAGCGCGAGCGGCCGCCGGAGAAGGTCGCCCGCACGCGCTCGCCGCGGGTCAGTTCCGGCAGGCCCGCCTCGCGGCGCTCGCGGCGCGTCTCGCGCAGGTCGGCGGCCTCCTGTTCGGCGGTGCGGGCCTCTTCCATGCGCCGGATCTCCTCGGCTCGCTCGGCCGCCGACTTCCGAGGTCGACTCCTTGCGCTCGGAGTCGCGCTCCGGCGCCGAGCCGGCCCACTCGCGCAGCCGGCGGATGTCACGGCCCTGGGTAAAGGTGAGCAGGGCGAGGACGACCAGGCCGAAGAACGCGGCGAGGCCGGCGAAGGCGCCGATTTCCATCAAGACGTCGCGCAAAGTGGCTGCGAGAGGCTACTCGTCGGAGGCGACTGTCGCGGCGTCACCACCCGGCGCGGTGATCATCTTCACCACCCGCTCGGCCAGATTGGCCTCGTCGCCGGCCATCACCAGGTGCTCGAGCGAGTTGAGCGTGCCTCGACCCATTCGGGGTCGAGCGGCCTCGCCCGGACCGCGCGGTGGATCCGCCGCGCCGCGGTCGGCTGCGCGTTCTCGTCGTCGCCGAAGAGCTCCTCATGGAGCTTCTCGCCGGGGCGCGGCTGGGTGAACTCGATCGCGATGTCGGTCTCGGGCTCATAGCCGGCGAGGCTGATCATGTTGTGCGCGAGGTCGAGGATCTTGACCGGCTCGCCCATGTCGAGGACGAAGACCTCGCCCTTGCCGGCGCCGATGTCGCCGGCCCGGATCACCAGCTGCACCGCCTCGGGGATCGTCATGAAGTAGCGGGTCATCTCCGGATGGGTGACGGTGACCGGGCCGCCGCGCTCGATCTGGCGGCGGAAGATCGGCACGACGCTGCCCGAGGAGGCGAGCACGTTGCCGAAGCGGACGCTCGCGAAGCGGGTGCCGGGGTGATTGTGGCCGGCCGCCTCGACGATCCACTCGGCCATCGCCTTCGAGGCGCCCATCACCGTCTGCGGGTTGACCGCCTTGTCGGTCGAGATCAGGACGAAGCGCTCGACCTTGGACGCGGCCGCGGTCTCGGCCGTGATCCGGGTCGCGATCGCGTTGTTGCGGACCGCCTCCAGCGGGTTCGCCTCCATCAGCGGCACGTGCTTGTAGGCGGCGGCGTGGAAGACGACGGTCGGCTTGAAGCGCTGCATCACCTCGAGCATCCGGTGCGGCTCCTTGCAGTCGGCGAGCACCGACTCGACGTTCGAGAAGTGGCGCTCCTCGACCATCTCGCGGTCGATCTGGAAGAGGTTGTCCTCGGCGTGGTCGAGCATCACCAACAGCCTCGGCTTGACCTGGGCGATCTGGCGGCAGAGCTCGGAGCCGATCGAGCCGCCGGCGCCGGTGACGAGGACGATGCGATCGCGCAGGTAGGCGCCGACGCGGTCGAGCTCGCGGACGATCGGGTCGCGGCCGAGCACGTCCTCGACCCGCACCTCGCGCAGCTGTTTGTTGAGCTGGACGCCGCCGCGCAGCAGCTCGAAGACGGTCGGCAGGGTGCGCACCCCGATCTCCCGCTCGCGGCAGGCGGCGACGACCTTGGCGCGCAGCGTGCCCGGCGCCGAGGGGATCGCGATCACGACCTCGTCGGGCTCGGTCTCGTCGAGGATCGTCTCGATCTCCTGGGTCGAGCCGAGCACCTTGAGCCCACCGGACATCCGCATCCCCCGCTTGCGCGGGTCGTCGTCGACGAAGCCGATCGCGGTGGCGCCGAGGCGCGGGTTGAGC
Organism: uncultured Solirubrobacterales bacterium; assembly: GCA_963836415.1. GTDB lineage: Bacteria > Actinomycetota > Thermoleophilia > Solirubrobacterales > 70-9 > VRUE01. The sequence goes on from CAWIJE010000004.1 coordinate 1,133,345, forward strand.
TGCAGCTCGCGGACGACCATCTGGCCACCGGAGCCGGCGCCGATGATCAGCACCTCGTGCTTGGGCAGCCGTTCGCCGCGCGAGGGGCGCTCGACGATCAGCCGCACGGCGAGGCGGGCGCCGGCGACGAGCAGCAGGGTGAGGATGAAGTCCATCACCGCGACCGAGCGCGGCAGGTTGTGGGCGAAGGGCCGCAGGACGGTGAAGGCGACGACGAGGATCGCGCTGGCGACGGCGACGGCGCGGACGATGAGGACGAAGTCACGGCCGCTCACGTAGCGCCACCACTTCTGGTACATGCCGTGGACGGCGAAGACGATGACCTTGCCGACGACGACGAAGCCGACCGCCTGCGTGAAGAGGACTTCGTAGCGGTGCGGAAGGCCGTCCTGGTCGAGGAAGCGCAGCCTGAAGGCGAGGTAGAACGCGAGCGCGACCAGAGCCGCATCGGCGAGGACCTGGAGCACCCGGTTGCGGTAGACGGGGTGATTCAACCGGCGCATGGGACCGACCGAGTTTAGAGCGTGAACGCTCTACGGATGCCGATCTTCCCGACCGTGCACCCATTCTCTCCTCGCGGACATATCGGGCCCGATCGTCGACTTCTGCGTCAACGTCATCGACGACACAGGGCTGGCCGGCGTCTTCCTCTTGATGGGAGCGGGCTCCGCCTGCATCCCGATCCCGAGCGAGGCGGTGATGCTGTTCGCCGGCTTCACCGTCTCCAAGGGGGACCAGACGCTGCTCGGGATCACCCTGGCGGGGCTGGCGGGCAACATGGCCGGCTCCTGGCTGACCTACGCGATCGGCTACTACGGCCGCACCGACCTGCTCGAGAAAAACCGCCTCTTCCACGTCAGCCCGGCCAAACTCGCCAAGGTCGACGGCTGGTTCAAACGCCACGGCGACGCCACCGTCTTCTTCGCCCGCCTCCTCCCCCTCGTCCGCGCCTTCATCTCGCTGCCGGCGGGGATCGCGAAAATGCCCTTCTGGCGCTTCACCTGGCTGACCGCGCTCGGCTCGATCCCCTGGGTCCTCGGCTTCGGCCTGATCGGGCGAGCGGTCGGCGACAACTGGGAAGAGTGGCGCCACCATCTCCAGTTCCTCGACTACCTGGTCGTCGCCGCGATCATCGGCCTGCTGGCCTACGCCGTCGTCCGGCGGCGGCGCGGCCAGGGCGACGACTCGGGCGGGGACGCGACCGAGCCCGCGGGCGCCGGCGGCGCTTGATCCCGGCGCGGCGGGCGCTCGTGCTGGGCCTCGTCCAGGGGCCGGCCGAGCTCCTGCCCGTCTCCAGCTCGGCCCACATCGTCCTCGTGCCCTGGCTCGCCGGCTGGGACTGGGACGAGGTCGACCCGGAGTTGCGCAAGAGCTTCGAGGTCGCCCTCCACGCCGGCGCCGCGGCGGCCCTGATCGTCGGCCAGCGCCGCCTGATCGCCGAAGAGCTGCGCGAGTTCGACCTGCGCGGGGCGGTCGTCCTGGCGCTCTCCTTCCTGCCTGCGGCCGTCGTCGGCTACCGCTTCGAGCGCCAGATCGAGCGCCGCCTCGGGGGGCCGCGGGCGACCGCGTTCGGCCTGCTCGCGGGGGCCGGGGCGATGCTCGCCGGCGACGCCTTCCCACAGGAGCGCGGCCGCGGCGAGGCGACGGCGGCCGACGGCCTGGCGCTCGGGCTCGCCCAGGCGACCGCCCTGGCGCCCGGCGTCTCGCGCAACGGGATCACCCTCGCGGCGGCCCGCTCGCGGCGCTTCTCCCGGGACCAGGCGAACCTGCTCTCGCGGACGATCGCGCTGCCGATCATCGTCGGCGCCAGCGGCCTCAAGGGGGCGCGGCTGATGCGCCGCGGCCTCTCCCCCTCGATGCGGCGCTCGGTGGCGCTCGGCGTCGCCGCCTCGTTCGCCTCGACCCTCGCCTCGCAGCGGCTGATCGGCCTGGTCGAGCGCGACCGCGCGCTCTGGCCCTACGCCGCCTACCGCGGCGCCCTCGCCGCCGCGGTTCTTGCGAAGCTGCGGGGAGAACGAGATGAGTGACGCCTACGCGAAGAGCGGAGTCGACCAGAGCGCCGCCGACGCGGCGGTCGCCGGCCTGGTCCGGGCGCTGAGCGGGATCGAGCTCGGCCGCCCCTCGCGCCAGGTCCCCCTGCCCGGTCACTACGCAAGCGTGATCAAGCTCGACCAGCGGACCGGGATCGCGCTCTCGACCGACGGTGTCGGCACCAAGCTGCTGGTCGCCGAGGAGCTCGGCCGCTACGACACGGTCGGCATCGACTGCGTCGCGATGAACGTCAACGACGTGATCTGCGTCGGCGCCGAGCCGCTGGCGATGCTCGACTACATCGCGGTGCCGACCGCCGAGCCCGAGGTCTGCGAGCAGATCGGCGTCGGCCTCGCCCGCGGCGCCGAGCTCGCCGGGGTCGAGATCCCCGGCGGCGAGCTCGCCCAGCTCGGCTCGCTGGTCAGCAGCGCCGACGTCTCGGGGGCCTGCTTCGGCACCGTCGCGCTCGACTCGATCGTCGACGGCGGCGCGGTCTCGGCCGGCGACTCGATCCTCGGCCTGCCCTCCTCCGGGATCCACTCCAACGGCTACACGCTGGCCCGCTCCGCCCTCGACGGGCTCGGCGCTCGGCGAGGACCCCGAGGGCCGCCTCGGCAGGCCGCTCGGCGACGTCCTGCTCGAGCCGACCGAGATCTACGTCAAGCCGGTGCTCGAGCTGCTGCGCTCAGAGGTCTCGGTCAACGGCCTCGCCCACATCACCTCCGGCGGCCTCGGCAACCTGCTGCGGCTGGCGGCCGGCGGCGTCTCCTACGAGATCGACGCGCCGCTGCCGGTGCTGCCGGTCTTCGACCTAATCCAGGAGCGGGCCGCGGTCTCCGACGCGGAGATGCACGACGTCTTCAACATGGGCTGCGGCTTCTGCGCCGTCGTCGCCGCCGGCGACGAGGATGCGGCGCTCGAGCTGCTCCGCGCCCACCATCCCGGGGCGGCCCGGGTCGGACGGGTCGTCGCCGGCGCGGGCGAGATCCTGCGCGGCTGAGCGGGACTCCCAGGCACGGCGCCGAATCCCTCGACGGACACCCCTGACCTCAATACCCTCATGGGTGGCCCCAGGCCACCGACCCGTAAAGAACTGACATGGATGCTCATTCGACCAGCGCTCGCATGATCGGCACGGTCCTCTCTGGCCGCTACAAGCTCGAGGCGAAGCTGGGCAGCGGCGGGATGTCGACCGTCTACCTGGCGCGCGACGAGACCCTCGACCGGCCGGTCGCGGTCAAGGTCATGCACCGCGAGATGTCCGAGCAGCCGGACCAGATCGAGCGCTTCCGCCAGGAGGCCCGCGCGGTGGCGAAGATCTCGCACCCCAACGTCGTCTCGGTGATCGACGCCGGCGAGGACCACGGCTACCCCTACATCGTCTTCGAGTACGTCGAAGGGGAGACGCTGAAGCAGCGGATCTCGCGCGTCGGCGCGCTCGACATCCAGGAGTCGATCGCCTACGCGATCGAGATCGCCCGCGGCCTGACGATCGCCCACGCCCGCAACCTCGTCCACCGCGACATCAAGCCCCAGAACGTCCTGATCGACGACGAGGGCCGGGCCAAACTGACCGACTTCGGCATCTCCCGCCAGCTCGAACAGGACGGGATGACGGCGACCGGCCGCGTGCTCGGAACCACCGACTACGTCGCGCCCGAGCAGGCGATGGGCCGGGCCGTCGACCCGCGCTCGGACATCTACTCGCTCGGCGTCGTCCTCTACGAGATGCTCGTCGGCCAGGTCCCGTTCCACGCCGAGAGCCAGGTCGGGGTGGCGATGAAACACGTCAACGAGGACCTGCCGGACGTGCAGCGCCGCCGGCCCGAGGTCTCGGCCGCGGTCGCCCTCGTCGTCGAGCGCTCGACCGCCAAGGACCCCGAGGAGCGCTACCAGGACGTCGGCGAGATGATCGACGACCTCGAGACCGCGCTCGAGGTCGAGGCGGCCCGCGCCGGCTCGACCACCGGCGAGGCGACCAGCGTGCTCGACGCGGTGCCGCCGCCGAAGCGCACGCTCTCACCGCGCAGCAGGTGGTCGTGGGCGGCGATCCTGATGCTCGCCGTGGTCGGCGGCGGCGCCCTGCTCGTCACCTGGCTGATCAACGGCACCGGGATCGGCGGCGGCGGCGCCAACAAGGGCAAGGGCGGCACGGTCCAGATCTCCTCGGCGACCGACTACGACCCGGAGGGCGACGGCCAGGAGGTCGGCAGCAAGGTGAAGCTCGCGGTCGACGGCAACCCGACCGGCACCGCCTGGGAAACCGAGCACTACGACAGCGAAACCTTCGCCGGCACCAAGACCGGCCCCGACCCGGGCGTCGGCATCTACGTCACCCTCGACTCGCCGGCGAAGGCGAAGAAGATGATCGTCAAGACGCCGACCCCGGGCTGGGACGCCGAGGTCTTCGCCGCCCCCTCGGGGCCACCCGAAGAGCTCGAAGAATGGGGCCAGCCGGTGGGCGAGGTGGTCGACGCCCCCTCGACCGCCGAAATCGACCTCGACCCGCACCAGCCGGCCCGCTACTACCTGCTCTGGTTCAACAAGGCCTCCGAAGCGCGCGACCAGGAAGGCCGCTTCCAGGTCGAGATCAGCGACATCGAGCTGCTCGACTAGAGCGACCGCAGCGCATAGCATCGCCCTGTGGTCTCCGCGGTCCGTTCTCCATCCGTTCGTGTCCGTCTGCTGGTCGTCTCGCTCGCGGTGGTCGCCGGCGGGATCTCGGCGGGCTCCTCCGTCGCCGTCGCCGCGCCGCGCTACGCCTCGCCCTCGGGCAGCGGCGAATCGTGCAGCTCGACGACGCCCTGTCAGCTGAAACAGGCGATCACGGGAGCGGCCAACGGCGACGAGGTGATCGTCGGCAGCGGCTCCTACGCGCTCGCCGCCAACGAAGTTCTCGCCACCTCGCTGGGAGTCACGGGAGTCAACATCCACGGCGACCCGGCCGGGCCGCCGCCCGCCGTGGTCGGAAGCACGACCGGCGCATTGCTGCGGATGAGCCCCGGTGGGCGGCTCAGCTACCTCGGGGTGACCAACGACCACGAAGACTCGGGGGCGATCGAGTGCTCGGAAGGCGGTCTGGTCGAACGGGTGACCGCGGCCACGATCGACGATTCCAGCACCACCCTGTACCAGCGCCTGGACTGCCTCGTTCGCGACAGCGTCGTGCGGGCGACTGGAAAGGAGTCGTTCGCGATCGTCGCGGCCGGTGCCAAAGCGGGTGCCGATGACGTCAACGTGACCGCGATCGCGACCGGTCCGGAATCGACCGGGATCCTCGCTGAGACAGCGAACCTCGGCGACCCCTACACCCTGCGGCTGACCGACTCGATCGTCTCCGGCGAGGCCGCCGACCTGAGGCCCTACGCCGAAGAGGACAGGATCGCCGCCTCCCACTCGAACTTCAACTCGATCCAAAAAGGCAGCGAGAGCATGGTCATCGACCTCGGCGGTAACCAGTCCGCCCCTCCCCTCTTCGTCAACGCCGCCGGTGGCGACTTCCGCGAGGCGCCGGGCTCGCCGACGATCGACGCCGGCATCGCGAACGCACTCGCCGGGCCACTGGACTTGACCGGAAGCCCGCGCGCGAGCGGCTCCGCCCCGGACATCGGCGCCTACGAGCTCGTCCCGCCGCCGCTGCCCCCCGCGGTCCTCCAGTCGCTCTCGCTGAAGCCGGTGAAGTTCCGCGCCGGCACCGTGCCCGGGGCCCTCGCCAGCGCCAAGAAGAAGGGGAAGAAGCAAAGGAAGGCGCCGCTGGGGACGACCGTCGGCTACGCGCTCTCGTCGCCGGGCAGCGTCTCCTTCACCGTCGAAGCGGTGACCAAGGGGCGCAGGGTCGGCAAGAAGTGCAAGGCACAGACCCGGGCAAACCGTGGCAAGAAGCACTGCACCGTCTCCAAGGCGCTGGGCGGCGGCTTCAGCGCCGGCGGCGGGGCAGGCGCCAACCAGTTCAAGTTCTCGGGCAGGCTCGCGGGGCAGGTCCTGCGGCCCGGCAACTACAGACTCGTCGGCGCGGCCGGCGGGGTCGCCAAGAGCGTCGCCTTCAAGATCGTCAGGTAGAGCGGCTCAGCCTTCTTCTTCGAGGCCGGCGCCGGTCGCCGTCCTGCCGACGATGATCGTGATCGCCGAGCCCGGTTCGACTTCGCTGCCGGGCGACACCGACTGGTCGATCACCTTGCCGACTTTGGCGGTCACGTCGGTTTCTTCTTCTTCGACGGTCGGCTCGAGGCCGGCTTCGCGCAGCTTGGTCACCGCGGTCGAGCGCAGCTTGCCGATCACGTTGGGGACCATCGCCTGCGCTTCGCCGGAGCTGACGACGATCGAGACGCTCGAGCCCGGGGCGACCTCGGAGCCGGCGCTGGGAGCCTGGCGGATCACCTGGCCCTGCGCTGAGGAGCTTTCTTCTTCTTCGACGCTGGGCACGAGGCCGCGGCCGCGGAGCCGCTGCACGGCGACCGAGCGCTGGCTGCCGGCGAGGACCGGGACCTTGGTCAGCTTCGGACCGGCCGAGACGGTCAGGGTCACGGCGGTGCCGTTGGTCACGGTCGAGCCGCCCGACGGGGTCGAGTGGATCACGCGCCCCTCCTCGACTTCGCTCGAGTTGACCCGGGTGACGACGACTTCGAAGCCGGCGTCTTCCAGCCTCGAGCTCGCTTCCGACTGGGTCAGCCCGGCGACGCCCGGGACCTTGCCTTCCCCCGGGCCCGAGCTGACCGTGAGGTCGACCTTCGGCTTCGAGCAGAAGAAGTTGAGGAAAGAGCAGTCGAGCGCCGCCTTGTCGCCCGGGGGCGAGGGCGACGGGTCCTGCTCGAGCACGGTGTTGGGTTCGGCTTCGCGCTCGACGTGCTTGATCTCGCCGACGCCGAAGCCGTCCTGCTGGAGCAGGGCGATCGCGACGTTGACCTGGTTGCCGGTCACCTTCGGCACCCCGGTCGAGGTGTCGCGGGTGAGGTTGAAGATCAGCAGGGCGATCAGCAGGGCGGCGACCGCGGCCGCGATCCAACGCCAACGGCGGCGGCGGCGCTCCTCCTCTTCGAGCGCGTCCATCTCCGCCGCGTCGGCATCGTCGAGCACGGCGACGGCCGGCGGCAGCGGGGCGAAGGCGGCGGTGCCGCCGCCGACCTCGTCGCCGGTCTTGATCGCGGCGTCGAGGGCGGCGATGAAGGCGTCGGCGGTCTGGAAGCGGTCGCCGGGGCTCTTCTCCAGGGCCCGCATGACGACCGCGTCGAGCGCCGGCGAGATCGTCGCTTTGATCGAGCTCGGCCGCTGCGGCGCCTGTGAGACCTGTTTCATCGCCACCGCGACGGCGCTTTCCCCTTCGAAGGGGACGCGCCCGGCGAGCGCCTCGTAGATCATCACGCCGATCGAGTAGAGGTCGGAGACCGGGGTCACTTCTTCCCCCTGAGCCTGCTCCGGCGAGAGGTAGTGCGGGGTCCCCATCACCGAGCCGGTCTGGGTGATCTCGGAGACGCCGGCGCGGGCGATGCCGAAGTCGGTGACCACGGCCTTGCCGTCGTCGTCGACGATCACGTTCTGCGGCTTGAGGTCGCGGTGGACTACGCCGTTCTTGTGGGCGAAGCGGGCGCCCTCGAGGACCTGGCGGACCAGGTAGACCGACTGCTCGGGGGTGAGCGGGGCGTCGATCAGCTCCTTCAGGGTCCTGCCCTGCAGGTACTGCATCGCGATGTAGTAGGTGCCCTCGACGTCGCCGCGGTCGTAGACGGAGACGATGTTCGGGTGGCTGAGGCGGGCCGCCGACTCCGCCTCGCGGCGGAAGCGGGCGACGAACTCCTTGTCCTGGGCGAAACGGCTGTGCAGGACCTTGAGCGCGACCTGGCGCTGCAGGTGGGTGTCGTCGGCGAGCCAGACGTCGGCCATCCCGCCGGACCCGATCCTGCGCACGACCTTGTAGCGGCCGTCGACGACGCTCCCCTCGCTCAGCTCAGCCACGCCCTGCTCCTTCTCTCATCGTCGGTTCATTCCTCATCGAGGATCGTTTCCGCCACCGAGCGGAAGATCGGTGCGGCGGCATCATTGCCGAATCGTTCGGTGCACTCGACGCTGGCCGCGATCGCGATCTTCGGTTCGTCGGCCGGCACGAAGCCCATGAACCAGGCCTGGTTCTCCGCCTCGCCGCCGCCGCAGCTTTCGTTGCCGGGCGTTTCCGCCGTGCCGGTCTTGCCCGCCACCGGCACCCCGGGTATCGCCGCGTTGGTGCCGGTCCCCGAGCTGACCACGCCTTCCATCGCGGTGGTCAGCTCCTCCGCGGTCTCGCCGCTGATCGGCTGGCCGTACTCGGAGGGGTCGAGCTTTTCGATCACGCGGCCGTCGGGGTCGATCACCCGGTTCCAGATCTGCGGCTTCATCAGCTTGCCGCCGTTGGCGACGGCGGCGGCGACCTCGGCCATCTGCAGCGGCGTCGCCAGCAGCCGCTCCTGGCCGATCGCGACGCGGGCGATGTCGATCGGGTCTTCCTTGGTCAGCACTTCGCCGCCCGGGAGTTCGACGATGCCGCTCGTCGTCAGCTGGTCGGAGGGCAGGTCGATCGCCGGCTTGGTGTTGAAGCCGAAGCGTTCCATGTACTCGAAGAGCGTGTCCTCGCCGACTTTTTCGCCGACCTGGGCGAACCAGGTGTTGACCGAGTCGGTCAACGCCCCGTCGAGGGTCAGCCCCGAGTAAGAGGTGCCGAAGTCGTTTTCGAGCGGCTGCCCTTCGACCTCGAGCGAGCCCGGCGCGTCGATCGCCGTCTCCGGCGTGATCGTGCCGCTGTCGAGGGCGGCGGCGGCGGTCACCACCTTGAAGGTCGAGCCCGGCGGATAGCGGGACTGGGTGGCACGGTCGAGCAGCGGCGATTCGATTTCGTTCTGGTTCAGCTTGTTCAGTTCGTAGGGCACGCGGTTCGGGTCATAGGGCGCGTTGGAGGCGAGCACCTTGACCTCGCCGGTGCTCGGTTCGATCGCGACGACGGCGCCGAAGCCTTCCGCTTCGAGGCCGCTCAGGGCCGCTTCCTGCGCGGCCGGGTCGATGTTGGTGACGATGTCGTTGCCTTCCTGCTTCTTGCCCCGCAGCTGGTCGAGGATCGAGCCGAATTCGGATTCTTCGCCGATCAGCTGGTCGTTGTGGAACTGCTCGAACTCGGAGTCGCCCTCCTGGACGAAGCTGTAGCCGATCGGGTGGCCGAAGAGCCGGCCCTCGGGGTAGCGCCGCACGTAGCGCAGCGAGGCGCCGTGGCCCTTCGGCACCGAGCGCGCGATGACGCTGCCGTCGGCGGCGAGGATCCTGCCGCGGCGGATCTGCTGCTGCTCGAGCAGCGGCCGCTTGTTGGCGTCTTTTTCCTTCAGCGCCTTGGCGTCGAAGACCGACCAGTAGGACGTGAAGCCGATCAGCACGCCGAAGAGGACGACGATGAAGGCGAAGAGCTTGATGATCTGTTTGTTCACCGGCGTTCCTCCATCCCCGCCGCCTCGCGCCGCGCCCGGTCGGAGACGAGCAGGAGGAGGGCGAGGAGGACGAAATTGGCGACGATCGAGCTGCCTCCGTAGCTGACGAACGGCAGGGTGACGCCGGTCAGCGGGATCACCCGGGTGACGCCGCCGATGATGACGAAGGCCTGGATCGCGAAGACCGCGGTCAGGCCGGTGGCGAGCAGCTTCGAGAAGCCGTCATCGGCGAGCAGGGCGATCTTGAAGCCGCGGGCGGTGACCATCAGGTAGACGCCGATCAGCCCGCAGGCGCCGAAGAGGCCGAGCTCGTTGACGATCAGCGAGTAGATCGTGTCGGTCTGCGCCGCCGGCAGCAGCGCGTCGTTGGTGCCGGGGATCGTGATCAGCCCCTGGGCGAACCCTTTGCCGAATAAGCCGCCGTCGGCCTGGGCGAAGATCGATTGCAGGATCTGGTACCCGCTTCCCCCCGGGTCGTAGAGCCCGGTGGTCGGGTCGTGATAGGGGTCGAGCCAGATCGAGACCCGGTCGTGGACGTGGGGCACGTGCGAGGAAAAGAACCAGGCGCCGACGACGAACATCGCCATACCGATGACGACGAAGGAGAAGCGGCCGGTCGCCACGTAGAGCAGGGCGAGGAAGGCGGCGAAGAACATCAGCGAGCTGCCCAGGTCGCGGATGAAGACGAGCATGAACATCGAGGCGCCCCAGACGACGAGCAGCGGGCCGAGGTGCTTGAGCGGCGGCAGGGTGACGCCGAGCACCCGCCGGGCGCCGACGATCAGCACCTCGCGGTGCTCACGCAGGTAGCTGGCGAGGAAGACGACGATGCAGATCTTCGAGAACTCGGCGGGCTGGAAGGCGAGCGGCCCGATCTTGACCCCGAGGTAGGCGCCGTTGACCTGCTGCCCGATCCCCGGAAGTCGCGGCGCCAGCAGCAGCAGCAGGCCGGCGGCGGCGATCGTGTACCGGTAGCGCTCGAGCACGTCGTAGTCGCGCAGGAACTGGATCGTGAGGGCGAAGAGGATGAGGCCGAAGACGAACCAGTTGGCCTGGTCACGGGCGAGGTTGGCGTCGATCCGGTAGACCATCACCAGGCCGATCGCGGTCAGCAGGGCGACCAGCGGGAAGAGGTAGGGGTCGGCATTGGGAAGCCTGATCCGCAGGTAGATGTGGGTCGCCAGGCAGACGGCGAGGAAGTAGGCGCCGTAGATCAGGCTCAGGTTTCCCGGCCCGTTGTGGGCCGAGCCGCCGTGTTCCTGGGCGAAGACCGCGGCGAAGCCGGCGGTGAGCAGCAGCGCCACCGGGACCAGGGCGCCGAGCTCCCGGTTCCTGGCCGAGATCACCTCGTGATCCCCTGGCTCTTTTCGATTTCTTCGATCAGGGAGATCGCGTCGGAGCGCGAGCGCAGGTCATGGCCGGTGACGGCGTCGCGGCGGCGGCTCGGCAGCCCGCCGGTCTGCAGCGGGGCGGCGTAGCGCTCGCCGAAGAGGCTGATGCCGAAGGGCAGTTCGTAGGGCAGCCCGCGGTAGAGCGCGACCCGGCCGCCGTCGTCGGTGCCGAGGAACCAGACCTTGCTGTTGCCGTACCAGGCGCCGAAGGCGATCGCGGCGAGGACGACCACGACGGCGACCAGCTTCAGCGCCGTGCGGACCCGCCGGCGGCGCGGCTTCGCGGGCTTCTCCTCGCGGCGCTTGCGGGCCGCGTCGGCGGCGGCCCGGCGGCGCACCTCGGTCGTGGTCAGGCCCGCCTCCTCGGCGGTCGAGCCGATCAGGGTCGCGTCCTGCTGCGAGATCCCGGCCGGGGCGGCGGCGTCTTCGAGGCGGAAGGCGAGCGCCGTGATGTTGTCGCGGCCGCCGGCGCGATTAGCCTCGTCGACGAGGGCACGGACCGCAGCGTCCATCGAGGTCGCCCCGGCGAGCAGCCGCTCGATCCCCTTCTCCCCCAGCATCGTCGTCAGCCCGTCCGAGCAGAGCAGGAAGACGTCGCCGGGCTTGGCCGGCACCGTCTGCAGGTCGACCTCGACCTCGGGCTCGGGGCCGAGCGCCCGGGTGATGATCGAGCGCTGCGGGTGTTCCTCGGCCTGGGCGTCGGTGAGCTGGCCCTTGCGGCGCATTTCCTCGACCAGCGAGTGGTCCCGCGTCAGCCGCTCGAGCCTGCCCGCCCGCAGCCGGTAGGCGCGGCTGTCGCCGACGTGGCCGATCGCCACCTCTTCGTGCGCCGCGTCGACGACGACGGCGGTGATCGTCGTCCCCATCCCCGTCCGCGAGGGGTCGTCGCGGGCGAGCTCGTGGATCTTGCGGTTGGCGGCTTCGATCGTCTCGCGCAGGAAGGCCTCCGGCGAGCCCTCGGGCAGGTCGCGGTCGAAGGAGTCGGCGGCGGCTTTCGAGGCGACCTCGCCGGCCTGGGCGCCGCCCATGCCGTCGGCGACGACGAAGATCGGCGAGCGCACGAAGTAGGAGTCCTCGTTGGCGCTGCGCTGGCGGCCGGTGTCGCTGCGGGACGCCTGATCCTCGACCCGGAGCAACTCAGTCCCCGGTCTCGAACCTGAACTCGGTGTCGCCGATGCGGATCAGGTCACCGTCGATCAGCTCGGCCTCGCCCTTCAGGGTGGCGTCGTTGAGCAGGGTTCCGTTGGTGGATCTCATGTCCTCGACGTAGCTGCGGCCGTCACGACTGAAGATCCTGGCGTGGACGCCGGAGGCGTAGCGGTCCTCGATCTGCACGTCGGCGTCCTTCGAGCGGCCGATCGAGAGGCCGCCGATCAGATCGAAGCGCTGGCCCGCGTCGAGGCCGCCGCCGCGCTCGGCTATCAGCCAGGATTCCCCGCCGCCGGCCGCGACGCTGAAGGCGGGCGCCTGGTGGAAGCCGGTGGCGTCGGGGGCGGGCGCGGCGGTGCGGCGCAGGTCCTTGAGCGCCGAGCGGGAGATCCAGAGCAGGAAGAGATAGAGCACGACGATGAAGCCGAACTTGAGCGCCACCGAGATCGGGTCGTAGTCCACGGCCCGGGCCCCTATTGCTCGATGTCGAAGGTGAAGGTCGTGGACCCGACCGTGACCTGATCGCCGGGGCTGAGCCGGCCGGAGGCGACCCGCCGGCCGTTGATCTTGACGCCGTTGGTCGAGCCGAGGTCGATGATCGTCCACTCGCCGGTGCTCGAGCGGCGCAGCTCGGCGTGGCGGCGGGAGACGTTCGGGTCGCGGAGCACGCACTCGACCTCCTTCGAGCGGCCGATCGTCGCCCGCGGGCCGTCGAGCGCGTAGCGGCGGTCGTCGAGCGAGACGACGGCGCGGGTCGTCACCTCGGCCCGTCGCGGCGCCGGGCTCTCCTCTGCCTGCGGCTTCTCCTTGACCGCCGAGTAGACCATCGTGTGGCCCTCGCCGCCCTGGCTCGGCTGCTCGCCCTCGTGGGCGGGCGGCTTGACCAGCCGGGTCTGAATCCCGAACTCGCCCAGGCGCAGGCGCTCGTCGGTCTTGAACTCGACCGCCGGGCGGGTCAGCAGGTCGTAGCTGCGGCGACGGGCGTGGTCGAGCAGGTAGCCGGAGAGCTCCTGCTCGAGCGAGCGCTCGTAGCCCTCGAGCTTGACCCGATCCTGTTTCGAGAGGAAGACCGTGTACTCGTTGGGGACGTAGACGCGGGCGACCCCAGCGGTCTTGTGCGCGTCCATCTCCTTGGCCAGCTTGCGGGCGAGTTCGACCGGCTGCACCTCGGAGCTGAAGGCACGGCTGAACACCCCCTCGACCAGGCCTTCGATGCGACTCTCGAGATTGCGTAGAACGCTGATCGGCTGGCTCCTTGCACTGCGAAGGGCGATCGTTTCCGGGGGCCCCCGGAAACAGGCTGAAATCCTAGATGGTCGGCCCGAAGGTCAAGGTAGTGCGACCCCATGGCCCGCGGCGAGCCAGACGCCGAGCATGGCAGCGACGGCGGCGACCCCGAGGCGGGCCAGATGCGGGCGGGCGTGGCCGGCCGGGTCCTCGGCCAGAAGCGGCAGCGAGTCCTCGATCGCGCCGCCGAGCTGCTCCAGGTCGGGGCGGTGCGCCGGGCGCGGGTGCAGGCACTCGTCGATCGTCCCGGTCAGCTCGCGCGGCAGGTCGGGGCGCATCCTGCGCATCGCGGTCGGCCGGGCGCCGATCGCCCGCGCCGTCGCGGCCGGGGTCGTGCGACGGTTCGGGTTCTCTCCCGACCAGCACTCGTAGAGCGTCAGCGCCAGCGAGTAGACGTCGCTCTCGGTGCCGGCCTCGCGTCCTTCTGCCTGCTCGGGGGACATGTAGGCGAGGGTGCCGACGACGTCACCGGGTGCGGTCAGGGCGGCGGCGTCGGTGAGCTTGGCGACGCCGAAATCCATCAGCTTGGCCCGCGGCTCGCCCTCCTCGGTGACGAGCACGTTCTGCGGCTTGATGTCGCGGTGGACGACCGAGCGTGAGTGGGCGTGGTCGAGGGCCTCGCAGAGGTCGGCGCCGATCTCACCGATCTCACGGTCGCTGAGCGCCCCCTCGCGGTTGAGCAGGTCGAGGGTGTCGCCATCGACCAGCTCGGTGACGAGCAGGGCGCTGCCGTCCTCCTCGCCCATCTCGTAGAGGGTGACGATCCCGGGGTGGTTGAGACGGGCCGCCGCCTGCGCCTCGCGCAGGACGCGGCCGCTGCCGCCGCCCGCGCCGACGGAGTCGATCGCCTTGACCGCGACCGGCCGCTCGAGGCGGCCGTCCCAGGCCTCGTAGACCGTGCCGAAGCCGCCGCTGCCGATGCGGCGCTCGATCAGGAAGCGGTTGAGGACCAGTGAGCCGACCAATGCACTCCTGGAATTCGGCGTGCGGAGGCGGCATCCTGCGGCAACCGGCCGACGGAGTTCATACTCTCCGCCCAGCCACCCAGCCTGGAGAGCCGAACCCTGGAGGAGTCCGCAGCATCCAGGCCTGCACGTAAGCGCAGGCCGCCCCGCCGTCCCCAACGCCAGCAGATCGTGCTGCGGCGGGCGCTCGCGCTCGGCGCCGGCCTGCTCGTCCTGGTCCTGGTCGTGATCGGCGTCAAGGGCTGCCTCGACGCGCGCAAGAGCCGGGCGCTGAGCGATTACTCGCGCAACGTCACCCAGATCGTCGACGAGACGGACCAGACCAGCAAGGGCTTCTTCGAAAAATTCGCCGAACCGGGTGAACTGTCGGTGACCGAGTTCGTCGCCGAGGTCAACGCCGACCGCTCGGCCACCGAGAACTACCTGAGCCGGGTCGAAGGGCTGAGCGCCCCCGGTGACATGGGCCACGCCCAGGACACGCTCGAACTGGTCTACGAACTGCGCAACAGCGCGATGACGACGATCGCCGAAAAGATGAGCACCGCGCTCGGCACCCGCGGCCGCGAGAAGGCGACGGCGGCGATCGCCGGCCAGATGGAAAAGCTGCTCGCCAGCGACGTCCTCTACTCGACCGTGGTGCAGCCGGAAATCGATCGCGTCCTGACCGAAAACGGGATCGAAGGCGACGAAGTCCCCGACAGCGTCTTCCTGCCCGAAGGGACGAAATGGCTCGACGAATCGACGGTCAGCTCGGCGCTCTCCTCGGTCAACGGCGCCAGCGAAAGCGAAACCTCCGGCATCCACGGCCTCGGCCTCTCGGGGACCAGCGTCAACGGCACCGAACTGACCCCGGAAGCGGTCAGCACGGTCGCGCTCGAAGGCGAAACGCCGGAAGTCGAAGTCGCGGTCCAGAACCAGGGCGAATCGACCGAGAACGCGATCACGGTCACGGTCACGGTCGACGGCGCCGAACTCTCGGACACGATCAGCAGCATCGGGGTCGAAGAAACCGAAACGGCCGTGATCCCGCTGACCTCCGCGCCGAAAGGCGAAGCGACGGTCGAAGTCTCGGTCCAGTCGGTGCCCGGCGAGGAAGTCACCACCAACAACGAAGCCTCCTACACGGTCCAATTCGAATAGGGGCAGCGTGAAGATCGCCTACCTGGGTCCGGCGGGCACCTTCACCGAGGACGCCCTGCGCGAGGCGGCTCCCGGTGGTGGGCACGTGCCGATGCGGACGGCGACGATCCACGACGCGATCGTCGCGGTCGAGCAAGGCGAGGCCGACCGCGCCCTCGTCCCCTTCGAGAACTCGATCGAGGGCTCGGTGCGGACGACGCTCGACGCGCTCGCCTTCGACGTCGAGCGGGTCGCGATCGTCGGCGAGCACGACTACGTGGTGCGCGCCCACCTGCTCGCCGCCCGGGAGCTGGAGCTCGAGCGGATCAAGGCCGTCCTCTCCCACCCCCAGCCGCTCGCCCAGTGCGCCCGCTTCCTACGCGAGGCGCTGCCGGGCGCCGAGGCGCGCGGGGTCAGCAGCACGGCGGAGGCGGTGCGGATCGTCGCCGGCTCGGATGAGCCCTGGGCGGCGATCGGCTCGCGCGCGGCCGCCGAGCTCTACGAGTGCACGATCCTGCGCGAGGGGATCGAGGACGAGGCGACCAACGTCACCCGCTTCGTCTGGATCGCCCCCGCCGGGACCGAGCCGGCAGACGGCGGCGAGTCGTGGAAGACCTCGCTGGTCTTCTCCGAGCTCGGCGAGGACCACCCCGGCGCGCTGGTCGACGCCCTGCGCGAGTTCTCCGGCCGCGGCGTCAACCTGACCCGGATCGAGTCCCGCCCCATGCGGCAGGGCCTCGGCCGCTACATGTTCTTCTGCGACCTCGAGGGGGCCGTCGAGGAAGACCCCGTCGCCGAAGCAGTGGCCGCGCTGCGCACCAAAGCCGAATCGGTCCGCATCCTCGGCTCCTACCCGACCGCCTGAACCCACCGCACAGCTCGAATTACCAGCCAGCTGTGGCCGAAGCCATGTTGCTCGGGATCTGAGCGTGGTCGGCAAGGGCGGTCCGCCCCCCCACCTACGTAGAATTCCCGAGCAACATGGCAAGGGTCCTCGTACTTAACGCAACGTATGAGCCGATCAACGTCTGCACGCTGAGACGCGCCGCTGTCCTGCTGCTCAAGGAGAAGGCCGAGTTGCTCGAGCGCCGCGACGGCGCCCTTCACTCCGAGCACTTCACGATGGAGAGGCCCGACGTGATCCGCCTGGTCAGCTACGTCCGCATCCCGCGCCAGGCCCACCGGCGCAAGATCACCCGGCGCGCCGTCCTCGCCCGTGACTCCTGGACCTGCCAGTACTGCGGCTCGCGCAAGGCGGGGCTGACGGTCGACCACGTGATCCCGCGCAGCCGCGGCGGCAAGTCCGTCTGGGAGAACATCGTCGCCGCCTGCGCCTCCTGCAACCGGCGCAAGGGCAATCGCCTGCCGCGCGAGATCCAGATGCATCCCAAGAACAGCCCGCGGGCGCCGGGTCCGACCGTCTTCATCCAGGTCGCCAGCCCGAAGATCCCCGCGAACTGGCAGCAGTACTTACCGGCGGACCTGCCGGCGGTGGCCTAGAAACCCCTGATCAAATCCCATCAACTTTGCCATCCATCGCCTGGCAAAGTTGATGGGATTTTGGATGGGCTGGCATGAAGGGCGCTTTGACGCGGCCCGCGAGAAGTGAGCGCCGGCGCTTGAGGCCCTAGGCGTCGGCTTCGGTCGGGTCGGCGTCTTCAGTCGGGTCGGCGTCTTCAGTCGGGTCGCCGTCTTCGGTCGGGTCGCCGTCGGATTCAGCTTCGTCGGCCGCCTCTGAGCCGGCGCCGGCTTCGGACTGACCGTCGCTGCCGGGAAGCGGCTCGGTCGGCTCGGTTTCCGCGTCATCGCTACTGCCATCGTCGACGACGAGGGCGACCGCGGAGACGATGTCGTCCTCCTTCATGTTCATCACCCTCACCCCCTGGGTCGGGCGGCCCATCTGCGAGATGCCGCCGGCCCTGGTGCGCTGGACCATCCCGTTCTGGGAGATGAAGAGCAGGTCCTGGTGCTCGCGGACGATCAGGGCGCCGGCGAGGCCGCCCTTCTTCGCCGTCAGCTTCGCCGTCAGCACGCCTTTGGTGCCGCGGCCCTTGACCGGGTACTCCGAGACCTGGGTCCGCTTGCCGTAGCCGTTTTCGGTGACGACAAAGAGCTCCGAGTCGTCACGGGCGATGTCCATCGCCAGCACCCGGTTGGCGACGCCGTTTACTTTCGCCGCGACGTTCATGCCTTTGACGCCGCTGGTGTCGCGGCCCATCGATCGCACTTTCGACTCCGAGAAGCGCGACGCGTGGCCCGACTTGGAGACGAGCAGGATGTCGTCATCCCCAGAAGTCAGGCGCACCTGGACCAGCTCGTCGCCGTCGCGGATCTTGATCGCGATGATCCCGTCGGCACGGATCGGCGTGTTGTAGGCGGTGAACTCGGTTTTCTTGACCATGCCTTTGGCGGTCGCGAAGACCAGGTACTTGTTCTCGGAGAAGTCGCGGGTCGGGATCACCGCGGTCACCTTCTCGCCGTCGCGCAGCGGCAGCACGTTGACCAGGGCGCGGCCTTTCGAGGTTCGCGAGCCCTCGGGCAGCTCGTAGACCTTGAGCCGGTAGACCTTGCCGCGGTTGGTGAAGAAGAGGAGGAAGTCGTGGGTCGAGCAGATGTGGAGATGCTCGATGTAGTCGTCCTCTTTCAGGTCCATCCCCATGATCCCGCGGCCGCCCCGGTGCTGCTGGCGGTAGGTGGCGAGCGGCAGGCGCTTGGCGTAGCCCGGAGTGGGTGATCGAGATCACCATCTGCTGGTCGGCGATCATGTCCTCGATGTTCATGTCGCCCTCGAAGTGGGTGACCTCGGTGCGGCGCTCGTCGCCGTAGCGCTCGGTGACTTCGTCGAGCTCTTCGACGATCAGGGCGTCGACCCGCTTCGGGTCGCCGAGGATCTCGCGCAGCTCGCCGATCCGCTCCATCAGGTCTTTGTGCTCGTCGCGGACTTTGTCGGCCTCGAGCGCGGTCAGCCTCGAGAGGCGCATGTCGAGGATCGCCTGCGCCTGCTCGGTGGAGAGCTCGAAGCTCTCGATCAGGCCGGCGCGGGCGCTGTCGGTGTCGCTCGAGCCGCGGATCAGGTCGATCACGGCGTCGAGGTTG
The DNA here is from genome assembly GCA_963836415.1 of uncultured Solirubrobacterales bacterium. Lineage (GTDB taxonomy): Bacteria > Actinomycetota > Thermoleophilia > Solirubrobacterales > 70-9 > VRUE01. The sequence continues at coordinate 1,151,822 of CAWIJE010000004.1, forward strand.
TCGAGCGCGATCAGCAGCCCCTCGAGGATGTGGGCGCGGGCCTCGGCCTGGCGCAGCTCGAACTGGGTGCGGCGGATCACCACCTCGCGCTGGTGCGAGACGTAGTGCTCGATCATCTCCTTCAGGCCGAGGGTGCGCGGCACGCCGTCGACGAGGGCGACCATGTTGATCCCGAAGGTGCTCTGCATCGGAGTCCGCTTGTAGAGCTGGTTGAGCACGACCTCGGGCGGGTCGCCGCCGCGCTTGGTCTCGATCACGAGCCGCATCCCCGAGCGGTCGGTCTCGTCGCGCAGGTCGGAGATCCCGGTGATTTTTTTCTCGCGGACGAGCTCGGCGATCTTCGTGATCAGGCCGCCGTCGCCGCCCTTCTTGACCATGAAGGGGAGCTCGGTGACGATGATCGCGTCGCGGCCGCCCTTGATCGGCTCGACGTGGGCGCGGGCGCGGATGCGGACCGAGGCGCGACCCGAGGCGTAGGCGTCGCGGATGCCTTCGGCGCTCATCATCCCGCCACCCGGGAAGTCGGGGCCTTTGACGTGCTCCATCAGGCCTTCGAGGTCGATCTCGGGGTTGGCGATGAAGGCCTTCACCGCGCCTGCCGTCTCGCGCAGGTTGTGGGGCGGGATGTTGGTGGCCATGCCGACCGCGATCCCGGAGGAGCCGTTGACGAGCAGGTTGGGGAAGCGCGCCGGCAGCACCGTCGGTTCGTGCTCGCGCTCGTCGAAGTTGGGGCGGAAGTCGACCGTGTCCGAGTCGATGTCGCGCAGCAGCTCGGTCGAGAGCCGGGCCAGGCGGGCCTCGGTGTAGCGCATCGCCGCCGGCGGGTCGTCGTCGATCGAGCCGAAGTTGCCCTGGCCGTCGACCAGCATGTAGCGCAGCGAGAAGTCCTGCGCCATCCGCGCCAGCGTGTCGTAGATCGCCGAGTCGCCGTGAGGGTGGTATTTGCCCATCACCTCGCCGACGATCGTCGCCGACTTGCGGTAGGGCCGGTTCGGCTGCAGGCCGAGGTCGTGCATCGCGTAGAGCACGCGGCGATGCACCGGCTTGAGCCCGTCGCGGACGTCGGGCAGCGCCCGGCCGACGATCACGCTCATCGCGTAGTCGAGATACGAAGAGCGCATCTCGTTGGTCAGGTCGCGCTCCTCGATCCTCCCGGTCAGCGCCTCGAGCCCTCCGCCCTCCATCTAGGCCACACCCCTCGACAGGGAGCGAGATGCGCCGGCTTGCGGTCTAGACATCGAGGAACCGCACTTCTTTGGCGTGTTTCTCGATGAAGTCCTTCCGCGGCTCGACCTTGTCCCCCATCAGGTCGGTGAAGACCCGCTCGGCGAGAGCGGCGTCGTCGACCCGGACCCGCTCGAGCATGCGGCTGGCCGGGTCCATCGTCGTCTTGCGGAGCTGTTCGGGGTTCATCTCGCCGAGTCCCTTGAAGCGCTGCATTTTGACCCCGAGGCGGGCGAGCTCGAGGACCATGAAGCGCAGCTCGGCGAACGAGTCGGCGACGCGGCTTTTGTCGCCCAGCGCCAGCTCGAACGGCGGGTGGCCGACCTGCTTGAGCAGCTCGGTGTGGGACTCGACCAGGCGGCGGTAGTCCTGCGACTCGAACATCGCCGGTGAGAACTCGAAGGTGCGGGCGAGCCCGTCGCGGCGGTGGATCGCCTTGACCTCGATCCGGCCCTCGGTCTCGGAGAGGATCTCGGTCTCGAAGGAGCGGTCCGGCGAGCCGTCGTCGCCGAGCAGAGTCTTCAGCCCGTCGACGGTCGAGACACCCTGGTCGAGGATCTGCGACTCGCCGAGGAAGCGGACCATTTCGTGGCCGACCTCGGCCTGCAGCGACTCCGACCAGCCCTCGTGCTCTTTGAGGCGGCGGTTGAAGCGCTGCCAGCGCGCCGGGGTCATGTTGTGTTTCTCGCCGCCGCCGTCGATCGAGCTCGAGCTGCTCGAGCTTGTCGCGCAGGAGCAGCTCTTCGAGCTCGGACTCGCGCTCGATGTAGGTCTCCTGTTTGCCGTTGGTGATCTTGTAGAGGGGCGGCTTGGCGATGTAGACGAAGCCGGCCTCGATCAGCTGCCGCATCTCGCGGTAGAGGAAGGTCAGGACCAGGGTGCGGATGTGGGCGCCGTCGACGTCGGCGTCCGTCATCAGGACGATTTTGTGGTACCTCGCCTCCTCGATCTCGAACTCCTCGCGGACGCCGGTGCCGATCGCCGTGATCAGCGCCTGGATCTCGTTGTTGGAGAGGACCTTGTCGATCCGCGCCTTCTCGACGTTGATGATCTTGCCGCGCAGGGGAAGCACCGCCTGCGTGTTGCGGTCACGGCCCTGCTTGGCCGAGCCGCCGGCCGAGTCGCCCTCGACGATGAAGAGCTCGGTCAGCGCCGGGTCGCGCACGGTGCAGTCGGCGAGCTTGCCCGGCAGGGTCGAGTTCTCCAGCGCCGACTTGCGCCGGGTCAGGTCGCGCGCTTTGCGGGCCGCCTGGCGGGCGCGGGCGGCGTCGACCGCCTTGCCGACGATGCGGCGGGCCTCGCTCGGGTTCTCCTCGAAGAACTCGCCCAGCTTGCGGTTGACGGTCTCTTTGACCAGGCCCTCGATCGGCGGGTTGCCGAGTTTGGTCTTGGTCTGGCCCTCGAACTGGGGGTCCTGGAGCTTGACCGAGATCACCGCGGTCAGTCCCTCGCGGACGTCGTCGCCGGTGAGGTTGTCGTCTTTCTCTTTGAGCAGCCCTTTGCCGCGGGCGTAGGCATTCAGCGTCCGGGTCAGCGCCGAGCGGAAGCCGGAGAGGTGAGAGCCGCCCTCGTGGGTGTTGATGTTGTTGGCGAAGGTGAAGACCGACTCCTGGTAGGAGGAGTTCCACTGCATCGCCACCTCGACCTGGCCGTCATCGGTCTCGTTCTCGAAGAAGACCGTCTTCTTGTGCAGCGGGTCCTTGTTCTCGTTGAGGTGGGCGACGAAGTCGATCAGCCCGCCTTCGTAGTGGAAGGTGTCGCTCTCGCCGGCGCCGCGCTCGTCGACCAGCTCGATCTTCAGGCCGCGGGTGAGGAAGGCGGTCTCGCGCAGGCGCTCGGCGAGGGTCGGGTAGTCGAACTCGAGCTCGTCGAGGAAGATCTCGTCGTCGGGGAGGAAGGTGATCGTGGTGCCGGTCTCGTCGGTCGCCTCGCCTTTCGCCAGGTCGCCCTGCGGCTTGCCGCGTTCGTAGTCCTGGGTCCAGACGTGGCCGTCGGTCCGGATTTCGAGGTGGAGGCGCTCGGAGAGCGCGTTGACGACCGAGACGCCGACGCCGTGCAGGCCGCCCGAGACTTTGTAGCCGCCGCCGTCGCCGAACTTGCCGCCGGCGTGCAGCGTGGTGAGCACGACCTCGGCCGCCGGCCGTTTCTCTTTCTTCAGTTCGCCGACCGGGATGCCGCGGCCGTTGTCGATGACCGTGCAGCTGTTGTCCGGGTGGAGGACGACGCGGACGCTGTCGCAGTGGCCGGCGATCGCCTCGTCGACGGAGTTGTCGACGACCTCGTAGACGAGGTGGTGGAGGCCGCGCGGGCCGGTCGAGCCGATGTACATACCCGGCCGCTTGCGGACCGCTTCCAGCCCCTCGAGGACGGTGATGTCCTTGGCTCCGTATGAGCCCTCGGTTTTTTTCTTGCTGCTACCGGCGCTCTTGTTCTTGTCAGCCAACTAGTCCCTTCCGGTACTCATAGAAAACCCCAACGCCCGGAGCCATGAAACGGCTCGGGGTCGGGGTCGAAACGGGTTGACATAAAGAATACCAGTTCCGGCCCCCCGAACCGGCTCTCGCGTCGTCACAAAATCCCTGCAAATCCCGGATAAATAGATCTGATGATCAGAGATTCGCTGACGCGGAAGCGCAGGCGTAGCGGCGCGGCCTCGCCGAGGCGCTCCCCGAGCCGCGCCAGCAGCTGCTCCTGCATCAGCTCCAGCTCCTGCGCCCAAACCGGGTCCGAGCAGTTACGGTGACCGTCCCGCCACGCTCGGAGACGCGGCGTGGCGACCGCCGCGACGCGCTCGCCGACGACCTCGGCCCAGCTCCGCCTGCACCGCCGCCAGCGGCGTCTTCGGCGCCGCCCGGTCGAGCGCGGCGCGGAGTCCGTCGACCGCGGGGCGCGGGGCGCGGCGGCGGCTCATGAGGCGAGCCGGATCACGCCGCCGCGGCCGATGCCCGCCGAGCGCGGCGGCATCGGCACCACGGCCTGGCGGGCGCGGGCCGGGACCGACTCGGCTCCGGCGGCGGTGATCAGGGTCTGGCCGCCGCGGGCGAGGCGGGCGACGAGGACGCTCGCGGCGCTCCGGGTCGAGCTCGCTCATGACGTCGTCGAGGAGCAACAGCGGGGCGACGCCGCGGGCCGTCCATCAGCACCTCGCGCTCGGCGAAGATCAGGGCCAGCAGGGCCGCTCGCTGTTCGCCCTGGGAGCCGAAGCGGCGCAGGGCCCGGCCCGCCGCCTCGAGCTTGACCTCGTCGAGGTGCGGCCCCCAGGAGCTGCGTCCGAGGCGCAGGTCGGCTGCGCGGCGCTCGGCCAAGCCCGGCGCGGATCTGCTCGGCCCCGCGGTCGGCGCGCGGCGCGTAGGTCGATCGAAGCGCCGGGGTCGAGCCCGAGCTCGTCGGCGGCGGCGGCGAAGGGGCCGCGCAGCTCGTCGACCGCCTCGGCCCGGGCCGCCATCAGCTCCTCGGCGGCGTCGGCCACGGTCGCGTCCCAGACGTCGAGCTCGGCCGTGACGCCGCCGCCGGCCGCGAGGCGGGAGAGCAGCGCGTTGCGTTGGGCCAGGGCGCGGCCGAAGCGCTGGCGCAGCTCCGAGCGCGAGGGCCAGCGGGCGGCAATGAAGCCGTCGAGGTGGGCGCGGCGCTCCGAGGGCGGGCCCTTGACCAGGGCGAGGCGGTCGGGCGAGAAGACGGCGACCGGTGGTCGGTGGCGGGCGATCGTCGCCGGGTCGGCCGGGTTGCCGTCGAGCAGGTGACGCCGGCCCTCGCCCCTGCTGACCGAGGCGAGCAGGGTGTGCTCGATCCCGTCCTCGCCCCGAAGCAGCGCCTCGGTGCGGGCCAGCGGCGCGCCGAAGGGGATCAGGTCGCGGCGGTCGCCGGTCCGAAAGGAGCGGCCGGTGAGGGCGAAGTAGACCGCCTCGAGGAAGTTGGTCTTGCCGGCGCCGTTGGGGCCGATCAGGCTGACGATGCCGTCGCTCGAGCTCGACCCGCAGCCGCTCGAGGCTGCGGAGCGGCGCGGCTTCCGCGGCGAGCGACCCGCACAGCGGCCTCAGACGTTGAGGCGAATCGGCATCACCAGGTAGCGGAAGTCTTCGTTGTCGACCGGCTGCAGCAGCCCCGGGCGCAGCGGCGAGATCAGCCGCAGCATCACCTCGTCGCCCTCGACGCTCTCGATCCCCTCCTTGAGGAACTCGGGGTTGAAGCCGATCTCCAGCGCCTCGCCCTCGAAGGCGGCCGGCATCGTCTCTTCGGCGTCGCCGACGTCCGGGGTCGAGGCGGCGATGGTCAGCTCGCCGGGGGCGAAGGACAGGCGCAGCGGCGCGTTGCGCTGGGCGAGCTGGCTGACCCGGCGGGCGACCTCGAGGAACTCGGTGCGCGGCAGGCGGACGTCGTGGTCGTAGGACTCCGGCAGGAGTTGTCGAAAGTTGGGGAACTGGCCATCGATCAGCCTCGTATTGAGGACGATCGCCCCTGCCTTGAAGACGGCCTGGTTGGGCAGCAGGCTGACCGCGACCTGCTCGACCTCGTCGGCGGAGATGATCCGGCCCAGCTCACGCAGCGCGCGCGCCGGGATATTGGCCTCGAGCTCGCCGCCGAGCGCCGGCTCGAGCGTGGTCCGCTTGACCGCCAGCCGGTAGGAGTCGGTCGCGACCATCGTCATCTCCTCGCCGGCGGCGTTGACCAGGACGCCGGTGAGGACCGGGCGCATGTCGTCGCGGGAGGCGGCGCGGGCGACGACGTCGACGGTCTCGGCCAGGGCCGCGGCCGGGATCTTCAGCGGCTCCTCGTTCTCCTCGGGGAACTTCGGGAAGTCCTCGGCGGGGAGGACCCGCAGGTGGAAGCTGGAGCCGCCGCTGCGGATCTCGACGTCGTGCTCGGCCTCGCGCAGCTCGATCTGCACGGTGTCGTCGCCGAGCGAGCGCGGCGAGCTCGGCCAGCAGCCGGCCGGGCAGCAGGACGGAGCCGGCGCCCTCGGCCTCGGCCTCGAGCGTGGTCCGCAGGCCCATCTCGAGATCGGTGGCGGCGAGGCTGACCGCGCCGCCCTCATCGACCGTGAGCAGGATTCCGGAGAGCGCCTGGGTCGCGGCGCGGGTGGAAACGGCCCGGGAGACGACCGAGAGCTTGGAGACGAGCTCATCGCGTTTGATTGTCAGCTTCAACTGGAGATGGCTTTCTTAGAGTTGGTTTAGGGGCTGTGGAGATCGTGGCAGGACGGCGGCAGGCGCCGTTGCCAGGGCGGCGCGCCGGCTGTGGAGAGGGTTGTGGAAGGGAGGGGATTCTTGCAGCGCCATCGGCCGTCAGCCCGGTTACGAGGTGGGCTGTGGATCTCGGCGCGGAGCTGCTCGACGCGTCGGCGAGGGCCGGGTCCTCGGCCGATACCGAGCTCGATCCGGCGCAGCGCGTTGAGCACGGTCGAGTGGTCGCGGCCGCCGTAGAGCCGTCCGATCTGCGGTAGCGAGAGGCCGGTCAGCTCGCGGGTGAGGAGGATCGCGACCTGGCGGGCACGGAGCGGGGTCGCGGCGCGGCTCGAGCCGACCAGCTCGGCGCGCGAGATGCCGAAGGCGCGTGCGACGCGCTCCTGGATCTCCTCGACCGGGTGGTCCTTGCGCGCCGGCCCGGAGCGCGGGATCAGCTCGGCGATCAGCTTCGAGTCGAGCGGCCGGGCGGTGAGCGAGGCGTGGGCGATGACCCGGGTCAGGGCGCCGTGCAGCTGCCGGACGTTGGCGTTGATGCGGCCGGCGAGCTCGAGCAGGGCGTCGCCCTCGCCGTCGGCGATCCCCGCCTCGCGGATCAGGCGGCGCAGGACGGTGACCCGGGTCGCCAGGTTGGGCGGCTCGACCGAGACGGTCAGGCCCCACTCGAAGCGGTCGCGCAGCCGCTCGGCGAGGGTCGAGAGCTGGCTCGGGATGCGATCGGCGGAGAGCACCAGCTGGCTGCCGCCCTCATAGAGGGCGTTGAAGGTGTGGAAGAACTCCTCTTCGGTGTTGGGCTTGCCCTCGAGGAACTGGACGTCGTCGACGAGCAGCACGTCGAGGTCGCGGTAGCGGCGCTTGAACGCCTCGGCGCCGCTGGTGCGGAGGCGTCGACGAACTCGTTGGTGAACGACTCGGCGGTCGTGTAGCGGACGCTCAGCGCGGGGGCGTTGTCGCGCAGGTAGTTGGCGATCGCGACCAGGAGATGGGTCTTGCCGAGCCCCGGGGGGCCGTGCAGGAAGAGCGGGTTGTAGGCCTCGGAGGGCGCCTCGGCCGCGGCCAGGGCCGCGGCGTGGGCGAAGCGGTTGCCCTCGCCGATGACGAAGCGCTCGAAGGTGTAGTTGGGGTTGAGGTCCTCGCGCCGGTCTCACCGCCGCCCGCCGCGCCGCCTCGATCGGAGCGAAGCTGACCTCGGAGAGGGCGCCGCCGGCGGCGTCGAGCGCTTCGTCGATCAGCGAGCGCGTAGCGACGCTCGACCCAGGATCGGATTCCCTCCGGCGCGGAGAGGTGGAGGGTCGCGCCGCGGGCGCCGAGCACCTCGAGCGGCTGCAGCCAGAGGTTGAAGGTGGAGTCCGGGACCGATGCCCGCAGCCGCTGCTGGACATCGCCCCAGAGGGAGTCGAGCTGCTGTCGGTCGCCTCTTCGGCCACCCGCGGGCGACCATAGCGGCGGCCCCGAGCCGCGATCCGGCGCCCGTCGCAAATCCCGAACAAAAGTTTTCGGAGGCGTCCGTATACTGCGACGCCCAATGAAGCGGACCTATCAGCCGAAGAAGCGTAAGCGGGCCAAGACCCACGGATTCCGGGCGCGGATGAGCACCCGTGGAGGCCGCGCGATCCTCAAGCGCCGGCGTCGCAAAGGCCGCAAGCGCCTGACGGTCTAGTGGCGGCGCCCAAGGGACGCCGCCGCCGTCTGTCGCGCAGCGGTGAGTTCGACCGCGTCTACCGCGACGGCTCGTCGAACGCAACGCGATACCTCGTGCTCTACAGCTTCCCCCGTAAGGACGAGGACGCCGGCGATGCGCGCCTCGGCGTCTCGGCCAGCCGCAAGATCGGCGGCGCGGTCGAGCGCAACCGCGCCAAGCGGGTTCTGCGCGAGGCGTTCTGGGGTCTCGCCGAGCGCCTGCCCGAGCGGCTACGACTTCGTCCTCGTCGCCCGCCCGGAGCTCGCCGAGCTGATCGAGCGCGAGGGCGCGATCGGCGTCACGGCCAGCATCGAGGAGGCCCTGGCCGGCTCTGTCCCCGGGGGGCGTTCCACGTGAAACGGCCACTGCTCGCCGCGATCAGCGCCTACCGCCGTTGGTTCTCGCCGCCCGCCCGCGCCGCTGTCGCTACGAGCCGACCTGCTCGGCCTACGCGGCCGAGGCGATCGAGCGCTTCGGCGCCGCCCGCGGCATCGTGCTCGCCAGCTGGCGCCTGGTTCGCTGCAACCCCTTCAGCCATGGCGGCTTCGACCCGGTCCCCGAGCGCTTCACGCTCAAGGTCGGGCCGGTCGACCCCTCGACCTACCACGGTGAGGCGCACTCGTGATCCCGGCCGCCAACATCCTGCAGCCGCTGATCAACATCGCCAACGGCGGTCCTCCAGTTCTTCCACGACAGCGCCGGACTGAGCTGGGGGATGTCGATCATCGCCCTCACCGTCGTCACCCGGGCGCTGCTGATCCCGCTCACCTACAAACAGCTGAAAGGAATGCGCGCGATGCAGGCGCTGCAGCCCCAGCTACAGGAGATCAAAGAGAAGTTCAAAAACGACAAACAGCGCCAGCAGCAGGAGATGATGGCGTTCTACAAAGAGAACAAAGTCAACCCCTTTGCCTCCTGCGTGCCGCTGCTGGCGCAGCTGCCGGTCTTCATCACCCTCTTCTACGTCCTCCGCCACGAGCTGCCGAGCGACATCGGCTGCGAGGCCGGCCATTGCGGCAGCCAGGCCTCTTTTCTCTTCATCCACGACCTGACCGCAAAGGCGACCGGCGGCGAATTGATCGCCCTGCTGATCCTCTACGTCGGCACCCAGCTGGTCTCCGGCATGGTGATGTCGGTCACCGCGGACAAAAGCCAGCGGCTGATGATGATGGCCCTGCCCTTCGTCTTCGTCCCCTTCATCCTCAGCTTCCCGGCCGGCCTGATCCTCTACTGGATCACGACCAACTTCTGGACGATCGGCCAGCAGTACACGATCCAGCGCCTGATACCGCCGCCCCAGGTGGCGACCCCGGAGGGCGCCGTCGCGCTCAAAGCGGCGAAACCGCCGCCACCTCCGCCGAAAAAAAAGAAGAAGCGGCGGTAGGTGCGCCTCAGCTGGTTCGGCCGAGGGCGTTGAGTTTGAGTTCAGCACTGGGTTCGCGAGCGGGCGCGCCGCCGCGGGCCCTGCCTTGAAGCACCGATCAGCGAGCATCACGATCTGATTCGAGTGACTTAGGCAGGGGATCGTGGATCGGGGTCGGAGAACCGATCAGCGAGCATCGCCATTTGACTCTCTGCGAGCGGCGCCGATATGGCACGTAGCCGCTATCACCGGAAGCGAAGCTGAGGAGATGGCGGTGTATTCATTAGGCTTGGCTCTATGAGTGAGACTGGGGAGTGGCCGGAGGTTCCGGTCGAGCGCGTCCGGGAGTTGGTCGAGGGGGTTCTCGACGAGCTCGATCTCGAGGGCTCTGTCGAGGTCCGTGAGGACGACGACAGGATCGAAGCCGAGGTCGTCGGCGACGAGGACTACGGCCTGCTGATCGGCAAGCGCGGCCAGACGATCGACGCCCTGCAGCTGCTCTGTTACCAGGCGGCATTTCGCGGCATGCGGGAGCGCAAGCGGGTCGTGATCGACGCCGCCGGCTACCGCGAGCGCCGCCAGCGAGATCCTCGTCTCGCGTGCCGACCGCGCCGCCGAGCGCGCGCTCGAGAGCAGCCGCACCGTCGAGATGGACGAGATGAGCGCCCAGGAGCGCCGCGTCGTCCACGAGCACCTCAAGGAGCGCGCCGGCATCGAGACCTACAGCGAAGGCGACGAGCCGCACCGCTGCGTCGTCGTCGCGCCGCTCGTCGCCGAGTGAGGCCGCCCGCCGGCGCGAGTAGCGCCCGCCCCGCCGATGTCCTCGACCAGCCGGGCCGCGACGCGCTGCAGGCCGTGCTCGACCTGCTCGCCACCGAGCGCGCCTCGGTCAGCTCCGTCACCGAGGGCCCCCGGGCCTGGAAGGTCCACGTCGACGACAGCCTCAGCGGGCTCGAGCTCGAGCGACCTCGGAAGGCGCGCAGAGATCGCCGATATCGGCTCTGGGGCTGGCTTTCCCGGCCTGTCCGCTCGCGGTCGCGCTGCCCGCGGCGAGGGTCGATCTGGTCGAGTCGGTGGGCCGCAAGTGCGACTTCATCCGTCGCGCCGCCGAGGCCGGCGCGATCGAGAACGCCAGCGTCCTCCACGCCCGTTCGGAGGAGCTCGCGGCCGGCGATGGTCGCGAGGCCTACGACGTCGTCACCGCCCGCGCCGTCGGCCGCCTCTCGACCCTGGCCGAGCTCGCCTCGCCGCTGCTGGTCGAAGGCGGCGCCCTGGTCGCCTGGAAGGGCAGGCGCGACCCGGAGGAGGAAGCGGAGCTCGGCCGCGCCGCGGCGGCCCTGGCGATGCGGCCGGAGCAGGTCCTCGACGTCGGCGCCCTCGCCGGCAGCCGCCACCGCCACCTTCACCTGGTCCGCAAGAGCGGCCCGACACCCGCCGATCTGCCGCGCCGGCCGGGGATGGCGAAGAAGCGGCCGCGGGGCAGCTAGGCTCAGCGCCGATGGGTGTCGTCTACGCGATCGCGAATCAGAAGGGCGGGGTCGGCAAGACGACGACCGCGGTCAACGTCGCCGCCTGCGTCGCAGCCGAGGGGGCGCAGACCCTGCTCGTCGACCTCGACCCGCAGTGCAACGCGACGGTCGCGCTCGGCGCCGACCGCGAGATGCACCCCTCCTCCTACGAGTGCCTGGTCGGCGACGTCTCGGTCGCCGAGGCCGCCCGGCCCGCGGGCCCGGACAACCTCTGGCTCGTGCCGGCCAGTCGCGACCTCGCCGGCGCCTCGGTCGAGCTGCCGCGCATCGACGCATTCCGAGAGCCGCCTGCGCGACGGCCTCGGCCCGGTGCGCGAGCGCTTCGCGGTCACCGTGCTCGACTGCCCGCCCTCGCTCGGCCCGGTCAGCGTCAACGCCCTTGTCGCCGCCGACCGCGTGATCGTCCCCGTCCAGGCCGAGTACCTGGCGCTCGAGGGGCTGGTCCAGTTCCTCGACACGCTGGCGATGATCCGCCGCGAGCTGAACCCGGCGCTGAGGTCTCGGGCCTGCTGATCACGATGCACGACGAGCGCACCCGCCTCGCCCAGGACGTCGAGCGCGAGCTGCGCCAGCACTTCCCCGAGATGGTCTTCGACACGGTCATCCCGCGCAGCGTCCGCGTCGCCGAGGCGCCGAGCTATGGTCTGCCCGTGACCGAGCACGCGCCCTCCTCGCCCGCCGCCACCGCCTACCAAGCGCTCGCCGAGGAGCTCGGCTCCCGTGGCTAAAACCGGCATGGGCCGCGGTCTGGCGGCGATCCTGCCGGAGACGGCGACGGCCGACGCCGGCGAGCTGCGCGAACTGCCGGTCGAGCTGGTCAAGCCGAACCCGAACCAGCCCCGGACCCGCTTCGACCCGGAGGCCCTCTCCTCCCTCGCCTCCTCGATCGAGACCAGCGGCGTCATCCAGCCGCTCCTGGTGCGCCCGCTGCTCGACGGCAGCTACGAGCTGATCGCCGGCGAGCGCCGCTGGCGCGCCGCCCAGCAGGCCGGCCTGGCCAAGGTGCCGGCGATCGTCCGCGACTCCGAGCAGGTCGAGCGGCTGCAGATGGCGCTGATCGAGAACATGGTCCGCGAGGACCTCAACCCGGTCGAGGAGGCCCGCGCCTGCGCGGCGCTGGTCGAGGAGCTCGGGGTCTCCAAGGAGGAGCTCGCCCGCCGCGTCGGTCGCAGCCGCCCGGCGATCTCCAACCTGATCCGGCTCCTCGACCTCCCCGATGAGGCGCTCGAGCTGCTCGAGTCCGGCGATCTCAGCGAGGGCCACGGCCGTGCCCTGCTTGGCGGCCTCGGGCAACGATGTCCGCCGCCGCCTCGCCCGCGACGCCGCGCGCGGCGGCTGGTCGGTCCGCGAGACCGAGAACAGGGCTAAGCTGGCCAGCCAGCCAAAGGGTGGCGGCAGCCGCCCGGCGGTCGATCCGGAGGAGCGGGCCGCCTTCCGCGACGCCGCCGACCGGCTCGAGTCGGCGCTCGGCCACGAGGTGAGCGTGCGGCGGCGCAAGGGAGAGCAGATCGCGGTCGAGATCCGCTTCGACGACCTCGACCAGGCGCTCGAGCTGGCGGGGCGCCTGAAGGGACGCCGCGGCGGCTGAACGGCGGGCGCCCGGACGGAGACCACGCGCCGTTATCATCGCCGCCAATACTGCGGGCGATTAGCTCAGTTGGTTAGAGCGCGTCTCTGATAAGGACGAGGTCCCTGGTTCGAATCCAGGATCGCCCATTGCAACAGATGCAGATCTATGGCGTCAGCTTCGACATGGTCGGCAAGCAGCCGATCGTCTTGTTGAAGACCGTCGACGGAAACAAGTTCCTGCCGATCTGGATCGGCCATCCCGAGGCGGCCGCGATCCTGATGAAGCTGCAGGGCGCCTCGACCCCGCGGCCGATGACCCACGACCTGCTCTCCGACGTGCTCGAGCAGCTCGACGCGAAATGCGAGCGGGTCTCCGTCACCGAGCTGCGCGACAACACCTTCTACGCCTCGATCACCGTCTCCGTCAACGGCTCCGAGATGGAGATCGACTCGCGTCCCTCCGACGCCCTCGCCCTCGCCGTCCGCGTCTCGGCGCCGATCTTCGCCGCCGAGGAGGTGATCGAGGAGTCCGCGATCGAGTTCGAGCACGAGGTCGAGGACACCGAGGAGGTCGTCGACAAATTCAAAGAGTTCCTCGACGAGGTCAGCCCCGACGACTTCGCCCAGGGCGGCGACTGAGCGGAGCGCTGCCCGGCCGGCGCTAGGCCGCGCCGCCCTCGGAGGACTTGCGGAAGGGCACGACGTTCTCGCCGCCCGCCTCCGCGCTCTTGCGCGCCTCCGGCTGCGGCGCGACCACCGGGTGTTCGCCGGTCAGCGTCCCGTAGAGCTCGACCTGCTCGTCGACGACGCGGCCGATCCGTCGGATCCCCTCGCGGATCTCGTCCTCGTCGACGCCGGAGAAGTTGAGCCGCATCGAGCTCCGCCCGCGGCCCTCGGCGACGTAGGCGGCCTGGCCCGGGACGAAGGCGACGTCGTCGCGCAGCGCCCGCGCCAGCAGGTCGGTGGTGTCGATGTAGTCGGGCAGGGTCGCCCAGATGAACATCCCGCCTTCCGGTTCGGTCCAGCTCGCCTGCGCCGGGAAGTGCTCGGCGAGCGCCGCGAGCATCGCGTCGCGCCGCTGCCGGTAGAGGTGCGAGAGGCTCTCGACGTACTCGAGCCAGCGCCCTTCGGCGAAGTACTCGCGGACGAAGTACTGGGTCAGGGTCGAGGTGCAGAGGTCAGACGCCTGCTTGCCGAGCACGATCTTCTCCATCACCGGCGACGGCGCGACGGCCCAGCCGAGGCGGATGCCGGGCGAGAGGATCTTCGAGAAGGTGCCGATGTAGATGACGAAGTCGCCACCGTCGAGCTGGTGCAGCGGCGGCAGCGGCTCGCCGCCGAAGCGGAGCAGGCCGTAGGGGTTGTCCTCGATCACCAGCATCTCGCGGTGGCGGGCGAGCTCGACCAGGCGATTGCGGCGCTCGAGCGACATCGACACCCCGGCCGGGTTCTGGAAGCTCGGCACCGAGTAGACGAATTTGGGCCGCCTGCCCTCGCCGTCGAGGCGGGCGAGCACCGCCTCGAGCTCGTCGATCCGCATGCCGTCCTCGTCGCAGTCGACCTGCACGACATCGGCCTGGTAGCTGCAGAAGACCGGCACCGCGCCGGGGTAGGTCGGCGCCTCGCAGATGACGACGTCGCCGGGGTCGATCAGGGTCTTGCAGACGAGGTCGATCGCCTGCTGGCCGCCGGTGGTGACGATCACGTCGTCGGGGTCGGGAAGCATCCCCTCGGCGCCCATCACCTGGAGGATGCAGTCGACGGTCTCCTCGAAGCCCTCGGTCGGGCCGTACTGGAGCGCCTCGGCCGCCGACTCCTGGGCGATCCGGGTCATCTGCGCGGCGAAGCTCTTCGCCGGGAAGGTCGAGGTGTCGGGCAGGCCGCCGGCGAGCGAGATCACCTCGGGCCTCGCCGTCACCGCCATCAGGTCGCGCATCGCCGAGGAGCGCATCACGCCGGTGCGCTCGGAGAACAGCCCCGCGTAGCGCTCCATGTCCGGCGGCCGGGTGCGACCGTGCCGCCGGTGCTGCTGCGGGGTGTCTGCCATCGGCTGAAGTGTGCCGGATCGACACCCGCGCCCCCGGCCGGTTAGGTTTTCGCACGTGGACTTTCTGAAAGAGCTGGGCGTCGGCATCGCGATCGGGATGCTGGCCGGGACGATGGGGACCCATGGTTCGGCGCGCGGTCGGATGACGATCCTCGCGGCGGTCATCGGCCTCATCGTCGGCTTCCTGATCGACGGCCCGGTCGGCGCCGTCGTCGCCCTGGTCGGCGCCGCCGGGGCCTGCATCGTGATCAGCGATCTGGTCGCCGGCGCCGGACGGCGTGAGGGTGGTAGGGGAGGGGCGATCGGCTTCCTCGTCGGGCTGGCGGCGATGATCGTCGTCCTGCTCGCGCTCTTCCTCGACCTGGCGATCATCCTCGTCGTCATCGCCCTCGCCTGGCTGGGCATCTCCCGACACCGCCGCTCGCAGCGCAAACACGCCGGCCTGCGCGTGTTGCGCTAGCCGGCGAGCCCGTTCGGCGATCATTCGCCAGGCGATGCCGGCAGACGAAGAAGCTAGTCCTCACCTACGTCGATTCGCTGCGCACCGACATGCTCGAGCGCGCGATCGAGGAGGGGCGGGCGCCGATCTTCGCCGAGCTCGTGCAACGCGGCGTACTGGTCCCGGACTGCGTCTCCAGCTTTCCCTCGGTGACCCCGGTCGCCAGCGCCGAGATCGCCACCGGCGAGGCGGCCGACCGCCACTGGATCAGCGGCATGAACTGGTTCCACCGACTCGAGCGGCGCTACGTCGAGTACGGCTCATCGCTCGACGCGACCCGCGCCGTCGGCGTCTTCAGGGCGCTCTACGACCTCGTCTACAACATGAACCTCGCCCACCTCAACCCCGAGGTTGAGACGATCTTCGAGCGCCTCGACGACGCCGGGGTGCGCACCGCCTGCACGCCGTTCCTGATCTACCGCGGCCGGCACCGCCATCAGGTCTCGCTCGACGGCCTGCTCGGCCGCGCGGTCGACGTCAGCCGGCTCAAGTTCCGCCACCACACCTACGGCCCCAAGGAGCTCTTCTACGGCGACCTCTACGCCAGCCGCGACGTCCCCTGCAAGTCGACCTCGATCCCCGGAGCGCGCGACCCGTACTCGGCCTGCTGCGCCGCCGAGCTGGCCAAGGCCGATGCCTTCGACTTCCTCCTCTTCTCGCTCGCCGACAACGACAACTACTCCCACCGACACGGACCCGAGGCGACGGTCGAGTCGATCGCCAGGGCAGACGACTGCTTCGCCACGCTGATCGATGCCGGCGGCGGCATCGATCGCTTCCTCGACGAGCACGCCCTGATCCTCTGCGCCGACCACGCCCAGACCGACGTCCATCGCGGCCTGCCGCTTGCCGACCTGCTCGCCCGTCACTTCTCGGTCCTCGCGCCCTCGGACGACCTGCCCGAGCCGGCCCAGCTGGCGGTCAGCCCGACCGGCCGCGCGGCCAACGTCTACCTGCTCGACGGTGAGGGGGAGAGGGCCGACCCCGATCGGGTCAGGGAGCGCCTGGTCGAGATCGAAGGGGTCGATCTGGTCTGCTGGATGGAAGCCGGCGAGGCGGTGATCGAGCGCGGCGGCAGCCGCCTCTGGTTCCGGCCCGAGGGCCCGGTCACCGACCTGCGCGGCCGCAGCTGGGAGCTGCGCGGAGACCCCGCCGCGATCGATGCGCGGGTCGAGGACGGCGTGCTCCTCTGCGAGGAGTACCCCGACCCGCTCGGCCGCGTGCACGCGGCGCTGGCGTCACCCCACGCGGGTGACTTCCTGGTCTCGCTGCTGACCGGCTATGAGGCGGTCGACTGGGGCGGGGTCAGCCACGCCGGCGGCGGCAGCCACGGCTCGCTCCATCGCGGCGACAGCCTCGGCCCGCTGCTCTTCGTCGGCTGCGGGCCGGAGGCCGCCGACGAGCGCCGCCAGTGGGCGCTGCGCGACATCGCCCCGATCGTGCTCGAGCACTTCGGCGCATGAGACTGCGAGCCGCCGCGGTCGCGGCGGCGGTGCTCCTCCTCCTGCTGCTCGCCGGCCCGGCCTCCGCCGAGGGCCCGGCCCGGATCAGCGAGGCGCGCGCGACCCGGGCCGCCGACCATGACCCGAAGGTCGTCGGCGAGCGCCACGAGCACCACGGCCTCACCTCCAGCGCCCGCATCGTCGACGGCAACTGGGAGGTCGCCTACTTCGCCGACGGCAAGGAGGTCGCGCTGGCGATCGTCGACCCGCTGACCGGCCTCGTGCGCGAGTCGTGGACCGGCTATCAGGTGACCTGGAAGATGGCGCGCGGCTATTCCGGCGCCTTCGGCCACAAGCTCAACGCGCCCTACGTCTTCCTGCCGCTCTGCCTCGTCTTCCTGATCGGGCTGGTCGACTGGCGCCGCCTGCGGCGGGTCGCCAACCTCGACCTGCTCGTCCTGCTCGGCTTCGCCGTCTCCCACTTCTTCTTCAACCGGGCGGAGATCGGCGTCTCCGTGCCGATCGTCTACCCGCTGCTGGCCTACCTGCTCGCCCGCGCCGTCTGGATCGGGCTGCGCGGCAGCGGCGTGGGCCTGCGCCCGGTCTGGCCGGCGAGCTGGCTGCTGATCGCGGCGCTCTTCCTGATGGGCCTGCGGGTCGGGCTCAACATGGCCGACTCGGGCGCGATCGACGTCGGCTACGCCGGCGTCGTCGGCGCCGATCGGATCGCCCACGGCGAACCGATCTACGACAACTTCCCCGACGACGTCTCGCAGGGCGACACCTACGGCCCGGTCAACTACTACGCCTACGTCCCCTTCGAGCGGATCTGGCCCTGGTCCGGCAGCTGGGACGACCTGCCGGCCGCCCACGGCGCCGCGGTCGCCTTCGACATCGCCGCCTTCGGCCTGCTGATCCTGCTCGGCTACCGGATCCGCCCCGGGCCCGCCGGCCGCAGGCTCGCCGCGACCCTCGCCTTCGGCTGGGCCGCGTTCCCCTACACCGCCTACGTGCTCGAGTCGAACTCCAACGACTCGCTGGTCGCCGCCCTGCTGATCGCGGTCATGCTCGCCCTCTCCAGACCGGCCCTCCGCGGAGCCACCGCCGCCCTCGCGACCTTCGCCAAGTTCGTCCCCGCCCTGCTCGTCCCGATGCTGCTCACCTATCGGCCGGAGGGCGCTGACCTTCCTCCCGCGGGTGGCGGGGTCAGGACCCGCGGCCCGCAGGCGCGCCCCTTGGCTGTTGTTCGTCCTCGGCTTCCTCCTGGTCACCATCGCGGTGATGACCTGGCCCGCTATCAACCCCGGCCTCCACACCTTCTACGAACGGACGATCACCTACCAGGCCGATCGCGACTCGCCCTTCAGCATCTGGGGGCAGGTCGGCCTCGAGCCGCTGCGGCTGGCGATCATCGTCGCCGTCGGCATCGCGCTCGCTCGCTCTCGCCTTTCGCCCGCGCCGCAAGACCCTGACCCAGGTCGCCGCCTTCGGCGCGGCGCTGATCATCGGCATCCAGCTCACGGCCCAGCACTGGTTCTACCTCTACATCGTCTGGTTCTACCCGCTGCTGCTGATCGCGATGGCGACGGCGACTGGAGCGGGGACCATCACCGGCTCGATCGAGTCGGCAAGCCCGGCCGGGTTGACCTCGACCACGGCGCCCATCACCCAGACGTCGTCCTCCGCCGTCTCGAAGCGGACCGGCATCTGGGTCATCAACGCCTTCACCGCCTGCTCGGGCTTGACCCCGAGGACGCTGGTCCGCGAGCCGGTCATGCCGACATCGGTGATCACCGCGGTGCCGCCGGGCAGGACCCGGGCGTCGGCGGTGGGCACGTGGGTATGGGTGCCGAAGACGGCGGCGACCCGGCCGTCGAGGTGCCAGCCCATGGCGACCTTCTCGCTGGTCACCTCGGCGTGGAAGTCGACGATCACGCAGTCTGCCTCGATCGACTCGAGGATCGCGTCGACCTCGTGGAACGGGAGCCGGGCGACCTGGAGCCCGACGGCGCCGCTGAGGTTGACCACGCCGACCCGCATGCCGCCGGCCTCGACCACGGTGTGGCCGCGGCCGGGGTTGGCGCGCGCGTAGTTGGCGGGGCGGATCACCCGGTCGCTCTGATCGAGGATACGAGTAGACCTCGCGGTGGCGGTAGACGTGGTTGCCGGTCGTGATCACGTCGGCGCCCGCGTCGAAGAGCGAGGCGGCGGTCTTCGTCGTGATCCCGACCCCGCCGGCCGAGTTCTCGCCGTTGACGACGACCAGGTCGGGGCCGTGGCGCTCGCGCAGCCCGGGCATCGCCGCGGCCAGCCCGCGGCGGCCGGGGCCGCCGACGACGTCGCCGATGAAGAGGACCTTCATGCGGCTGAGCCTAGACGGCGGTGAACCTGCGCAGGGCGAGGCGGGCGAGCAGGCCGTAGGCGGCGGCGAGGATCGCCAGGTGCAGGAGCGGGCCCGCCGATCGAGCCGCCCGGCCGGGTCGAGCGCGGCGCTGAAGCGCGTCGAGGGAAGGCTTGAAGGGGAAGAGGGCGACGACGATCTTGATCGCGTCGTAGAGCCCCTCGCCGACCGCGCCCGAGGGCACCAGCGAGAGGAAGGCGATCGGCAGGGTGACCATGAAGGCGAGCAGGGAGACCGCCCTGACCTCGCGCGCCGCGGCCCCGAGCGCCGCCCCGGCCGCGCCCAGCGCCGCGCCGCCGAAGAGGATCGCGAGCAGCCAGAGGCCGAACCGGCTCCAGTGCAAGGGGACGAATAACTGCAGGCCGGCGAGCATCAGCAGCGTCACCGCCAGGCCGGCGACGACGCCGAGGACGACCTTCTCGGTGAGCAGGGCGGTGGGGGAGACGAGGCTGCGGGTCAGTCGCGGGAAGGCGTTCTCCTCGCGCTCGAGCGCCAGCGAGCCGGCGACGAGGAGGACGGTGACGAAGGCCAGGGTCAGGGTCGCGGCGACGGCGATCGCGAAGACGTCAAGCGGCGGCGAGGAGCCGTTGAGCACGTGCTTGTCGACCTCGATCGGCTGCGTGATGCGGTCGAGCAGCGGCTTGGCGACGTCGAGGTTTTCGCCGGAGAGGGCGGCGAAGCGGATCACCCGGTCGAGTGAGGCGCGCAGCGGCCCGGGCGGCAGCGAGGGACGGATCGCGCTGAGGATCCGGGCGGTGTTCTGGAGGCCGAGGATTTCGATCGACTGGCCGACCACGGAGTAGTCGCCGCCCTTGATCAGCAGGTCGAGGAATTTGCCGCCTTCGACGGCGATCCGCCTGGCGACCAGCAGGTTCGCCTCGGCCAGCAGGGCCGAGATCCGGTCATCGACCGCCTGCGCCTTGAGCGGGTTCTCCTCGTTGACCAGGACTTCGACCTTGGGCGAGCCCGGGGCGAGGGTCGAGAGCGAGTTGATCTCGCTGACCAGGTCGGCGGGCAGGATCAGCGCCGCCAGCGCGTCGCCGGAGCTGACCTCGGCTCGTCGGCTTCGGCCCGGTCCTTGACCCGCAGGCACTCGACCCGCCGGCAGATCCGCCCTTCGACCCCGATCGCGGGCAGCTGGGCCCCGCCGACCGTGACCCGGCTGTGCTGCGGGATTTCGTTGAGGAAGGCGACCCGCGGCTTGCCCGAGTCCGGTGAGATCGCGAGGCCGACGAGGACCGCGATCAGGATCGGGTAGACGACGAGCAGGACGGCCTGCAGCGGCGAGCGGCGCAGGATCTGCAGGTCCTTGAGCAGCAGCCAGCGCACGGCCTAGTGCCCCCGGTGCTGGAGGAAGGCGACGAAGGCGGTCTCGAAGTCGCGGTTGGCGGCCTCGGGCGCCTCGCTGCGGACCACCTCGCGCAGCTGGTCCGGCGAGCCGTCGAAGAGGGCCTCGCCGTCGGCGAGGACCAGCAGCCGACCGCCGTAGCGCTCCGCCTCCTGGATGTCGTGGGTGGTGAAGACGACCGTCGTCCCGCGCTCGGCGGCGAGGCCGGCGACGAACTCCCAGAGCCGCGCCCGCTGGCGCGGGTCGAGGCCGACGCTGGGCTCGTCGAGGAGCAGCACCGCCGGCTTCGCCAGCAGCCCGATCGCGATGTTGATCCGCTGCTGGTTGCCGCCGGAGAGCCGCGCGACCGGCTCGTCGCGGCGCTCGCCGAGGCCGGTCAGCTCGAGCATCTCGGCGACCGAGCCGTGGGGATCCTCGTGGCCCTCGAGGCGGGCGAAGAGGAGCAGGTTCTCCTCCACGGTCAGGCGCCGGTAGAGGGCCGCCTGCTGGGGGACCCAGCCGACCGCGCCGCCGCTGAGGTCGATCTCGCCGCCGTCGGGCCGGCTGACTCCGGCGAGGATCGAGAGCAGCGTCGTCTTGCCGGCGCCGTTGGGCCCGATCACCGCCAGCAGCTCACCCGGAGCGACCCGAAAACCGATCCCGCGCAGGGCCCTGCGCTCGCCGAAGCTCTTGCTCAGGCCGCGCGCCTCGAGCGCCGTTCTCGCCGGGGCCTCCATCGGCGGAAAGCTACTCGGCCTAGAATCGTGGCGATGCCGTTCCCGAACACACGCATGCGGCGCCTGCGGCGGACCGGCGCGCTGCGCGGGCTCGTGCGCGAGACCTCGCTCTCCGCCTCGCAGCTGATCCAGCCCGCCTTCGTCGTCGCCGGCGAGGGCGTGCGCGAGGAGATCGAGTCGATGCCGGGCATCGAGCGCTTCTCGATCTCCGAGCTGGTCGCCGAGGCGACCGAGCTGGCCAGCGTCGGGATCGGCGCGATCCTGCTCTTCGGCATCCCCTCGGCAAAGGACGAGAGCGGCAGCGGCGCCTACGACGACGAGGGCGTCGTGCAGATGGCGGTGCGGGCGCTGAAGGAGGCCCACCCCGACCTGACCGTGATCACCGACGTCTGCCTCTGCGAGTACACGATCGCACGGCCACTGCGGCTTCGTCCGCGACGGCGAGGTCGACAACGACATCACCGTCGAGCTGCTCGCCAAAACCGCGATCTCCCACGCCGAGGCCGGCGCCGACGTCGTCGCCCCGAGCGACATGATGGACGGCCGGGTCGGCTCGATCCGCCACCAGCTCGACGAGGAGGGCCACTCCGCGTGTCGCGATCATCTCCTACAGCGCCAAGTACGCGTCGGCCTTCTACGGCCCGTTCCGCGAGGCGGCCGACTCGACGCCGGAGTTCGGCGACCGCCGCGGGTACCAGATGGATCCGGCCAACTCCGACGAGGCGGTGCGCGAGGCCGAGCTCGACCTCGAAGAGGGCGCCGACATGCTGATGGTGAAGCCGGCCACCCCCTACCTGGACGTGGTCCGCCGGGTCAAGGACGCGACCGGCGCCCCGCTCGCCGCCTACCACGTCTCCGGCGAGTACTCGATGCTGAAGGCCGCCGCCGCCAACGGCTGGATCGACGAGCGCGCCGCGGTGCTCGAGACGCTGACCTCGATCCGCCGCGCCGGCGCCGACGCGGTCGTCACCTACTACGCGAAGGAGGCCGCGGCATGGCTTCAGTAGGAACCGGACGCCGAAGCTGCCGCAGTCGAAGGCGCGCAGCCGCAAGGACGGCTCGGCGATGCCCCTCGACGAGACCGACAAGCGGCTGATGAACCTGCTCCAGTCGAGCTTCCCGCTCGACCCCGAGCCCTTCGCGCTGGTCGCCTCGGAGGCGGAGATGGAGCTCGGACGACGTCCTCACCCGCACCCAGCGCCTGCTCGACGAGCGCATCATCCGCGAGATCACGCCGATCTTCGACACCCGCGCGCTCGGCTACGAGTCGATGCTGGTCGCCGCCAAGGTCGACTCCGAGAACCCGCAGCGGGCGGCGGCGGTCGTCAACGCCCACCCCGGCGTCTCCCACAACTACCTGCGCACCCACGACTTCAACCTCTGGTTCACGATCGCGACGCCGCCCGACTCCGAGCTCGGCCTGGCCGGCACCCTCGACCTCCTGATGCGCGAGGCCGGCGCCGAGTCGATGCGCCAGCTGCCGACCCTGACCCTGTTCAAGATCAACATGAACCTGGAGATGGAGAAGGGGACCGAAGCTCTCTCCGCGCGGTCGAGGCGGCGCCGCCCCGCGAGCTCGACGCGCAGCCCTACGACGAGCGCGACATCGCGGTGATCAAGGCCCTGCAGGGCCCGATGGCGGCGGTCGAGCGACCCTACGACGAGGCCGCCGAGGAGCTCGGGATCGCGACCGACGAGCTGCTCGAGCACCTGCGCGGAATGGTCGACCGCAAGATCCTGCGCCGGGTCGCGGCGATCCTCTTCCACCGCCGCGCCGGCTTCTCGGCCAACGGCATGGGCGTCTGGAAGGTTCCCGAGGCGGAGATCATGGAGACCGGCGCGCCGGATGGCCTCCTTCCGCGGCATCTCGCACTGCTACCAGCGCCCGACCTACGCGGACTGGCCCTACAGCGTCTTCACCATGGCCCACGGCCGCTCGAAGGAGGAGTGCGACGCGATCCTCGACTCGATCGCCGAGGAGTGCGGGATGGGCCCCGACGACCGCGCCACCCTCTACTCCTCGACCGAGTACAAGAAGATCCGCCTCCGCTACTTCACCGACGAGTATCGAGAGTGGGAAGAAGCGCATGCGTAGCCCTCGCGGAGGGAACGTCGCAATCTGATTCCTCGTGAGCGGAGCGAGGGCGGGAAGACGGCGGCGCTCCCCGGACGCGAAGCGGAGGAGATGGCGGAACTTATGGACGACCCTCACCTAGCGCCGTGTCTCCGTCTCAGCGGTCGTCCGAGTTGTATCTCCGTGCCCAGCGGGTCATGCCGGGCGGGGTCAATCGCCCGGTCAGGGCGATGCGGCAGATCGGCCGGGAGCCGATCTTCATCGAGAGCGGCGAGGGCTGCGAGCTGATCGACGTCGACGGCAACCGCTACGTCGACTGGGTCTGCTCCTGGGGCCCGCTGATCCTCGGCCACGCCGAGCCGGGCGTGGTCGCCGCGGTGAGCGAGGCGGCGAGCCGGGGAACGAGCTACGGGGCGGCGACCGCCGCCGAGGTCGAGCTCGCCGAGGAGGTCGTCGCCCGCGTCCCCGCGGTCGAGATGCTGCGCATGACCTCCTCCGGCACCGAGGCGGCGATGAGCGCCGTGCGGCTCGCCCGCGCGGCGACCGGCCGCGAGGTGGTGGTCAAGTTCGCCGGCGCCTACCACGGCCACTCCGACGGGCTGCTCGCCGAGGGCGGCTCGGGCCTGGCGACGCTCGGCATTCCGGCGAGCCCGGGGGTGGTCGCTGCGCAGGCGGCGGCCACGGTGGTAGTCCCCTGGAACGACCGGGCCGCGGTCGAGGAGGCGCTCGAGCGCCACCCGGTCGCCGCCCTCCTGGTCGAGCCGGTCGCCGCCAACATGGGCGTCGTCCCGCCCGAGGACGGCTTCCTCGAGTTCCTGCGCGAGGCGACCCGCGCCGCCGGCGCGCTGCTCGTCTTCGACGAGGTGATCACCGGCTTCCGCGTCGCCCGCGGCGGCGCCCAGGAGCTGTTCGGGATCGAGCCGGACCTGACCGTGCTCGGCAAGGTGCTCGGCGGCGGCCTGCCGGCGGCCGCCTTCGGCGGCTCCCGCGAGCTGCTCGAGACCGTCGCCCCGGCCGGCGACGTCTACCAGGCAGGGACGCTCTCGGGCAACCCGCTGGCCGTCGCCGCCGGGCTCGCCACCCTGCGCCGGCTCGACGCCGCGGCCTACGCGCGCCTGGCCGAGCTGACCGACCGGCTCGAGGCGGGCTTCGTCGCCCTGGCCGAGGAACGCGGGCTCTCGGTCGCCTCGGCGCCGGGCCTCGTCACCCTCTTCTTCAACCCGGAGCCACCGCTGCGACTTCGCCGCGGCCGCCGCCTCCGACCTCGAGGCCCACGCGCGCTTCTGCAGGGCGATGCTCGACCGCGGCTTCTACCCGCCGCCCTCGCAGTTCGAGGCCTGGTTCGTCTCGCTCGCCCACGACGAGGACTCGATCGACCGCACGCTCGAGGCGGCCGCCGACTCGGTGGCGGAGGCGCTGTCGTGAGCGCCGAGCCCTCGGGCGCCCTGCGCGAGCTCGGCGAGCAGCTGCTGGCGGAGGGCTCGCCGATCTCCGCCCACGTGATCCCGCCCTCGCGGGGCTGGGAGGACGGCGCCGCGGGAGCCCATGCCCCGGTGGTCGAGGCGGTACGCGAGGGCTACCTGCTGCACTACGGCGAGCCGCGCCTGCTCGCCGGCCACGACGACGATCTCGCCGTCCTCGCCGGCGACTACCTCTACGCGCTCGGCATCCAACGCCTCGCCGCGCTCGGAGACTGGGACGCCGTGCTGGTCCTCGCGAACCTGATCGGCGACTGCGCCGAGCGCCACTCCGAGCGCCGTGAGGACGAGGTCCCCGCCCTCTGGCGCGAGGCGGTCGCGGGCATCGGGGACGAGAGCGGCGCGAGTCAATAGACTTCATCTCTCCAATTTCGACCTGTGACTGACGCGGCGGACAAGACGAACGGGGCAGAGGTGCTCCCGCTCAGGTAGAGCGGGAGAAGCCGAAACCACCCGGCTATTTCGAGGGCGAGTCGATGACTCGGCGTCACGCTTTCACGATCGGTGCGCAGGCCATCGGCGGCCTCGCCGGCGCCGCCATCGTGCTGCCCGCCGTCGGCTTCGCCGTCGCCCCGATCTTCCATCGCGGCAAGGAGCGTTGGGAGGCGGTCGGACCGACCGGCGATTTCGTCGAGGACACCTACCGCCAGGTCGTCTTCACCGAAACCGAGGGGATCGGCGACGCCGGCAAGACCACCGCCTACGTCCGCAAAGGCTCGAAGGAACTCGAAGAGGACCCCAAGTCCTACATCGCCGTCTCCAACCGCTGCGCCCACCTCGGCTGCCCGGTCCGTTTCGTCGAGGCCGCCGGCAACTTCATCTGCCCCTGCCACGGCGGCGTCTACGACTTCCAGGGCAAGCGCATCGGCGGCCCGCCGGTGCGGCCGCTCGACCAGTTCCAGACCCGCACCCGCGACGGCCAGGTCGAGCTCGGCCCGCGCTTCAGCGTCACCTCGCACCTCGAACCGGTCCGCGCCCGCGATCCCGGCGAGTTCACCGGCGGGATCTGGGAATACCTCTACCCGCCGCGGCCCTCTACCTTCCCGGCGCCATGAGCAAACTCGACAAACTCGACTCCCTGATTCCGGCGCCGCTGCGCAAACCGGCGAAGCCGGGCGAGGGCAACGGCCACAGCAAGGACACCGCCCCCGCCGACCTCAAGACCTCGCCGCCCGAACGCCCCGGCGACACCGCCCGGCTCGTCGACCAGGCCAAAGAGGCGCCGATCGACGCCCTCGCCTGGATCGACCAGCGCACCGCCGCCTCCGGCTTCCTCACCGGGATGCTCTACCGCAAGGTGCCGAAGGGGACCAACTGGTTCTACACGCTCGGCTCGGCGACGCTCTTCGCCTTCATCGTGCAGGCGACCACCGGCGTCTTCCTGGCGATGTTCTACACGCCCTCCACGACCCAGGCCTACCACTCGATCGCGCACATCAACAACGAGGTCCCGCTCGGGGCGCTGGTCCACGGCATGCACAAGTGGGGCTCGAGCGTGATGGTGATCCTGATCTTCCTCCACATGGGGCGGACCTTCTTCTTCGGCGCCTACAAGTACCCGCGCGAGCTCAACTGGGTGATCGGCGTCGTCCTCCTGATCCTGACGATGACGATGTCCTTCACCGGCTACCTGCTGCCCTTCGACCAGCGCTCCTTCTGGGCCTCGGTGGTCGGCATCAACATCAACGGCACCGGCCCGATCATCGGGCCGTACCTGAGCGACTTCCTGCGCGCCGGGCCTGAGCTGGGGGCGACGACGCTGTCGCGCTTCTACGCGATCCACATGCTGTTACTGCCGGGGGCGATCATCGCCCTGATCGGCGCCCACATGTACCTCGTCGTCAAGCTCGGCACGACGGCGCCGCCGTGGCTGCACGCCGACAAGCCGAAGGTCGCCTCCCCGCACTCCCAGCTCGAGGCCGGGGTCGAGACCAACGGGGCCGCGCCGGGCAACGGAGCGTCGCCGGCATGAAGCCAGCCGACAAGCAGGCATATCTCGAGGAGTACGAGCTCCTCAAGAAGAAGGGAAAGCCGTTCTTCCCCTACGCGGTGATGAAGGACTCGGTGATGGCGCTGATCGTCGTCGCCGTGATCATCGCGATGTCGATCATCCTCGGCGCCGAGCAGGGTCCGAAGGCCGACCCGACCACGACCAGCTACGTGCCGCGGCCCGAGTGGTACTTCTTCTTCCTCTTCGAGGTCCTGCGCGTGATCAAGCCGCCGGAGCTGGTCCCGATCGCGACGATCGGGATCCCGACCGTCTGCATGGTCCTCCTCCTGCTCCTGCCCTTCTACGATCGCGGGCCGGAGCGCCATCCCGGCCGCCGGCCGATCGCGACCACCGCGGGCTGCATCACGATCGCCGCGATGGCCTACCTCACCTACCAGGGCGCGACCGGCGGTTCGCCGACTGAGATCGACATGAAGGTGCCTCCCCAATACAAGGCGGGCTCGGAGGTGGTCGCCGGCTCCGGGTGCCTCGCCTGCCACAAACTGGGCGAGAACGGCAACAACGGGCCCGGCCCGGAACTCACCCACATAGCCAGCCGCATCCCGCGCGCGGCGATCATCCGCTCGGTCGAAATCGGCCCCGGAATCATGCCCTCGTTCCGCAGCCTGCCGCCGAAGAAGCTGGACGAGTTGGCTGACTTCCTCTCCTCACTCGACTAGCCTGGTCCCGATGGCCGGGACGACAAAGCCTTCAAGGGACTCCGCTCAGTTCGCGGGGCAGGTGAACCGGATGTTCGACCGGGTCGCCGGTCGCTACGACGCGATCAACTCGGTGATGACCGCCGGCCTGCACCATCGCTGGCGCGAGCTCGCCGCCGACCGCGCCGGCCTGCACCCCGGCGACGCGGCGCTCGACGTCTGCTGCGGAACCGGCGACATGACGCTCGAGCTGGCGGGCCGGGTCGCGCCGGGCGGGCATGTGGTCGGCTGCGATTTCTCCGAGCCGATGCTCGACCTCGCGCGTGAGAAGGCGACCGCCAAGGGCACCGCCGGGGTCCGCTTCGAGTGGGCCGACGCCCTGCAGCTGCCCTACGACGCGGGCAGCTTCGACGCCGTCACCGTCGGCTTCGGCGTCCGCAACCTGGCCGACCTCGATCGCGGCATCGCCGAGATGGCGCGGGTGCTGCGGCCGGGAGGGCGCATGGTCATCCTCGAGATCACCCAGCCGACCCGTCCGCCGCTCTCGACCTTCTACTCGCTCTGGTTCGATCGCATCGTCCCGATCCTCGGCCGGCTCAGCCCCGAGTCGGAGGCCTACTCCTACCTGCCTGAATCGGTTCGCGCCTTCCCCAGCCCGCGGCGGCTCGCCGAGCGCATGCACATCGCCGGTCTCGAGGACATCCGCTGGACGGTTCTGGCGGGCGGGATCATCGCGATCCACAGCGCCACCCCCGGGTGACCCGGCGCTCCACGGTCCCGCCCCCGGTGACGGCGGTGCTCGACGCTTCGAGCACCTGGCTGCCGGCCCGGCTCGGCGAGGTGGAGGAGACGCTGCGATCGCAGACGTCCGGTCACGGCGAGCGCCTCGACCGCGCGGTCGGCACCACCCTGGCCGCGGGGGGGAAGCGGATGCGACCGCTGCTCGTCCTGCTCTGCGCGGGTCCCAGCGGCGGCGCGACGGCGGTTCGAGCGGCGGCGGCGGTCGAGCTCGTCCACATGGCGACGCTGGTCCACGACGACATCCTCGACGAGGCGCCGCTGCGCCGCGGGGTGCCGACGGTCGTCGCCAGCTCCGGCCGCGAGCTCGCGATCGGCGCCGGCGACCTGCTCCTATCCCGCGCCTTCGCCCTTCTCGCCGCGGCCGGCGACGGTCGCTCGGTCGAGCTGCTCGCCGACGCCTCGGTGGCGCTCGCCCGGGGCGAGCTCGCCCAGCGCCAGGATGCCTTCAACACCTCGGTCGACGAGGACCGCTACTTCGAACGCTGCCGGCTGAAGACCGGGGCGCTGTTCGAGTGCGCGGTGATGCTCGGCTGGGAGGCGAGCCGTGACCCGGCCGCCGACCGGGTGGGCGCGACCGAGATGGCGGCGTTCGGCTCCTCCGTCGGCCTCGCCTTTCAGCTGCTCGACGATGTGCTCGACGTCTCCGGGCCGCCCGAGCGGACCGGCAAGGCACGCGGGACCGACCTGCTCGACGGAACCGTCACCCTGCCCCTGATCCTCGCCGCCCGCACCGACCCGGCGCTGCTCGAGACCGACCTGCGCGGCCTCGACGCGGCCGGCGCCGAGGCGGTCTGCGAGCGGATCGCCGCCAGCGGCGCGCTCGACGCGGTCCGCGCCCGGGCGCACAAGCTGGTCGTCGACGCCAAGTCCCTGCTCGGCGGCGGCGAACTCGAGCCCGAGCAGCGGCGGCTGCTCGAACTGGTCGCCGACGGCGTCGTCCAGCGCTACGGCTAGCGGAAGTCGTCGGCGGTCAGCAGATCGGCGGCGAGCGCGGCGGTGAAGGACTCGACGATGTGCTGCATGTTCTCGTGCTCGAGCTGGCGCAGGACGCTGCTCAGGGCCTGGGTACCGGTGTCGAGCTCCTCGTCATAGGCGTCGATTTCACGCTCGCCGTGGACCGCGTCGCAGACCCACTCGCACTCGGGGCAGCGCCGCCAGAGACGCCACTGCCCGCGGTCCGCCGCCTGCTCCCAGCGGGTCGGCTGGACCAGCTTCGAGCCGCAACCGCCGCAGACGTGCAGCGCCGGTTTGGCGGTTGTGGTCTTGGTGTGGCCGGTGCCGTCCATGATCTATCTGCATCAAACCCGCGAAAGTGCGAATCAATTCGCACTTGTTCGGCAAAAAAGGAAGAAATCCCAAGAACCGGGTACAAACGCCCATTCGGTCGCGGTGATCCAATCGGCCCGGACTGCCGTTACCATCAGTGCAATGCCCGGAAACATCGGACTCCCAGAGATCGCCATCGTGCTGGTGATCGCCCTGCTCGTCTTCGGACCGAAACGGCTTCCTGAGCTCGGCAAGTCCCTCGGCAACGGCATCCGCGAGTTCAAAGGCTCGATCAGCGGCGAGAACGACGACGACGACGAGCCGAAGGCGGCGGACGCCATCGCCTCGCCGCCCACCGCACCGCCGGACGCCAAGGCGCCCGAGTCGGACGCCGCCAAGGCGCCCGACGAGCCCGTCGCCCACGACCGCGGCTGAGCCTGATGGCCCGCAAGGTCAGGGCCGTGTCCCACGAGGACCAGCTGACGCTGGTCGAGCACCTCGACGAGCTGCGCTCACGGCTGATCGTCTGCATCGTCGTGATCGGCGTCGCCCTGGCGCTCTGCTTCTGGCAGAACAACCTGCTGATCGAAATCGCCAACGGGCCGCTGCCCAGCGGCCACGAAAGGCTGATCACCTTCGGTGTCACCGAGCCCTTCACCGTGACCCTGACGGTGGCCGCCTACGGCGCCCTGATCCTGGCGATGCCAATCATCGTCTACCAGATCTACGCCTACGTCCTGCCCGCCTTCAGTAACCGCGAGCGGCGGGTGATCCTGCCGCTGATGATCATGGCGCCGGTCCTCTTCCTCTTCGGCGTCGCCTTCTCCTACTTCGTCGTCATGCCCGCCGCGGTCAAGTTCCTGCTCAACTTCAACGACACCCAGTTCAACATCCAGGTCCGGGCCAGCGACTACTACAGCTTCTTCTCGATGACGATGCTGGCCGGCGGGATCATCTTCGAGATGCCGCTCGCGATCCTCGCCGTCACCCGCCTCGGAATCGTCACCGTCGCGCAGCTGCGCAGCAACCGCCGCTACGCCTATCTGGTGATCGCGATCGTCGCCGCCGCCCTGCCCGGCGTCGACCCCGTCTCGATGTTGCTGGAGATGGTGCCCCTGCTGGTTCTCTACGAGTTGAGTATCTTGCTGGCCCAGGCCTTCGGCACACCGGCTGCCGCGGGTGGGATGGCCAACCCCTCGACTCAGGAGTAGACCACCGATGGCACAGGGCGGCGAGCGCCGAATGTTGTTCGACATTCGCGGTAAACGCAAACACGTCGTCCGTGTCGTTTACGCGATCCTCGCCCTGCTGATGGGGGCCAGCCTCTTCCTGGTCGTCGGCCCGGTCAACATCGGCAGCCTGGTCGGCAACAGCACGACGACGACCGACGCCGCCAAGATCTTCGAAGAAAACGCGGAGCGGATCGAAGGACGCCTGAAAGCGAACCCGGAAGACCCCAATCTGCTCGTCTCCCTGTCGCGCGAACGCCTCAACGCGGGCAAAGCCGGGGCCCAGGTCGACCCGACCACCGGCCTGACCGAACTCAGCGCCGAAGGCCGGGCCCAGATCAAGCAGGCGAACCAAGCCTGGGCGAAATACCTGACGCTGGTCAAGAAGGGGGAAGCAAGCTCCGCCACCGCCAACCTCATCGCCGGCGGCGCCTTCATCCTCGCCCAGAACTCGACCACCTACGAAGAAGCCTTCGAACACCTCGACGAAGCGGCGGCGGCGCAGCGGATCGCGGCCGAAAGCCAGCCCAACATCGGCACCCTCAGCCAGCTCGCCCTCTTCGAGCTGCTCGGCGGTAACTTCGCCGCCGGCGACAAGGCCGGCAAGGAAGCCGAAGCGCACGCCAACTCGAAACAGCAGAAGAAACAGCTGAACCAGCAGCTCGACGCCTATCGCAAACAGGGCAAGGAACTGCAGAAAAACAAGAAGGCCGCCGAAAAAGCCGAAAAGGGCAAAGGCAAGGAAACGCTCGAAAACCCGCTCGGCGGGCTCGGCGGCAGCAGCAGCTCCTCGCTCAGCCCCTAGGCCAGGCGCTCGGCGCGGGTGAGGAGGTCGGCGAGCGAGATCGCGAGCCCGGCGGCAAGCCTCGAGACGATCAGAACGGTGGGGCTCCGTTCTCCGCG
Organism: uncultured Solirubrobacterales bacterium; assembly: GCA_963836415.1. Lineage (GTDB taxonomy): Bacteria > Actinomycetota > Thermoleophilia > Solirubrobacterales > 70-9 > VRUE01. The sequence goes on from CAWIJE010000004.1 coordinate 1,183,221, forward strand.
CTCGATGCCGCCGATGTAATTACGGTGGACGCCGGTCGCGAGACTGAGCTCCTCCTGGGTCAGTTCTCGCTCGACCCTGACGTCGCGGACGGCTCGCCCGAGGCCGAGCAGGACTGGATCGGGCGGGGGCACATCCCGACGCTTTCAGGACCGCCGGGATAGCTCTACAGCCTGAGCGTGTTATCTCCGACGGAGTCCCGCAGCAGGACGAGGAAGCGATCGAACGCCGCGTGCTCGAAGGCGACCCGCTCGTATTCGTTGGCCTCGTCGATGACCCGCGCCAGCTCCGCCAGGGGCTCGAGCAGGCCACGGTCGGCCGGCCGACCGTGGCCGTCGAGGAACCCGAGCAGCCGCTCGAAGTCGAGGGCCCGCCTCGTCGTCTCGCCCGGGTCGCGCAGCCGCTCGCGGTGGAGGGCCAGGTCCTCGAGCAGGCCGCGGCGCGCCTCTTCGAGGATCGAGCGCAGGAAGGCCGGCTGCTCGGCGCTGAGCCGCATTGCCGGCGACCTTAGTTCTCAGACCACTCAGCGTGTGAATGTTCCTATGTGAAAGGGAGTGTTTCGATGTTCCTAGGCGGGCTCGGCGTCGGCCGGGTCGCGCTCAGGCGCAAGCGGGGTCGGCTCGGTCTCACCGGCTGCGAGCGCCGACCAGTAGCGCACCCACTCGCGCTCGTGGCCGATCCCGGCTTCGATCGCCAGCCGCACCCCGGCCGGGATTTCGTCACCGAAGACCCGGATCCGCTCTTCGTGCTCGGCGAGTTTGCGCTGATGAATCGGCAGTCGGATCTCGGCATAGGGTTGAGGCTCGGCGCCGAAGTAGAGCTTGAGCAGGCCGAGATCGCGCAGCTCGAAGAGTTCGCCGGTCGGCGCGTCGAGCCAGTCCTGGAGAGCACGGCGACCGAGGCCGGTGAGCTTGAAGAAGCGCCGCCGCCGGCCACCCTCCTCCCGTTCTTCGCTGAGCAGTCCGCCTTCCTCGAGCCGCGCCGCCTCGTTGTAGATCTGGGCGTGGGGCACGGTCCAGAAGTGGCCGACGCTGCCGGCGACCATGTTCTTCAGGTCGTAGGGGGTCGCCTCGCCCGCGGCGGCCAGCAGGCCGAGGACGATGTAGGAGGGCGGAGTGAGTTTCGGAGCGTCGGACATGGACCTCTACACATATCGATGTTATCGCTTGCACCATCTAGATTAGATGGTGTATAAGTTGCCCGGCGAAACGGGATCGCGTTGTCCGGGAAGGCAAGCAGGGAGATCGGCCGCTCCGAAGGGGGGCCGCCACTGTTGTCAAGAGGGCAGCCGGTTCGAATCTGGGAACGAGCAGGGAATGGGATGAGGGAAGCAGCTAGAAAAGGGCCGCGTCGGAAAACTTCGCCTACCCGGCGTCGCGGCCGCATCCTGCTTGCCCTCGCCGCCGCCGCCCTCACCCTCTGCGTGCTCTCGGCCCCGGCCGGCGCCGACCCGATCGTCTCGACCAAACCGGCGACCGAAGTCCTCTACAACTCCGCCGTCGCCCGCGGCATCGTCGACCCGGGACCGGACGAAACCTATTACTGGTTCCAGTACACGACCGACCCCGCCGAAGGGCCGTGGTTCTACGGACCGGAATACCTCGGCCATGCCGTACCCGCCGGCGGGCCGCAGGAAGTCTCGGAAAAACTCTTCGGCGAACAGGAATATTTCGACCTCCCGTTCTTCATCGAACTGGAAGCGAACACGACCTACTACTACCGCCTGGTCGCGGTCAAAACGGAATGCTGCTTCAACGGCACCTACTCCTCGCCGCCGTACGAAAGCTTCAAGACCCTGCCAGTCGACCCGCCGGAAGTGATCTCGGCGGCGATCACCGACGTCACCAACAAATCGGCCGACCTCTCCGGCGTGATCGAACGCACCTCCTCGAACCCGGACCAGGCCTTCGACCCGCGCTGCAGCTTCGAATACATGACCGATGCCCAATACAAACCGCGGAGCGAGAAACAGCGGATCACGGTCAAGGCGGCGGGCGGCACCTTCACGCTCAGCTACTCGCAGCGAATCGGATCGACCCCGCAGACGACGGGACCGATCCCGTACAACGCGCCGAAAGCCCAGATCCAGGCCGCGCTCGAAGGCCTGCCCTTCATCGGCCCCGGGGCGGTGACCGTCACCGGCGGTCCGGGAAGCGCCACCGGCGCCTTCCCCTACACGGTCAACTTCGTCGGCTCGAAGGCGAACACCAACATGCAGGGGATCGGCGTCGACGGCACCAACCTGACGCTGACCCCGGAAGAAGGCCCGCAGGCCTTCACGACAGGCGTCACCGACGGGCATCCGGAAGGATTCGAACAGGCAACGCCGCTGGCCTGCAGCACCGAAAGGATCACCACGCCGGGCCAGACGCCGGAGACGGCGGCGCTGACCGGGCTGCAGCCGAACACCGTCTACCACGTCCAGCTCAGCGCCAAAAACTCGGGCGGCAAGGCGCACAAAGTCGCCGGCGTCTTCACCAGCGCGTCGGTGCCGAAAACGGAAACGATGAGCGCCGGCCACATCCTCGCCACCTCGGCGGATCTGGGCGGGCGGGTCAGCCCCGAAAACGCGCCGCTCGCCTACCAGTTCGAATGGGGTACCTCGAGCAGCTACGGCAACCTGCTGCCGGCCGCGCCCGAACCGCTCGAATCGGTCGACGAATTGACCCACATCGTGACCAAGCCGCTGACCGGCCTGGCGCCGGAAACCGAGTACCACTACCGGATCCTCGCCACAAACACGGTGACCAAACAGACCGTCAAAGGCGACGACAAGACGTTCCGGACCCTGGCCCCGCCGCCGGCAGCCCCGACCTGCACCAACGAACGGTCGCGGATCGGCCCCGCGGCGAACCTGCCGGACTGCCGGGCATATGAATTCGCCTCGCCGCAGTCCAACTACGCCGCGCTCGAGGGAGGCATCGCCGTCGTCCCCGACGGCAGCGAAATCGAGTGGATCGCCCTCGACGCGCCGCTCGAAGCGGAAAGCAGCGAAGCGCTCGCCAACTGGGCGATCTCCTCGCGCAAGGGAGGGCCTGGCGACGGCTGGAAGACGGTCGGCATGAACCCGCCCCTGGTCGAACAGGCCCAGCAGTACGCGCAGCTCGGCGCGGCGACCTTCGCCGTCCGCGAAGACCTCAAGGAATGGGTCGTGACCTCGCGCCAGAAAATCGCCGGCCCGGACTCGCCGGTGGGCGGGGTCAACTACTACGTCCGCAAGGCCGACGGCAGCTTCGAACCGATCACGAGAACCGGCAGCACATATGCCTGGGGTGGCGGCTGCTGCGTGACTTCCCGCGACTTCACCCACTTCTACTTCGAACCCGAGAAAAAACAGCTCGACGAAGATCCGCTCGGAGGCGGCAATGCCTACGAATTTTCCAACGGATCGCTGAGGCTGGTCGGGTACCTGCCTGGCGAAACCACCCCCGCGCCGCAGGGGGCGAAGGTCCCCAGCCCGATGAACGGCAAAGGCGGGATGATGTCCGGCAACGGCAAATACGTCGGCTTCGTCGCCGAAGGCTACCCCGGCTTCTACGTCCGCATCGACGGCCAGAGCACGATCGAAGTCTCGAAATCGCAGGCCTCGACCGACGATCCCGCCGGGACGACGAACGGGATCAGACCGGCGGGCATCGCCGACGACGGCAGCGCCGCCTACTTCAAGTCGTCCTCGGAGCTGACCGACGACGCCAACACCGGCGAAAACGACGCCGGCGCCGACCTCTACCGCTACGACTTCGGGACCGGAAAACTGACCGACCTGACGGTCGACACCAACCCCGCCGACAAAGACACGGGAGCGAACTTCACCGCCGTCGTCGGCCACGACGCCAATTACGAATACATCTACTTCACGGCCCGCGGCGAAATCGTCCCGGGCGGCACCAAGGGGGCCGAAAACCTCTACGTCTGGCACAACGGCGAGATCAACTACGTCGCCGAACGGCCCTCCGGCAGCTTCGAAACCGGCTGGGCCGTCTACACGACCCCCGACGGCCGCAACATCCTCTTCGCCTCGAGCAAAAGCCAGACCGCGTACGACAACACCAGCCCGGTCAACGGCGAAGAGATGCAGATGCTCTACAAGTACTCCTACAAGGGACCGCTCGAGTGCGTCACCTGTCGCCCCAACGGGACCCGGCCGACGGCGGGCACGGCCCTGATGCCGTACTACTCCCGGGGCCTGAGTGACGACGGCAGGCGGGCCTTCTTCGAGAGCACCGACGCGCTGCTGCCGGAATCCTCCAACGGCCTCTCCAATGTCTACGAGTACGAGGACGGCGAACTGAAGCTGCTCTCGCCGCCGAACTCGGAACGCACCGCCCACTTCTACGGTGCGAGCGCCTCCGGGGACGACGTCTTCATCCAGACCTTCGGCGAACTCACGCCGGAGGGCCAGGGCGAAGTGATGGGGATCTACGACGCCCGCGTCAACGGCGAACTGCTCCCCGACCGCCCCCTCCTCTGCCAGGGAGAAAACTGCCGCACGACGCCGACCGCACCCTCGAAAACCCAGAGCCCGGGCAGCGCCAGCTTTTCGGCCACGGTCAGGGTCGCGGTCTCCGAGGCAAAAGCGTCGAAGGGCAAGACCGCCCACCTGCGGGTCATCGTCCCCGACGCCGGCAACCTGACGATCTCGGGCAAGGGCCTGAGGACGATCAAAAAAGCCCTGACCAAGGCCGGGTCGGAGACCTTCACGCTCAGCCTGACCGCGGCGAAGGACAAGCGGCGCCTGCAGAAGGGCGTCTTCAACACGAGGGCGGAGATCATCTTCACCTCGAACGCCGGTGACACCTCGCGCGACGAGGTCGCGCTCAAGTTCACTGCCGCGAAGAAGAGGGGCGGCAAGTGATGAAGCGCCGTCTCCTTCTGCCGCTCCTCCTGCTGGTCGCCCTGCTCGGCATCTGCTCGGGCGCGCAGGCGCGCGAAGGGGAATTCCTCAAGTTCAGCTCGACCGGGACGAACTCGGACGGGACTCCGTCGACGGCCGCCGGCGGCCGCCCCTACGAATTGACCCAGGAGTTCCGGCTGAACCAGGCGGTCAACCCGGAAAGCAAACAGCTGCTGCCGACCGAAAGCCTCAAAAACGTCAACGTCGAACTGCCGCCCGGGGCGGTCGGCAACCCGGAGACGCTTCCGCACTGTCTCGAGCGCGAACTGGAGACCGCGGTCGGCTGCCCGATCAGCTCTCAGGTCGGCATCGCGACGACCGAACTACAGCTCGTCTTCAGGTCGACCGTGGTCAGCCCGATCTACAACATGAAGGCGCCGCCCGGGATGCCGGTGCAGTTTGCCTTCGTCGTCGTCGCCCCCCGCGTCCACGTCGACTTCCACGTGCGGACCGGCAACGACTACGGCCTGACCGCGACGATCCACAACATCAGCGCCACGGCGCCGGTCTGGCTCAACAAGTTCGCCCTCTGGGGGGTGCCCGCGGATTCCTCTCACGATGGCGAACGCGGCGAAGGCTGCCTCTACAGCGAAGAACTCTGCCCGAGCCCCGAGCCACGGCTGCCCCTGCTCTCCAACCCGACCTCCTGCGAGGGCCCGACCTACACCGGGCTGTCGATCACCACCTGGCAGCTGCCGAACACCCCTCTGGTCGCGCCGCTGGGCGGAGCGCCGGCGATGACCGACTGCAACCAGGTCGACTTCAGCCCGACCGTGGCGGTCAAGCCGACGACCAACCTGGCCGACTCGCCGACCGGGCTCGAATTCCACCTCAACCTTCCGCAGAACGAAGACCCCGACGGCACGGCCGAGGCGCTGATGCGTGAGACCAAGGTCTCGCTGCCCTCCGACCTGACGCTCAACTCCGCCGCCGCCAACGGGCTCGGGGCCTGCAGCCCGGAACAGATCGGCTACCTCGGCCTGCGCGGCGAGCGCCAGATCCTGCGCTACCCGCGGCCGGGGACCGCCTCCTTCACGGTCAGCCGCGAAGGCGAGACGACGGCGCCGATCTCCTCGATCGCCGACGCCTCCGAAGTCACCGCCTTGCTCGAAACTCTTCCGGGACTGGCCGGCAACATCAAGGTTGAAGGCGGCGCCGGCGGCTGGGTCGTGGTCTTCAACGGAGACCTGGCCGGCAAGGACGTGCCGGAGCTGAGCGGCGAAATCACCGACAACCGGACCGAGACGGTCGCCCTCACCGCCACCGGCGGCACCTACAACCTCGAGAGCGGCGGCTCGATCACGGGCAGCGAATTCGAAGCCTCCTTCGAAAAAGGCTCGACCTTCCTCTCGGCCGTCAACCCGACCAGGAACCCGAAGGTGGGGGAAGCGATCGAAGGCCCCGGGATCCCGCCCGGAACGGTGATCAGCATCGCCTTCGGCACCGTGATGATCCTCAACCAGGGGACCACCGAAAAACTCGAAAACGCCAAACTGCACACGGCGGTCCCCTACACGACCACCGCCGTCGAACTCGAAGAATCGCTGCAGGCGATGCCCTCGATCGGGCCCAACAACGCCACCGTCACCGACCTCGGCACCGTCGGCTCGACCCACTCCTTCCAGATCCTCTTCTCGCGACAGTTGGCCGGCGCGACCCCGACGATCACCAGCAGCTCGAACCTGACCGGCCCGGGAGCCGGCGTCACCGTCAGCGTCGATCCGCCCACTCCCGACCACGCGCTGGGAGTCGAGACCGAGAGCGAAATCCGCACCGGAGCGCCGCAGTTCACGGAAGCGCCGGCCGACCTGCCCCGACGCCTCGAAGATCGGGACCGTGAGGATCGACACGCCGCCCTCGACCACCCGCTGCTCGGCTCGATCTACCTGGCGACGCCGAACCGCAATCCATTCGGCTCGCTGGCTCGCGATCTACATCGGCGTCGACGACCCCCAGACCGGCATCGTCCTGAAGCTGCCGGGCCTGATCGAAGCCGACCCGAAGACCGGCCAGCTGACCGACGACCTTCAGCGAAAACCCGCAGCTGCCCTTCGAAGACCTGCAGCTCGAATTCTTCAAGGGCGCCGACCGCGCCGCTGAAGACCGGGATCGCCTGCGGCACCTACCGGCGTCAACAGCGACGTGACCCCATGGACCGCGCCGGAAGGCGCCGACGCTGCACCCGAAGGACTCCTTCACGATCGACCCGCGGCGCCGGCGGCGGCCCGTGCTCGAAAGACGAAGCCTCGGCGCCGAACCGGCCGAGCTTCGAAGCGGGCACCTTCGAACCGACCGGCGGGCGTCTACTCGCCCTTCACCCTGAAGGTCTGCGCCGTGAAGACGGCACCCAGCAGCTGACCGGGATCGACACCACCCTGCCCAAGGGCCTGCTCGCCAGGCTCGCCGGGGTCCCCTACTGCTCCGACGCCGCCCTCGCCGCTCGCCGCCGGCAAGACGCGGCCAGCCAGGAGCTCGCCGACCCGAGCTGCCCGGCCGCCTCCAAGGTCGGCAACGTCACCGTCGCCGCCGGCGCCGGCCCGACCCCGTTCTGCGTCGACGGCAGCGCCTACCTCGCCGGGCCCTACAAGGGGGCGCCGCTCAGCCTCGCGGTCGATCACCCCGGCGGTCGCCGGGCCCTTCGACCTCGGCAACGTCGTCGTCCGCAACGCGCTCTACATCGACCCGGTGACGCACCAGCGTCCACGCGGTCTCGGACCCGTTCCCGACGATCCTCGAAGGGATCCCGCTCGACCTCCGCTCGATCGTGGTCGACCTCGACCGCGATCAGTTCACCCGCAACCCGACCAGCTGCAACCCGCTCGTCGGTGACCGGCACCCTCGACCACCCTGCCCGGCCAGAGCGCCCCGGTCTCCAACAGCTTCCAGGTCGGCGACTGCGGCAAGCTCGGCTTCAAGCCGAAGCTCGCGCTCAGCCTCAAGGGCGGCACCAAGCGCCGCGGCCACCCGGCCCTGAAGGCGGTGCTGACCGGGCGCGAAGGCGACGCCGAACATCGCCCGCGTCGCGGTCTCCCTGCCGAAATCCGAGCTCCTCGACAACGCCCACATCAAAACGGTCTGCACCCGGGTCCAGTTCGCCGCCGACGCAGTGCCCGGCGGGCTCGGTCTACGGCTAGCGCCCGCGCCTACACGCCACTGCTCGACAACCCGATCGAAGGCCCGGTCTACCTGCGCAGCCGCCAACAAGCTGCCCGACCTCGTCGCCGACCTGCACGGCCAGATCCACGTCGTCCTCGACGGCAGCATCGACTCGGTCAAGGCCGGCGGCCTGCGCGACCACTTTCGAAGACGTCCCCGATGCGCCGGTCTCGAAATTCGTCCTCGAAATGCAGGGCGGCAAGAAGGGCCTGCTGGAAAACAGCACCAACCTCTGCGCCCACGAATACAAGGCGACGGCGCTGATCGACGGTCAGAACACCAAGACCTTCGACCAGAGCCCGGTCCTCAAGAACAGCTGCAAGAAGTCGAAGAAGAGCAAGAAGGGCCAGCGCTCGAAGAAGGCCCATAAGCACGGCGTGGGCCGCTGAGTGGGGAGAACGCCGATGCGCAAGCTGTCACATCTGGCCGTGCTCGTCCTCACCCTCGCCTTCGGCGCGTCGATCGCCCATGCCGACGAACCGCCGCCGCCGGAACCCCGGCGATCGTCGCCGACTGGGTCACCTCGGTCTCGACCACCGGCGCCAATCTGCGCGCCGAAGTCGACACCGGCCAGCCTGCCGACCACCTACCGCTTCGAATACGTGACCGAGGAGGCCTACGAGGCGAACGGCTTCACCGGCGCGACCAGGATCCCCAGCGGCACCGAAGCGAGCCTCGCCGCCGCCGAAAAACCGCAGGCCGTGGTCCAGCACCCCGGCGCGCTCGACCGCCGCGACCTCCTACCGGTTCCGCATCGTCGCCAACAACGCCGAAGGGGAAGCGGTCGGCCTCACCCGTCCGATGATGACCGACGAACCTCCGCAGCCGTTCGCCCTGCCCGACGCCCGCGGCTGGGAGATGGTCTCGCCGGTCGAAAAGAACGGCGGTGAGATCCAGGGCTTCGGCGGCAACTTCGGCGGCGGCGTGCTGCAGGCCGCCGCCGCGGGCGGCGCGATCACCTACACCTCCTCGTCCTCCTTCGCGAACTCCGCAGGGCGCGCCGGGCGCGAACCAGTACGTCTCGACCAGGGGCGGCTCCGGCTGGGCGACCCAGAACATCGACCATCCCGGCGCTCTCGGGCAGCTACCCGGAAGCGCCGACCGCGGCGTCCCGTACCAGCTCTTCTCCGCCGACCTCGCCGACGCGCTGCTCAGCAACGGCCGCCGCTGCCGGACACGCCCGAGCGACTGCCCGGTGGCAAACGCGCCGCTGCCCGGCTCCGGCGCTCCGGCGGGCTACCGCAATTACTACCTGCGCGACAACGCCGGCGGCAGCTTCTCACCGCGCTGCTCACCGGCGACCGACCTGCTCAAACTGGCGCTCCTCCGAGGTTCGAACTCGCCTTCGCCGGCGCCACTCCCGACCTCGCCCACCTCGTCTTCTCGACCTGCGCGGCGCTGACCGCGGACGCCACCGAAGTCGCCGGCAGCCGGAGGCGAATGCGATCCGGCCAAACAGAACCTCTACGAGAAGTCGGGCGACGCTGCAGCTGATCGACTCCTGGTCAACCACGGCACCCCGGCGCCACGCTCGCCGCCCAGAGCCGGGCGATCTCCGCCGACGGCACCCGCGTCTACTGGACCGACGGAGCCAACCTCTACCTGCGCGAAGGCGCCGGTCCAAACAGGTCGACAGGCAGCAGGGCGGAGGGGGCAGCTTCCAGACCGCCGCCGCCGACGGCTCGGTCGCCTACTTCAGCAAGGCCGGGCCACCTCTACCGCTACGAGGTCGGCGCCGGACCGCCACCGACCTGACCCCGGGCGGCGGCGTGCTCGGGGTCCTCGGCACCTCCGAAGACGGCGCGCTACGTCTACTACGCGACCGCGCCGGGCCTGCAGCTCTGGCACGAAGGCGCGGTCACCCCGGTCGCCGGCGCGGCCGATGCGGCGAGCTACCCGCCGACCACCGGGACCGCCCGGGTCAGCGCCGACGGCCGCCACCTCGCCTTCATCTCGTCCGCCGAACCGGCGAACTACGACAACCGCGACGACAACCGGCGGCCTCGAGCCGAGGTCTACCTCTACACGGCGCCCGCGGGCGGCGGCGCCGGCAACCTGCTCTGCGCCTCCTGCAACCCCGTCCGGGGAACGCCCGGTCGCCGCCTCGAGCGTCCCGCGGCGCGAGCGCCAACGGCATCGGCGCTGAACCTGCCCCACCCTACAAGCCGCGCGTCCTCTCGGCCGACGGCAGGCGCCTCTTCTTCGACACCGCCGACCCGCTCGTCCCGCAGGACACCAACGGCGACCGTCGACGTCTACGAGTGGGAGGCGCCGGGCGCCGGCGAGCTGCGCCAAGGCCGGACGGCTGCGTCGCCCTGATCTCGAGCGGGCGCTCGGCGAACGGCGCCACCTTCCTCGACGCCTCCAGCGACGGCTCGCGACGCCTACTTCCTCACCGACGGCTCGCTGGTCGCCGACCGATCCCGGAGCGGTCGACGTCTACGACGCCCGGGTCGGCGGCGGCTACCCGGTCGCCGCGAAGCCGATCCCCTGCTTCGGCGACGCCTGCCAGCCGCTGCCGCCCGAACCGGAAGACCCGACGCCGGGCACGCTGCGCACCCGCGCCTCCGGCAACCTGCCGCCGGTGCCGCCGAAAAAACCGCTGCACTGCAAGAAGCCGAAGGTCAAGAAGTACGGCAAGTGCGTCGAAGACCCAAGCACGCACAAGAAGAAGGGCGGCCACCGATGAGGGCGCGCGGATCGCTCCGGGCCGCGATCGCCTGCCGCGCTCGCGCTCGCCGCGGCGCTGCTGCTGGCACCGGCGGCCCAGGCCGACTTCGGCTTCCTGCCGGGCGATGCCGGCTTCAAGGTCACGGCGATCGGCCGAAGGCGGCAGCGAGGTCGACACCCTGGCCGGCTCGCACCCGTACTCGTTGATCACCGAAGTGAACTTCAACCAGGCCGGCCAGTTCTCCGAAGGAGACCTGCAGAACCTCCACCTCGACCTGCCCGCCGGACTGATCGAAAACCCGACCGCGGTGCCGACAGTGTCAGCGCCGATGAGTTCTCGACCGTCGCGTCTCCCCGTTCGAAGCGAGCCGTCCGGTGAGAGTTGCCCGACCCTGAGCCAGATCGGCATCGTCACCGTGAAGAGCTCCAACGACGGCGGCGAAGCGAGGACCTTCGGCGTCTTCAACCTCGACCCGCCGCCGGGCCAGCCCGTCGCGCTTCGGCTTCGCCCCCTACGGCGTGCCGATCACGATCACCCCGCACATCCGCGAAGCGAACCGCGAATACGGCCTCACCCTCGACCTGCAGCAACTTCTCCCAGCAGCTCGACGTGACCGGCTTCCGCTTCGTCGATCTGGGGCATCCCCTGGGCGATCTCCCACAACGCCCAGCGCGGCAACTGCCTGAACGAGGTCGGAACCCGGCCTCGGCCACGCCAAATGCCCGATCTCCGAGCTCAACCCCCCGCACGAATCCGAGGCCTACCTGACCCTGCCGACCTCCTGCGAAGGCCCGCTGACCTATCGCGTCTCGGCCGACTCCTGGCAGGAACCGAAAAGCCAGTCGAAGCGCAGCTCGACCGGCGGCGAGGACGAAGCCCTGACGGACTGCGGCGACGCTGACCTTCAACCCGATCCCGCGCGGCGTCCTCTCGACCAACCGCGCCACCTCGCCGACCGGCTACGACTTCACCCTCGACGGCAACAGCGACCCGCTGCTCAACCCCGAATCGCGCGCACCTCGCAGGCCAAGAAGGCGGTGCTGCGCCTGCCGGAAGGGATGTCGGTCAACCCCTCGGTCGGCTCCGGCCTCGGGGTCTGCTCGCCGGCCCAGTTCGCAGCCGAGACGGTCGCCTCGGCGCCGGGCGCCGGCTGCCCGAACGACTCGAAAATCGGCGAGATCACGGTCGAAAGCCCGCTCACCGAGGGCCGATCGAAGGCTCGATGTTCTTCGCCACCCCGCGTGAAAACCCGTTCGGGACCCTGCTCGCCCTCTACATCGTCGCCAAGGCCCCGGAGCGGGGGATCATGGTCAAGGTCGCCGGCAGGGTCGACTCCGACCCGGCGACCGGCCAGCTCACCGCGACCTTCGACGACCTGCCGCAGCTGCCCTACTCGCACTTCAACGTCCACTTCCGCGAAGGCCAGCGCAGCCCGCTGGCGACCTCGGCCGCCTGCGGCGCACTACGCGAGCGAAATCGAAGCGGTTCCCTGGCGCGACCCCGACTTCGTCGTCCACGAGTCGTCGCCGTTCAGCCTCACAGCCGGGGTCGGCGGCGGCCCCTGCCCGCACGGGTCTGGCGCCGTTCGCGCCCGGGGCGACCTCGGGGACGGCCAACGCCAACGCCTCGGCCTACTCGCCCTTCTACCTGCACCTGACCCGGACCGATCCCGAGCAGGAGATCACCTCCTACTCGGCCAGCCTGCCGCCGGGCCTGCTCGGCAAAATCGCCGGCATCCCCTTCTGCCCGGAAGCGCAGATCGAGGCCGCCAAAAAGCAGACGGGAGCGGAATCGGCGGTCGCGCCCGCATGTCCGGCCTCGAGCCTGATCGGCCACACCTACACCGGCTACGGCGTCGGCTCGACCCTCTCCTACGCCCCCGGCACTCTCTACCTGGCGGGCCCATACCACGGCTCACCGATCTCGGTCGTCGCGATCGACTCGGCAAAGGTCGGCCCCTTCGACCTCGGCACCGTCGTCATCCGCTCGGCGATCCGGATCGACCGCCAGACCGCCCAGGTCTCGATCGACTCGATCGGCTCGGACCCGATTCCCCACATCCTCAGCGGCTTCCCGCTGCGCCTGCGCGACATCCGCGTCTACATCGACCGCGCCAAGTTCATGGTCAACCCGACCTCCTGCGATCCCTTCCAGGTGACCTCGACGCTGACGGGGGCGGGCGAACGCTTCTCCGACCCCTCTGATGACTCGATCGCCGCCGCTCCCTCTCCCTTCCAGGTCTCGAATTGCTCGGGGCTGGGCTTCGGTCCCAAGCTCAGTCTCACCCTCAAGGGTGGGCACGAGCGTGGCGACCACCCGACCCTGCGGGCGGTCGTCACGCCGCGCCCGGGCGACGCCAACCTGGGCAAAGCGACGGTCACCCTGCCGCCGAAGATCTTCCTCGCCCAGGAAAACATCGAAACGATCTGCACCCTGAAGCAGTACGCCGCCCACAATTGCCCGAAGGGCTCCGAATACGGGTTTGCGAGCGGCGTCTCGCCCTTGCTTGAAGAGCCGCTCAGCGGCCCCGTCTACCTGCGTGCCAACGGCAACGCACGGGCGCTGCCCGACCTCGTCGCCAACCTCTCGGGCCGCGGCGTCGAAATCGACGTGCTGGGCAAAATCGACTCGCGCAAAGGCGGCCTGCGAGCCCGCTTCAACGTCCTTCCCGACGCGCCGGTGACCAAGTTCACGATGTCCCTACGCGGCGGCGACCGGGGAATCATCGCCAACGCGACCGACATCTGCGCCAACCCGCAGGTGGCGACCGCCAAATTCATCGGCCAGGACAACGCCACCGAGGCGCTCCGGGTCCGCCTGCAGACCAAGTGCGCGAAGAAGAAGGCCAAGACGAAGGGCAGCGCCGATAAGAACGGAGGCCGCCGATGAGCGCTCGCACGGACAATTCGAAGCCGGCCGGGCGGCTGATCGCCGGGATCCTCGCCGCGCTGATTCTCACCTTCGCCATCAGCGCCGAGGCGAACGCCGAGGAAATCCCGAACCACGCCTTCCAGAAAGTCCTTCTCGGCGGCCTGGCTCCGAGGGAAGAACCGCCGAAAGCCGGCGAAGTCGCGACTCCCGAACTCGAAGACCCGTGCGGCGTGACGGTCGGCTCGGTCGGTGAGATCTACGTCTCCGACTATTACCGCGAGGACATCCGCGGCCCCTCGGTCCCGGTCACCGGCGGTGGCATCGAATTCCCCGAAAAAGCCGTGATCGAAGGCGACCCGAACAATGGACCCTGCGGGATCGCGATCGACAAAGAAGGAAATCTCTTCGTCAACAACTGGCACGGTGGGCTGGTCAAGTACGAACCGAACATCTACCCGCCGCCGGGCCCCAACGAACAGGAACTCGTCTACAGGACCGAAGTGATCGACCCCGGGCCGGTGACCGGCGTCACGGTCGACAAGTCCAGCGGCGACGTCTACGTCGACAAGCTCGACCGGATCGCGAAGTACAGCGCCCCGGTTGAAGAAGGGGACTCGCCGAGTGAAATCATCGGCGCCGGCTCGCTCGAAGAAGGCTACGGCGTCGCCTACTCGAACTCGACCGGCACCGTCTTCGCCGCGGACGCCGCCGATCACCTGGTCAAGGGCTACGAACCGGCCGGCGACCCGGACGACCCGTCGATCACGATCGACGGCGCCGGCACCCCCCAGGGGCGCTTCGTCTCGCTGGTCGACTCGAGCCTGGCGATCGATCAGGGCGCCGACGACCTCTTCGTCGTCGACAACACCCAGCCCGGCTTCGAACACCCGATCGCGGTCGTCGATGAGTTCAACGGCGAAGGCTTCTACCGCGGGCAGCTGGAACGAAGCGTCGAAGGCGAACCGCGGCCGTTCATCCATGGCGAACCGCTCGGGATCGCGATCAACGAAACCAAAGGGGTGGGCGTCAGCGAAGTGATCATCACCACCGGCAACGGCTCGAGCTACGCCCTGCCGCCTGACGTCGGCCCGCGCGAGTTCGAATTGGGCGCGCTGCTCAACTTCGGCCCCGGCGTGCCGGGGATCGCGATCGACGCGACGCTCACCGGCGCCGGCCAGGGCTCGGTCAAGAGCAGCCCGGCCGGCATCGCCTGCCCCGGCGCCTGCGAAGGCGAATTCAACAGCGGCGCGGTCGTCACCCTGACCGCGACGCCGAAAGCCGGCTCGAGCTTCGCCGGCTGGTCCGGATCGGCGGGCTGCACCGGCACCGGCCCCTGCGAAGTCGAATTGGAAGACACCGACCTTTCGGTCAGCGCTGAATTCGTCCCCGCTCCGGCGCCGCTGGCCGGCCCGGCGGCGGTGAGCGCGGCGACGACCGCCGCGATCGAGGGGCCGCCGGCCCCGACCGCGGCGCAGGGGACACTGAGCCTCGGCAGGCAGAAGGCGCTCGGATCGACAGCGCTCGTCGTCGCGACCGCGCCCGGCCCCGGCACGCTCACCGCCCTCGCCAAGGGCCTGAAGCGGACCAGGACGACGGTCTCGAACGGCGGCCCCGTCTCGCTCCGCCTGCACCTCAACCGGGCCGGGCGCAGGGCGCTCGCCGGCAGCAAAGTGGGAAGGCTCGCCGTGCCCGTCGCGTTCAGCTTCAAACCCAGCTACGGTGACGCCGGCAGCAGGATTTCGAGGACAATCACGTTCAAGCGAATCAGGGGGAAGCGTTGAGCAAGAAGAGGATCCGGATCGTCACCTTGGGGCTCGTCGTCGGGCTCCTCGCCCTGGGCGCGGCCGCCAATGCCGAGGTCGTGCAGAAGAGCGGCATCCGGGTCAGCTTCGAGGGAAAGCTGACGCCGACCACCCTGCCGCGCAAGGGGCTGGCGCCGGTCAAGGTCTCGGTCGCCGCCAAGATCGCCTCCGCCGATAAATCCAAGCCGGCGCCGCAGCTGCAGAAGATGCAGATCTCGATCAACCGCTTCGGCGTGATCGACTCGACCGGCCTGCCGGTCTGCCAGCTCGACGACATCCAGCCGGCGACCACTCCCGACGCGCTCGCCGTCTGTCGCCGATCGCTGGTCGGTGAAGGCAGCTTCACCGCCAACGTGCCGAGCTCGGGACGCTCCCCGTTCCCCTCCAGCGGCAAGCTCTACGCCTTCAACGGCGAGCTCGACGGCAAGCCGGCGATCCTCGCCCACGTCTACGGCGTGCGGCCGGCGCCGACCTCGTTCACGCTGGCCTTCCTCGTCACCCGCGGCAAGGGCACCTTCGGCACCAATCTGACGGTCAGCCTGCCGCACACGACCTCGGGCGGCTACATCACCGGGATCTCGCTCGACCTGACGAAAAAGTTCAAGTCCAAGGGCAAGCAGCGGTCCTACATCTCGGCCTCGTGCCCGGCGCCGAAGGGCGTCAAGGTCGCGGGCTTCCCCTTCGCCAAGGCGACGCTCGCCTTCGAAGGCGGCAAAACGGTCTCCTCGACCCTGAACCGCAGTTGCTCGGCGCGCGGCTGAGCGTCGCTTGAGCGCAGCCCGAATCGGCGCGCTGCTGCTCGTCCTCTCTCTGCTCGGTTGCGGCGCCGTCGCCCGCGCCGAGACCGCGGAGAGCGGCAAGCTCAAGGTCGAGTTCCAGGGCAAGCTCTCACCGCACGCCCTGCCGAGGTCCCAGCGCTTGCCGGTGCAGGTCTCGGTCGGCGCCAGGATCTCAGGGGTCGGCGGCGCCACGCCGCCGAAGCTCGAGCGGATCAAGATCGCGATCAACCGCCACGGCCGCCTCGATTCGCGCGGCATGCCCAAATGCCCGATTGAAGAAATCCAGCCGGCGACCAACGTCGCCGCGCTGAAACGGTGCCGGCGCTCGCTGGTCGGCCACGGCGAGTTCAGCGCCAACGTCTTCTACGACAACCTCGACGAAACCCAGGCGCCGCTTCCGTCGGGTGGCAAGGTCTACGCCTTCAACTCCGAATACCGCGGGCGGCCGGCGATCCTCGCCCACGTCTACGGCACGCTGCCCGGCCCCACCTCCTACACGATCCCCTTCGTCATCTCGCGGGGGAAGGGGACCTTCGGCGTCACCCTGACCGCCGACGTGCCGGAAGCGATCACGCGCTCGGGGTACGTCACCGGCCTCTCGCTGACCCTGGGCGCGACCTACTTCGTCGACGGCAGGCGCCACGTCTACCTCTCGGCCTCCTGCCCGACCCCCGCCGGGGTCTCCGAAGGCCTCTACCAGCTCGCCCGCGGCAGCTTCTTCTTCAACGAAGGCCCGCCCTTGACGCAGTCGCTGACCCGCAGCTGCCGCGTCCGCGGCTGACCCCACCGACGCCGGCACGGCCCCACATAGGGCTTCGGCGCCGCGGGTCGAACTGAGAGGGATGCTCCGCAGAGTCGCCGCCCGTGGCGGAATCGAAGGACGGCTCGCCGTCAGCGAGGCCGACATCCGCTCCGTGATCGCGCCCCACGAAGGCGAGACCCGCGAACGGGCCTGCGAGGAGGTCGCCGCCGAAATCCACCAGGTGGCCGAATCGGTCGACCGTCGCTCGACCTCGCTGGTCTCGACCGCCGGCTTCGTCGCCGCCTTCACCGCGATCCTCGTCACCCAGAGCGAACTGCCCAAGTTCTGGATCATCGCCTCGGCGCTGCTCGCCGCCGCCTCGGTCTGGGCCTCGCTGACCAGCATCGCCTTCGTCACCCTCGGCCAACCGGCCCGGCGCTGGACGGTCGAGCGGGTCGAGGAAGCCCGCCAGCGCTACAACCGCAAGCTCGTCTACTCCGAGCTCTCGCTGATCCTGATCGCCGCCGCCTTCGCCGCTCTCGCCGCCAGCGCGATCTTCTACGAGATCTGAGCGGGCCGGCCGGATCGACTCCCGCAACCCCGTGACGCTCGCGATGGGCCGTGTTGGGATCGAACCAACGACCTTGAGATTGGGTTCATCGGAGGGTTGATTCGCCTCCAGACTGCGGAGGTCGGCTCTGGGGTGCGGTTCTGTAGGCATCAAGGACCTTGCGGGCCTTCGCGGACCCTGGCATCCGTTAGCCGTCGTTGCTGGATCGCGTGTTGCCCTTTGTTTGCCCGCGTGAATACGTCGCAAAGCACGAGCGATTGAAGGCGACGGCCCGAAGAATCAGTCTCGATGGTTCCAGGTCTCTGGCGAGAGGACCTGGTTGAAGAATCCCGCGCCGCCGACTCCCGCGTCGAGGAGGTGGACATAGGTGCGGAGTGTGAAGCCCGGGTCTGAGTGCCCGAGCCAGTCTGCGACTTGTTTCACGTTTCTTTCGTTCTCGAAGAGAAGCGAGGCGCAGGTGTGGCGGAAGGTGTGGAAGCTCGGCCACGGCACGCGCTTGCCATCCCGGTCGATCGTGAGGCCTGCACGAGCCGCCGCCGGCTTCAAGATCCGGTTGGCGAGGTTCGGCCGGTTGACCTCGGTGCCGGCGGAGCTGGTGAAGAGCGGCTCTTCGTCTTCGCGCCCGTCCGCAAGCTCGGCGAGTGCCGCCGCCATCTCCGCAGAGACCGGGACGTCGCGGCGCGAGTCACGCGACTTCAGCCGTCGCCTCTGACCGTTCGAGACCTGCTCGCGTACCTGGATGCGGGCGGGAGGCCCGACCTGCAGGTCCATGCAGCGAAGGCCGATCGCCTCGGAGATCCGCAGGCCGCTCTGGGTGAGGAAGGCGAAGAAGAGGCGCCACTCCGAGGGGATCTCCTTGATCAGAGCATCGAGCTCTGAGCGCTTTAGGGCCTTCGCCTGCTCGGCTTCGGGCTCCTCTGAGTCTGCCGCCGCCGGGATCCGCACGCCCCGCACCGGGTTGATCTGGATCAGGCCGTCCTCGAGAGCGGTCGCGAAGAGCGCCGAGAGGCTCGAGCGCAGCTGCCGCATCGCTGAGGTCGACGCGCCTCCATCCCGCGCATCGCGGTAGAGGTCACGGACATCGCGCGGCTCGATGTCCGCCAGGCGCCAGGTCGCCCAGCGGTTGAGGGCATGGTCGGAAATCGAGCGTCGGTAGAGCTCCCGCGACCGCGACGCGAGGCCGCGGGCGGTTCGGCCTGAGTACTGCTCGATCCAGGTCTCGAAGTACTCCTCGAAGCCGACCCGTGAACGCGGCCTGGTCGAGCCCGACTGCCGCTTTGCCTTCGCCTCGCGGGCCTCGGCGAAGGTGTGGTGATAGCTCTTGTGCTGGCGTCCGCGGTGGCGCCAGACGACCACGTAGCGGTTGCCGCGCCGGTAGATCCCGGGGGTCTTGGTGCGGACCATCGATGGGCTCTTGCTCATGGACGCCTCGCTCCCCCGGCCAGCACGAAGTCGCGCAGCTCGCCGCGGTTGAAGAGAAGCCTCGTCCCATCGCGGTGGTGGGGGATCCGCCTCGCGCTGACCAGGGCGTAGATGCGGCTGGTTGGACAGGAGAGGAACTCCGCTGCCGCTGAGACGTCGAGGAACGGCCCTCGCCCTGTCATCTCGCCCCCGTTTAGCTCTGCGACCAGCTCGGCCAGGCGCGAGAGCGAGTCCTCGCCGAGCTCAAAGCTCAACCGAGCCTGGGAGTCCTGGTTGGCCGATGTCCCGCTTCGCACGGAACAGAGGTCCCGAGACCGTGGCCTCTGCATCGCCGGCGTTCGGAGCGTTCGAGTGCGGTGCACGCCTACTAAAGGGCCGAGCCGGCTTGTCTCTCCCCTCGGCTTCGATTCGCGTCCGTCGTGCCACCGCCTCGATCAAACCGCCTGGGCCAGCTCCTGCCACGGTTCCTCGCGCCAATATCTGCGAGCGGCGCCCGAGGTCGAAGGGAGGACCCACAGGGCCGCCCCTCCGACCCGCTCCTCTTGAAGGCCGTAGTCCACCGCTCGTTCAAGAAGCCCCCTTGCAGATGCCTTGCCATTGCACGCGAGGTTGGCCGGTTGGACGGCAGCAATCCGGGCTTGCAGACCGTCGATGTCGAACTCCTCGGTGCCGACCTCGAGGTCGGAGCCATGCCTGACCTTGCAGATGTCGGTGAGTCCGATCCCGAACTCCGGCAACCGGCCGAATTCCTCCGGCTCCAGCTCAACCGGCGTCAACCCGGTGGAGTGGAGAGTCGACCAGAATCGATTGCCCGGGCCGGCGTAGTAGGCCTTGGCGCGAGCAGAGGCCGTGCCCGCAGCGGTCCCGCAGAAGACGACCCGAAGGCCGGGGGAGAGCAGATCGGGGAGGACGTCAGCCAAGGCGATGCAATCTAGTCAAGGCCCGACTACTCCTCAGCTGCGGCGATCCGATTGGCCTTCTTCTGACCTAAGTACGGAGTTAGGAAGAGATGAGTTAGCTCGGGAAGCATCTCCGTGAGCTCCTCACCACGCCCACCTTCCACCTCGATCGCGATCAATCGCGCCAGGCCGGCGACAAGCGCCTGCTCGACGGCGCTGGCCGGTCGCTCCACCTCATCGGGGATGCCGTCGGTCAGCTCGTCGGCCGCTTCCTTCAGCCCCTTTGCGTAGCGGCCGAGCAGCTCCTCGCCTGCTCGTCGGGGCGAGATCAGTACGTAGCGGGCGAGATCGGGATTGGCGGAGAAGAACTCGAGAGCGCCACGAAGCCGTCCCACCGCCATTCCGCTCCATTGGGCCTCCGCCTCTGCGCCCTCTCTCGCTGCGCTGCAGAGATGGGTGACGATCAGCTCGTAGGTGTCGAGGTAGGACTCCTCCTTTGAGGAGAAGTAGCCATAGAAGGTGCGCCGCGAGACACCTGCGGCAGCCGAGACGTGGCTGATCGTCGTGTCGTGGTAGCCGTGCTCGGCGATCGAGGCGATCATTCCGGCCGCCAGCCGTTCCTGCTGGTTCTTTGTCACGTACTCGCGGGAGAGCCCGTGCCGGCCCGGCGGCAGGCGCGGGAGCGCGGGGCTCTCCGCCTCATCGCCGCTGCCTTTTCTCGATTTGCTCATTGCAGCATTCCTCAGTCGTCCGAACTCAGCGCCTGGGTGGGCTTGCGTCCGACGTAGGGCTCGACGACGATCTCCATCGCCTCGTCGAGGCGCTCATTGAGATCTCCCAGCTCGCCGGTGATGACGAGCTGCTGGAGGAACCAGGCAAGCCCGCCCGCAACCGCCTCCTCGAGGCGCTTAGGAAGCTCGGCCGCTGGGCTAACCGCGCGCCCGCGCCGCAGCAGCTCGGCAACGGCCTCGAGTGTCTGCTCGTAGCGCCGAAGGCCCTTCGTGCCGACGGTCTGAACCTCGACCAGGGTCAGGCGGGCTCGAAGCGGCTCCGCCTCGATCTGAGAGAGAAGTGCCCGCAGCGCCTCACGCGCCTGAAGCGGCCACTCGGCCTCGGCCGGCACAGCGGCCTCAATCTCCCCCTTGGCCTGATCGACCGCGCGATCGTAGGCCTGCAGGAAGCAATCCTCCTTGCCTCCGAAGAGGTTGTAGAAGTTGCCGACGCCGATCTTTGCCTCGGTGACGATGTGGTCGACCGTCGTCCCCGGGTAACCACGCTCCGCAAAGACTTCGATCGCGGCGCTCAGCACCCGGTCGCGCTGGTGTTCGGCCATCACCTCTTTCGGAACACGCTCTTTGCCGGCCGGCTTCTTTGACAAGGCATCGGGGAGGTCAGCCATGGGCCGTGACCTTACCCTCATTCTCCGAACCAGAAGGGTGCTGTTTCTAAAGCCCACCCTGGTAAGTCGTAGCTCTGTGGCTGGACCCTCTTCATCAAGGGAGAGGGTCTGAATTTCTGCTCCGGGTTGCGCGTGCGGGCTCAGAACGTAAGCCTTGGTGGATGGCTCAGCGAAAGACACTGATGCAGGCCCAGTTGGACCTCCTTCAGTGGATCGAAGACGGTTGTCCCGACGGGGTCTACGCCGACAAGCACCACCGGATCTCCGCCGCCGCTCTCAAGGGCCGCGGCCTGGTCGAGATCTCCGGCAGGCGAGACAGCTGGGAGGCCCGCCTGACGCCAGATGGCCGGGAGTACCTGAAGAAGTTGAAGGAGCCTGGGGCGCCACCACCTAGGCAGCCCAACGTCTCGGTGACAGAGGAGCTCATTCGGCAAGTTGAAGAGGCAGGTGGCGTCCTCAAGGTCGAGCGCGAGCGAGGCTCAGACGGCGTCGACTACTCGGCTCGTGTCCGCGCTGCAATCGAACACGGCAAAGTTCCGGCGCGTAAGAAGTTCAGCTGCCGGTGGGCCCAAGGGGTCACCGAGATCCGCCTCGATGACCTCGCTCCAGGGTTTGACCCCGACCCGATCCCGGTTCCAGTTCCCGAGAAGGTCTCCCGCTACCACCCGGTCGTCAAGCAGTTCCGGGCAGCGAAGGATCGCCACGAAGTCTCCCGAGCGCAGATGAGCCGAGTGCTGAGGATCCTCCAGGGCCTGGTGGTCGCAGCCGAGGCTCAGGGGTGGACCGTCGCGACGGTCCCAGCGGAGCCTGAGCGCTCCGAGTACGACCACCGCTCCGGGGGCTGGAGCGGATCCGGCGACGGCCATCTGGTGATCACTGCCGGCGAGTACTCCCAAGCCCTGCGGGTCTCAGAGGAGGGCCTGCCGAGCCGGACCCATTGGGAGCGGGAACTTCTGTACGCCCGACCCTCCTGGATGGGGGAGCCCTCCCGAAAGCCACTTGGCGAATACGAGGCGAAGGCGACCGGCAGGCTTGAAATCGAACTGGTCCCCGCCCACAGCGGCCGCAAGTGGGCAGACCGCAAGTCCTGGACGCTGGAGGAGAAGCTGCCGGAGGTCCTGGAGCAGGTTGAGATCGAAGAGGCAGCGGCACGGAATCGACGTGAGGAGGCCGAACGACGAGAGGCGGAGCGAAGGGTGCAATGGGAGGCGGCGATGGAGCGGGCCGCCCAGCTTCACTTGCAGGCCCACCGCGCCGAGCATCTCGACCGTAGGGTCGGCCAGTGGCGGAGGGCAGAGGATATTCGGGCCTACTGCGATGCGCTCGAGGCCCGCCACGGCGCGGGTGCATCTTCAGAGTGGGTCGAGTGGGCGCGTTCTTTTGCCGAGCGCATCGACCCGCTCACGCGGCCACCCGAGATTCCGGCTGATCCCGAGAACGTTCGCCCGGATGAGCTGAAGCCATTCCTCGGAGGCTGGAGTCCATACGGCCCTGATGGCTGGCGCTGAGCTATGGAAGTGGACTCATCGAGCACCAAGGGAATTGGAGCCAGACATTGGTCCGGCTTCGCACCCGCCTGCAGAAACGAAAGCCACAGGACTCATATCCGTGGTCCGTCGGTCGCTGGTTTGAGGCCAGTGCGCCGCCCTGACCCGCTGTCCTCGGGGGCAGCTGCTCAGGAAGGGGGCGTTTCGAAAACGGTGATCGGTACCCGCGCCCGTTCGTGCAGCGCTTCCAACAGGCGGCGCTCCTGCCAGCCGGCACGATCCTCATCGCGAAGAGCCACCAGGATATGGGTGGGCGAGAACTGGGCGATCGCGTCATCGAAGGCGAGCAGAGGGTCATCAGCGCCGATTGCGCCTTGCGGGTCTGCGCCGATCGTCTCCAGATGGCCGAGTACAACTCGAAGCCGCTCGTCGGCGTGCTCTTTGGCCTTATCGGTAGCTGATGCCAGCCAATCCAGGCGGTTGGGCAGGCTCGGGGAGATCACCAGGATCTCCTCGGCGGCGTCGATCAATAGGCGGACTCCGAAGGGAAGCAAGTCGGCGCTCGGGGCCGCTTGACCCACAGCAATAAGAAGGCGGCGGTTGGCCATCGAGGTGAGGAAGGTTAGCGGTGCTCGCGGGGTCATTCGTTTCCTCGCCGGCACTGGAGCTGCTGCCAGGTGCCACGCCAGCTCGCCGCCTCAGCCTGTGGAAGGGCGCAGCGAAACCTTCACTTCTTAGTCAGACTGCGGGCATCGTGGTCTCGCTCAGCGACCTCAACTACGACATCTGGACCGACGGCGCCTGCGCCAGTCAGACCGGCGGCGCTGGTGGGTACGCGGCAGTCCTCTCCGCCCGCCGTCCCGATGGCACCGTTGAGCGGTGGGAGGTCTCCGGCGGCGCCTTCAAGACCACGAACAACCAGATGGAGCTGATGGCGGTCATCACCGGATTGCGCGCATTGCCCGAGCAGGCGCACGTGTGCGTCCACGTCGACTCCAACTACGTGAAGAAGAACTTCGAGGAGGAGCTTCGGCGCTGGCAAGGCAACGGCTGGCGCTTGGCGGGCGGAAAGGGGGATGTGAAGAACATTGGCCTCTGGAAGCAGCTGTCCATCGAGGCTGACATGCGCACAGTTGACTGGGTGAAGGTCGACAGTCATACCGGGGACGAGTGGAACGAATACGCGGACAAACTGGCCTGCGCTGAGAAGGACGCCTACGCTGAGCGGAGCCGTCGCCTCGTCGAGTAGGGCCCGGGTCTCCATAAGCGGGGTTTATCGACCGTGGGGGTGTGGCGGACTTTGGTTATCGCTGTCATCTGCGCAGTCCTACCTGGCGACTCGACGCGAGCTGGGGAGCGCTCGATTGCGCCTGACGGCTCTCCGAGTCCGAAGTTGCTGGTATGACCCATCCGCATGAGAGCCGAGAAAGCTCCGCAGGCAAGCGGGACCATCACTGCTGTGCTTGCCGAGTTGCGAGCCGATGCCCCGTCCAACCGGGAGCTTGGCGATCGCTTCGAGCGCCTGATCCGCGCCTATCTGAAGCTTGACCCGCTCTACGCCGAGCGCTTCTCCGAGGTCTGGCTTTGGCAGGAGTGGCCCGACCGAGAGAGGCAACCCGACACTGGCATCGACTTGGTCGCAGCTGAGCGAGACGGGGGCATCTGCGCAATCCAGTGCAAGTTTTACGACCCGAGTCACCGCCTGGAGAAGAGCGACATCGACTCGTTCTTCACTGCCTCAGGGAGAACGCCTTTCACCAGCCGGCTGATCGTCTCGACCACAGACGACTGGTCCAGGCACGCCGAGAAAGCACTCGACAAACAGCAGGTCCCCGTCACGCGGCTTCGTGTTAAGGACCTCGAAGAGAGCCCGATCGATTGGAGCAGGTTCAGCCCAAGCTCACCGGACAAAGTTCGGCTGAGGAATAAAAAGCAGCTCCGACCCCACCAACGAGAAGCACTCGACGCCGTGATCGGCGGGTTTGAAGAAGCAGAGCGCGGCAAGCTGATCATGGCCTGCGGGACTGGGAAGACGTTCACGTCGCTGAAGATCGCCGAGGCCCTTGCCGCGAGGAATTCCGCCACCAAGCCGACCACTGTGCTCTTCTTGGTGCCCTCGATCTCCCTGCTCTCGCAGACAGTCAGGGAGTGGACAGCTGAGACAGAAGTCGAGATGCGTGGCTTTGGAGTCTGCTCGGATGTCAAGGTCGGGCGCCACTCCGAGGACATCTCGCGGCACGACCTCGCATTCAACGCGACCACCGATCCACAGAAGCTCTTGGAGCAGTTCAGCGCCGCCGAAGCCACCCGGTCCGCAGGCACCGGCGTCTCAGTCGTCTTCTCGACCTATCAGTCCTTGGCCGCAATCCACGAGGCCCAAAGTGTGGGTCTGCCCGAGTTCGACTTAGTGATCTGCGATGAGGCCCACCGAACCACCGGCGCGACTCTCTCCGGCGAGGAGGAATCGCACTTTGTCCGTGTCCACGACCCCGCCTACATCAAGGCGGCAAAGCGGCTGTACATGACGGCGACCCCACGCCTTTTCGACGACTCGACCAAAAGCCGCGCGAAAGAGCGAGACGCGGTCCTTTGCTCGATGGATGATGAGACCCTTTTTGGTCCGGAGTTCCACCGGCTTGGATTTGGAGAGGCGGTCGAGCGCGGCCTGCTGACCGACTACAAAGTGATCGTCTTGGCGGTCGAGGAGCGCTACGTAGCAAAGACTTTCCAGCGCCAGCTCGCAGATGCCGACTCGGAGCTCAATCTCGACGACGCGATCAAGATCGCCGGCTGCTGGAACGGACTGACCGGTCAAGGCAGTGATGGCGCCGCGCTGTCCGAGGTTCGAAAACCGATGCAGCGGGGCGTTGCGTTCTCGCGCTCGATCAAAGACTCGAAACGAATCACTTCGCTCTTTGAGGAGGTAACGAGCGAGCTTGGCGCCGACAAAGACGCCGATGCGATCCAGTGCGTTGCCCATCACGTCGATGGCACCTTCAACGCCTTGCGAAGAAACGCTGAGCTCGACTGGCTGAAGTCCCCGATTTCAGGCGATCAGGCCGTCTGTCGAATTCTCTCCAACGCCCGTTGCCTCTCCGAGGGCGTAGACGTTCCCGGCCTCGACGCGGTCTTGTTCTTGAACCCTCGCCACTCGGTCGTCGACGTCGTGCAGTCGGTTGGACGAGTGATGCGCAAAGCCGAGGGCAAGGACTACGGCTACATCATCCTTCCCGTCGGGGTGCCCGCCGATGTCCCGCCCGAAGAGGCGCTACGCGACAACCGTAAGTACAAAGTCGTCTGGCAGACGCTGCAGGCGTTGCGGGCGCATGACGATCGCTTCAACGCGACGATCAACAAGATCGATCTGAGCAAGTCGCGGCCGGAATCGATCAGTGTCGTCGGAGTTCCCGGCGGAGACGGCGAACCCTCGCAAGACGGGGGCAAACAGATCGGGTTGAGCTTTCCTGAAATCGAGGAGTGGCGCGACGCGATCTACGCGAAGATCGTCGAGAAATGCGGCGATCGCCTCTACTGGGAGTCCTGGGCGACTGACATCGCTGCGATCGCGGAGCGCCACAGTGAGCGACTGCACGCGATCTTGGAAAGTCCCGACACCAAGGCCGCGAGCGCGTTCGAAACCTTCCTGGCGGAGCTACGCGCCGACCTGAACCCCTCGATCGGCGCCGATGAGGCGATCGAGATGCTCTCTCAGCATGGGATCACAAAGCCCGTTTTTGATGCGCTCTTTGAGGGTTATGACTTCGCCAGTCATAACCCGGTCTCGCAGACCATGCAGCGGATGCTCGATGCGGTCGGGGATCAGGGTTTCGGTGAAGAGACCGACACACTCGAAAAGTTCTACGAGAGCGTGCGAATGAGAGCTGGGGGGGTCGACACAGATGAGGGTCGCCAGCGGATCATCACCGAGCTCTACGAGAAGTTTTTCCGCAAGGCGTTTCCAAAGATGGCCGACCGGCTGGGGATCGTCTACACCCCGATCGAGATTGTCGACTTCATCATCGCCAGCGTCGAGGGGGTCTTGCGGCGCGACTTCGACTCGAGCCTCGGCGACAAGGACGTGCACGTCCTCGATCCCTTCACCGGGACCGGCACCTTCATCGTGCGGATGTTGCAGGCGAACGCGATCAAGGCCGAGGACCTTGGGCACACCTTCGCCAGTGAGCTGCACGCAAATGAGTTGGTGTTGCTCGCCTATTACATCGCCGCAATTAACATCGAGGCCGCATACCACCAGCGCCACGGAGGCGACTACCAGCCCTTCCCGGGCATCGTCTTGACCGACACTTTCCAGTTGGCCGAGACGCCGTCAAAGCTCGAGGGTTTTCAGCCGCCTCCAAATCACGAGCGGGTCACCAAGCAGCAGGAAGAGTCGATCCGAGTCGTGATCGGGAACCCCCCGTACAGCGTCGGGCAGACCAGCCAGAACGACGCCAACCAGAACCTCAAATACCCGTCGATCGATGCTCGCATCGACGCCACCTACGCGGCGAAGTCGACCGCTACCTTGCAACGCAACCTTTACGACTCCTACGTTCGCGCCCTGCGCTGGGCCAGCGATCGGATTGGAGATCGCGGGGTGGTCGCCTTCGTGACGAACGGCTACTTCATCGACGGCCGCAGCCAGGACGGCCTTCGCAAGAGCCTGATCGATGAGTTCGACGCCGTCTATTGCCTGAATCTGCGCGGCAATAGACGCGGCGTGCAGGGCGAGGTCGCAAGACGGGAAGGCGGAGAAGTCTTTGGTGTCGGAAGCCGTGCTCCCGTGGCAATCACCCTGCTCATCAAAGACGGCAGCAGCAAGGACGGCGGAGTGCTCCGCTACTTTGACATCGGCGCGGGCCTTCGCCGTGAGGAGAAGCTGGCAAAGCTGGCTGAACTCGGCGGGTTGGACGGCGTGCCTTGGGAGGAGATTACGCCTGATGCGAAGGGCGATTGGATCGGACAGGCGGATGAGGCCTACGAGGAACTCCTGCCGATTGCGACCAAGGTCAAAGGCGAGGTCGCGATCTTCTCGAGCGGCACTCCCGGGCTGTTCAGTGGCCGCGACAGCTGGGTCTACAACTTTGATCGCGACTTATTGGAAGCAAATGTGGCCAAGACGATCGGGGTGTTCAACGAGGAAGCTGACCGGGTGCGCGCGGCGATTGCCAAGCGTCCCGACGACGACCCGGGGGAGATCGTCAAAGAGCTGATCGACGTCGATTCCAAGCGGCTGAGTTGGTCTCGGAGTTTGAAAAACCGCCTGACCAGCAAAAAGCGGGGGTCGATCCCTTTTCAACCCGGCCACGTCGTCCGCGGTCTCTACCGCCCCTTCTGTAAGCAATGGGTGTACTTCGACAGTGACCTGAACGAGTCTTCGGCGAGTCAGGTCAAATACTTCCCCCATCAGGGTGAGGAGAACCTGGCGATCGTGACCACCGGCGGCGGGGCTCGCCGAGAATTCTCGGCGCTGATGGTCGACCAGGTTCCGAACCTCCATATGCAGGACTCCGCGCAAGTATTTGCGCGCTACCGATATGAAGTCGGTGAGGGTGAGGCAACATTGCTCGACCAGGAGGCCGACGGGCTGCGCCGGGTCGACAACATCAGCGCCGAGAGCATCACCGCCTTCCGCGATCATTACGGCGACGAGTCAATTAGCGCGGATAATGTCTTCTACTACGTCTACGGGGCGCTTCACAGCCCCAGCTACCGCCGACAGTTCGCAGAGGAGCTACGAAAGTCGCTCGCGCGGATCCCGATGCTTTCCGACTTCAAGCAGTTCGCGGACGCCGGCCGAAAGCTGGCCGCGCTTCATGTCAACTACGAGAGCATCGAGCCCTACCAGCTAGAGGAAGATGCCGCGAGCGGGGTGGAGCCGGACCAGCTCTACCGGGTCGAAAAGATGCGGGTCGACTCCGAGACGGGCCTTCTCACCTACAACGATCATTTGACCTTGCGAGGGATTCCCGAGGTTGCATTCGAGTACATCGTCAACGGCAAGAGTGCTCTGCACTGGCTAGTCGATCGGTATCAGATCAGACGCGATGGCGACTCGGAAATCCTCAACGACCCCAACGCCTACTCGAACGATCCGCGCTACATCGTCGATTTGATCAAACGGGTTGTTGCGGTGAGCGTGGAG
Organism: uncultured Solirubrobacterales bacterium; assembly: GCA_963836415.1. GTDB lineage: Bacteria > Actinomycetota > Thermoleophilia > Solirubrobacterales > 70-9 > VRUE01. The sequence continues at coordinate 1,212,057 of CAWIJE010000004.1, forward strand.
AGCGTCGAGATCTGCTCAGGCCTCCCCGACAGCTCGGGATAGGGTTCGGTCGTGACCACCTGGGGAGTCCGCACCGACCAGCCCGACCTCGACCACGTCGAGAACGGCTTCGTCGCGATTGGGTGGGATGAAGTCGGCGACCTGAGCAAGATCGGTCAAGACAAAGACCTAATGAAGCAGCGCCTGATCGAAGCGCGGCCCAACGCGAAGCCGGGAGCCATTCCGGTGTGGGCGGGTGTGTTGCTCCGGTTCGCTTTTGAGATGGAGATTGGGGATCACGTCATCTATCCGAACAAGCTCGACAGCACGCTCAACTTTGGGCAGGTGACCGGGGACTACTACTTCGAGGAAAATGCCCCCGTGCACCGCAACCGCCGCCAAGTCAAGTGGCTTGAGGTCGGGGTGCCACGAGCGGAGTTCTCGAAAAGCGCTCGCTACGAGCTGGGTTCGCTGGTTACGCTCTTCAAGGTCAAGAACCATGAGCGCGAGTTCATCGACTTCCTGCAGGGAATGCCGGTACCGCCGACCTCTCCGGGGGAAGTCGCAGCTGAGGAAGCCGCCGAAAGCGCTGAAGAAGAGCTCAATTCCGAGCGGATTGAAACGTATACGCGCGATTTCATAATCGAGACCCTGCACAAAGAACTCGACGGCTACAAGTTCGAGTATTTCGTGGCCCATCTACTCAAAGCAATGGGCTACAAAACGCGGGTGACCCAGGCCTCTGGTGATGGCGGAATCGACGTAATCGCTCACCATGACTCCCTGGGACTGGAGCCACCGATCATCAAGGTTCAATGCAAGCGAACTGTCGGTAGTAGCGGTGCTCCCGACGTGCAGAAGCTGATGGGGACTCTTGCTCGAGACGGAGAGCTGGGATTGTTCGTGACCCTCGGCGCGTACTCAAAGGACGCCGTACATCTTGAGAACTCGCGGCAGGACTTGCGTTTGATCAGTGGAAATGACCTAGTCGACCTGATCTTTGAGCATTACGCCAAGTTCGATTCCGAGTGGAAGGCGCTACTGCCTATGCGTTCCCTCTACGTTGTCGATCGGGAACCCGAAGCCGGCTGACGCCGGCCGCGCATCGCCGCTGCGGGCTCAGCAACCTGCGGACTCCAGACAGCTCGACATTCAGCGCGGTTGGCGGAACCTCGCCAGCTCCTCACTGTGCGGCCTTGGCACGGCGATCGATCTCGCCGCGCACTTCGCGCCGCACCCCCGGACACTCGTGAGGCAACTCCAATCTGCTTCGCCGTGAAGCCGTTGCCGGCTCGCCCATGAACGCATCGAAGTCGGCGGCCGCCGACTTCAGAGCATCCTCTAAGTCCGATTCCTCCTCATCGACCAGCGTCTCGCTCCACTCTTCACACAGCTCGGCCTCGTCGAGCACATGCTGAGAGGCGGTGTTGAAGGTGTCCAGCCCGATTCGGGCTCGCGTCTGGCAGAAGACCATGCGCTGTTGCAGGAGGTATATCCCCGTCTCCGACAGACAGGCCCTACGCCGGTCAAGATCGAGATCAGCCGAGTTGACCAGCCCGATCTCCGAGAGAACTGCCGAGAAATGATCATCAGGAGCGTCGATGTCGAGACCAGGAAAGGGCATTACGCGAAAGTGCCCGTCCTTCCAACTGTCGAGGTTGATGGGTTGCGAGTCCCGGCGAATCGCCGCCGCCTGGAGACGCGGCTTCAACCCGGCTCCTTGACGCATCGTGCACGGGTGGGAGACGACGACGATCGAGCCCTGAGCCCCTAGCCCACCGATCTCTACGCCGTCGAAGACATCGCCGGTGAGAATCGGGCGATGCGGAGAGACCTCGGATCCACGGAGGAGGTAGAGATCATCGATTGTTCCTGGTCGATCGAGCTCTGCCGCCAAGGGATCCTCACCGTTCTCGTTTCTTCTCCACGATTGCGGGGGCGCCGTCGGCCGCCCGGACCACCTCGAAATTGTCGTCCGCCGCGTAGTGGGCTCGCCACTCCGGATCGTAGGACTCCAGCGCTTCCTGAGGAGAGATTCGAGCCGACACCAGGTCGAGTACGAGATCCATGCGCCCGCCGGCGTAGAAATCGATGTGGGTTACGGTGGCGTCGTTTGAGACCTTCATCTCGAGCCAGGAGGCAACATCTTCGAGTGGGTTCGCATTTCGGCGCAAGAGCTCGAGAAAAGCTCCGACCCGCGAGATCGAGTGCCGGTTGTCCGAACTGATCGCCTCGCCCTTGCGCCATTTGCGAATCGCGGTGGGGCTCACATTCATGAGCCGCGCCAGCGTCGACCACGACAGTCCCCACTCGCGAGAGAGCTCCAAGAGGACCTCGTGGGGATCCCGACGGGCGATCATCGCTGTCAGCTCGTCGACACGCTGCTCCCGCACTTCGCGGTGGGTGCCGTCGACCTCGTCTTTCAGCGAGTCAGCTCGATCTCGCAGGGTGGAGGCCCTGTTGAGGATGTCGCCCCCGCCCGTGCGGTCGGAGCCAGATCCCACGCTGATTCCGCTGTGGAATGTCTCAGTTGCCATCGCCATCTACCTCCTCCGTGGCACCGCCAGTTGGATCCTTCCTGAACACACTGTCACGCAGTTGCTCGGTGATTGATGCCTCAAAAAGGCTTCGCAGTGGTTCGTGAAGTTCCTTGGTCAGTGTGATCGTCTTCTCCACCGAGAACTCTGGAAAGGAGTTCGTCGGGGCAGTCCAAAAGCTGTCGAGGTCAATCAGAAAATAGGGGCCGGCTCCGAGGTTCTCCACCGCTAAAGGACCGTTGGGATCCACACTCCAACCCTCGATCGATCCATACCTGGTTCGAATCAGATGATGGTCGTTGATCCGATATTCGGTCTGTCCCTGGTGCCCTTCGGCGGTAAGTCCGTCGACGAGGTCAAGGGGACCGATCAGTCTCTCATCGATATATGGGGCCCAGTCCTTCGGATGGCTGACTCCGGGTACTCGGATCTCGTCGGTGTAACGGAGGCCAACTCGCTGCAGGCTGGGGATCAGCGCGACCTTGCTCAAGCAGCCGAGTGTCTCCTCGACGATCTCGGTGAACCAGTTGAAATGTTTGTAGCTCGAGGTCTCGACGGCGATCGTTTCCGGTCCCACCCGAGCCCCAAGGGTCCTGCTGCGGTCCATCATTCGCGTCTGCTGCGCCGCCGGCTCGATGATCAGGCCGACCGGACCCTGCTGCTGGGGTCCCGGCTGGAGAATCGGGAAAAGCTCCTGCAGGACGTCGTAGATAGCCAGACGGCCCTCTTGGGTCTCCAGGAGCGGCACAGAGGAAACTCTCGCTTCGAAGGCCACGAAGCGAAGGGGGGCAGATGGGTATACCTCGTGGTCAGCGTCTTTCATCAGCGTTCTCGTATCGGGAATATAGCTAATCGACCGAACCTAAAGCGAACTTGAATCGAACCCGACTGTATCGATCTTTTCAGGCGCCCCCCGGTGGAGACTTGCTCTCCTTTTTTGCTTGAGACTCGACAAGGGCTTCGAGCACCGGCCAGTCCGCTTTACGCTTAGGCCGGATGGGACTGGTTCGAAGGCACACGCAGGAGTTCGTCGGCGGGCTCGCCGCCGTCCTTTCGATCACCGCCTTCTTCGTCGCCCTGCCATGGCCCGAGTGGCTGATCGGGGCTCTGGGCACAGTGATCGTTCTCCTCGTCTACCTGCTCTGGCAGATCGCCCCACCGAAGATCGACCCAGGAGACCAGGAGCGCCTCGACGATCTCTTGCAGGTCCTCAACCGCAGGGCGGAGGAGCAGATACACGCTCAGGACTTCTACGCGACCTGGAACGGCCGAATCATGAATCCCGTCAAGGTCTTCGTCCTCGAGCGCGGCGGCATTGAGCACCACTTTCTAGACCGGCACATCGAGCCGAAGCGCGCCGTCCTCTTTGACGCTGCCGCGGAGTTCCTCTCCCAGGAGGCCAAACATGGCTTCCCGCCCCAGGGCTGGGGGTCTACGGCCGAACGCGTTCCTGGCTTCTCCCCCTCGGAGTCCGAGGGTGCCCGCGACCGAGAACAGACCGTCGAGATTCATCGCGGCGCGATCTTCCCGCCCGCGCAAGCGTTCCTCAAAGCGCACGCGGAACTCGTCGAGGCCGCCCGAGCTCGCGGCTACAGGGTCGATGCCCTGAGCCGCGAACGCCATCCCGAGGTCCGTGAGTGGGACCGCCTCCAGGAGAAAGCCGAAGAGCGGGTGCGGGAACGCCGCTCGGCGAAAGGTGGACTGAGCTGATTCCTCAAGGATGTTGAGATTCGTCATGCCTCCGATGCACCACGTCACATCCTCGGACATCCCCGCGCAATGGAAACAAGGACGCAAAAGGGGAACAGCGAGACCGGCGCCTAGCGCGACAATCGCAACGATCGCGCCTTGATCTGCGCGACCCCCGCCCCAGAGCAGGATCAGGACCGCTGTTCGGCTTATGCCCCGAGTTGGATTCGAACCAACGGCCTACTCCTTAGGAGTTGATCCGAAGACTCCGTCAAAAAATGCCGCATCGCCAATGCCCCGATCGAGCAGATGGATGTAGGTCCGAAGGGTGAAAGCGGGATCCGAATGACCTAACCACTCAGAGACTTGCTTCACGTTCCGGTTCTTTTCGAAAAGCAGCGAGGCGCAGGTATGCCGAAACGAATGGAAGCTCACCCATACGACCGGCTTATGGGCTCTCTCGACAAAAAGCCCCGCCTCTGCGCCGGCAGGCTTGAGAACACGGCTGGCGAGATTCGGCCGGTTTATCGGGGCGCCCCCTGGCGTGAGAAAGACCGGCATGGACCCATCTCCCTGCCCGAGCTGCCGCAGATTTCGAAGCTCCTCGGCGATGAGGGGCGACAACGGCAACACCCGGCGGCTGCTCCGGGACTTCAACGGGCGTATTTCACCGTCGCTTAGTTGCTGGCGAACCGAGATATGCGGCTGCCTTCCGAGATCAACGTGCTGCCAATTTAGGCCCAGCGCCTCGGAGATTCGTAAGCCCGTCTGGGTGAGAAATTTGAAGAAGAGACGCCAGTGGCCCGGGAGTGCTCGAAGGAGCCCGCGAAGCTCGCTCTCCGTGAGCGCTTTTGCGCGCTCCTCGAGCTGCCCGCCCGGGTCCAAGCTTGCCGGGATGCGGACGCCCGAGACTGGGTTCCTTAGGACCAGCCCGTCTTCCGCTGCTGTCGCGAAAAGAGCTGAGAGGACGCTGCGGACAGAGCGCAGGGCCGAGGTCGACAGCCCCTTGTCGCGAAGATCGGCATAGAGACGGCGGATGTCCAATGGCTCGATCTCGCGAAGGCAGAATTCTTCCCACCTGCTGCCGACATGCGCGTCCAGCGAATATCGATAGAGCAGCATTGTCCGAGGACCGACGGCCCGCGCGGTGCGTCCCGCGTAGAGCTCAAGCCACTCGTCTCGGTACTCATCGAACTTCACGCGCGAGGCGGGACGGCTATCGCCCGCCTGGCGTCGGCCCTTCGCCTCGCGGGCCTCGACGTAGGTTCGATGGAAGCTCTTGTGCTGGCGGCCACGGTGGCGCCAGACGACCACGAACCGGTTTCCTCGTTTAAAGACGCCAGGCGTCCTGGTGCGCTCCATCCGCGGCGAGCGGCTTTTGGGTTTCCCGTCCACGAATGTCTAAGCACCGATCCCGAGCCTGCATGTAGGTCCCCCCGACCAGGCCTGAGCGGCGCGCCCTTCATTCTCTTTCCTGCGGGACTAGGTGACCGTCCCTTTTGAAGGGATATCTCTCAGCCCGGTTAGCCGCTATACATCTCCGTGAGGCTTTCGATCCTGCCGGACGGAGGCACGCAAACCCCTGACGTTGCCCGCTTAGTTGCCCTGGCACGCTGCGCTCTATATATAGAGCCGAAACGAGGGTCTTGAACCGCAGAATCCCTCTTGGTGGTTCGCTTGGCGCGAAAACCGCTCTAACAAGCGGAAAATGGGCCGTGTTGGGATCGAACCAACGACCTTGAGATTAAGAGTCTCCTGCTCTACCAACTGAGCTAACGGCCCGGGATTCGGGAGTATAGGCGGCCTCGGGAGGGTCCGCGCCCGCTCTCATCCGGCGTCGGCCCGACCCAATATACGTAACCGTATATAGTTGACGGCCGGAGATGACGATCGATCGCCCAGATCGGCAGGAAACGATCCCCGCGGCGCGGAAATTCGACGTCGCGATCGTCGGCGCCAGCGTCGCCGGTTGCGCCGCGGCGCGGCTGTTCGCCCAGGCCGGCGCCAGTGTCGCCCTGATCGAGAAGAGCGAAGACACGGAGGCCTACAAAGTGGTCTGCACGCACGCGATCCTGCCGCCGGCGACGCGGACGATCGAGCGGCTCGGCCTGGCCGAGCAATTGGTCGAGCGCGGGGCGCCGCGGACCTGGGCCCAGTTCTGGACCCCCTACGGCGGCTGGTTCGGGGTGCCGGAGGAGACTCCCGACGGCTGGGGAGTGACCCGCCGCACGCTCGACCCACTGCTGCGCCGCCTCGCGCTCGAGACCGCCGGCGTCGAGCTGCTCGGCGGGCAGACGGCGAAGCGCGTCCTCTACGAGCACGGGCGCCCGGCCGGGGTGGAGGTCGAGGACCGCTCCGGCGCCGGCCGCGCGATCCGCGCCCGGCTGCTGGTCGGCGCCGACGGCCGCGGCTCGAGCGTCGCCCGCCTCGCCGGCGTCCCCGGCCGGGTCCGGCCGCACAACCGCTTCTTCTATTTCTCCTACTGGCGCGGGGTCGAGCAGCCTGAGTCGGCGCGCGGGCCCGCCTTCCGCCTCTGGCTCCTCGACCCGGACGGGGCGGCGCAGTTCCCCAACGAGGACGACCTCACCGTCCTCGTCGCCACCTACCACCGCTCGCGCATGGCCGAGGTTCGCGCCGACCCCGAGTCGGCCTACATGAACACCCTTGCCGGCCTTCCCGACGGTCCACGGCTGGGCGGCGCCGAGCGGGTCTCGAAGCTGCTCGGCAAGCTCGAGGTGCCGAACGTGATCCGCCCCGCCGCGCGGCCCGGGCTCGCCTTCATCGGTGACGCCGCGCTGGCGACCGACCCGGTCTTCGGCGTCGGCATCACCTTCGCCCTGCAGAGCGCCGAATGGCTGGTCGACGAGACCGCCGGCGCCCTCGGCGGGGAGGAGGAGCTCGACCGGGCCCTGCGCCGCTACCGCCGTAGGTTCGCCTGGCGCCTCGCCCCGCACCACCTGCAGATGGCCGACTTCTCCGTCGGCCGCAAGGCGCGGCCGCTGGAACGACGCGCCTTCCGCAGGGCGACGGTCGACCCGGCGATCGCCCGTGCGCTGGCGGAAGTGCTGACCCGGGAACGCTCGCCCGGCCGGCTCTGGGACCCGCGGGTCAGCGCCCGCCTGCTGGCGCCCGAGCGCGCCGTGGCGAGGCCGGCATGAACGGACGCGAACGGGTGCTGCTGGGGCTGACGATCGTCGGCTTCCTGGTGCCGAACACGATGCTCGCGGTCTTCGTCGCGGAGCACGGCCTCGATCTCGGCGCGTACTTCGGTCACTGGGGAGAGTCGCTGCCCGCCGCCCAGCTCGCCGCCGACGTCAGCATCGCCTTCCTCGCCTTTGCGACCTGGGCGATCTGGGAGGGGAGGCGGATCGGGATGCGGCTCTGGTGGCTGCCGGTCCCGGCCTCGCTGCTCGTCGGGCTCTGCTTCGCCCTGCCCCTCTTCCTGCTCATGCGCGAGCGGGCGCTCGCGGCCCCGCCCTCACTCCTCGAGCCGCTCCAGGATCCGCCTCAGCACCTCGGGGCGCCCGCGCGGCCCGTGTCTGGTGGAGATCAGTTTGGCGGCGACGAATAGCGAGATGACGATCATGCAACGGGCCTCGACCTCCTCCGGGTCGGGGCAGAAGTCCGCGAACAGCGCTCGCATGAAATCCATCCGCCGATCGTCGACCCGCTCGAGCCGGGCGGCCACGCCCCCGTCGTGCCGCGCCCACTCACGGACCGCCATCTCCACCTCCAGCAGCTCGCCGACCTCGCTCGAGGTGGAGATCGCGAACAGCTGCCGCAGGCCCTCCCTGCCGCCGGCATCGATCCGCTCGATCACCTGGTCGGTCATCGTCGCCTCCCAGGTGTCGAGCATCTCGTCGAGCAGCGCCTGGCGGTCTTCGAAGTAACCGTAGAAGCCGCCCTTGGTCACCCCCAGGCCCTTGGCCAGCGACTCGATCCGCACCGCGTCCGGCCCGCCGCCGGCGAGAGCGAGGAAGCCGGCCTCGATCCAGCGGCTGCGAGGCGTGCGTACCGGGGCCATCCGGCTCGAGTATACGCTACCGTATACACAGATGAAACCCGCGGACCCGGCCGCTTCGGAGGCCGCCTCTTGATCGCCAACCCCGCCGCCCTGATCGGCGCGATCTCCGTCTCCGTGACCGCCGCCGTCCACGGCATCGTCGGCCACCGCTGGTTCATGACCCAGCTCGGCACGGCGGAGATGCGGCTGACCGACATCTCGAGGCGCCTCTTCGGCGAGCGGGAGGACTACTGGCGGGTCTTCGGCGTCGCCTGGCACAGCCTGACGCTGATGTTCGTCTCCTTCGCCGTCGTCCTCTACCTGGCCGCGTTCGGCGCCCTGGGCAGCCCCGAGCTGGTCCGCTTCGTCGCGATCCTCAACACGGCGGAGCTGGCGCTCGGCGGGGTCTACTTCAACTGGGCGCTCGACTCGATCCTCGCGCCGGTGCCGCTGCTCTTCACGGTCACGATGGTGACAACCACCACCTGCGCCTGGATCGCGATCGGCTCGGTCTAAGCCCGCGCCGGGGACGGCTCGTCGGTTTTCGCCTGCCGCCCGCGGGTAGCCGGGCAGAGAAGATGGCACGATCACTTCTGGCGATCCTCACCGATCCCCTCCGGGATGGCGAGGCGATCGGCGAGTTCGGCAGCGAGAGGGGCATCGAGCTGCGGGTCGTCGTCCCCGCAGTCGAGGCCAGCCCGCTGCGCCACGTCCTCGGTGACGTCGACGAGCCCAAGCAGCGGGCCGCCGGCACGCTCGAGACCTCGGTCGCGGCCCTGCGCGCGGCCGGCTTCAACCCGGCCGGCGAGGTCGGTGACCCGGACCCGATCCAGGCGGCCAAGGACGCTCTGCTGAAAGCGCCGGCCGATGAGGTGCTGATCTTCGAGCACGAGGGAAATCAGGCGCGCTGGTTCGAAGACGGCCTGCTCGAGCGGGCGAAAGAAGAGATCGAGCCGCCGCTGCGGATGGTGGTCCTCGACACGCCCGCCGACTCGGACTCCGCCGCCGGCGCCCACGTGGTCGAGGTCGAGCGCGAGCCGGCCGGCACGACGCCGGTCGGGGTCGAGCACGAAGTCGGCTCGGCCTACCTGCCCGGCCTCTCGCGCGGCGACCTGGCCGGGATCGTCGCCGGCATCTTCGGCACGATCGTCGCGATCGTCCTCGCCGCCGCCGCGGCGGCCGGGTCGAACGGGCCCGAGACCGGTTGGCAGGCGCTGGCGATCGGCGTCGCGATCGCCGTGGCGCTGGTCAACATGGCCCACGTCGTCGGGCTGGTGATGATGGAGAGCGTCAACTACCGCGGTGGCTTCGCGAAGCTGTTCCGCAACCTCTCTGTGGTCGGCACGCCGCTCGCCGTGCTGGTCAACCTGGCGATCCTGCTCTTCGCCTAGTCGTCCCTTTCTTCGGCCCTCGACTCGGGGAAGCAGGGCTTTTCGACCTGGCCGTCGATGATCGTGCCGTCGCCGAAGAGGAAGTGGCCGTGGATCCTCAGCACCCCGCTCGGGCAGCGGCCGTTGACGTAGCTGCGTTCGTGCCGGTGGCTGAAGTAGCGGGCGCCGATCTTGCCGTCGATGTGGGTGAAGACGCCGCCGCCGGCGATCTGCGGGACGTCGACCTTGGCCCGGTAGCCGAAGGCGGAGCTCTGCAGCCGTTCGAGCGGAATCACCACCGTGTAGGTGGTGTCGGTCGGCAGCGTCGTGTGGAGGTGGCCGATCACGGTCGGGTTGCCACCCTGCGGAGGCGCGTTGAAGAGGGTCGCCGGGATGTTGACCTGGACCTGCAGCCCGAGCACGTCGTACATCGCGCCGACGGTGCCGATGCCGACGATCGAGTTCTTGCACTTCTGCCGGGCGCCGGCGGTGCTCGCGTGCTCGATCCGGGCCAGCGGGCAGACCGGCAGGCCATCGGTTTCCAGCTTGCCGTTGTGGTCGAAGTCGATCACCGCTTCCTGCAGCTGGGTGGGGGGCCCGCCGGTGGTGGAGTGGACGTCGACGTGGCCGAAGATGTCGATCGGTTCGTAGCGGTGGCGGGACAGTTTCGACGGCTTGAAGCTGCCGTCGGCTCGCAGCACGAGGTCACCGACCTTGACCAGGGCGGCGTCGGCGCTGACCTGGGTGAAGGCCACCACCAGGGCAGCGCAGAGCAGCAGCAGCGCGGTTCGCAGGTATCTGCTGGAACGGGCCATGCCTACACAACAATCCTTCCCACCGAGAAGTAGCGCCCCACCAAGGCGGAAGCCCCCTTAACAGAGCCTTCCCACCTCATTGTTTCCCTCCGGGACCTGGAGCGCCAAACTAGCACGGTGTCTCTAGGGAGGAGAGGGGGCCTGCTCGGCCATCCGCGACTGGTCCTCGCGATCGTCGCCGTGGTCCTGCTCGCGTTGGCGATCGTCGGCAGCGGCGTCGACGCGAAGCTCAGCCCGACCTCACTCGACATTCCGGGCACGAGCTCCTCGAAGGCGACCGAAGTCCTCAGCGAACACTTCGGCGAATCGGCGCCGTTCGCAATCCTGCTGCGCGGGCCGGCCGCCGCGATCGACCGCCAGGGCCCCGAGCTCGTCCGCGCCCTGCGCGCCTCCGACCCGGCGGTGACGACGCTCTCGCCCTGGGACCGGGGGGTGGTCGGGCCGCTGCGGCCGAGCCCGCGCAAGGCGCTGATCGTCGCCGACTTCCACGTCGACCTGGAGCGGGCCGTCAATCACTCGGTCGACGAGCTCAACGGCATCCTCGAGCAGAACGTGCGACCGCCCGTGCGCGCGACCCAGACCAGCTACGCGACGCTCTCGCGGGAGATCCAGGACAAGTCGATCTCGGCCGCCGAGCGCAGCGAGCTGATCGCCCTGCCGATCCTCCTCATAGTCCTCATGCTGGTCTTCCGGTCGCCGGTCGCGGCGGCGATCCCGCTGCTCTTCGGCGCGGCCACGGTGGCCGCCTCGCGCGGGCTGCTCTACCTGCTCGCCGGCTGGTTCGACATCGATGCCTTCGCGCTCACCGTCTGCACGATGATGGGGCTGGCGCTGGGGGTCGACTACGCCCTCTTGATGGTCTCCCGCTTCCGCGAGGAGATCGCCGGCGGGATCGAGCCGCTCGAGGCGGCGGCGCGGACGCGGCGGACCGCGGGCCGGACCACGGCCTTCGCCGGCAGCACCCTGCTGCTCTCGATGCTGGTCGCCTTCTTCGTCGTCCCCGGCTCGCTGCTCGCCTCGCTGGCGGCGACCGTGGCGCTGGTCGTCGTGCTCAGCGTCCTCGTCGCCACGATCGCCGGCCCCGCCGTCCTCACCCTGCTCGGCACGCGCGTCAACCGGTGGAGCTTCGGCCGCCAGTCGCCGGGCGCGGAAACCGGCCTGATGGCCTTCGTCGCGGCGGCGCTGCGGCGCCCGGCGACGGTCGCGATCGCGATCGGGGCGGTCGTCCTCGTCCTCGCCCTGCCGGCGCTCGGGCTGAAGACCGGCCCGCCCAGCCCCGACCAGTTGAGCAAGGACGACCCGGCCCGGCTCGACAGCGAACTGATCGCGCGCTCGGTCGGCGCCGGCTTCGAATCGCCCTTCGTCGTCGTCGCCGCGACCAAGGAAGGGCCGATCACCGAGCCGCGGCGACTGGCGGCGCTGAGCAAGTGGCAGCGGCGGATCGCGGCCCTGCCGGGAGTGCAGGCCGTGGTCGGGCCGGCCCGCGTCTCGGACGCGGTGACCCCGTTGCGCGAACAGGGCAAAGCGCTGCTCGCCGGCGGCCCCGGCAGCCAGCTCGCCAACGTCTCGCGGATCGGCCGCAGCCTGGCGCGGGCGACGGCCGGGGTCAGCCAGGTCCGCGGCGGGATCTCCGAAGCGGCGGCGGGTGCCGGCCTGCTGGCGGACGGCTCGGGGCAAGCCGGAGACGGCGCCCGCGCTCTCGCCCGCGGCCTCGGCCGGGCGACCGGCGGCACCAACCGCCTGATCGAAGCTCTGCAGGCGTTCGAAACGGGGATCAACAAGCTGGTCAAGGCCCAGGAACGGGTCGCCTTCGGCAACATCCAGCTCAAGGTCGGCCTGCACGAACTGATCCCCAGCCTGCGCCGCAACGCGCTGCGCCGCTCACGCGCGGTGCAGAAGTCGCTGAACCAGGAATCGCACGTGAAACTGCCGCAGCTGCAGGGCCCGGCGGGCACGGCGACCGAACAGCTGCGCACCGCCCTGCAACAGCTGGAAGCGATGACAGTCGGCAAGACCGACCCGAGCTACGCGGCGGCGCTCGCCGCCGTGCGCCAGGCGTCGGCGGCGGTCAGCGGCACCGATCCGGCGACCGGCCAGCCCTACGCCCCCGAATACGCCGGCCTGCCGGCCGAACTGGCGGTGCTGCAGGCGCGCCTCGACGAAGACGCGAGCGAAAGCGAGCAGGTCAGCTCCAACCTGGTCAGCGGCGTCCAGAACCTGAGGCGGCTGAGCGACGGCGCCTCCGACCTGACCGACGCCGGGCAGCGGATCCTGCGCGCCGACAAACGCCTGGCGCGCGAATCGAAGCGCCTGGTCGAAGGAGTGAAGCCGGTCGGCAGCGGCATCGCCCGGCTCGCCGACGGGGCGACCGCGCTCGCCGCCGGAATCGCCCAGCTCACCGGCGGCACCGAATCGCTCGAGGCAAGCCTGGCCGAGGGCTACCAGCGCTCCTACCCGCTGCAGGCGGGGCTGCGGCGGGCGAGCGTCCGCGTGATCGCCGGCGGCGACCGGCTCGAACAGCGCGCCGCCCGCGTCCGCCGCCGGGCTCCCGGCCTCTTCGACTCGGGCTACTTCGTGCTGTCGGCTCTCGACGGCGCCGCACCGCCGCTGCGCGCCCGCGCCGCCGAAGGCATCGACCTCGACGGCTCAGGCCAGGCGGCCACCCTGCTCGTCTTCTCGCGCTTCGCGCTCAACTCGCCGGGATCGATCGCCTTCCACAAGCGGCTCAACGCGGATGCCGCCGCGCTCGGCCGCGAAGCGGGGGTGACCGCCGGCGTCGGCGGCGGCCCGGCGGTGCTCAACGACTACAGCCGCGTGACCAGGGAGCGGATCCCGCTGGTCGTCGCGGCGATCACCCTGGCGACCTTCCTCGTCCTCGTCCTGATCCTGCGCTCGCTGCCGCTGGCGGCGATCGCCGTCGGCCTCAACCTGGCGACGGTCGGTGTCGCCTTCGGCATCCTCACCCTGCTGCTCGACGTCCCCGACGGCTGGCCGCTCGGCGGCCACACCTACGTCGACTCGGTCGGCGCGACGATGATCTTCGGCATCGTCTTCGGGCTCTCGATCGACTACGCGGTCTTCCTCCTGATCCGCATGCGCGAGCACTATGACCGCGAGGGCGACCACCGCGCCGCGATCATGTTCGGCCTCGAGAAAACTGCCCGCGTGATCACTGGCGCCGCGGCGATCATGATGGCCGTCTTCGTCGTCTTCGCCGGCGCCGGGATCGCCACGGTCAGCCAGCTCGGGATCGGCCTGACCGTGGCGGTGCTGCTCGACGCGACCGCTGTCCGCATCGTCCTGCTGCCGGCGCTGATGCTGCTGATCGGCGAGCGGGTCTGGTGGCTGCCGCGCTGGCTCGATCGCGTCCTGCCGCGGCTCAACGTCTGAGCCGAGCGCCTACTTCTTGCCCTTCTTCTTCGGTTCCGGCTTCTGCGCGCAGGGCTGCGTCACTTCCGGAGTCAGCGACTGGCCGTCGCGGTAGATCAGCTGCGCCCGCGCCTTCAGTTTCTTCGTCTTCGGGCATTTGGCGCTGACGTAGCTGCGCTTCTGGCCTTTGTAGGTGAAGGTTTTGAAGATCGTCGCGTGGAATTCGGTCAGGGCGCCGGATCCACCTGCGAGCAGCGGCACGTTGACCGTGAGCCGCGGGCCGTAGCCTTCCTTGCCGTACTGGCTGACGACTCCGGTCAGGACCTGGGTCGTCTGCACGGGGGATTCGCCGTAGACCTGGAGCAGGACCACCGGGCTGCCGCCCTGGGGCACGCCGTTGTAGGCGGTGACGATCGTCTTCTCCGTCTGCACGCCTTTCGCCGCCGGCAGCAACACCGTCGCTTCGCCGCCGCCGATCTGCGCCTTTTTGCAGGCTTCGAGGCCGATTTCGGTCGAGACCGCTTCCAATTTCGCCTGTTCGCAGGTCGGGTAGCCCTTGGCGAAGATCGAGGCGTTCTTGTCGAAGTCGAGGATCGCCTGTACCGCCGGGACCGGCTTGCCGCTCGGGTCGGTGGTGCTGCCGGTGGTCAGCAGGACGTCCAGCGTGACCGGCGTCGGGGTCTTTTTGCCGAGCTTCTTCGGCGTGAATTTGATCGCCGCGTCCTGCGTGTTGCCGTCAGGGGCGGAGAGCACGGCGGATGCGGTGCCGGCGATCGCGATCGCCGCTGCAACCGCGCCGATCAGGGCAAAAGTAAGACGTTTACGCATTGGGCTTGACTCCTCTTTCGAATTGCGTCAAGCGCCTCCAGGTTCAATAACCGCGCCGCAAGGCCAGAGTAGCGCGTCGGATGCTCGTTGAATTCCAGTTAAGTCCCCGCACAGGCACTGCTTGCAGGGGGACGGCTCGGATACGATTTCCGCGCCGTTCCCTCGGATTCGGAGGCCGAGGGGGCCGCATCGATTACCCGTGGCTGCCAATGCGAGAGGCGAGGAGAGGGGCCCGGCCAAAGGCCGGGGGGTCACGCCCGCGCGCGCGGCGGCGATCGCCGCACTCGCGATCGTCGTGATCGTGCTCGGATTCATCCTCTTCGGCGGCGGCGGCGGGCACCAGTACAACCTGCTCTTCCAGAACGCCAGCCAGCTGGTCCCCGACAACCAGGTGCTGATCGGCGGCCAGCCCGTCGGCTCGGTCGAAAGCATCGAGCTGACCGAGAACAACCTCGCCGAAGTGAAGATCTCCAGCGAACAGGAGCTGCACGAGGGGACGACGGCGGTGATCCGCGCCACCTCGCTCTCGGGCGTCGCCAACCACTACGTCTCGATCAGCCCCGGCCCCAACAACGAACCGGAGCTCGACGACGGCGCCACCCTGGGCCTCTCCTCGACCACCACTCCCGCCGACCTCGACGAGTTCTTCAACTCCTTCACGCCCGGCGTGCGCAAGGGCCTCGCCAACTTCATCCAGGGCAGCGCCGCCAGCTACGCCGGCCGCGGGCCCGACGCCAACGACGCCTACAAGTACTTCGGGCCCGGGCTGAACCGGACCAACGCCTTCGTCGGCGAACTGAACGCCGACCAGCGCCTCTTCTCGAAGTTCATCGTCAGCTCGAGCAAGCTGGCGACCGTGGTCGCGGGCCGCAGCGACCAGCTGACCAGCGCGATCTCCAACGCCAGCACCGCGTTCAGCTCGATCGCCAGCCAGAACACCGCCTTCGACAACACCCTGCGCCAGCTGCCGCCCGTCTTCCGCCAGGCCAACACGACCTTCGTCAACCTGCGGGCGGCGCTCGACGACATCGACCCGCTGGTCGAAACGGCGAAGCCGGCGACCAAGAACCTCGCCCCGTTCCTGGCCGAACTGCGGCCGGTGGTGCAGAAAGCGGTCCCGCTCTTCTCCAACCTGCGGCTCAGCGTCGCCCGGCCGGGCAAGGCCAACGACGCCGCGGAACTGCTCGCCGCCCTGCCCGACGTTCAGAAGCGCGCCTCGACCGCCTTCCCGAACGCCGAGCAGGCGATCGCCGACTTCCAGCCCAACCTCAACTTCGCCCGCGCCTACACGCCCGACATCTTCAACGGCTTCGCCAAGCTGGGCCAGGTCACGGGCTACTACGACGGCAACGGCCACTACGCGCGCCTCGCCTTCTCCAACCTCAACCTCTTCAACTACAACGCCGGCAAACTCGAACCGATCGAACAGAAACACCAGTACGACATCTTCGGTGAATCGGCGCCCGTCACCCGTCGCTGCCCCGGCGGCGCGACCCAGTCGGCGGCCGACGGCTCCAACCCCTTCGTCGAACCGCCGTTCAACGGCTCCGGCGTGACCTCGTCCCAGTGCAACCCGGCCGACGCGCCTCCCGGACCATGAAGAACCGCAAAGGCCTCATAGCGGTCCTGCTGATCGTCGTCGCGGTCGTCGCCGTCGTCCTGCTCACCTCGTCCAACGAGGACGACGAAGGCTACGTCGTGCGTGCGATCTTCGACAACGGCTCGTTCATGGTCCCGGGCGAGCAGGTGCGGATCGCCGGCGCCAACGTCGGCGAAGTGCAGGAAGTCAACGTCACCGTTCCCGGCGAGGTCGACGCCTACGCACATGACCAGCCGCAGAAGATCCCGGGCAAGGCGGTGATCGTGATGGCGATCGAAGACGCCGGCTTCCAGGACTTCCGCAGCGACGCCAGCTGCCTGATCCGCCCGCAGTCGTTGATCGGCGAGAAGTACGTCGACTGCCGGCCGACCCTGCCGCGGGCGCCGGGCAGCAAGCCGCCGCCGCCGCTGCGCAAGATCCCCTCCGGCCAGCCCGGCGCCGGCCAGCGCCTGCTGCCGCTCGAGAACACCAGCAGCAGCGTCGACCCCGACCTGATCAACGACATCCAGACGCTGCCCTACGCGCAGCGCTTCCGCCTCATCTTCAACGAACTGGGCGCCGCCCTGACCGGTCGCGGCGCCGATATCGAGGCCGCGGTCAAACGCGCCAACCCCGCCCTGCGCGACGCCGACCGGGTGCTCGAAATCCTCGACAGCCAGCGCGACGAACTGACCGAACTCGCCTCCAACGCGGAGCAGGTAGTCAACCCGCTGGCCCGCGAGCGGACCCACGTCGCCGGCTTCCTCGCCAACGCCGGCGCCTCCGGCGAGGCGACCGCGGAGCGCGGCGCCGACCTGGAAGCGTCGCTGCGCAAGTTCCCGGAGTTCCTGGTCCAGTTCCGGCAGACGATGCAGAACCTCAAGGGCTTCTCCGACGCGGCGACGCCGGTCGTCTCCGACCTCGACCGGGCGACGCCGGCGCTGACCGAAGCGACCCGCCACCTGGCGCCGTTCACCGCCGCCTCGACCGTCGCCCTGAAGGCGCTCGGCAACGCCGCCGAAGGCTCCGGGCCGAAGTTCGCCGCCGCCGACCCGATCGTCAAGAAGGCCCGCGAACTGGCCAAGACCGGGGTCAGCCCGACGACCGAACTCGGCGCCTTCCTCGAAAACACGAAGCAGACCAAGGGCTTCAACGACCTCGCCGACCTGATCTACAACAGCACCGGCGCGCTCAACGAATTCGACCGCTACGGGCACCTGATTCGCAGCCTGGTGACGCTCAGCAACTGCCTCGAATACGTCTCCGAACCCGGCTCCGGCTGCGGCGCCAACTTCGGCACCCGCGAAGCGTCCTCGTCATCCACCGCCGAACTGTTCGAACGGATCCAGGAAGAGCTGGCCGAAAGGACCGGCGGCGTCGGCGCGACGACGACCGGCCCCAGCACCTTCCTCAACCCCGCCACGCCGACCGAAGCCGCGCCGGAACTGGGCCAGGGCGAAGGGCTGGAAGCGGAAAGCGTCGAAGGCGGCGAAGCGGAAGCTGAAGGCGAAGCGGAAAGCGAAGGCGAAGCGGAAGCCGAGGGCGCCAGCGTCAGGGCGACCGCGCCGCAGCGTGCCCTCCTCAACTACCTCCTCGGACCATGAAAGACCGCAGCGGAATCCAGGGCATCGCCAGCAACCCCGTCCTCGTCGGGGCGGTCACCGTGCTCGTCGTCCTGGTCGCGGTCTTCCTCGCCTACAACGCCAACAACGGCCTGCCGTTCGTCTCGACCTACAACATCAAGGCCCAGGTCCCGAACGCCCAGGCCCTGGTCAAAGGCAACGAGGTGCGGATCGGCGGCGCCCGGGTCGGCGTCGTCAAGAAGGTCGCCCCGGTCCACCTCGAGGACGGCAGGGTGGCGGCCGAGCTCAGCCTCAGCCTCGACAAGAGCGCCGAACCGGTGCCGAAGAACTCGACCCTGGTGATCCGGCCGAAGTCGCCGCTGGGGCTGAAGTACGTGCAGCTCGTCCCGGGCGACTCCTCCGCGGGATTCAAGGCCGGGGAAACGATGCCGCTCAGCGCCGCCCGCCCCGAATCGGTCGACATCGACGAATTCTTCGACATGTTCGACGAACCGACCCGCCACGCCATCCGCCAGAACGAGGCCGGTTTCGGCAACGCCTTCGCCGGTCGCGGCCCGCAGCTCAACGAAGCCTTCGGCTCGCTGCGCAAACTGGCCGAATCGGCCGGGGCGCCGCTGCGCAACCTGGTCGCCCCCTCGACCGACTTCGCCGGCTTCTGGCGGGCGCTGGAGGCGCTCAACGCGACGGTCGCCCCGGTCGCCCAGATCAACGGCACGCTGTTCGTCGCGCTCGACCAGACCTTCGCCGCCTTCGCCCGCGTCTCGCGGCCCTACATCCAGGAAACGATCTCCAAAGGCCCGGCGACCCTCGACACGGCGATCACCGACTTCCCGGTGATCAACCCCTTCCTGCAGGACTCCGAAAAGTTCTTCGCCGCCTTCCAGCCCGGCGCGAAAGCGCTCGCCGACACCTCGCCGACGCTCGACGCGGCGCAGGTCGCCGGCATCCCGGTCCTGCGCGAATCGCCGGTCTTCAACGCCCAGCTCGAGCCCACCGCCGATGCCCTGCTCGCCTTCCAGGAAGCCCCCGGCGTCTTCAACGGCCTCGACCTGCTGATCAACACCAACGAAAAACTCGACCCGGCGATCAAGTTCATCGCCCCGGCGCAGGTCACCTGCAACTACCTGACTCTCGACTTCGAAAACCTCGCCAGCGTCTTCAGCGAAAACAACGGCCAGGCCTTCTGGGCCGGCGCCACGGCGCTGCAGCCGCCGCGCGGCCCCAACAGCGAGGGCGCCCCCGCTTCGGCCCCCGCCAACGGCGGCGGCGACCAATCGGCGCTCAACCATCTCCATTACAACCCCTACCCGAACACCGCCTCGCCCGGGCAGAAGCCGGAAGAGTGTGAGGCCGGCAACGAGAAGTACCAGCTCGGCAAGACCGTGATCGGCAACTCGCCCGGCGACCAGGGCACGACCACCTTCGGCCAGCTCAACAAAGGCAACTGATGGCCGAGGCAAAGAAAAAAGGAAAGCGCCATGAGAAGCGCGGCTGGCGCCCCGGCAACGCGACGATCGCGATCTTCTTCCTGCTCGTCGTCACGATCGGCCCCTACATCGCCTTCACCAAGCACGTGCCCTTCACCAGCTACGGCTACGAGGTCAAGGCGACCTTCTCCAACGGCGTCAACATCTCGAAAAACTCGCCGGTGCGGATCGCCGGCGTCGAAGTCGGCAAAGTCATCTCGTCGAGCCGTGACGGCGATGCCACCGAGGTCACCTTCACCGTCTCCGAAGCCGGCAGGCCGATCCACGAGGACGCCTTCGCCGAGATCAAACCGAGGATCTTCCTCGAGGGCAACTTCTTCATCGAAATCAGCCCGGGCAGCCCGAGCGCGCCCGAAATGGAGAGCGGCGGCACGATCCCGGTCAGCCATACCTCGACCGCGGTCCAGCTCGACGAGATCCTGACCGCCCTGCAATCGCCGGTGCGGGCGAACCTGGCGCAGCTGCTCGAAGGCTTCGGCAAGGCGCTGAACGAAAAGCCGACGGCCGCCGAAGACGCGACCCAGCTGCCCGAGGTCCAGGGAAAAACCGGCGGCGAAGCGATCAACGGGATCTTCAAATACGGCGGCGACGCCGGCCGCTACGGGGCCCAGGTCTCGAACGCCTTCCTCGGCACCAGCCCGCGTGACCTCTCGCGGCTGATCGCCGGCACCGGCCGCACCTTCGCCGCCTTCGCCAGGCACGAATCCGACCTGCAGTCGCTGATCGACAACTTCGAGATCTTCACCGGCGCCCTCGCCACCCAGTCGAGCAACCTCTCGGAGACGATCCACCGCTTCGACCCGACCCTGAGGACCGCCCACACCTCGCTGGTCAACCTGAACAAGACCCTGCCGCCGCTGCGCGCCTACGCGATCGAGCTGCGACCGGCGGTCGCCGAGCTCCCCGACCTGATCGCCTCCTCCAAACCGTGGCTCGAACAGGCCCGCCCGTTGGTCTCCGGCAAGGAGGGCGGCGGCATCGCCAGGCTGCTCGCCGAAGCGACGCCCGGCCTCGCCGGCGCCGCCCAGGAAGGCAGGGCGAACGCGATCCCGCAGCTCAACCGCCTCAGCCTCTGCGCGACGAAGGTCCTGATCCCGACCGGCAACCAGACGATCAACGACCGCTTCAGCACCGGCGGGCCCAACTACCGTGAGTTCTTCTACAGCCTCACCAACTTCGCCGGCCAGAGCCAGAACTTCGACGGCAACGGCGCCTACATCAGGGTCCAGCCCGGCGGTGGCGGCACGCTCGGCCAGGTCGCCAACCCGAACGGCAACCTCTCGACCGACAAAGTCGGCTACACCTTCAGCGCCTCGCCGGGCGAAGGCACGCAGCCGCAGCTCGGCGGGCGCCCGCCGAAGAAGCCGGAAGTCCGCTGCGCGACCAACCCGGCCCCCGATGTCAACGCCGGCCTCGGCCAGCAAGGCGCCCCGGCGATGACGGCGGTGTCGCCATGAGTCGCGAGCCCGGGGTCGGCCGCTGGAAACACTTCCGCACGTCGCTGTCGCGGCAGACGCGCGGGCGGACCAAAGACACGCTGGCGATCATCGTCCTGGTGATCGCCGGGATCGCGATGACGCTCTTCATCTTCACCAACCAGAAAGCTTCGCTGCCGTCGTGGGCGCCGTTCGTCGGCGAAGAATTCACCCACATCACGGGTGAGTTCGAAACCGCCCAGGCGGTCGCGCCTGGGCAGGGGCAGGCGGTCGTGATCGCCGGCATCCAGATCGGCAAGATCACCTCGGTCGCGCTCGAAGACGGCCACGCCGTCGTCGGCATGGACATCGAGCCCGAATACATGGACCTGATCCACCACAACGCGACGCTGCTGCTGCGGCCGAAAACCAACCTCAACGACATGGTCGTCGAGATCGCTCCCGGCAGCGGCAAGGGCCACCTCGAAGCCGGCGACAACATCCCCCTCGCGCAGACCCAGTCGAACACCAACCTCGACGCCTTCCTCGCCACCCTCGACGCCGACACCAGGCAGTACATCCAGCTCCTGCTCGCCGGCGGTGCCGAAGGCATCGGTGGCCGCGGGCGCCAGCTCGGCGGCGTCTTCCGCCGCTTCCAGCCCTTCGTCCACTACGTCGCCGACATCAACAAAGCGGTGGCCCAGCGCCGCGTCGCCCTCGCCCGCGTGATTCACGACTTCGGCCTGCTGACCACGGAACTCGGCCGTCGCGGCACCGACATCGAACGCTTCGTCACCGGCTCCAATGCGGCGCTCGGCAACTTTGCCAACGAGCAGCAGGCGATCCAGGAATCTCTGACCGAGTTCCCCGCCACGCTGGCCGCGGTCCAGGCCGGGCTGGCCAGCTCCAACACGCTCTCGGTCGCCGCCCGCCCGGCGCTGATCAAGCTGATCCCGCAGGCGGAAGCGCTGGGCCCGGCGTTCAAGGCGACCGAGCGCTTCTTCGCCCAGACGAAGAAGCCTATCCGCGACCAGATCCGCCCCTTCACGAGGCAGATCCGCCCGGTCCTGACCCACACGAAGCAGGCGGCGGGGCCGCTGAAGAAGACGGTGAAGGGCTTCGGCGACAGCCTCAGCGGCTTCAACTCGCTCTTCAACGTGCTCGCCTTCAAGCCGAAGGGCTCGAAGCAGAGCTACCTCTTCTACCTGCCCTGGCTCAACCACGACCTCAACGCCACCTACAACCTCTCCGACCCGGCCGGCCCGATCCAGCGCGGGATCATCCTCAACACCTGCAACGGCGCCAACCTGGCCTACGGCGCCGCGGCGCTGCTGCCGCAGGTGAAAACGATCGTGCAGTCGATCCCGCTGCCGCGCCCGAACCAGCTGCCGGCGATCAAAGGCACCGAAGGCCTGCAGGGGTGTGGTCCCGAATGAGCAAGAAGGCTCCGAGCACGACCCAACTCGTGGTGATCACCGGCTTCGCCCTGTCCTGCTTCGGGATCCTGCTCTTCCTCTGGATCACCTTCGGCGGCCCGACCCCGTTCAAGGCCAAGTCCTACGAGATCAAGATCCCCTTTGACGAGGCGGCGCAGCTCGCCCAGCAGTCGGACGTGCGGATCTCCGGCGTCAACATCGGCAAAGTCCAGAACATCGAACGCGACCCCGGCAAGCTGGCGGTGGCGACGGTCGACATCGACGACAAGTACGCGCCGATCCCGAAGGACACGCGGGCGATCCTGCGGACCAAGACGCTGCTCGCCGAGACCTACGTCGAACTCACCCCGGGCGCCCGCAACGGCCCCAAGCTCGAAGACGGCGGCGAGCTGGCCGCCGCCAACGTCGCCGAATCGGTCCAGATCGACGAGATCTTCCAGACCTTCGACCCGAAGACCCGGGCCGCCTTCCAGGAATGGATGCAGAACGCGGCGATCGCGATCCAGGGCCAGGGCCAGGGCTTCTCCGCCGGCATCGGCGAACTCGATACGACCTTCTCCGAATTCGACAAACTCTTCCGCATCCTCGACACCCAGGAAGACGCCGTCCACCAGCTCTTCAGCAACGGCGCTGTCGCCCTGCAGGCCTTCCGCGGCCGCGAAGGCCAGCTCGCCGAGCTGATCAAGAACTCGAACGACGTCTTCCGCACCACGGCGACCCGCGATCAGGACCTGGAAGCCCTGTTCCGGGCCTTCCCGACCTTCGAGGACGAGTCGCGCCTGACGATCGAACGCCTGCGCGAGTTCTCCGAAAACACCGACCCCCTGATGCGCCAGCTCGTGCCCGCCGCCGAACAGCTCTCGCCGACGCTGATCGCCTTCGCAAAGCTGGCGCCGGAAGCGCAGGGCTTCTTCGAAGGCTTCGGCACCGTGATCGACCGTTCGACCAGCGGCTTCCCGGCGCTGCGCAGGCTGTTCCGCGACTCCTTCCCGCCGCTGCTGCGCGCGGTCGACCCATTCGCCCGTAACCTCAACCCGCTGCTCACCGGGCTCGGCCTCTACAAACACGAGATCACGGCGGCGATGGGCAACGTCGCCGCCGCGACCAACGCGGTCCACCTCGCGACCAACGGCGAACAGCTCCACTACCTGCGGGTGATCGGGCCGCTGGTCCCGGAATCGCTGGCGACCTATTCCAACCGCCTCTCGAGCAACCGCAACAGCGCCTACAGCCCGGCCCAGATCTACAAACAGCTCGCCTCCGGCCTGCCCAGCTTCGACACCCGCCAGTGCAGCTCGGGCGTCTCGGCGACGCTCGATCCGGAAACGCCGAAAAACCCGGCCTTCTACGAACGCGTCAAAGGCGACACCGCCGAAAAAACCGAAAAAAATGCGCAGCAGCTATTCGAACGCCTGAAAGAATTCGCCTTCGGCGGCCAGAACAGCACCGCGACGCTGCCGGCCCCCGGCTGCACCCAGCAGGCGCCTTTCGAACCGATCTACGGCAGCGGTCCTTCGACCACCTACCAGCACACTTTCGAACAGGGCGAATAGCCCCTGTCAAGCGGCGGAAGCCGCTCCTTTGCCAGTGCGCAGGTGTTTACGAAGTATCAATTGTTGGTAGGTTTGGCGTCTACAGGGACAGAACTGAAGCAGTCAAAATGGCCGGGCACCTATGACCGGGCCGCAAAGGAGAGAAATAAGTAAATGCGCAAGCGTTTGAAATGGACACTCGCTCTGGGCGCGGTCCTCGCCTTGGTCTGCGCCGGCATCGCCGGAGCCGCCAAGCCGACCGTGGTCCAGGTAGGGAACCTAAAACTGACCTTCAACGGCGGCATCACTCCGGCGAAGCTGCCGAAGAGCACGTTGGCCGGCATCGGCCTCAACGTCTCCGCCAAAATCCAGACGGTTGACGGGACTCACCCGCCGGCCCTGACCGCGTTCAACGTCGAAACCGACAAGAACGGCAGCGTCGACGCGGTCGGCTACCCGACCTGCACCCAGGGCAAGCTCGAAGCCCGCACGACGACCGACGCCAAAGCGGCCTGCCCCGACGCCATCGTCGGCACCGGGACGACCGAAGTCGAGGTTCTCTTCCCGGAATCGAAACCGATCCCGATCAAGAGCCAGCTGGTTGCCTTCAACGGCGGCGTCAAAGGTGGCAAGACGACCCTGTTCATCCACGCCTACCTCTCGAGCCCCGTTGCGGCGGCGATCGTGACCTCGGTCCAGATCGCCAAAGTCCACAACGGCAAGTACGGGCTGAAATCGGTTGCGACGATCCCGAAAATCGCGGGTGGAGCCGGTTCCGTCACCTCGTTCAACCTGACGTTGAACAAAAAATACACCTACAAGGGCAAGAAGAAGAGCTATCTGCTGGCCAAATGCCCGACCGGCAAGCTCTTCGCCCAGGGCGAAGCGGTCTTCGCCAATGGCGACAAAGCGAAAGGCGCCGTGACCCGGCCCTGCACGCCGACCGGTTGATCCCGGACACCTGGGTCTCATAGCTCAGGACGAGTCAGGGGATGGGAAGGGCGGCCTCCGGGCCGCCCTTCCCATTTCCGGGGGCCTTCGAAGCGCGCTCCGGCCGGACCGTTCGCACTCGCTAGAATCCGGCCAGCCATGGGGGGCGCTCGAACAGCCGTAGTTTCCGCGATCGCCGCTGCGATCTGCGCGCTGGTGCTCTCCGCCTGCGGCGGTGGCGACGACTCGACCGGGTCGACGGCTTCGACCGAAGCGACCACGACGGCGTCCGCCCCGGAACCGACCACGCCGACCACGAGCGGCGGCGAAACCTCGGCCAAGCCTCCGGCGGTCAAGGAAACCCCGGAAGAAGAAGAAGTCCGGGAAGTGCCGAAGAAGGGCGAACGCAGCGCCGCCTTCGCCGTCCCCGGCGGCGACAACAGCATCCAGACCTACGGCGACGAAGGCGACGAAACCGATCGCGAAGAAGCCAACGAATCGATCGTCGCGCTCAACAAGGCGCTGGCCGGCGGCGGCTGGGCCGTCGTCTGCAGCAAATACCTCTCGAAGAAAAACCTCGAACAGCTGAAGATGCTGACCAAAGCCCAGCCCAAGCTGAGCGGCCTCAACTGCGCGGCGCTGATGGGCAAACTCAACGTCGGCACCCCGGAAGCCAAGTCGCCGACCGCCCCCAAGGGCGGGATCGCGAGCTTCCGGATCGAAGGCGACACCGCGTTCGCGATCTACCGCGGCAACGACGGCAAAGGCTATGCCTACCCGATGACGCTCGAAGACGGGGTCTGGAAACTGACCTCGCTCGGGCCGACTCCGATCAGCCCGTAGCCGTTCCGGTCAGGCCGCGCGAAGCTCTGGCTGCTCGCCGAGCCAGACCACCTGGTCGCGGTCCGGGCCGACGCCGACGAGTCGGATCGGGACGCCGACGAAGTCGGCGATGAAGTCGAGGTAGGCGCGCGCCTGGGGTGGCAGGTCGGCCTCGTTGCGGATGCCCTCGACATCGGCGTCGAAGCCCGGCAGCTCCTCGTACTCGGGGGTCGCCGAGTGCAGGATCGACTGGTGGTAGGGGAAGCGGTCGAAGACGGCGCCCTCCTTCGAGCGGTAGCGGACCGCCACCTTCAGCGGGTCGATCCCGCGCAGGACGTCGAGCTTGGTGATCGTCAGCGCCGACATCCGGTTGAGCCGCACGGCGTAGCGCAGGGCGACAAGGTCGAGCCAACCGCAGCGCCGCTCGCGGCCTGTCGTCGTCCCGTACTCGTGGCCGACCTCGATCATGCGGCGGCCGACCTCGTCCTCGAGCTCGGTCGGGAAGGGCCCGGCGCCGACCCGGGTCGCGTACGCCTTCGCCACGCCCCAGACTTCATCGATGTCGGTCGGGCCGACGCCGGCGCCGATTGTCGCCGCGCCGGCGATCGGGTTCGACGAAGTGACGAAGGGATAGGTGCCGTGGTCGAGGTCGAGCAGGGTCGCCTGCGCCCCCTCGAAGAGCACGTTGCGGCCGGCGTCGAGAGCGTCCCAGCAGAGCCTCGCCGTGTCGGCGATGTGGGGCTCGAGCCGGTGGCCGTAGTTGACGTGCTCCTCGGTCATCGTGTGCAGGTCGAGGCGGGGGTCCTCCATCGCCTGCTCGTCGCCGGCCCTTTCGCCCTCGCCGGCCTCCTTGCGGAGCTTGCGGCGGCGCACCGAGAGTTCCCGCAGGGCCTGCTGCTTGGGCTCCATCGCGGTCCGCATCTTGGCCCGCAGGATCTTCTCGTCGAGCAGGTCCTGGACGCGGATGCCGAGCCGCAGCGCCTTGTCGGCGTAGCAGGGGCCGATCCCGCGCCGGGTGGTGCCCAGCGAGAGCTTGCCCAGCTTCAGCTCGCCGGCCGTGTCGAGCAGCACGTGGTAGGGCATGATCAGGTGGGCGTTGGCCGAGATCCGCAGGTTGCTGACGTCGATCCCACGCCGCTTCAGGCCGTCGATCTCCTCGAGCAGGATGCGCGGGTCGAGGACGACGCCGTTGCCGATCACGCAGAGGGTGTCCGAGTGCAGGATCCCGGAGGGGATCAGGTGGAACTTGAACTTCTCGCCGTCGCGGACGATCGTGTGGCCGGCGTTGTTGCCGCCCTGGTAGCGGACGATCACGTCGCTGCCGTCGGCCAGCAGGTCGGTGATCTTGCCCTTGCCCTCATCGCCCCACTGGGCTCCAACTATGACTAAGCCTGGCATGACCGGGGGATTGTGACTGGAATGCCGGCTAGGCGGCTTGTCCGTAGCGTCGGTCGTGGCCGCGGACCTCGACCTCCTCGCAGATCTGGCTCAGCCTGGAGACGGTACGCGCCCCGATCTGCTCCTCGAGCTCGGGATGGGGGAGGTTGGTCGTGATCAGCATCGAGCGCTGCGCCTCGTAGCGCTCGTTGATCAAGGCGTAGAGCTGCTCGAGCACCCAGTCCGACCGCTTCTCGGCGCCGAGGTCGTCGATGTGGAGAAGGTCGACCGAGGTCAGGCGCTCGAAGAAGGCCAGGTAGGAATCGCCACCGGGCTCGGCGTCGTAGGTCTGGCGGATGCGGGCGAGGAGCTTCGGCAGCGAGTAGATCGCCACCGAGTGGCCGGCCTCGAGCGCCGCTTTCGAGATCAGCATCGCCAGCGAGGTCTTGCCGGTCCCCGTCTCGCCGAAGAGCCAGAGGCCGAGGCCGGCTTCGAGCCGGCCGTCGAGGTCGTCGACGTATCCCCTGACGCTGGCGACAGCCATCTTGGTTTCGAGATTGCCGGCCAGGTCGCTGATCGGCGGGCGGTCGAAGGAGACCCCCCGGTAACGCGGCGGAATGACCGAGGCGACTCCGCGGCCACGCCCCTTTTTGAGCCGCGCTTCGCGGCACTCGCAGGGGCGGGCGACGTCCTCGGGGCCGAGGATCCAGCCCGAGCCGTCGCAGATCCCCAGCGGGCAGGCGGCCTGGCTGAATGGCTCGCTGCGCGTGAACGCCATCAGAACTCAGGCCCCGCCGCCGCCGCGTCCTCGAGCGGCGGCCCCGAGTCGGCCGGCTGCTGGGAGGCGTCGCCCTGCCGCCCGGAGTGGTCGGCGAACTTCGGGAAGCGGTCGAGGAAGACGAGTGAGCGCGAGCCGATCGGGCCGTTCCTATGCTTGGCGATGATCACGTCGGCCAGCCCGTCGGGCTCCTCGTCGTTGTCGCGGTAGTAGTCCTGGCGGAAGAGGAAGGCGACCAGGTCGGCGTCCTGCTCGAGGTTGCCGGACTCGCGCAGGTCGGAGAGCATCGGCTTCGGCGGCGTGCGCTGCTCGGGCGCGCGCGAGAGCTGCGAGATCGCCAGCACCGGGACCTCGAGCTCGCGGGCGAGGATCTTCAGGCCACGGCTCATCTGGCCGACCGCCTCGACCCGGTTGGCGCGGTGGTCTTCGGCCCGCATCAGCTGGATGTAGTCGACGATGATCAGCCCGAGGCCGCCGCGGTCCTGCGCCAGCGCGTGCAGGCGGCGGGCCTTGGCCCGCAGGTCGAGGATGCCGAGGTCGGAGGAGTCGTCGAACCAGAGCGGCGCCTTTTCTAGCTCGTTGCAGGCGCGGACGACCTTGGGCCAGTCCTTCTGCGAGACCTGGCCCTTGCGCAGCTTGTCGCCCGAGATCCTCGCCCGGCAGGCGATGAAGCGCTGGGCGAGCTCGACCTCCGACATCTCGAGCGAGAAGAAGGCGACCGGCATCTCGTGCTTCATCGTCACGTTTTCGGCGATGTTGGCGACCAGCGCGCTCTTGCCCATCGCCGGGCGGGCGGCGACGATGATCAGGTTGCCGGGCTGGAAGCCGCCGGTGATCGCGTCGATGTCGCGGAAGCCGGAGGGCGTGCCGGTCAGCTCGAGCTCGCCGGTCGAGAGCTTCTCGAGCCGGTCGACCTCGTCGTGGAGGATCTCGCCGAGCAGGCGGAAATCGCCCGCCTGCTCTTTGTGGGCGACGTCGAAGAGCAGCGCCTCGGCCCGCTCCGAGAGCTCGCGCGGCTGGCCGTCGCGCTCGTGCACCCAGCCCTGGATCTGCTGGCCGGCGCCGAGCAGCCGCCGCAGCAGCGAGTTCTGCTGGACGATCTCGGCGTAGTGCTTGGCGTTGCCGGCGGCCGGAACCTTGGCGGCGAGCTCGGAGACGTAGTGGCGCCCGCCGGCCTCCTCGATCTGGTTGACCTGGACCAGGGCCTCGGTGACGCTGAGCTCGTCGACCGGCTTCGAGTCGAAGTAGAGCTGATGGACGCAGCGGAAGATCGCCGCGTGCTTCTCGAGGTAGAAGTCCTCGGGGGCGAGCTTGACCTCGTCGATGACCTTGGTCAGGGTCGGCTCGGCGACCAGCATCGCGCCGAGCACCGATTCCTCAGCCTCGATGTTCTGCGGCGGGACGTGGGTTGTCGGCGGTTGCGGCATCGGCGTCTAGTTAAGGCACAGGAGCGGTCGGAAGCCCCCGGTTACTCCCCGCAGACAGCAAACCAAACGGGGGAGGCCGGCAGGGGCGGACACCCTGCAACGAGCGCGGAAAGAATTCAGGCGCTCGGCGGGGGTATGAGCCCCTCCGCCTCCTGGTGCCGCTCGCCGCGGCGCAGCATCCGTCCGGTCAGGATCGCGATGCTGAGGATCGCCGTCGCGCCGAGGCTGAGCTGGACGCTGAGCAGGCCCCTGCGGCTCCAGTAGACGTCGCGCAGGTCGAGCAGCAGCGCCGCCTCGTCGAAGGTCAGGCCGATGCCGGCTCCCATCGGCACCGCGAGGCGCTGCTCGAGCGCGTCGTCGTCGGTCAGCATCGCCGCCGTGCCGGAGGCGAAGGCGATCAGGATGCCGGGGACGAAGTGGTGGATGTGGCGGTCGCCGAGGCGCACGTTGCGGAAAGGCCCCCAACCGTCGCGGATCCCCCAGGTCGAGAGCCTGACCACGGCGAAGGCGCCGAGGAAGCCGGCGAGCAGGTTGAAGAGGACCGTTTCGCTGCGGTCGGCGCCCTCGTAGCCACTGACCGCGACCCCGACCGTGTCGAGCGCGGCGGCGGGAGCCGCTTCGACCAGGTTCTCGTGCTCCCCCTCCTTGGAGCCGCGGCGGCGGCCGAGCATCCGCCCGAACTGGCCGGCGAGAACGGTGCCGGCACCGGCGAGCGCGACCGCGGCGAGCGCGACCGTCCCTCGGTCGGTTCGCACCCAGCGTTTGACGGCCGCTACTTCTCCTCGGTGACGATCGTCTTCACCGAGGCGACGGCGCCGTCGGCGAGCTCGATCTCGACCATGTGGGTGCCGATCTCACGGATCGGGTCCTCCAGCCGCACCTTGCGTTTGTCGATGCGCACGTCGCGGGCGTCGCGAATCGCGTCGACGATCTCTTTCGGCCCGACCGAGCCGAAGAGCTTGCCGTCCTCGCCGGCGCGCTGGTAGATCGTGAGAACCGTTTTCGAGAGCAGCGAGGCGGCCTCGGCTTCGCGGGCGTTGCGCTCCTGTTCGGCTTTCTCGGCCGCGGCGCGGCGGCGCTGGGCCTCCTCGAGAGCGGAGTCGGTCGCCGGCATCGCCAGCTTGCGCGGGATCAGGTAGTTGCGGAGATAGCCCGGGGCGACGTCGATCGGATCGCCGCGCCGACCGAGCTTCTCGACGTCCTCGAGCAGAACAGCCTGCGCCATCCGCGGCCTATCTCTCCCCGACGTAGGGGAGCAGCGCGATCTCGCGGGCACGCTTGACCGCGATCGAGAGCTGGCGCTGGTGCTTGCGCGACAGTCCCGTCACCCGGCGCCCGCGGGTCTTGCCCTTGTCCGAGAGGAATCGCCGCAGGAGGTTGAGGTCCTTGTAGTCGACTTCCTCGGAATTGATCCGCGTGTACTTGCGCGGCCGCATCCGATCCGTGGGGCGACGCCCACGACGAGCGGCCTGCGATCCAGTGGTTTCCTTGGTGCGTGGCATCCGGGCCGGGAATCCTACAGATCCCCGGGCCCAGGCCCCGCTCCCCCGTCAGCGCGACCTAGAACGGGATGTCGTCGTCGCTGCCGCCGCCACCGACCGCCGCGCCCTCGAAGTCCGAGGTATCGGTGGGCACGTCGCTGCTCGGGGTGAAGCCGCCGTCGCCGCCGTTCGGGCCGCCGCCGGAGCCGTCGCGCGAGCCCAGGAACTGGACCGAGTTGGCGATGATCTCGACGCTCTGGCGTTTGCCGCCGCCGTCTTTGGCCTCCCACTCGCGCCAGTCGAGGCGCCCTTCGATCGCCACCGGGCGACCCTTGGAGAGGTAGTTGGCGCAGTTCTCGCCCTGTGCTCCCCAGACGGTGACGTCGAAGTAGTTGGGCTTGTCGACCCATTCCCCGGTCTGACCGTCTTTGCGGCGGCTGTTGACAGCCACCCTCAGCTTGCAGATCGAGGTTCCCCCCGGCGTGCTGCGCAGCTCGGGGTCCCTGGTCAGGTTCCCTGTGATCACTACAACGTTCATGTTCGAAGCCGCCACGGCGCTCACTCCTCAAGTTCGCTTATCGGACCCCAGTCTAAGAGCGCGATCGGCGACGGCCTCCCCCGGCGGAGAGGAAAAGCCGCAAAGAGCGGCGCTACTCGGCGGGATCGGCCGCGGCGTCGTCGCCGTCGGCCTGCGTGGCGGCCGGTGCGGGCTCCGCCGCCTCCGGCTCTGCTGCCGCCGTCTCCGGCTCCACGACCGCGGCGTCCTCAGTGGCGGCCGGCTCAGCCTCGGCCGCGGCGGGCTCAGTCTCAGTGGCGGCCGGCTCAGCCTCGGCGGCGGCGGGCTCCGGGGTCGCGGCCGGCGCCGGCGGAGCCGGACGGTCGCGGTCACCGCGGCCACCGCGATCGTCGCGATCGCGACCGGGGGCCGGCGCGGCCACCGACGGCGGCACCATCACCGGGGCCTCGGGCTCGACTTTGAAGATGCGGAAGCGGAGGACTCCGTCGGCGATCTTGAGGTTGTGGTCGAGCTGCTCGAGCAGCTCGTTCTGTCCCTCGAAGCGGAACCAGCGGTAGTCGGCCTCGTTCTGGCGATTGATCTCGTAGGCCATCTTGCGCAGGCCCCAATCGTTCTCGTGCTTGAGCGTGCCGCCACCCTCGATCATTCCCTTCGCCTCCTGGGCAAGGGAATCCCGGGCCGGGGCGTCGCGGCCAGGGTCCAGCATCAGTACCAGCTCGTATTCGCGTGCGGCTGCCAAAACGGCGCTTGACTATAGGTCATGCCGATTCTCAGCGCGGGGCGAACTCCTCCGAGCCGTCGGCGGGGGGAGCGGCGGGCGGCGGCGCGGATTCCGGCTGCGCCGCCGCGACGGGCGGCGGGGCAACCGCGGCCGGCTCCGCTTCAACCGACGCCGGCGGCGCCGGGGGCGAGGCATGTGGTCGCCGATCCGGGTGCCGACGCGGCGCCCGCGGGGGCGGCATCCGTCGCAGGGCGCGCGCCGGCCAGACCCGGGCCGACCCCGGCCCGGTGCGGCCCGGGAGCAGCGCCGCCGGAGCCGGGTGCCGAGCGACCCGTGGCAGGCCGACGTCGGCGGCCAGCGGCGGCGGCGCCGGTGGTTTCAGCAGCGCCGGAAGCCCCTGGAAGGCGAGGAACGCGGCGAGGACGACGCCGGCGACCCGCGCCATTCCCGACCAGCGAACCCTCAGCCCTCGCACACGCGGCTAAGGGCCGGGCTCTCCCGTCTCGCCCCGTTCGGTGGCGGCCTCCTCCTCCGGGGAGGCATGCAGAACCCCGGTGTGGATGCTCCAGCCCCGCCGCCTGCCGAGCGCCGTGACGATGGCGACGTAGAGGACTTCGACCACGGTCTGCACGCCGCGGACGACGATCGCGATCAGGCTGGCGACGGCGAAGCTCTGGCCGGGAACGGCGCTCTTCACCGCCCAGGCGAAGACGGCGTCGCGGACGCCGAGGCCGGCCGGGGCGACCAGGGTGGCGAGCGCCGCGACGTAGCCCATCGCCTGGGCCGCGCCGATCGTCAGCAGGCCGTTGCTGGAGACGCTGCTGACCGAGCGCGCGACGCAGTAGATGCCGACTGAGATCACGCCCCAGTTGAGCAGGAAGAAGCCGACCAGGATCAGCACGCCGCGGAACGAGATCACCGCCGGCAGGGGGTCGCGGCCGAAGGCTCGCAGGACGCGGTCGGCGAGCGGGCCGAAGACGCGCGGGTGCAGGAGCACGATCGCGAGCGGGATCAGGAGCAGCACCGCCCAGCGCAGCGGCTGGCCTTCGAGGTCGGGGTGGGTGATGAAGAAGTAGGCGCCGAAGATGATCGCCGAGGTCGCCGTCAGCGCCTGTTCATAGACGATGCTGGCGACGGTGAGGCGCCGCGGGACGCCGCTTTTCTCGGAGAGCAGGACGCGGCCGAGGATGTAGAGCACGCTGCCCGGGACGAAGCGGGCGAGCAATGGCTGGCCCCAGGCGACCTGGGCGCGGCCGACGCCGATCCGGTGGCCGAGGAAGCGCAGGATCAAATCCCAGCCGAGGGCGCTGAAGACGTAATAGAAGGGAAGGACGATGAAGGCCGGGATCATCCAGACGACATGGAAGTGGACGCCCTTGTCCTTGATCTCCGCCCACTGGTCGATCACGGTGAGGACGAGGAAGCCGAAAATCAGCACCGCGATCCCGATCTGGATCGCCACGCGCACACGTTTGCTGCGCGGCGGTCGGGTTCCGACCCGAGCACCCGCCTCGCCAATTCTGTGCAGGAGTGGGGGCCTGCCGTCCACGAGACCGTCACCTTAATGGGGCAATAGGAGTGACAATGGTCCCGCCGCGAATGACGAGGAGCCGCGATGGCCGAGTTTCAGTTGCTGGAGAAAATCCGAGAGAGACTCTCGCGCCCCGGGCCGCGGGTGATCCTCGGTTCCGGCGACGACGCGGCGGTCACCGTCCCCGGCGGGGCGACCGCGACCTCGGTCGACGCCGTGGTCGAGGGGGTCCACTTCCGCCGTGGGCCGCAGACCTCGCCGCGGCAGGTCGGCGCCAAGGCGCTGGCCGCGGCGCTCTCCGACCTGGCCGCGATGGGGGCCGAGGCGGGCGAGGCCTACGCCGTGCTCGGCGTGCCGGATGACCTCGACCAGGCGGGCTGCCTGGAGCTGGCCGACGGCATCGTCGCCGTCGCCGATCAGACCGGCACCACCCTCGCCGGCGGCGACGTGGTCAGCGCCCCGCGGCTCTTCGTCTCGATCACGGTCGTCGGCCACGCCGCCTCGCCCGAGCTCTTCGTCACCCGCGGCGGCGCCCGCCCCGGCGATCTACTCGTGCTCAGCGGCGAGCTCGGCGGCGCGGCGGCGGGCCTGCTCCTGCTCGAGCGGCCCGGGCTGGCGGCGGGCATGCCCGCCGCCACGGCGGAGGCGCTGATCGGCCGCCAGCTCGAGCCGCGGCCGCGGCTGACGGCCGGCCGGGCGCTGGCGGCGGCCGGGGCGACGGCGATGATCGACCTCAGCGACGGCCTCGGCGGCGACGCCGGCCACATCGCCGAGCGCAGCGGCGTCGGCCTGCGGTTCGAGGCCGCCGCGCTGCCGCTCGCGGAGGGAGTTACCGAGCTGGCCGCGGCGGCCGGCGAGGACCCGCTGCGCCTGGCTACCTCAGGCGGCGAGGACTACGAGTTGCTGGCCGCACTGCCGGCGGCTGCGGGGCTCGACCTGGAGACGCTCGCGCGCTCCGCGGGCGTGGAGATCACCCGCGTCGGCGAAGTCGTCGGCGGTGCCGGGGTCGAGGTCAGGCTGCCTGATGGCCGGGCGCATGCGGCGAGTGGCTATGAAGCGATCCGCCGACCGAGCTCGGCGTGATCACCAGCAGCTCGCGGACGCCGCGGCGGCGCAGCATCGCCTCCGCGATCAGCGCCGGCTTGGGCCGGTAGGTACCGGACTCGACAAGGCTCTTCAGCTGCTCCGACTGCATGGGTCTCCTATCGGCCCCGTCTACCCCGATCATGAGTTTCGGGTAGTAGCACATTTGTCCAAGCGAATCTGACCAAAGGCGCAATTTACGCTCTACATGTTCGCCAACTGCAGGGGATTAACCTTCAGTCGTGGCCAATGGGTCGGCACGCATACTCCTTGTCGATGATGAGCAGTCGATTCAGACGCTGCTCAGCTATCCCCTGCGCAAGGACGGCTACCACGTGACCAGCGCCCACGACGGCAACGAGGCGCTCGAGCGCTTCGAGGAAGCGCGCTTCGATCTCGTCGTCCTCGACCTGATGCTGCCCAAGCTCGACGGGGTCGAGGTCTGCCGCCAGCTGCGCTCGCGCAGCCAGGTGCCGATCATCATGCTGACCGCGAAAGGCAGCGAGACCGACAAAGTCGCCGGCCTCGAGGTCGGCGCCGACGACTACATCACCAAGCCGTTCTCGATGCGCGAGTTCCGCAGCCGGGTCAAGGCCGCCCTGCGCCGCTCGCGGATGATCGGCACCGCCCCCGACGAAGAGTCGATCGAGCGCGGTGAGCTGAAGATCGACTTCGGCCGCCGGCTCGTCACCCTGCGCGGCGAGGAGGCGAAGCTGACCTACGTCGAGTTCGAGATCCTCGGCGCCCTCGCCCGCTCGCCCGGCCGGGTGCTCAGCCGCGAGACCCTGCTCGAGCACGTCTGGGGCGACTCCGAGTACCGCGACCCGCGCACCGTCGACGTCCACATCCGCCACCTTCGCGAGAAGCTCGAGAGCGAGCCCAAAAACCCGGAGTTCCTCTTCACCGTTCGCGGCGTCGGTTATCGATTCAACGAATGAGGCAGCTGCGGGCGACCCACTTCGGCGGGCGGATCACGGTGATCTCGCTCGGCGTCGGGTTCGCGACGACAGCGGCGATCTACATCTGGGCGGTGGTGATCGAGGGCGATACCGGCGCCAGGCACGCGATCGTGTTCGGCGGCCTGATCGGCCTCGGCGTCGCCTTCGGCATCGGCTATTACAACGCCGCCCTGGTCGGCCGCCGGATCACGCGGCTCGAGGAAGCGGCGCGGAAGATCGCCGACGGTGACTTCGGCACCCGCATCCCGGTCGACTCGACCGGCCAGCTGGCGCGCCTCGCCCGCACCTTCAACGAAATGCAGCGGCGCCTGGCCGAGCTCGACGGCGCCCGCAAGCAGTTCATCGCCAACGCCTCGCACGAGCTGCGGACGCCGATTTTCAGCCTCGGCGGCTTCGTCGAGCTGCTCGAAGAAGAGGACCCGAGCCCCGAGGAGCGCGAGGAGTTCGTCCACACCATGCGCGAACAGATCGTGCGGCTGACCAAGCTGACCACGGACCTGCTCGACCTTTCGCAGCTCGACGCCGGGGCCCTGACCGTGCGCACCGACAGCGTCGACCTCGGCAACCTCGCCCGCGACGTCGCCCGCGAGTTCGGCCCCCGTGCCGACCTGCACGGCTCGCGGCTCGAGCTGCGCCGGCCGAGCCATCCGGTGGTCGCCGCCGCCGACCCCGACCGGGTGCGCCAGATCACCCGTATCCTGCTCGACAATGCCCTCACCCACACGCCCGAGGGCACCAAGGTGACCGTGACCGCAAACTCAGTCAATCGCCGTGTCGAGCTGACCGTCTCCGACGAAGGGCCGGGGATCCCCCAGCGCGTCCAGGGGCGGGTATTCGAGCGCTTCTACACGGCCGAGGAGGGTGGCGGCTCCGGCCTCGGCCTGGCGATCGCGCGCGAGCTGGCGCAGCGGATGCACGGGCGGATCTCGATCACCTCGAACAAGCGCTTCACCGTCTTCACCCTCGACCTGCCGCCGGCCGAGATCCGCGCGATCGCGCCGCCGCCGCGGGCGCCACACGAGGCCAGGGCGTGAGCTTGCGCAGAACGGCTGTCGCGGCGCTGCTGGCGCCGGCGCTCATCCTCGTCGGCTGTGGCGGCAACGGTGTCGGCCCGGGCAGCGGCGACGGCGGCACCACCACGGTCACCTCGGAATCACCGGAAGCGACGGTCCAGCGGGTCATCGTCGAGTCCTCCGAAGACGGCTTCAACCCCGCCGCCGTCTACCGCGAGGCGGCGCCCGGCGTGGTCACGATCCGCTCGATCCTCGACGAAGGGGCGGCCGAGGGCTCGGGCATCGTGCTCGACACCAAGGGCCGGATCGTCACCAACGCCCACGTCGTCACCGACGAATCGGGGGCCGGCGGCGAACGCAAGGAGGCCAAGGCGGTCTACGTCGAGTTCCCGGACCGCAACGTCGTCGCCGCCAAGATCGTCGGCTTCAACCCCTTCGCCGACGTCGCCCTGCTCGAGGTCGACCCCGACGGCCTCGACCTGCATCCGCTCAAGCTCGGCGACGACGCCGCCCTCGTCCCCGGCCAGCCGGTGGCGGCGATCGGCAGCCCGTTCGGGCAGCAGCACTCGCTCTCGGTCGGCGTGATCTCGGCCACCGATCGCTCGGTCAAATCGCTGACCGAATTCCAGATCGAGGGCGCGATCCAGACCGACGCCTCGATCAATCCGGGCAATTCCGGAGGCCCGCTGCTCGACGCCGAGGCCGAAGTGCTCGGCATCAACCAGCAGATCGAGACCGAATCGGGCAGCGACTCCGGGGTCGGCTTCGCGATCCCGGTCTCGTCGGTAAAGCGCTCGATCGCCCAGCTCGAAGCGAACGGCAAGGCCGAATACGCCTACATCGGGGTCTCGACCCAGGCGCTCTACCCGCAGCTCGCCGAGAAGCTCGGCCTGCCCAGCGACCACGGCGGCCTGCTGGCGGAAGTGGTTCCCGGTGGGCCGGCGGACAAGGCGGGCCTGCAGGGGGGCGACAAGAAAATCCGCTTCCAGGGGCTGCCGGTGCAGACCGGCGGCGACGTGATCCTCTCAGTCGACGGCCACAAGGTGACGCGGCCCGAAGACCTCGCCCGCGTGATCTCGCTCTACCAGCCGGGCGACGAGGTGACGGTCGAAGTCCTCCACGACGGCAGCGTCAAGAAGGTCCAGGTCACGCTCGGCAAGCGCCCGATCGGCCCCACGCAGGAATAGTCGAGCGGGCGGAACGACCTCCGAGTGCGGGGGTGTGTAGAACTCCCGGATGCTTCAGGAAGTCTCACTCGGCCAGAAGTCCCTCGCCGACTACACCCATATCGCCGGCAAAGAGCTGATCGAGCAGATCCGCGAGCTGGCCGAGAAGCTCGAGGGGCAGCGCGTCCTCCACGTCAGCGCGACCGCCTTCGGCGGCGGCGTCTCGGAGATCCTCTACACGATCGTGCCGCTGATGCGCGACGTCGGCATCGACGCCCACTGGCACGTGATCTTCGGCAAGGAGGAGTTCTTCAACGCGACCAAGCTCCTCCACAACTCGCTGCAGGGCGCCGACGAGACGCTCAGCAACGAGCAGTGGCAGGTCTTCGACGAGATCAACTCGATCAACGCCGAGGGCCTGCAGGGCGAGTGGGACACGATCATCGTTCACGACCCGCAGCCGATCGGCCTGCGCCGTGGCGCCACCGCGAAGAGCCGCAACTGGATCTGGCGCTGCCACATCGATCTCTCCGAACCGAACCCGGCGCCGATCGCCCGCCTGCAGCCGCTGATCGAGGAGTACGACGCGACCGTCTGGCACCTGCCGACCTACGTGCCGACCGGGATGCGCGACCACGAGGGCATCCAGATCATCCCGCCGGCGATCGACCCGCTCTCGCCCAAGAACATGGCCTTCTCGCCCGACGACGCCGCCTTCGTCTGCAATCAGTTCGGGATCGACGTCGACCGGCCGCTGATCACCCAGGTCTCGCGCTTCGACCCGTGGAAGGACCCGATGGGGGTGATCGACGCCTACCGCGAGGTCACCAAGGAGGTGCCCGAGGCGCAGCTGGCGCTGGTCGGCTCGATGGCGACCGACGATCCCGAGGGCTGGGATTTCTTCCAGAAGACCTTCGAATACGCCGAGGGCGACCCCGACATCAAGATCCTCAACAACCTCAACAACGTCGGCGCGATCGAGGTCAACGCCTTCCAGTCGCAGTCGGACGTCTGCCTGCAGAAGTCGATCCGGGAGGGCTTCGGCCTGACCGTGACCGAGGCGCTGTGGAAGGGCCGCCCGACGATCGGCGGCAACGTCGGCGGCATCCCGCTGCAGATCGAGGACGGCGTCTCGGGATTCCTCGTCGACTCCTCGGAGGAGTGCGCCCGGCGCTCCCTGGAAATCCTCCGTGACCCGGGGCTGGGCAAGCAGCTCGGCCGCAACGGCAAGGAGCACGCCCGCAGGCAATTCCTCTCGCCGCGCCTGCTGCGCGACTGGCTGGCGCTGTTCACCGAGCTCGACGCGTAGCGCCGTCGGCCGCGGGGTAGGCTGAGCGGATGGCCGACTCCGATCCGCTGATCATCGTCTCCAACCGCGGGCCGGCCCAGTTCGAGCTCGACTCGGCTAAGAAACGGGCCGTGCGCAGGGGCGGTGGCGGCCTGGTCACGGCGCTCTCCGGCCTGGTCTCGCATCGCGACGCGCTCTGGATCGCCTCGGCGATGACAGACGAGGACGTCGCCGTCTCCGAGGAGCGCGCCGACCCGGCCGAACTGACGATCGACGGAATCGAGTACCGCGTCCTCCTCGTCGGCAGCGACCCGGAGGCCTACGACCGCTTCTACAACGTGATCGCCAACCCGATCCTCTGGTTCATCCAGCACTACCTCTGGGACCTCTCGAACGCGCCCGACATCCGCCAGGAGGAGCTCGACGCCTGGGACCAGGGCTACCAGGTGGTCAACCGCGACATCGCCAACGCGGTGCTGGGCCAGATCGAGGGACAGGAGCGGCCGCTGGTGATGCTCCACGACTACCACCTGTACACGGCGCCGGCGATGATCCGCGAGCAGCGTCCCGACGCCTTCCTCCATCACTTCGTCCACATCCCCTGGTCGCAGCCCGACAGCTGGCGGGTGCTGCCGGGGCGGATCCGCGAGGCGATCTTCCGCGGCATGCTCGCCAACGACATCATCGGCTTCCACACCCACGCCTACTGCATCAACTTCATCCGCTGCTGCGACGAATTGCTGGGCGCCGAGGTCGACTACGAGACGACCACCGTGTTTCACGAGGACGGCCGCAGGACGCTGGCCAGGGCCTACCCGCTGGGGATCGACGCCGAGCGCCTGCGCCGCGCGGCCGAGTCGCCCGAGGTGGCCGACGCCGAGCGCGAAGTGCTCGAGCGCCGGCGCAAGCACCTGATCATCCGCGTCGACCGCGCCGACCTCTCGAAGAACGTGCTGCGCGGCTTCACCGCCTTCGACACCTTTCTCAGCCAGCACCCGGAGTTCCGCGAGCAGGTCACTTTCATCGCCCACCTGCAGCCCTCGCGCCAGGACGTGCCCGAGTACGCCGAGTACCTGGAGCGGATCGAGGCGCTGGTCGCCGTCGTCAACCACCGCCACGGGACCACCGACTGGATGCCGATCGACCTCAAGATCTACGAGAACTTCCATGACGCGGTCGCCCGCTACAAGCACTTCGACCTGCTGATGGTCAACTCGATCTTCGACGGCATGAACCTGGTCGCGAAGGAGGCGCCGGCGGTCAACACGAGGGACGGGGTCCTGATGCTCTCCGAGAACACCGGCTCCCATCACGAGCTCTGGGACTACGTGCTCTCGGTCAACCCCTTCGACATCCAGGAGCAGGCCGACGCGATCTACCGGGCGTTGACGATGGACCCCGAGCGCAAGCACGAGTGGTCGGAGGGGCTGAAGCGGATCATCTTCTCGCGCAACCCCGGCGACTGGGTCGACGATCAGCTCGCCGACATCGAGGAGCTGCGCCAGAGCCAGGGCTAGCGCGGCCCCGCTAGAGCGGGATCCTCGTGCTCAGCTGAAAGGCCGTGATCGTCAGGGTCAGCAGCTGCACCGGCCGGTCACGCGAGACCGCCGCCAGCGGCAGCACCCAGATCAGGTACCAGGGCAGGAGCCAGGTGGTCGCCAGCAGCAGCCCGGCTCCCGCCCAGGCGGAGGCGCGGACCCAGTCGCCTCCGCGCCAGGTCCAGGCCAGGAGGTAGGCGAAGAACGCCACGTATATATAGAGAGCGCCGTGCTGGACGACCGGCCGCGCGATCCCGGTCAGCCGCGAGACCGTCACCGGGACGCTCATGTGACTCGCTTTGCCGAGGTTGCCACCGGCGACGTTCAGCGACTCGAGCCAGTGCAGGCCGAAGGCCGGCCAGGCGACGAGCACGGTCAGGGCCAGGGCGGCCAGGGCGCCGAGCAGGAAGCGCCCCCGCCGGCCCGAGCCGAGCAGGGCGAAGGGCATGAGGAAGCCGCTCGAGGCCTTGACCCCGACCGAGAGCACGAATGACGCTCCGCCGCTCAGCTCGGCGCCGGCGAGCACGGCGCTGAGGCCGAGCATCGCCAGCAGCATCGAGAGGCCGTCGTTGTGGGGCCCGCCGACGACGTGGACGAGGAGCAGCGGGTTGAGGCCGACGAAGGCGGCGGCGAAGGCCGGGTTGACGCCGCGCGCCGGCGCCAGCCTGGCGACGACCGCGACCAGCGCCAGCGCCGAGAGCGCCGAGCCCAGCTTGAGGAAGAAGATCGAGGTGCCGACCGAGCTCGAGCCGAGCGCGTAGGTCGCCAGGGTGAAGAGCGGGCCGTAGGCGCTGGTCACGCCTTTCCAGTCGACGCTCTGGAAGACCGGGTCGCCGGGCACCGCGCCGGGCTTGACCAGGTAGGGGTCGAGGCCGTGCACGGCCCCCAGGCGGGCGTAGTCGATGTAGCTGTAGACGTCGTGGGAGAGCAGCGGCGGGGTCAGGGTGAAGACCGCGACGCCGAGCACGATCGCGGCCCAGATCCAGCGTCGGCCGATCCGCGGAGCCAGCGCCAGCACCCCGAGGTAGACGAGGAAGCCGGCCCAGATCAGGCCGAAGGAGACCGCCGCCGACACCGCTCGGGCTAGCCGCCCCCGCCGCTTTCCTCGCCGGACCCGATGCCGGCGTCACCGGCGCCCGCACCGCCCGGGGGCGGAGAGGCGGGTTGCGACGGTGGAACGTACGGTTCCTGGCCGACCCCCGGCGCGTAGGCGTTGGGGTCGTAGCCGCCGACCATGTCCTGGCCCGGCAGCGTCCCTTCCTTGCCGCGCTGGGCGTCGGAGATCGAGTTGTCGGCCGGCTGGGAGGCGGTGAACTCACCGTAGAAGGGGGCCCAGCTGATCTTTTCCTCGGGTTCGGTGAAGGTCTCGCAGGGGACGTCCCCGTTTTCGTAGACGGCGTGCCAGATTTCGGCCGGGAAGGTGCCGCCGAAGACCTCGATCCCATGGACGTCGGTCATTTCGATCGCGTTCGACTGCGGGTAGCCGACCCAGACCACGGTCGAGAGGTTCGGCTGGAAGCCGGCGAACCAGGCGTCGGTGAGGCCGTCGGTCGTGCCGGTCTTGCCGGCCTGGCCTTCGCAGCCGGTGTAGGCGGCGGTCCCGGTCCCTTCGGTGATGTTGTCGTGCAGGAGCCTCATCACCTGGTAGGCGACCGCGGCGGAGACGACTCGTTCGGGGTCGGGCCCTTCGGGACGGTCGACCTTGCCGCCGGGGAAGACGACGCGGGTGATCGCGACCGGGTTGCGGTGGATGCCGCCGGAGGCGAGGGTCGCGTAGGCGTCCGACATCTCGAGCGGCGAGACGCCGATCCGCAGGCCGCCGATCCCCTCCGCCGGGATCCCGTCGAGGGGGCTGGTGATGCCCATCGACTTGGCGGTGGCGGCGACGTGCTCGGGGCCGACGTCGAGGTCGAGCTGGGCGAAGACGGTGTTGTCGGAGGCGACCGTCGCCTGTTGCAGGTTGACCGGGCCGAGGTAGCCTTCGTCCGCCGTGTGGACTTCCCAGTGCCCCCAGCGGGGCAGGTCGAGGTCGAGCGGTTTGGAGACGTAGTAGGTCGAGTAGGGG
The DNA here is from genome assembly GCA_963836415.1 of uncultured Solirubrobacterales bacterium. Taxonomy (GTDB): domain Bacteria; phylum Actinomycetota; class Thermoleophilia; order Solirubrobacterales; family 70-9; genus VRUE01. The sequence continues at coordinate 1,254,375 of CAWIJE010000004.1, forward strand.
TCGATCCCCTGCTTCAGCGCGGTGGTCAGGACGAAGGTCTTGAAGGTCGAGCCGGGCTGGCGGTGGCCCTGGGCGGCGAGGTTGAACTGGCTGTCGGCGTAGCTCGAGCTCGAGACCATCGCCCGGATCTGGCCGTTGCGGGGGTCGATCGAGACGAAGGCCGCGGCCGGGTCGGTCGAGTAGGGGAGGGAGGAGCGGATCGCTTCGAGGCCGACTTCCTGCAGCTTCGGGTCGATAGTGGTGTGGACATCGAGGCCGCCCTGGCGCACGGTGTTGACCCCGTACTTGGCGATCAGCTTGTCCTCGACGTAGTCGAAGAAGTAGGGCTGGCGGTGCTCGAAGAAGCCTTCGGAGACGTCGAGGCCGAGCCCGCGCGCCTCGGCCGCGTGCGCTTCGGCGGAGCTGACGTAGCCGAGTTCCGCCATCTTGTCGAGCACCTCGTCGCGGCGCTCGCGGGCGCCGGCGGCGTTGAGGATCGGGTTGTATTCGGTCGGCGCCTGCGGCAGGCCGGCGAGCAGCGCCGAGCGGGCGAGGTCGAGCTTCCAGACCGGCCGCGAGAAGTAGATCTTCGAGGCGGCCTGGACGCCGACCGCGGTGCTGCCCTGGATCGTCCCGTAGGAGGCGGTGTTGAGGTACTGGCCGAGGATCTGCCGCTTGCTGTGGCGGTCGGAATATTCTTCCGCCAGCTGCGCCTCGACGATCTTCCGTTCGAGGTTCTGTTCGGGGTAGGGGATGCAGAGGTTGCGGACCAGCTGCTGGGTGATCGTCGAGCCCCCCTCGACCGCGGCGCCCGCCTCGATGTCCTTGACCGCGGCGCGGAAGATCCCCTCCTTGTCGACGCCGCCGTGCTCGTAGAAGCGCTGGTCCTCGATCGCGACCGTCGCCAGCTGCAGGTCCCTCGGCACGCGGCCGATCGCCACCGGCGTGCGCGCCTCGTCGGAGGCGATCACGCCGAGCTTGCTGCCGTCGGCGGCGAACAGGGTCGAGTTGCCGCCCTTGTCGATCGGTTTGCAGGAGGAGAGCGGCGGGGCGTCGGCGGCGACGTCGAGGACCCAGCTGGTGACGCCGATCCCGAGGATCGCGATCAGGGCGATGGCGGCCACGGCGACGAAGGCCAACCTGCCCTTGAGATCACCTCTGCGCCGGCTGCGCCGGCGGCTGCGCTGCGTCATCGACACATATTGACGCTCAGGCCTGAGTGTCTTCGGTCGAGTGGTTGTGGACGATCCCTTCGACCAGGAGGAGGTTGGGTATGGCGACCGAGCTGCCGTCGCCGGGATCGACGTAGGTGTAGGAGAGCGAGATGTCGGTGACCCGCCCGGCGACGCCTTCGAACTCGATCCGGTCGCCGATTTTGAAGGGCTGGTTCACCGCCAGCTGGACGCCGGCGACCATGTTGCCGATCGTGTGCTGAGCGGCAAAGCCGATGATCGCGGCGAGCACCGCGGTCGAGGCGAGCACCCCGGTGGCGATCTTCTGCAGTTCGGTGAACTGGGCGAGGACGATCGCCGCGACGACGATGAAGACGACGAGGACGGCGACCCGCCGCAGGAAGCGCAGACGCGTCCTGGTCGAGCGTGAGACCTGTGAGACTGCCGGCGACATGGAGGCAAAACTACCTGCCGAAACCGCGGTCGGCCGGGCCGGGGGGGACGTTCGTTTCCGTATTCCAACTGGGGCCCGTGGGCGGCGACCGCCGGCGTCCTGCTGGCATTGGTCGGCGCCGCCGTCATCTCGGTCCCGATCTTCTTGATCGACAATCCCGGCGACAGCGCCCACCTGAGCACCTGGGCGAGCGTCACCTCGCAGGGCCTGCAGGAGCTGACCTTCCTTCTCGTCTCCTTCGCGATCGCCGCCTACCACGGCGCCTCGCCGCGCGAGGCGGCTCGGCGGCTCGGCCTGCGCGCCTTCCGTCCCTCGGCGCTGAAGTGGATGGCGGCCTCGGTCGGCGCCTTCCTCCTCTGCGCGATCGCCTATACCGCGATCTTCGGCGAACCCCACCAGGACGACATCGCCAACGACCTCGGCCCGGTCGTGACCCAGATCCTGCTGATCGCGATCCTGGCGCCGATCTGCGAGGAGACCTGCTTCCGCGGCATGTTCTTCGGCGGCCTGCGCGAGCGCCTGCCGCGGCTCGGCGCGGCCTTGATCAGCGGCGCCGTCTTCGGCGGCCTGCACGCGACCGGAGGGATCACCGTCGTCCCGATCCTGATCGTCTTCGGCTTCATCCTCGCCCTGCTCTACGAGAAGACCGGCTCGATCATTCCCGGCATCCTGCTCCATATGCTGAACAATTCCGTCGCCCTGCTCGGTCAGTAGCATTCCGCCCCCGTGAAGCGCTCGATCGTCGTCTCGGCCTCCGTGCTCGCCTGCCTGGCTCCCGCCAGCGCCCTCGCCGCGCCCAAGAAGCCGGCCCCGAAGGGCCCCGAGAACGGCACCGTGAGGATCCAGGTCGGCCACCTCCACGGCGGCAAGGCGCAGATCATGAGCACGGTCCCGGTGACCGGCTCTGTCACCCCCTACGTCGCCGGCCAGCGCGTCGACGTCACCTTCTACCTCAACGGCCACCGCGTCGACTCGAAGACGGTGAAGGTCAGCGGCGGCAGCTTCGAGGCGAGGATCAGGATCGAGGAGGCCGGCAAGTACGCGGTCAGCGCCCACGTCAAGGCGACCGACGATGTGCTCGGCGACACGACGCCGCGCAAGAGCTGGCGGGTCAGCTTCCCCTCGATCTCACAGGGCAAGTGCGGCCCGGTGGTCCGGGCCTTCAAAAAGGAGATGGCGAAGATGGGCTACGTCTCCGGCGGCGGCCCCTGCTTCAACGGCCGCACCGCCCGCGAGGTCCTCGCCTACCGCAAAGTCAACGGCATGGCCCGCAACCAGCACGCCGGCCAGGGCCTGGTCAAGCTGGTCTTCGCCGGCAAGGGCGGTTACGAGGTCCAGCATCCGGCCGCCGGAGAGCATGCCGAGGTGCCGCTCTCCAAGCAGGTCCTCGTCCTCGCCAAGGGCGACAGGCCCTACGCGATCTACCCGGTCTCGACCGGCAAGCCCTCGACGCCGACGATCACCGGCCGCTACTCCTTCTACAGGCAGGAACCGGGCTACAACTCGGAGGGCATGTACTACTCCTTCTACTGGCACAACGGCTACGCCGTCCACGGCTACGCCGAAGTCCCCGACTACGCCGCCAGCCACGGCTGCGTGCGCACCTTCATCGCCGACCAGCCGCGCATCTACGAACAGCTCAAGTACGGCGAGCCGATCTTCGTCTTCTGAGGGGCGTGGGGAGATGATCGGCGAGAGGGCGCTGCGGGCGATTCTCGCGATCATCGCCGCCTACCACGTCGTAATCGGCCTGCTGGCGCTGGTCGCGCCCGACACCTTCTTCGACCAGATCGGCCACTACGGGATCGAGAACTCGCACTACGTCGGCGACGTCGGCGCCTTCATGCTCGCCTTCGGGGTCGCGATCGGGATCTCGGTCGTGCGGCCCGCCTGGCGCGCGCCGTTGCTCTGGCTGGGCGCCCTCTGGTACGGGTTCCACGCGATCAATCACGCCTTCGACACCGGCGAGGCGAAGAGCGAGGCCCGCGGCTGGTCCGACACCGCGCTGATCGGCTTCGGCTGCCTCGCCTCTGCCTGGCTGGCGCGGGTCTCGGAAAAACTGGGCGACGGCGAGCCGCCCGGGGGCGTCCGTTGAAGGTCTTCGTCGCCGGCGCCGGCGGCGCGATCGGCCGGCCTCTGGTGCGGCAGCTGCTCGCCGTCGGGCACGAGGTGACGGGGATGACGCGGCGCCCCGAGCGGGCCGAGGAGATTCGTGCGGCGGGCGCCGCGGCGGCGCTCTGCGACGTCTACGACAAGGCGGCGCTCGAGGCCGCGGTCGCGGCGGCGGAGCCGCAGGCGGTGATGCACGTTCTCACCGACCTGCCTGATCGCATCGTCCCGAGGCGCGACTACCTCGCCTCGACGAATCGGATCCGCAGCGAGGGGACCGGCAACCTGCTCGCCGCGGCCAAGGCCGCGGGCGTCGAGAGGGTGATCGCCGAGGGGGTCGGCTTCCTCTACGAGCCGGGCGGGGACGGCCCCAACGTCGAGGCCGACCCGATCAGCTCCCAGGCGCGGGGCATCTTCGCCGCCGCGGTCGCCGCCCTCGTCGCGCTCGAGGCGCAGGTGCTCGATCACGGCGGCACCGTGCTCCGCTTCGGCTGGCTCTACGGCCCCGGCACCCACCTCGCCGCCGACGGCACGCAGGCGGAGGAAGTGCGCCGCCGGCGGTTTCCGATCGTCGGCGACGGCGGCGGGGTCTTCTCCTTCGTCCAGGTCGAGGACGCCGCCGCCGCGTACGTGGCCGCCCTCGGCGCCGCCGCCGACGGTGTCTTCAACATCGTCGACGACGAGCCGGCGCCGCAGCGTGTCTGGCTGCCGGTCTACGCCGAGGAGCTCGGAGCCCCGCCGCCGCGACGGGTGCCGGCCTGGCTCGCGAGGCTGGTCGCCGGCGGGCCGGCGATCGAGAGCCTGGAGGGCATGAGCGGCGCCTCCGCCGCGAAGGCGAAGAGCGAGCTCGGCTGGCAGCCGCGATACCCGAGCTGGCGCGAAGGCTTCCGCGAAGCGCTCGGCTAGCGCCGCCGCCTAGGATCTCGCCGATGGCCGATCTCGAGAGAGCCAAGCAGACCCTGCTCGGCGAGCTGCGCGAGCACTCGCTGGTGATCGGCGAGGTGACGCTCTCCAGCGGCGCCAAGGCCGAGTACTACATCGACGCCCGCCGGGCGCTGCTGCGACCGGCCGGCTTTCTCGCCGCCGGCGAGCTGATCGCCGCCGCCGCCCACGAGTCAGGGGCGACCGCGGTGGGCGGGCCGGTGATGGCGGCGATCCCGCTCGCCTGCGCGGCGATCGCCGTCCCCGAGGGCCGGGACCTGGCCGGCTTCTTCGTCCGCAAGGAGCGCAAGGAGCACGGCCTGCAGCGCTGGGTCGAGGGGCCGGTCGAGGCCGGCGCGCGCTGCCTCGTGGTCGAGGACACGGTGACCACCGGCGGCTCGACCGCGGGGGCGATCGAGCGCGTCCGCGAGCAGGGCCTCGAGATCGCCGGCGTCCTCGCCGTCGTCGACCGCCTCGCCGGCGGGGGCGAGCGGATCGAGGCCGCCGCCGAGGCTCCCTACCGGGCGCTGGTCACGATCGACGAGATCTACCCGGAGCGCCCCGATCGCGGATGAGGTGGAGATCCGCGTCGTCGGCTGCCTGATCGAGAAGCAGCGCACGACCCCGGACGTCTACCCGCTCTCGCTGAACGCCCTGCGCACCGCCTGCAACCAGGCGACGAATCGCGACCCGGTCGTCGAGTACGACGAGGAGACCGTGGTCGAGGCCCTGCGCCGCCTCGCCCTGCGTGGCTGGACCCGGCTGGCGAGCGGCCCCGGCGGCCGGGCGCGGAAGTACAGGCACCTGCTCGACCAGGCGCTCGACCTCGACCAGGCAAGCCTCTCGCTGCTCGCGGTCCTGATGCTGCGCGGCCCGCAGACGCCTGGGGAGCTGAAGGGGCGGACGGCGAGGATGAGCGCGTTCGAGGACCTGGCCGCGGTCAACGACTCGCTCGACCGCATGGTCGAGGCGGGCCACGTCGCCCGCCAGCCACGCCGTCCCGGGCAGAAGGAGGAGCGTTTCGAGCAGCTGCTCGGCGACGGCTCCGAGCTCGCCGACGCGCCCGCCGCGAGCGAGGAAGGCGGCGAGCCCGAGACGGCGGCGGAGGGCTCGCTGGGCTCGCGGTTGAAGCGGCTCGAGGCCGAGCTGGCCTCGTTGCGCGACGAGCTCGCCTCGCTGCGCGACTCGCTCGGCGGCTGAGCCCGGGTCGATTTTCGCCGGTTTCGAGGCGCGAACCTTGACATTGTGAAATGGCGCGTTTAGGCTGCCGCCGACCCGTTTAGGGACGGGCAGGGATTACAGGGAAATTGAGCCCCACGACGGGGCCGCGGGGAAGCGGCAACGCTGGAGCTCCTGGGATCGGAGGAGAGGGCGAGTGATTGACGCCGGGTCGCGATTCTCGGAATCGACTCTCAGCGCTGGCCCCAAGCGCCACCTCTCGGTAGTGCTCGCGGCGCTCACCGCTCTCACGATCCTCGCACTGGGCGCATCCTCCGCCTCGGCGTCCTACATCCATCCCGAAGCGACCTACACCTTCGGCGTCGACGGGACCAACCTCGGCGCCGCCTTCGAAGGCGCCGACTCGCTCGACTACAACCAGGCCAACGACAGGCTCTACGTCCTGCAGAGCCAGAGCAGCCCGCGCCGGATCTACGGATTCCACTTCGCCGGCCCCGGGTCCTTCGGCGCGCTCGGCGGCAGCTTCCCCTTCGAAGTGGCGAACGGCAGCGGCGACCCGGAAATCGCCGTCGACAACACCGCCGGCTCGACCGCCAACAACATCTACTACGCCCAGGACGGCGAAACGCTCGTCGGCTTCAGCTCCGCGGGCATTCCCCTCTCCGCCGCCTTCTCTCCCGTCGGCGGCGAGAAGTGCGGCGTGGCCGTCGACCCGGAAGGCCATCCCTGGACCGGCAACTACCAGCGTCACGAAGTCGAACAGTTCGCCGCCACCGGCGGCCCCCCGATCTTGACGGTGCCCGTCAACGGCAGCCCCTGTCACGTCGACATCGACCCCTCGAACGGCGATCTGTTCGTTCCCCTCTACAGCGGCGCGGGAACGGTGCGGTACACGAAAGCGAGCGGCTACGCGCTCTCTTCGGAAAAGCTCTACGACAGCGGCACCAACTCGAAACTGGCGATCAACGGCTCCAAACACGTCCTCTACGTCGGCCGCAGCGACGGTGTCGTCAACGTCTACGACACGGTCAGCGGCTCGCTGCTCGAGTCGTTCGGCTCCGGCGGCTCGATTCGCGGCATCGCGGTCGACGAATCGACCGACACGGTCTTCATCAGCCGCGACAACAAAGTTCAGGAATGGAAAGGGGTAGTCGTCCCCGACGTCACCACCGGCGACCCGGTCGCCAACATGACGGTCAGCGGAACGGTCGGCACGGCCGGCGCCGGGGCGGTCACCGAATGCGTCTTCGAATTCGCCACCGACGAATACTTCGCGGTCAGCCACAGCTACAACCAGCAGACCGCGTGCTCCCCGCCCGCGCCCTTCAGCGAAGACAAGGCGGTGACCGCGGCGCTGCCCGGGCTGCTCGGCGAGACGACCTACCACTATCGGCTCGTCGCCCGCAACGCGAGCGGCAAAGCCGTCGGCGCCGACAAGACGATCACGCCCCACAACGTCAAAGGGCTGCAGACCGAAGCGGCGACCGCGATCACGCGGACCGGCGCCGAACTGCACGCCTCCTTCGAAGGCAACGGGCAGCCCACCACCTACTACTTCGAGTGGGGCACGACGACCGGCTACGGGCAGCAGAGCGCGACGCCTCCGGGTGCCCCCGCCGGCTCGCCGACGTTCCCGCCGGTGACCAACCTGAACTTCACCCCGACCAACCTCAAACCGGACACCACCTACCACTTCAGGGTCGTCGGCAAGAACGAAGTCGGCGTCAGTCCCGGCAAAGACATGACCTTCAAGACGCTGCCGGCGGTGCAGAGCCTGGTCACCGAGGCGGCGACCGAGGTCAAACCCAAAACCGTGACCCTTAACGGCTCCTATCTAGGTGACGGCACGCCGACGAGCTACTACTACGAATACGGGAAAAACAGCGCCTACGGCAGCGAAACCCCCGTGATCGACGCGGGCTCGCCCTCGACCGCGACCTCGATGCCGGCGGCGCTGACCGAACTCGCCCTCGAGACCACCTACCACTACCGGGTCGTGGCGACGAACGCCCTCGGCACGACCAAAGGCCTCGACCAGACCTTCACCACGAAAAAAGCGGTCGAAGACCTGACCACCCTGCCGGCGACGGACATCACGCAGGAAAGCGTCCTGCTGCACGGCGAATACACCGGCAACAACGACGACACCCACTATTACTTCGAATACGGCCCGTCGACCGCCTACGGCCAGACCTCAGAGATGCCGCCCGGCACCGACGCAGGCGAGACGCTCGGCGCAACCCAGGCCTCGACCGCGATCACCGCCTTCGAAGGCTATACGACGTACCACTACCGAATCGTCGCTGAAAACAGCCAGGGGAAGAGCTTCGGCAACGACCAGACCTTCGACACCCTTCCGGCCCTGCTGCCCGTGATCAGCGGCACCAGCTCCTCGGGTGTGAGCCGCACGGCGGCTTCGGTTTCGGCGCAGATCAACCCGAATCGCTGGAAGACGAGCTACTCCTTCGAATTCGGCTCCTCGAGCGCCTACGGCTCCTCGACTCCGCTCGGTGAACTGGTCGACGGAAACGGTAACACCAGCCTGCCGGTGAGCGCCCACCTGCTCGGCCTGGTGCCGGCGACGCAGTACCACTTCCGTGTCGTCGCGATCAACTTCCAGGGCACGAGCTACGGCCCCGACCAGGTCTTCACGACACCCGACGTGCCGCGGATCGAAGCGGTGGGAGCCTCGGCGGTGGGACAGACCAAGGCGCACCTGACCGCGGCCGTGGCGGGCAACGCGGCGCCGACCGACGTCCACTTCGAGTTCGGCACCGACCCCTCGTACGGCTCGAGCACCGGCTCGCTCGCCGCCGGCGCCGCCCTCGTCAGCCAGAACGTCGATGCCGACCTCTCGGGACTGAGGCCGGGGACGACGTACCACGCGCGGGCCGTCGCGATCAACGCCCTGGGCACGACCAACGGGCAGGACATCACCTTCACCACCGATCCGGCCCCCGTGGCCGAAGTGGAGCCACCAAAAAAGCCGAAGTGCAAGAAGAACTTCGTCAAGAAGCACGGCAAGTGCGTGAAGCGCAAGAAGCACAAGAAGAACCACCGGGGCGGGGGAAATGGCTGAGCGGATGAGGAGATATCCAGTGACGACGCGCATGACGACCTCGAGGGCCAAGGCCCTCCGCCTGCTGCTCGCCGCCGCCGCGGTCGCGGTGGCGATGTTCGCCCTGCCGGCCAGCCCGGCATCCGCGGTCTACAACCACGACGCGCTCGAAAGCACGATCGACACCGGAACCGATTGCACTCCCTTCGACCTCGCCATCGACGAAGCCCACGGCTGGGTCTACGTCAGCTGTGAACGCCCGTATCCGCAGCCCTGGGCGATCCGCAGGTTCAACCTCAACGGCTCGCCGGCGCCGTTCAGCGCGGTCAAGCCGTACATCGAAGGCAACACCCTGACCGGTGACCCCGGCGGACAGGAAGAAAAGCTGAACGGCCGGCCCGAGCTCGCCGTCGACAACTCCTCCTCGCCCAACAAAGGGCGCCTCTTCATCACCAGCTCACCCAACGCCGACGTCTTCAACCCGAGCGGTGAATTCTTCACCGGGATCGCGCAGCCGGTCGAAACGACGATCGAAAATACGATCAGCGCGCTCGACGTCGGGCCGGATGGCTCGATCTACGTCGGCTCGCAGAATCCGGGCGGCCGCATCTCGAAGTACAGCCCTGGCTTCCAGGAAGTCAAGAAGTTCTACTTCAGCAGCGGTGAAGGCAACGGGCCCTGCTACGTGCGTGCCGACACCACGGGTGGCATCTGGTACGACGCCTGCTTCGTCTTCTTCAACAGCGCTCCCGGGCTGTTCAAGTACGAGGTGGATCAGTTCACCGACGAACTGAACATCCCGGCATTCGGAGCCAGCAAAACCGAACTCGAACCCTTCGTCGGCAAAACCTCGCCCTACCAGGTGACCAGCCCCGTCGTCGACGGCCACTTCTTCGGATATGACGTCGACACGAACACCAACGACCTCTATGTGAACCGGGAAGACCGGATCGAGGTCTGGAGCCCGGGCGAACCCGATGACCCGATCCACCAGGACGCCCCGCCGATCGGCACCGGCGGCGCCCTCAGCGGCTCGCACGCGCTCGCCTACGCCAACGACTCGAACAAGATCTACGTCGGCGAAGGGCACACGATCAAGGTCTTCGGCGCGGGGGACATCATCCCCGACGTCCGCACCTCCACGCCGGCGATCTCGGACATCGGCCACACCTCGGCGACGGTCCACGGCAGGGTCGAACTGGCCGGCGGCGGGCCGATCACCGAATGCCACGTCCAGTACGCCCTGAACGACAGCTACACGGGCCCGAGCGCCAAATCGGAAACCTGCACGCCGGATCCCAATGCCGGCCCGCCGGCCTCGAACTTCGGCACCGACACCGATGTCAGCGCCGAACTGAAAGGGCTCGAAACGGGCGTCACCTACCACGTGCGCGTCGCCGCGAAAAACGCCGACGGCGAAAACTTCGGCGTCGACCGGACCCTGATCCCGGCCTACGTCCTGCAGCTGCAGACGCTCCCCGCGACCGAAATCAACACCGACGGCGCCCAGCTCAACGCCTCCTTCAACCCCGACGGGGAAAGCACCAAATACTTCTTCGAATACGGCACGACGACCAACTACGGCTTCACGATCCCGGTCGACAAAGAAGACGCCAAATCGGTGCCCGGGACCAGCGGCGTGATCGAAGTCGGCGAAAAACTCGCCGGCCTGCCGAGCGGCACGGTCTTCCACTACCGCGTCGTCGCCTTCAACAAAAACGGCTCGACCATCGGCCAGGACCGGACCTTCCGGGTCGCCTCGCCTCCCGACGTGTCCGCCTCGCGGGCGGTCGAAATCGCGGAACGGTCGGTGACCCTGCGGGCGACCGTCGACCCGGTCGGCTTCGCGACGAAATACCAGTTCCAGTACGGCACGACGCCCTCCTACGGGAAAGAGATCCCGCTGGCCCCGACCGAAATCGGCGCCGGCAGCGAAGGGGTCAAAGTCGAACAGAAAGTCGAAGGCCTCGAAGCGGGTCACACCTACCACTTCCGCGTCATCGCGGAAAACGCCTGGGGCAAAACGCTCGGCCCCGACACGACCTTCGACTACGCGCCTCCTGGCTGCCCCAACGACCACGTCCGCCAGCAGAGCGGCTCCAGCTACCTGCCGGACTGCCGCTCCTACGAGCTGGTCTCGCCGGGCGCCGCCGGGGCCGTCCTGCTCTACCCGAGCAACGTCGTCGCCAAGCGCGGCGAAGGCGAAGCCGACTGCTGTGAAAACAACAGGTACAACGCCGGGCTCAACTACATGGTCAACCGCGGATTCGCCCAGGCTCCCTCGCGCTTCTCCTTCTACGGCGGCGTCGGCACGGTCAACGGGATCAACTCGCCGACCAGCCTCGAAGACATGTACATGGCGACGCGGACCCAGAACGGCTGGGTCACGACCCTGCCCGGCATCCCCGGCGGCAAAGGCTTCACGACCGGTCGCAAGGAATGCTCGGAATCGATGAGCCTCTGCATCGACCATCAGGAAAACACGGAGTACGAATTCAAACGCGAATTCGCTCCCTACCTCTACAGCGCGGCCGGCGAATACCGCGGTCGTCTCCCGACCAACGTCGATGTGATCCCGGGCGGCACACAGTTCGTCGGCTTCCAGCGGATGTCGGGTGACTTCAGCCACTTCCTCTTCGGCTCGACCGAATACGAAGAAGGCTTCTTCGAACCGAAAACCTTCCCAGGGATCAAATTCACTCCCGACGGCCTGACCACGGGGGTCGGCTCGGCCTACGACAACAACATCGCCGCGAAAACGGTGACGCTGATCTCGAAAACGCCGGAAGGCGACGACATCCCCACCGACCTCGGCAAAAAACCGAAAGTCGGCATCGACTTCCCGGGCCTCACGCCGGACGGCTCGCGCGTCCTGATGTCGACCCCCGCCGGGGGCAAATCGAGGCACCTCTACATGTCGATCAACGACCTCCTGCACTACGAAATCAGCCAGACCGAATCCGGCGAACCGGTCTCGGTCGAACCGATCGGCATGGTCCGCGACGGCTCCGCCGTCCTCTATACGACGAAAGCGAAGATCACCGCCGCCGACACCGACGAAAGCAGCGACATCTACCGCTGGGACCCGAGCACCGAAGAAGCGACGCTGCTCACCGGCGGCCCCGAAGCCGGCCCCGGAAAACCAGGGTTCTCGGATTCGTGCGCGACCAGCTGGGACGTCGGCTGCGGCGCCGTCCCGGTCTCGCCGGAACGGGCGCACCCGAACAACAACGCGGCCTACAGCGTCCCGACCGCCGAGGACGACCTCTTCGCCGAAGACAGCGGCGCCGTCTACTTCTTCTCGCCCGAGAACCTCGATCCGGCCAAGCCGGGGATCCCGAACCAGCGCAACCTCTACATCTACCGCGAAGGCGGCGTCCACCTGGTCGCCACCTTCGAACGCCGGCACGACGATCACGCGGATGCAGATCTCACCCGACGGGAGCCACGCGGCCTTCGTCACCAAATCGAAGCTGACGTCTTACGAAAACAAAGGCTTCGCGGAGATGTACACCTACTCGCCGGCATCCGACGACATTCAGTGTGCCTCCTGCAACCCGACCGGGCTGCCCCCTGTCGCCGACGTCCTCGCCAGCCAGGGCGGGCGCTTCATGGCCGACGACGGCCGCGCCTTCTTCGCCACCAAAGACGCGCTCGTCCCGCGAGACCAGAACGGCAAAATCATCGACGTCTACGAGTACGTCGCCGGCCGGCCGCAGCTGATCAGCTCCGGTCTCGGCTCGCGCGACTACACCGGCGGCTCGGAACTCCTCAACCTCTTCTTCGACCCGGAAAACACCGGGCTCGAGGCGGTCAGCCACGACGGCACCGACGTCTACTTCTCGACCTTCGAAACCCTGGTCGGGGCGGACCACAACGGCCAGTTCGTCAAGTTCTACGACGCCCGCAGCGGCGGCGGCTTCGACGAAAGCCCGCCGCTCGGGCCCTGTGCCGCCGCCGACGAGTGCCACGGCGTCGACAGCGCCCCGCCGGCGCCTCCGGTGATCGCCTCGGGAGAAACGGTGCCGGGCGGCAACATCGCCGCCCCAGAAGCACAAGAAGTCGAACAAGAAACACAAGAAGCGTCACAAGAAGGGCAAGCGCCATCCGGCGAGGCACAACCGTGGTTGATCGGAGCGGGGCCGGGGGGCGAAAGACGATGAAGAGGAAGCTCTCACTGACGCTGGCGGGCCTCGCGGCCATCGCCCTGATGGGCATCGGGGCCGCCTCGGCCCAGGCGACCGACCCCGGCTTCTCGATCTTCAGCGTGATCCCGACCGACACCCAGGCGGGCGGTCACCCCGACGTCCACATCGACCTCGAAGTCAACCAGGACACCGGCTTCGAAGAAGAAGAACCGTGCGGGCCGTGCCTCTCCTTCCGCACGATCGCGATCCACTGGCCGGCGGGCTTCATCGGCAACCCGCACGCGACGCCGAAATGCACCCTGACCGAATTCAACCAGGCAACTGCCCGCAGGACTCGCAGATCGGCCGCTTCACCCTGAAGGGCCTCGGCGGCGAAGGCGCCGGCATCTACGTGCCGCTCTACAACATGGAGACCCGGCCCGACCAGGCCGGCCTGCTCGGCTTCACGGCGCCGCTGATCTCCTTCCCGATCTTCTTCGAACTCTCGGGACGCACCGACAGCGACTACGGCCTCGACGCGATCACGACGCCGCAGGTGCGGCTCGGCTTCAACCACTTCGAAACCACGCTCTGGGGCGTCCCGCCGAGCCCCAAACACGACGTCGACCGCTTCATCACCCCGCTCACCGGCGTCGGCGCCTGTTACGAAGGCATCTTCGGCCCCGGGATCGAAGGCTGTCCGCCGGGGCAGCCGTTCGGCAGCGTCACCTACGCCAAATCGACGATCCCGGAGATCCCATTCCTGCAGAACCCGACGACCTGCGACGTGCCGCTCGCCAGACCGGCGACGTCGAATATTTCGGCGGCACCGTCAGCCACGCGGAGGCGAGCTACCCGTCGACGACCGGCTGCCAGCAGGCGAGCTTCGCCCCCAGCCTGATCGCAAAGCCGACGACCGCAGCAGACAGAATCCGCCTCCGGTCTGGACACCGACCTCAAGGTCCCGCAGACGCAGAGCCCGATCACGCCGTCGCCCTCGGAGATGGCCGGCGCGACTGATCACCCTGCCGGCCGGGTTCACGATCAATCCCAACGCCGCCGACGGCAAGGTCGCCTGCCCCGAATCGCTGACGGCGATCGGGACCCTGCTCGGCGCGGCCTGCCCCGAGTTCTCGAAGATCGGCACGCCTCGACCTCGACGTCGCGGCGCTGCCGGCGCCGATCCCCGGCTCGCATCTACCTGCTCGAACCGAAACCGGGCAACCGTTACCGCGTGCTGATCGCTGCGGACGGGTTCGGCACCCACATCAAGCTCGTCGGCTCGGTCCGCCCTGACCCGCAGACCGGCCAGCTCACGCTCGAATTCAACGATCTGCCGCAGGCTCCGCTGCAGGAGTTCAACGTCCACATCTTCGGCTCCGAGCGCGGCCTCTTCGCGACTCCGACCCACTGCGGGACATACCCGGTGAAGACGAAATTCGTCCCCTGGAACAACACGCTCACCGTGCGCGGAATCAGAAAGCTTCATGACCTTCACGCCGGCCCCGGACGGGGCAGCCTGCACCCAGCTGGGCCAGGCGCGGCCATTCCACCCGACCGTGACGCGCCGGCACCGAAACAAGCACCGCGGGCGCGCACTCCCCGTTCACACTCGCGGTCAATCGCCCCGACGGCGACCAGGACATGGCCGGCTCGACGTCACGACGCCGCCAGGCTTCGCCGCGACTCTCAAGGGCGTCCCATATTGCCCGGAGCCGGCGATCGCCAGGCTCGCGGCATCCGGCTACACGCGGTGTGAGCGAGCAGCAAACTCCGGCCTGCCCGGCCGCGAGCCAGGTCGGCACCGCGACGGCCGGCGCCGGCGCCGGCAAGCACCCGGTCTACGTCGACGGCAGGGTCTATTTCGCAGGGCCCTACAAAGGCGCGCCACTCAGCCTCGAGGTCGTCGTTGCCGGCGGTCTCCGGCCCCTACGACCTCGGTGTAATCGCGGTCTCGGGCCGCGATCGATGTCGATCCCGCCACCGCCCAGGTCAGCACTGCCTCCGATCCCGCTGCCGCAGATCCTCGAAGGGGTCCCGCTGCGGGCCCGCTTCATCCGCGTCAATCTCGACCGGCCGGGCTTCACCCTCAACCCGACCAACTGCAATCCATTCGAGAGTCGACCGACGCTCGCGCGGCGACGAAGGCGCCAGCGGCGCCGCCGAAGAGCCACTTCCAGGCGACCAACTGCGCCGACCTCCCCTACGCGCCGAAGCTCAGCCTGAAGCTCAGCGGCGGAGTGAAGCGGCGCGGCCACCCGGCGATTCACGGCGACCTTCAAGGCGCGGCCCGGGAGAAGCGAACACTCGCAGACGTCTCGGTCGACGCTGCCCAAGGGCGAGCTGCTCGACAACGCCCACATCGGCACGATCTGCACCCGGGTCGAGTTCGCCGCCGGCGCCTGCCCGGCAGGCTCGATGATCGGGACGGCGGAGGCGACCACGCCGCTGCTCGACGAGCCGCTCAGGGGCAATGTCTACCTGCGCGCCAACCCGGCCCACAACCTGCCCGATCTCGTCCTCGACCTCAGGGGCCAGATCAGGATCGAGGTGGCGGGGCGGATCGACACCTCCAAGGGCGGCGAGCTGCGGACCAACTTCGAAACGGTGCCCGACGCGCCGGTCAGCTCGCTGACCCTCGAACCTCGCCGGTGGCAAGAAGGGCCTGCTGCAGAACAGCGCCAGCCTCTGCGGCAAGGCGAAGAAGGCGACGACGACGATGACCGGGCAGAACGGCGCCGTGGTCGAAACGAAGACCAAGCTGCAGGCCGACTGCGGCGGCAAGGCAAGGCACAAGCGCCACCACGCCAGGGGAAGGCGCTAGGCGATGAGCACGATCAGGAGAGAGCCAGGGACGATGCGGAGCGACTCGAGCAGGTCGGAACGAGGTTCGGCGCGAAGCGCCTGCTGGTCGGGATCACCCTCGGCCTGACGCTGGCGCTGGCGATCGCGGCGAGCTCGGCCTCGGCGAAGACCGTCTACGACTACGTCTACTCGGGGACCTACGTCGATGGCTCCGCGGTCGGCAAACCCTTCAACGAACAGATCGGCGGTGTCGACTTCGACAGCGCCGACCACCAGCTGCTGGTCGGCAACGGCGGCGCCCCCGGTTGGATCTCGAAGCTGACCCGGCGGGCACCGGGGTGCCCTTCAGCGCTCTCGGCACGCCCTACATCGAAGTCAGCCAGTTCGATGAATTCGGCGGCAGCCTCTTCGCCCCGCAGGTCCAGGTCGACCAGACCGGCGGCCCGCACGACGGCAATATCTACGGCGGCAACGACGGCAATCAGCGCTACGCGTTCCTCGCCAACGGCGAACCGATCCCCGGCTTCGCGACAACCGAAGAAAGCAGCTGCGGAGTCACCGTCGAGCCGCCTGACGGTGAACGCGTCTACGTCGCCGGCCGCAATGGCGGCTACCACTTCACCTGGGACGGGCACCTGATCAGCGAAGAAGCCGTCGGCAGCCCCGGATTGGAGCCCGGCGTCCGCAACAGGTGGGACGAACGCGGCAAGACATGCCGGGCCTCGGCCGACAGCGAAAGGCTTCGTATACGGCAGCAAATACACCTTCTTCGGCGGCGGGCCGATCATAAAAACGAACCTCGTCGGCGTCGAACAGTACGAACTGAACCAGAGCAGCTCCTCCACCGGAGTCGGCATCGACCGCTCCGACGACGAGGTCTTCGTCATCGCCGAAAACAAGTTCGAAGTCTTCAACTCCCAGGGGCGCGCCCTCGGCAGCGGGTTCGGCGCGGTCGACCCGACCCATTCCTACCTCGGGCTCGAAGGCGGCCCGATCGGGATCACCGTGGACCCGGAAAACCACGACGTCTGGGTGGCGAACAGGCGCGATTACGGCGGCGGCGTCAGGCACGTCGAGAAATTCATCCGCGCCAATCCCCACGTGATCCCGGACACGACGGCGATCGAACCCGACTACAGCAACCCGACCGGGGAGTCGATCGTCCTGCGCGGCATCGTCAACGCCGACAACGAAGCGACCACCGACTGCTACTTCGAATACGGCCCGACCCAGGCGTTGGGCGAAAAAACACCGTGCACGGCGGGCAAAGTCTTCAGCGGCAGCGAAGACCACGAAGTGAAGACGATCCCGATCGCCTTCAAAAAGGGCGCCCGCTACTACTACAAGCTGTTCGCGAAAAACGCCAACGGCCAGCTCGCGCCGAGCAACGTCGAGCCCTTCATCCCGCAGGGCAAGCCGCTGCTCGGCACAACCTCGGTCGATCGGGTCAAAACCGACGGCGCCCGCCTCAACACCGAATTCGACCCCAACGGCGGCAACGCGACCTTCCATTTCGACTACGGCCTCAAGGGCGGCCCGCTGGACCAGAGCACCGAAGAGTCGAGGACGTTCGGCTTCGAACACGATCCCGGGCCAGTTCAGCGGCGAAGACCTCTACCAGCCCGGCGTCTACCCCGGGGTCCAGCTGGTCAACGGCCTCGAACCGTCGAAAACCTATGAATTCCAGGCGGTGATCACCAACGAAGCCGGCGTCACCAAAAGCGCGATCAGCGAATTCAAGACCTACCAGCCGGATTCCGGGACCGACTCCTGCGGCAACGCGCTGGTCCGCCAGCAGACGGGCTCCTCGCAGCTGCTCGACTGCCGCGGCTACGAAATCGTCTCGCCGGGGGATGCCGGCGGCTTCGACGTCGAGTCCGACGTGGTCGCCTCGCAGACGCCGCTGGACGCCTATCCGCGGGCAACCGACAGCCTCCTCTTCTCGATGCACTTCGGCGTCGTCCCGGGCGTCTCCGGCAGCCCGACGAACCTCGGCCTCGACCCCTACGTCGCCCGCCGCGGCCCCGAAGGCTGGCGCACCGAATACGTCGGCCTGCCGGCCGACGGCATGGCCGACGGCGGCGCCTTCGGCTCGCCCCTGCTCGGCGCCGACCCGTCCCTGCACGAGTTCGCCTTCGGCGGCAAAGACATCTGCACCCCCTGCTTCGCCGACGGCTCGACCAACGTGCCGCTGAGGCTCTCCGACGGCCAGCTGGTCAAGGGCATGGCGGGCAGCGCCGAACCCGCCGGTGACCCGAGCGGGACGGTCAGGCAGCCGTTCTCCGCCGACGGCTCGCACTTCGTCTTCGACACCACCGCCGAGTACGAGACCGCCGGTGACTCCGGCGGCTCCGTCTACGACCGCAATCTGAACGGCGGCGGGACCCAGGTCGTCTCGACCATGCCCGACGGCACGACGATGAGCGGCGGCGACGTCGGTGAGCTGGGCATCAGCGCCGACGGCTCGCGGATCGTCGTCGGCAAGCTGATCTCGACCGACTCGAAGGGCAACCAGTTCTGGCACCTGTACATGCATGTCGGCGGCGATCCCCACTCGGTCGACCTGACGCCCGGGACGACCGACGGAGTCCTCTACGACGGCATCAGCGCCGACGGCTCGCGGGTCTTCTTCACCAGCAGGGACAACTTCTTCGGCGACAGCGACGGCAGCGCCGACATCTTCGAAACGGCCGTCAACGGCGCCGGCGCCGCGTCGACGCGCCTGATCTCGAGCAAGGCCGGCACGCCGAGCAACACCGACTCCTGCTCGCCGCCCAACCTGCCCTTCAGCTGGAACGCGGTCGAAGGCGACGGCAAATGCAACGCCGTGGCCTTCGCCGGGGCTGCCGGCGTCGGCGCCGACGGGACCTTCTACTTCCTCAGCCCCGAGCTCCTCGACGGCAGCAGCGGCGAAGCGAACCAGGCCAACCTCTACGTCGTCGAGCCCGGCGGCGACCCCGAATTCGTCGCCACGATGTCGTCTGCCGTCGGCCACGAAGCCCTGCCGCCGCCGCAGCACCCGGTCAGCAGCCAGACCTTCCTCAGCGCCCTCAAAACACCGCAGACGCTGGCGGTCGAAGACGAAAGCGGCGACCTCTACGTCTCGCAGACGGGCAGCGGCAACGGCGACGAAGGCGTCTTCCGCTTCGACTCCTCGGGCAGCCCGCACCAATTCACCGCCGGGCCGTTCGCCGGCAAAAACCAGATCCAGCTGCCGGTCTCGGGTGGCGAAAGCCAGATCGCCGTCGACAACGCCCCCGGCAGCGTCCGCAAAGGCACGCTCTACATCACCAGCAACGCGAGCGAAATCTACGCCTTCTCCCCCGCGGGGGAATTCCTCGGCTCGCTGAGCGGCTTCGGCGAGGCCTGCGGGGTCTCCGTCGACCAGTCATCCGGTGACGTCTACGTCG
Organism: uncultured Solirubrobacterales bacterium; assembly: GCA_963836415.1. Taxonomy (GTDB): domain Bacteria; phylum Actinomycetota; class Thermoleophilia; order Solirubrobacterales; family 70-9; genus VRUE01. The sequence goes on from CAWIJE010000004.1 coordinate 1,273,589, forward strand.
GCGACTACTTCATGCCCGGGATCTGGAAATTCCAGCCGAAAACGGGCGGCCCGGTCAGCAACGCCAGCTACGGCCCGCCGGAAAAAATCCAGACCGAAGGGCTCGTGCCCTGCAACGTCGAGGCCTCGAGCGCGTCCCACGTCTACGCCGAAGGCTACGGAACGGGCAACGTCAAATCGTATGCCAAGACCGAATTCTCGCCCGCCGGGCCGACGGTCACCGGGACCCTGGTCGCCGGCAGCTCGACCGCGATCCAGAGCGACCCGAGCAACGGCGACCTCTACGTCGACGAAGGCAACCGGATCAGCCAGTACGACGACTCGGGAGAACTGCTGCAGCGGTTCGGCGGCGACGCGGTCTCGAGCTCACGCGGCATCGCGATCGGCCGTGACGGTCACATCTACTCGAACAACGGCAACAACATGGTCCGCTTCGACACGGTCGAACCGCCGTTCCAGCCGGTCGGCTCGCCCGGCGTCCTGCACGGCTCCTCACAGTCGGGCACGCACAGCTTCGGCGACTTCCAGATCAGCGGCGACGGTCGCTACGCGGTGTTCGCCTCGACCGGGTCGCTGACCGGCTACCCGAACTTCGACCATTCCGAGGTCTACCGCTTCGACACCCAGACCAAGACGCTCGATTGCGCCTCCTGCCCGGCGACCCTGGGCGCGCCGATCTTCGACACGGCGCTGCCCGAACACGGCTCGGGCCTGAGCGACGACGGCCGCGTCTTCTTCACCACCCAGGAAGCGCTGGCCCTGCGCGACACCAACGAAAAGACCGACGCCTACGAGTGGTCCCACGGCGCCCTGCAGCTGATCTCGAGCGGGATCTCGGCCGACAACTCGGGGCTGGTGACGGTCAGCGCCGACGGCAAGAACGCCTTCTTCTTCACCCGCGAGGTGCTCACCCACGAAGACGAGAACGGCAACGCGGTGAAGATCTACGACGCCCGCGAGGGCGGCGGCTTCGTCGACGACCCGGAACGCAAACAGTGCGCCGCCTCGGACGAGTGCCACGGCCCCGGCACCGAAGAGCCGGGAGCGCCCGGCGATCAACACGCAGACCGGCTCGAAGAAGGCGACGCCGAGGAAGACCGCCGTCAAGTGCAAGAAGAACCAGGTCAAGAAGAACGGCAAGTGCGTGAAGAAGAAGACGAAGAAGAAGAGCCACCACAAGCGCAAGGCGACCCGCAGCCATGGATAGGGCGACGACGATGAGCAAGGAGAGATCACTGATGCGCAAGACCGTGCTCGCCCTCGGCGGCGCTCGCCGCGGCGGCCGCGCTGGTTGCGCCGACGGCCCAGGCCTCGCAGGAAATCACCGAATTCTCGGTCGCCTCCTCGAACTCGCAGTCGGGCGCCCACGGTGACTTCGTCACCCGCCTGCGGCTCGCCAACGCGGGCCAGCCCGAGGTCGCCCGCAACCTCACGGTCAACATCCCCGAGGGCGTCTTCGGCAACCCCGGGGCGATCTTCCGCTGTCGCGCCGTCGACTTCGTCGTCAACCACTGCGCGCCCGGCTCGCAGGTCGGCGTGATCACGATCTCCGCCAACTACGAAGGGGTGCCCAACACCCTGCTCGGGACCGTGCCGCTCTACAACATGGAGACGGTGGGCGAAGACGAAGCGGCGCGGCTCGCCTTCGTCGCGCCCCTGGTCAACGCCCCGATCGTCGTCCCGATCAGCGTCCGCAGCAACTCCGACTACGGCCTGCGCATGACCTTCTCGACGATCACCCAGTCGATCGCCCTCGCCTCCGCCAGCACCACCATCTGGGGCTTCCCGGCCGACCCGACTCACGACCCCGAACGCTTCCCGCCCGGGACCCGACCGAACCGCCCGGCTGCCCCAACGAACCGACCACGGGTTGCAACAAAGCCCCCTTCCCCAAGGCCGGCCTGACGGTCAAGCCCTTCATCGACAACCCCAGCGTCTGCACCGGCAGCCCGCTGACCGCGACGCTCGACGTCACCACCTACCAGGACGCGGAACCGTCCCACGCCTCGGCCGAATACCCGGCGACGACGGGCTGCGAAAACCAGAAATTCGACCCGGTCTTCAACCTCGCCCTGACCTCGGACGAGGCCGACCAGCCGTCGGGGCTCGACATCCAGCTCAAAGCCGACCAGTTCCTCGAAGGCTCGGCTCCCTCGCCCTCCAACCTGCGCTCGGGGACGCTGACCCTGCCCGAAGGGCTGACGATCAACCCCGACGCCGCCGACGGGCAGACCGCCTGCACCGACAGGGAGGCCGGCTTCGGCACCGATGAGCCGGGCCACTGCCCCGACAACTCGAAGATAGGCACGGTCGAAGTGACGACGCCGGCGCTCGAAGGCCCGCTCAACGGCTCGCTCTACATCGGCGAACCGAAGCCGGGCAACCAGTACCGCGCCTTCATGATCTTCGACGGCTTCGGCATCCACGCCAAGCTCTTCGCCTCCTTCCTGCCGGACCCCGCACACCGGCCAGCCTCACGGTCTCCGTGGCCAACCTGCCGCAGGTGCCCTTCGAGGAGTTCAACCTGCACCTCTTCGCCTCCGACCGCGGCCTCGTCGCGACCCCGACCCGCTGCTCGATCTATGCCGTCGAGCGCCCAGCTGGTGCCCTGGAACAACGAGCTTGCGCCGCAGCAGTCGGAACCGATCGTCAGCTCACCTCGGGCCCCCACGGCAGCCCCTGCCCGGGAGAAACGCGGCCCTTCCACCCACGCCTGGTGGCCGGCACGACGAACCCCAAGGCCGGCGACTTCTCCAACTTCATCCTCAAACTGGACCGCGACGACGGCGACCAGTTCCTCGGCGACCTCAACTTCAAGCTGCCGCCCGGCTTCACCGGCTCGCTGCGCGGCATCGGCTACTGCCCGGAAGCCGCGATCCTCGCCGCCGCCAACAACTCGGGCCGCGCCGAGCAGGCCTCGCCGAGCTGCCCGAGCTCGAGCTTCGTCGGCACCACCAACGTCGCCGCCGGGCCCGGCGAACATCCCTTCCACGCGGTCGGCCGGATGTACCTCTCCGGGCCGTTCAAGGGCGCGCCGTTGAGCCTGGCGGCGATCACGCCGGCTCTGGCGGGCCCCTACGACTACGGCGTCGTCGTCGTCCGCGTCGCGCTCCACGTCGACCCGCTCGACGCCCATGTCACCGCCGTCTCCGACACCGTCCCCTCGATCATCGGCGGCGTCCCGATCCGGATGCGCTCGATCCAGGTCAACATCGACAGCCGAGGTTCACGATCAACCCGACCAACTGCTCGCCGTTCACGGTCGACTCGCAGGGGATCGGCGACCAGGGCACGGTCACCGACTTCTCCTCCTACTTCCAGGTCGTCAACTGCGCGCAGGCTGCCCTTCAAGCCGAAGATGACGGTGCGCCAGGAGGGCGGCCGAAAGGGGACCCGGCGCGCGGTCAACCCGGGCCTGCTGTTCGACCTCAACGACCCGGCCCGGCGACGCCAACATCAAGTCGCTCGCGGTCACCCTGCCCAACGCCTTCGAGATCGACCAGCGCCACCTCGGCAACATCTGCTCGGAGAAAGAACTGGCCGCGACCCAGTGCGCGGGCCGCCAGCCGATCGGCGAGGCCTCGACCACGACGCCGCTGCTGGACCAGCCGCTCAGCGGCCCGGTCTACGCGGTCTCGGGCTCAGGCGGGCTGCCGCGGCTCGCCTTCATCCTCGACGGCCAGGTCAAGCTGGTGCCGCGGGCCGACACGACGACGGTCAAGGGAGGCCGCCTGCAGACGACAGTCCCGGTCGTCCCGGACGCGCCGATCGGGCACTTCCACCTGAAGATCTTCGGCGGCAAGCACGGCTACCTGATCAACACCCGCGACCTCTGCAAGGCGCGCCGGTGGTCAAGGTCGCCTACAAGCGCAGAACGGCAAGGACCTGACGCAGAACATGAAGGTCAAGGCCGCCTGCGGCAAGGCGGCGAAGAAGAAGGTGCGCAGGGGCTGATCCGAAGTTTGTTGAAGTTGCGACATTGACGCGGATTTGTGTAGCCTCCCTGACCGCAGCTTGGCGTCAGCCGGCGTGTTAGGGCAGTTGGGAACTTAGGGACTCGAACGAAACGGGAGGAAGCAGGAGATGGATTCAAGGACTAGGCGACCCTCACCGGCGCTTGTAATTGCAATCGTCGCGCTGATCGTGGCGCTCAGTGGCACCGCGGTCGCCGCGAAGCACACCGTGCTCGCCAAGAACAGCGTGGGCACGAAGCAGCTCAAGAATGCTTCCGTCACCACCGGGAAGATCGCGAACAACGCGGTCACCGGGGCCAAGGTCGCCCTCCATACCCTGACCGGAGACGACATCAACGTCGGCTCGATCGGCACGGTGCCGTCGGCCACCAACACGACCAGCGCTCAGAACGCCTCCACGGTCGGCGCCGAAAACCACAGCGCCTCCTGCCCGGGCGGGACCTCGCTGATCAGGGGCACCTGTTACGACCTCTCGCTCAACCCGGCGGTGCCCAGCGTCAAAGCCGCCGCCACCGCGTGCGCAGCCAAGGGCGGCTACCTGCCGACCCCGATGGAGCTCTACTCGGTCCGCACGGTGATCAACCTCGGTGAAGGCACGCCGCCTGACTTCGCGGTCAGCGACCAGTACTACGCCGACGACACTCACTACAAAACGATCGTCGTCGACGGTCGAGGCATAATGCAGGAATGGCCGGTGGAAAGCGACACGCGGTACGTCTGCGCCTACCAGCTCGTTCGATGATGAGAGCTTCCAGGAGGAACCCGATGAGAGTTGCGATCGCGACAGTTGCGGCGATGTTGATCTTTGCTTCGATGGCCTTTGCCGCCGAACAGACGAAGGACACCTACAAGGCGGAAGTGGAACCGATCTGCCAGGCGAACAAATCCGCCTCGGACAAGTACCTGAAGCCGGTCAAAGGCCTGGTCAAGGCCGACAAGCTGAAGCAGGCCTCGGAAGACTTCACCAAGGCCGCCAAGGCGCTGGAAGGGACTCAGAAGAAACTGGCCGCCGTGCCGCCGCCGACGACCGACAGCGCCACGATCAGCAAGTGGCTGAGCGGGATCAAGGGCGAGGTCAGCCTGATGAAGACGATCGCGACGAAGCTCAAGAAGGGGCAGAAAGGCCCGGCCTCCTCGCTCAGCGTGAAGCTCTCGCACAACGCTGACGCGACGAACGCGCTGGTCTTCTCCTACAGCTTCAACTACTGCAAGATCGACCCCTCCAAGTACAGCTGAGATGCGGAGGCTTATTTCACGTCGCGGGGCCGTAGCGGCCCTGGTAGCGGCCCTGTCCGCAACCGCCCTCACCGCCGGCATCGCCAGCGGTGAGCAGGCGGCCTCGGGCAACGTCGTCATCTCCTTCCACGGCAGCATCGCCCCGGTGACGCTGCCGCGCAAGGACCTGGCGCCGGTCGGAGTCCAGATCGGGGCCAAGATCAAGACCAAAGACCACAGCGCCCCGCCGCGCCTGACCAAAATCAAACTCGACATCAACTCGCACGGGTTGATCGACAACAAGGGCCTGCCTCTCTGCTCGCTGGGAAGGCTGACCAACGCCTCCGCCGCGGCCGCGAAGAAGGCATGCGGCGACGCCGAAGTCGGCAGCGGCAACGTCACCTCACGGGTGGCACTGCCGGGCCAGACCCCGTTCTCGACCAACGGCCCGTTGCTCGCCTTCAACGGCAAGTACAAGGGCAAGCAGGCGATCTTCGCCCACGTCACGTCGCAGGGGACGCTCTCGATCACCTACGTGATCATCTTCATCGTCAACAAGACCAGCGGCACCTACGGCACCTCGCTGGTCGCGGACGTGCCCCAGATCGCCAGCGGCTCGGGCTACATCTCCGCCTTCGACCTCTCGCTGAAGCGCAAATACAGCTTCAAGGGGGAAAAGCGGAGCTATGTGGAAGCCTCCTGCCCGTTGCCGAAGGGAGTCAACATCGCGAGCTTCAACTTCGCGAAGTCGACCTACTCCTTCGAAGACGGCACCGTGGTCTCGAGCGTGCTCAAGCGGGACTGCAAGGCCAGGGGCTGAGGCCGGCTCAGGCTCTCGATGAGGACGGTCTGGGTCGTGTTGGCTCTCAGCTCGGTCGCGGCGCTGGCATTCGCCGGCTGCGGTGGCGACTCGGGAACTGAGGGGACCGACGCGGGCCAGGCATCCTCGGGCGCCGGATCGAAACCGGCGCAGAAGCCGTTGCCCGCTGACGCTCCGATCGGCAAGGTCTTGGCGAGGTCGTTTCCCAAGCCCCGGCCGCTGCCGCAGTCCCCGCCCCAGGCGGAGAAGTGGATCAGGGCCGGGGAACGCGCCTGCAAGGGCAAGTCGCCCTCGCAGGTGATCGACGAGTTCATGCCGGCGGCCGAAGCGCAGACGACCTTCACCAAGGACCAGAAGCAGATGATCGGCGAAATCGCCCATTACGAAAAGCAGGCGTCAGACAGCCCGGACTTCGCCGCCGGGCAGCTCGCGGCGGGGGTCTACGAAAGGTCCCTGCCTGAAGTTCAGGGCCGGTCCGGGTACCAGGGCTGCGTGTACCAGCTGGCACTGCAATTGAGAAGTGAACTCTCGGGTAAGTAACCCCGGAGCACGGACTTAAAGCCAAAAAGGGAGAAGGAGAATGTTGAGTCGTATTCGCACGCATAGGTTCAAGGTCCTGAGCATCGGGGCCGTGGTCGTCGCGGCAATGGCCGTGATGGTCGGCAGCGCGTCGGGCATCGTCGTCAAGAGCGGCAACATCGAAGTCGAATTCGATGGTGGCTTCTCGCCCAAGGCGCTCGCCAAGAAGGGCCCGGGGACGCCGATCTCGCTGACCCTCGAAGGCAAGCTCAATACCACCGACAAGACCCACATCGCGGCGGCGAAAACGATCTCGCTCGACTTCAACAAGGCCGGCGCGATCAACGCAAAGGGCCTGCCCACCTGCACCACGGGCCAGCTCGAGAGCACCCTCACCTCGCAGGCGAAAAAGGTCTGCGGCGACGCCCTCGTCGGCACCGGCACGGTCACGGCTGACATCGCATTCCCGGAACAGCCGCCGTTCGGGGCCAGTGGCCCGCTGCTGATCTTCAACGGACCGCCCAAGGGCGGCAACCCGTCGCTGATCCTGCACGTCTACGCGAAAGTCCCGGCCGCGACGACCTTCGTCGTCCCGGTGGCGATCAAAAAGACGGGTGGCAAATACGGCACCAACGCCTTCATCAAAGTGCCGACGATCACCAGTGGTTCCGGTTCTGTGACCAGCTTCAAAGCCAAGATCTCGAAAAAGTTCACGGTCAAAGGCAAGAAGCAGAGCCTGCTCGTCGCCAACTGCCCCACCGGCAGCCTCTTCGTCGCCGGCGAAATCGCCTTCGCCAACGGCTCGAAGTTGGAAGGCACGTTCAGCAAGCCCTGCACGCCGAAGGGCTAGGCAGCAGCCGAGCACTCGTCGCGCCGCGCCCCTCGACCGGGCGCGGCGCGGCAGCTGTTCCCCGCTACCGTAGGAACATGCAGCGGGACGCGGCGTTGGAGGCGGTGTTCAGGCCGGTGCGCGCGCCGAGCACCTTCGAGGAGACGGTCGAGCGGCTGGGGACGGCGATCCGCCTCGGCATCCTCAGCGCCGGTGCCCGCCTTCCTTCCGAGCGTGAGCTGGCGGCGGAGCTCGGGATCTCCCGCTCGAGCCTGCGCCAGGCTCTCACCGCCCTCGTCCAGAGCGGCCACCTGGTCAGCTTGCGGGGCCGTGGCGGCGGCACTTTCGTCGCCGAGCGTCCGCCGCTCTCGACAGCGGACGACGAGCCGCTCGACGATCGCGCCTGGGCGGTCCTCGACTACCGGGTCGCGGTCGAATCGGGCTCGGCATTGCTGGCCGCCGAACGGGCCGACCCCGAGCAGCTGACCCGGCTCGAGCAGCTGGTCGCCAAGATGGCGACCGAGGTCGAGGACTTCGCCGAGTACCGGCGCACCGACGTCCGCTTCCACATCGGCATCGCCGAGGCTGCCCACTCGCCCCGCCTGCTCGACGCGATGACCGAGGTCCAGGGCCAGATGACCGACCTGATCGCGCTGATCCCGCACCCGCCCGAAGTCCTCGCCCGCTCCAACGAGCAGCACCGCCAGCTGACCAGGCGGATCCGCCGCGGCGACGGGCCCGGCGCGGTAGTCGCCCTGCGCGAGCACAGCGCCGGCACCGAGCACATCCTCGCCGGGCTGCTGCCCGCTCAGCCGCGGATCCGGCTGCCCTTGGGGTCGAACAGCGGCTCGGCGGCTACCTCGCCCGCCACCCAGCGGCCGAAGATCTCGACCGCGACCTCGGTCCCCGGCGCGGCCAGCTCCGGCGGCAGGTAGGCGTAGGCGATCGAGCGCCCGACGGTGTAGCCGTAGCCGCCGGTCGTCACCCGGCCGGCGATCTCGGCGCCCGCCCGCACCGGCTCGTTGCCGAGCGCGATCGAGCGTGGGTCCTCGAGGGTCAGGCAGCAGAGCCGCGTCCGCGGGCCCTCCTCCTTCGCCGCGGCCAGCGCCTCGCGGCCGATGAAGGAGCCCTCGCCCTTTTCCAGCTTGACGCAGAAGCCGACCCCGCCCTCGTAGGGCGTCTCGTCCGGGGTGATGTCGGCGCCCCAGACCCGGTAGCCCTTCTCCAGCCGCAGCGAGTCGACCGCCCGGTAGCCGCCGGCGACGATGCCGTGCTCCTCGCCTGCCGCCCAGAGCGCCCGCCAGAGGCCGAGGCCGTACTCGGTGGGGCAGTAGAGCTCCCAGCCGAGCTCGCCGACATAGGTCACGCGCAGCGCCCGCACCGGGACGTCGCCGACCGTGATCTCGCGCAGGCTCATATAGGGGAAGGCCTCGTCGCCGAGGTCGGCGGGGGTGAGCGCGGCGAGCACATCGCGGGCCCGCGGCCCCCAGATCCCGAAACAGGAGCGCTGCGAGGTCACATCGTGGATCTGGACGCCGCCGCCGGCCGGCAGGTGCCGGCGCATCCACTCGCGGTCATGGTTGCCGAAGGCGGTGCCGGTGACGATCGAGAATCGCTGCTCGGCGAGCCGGGCGACGGTGAAGTCGCACTCGATCCCGCCGCGGCCGTTGAGCATCTGGGTGTAGGTGATCTGGCCGACGTCGCGGGCGACCCGGTTGTCGCAGAGCCCTTCGAGGAAGTCGGCCGCCGCCGGCCCCTCGATCTCAAGCTTGGCGAAGGAGGACTCGTCGAAGATCGCGACCCGCTCGCGGGTCGCCCGGTGCTCGCCGCCGATCGCCGCCGACCAGTGCTGCCCCGCCCAGCCGCGCGGGCGCAGCCCCTCGTCGCCGTCGCCGGCGTTCGACTCGTACCAGTTGACCCGCTCCCAGCCCGACTTCTCGCCGAAGGCGGCACCATGCTCGCGGTGCCAGGCGTTGACCGCCGAGAGCCGCAGCGGCCGCCCCGCCAGGCGCTCGTGGTTGGGGTAGCGGATGTCGTAGTAGGTCTCGTAGGTCTCGGTGATCCGCGCGTGGGTGTAGGTCGGCGAGCGGTACTGGTCGCCGAAGCGGCGGACGTCCATCTCCCAGAGGTCGAGGCTCGGCTCGCCCTCGGCGATCCACTCGGCCATCACCTTGCCGATGCCGCCGGCGCCGGCCAGGCCGTGGGCGCAGAAGCCGGCGCAGACGAAGAAGCCGCCGACCTCGGTCTCGCCGAGGCAGAACTCGTTGTCGGGCGTGAACGCCTCTGGCCCGTTGATCAGCTTGGTCACGGTGATCTCGTCCATCGCCGGCACGCGCCGCTTCGAGTTCTCGACGATCTCGGCGAAGCGGTCCCACTCCTCTTCCAGCAGGCGGCCGTTGAAGTCGGCGGGGATCGCGTCGAGGCCGGCCGCCCCGGCGGGCATGAAGGCGGGCCTGCTCTGGCGCTCGTAGCCGCCCATGATCAGCCCGCCGCCCTCCTCGCGGTAGTAGACGAGCAGGTCGGGATCGCGCAGGGTCGGCAGGTGCCCGCCGCCGCGCTCGCGGAAGGGCTGGGTGACGAGGTACTGGTGGGACATCGGCATCACCGGCACCCGCACGCCCGCCAGGCGGGCGATCTCCGCCGCGTACATGCCGCCGGCGTCGACGACGACCTCGGCCTCGACGTCGCCGCGCTCGGTGCGGACGCCGCGCACGCGCCCGTCGCGGACCTCGATCCCGGTGACACGGGTCTCGGTGAAGGTGCGGCAACCGCCCTGGCGGGCACCGTCGGCGAGGGCGAAGGTCAGCTGCGAGGGGTCGATGTAGCCGTCGGTCGGCAGCCAGGCGGCTCCCAGCACGCCCTCGGTCGACATCAGCGGGAACATCTCCTTCGCCTCCTCGGCGGAGATCAGCTCGAGCGGCAGGCCGAAGGTCTTCGCCCAGCCCGCCTGGCGACGCAGCTCCTCGAGTCGCTCCTCGCTCGAGGCGAGGCGGATGCCGCCGCACTCGGTCCAGCCGGGGTCGAACTCGGACTCGTCCTTGAGCCGCCGGTAGAGGTCGACCGAGTGCATCATCATCTTGGTCAGCGAGACCGAGCCGCGCAGCTGGCCGACGAGGCCGGCCGAGTGGAAGGTCGAGCCCGAGGTCAGCTGCGAGCGCTCGAGCAGGATCACGTCCTCCCAACCCAGTTTCGCCAGGTGGTAGGCGAGCGAGGCGCCGCCGACGCCGCCGCCGACGATCACGCAGCGGGCGCGGTCGGGCAGCTCAGCCCGCGGCAAGGCCCGTCTCCTCCGCGGTCTTCCGCATCCGCTCGAAGTGTTCCTCGGCGTAGGCGTCGAAGTCGAAGTCGAGATCGGAGAGGCTGCCCTGCAGCACGCCCCACATCGCCTCGCGGAAGTCCGACATGAAGCGCATCAGGCGCAGGCTCTCAAGCCGCACGGCGCTCGCCTCGGCACCGAAGTAAGCCTCGAGCAGGAGCGCCTCCTCGGCGGCCCCGAGGCCGTTGTTGACCGCCAGGTTGCCGAGGTCGAAGTAGCGGTCGCCCATCCCCGCGTACTCCCAGTCGACGATCCGGACCCCGTCGGCGGTGCGGATGAAGTTGGCGGCGAGCAGGTCGTCGTGGCAGAGGACCGGCTCGTGCTCGGGGCCGCTCAGCCCGGCCTCGATCCGCGCCGCGGCCTCGCGGGCCCAGCCGTAGTCGTCGGGCAGCGCCGCGCCGCGGCTCTCGGCCCGCGCCGCGTAGTCCTCGACCACACGGAAGGGGGAGAAGGTCGCGGCGATCGCGGCGGCGCCGTGGACCCGGCGCAGGGCTCCGGCGACCTCGGCCAGCAGCGCCGGCTCGTGGAGGTCCTCGGCGGCGACCGGGTCGCCCTCGATGAAGCGGGTGACGAGGCAGACAGGGTCGTCGAGCAGGGCGAGGACCTCGGGCCCGACCCCCGCCGCCGCCGCCGCTTCGCTGGCGGCGCGCTCGGCGCCGCGGTCGACGCCGAGCTGATCGGTGTCCTTGCCGGGCAGCCGGAGGACGACGTCCTCGCCGCCGAGCCTGGCCCGGTAGTTGCGGTTGGTGATGCCGCCCTCGAGCGCGACCGGCTCGCCCCGCGGCTCGCCGAGCATCGCGGCCAGCCGCTCGACCGCTTCTGTCAGCGCGGCCGTGGCGATCGCTCGGAATTTCTGCAAGTGGGCATTGACACGGAGTCCGCCCGCGACTTAGGGTCGTTGCGGGTTAGGTGTGTTCACCACACCTTTTATCGCAAGCTCGTCTATCGGAGGGAAGAACGCATGGAGAGCAGCGTCACGACGCCAGGGGACAGCGACGAAAAACGTCTCGCCGAACTCGGTTACAAACAGTCGCTGAACCGAGCCTGGAGTGGTTTCTCCAACTTTGCGATCTCGTTCACGATCATCTCGATCCTGGCCGGCTGCTTCACCACCTATGGCCAGGCCTGGAACAACGGCGGCCCGATCGCGATCTCGATCGGCTGGCCGCTGATCTCGATCCCGATCCTGATCATCGGCTTCTGCATGTCGGAGCTGGTCTCCGCCTACCCGACCGCCGGGGGGATCTACTGGTGGGCCGGGAAACTGGGCGGTCCGGCCTGGGCCTGGTTCACGGGTTGGTTCAACCTGATCGGCCTGGTCGCGGTCCTGGCCTCGGTCGACTACGCCTGCGCGACCTTCCTCAACGTCGTCCTCGGCCTCTACGAAGTCAACATCTTCGGGCTCAACTTCGGCGACGAATCGAGTGTCCTCGCCGAGACCTTCCTGCTCTTCGCGCTGATCCTGATCCTGCACACGATCATCAACGTGAGGCGAACCCACCTGCTCTCCCTGGTCAACAGCGTCTCGGTCTGGTGGCACGTGATCGGGGTCGCCGCGATCGTCATCGTCCTGATCGTCGTCCCCGACGGGCACCAGAGCTTCAGCTTCGTCTTCGGCCACCGGATCAACAACAGCGGCTTCGGGGGAGACATGTTCTGGTTCTACGTGCTGCCCCTCGGCTTCCTGTTGACCCAGTACACGATCACCGGCTTCGACGCCTCCGCCCACATCTCCGAGGAGACCCACGGAGCTTCGACCGCCGCCGCCAAGGGCGTCTGGAGATCGATCTTCTACTCGGCGGTGATCGGCTGGGTCGTGCTGCTGGCGATCACCTTCTCGGTCACCAACGTCGACGGGGCCAACGAAGCGTTCGGCTTCGCGCCGACGCTCCTGGTCGAAGCGCTGGGGTCGGGCTGGGGCAAGTTCGTCCTGATCATCTCGGTCGTCGGCCAGCTGTTCTGCGGCGGCGCCTGCCTGACCAGCGCCTCACGCATGTGTTACGCCTTCTCCCGTGACCGCGGCTTCGGCAAGCGGGTCTCGGCGAAAATCTCGACGGTCAACTCGGAGCGGGTGCCCACCTACGCCGTGCTGGCGATGGCGACCGCGGCGCTGCTGATCACGTTGCCGGCGCTGAAGGGCAAGGGCAACGGAGAAGCGGTGCCGTTCGCATTCTTCGCGGTCGTCTCGATCGCCGTGATCGGCCTCTACATCGCCTACGCGATCCCGATCTACCTGCGCTGGCGCAAAGGCAGGGAGTTCCAGGTGGGACCGTGGAACAACGGGCAGAAGTACCGCTGGATGAACAGCTTCGCGACCTTCTGGGTGGCGCTGATCACGATCATCTTCTGCCTCCCCTTCACCCCGGAAGCGGTGCCGTGGAACGACGAGTTCAACTGGGAGGCGTTCAACTACGCACCCCTGACGGTGGGCGCCGTGATCCTGCTCGCCTGGATCGGCTGGATGACCACCGCCCGCAGGCACTTCACCGGCCAGGTCAGGGAGACCGACCTCGCGAAAGAGATCGGCCCCGAGCCCGAGGTCGGTCCGGGCGCGCCCTGAGCGTGGGAGCGCGCCGGCCGATGAAGATGAGCGCGTAACGTCTCCCGGGTGACGATCGAGGAGCTCAAGAAGGCGGTCGCCGAGGGCACGGTCGACACCGTGCTGCTGGCGATCGCCGACATGGAGGGCCGCCTGCAGGGCAAGCGGCTGACCGCCACCCATTTCATCGACGACGTGCTCGAGCATGGCGCCGAGGGCTGCAACTACCTGCTCGCTGTCGACGTCGACATGGAAACCGTCGGCGGCTACGCGATGTCCTCCTGGGACACCGGCTACGGCGACTTCGAGATGGTCCCCGACCTCGACACCCTGCGCCCGATCCCCTGGCTCGAGGGGACCGCGATGGTGATGGCCGACCTGCAGTGGGGGGACGGCAGGGAGGTCCTCGCCTCGCCGCGCCAGATCCTGCGCAAGCAGCTCGCCCGGCTCGCCGAGCGCGGCCTGATCGCGAACGCCGGCACCGAGCTCGAGTTCATCGTCTTCCGCGACACCTACGAGGGCGCCTGGCGCAAGGGCTTCCACGACCTCGAGCCGGCCAACCTCTACAACATCGACTACTCGCTGCTCGGCACCGCCCGGGTCGAGCCCCTGATCCGCCGCATCCGCAACGAGATGGCCGCGGCGGGGATGGTGGTCGAGAACTCGAAGGGCGAGTGCAACCTCGGCCAGCACGAGATCAACTTCCGCTACGACGAGGCCCTGCGCAGCGCCGACAACCACGCGATCTACAAGAACGGAGCGAAGGAGATCGCGGCCCAGGAGGAGCAGTCGATCACCTTCATGGCCAAGTTCAACGAGCGCGAGGGAAACTCCTGTCACATCCACTGCTCGCTCGCCAAGGAGGACGGCGGCAACGCCTTCGGCGAGGACCAGGGGATGTTCGAGAGCTTCGTCGCCGGCCAGCTGGCGGCGATGGAGGAGCTGACCCTGCTCTACGCGCCCCACGTCAACTCCTACAAACGGTTCGCGCTCGGCTCCTTCGCGCCGACCGCGGTCGCCTGGGGCCGCGACAACCGAACCTGCTCGCTGCGCGTCGTCGGCGAGGGCGAGAGCCTGCGGGTCGAGAACCGGCTGCCGGGCGCCGACGTCAACCCCTACCTGGCGCTGAGCGCGATGATCGCCGCCGGCCTGCGCGGGATCGACGAGGGGCTCGAGCTCGAACCGGCCTTCGAGGGCAACGCCTACGAGTCCGACAAGCCGCGGGTGCCGCGCAACATCTACGCCGCCCGCGACGCCTTCGCCCGCTCGACCCTGGCCAAGGACGCCTTCGGCGAGGAGGCGGTCGAGCACTACCTGAACCGGGCCAGGATCGAGATCGAGGCCTTCGAGTCGGCGGTCACCGATTGGGAGCGCTTCAGGGGCTTCGAGCGACTCTGATGTCGGCACCCGTGGTCGGCATCTGCGCGGCGATCGAGCGCGTCAGCTGGGGAGTCTGGGACTCCTACGAGGTGACCTTGGCGCCGCGCAACTACGTCTCCGCGGTCCAGCGCGCCGGCGGCCTCGCGATCGTCCTTCCCCCCGACCAGGCGGTCACCTCGGACCCCGACGCCGTCCTCGGCCGGGTCGACGCGCTGCTGCTCGCCGGCGGCGCCGACCTCGACCCGGCCGTCTACGGGGCCGAGCCGCACGCCGAGACCAAGGGGACCTGGCCCGAGCGCGACCGCTTTGAGATCGCCCTCGTCCGCCGCGCGATCGAGCGCGACATGCCGCTGCTCGGGATCTGCCGCGGGATGCAGGTCCTCAACGTCGCCCTCGGCGGCAGCCTCGACCAGCACCTGCCGGACTCGGTCGCCAACGAGCTCCACCGCAGCATGGCCGGCAGCTTCGGCAGCCATCGGGTGCGGCTCTCGCCGCAGAGCCTCGCCTGCGACGCGGCGGGCGCCGAAGGACTGCTCGTGATGTCGCACCACCACCAGGGCGTCGACCGGATCGGCGATCGGCTCGAGGTCAGCGGCTGGTCGGTCGAGGACGACCTGGTCGAGGCGATCGAGCTGCCCGGGCGCCGCTACGCCCTCGGAGTCATCTGGCACCCGGAGGAGGACCCCGACAGCCCGCTGATCGCCTCCCTCGTCGCCGCCGCCCGCGGCGACTTCGTCGTCTCGGCCGATCAGTCGGCGCGCGAGGAGCAGGCGTGAGCGCGATCGAGGTGATCGAGCCGGCCACCGAGCAGGTGATGGCCGAGGTGCCGCGGGCCGGGGCGGAGGAGGTCGACGCGGCGGTCTCGCGGGCGCGGGCCGCATTCCCCGCCTGGCGGGCGCTGGCGCCCGCCGCCCGTGCCGCGCTCCTGCGCGACCTGGCCGAGGCGATCGAGGCGCGTCATCAGGACCTGGCCCGGCTCGAGGCGCGCAACGCGGGCAAGCCGATCGGCGACGCCCGCGGCGAGATCGGCATGGTGGTCGAGACCTTCCGCTACTACGCCGGCGCTCCCGAGCGCCTGCTCGGGCGGACGATCCCGGTCGCCGGCGGGGTCGACATGACCTTTCGCGAGCCGCTCGGCGTCGTCGGCCTGATCGTGCCCTGGAACTTCCCGCTGACGATCGCCTCCTGGAAGCTGGCGCCGGCGCTGGCCGCGGGCAACACGGTCGTCCTCAAGCCGGCCGAGCTGACCCCGCTGACGGCGCTCGAGCTGGAGAAGATCGCGCTCGAGGCGGGCCTCGCGGAGGGCGTTCTCAACGTCGTCGCCGGCCCCGGCAGCGTCTGCGGCGCGCGCATGGTCGAGCACCCCGAGATCGCCAAGATCGCCTTCACCGGCTCGACCGAGGTCGGCCGCGGAATCGCCGCCGCCGCCGCGCAGACGATCAAGCGGGTGACGCTCGAGCTGGGCGGCAAGTCGGCCAACGTCGTCTTTGCCGACGCCGATCTCGAGGCCGCCGCCGCGGCGGCGCCGATGGCCGTCTTCGGCAACGCCGGCCAGGACTGCTGCGCCCGCTCGCGGATCCTGGTCGAGCGCTCTGCCCTCGACGACTTCCTCGCGGCCCTGGCACCCGCGGTCGAGGCGATCCGGGTCGGCGACCCGCTCGACGAGGAAACCGAGATGGGGCCGTTGATCTCCGCCGGCCACCGCCAGGAGGTTGCCGCCTATGTCCCCGAGGGGGCGCCGGTGGCGATCCGCGGCGCCGCCCCCGACGGCCCCGGCTACTGGTTCCCGCCGACCGTCCTCTCGCCGGTCGACAAGGACGACGCTGCGGCCCGCGAGGAGATCTTCGGCCCGGTCGTCTGCGTCATCCCCTTCGACGGTGAGAGCGAGGCGGTCGCCCTCGCCAACGACACCATCTACGGCCTTTCCGGGTCGGTCTGGACCCGGGACGGGGCCAAGGCGCTGCGGCTTGCCCGGGCGCTCGAGACCGGCGTGATCTCGATCAACTCGAACACGTCGGTGCGGGTCTCGACCCCGTTCGGCGGCTTCAAGCAGTCCGGTGTCGGCCGCGAGCTCGGGCCCGATGCCCTGGACCACTACACCGACGTCAAGAACGTCTACTACGCAACGGAGGAGTGATGGCTGAACGCCTGGAGGGGAAGGTCTGCGTCATCACCGGCAGCGCCAGCGGGATCGGCGCCGAGTGCGCCCGGCTCTTTGCCGAGCACGGCGCCCGCGTGATCGGCATCGACCTCGATCAGAGCGGCTCCGCGGCCGATCTGACGATCCGCGCCGACGTCTCGAACGAGGAGCAGGTCCGCGACGCCTTCACTCAGGTGAGGGGACAGTTCGGCAGCGTCGACGTGATGATGAACAACGCCGGCATCAACCCGCCCGACGACAGCTCGATCCTCGAGACCTCGCTCGAGTCCTGGCAGCGGGTGCAGGACGTCAACCTGCGCGGCGTCTTCTTCTGCTGCAAACACGGGATCCCGCACCTGCTCGACAGCGGCGGCGGCTCGGTGATCAACGTCGCCTCCTTCGTCGCCCTGCTGGGCGCCGCCGTCTCCCAGGTCTCCTACACCGCTTCGAAGGGGGCGGTGCTGGCGCTCTCGCGCGAGCTCGGGGTCGAGTTCGCCGACCGTGGCGTGCGGGTCAACGCCCTCTGCCCCGGACCGGTCAACACGCCGCTGCTCGAGGAGCTCTTCGCCAAGGACCCCGAACGGGCGGCCAAACGGCTCGTCCACATCCCGATGGGCCGCTTCGGTGAGGTCGAGGAGATCGCCAAGGCCGCCCTCTTCCTCGCCAGCGACGACTCGAGCTTCGTCACCGCCACCGCCTTCCAGGTCGACGGCGGCATCACCGGCGCCTACCTGACGCCGGGCCAGGTCGACTGAGGGCCCGCTATTTCTGGCTGACCAGCTTCAGCTTGCCCTTGAAGCTCTGGGAGGCCGGCAGGCCGTCGGTAGGGGTGAAGGTGAGCAGCGCCTTGAAGCTGAGCTTGCCTGAGCCTTCGAGCGCCTTGAGCCCGGCGTCGGTCGGCTTCAGCGTCAGCTTCGCCTTGCCGGCCGCTTTCGGTTTCACCGTGACCGCCTTGATCAGCTTCGGCTTGCCCTTCTTGGCGGCGTCGGCGGCGCTCAGCACCCCGGCTCCGGGAACGGTGACCTCGAGACTGCCGTTGCCCTTCTTCTTGTTCAGGGAGAGCTTGCCCGCTTTGAAGACGTTGCTCGGCGGCGTGCTCACCAGCGAGACGGCATCGACCGCGGCTTCCATCGGGCCCTCGTTGATCGCCGTCGCGATCCGCAGCCGCACGGTCTGGCCGGCGAACGGGGTCAGGCTGGCGCTGAGGGCCGTCGGCGGCAGCGTTTCCGGGTCGCCGGGCTTGCTTGCGAAGAGGGTCGTGAGGATGTCGCCCGGCGCCAGCGATTCGAGCGGCGCGGTCGGCTTGATCACGTCGACACGGACCTGCTGGTTTTCGAAGCCCGGTTCGCCGGGAGCCGCAAGCGGCAAGACCATGATTCCGCCGCGGCCGGTTTCGGTTTTCAGGGTGTCCGGCGAGGGCACGGCGATCGCCTCCGCGCTGCGGTAGTAGAGCGTCAGCGAGAGCTGCTGAGTCCAGCCGGGCTCGAGCGCGATGTCCTGGAAGAGGATCGAGGTGTCGGGTTCGCTCTGTTCGTTGAGCGCCGCGAAGGTTCCCTGCGGTGGGGCAAAGAAGGGCGCCTGCATGTCTGACGGGCTGCCGCCTTCTTCGGCGATTTCTTTTTCGATTTCCTTGTGGCGGGTGCTGCCGGTCCCCGAGTAGGTGTTCCAGACGCCGTTGTTGAAGTCGCTGTAGCTGGTCCAGCCGTTGAGGAGCCCGGTCTCGAAGTCGCCGTTGACGACGGTGGCCGCTCCGGCCGATGGCGCGAGCAGGGCGCAGCAGGCGGCGACGAGCACGGCGAGGGACAGGGACGAGCGGGCCTTGGACAAGGGTGCTCCTTGGTCGGGGGACGAGACCCTCGCAGCCTAGCGGGCGGCCCCGTCGATCCAGCGCCGGCAGAGCCCGCGGCCGAGCTCGTTGAAGGCGGCGATCTTGCCCTCGGTCTCGGCGCGCAGGGCCTCCGGGTCGACCCCGATCCGAACCGCGTCAGGGTCGGATCGGTAGTCGTCGATCCAGCGCTCGGCGTCGTCGGCGGTCACCTCGGCGTGGAACTGGATCGCGTGGCCGCTGCCGATCGCGAACGCCTGCAGGTAGCCGCCGGGGGAACCCGCGAGGCGGACGGCGGCTGCCGGCGGCACGCACTCGTAGCTGTGCCACTCGAAGGCCTCGAAGGCAGGCGCCAGCGGCCCGAGGATCGGGTCCTCGCTCCCCGCCTCCGTCAACTCGACCCGCTCCCAGCCGATCTCCGGCGCCGCCGCCCGCCGCGTCTCGCCGCCCGCGGCCAGGGTCAGCAGCTGGGCGCCGAGGCAGACGCCGAGCAGCGGCACCTCGGCCTCGAGCAGGTCGGCGAGCAGCGCCACCTCGGGCGCCAGCCAGGGATGCTCGCGGGCCTGGTCGGGATGCTGGGCGCCGCCGAGGCAGAGGACGGCGTCGTAGGCGAGCGGGTCAGCCGGCGGCTCGGGCCGCTCGGCGACCGGCCAGGTCTCGAGCCGGTGGCCGACGTCCGTGATCGCCTCGGCGAAGACGCCGGGGCCGGCGTCGGCCTGGTGAACCATCGCGAGGACCCGGAGGCCGGCCATCGCGCCGCGACTCAGGGTCGCGTGAAGAGGTCCCAGTCCTTGCTGCGGGCGCCGCGCGGACGCGACATGTACTGGCCGGGAGGGAGGGGCCCTTCCTTCTCCTCGAGCGAGGCGAAAGCGGCATCTCGGTCGATGCCCTTGCGGTGCCCGCTCGAGCGCCACTTGCCGTCGGCGGCTTTGTGTCTGAAGTCGTAGACCGTGAGGATGCCTACGACGGTAGCCGATGGTCGCCGTCGGCGCGGTCCCCTCGCCGCTAGCCGACCTGCTCGGTCGGCCTGATCAGGATCTCGTTCAGCGAGACGTGCCAGGGCCGCGTCACGGCGAAGGCGATCGCGTCCGAGATGTCGGTCGCCTCGAGTTTCTTCAGGTCGGCGAAGCGCTCGCGCGTCTGCTCGCGGATCTCGTCGCGGAGGTGGTCGGTCAGCTCGGTGTCGACCGCGCCCGGCTCGATGATCGTCGTCCGCACCTTGCGCGAGGCGAACTCCTGTCGGTAGGACTCGCTGAAGGCGCCGACGCCGAACTTGGTCAGGTTGTAGACGCCCGAGCCGGAGCGGGCGACGCGGCCCGCGACCGAGCTGATGTTGACCAGGTCGGCGCAGCCGCGCCGCGGAGTCCTCGGCCGCCGCCAGCAGGTGGGGGGTGGCGGCATGGGTCGTGTAGGCGAGGCCCTTGAGGTTGATGTCGATCATCCGGTCCCATTCCTCGGTCGGCGCATCCTCGATCGGGCCGAGCAGCATCACGCCGGCGTTGTTGACGACGATGTCGAGCCGTCCCAGCTCGTCGACCGTGCGCTCGACGGCGTCGATCGCCTGCTTCTGGTCGGACATGTCGGCCTCGATCGCCAGCGCCGTGTGACCGCCGCCGCCGATCTCCTCGGCGAGCCGCTCGAGCCGCTCGAGCCGGCGCGCGGCGAGCGCCACCTTCGCCCCCGCGGAGGAGAGCGCCCTCGCCGTCGCCTCACCGATGCCGCTGCTGGCGCCGGTGACGAGCGCGACCGTTCCCTCGAGTGCGTTGGCCATCCCCGACCTACTGCCCGCCCGGCTTCGGCTTTAATCCTTGCGTGGAGAGGATCGAGGCCGAGACCCTGCTCGAGGGGACGCACGTCAAGGTCACCCGCGCCCGCTTCCGCCGCGCCGACGGCAGCGAGGTGCGGCGCGACGTGGTCGAACACCCCGGCTCGGTGGCGATCGTCGCCCACGATGAGGAGGGGGTCTACCTGGTCAGCCAGCCGCGCGAGGCGGTCGACGAGGACGCCCTGCTCGAGATCCCGGCGGGGACTCTCGACGTCGAGGGCGAGAGCCCGCTCGAGTGCGCCAGGCGCGAGCTCGCCGAGGAGGCGGGGCTGCGGGCCGAGATCTGGTCGGAGATGCAGGTCGTCTACCCGAGCCCCGGCTACACCGATGAGGTGGTGACCATCTTCGAGGCGACCGGCCTCTCGGAGGCATCGGCCGAGGGCGATGAGGACGAGCAGATCGAGGTCGTCCGCCTGCCGCTGACCGAGATCGAGGGGGCGCTGGCCGGAGTCCGCGACGCGACGACGCTGATCGCCCTGCTCATCCTGGCGGGCCGATGAGGGAGCTGACCTACTCGATGGGGGTGTCGCTCGACGGCTTCATCGCCGGCCCGGCCGGCGAGATCGACTGGACCATGCCCGACGAGGAGCTGCACCGCTTCCACAACGACGAGGCGCGCGAGGTCGGGGTCCACCTCTATGGCCGCCGCCTCTACGAGACGATGGTCTTCTGGGAGACGGCCGGGGACGACCCGGAGCGGAGCGAGGTCGAGCGCGAATTCGCCCGCATCTGGAAGCCGTCGCCGAAGCTGGTCTTCTCGACCACGCTGGAGCGGGTCGAGGGCAACGCGACGATCGCCGCCCAGGGCGTCGTCGAGGAAGTCGAACGGCTGAAGGCGGAACCGGGCAAGGGCCTCGCCGTCGGCGGCGCCGGCCTCGCCTCGACCCTGGTCGAGCACGACATGGTCGACGAGTACCGCATCTTCACCAGGCCGATCCTGCTCGGCGAGGGCAGGCCCTTCTTCCCGCCGATGAAGCGGCGGATCGAGCTCGAGCTGGTCGAGACCCGCGCCTTCGCCTCGCGGGTCGTCTACTCGCGCTACCGGCGCGCCGCGTCGGCCTGAACGCGGCGGCTCGGGAAAATTTAGGGAGGCCGAATACAATCGCCCGCTTGGGCCCCTCTGCGGACGAGTCCGACCGCCTCTACTGGCGGCAATCGGTGGCTCGTCACGAGACCGCCTCGCTAAAGCACGGGCTGATCGATCTCGGCACCTCGGTCGTGCCCTACCTGGCGCTCTCGGTCGCGATGTACGCGCTGCTCGACGTCTCGGTCTGGCTCGCCCTCGCCCTCGCGATCCCGGCCGCCGGCTTCCTGATGAGGACGTTCATCGTCTTCCACGACTGCACCCACGGCTCGTTCCTGCCCTCCAGGCGCGGCAACCTCTGGGTCGGGCGGGTCGCCGGCCTCCTCGTCTTCCAGCCCTTCGCCAACTGGCGCCACAACCACGCCGTCCATCACGGCACCGCCGGCGATCTCGATCGGCGCGGCACCGGTGACATCCCGACCCTGACCGTCGAGGAGTACCTGGCGCGGCCCTGGAACTCGCGCCTCGGCTACCGCCTCTTCCGCAACCCGATCGTGATGTTCGGCATCGGGCCGATCTGGTCACTGATGATCGGTCCCCGGATCTGGTCGAACTCGATGCGCAAGCGCCAGCGCCGCAGCATCCTCGTCACCAACCTGGCGCTGGCGGTCGTGCTGGCCGCGATCTGGTGGCTGGTCGGGATCGAGGCCTGGCTCCTGGTGCAGATGCCGATCGCCTTCATCGCCGGCAGCTTCGGCGTCTTCATGTTCTACGTCCAGCACCAGTTCGAGGACGCCTACTGGGAGGACTCCGAGCGGTGGGACTACGCCGACGCGGCCCTGCGCGGCAGCTCCTACCTGAAGCTGCCGAAGGTCCTGCAGTTCTTCAGCGGCAACATCGGCCTCCACCACGTCCACCACCTGAGCGCCAAGATCCCCAACTACAACCTGCAGCGGGCCCACGACGAGAACCCGATCTTCCACCAGGTGCCGGTGCTGAACGCCCTCGATGGCGTGCGGGCGCTGCGCCTCAAGGTGATCGACTCGCAGGCCGGGCGGATGCTGACCTGGACAGAGGTCAAGGCCCGCGCCTGATCGGTTACTTCGGGTCAGCGCCGAAACGGGGCGCTGACCACCGCCCGCCCACGGCCCGGGTTCGGGCGGGGGCGGGCGGCAGGCCGTTCTCTATTCGACGGCCTTTTTGAACTCCGCGCCGGCGCTGAACTTCGGCACCGTCTTCGCTGCGATCTGCATCGTCTCGCCGGTCTGCGGGTTGCGGCCCTGGCGAGCCTCGCGACGCGAGGAGGAGAATTTGCCGAAGCCGGTCAGACGCACCTCGTTGCCTGATGCGACCTGCTCCTTGATTGCGTCGATCGCGGCGTCGACGGCCGACTTGGCCTGACCGACCTCGAGCCCCGCTCGTCCGGCGACGTCGCGGGCGAGATCATCCTTGCTGACAATTCCCATCGTGCCTCCCAGTCTGGTTTGAGTTCCGCCGGGACGGCGGAGGATCAGCGGGACGCTACCTGCCGCAAAGGTCGTGAAAGGGCCGCGGCGCCGCAAAACCGCGGTATTTGGCCCGTTTTCGGCTTCTCAGAGCCAAAAACGGAATCCAGGGCCAGGCGCCGCGGAGGCCGAAACGTGCCTCGGGGCTACGCTTCGGCCGTGGAACGGCGGGCGCTGGTGGTCGGTGCGGGAATCGCGGGACTGGCCGCGGCGCACGCCCTTGAAGGCGTCGGCTACGTGGTCCAGGTGCTCGAGCGCGACCGCGAGCTGCGCTCCGAAGGCGCCGGACTGACGCTGATGCCGAACGCGGTCCGCGCCCTGCGGGAGATCGGCCTCGGCGACGCGGTCGCCGAGTCGACCGCGGTGGTCGAGCAGGCGCTGATCGTCACCTCGGCCGGGCGGCAGCTGACCCGGGTCCCGCTCGATCGGATCGGCAGGCGCTTCGGCCCGCTCCTCAGCGCCCACCGGGGGGAGCTGCTGGCGGCGCTGAGCGCCCGGGTCGTGGCAGAGGTCAGCTTCGGCGTCTCGGTCGGCGTCGTCGACGGCGAGCTGCGCGCGGGGGGCGAGAGGCTGGAGGCAGACCTGATCGTCGGCGCCGACGGGATCGGCTCGGCCGTGCGCGCCGCGGTCGCCCCGGGCGTCGCCCCGCGCGCCGCCGGCTACGGCGTCTGGCGCGGCGTCGCCGAGACCGGCGCCGACACTCCCGGGCGGGCGACGGAGGCGGCCGGCCTCGGCCGGCGCTTCGGCCTGGTCCCGATGAAGGGCCGGCGCACCTACTGGTTCGCGATCCTCGCCGACGGCGACGGCAGCGAGGACCTCGAGGCCGAGTTCGCGAGCTGGCACCGGCCGATCGCCGCCGTCCTCGCCGCGACCCCGGCAGCCGAGCGCAGCTACCTGCAGCTCTCCGACCTGCCGCCGCTCCCCCGCTGGCACCGTGGCGGCATCGTCCTGATCGGCGACGCGGCGCACGCGACGACGCCGAACCTGGGCCAGGGCGCGGCGCAGGCGCTGGAGGACGTCGCGACGCTGGCCCCGCTGCTGCGCGATCGTCCCGCCGCCGACGCCTTCAGGGCGCTGGAAAAGGCGCGCAAGCGCCGCGCCGAGCGGATCGTCCGGGAATCACGAGCGATCGGCCGCATCCTGCAGACCTCGAACCCCCTCGTCGCCGGCGCTCGGGACCTGATCGGCCGTTGCACCCCGCAGGCGATCGCCTACCTGCAGATGGCGCGGGTCCTCGACCGCTGAGCGGGCTAGCCCAGCTCCTCGCGCGCCAGCGCGTGGCCGAAGTACATGAGCACCGCGAAGTAGGCGAGGGTCGGCGCCAGCTCGATCACAGATGCGGCCTCGCCCCGCATCACGCGGTCGGCGGTCTCGAACTCGATCGCGCCGAGGATGAAGCTGGGCGCCAGCGAGGGCGGGTTGAGCTGCAGCTCCTTCTGCTCGCGGGCCGTGTCGATCGCCTTCGCCAGCCGCTCGCAGAAGGCCTCGTGGATCTCGGCGCTGCGCCCGCCGGCGACCCGGTACTCGATCAGCAGGATCCGAGCCGGGCCCGGCTCACGTGCGATCCAGCGCAGAAACGCCTCCAGCGCCGCGCGGAACCCCGATCGCCAGTCATGGGCGAGGCGGCCCGCCTCGAGCAGCTCCTCGCCGACCTCCGCGCAGACGTCCGCGTAGGCGGCGCCGAAGGCCTCGGCGAGGCTCTCGAAGTGGGCGTGGAAGGCGAGGTCGTCGGATTCGGCCCGCTCGAGGACCGCCTGCAGGGTGAGCTCGCGAAAGCCACCCTCACCGGCCAGCGCCAGAATCGCCGCGAGCAGCTCCTCGCGTTCTTCCCCCCGGCGCTCGGGCAGGCCGGGCACCCCCCGCGGGGAGTCGCTCACCACCGGGCGATCCGGTCGCCGGCGCTCTGCTGAGGTACGTCGGAGGCCTTCATCGCGGCGGTACCCTAGCCGATAATTAGATACGCCTCTCACCTAACACAAAATTGCGGGGAACCAAAAACCAGCCGTAGACCCGGCTGGGTACGCCCGCTATCCTGGCCTCAGTGCGTGCTTTACCAGGACAAGAGGAGAGGGTGCCGCCGGGCCCGAAGCCGCTGGCCCGAAAAGACGCCAGCGTGGCCCAGCGGGAGCGGATCCTGCGGATTACCGCCGAGCTGATCGCCAAGCGCGGCTACGCCGACACGACCACCGAGTTGATCGTGCGCCGGGCGAAAGTCGGGTACGGGACCTTCTACAAGTTCTTCGACGACAAGGAGGCGGCCTTCCTCGCCCTCTTCGACGAGACCTTCAAGACGTACAGCAAGCTGATCGCCGAGTCCTTCGGCCCCGATGGCGACGGACGGCCGTGGGCGGAGCGGATCGCGGAAGCGATCCGCACCTTCTATGAGGCGATCGCCGCCGACCCGCCGCTCTGGCGTGCCTGCCTGGTCGAGTCGCTGACCGCGGGCCCGGTGGTGCTGGGCCGCCAGGAGGCCGCGATCTCCCGGCTCGCCGAGATCCTCAAACCCGGCCGTGGCGAATCGCCCGAAAGCGCCGAGCTGCCGCCGACGCTGGAGCGCACCCTGGCCGGCGGGATCATCTGGATCGCCCACCAGCGCCTGATCGTCGGCGAAGCCGCCGAGGCGCTGCCGAAGCTCCTGCCCGAGGCGATCCAGTTCGTGCTCAGTCCTTATCTGGGCGAGGAGGCGGCGGTGGCCGTCGCCAATCGCTACGCCGACGGCGCCGTCGCCGCCTAGCGCGGCAGCGTTCAGCCGACCCCGCGCGAGCCTTGCTGTCCTCGGGCGTTTCCCAGAGGGAGGCTGCTGTACCCAATTCTGTGCCCGCGGCGTCGCGCGAGCGCATATCCTCAGTCTCGTGTCCGTTGAGGAGAGCCACGAGCTCGAGCCGCTGCCCGCGGGTCGGCACGGCTACTCGCGCGAGCAGGTCTCACACAACCAGCGCGAGCGCCTGATCGCGGCCCTCGCCCAGGTCGTCAACGAACGCGGCTACAACGAGATCACGATCGCCGACATCACCGCCGCGGCCCACGTCTCCCGGCGGACCTTCTACGAGCACTTCGAGAGCCGCGAGCAATGCTTCCTCGCCGCCTTCGACGTCGTCATGGCGCACCTGCACAGGCTGATCGCCGATGCCACCGCCCCATATGACGACTGGCCCCACCAGGTGCTCGCAGGGCTGCGCGCGGTGCTCGCCTTCTTCGCCTCCGAGCCCGAGCTGGCCCACCTCTGCATGGTCGACTCGCTGACCGCGGGGCCGACCGTCGCCGAGCACTATCGCGAGGAGATCTTCAGCTTCAAGCCGCTGCTGGTTCCGGGTCGGCGCGAGCGCAACAGCCCACGGCCGCTGCCGGACTCGACCGAGGACACCCTGATCGGCTCGGTCGCCTCGGTGCTAACGCGGCAGGTGGTCAGCGCCCCCGCCGATCTCGAGCAGCTGCTGCCCGACTTCATGGCCTTCATCCTGATGCCCTATCTCGGCCCCGACGAGGCCAACAGGATCGCCGCCGAAGCCGCTGCCCCAAATCCTCCCGGCAGAAGCTGAGTACGGGATACGTCTCTTGACACGACTCCGTCGAGGTGGTTGACTTCGATCGCCCCGTCGAGGGGGCATCGGGAAAGGTGGACCGCAGTCGGTATCTGGGTACGGCCCACACCTTTTAGAAACGTGGACTTGACATGTCGAGGCTGTGCTGATTCACTTGTTCGGCTGTCGGTACGAGAAGCTCCCGGTCGGGAACCGGACGCCCTCAGATCCTTCGGCAGGGACGCCCATCACACGGGCAACGGATCGGGCCGCTGATTGCGGCGCCGGGGAGGAACGAAGTTGGGTTCAGTGACAGAGACAACCGATCAAGGACGCCGCTCGCGCTTCTCGCTTGCCGGGCTCGCCCTGTCGCTCGCCGCCCTCGCTGCCTGCGCCGCCCCCGCGGTCGGGACCGCCGCCACCTGCCCCAACGAAACCTCGCGGCCCGGCGCCTCGCCGTCGGCCAGCCTCCCCGACTGCCGCGCCTATGAACTGACCACCCCCGGCCTCAACGA
Source organism: uncultured Solirubrobacterales bacterium (assembly GCA_963836415.1). GTDB lineage: Bacteria > Actinomycetota > Thermoleophilia > Solirubrobacterales > 70-9 > VRUE01. The sequence continues at coordinate 1,300,535 of CAWIJE010000004.1, forward strand.
CTCGGCGCCGCCGGCCTGGCCCGAGGTCGCGGTCGAAGGCATCACCAACGACGGCTCGGCGATCGCCTTTCTCGGCGCCGCCACGCCGCTCGACGCCGAAGGCGCCGCCGCCCCGATCAACACCGTGCTCGCCCGCCGCGCCGGCTCGGGATGGAGCACGAAGAGCCTCTCGGGCCCGACCCCGCTCGCGACCGGCACCTTCTTCGGCGGTGCCGCCTCGACCGTCGGCCTCTCGCAGGACCTGACCCAGTCGGTCGTCTGGTCGAACCAGCCGCTGGCCGGCGTCACGTCGCCGGCCGGCACGAACCTCTACCTGCGCCGCGCCGACGGCAGCTTCGTCGCGCTGACCAAAGTCGGCGCCTCGACCTACGGCGTCGGCGGCGAGCTGAGCGGCGCCTCGAGCGACTTCAAACGCCTCTTCCTCGTCTCCACGATCAAACAAGAATCGGAAGAAGACCCGCTCGCCGAGCGGCAACACCTATGAATGGTCGAACGGCGCCCTGCAGCTGGTCACCGTCCTGCCCGGCGGCGAACCCGCCCCGGGTGGCGGCGTCCTGCCCGACGGGCCACTGCCGGCGGTCTCCGAAAACGGCAGCCAGGTCCTCTTCAAGGCCGGCGGCTACCCGGCCCTCTACCTGCGCCGCGGGGCCTCCGAAACGGTCGAGGTCTCCGCCTCCGAAAAATCCCCGCCCGATCCCAACCCGCCCGCCGACGCCGTCGCCGCCGGGATCAACGCCGCCGGCTCCCGGGTTCTCTTCACCTCCGCCTCCGAGCTGACCGAAGACGCCAACACCGGCAGCAGCGGCGGCCTGCCCACCGACGCCGGCAGCGACCTCTACGCCTACGACGTCGCCGCCGGCACCCTGACCGACCTCACCGTCGACAACGAAGCCGCCGACGTCGCCGCCGGCGCCGACGTCGAGGGCGTGCTCGGCGCCTCCAGCGACGGCTCCTACGTCTACTTCGTCGCCCGCGGCAACCTGGCCGCCGGGGCGACCTCCGGCGATCGCAACATCTACGTCAACCACGCCGGCACGACCGAATTCATCGCCACCGCCCCCGAGGGCAACCCGGCGGACGGCTACTCCTTCTATGTCACCCCCGACGGCCTCCACGCCGCCTTCACCAGCGCCGCGCCGCGCCCGGGCTACGACAACGCCGGCTTCGCCGAGGCATACCGCTACGAATTCGGCAAAGCCGCCGCCCTCCAGTGCGCCTCCTGCCGTCCCAATGGAGAACCGTCGACCGCGTCGGCCTCGATCGCCGGACGGGCGCTCTCCGACAACGGCGACCGGCTCTTCTTCCAGAGCTCGGACGCGGTCATCTTCCAGGCGCAGAGCACGCTGGCGAACGTCTTCGAGTACGTCGGCGGCGAAATCCACCTGCTGACCCCGGGCGACGGCTCGGCGGGGGTGCTGCTGGGCGCCAGCGCCAGCGGCGACGACGTCTTCATCGCCAGCTTCCAGGAACTCTCGCCGCAGGGCCAGGGCAGCGTCTTCTCGATCTACGACGCCCGCGTCAATGCCGAGGTGCCTGTGGTCGAAGCCCCGGCGCCCTGTCAGGGCGAAGGCTGCCGCGGCCAAGGCTCGGTCGCCGCGCCCGAAGTCGACGCCGGCTCGGCCAGCTTCGAAGCGCCGGCCAGGGTCTCGGCGCCGGTCTCGAGAAACATCAAGGGCCCGAAGGCTCAGCTGCGGGTGGTCGTTCCGGGCGCCGGGCACGCTGACGATCTCCGGACGCGGCTTCGCCGAAGTCGACAAGAAGCCGGCGAAGGCAGGCTCGGTCGCCTTCACCCTTACCCTCGGCAAGACCGTCGCAGCGGAAACTCAACCGCTACGGGATCTTCCGCACCGAAGCCGAATTCCTCTTCCGCTCGACCGCCGGCACCATCTCGCGGGCCGGAACCGGGCTGATCTTCTCCCCCGAACCGAAGAAGAAGGGCAAGTCATGATCGGCTCCGCAGGGCTCAAGCTTCGTGCCGGCGTCGCCCTCGCCGCCGCCCTCCTCTGCCTGGCCGCCGTCGCCGCCGCCCCCGCCGGCGCGCGCCTGCTGGAAGTGCCGAGATTCGTCGCCCCGGGCCTCAACCCGGATCTCTCGCCTTCGACGGCTCCGGGCGGCCGCCCCTACGAATTCGTCAACAACTTCGCCCTCAACCAGACCCCGACCCTGGAAGGCGTCACCGGGACGCCGGCAAACGTCCGCGACCTCAAGTTCGAACTGCCGCCGGGGCTCGTCGCCAACGCCGCGAGCTACCCGCGCTGCACCGCCGAAGCCTTCTCCGCGGCGACCTGCGCGACGGTGGCCCAGGCCGGCGTCGCCGAACTCGAACTCAGCGGCGGCGGCGGCGACCTGACCGTCCCCGTCTTCAACATGGCGCCCCCGCCGGGCATGCCCGCCCAGTTCGCCTTCCGCACGCCGCACGCGGCCGTCCACATCGACTTCGCCCTGCGGGCCGGCAGCGACTACGGCGCCGACGCCACCGTCAACGGCCTCAGCGAGGCGGCGGGCGTGCTCACCTCCGCCGTGCGGATCTGGGGAGTGCCCGGCGATCCCGGCCACGACCCGATGCGCTTCACCGGCTCGGGCGCGAGCGCCGCCGGTCCGTATCCCGACGACCCGCCCTACAAACCGCTGCTCTCGAACCCCACTTCCTGCAACGGCCCGCTGATCACGACGATGGAAGCGACCACCTGGCAGTCCGGGGCGCCGATCTTCGCCGCGCCCTTCGAAGCGCCGGGCACCGCCGCCTGCAACCAGCTCGAATTCAGCCCCGAAATCGAAGCCAAGCCGACGACCAACCTCGGTGACTCGCCGACCGGGCTCAACGTCGCACCTCCACCTTCCCCAGATCCAGGACCCCGAAGGCAGCGCCTCGGCGCAGCTGCGGAGCGTGCGGATCAACCTGCCGGCGGGCCTCGACGTCAACCCCGCGGTCGCCAACGGCCTCGGCACCTGCAGCGAGCAGCAGATCGGCCTGATCGACCCGACCAACGAGCGCCAGCTCCTGCGCTACGACCTGCCGCCGATCAACTTCTCGGGCTCCTTCGCCGTCACCAGCGGCGGCCAGAGCACGGCGCCGATCTCCGCCGCCGCGACCAGCGCCCAGGTCGCCGCGGCGATCGAAAAACTTCCTGGCCTCGCCGGCAACATCCGGGTCGGCGGCGCCCGCGGCGGTTGGGTCGTCACCTTCGTCGGCGCCCTCGCCGGCCAGGACGTGCCGCTCCTCACCGGCACCGTCACCGACGTCCCGAGCCAGACCCTCGCGGTCACCGGCGAAGGCGGCACCTACGAACTGGAATCCGAAGGAGTCTCCACCGGCTCGCTGCCCTACAACGCGACGGCCGCCGAAATCCAGGCCGCCCTGCGCGAAATCCCCGGGCTCAACCTCGGCAACATCTTCCCCGGCAACGTCTTCGTAAACAGCGCCGGCGAAGAAGAATCCACCCGCCTCTACCAGGTCCTCTACACCGGCGACCTGATCGGCAAAGTGCCGCCGCTGAGCGCCAACGCCTCGCTCGAAGGCCCCGCTTCGGGCGTCGTCATCACCCCGACCGAACCGCCGGCGCCGCGCAACCTGAGCGTCGCCAGCTTCGGCGGCAACGCCCCCGGCACGCTGCAGTTCACGCCGGACTCGGCGAACTGCCCGGACTCCTCGAAAATCGGCTCGGTCCGAGTCGACTCGCCCGCCCTGGTCGATCACCCGCTCTTCGGCAACGTCTACCTCGCCGACCCGGGCCAGAACCCCTTCGACTCCCTGCTCGCGGTCTACCTGACGGTCGAAGACGCGGCCTCGGGCACGATCGTCAAGCTGCCGGGCCGGGTCGAAGCCGACCCGGCGACAGGCCGCCTCACCGCGACGGTCACGGAAGTGCCGCAGCTGCCCTTCGAAGACCTCCAGATCGAACTCTTCAAGGGGACGGCGGCGCCGCTCCGCACCCCGATCGCCTGCCGCCTCTACACGGTCGAATCGCTGCTCACCCCGTGGTCCACTCCGGAAGGCGCGCCGCGCCGGCCCAAAGACGCTTTCGAAATCGAGAAGGGCGCCGGTGGCAGCGCCTGCGCCAGCGACCCGGCCAACGCCCCGGAAACCCCGCGCTTCGTCGCCGGGACGCTCGACCCGAGCGCCGGTATCTACACCGCCTTCAGTCTGAAGCTCGCCCGCCCCGACGGCAGCAAGCCGCTGACCGGCGTCGACACGACCCTGCCGGTCGGCCTGCTCGCCCAGATCACCGGCCACTCGATCTGCCCCGAGGGCGCGATCGCCGCCGCCGGTGGGAAGTCGGCAGCCGCCGAGCTGCAGGGCCCGAGCTGTCCGGCGGGCTCCCGTGTCGGGGGCATCAACATCGCCGCCGGCGCCGGGCCGGAACCGTACAACCTGACCGGCAGCGCCTACCTCGCCGGGCCCTACCACGGCGCGCCCTACAGCCTGGCGCTGGTGACGCCTGTGCTCGCCGGGCCCTTCGACCTCGGCACCGTCGTCCTCCGCGTCGCGCTCGGCTTCGACCCGAAGACGACCCGGGTCCGGGTCGCCTCCGATCCCTTCCCGCTGCAGCTCCATGGGCTGCCGATCGACCTGCGCTCGGTGGCGCTCAACCTCGACTCCGGCTTCGTCAAGAACCCGACCTCCTGCAACCCGCTTGAAATGAATGGCGCCAGCCCGACCCAGACCGCCCGCTTCCAGGTCGGCGATTGCAAGAAACTCGCCTTCGGCCCGAAGCTCGAACTGGCGCTCAAGGGCGGCAACAAGGCCGGCTCACACCCCGCCCTGACGACGACCATCGCCTACTCGAGCAAAGCCCTTTCCGCCAACCTCGCCGCCGCCCAGGTGACGCTGCCGAAGTCGCTCAAGTTCGATCGCTCCCACGCCGGCGGAAGCTGCTCGGCATCCCAGCTCGCCGCCTCGAACTGCCCGGCGGGCAGCGTCTACGGACAGGCGACGGCGGACACGCCGCTGCTGCCGACCCCGCTGCGCGGCCCGATCTACCTGCGCCGCGGAACCGGCTCGGCCCCGTCGCAGCTGATCGTCGCCCTGGCCGGCCCGGTCAACGTCAACGTCGAAGGCACCCTGGCGACGACCAAGGCCGGCGCGCTGAAAGCCAGCTTCGAAAGCCTGCCGGACACGCCGATCACCAAGCTCACCCTGGCGATGAGCGGAGCCAAGAAGGGCCTGCTCAAGGTCAGCGGCAACCTCTGCCGCGGGACGAGCAAGGCGACGGTCCAGCTCGACGGCCAGAACGGCGCGACCTATGACCAGGGCGTCGCCCTCAGCGCCGGCTGCAAGAAGGCCGCGAAGAGCAAGAAGAAGCGCAAGGGAGGGTCGGTTCGATGAGACGCAGCTTCGTTATCGCAGTCGTCATCGCCGTCTTCGGCATCAGCGCCTCGGCCGCGCAGGCTGAACCGACGGCGCCGATCATCGTCGGCGCCTGGCCCGCCGGCGTCGGCACCGAAACAGCCAACCTGCGCGCCGAAATCGATCCCGGCGAATTGCCGACGACCTATCTCTTCGAATACACGACCGAAGCGAACTTCCGCGCCAAAGGATTCATCGGCGCGACCAAATTCCCCCAGACCGGAGTCGGCATCGGCACCGGCCTGGTCCTGCAGCACATCGGCGGCCTGCTGCCCCAGACCGCGTACCGCTTCCGCGCGGTGGCGACCAACAACGAAGGCGTCACGGCCGGCAAAACCCGCTCCTTCGAAACCGACGAACCGGAACCGATCTTCAGCCTGCCCGACAACCGCGGTTGGGAGATGGTCTCGCCGGTCGACAAGAACGGCGGCGAAATCCAGGGCGTCGGTGAAAACCACGGCGGCGGCATCCTCCAGGCGGCGGCCGCGGGCGGCGCGGTGACCTACACATCCGCCTCGTCATTCGCCAATCCGCTCGGTTCGCCGGGCCCCAACCAGTACCTCTCGACCAGGGGATCAGGTCCGACGTGGAGCACCGAAAACATCACCCTGCCGATGCTCGCCGGCACCTACCCCGAATCGCTCACCAGCGGCGTCCCCTACCAGCTCTTCTCCTCGGACCTGAGCGCTTCGCTGGTCAGCAACGGACGTCGCTGCCGCACCTCCGTCGTCACCCAATGCCCGGTCGAAAACGCGCCACTGACCGGCTCCGGCGCTCCGGCCGGCTATCGCAACTACTACCTGCGCAAAGGCGCGGGCAGCTACAAAGGGCTGATCTCGAGCGCCCCCGCGATGGCGGCCGAACACTTCGAACTGGGCTTCGTCGCCGCCACCCCCAAACTCGACCACATCGTCCTCTCGAGCTGCGCGGCGCTGACCAGCGACGCGACCGAAGTCCCGGGCACCGAAGGCGAATGCGACCCCGCCGAACAGAACCTCTACGAGTGGTCCGGTGGCACCCTGACCCTGATCAACAAGCTGCCCGGGGAAAGCGTGGGCACGCCGGGCGCCGTGCTCTCGGCGCAGTCGGGAGCGATCTCGACCGACGGCTCGCGGATCTACTTCACCAACGTCAAAACCGGTGGGATCTACCTCTACGAAGCGGGCGCGGAAACCAGGCACCTGCCCGAAACCGTCAGCGTCGGCGCGACCTTCCAGACCGCGACCGCCACCGGCTCCCTCGCCTTCTTCACCAAAGGTGGGCACCTCTTCCGCTACTCCGCCAGCGAAGAAGAAAGCACCGACCTCACGACCGAAACCGAAGTGCTGGGCGTGCTCGGCGTCTCCAACGACGGCACCTACATCTACTACCTGACTCCGACCGGCCTGGTCCTCAACCGCAACGGGGCGATCACCCCGATCGCCCCGCAGGCCTCCCTGAGCAACACGCCGCCGACGACCGGGACCGCCCGCGTCAGCGCCGACGGCCGCCACCTGCTCTTCGTCTCGACCTCCGAACTGGCGCTCTATGACAACCGCAACGCCAAAGACAACACCCCCGAACCAGAGGTCTACCTCTTCACCGCGCCCGGCACGGCCGGCGCCGGCATCGCCTGCGCCTCGTGCAACCCCTCCGGCGAACGGCCGATCGGCCCCGCCGAGCTGCCCGGCGCGAGCCCCAACGGCGAAGGCCAGTTCGCGGCGCAGGCATACAAGCCGCGGGTGCTCTCGGCTGATTCCAAACGCGTCTTCTTCGAAAGCTTCGACTCGCTCGCGGTATCCGACACCAACGGCGACCGCGACGTCTACGAGTGGGACGCGCCCGGAGTCGGCGGCTGCGCCAAGCCGGTCGGTTGCGTGAACCTGATCTCGAGCGGCCGCTCCGAAGGCGGCGCCAGCTTCCTCGACGCCTCCGAAACCGGCTCCGACGCCTTCTTCCTGACCGACGGCTCGCTGGTCAACACCGACACCAGCGGGGTCGACGTCTACGACGCCCGGGTCGACGGCGGGGCGCCCTCGGGCAGCCAGCTCATCCCCTGCTTCGGCGACGCCTGTCAGCCGCTGCCGCCGACGCCTGAAAACCCCTCGTTGGGCTCGATCCGCTCGAAAAAATCGGGCAACGAAGAGGAAGTCAAATCGCGTCAGCTGAAATGCAAGAAGAACCAGATCAAGAAGCTCGGGCGCTGCGTGCCGAAACCGAAGAAGAAGAAACACCACAAGGGGAAGAAGTGATGAGCCTGCCGCGCCGCTCGCACCTCGCCGTCGTTCTCGCCACAGCGCTCTTCGCCGCGCTCGCGCTGGCCGCCCCATCGGCGCAGGCCGCGTTCGGCCTGCTGCCCGGCACCGAAGGCTTCAACGTCACCGCGACGGGAGACGCCGGCGGCCAGCCGGCGACGCTCGCCGGCGCCCATCCCTACTCGCTGGTCACCGAACTGAACTTCAACAAAGCCGGCGAATTCTCCGACGGCGATCTCAAGGACCTGACCTACGACCTGCCGCCGGGCCTGATCGAAAACCCGACCTCGGTGCCCCGTTGCGGCGCCACCCAGTTCAGGACCCCGCGCAACTCCCCCTACGAAGAATCGCTCTCGGGCGAGAGCTGCTCGCCGCTGACCCAGATCGGGATCGTCACCCTCGAAACCTCACACGCGGGCGGTGAAACGAGGACCTTTGGCGTCTTCAACCTGGCGCCGCCGCCGGGCTCGCCCTCGCGCCTCGGCTTCACCCCCTACGGCGAGCCGGTCACGATCGCCCCCCACGTGCGCGAAGCGGGCCGCGAATACGGGCTCACCCTCGAACTCGAAAACTTCTCGCAGCTGCTCGACGTCTCCAGCCTGAAGATGGTGATCTGGGGCAATCCCTGGGCCGCCGCCCACGACGGCGAGCGTGGCAACTGCCTGAACGAGGTCGATCCGTCGACCCCGCACGCGAGCTGCCCGACCTCCGAATTCAACCCGCCGCACTCGCCGCAGGCCTACCTCACCCTGCCGAGCACCTGTACGGAAGCGCTGCTCTTCAAAGTCAAAGCGACCTCCTGGCAGAACGAACCGGCGGCCGAACGCTCGCTGACCAGCGGCGCGCCGCTGACCGAATGCGACACGCTGCCCTTCAACCCGATCCCGCGCGGCAAACTCTCGACCAACCGCACCAGCGCGCCGAGCGGCTACGACTTCACCCTCGACGGCACCAGCGGGCCGCTCTTGAACCCGCTCGCCCGCGCTTCATCGCAGTCGAAGAAGGCGGTCGTCACCCTGCCCGTCGGGATGAGCGTCAACCCCTCGGTCGGCTCCGGCCTCAGCACCTGCTCGGAAGCCGGGTTCGCCGCCGAGACGATTGATTCGGCGCCGGGAGCCGGCTGCCCGAACGACTCCAAAATCGGCGAGCTGACGATCGAAAGCCCGCTGATCGAAGGGCAGATCGAAGGCTCGATGTTCTTCGCCACCCCGCGCGAAAACCGCTTCGGCACCCTGATCGCCCTCTACATGGTCGCCAAGGAGCCCGGCCGCGGGATCCTGGTCAAGGTCGCCGGCCGCGTCGACTCCGACCCCGTCACCGGACAGCTGACGACGACCTTCGACGACCTGCCGCAGCTGCCCTACTCGCACTTCAACGTCCACTTCCGCGAAGGCCAGCGCAGCCCGCTGGCGACGCCCTCGGCCTGCGGCGACTACCTGACGGAAGTCGACGCGAGCCCCTGGCTCAACCCCGACCTCGTCTCCCACACCGACTCTCCCTTCTCGCTCTCGGCCGGCCCCAACGGCGGCCCCTGCCAGGTCGGCCCGCTGGCGCCGTTCGTGCCGCAGACCAGCGGCGGCGTGATCAACGCCAACGCCTCCTCGTACACGCCCTTCGACCTCCACCTGACCCGCGCCGACGGCGAACAGGAGATCACGTCCTACTCGGCCGTCCTGCCGCCGGGGGAGCTCGGCAAAATCGCCGGCGTCCCCTATTGCCCGGAGGCGGACATCGAGGCGGCGAAAAAGCAGACCGGGGTCGAATCGGCGACAGCGCCCGCCTGTCCGGCCTCGAGCCTGATCGGCAACACCTACACCGGCTACGGAGTCGGCGGCACCCTCGCCTACGCGCCCGGGACGCTGTACCTCGCCGGGCCCTACCACGGCTCGCCGATCTCGGTCGTCGCGATCGACTCGGCCAAGGTCGGCCCCTTCGACCTCGGCACCGTCGTCATCCGCTCGGCGATCCGGATCAACCGCCAGACCGCACAGGTCTCGATCGACTCGGCCGGCTCCGATCCGATCCCGCACATCCTGCAGGGATTCCCGCTGCGCCTGCGCGACATCGGCATCGCGATCGACAAAAAGAACTTCATGGTCAACCCGACCAACTGCGACCCGTTCCAGCTCTCCTCGACCCTGACCGGCTCGGGCCTCGTCTTCGGCGATTCCTCCGATGACCAGAGCGCGACCTCGATCACGCCGTTCCAGGTCTCGAACTGCACCGCGCTCGGCTTCACGCCGAAACTCGCCCTGACCCTGAAGGGCGGCCACAAGCGCGGCGTCTACCCGGCGCTGAAGGCGAAGCTGACGCCGCGCGACGGCGACGCCAACATCGGCAAGGCCGTCGTCACCCTGCCGCCCCGCCTCTTCCTCGCCCAGGAGCACCTCAACACCCTCTGCACCAGGGTCCAGTTCAACGCCCACACCTGCCCGGCCGGTTCGATCTACGGCTCGGCGACGGCGACCACGCCGCTGCTCGGCGAACCTCTCAGCGGCAACGTGTACCTGCGCTCGAGCGGCGCCGAAGGAAACCTCCCGGACCTGGTCGCCTCGCTCAACGCCCGCGGCATCGAAATCGAACTGCTCGGCAAGATCGACTCCTACAAGGGCGGCCTTCGCGCAACCTTCGAAAACCTTCCCGACGCGCCGATCTCCGGCTTCACGATGTCGCTGCTCGGCGGCGACCACGGCCTGATCACCAACGCGACTGACATCTGCCTGCACCCGCAGACCGCGACGGCCAAATTCGTCGGCCAGCAGAAAACGGCGCATAAGATCTCGATCCCGATGCAGATCAAGTGCAAGAAGAAGGGCAAGAAGAAGAGCGGCGGCAAGGCCGGCACCAAGAAGGAGCGGAGTAGATGAATTGGATGAAGCGACTTAGCCTTGTCGGTGTGCTCCTCGCGATTCTCGCGCTTACGGCGATTGCCAGCGCGGAGAAGGTCCAGAAGGGTGGTGTCGTGGTCGATTTCGAAGGCAAGCTGACCCCGACCAAGCTGCCGCGCTCGGGCGAAGCGCCGGTTCGCGTCTCGGTCTCGGCCAAGGTCACCGAAGCCGGCGGGGGCACGCCGCCGCCGATGGGCCAGATGTCGATTTCGATCAACAAGTACGGCAGGCTCGACACCAGCGGCCTGCCGGTCTGCCAGCTCGATCAGATCCAGCCGGCGACCACCGACGACGCGATCGCCTCCTGCAAGCGCTCGCTGATCGGCGAAGGCCAGTTCACCGCCGACGTCCCTTCCACCGCGTCGGCGCCCTTTCCCTCGGAAGGCAAGATCTACGCCTTCAACGGGGCGCTCAAGGGCAAGCCGGCGATCCTCGCCCACGTCTACGGCGTAAAGCCCGCGCCGGCGTCATTCACGATGGCCTTCGTCATCACCAGGTCCAATGGCACCTACGGGACGACGCTGACCGCAGACCTGCCCGCGGTCAAGGCCGGTAACGGCTCGATCACGGGCATCTCCCTCAGCCTCGGCAAGACCTTCACCTCCGGTGGCAAGAAGCACTCACTCTTCTGGGGGACCTGCCCGGCGCCCAAGGGCGTCAAGGTGGCCGGCTTCAAGCTCGCCCGCACCTCGATCAAATTCCAGGGCGGGCCGACGGTCGGCACGACCCTGAGTCGCAGCTGCACCGCCAAGGGCTGAGCCCGCGGCGGCGCCAGACGTCCGGCGCCCGTACCCGTTGATCTTCTAGGTACGGACGCCACCTACTAAAAACCGCCATTGACAGGCGGTGGTTTAAGTGCTTCAATGTTCATGCTGCAGGCACGAGAAACCCTGGTCGGGAACCAGGGCCTCAGATCTTCGGCAGGGGCGCCTTTTCCAGGCGCATTTCAAATGACATCGCTGGGAGCGGTGTCTGGGAGGACCAAGAGTTGGATACAGCAATGGGCAACGAGCGTCGTCGGCGACCGCAAGCGGTCGCCTCCTCCGTGCCTGTCGCTGACTCGGCAAGAGCAACGGCTACAGAAGGAGCCTCACGAGTGACGCAAGAAGCGAAGGCAGAGTCCGCGGGAACAACCGAGGCCGGGCGCAGCGCCGCCGGCTTCCTCCGCCGAGCCTTCGCCACCCGCGCCGCCCACCAGGGCAACGACGGGAGTGGTGCGCCCTCATCCCGTCGCCGCGTCCCGGTCGCCGTCGTCGTCGGCCTCGCGATCCTCGGCGCACTCGTGGTTGCCGCTCCGGCCAGTGCCGCCACCTCGGTGAGCCTCGAACCGGTCACCAAAGTCGCCTACAACTCCGCTCACTCGGAAGCCATTCTGACGACCGACGAACAGTGCTTCTGCGGCTTCTCATTCGAACTCTCCACTGACCACGGGGCGAACTGGGTGGTCTGGGGCCAGAGCATCATCTTCGGGCCGGCCGAAGAAAAACCGCTGCCGATCGACCTCACCGGGCTCAAAGGCGGGACCAACTACAAGCTGCGTTTCCAGATGAACAACGTCTACGCAGCCTCGGAACCGGAATTCACCACCCTTCCGGTCGACCCGCCCGAAAACCTCTCGATCTCGGCTCCCACCACGATCTTCTCGAGCAAGGCCGAACTCAGCGGCTCGGTGAAACGGCCGGCCAACCCGGACCAGGCGTTTGACGTCGAATGCCATTACGAATACGTCACCGACGCACAGTTCAAAGCCACCGGCTATGAAGGCGCAACCGTCTTCCCCTGCGCCCAGAACCCCCTCAAAGAACCGAGCACCGCCAAAACCGTGACCGCTCTTGTCGGTTGCTCGCATCCGGCTTACCAGTACTACGAAAACGCATGCCTAGAAGCCGCCACCACCTATCACGTAAAGCTCGTCGCTGAAAACTCCGCTCCCGGCAAGGTCACCACTGAAAACACCTTCACGACTCTGCCCACCGTCGCAAAGGCAAATGTCCTGACCACGAATGCGGCGACGGCCGTCAGCTACAGGACCGCCAAAGTCAGCGGCACCGTCGAACGCCTCGCCGGCGCCGACCCCGCGCTCGACGTCTACTGCTGGTTCGAATACGTGACCGACGCGCAGTTCGCCGAACACGGCTTCGAAAACGCCAATCGTGCCGCCTGCGACCAGACCCCCTACGACGGATACAGCGTGATGCACCCGATCACCGCCGCCGGACCGACGCCGGTCACCGCGACGATCAATCTCAGATCCGGTGCCACCTATCACGTGCGAATCAACGCGGAAGACGGCGGAGGCCCGGCAAACAAAGACCTTCCGAGCACCTTCACCACCATCCCGGGCGGCGAACCGAAACTGACGCTGGAACCGGCCAAAACGATCGCCGGTTACGACACCCTCGAGTTCTTCGGCAGCGTCGAATACGGGCTTGGCGCCGAGGACGAAGAAATCGGCTACGCCTTCGAAATCGCGGAAGTCGGAACGGAAAACTGGAGCGGCTGCTGCGGCACGTTCCAGGTGGCCTCTCACGGCCCCAATCCGCAGCCATTGCATTACCTGAACACCGGCTTCAGGGCGGGGTGCTGCGAACTCCGGCCGGCGCCCGACACCGAATACAAGTACCGCCTGGTGGCCTACGACTACGGTGGCTACGAGACCAGCCCGGAACCGTATCCGACGATCAAAACCAGGGTGCTCGAACATCCCGCGGTGGCGATGAACCCGGTTACCGAAGTCGAAGCGACCAAAGCCCATTTCTCGGGCACGGTGGGCACCAACGCACCTCCCGGCCCCCTCGATGACCTCGGTAAAGCCGCCTACACGACGAAATGGGAATTCCAGTGCACTCCGGAATGCCCCGGGAATTCAGGGACGCTCGGGCCCGAAGAAGGCAGCAAGCCCCTGTCGCTCGAAGCTCTCGAACTTCACGCCAACACCTACTACGAAGCGAAACTGGTGGCGACCAACGAATACTGGACCTCGGAAACCCCGGTTCAGCCCTTCCAGACGCCGGTGATCGCACCGACCGTGACGGCCGCGCCGGGCGCATCGGACGGCCAGGGCGGCTACTTCCTCGAAGGGGTCGTCGACTCGAACAACACGAAAGTGACGAGTTGCAAGTTCGAATACGGGACGACCGCCACCTACCCGAACACCTACGAAGCCATCTGCCTGCCGAGCCCCTCAGGGCCCAACGAGGTGCAGCTGGTCAACGTCTCCGCCACCTCGGGCCAGTTCAAACTCGGGTTCCGTGGCCAGACGACGGCCGACCTTCCCTACAACGCGACGGCGGCCGAAGTCCAGACCGCGCTGCGTGCGCTCTCCAAGATCGGAGCCAACGGCGTCACCGTGTCCGGCACTGCTGGGGCCTACAAAGTCACCTTCTCCGGTGGCCCGCTCGCCGGCGCCAACGTCGAGCCGATCAAGGGCAGCAATGGCGCCACCCCGTTGGCGGGTGGCGACGGGATCGGCATCTCGACCGAAAAAGAGGGTGGCACCCTCCATCCGGTCTCGGTCGAAGCCCACCTCGAAAACCTGACGCCGGGAGCCACCTACCACTTCCGCATCGTGGCCACCAACGCCGGTGGCACCAGCACCACCACCGATCGCATTTTCATCCCCAAACTCGCCGAAAAACAGCCGACCTGCCCGAACGAAAAGCAGCGGGAAGAAAACAGCTCCGGCGCCCTGCCCGAATGCCGGGCCTACGAGATGGTCAGCTCTCCCAAAAAGAACGGATTCTCAGGGACCTTCGAAAACTTCAGCGACGGTGACGGGACCACTGTGCGGTACCGGTCCGGGGCGTTGGATATCGACGGCTCCGGTGGAGGCACCTTCGGCGGCAGCAGCTACATCACCAACCGCACGCCCAACGGCTGGGTGACCGTGCCGAATCGCAACGGCCCGTCCGGGTCTCAGCAGGCAAATCCGCTGAACATCACGTACGCGTCGCGACTGGGGATCTCCCCCGATCTGAGGACGGAGTTGGCGATCGTGAGTTTCGTCGGCGGCGCAATCGGCCACACCCCCGAAAGCCTTTACCTGCGCTACGGGGACGGCCACATTGCGCAGGCCAGCGATGCCCAGGTTGGGATCAACGAATTGTCCCTCCTGTTGATCGGGACATCAAATGACATGTTGCACTCGTTCTACCACGGCGTGTACCACTCCTTTGGCAGCCTCGGCCCGGGGATCTACGAGTTCAGCGGGCTCGGCGACAACCACGACATTCGCGTCGATCTCAACAACGCCGAAGAACCCGTCACCAACTGTTCCTTCGGCGGCAGCGGCCGCGAAGTCCAGAGGGATCAGGGTGAATCGGTGTCGACCGATGGCCGGGTGATGGTCTTCGTCTCACGAGGATGCCTGCCGGCCCCGGACTTCACCCCCAATTTCGAAAAAAACCAGATCTGGGCTCGCGTCGGATATCCGGGCTCGCAGATGAGCTACGAACTGTCGAGCTCTGAGTGCACGCGTACGGCCGGCGACCCCGGTGGTGCCTGCAATGCGCCTGCCGATAAACGTTGGGAGGCGACGACTCCGGATGGCCTTCGGATCTTCTTCTCAACCACCCAGCAGCTCGTCAATGCCGACACCGACGAAACCAGGGATCTCTACGCCTGCGACATCCCGGCAACCGAAGTCGCCCCGGTCGGTTTGGGCAACCCCTGCCCGAAACTCACCCTGGTCACGAACGCCGCGACCGGCGCCGACCTCGAAAACATCGTCCGCATCTCGAGTGACGGAAAGACCGTGTTCTTCCTTGCCAAAGGCGTGCTGGCGGAGAACGAAGACGCGCTCGGCGAAACCGCACGGGCGGGACTTCACAACCTCTACGTCTGGCGCCAGGACGAAGCCCATCCGAATGGGCAGACGACCTACATCGGTTCCCTGGACGAAAGCGACCTCAATGGCTACTACGGTGCCGCTCCTCAGGTCACGCCGAGCGGTGACGACCTGCTGTTCACCACGGCTTCGCGGCTGGTCCTGACCGACAACGACACCTCCCGCGACGTCTACCGGTATGACCTCAAATCCAGTGAACTGACCCGAATCTCGACCGGCATCTCCGGAACCGGCGGCAACGGCGAGTTCGAAGCGCGGATACAGGGAGCCGGCCCTCACGGGACCGGCGCGATCTCGGACAACGGCAAGATCATCGCCTTCATCACCGAAGAGCCGCTGAGCCCGCTGGATGGCAACAAAGCCGGGGACGCCTACTACTGGAGCGAAGGCCCACCCGAAGACGAACACGTCCAGGGCAAAGTCAGCCTGATCTCGACCGGCGCTGCGAGAGGCGGAAGCGAAAGGGTGGCGGTCGACGGCTCCGGCGACGACATCTACGTCGAAACCCCCGCCCCACTTTCGCTGGCCGACGCCGACACGCTCAACGATGTTTACGACGCGCGCATAAACGGCGGATTCCCGAATCCCCTCCCCACCTGCTCGGTCAGCACCGAAGCCTGCCAGCCGCCGCCGAGGACGGCGCCGAGCGAAATGGCGCCGGGCTCGACCGGGCCGACCGCCGGCAACCCGCCGCCGACGAAGAAGACCTGC
Source organism: uncultured Solirubrobacterales bacterium (assembly GCA_963836415.1). GTDB lineage: Bacteria > Actinomycetota > Thermoleophilia > Solirubrobacterales > 70-9 > VRUE01. The sequence goes on from CAWIJE010000004.1 coordinate 1,316,561, forward strand.
CCGAAGGGCAAGGTCCTGAAGAAGGGCAACTGCGTCAAGAAGCCCAAGAAGTCGAAGAAGTCGAAGAAGCACCACAAGAAGTCGCACAAGCGAGCCAACTCGAGCGGTGGAGGTAGCAAGTGATGTCCGGGTTCAGCAACACCGCCGGCCGTGTCCGCGTCCCATTCATCGCGATCGTGGCGGCTGCTGGAGCAGCGCTCAGCCTGGCTCTGGTGAGCGGCCTGATCTTCACCGGTTTGGCGCAGGCAGAAAAGCTGCACCTGGATCACTTCACCGCGCAGAGCACCACCAAAGCGAAAGCCGAATACAACGTCGCGGGCGGCCATCCCTACCAGAACTACAACAGCTTCCTGCTCAAGGGTGAAACCGTCAAAGACGCGGTCGTCACGCTTCAACCCGGCTTCTTCGGAAACCCCGCCGCCGCGCCGCGCTGCCGCGCCGAGAACGTGGGCCAGACGGAAGCCCTGTCGCACTGCCCCGCCGGCTCCAGAATCGGCCTCGCGGTTCTCCACTTCTCGACCGGCAGCGACGTCGCGTCGCCGATCTACAACGGCTATCCCGAAAAAGGCTTCCCGGCGCAGTTCGTCTTCAACATCTTGAACAACATCGCGCTGCTCACGGTGAGGCCGCTGCCGCGCACCGAAGCCTACGGCCTGACCGTCGGCGCACTCAACCTGCCTTACGAACTCGTAGGAGGATTCGACACCACCTTCTACGGCGTCCCTTCCGAACATAAATCCGGCACCACGGACGCCCCATTCCTGAGCAACCCGGTCAACTGCTCCGAAGCGGAACCGAAATGGGGCTTCTTCGGGGACTCCTGGGAAAATCCCGGTCCCATCCTGCCCACCGGGCAGCCTGACTTCGCCGATGAAAATTGGGTCCAGGGGAGCGTGACCAGCCCGCCGGTGACCGGCTGCGACGAATCGCTGCTCGCCAACCAGTTCAATCCCGGCCTGGCCACAAGCCTGTCCCAGGGCGGCGGCGCAATTCAGGCCGACCAGCCCTCGGGCCTGGCGGTCAATTTCCACTTCCCGCAGACCAACGACCCGACCGACCTGAGCACGACCTTCGATCCGGCGCTGCCGCAGGCCCCCGAGCCGAAAGACATCACGGTCAAGCTGCCGGCAGGGGTCAGCCTCTCGCCCTCCTCGGCCGACGGCCTCGGCGCCTGCTCAGACCAGGCATCTGACCCGGCGGGGGATCAGGTCCACCTCGATTCCACCCAGTCGGTCACCTGTCCCGACTCCTCGAAAATCGGCACCGCGGTGACGACCACCCCGTTGCTCGCCGTCCACGACCCGATCACCGATGAAGTCAACGGCCCGGAACCGATCCCCGGAGAAGTCTTCCTGGTGAAGCCGCACGCGGGCGATCTCGCCGAAGGCAAGTTCCGGATCCTGATCCAGCTCGAAAACGCCGACGCCGGCACCAACTTCAAGCTGCCGGGCGTAGTCGTCGCCGATCCTCAGACCGGCCAGCTGACCGCAACCTTCACCGACAACCCGCAGCTGCCGGCCAAAGACCTGACGGTCGAATTCAAGTCCGGGCCCCGTGCGCCGCTGGCGAGCCCGCCGACCTGCGGCTCATTCCAGACGACCAGCACCCTGGTGCCGTGGTCGACACCGGGCACCCCCGACGCTCATCCGACGGCGAGCTTCGACGTGAGCACCGGCGCCAACGGCGGCGGCTGCGCGAGCTCACCCGGCGCCCGGCCCTTCTCGCCGGCGCTGAGCGCCGGCGCCGGGTCCAACAAGGCCGGGGCCTACAGCCCCTTCGTCTTCAAGGTCACCCGCCAAGACGGCGAACAGGAGCTCAACTCCCTCGACGTCACCACACCCCCCGGCTTCAGCGCCAAGATCGCCGGCGTCCCCTCCTGCTCAGACGCGGCGATCGCCGCCGCCAAGGCAAAGAGCGGCGCCGAAGAGCAGGCCAACCCCACCTGCCCGGCCTCCTCGCAGATCGGAAGCGTCACGGTCGGCGCCGGCCCCGGCTCCAACCCCTACTACACCTCCGGGCGGGCCTACCTCGCCGGCCCCTACAAAGGCGCTCCCCTGAGCCTGGTCTTCATCACCCCCGCGGTGGCCGGCCCGTTTGACCTCGGCAACACGGTTGTCCGTGCCGCCACCTTCCTCAACTCAGAAACTACCCAGATCACTGTCAAGACCGACCCGCTGCCCCAGATCCTCGACGGCGTGCCGCTGCGGCTACGTTCGCTCTCGACCACCCTGGATCGCTCCAACTTCACCTTGAACCCGACCGACTGCAACGCGATGAGTGTCAACGCGACGATCAGCGGCTCAAACGGGGCCTCCTCGAGCCCGAGCCAGCCCTTCCAGGCCGGCGATTGCGGCGCGCTTGACTTCAAGCCCGGCCTGAAGCTGGCTCTCAAGGGCAAGGTCAGCCGTCGCTCCCACCCGAGCCTGACCGCGACCCTGAACCCCCGTCCCGGCGATGCCAACATCGCCTCGGCCCAGGTCCGCCTGCCGAAGGCCGCCTTCCTCGACAACGACAACATCGGCCAGGTCTGCACCAGGCCTCAGTTCTCAGCCCACCAGTGCCCGGCCGGCTCGATCTACGGCAAGGCCACAGCAACCACCCCGCTGCTCGGCTACCCCCTCGCCGGCCCGGTCTACCTCAGAGCCAACCCCGCCCACAAACTGCCCGACCTGGTCGTCGGCTTCAACGGCCCGGCAAGCCAGCCGATCGAAATCGAGCTGGCCGGCAAAACCGACTCGGTCAAGGGCGCCCTCCGCAACACCTTCGAAGCGGTCCCCGACGTCCCCGTCTCTTCTTTCCAGCTCGAACTCTTCGGCGGCAAGAAGGGCCTGATCGAAATGTCGACAGGCTTCTGCTCCAACCCCAAGGCCGCGGTCCTCTTCACCGGCCAAAACGGCAAGGTCACCGAATCAGCCCCCAAGGTCGCCGCCAAGTGCCCGAAGAAGAAGAAGTCGAAGAAGGGCAAGGGCGGCAAGCACAAGCGGGCTGGCGCGCATTCGCGGGGCTAGGGCGACGGCCTCAGGCACTGGTCGGGCGCTGGGCAGTGGCCGGGCAGTGACCCCATTCGGGTACACCGTCCACCCTTTGAGAACGCGCCTTGACACAGGCGTCACTAACTGGTTGACTAAACAGAGTTGTTTCGGGAATAGGGAACCCCGGTGGGAAGCCGGGGCCGCTCGACTTCTTCGACAGGGGCGCGTTGTTCACGCTCACTGAGATACGCCGCGCCTCGCGGTACTGGGAGAGAACAGTTGGGTTCAGCGATTGGCAGAGGGCATCGCGTTCGACCGATTTCGGTCAGCCCGCCCCTGCCCGTGGCTGAATCGGCAAGGGCAACGCCGACAAAGGAGCCTCACGAGTGAGCCATCAGGCGAAGGCAGCATCTGTGGGATCGACCGAGGCCGGCGGCAGCGCCCGCGGCCTCCTGCGCCGAGCGCTCATCACCCGTGCCGCCACGAGCCACTCCGACGGTAGTGGTGCGCCTTCAACCAACCGGCTCCACGCCACCCTTGCCGTGCTTGCCCTGGCGATCAGCGCCTTCGGCATCAGCGCCGCTACCGCAAGCGCCGCCCCTCCGACCGTGACGAAACCGATCATCTCTGAGGTCTCCTACACCTCGGTCCGGGTCGAAGGGAAAGTCACCACCGATGGCTCTGGCTTCTTGACGCAGACAACGTACGCCTTCGATTACTCGACCGACGGGACCAACTGGACCATCGGAGTTGAATCCGGATTTGGGTCGAACATCCACGGCGAAGCTGAACACAAACCCGTCGGAACAGTCATCACCGGGCTCAAAAGCGGCACCAAATACTTCTTCCGCCTCAGAGCTTTCAACATCCCAAAATTCGGAGACCCGGCGGAAGCCGGCGGAACCTCTCCCGCACCCAATCCCTTCGCCACCACCCTCACCGCAGACCCGCCGACCATCCCCGGGGCCGTCGAAGCCTCCCCGATCTTCTCCACCACGGCAACGGCCACCGCCAAAGTCGTACGCCCCACCAACTCCGACGACGTCAACTGTCACTTCGAATACATCACCGACGCCCAGTTCGTAGAAAACGAAGGCAAATCCCAACCGGGCTTCGAAGGTGCGACCTCGGTCCCCTGCGCGCAGAACCCGATAGGCATAGCCGACGCCGGAACTGAAAAGGGAGTCACGGCCGGACTCACCGGACTGCAGCCTGAAACCGAATACCACCTTCGGCTTGTCGCCGAAAACGCCGCTTCCAGCAGCCCCGTTGTCAAAACGGCCGACCCCATTACCACCGGCCCAAAAGTGGCAGCGCCGAAAATCCTCTCAATCAACGACGCCAAAGGAATTTCCTACAGGACGGCTGAAGTATCGGGTGAAGTCGAACGCCCAGCAACTCCCGATCCCGCCGCAAACACCCAGTGCCGCTACGAATTTGTGACCGACGAACAGTTCAAAGCGACCGGATTCGAAAACGCGATTGGTGGATTCCCCGCATGCGACCAGACTCCGTACGATCCGGGCAACCCCTACGGCGAATTCGATCCGATCATGACCCCTGGACCGCTGACCGTCACGAGAACGATCGACTATTTCAAATCCGGCGCCACCTACCACTACCGTCTCACTGTCGAAAACGCCGGCGGAACCGTCACCAAAGAAGCGACTAACACCTTCACCACGATCCCCGGCGGTGACCCCACCCTCACCCTCGATCCTAATCCCACTGCCGAGTACACGACCGCCCACGTATCCGGGACCGTTACGCGCGGCCTTGGCTACCCGGACGAACGACTGAGCGCCGGGTTCTACATTGCCGAAGCCGGGACCGAAAACTTCAACGAAGGAAACTTCTACAACATGGAAGTCCCTCCGGGTACAGGGCCCCAGGACGTCTTCTACGACTTCAAAAACCTCAACCCGAACACGGAATACGAATTCCGCATCAGGGTTGAAGGCTATCCAAACGGAGATCCCAACGCGCAGAGCGGAAAACCCTATCCGAGGGTCAAAACCAGACCCCTCGCCTCTCCAACCGCGACGATCAACCCGATCAGCGAAATCACCGGAAACGGTGCGAAGTTCTCGGGTTCCGTCGATACCCATGCGCCGGCCGGGCCACTCGATGACTTCGGCAAAGCCGCCTATGCGACCAAATGGGAATTTGTCTGCTCCCCGGAATGCCCCGGCGCCGGTGGTCAACGGCTTTCCGGTGTCGTGCAGGGAGAAGAAGGCAACCAGCCGATCACGATCGAAACCGATCGGCTCGTTCCCAATACCTACTACGAGGTGACACTGGTCGCTCGCAACGAAGTGTATTCCACCGAACTTCCCGTAATCACGTTCCAGACACCGCTGATTCTCCCCACCGTCAAATCTGAAGCCGGCGCCTCCGACGGCGAAGGCGGATACGTCCTGCAGGGGATCGTCAACTCCAATAACTCAAAAATCACCTCTTGCGTCTTCGAATACGGCACGATTGCCACGTACCCGAACACCTACCAAGCCCCCTGCCTGCCCAGTCCATCCGGCCCGAATGAGGTCCAGAAAATCGGCATCGAAGCCACCGAAGGCCAGTTCAAGCTCTCCTTCCGGGGCCAGACCACCGGAGACCTGACGTTCAACGCCACTGCCTCCGAAGTACAGGCCGCGCTGCGGGCTCTTCCCTCGGTCGGTTCAGCGGGTGTCAATGTCACGGGTTCGCCAGAGGCCTACGTCGTGACCTTCGTCGGCAAACTCGCCGGGGCCAACATTGAGCCGATAAGGGCGTTCAATGGCACCACTCCGCTCGGCGGTGGCGGCGGAGCGAGTGTCTCGACCTCCACCGAGGGCGGGTACGACCACGCCATCTCGGTTGAAGTCCACGTCGAAAACCTCACAATCGGCTCCCACTACCACTTCCGGATCTCCGCCACCAACGCGGCAGGCACGGCGAACACCCCCGATCGTGAATTCATCCCCACCCTGGCGGAAAAAGGACCACCCTGCGCCAATGAAGTGATCCGCAGCGAAAACAGCTCCTTCGCCCTGCCCGAATGCCGTGCATACGAGATGGTCTCGCCTCCCGGCAAGGAAGGCTTCGACGCATCGCTCAAAACCTTCAACGGTGGCGATGGTGTCGCCTATAAGTCAGGCTCCACGAACATCGCCAACTCCGGGCAAGGTAGTGGCGGCTTCAACGAATACGTCGCCCTCCGGACCGCCACTGGATGGGAGACGATCCCTGACCTGAACGGGTCCTCGGGATCTCTGCGCGACGCTCCGTCCAATGTCGATTCCACTATGTTCAGAACGGCAGTGCAGGCATACTCGACGAACCTCCTATCGTCGGTCTGGACCCTCCACCGGCGCGGGGAACCAGGCAATTTCGAAACGCCCTATCTATACCGTCGTACTCCCGATGGGATCTTCACGCTGATCGGGTCGATGAGAGAAGGCGAAACTAACACCAGTCACCTGATGGTCTCGGCCGATGGGTCACACGTAGTCGGGTGGACGTACAGTGACTTGGGTCAGTCGGAATGGGGCCCGGGCATCTACGAGTTGGTAGGCACCGACATGACCCAGCCGCGCCGCGTCGACCTCGACAATTCCGGCACCCCGATATCCACCTGTACCGCGGCTGACAGCAATGGCGTCACCAACGCGGTCTCCAACGATGGCAGCAGGATCGTCAACTACGTCTACGGAGGATGCGGCGGTACCAACCCACCGGTCGGAGGTCTCTGGGCCCGCGTCAATGGGACCACCAACGTCGCCGTGTCCGGCTCGCATTGCGACCGTACGGCCGGCGACCCCGGCGGTGCGTGCAACGGTCCTACCGAAGTCGGCGGCTGCACTGAATTTCTCAACAGCGGTACGGGTCAAGTTGAAGGAACCGGTTGCCGTGCCCCCCGGTTCGTCGCTGCTACCCCCGACGGTGCTCGGGTGTTCTTCACCACCACCCAGCAGCTCGTCAACGGTGACACCGACCAGGCCAACGACATCTATTACTGCGACATACCCTCCGGCGACCCGGCTCCGGCGGCCGGAAAAGCTAATCCCTGTGCTGGGTTCGGGCAGGTGTCCATCGCCGAATCAGGCGCTGCCGAGGTCGAGAACGTCTTCACCACCTCCGCAAATGGGTCGACAGTCCTGTTCGCCGCCAAAGGGGTCCTGGCAGCAAACGAAAGCCCCTTCAAAGAAGAGGCGGTGGCCGGCGACAACAATCTCTACGTCTGGCATCAGGACTCCGCCCACCCCGGCGGCCAGACGTCCTTCGTCGGCAGGCTCGACAAGTATCAGGATGAATACGGGAACCTTCAACTAAAGGCGCAGGCAACTCCTGACGGTCGCTACGCGGTCCTCACCACCCCGGACCAATTCGTCGAAGCCGACGCCGACCAATCTCGCGACGTCTACAGGGTCGACGCGGAAACCGGAGAACCGATCCGGGTCTCGACCAATCTCGTCGGCACCGGCGGCAACGGGCCATTGGATGCCGAATTCGGCGGCGCGACCGAACATCATCCGACGACCTCTATCTCCGACGACGGCCAGAAGATCGTCTTCACCACCGCCGAGGCCCTCGCCCCGTCCGATGGTAATGGCGAGCCCGACGTCTACCTCTGGACCCCGTCTCGTGTCTACCTCATTTCCACCGGATCCTCCGGCTTCGCCCCCCGAGAAACCGCGATCGGCGGGTACAGGACCCCGAGCGTGGCCATCGACGGGTCGGGCGATGACATCTACTTCGAATCGACGCAGGCGCTCACCCCGGCAGACGGCGACACCTCTGTCGACGTCTACGACGCCCGCGTCGGTGGAGGCTTCAGCTTCGCCCCGAAGCCGACCTGCACCGGCGAAGCGTGCCAGCCCGAATCGACCCCATCGCCCCCCAGGAAGGCACCGCTCTCGAGCCAGCCCGGCCCCGGCAACCCACCTCTGCCGAAACCCTGTGCCAAGGGCAAGGTCCGCAACAAGAAGGGCAAGTGCGTCAAGAAGGCCAAAAAGCACCATGGCAAGAAGGGCAAGCAAAACGGAAAGAAAGCCGGTCATAAGCAGGGAGGTGGAAAGTGAAAACCGATCATCACAGCCGATCGACCTTCACCACCGTGAACAAGGAGATCCTCCGCATGACCAGCTTTCGCCGCCTTTCCGACGCATTCGCTCGAAAAAGCACGCGCGTCCTCAGCGCCGCCTTCGCCTGCCTGGTGCTCGCCGCCGTCGTGGCGCAGCCCGCCGCAGCAGATGAACCCTTCTTCGTCGAATCGTTCAGCAATCGCACCATCGACGCCGATGGAAATGCCTACGCGGTCGCCGGCGGCCATCCTGAACTGAGCTCCACCGCGTTTTCGTTTCCTACCAAAGTCGCGGAACCGACATTTCCAACCGAGAGCCCCGCCGGCACCTACGTGCAGTTGCCGCCGGGGTTCATAGGCAATCCCTCCGCCGCCGGATCTTGCCCGTTCTCAAAAATGCCCTCGTCGCAGTTTGAAGAAAATCACGAAGGTGAAATCAGCGCCTGCCCCGCCGGTTCCCAGGTCGGCTACGTGCTCCTCGAAGCCAACATATTGAGGAGCCCATTCCCTCTGTTTCCGATCAAACGTCCGCTATTCAGTCTGCCACCCGAGCGTGGTTTTCCCGCTCAATTCGGTTTCAAGATCCTGACCACACCGACGGTCCTCTCGGTGTTCCCACAATCGCGGACCGAATCGTACGGCCTCACGGTCGCGACCCCGAACATCCCGTCGATCGAACTGGTGTCGTTCACCGCCGCGTTCTTCGGTAGCCCTTCGGTGTGTAATCAGATGGGTTCGGCGTGTTTGGCCCACCCCGAAACGGGCACCAATGCCGCGCCCTTTCTCTCGAACCCAGTCGATTGCTCGACCACGGAAGCAAAATGGAGCGTTATCGCCGACAGTGCTCAGCACGCCGGTCAAATACGCGAACTCGGGGTCCCCGATCTCTCGGACCCGAAATGGAAGACGGCCAGCGAACCGGCTACGCCGCTGACCGGCTGCGACGACCCGCTGCTTACCGAACAGTTCGATCCGTCGATCGCCACGAAACTTCTGCAGAGTGGCGGCCCGGCCCAGGCCGATCAGCCCACCGGCCTCGAACTCGCCTTCAACTTCCCGCAGTCCAACGATCCCACCGACCTCGGCACGTCCTTCGAACCCGAGACTCCCCAGGCCCCTGAGCCCAAGGACATCACCGTCAGGCTCCCGGCGGGACTCAGCCTCTCACCGTCCTCCTCCGACGGCCTCGGCGCCTGCTCCGATCAGGCGTCCGATCCCGCCGGCGATCAGGTCCACTACGACACCACCAGGCCGGTCACCTGTCCGGACTCCTCGAAAATCGGCAGCGCGATCGCGACGACCCCGCTCTTGGCGACCCACGATCCGGTCACCCAAGCAATCAATGGCCCAGAACCGATTCCGGGCGACGTCTACCTGCTGAAGCCCCATGCCGGCGACCTGCCTGTCGGCGGCGGCAACCAGGAAGGCAAGTTCCGCCTGCTGATCCAGCTCGAGAACGAACGCTTCGGCGTCAACTTCAAGCTCCCAGGCATCGCCACCGCCGACCCGCAGACCGGTCAGCTCACCGCCGTCTTCAGCCAGAACCCGCAGCTGCCGGCAAGCCACCTCACGGTGAGCCTGAAGCCGGGACCGCGGGCGCCGCTGGCGAGCCCTACCGCGTGCGGCAAATTCGATACCTCGAGCACCCTCGTCCCCTGGTCGACCCCCGGGACCCCCGACGCGCACCCGAGCGCCGGCTTCAACGTGGCCTCGGGGCCGAACGGCACCGCCTGTGGCGCTCGCCCGTTCGCGCCGACTTTCAGCGCCGGGACGACACCGAGCACCGCCGGGCAGTCGAGCCCTCTCACCCTGCGGATCGATCGCGAAGACGGCGAAAAGGAGCTCGGGTCCCTCGACTTCACCCTGCCGGAGGGACTCTCGGCAAAGCTCGCTGGCATACCCGCCTGCTCCGATGCGGCTCTGGCTACCGCGGCGGCCCGAACCGGGGCGGCCGAGCAGGCAAACCCGACCTGCCCCGCCTCGCGCCTCGGCACCGTCCGGGTCGGGGCCGGACCCGGCTCGGACCCGTTCTTCGCCACCGGCAGCGCCTACCTCGCCGGCCCCTACAAAGGGGCCCCGATGAGCGTCGCCGTGATCACCCCGGCTGTGGCCGGTCCCTTCGACCTCGGCGCGATCGTGACCAGGAACGCTCTCTCCCTCGACCCGGCCACCGCCCAGGCCCACGTCGTTTCCGACGCGCTGCCGCAGATCCTCGACGGCATTCCCCTGCGCCTGCGCACGGTGCTCGTCGAACTCGACCGCCCGACCTTCACCCTCAACCCGACCGATTGCGAAGCCACCGCCGTCAACGCGACCCTCACCAGCACCGACGGCACCGTCGCCACGCGGACAAGTCCCTTCCAGGCAGCCGGCTGCGACAAGCTTGACTTCAAGCCCGGCCTGAAGCTCGCCCTCAAGGGCAAGGTCTCGCGCCGCGCCCACCCGAGCCTGACCGCCACCCTCAGCCCCAGAGCAGGCGATGCCAACATCGCCTCGGCCCAGGTCCGCCTGCCGAAGGCCGCCTTCCTCGACAACGACAACATCGGCCAGGTCTGCACCCGGCCCCAGTTCTCAGCCCACCAGTGCCCGGCCGGCTCGATCTACGGCAAGGCCACAGCGACCACCCCGCTGCTCGGCTACCCCCTCGCCGGCCCGGTCTACCTCAGAGCCAACCCCGCCCACAAACTGCCCGACCTGGTCGTCGGCTTCAACGGCCCCGCCTCCCAGCCGATCGAAATCGAGCTGGCAGGCAAAACCGACTCGGTCAAGGGCGCTCTCCGCAACACCTTCGAAGCGGTCCCCGACGTCCCGGTCTCGAGCTTTCAGCTCGAACTCTTCGGCGGCAAGAAGGGCCTGATCGAAATGTCGACCGGCTTCTGCTCCAACCCGAAGGCCGCGGTCCTCTTCACCGGCCAAAACGGCAAGGTCACCGAATCAGCGCCCAAGGTCGCCGCCAAGTGCCCGAAGAAGAAGAAGTCGAAGAAGGGCAAGGGCGGGAAGCACAAGCGGGCCGGCGCGCACTCGCGGCGCTAGAGGCGCCGCACCCAGGGGAGCGGCGGGCCGGTGGACCCCATTCGGGTACACCGTCCACCCTTTGAGAACGCGCCTTGACACAGGCGTCACTAACTGGTTGACTAAACAGAGTTGTTTCGGGAATAGGGGACACCGGTGGGAAGCCGGAGCTGCCGCCTCTTCGCGGCACTGGGAGAAAAAGTTGGGTTCAGTGATTGGCAGAGGGCATCGCGTTCGACCGATTTCGGTCAGCCCGCCCCTGCCCGCGGCTGAATCGGCAAGGGCAACGCCGACAAAGGAGCCTCACGAGTGAGCCATCAGGCGAAGGCAGCATCCGCGGGATCGACCGAGGCCGGCGGCAGCGCCCGCGGCCTCCTGCGCCTTGCGTTCGTTGTCCGTGCCTCTCGTGAAGACTCCGACGGGAGTGGTGCGCCTGGTGCGCGCCCAGCGACTCGCCTCCGCGCCACCCTTGCGGTATTCGCCCTGGCGATCGTCGGCCTCGCTCTTACCACCGCCCCCGCATCCGCCGCCAGCCTCTCCTCGGAAATGGGCGCCATCTCCGAAGTCTCATACACGTTCGCTCACGTCACCGGCAGGGTCTCCAGCCCGGGATGCAGCAGCTCCTGCTTTATCAACTACAGCTTCCAATACTCCAAAAACCCCGCAACCGAAGGCTGGAGCGCAGGGCCCGGCGGGAGTCTGGGGACAGAACCGGTCGAAAATCTGAAACTCGGCCGCGACATCACCGGCCTCAAAGGCGGCACCCAATATTTCGTCCGCCTCAGCGTGACCTTTCTTTCCTTCAGTCCTTTCTCAACGTCGGAAGTGGTCTCTCCCGAACCTCCTGACCCCTATCCCTCCTTCACCACCCTCACCGTCGACCCACCTACGATCCCGGGCACCGTAGGAACCTCCCCGACCTTTTCTCTTTCCGCAACAGCCGTCGGGAAAATCAAACGCCCGGCCAATCCCAACGCAGCCTTCAACGTCAATTGCCGTTTCGAATACGTGACAGATGAACAGTTCTCCGCAACCGGCTTTGAAGGCGCCACCGTTGTCGCCTGCGCTCAGAATCCCATCACGGAACCCAACGTCGACAAGGACGTCAGCGCGGACCTGGCAGGCCTGACCTCTGCCACCACCTACCACCTTCGTCTTGCCGCCGAAAACTCCGCCCCAGGGGAACCCGTGGTCAAGGACGGAACCTTCACCACTCAGCCGACGGTAGCGAAACCGGTGGTCCTCGCCGCGAACGATCCCACCGATATCAGCTACAAATTTGCCAACTTCACCGGTGAAGTCGAACGCCCAGCCGGTGCCGACCCCGCCCTCAATACGTACTGCTATATCGAATACGTCACCGCCGCGCAGTTTGAAGCCACTGGATTTGACGAAACCGCTCGAGCCCCATGCGACCAGACCGTGGACGACACCGGCGAACAGTACCCACTCACGACCGCCGGGCCCACGCCGATTACTCCCTTTCAACTCGGATTCAAATCAGGCGAAACCTACCACGTACGCCTGGGAGCGCAGAACGCCGGCGGCCTCACCACCAAAGATTTCCCCAGCACGGTCACCACGCTCCCGGGCGGAGAATCCACCTACTCGATCGATGAGGCCAAAGCAGTCGTCGGTTACACGACCTTTGAAGTATTCGGCACAGTGAAACGTGGCCTCGGGACCCAACCAGACGAAAGCATCGGGTACAACTTCGAATTCGCCGAAGTCGGCACCGAAAATTGGGCCAATGTCTGTTGCTACAACCAAAAGGCAGTCCCTACCGGTTCGGGACCGCAAACCATCTTCTACAAATTCAACAAGGAATTTGGTGTCACGCCGGATACAGAATATAAGTACCGATTTAGTCTCAACTACGCTGAATTTACGCCAGAACCGTATCCGACGGTAAAAACCCGCTCTCTCACGGAACCTGCCGTGACATTTGATCCGGTGACCGGCGTCACTGCCAATACCGCTCAGTTTTCCGGCACGGTCGACCCGCAGGCGCCTTCCGGCACACTTGACGCGCTAGGCAAGGCGGGTTACAAAACGGAATGGGAGCTCCAGTGCACCCCAAAATGTCCGGACCCGGGGGACGTGGGTACCGTGGAGGGCGAAGAAGGCAAACAGACGGTGTCCTTCGAAGACCTCCGCTTGCAGGCCAATACCTACTACGAAGCCAAGCTGGTCGCTCACAATGAGTACTACACCGTGGAAAGCCCAGTCCAGACGTTTCAGACTCCGCTGGTCCCTCCCTCTGTCGAATCGGCCGATGGCGGTTCCGACGAACAGGGTGGCTATTTCATTCAAGGCATCGTCAATTCGAACAATTCCAAAGTCACCAATTGCAGATTCGAATACGGAACGACATCCAACTACCCCAATACCTACCAGGCTCCTTGCCTACCATCGCCTTCCGGCCCGAACGAGGTGCAGCAGGTCAACGTCGACGCGACCGAAGGCGAGTTCAGACTGTCTTTTCGGGGGCAGACCACCGAGGATCTCGCCTTCAACGCCACTCCGGCTGCGGTGCAGGCCGCCCTCAGGGCTCTTTCCAAGGTGGGGCCGAACGGCGTAAACGTCTCAGGCACTCCCCAGGCGTACACGGTGACCTTCGCCGGATCCCTTGCGGGGGCCAACGTTGAGCCGTTGAAGTTCTCGGATGGCGCGATCCCGTTGGCAGGCGGCGCGGGGGCCAGCGGCTCGACCACCGTCGACGGTGGCATCGATCACGCGGTGAGCATTGAAGCTCACCTTGAAAACCTGACGATCGGTGCGACCTATCACTTCCGCATCTTTGCAGCGAACGCAGCGGGCACGACTTCAAGTGTTGATCGAATCTTCATTCCGACAATTGCTGCCAAAGGGCCGGTCTGCCCGAACGAAGAGCTCCGTGCTGAAAACGAATCTCTCGGCCTACCCGAATGTCGCGCCTACGAGATGGTCACCTTTCCCAACAAGGAAGGGGCGTCAGCTTCCTTCGTCGACTTCAACGGCGGCGATGCCGTTGCATATTGGTCCGCCGCAGCGAATCTCGCGAATTCAGGTCAAAGCGTCTTCTTCAACAACAGTTACGTGTCCAGGCGAACGGCAGACGGTTGGGAAACCATTCCTGATCTCAATGGGCCCACTGGGTCGTGGAAAGCCCCCCCGACCTCTGCCGAATTTGGGGACGTCAGGTTCTATTCCAAGGATCTGCGCTCCTCGATCTGGCGGCTGGGCAAGGACGGTGCTACCAACCCGTACATCCGAAGGCCCGACGGCCAGTTCGAACTGATCGGCCGGGGTGGACCTTTTGGCATTCCGTGGATTTTCGAAGCGTCTGCCTTTGGGGCGTCTGACGATCTGTCTCATTTCGTCAGCGACGGCGAGACGATGCCGACCGCCGGCGGATGGGGACCGGGCGTCTATGAGTTCGTCGGCACCGGCAACGATCAGCCGCGACGCGTTGATATTGACAACACCGGCCATCCACCCGCACACTGCGGCGTTGACGGTGCAGTCCCGGGCGAAGCCAACGGGGCGGAAGACTCTTTCGGCAACGTGATGTCTGACGACGGAAGCGTGATCGTCTTCACCTCCTATGGCGACTGCGTCGCGGCCAACCCGCCCGTCAACGAACTGTGGGCCCGAGTCGACGGCACCACCACCTACCACGTCTCAGGATCGCAATGCGACCGCGCCGCAGCCGATCCTGGCGGCGAATGCAACGGTCCCGTCGACAAAGATGGCTGCGTCCGTGACGCATACCGAACGGAAGTGCGGGGCTGCCATGGCGCCCACTTCCAGGGTGCTTCCAAAGATGGTTCCCGCATCTATTTCACCACCGCGCGGCAGGTGGTCAACAGCGACATCGACGAAGGGAACGACCTCTACGCTTGCGACCTTCCCGCAACTCCGCAGCCTCCGGTAGGGACATCCAATCCGTGTGCGGCGACCCTCCTGGTATCTACCCACGACGCGGGCAAATCCGAAATGGAACAGGTGCTCAGCGTCTCCGACGACGGTTCTTCCGTGTACTTCACCGCCAAAGGCGTTCTGGCCGACAACGAAGATGCCCTCGGCAAGGAAGCCGCTTCCGGCGACCTCAACCTTTACGTCTGGCGCACCGATGCGGCTCACCCGGCCGGCGAGACGACCTTCGTCGCCAGTCTCCCCGAAACCGACTCCCTGCGGGCTCAGACCACTCCCGACGGCAGCGATCTGGTCTTCCAGACCAAGGGCCAGCTCGTCCTCACCGATACCGACGAGGCGACCGACGTTTACCGGTATGACGCCGACACGGGTGAAATGTCCCGCGTCTCCATCGGCGTGTCCGGGACCGGCGGTAACGCCGACTTCGACGCCGGGATCGGCAGGATTGGCGATATCGCCTTCAACCCCAGGCACAATTCACATTCCGCCATCTCAGACGACGGCGAACTGATCGTATTCCTCACCCAAGAGCCGCTTTCTCCCCTCGACGGCAACGGCGAACCCGATGCTTACCTCTGGAAAGACGGCCGGGTCCTCGGATCGGTGGCGGCCGTGCTTCCGGGCTATATATATGGTCAGACGAGCCCCGGCCAAGCCTTCATCGACGGTTCCGGCAAGGACATCTACATCGAGACCGGCGCTCGATTGACCGCGAGCGACATCGATTCCGCGAACGATGTCTACGACGTTCGCGTCGACGGTGGTTTCGCCCAGCGCCACGAAGGCTGCGCGGGTAGCGCTGGCGCCTGCCAATCGGATTCGTCCGAGCCGGCACCCGCACCGGTCCCAGTCAGCTCTCAGCCCCCCGTCAACCCCGGCAATGTCGTGCCTATGCACTGCCCCAAGGGCAAAGTCGTGAAGGGCACGAGATGCGTCAAGAAGCCGCACGCAAAGCACGGCAAGAAGCACCACAAGAAGAAGAAAAGGCGCTCAGCTGAGCGAGCCGCCGGTCACGGCCGCGGGGATTCCAAGTGAATTGCCGCCTCCACAACCGGCCCTCTGCTTCCGCAATTCAGGAGGAGACCACCAACGTGTCCCTGGCCCGTCGTCTCACTTCCCTGGCTTCCATGCGTGCCGTGCGGGCCTTGGCCGGAGCGATGCTGGTCGTGGCGGCAGCGCTGCCCGCCGCCGCCCAGGCCGCTGAACCCTACGAAGTCAGCTCCTTCAGCTCTCGCACAACCGATGCCGACGAAGCCGACTACGTCCGGGCAGGCGGCCACCCGTTTCAGAGCACGACCGAGTTCGGATTCTCCGCGCATGAAGGCTTCAATGGTGCGAGCCCTTCACTGCTCGCGAACGAAGAACTCAAGGACGCCTTGGTCACACTCGAGCCCGGTTTCATCGGCAACCCCGCGATGGCTCCTCGGTGCCGCCTCACAGACATCGGAGAGCCGTCTTTCGGTTCCCCCAACCGTTGTCCGCTCGATTCTCGGGTCGGCACCGCCTCGATCCGCTTCTTCGCAACTCCGCCGCGTACGGACCCCCAGGAGAGGCCGCTGTACAACGTAATCACCAATCGCGGCTTCCCGGCTCAGTTCGCATTCAGGGTCGCGAACACGCTTACGATTCTGTCTGTGGTCCCGCTGCCACGGACCGAAGACTACGGCTTGACGATCGGGTCCTGGAACACGCCATTCGGGATCAATGTCGTGACCTTCGGCACCACCTTCTGCGCCTATGGTGCTCAGGGATCCCCAGGCTCGTCGAGCTGCAAGGCTCCGTCGGGGTCTGAAGATTCCCCCTTCCTCTCCAACCCTCTCGACTGCTCTAACCCCGAACCGACCTGGAAGGTCCTCGCCGACTCGTGGGAAAACGCAGGTACCTACGTCAAAGGCCTTCCCGATCTCGCCAATCCCGCTTGGCTGAGCGCAAGCGTTGCCTCGCCGCCGGTCGAAGAATGCGATGCCGCACTTCTCGCCACCCAATTCAATTCCACGTCGGTCGCGACCAAACTGATTCAGGCAGGCGGCGGCCCGGTCCAAGCCGATCAGCCCGCAGGCCTTCAGGTCGACCTCGACTTTCCCCAGTCAAACGACCCCACGGACTTCGAAACCGAATTCGACAACACGGTCCCCCAGGCACCGGAGCCGAAAGACATCACCGTCAAGCTCCCGACCGGACTCGCGCTCTCCCCCTCCTCCGCCAACGGCCTCGATGCCTGCTCTGATCTCGCCTCCGACTCGGCAGGCGATCAGGTCCATTACGACAGCACCAAGCCGGTCAGTTGCCCCGACGCATCGAAGATCGGCTCCGCCCTCACCACCTCGCCACTGCTCGCCGCTCACGACCCCATCGACGACCATATTGTCGGCGCCGAACCGATCCCTGGCGATGTCTACCTGCTGAAGCCCCACCCAGGCGACCTGCCCCCTGGCGGCAACCAGGACGGCAAATTTCGCCTCTTGATCCAGCTCGAAAACGCCGACGCGGGGATCAACTTCAAGCTGCCGGGCGTCGCCGTCGCCGACAAGCAGACGGGACAGCTGACCGCGACCTTCACCGAAAACCCGCAGCTGCCCTCTAAACACCTCACGGTCACCCTTAAGGGTGGCCCGTCTGCCTCGCTGGCCACCCCGGCCACCTGCGGCAGGTTCGACACCGCCAGCACCCTCGTCCCCTGGTCGACGCCGGGCACCCCCGACGCCCACCCGAGCGCCAGCTTCGACGTCTCTTCGGGCCCGAACGGGAGCGGCTGTTCGAGCTCCCTCGGCACCCGCCCCTTCGCTCCGGTGTTGAGTGCCGGGACCACCAGCAGCAAGGCCGGGGCCACCAGCCCCTTCGTCTTCAAGGTGACCCGCCAAGACGGCGAGCAGGAGCTCGGCTCCGTCGACCTGACCACGCCCCCCGGCTTCACCGCGAAGCTCGCCGGCGTCCCCTCCTGCTCTGACGCCGCGATCGCCGCGGCCGCCAACAAGAGCGGGGCCGAAGAGCAGGCCAACCCCTCCTGTCCCGCCTCCTCCCAGCTCGGAACGGTGATGGTAGGCGCCGGCCCCGGCTCGAACCCCTACTACACCTCCGGGCGGGCCTACCTCGCCGGCCCCTACAAAGGCGCCCCTCTGAGCCTGGTCTTCATCACCCCGGCCGTGGCCGGCCCGTTTGACCTCGGCAACACGGTCGTCCGTGCGGCCACCTTCCTCAACTCAGAAACGACCCAGATCACGGTCAAGACCGACCCGCTGCCCCAGATCCTCGACGGCGTGCCGCTGCGGTTGCGCTCGCTCTCGACCACCCTGGATCGCTCCAACTTCACCCTCAACCCGACCAACTGCGAAGCGATGTCGATCTCGGCCACGATCGGCGGCTCAAACGGGGCCTCCTCCTCACCGAGCCAGCCCTTCCAGGCCGGCGATTGCGGCGCCCTTGACTTCAAGCCCGGCCTGAAGCTGGCCCTCAAGGGCAAGGTCTCCCGCCGCGCCCACCCGAGCCTGACCGCGACCCTGAACCCCCGTCCCGGCGATGCCAACATCGCCTCGGCCCAGGTCCGCCTGCCGAAGGCCGCCTTCCTCGACAACGACAACATCGGCCAGGTCTGCACCCGACCGCAGTTCACCGCCCACCAGTGTCCGGCCGGCTCGATCTACGGCAAGGCCACAGCGACCACGCCGCTGCTCGGCTACACACTGGCCGGCCCCGTCTACCTCAGAGCCAACCCCGCCCACAAACTGCCCGACCTGGTCGTCGGCTTCAACGGCCCCGCGAGCCAGCCGATCGAAATCGAGCTGGCAGGCAAAACCGACTCGGTCAAGGGAGCTCTCAGAAACACCTTCGAAGCGGTCCCCGACGTCCCCGTCTCTTCTTTCCAGCTCGAACTCTTCGGCGGCAAGAAGGGCCTGATCGAAATGTCGACCGGCTTCTGCTCCAACCCCAAGGCCGCGGTGCTCTTCACCGGCCAGAACGGCAAGGTGGCCGAATCAGCGCCCAAGGTCGCCGCCAAGTGCCCGAAGAAGAAGAAGTCGAAGAAGGGCAAGGGCAAGCAGCACAAGCGCAGCGCCGGCGCGCATTCGCGGCGCTAGGGGTCGGGCATCTCGAACAGGGTCTGCAGCGAACGGACGCTGACCCCTGACTCACCGCTCTCTCGCAGGCGCTCGGCGCTTTCGCGGTGCACCTGGACCGTCGCCCGCAGCGCCGCGTCGTGGATTTCCCGCAGCTCGACCCAGCCCTGCTCGTCGACCTCGGTTTCGAGCCGGGTCAGGTGCCTGTCGGTCCTGCGGTCGAAGCTCTTGGCCGAGTCCGCCAGCTCGATCTCGCTCGCGCTCAGGTAGATGATCTGTTCGCTGATCCGTTCGCGCTCGACCTGGCTCAGCTTCGACCACTCCTCTTCCTCGATCACCATCATGTTCGACCGGTAGAGCGGCTCGGAATCGCCGCTGGTTCCGTCGACGAGGTCGATCAACTCCTCCGCCTGCAGTTCGGCGAGGTGGGCGGCAACCTCCTCGGCGGGCGCGTCGAGCCGGGCGGCGATGCCCTTCACCGTCACCGCGTCCCCGTTGGCGACGGTCGCCATCACCTGTCGTTTCAGCGACCCGTCCCGCGCCACCTCCCACATCGAGCGCAGGATCGACGCGTGTGAGCGCCGCCCCTGGCCGGCGCCGTTGGCGGCCGCGCAGGCGAGCTCGGCGCCGAGGAACGGCGCCAGGGCGAGGTAGGTCAGGATCGGAGCGATGCCCGGAAGCGACTCGGGCCCGCTCTCGCGCACCCTTCGGTAGGCCAGCGCGTAGGTGCCCTCGGCGACCAGGGAGCGGGCCGATGAGACGGTCTCGGGAAAGCTCCTGCCGGCAGGAGCCATGATCGCCGTCAGGCCGTTGAGCGCCGCGTCCCGGGCCTCGAGCGCGCGCGGGCCGGCGGCGTAGACCTCGACCGAGAGCAGGCGGGCGACGGCCGGCCGCGAGGCGAGGAAGTTGAGCAGGGCGCCGATCGCGGCGCGGACCCCCTGCGGCCAGTCCGCGTGGCGGCGGAATGCGGGCAGGGTGGCGGCGACGACCTGGGCGCCGAAGCTCTCGATCGCGGCGATCACCGCGTCCTCCTTGCCGCTGAAGTTGGCGTAGAAGGTCGTCGGCGACATCGAGGCGCGCTTGATCACTTCGTTGACCCCGACGTTCGCGTAGCCCTTCTCGGCGCAGGCGACGGCGAGCGCCCGCAGCGCCCGCTCGCGATGATCGGGCCCGGCGATCGCTTCCGCCGGGGCCTTCGGCGGCCGTGTCGCCAGTCTCAGCGGCCGGGGCGGCGGCCGGTAGGCGAGCAGCACGTCGGCGGCCTGGTCGATCAGCCCGGGAAGCTCATCGACCCGGTCCCTCTGCAGCCGGTCGCGGGCGATTTCGAGGGTGGAGCCGGCAAAGATCGTGATCATCTCCGGCGGCATCCCCGAGTGCTCGGGGGATTCGGCCAGGAGCGCGGCCATCGCCCGCTCCCAGACCTCGATCGCCTCTTCGACCGGCGCCCGCGCGGCGCCGCCGGCGACGTAGGCCTCCGAGAGGCACATCCTCGCCGCCGCCGGTTGGTCGGCGATCAGCTTCGCGTAGGCGGAGAAGCGACCGCGGGCCCGCTCGTCCCAGTCGGCCCCGGGATCCTCGGCGCCCAGCAGCTGCCCCAGCCCGCCGGCGAGAAGCGCTTCGACGCTGGCCCGGAAACAGGCGTCTTTGTCGGCGAAGAGGTCGTAGAGGCTGCGCCGCGACACTCCCGAGATCTCGACCAGATGGGCGAGGGTCGTCGCCGCATAGCCGCGCTCGGAGACGCTCGCGACCATCGCTCCGAAGAGTCGTTCGCGCTGGTTGCGGGCGACCTTGGCCGGGTCATTGCCGGGCCCGGGGCGCA
The DNA here is from genome assembly GCA_963836415.1 of uncultured Solirubrobacterales bacterium. Lineage (GTDB taxonomy): Bacteria > Actinomycetota > Thermoleophilia > Solirubrobacterales > 70-9 > VRUE01. The sequence goes on from CAWIJE010000004.1 coordinate 1,337,396, forward strand.
GCTGGCGGCCACGGAGCGAGTCGGCCGGGCCCCAGGGGGTGAGCAGCGAGGAGGGCGGTGCGACCGTCCCCTGCGATGCCTCGGAGTAGTTATCGGTGTCTCTTTGCGACTCCACAGCTCAGCCCAGTATTCCCTTTATAAAGGCACAAGAAACCTAAGTCCAGAAACGGCCGTAGACCCGGATACTTGACAGTGATCATGGTCAGTGTCTATCTTTGCAGCGGTCAGCAGTTGTTGGGAAGAGCTCTGACTGTGGAGACAAGGGAATGGGAGTGGATATGCGGGCGCAACGGCTCGCGGTAAAGGGTTCGAAGCGGATCGGCGCTCGCTGATGCTGGAGCGCCGGAATCCCGGCCAGCTCGAGCGGCCCGCGATCGAAGCGGCGCTGATCGACGAGGTCGTCGCCGAGGGCTACTCGAAGGCCAGCGTGGAGGGGGTCTGCCGCCGCGCCGGGGTCGATGGCGAGAGCTTCAGCCGCTACTTCGCCGACCTCGAGGACGGCTACTGCCTCGTGCTCGAGGCACTCGTCAGCGAGATCCTCGAACGAATCGGCGTCGCGCTCGAGGAAGGGGAGACCTGGAGGGAGCAGATGCGTGCGACCGCCTACGCGATCTTCGACTACCTCGACCAAGACCGCGACCGCGCGACCTTCATCATGGTCGAGGTCTTCTTCGCCGGCGAACGCGCCCAGCTCATCCGCGACGGCGCGATGGAGATCGTCACCGACCTGATCGATCGCGGCCGGCTCGGCCTGCCCGAGCCCGAGGCGCTCAGCCGCGCCACCTCCGAGGCGCTCGCCGGCAGCGTCTTCCATCAGATTCGCTGGGCACTGGAACGCGAAGACCAGGAGGCCGAGGAGCTCGTTCCCCAACTGATGTACAGCGTGGTCCAGCCCTACCTCGGGGTCGAGGAGGCAGGCCGTGAGCTCGCCGCCGCCCGGCCGCACGGGCCGGTCGGGCAAGGCCCGCGCCGGTTGGAGGCGCGCCCGTGGTGAGCCAGCCCGACTCTCGCCGCCGTATCGATCGGGCGCGGATCGAGAGCGCCCTGATGGACGAGGTCGTCGAAAACGGCTACCCGGCGGCAACCGTCGAGGGAGTCTGCGCCCGCGCCGGCGCCGAGCGCGAGGACTTCAACCTCTACTTCACCGATCTGCAGGACGGCTACTGCAAGCTGCTGGAAGCGCTCGACGGTGAAATCTTCGAACGGCTGCTCGACGCCTTCAACGGCCAGGAGACCTGGTGCGACCAGGTCCGCGCCGCGGCCTACGTCACCTTCGATTTCTTCGACGAAGACCACTGGCGCGGCCGCTTCATGATGGTCGAGGGCTTCTTCGCCGGGGAGCGCGCGCAGCAGATCCGCGACCGCTCGCTGGGCATGCTGGTCGAGCTGATCGACCAGGGACGCCAGCAGCTCGACGACCCGAACCAGCTCAGCCGCGCCACCGCGGAGGCGATCGCCGGCAGCACCTTCCACCAGATCCGCTGCGCCCTGGAGCACGAAGACACCGCTCCCGGCGACCTCCTGCCGCAGCTGATGTACAGCGTGATCCAGCCCTATCTCGGGGTGGAGCAGGCCCGCCGCGAGCTCGACATCGCCCGCCGCCGCCACGCTTCCGGGGGCGTCGCCCATTAGCTTCGCCGTTCTCCTACCTGTTGGGTACGAGTCTCTCCCAATCGGTACTACTTCGTGCTAGACTGAGGCTGTCTCCTTTTTCTCGTTTTGGAGGCGCCAGGTGGCTCGCCGTCCATCCCTGTACGGCAAGTCGCTATCGCGGTGGGCCCACCCTCCCTGGTGGCGCACCGTGGGCGGCCGGACTCTCCGTGATTTCCCGTCGCGGATCGGTCGCCGTTCGCGGACGGGTTTGGACGCCGGGTAACCCTTTTTCCGGCTCCTCGCTCGTCCGTGCTCGGCCCTATTGCTCCCGACGCGATCGCTCCGAACCCCGCAGGATCGCTCCGTTCGCCAGTGCGAGGACGCCGAGCAGCACCGCGAATAGGGGCTCGCCCGCTGCCGCGATCAGCCCGCAGGCCAGCGCCAGCAGGGCGAGTTCGAGCCCGATCAGCTGCCGTCCGGCGAGCCGTCGCGAGGCTTTCGGCGCCGACCAGATGCCCCACACCGTCGCCACCGTGAACGGCGCCAGGATCGCGATCAGGATGTTCGCCACGGCGCTCGCGGTCGCGCCCGCGCCCCAGTAGGCGATCCCGGCGAGCGCGGCGAGCTCGAAGACGAAGCGGGCGGCGAGATTGGCCGCTCTCACACCGATCCCCGCGCGTCGCTCGTCGTCCGCTTTCGCCCGCCCTTCATCGGCCCAAGCTATAGATAGGCGGGCAAGGGTCGAGCAGTCGACGGAGGAGGTCGGAGGATGGAAGTCAGCGAGCAGAGCACCCGGCAGAGCAAGCCGGGGCCGGAGGATTGGTTCACGGGTCGGGTCTGGATGGAGGAGCTCGGGGTTCTGCAGGCAGAGCAGCCGACGCGGATCCTCAGGGTCAGCTTCGCGCCCTCCGCCCGGACCGCCTGGCACACCCATCCGGTCGGCCAGGTCCTCCACGTGCTGGTCGGGATCGCCTGGGTGCAGCTCGACGGCGAGCCGATCCAAGAGCTGCGGGCGGGCGACAGCGTCACCATCGCCTCGGGTGAGCGCCACTGGCACGGCGCCTCGCCGAGCTCCCTGATGATCCACCTCGCGGTTCAGGCGACCGACCCGGAGGTCGGCGAGGAAACGCTCTGGGAGGAGAAGGTCGAGGACGCGGACTATCTCGCCGGCCCGGGAAGCCCGACGCAGGGCGCCCGATGAGCGGGCCGGACGCGATCGTCCGCGAGCCGCTGCTGGATGCGGCCCTGCCGGGCGGCCCCGCGGTCGAGCGGGTCAAAGGCGCGCGGATCGAGCTCGGGCCCCGCCAGGAGACGGGCCTGCACCTTCACCCCTGCCACACGGTCGGCCTGATCACGGTGGGCACGATCCGCTTCCAGGTCGAGGGACGGCCCGAGCGGACGCTGCATGCCGGCGATGCCTTCCACGAGCCGGCCGACACCCGCATGGCCCATTTCGACAACGCCTCCGAGACGGATCACGCGGCCTTCGTCGTCTTCTACCTGCTGCCGCCGGGAGAGGAACGGCTGATCGAGATCCTCGATCCGGCGGAGGGGCGCGGGGCGCCGCAATAGCATTGGATCGTGGCCGACCTGGGAGACAAGCTCGAGCCCGTCGCCCGTGGCCTGCTCGGCCCCGGCGAGGAGCTGCGCGGCTGTTGCGTCGCCACCCAGCAGAGCACCTTCAGGGGGCGGATGGTGGCGATCGCGGTCGCCGATCAGCGCCTCGTCATCCAGGGCCTGGATCGCAAGTTCGAGCCCTCCGGCGAGCCGATCTCGCTGCCCCCCGAGCGCATCGCGAAGGCCAAGATCGAAGGCGGCGGAGGCGAGTGGATCGAGCTCGAGGCGATCGTCATGGACAAGCTCAGCGTCGCCCTGCGGATCCGCACCACCGATGGCGAGAAGCTGAAGTTGATGATGATGCGAGCCGAGGGCCCGCTCGGCGACCTCGGCGGTGGCGAGACCCAGCGCCAGGGGCTGGAGGCACTCGGCCGCTGGTTCGCCGCCGCCTAGGGCGCGCCGCTGGTCCCCGCGGTCAGATCGCGGCGGCCGTTGCCGCCGACTCGATCGCCTCGGCATAGAAGCCGTGGACCGTGCTCCGCGGGCTCGGGGCGACGATTCCGTAGCCCTCCGCCATCGCCTGCGCCAGCACCGCCTTGAAGGTCTTCCCGTGCCAGGCATGCGCCTCGTCGGCGCGGCCGACGTGGAGGTGGACGAGCTCGTGGGCCAGGGTCTCGAGCGCATCACCGGCGCGGATCCCGGGATAGGCGGTGAGCGAGAGGCGAAACTCGGCGGGGACCGCGAAGCCGACCCGGTTCGGACGCCCGCGCGCCCGCCTCACCTTCAGCTCGGGCTCGTCGGCGGCGAGCGGCCCGCCGGCGAACGCCGGCAGCGCCCGCAGCCTCGACATCTCGAGGTCGAGCCGAACGCCGGCGACGGTGAAGTAGGCAGGATCGCGCCTCACGCCCGCAACGCTAGCCATCGCCGCCGTCGCCAGCTTCATGCGGACCCCCGTTCCTTAGAGGAGAGGGCTGTACCCTTGTTGCATGGGTGAACGCATGGGGATCAGGAGTGCGATGAAATTAGGTGCGCTGATTGCGGCGCTGGGAGCGATCCTGGTGCTCGGGGTCGCGCAGGCCGACGTGATCACCGGTGGCAACGTCACCGTCACCTTCTCCGGCAAGATGTCGCCGCGGATCCTGCCCCGCGTCCGCTCTGAGCCGATCTCGCTGCGGGTCGAAGGCAGCGTCGACCCGATCGACGACCGCCGGCCGCCGGCCCTTTCTCGTCTGGTCGTCGCCGTCAATCGTCACGCCCGGCTCACCACCAAAGGCCTGCCGGTCTGCCTGCCGGGCGCGCTGCACGCGCTTACCACCAAGCGGGCGCTCGCGCGCTGTCGACCGGCGCTGGTCGGCGCCGGCCACTTCACCGCCCACATCGACGTTCCCGAAGAGGCGCCCTTCCCCTCCGCCGGCCGCGCTCTCGTCTTCAACTCCCGCCTGCACGGGCGCCCCGCCCTCATCGCCCACGTCTACGGCGCGAATCCGGCGCCGACGGTCGAGATCCTGCCGCTCGTCATCGGCCACGAAAAGGAAGGAGGGAGCTACGGCCTGACCTTCTCGGCGACGATGCCGAACGTCGGCGAAGAATGGGGCTACGTCACCGGTTTCGACCTCGCCCTCAGCCGCACCTTCCGCTTCCAGGGTCGGACCCGCAGCCTGCTCTCGGCGAACTGCCCGGCACCTTCGGGGATCTCCACCGCCCCATACAAGGTCGCCCGCGGAACGTTCTACCTCTCCAATGGGCAGATTCGCAGCAGGGTCCTCAGCGGCTCCTGTCGCGTCCGCCCGGAATAAGGCCGCGAGCCCGGCGCGGGTGCCGGGTCTCGACTCCACCCGGCTCCTAGCGCTCGAGCGGAACGAAGACCGCGACCCGGCGGAAGGTGCTGTGCTCCGGGAGGGCCGGGCGCGCCTGCCGCCTCCCGAGCCGCCGGCGGCCGGCGGCCTCGCCCTGGCAGGGGCGGGCCGATGGGCGCGTCGTGGTCGCGGCTCCCCGCGCCCTCATGCCGCCACCTCGGTCCGGGCCGGGAAGAGCCGCGGCCGCATCACTCCGATCACCGCGACCAGGGCGAGGGCGAGCAGGATCGCGGCGCCGGCGAGGACGGTGGGGACGCCTTCGACCAGGGCCGGGGCGCCGGCGCCGTTGCTGGCGGCGGCGAAGACAGTGACCAGAGCGCCGACGCCGAGGGTGCCGCCGAGCTGCTGGGCGACGTTGATCAGACCCGAGGCGGCGCCCGCGTCGGCGTCGGCGACCCCGGCCATTCCCGCCGTGGTCAGCGGCGTCAGGGCCGAGCCGAGGCCGATCCCGAGCAGCGCCAGAGGCGCGGCCATGTGGGTCAGGTAGCCGGCGCCGGGAGAGATCTGGCCGAGCCAGAGCATTCCCAGCAGGGCGATCGTGAGGCCGCCGGCGAGGATCCGCACCTCGCCGAAGCGGGGGGCGATCCGCGGCACCACCCGCACCATCGCGAAGACCGAGAGCGTCATCGGCAGGAAGGCGCATCCGGCCTCGAGCGGGCCGTAGCCCTGCACCCCCTGCAGGTACTGGGTGAGGAAGAAGAAGGTCGAGTACATCGCCCCGACGACCATCACCCGGGCGACGTAGGCGCCGACCCGCTCACGGCTCGAGAAGAGGCGCAACGGCGTGATCGGCTGCTCGGCCTTGCGCTCGTTGGCGACGAAGAAGGCGAGGAGAACCGCGGCGGCGATGAACGAAGTCAGGGTCCAGACGTCGGTCCAGCCCCTTTCGGCGGCGCGGACGAGGCCGTAGACGAGCGCGGTCATGCCGATCGTCGAGCTCATCGCCCCCGGCAGGTCGAAGTGGCCGCGACGGCGCTCGGTCTCGGGCAGGTAGCGCGGCGCCAGCCAGATCAGGGCGGCGCCGAGGGGGACGTTGACGAAGAGGCCGGCGCGCCAGGAGACCCAGGAGGTCAGGGCGCCGCCGAGCAAAAGGCCGATGCTGCCGCCGGCGCCGGCGACGGCGCTGTACCAGGCGACCGCGCGGGTGCGCTCGGGCCCCTCGCGGAAGCTGATCGTCAGCAGAGCGAGGGTCGAGGGGGCGGCGATCGCGGCGCCGACCCCCTGCAGGGCGCGGGCGCCGAGCAGCCAGGCGGGTGACTGGGCGATGCCGCCGAGCATCGAGGCGAAGCTGAAGAGGGCGATGCCGGCGACGAAGACCTGGCGGCGGCCGAGGATGTCACCGGCGCGGGCGCCGAGCAGGAGCAGGCCGCCGAAGGTCAGCGTGTAGGCGTTCTGGACCCAGGAGAGGCCGGTGGTCGAGAGGCCGAGGTCCTGGTGGATGCTGGGCAGGGCGGTGATCACGACCGAGATGTCGAGGACGATCATCAGGTAGCAGCCGAGGATGATCGCGAGGGTGAAGGCGGGGTTGGGGGCGGCGGCCCCGGCGGGCGCGCTGCGCCGTGGCAGCGCGTTCCTTAGTGAGGTGAGAATCATCGAGTCCCTTTCTGGAGCGAAGTGCGGTGCTAAAGTGGAGGAAACCTCCGGGTAATTCGGAGGCCTCCTCCGGTTTCTAAATAGGACTATACGGAGGCTGCCTCCGTTTTGTCAAGCGATCGGGAGAAATTCGTGAACGTGAGCCCAAACGACGCAACGCTGGCCCCGCGGCCGAAGCGGGCAGACGCACGCCGTAACTACGAGAAGCTGATCGCCGCCGCCCGGGAGCAGTTCGCCGAGGAGGGGACCGGGGCGACGCTCGAGGACGTCGCCGGCCGCGCCGGGGTCGGCATCGGCACCCTCTACCGCCACTTCCCGACCCGCCAGGACCTGCTCGAAGGTGTCTACTTCGATGAGGTTCAGGCGATCTGCGACTCGGCTGAGAAGTACGTCGATGAGCCGCCGCTCGAGGCGCTGACCGACTGGCTGCACGAGTTCGTCGGCTTCGCCGTCGCCAAGCGTGCGCTCGCCGAGGAGCTGTTGGCCTACGTCGAGCGCGACTCGCCCGTCTTCAGCTCCTGCGCCAACGCGATCTACGGCGCCGGCGAGGACCTGCTCAAGCGGGCCCAGGACGCCGGCGCCGTCCGCGCCGACGTCGACATCTCCGACGTCACCAAAATGGTCAGCGGCATCGCCGCGATCCGCAACTCCGATGCCGAGCAGATCGACCGCATCCTCGGCCTCGCCCTCGACGGGCTGCGCACCCCCTCCGCCGAGTAGGAGCGCCACCGCCCCGGGGAGGGACGGTCAAGGGAATCGCGCCTTCCCGCCGAATCCAGTCGCAGATGCGCCTCGACCGCAAAGACCTCGAGCGGCTCGCCGAGCGGCTCGGCATCGCCTTCTACGGCCTGATGCTGGTCGCCTTCCTCGCCACGGTGATCGGGTCGCCGGGCGTCGGCTTCGCCTTCCTCGTTCTCGGCGCGATCGCCCACGTCCTGCGGGCGACGATCGAAGACTTCGTCGCCAGGCGCGGCGACGACGCCCGGCTCGAGCTCGAGATCCCCTCGCTCGGCCGCCTCAAGCCGCAGCCACCGCCGCGGCGGGCGCCCGCCGCCCGTCCCCGCCGCTAGAGCGCGGCCAACTCCCTGCCGAGCTCCCCCGACGGGGCGCTTTTCGGCACTTTCTGCCCGCGAGCCTCCCGGATCGCGTTTGGAAGCTTGTGTCCGCGGATACGTGAAAAGCAGGGAAAACAGGGAAATTTAGACATTTTGTTTTGCATTATGAGTGTTCATTTCGTAATATGAACAAAGGGTGGCTACTTCGGTTGAAACCACGCTGTCTGCGGAGCGGCAGTTCGAGCTCTTCCAGACGATGGTGGAGATCCGCGAGTTCGAGGACGAGGTGGCCCGTCTCTACGCCCGTGGCCTGATCCGCGGCAGCACCCATCTCGGCCAGGGCCAGGAGGCCGTCGCGGTCGGCGCCTGCAGCGCCCTGCGCGAGGGCGACACGGTCTCGGCGACCTACCGCGGCCACGCCGCGAGCCTGGCGATGGGCGTGCCGCCCGAGCGGGCCTTCGCCGAGATCCTCGGCCGCGAGCTCGGCGCCTGCCGCGGCAAGGGCGGCTCGATGCACATCACCGACCTCGAGCGCGGCCTGCTCGGCTCGTTCGCGATCGTCGGCGCCCATCTGCCGATCTCGGTCGGCGCCGCGCTGGCCGCGTCACATCAGGGGACGGGCGCCGTCGCCCTGACCTTCTTCGGCGACGGCTCGACCAACATCGGTGCCTTCCACGAAGCGCTCAACATGGCCTCGGTCTGGAAGCTGCCGATCGTCTTCCTCTGCGAGAACAACCTCTACGGCGAGTACTCCCCGATCGCCGTGACGACCCCGATCGAACGTCTCAGCCAGCGTGCCTCCTCCTACGCCATGCCGGGGGAGACGATCGACGGGAACTCCCTGCCCGAGGTTCGCGAGGCGGTTCTGTCGGCCGCCGAGCGAGCCCGGGACGGGGAGGGCCCGACCCTGATCGAGGCCCTGACCTATCGCCACCAGGGCCACTCGCGCAGCGATCCGGCGACATATCGGACCGAGGAGGAGCTGCGGTCCTGGCTCGGGCGCGACCCGATCGACGCCTACGCCGAGCACCTCACCGCCGCCGGCGTCGCCACCGAAGCCGACGTCAACGCTCGCCGGACGGCCGCGGCGGAGCGGATCGCGGCGGCCCGAGAGGAAGCCCTGGCGGCCGCCGAACCGGATGTCTCGGTCCTGACCGAGGACGTCCTCGCGTGAGCGACCTGACCTACCGGGACGCGGTGATCGCGGCGCTCGCCGATGAGCTCGACGCCGACCAGGACGTGATCCTGCTGGGTGAGGACATCGGCGCCGCCGGCGGCGTCTTCAAGGCGACCGAGGGGCTGCAGGAGCGCTTCGGCGCCGACCGGGTCCGCGACACGCCGATCTCCGAGCAGGCGATCGTCGGGGCGGCGATCGGCGCCGCGCTGAGTGGCCTGCGCCCTGTGGCCGAGATCATGTTCGCCGACTTCGCCGGAGTCTGTTACGACCAGATCGCCAACCAGATGGCGAAGTACCGCTACATGAGCGGCGGCCAGGCCTCGACCCCGGTCACCGTCCGCTTCGGCAACGGCGGCGGCATGGGGTTCGGCTCCCAGCACTCGCAGACCGTGGAGAACTGGTTCCTCGGTCACAGCGGTTTGAAGATCGCGGTGCCGGCCACCGCGGAGCAGGCCTACGGGCTGCTGCGCGCGGCGATCCGCGACGACAACCCGGTGCTCGTCTTCGAGCAGAAGGCGCTCTACTCGATGAGCTTCCCCGCCGGTGACGACCCGGCGCCGCTCGAGCTCGGCCGCGGGCGCATCGTGCGCGAGGGGGGCGACGTCACCGTGGTCGCGACGCAGATGATGAACCACCGCGCCGCCGACGCCGCCGAGACCGTCTCGCCCGAGATCGAGGTCGAGCTGATCGACCCCTGCACGCTGGTCCCGTTCGACGTCGAGATCGTCCTGCGCAGCCTCGAGAAGACCGGCCGTTTGCTCTGCGTGCAGGAGGGCCCGCTCGCCGGCAGTTGGGCCTCGATGCTGGTGACGACGGTCGTCGGCGAGGCGTTCGACCTGCTCGACGCGCCGCCGCGGGTGCTGAGCGCCGCCGACACGCCGGTCCCCTACGCGAAGAGCCTCGAGGCGGCGAGGACGCCGACCGCGGGGACGATCGAAACGGCGCTCAGGGAGCTCGTCTGATGAGCGCCGCGAAAGCTGCTGAGGAACACCGGGAACAAACACCAAAAGGAGAGAGACGATATGTCTAGTCCAACAGGAAGAGAGCGAAAGGGGGGTTCGCGCATCGCCTTCGGGATAGGGCTGTTCTTCGCCCTCTTCACGGTCGTGGTGATCGCCGGCTGCGGCGAATCCTCGGATTCGAGCACGGCATCGAACAATGAGGTCGCGTCCTGCCTCGAAACCGCCGAATCGGGCGTGGCGGAAGCCGCGAAGCCGATCAAACTGGATCTGGCCCCCGAACCTGTCGACTTCGGGAAACTGAAGGGCCAGGACGTCTGGTTCCTGTCCTCGTCGCAGGCGATCCCGTTCGTCGCCGAAATCGGCAACGGCTTCGAAGCCGCCGCCAAGGAAGCCGGGCTCACGTTCCACCTGTTCGACGGCAAGGGCGACGTCAACACCTTCAACCAGGGGCTCGCGACCGCGATCTCCCAGGGTGCCGACGGGATCCTGCTGCAGGGCATCGACCCGGCGGTGGTGAGTGCCCAGCTGGCGAAGGCGAAGGCGGCCGGGATACCGGTGGTCGACTCGTTCAACACCAGCCCGGACGCGCCGCTGCCAAACGGCGTGGTCGCGCATGTGACCGCGGACTTCGTCCACGACGGTCAGATCATGGCCGACTACATGCTCGAACAGACCAATTGCGACGCCAATGTGGAGGCCCTGGGGAGCACGATCTTCCAGGTCCACAAGGACATCAACAAGGGCACGCAGGGGGAGCTCGAGAAACTCTGCTCCAACTGTAAGTACGAGTTCGAAAACATCGACCTGACCCAGCTCGCGACCGCCGTCACGCCGGCGACCGCGACCGCGATCAACCGCAACCCCGACCTCAATTTCATGGTCGCCGACTACGACGGGATAGCCCCGTACATGTCGACCGCGATCCAGCAGTCGGGTAAAGAAATACCGATCATCGGTCACGACGGAGTCGAATCGAACCTGGAAGAAATCCGCGAAGGCAAGCCGCAGGTTGCCGACTTCGCCTTCCCGCCGACCGAATCGATCGGCTGGGCAGAGGTCGACCAGCTCGGCCGGGTGATGTCGGGGATGGAACCGACGGAAGCCGACAACACGCCGTCGCAGCTGTTCGACAAGGAAACCCTGCCTCCCAAGGGCCAGGAACTGTTCCCCGCCTACAAGGACTACCAGGGCCAGTACGCCAAGCTCTGGGGAGTGGGCTAGGAAGAGAGCCGAGGCAAAGGAGCGCTGACCCAGACCATGGACCCCGCCCTCTCACTGGAGCGAGTCTCCAAGACCTTCAGCGGCACCACGGTGCTCGATGAGGTGTCGATGGAGCTCGCCCCGGGGGAGGTGCGGGCCCTGGTCGGTCAGAACGGCTCGGGCAAGTCGACCCTGGTCAAGATCCTGACCGGGTTCCACGCTGCCGACGACGGGGCGACCGTGTGCTGCTGGGGCGAGGAGCTCGAGCTACCGATCACCTCGCCGCAGAGCCACGGGATCGCGGTCATCCATCAGGACCTCGGCCTCTGCGAGGAGCTCACCGTGGTCGAGAACTTCGGCGTCGGCTCGCGCTACGGCGCGGCGCCCGGGCGCCCTGTCCGCTGGTCGGCCGAGCGCCGTCGCTGCCGCGAGCTCTGCGAGCGCTTCGAGGTCGACCTCGACACCGAGACGCTTGTCGCCGAGCTCGATCCGTCGCACCGGGCGATGCTGGCGATCGTCCGCGCGGTGCGCCAGCTCGAGGACGGCGGCGACCGCCAGCTCTTCATCCTCGACGAGCCGACCACCTACCTGACCAAACACGCCGCCGAAGGCGTGACCGACCTGATCAGGCGGGTCGCGAACGCCGGCGCCGCGGCGCTCTTCGTCAGCCACCGCCTGGCGGAGGTGACCAAGATCAGCGACAAGATCAGCGTCCTGCGCGACGGCCGCCTGGTCGCCACGGTCGAGGCGAGCGGCGCGACCCAGGCCGGCCTGCTCGAGCTGATGCTCGGTCGCTCGATCGGCGACTTCTATCCGCCGAAGCCGCCGGAGAGCAGCGGCGAGGTCGCGCTCTCCGTCTCCGCGCTCTCCGGCGAACAGGTCGAAGAGGCCGGCTTCGAGGTCTCGCGGGGTGAGATCCTCGGCGTCACCGGCCTGGTCGGGATGGGCCAGGACGAGCTTCCGTACCTGATCGTCGACCGGCACCGCCGCAGCGGCGGCGTCGCCGAGGTCGCCGGCCAGGGTGAGATCGGCAGCCCGGCCGGGGCGATCGCCGCCGGCGTCGCCCTCGTCCCCGCCAACCGCCAGCGGGAGAGCGTCTGGATGGAGGCGACCGCGGCCGAGAACATGACGATCGCCTCGCTCTCCGAGTACACCCGCGGCGGTCGCATCCGCTACGGCGAGGAGGGCAACGACGTGCTCAACCTGATGCGCCGCTTCCAGGTCTCGCCGGCCGCGCCGACACGGCCCGTAGGCACCTTCAGCGGCGGCAACCAGCAGAAGATCGTGCTCGCCAAGTGGCTGAAGATGCAGCCGAAGGTGCTGCTCCTGCACGAGCCGACCCAGGGGGTCGACGCGGGCGCCCGCAAATCGGTCCTCGAGATGGTCGGCGACAGCGCCCGCGAAGGCGCCGGGGTGGTCATCTTCTCCGCCGACTACGAGCAGCTCGAGCGGCTCTGCCACCGGGTCCTCGTCCTCCGCCACGGGCGGATCGGCACCGAGCTCAGCGGCGCCGAGCTGACCGAGGCGAACATCGTCCGGGCCTGCCAGGGAATGGTCGAGGCGCCCGCATGAGCGTCGCCGCCCTCGAGATCGAGCAGATGACGCTCGGCGAGCTGCTCCGCAGCCGCGTCGCCGAGCTCGGCGAGAAGCCCTACCTCCTCTTCGAGGACGAGTCCCACAGCTACGCGCAGGCGCTGGCCGCCTCCGAGCGCGCCGCCGCGCGCCTGCTCGCCCTCGGGGTCGTGCACGGCGACCGGGTCGGGCTGATGCTCGACAACCATCCCGAGCACCTCTGGCTGGCCTGGGGCTGTGGGCTGATCGGCGCCGTCGCCGTGCCGCTCAACACCGCGACGAAAGGCGCCCAGCTCTCCTACTTCCTCGACGACGCCGACCCCGAGGTGGTGATCGTCGAGGGCCACCTGGCGGAGCGCATGCGGCTCGACCCGCCGCCGCGCGCCCGCGTCGTCGTCCACGGCGAGTGGGACGGCCGGGGGGGCGCCGGCTGGCAGCGCTACGAGGAGCTCGAGGGCGACCCGGGCGCGGTGGCCGCGGCGCCGCAGCCGAAGTTCTCCGACCTGCTGCTGATCATGTACACGTCGGGCACCACCGGCCCCTCGAAGGGCGTGATGTGCCCGCACGCCCACCCACTTCACGTCGCCCGCTACGTAGCCGAGGGCTTCGAGCTCGACGAGAGCGACCGGATGTACGTCTGCCAGCCGCTCTTCCACTCGGCGGCGCTCTGGTGGGGCAGCTTCGGCTCGCTCTGGGCCGGCGCGACGCTGGCGCTGGCGCCGCGCTTCTCGGCCTCGCGCTTCTGGGCCGACATCAACCGCCACCGGGCGACCTGGTTCATCGCCGTGATGAGCATGGTCGGGATCCTCCAGAAGCGCGAGCTGAGCGACGAGGAGCGAGACAACACGGCGAGGCAGGGATTCATCATCCCCGTCCCCGATGCGCGCCGCGAGTACGAGGAGCGGACCGGGATCACGATCACGACCAACTACGCGATGACCGAGATCCACCCGGTCGCCCTGCTCGGGCCCGGCGACGGCGGCTACGACAAGCCCGGGACCGCGGGCCGGGTCTGCGAGCACGACGAGGTGAGGATCGTCGACGACGACGACCTCGAGCTGCCGGCCGGGACGGTCGGCGAGATCATCGTCCGCCCGCGCGACCCCTGGAGCTTCTTCCGCGGCTACTGGCGCAAGCCCGAGGCGACCGCCGAGGCATTGGTCAACGCCTGGTTCCACACCGGCGACCTGGCCAGCGTCGACGAGGACGGCTTCCTCTACTTCAAGGGCCGCAAGAAGGACGCGATCAGGCGCCGCGGCGAGAACATCTCGGCGCAGGAGGTCGAGCAGGCGATCGCCGCCCACGACGGGATCGCCGACTGCGCGGTGATCGGGATCGAGTCCGAGCTCGGCGAGCAGGATGTCGCCGCCTTCGTCGTCCGCCGCGACGCCGCCCTGGACGAGCGCGCCGTGATCGAGCACGCCGCCGAGAACATGGCCTATTACATGGTCCCGCGCTACGTCGAGTTCGTCGACGAGCTGCCCCAGACCGAGAGCTTCAAGATCAAGAAGTACGCGTTGCTCGAGCGCGCCGAGGCCCGTCCCGAGGAGCTCTGGGATCGCGAGCGCGAAGGGATCAAGGTCGACCGCACGGGGGTGAGCGCCGCATGAACGGCAACGGCGGCGGCCGCCGCGTGGGGATCGACATCGGCGGCACCTTCACCGACTCGGTCGGGCTCGACGAGGCCGGCCGGCTGGTCCGCGCCAAGGTCCCCTCGACCCCCGACGACTTCGCCCGCGGCTTCCTCGACGGCGCCCGCAGCGTCGCTCCCGAGATGGAGCGCCTGGCGCTGCTCTGCCACGGGACCACGGTCGGCACCAACGCCGTGATCACCCGCAACGGGGCCTCGACGGCGCTGGTCACGACCGCCGGCTTCCGCGACACGCTGCTGCTGCGTCGCACCGCCCGCGCCGAGCACTTCGACCTCTGGTGGCAGCCGCCGGAGCCGCTGCTCAGCCGCCGCGACATCTTCGAGGTTCCCGAGCGCCTCGACTACACCGGCCGGCCCCTGGTCGAGCTCGACGAGGCGGCCGCCGCCGAGGTCGCGGCGAGGATCGCCGGCGAAGGCCGCTCGGCGGTCGCGATCTGCTTCCTTCACTCCTTCGCCAACCCCGATCACGAGCGTCGGATGAAGGAGATCCTGCTCGAGGCCGCCCCCGACCTCTACGTCTCCACCTCGCACGAGGTCCTGCCCGAGATCCTCGAGTTCGAGCGCACCAGCACGACTGCCGTCAACGCCTACCTGGGCCCGGTGATGCGCGACTACATCGGCCGCCTGCGCGAGGACCTCGAGGGCGACGGCTTCGCCGGCGAGCTCTTCGTCAGCAGCTCGACCGGAGGCGCGCTGACGCCGGAGACGGCGAAGGAAATGCCGGCGAGGACGATCCAGTCGGGCCCGGCGGCGGGCGTGATCAGCGCCCGCGACCTCGCCGAGCGCGCCGGCTACCCCAACGTCCTCACCTTCGACATGGGCGGCACCAGCACCGACGTCGGCGTCATCCTCGGCGGCGAGGTCCGCCACCGCAACGACACCCACGTCGAGTGGGGGACCCCGGTCCACCTGCCCTCGGTCGACCTGACCTCGATCGGCGCCGGCGGCGGCAGCCTCGCCTGGATCGATGCCGCGGGGGCGCTGCGCAGCGGCCCGCAGAGCGCCGGCGCCTCGCCCGGCCCTGCCTGTTACGGCCGCGGCGGCGAGGAGCCGACGACGACCGACGCCCAGATCGCGCTCGGGCGGCTCGACCCGAAGATGTTCCTCGGCGGCAAGATGGAGATCGACCCCGGGCTCGCCGCCGCCGCCCTGCGCCGCTCGGTGGTCGAGCCGCTCGGGCTCGCCGACGAGGTCGAGGCCGCCGAGGGCGTGATCCAGATCGCGATCAACGAGATCGTCCAGTGCCTGCGGGCGGTCACCACCTACCGCGGGCTCGACCCGCGCGACTTCGCGCTGGTCTCGTTCGGCGGCGCCGGCGGGCTCTTCGCCGCCGCCGTCGCCCGCGAGGCGGAGATCCCGACCGTCCTGGTGCCGCCCTATCCGGGGCTGATGTCGGCCCTCGGCCTGCTCTCGATGGACCTGCGCCACGAAATCGTCAGCCCGCTGATGGGAATGGTCGGCGAGATCGACGAAGCCGAGCTCGGCGAGGGCTTCCGGGGCATCGCCGAGCAGGCGCGCCAGCGGCTTCTCGAGGACGGCGTCGAGGAGGGCGACTACGAGGTCGGCTTCCTCGCCGACGTCCGCTACTACGGGACGACCCACTCGCTGACGATCAAGATCGAGCCGCCGGCCGAGGGGGTCAGCGTCCGCGACCGGATCCGCGAGTTGTTCGAGGAAGAGCACCGGCGTGAGTACGGGTACCTGATCCCGGCCGAGGTCGCCGACGTCGAGCTGGTCAACCTGCGCGCGGTCGCGATCGGCTCGCTGCAGACGATGCCCGACCTGACCCCGGCCTCCGCCCAGGACGGGGCGGCACCCGAGCCGCGCGAGCACCGCGACGTCCACTGGTCGGGGTGGCGGTCGACCCCGATCTACGACCGCGAGGCGCTGCGCCCCGGCGCCGTCGTCGAGGGGCCGGCGATCGTCGAGCAGGCCGACACGACGACCGCGATCGAGCCCGGGACCGTGGCCAGGATCGACGACCAGGGAAACCTCGTGATCACGCAAGCGGAGGGAGAGCAACGATGACACCGACGAAGGGCCGCGAGCAGCTGGACGTCGTCACCTTCGGGATCCTGCGCAGCACCCTGTCCAACCTCGTCCACGAGATGGGCCTGCACCTCGAACGGGCGGCCTTCTCGCCGTCGATCGTCGAGGGCCGCGACTTCACCCTGGCGCTGATGGACGCCGAGGGCAACATGGTCGCCAACGGCCCCGAAGACCAGCCCGCGCACCTTGGGACTCTCGAGTTCAGCGCCCGCGCCGTGATCGACGCCTTCCGGGAGCGCGGCGTCGCCGAGGGCGACTTCTTCCTCTTCAACGACCCCTACACCGGCGGCACCCACTGCCAGGACGTCCGAGTCGTCCACCCGGTCTTCTACGACGGCGAGCTCTTCGGCTGGCTGCTCGCGGTCGGCCACTGGACCGACGTCGGCGGGCCCTTCCCGGGCACCTTCAACCCGATCGCGACGAGCTGCTTCGCCGAGGGCATCCGGATCCCGGCCGTGCGCTACATCGAAGACGGCGAGCGCCGTGAGGACATCGTCGATCTCGTGCTCGCCAACTGCCGCCTCCCGAACGAGAGCCGCGGCGACCTGATGGCGATGGAGGGAGCGATCGTCGCCGGCCAGACCCGGCTCTTCGAAGTCGTCGACAAGTACGGCCGCGACCAGGTCCTGACCGCCTTCTCGCAGGTGATGGACCACTCCGAGCGGCTGCTGCTCGACCAGACCTCGAAGCTGCCCGACGGGATCTACGAGGCCGCCGACGTGATGGACATGGACCCGCCCCACCCCGACCAGCCTCCGGTCAACGTCCGCGGCAAGCTCGAGGTCCGGGACGGGCGGCTGATCTTCAACTTCGGCGCCAGCGATCCCGAGCCGCGTGGCTCGATCGGCGGCACCCTGCCGACGACCTGGTCCGGGGTGCTCTGCGCGGTCCTCAACTTCTTCCCGGGGGTGCCCTTCAACCATGGCGTCTTCCGCGTCGTCGAGCTGAAGACGAAGCCCGGGACCTGCGTCCACATCACCCCGCCGACGCCGTTCAGCGGGATGGCGGCCGGGGCGCTGGAGAAGGTGATCGCCGTCGTCCTGCGGGCGCTCAGCCAGACCCAGGAGGAGCACCGTACGGCGGCCATGTACAACCTCTGCAACATGACCCTCGCGGGCCACGACCCGCGCTTCGGCGATCGCGAGTGGATCATGTACCTGTGGCTGCCGGGGGGCTTCGGCGGCAGCACCCTCGGCGACGCGGGGCTGCCGACGATGATGCTCTACGGCCCCGGCTGCAGGAACCAGCCGGTCGAGGTGCACGAGCGGCTCTACCCGATCCTCTACGAGCGGGTCGGGATGAGGCCCGACAGCATGGGCGCGGGCGAGGCCCGCGGCGGGCCCGGGGTCGAGTGCGTCTTCCGCCTCACCGAGGGCGAGGCGACCCTCTCGGCGATCGGCGACCGCAGCCGCTTCCCGATCTGGGGCGCCGACGGCGGCGGCGACGGCGGCACCCAGGACATCGTCCTCGGCTACGGCGAGGAGGAGCCGCGCTCGCTCGGCATGCACGCCGCCGACGTCAGGGTCGAGAACGGGCGCCGCCTCCACTACTACTCCGGCGGCGGCGGTGGCTTCGGCGACCCGCTGAAGCGCGACCCGGCGGCGGTCCTCGAGGACGCCCGCGAAGAGCTGCTCAGCGTCGAGGCGGCGGAGAGCCAGTACGGCGTCGTCCTGCGCGGCGAGGCCGGCGGGCTCGAGGTCGACGAGGCCGAGACGGCGCGACGGCGCGCCGAGGCGGGGGAGGGTTGACCGTGGCCGGGGATCGGAGCGAGCGCGGCGGCCGCACGAACTGGGGTCGCTGGGGCGAGGAGGACGAGCGCGGCACGGCGAACCTGCTCGGCGCCGACTACGTGCGCGAGGCGATCGCCTCGACCGCGGTCGGCGGCGAGGTCTACCCGCTCGGCGTCACCGTCGGCTCCAAGAGCCCGACCTACGGCCGCCGGCCGCCGCTGCACCTGATGTCGGTCGACGGCGGCGACTACGCGGCGCTCGACCGCCTCGACGGCTTCGGCTTCGCCGACGACTACCTGGTGATGCCGTGCCATTCCTCGACCCACATCGACGCCCTCTCTCACGTGATCCACGACGGCCAGATGTACAACGGGCACTCCTGGCGTGAGATCCGCAGCAGCGGCGCCCGCCGCTGCGCGATCGACCAGCTGGGGGCGATCGTCGCCCGCGCCCACGTCCTCGACCTCGCCGCCCATCGCGGCGTCGAGGCGCTGCAGCCGGGCGACGAGCCGATCTCGGCGGCCGAGCTCGAGGCGGCCGCGGCGGGAGCCGAGATCCGCCCCGGCGACGCGGTTCTCGTCCGCACCGGGTTCATCGCGGTCCTGCTCGAGCAGCCGACCCGGGTCGGCGCCGAGCCCGGCCTCGGAGCCGACTGCGCCGATTGGATCGCCGACCACGACCTCTCCGTCGTCGGCGCCGACAACTCGGCGGTCGAGGCGCAGGCCGACCCCCAGGTCGGCGCGCCGCTGCACGAGCGGGTGATCGTCGAGCTCGGCTGTTACCTGATCGAGCTGCTCGACCTCGAGCGCGCGGTCGAGGCCGGGGTCGGCGAAGGGATCCTCGTCGTCGCCCCGCTGAAGATCGAACGCGGGGTCGGCAGCCCCGTCAACCCGGTGCTGATCGCATGACCGCCGCCAAGGCCCGCACGTTCGTCGCCCAGTACGCGGTCGTCCTCTTCTTCGTCGCCCTCGTGATCGGCTTCTCGGTCGACCTGCCGCGTACCTTCCCGACGACGAGCAACCTGCGCTCGATGGTCTCCTCGCAGGCGGTGCTGCTGATCCTGGCGCTGGCGGTGACGATCCCGCTGCGCACCGGTGACTTCAACCTCTCGATCGGCGCCGTGACCAACTTCTCGGCCTCGATCATCGCCGTGCTCACCGTCAAACACGGCTTCGGCGTCGTCCCGGCGATGATCATCGCGCTGCTGATCGGCGCCCTGATCGGCTCGATCAACGGCGCCTGCATCGTCTTCATCGGCGTCGACGCCTTCGTCACCACGCTCGGCACGATGACCGCGATCCTCGGCCTCACCTATCTGGTCACCAACAGCGAAGTGATCGGCGGGCTGCCCCAGGGCCTGGTCAATTTCAGCGGCACCGAAATCCTCGGCTTCCCGCTGGCCGCCTACTACGGCTGGGCGCTGGCGGTGGTGATGTGGTGGGTCTACCGCTACCTACCGATCGGCCGCTACCTGCTCTTCGTCGGCGGCAACCGCGAGGCGGCGCGCCTCGCCGGCCTGCCGGTCGCCCGGATCCGCTTCTTCTCCTTCGTCGCCTCGGGTGTGCTCAGCGCCTTCGCCGGGCTCACCCTGGCGGGCACCCTGGGCGCGGTCGATCCCAGCGTCGGCACCCAGTTCCTGCTTCCGCCTTACGCCGCCGCCTTCCTCGGCACGACGACGATCCAGGTCGGGCGCTTCAACGTCGTCGGCACCGTCGTCGGCCTCTACCTGCTGATCGTCGGCATCACCGGGCTGCAGCTGCTCGGCGCCCAGCCCTGGATCTCGAACGTCTTCAACGGCACCGCGCTGGTCGTCGCGATCATCTTCGCCAAACTGGCCGCCAACCGGGAGCTGAAGGGCGCATGAGCATCGACCGCTCAGGCGAGGAGTCGATAGTCGACAGCCGCCAGGGCGACGTGCTCGAGCTGCGCCTCAACCGGCCCTACCGGTTGAACGCGTTCAGTCGCGACATGTACGAGCTGCTCGACGACCTGATCACCGCCGCGGCCGCCGACGAGACGCTGCGGGCGATCGTGATCACCGGCACCGGCCGCTCGTTCTCGACCGGCGGCGACCTCAAGCAGCACATGGAGCGGCGAGCGAGCGGCGACGACACCGACCCGGTCGAGTACATCCGGCCCTCGAACCACGCCTTCGAAGCGCTGCTCGGCTGCGACAAGCCGACGATCGCCGTAGTCAACGGCCTCGCCTATGCTGCCGGGCTGATAGTGACGATGTGCTGCGATATCGCGATCGCCAGTGAGCGCGCCGCGTTCTGCGTCCCCGAGGCGCGCACGGGCCGCGCCGAGCCGTGGACGGCGACGCTGCTCCCACCGCGGGTCGGCCGCCAGCGCGCCGCCCGGATGGTGCTCGGCGCGGAGCCGATCGACGCGCCCACCGCGCTGCAGTACGGCCTGGTCTCGGAGGTCGTCCCCCACGAGGATCTCGGCGCCGCCGCCGAGCGGCTGGTCAGCTCGATCCTGGCCGGCGGGCCGCGGGCCCAGGCCTTCTACCGCCGGCTGCTGAACGAGGCGGGGCGGACCGAATTCGACCTCGAGGCGAGCCACTCGACGATCTTCAGCGAGGAGACGCTCGAGGGCACCAGCGCCTTCGTCGAGCGCCGGCCGCCCGACTGGGCGGTGGACTGGTCCTTCCCGAGGGACTGGGACGCGGCGATCGCCGACGACGACACGGAGGACTGAGATTGGCCGCCTCGGGCTCTCGCAAGACCGGCGTCAGGTCGGTATCGAAGGCAGCCCAGCTGCTGCGCTTCATCGCCGAAGAGAGCTCGCCCTCGACCGCGACCGAGATCTCCAAGGCGCTCAACCTGCCGACGCCGACCGCCTACCACCTGCTCAACACCCTCGTCGCCGAGGGCCTGCTCTCCAAGAACGACTCGCGCAGGTACAGCCTCGGCCCCGGGATCGGCCTGCTCGCCGACGGCTTCCTCTCCAAGATCGCGCCGCCCCGCTACATGCTCGGGCCGCTGCAGAAGCTCGCCGACGAGACCGGCGAGACCTGTTACATGAGCGGCTGGCGCGACGGCGAGATCGTCGTCCTGCACACGGTCGAGGGCAACCACCCGGTCCACGTGATGGGGCTGCATCGCGGTTACTCGGGTGCCGCCCACGCCCGCGCCTCCGGCAAGCTGCTGCTCGCCTTCACCAGCGAGAGCGTCCGCGAGGCCTACCTGCTCACCCATGACTTCGAGCCCGTGACCGAGAACACGATCGTCGACCGCGACGAGTTCGACGCCGAGCTCGGGACGATCCGCGAGCGCGGCTACGCGGTCGATCGCGAGGAGTTCAGCGACGGGGTCAGCTGCCTCTCGGCGCCGATCCGCGCCCACAACGACTCGCCGGCGGGGCTGGTCGGAGCCTTCACCGTCGCGGCGCCGACCGAGCGCTTCACCCGCACCCGCGAGGAGCTGCTGGCGGCGTTGCTGCGGGCGACCTCGGTGCCGCCGCCGCTCGGCGTCGCCGCCTAGTCGGCCGCCGCGGTACGGCTGTCGACCCCGGGCAGCATCTTCGCCGGGTCGGTCGTCGTGCGGATGTCGAGCACCGCGGGAACGCCGGCGGAAAGGGCTCGGTCGAAGGCCGGCGCCAGCTCGCCCGGCTCGTCGACGCGCAGGCCGAGACAGCCCTGGGCCTCGGCGATCCCGGCGTAGTCGACCTCCTCGAAATCGACCGAGATGAAGCGGTCGTCGTAGAGCGCGTGCTGGAGCGCCTTGACGTAGCCGAGGGTCTTGTTGTTGACGACGGCGCAGACGACGGGGGCGCCGCAGCGCAGCGCCGTCTCGAGCTCGCCGACCGCCATCGCGAAGCCGTTGTCGCCGCAGAGGGCGACGACCGGGGCGTCGGGCGCCGCGAGCTTGGCGCCGATCGCCCCCGGCAGCCCGTAGCCGATCGCGGCGTGGCCGCGGTTGGCGATGTAGGTGCGGCCGCTGACCGTGACGTCGTAGAGCAGCGCCGACCAGTGGGCGGCGAAGCCGCCGTCGGCGACGATGATGCCCTCGTCGGGGAGGACCTTGCGCAGCTCGGCGATCAGCCTTGCGACGTTGACCGGGCTTTCCTCGGAGGCGTAGTTCTCGGCTGCCGTCTCCTGCCACGCTCGTTTGCCGGCGGCGATCTGCTCGAGCCGCTCGGGCGTCGCCCCCGGCAGCGCGCCGCGCTCGCCGTCGAGCGCCTCGCCCAGGTCTCGGAGCGCTTCCCGGGCGTCGGCCCAGATCGGCACCGTCGGGCTGTAGTAGTGGCCGAGCTCCTCGGCGTCGACGTCGATCTGGATGATCTTGGTCCCGGGCCGGATCATCGCCCAGCGGTTGGTCGCGATCTCACCCAGCTTGCTGGCGATCACGATCAGCAGGTCGGCTTCGTCGATCAGCTCGTTGGCGCTGCGCGAGTAACGGCCGCAGAGGCCGACCGAGAGCTCGTGGGTCTCGGCGAGCGCGCCCTTGCCGCTGATCGTCGTCGCCAGCGGTATCCGGGTCCTCTCGACGAAGGCCTCGACCTCGTCGTAGGCGCCGGAGAGGTGGACGCCGCCGCCGGCGATCGCGACCGGGCGCTCGGCCTCGCGCAGCAGGGCGAGCGCTTCGTCGATCGCCTCGGCGGCGGGACGCGTCCGCCGCCCGCCGACGACCTCGGTCCCGGGGTGGGCGAAGAAGGCGTCGTCGGCGAACTCGGCGGTCGCGTGGAAGACGTTCTCGCGGACGTTGAGGTGCACGGGGCCGGGGCGGCCGGCGGTGGCGAGCGTGATCGCCCGCCGGGTCAGCTCGGGGACCCGCTCGATCTGCTCGATCGAGAGGCTCGCCTTCGAGGCCGGCGTCAGCATCCCGACCTGGTCGCTCTCCTGGGTGCCGCCGCGGCCGGAGAAGTCGGAGTTGACCTCGCCGGTCAGCGCCAGCAGGGGGATCGAGGCCCCCTGCGACTCGGCCAGGCCGCTGAGCAGGTTGGTCGCGCCCGGGCCGAGGGTGGCGTCGACGACCGCCGGCCGGTTCGCGATCCGGGCGTAGGCGTCGGCGGCGAAGGCGCCGTCCTTCTCGTCGCGGATCAGGACGTGGCGCAGCCTGTCCTGCCTGGTCAGGGCGTCGTAATAGGGCAGGGCCTGGAAGCCGCCCATGCCGAAGCCGAGCTCGATGCCGTGCGCGTCGAGCATCCGCACGATCGCCTCGCCGCCTGTCATTTCGGACACAACGATCTCCTCTGTGTGGGTGTTCGGATCAAGTTCGGCTCCTGCCGAGGACGCCCACCGCGGCGGCGACCGGGGTCCCCGGCTCGAGCCCGGCCTCGGCGGCGAGCCGGTTGACGTGGGAGACGACGCCGCGGGCCAGGGTGTCCTCGCCGTCGCCGATCCGCGCCGAGCGGTTCGACGCGGCGGCAGCAGGGATCCCCATCTCGTCGAGCAGCGGCAGGCGGGCGATGCCGGCCTCTTCCTTGCCGACCCCGGCGTCGTTGAAGAAGGCGGCGGCGATCCCGGCCGGCGCGTGGCGGCCGCCCATGTCACCGCCGTGGGAGCCGCTGACGACGACCGAACCGGCGTGGCTCTCGCCGGCCTGCGACATCGAGTCGCAGACGATCGTCGGCGGCTCGCCCGGGACCTCGCGCGGCGGCCGCACCGAGGGCACCGCGACGTCCTCCTCGCGGACGCCGGGCGTCCACGCTTCGAGCGCCTCGATCGCCTGCGCCGCGGCCTGCCCGGGCTCGACCCCGGCCGCCGTGGCGAGGCTGTTGACGTGGGTGATGACGCCGTTGGCGGCGGTGTCCCCTCCGTCGCCGATCCGCGCCGACTCGTGGCCGACGACGGCGGCCGCGACGCCGAGCACCCCGAGCGGCGCCAGGCCCGCGATCCCGGCCTGGTCCTTGCCGACGCCGGCGTCGTTGAGCAGCACCGCGGCGGCGCCGGCCCTGGCGGCGATCAGCGAGGCGGCGATGCCCCCGTGCGAGCCGGAGACGACCACGGCGCCGCGCCCACGGGCGTCGATGTGGGTGACCGAGTCGAAGATCGAGGCCGCGCCGCTGATCAGCCGACCCCCTTCATGCCGTCGCCCCCGAGGGCGGTGCGGACCGCCTCGCTGACGTCCTCGACGCCGGGCAGGACCTCGTCCTCGAGCACGCCGGCGAAGGGGATTGGCGTATCGGCTCCGCAGACGCGGACCGGCGGCCGGGTCAGGGCGGCGAAGGTGTCCGGGTCCTCCTCGGCGAGGGCGATCACCTCGGCGGCCACCGAGCAGCGAGGCGGGGCCTCGTCGACGACGACGAGCCTGCCGGTGCGGCGAACCGAGGCGCGGATCGTCTCGGCGTCGATCGGTGCGATCGAGCGCAGGTCGATCACCTCCGCCTCGATCCCGGTCTCCGCCAGCGAGGTCGCGGCCTGCTCGGCGAGGCCGACGCAGCCGGCGATGCCGACCACGGTCACGTCCCGCCCCGAACGCCGCAGGCGCGCGCGTGGCGGCCCGGGGGAGGGGTCGGCCGGGATGAACTCGGCCGAGACCGGGTCGAGCCGGCTGGTCGTGAAGCAGACGGTCGGGTTGTCGTCGCGGATCGCGCCGAGGACCAGCTCGAAGGCGTCGGCGGGGTCGCTCGGCGCGTTCACCCGCAGCCCCGGCACCTGGGCGAACATCGCGTAGGGGCTCTGCGAGTGCTGGGCGGCGAGCCGGAGGCCGCCGCCGCCGTAACAGAGGTAGGTGATCGGGAAGACCCTCTGGCCGCCCGACATGTAACCGAGCTTCGCCGCCTGGTTGACGAGCTGGTCGAAGGCGACGAAGGAGAAGGTGACGTTGCGCCAGAGGACCACGGGCCGCATCCCGCCGACCGCCGCGCCGACCGCCATGCCGCTGAACAGGGCCTCCGAGATCGGCAGGCGCCGCACCCGCTCCTCGCCGAACTCCTCGACCAGGGCCGAGGGAGGGTTGGTGCCGAGCACGATCACCGCCGGGTCGTCGCGCATCGCGACGGCGATCGCCTCGTCGATCGCGGCCGCGTAGGTCAGCTCGATCGCCGGCTCAGACATAGGCGTCGGCGAGGGCGGCGGCGGGGTCCGGGTCGGGCATGCGCTCGGCCGCCTCGAGCGCAGCGGCGAGCTCGGCGGCGGCCGCCTCGTCGATCGCGGCGAGCTCGGCGTCGTCGACACCGAGCTCGCGCAGGCGCTCCTCGAGGCGCCGGATCGGGTCGTTGCGCCTGCCCTCCTCGAGCAGCTCCGGCGGGCGGGTCTCGGGGATCGGCACCCCGCGCTGGGCGTGGCGGCCCCAGCGATGCGTGTGGCACTCGAGCAGCGCGGGCCCGTCGCCGCGCCGCGCGTGCTCGACGGCGGTCTCGGCCGCGGCCCGGATCGCGATCGCGTCGGCGCCGTCGAGCGACTCGGCCGGGATCCCGTAGCCGGCGGCAAGCGGGGCGACCTCGGCGCGGGCAAGCGAGAGATCGAGCGGGGTGCCGGCCGCGTAGCGGTTGTTCTCACAGACCCAGACGATCGGCAGGCTCGAGATCGCCGAGTAATTGAGCGCCTCGTGGAAGACGCCCTGGCCGGTGGCGCCGTCGCCGAAGAAGACGACGACGACGGAATCGGCGCCGCGCAGCCGCGCCGCGAGGGCGGCGCCGACGCCGATCGGCAGTCCGGCGCCGACGATCCCGTTGGCACCGATGATGCCGCGGTCGTAGTCGGCGATGTGCATCGAGCCGCCCTTGCCGGCGCAGACGCCGCCGGCCTTGCCGAGCAGCTCGCCCAGCATCCGGTCGAGGTCGATGCCGCGGGCGATGCAGTGGCCGTGCCCGCGATGGTGGCTGACCACCTCGTCGGAGTCCTCGAGCGCCGCGATCACGCCGACCGCGACCGCCTCCTGGCCGATGTAGGGATGGACCACGCCCTCGATCCGCCCGGCGAGCCTGAGCTCAAGCGCGAGCTGATCGAATCGACGGATCAGAATCGCGCGGCGGAGAAATTCAAGCAATTCCGCGGTTGCCACTGTAATGTCTGTCCCGGGACTCATTAGATGAGCGCGCACTCTCAGCGAATGAAAGACAGCATAGAGCACCCGAGGTCCTGCGGATGAGGGCTCTGGAGCGCATGCTCGCGATCCTGGAAGCCGTCGCGGAGAGCGGTGGGCCGATGACCGCGAGCGTCGCGGCCGCCGAAACCGGCCTCTCGCTCTCGACGACCTCGCGCCTGATGCGCCAGCTCGCCGAAGAGGGCCTGCTCGAGCGCGAGGGGGAGGAAAGCGCCTACGGGCTCGGTGCCCGGCTGCTGACCTTCTCGCGCGCGGCGATCCAGCCGTCGGGCCTGGTCGAGGCCGGGATCCCGGAGATGCGGGTTCTTCGCGACCTCACCGGTGAGACGGTCTCGCTGCACGTGAGGCGCGGCGAGGCGCGGATCTGCATCGCCCAGGTCGAGAGCAACCTGCCGGTCCGCCGCGTCGTCCCGGAGGGCTTTTCCGCGCCCCTGAGCCGCGGGGCGACCGGCGAGACCCTGCTCGCCGGCATGGACGAGGCAGCCCGCGCGGCCTACCTGCGGAGCGCGGTCGCGGACGCCGAGGAGCGCGCGGCGATCGAAGGCCGCATCGCCCGCTCGGTCAAACGCGGCTACTCGACCGCGATCGACGGTCTCGTCGAGGGCCTCTCGGGGATCGCCGCCCCGGTGCGCGAAGGCGAGGGCCCGGTCGTCGCCGCGCTGACCGTCTCCGGTCCCAGCAACCGCTGGACGACGAAGACGATGGATGGCTTCTCGGCCGCCGTCATCGCCACCGCCGATCGGATTTCGGCCGGGGTCCGCGCCGGCGCCGCGGTCGGCTGAGGCGGGTAGTAGCCGAGCAGCGGGCGCCTATCCGCTGCTACCATCCTGTAGGAGCCGCGATCACTTAATGAGCGTGACCGGAGGACAGAGAAGCGTCGCCATCGACGTCGGAGGAACCTTCACCGACGTCGTCTTGCGCAGCGATGACGGCGAGCTGACGATCGCCAAGGTCCTCTCCTCGGCTCCCGATCCGACCGACGGCGTGCTCGAGGGGTTCGAGCATGTCCTGACCGAGGCCGGCGCGGACGCCACCGAGCTGACCGACTTCGTCCACGCCTCGACCGTCGTCTCCAACCTCGTGCTCGAGCGCAAGGGCCCGCGGATCGCCCTGGTCACGACCGCCGGCTTCCGCGACATCCTTCACCTGCAGCGCCAGAAGCGGGCCGACCTCTACGACCTCGCCTATAAGAAGCCGCGGCCCCTGGTCGACCGGCGCGACATCTTCGAGGTCGACGAGCGGCTCGCCGCCGACGGCTCGACCCTGCGGGCGCTCGACGAGGACTCGGCGCGGCGGGCCCTGGCCGAGATCGAGGCCCGCGGGATCGGGTCGGTGGCGGTCGTCTTCCTCCACTCCTACGCCAACGCCGCCCACGAGCGCCGCTTCCGCGAGCTCGCCGCCGAGGCGGCCCCGGGGCTCGAGGTCTCGCTCTCCAGCGACGTCGCGCCGAAGCTGCGCGAGTACGAGCGCTCGAGCACGACGGCGCTCAACGCCTACACGCTGCCGGTCGTCTCGAGCTACCTCGACCGCATGGAGGAGGAGGTGCGGGAGCGCGGGCTGAGCCGGCCGCTGCACGTGATGCAGTGCAGCGGCGGCGTGATGCTGGCCGAGACGATCCGCCGGGCGCCGGTCAACATGCTCGAGTCGGGGCCTGCCGCCGGGGCCCTCGCCGCTGCCGCCGTCGGCCGCGCCGCCGACCTCGACCGGGTGATCGGCTTCGACATGGGAGGCACGACGGCCAAGGTCTCGATCATCGAGCACGGCGAGCCGGAGCTGGTCGAGGACTTCGAAGTCGCCCACGGCACCCGCCTGCAGCCCGGTAGCGGCCTGCCGGTGACGATCCCGGCCGTCGACCTGATCGAGATCGGGACCGGAGGGGGGAGCGTCGCCCACCTCGAGATGGGCGTCCTCGCGGTCGGGCCCCACAGCGCCGGGGCCTCGCCCGGCCCCGCTTGCTACGGCCGCGGCGGCAGCGAGCCGACGGTGACCGACGCCAACCTGGTGCTCGGCTACCTGGCCGCGGGCAACTTCCTCGGCGGCACCATGGAGCTCGACCTCGACGCCGCGCGGGCGGCGATCGAGCGCAGGGTCGCCGAGCCGCTCGGCATCGGCGTCGCCGAGGCCGCCTACGCGATCCACCGGCTGGCGACGACCTCGATGGCGAGCGCGATGCGGGTGATGACGATCCAGCGCGGCTTCGACCCGCGCAGCTTCGCCGCGGTCGCCCTCGGCGGCGCCGGGCCGTCCCACGCGGCCGGGATCGCCGCCGACTGCGGCATGACCAAGGTCGTGATCCCGCGCAACGCCGGCGTCGCCTCGGCGCTCGGCCTGCTCTCGGCCCCGGTCAAGTTCGAGCTCGCCCGCACCCTGCTGACGCCGCTCGACGAGGGCGCCGTGGCGATCGCCGCCGAAGTCTTCGGCGAGCTCGAGCGGACCGGGACGGAGGCGCTGCGCAAGTCGGGGGTCGAGGAGGAGCGCCGGATCGTCCGCCAGCTGCGCCTGCGCTACGTCGGCCAGGGCTATGAGATCACGGTCCCCGCGCCCGCCGAGCTCGGCGCGGCCGAGCTCGAGGCGGTGCGGGCGGACTTCCTCGACGGCTATGCCCAGCTCTACGGCTTCGCCGATCCGCAGGCGCCGATCGAGGTCGTCGACTGGCGCCTGACCGCGGCGGGGCCGCAGCCGCCGCCGGCGCTCGGCGCCGGGTTGGCCGCCGACGAGGATGGCGGCGGGTCGGGCCCGGGCTCGCGACTCGCCTACTTCGAGGGCGGCGAGCGCGAGATCGAGGTCTGGAAGCGCGCCGCGCTCGGAGCCGGCGGCGAGGTCGCCGGGCCGGCCGTGATCGAGGAGCGGGAGTCGACGACCCTGGTGCCCGAGGGCTCGGTCGCCCGCGTCGCCGAGGCGGGCAGCATCGTGATCGAGATCGAGGCGGGCTCCGGGTGAGCGTCGACCCCCTCACCCTCGCCGTCGTCACCGGCAGCTTCGTCTCGACCGCGGAGGAGATGGGCTGGGTCCTGCGCCGGACCTCCTTCTCGGAGGCCGTCCGCGAGGGGGCCGACTGCTCGGCGACGGTCTTCGACTCGGAGGGCTCGATGATCGGCCAGGGCAACTACGCGCCCGCCCACCTCGGCGCCAGCCCGTTCGCCGTCGCCGCGGTCCGCGAGCGCTACCCGGCCGATCAGATGCGCCCCGGCGACGCCTTCCTCGTCAATGACCCGGCGGTCAACTCGGGTCACCTCCCCGACGTCTTCTCGATCGCCCCCGCCTTCCACGGCGATGAGCTCGTCGCCTTCACCGTCGTCACCGCCCACCACGTCGACGTCGGCGGCGCGGCGCCGGGGTCGCAGGCGATCGTCGGCGTCAGCGACCTCCACCAGGAGGGAATCAGGATCGTTCCCGTCCGCCACTTCGTCGAGGGCCGGCCGAACGCCGACGTGCTCGACCTGATCGCCGGCAACGTCCGCGTCCCCGACCAGGTGGTCGGCGACCTCAAGGCGCAGTACAACGCCAACCAGGTCGGCGTCACCCGCATGGTCGACCTGGTCGAGCGCTTCGGCATCGACGCCTACCGCGAGTGCGTGGCGACGCTGGTCGAGCGCTCGGAGTCGGCGATGCGGGAAGGGATCGCCGAGATCCCCGACGGCGAGTACTCCTACGTCAACGAACTCGACGACTTCGGTCCCGGCACGCCGCCGGTCACCGCCCGGGTCCGGATCGAGGTCGCCGGCAGCGAGATGACCGTCGACTTCAGCGGCTCGAGCGATGCCACCCCCTCGGGGCTGAACGCCTACCTGCCTTTCACCCTCGCCTACACCTACCACGCGATCAAGTGCCTGGCCGGACCTCACCTGCCGCAGAACGCGGGGACGATGCGGCCGGTCAAGGTGATCGCGCCCGAGGGCTCGGTCCTCAACGCCCGCTACCCGACGCCCTCCGGCGGCCGCACCCTGCTCACCAGGCTGATCGTCGATGCGGTCTTCGGCGCGATGCTCGGCGCGGTCCCGGAGCGGACCCAGGCGGCGTCATCGCAGCTCTGCAACTCGACCATCGGCGGCATCGACGCCGCCACCGGCAAGCCGTTCGTCTACTACGACCTGACCTTCGGCAGCACCGGGGCGACCTCGTTCAAGGACGGCTCGGAGGGGATGACCTCGGGCTTCAACACCGCCAACGTCCCGGTCGAGGTGCACGAGGCGGCCTGGCCGGTGCAGGTTCACTCGGTCGGCTTCGTGCCCGACACCGGCGGCGGCGGCCGCCACCGCGGCGGGCTCGCCGTCCGCCGCGAGGTCGAGAACCTGACCAACCATGGGCGCCTGACCAATCTCCACGACCGCCAGGTGATTCCACCGGGCGGCCTCGCCGGCGGCAGCCCGGGCGCCCTCGGCCGGATCACGATGATCGACGAGGGTGGCGAGGCGCGCGAGCTGCACTCGAAGAGCATCGTCGAGATCGGCCCCGGTGACACGGTCGTCTTCCAGACCTGCGGCGGCGGCGGTTACGGCGACCCGTTCGAGCGCGACCCCGCCGCGGTCGCCGACGACGTCGCCGAAGGCTGGGTCAGCATCGAGCGCGCCCGCGAGGAGTACGGGGTCGCGATCGAGCTCGATCGGCACGGCGAGACCTCGCTGCTCGAGGAGGAGACGACAAGGCTGCGAAGCGCAAGGAGATCCAACGAGGAGGAGGAGCGATGAACCAGACCGCGGTCAAGAACGTCGAAGGGGCGCTGGAGCGGAACGCCCGCGAGGGTGACCGGATTCTGATCGTGATCGACGAGGGGGTCGAGGCCGAGGTCGCCGAGATCATCGCCGCCGCCGCCGAGAACTCCGGCGCCGACCACGACGTGATCAACACGGCGGCGGCCCCGGCGCCCAACGCCGAGCCGGTCGCCGAGGTCGCCGCCGCGATCCTCGAGCACGATCTCTCACTGTTGGCGACGAGCGTCCCGATCGCCCACACCGCGGCGGTCCGTGCCGGGGTCGCCGGCGGAGGCCGCTTCCTGGTCATGGACGGGGTCTCGCCGGACATGCTCGCCGCCGGCGCCGCCGCCGCCGACTACGAGCGCGTGCGCGAGATCGGGCTCGCGCTCGAGGCCCGCTGGAACGCGGCCGAGCACGTCCGTGTCAGCAGCGCCCTCGGCACCGAGTTCGAGGCCGACATCTCGGGCCGGGAGAGCTGGCGCTGGGACGGCTACGCGTTCGCGGCGGACTGGTTCGAACTGACCGGCTGCGCCTTCCCCGACGGCGAGGTCGGGATCGCGCCGCTCGAGGGCAGCGCCAACGGCAAGGTCGTCTGGGACGCCTCTGTCCACTCGCTCGGGCTGCTCGAAGAGCCGGTCTCGCTGACGGTCGTGGACGGCTGGATCACGGCGATCGAGGGGGGAGCCCAGGCCGATGAGCTGGCGCGGCGGATCGAGGCCCTCGAGGATCGCAACAGCTACTACTGCCCGGCCGAGATCGCGATCGGGATCAACGAGGCGGCGCGGATAACGGGGTCGCTGCGCGAGGACAAGAAGGCGCTCGGCACCGTGCACATCGCCTCGGGGACGAATCTCGACCTCGGCGGGACGATCGAGGCCAAGAGCCACATCGACGGCCTGATCCGGACGCCGTCGCTGTGGATGGACGGCGAGCCGATCGTCGAGCAGGGCAAGGTCGTGCCGGCGGTCCTCAAATGAGCGACCGCCGCGAGGACCCGGCGGCGGTCCTCGCCGCGCTCGAGCTGGTCCGCGAGGGCAGGGTCGTCTCCCTGGCCAAGCCCCGATTCCCGGGGATGCCGCTCGGCGAGGGACACCCACCGTTCCAGGTCATGACCTATCGCAGCCCGCACGGCCACGAGCTCGAAGGCGACGAGCCGTTCGGCCCGGTGCCGAACGCCGAGCGCGTCTCCTACGCCAACGACATCGTTCTCGCCGGCGGCCACTCGGGCGCCCACATCGACGCCCTCGCCCACATCTTCACCGGCGAGGAGCGGCGCTGGCACGGCGGCACGGCCGCAGAGGACATCGGCGACTTCGGGCCGAGGCGGGGCGACGCCGCCGAGCTGCCGCCGCTCTGGCGCCGGGGGGTCCTGCTCGACGTCGCCGCCCACCGGGGCGTGCGCGAGCTGCCGGCGGCGAGCCCGATCGGCGCCGAGGAGCTGGCCGGGATCGCGGCGGAGAAGGGGGTCGAGGTACGCCCCGGCGACGTCGTCCTGGTCCGCACCGGGCACCTCGCCGACTGGCCCGACGCCGAGCGCATGAGCAGCCACCGCGGCGCGGGCCCCGACGCCGGGGCGGCGTCCTGGCTCGCCGAGCGCGAGATCGTCGCCACCGGCTCCGACACCGAGGCCTACGAGGCGCTGCCGGCGCCCGAGGACGGGCCGCCGGGCAACCCGATGCCCGTGCACACGACGCTTCTGGTCGAGAACGGCATCTACATCATGGAGATGCTCTATCTCGAGGAGTTGGCCGAGGCGGCCGCGAGCGAGTTCCTCTTCGTCGCGCTGCCACTGAAGATCCGCGGCGCCACCGCGTCGATGATCGACCCGATCGCGGTCCTCTGAGCCGCGGGAGAGGAGGACGATGAAGATCATCAAAGGCGGCCGGGCGGGGGAGCCCTCCGAGCACCGCACCTCGACCTTCACCGGCACGGTTTGGGGCGACCCGGTGCTGCGCGAGACCGACGACGTCCTGATCAACAGCGTCTCCTTCGAGCCGGGCGCCCGCACCTACTGGCACCGCCACCGAGGTGGTCAGGTCCTGATCGTGACCAGCGGCGCCGGCCTCGTCTACGACCGCGACGGCGACGGCGGCGAGATCAGCGTCGGCGACATCGTCTTCGTCCCGCCCGAAGTCGACCACTGGCACGGGGCCGGGCCCGAGACGACCCTGGTTCACCTGGCGATCTCGTTCCGCGGCCACGAGTGGCTCGAGCCGGTCTCCGACGAGGACTACGGGGGCTGATGGCGACCGACGTCGTCATGCCCCGCCTCTCCGACTCGATGGAGGAGGGGACGATCCTGCAGTGGATGAAGCAGGTCGGCGAGCAGGTCGCGGTCGGCGAGGAGCTGGTCGAGATCGAGACCGACAAGGCGAACATGGCCTACGAGGCCGATACGGCGGGGACGCTGATCGAGATCTTGGCGCAGGAGGGAGCGACGCTGCCGATCGGAGAGGTGATCGCGCGGATCGGGGATTCGAGTGAGGGCTCAGGCGCATCGGCTGCGGGTCCTGTCGGCGCAGGGGACCCCCCACACCCTCCGGTAGCTAAAGCTTCCTCGGGTGAGGGCCCCCCTACGCCGCCACCCGCAGAGGATGCGTCTGAGACAGCAGCCGAGGCGCCATCCGCCGAGGTCAGCTCCGCGGCCGAGCCGCCCCCGCAGGCGACAACAGCTGCGTCGGGTTCGGAGCGGCCGAAGGCATCGCCCCTGGCGAGGCGGATCGCCAAGGAGAGCGGCGTCGACTTGACCCAGCTATCGGGCTCGGGACCTGGAGGCCGGATCCTCAAGACGGACGTCGAGCATGCGGCCTCGGAGTCGGCGGTTGCTGCCGCGGGTGGCGTGGGTGGAGGGGGGTCGAGGACCGACCGTGGATCGACCGCAGGCCCCCCTTCACCCACGACAGGACCCGCGGCCCCGGCCGCCGGCACTGAGACGGCCAAGGGCGAGGTCCGAGTTGAAGAGCTCTCCAAGCTCCAGTCCACCGTCGCCCGCCGCATGGCCGAGTCGAAGGCGACCGCGCCGCACTTCTACCTCGAGGCCGAGGTCGACATGACGGCGGCGGTCGCGGCGCGCGGGCAGCTCAAGGCGGCGGCCGCGGCTCGGGCCGGAGATGACGCTGCGCCCGTGCCCTCGTACAACGACATGGTGGTCAAGGCCTGTGCGCTCGCCCTGCGCGAGTTCCCACGCGCCAACGGCGCCTACCGCGACGGCCGCTTCGAGCTCTACTCGCGGGTCAACGTCGGGATCGCCGTCGCCGCCGCGGATGCGCTGCTGGTGCCGACGATCTTCGACGCCGACGGCAAGGGCCTGACCGAGATCGCGGCGGACGCCCGCCGCCTCTCGCAACGGGGGCGCGACGGCGAGATCACGCCGCCGGAGCTCTCCGGGGCGACCTTCACCGTCTCCAACCTCGGCATGTTCGGCGTCGACAGCTTCTCGGCGGTGATCAACCCACCGCAGGCGGCGATCCTCGCCGTCGGCGCGATCGTCGAGCGACCCCTCGTCCACGACGGCGGGATCGTCGCCGCGTCGGTGATGAGGCTGACCCTGTCGTGCGACCACCGCATCCTCTACGGCGCCGACGGCGCTCGCTTCCTTGCTCGAATCAGAGAGCTGCTCGAGACCCCGTTGTTGCTCGCCGGTTAGTCGTCAGGGTCGAGCGGCAGCGGGTTCAGGTGCGGCTCTCAACACGCACCGCCCGGTATCCCGGCTGACTCCGCTGGTAGCGTCGCGCGGCGCAGCAAGACCAATCAACTGCAGACGGAGGCCCTCCGATGGCGGCAGCAAAAAAAGCGGCGAAAAAAGCGAAAGCGAAAACCGCGAAAGCAAAAGCGAAAACGGTGAAAAAAGCCAAACGCGCAAAAGCGAAAACGACGAAAACGGCCAAACGCACGAAAGCCAAAGTTGCGAAAAAAGCCGCGTCGGTGAAAACCAAAGCGAAAACGAAAAAAACCAAAGTCGCGAAAAAAGCAAAAGCCAAAGCTAAAAAAGCCAAAGCGAAAAC
Organism: uncultured Solirubrobacterales bacterium; assembly: GCA_963836415.1. Classification (GTDB taxonomy): domain Bacteria; phylum Actinomycetota; class Thermoleophilia; order Solirubrobacterales; family 70-9; genus VRUE01. Next base: position 1,372,083 of record CAWIJE010000004.1, read on the forward strand.
CAAAGCCAAAGCGACGAAAAAAACCAAAGCCGCGAAAAAAACCAAAACTCGCGCGAAAGCAAAAAAAGCCGCCAAAAAATCGTCGAAAAAATCGACCAAAAAAAGGCGCCGCTAGGTCAGGCGCCCGGCCGTTTGGTCGATGACGAAGAGGTAGCGGCGCCTCGGCTCGGGAGACGAGCGGCCCGTCAGGGCCGCCGGATCTCGTAGCGCAGCTCCGCCATGCCGTTGCTGAAGGCGCGCGTCCCGGCGAGCTGCATCGGCCCGTTCGGGAGCGGGCGCTCGAAGAGCCGCTTGCCGTCGCCCAGCACGACCGGCAGGAGGGTGACATGCACCTCGTCCAGTCGTCCCTCCTCGGCGAACTGCGAAGCGACGCCGCCGCCACCGACGACCCAGAGCACGCCGTCGCCCGCGGCGGCCGCAATCTCGTCGGAGAGCTCGGCCACCGAAGCGTCGACGACCCTGACCTCGACCCCCTCGCCTTCCGGCAGCGTCAGCTTTCGCGAGCTCAGCACCCAGAACGGCTTTCCCGGATACGGCCATCGACCCTCACCCGCCGGGCCGAGGTGATCGAGGATCCACTCGTAGGTGGCCGAGCCCGCGACGAGTGCCCCGACCCCTCCGTAGAAGTCCTCGTAGGCGCCGCCCTCACTCATCGGCCCCGGCTCGGCGGCCTCGTCCTCGAACGAGCCCTCGTAGCCGAGCAGCCAGTCGAGGCTGTCATCGGCCGTGGCGATGAAGCCGTCGAGCGAGCTCGCGCAGTAATAGACCGTCCGCGCCATCGGGGGCGACCTTACCTGCCGGCAGCGGAGCCCCAGGCCGGTGCGCCGATATGTCTGCCGGTGCCTTCGGTCGAGACGGTGCCGGCGTCGAACTGCCGGCGGTGGCTGCCGTCCGGGGTGATGACCATCAGCGCGGTCGAGCCGCTGGTGCCGCTCCGTTCGGCTGCCGCGAGGTGCTTGCCGTCGGGTGCCCAGGAGGGGTAGCCGTAACAGGGCCGGCATTCGGGGCCGGCTTTTTCATCGAGCGAGCGCAGAACGTGGCCGTCTGAGCGTGCGATGCGCAGATTGCCGAAGCCGAAGGAGGAACCCTGTTCGACGATGAAGCCGATCCGCCTACCGTCGGGGGACACGTCCGGACTGACCTCGGCGCCCGATTCATCGACCAGCACCCGCGGGTTGCGCCCGTCTGAGCCGATCGCCCAGATGTCGCTCTTGTCGTGCCCGCCGGAGGCCTTGCGGTCGCTGGAGAAGAGGATCCGCTTGCCACTCGGCGTGAACACCGGTTGCGCGTCCGCGTGGTCGCCGAACGTCAGCTGCTCTTCGGCGCCGGTCGCGATCGTCAGCAGCCACAGGTGCGAAATTCCCTGTTCGGGCTGGGAGCGGACGAAGACGAGCCGGCGGCCGTCGGGCGAGAAGTAGGCGCCGTCGGCCGGGGCCGGGCTATCGCTCACCCGTCGCACGCCGCTGCCGTCAGAGCGCATCAGGTAGATCTGGCTCGTCCGCCATGAGCCTTCCTGGCCACGGCTGCTCGAGAAGGCGATCAGCCGCCCGTCCGCCGAGTAGGCCGGGTCCCCGTCGCTCGCTTCGCCGGTCAGCTGCACTGCTCCTTCCGCCTGTCGCGGCCCGTGGCTGAGCAGGCCGCCCTCGGGGTGCACCTCGAGCAGCCCGTTTGATTCGTTGAGGACCTCGACGTCCTTGTACTTGTTGTAGACGATCGGCCCGGGCTTCCCCGGGTACGCCGCTGCCGCGCCGCTGACCGGCAGGGCCGCCGCAGTCACCAGGGCGATCAGGACGAGTTCGAAGCCGTCGCCGAATCTGTCTCGAGTCCATGCTTCAAGACTGCCCGCTTTTCGCGACCCGACCCGGGACAACCTTGGCCTGGCGCCGACCCCGGCCGGGTCCCCTACGGCTGGTTGGGAATCACGGACGGCCAGCCGCGGGATACGAGGTCGGCGTGGTTCAGAAGGGTCTGATTGCCGGCGCGGTCGGTGGCCGAGACGTAACTGACCTCGTACTCGCCGGGGACCGCGTCCGCTTCCAGGACCCTTTCCTCACGCCAGACCCCGTCGAATTCGGTGCCGGAGACGAGCTCGGCTCCCCTGCCCGTGGTGGAGAATTCATGCCATTCCCCTGGTGGTTCGATGCCGGCCCAGAAGTCGGAGAGACCCTCGTCCGGCCACTGCCCGAGCCCGGTCAGGTCGTCCCTGACGTGTGCGTAGAAGAAGGTCGATCGTTCCCCCGCCGCCGTATCGAAGCTCGTCGGTGAGAACCAGAAGTCGAGGATTTCAGGCCCGGTCGTGTCGCCCGGCCCGGTCTCGGTGAAATCGACCGGGTAGCCGAGGTCCTGCAGTTCCTGCCGGCTGTAGTGGGTCGAGTTGCCGACGAAGTCGGTGAGGACGAGCCCGCCGATCTTGTACGTGCCCGGATGGGCGTGGGCGACCAGGTGCCTGGTCAGGTTCCAGACCCCGTCGTTGCGGGTTCCTTCGTCCGGGACCTGCTCGCCGCCGTAGAAGGCGATCGTTTCGCCGAACGGTTCATGTTCGGGCAGGAGGAAGTCGGCGACGGCGTTGTGGACGCCCGAGATCGGGTCGCGGGCGCCGATCGAGAGCACGACGTCGGCCGGCGCCTCGCTGGTGTCGACCTCGCTGGCGGAGAGTGCCAGGCTCGTCAGTTCCGGCCCGGCGTTGTCGGGCCCGTCGAACACCTCGAATTCGGGGAAGTAGTCGCGTTCTTTGATCTCGGCCGGGGAGAGCGTGCGCGAGTTGCCCTTCCGGTCACCGACCGTCACCGAGGCGATCCGGTAGTCGCCGCCGGGAGTCGAGGCGGGGACGGCGATGTGGGCCGTCGTCTGCAGGACCTGCCCCGGCCCGCCTTCAACCGAGATCGTCCGCCACGGTCCTTCGGGCCCTTCGATCTCGACCGAGATCGAGCCGATCCCGCTCGGATCCTGCGATTCGAGAAAGAGGTCCACGTCCGCGTCGCCCTGCGAGGTGTCGACGTAGCGCTGCAGCAGGGACATGTAGACGGTGAAGGGCGGTTCGACGTCGGGCGCTTCGCCGTAGGGCGATTCCAGCTCAGCGGATCTCGTCGTCGAAGGCGTTCGCTTGCAGCACGGGGGCAGAGCCCCCCGCTTCGCGCCGGGCGAGTACTCGCAGGCCCGGAAGATGGTCCGCTCCGAGTCGCGGCAGGTGTCGTCGCCGGCACCGCCGATCAACGAGTCCGCGCCGCCGCCCCCCTTCAGGCTGTCAGCCCCCGACCCACCGACGATCCTGTCGCCGCCGCCCTCTCCCAGGATCCTGTCGTCGCCTCCACCGCCGCAGATCACGTCGGGCCCGCCGGTCCCGCGCAGCTCGTCGGGCCCCGCGGTTCCCTTGATCGTGCACTTCGGAGGCGATGCGACCGCCGCCGGCGCCGCCACGGCAAGAAAGACGACGAGCGCCACCCCTGCCACCAGCGGTCCCCTCAGCCACTCGCTCACCGCCGAAGCATACGCCGCGCCACCCCATGCCCCGAGCAGGATTCGAACCTGCGACCTACTCCTTAGGAGGGAGTCGCTCTATCCAGCTGAGCTATCGGGGCTGAGGGGCGAAGCGTAAAGCTAGGAACGCGGGATCGTGGGATCGGGGCCGATGCTCTGGCGCCAGGTCGGGTGGTCGGGACGCCAGCCGAGCTCGCGCTTGGCCTTGGCGTTGGAGGAGCCCCTGATCTTGGTCATCATCGAGACGCCGACCTCGCCCGTGGCCAGCCGGCCGACCCAGGCGGGAATCCGGCGGGGCGGCTTGGCGCCGCTGCGCTCGGCCAGGACGGGCAGCCACTCGGCCGCCGGGGCGGGGTCGTCGTCGACGATGTTGTAGATGCCGGCCTCGTGGCCCTCGACGGCGGCGACCGTGGCGGCGGCCGCGTCGTCGATGTGGATGAAGGACCAGATCCCGGCGCCGTCGCCGATCACCGGCAGCTTGCGTTCGCGGGCCAGCTCGACGTACTCGGCCGACATCGCGGTCCCCGGCCCGTAGAGGCTGCCGTAGCGGAGGACGGCGCCGCCGGCGTCGACCACCGTGCGCTCCAGGTAGCGGATCGCGCCCAGCGTCTCCCTCATTTCAGCCGGCGGGTCGGGGTCGAGCGGGTCCTCCTCGGTCTTCACCGGCCCGCCCGTGCGGGCGTTCGACCAGCCGGTGAAGCTCTGGGCGACGAAGCGCTCGACGCCGGCGGCCTGCGCCGCGCGCAGCAGGTTGTCGGTCCCGGTCGTGCGCAGCTCATTGGTGACGGCGAACCAGCGGTCGAAGTGCCGCAGGTCGCCCTTGCCGCTGAGCGCGGTCATCTCGTGGACGATCGCGTCCGGCTGCTCGCGGCCGACCGCGTCGAGCACGCTCGCCGCGTCGAGGCCGTCCATCGAGACGCCGCGGGCGCCGAGCTCCTCGATCACCGCCAGGCCCTCGGCTGAGCGGGCGGTGGCGACGACGTCGTGGCCGGCCTCGAGCAGCCGCGGCACCAACCTGGCGCCGACCGCTCCGGTTCCACCGGCGACAAAGACCTTCATGATTTCTCCTCTCCTTGCTGGCTCTCTGATTGCGAGTCAAGCTGTTCGGCGAGCCGCCGCGGCGACTTCGCGTTCGATTTGCGCGTAATCGCCCGGTCGAAGACGACCTCGGGGGACTGGGGCACGACGATCGTGGCGAGCACCGGCTTCATCGCTGACTCCTCTCGACCGCGCCGGCCGGGGCCGGACGGTCAGGCGCTTTCCAGAAGACGATCGCGGCCGCCGCTGCGACAGCCGCCGCTGCGATCCACATCGACAGTCTGAACCCCTCGATGAAGTTGCTCTGCGCGTGTTCGGCGAGGGCGCTGCCGAGGACGGCGATGCCGAGCGCGCCGCCGACCTCGCGGGCGGCGTCGTTGACCGCCGAGGCGACCCCCTGCTTGGCCGCCGGCAGGGAGGAGACGATCGCCGCCGTGGCGGGCGTCGTCGCCAGCGCCGCGCCGACCCCGAGCAGGATCACCGCCGCCAGCAGCAGCCAGTAGGTGGAGCCGGCGCCGGCGGTCGAGAGCAGGGCGAACCCGACCGTCATCGAGAGCAGGCCGGATGATCCGACCCGGGCCGGGCCGAATCGCCCCAGCAGGCGCGGAACGCGCGGCGAGAGGCCCATCATCAGCAGTGCCATCGGGGTCAGCGCCAGCCCGGCCTGCAGCGGCGTGTAGCCGAGGACCAGCTGGACGTACTGGAGGACGACGAAGATGAAGCCGAAGAAGGCGAAGAACTGCGCGGCGACCGAGACCGTCCCGGCGCTGAAGCCGGCGAAGCGGAAGAGGCGTGGATCGAGCAGCGGGTCGGTGCGGCGCAGCTCCCAGACGACGAAGGCGGCGCCGAGGACGATCGCGGCGGCGAACGCGCCCAGGGTCAGGGCGTCGCCCCATCCCCTCTCCGGGCCCTCGATGATCGCGAAGACCAGGGTCGAGAGGGCGAGGGCGGAGAGGGCGCCGCCGCCCGCGTCGAGGCGGCCGCCCTCGACCTTGGAGTTGGGGGCGACGCGGAGGACGGCGACCAGCGCGACCAGGCCGAGCACGGCGCTGAAGACGAAGACCGAGCCCCAGGCGAACCGCTCGAGCAGCAGGCCGGAGACGAGCAGGCCGAGCAGGGCGCTGCCGCCGGCGACTCCGGCCCAGATCGAGACGGCGCGGTCCCGTCCGCCGGGCGGGAAGACGCTGGTGATGATCGCCAGGGTCGAGGGCATGATCGCCGCCGCCCCGAGGCCCATCACGGCCCGCAACGCGACCAGGCCGGTGGGACTGTCGACAGCCGGCGCAAGCGCCGCCGCGAGCGAGAAGAGGGCGAGCCCGAAGAGCAGGACGTGGCGGCGGCCGAGGCGGTCGGCGAGGGCTCCGGCGAAGAGCAGCAGGCCGGCGAAGACGACCGCGTAGGCATCGACGATCCACTGCAGCTGGGTCTGGCTCGCGCCCAGGTCACGGGCGATCTCCGGCAGGGCGACGTTGAGCGAGGAGACGGCGCTGACGACGGTCCCGAGAGCGAGGCACATCGCTGCGAGGACGAGTTTGAGTTGCTTGCCGGTTGTCGCGTCTCGGTACATGGATCACCTCCGACCGGATTCAACGATGTTGACTTAACGGTGTTGACTTTACAACGTTGAATAAATCTGTCAAGCTCGATTTCGTGAACCCACCCGAGCGACGCGCGAAGACGAAGACCCCACGCACGGGCAGGAGGGCCGGCAGCAGCGGCTCGCGTGAGGCGATCCTCGCCGCCGCCCGGTCCCAGTTCGCCGAGCGCGGCTACGCGGGGGCGACGATGCGCGGCATCGCCGCCGAGGCCGGCGTCGACGCCTCACTCGTCGTCCACTTCTTCGGCAACAAGGTGACCCTGCTCTCCGAGGCGGTCGAGTGGCCCTTCGACCCCGACCAGGTGATGCCGCGGCTACTCGAGGACGGGCGCGCCCAGGTCGGCCGCAAGCTGGTCCGCCTTGTCGTCAACACCTGGGAAGAGGCGGGCAGCCGCCACCCGATCCTGACCCTGCTGCGCGCCGCGACCACCGAGAAGCAGGCGGCGGAGATGCTCGCCGACTTCCTCGGCAACCGCCTCTTCGCGCCGCTGATGGCGGCGCTCAAATCGGATCGTCCCGAGCTCCGCGCCGACCTCGCGCTCTCGCAGCTGGTCGGGATCGCGATGGCCCGCCACATCCTCTTCCTCGAGCCGCTCGCCTCGACCCCGGCCGACCAGGTCGTCGAGATCTTCGGGCCGACCCTGCAGCGCTACCTGACCGGCAAGATCGACTGAGAAGGAGAGCGGGCGGGCCTCAGTCGTAGAGGCTCTCGGAAGCCAGCTGCTGCGCGCGGCGGCTCCAGAGGCGGACCTGCATGAAGATGCTGTCGCCGTAGCCCTCGAGGGCATCTAGGGCGAGCAGGGTGAAGCGGCCGTTGGTGACCACTTCCTGATCGACCGTCTCCTCGTCGAGCTCGGCGGTGGCGGCGACGGCTCCCTGCAGCAGCGGCCTGCCCCAGACCAGGGTGACGGCTCCGGCGCGACCGTTCTCACCGCGCCAGCGGCCGATCACGTCGTCGTTGAGGTCGATCTTCCAGTCGGGGTTCTCCTCGGCGAGGACGTCGGTGAAGTCGGCGCTCGCCCGCAGGTCCGAGGGGTCGCCGCCCTCGGGCTGGACGTAGGAGACGTGGCCGAACAGCTCCAGCTCGCCCTCGTCTCCCTGCGCCCGGGTGCTGCAGGGGACCCAGACGCGGCCTCCCCAGGCGCGCTCGGGGAACCATTCGAGCTCGCCGTCTGCCTTGGTCCCGGCGGGCAGGTCCGGGAGGGCGTCGCAGGCCTCGCGAAAGGCGCTGCCGATCTGTTCGGCGAAGCGGCCGTGCGGGATCCCCTCCTGGGTGCTGTCGGCGATGAAGTGCGGGATCGGTCGTGGGTTCGGGGTCACGCCCGGACCCTACCTTGGCTCAGGCCGGTTCCGGTTCGCCCGCCGCGCCGATGCCGCTGCGCCGCCGCAGCAGGGTCGCCGCGGCGATCGCGCCGAGCAGGCAGCAGGCGGCGCCGAGCTCGAAGGCGAGCTGGTAGCCGTCGGTGAAGGCGGCGCCGGTGGCGACGCCGGCCGCCAGCTGCGTGTGGGTCTGCGAGGTCGCCAGGGTGCTGAGCACGGCGAGGCCGATCGTGCCGCCGGCCAGGCGCGAGGTGTTGAGCACGCCGGAGGCGAGGCCGCTTTCCTGTTGCGGCACGCCACGCACGGCGACGATCGTCGCCGGCACCATCGAGGAGCCGGCCCCGAGCGTCGCCAGGATGCCGCCCGGCAGGACCCCGGTCAGGTAGCTGCTGTCGGCGCTCAGCCCGGAGAGCAGCAGCAGCCCGAGCGCGGCCGTGGACATGCCGACGGTCAGCACGGTGCGCACGCCGAAGCGGGCGACCAGGCGCGGCGCCATGGTCGAGGCGCCGGCGATGCTCAGCGTCATCGGCAGGAAGGCGACGCCGGCCTCGAGCGCGCCGTCGTGGTGGACCTGCTGCAGGTAGAGCGAGACGAAGAACCACATCGCGAAGATCCCTGCGAAGAGCAGGGCGATGATCAGGTTGGCGGCGCGCAGGGCGGGCATGCGGAAGACGCGCAGCGGGATCAGCGGGTCACGGGCGAAACTGCCCTCGACCAGGGCGAAGAGGGCGAGCATCAGCACGCCGCCGAGCATCGGCACCAGCACGCCGGGGCTGCCCCAGCCGAGCGTGCCGGTGCGGACGATGCCGAAGACGAAGGCGCTGAGGCCGCCGCTGATCAAGACGGCGCCGGCGAGGTCGAAGTGGCGCTCCTCGGCCAGCACCTGGCGCCGCGGGATGATCGCGCGGCCGGCGAGGACGACGGCGGCGCCGAGCGGCACGTTGATCAGGAAGATCGCCTCCCAGCCGAGGCTCTGGGTGAGGACGCCGCCGAGCAGGACCCCGGCCGAGCCGCCGAGGCCGGCCATCGCGCCCCAGATGCCGAGCGCCCGGTTGCGCTCGCTGCCTTCCTCGAAGGAGGAGGTGAGGATCGCCAGGCTGGCGGGCGAGATGATCGCCGCGCCGAGGCCCTGGATCGTGCGGGCGACGATCAGCAGCGTCTGGCTGTCGGCGACCGCGCAGCCGAGCGAGGCGATCGCGAAGAGGGCGACGCCGACGAGGAAGACGCGGCGCCGGCCGAGCAGGTCGTTGGCGCGGCCGCCGAGCATCAGGAAGCCGGCGAAGGCGAGCGTGTAGGCGTTGACGACCCACTGCAGGCCGGTCTCCGAGAAGCCGAGCGACTCGTGGATCGACGGCAGCGCGACGTTGACGATCGAGATGTCGAGGATGACCATGAACTGGGCCAGGCAGACGACGAGGATCAGGATGGTCGAGCTGCGACGGTCTTGGCTTGGGCTCATCGGCGTGGTGTCCTTCCGACCGGAAACGATCCCGGCAGGGGGAGTGTGAGATCGTTAGTACGACGATCACCGTACCAAAGTACGAAGGTCGTCGTACTATCATCAGACCATGAGCTTCAACCATCCAGCCGCCGGCGACCTCGAGCTTCCCGCCGTCCTGCACGCGCTGAGCGATCCCCAGCGGCTCTCGATCGTCCGCGAGCTGGCGGCGAGCGAGGAGCCGAGGCGCTGCGGCAGCTTCTCGCTCGAGGTCGGCAAATCGACCCGTACCCACCACTTCCGGGTGCTGCGCGAGGCGGGCGTGATCGAACAGTGGAAGGACGGGAACGTCGCGGCTCAGCACCCTGCGCCGCGACGACCTCGAGCAGCGCTTCCCGGGACTGCTCGACGCGGTGCTACAGGCAGTCCCGCAGGTCTGACGCCGCCAGCTCGGGCGGGTAGATGTTGATGTCGATCCCGGTGCCGAGCTCGAAGCCTGCCTTGATCGAGGTCCGCGGGGTGATGTCGACGTGCCAGTGGAAGCCCTCGGCAACTCCGTGGGGCGCCGTCCGCACCCAGAGGTTGAGCTCGGGCGAGCCGTCGAAGCGGCGGGCGAGGAGCCGAAGCGCGGTGGCGATCATCTCCGTCCCGGTCGTCGCCGTGGCGAAGTCGGCGGCCTCGGCCGCGCGGGATCACCCGCAGCTCGAACGGCGAGCGCGAGGCCCAGGGGCAGATCAGCGCCGCCTCCTCGTCGATCGCGACCAGCCGGTCGCGGCGGCGCACCTCCTCGACCAGGACGTCGCTGAGCAGCCCGCCGCCGGCGGTGCGTTCGCGGTAGGCGCCGGCGCGCTCGCGCTCCCGGGCGACCGCCGCCGGCACGAAGGGCAGGGCGTAGAGCTGCGCGTGGGAGTGCTCGAGCGACGCACCGGCGCCGGCGCCCTCGTTGACGATCAGCTGTACGTAGGCGGCATCGGAATGGGCGCCCATCCGCTCGCGCCAGGTGCCGATCGCGCTCGCGACCTGGGCGTCGTCGAGGTCGGCCAGCGCCGTCGCGTGGCTCGGCGCGTTGACGATCACCTCGTGCGTCCCGGTCGCCGGCCGTGAGGAGAAGAGGTCGGGCTCGCCGGCGCGGCGCGAGGCGAGCAGCGGGTCGCCGCCGCTGGCGAACGCTCCGGCCTCGGCCGCCGTCCCTGCTCCAGCGCCGGCCCCCTCGGAAATCCCATCAAGTTTGCCAGGCGATGCATGGTCACCTTGATGGGATTCTTCGGAGGCGAGCGCCGGGTAGAGGTTCGGGACCACGCGGGTGGTCCAGCCGGGGGTGTCGGGCTCGGCGCCGGGCGGACGGCCGGTGGCGAAGACCTCGGGCGGCGTCTTCTCCTCGCGCCCCTCGCAGAAGGGGCAGGTCTCGGCGCGGCTGCCGCGCTCGCTGTCCTTGGAGCCGAACTGGTCGGGGCGCGCGGCCCGGCCGGGCGCCAGGATCGTCCGCAGCCCGCGAGAGCTGGTCGATCCGGATCTCTGGAGCGGCGGGGGGGCTCAGGACCGGGAGGGCGGCAGGTCGTCGGGCAGCGGCGGCTCGGACGGCGCCGGGGGCGGCGGTTTCGGCACTTTCGCTTTGCTGCCCCCGGTTTTGTGGTCGGAGCGGCCGATGAACGGCTCGAGCACGTCCATCGGCAGCGGGAAGACGACGGTCGTGTTCTGGTTGCTGCCGATTTCGAGCAGCGTCTGCAGGTAGCGCAGCTGCAGCGAGGCCGGGTTGGTGCTGATGATGTCGGCGGCGTCGGTGAGCTTCTGCGCCGCCTGGTACTCGCCCTCGGAGTTGATGATCTTGGCCCGCCGCTCACGCTCTGCCTCGGCCTGGCGGGCGATCGCGCGCTGCATCTGTTCGGGGATCTCGACGTCCTTGATCTCGACCGCGGTGACCTTTACGCCCCAGGGCTCGGTCGACTCGTCGATGATCTTCTGCAGCTCCTCGTTGAGCCGCTCGCGCTCGGAGAGCAACTGGTCGAACTCGGCCTTGCCGAGCACCGAGCGCAGCGCCGTCTGTGAGATCTGCGAGGTGGCGAGGAGGAAGTTTTCGACCTCGGTGATCGCTTTGCGCGGGTCGATCACGCGGAAGTAGGCGACCGCGTTGACGCCGGCCGGGACGTTGTCGCGGGTGATCACCTCCTGCGGCGGGATGTTCAGCGTCACCGTCCGCAGGTCGACCTTGACCATGCGGTCGATGAAGGGGATGAGCAGGATCAGGCCGGGGCCCTTCTGGGCGATCAGGCGGCCGAGGCGGAAGATGACGCCGCGTTCGTACTCGCGCAGGACACGGACCGAGGAGCCGATCACGATCAGGGCGAAGATGACGACCACAACGAGCACTCCGAGAGCGACCATCAGCTTGCTCCTCCTTCGGCTGGGTGAGCGGCGGGCGGCGGGGGGCTGACAATCAGGGTCAGTCCTTCGATCGCCTCGATCACGACTCTATCCCCTGGGCGAGCCGGGGCCGCGCCCTCGGCGAGCCGGGCGGCCCAGATGGCGCCGTCGGCCCAGACCTGGCCCTCGCGGTCGAGCGAGCTGCGGGCCTCGACGGTCGAGCCGATCATCTCCTCGCGGCCGGTCCGCACCGGCGAGTCGCGGTGGGCGGCGATCACCTTGCGGGTGACGAAGTAGAAGGTGACGCCGGAGAGGATGCCGACCGCGATCAGCGCCGGGCCGGCGACGTCCGTCGCGGTCGAGCTCGAGTCGGCGGTCAGCGCCAGCACGCCGCCGGCGATCAGCCCGAGGACGCCGAGCACGGCGAGGACGCCGCCGGTCGGCAGCAGCAGCTCGGCGACCAGCAGCCCGACCCCGATCAGCGCGACTACGACAAATGCGTCCATCGCCCGATTATGCGCTTTCGCATTCGCCGGCGAGCGCGTAGCGCTCGATGTCGGCCCGCAGTTCCTGGTGCTTGCTGTAGGGGCCCTGTTTGAGGTAACAGAGTTCGCCGTCGCGGTCGTAGTAGGCGGTGTCGGGAAGGCCGAGGCCGGCGCCGGCGTCTTCGGCGATGCCGCCGTCGGGGTCGGTGTAGCTCGGGTAGGGGACGGGCGCCTCGGCCAGGAAGGTCTTGGCGGCGGCGTCGGAGTCCTGGCTGTTGACGCCGAGGAAGGCGACCCGCTTGCCGTAGGCGGCGGAGAGCTTCTGCAGGGTCGGGAACTCGAAGCGGCAGGGGCCGCACCAGGAGGCCCAGAAATTGACCACGACCGGATACCCGTGCAGGGCGGCGATCCGCGCGTCAAAGGCGTCGCCGCCACCGGAGAGCAGCTGATCGGACTGCATGTGGAGCGCCGCGAGGGGCGCTGGAGAGCCCGCCAGGGCACGCTTGTAATCGGGGTGGGCGCCGCCGTAGTCGCCGCCGTCGGCGCCGGCGCCGCAACCCGCCAGTGCCAGGCCCAGGCAGGCCAGCGCGAGCCCGATAAGCGTCTGTGGCCGCCTCTCCGTCATCTCCGTGATTACAATACGTAGAACGTTTTGCCCCGCCTTAAGTTTTGCGATTTGAGTCGGGGTCCCTGAGATCGCCGGGACAAGAGTTGTTCTGACGGCATCCTCGTCCCACGTTGCCCCAGTCGGGCGCCCAGTTAGCGCACGTCGGGGCCGGAACCAGAAGCCTCAATGGCCAAGACCAGCGAAGTTGCCGCAGCCGCGGCAGTTCCCTCAAGCGCCGAGATCGAGCGCGCGGTCGAGTTCGCCCGCGAGCCCTTCCTGCTCGACGGCGAGGGCCCCGAGGCACTGGCCGTCGGCACGGCCCGCAGGCACGCGCTCGACGCCGCCCTGAGCGAGATCGAGGCGGGGGCCGAGGTCCCATCGATCCAGTGGCGCCGTGATTTCTCGCTGCTGCTCGGGCTCGAGCGGCTGCTCGCCGACGAACCGCCGAAGCTACGCGACGGCGCCGAACTCAACCCGCACCAGGTCGACGCCCTCTCCGGCACCCTGACCGAGCTGATGTCAGAGCAGCAGGTCGCCGCCGAGAACGGCGCCGCCGCAGAGGCCGAGGCCGAGGCGGAGGCCGCCGAGGAGGACGAGGAAGAGGACGAGGAGCCCGTCGACGAGGTCTCCGAGGACGAGGACTCGGATGAGGACGAGGAGGACGAGGACGCGGACGACGAGGTGGAGGACGACGCGGACGACGACTCCGAAGATGAGGACGAGGACGACGACTCCGACGACGAGGATGAGGACGAGGACTCGGAGGACGAGGAGGACGAGGAGGACGAGGACTCTGACGACGACGAGGAGGACGAGGAGCTCTCCCCCGACGAGGAGCCCCAGGATTGGGAGGAGCCGGCCTCCGAGGAGGAGGCCGAGGAGGAGGCGCCGGCCGTCGACGAGGACCCGGGGGCGGAGCGACGCTTCTGGTTCGAGCACGCGACCGGGGCCGGCAAGACGGTCGCAGCGGTCGGCTTCATCGAGGCCTCGCGCACCGGTGGCGTCCTGATCCTCACCCACCGCCGCAACCTGGTCGACCAGTTCATCGGCGAGATCTCCGACCGCGGCTACAAGGAGCGCCTGCGCCCGCCGTTGCTCGGCGACCGCGACGACCCCGACGGCCCGGTCACGGTCGAGACCTACCAGTGGTTCGTCCGCAACCACAAGAAAGTCTCCGACGCCTACTCGATCGTGATCTGCGACGAGGCCCACACCGCGCTCGGCGAGAAAACCAGCGCCTGCATCCGCGCCTGGCCCGGCCCCGTCTTCATCGGCATGACCGCCACCGGCGCCCTGATCGCCCGCCACGTCGCCGACCTCTTCCCGACCCAGACCTCGCGCTTCAACCTCGCCCAGGCCGCGCGCCGGGGTGTGATCTCGCCGCTGCGCTGCATGCGGATCCCGCCCGGGCCGGGCGTGAGGACGATCGCCAAGGTGCCGCTGCGCAAAGGCGAGGTCGACCAGGACTTCGACCAGGAGGAGCTCGCCGCGCTGCTCGACCAGGCGCCCTTCAACGTCGCCATCGCCGACCTCTACAAGACCCGCTTCAACGGTGTTCCCGGCGTCCTCTACACGGCCGGCGTCCAGCACGCGAAGAACGTCGCCAAAGCGCTCCAGGACGCCGGCATCGTCGCCCGCGCCGTCTCCGGCGAGACGCCGAAGCGCGAGCTGGCCGAGATCCTCGCCGCCTTCGAGCGCGGTGAGGTCGACGTGCTCTGCAACGCGATGCTGCTGGCCGAGGGTTGGAACAGCCCGCGGGCGACGATCTGCATGCACCTGGCGCCGACCGCCTCGCGGCGGATCTACCAGCAGCGGGTCGGCCGCGTCACCCGCCGCGCGCCGGGCAAGGAGGCGGGCCTGGTGATCGACTTCGTCCACCCGGCGACGACCCACGACGAGACGATCGTCACCCTGCACAGCCTGCTCGACCGCGAGGTCTACCGCGGCGGCGCGATCGTGGTCGGGCCGGTGCGCCGCTCGCGCGGCCGCCGGGTCCGGGTCGAGCGCCGCATCGTCCCCGTCTCCGACGTCGAGGCGGACCGCATGGCGGTGCTCGAACGGGAGATCTGGCGGATCGCGGTCGAGAACCTCGACTACCCCGAGCAGCACGCCTGGGCGGCGCTCGCCGGAGCCCGGGTCAACCCACAGGGCTGGCGCCGGGCGAGGGCGATGCTGCAGGGCGAGCGCACCAAAGAGCTGCGCCGCCGCTTCCTGCTCACCTGCGTGCAGCGCAACCGCAACTCGCAGCTGCGACTGAAAGCGCTGACCGAGATCGCCGACCTGCGTGACCCCGATGCCTTCAACGACGCGATCGAAATCGTCGGCACCTGGAGCCGCGACGACAGGCGTGCCGGCACCAAAACCCTGCTGCAGGCGCTGGTCGACAAGAAAATCGGCCGCCGTGACCAGGCCCAGGCCTGGGTCTGGCGCCTCGCCTCCTTCACCCGCGACCTGCACGAAGAGTATGCGGTGCAGCGCTGGCCGGAGACCAAGCGCCTGCTCGGCCTGCTGGTCAACTCCTCCGGCCGCGCCCACGGGCGCAACGCCCGCCGCCTCGTCCACGCCGCGCGCAAACAGGACCGCCGCCTCGCCGTCGCCCTGCTCGCCGCCTGCGTCTCCCACACGCCCGAGGGAGAAGAGGTGCTGCGCGGCGCCCGCATGCGGATGGCGCGGAAACCGTCGGCGATTGCCCGTGAGCTGTTGCGCAACTTCCCCAAAGGCGGCAAACGGCGGCGCAAGCGCAACAAGCGCAAACGCAAAAGCAAGGGCAAAGGCGGCGAGAAAGCGGCGACGCCGAGGAACGGCGACGCGGCGAACGGCTCAGAGCCTGAGGTGGACCTCGCCGGCGCCGAGGGCGACACGCTCCCCGGCCGCGGTGACGACGACGAGGCAGCCCCGGTCGTCGACGCCGTCGGCGACGCCTGAGCCCTCCTCCCAGGAGATCTGCCGCCCGTGCAGGGCGTCACGCGCGCGCCACTGCTCGAGCACACGCTGCTGGTCGGCCTCGACCCAGCGGCCGACGCACTCGTCGAGCGCCGCGCGGGCCGTTTCACGCGGGGCCGAGCCGTCGAGCGAGGTCGCGGTCTCGCGCAGCTCCGCCGGGAACCGCTCCGGCGCGATCGCCAGGTTGAGGCCGACGCCGACCACCGCCCAGCCGTCCTGGGGCCTGGCCTCGATCAGGATCCCGGCCAGCTTGCGGCCCTCGAGCCAGATGTCGTTGGGCCACTTGATCCGGCACTCGGCGCCGGGCTGCAGCCGCTCGGCCGCCTCGCAGACGGCGATCGGGATCGCCAGCGGCAGCAGCAGGTGGCGCTCCTCCAGCGGCCGCACGACCGCCGAGTAGAGCAGTGCGGCGTCGGCCGGCGCGACCCAGCTGCGGCCCTGGCGGCCGCGTCCCTCGCTCTGCTCGGCGGCGGTGACGACGGTCCCGTGCGGGGCCCCGGCAGCCGCCAGCTCGCGGCCGCGGCTGTTGGTCGAGTCGGTCAAACGAAAATGGCGGTGGGGCGTGCCGAAGTCGTGCGCGCTCAGCCCCGCCGCGGCGCCTTTCAGGCCCATAGCGCCACTAAGTCGCCGCGTCCTGGAGCAGCGCGTCCAGAAGGCCGCCGACGTCGTGGCGGCTCGCTTCGACCGCGACCTCGAGCCCGGCGGCGCGGACCGCGTCGCTGGTCACCGGGCCGATCGAGACGATGCGCGCGGCACGCGGGAAGCTCTCGCCTAGCGCCGCGGTCAGGTTGCGGACGGTCGAGGAGGAGGTGAAGGTGACGTAGTCGGCCTCGGCGGCGGCGGCGACCGCCTCCTCGTCGGGAGGCTCGCGGACGGTCTCATAAAGGGTGACGAGGTCGAGCTCGGCGCCGCGCTCGCGCAGGGCGTCGGGGAGCACGTCGCGGCCCTCGGCGGCGCGGGCGAGGAGGACGCGCTTGCCCTCGACCTCGACCGCGTCGAGCGCCTCGACCAGCGACTCGGCGACGAACTTCTCGGGGACGATGTCGGCGCGGATGCCACGGGTCGAGAGGGCGCGTGCCGTCCCCGGCCCGATCGCGGCGACGGTGGCACCGGCGAGCGCCCGGCCGTCGCGGCCGGCGGCCTCCATCGCCTCGAAGAGGAGGCGGACGCCATTGGGGCTGGTCAGGCAGATGAGGTCGTAGCGGTCGATCGCCGCCGCGGCCTGCCGCACCTCATCGCTCTCGAGCCTGGGCTCGATCCGGATCGCCGGCAGCTCGACGACGGTGGCGCCGACGCTGCGCAGGGTCGCCGCCAGCCCGCTGGCCTGGGCGCGGGCGCGGGTGACGACCACGCGGCGGCCATAGAGCGGCCGCCGCTCGAACCAGGCGAGCTCCTCGCGGCGGGCGACGACGTCGCCGATGACGATCAGCGCCGGGGCGCGGATCTTCTCGGCGGCCGACCGCCTCGGCGAGCGTCGCGAGGGTCGCCGAGACGACCCGCTGGCCCTCCGTGGTCCCGCGCTCGATCGCCGCCGCGGGCTGGTCCGGGTCGCGCCCGGCCTCGATCAGCGCCGCCGCGTTATCGGCCAGGCGCTTGACGCCCATGTAGAAGACCAGCGTGCCCGGGAAGCGGGCCAGCGCCTCCCAGTCGAGCGCCGACTCCTCCTTCTCGGGGTCCTCGTGGCCGGTGACGAAGGCGACCGCCGAGGCGTCGTCGCGGTGGGTGACGGGGATGCCGGCGTAGGCGGAGGCGGCGATCCCGGCCGTCACTCCGGGGACGACCTCGAAGACGACCCCGGCCCGGCGCAGGGTTTCTCCCTCCTCGGCTCCGCGGCCGAAGACGAACGGGTCGCCGCCCTTGAGGCGGACGACGCTCTTGCCCGCCTTCGCCGCCTCGACCATCAGCCGCTCGATCTCCTCCTGCGCCACCGAACTCCGCCGATGGGCCGATTGGCTACTCCGGATAGCTTTTTCGGCCCGTCGGCGGGCCTTGCCGACGTAGACGAGCTCGGCGTCCTCGCGGGCGCCGTCGAGGGCGCCGGGCGGGATCAGCCGGTCGTGGAAGATGATGTCGGCGCCGGCGATCAGCTCCAGTGAGCGGGCCGTCATCAGGCCCGGATCACCCGGCCCGGCGCCGACCAGGTAGACGACTTCGGGGCTCGGCTTCACGCCGCCGCCCCCTCGGCGCGGTCGAGGATCTCGCGGGCGCCGGCGGCGAGCAGCCGCTGCGCCAGTTCGGCGCCGAGCAGGGTCGGCTCGGTCGAGTCGCCCTCGAGCCGGTCGCGCAGCCACTCGCTGCCATCGGCGAGGCCGACGAAGGCGTCGAGGCTCATCCGGCCGCGAGTCGAGATCGACCTTGCCGTGGACCCCGAGCGGGCTGTTGCAGGTCGCCTCGAGCAGGGTGACGACAGTGCGCTCGGCGGTCAGCTCGCGCAGCGCCGGCCCATCGGTCAGCGGCTCGACCAGGCGCAGCGCCTCCGCGTCGCCGTCGCGGGTCTGGAGCAGCAGCGCGCCCTGGCCGGCGGCGGCGGGTCATCGTCTCGCTCGGCAGGGCGAAGGCGATCTCGCCCTCGCGGCCGAGCCGGCGCAGGCCGGCGACGGCGAGGACGATGCCGTCGAGGTCGCCCTCGCTCGAGCTTGCCCAGGCGGGTGTCGACGTTGCCGTGCAGCTCGGTGACCTCGAGGTCGGGACGGGCGGCGAGCAGCTGCGAGCGCGCCGCAGGCTCGCCGTCCCGACCCGCGCCCCCTGCGGCACGTCATCGAGCGAGGCGCCGCCGCCGATCCAGGCGTCGGCGGGATCCTCGCGCGGCGGAACGGCGGCGAGCAGCAGGCCCTCGGTCAGCTCGGCCGGCACGTCCTTGGCCGAGTGCACGCCGATATCGGCGCGCCTCCAAGAGCAGCGCCCGCTCGACCCCGCGGACGAAGCGGCCCTTGTCGCCCGGCTCGCCCTCGGAGGAGACCTCGACCAGCTCTGCCCCGCCCAACATCTCCGCGACCTGACCGGCCTGAGTCAGAGCCAGAGCACTGCCACGAGTCGCGATGCGGATCATTGAAAGCGTGTGGTTGGGGGGTCAATGCCGGTAGCGGTGAAAGCGTCTTGTACCTCTTCGGCGATTCAATCTCGGACGGGCGCCACCGTTCCACCGAAAAGTTAAGTGGAACCCCTACCGGGATCGGTGCGCCGCAACTCGGTCACCGTGCCTTCGTCCTGCGTCTCCGGCTCGGTTTCGGCGTCGAGGCCGAAGAGCTCGCGCAGGGCGCTGACGTAGAGATAGGCGTCGTCGCTGCCGGCCGAGCGCCGCATGCGCAGGGTCGGCTCGTGCAGGAGGCGCGAGGCGATCGCCGCCGCCATCGCCGCGAGGCGCTCGCGGTCGGCGCCGGAGAGGCTCTCCCAACGGCCCTCGTTCTCGGCCAGCACGCGCCGCACCACCTCGTCGCCGCGCTCGCGCATGGCGGCGATCGTCGGCACGACCTCGAGCGAGGCGAGCCAGCGCTCGAAGCGGCCGAGCTCGGCGGCGATGATCGGCTGCGCCAGGCGCGCCTCGCCGGCGCGGCCGCTGGCGTTGCGCTCGGCGATCTGCTGGACGTCGTCGATGTCGTAGAGGCTGACCCCGGCGATCTCGCGGCAGGCCGGCTCGATGTCGCGCGGCACGGCGATGTCGACGAGCAGCAGCGGCCGGCCGTCGCGCGTCGTCATCACCTGCTCGAGCTCGTCGCGCTCGACGATGTGGTGGGGCGAGTTTGTCGCGGTGACGATCATGTCGGCCGCCTCGAGCTGGGCCGGCAGCTCCTCGAAGCGGACCGCCTCGCCCTGGAAGCGCTGGGCGAGGCCGATCGCCCTGTCGTAGTGGCGGTTGGCGACGAAGACGGTGGCGACCCCGCGGGCGACCAGCGCCCGGGCGACCAGCTCGGCGGTCTCGCCGGCGCCGACGACGAGCACGCGGCGCTCGCCGAGATCGCCGAGCGAACGGCGGGCGAGCTCGACCGCGACCGAGGGGATCGAGACGCCCTTCTCGCCGATCCGCGTCTCCTGGCGGACGCGGCCGCCGGCGGCGAGGGCGCCGCGGAAGAGCCGGTTGAGGATCGGCCCGGTCGCGCCCTCGACCAGCGCCAGCTCGTAGGCGCGTTTGACCTGGCCCTGGATCTCGGCCTCGCCGACGATCATCGAGTCGAGGCCCGCGGTGACCGAGAAGAGGTGGTGGGCGGCGTCGCCGCCGCGGTGGGAGTAGAGGTGGCCGAGCAGCTCGGTGGGGGGGATGTCGGCCTGGCGGGTGAGGACGCCGAGCGCCGTCGACTCGGCCTCGACCGTGTCGGAGACGACCAGGTAGAGCTCGGTCCGGTTGCAGGTCGAGATCGCCGCCGCCTCGTGGATCCCCTCGGAGGAGGTCAGGTCGCGCAGGGCGCCGACGGCGCTGCCCTCGGTCAGCGAGAGCCGCTCACGCAGGGCGAGCGGCGCCGTCTTGTGGGAGACGCCGAGGGCGAGGAGCTCGCTCATCTCTCTTCAACCTCGTCTGAGCCAACCCCCGCCTCCTCCGCTTCGCGTCCGGGGGCGGGGGCAGATGCGCCGACGCCCTGGCCACCTTGGGCGGCCTGGTCCGCGGCTGCGCCGCTAGTGCCGGCGGGGCCCACCTTGGCGGCGGCATCGAGGCCGGCCGTATCGCTGGCTCGGGCCTCGGCGAAACCAGCCAACTCCCGGAGTTCCCGCTCGATCCGCTGCAGTTTGGCGGCCATGATCGAGACGTAGACGAGGATCAGGACGAGGAAGACGACGTAGGCGCCGGCGACGTACTTGCCCGCCTCGTCGAGGGGCAGCGCGGGGGTGGCGAAGGGCAGCATCAGCTCACCTCCGGGGCGACCCGCGAGGCGCCGCCGGCGGCCGGCGGGGCGTCGATCGCGCGGCGCAGCCGCTTGACCTGCCCCGAGGCGCTCTTCGCGGTCAGCTCGAACTTGACCAGGGTCACCCAGAGCAGGGCGACCGAGGCCAGGCAGACGAGGAAGGTGAGCAGCATCGAGCCCGGCAGGCCGCCGTTGGCGGTGGCGAAGACGCGGGGATGGACGAGGCTCTGGGCCATCCGCACCGCCATGAAGTTGAGCGGCACGAAGGCGCCGGCGGTGACGGCGAAGACGGAGGCGTAGCGGGCCTGGCGGTCGGGGTCCTCGATCGCGTAGCGGAAGGGGTAGTAGGTGGCGTAGAGGAGGAAGACGATCAGGAAGCTGACCAGGGTCGGCTCGTCCCAGACCCACCAGTGGCCCCAGGAGGCCTTGGCCCAGATCGAGCCGGTGATCAGGACGGCGACGCCGAAGATCACCGACATGTGGATCGAGACGTAGGAGTAGGCGTCCCACTTGCGGCTGCCGCTGCGCAGGTGGGCGATCGCGAAGACGCCGCCGACGATGAAGCCGAACAGGGCCGTGATCGCCAGCGGCACGTGCAGGTAGAAGATCTTCTGGATGAAGCCCTGGTCGGCGTCGAGCGGGGCGTAGAAGAAGACCAGGGAGAGGCCCGCGGCGATTGCCACGACAGTCACTGCCGAAAGGGGTCTCAGGCCTTTTCCGTACATGGTGCTCGTCGCGGTCCGCTGCCGAGAAGCTCAGTCCTCCAGGAGGAAGTCGAAGACCGCGTATCCGACCAGGAGGAACACCAAATCGTATAGGCCGAGGCCGATCAGCCAGATCCCGAAGCGGTCCGGGTACTCGGGACCGCCCGCTTCGAGCAGCGCCGAGGCGGCGCTCGCGGCCGGGATCATCAGCGGCACCGAGAGCGGCAGGAGGACCAGCGAGACGAGCAGATCGCGGGCCCGCGAGTTGACCGCCATCGAGGAGATCAGCGTCCCGGCGGCGCAGAGGCCGAGGTCGAGCAGGAGGAGGACGCCGGCCAGCGGCAGCAGCCCGGTCCAGGAGTCGAGGAAGAAGACGGCGAAGACCGGGACCGCGATCAGCTCGAGCACGACGAGGAAGACGAGCATCGAGCTCGCCTTCGCGGTGAAGAGCACGGTGCGGTCGATCGGGGCGAGGCGGATCGCGTCGAAGCCGCCCTCCTCGCGCTCGGCGACGAAGAGCCGGTTGACGCCGAGCACGGCCGAGAAGAGCAGCGTCGTCAGCAGGACCCCGGCGGCCAGGTCGCCGGAGAGGGCGGTGCGGTCGAGGGCGAAGCGGAAGATGACGAAGACCGTGACCGCGAAGATCGCCATCGCCGGCAGCGACTGCAGGGTGCGCAGCTCGGCCCGCAGGTCCTTGCCGAGGATCGCCCGGAAGGCCGAGCGCGAGGAGGTCACCGGGCCACCGTGCCGGCGCCGATCCGCAGCTCGAGCGTCATGTCAGCGTCGGGCAGGTGACGCTCCGGGTCATGGGTGACGACGACCCTGGTCCGTCCCGAACCGGGGCCGATCAGACCGTGGGCGAGCTCGCGGCCGCCGGCGTCGAGGTTGGAGTCGGGCTCGTCGAGCAGCAGCAGCCGCGGCTCGTGCAGGACGCAGCGGCAGATCGCCAGCCGCTGGCGCATCCCGGCGGAGAGCTCGGCGACCCGCTCGTCGGCGCGGCGCTCCATGCCCACGGCATCGAGCAGCTCCTCGATCCGGGCCTCGGCGCGATCGCCGTCGACGCCGTGCAGGCGGGCGTGGAAGCGGAGGTTCTCGCGGCCGCTCAGGTCGCGGTAGAGGAGCGGCTCGTGGCCGAGGTAGCCGATCTGGCCGCGCAGGCGCCAGGCCTCGCCCGGCAGCTCGCAGCCGAGCACCCGCACCTCGCCCGCGGTCGGTCGCAGCAGAGTCGCCAGGACCCGCAGCAGGGTCGTCTTGCCGGCGCCGTTGGGGCCGAGCACGACCATCGAGCGGCCCGCGCCGAGCTCGACCGAGACGCCCTCGAGCGCCGTCCGTTCTCCGTAGTCGCGGCGCAGCCCGGCCAGGCTCAGCGCCGGTTCGTCTGTCGCCGTGCCGGGCTCCACGACCGGGGATTGTGAAGGTAGGACGCCGCAGGCGACAATCAGGGGCGGAGATGAACGAGGAAGGACAGCAGGCGAGGATCCGCCCGGCGGCCGCCGCCGACGTCGCCGCGATCACCGCACTGGTCGACCGCGCCTACGGCGTCTACGTCGAGCGGATCGGCGGGCCGCCGGGCCCGATGCACCACGACTACGCCGAGAAAGTTCGCCGCTGCGACACCTTCGTCTACGACGACGAGGGCGTCGCCGGGCTGCTGGTCCTGACCGACGAGGCGGGCCACCTGATGCTGGAGAACGTCGCCGTCGATCCCTCGCGCCAGGGCGAGGGCATCGGCCGGGCGC
Source organism: uncultured Solirubrobacterales bacterium (assembly GCA_963836415.1). Taxonomy (GTDB): domain Bacteria; phylum Actinomycetota; class Thermoleophilia; order Solirubrobacterales; family 70-9; genus VRUE01. The sequence goes on from CAWIJE010000004.1 coordinate 1,394,627, forward strand.
TGCTCGACTTCACCGAGGATCGGGCCCGCGAGGCCGGCCGCGACGAGGTGCGGCTCTTCACCCACGTGAAGATGACCGAGAACCAGGCGATCTATCGAGGCCGCGGCTACCGCGAGTTCGAACGGCGGCAGGGCCCCGGTTTCGAGCTCGTCTTCTTCAGCAAGTCGCTCCGGCCCGAGCGGGCCTGAGCCCTCTCAGCCGCGCTTGCGCAGGGTGCGGATGCCGACCTTGACCAGCGGGCCGGCGCCCTCGCGCAGCGCCTTCGTCCGCGTCGCGCCCTTGCCGTAGAGGATCTTCGCCGAGGCGCGCACCGCTTCGCCCAGGGTCGCGTCGTAGGGGTGCCACCAGAAGTCGCGGGTCAGCCCCGGCTCCCAAGAGTTCATCTTCACGTTGACGCACTCGTAGAAGCCGAATTTGGAGTGCGAGCGGCCGACGCCGGAGTCCTTGACGCCGCCCCAGGAGCACTGGCAGGCGCCGTGGCTGAAGGAGTGGTCGTTGACCCAGACCATCCCCGACTCGACCCGCCTGGCGATCCTGGCGCCCTTCTGGCGGTCCTTGGTCCAGACCGAGGCGCCGAGGCCGAACTCGGAGTCGTTGGCGAGCTCGATCGCCTCCTGCTCGGAATCGACGACGACGATCGGCAGGACGGGGCCGAAGACCTCCTCGCGCATGATCCGCGTCTCGTGGGTGACGCCGGTGAGGACGGTCGGGGCAACGAACTTGCCGCTCAGGCCGGGGACCTCGGTCGGCCCGCCGCAGAGCTTGGTCGCGCCGGTGGCGACCGCGTCCTCGATCAGCTCGACCACGATCCCGTACTGATCCTCCGAGGTCATCGGGCCGATCTCGGTCTCCCACTGGATCGGGTCGCCGAGGCGCAGCGCCTCCGCCTTGCGGGCGACGCCCTCGATGAAGCGGTCGGCGACCTCCCTGACGACGTAGACGCGCTCGATCCCCGAGCAGGTCTGGCCGGCGTTGGCGAAGCCGCCCCAGACGGCGCCGGAGATCGCGTTGTCGAGGTCGGCGTCGGCGCAGACGATCATCGGGTCCTTGCCGCCGAGCTCGAGCACCGAGCCCTTCAGCCGCTGGGCGCAGACCTCGCCGACCTTGCGGCCGATCTCGACCGAGCCGGTGAAGAAGATCTTGCTGGCGCTCGACTTGGCCAGCGCGTCGCCGACGGCGCCGCCGCCGTGGACGACGCGGACGAGGCCCTCGGGCAGCCCGCCCTTCTCGAAGACGCGGCGGATCGCCTCGCCGAGCAGCGGCGTCAGGCTGGCCGGCTTGAGGACGACGCCGTTGCCGGCCATCAGCGCGATCGCGACCTCGCCGAAGGGGATCGACCAGGGGTAGTTCCAGGGGGCGATGACGCCGACGACGCCGAGCGGCTCGTAGCTGAAGCGGCTTTTCTTGCTGGCCAGGAACGCCTGCGACATCCGCACCTTCTCGTCGGCGAGGATCTTCGGCCCCTGCTTCGCGCACCAATGAAGGGCGTCGACGGTCGGCAGCAGCTCCATCGTGTAGGCCTCGGCGCGCGGCTTGCCCTGCTCGTTGACCAGCAGCTCGGCGAGCTCGTCGATGTCGTCGAGCAGGGCGTCGGCGGCGCGGCGCATGTAGCGGGCGCGGTCGTCGAGCGAGAGCTCCGCCCAGGCGGGCTGGATGCGGGCGACGTCGTCGACGACCCCCTGCACCTCGTCGGGGGTGATCGTCGCGACCGAGCCGACGAGCTCTCCGGTGGCGGGGTTGAAACTCTCGAGTGTGGACGCCGCGGGGCGTACTTCGGTGGTGGCCATCGGTCGATTCTAAGGGGGGTAGGGGGGCATCGGGCAAGTCCCGTCTGAGCAACAGCGGGGAGGCTCCGCCGGGACTGGCCCGATGCCCTCATACTCAGCCGCAGTGAACGACGAACGACTATTCGACAGCGAAGAGGCCGCGCCATCCAACGGGCCAGCTGGTGGTGCTCCGTACCCGCCCCCTGATGCTCCTCTAGCTGTGCGGATGCGGCCGCGGGGGTTGGACGAGGTGGTGGGGCAGGAGCATGTGCTGGGCGAGGGGTCGGCGCTGCGCAGCGCGATCGAGAGCGGCCACCCCCACAGCGCGATCCTCTACGGGCCGCCCGGCTCGGGCAAGACGACGCTGGCGCGGATCGCCGCCGCCGGCGCCGACGGCGCCTTCGAGGAAGAGTCGGCGGTCAACGCCGGCCGGGCCGAGATCCGCGCCGTGATCAAGCGGGCCGAAGAGCGCCGCCAGGGAGGCCGCGCGACGATCCTCTTCCTCGACGAGATCCACCGCTTCAACAAGGCCCAGCAGGACGCCCTGCTGCCGGCGGTAGAGGACGGCCTGCTCACCCTGATCGGGGCGACCACCGAGAACCCCTACTTCGAGGTCAACTCGGCGCTGCTCTCCCGCGCCCAGATCTACGAGCTGCGCCCGCTCGACCCGGAGGCCGTCGCCGGCATCCTGCGGCGGGCGCTCGAGGACCCCGAGCGCGGCATCGCCGACCCGCCCGCGGTCGAGGAGGCGGCGCTGGCGATGCTGGCGCAGCGCTCGGGCGGCGACGCCCGGGTCGCCCTCTCGGCCCTCGAGCGGGCGGTCGAGCGCGCCGGCGGGGCGACGATCGACGTCGCCGCCGCGGAGGACGCCCTGCAGCGCAAGGCGGTCGAATACGACCGCTCCGGCGACCGCCACTACGACTTCATCTCGGCCTGGATCAAGGCGACCCGCGGCTCCGACGTCGATGCCTCGCTCTACTACCTGGCGGCGATGCTCGAGGGCGGCGAGGACGTGCGCTTCATCGCCCGCCGCATGGTCATCCTCGCCTCCGAGGACGTCGGCAACGCCGATCCGCGGGCGCTGCTCGTCGCCGACGCCGCCGCCCGCGCCGTCGACCGCGTCGGCCTGCCGGAGTGCTCCCTGAACCTCGCCCAGGCGAGCGTCTACCTGGCGCTGGCGCCGAAGTCGAACGCCTCCCACAAGGGCCTCTCCGCGGCCCGGGCGGAGATCCGCGAGCACGGGGCGAAGACGCCGCCCGACCACCTGCGCGACGCCCACTACCCGGGCGCCGGCGCGCTCGGCCGCGGCCAGGGCTATCGCTACCCGCACGACGAGCCCGGCGGAGTCGCCGCCCAGGAGCTGCTGCCGGAGGGCCTGGAGGGCAGTGCTTTCTACCGTCCGACCGACCGCGGATTCGAGGAGGAGTTGGGCCGACGACTCGAGGTTCTGAGAAAGAAGTTCAAGAAGATTTAACTTCGGCGCAACTTCCTTGAACAAGGCGTGTTTTGTGAGTCGGCTTTCCAAGCTAGAGCCAGGGAGAGCCGAACACCGGCCGGAGGCCTGGACTGGGGGTCTCCGGCCGGATCTAAATAGGGATCAGGGGGGAACTCGACGACCGCGCTTACGCGGTCGTCGGGCGTTGGCGAGCAAACCGATCACCTATCGTGGATCGCGTGGCCGCCAAGGACGAGAAGCTGCGCCTGGGAGGGATGGCGCTCCGAAACGGGCTGCTGATCCACGGCCCGACCCACTGGGCCGCCGCCGTCCGCGACGCCGACGGCGGGATCGAAGTCGCTTCCGAGCGCAAGCCGGAGCTGGCGCCGAAGCTGACCGCCCGCCTGCCCGGGCTGCGTGGCCCGCTCAAACTGGCCGAGGCGATGGTCGTGCTGCCGCTCGTCCGCCGTCGCATGCGGAGCGCCCGCATGCCCTTCGAGGACCTGCGCGTCGTCTCCGCGATCGGCGCCTCGCTGCTGCTCTCCTCGCTTCTGCGCAAGCGCATGCGCAGCTCGGCGCTTCGCGAGGGCGTCGTCCAGGCAATCGGCACCCTGCCCGCCCTGGCGGCGCTCTCCGACCGTGACCTGGCCGCCTACCACGGGGTCGAGCACAAGGCGATCGCCGCCTACGAGCAGGGGGTCGAGGACCCCGCCGCGGTGCCGAAGGAGCACGACCGCTGCGGCTCGAACCTGATCGCGCCGATGATGCTGCTCTCGGTCGGCGGCACCGTCCTGCTCGAGCGGGCGGTCGAGCATCCGGGCCCGCTCGCGCGCGCCGCGGTCGGCGTCGGCGGCGCCTCCCTGGCGGTCGAGATGTTCGCCTGGAGCGATCGCCATCACGGCGACCCGCTCGCCGAGGCCTTCCACACCCCCGGACGCGAGATCCAGCGCCATCTGGCGACCAAGGAGCCGAGCGCCGAGCAGCTCGAGGTCGGGATCGCCGCCCTGGCCGAGATCCTGCGGGTCGAGGGCGCATAGACTCCGCGCCCATGTTCGGAAGGATCGACCACATCGGCGTCGCCGTCGAGGACATCGAGGCCGCGATAGAGCTCTACGGGGCGGGCTTCTCGATGCCGGTCGCCCATCGCGAGACGGTCGAGGACCAGGGCGTCGAGGCCGTCCTGCTCGACGTCGGCGAGGGCCACGTCGAGCTGCTGCGGCCGCTCGGCCCCGAGACCGCGGTCGGCAAGTTCATCGAGCGCAAGGGCCCCGGCCTGCACCACGTCGCCTATGCCGTCGGCGACATCGACAAGACGCTCGAGCGCCTGGTCGAGGAGGGTCTGGAGCTGATCGACAGCAAGCCCCGTGTCGGCATCCGCGAAAGCCGCGTCGCCTTCCTTCACCCGCGCTCGACCGGCGGAGTGCTGACCGAGATCGTCGAACCCGCAGGAGGTCACTGATGGCGAACACGCAGACAGTCGAGATCGGCTTCGAAGGCGGCCAGGTGGTCGCCGTGCGCCTCGACGAGAGCGAGCTCAAGGACCTCCGCAAGCAGCTCGAGAAGGGTGGCTGGTGCGATGTCCGCACCGCCGACGGGACGCTCACCGTCTACCTCGGCAAGGTCGCCTTCCTGCGCGTCGACTCCGGCGCCGGCTCGGTCGGCTTCGGCCTCGGCACCGACTGACCCGACCGCTCGCGCCGACGCGGGGCTGACCCGCCGGGCTAGCCGCGGATCGCCTTGCCGGCGATGTTCTTGACCCGGGTCCGGTCACGCTGGGGAAGGCTGCCCGGGCGCCCCTTCGACTTCAGCACCAGGTCGACCAGTTCCTTGCGTTCCTTCTGGGTCAGGTTCCGCTGCATCCGGTCCTTGCCCTTCTCGACCAGCCAAAGCGAGACCGCCCAGACCATCTTCCAGGGGATCCGCTTCCAGACGGACTTGGCGGCGACCTTTGCGATCCAGGCGGGCATCGGGGTGTTCTACCCGCTTTGGCACTTCGGGCACCAGTAGGTGGTGCGGTTGTCGTCGCCCTGGCCGCGGCTGCGGATCGTCGTGCCGCAGGCCGGGCAGGGCTGGCCGCTGCGTTTGTAGACCGCTCGGGAGGGCCGGCCGCTGGCGACCGACTCCCGCATCAGCGAGCGGGCGGCGCCCAGCACCGCGGTCAGCTCCGCCTCCGAGAGGCCTCCGACCGGGCGCCAGGGGTCGAGCCGGGCGGCGAAGCAGGCCTCGCTCTTGAAGATGTTGCCGATCCCGGCGACCAGGTGCTGGTCGAGGAGGGCGTCGCCGAGCGAGCGGTCCGCGGCGCGGCCTACGGAGGCGACGGCGTCCTCGATGCGCAGCTCGGGGTCGAGGATGTCGGGGCCGAGCCGGGCCAGCTCGCGGCGGATCGCCCTCGTCGTCATCACCCGCAGGGTGGGGCCGCCGAACTCGACCGCTTCGCCGCGCTCGGCGCGCAGGGCGACCCAGGCCGAGCGCCGTGGCTTGCGCCAGCGGGCCCCCGGGGCGTAGGCGTGCCAAGAGCCGTTCATGCCGAGGTGGCTATGCAGGGCGAGCTCGCCGAAGTCGAAGAGCAGGTTCTTGCCGCGGGTCTCGATCGCGTTGAGGACGAGCCCGTCGAGGCGCTCGACCCGGGCGGCGCGGCCGCGTGGGTTGGGAGCGCTGACCGCCACCCGCTCGCCGCCGATCGCCGCCTCGATCCGGGCCGCGGCTCGAACGATCGTGTCGCCCTCGGCCATCCGCCCAGCCTAGAGACGACCCGACTCCGTCAGCCCATCAAGTTCGCCATGTCATGCCTGGCGAACTTGATGGGCTAAGAGGAGAGCGAGGTCCAGAGGCGCTCCTCGGCCTCGGCGACCTTGCCGGCGGCGGCGTCGACCTCGCGCCAGGCGCCGACCTCGGGCTCGTCCTGCTCGCTGGCCGAGTGGAAGGCGGCGGCGAGCTCGGTCCAGCGCGCGGCGGCCTCGGCCGCCAGCGGCGCCTCCTCGCGGCCGGCCTCCTCGAGGAAGCGCGAATACATCAGGCGGAAGGCGCCGCCACCGGTCCCGCGCCGCTCGATCACCTGGTAGCCGAAGCGTGCGCACCACTGCCAGTCCTCGGCGACCTCGGGCCAGGAGCCCGCCTCCGCGGCGAGGCGGCGAACGGCGTCGAGGCCGGAGAAGCCGGCGAACTCGGGCTCGACCATCGCCGTCGCGGCGCGCTCGATCGCCGCCGGGATCGCGGCCCGCAGCTGCTCGGCCGAGCTGACGCCGTCGACGGTGAACATATGGCCGGCGAGTGGGTAGGCCGGGTGGCTGCTGTGCCGTGCCCGTTCGAGGTTCTCGAGCCGCGTTCGCTGCAATTGCTCGAAGCCGGTGTCGGAGAGCAGGGCGTCGGCCTCGTCGTAGCCGGCGAGGACGACGGCGTGGCCGGGGAAGTGGGCGGAGTTGCCGTAGTGGTCGAGGTAGAAGAGGTCGGTGAGGATGAGGACGGGGCGGCCGCCATCGACCTCGGCCCGGGCCGCGTCCCAGGCCGCCGAGTCGCCCTGCTCGAAGGTGCGCATCTCGAGCGCGGCGCCGGTCAGCTCGCCGAAGTTCTCCTCGAGCCGCGCCGTGCGGCCGTTGAACCAGCGGCTGGGGGAGGCGTCCTCGAGGGTCACGTAGTAGAAGCAGGGACCCGCCCCGAGACCGAAAGCCAGCTCCTCGGAGATCTCGACCCCGTGGAAGGCGAGCAGGTTGCGCAGGGCGGTCGAGCCGCAGTGGTGGCCGGGGACGTGGGTGTAGCCGGGGACCAAGTGCACGGCCCGCGATTATCCTGCTCCGGCCGTGAAAGACGTCGACCTACAGATCCTGCGCGAGATGCGGACCCGCTGGCACACGCCCGAGCTCGAGGAGGCGATGCGCGTGCTCGGCAAGGCCGGCAACAACAGCGCGATCTGGCTCGTGCTCAACCTGGCCCTGGCGATCGTCGACTCCGACAACCGCGAGGCGTGGCTGATCTGCGCCTTCCTCGGCCCGATCGCGATCGGCCTCAACTACGTGCTCAAGGTGATCGTCAAGCGGCCGCGGCCGGATCTCGGCGCCGGCCTGCCGCCGCTCGGCGGCGCGCCCAGCTCGCTCAGCTTCCCCTCCGCCCACGCGACCTCGTCCTTCGCCGTGGCGACGGCGATGACCCGGGTCGACGGCGTCGCCGCGATCGCCTTCGTCCTCGCCCTGGCCGTCTCGCTCGGCCGCCCCTATCTCGGCATGCACTACCCCTCCGACGTCGTCGTCGGCGCCGTCCTCGGCGTGATCCTCGGGCTGGCGGTCCCGCTCTCGCTATGAAGGTCGGGAATCGTCGGGCTGCCCAACGCCGGCAAGTCGACCCTCTTCAACGCGCTGACCAAGGGCGGCGCGCAGACCGGCGACTACCCGTTCACGACGATCGAGCCCAACGTCGCGATCGCCGCCGTCCCCGACGAGCGCCTGGCCCAGATCGGCGAGACGGTGCGCAGCTCGGAGCTGGTGCCGGCGACGATCTCCTTCCACGACATCGCCGGCCTGGTCAAGGGCGCTTCGGAGGGCGAGGGGTTGGGCAACAAGTTCCTCGCCTCGATCCGCGAGACCGACGCGATCTGCCACGTGGTCCGCTGCCACTCGCTCGACTCCGGCGTGCCGCATCCCGACGGCCGGGTCGACCCGCTGGCCGACATCGAGACGATCGAGACCGAGCTGATCCTCTCCGACTACGACCAGGCCGAGCGTCGCCTGCACCGGGTCGCCAAGGGGGCGAAGACCGGCGAGGCCGCAAGCTCTCGCCGAGCGCGACTGGCTGCAGCAGGTGGTGGCGGCGCTGGCCGAAGGCAAGCCGGCCCGCTCGGTGCCGGTCCCCGACGCCGCCGCCCACGGCCCGGCCGCCCTCAACGCGCTGACCTCGAAGCCGATCCTCTACGTCGCCAACGTCGACGAGGGCGACGCCGAGGCGCCGGAGGAGGTCGCCAGGCACGCGGCCGCGGTCGGCGCCGGCGTGGTCGCGGTCAGCGCCCGGATCGAGGGCGAGCTGGCCGAGCTCGACGCCGCCGAGGCGGAGGAGATGCGCGAGTCCTACGGGGTCGAGGGCTCCGGCCTCAGCCGCCTCGTCCGCGCCGCCTACGACCTGCTCGAACTGATCACCTTCTTCACCGCCGGCGAGGACAAGGAAGCCGTCGCCCGGCCCCTGCGCCGCGGCTCGACCGCCTGGGAGTCGGCGGCGACGATCCACACCGAGATCCAGGACGAATTCATCAAAGCCGAGGTGATCGGCTGGCAGGACCTGGTCGAGCAGGGCGGCTACGTCGCCGCCCGCGACAAGGGCCTGCTGCGGATCGAGGGGCGCGACTACGTCGTCGCCGACGGCGACGTGATCACGATCAAGGTCTGACTCACTCCTCGTCGACGATCTCGACGATGCCGCCGGGGGCATCGAGCAGCTCCACGGTGCGGCGGGCGGCCTCGGCGACGTGGACCCGCGGCGGCTCCTCCGGCTTGCCCTGCTCGTGGTAGGTGCCTGGGCCGTAGAACATCCCGTAGCGGGCGACGACGCCGCCGACCTCGAGCACCATCCGCTCATGGTCTTCGATCGTGCGGTTGGCGTCGCCCTCGAGCGGCCAGGCGATGCTCTGGGCGACGAAGCGGCGCGCCTCCGCCGCGCGGGCGGCGGCGATCAGGTTGGCGGTGCCCTCGGTGCGGATGCGGGCGTTGTCGGTGCCCTTGGCGGAGATCTGCCGCGGGTCGCTGGGCAGGTCGGTGAGCTCGTGCACGACCGCCTCGGGGGCGAAGGCGGCGACCGCGTCGCGCAGGCCCTTGGCGTCGTAGACGTCGATCACGACCGGCTCGGCGCCGAGCTCGCGGAGCAGCTCGACCTTCGCCTCGCTGCGGGTCGTCCCGGCGACCTCGTGCCCGGCCTCGGCCAGCAGCGGCACGAGCTGCCGCCCGATCGCTCCACTCGCTCCGGCCACGAAAACACGCACAAGCGAAACCGTAGCGGGGCTAGAGTGCCGCCATGGACGAAGGCGCGCGGTTCCCCACGATTGCCGCCAAGCGCGGCCACTACGAGAGCTTCTACATCAAGGCCTGCGAGCCCGGCGGCGGCCGCGGCGTCTGGATCCGCCACACCGTCCACAAGCGCCCCGGCGCCGAGCCCACCGGCTCGATCTGGTTCGTCCTCTTCGACCGTGGGGCGGCGGGGCCGCGGGCGACCAAGGTCACGGTGCCGGCGAGCGAGCTCGCCGCGCCGCCCGGGTCGTGGATCCAGGTCGGCGACGCGATCATCGACGCCGGCGAGGCCGAGGGCTCGGTCGACACCGAGGCGCTCAGCGCCGGCTGGTCGCTGACCTTCGCCGGCGATGCCGAGCCCTGCAAGTACCTCCCCGCCGACTGGCTCTACGAGGCGCCGCTGCCGAAAACGAAGTTCGTCGCCCCGCTGCCGCTCGCCCGTTTCGACGGCCGCCTCGAAATCGACGACGAGGAGTCGATCGAGCTGACCGGCTGGCCCGGGATGGTCGGCCACAACTGGGGCAGCGAGCACGCCGAGCGCTGGGTCTGGCTCGAGGGCACCGGCTTCGCCGACGCCCCCGACGCCTACTTCGACGCCGGAGCGGCCCGGGTCAAGGCGGGGCCGTGGACGTCCCCCTGGATCCCCTCCGGGATGCTCGTCCTCGACGGCGAGGAGCACCGCCTCGGCGGCCTCAACCGGATCGGCGCCGCCACGATCGAGGAGTCCGCGACCAGCTGCGATTTCGTCCTGCCGGGCGATGACATCGTCGTCCGCGGCCGCGTCTCGGCGCCGAGCGAGGCCTTCGTCGGCTGGGTCTACGCCGACCCCGCCGGCCCCGAGCACAACACCCTCAACTGCTCGGTCGCCGACCTCGAGTTGACCGTCGAAAGGCCGGCCCTGCCTCCCCGCAGCCTCACCCTGCCCGCCGGAGCCGCCTACGAGATCGGCATGCGGGAGACCGATCACGGCATCCCGATCGAGCCCTACGCGGACGGCTGAGAGCCGGTGGACCGCCTCGGTGCGAGCCGCCACTGGCTGATCTGGGCGGCGGTGGTCCCCGTTGCGATCTGGGCCCTGATCCGGGCCTTCGGCCTCGATCGGCAGCCGCCGATCGTGCCGCTGATCGCCTATACCCCGTACGTCACCCTGGTTGCCCTGTTCGTGCTCGGGATCGCGGTCGCGCTCGAGAACTGGGCGGCGGCGCTGCTGGTGACCGCGGCGAGCGCCGCCCTCCTCGCCGCCGTCGCGCCCCGCGCGCTCGGCGATCCGGAAGCGATCCCGCCCGGGTCGACCGAACTCAGGGTGCTCTCCTCGAACATCCACCTCGGCCACGCCGACCCCGCGGCGCTGGTGCGGATGGTGCGGCGGCTGCGTCCCGACGTCCTCTGCGTCCAGGAGCTGACCCCGCGCTTCGCCCGCGAGCTCAAAGCCGACGGCATCCTGCGCCTGCTTCCCCACGACGTGCTCTCGATCGAGGCCCACGCCAGCGGCGGCGGCATCTTCTCGACCATGCCGCTGCGGGCGCTGCCCGCCCCGCGCGCCTTCAGCCTGCGCATGCCGCGCGCCCGGGTCGAGCTGCCGGGGGGCGGCTCGGTGCGCTTCGTCGACATCCACACCGCCCAGCCGAAACCGGGCAACATCCTGCTCTGGCGTCTCGGGCTCGACAGCCTGCCGGCGACCGGGTCGCCGCAATCGCCGTGGGTGCTCGCCGGTGACTTCAACGCCACCGTCGACTTCTCCCAGCTGCGCGACGTGATCGACGGCGGCTACCGCGACGCCGCCGGGGTCGTCGGCATGGGACTCGAGCCGACCTGGCCGCGGGGACGGGACTTCCCGCCGCCGGTGACGATCGACCACGTTCTCGCCGACGCCCGGCTGGCGGTCGCCGGGTTCCGGGTCGAAGACCTGCCGGGCAGCGACCACCGGGCCGTCTTCGCCCGGCTCGGTGTGCCGGCCGGCTAGTCCCTGAAGCCGCGCACGGCGCCCGCGCCGCCGGTCTGGCCCGCGTCGGCGCCACCCGCGTCGGCGCCGCCCGATTCGGCCTCGATCCCCTTCACGCCCTGGCCGTCGACGATCTTCTGGAAGGTCATCCAGCGGTCGTAGCCGCCGAGTGCCGAGGCGAGCTGTTCGCCGCTGATCGTGGTCACGCCGCCGGTGCCGTAGAGGCGCGCCGAGATGATGCGGGGTGAGGTGCCGCGCTTGGTGACCACGACCCGCTTGAGGCGGCCGTCGAGGTAGGCGCCGAGCTTGGCGCTGATTTCCGGCCCGCTGAAGCGCAGGGTCCAGGTGTGCAGCGGGCAGTAGTAGTCGTAGGGGTCGGGGACGCCGACGAGGTAGGGGATGGCGGGGCCGAAGAAGACGTTCTGGACGCTCTCGGTGTGGCCTCCGGAACAGGCGGAGAAGTAGGTCTCGGCGATCTTGCCCTGGTAGGTGACGACCTGGCCCCGGGTCGCTTCGGCGGCCTGGTTGCTCGCCTCGGTCTCGCTTTCGAGGCCGCCGTAGACCTGGCTGCTGGTGTCGTCGTAGAGGTCGAAGCCGTTGCCGCTGACCTGGACCGTGAGCGCGTATGAGCGCGAGGCGACCGCCTGCGCGCGCAGCGCGGCCTGCGGCCAGGAGGCCGGCGACTCGTTCGGGATCACTCCCTTCACGTACTGGTCGACCGGCAGCGCGTTGATCGCGTTGAGCGAACCGACGTCGGAGTCGGTGGGGATGACCTCGAGCGCGCCGCGGTAGGCGCCGATGCCGGCGACCCGGATCGCGCCGTCGCCGGCGGCGCGCAGCCTGCGTCCGCAATCGGCGAGGGGCCGGCCGGCCGGCCCGCGCAGCATCACCCGTGAGCCCTCCCGGTGCGCCGCGTACGAGAGGCCGGGGGTGAGGGCCGTGCCACAGGCGCTGGTCGCGCCGCTGAAGCCGACGTCGCCGTTCTCGACGCCGAGCAAGACGCGGACGATGCGCGGCCCGCTCACGGTCCCGATCGAGGTTCCGCTGAAGTAGTGGGCGAGGATGAAGCGATAGCCCTTGCCGTGCTTGGCGTAGCCGTAGGCGCCGTACTGGCTCATGCCGACGCCGTGGCCGAAGCCGTGCCCGTGCACGACCCAGGAGACGCCGGCCTGCGCCGGGGTCGCGATCAGCGCGAAAAAGAGCAGAGCTGTGAGCCGAAATCGCATCTCTGGAGGAACAAATTCGGCATCGACGAGTCGCGGCCTGCTCTACGCTGGGACAAGTCAACCGAGAGGAGACCGAGAGCATGGCCACGGAGACAGTCGAGGCGACCGATCACAAGCTCCTCGCAGCGGGAGAGTGGATCGAGACGGGCGAGTGGGACGAGGTCGCGAGCCCCTACGACGGCACGATCGTCGCCAGGGTGGCCCAGGGCGACTCGGCGCTCGTCGACCGCGCCGTCCGCGCCGCCCACGACGCCTTCGAGACCGCCGATTTCCCCCAGCATGCGCGCGCCGAGATGCTCGATCGCGCCGCCGAGCTGGTCGGCGAGCGGGTCGACGAGCTGGCGCTGGCGATCTCCGCCGAGGCCGGCAAGCCGCTGAAGACGGCGACGGTCGAGGCGAGCCGCTGCGTCGACACGCTCACCTTCTCGGCGGTCGAGGCGCGCAAGCTGACCGGCGGCACGGTGCCGATGGCGGCCTCCGCCTCGGGCGCCGGCAAGCTCGGCGTGATGCTGCGCGTCCCCTACGGCGTGGTCGGCGCGATCAGCCCCTTCAACTTTCCCCTCAACCTCGTCGCCCACAAGCTCGGGCCGGCGATCGCGGCCGGCAACTCGATCGTCCTCAAGCCCGCCGGCCAGACCCCGGTCTCGGCCCTGAAACTGGCCGAGATCCTGGTCGAGGCGGGGCTGCCCGACGGCTGGCTCAGCGTCATCCCGGGCCCGGGCTCCGAGGTCGGCAACGCGATCGTCGAGCACGAGCTGACCAAGGCGATCACCTTCACCGGCTCGGCCGGGGTCGGCTGGGGGATCCGCAGCAAGGTCCCGCACAAGAAGGTCAACCTCGAGCTCGGCTCGAACGCGCCGCTGATCGTCAACGACGACGGCGACTGGGAGGCGGCTGCCGACAAAGCCCAGATCCACGCCTTCTCCCACGCCGGCCAGAGCTGTATCTCGATCCAGCGCATCCTCGTCCACGAGGCGATCGCCGATCGGTTCACCGAGCGGCTGGTCGCCAACGTGGCGAAGCTCGAGGTCGGCGACCCGCTCGACCGCGAGACCGACGTCGGCCCGCTGATCACCCCCGACGACCGCGACCGGGTCAAGGCCTGGGTCGACGAGGCGGTGGCGGCCGGCGCCGAGCTGCTCAGCGGCGGCGAGCTCGTCGACGAGGGCCGCTGCCTGGCGCCGACCCTGCTCGGCTCACCGCCGCGCGACGCCAAGGTCTGGTGCGAGGAGATCTTCGGGCCGGTGGCGACGATCGACCGCTTCTCCGACTTCGACGAGGCGCTGAAGATGGCGAACGACTCGAAGTTCGGCCTGCAGGCGGGGGTCTTCACCCGCGACATGGGCCGCGGCCTGAGGGCGGCGGAGACGCTCGAGTTCGGCGGCGTCCTGATCAACGAGGTGCCGACCTTCCGCGCCGACCAGCAGCCCTACGGCGGCGTCAAGGACTCGGGCAACACCCGCGAGGGCCCGGCCTACGCCGTCTACGAGCTGACCGAGGAGCGCTTCATCACCCTCCAGGGTTAGGAGTAAACCGACGGCTGCTCGGCTCCGCCTCCGCTGCCGTCGGCAGATGCGCGGACGCCCTGGCCACCTTTGGCGGCGCGACCCGCGACTTCGTCGCTAGTGCGGGTGGCTCAACCTTCGGGCGCGTGGGGGTTCGCCATTTTTCGGTGGTCGAGGGCCTCCTCGAGGACCGAGGGCTCGACTCCCTGCTCGAGCGCGACCTCGCGCAGTGAGCGGCCTGACTCCGCCGCGGCCTTGACGATGTCGGCGGCGCGGTCGTAGCCGATGTGGGGATTGAGAGCCGTGGCGGTGGCGAGGGTCGCCTCGGCGTGGCGGGTCGTCATCTCCTCGTTTGCCTCGATCCCGGCGACGCATTTCTCGTCGAGCAGGCGCGAGGCGGCGGCGAGCAGCTTGATCGAGTCGAGCAGGTTGCGGGCGATCAGCGGCACCCGGACGTTGAGCTCGAACTGCCCCTGGCTGCCGCCGATCGTGATCGCGCCGTCGTTGCCGATCACCTGAGCGGCGACCTGGATCGTCACCTCGGGCATCACCGGGTTGACCTTGCCGGGCATGATCGAGGAGCCCTTCTGCAGCTCGGGCAGGCGCAGCTCGGCGAGGCCGGCGCGCGGCCCGGAGCCCATCAGCGCCAGGTCGTTGGCGATCTTGTTGAGCGAGACGGCGTAGACCTTGAGCGCGCCGGAGAGCTCGACCAGGGCGTCTCGGTTGCCCTGCGCCTCGAAGGGGTCGAGCGGCTCCGAGATCGCCAGGCCGGTGTCGGCGGCGAGCTTGGCGCGCACCTTGGCGGCGAACTCCGGATGGGTGTTGAGGCCGGTGCCGGTGGCCGTCCCGCCGAGCGGGATCTGGCCGACGCGGCGCAGGGTCGCCTCGATCCGCTGGATCCCGAGCCGGACCTGGGCGGCATAGCCGCCGAACTCCTGGCCGAGGGTGACGGGCACGGCGTCCATCAGGTGGGTGCGGCCCGCCTTGACGACGTCGGCGAACTGCTTCGACTTCGCCCCCAGGGCCGACTCGAGCCCGCCCATCGCCGGCAGCAGGTCGTGGGTGACCTCGCCGAGCGCCGCCAGGTGCACGGCGGAGGGGAAGACGTCGTTCGAGGACTGGCCCATGTTGACGTGGTCGTTGGGATGGGCGCCGTCGCCGGCGAGGTTGGCGATCACCTCGTTGGCGTTCATGTTCGAGGACGTCCCGGAGCCGGTCTGGAAGACGTCGACCGGGAACTGGTCGTCGTGCTTGCCCTCGGCGATCTCTCGGCCGGCGTCGGCGATCCGACCGGCGACGTCGGAATCGAGCAGGCCGAGCTCGCCGTTGACCTCGGCGGCGGCGCCCTTGATCCGTCCCAACCAGCGGATCACTGGCACCGGAACCCGCTCGCCGGAAACCGGGAAGTTGTCTACCGCTTTGGTGGTCTCGCCACCCCAGAGCTGATCGGTCAAGGTCTTGGCCTCCGTCGAAGTCGTTGTTAGGGAAGCGTATTCAGCCGCGCCCCCGCGCGGCTCTTGGGCGACTCAGCCGTGGGCCTTGCCGCTTGCGATCCCTTCCCTGTAGGTCTCCAGGAAGGTCGCCGGCTGCGACTCGCCGCCCGGGCTGTAGGTGGCCGCCGCGGTCAGCCGGCGGATCAGGTCGGCGTGGATTCCCTCGGTCCCTTCGGCGCCCTCTTCGGCCGCCCCGACCAGATAGCCGAGCTCGAGGTTCGCCTTGCCGCCCGGGTCCTGGCGTGCTTCCGAGTTGAGCGTCGTCGCGGCGCCGACCAGCGATGTGCCGACGGCGGCGAGGTCGCCCGCGTCCTGGTTCTCGGCCAGGCAGGAGCTGATCGGGGTGTCGGCGGCGAGGACGACCGGGCCGGGGGCATCGGCGAGGGCGTGCAGGTAGGCGCCGGGGCCGTTGAGGCAGGCGACCGGGGTCGAGCTGTCGCGGGCGCCGCCGCAGCCGGCGGCGACGATCGCGGCGGCAAGAACGGCGACGAGGGCGAGTGTGCGGGCCGGCGACATGCGCGGGCCACGCTATCGCGGCGCCCGCGCCGGCCGGCCACCCTGGCCGAACTCAGTCGCGGACGCTGACGCCGCCGCTCTGCACCTGGGAGATGCCGCCCGGGGGGCCGCTGCGCGAGTGCTTCGTCGCCCGCGGGCTGCCGGGGCTCGGCGGCGGCGCCTGCGGGCCGAGCCCGGCGGCGAAGACTTCGACCCATTCGGCGAGCGTGTATTCGGCCGCCGGGGCGTGGTTCCAGGAGAGGTGCAGGTGGTTGCCGCAGCCGTGGCCGGCGTCGCCTTCGTAGCCGACCCAGCGGAAGGGGGGGACCGGCTGGTTCTGGACCGGCTCGGCGAGCTTCGCCAACCGCGTGATCGGTGCCCAGCTCGCGTCGCATTTGGTGCCGCCGCCGAGCGGGACGAGGTCGACCGCGAGGCCGAGGTAGTGGTCGGAGTTGCGCGTGTGGCAGCGGTTGCAGCCGACGTGGGTCCCGTCGGGGAGCGGCCCCGAGTAGCCGTCGGTGACGTAGATCGGGAAGTGGGCCGCGATCCACCGCAGGTCGGGCAGGATCCGCTGGTCGACCATGTCGCCTGCTTCGTGGGGGATCGAGGCGGGGATCGGCACGATCTTGCCGGGGCCGCGGACGATCCGGGTCGTCTCCGGAACGGCGCTCGCCCGGGTGGCGGCGAAGACCGCGAGGGCGATCAGGGCAAGCAAAATGAGCGCCTCGAGATTGGCGCGTCGTGGGTAGGACATAGGCGCGTTATCGGACGCTCACCGGACCCCCTTGAACCCTCGAAGGTAAGGTGCGGCCCGATGCCGACCGTGCGCGAAGCGAGCTTCGACCTCTTCCGCAACCTCGGGATGACGACGATGTTCGGCAACCCGGGCTCGACCGAGCTGCCGATGCTCGCCGACTTCCCCTCGGATTTCCGCTACGTGCTCGGCCTGCAGGAGGCCGTCGTCGTCGGCATGGCCGACGGCTTCGCCCAGGCCTCCGGAAAGACGACGATCGCCAACCTGCACACGGCGCCCGGCGTCGGCAACGCGATGGGGGCGATCTTCAACGCCCAGGCCAACCACTCGCCGCTGCTGGTCACCGCCGGCCAGCAGGCGCGGGCGCAGATCACCCTGCAGGCGAACCTGACCAACCGCGACGCGATCCGCATGCCCCACCCGCTGGTCAAGTGGTCCTACGAGCCGGCCAGGGCGCAGGACGTGCCGCTGGCACTCGCCCACGGCGCCCACCTCGCCTCGCTGCCGCCGCGCGGCCCGGTCTTCGTCTCGCTGCCGATGGACGACTGGTACGCCGAGGTCGACGAGGGCGACGCCGCGCACGCGATCGGGCGCACGGTCAGCGGCCGTGCCGTCGCCGATCCGGAGCAGGTGCGGGCGCTGGCCGCCCGCCTCGAGTCGGCCTCCAACCCGGTCTTCATCGCCGGCCCCGACATCGACGCCGGCGGCGGTTGGGACACCGCGATCGCCCTGGCCGAGCGCCAGCGGCTGCCGGTCTGGGCGAGCCCGGCGACCGGCGGCGCCCGCCTCGGCTTCCCCGAGGGCCACCCGAACTTTCGCGGCGTCCTGCCGCCGGCGATCGGGCCGGTCGGCCAGACGCTCGAGGGCCACGACCTGATCCTCGTCGCCGGCAGCTCGGTCTTCCCCTACTACCCCCACATCCCGGGACCGCTGCTGCCCGAGGGCGCCGAGCTGGTCGCGATCACCAGCGATCCCGACGAGGCGGCGCGGGCGCCGATGGGCGACGCGATCGTCGCCGACGTCGCGCTCACCCTGGCGGCCCTGCTCGAGGCGGTGCCGGAGTCGTCGCGACCCGGGCCCGAGCCGAACCCGGGCCCGCAGGAAATCCCGCCCACCGACCCGCTCAATGCCTCGACCGTCCACACCGCCCTCGGCGAGGTCCTGCCGGAGGACGCGATCGTCGTCCTCGAGTCGCCCTCGAGCACGCTCGCGCTGCGCAACCAGCTGCGCCTCTCGCGGCCCGGCAGCTACTACTTCAGCGCCGGCGGCGGCCTCGGCTTCGGCCTCGCGGCCTCGGTCGGCGTGCAGCTCGCCGAGCCCGACCGCCCGGTCGTCTGCGTGATCGGGGAGGGCTCGGTCCAGTACGCGGTCAGCGCCTTCTGGAGCGCCGTCGCCTACGACGTCCCGGTCACCTTCCTCGTCCTTCGCAACTCCGAGTACGCGATCCTCAAATGGTTCGCCGAAGTCGAGCAGGTGAACGGCGCGCCCGGGCTCGACCTGCCGAAGGTCGACGTCGCCGCCGTCGCCGGTGGCTACGGCGTCAGCTCGACCGTCGCCGCCGATCGCGACGCGGTCAGCGGGGCTCTCTCCGCGGCGCTCTCCTCCTCCCGGCCCGAACTGGTCGAAGTCCCGGTGGCGCCTGGGATGTCGCTCTTCTAGGACCGATGGCCCTGCTCGAGCGCAACGTCGCGGCGCTCGCTCCCCGAGGAGGCGAGCCGGCCGCCGACCGCGCTCCCGACGAGCTCGCCGCCGGGACCCCGGCGCCGCTGCGCGACGAGCTCGAGCTCGCTGCTCGGCCCGGGACGGCTGCTCGGCCGCGTCAGCGACCTCGTCCGCTACGCCTCCGACGCCAGTCCCTATCGCCGCTTCCCCCAGGCCGTGGTGATGGCGCACGATGCCGACGACGTCGCCAAGGTGCTCGCCTACGGGCGCCGCAGCGGCATCCCCGTCACCTTCCGCGGCGGCGGCACCAGCCTCAACGGCCAGGGGCAGACCGACGGCATCCTGGTCGACGTCCGCCGCCACTTCGGCGGCGTCACGGTCGAAGCCGACGGCGAGCGGGCGCGGCTCAAGCCGGGCACCGTCCTCGGCCATGCCAACCGCGTCCTCGCCCCCCACGGCCGCAAGCTCGGCCCCGACCCGGCCAGCACCGACATCGCCACCGTCGGCGGCGTCGTCGCCAACAACTCGGGCGGCATGCGCTGCGGCACGACCAAGGACTCCTACTCGACGCTGCGCTCGATGACCCTCGTGCTGCCCTCGGGGACGAGGATCGACAGCGCCGAAGAGGGCGCCGCGGCGCGTTTCGAGGCGGAGGAGCCGGAGCTGGCCTCCGGCCTGCTCGAGATCCGCGACGAGATCCGCGCCGACGAGGAGCTGAGCGCCCGGATCCGCGCCAAGTTCGCGATCAAGAACACGACCGGCTACCGGCTCTGCGCCTTCCTCGACGCCGACGAGCCGCTGGAGATCTTCCGCCGTCTCGTCGTCGGCTCCGAGGGCACCCTCGCCTTCGTCGCCGAGGCGGTCTTCGAGACCGTGCCGCTGCCGGCGATGACCACCACCGCCTGGGTCCACTTCCCCGACGTCGAGCAGGCGATCGAGCCGGTGCGCGAGCTGGTCGACGCCGGTGCGACCGCGGTCGAGCTGATGGTCGCCCCGGCCCTGATCACCGCCGCCTGGAACATGGTCGGCGCCCCCGAGGAGTGGAAAGAGCTGCCGCCGGAGTCGGCCGTGCTGCTGGTCGAGTTCGGCGCCGCGAGCGCGGCGGAGCTCAACGACTACGTCGCCGACGCGGAGAAGATCTTCTCCGCGCGGGAGGTCATCCGGCCGATCGATTTCAGTCGTGACCCGGAGGTGATCGGGCTCTCCTGGCGGGTGCGCGAGGGGCTGCACGGGCTGATCGGCAAGCTGCGGATGCCGGGCACGGCGCTGATCGTCGAGGACGTCTGCGTCCCGCCGGAGCGGATCGCCGAGGGCGCCGGCGACCTGCAGGCGCTGCTCGGCGAGCACGGCTACCTGCCCGGCGTCGCCGGCCACGCCTCCGCCGGCAACCTGCACTTCATGCTCACCCCGGACTTCTCCAAGCAGGAGGACCTGGAGCGCTACGAGGCCTTCATGGCGAAGCTGGTCGAGCTGATCGTCGGCAAGTACGACGGCTCGCTCAAGGCCGAGCACGGGACCGGGATCAACATGGCGCCCTACGTCGAGCGCGAGTGGGGGAAGGCAGCGACCGAATTGATGTGGCGGGTGAAGAAGCTCGCCGACCCCGACGGGGTGCTCTCGCCGGGGATCGTCCTCAACCGCGACCCGGGCGTGCACCTGCGCGACCTGAAGACGACGCCGGCGATCGAGGAGTCGGCGACGACCTGCGTCGAGTGCGGGTTCTGCGAGCCGGTCTGCCCGAGCCGCGACCTGACCACGACGCCGCGCCAGCGGATCGTCCTGCGGCGTGAGATGGCGCGCCAGCCGGCGGGCTCGCCGGTGCAGCGCGCCCTGCTCGACGAGTTTGAGTACGACGCCCTGGAGACCTGCGCCGCCGACGGCTCCTGCCACCTCGCCTGCCCGGTCGGCATCGACACCGGGCGCCTGGTCAAAGAGCTGCGCGGCGAGCTCCACACGCCGCGCGCCGAAGGCCTCGCCCTGCGCGCCGCCAAGCGCTGGGGCGCGGTCGAGGGGGCCTCCCGCGCCGGCCTGCGCCTCGGCGGCCCGCTGGCGCGGCTGAGCAAGCGCGGCAAGGGCCTGCCCGGCCCCGCCGGCTCGCTGCCGAGCACCGCGCGCGAGGGCGCGGCCGCCGTCTACGTCCCCTCCTGCACCAATCGCATCTTCGGTCTCCCCGCCGGCGGGCCGAAAGGCGACGCATACCGTCGCGAATCGGCCCATCGGCGGTCGGTGGTGGAGGCGCTGGTCGAGGTCTCGGCGCGGGCCGGGCTGCCGGTCTGGATCCCCGACGACGTCGCCGGCAGCTGCTGCGGGCTGCCCTTCGGCTCCAAGGGGCTGTCCGCCGCGGCGACCCACCAGCAGGAGGAGATGGCCGAGCGGCTGCGCCGCTGGAGCGGCGACGGCGAGTTGCCGATCGTGATCGACGCCGCCTCCTGCACCCAGACGGTCGCCGGTTTCGCCGACGGCCTCGAGATCATCGACTCGGTCACCTGGGCCCACGACCGCCTCCTGCCCGAGCTCGAGATCGGCGAGCGGGTCGGCTCGGCGACCGTCCACCCGACCTGCGCCACCCGCCACATGGGCTTGGCGCCGCGCCTGCGCAGACTCTCCCGCGTCCTCGCCGAGGAGGTCGAGGTCGCGCCCTCTGCGACCTGCTGCGGCTTCGCCGGCGACCGCGGCATCAGCCATCCCGAGCTGACCGAGGCGGCGACCGCGCCGCAGGCGCGGGAGCTCGCCGGCCGTGAGTTCGACGCCCGCATCTCCAACAACCGCACCTGCGAGATCGGCCTCGGCCGCGCCACCGGCGAGGACTACGAGTCGGTGATCTGCCTGCTCGAGCGCCTAACTCGAGCCTGAGGAGGCCTTGGCGCGGGCCGCCGCCTCGGCCTCGCGGACGACGTTGGCGATCTTCGGGTCGCGCTCCATGCGGCGGTCGAAGAGCGGGTTGATCAGCCCGCGCAGGGCGGAGATGTAGCGCCAGGGGGCGCGCGGGGCGAAGACCCGCGGCGCCCGCTCCTCGACGCCGCGGACGAGAGCCGCCCCGGCTTGCTGCGGCGAGATCCGCCGCAGCAGGAAGCCCGGCAGCGTTTCGCCGAGCCAGCGGCCGGCCTCCTGACGGTCGAGCGAGCCGTGCACGAGCTCGGTCTCGACCCAGCCGAAGTAGGCGACGGTGGCGCTGGCGCCGAAGGGGGCGAGCTCGACCCGCAGGGCCCGGCCGAGCGCCTCGACCCCCGCCTTGGATACCGCGTAGGGGCTGCCCAGGTAGCCGTTCGCGTAGGAGAGGATCGAGCCGATCATGACCACGGTGCCGCCTCGCTCGGAGACCTGAGGCAGCGCCGCCCGCACCGTGTGCCAGGCGCCGAGCAGGTTGACGTCGACGACCCGCTCCCACTCCTCGGCGGGCATCGCCCGCGTCGTCGTCACCGTCGGCGGGGCGATGCCGGCGTTGGCGACGACGACGTCGAGCCCGCCGAAGCGCTCGACCGCCGCCGCGACCACGGCCTGCATCCGGCCCGAGTCGGTGACGTCGGCGCCGATCCCCAGGGCCCGCTCGCCGATCCGCTCCGCCGCCTCGCGGCTGGCGTCAGGGTCGAGGTCGACGACGACGACCGAGGCGCCCCGCGCGTGCATCTCCCGCGCCGTCTCGAAGCCGATCCCCCGGGCGGCCCCGGTGACCAGCGCCACCTTGCCGTCGAGGTCGTAGGCGGCCATCGGCTGCTAGGAGGAGGTCGAGGCGGACTCCGCGTCGACGGTCTTGGCGTCGAGGTCGCGGACCAGCGCCGCGGTCTTCGCGTCGTTCTCCATACGGCGGTCGAGCAGCGGGTTGATCAGCCCGCGGAAGGCGGAGACGTAGCGCCACCATTTCGGCACGAAGACGCGCGGTGCCCGCTCCTCGATTCCGCGCAGGAGCCCTGCTGCGGCCTCTTCCGGGGTGATCCGCTTGAGCAGGAAGTCGGGCGAGAGCTCCCTGATCCGGTCGCCGTCCTCCTGCTCGAAGGCATCCTGGACGAGCCGGTGTCGACCCAGCCGAAGTAGCCGACGGTGGCGCCGGCGCCGTGCGGCGCGAGCTCGACCCGCAGCGCCCGGCCGAGGCTCTCGACCCCGGCCTTGGCGACCGCGTAGGGGCTGTTGCCGAAGCCGTTGGCGAAGGCGTAGACCGAGGAGATCGACGACCATCTGGCCCGCGGCGCTCGACGATCTGCGGCAGCGCCGCCCGCACCGTGCGCCATACGCCGAGCAGGTCGACCTCGAAGACCCGCTCCCACTCCTCGCCGGAGATGCCGCGGATCGGTGGCAAAGTCGCTTCTGCGCGATGCCGGCGTTGGCGACCGCCAGGTCGAGGCCGCCGAAGCGCTCGACCGTCTCGGCGACTGCGGTCATCATCGCGCCCTGGTCGGTGACGTCGGCGCCGATCCCGAAGGCGCGCTCGCCGATCCGCTCGGCGGCCTCGCGCGCCTGGCCGGCGTCGAGGTCGAGGACCGCGACCGAGGCGCCCGCGCAGGTGCATCTGGCGTGCGGTCTCGTAGCCGATCCCGCGGGCGGCGCCGGTGACCAGCGCCACCTTTCCGTTGAGGCTGAAATGCGGGCATTCGGCGGGCAGCGTACCTTCAGCCCGCGCCTAGGCTGCTCGCATCGCCGATCCCGACGCGGCCCTCTCGTCCTTCGCCGCCGAGCACGGCCTCGAGTCGCTCGACGCTGTCGATGCCGGCCCGCTGACGCCGCTGCTGGCCGAGTCGAAGCACTGCCGGCTCGCGCCCGCCGCCCGCGGCAGCCTCCCCGGCGGCGTCGAGGGGGTCGTCGGCCGGCCTCGCCTACACGCGCAACAAGACCTTCCGCTTCAGCGTCGCCCTGGCCGAGATCCCGGCCTCGACCGAGTTCGCGCCGCGGCTCTTCTGCGTGCGTCGCGGGCCGCAGCACCCGCGACGACGAGTTCTACGGCTTCGAAGCGCGCCACTCGAAGCTGTGGACCGAGAGCACGGCGCTGAACGAGCGCTACGCGGTCAGCATCAGCCCCTTCCAGGACCCGAACTGGATGCGCCAGCTCTTCTCGCCGGCGCTGTCGACTGGCTCGCGACCGAGCCGCCGGCCGATTTCTCCTTCGAGCTCTGTTACGGCGCCCTGCTCGGCAGCGTCGAGCGCGACGACCTCGACCGCGCCGGGCTCGAGGCCCTCTGCACGGCGACGGCGCGAGGTCGCGGCGCGGATCCGCCGCGAGTGCGAGGAGGAGGGGTAGCGATGCAGGTCAATCGCACCGGCATCGGGCTGATCGGCTTCTTCGGGCTCGCCGGCCTGGCGCTGGTCGTCGTCCCGCTCGCGCTCGGCGGTTTCTCCGAGGCTGACCGGGATCCTCGCCTCGGTCGGCGCGATCTGGGTCATCGTCGCGCTCGGGCTGGTCCTCTGGGGCCGCCGCCAGAAGCGCAAGGGCGAGCACCAGGACTGGGTCTTCCGCAACGGCATCCGCGGCCGCGCCACCGTGCTCGACGCCTCCAGCCACGCCGAAATCAACGAGATGCCGGTGATGAAGCTGAAGCTGGAGCTCGACTTCCCCGGCCAGGTCGCCGCGCCAGGTCACCGCCCGCGAGACGATGCCGGTCTTCGTCGCGACCCGGATGGCGCCGGGGCTCGTCCTCCCCGCCTACGTCAATCCGGGGGACCCGAGCGACTTCGTGCTCGTCTGGTGAGGCGACACTCCTAGAATCGCCTGCTCATGCCCGGCTTCGCCCCGTCGACCCCGAAACAGGCCTTCCCCGAGCTCGAGGAGCGACGTGCTCGAGCGCTGGCGCGAGCGCGACGTCTTCGGGCGCTCGCTCGCGGCCCGCGAGGGGGCCGAGGTCTGGAGCTTCTACGAGGGCCCGCCGACCGCCAACGGCCGGCCCGGCTCCCACCACGTCCTCTCCCGCGTCTTCAAGGACGTCTATCCGCGCTACCGCACGATGCGCGGCTACCGGGTCCCGCGCAAGGCCGGCTGGGACTGCCACGGCCTGCCGGTCGAGCTCGAGGTCGAAAAACAGCTCGGGATCTCCTCCAAGCAGGAGATCGAGGAGTACGGGATCGCCGAGTTCAAGCCAGCGTGCCGCGACTCGGTCTTCGAGTACGTCGAGGAGTGGAACCGGCTGACCGAGCGGATCGGCTTCTGGATCGACCTCGACGACCCCTATGTCACCCTCGAGGACGACTACATCGAGTCGGTCTGGTGGTCGCTGCGCCAGCTCTGGGACAAGGGCCGCCTCTACGAGGGCCACAAGGTCGTCCCCTACTGCCCGCGCGACGGCACCGCCGCTCTCCTCGCACGAGGTCGCGCAGGGCTACAAGGACGTCGAGGACCCCTCGATCTACGTCCGCTTCCCGCTGCTCGACGAGCGAGGGGAGCGAGCGGCGAGTCGCTGCTGGTCTGGACGACGACGCCCTGGACCCTGCCCGGCAACGTCGCGGTCGCGGTCGCGCCCGACGTCACCTACGTCAAGGCGCCGCCTCGACGGCGAGACCCTGATCCTCGCCGAGGCGCTGGTCGAGAAGGTCCTCGGCGAGGAGGCCGAGCTCGGCGAGCGGATCGCCGGCGGCGACCTGGTCGAGCGCCGACTACGAGGGCCCGCTCTTCGACCTCGCCGACCGCGAGCGCGGCGGCTTCCCGGTCCTCGCCGGCGACTTCGTCACCACCGAGGACGGCACCGGGCTGGTCCACATCGCGCCGGCCTTCGGCGAGGACGACTACGCGGTCGCCGCCGCCAACGGGATCTTCGACCCGACCCGGCGCGAGACGCTCTACAACCCGGTCAACCCCGACGGCACCTTCGACGCCCGGGTCACCGGCTTCGAGGGCCGGTTCGTCAAGGACCCCGAGCTGACGCGCGAGCTGATCGCCTTCCTCGAAGCGCGCGGCCTGCTCTTCCGCGAGCAGGTCTACGAGCATTCCTACCCGCACTGCTGGCGCTGCGGCACGCCGCTCCTCTACTACGCGACCTCGAGCTGGTACATGCGCACCTCGGAGGTCAAGGAGCGGATGCTCGCCGCCAACGAGGAGATCGGCTGGCACCCGGAGCACGTCAAGCACGGCCGCTTCGGCAAATGGCTGGAGGGCAACGTCGACTGGGCGCTCTCCCGCGACCGCTACTGGGGGACGCCGCTGCCGGTCTGGCGCTGCGCCGATCGCGATTGCGGCGAGCTCTTCTGCGCCGGCTCGGTCGCCGACCTGCGCGAGCGCGCCCGGGGCGAGGTCCCCGAGGACCTGCACCGTCCCTACATCGACGAGGTCGTCCTCGACTGCGAGAAGTGCGGCGGCGAGATGCGCCGCGTCGACTCTGTGATCGACACCTGGTACGACAGCGGCGCGATGCCCTTCGCCCAGTTCCACTACCCGTTCGAGAACGAGGAGCTGTTCGCCGAGCGCTTCCCCGCCGACTACATCTGCGAGGCCCAGGACCAGACCCGCGGTTGGTTCTACACGCTGCTCGCCGAGTCGACCCTGCTCTTCGACACCTCGAGCTACCGCAACTGCGTCTGCCTCGGCCTGATCCTCGACCCCGAGGGCCAGAAGATGTCGAAGAGCCGTGGCAACGTGGTCGACCCCTGGGAGGTCCTCTCGGCCCACGGCGCCGACGCCTTCCGCTGGTACTACCTGGCGACCCAGCAGCCCTGGGCCGGCTATCGCTTCTCGGTCGAGACGGTGGGCGAGGCCGTGCGCCAGTTCCTGCTCACCCTCTGGAACACCTACTCCTTCTTCGTCCTCTACGCCAACGCCGAGGGTCTTGGCCCAAGTGATTTCCCGGCCATCCCCGGACGCGGGAGCGAGGGCGGATCCATATCGACCCCTCCGCCGTCGCGGGAGCAGAGGAGATGGCCGCTGATTTGGACCGCTGGGCGCTCTCGCGGCTGCAGGCGACGATCGCGACCGTCGCCGAGCGCATGGACGATTTCGACTGCACGACCGCGGGCCGGGTGATCGCCGAGTACGTCGAGGAGCTCTCCAACTGGTACGTGCGGCTCTCCCGACGGCGCTTCTGGGAAGGCGACCGCGCGGCCTTCTGCCACCCTCCGCCACTGCCTGCTCGAGACCGCCGCCCTGCTGGCCCCGTTCACCCCCTTCCTCGCCGACGAGATCCACCTCAACCTGGCCGGCGGCGCCGACGAGGAGCTCGGCGCGCAGCCCGACTCGGTCCACCTGCGCGACTTCCCGACGCCGAGCCCGGAGCTGCTCGATGCGGACCTCGAGCGCTCGATGGCGGCGGTCCGGCTCACGGTCGAGCTCGGCCGCGCCGCCCGCGCCCAGGCCAAGGCGAAAGTCCGCCAGCCGCTGCGCCGCGCCGTGATCGTCGCCAACGACGAGGAGCGGCGCGGCGATCGAGGCCGGCGCCGCGTTGGTCATCGCCGAGCTCAACGTCAAGGAGCTCGACTTCGTCAGCGACGAGTCGGAGCTGGTCAGCTACGAGGTGAAGCCCAACTACCGCTCGCTCGGCCCGCGCTTCGGCAAGCACATGCCGCAGGTGGCGGCGGCGGTCGAGGCGCTCGACGCCGGCCACGTCGCCGCGGTGATGGCCGACGGCGGCGAGGTCGGGATCAGCGTCGGCGGCGACGATCACGTGCTCACCGCCGAGGACCTCTCGCTCGCCCTGCGGCCGCTCGAGGGCTACGAGGTCGAGGCCGACGCCGGCCACGCCGTCGCCCTGCAGCTCGAGCTCGACGACGAGCTGCGGCGCGAGGGCCTCGCCCGCGAGATCGTCCACGCGGTCCAGAACGCCCGCAAGGCGGCCGGCTTCGAGATCACCGACCGGATCGAGCTCGAGCTCGGCGGCGACGCCGAGCTGCTCGACGCCGCCCGCGCCCACCAGGCCTACCTCGGCGGCGAGGTGCTGGCGACCACGATCGGCTATGCCGCGGCCGACGGAGCGGCGACCAAGATCGATGACCGCGTGCTGACGATCGCGGTCGAGCGGGCCGCCGCCTGACTCCCGCTGCCGCCCGCGCGTGGCCGGCCCTGGCGCTGGCGGCCCTCGCCCTGATCCTGCCGGCGAGCGCGCTCGGCGCCGCGGCGCGTCCCGAAGTCGGCGGCAGCGGCTCGGTCCAACCGCAGTTGATCCTGATCCACGGCGGCTCCTTCCTCTATGAAGACCCCACCTTCCGGCCGCTGACCGAAGCGCCGGCGCGGGCGGCCGGCTTCGCCCTGCATTACCTCCAGTACCCGCTCGGCGACGTGCCGGCGGCACTCGAGGCGGCGCGCGCCGAAGCGCTCCGCCTCCGTGCCCGGTTCGGCAGCGCCGTCTACGCCTACGGCTCCTCGGCGGGGGCGACCCTGGCGGCGCTGCTGGCCGGCGAAGGCCTGGTCTCGGCCGCGGTCGCCAAGGCCCCGATCTCCGACCTGCTGACCTGGGCCTGGCCGCTGGAAACCTACGGAGCCGACTATTACGAACGGATCAAGCTGAGCGAAACCCAGCGCCGTGACCTCTCGCCGCTGCGCCGCGCCGCCGCCCGCCCGGTCCTGGTCATCCAGGGCCGAGACGACAATGTCGTCACCCCGGTGATGAACAGGGCGTACGCTGCCAAGTTCAACCAGGTCCACCTATGGGTAGTTCCAGGTGGGCACCACACGGAGCGCACCAGGCCGAGGATCCTGCGCCTCGCCTTCCGGTGGCTTGACCGTTTCTCCCACTGAAAGGCCGGCCGACCTCGCTCACGCGGGGTAAAGCTTTAAAGTTGACTTATGGACTCAAGAATGCGATCTGACGAGCGCGGCTTCAGGCCCGACATCGAGGGCCTGCGCGCCGTCGCGATCGCCGCCGTCCTCCTCTGCCACGCCGGCGTGCCTTTCCTCGCCGGCGGCTACGTCGGGGTCGACGTCTTCTTCGTCGTCTCCGGCTTCCTCATCACCCGCCTCCTGCTCGCCGAGCTCGATCGCACCGACAGCATCTCCCTGCGTCGCTTCTACGCCCGCCGCGCCAAACGGCTGCTGCCGCTCTCCGCCCTGCTGCTCGCCTTCGTCGGCGTCGTCTCGCTGCTCGTCTACTCGCCGGTCCACGCGGTCGAAGTCGCCGGCGACATCATCAGCTCGGCGACCTACACGGCGAACTGGCACTTCGCCGCCCAGTCGGTCGACTACTTCGCCCAGGAGGCCGAACCGAGCCCGGTCCTTCACCTCTGGTCGCTGGCGATCGAGGAGCAGTTCTACCTCGTCTGGCCCGCCCTGCTGCTGGCCGTGACCTGGTTCCAGCGCCGCCGCGGCCACTCGGTCCGCCCCGCGATCTGGGCCACGCTGGCGCTGATCCTCGCCGGCTCGCTCGCCTTCGGCGTCCACCTCACCGACTCGCAACCCTCGCTCGCCTACTTCTCCACCTTCGGCCGCGCCTGGGAGCTCGCCCTCGGTGGCGCCCTGGCCCTGCTCGGAGCGGTGCGGCTGCCGCGGGCGGCGGCCTTCGTCCTCGGCTGGGGCGGCCTGGCGGCGATCGCCTACGCGGCCTTCAGCTTCGATGCCGGCACGCCCTTCCCCGGGCTCGCGGCCCTGCTGCCGACGGTCGGCGCTGCCTGCCTGATCTTCGCCGGCGCCTCCGGCGCCGCCCACTCGCGACTGGCCGCCGCCGGGCCGCTCTCGCTCGCCCCGGTCCGCTTCGTCGGCCGCATCTCCTACTCCTGGTACCTCTGGCACTGGCCGGTGATCATCTTCGCGATCGCGATCTGGGGGCCGCTGTCGGTCGCCGCCGGCCTCGCCGCGGTCGCCGTCTCGCTGGTCCCGACCCTGGCGAGCCACTGGCTGGTCGAGGACCCGGTGCGCAGGTCGGCCCTGCTCAAGCGGCGGCCGAACCGCGCCCTCGCGCTCGGCGCCGCCTGCATGGCGATCGGCATCGCCGCCGGAGTGCTGCTCACCAACCTGCAGCCGAGCCTCTCGGCCGCGCCGCTCTCGCAGGTCAAAGGCGCCGCGGCGCTGAGCGAACAGCCCGAGCCCCAGCAGAGCGCCAAGGCGGTGCGCCCGAGCCCGCTGCGCGCCAGCGCCGACCGCTCGACCGCCTACTACGACGGCTGCCTGGTCGGCATCGACGGCACCAACTCGAACCGCTGCCTCTACGGCGACCCGAACGGCAAGCGCACCCTGATCCTCTTCGGCGACTCGCACGCGATGCAGTACTTCCCCGCGCTGGAGGCGCTCGCCGACGAGAACCACTGGCGCCTGATCACGCTGACCAAGGCCGAATGCACGCCGGGGGAAGTGAAGATCCGCAGCATGGTCGCCGACCGCGAGTACTCGCAGTGCGACGCCTGGCGGGAAGAGGAGCTGGAAAGGATCGAACGCGGCGACCCGAAGACCGCCGCGGTCGTGATCAGCGGCGACACCGTCTACACGCCCTACGGCCCCGAAGGCGAAGAACTGAGCGGCAGCGCCGCCGCCGCGGCGATGGAAGCCGGCTACATCTCGACCCTGAAAAGGATCCACCGCGCCGGCCTGCAGACGGTCGTGATCAGGGATACGCCGGTCTCCACCAGCAACGTGCCCGGCTGCGTCTCCGAAGACCTCCAGCACCTCGAGGCCTGCGCCTTCAAGCGCAAGCGCGACCGCGACCGCGAATTCGACGTCCGCGCCGCAAGGGCGTCGCCCGGCACCCACCTGATCGACATCAACGGCGAGATCTGCCCCGACAACCTCTGCCGCGCGGTGATCGGCAACGCCCTCGTCTTCCGCGACAAAAGCCACCTGACGGCGACCTTCGCCCGCACCCTGGCCCCGGGCATCGGGCTCGACCTCAAAGAGGCCGGCCTGAGCTGAGCCGGCCTAGGGCTGGTCGGGGGCTTCGCCGATGATGAAGTCCGCCTTCGACGAGTCGGAGAACTTGACCCAGCAATGGTCGGGCGCGACGCCGGCGACGTCGATCAGCGCCGCTTCGATCCGCTTCGCGATCTCGGCCTTCTGCTCGTCGCTGCGTCCCTCGTACCAGTGGACCTGGACGAATGGCATCTCGCGGCGGGCCCTAGGCGAGCGCGGGCTCGAGCTCGGCCTCGAGGCGACGCTTGGGCATCGCGCCGACGATTTTCTTCGCGATCGCGCCGTCCTTGAAGAGGATCAGCGTCGGGATCGAGAGCACCTCGTACTGGGCGGCAGTCTGCTGGTTCTCGTCGACGTTGAGGCTGAGGATCTGCAGGTCGTCGCGCTCCGCGTCCATCTCCTCGAGGACGGGGTGGACGACGCGGCAGGGGCCGCACCATGGGGCCCAGAAGTCGACGAGGACGGGCCCCTCGGCCTCGAGAACCTCGGACTTGAAGGTGGCGTCGGTCACATCTTGGAGTTTGCCTGACACAGAATATCGCTCTCCCGGAGTCGAGGTTGGTCGCTCAATACTTCAGAAAGTATAGCGCCTCATATTCGACGCGATCCGAGACCCTACCGCCTGTCCCTGGACCGGCCCCTTGAAACGCAGCAGAGGCAGGCGCCAGATCGCCTCGGCGACGATCCCGCGGCTCATCTTCGAGGCGCCGACGCGGCGATCGCGGAAGACGATCGGCACCTCGACCACGCGAAAGCCGCGCTCGATCGCCCGGTAGGTCATCTCGACCTGGAAGGCGTAGCCCCGCGACTGCACCGCGTCGAGGTCGATCGCCTCCAGCACCTCGCGGCGAAAGCACTTGAAGCCGCCGGTCAGGTCGTTGACGGCGACGCCGAGCACCAGCCGCGCGTAGGCGCTGCCGCCGCGGCTGATCGCGCGCCGCACCACGCCCCAGTCGCCGACCCCGCCGCCGTCGACGTAGCGCGAGCCGATCGCCAGGTCGGCGCGGTCGCGTCGTCTCCAGCAGGCGCGGCAGGTAGGCCGGTTCGTGCGAGAAGTCGGAGTCCATCTCGAGGATCAGGTCGGCGCCGCCGGCGAGCGCCTGGCGGAAGCCGGCGATGTAGGCGGGGCCGAGGCCTTCCTTGCGCGGACGGTGCAGGACCGAGACCTGGTCGAGCTCGGCGGCGAGGCGGTCGGCGATCGCGCCCGGTCCCGTCCGGCGAGCTGTCGTCGACGACGAGGATCCGCGCCGCCGGCGGGCAGCTTGTCGAGCACCGCCCGACGAACGGGTCGATGTTCTCGGCCTCGTTGTAGGTCGGCAGGATCAGCCAGGGTTGGGCCATGGGTGGCGCGATGCTAGTGAGGCGAGGTGCGAGAGGCCTTAAGTTGCACTCGATGACAAACGCCGAGATCGCCGCCGCCCTCGACGAGCTCGCCGTCCTCTACGAGCTCGACGGCGCCGTCAAATACCGGGTGCTCGCCTACTCGAGCGCCGCCCAGGCGATCCGCGAGAGCCCGGTCTCGGTCGCCGACCTCGCCGCCCAGGGGCGGGCCACCGAGATCCCCGGGGTCGGCAAGACCCTCGCCGAGAAGATCGACGCCCTGCTCGAGACCGGCGAGATCCCGGCCGCGGCCAAGCTGAAGGCGAAGTTCCCGCCGACCCTGATCGAGGTGACCCGGGTCCCCGGGCTCGGCGCGAAAACCGCGCGACGGCTCTTCGACGAGCTCGGCGTCGTCTCGATCGACGACCTGCGCGAGGCGGCCGAGGGCGAGCGGATCCGCGGACTGAAAGGCCTCGGGCCGAAAGTCGAGGAGAACGTCCTCGCCCGCCTCGCCGGGCTCAAGGACGCCGACGACCCGCCCGCGGCAGGGTGCTGCTCTCCAAGGTGCGGCCGGTCGCCGAGGCGCTGGCCGTGGCGCTGCGCGAGCATCCGGCCGCGAACCGGGTCGAGGTCGCCGGCTCGGCGCGCCGCTGGGCCGAGACCTGCAAGGACATCGACATCATCGCCACCGCCGAGGAGCCGGCGGCGCTTGCCGAGCACCTGGCCGCCCACTCGCTGATCGCCTCGGCCGGCAATCCCGGCCCGAACGGGGTCCGCGCCCAGACCCACAACGGGATCGGCGGTCGACCTGCGGATCGTCGCGCCGGAGGCCTTCGGCAACCTGCTCCAGCACTTCACCGGCTCGAAGGCCCACAACGTGAAGCTGCGCGAGGACGCGGTCGGCCGCGGCCTCTCGGTCTCCGAGCACGGGATCACCGAGGTCGAGAGCGGCGAGAACGAGCTCTGCGCGACCGAGGAGCGCGTCTACGAGCGCCTCGGCTACGCCTACATCGAGCCCGAGCTGCGCGAGGGCAGGGGGGAGCTGAAGGCGGCGCGCGAGGGCAAGCTGCCGAAGCTGGTCGAGCTCGCCGACATCCGCGGCGACCTTCATTCGCACACGACGCTCTCCGACGGCCACAACACGCTCGAGGAGATGGCCGAGGCCGCCCGCGCCCGCGGCTACGCCTACTTCGCGATCACCGACCACTCCGCCAGCCACGGCTTCGGCGACCACGTCACCGCCGAGCGGCTCTGGCAGCGGATCGAGGAGATCCGCGCCTGGAACAAGGGCGAAACGCGGCTTCCGCCTGCTCGCCGGGTCGGAGATCAACATCGGCCTCGACGGCACGCTCGACTACCCCGACGACCTGGTCGCGGCGCTCGACTGGGTCGTCGCCAGCGTCCACACCTCCTTCGCGATCTCCGGGAAGAAGATGACCGAGCGGATGCTCGCGGCGATCGAGAACCCCCACGTCGACTGCATCGGCCACCTCACCGGCCGCCTGATCGGCCGCCGCGAGCCCTACGACATCGACGTCGAGGCGGTCGCCGCGGCGGCGGCGCGGAGCCGGCACGATGCTCGAGATCAACGGCAACCCGAACCGCCGCGACCTCTCCGAGCGCCACGCCCGGCTCGCCGCCGACGCCGGCGCGAAGATCGTCCTCAACACCGACGCCCACCGGATCGAGACGCTCGACAACATGCGCTACGGCGTCGCCACCGCCCGCCGCGCCTGGCTGACCAAGGCCGAGGTCGCCAACACCCGCACCTGGGCCGAGTTCAAGAAGCTGCGCAAGCGCGCTGAGGTCAGCGAGGACGCGCGTGCAGCCGGTCGCGTGCGCAGGCCCGGGGTGCGGACCAGTTTCACCGGCTTCAGGGCTGTGTTGGGCACGACGTAGAATTTCACCCCGTCGCGCTGCTCGACGCCAGCACGGCGGCCTCGTGGGAGTGCCAGGCGAGGGAGACGAGCAGGGCGTAGCCGGCGCCGATGATCGCGACGCCGGGAAGAAGATGCCGAGGACCGCCGGCGACGAGCGCGGTCAGGCCGATCGGCCAGAGCCGGAGCAGGGCGATCCGGGTCGGCGTCTCGGTCGGGCAGGCTGGTCGCCGTCCGCGCGTTGGCCAGGGCGTCGCGGACGCCGTCGGCGGCGCGCGCCGGGCGCCCCAGCCAGAAGCCGAGGACCAGCGCCAGCAGCCACCAGCCGGCGGCGACACAGGTCGTCGCGTCGGCTTCGCGGCCGGCGCGCGATCGCCGCGATCGCCGCGAGCGCGGTCGCCTCGCCGGCGGTGAGGAAGACGGAGACGCGCAGCAGGTCGGTGTAAGGCACCGCTAGGCCGCCAGCGCCTCGAGCAGATCGCAGCCAGCCCGCCGGGCCCGTCGACCTGCAGGTCGGACTCTTCCGCCAGCTCCGGCGGCGCCTCCGGCGAGGTCACGCCGACGCAGATCGCGGTCTCCAGCTCGCCGCGCTCGCGCAGCTCGCGCAGCCGCCGGAAGGCATCGAGGTCGGTGCGGTCGTCGCCGGCGTAGGTCGCGAGCCGGAAGCCGTCGGCGGCGAGCAGCGCGGCGACGGCGGCGTCCTTGCCGCCGCCTCCGACCGGCCGGACCTCGAGCACCTTGCGGCCCCAGTGCGGCTCGAGCCCGGCTCGGCCGGCATCGGCGGCGATCTCGTGGGCGCGGGCCTCGGCGGCGCGCTCGTCCCGGCGCCGCGCCAGTGCAGGGCCTGGATCGGTCCCTTGTCCTCGAGCCGCAGGCCGAGCCGCTCGAGCTCGGCGGGGTCGAGCTCGGCGACGAACTCCGCCGCGCCGCGTCTCGCGGCCCTCGAGCGAGGGGTCGAGGCGCGGCTCCTCCTCGCCGGGCAGAGCAGCTCGAGGCCGTGGTTGCCGGCGTAGGCGATCGAGTCGACGCCGACCAGGCGGCGTGCCTCGGCCGCGCGGCGGCCCGGAGACGCAGCCGACCAGGCCGAAGCCCTCGCTCAGCCGGCGCAGCAGTTCCGCCGCCCGCGCCGGGACGGCCGCGTCCTGCGGGTCGCTCGACGATCGGCGCGAGGGTCCCGTCGATATCGGTGAGGATCGCCGCCCGCGCGGGGTCGGCACGAAGGGCGTCGAGCGGCGGCGCCAAGAATCTGAGTATCGCGGCATCTAGTATCGCCGCATGTCAACCGATCGCACCCTGAGGCTGGCTGCGATCGGCACCGCTGGCGGGCGTCTTCAGCGGCCTCTTCGGCGTCGGCGGCGGCACCGTGATCGTCCCGCTGCTGATCCTCTGGTTCGGCTTCGGCGAGCGGCTGGCGACCGGTACCAGCCTCGCCGCGATCGTCCTCATCGGCCTGCTCGGCGCCCTCGCCCAGGGCGGCCTCTACGGCAACGTCCACGTCGGCACCGGCCTCTGCTGTCGGTCCCGGCGACCCTCGGCGTCGTCGCTCGGCACCGCCGCTCCAGCAGCGCATCTCGCAGCGGGCGGTCTCGCTGCTCTTCGCCTTGCTGCTGGTCGTGGTCGCGATCGAGCTGATCATCCCGTGAGCGGGGAGGCCGGAGATGGACGTGATCCTCGCCGCCCTGCTGGCGCTCGCGGGCGGCCTGGCCGGCGGCCTGGTCGGCGTCGGCGGCGGCATCCTCTTCGTCCCGGCGATGGCGATCTTCCTCGGCCTCGGCCAGGTCGAGTCGGAGTCGACCTCGCTGCTGATGATCGTGATCGTCGCCGCCGTCGGCGCCCACCGCCAGCGCGGCTACGGCAACGTCGACCTGCCCGCCGCGCTCGTGATCGGGGTCCTCTCGCCGATCGGCGTCCTGATCGGCGTCATCGTCGCCAACAACGTCTCCGAGCGCGCCCTGCAGCTCTCCTTTGCCGCCGTCGCGCTCTTCTTTGCCTATCGGTTGGCCCGCAGGGCCCTGGCGGTACCCTGACCCAATGGAATCACTGACCTGGGAGGGCGACGTGCCGCAGCTTCGCTCACCCGTCCTCGTCTGTTCGTTCCGCGGCTGGAACGACGCCGCCAACGCCGCCTCGCGGGCGCTGGCCGCCGCCGCCGACTCGCTCGACGCCGAGCTGATCGCCCAGGTCGACCCCGAGGAGTTCTTCGACTTCCAGACGACGCGGCCGACGATCACCCTCACCGAGGGGCAGACCCGCCACATCGAGTGGCCGCAGAACGACATCTACGCGGCCCGGGTCCCGAACGCCGACCGCGACCTCGTCCTGCTCGACGGGACCGAGCCGAACCTGCGCTGGCGGACCTTCTCGGAGGCGATCGCGACCGCCGCCGACGCGCTCGGCGCCGAGATGGTGGTGACGATGGGGGCGCTGATCGCCGAGGTCTCCCACACCCTGCCGGTGCCGATCACCGGCCTCGCCTCGAGCGAGGAGCTGGTCGACGAGCTCGACCTCGAGCGCTCGAACTACGAGGGGCCGACCGGGATCGTCGGCGTCGTCCACGATTGCTGCGGCCAGCTCGGAATGACCTCCGCCTCGCTCTGGGCCGCCGTCCCCCATTACGTCGCCGCCGTCCCCAACCCGAAGGCGGCGC
Organism: uncultured Solirubrobacterales bacterium; assembly: GCA_963836415.1. Taxonomy (GTDB): domain Bacteria; phylum Actinomycetota; class Thermoleophilia; order Solirubrobacterales; family 70-9; genus VRUE01. Next base: position 1,430,473 of record CAWIJE010000004.1, read on the forward strand.
TGGCCCTGCTGCGCCGGCTCGAGGGCCTGACCGGGATCGCCGTCGACGCCTCGGAGCTGGAGCTGGAGTCGGAGGGCTACGAGGAGCAGATCGGCCGTGCCGTCGCCGCCAACCCGGAGATCAAGGAGCTGGTCGAGCGGATCGAGGCCGAACAGGTCGAGCAGCTCGGCGACGAGGGGACCGAGCTTCCCTCGGCCGACACGATCGCCCGCGAGTTCCAGCAGTTCCTGCGCCAGCAGGGCAACTAGCCGTCCGGCTCAGGTCTCCGCCGCCGGGCAGATCAGCCGGTAGTCACACCAGCTGCAGACCTTCGGCGACGGTCGCGGCTCGAAGTCCTGGCTCAGCGCACCCTCGGCGACCTGCAGCACCGTGCGCTCGACCCGCTCCGCGTCATCGGGCTTGACCGGCGCCGCGACCTTGTCGCCGTCGAGCACGTAGTAGTAGCTGCCGGTGCCGGCCTCGAGGTCCCAGGCCTCGCGCGCCGCGAGCCGGTAGAGCGCCAGCTGCAGGTCGCTCTCGAGCTGGGCTTCGGTCTTGCGCTCGCCGGTCTTGTAATCGATCAGCTCGTGCTCGCCGCCGGGCAGGCGGTCGACCCGGTCGACCCGGCCGCGCACGTGGTGGGGGCCGATCTTGAAGTCGAACTTGCGCTCGAGCCAGACCGGTTCTCCCTCCGAGTCGCGCTCCCGCTCCCAGTAGAGGCGCATCGCCTCGCGCGCCCGGTCGCGGTACTGGAGCTCGTCGTCGCTGGTGCCGAAGCCCGAGCGCCGCCAGCCCGACTCGAGCAGGTCGTTGAGCCTGGCCAGCCCGTCTTCGCCCGGCTGCAGCTCGTCGCGGTGGAAGCGTTCGAGCACGTTGTGGATCAGGATCCCGAAGCGCTGGTTGATCGTCGGCTCCTGCGGGATGCCGAAGACGCGGGCGAACTTGTACTTCAGGGGGCAGGTCAGGTAGAGATCGAGGTCGGAGGCGGAGAGGCTGAGGCCGCCGTCGCCACGGCGCGGCAGGAACGCCTCCAGCGAGGGCTCGTGGCGGGCGGCGATCAGGCGCCGGCGGCTGTCGCGATCGCGCTCGGAGTCGAGCAGGTAGGAGTCGAGGGCCGAGGCGTCGAGCTCGGCCTGCTGCTCGGGAGTCGCCACCTGGCGCAGCAGGCCGTTGACCGCCTCCACCGCCTCCTCGGTGGCCTCGTCGCCGGGGCGCTGGGCGAGCGCCGCCAGCTTCAGCAGCTCGAGGTAGCGGGCGATCGCGCGGTTGACGTCGATCGCCGTGTCGAGCCGCGGCTCGGAGAGCTCGCGACCCGCCCGCCAGGAGGCCTCGAGCACCTCCTCGCGCAGCTTGCGGTAGGTCGCGTGGAGGCCCTCGGCCGGGCCGAAGAGCTCCTCCGTGTGGGACTCCTCTTCACCGTCGACGGCGAGCAGCGCCTGCTCGTAGAAGGACGAGGGGCGGTCCTCGCCCTCGTCGCCGCGTTCGATCCGCGAGAGCACGATCCCCGCGGTCGCCGGGCGGCCGACGCGCTCGGCGCCGTCGTCGCTCTCCAGCCCGAGCACGAAGACGTGGGCGAACTCGCGCCCCTTGGCGGCGAGGCGGTCGAGCCCGACCACGGCCCCCGGTGAGGGCGGCTCCTCGGCTCCGCTCGGTTCGACCCCGGCCTCGGCGACGGCGCTCAGGTGGCGGACGAAGTCCCGGGTCGAGCCGTGCGGCTCGCGCCGTGCCCAGGCGGCGGCGAGCTCGGCCAGCCGCGAGAGCCCGAGCAGGCGCTCGGCGACCTCGGGCTGGGCGGCGAAGAGGCGCTGGCGGCGCAGCCCGACCCGCTCGATCAGGCGGCGGACGAAGACGTCGGCGCGCCGCTCCTCCATCACCGCCGAGGCTTCGCTGTAGAGCTTCAGGAACGACTGGATCCGCTCGCGCGCCTCGGGTGGGATCTGCGGGCTCTCCAGCGCCGCCTCGCAGGCGGAGACCATGTCGAGCTTGCGGCGCCGGGCGATCGTCGTCAGCCGCGCCAGGTCGGCGGAGCGCAGCTCGATCGGCGGCCTGGTCAGCGCCCGCGCCGCGGCGGCCGAGTCGCCCGGGTCGGCGAGCACCCGCAGCCAGGCGATCGCGTCGCGGACCTCGGGCCGTTGGAAGAGGGCCGCGGGGCCGGCCAGGTGGAGGGGGATTCCGCGCTCCTCCATCGCCGCCGCGACCGGGCCGCCGCGGGCCGCCGGGTCGTCGATCAGCACGCAGATCTGATCGGGCGAGGTGCCCGTCGCCAGCAGGTGCTCCGCGTCGCGGGCGACGGCCTGCGCCTGCGCCCGCTCGTTGCTGCACTTCCAGAAGCGCAGCAACGGCCGCCGGAAGACCTCGCTGAGCACGATCGAGTCTCCCTCTGGGTCGCCCGCGGGGGACTCGGCGTAGACCTGGTTGGGGATCGCGTCCCGCAGGTGGGCGAGGATCGCGCGCTGGCCGACCGTCGCGTCCTCGTACTCGTCGACGATCAGATGGTCGAAGCGGGCGGCGAGCGTCGCCCTCACCGCCGCGTCCTCGCTGACCAGCCGGTTGAGGATCAGGAAGAGGTCGCCGCGGTCGATGCTGCCGGCGGCGGCGAGGATGCGGTCGTGGACGGCGCAGAGCTCGGCGAGTTCGGGCTCGGCGCCGTCGGCGCCCGCCTTGAGGCAGTCGATGCGCTCGAGCAGGCGGGCGAGCAGGCCGGCCGGGTTACCGCGGATCGCGTGGCTGCGCAGGGGTAGGTCGTCGAGATTGTCGAGCAGCATCGCCAAACGCTCGGCGCGGCCGACGACGACGAAGAAAGGGTCGAGCCCGGCGGCATCGGTCAGCTCCTCGCGCAGCAGGCGCTCGGCGATCTCCTCCCAGGTGCCGATCCAGAGCTCCTCGTAGGCGTCCTCCAGCAGCGCCTCGGACCGGCGGCGGAGGCGTGCCGCACCGGCCCGGGTGGTGGCGACGACGAGGATCCGCTCGGGCCCGCCGCCCTCTTTCGCCAGCCTCGTCAGGCGTCTGGCGAGCACCTCGGTCTTGCCCGATCCCGCGGTGCCGGTGAGCAGCAGCGGGCCCTGCCCCCAGGCGATCGCACGCTGCTGTGGCGGGGTCAGGTCCATCGCCCAACGCTAGCGCGCCATAGAGTCCGGGAGATGGACGTTTTTTCCGCAGACTGGCCGGGAATCTGCCGCCGCGTCGTCGTCGCCCAGCAGGGCGTCTTCGACGAGGTGCGGGGGATCGAGGCGCGCACCGAGTACGAGGGGATCGGCGAGGGGGGAGACCACACCCTGGTGATCGACCGTCGCTGTGAGGACATCGTCTTCGAGGAGCTCGAGGCGCTGGCCGCGGCGGGGGCTTCCTTCACCGCGATCTCGGAGGAGCGGGGCGAGGTCGCCTTCGGCACCGGCGGCGAGGCGCGGGTCGTGATCGATCCGATCGACGGCTCGCTCAACGCCCGCCGCACGTTGCCCGCGCACAGCCTCAGCATCGCCGTCGCCTCGGGCCCGTCGATGGCCGACGTCGAGTTCGGCTACGTCTATGACTTCGGCGCCGGCGAGGAGTTCATCGGCCGCCGCGGCAAGGGCGCCGAGCTCGACGGAGCGCCGATCGAGGTCGGCGCCGACGCCGAGAAGCTCGAGCTGCTGGGGGTCGAGTCGGCCGAGCCGGAGTGGTCGCTGCCGGTGCTCGAAGCGCTCGCCGGCCGGGTCTACCGCCTGCGCGTCGTCGGCTCGATCGCGATCACCGCCTGCTACCTCGCCGCCGGCCGCTTCAACGGGATGATCGCCCTGCGGCCATGCCGGTCGGTCGACGCCGCCGCCGCGCAGCTGATCGTGCGCGAGGCGGGAGGGAGGATCGCCTTCGGCGATCTGGCCCTCGAGCGAGCCGGCCTCGGGCTCGACGTGCGCTACCCCTTGCTCGGCGCCGCCGGGGGCCAGGGGCTGGAATTGCTCGAAGCCGCCCAGTAACCCTTTCCGCAAGTCGGTTTACAAACGTGTGTTCGTAAAGAACATATGTTCGCTACACTCGCGGACTTTCCGGCAGGACACCCCCCAGAATCGAGAGGATCAACCCCCTTATGGCAACGCAGAAACGCAGCAGCAACGGCAGTTCCGCCAAGGCCGGCGCGACCAAGGCCAAATCGGGCGCCAAGCAGGTCAAATCGGGCGCCAAGCAGGTCGCCAAAGCAGAGAAGAACCAGGCGCGGGTCGTCGCCGAGACCGCCGTCGACATCCCCGTCGGCGTCGTCCTCAGCGTCACCGATCGCGTCACCGACCTGGTCGAGCCCTTCACCGGCCGCGACAGCGCCGAGCGCAAGCTCAAGGCCTATCGCAGCGAGGTGCGTCGCAGCCTGAAGCGGACCGAGCGCCGCGGCACGAGCGCTCGCCGCAAAGCGACGACCGAGGCCAAAAGGACCCGCACCCGGGTCGAGCGCGAGGCGCGCAAACGCCAGCGCACGGTCGAGACGACGCTGAAGAAGAATCGCAGCGAGGTCGAGCAGCGCGTCCGCAAGGCGATCGACGAGCAGGCCACGCGGGCCCAGGACATCGTCGATCAGGTCACCGACCAGATCGCCTCGCTCCGCTAGCAGCAACCTCAAGCACCGCGCACCGCGACTGGCCGCGAGCCCACCGGCTCGTAAGGCCAGTCGCTTTGCGTCGGGGCGAAGGCGCGGAAGCGGAAGCGCGCCCCGCGGCTGTCGTCGTCACTGAAGCGGTAGGGGTAGCGAAAGCGGCCCCGGCCGTCGCTCTGCACGGTCCGAAATTCAGTCCAGGGAAGCCCGGGCAGGCGGAACTGAAGCTGGACCGAGACCCCGTCGGGCGGAATCTCTCCGGGGCCGGCCATGACCCGGCCGCGGAAGACCACCGGGGGGCCGCCGACCACGGCGACCCGCCGTGAAGCGGCGATCGAGATCACGCCGCGAACCTTGAGGTCGATCGGCGCGCTGGTCGCCCGGGTGGCGCGGCGCGTGCCGTCGAAGCGGGCGACCACAGTCCGGCTCGGGCCGGGCGCCAGCGCCAGGCCGAATCCACCGGCGTCATCGGTGCGGACCATCGTGCTGCGCTCGCCGAGCGGCGAGCCCGGCGCGAAGCGCTCGCTGATCACGACCGCGAGGCCGGCGGCGGGCTCGCCCGAGGCGAGCCGCAGTGTTCCCTCGACCCGGCTCCCGGCGTCGCGCGCCGCGGCGTCCCAGGCGCCGCCGGCAGGGGCGAAGTCGATTGCCGTCCTCACCTTCAACGGCGCCGGCAGGACCATCTCCGTTCCGTTCGCCCGGCGGAGCGATCCGCTCGAGTTGCCGGCGAGGTCGAAGCCGGTCACCCGGAACTCGTACTCACCGGGCGGGTAGTCGTCGGAGCTCCAGCGCGCCCGCAGGGTCTGGCCGGAGCTCGTCGTCGGCAGGGGCTCGAAGCCGAGGCCCGAGCCGCGGGCCCGGACCGCGATCGAGCCGCGACCGTGACTCGGCCCCGAGAGCGGGTCGGCGACCCGCGCCTCGATCAGCTCCGGGTCCGAGGGGCCGGCGGACCCGACGAAGAACACCGACGGGGGCTCGCGATCGATGCGCACCGTGGCGCGGGATGGAGCCGCGTTGCGCTTCCCGTTCGACATCCTGCCGTCGTCGACGTTGCCGGCGGCGTCGCGGGCGTAGAAGGAGACGTTGTGGACGCCGCTGCCGATGATCGCGGCGCCGGCCGAGTCGCCGCCGACCACGGATGGCGGTTCGCCGTCGACGGCGATCGCGGTGAAGGCGCCACCGTCCGCCATTCCCGAGGCGTCATCCTCGGCGCTCGCCCGCAGGACGACGGTGCGGTCGGCCCAGCCCTCGGGGAGGCCGCTCAGACGAGTCCGCGGGTCGGTCTTGTCGACCCGCAGCTTCGCCTGGCCCGCGATCGCCGAGTGCATGCCGGCTCCGGAAACGGCGAAGGCGTGGACGTAGAAGGTTCCCTCGGCGAGTTCCTCGACCGTGAAGGTGTCGTCGTCGGCGCCGCCGCGCAGGTCGGTCTCGGCGTCGGCGCAACGCTCGGCGTCGAGGCAGGGGAGAGCGTCGCCGCCGCGGTCGATCGAGACCGCGTAGCCCCGGATCCCGGCCGGCGAGGGCGGTCCCGGCGGGTGGCTGAGGCGGATCGCGTGGGGCAGCTCGGCGCGGCCGATCCAGCCGCTCTCGGCGGCGGGGGTCGAGGGCCCGGGACGGCTGTCATCGAAGCGTAGGGCGGTCGTCGCCGGCGCTCCCTCGACGCCGGCGGCGTCCTCGAGCCAGACCACGGCCGTGTAGGCGCCGATGCCGCCGATCAGGCGCAGGCCCTCGACCCGCTCGACCGCGAGGTCGAGCCGGCGCGGCCCGAGGACGACGGCGCCGAGCGGGTCCCGCACCAGGTAATGGACGGCTGCGATCGGTGAGCCGACCGGCTCCGGGTTGTGCCAGTGGACGCCGAACCGGCTCTCCGCCTGCCAGCCACTGCCCTCCTGGGGCTCGAGCCCGGTCGGGGGCGGCGGCGCGGCGGCGGCCTGGCAGGGGAGGAGGAGCGCGGCCGCGATCGTCGCGGCGCAGAGCGCCGGGCTCTGCCTCACGGGCCGAACTCCCCGGCCGCCTGCGGCGGCGGCGCGGCGGCGGCCGGGGCGCTCTGCGCCGGCGGCGGGCTCGGCGACGGCGTCGAGACCGGTTCAATCGCGGCTTCGACCGCGACCGGCTCTTCGCTCGGCTGCGGGGCCGGTTCTGCCGTCGGCTCCGGCGGGGCCGGTTCGCTCGGCTCGGCGCTCGGCGGCGCTTCCTCTGCGGCCTGGGGCGGCCTCGGCGGCGCGATCCGCACGACGCGTGGCGAGACGGCGCGATCGGCTGCGGGATCGAGGAGCGGTGGCACGACTCCGGCGCTGACGCAGGCGGCGGCTCCGCCGGCGGTGCCGGCGCAGATCGCCAGCGCCTTTGCCAGCACCGCCATCCCGGGGCCGCGGCCGCCGCCCGAGGCGGCGACCTGGCTGATCGCCGATTCGGCGCCCAGCCGCTGCTCCGTCAGCCTCGCGCCGAGGCCGGCGATGGCGTCGTGCGCCCGTTCGAACAGGGTGCGGGCCGCGAGCGGCGCCGGCAGCAGTGCCGCTACCGCGCCCGGGGCCGCGCGGTAGGCGCGCATCGTCGCCCGGCAGTGGGCGCAGGCGCGCAGGTGCTCGCGCACGACCGTGACCTGTTTCGGGCTGGCCTCGCCGTCGCAGAAGGCGGAGAGCATCGGCCGCAGCTCGGTGCAGCGCTCACCGCTCTCGCTGCGGGCGCTGAGCGCCCGGAACGCCTCACGCCCCTCGGCCAGGCAGCGATTGATTTTGGTCCTCGAGTAGCCGGTGATCTCGCCGATCTCGAGGTAGGAGTAGCCCTCGGCGAGCAGGGTCAGCGCCCGCAGCTCGGCCGGCTTCAGCGACTGCAGCGCCTCGCGGCTGTGGGCGAGCGACTCGCGCCGCTCGGCCCGCTCCGCCGGGCCCGGCGACTGGCTCGGGAAGAGCTCGAGCCAGTCGTCGTACTCGCTCGCTGCCAGCGGCGCCGGGGTCAGCTGGCGCTCGCGGGCGCGGCGCACGGCGAGGGCCTCGTGCTTGGTCACCGTCTGCATCCAGCGGATCAGCTCGCGGGCCTCGCCCGGTGGCGACTTCAGCATCAGGATCTCGAGCGCGCGCTGGAAGGCGTCCTCGGCGTCCTCGGTGCAGATCGAGTAGCGGCGCGCCGTCCGTCGCAGGGTGCGCTCGTGCTTGGCGAGCATTTCCACGGCGACGCGCTTGCGCGCCGCGTCTTCGAGTTGTCGACTTCCCCCACCGTCCACTTTGCTTTGCCTCTCGCTAGCGCTCAAATCAGGTCGAGCAAAATTACATGCGGCTCCTATCTAGAAACGGCGTCCTCTTCGCCCCCAAACGGACGTCGGAGTCACGAAAAAGCATGGAATTTGCGCGGAAAGCGCCTGTAAGCCGAACCCTCAGTCGGCAGATAGGCTGTCGCCATGACCACCTGCGTAGTTACCGGCGGCGCCGGCTTCCTCGGCTCCCACCTCTGCCAGCTCCTGCTCGGACAGGGGCACCGCGTGATCTGCGTCGACAACCTCGAGACCGGGTCGCTGCAGAACATCGAGCACATCCGCGACCCGGAGTTCGATTTTCGCCACCTCGACATCATCGATCACGTCGACATCCCCGAGGACGTCGACTTCGTCTACCACCTGGCCTCGCCGGCGAGCCCGATCGACTACCTGAGGCTGCCTCTGCACACGCTCAAAGTCGGCTCCTACGGCACCCATCACATGCTCGGCCTGGCCAAGCTCAAGCGGGCCCGCTTCCTGCTCGCCTCGACCAGCGAGGTCTACGGCGACCCGCAGGTCCATCCGCAGACCGAGGACTACTGGGGGCACGTCAACCCGATCGGCCCGCGCGGCGTCTACGACGAGGCGAAGCGCTACGCCGAGGCGCTGACCATGGCCTACCACCGCCAACAGGGCGTCGACACAGCGATCGTCCGCATCTTCAATACCTACGGGCCGCGGATGCGCCCGCACGACGGCCGCGCGATCCCGACCTTCCTGCGCCAGGCGCTCCAGGACCGGCCCGTGACCGTCTTCGGCGAGGGCGAGCAGACGAGGAGCTTCTGTTACGTCGACGACCTCGTCCGCGGGATCGTCGCCCTGGCCGAGTCCGACGCCCACTCGCCGGTCAACATCGGCAACCCCGATGAGTTCACCCTGCTCGAACTTGCCAAGACCGTGCTCGAGGTGACCGAGTCACGCTCCGAGATCGTCTTCGAGGCGCTTCCGGTGGACGACCCGCAGCAGCGTCGCCCCGACATCGGCAAAGCGCGTGACCTGCTCGGCTGGCAGCCGCAGATCAACCTCCGCGACGGCCTGCGGCGGACGATCGACGAGACCGGTATCGAGCGCCTCGTCGGCGCCTCGGACTGAGCGCTTTCCACTCTTTCGGCGGATCGGGTGCCGGCGCCGATCGAGCAATGAAAAGGGGCGGCCGGAGCCGCCCCTTCCCGGTGCTTGTGAGCTCGTCCTACTGAGTCGTAGCGACGAAGGAGAAGGTGCCCAGGGGGTCGCCTTCAGCGAATTCAGGGTGCGGGATTTCCATCGCTTTGTATGGCCCGCCGAATACTTCGTTCAGCACCAGTGCCGTTGACGCTTCGAACGAAGCGGACGCGTTCTGGACGCTGACCGTGTGCGCCGCCGGGTCGCTGGTGATGGTGGCGCCGGCGAGGCTGATCTTGGCGATCGACGAGCGGCCGAGCGGCCCCAGGTTCGCCGGGGACGGTTTACCCGGTTCTTCGCCGACGTTCGAGGTGACGACGACGTTGGCGGTCGCTTTCAGCGTCGCCATGTCGAGCCAGATGTTGCCGAGGACGATTTTCGATTCGCCCGCCGGCCCCAGGTTCTGGACCAGTTCGACACCGCCCTTGGTCTGCGGTACGCCCGACAGCCCGTTGGGCGCGATGTTGCCCAGCAATTTGGTCGGATCTTCATTCCCGATCGGGAAATTGAGAATCGGAGCGTTCGGGGTCGCCCCGGCGCTGACGGTGGTCGGCGCGATTGGAACGATTTTCACGCCGAGACCCGTGGGCGGCGCTTCTTCGAACTTTTTCACCGTCGTTTCGTTGGTGGCGAGGCTGGCGCTGCCGGTTTCCAGCAGGACGACAGTCTTCGGCTGGACGGCGCTCGAGGAGCTGCCCAGGTTCTGGTTCGCCTTGAACGGAGCGGCAACCGGCTTCGGCTTCTTCTTCGTCTTGCTCGCCGAGGCCCGCTTGTTCTGCTTCTTGTTCTTCTTCGGCTTGCTGGAGAACCCGAGCTTCTTGTTGAGTTCCTTGGCGGCCTTGTTGGTCAGTTTCATCGAGCTGATCGCGACCGTCGTGCCGAACCCGTTGCGGGTGTTGACCAGCGTGCCGACCGTGGCCAGCTTCATTTTCTTGCTGCCGACCTTCGCGGTCAGCGTGCTGGTGGCCGTTTCGAGGATCAGTTCTTTGAGGGAGATGTTCTTGCTGCCCTTCTTGAACTTGATCCCGCCTTCATGGACCAGGGTTCCCTGACCGGTGGTGGGATCGAGCGAGCCTTCGAGGACGGGCATCGTGATCACGTTGCCCTTGACCGTCGCCGGGCTCACCTTCAACACCTTCACGCCGCTCTTCTTGAGCTTGTTGGCGAAGCCCTTGTTGAGCGTGATCGTGGTGGTGCTGCCGGTTGCCACCGGGTCGCTCGATGCTGAAGCCAGTGCTGTAAAGGCGAGACACGCCACCAGGGCGGCCGTGAGGGCCAGCGCTGACAGCCTGGTGCCCCTGCCTTTTGCTGGCCGGGTCAAATCGTTCATTCCGATCCTTCCGTTGCTGCCGCCCCCTGCTGCCCCGTTGGCGACTTACGGCAAGTCGATAGATGCCAAGGTTATTCCCGACATGCACCATTCACAACCCACCTCCGACCGTTTTGTTCCGGTTCCCGGCGCCGCCGGGAAGCGGCTGCTGGTCACCGGATCCAGCGGCTTCGTCGGCGCCCACGTCAGCGATGCCGCGGCCGCGGCCGGCTTCGAGGTGATCGCAGCCGGGCGCCGGCCGGGACCGGGAATCGTCGCCTGCGACCTGCTCGAGCCCGACTCGATCGCCGCCTGTCTCGAGGCCGCGGCGCCGGACGCGATCGTCAACCTCGCCGGCTCGGCCTCGGTCGCCGCCAGCTGGCGCGATCCTGGCGCGGTTTTCAGCGCCAACGCGCTCGGCGCCCTCAACCTGCTCGATGCGGTTGCCGAGCGTTGTCCCGAGGCCCATCTCACCTGCGTCTCCTCGGGCGAGGTCTACGGCGAGCCGCGCGGCGAGCAGGACCTTCCCTTCCGCGAGGAGCGGCCCACGGCGCCGGTCAGCCCCTACGGGGTGAGCAAGGAGGCGATGGAGGCTCTCTGTGGCTTCTACGAGCGCTCAGGCGGCCTGCGGGTGGCGCTGGTGCGTCTCTTCAACCAGTTCGGCCCTGGTCAGTCAGGAACCTTCGCCGGGCCGGGGTTCGCCCGCCAGATCGCCCTCGCCGAGGCCGAGGGCAGGGATGCGGTCGAGGTCAAGGTCGGGAACATCGACGCCCGCCGCGATTTCACCGACGTGCGCGACACCGCGCGCGCTTTCGCCGAGATCTCGGCGCGGCAGCTGACCGGCGTCTTCAACCTCTGCTCCGGCCGCGCCGGCTCGCTGCGCGGGCTGATCGAGGCGATGGCCGAGGAGACCGAGCTCGAGGTCGGCATCGTCGTCGACGAGGAGCTGCGCCGGCCGACCGACCAGGCGTTGGTCTACGGCGACCCGTCGAAGCTCGCCGAGGCGATCGGCTGGCAGCCGCGGATACCGCTGCGGCAGACCGTCGCCGACCTGCTCGATTGGTGGCGGGCGGAGCTCGCGGGCACCCGCTAGCCGCCCCCAATATCCTCCCGCCGACCATGACTCCCCCGAAAAGCGCCGCCGCCGACGACGACTCGCACCGCTCGATCGCCCCGCTGGTCGGGCCCGACGACCCGCGGGTCTTCACCGACTCCGGGATCGAGATCGACGGCCTCTACGACGAGAGCGACGTCGCGCCCGGCCTCGAGCAGCGCCTCGGCGAGCCCGGCGAGCCGCCCTTCACCCGCGGCATCCATGACGGCATGTACCGCGACCGGCTCTGGACGATGCGCCAGTACGCCGGCTTCGCCACCCCCGAAGACACCAACGAGCGCTACCGCTACCTGATCGAGCACGGCTCGACCGGGCTCTCGATGGCGTTCGACCTGCCGACCCAGCTCGGCCGCGATTCCGACGATCCGCTCTGCGAGGGCGAGGTGGGGAGGACCGGCGTCCCGATCGACACGATCGAGGACATGCGGATCTGCTTCGACCAGATCCCGCTCGACTCGGTCTCGACCTCGATGACGATCAACGCCCCGGCGGGAATCCTGCTGCTGCTCTACGAGCTGGTCGGCGAGGAACAGGGCGTCCCCTCCGAGAAGCTTCGCGGCACGGTCCAGAACGACGTGCTCAAGGAGTACATGGCCCGCGGCAACTACATCTATCCGCCGGGGCCGACGATGAGGCTGACCACCGACCTCTTCGAGTACTGCCACGCCAAGGTGCCGAAATGGAACACGATCTCGATCTCCGGCTACCACATCCGCGAGAAGGGCTGCTCGGCTGTGCAGGAGGTCGCCTTCACCCTCTCCAACGCGATCGCCTACGTCGAGGCGGCGCTCGAGCGCGGGCTGAAGATCGACGAGTTCGCGCCGCGGCTCGCCTTCTTCTTCAACTGCCACAACAACGTCTTCCAGGAGGTGGCCAAGTTCCGCGCGGTGAGGCGGATGTGGGCGAAGATCGTCGAGGAGCGCTTCGGGGCAAAGGACCCGAGCTCGATGAAAATTCGCTTCCACACCCAGACCGGCGGGGTCACGCTGCAGGCCCAGCAGCCGGAGGTGAACATCATCCGCGTCGCCCTGCAGGGCTTCGCCGCCGTCGCCGGCGGCACCCAGAGCCTGCACACCAACGGCTTCGACGAGGCGCTGGCGCTGCCGACCGAGCGCTCGGCCCGGATCGCGCTTCGCACCCAGCAGGTGCTCGCCCACGAGTCCGGCGTCGCCGAGACGGTCGACCCGTTCGCCGGCTCCTACTTCATCGAGTCGCTGACCGACGAGATCGAAGAGCGGGCGCTCGAGCTGATGGAGACGGTCGAGGGGCTGGGCGGCTCGGTCGAGGCGCTCGAGTTCATGCAGCGCGAGATCGAGGAGTCGGCGCACTCCTACCACGAGCGCTACCGCAGCGGCCAGGACATCATCGTCGGCGTCAACAAATACGTCACCGACCAGGTCGACGACGTCGACATCCTCCGCGTCGACCCCGAGTCCGAGCAGCGCCAGCTGGGCCGCCTCAAGGCCTTCAAGGAAAAGCGCGACCAGGCGGCAGTCGAGGCGAAGTTGGAGGCGCTCCGCGACGTCGCCCGCGGCGAGGGCAACCTGCTGCACCCGATCCGCGACGCGCTCGCCACCGACGCCTCGATCGGCGAGGTCTGCGGGGCGATGCGCGACGTCTTCGGCGAATACCGCGGCGGCGCCTTCTTCTAACCCGGCCCGAGGAACTTCTTCATCCAGGGGAAGGAACGGCGCGCGGCTGGTTGAAGCCCGTCGCATGATCGAGGCATCGCGGACTCTGATGAAGTCCGAACCCGAGCTTTCCGAGCTGATCAAGCCCCTCGACGGGGTCGAGATCACAATGGCGGAGAAGGGTTTCGGCACCCGCGTCGCGATACGGGCCGAGGAGAACCAGGGCCTCAGCGAAGGTGACCTGGAAGCGATCCTCGATCACCTGGCAGAGCCGCAGAAGCGGCCATTCACCAGCGCCTGAGCGCGCGGAAAGCGAGTACCGACTGTGAATCGTCTGACGAAGCACCTGACCCCGTCCACCGTGATCTCCTGCATCGCCCTCTTCGTCGCCCTGAGCGGCGCCGCCTTTGCCGCCGGCCTGGCCAAGAACTCGGTCAAGACCAAGAACATCGCCAACGGCGCGGTGACGACGGCGAAAATCAAGAACGCGACCGTCAACGCCTCGAAGCTCGTCAACGGCGCCGTGATCGGCTCGAAGATCGCCAACGGCGCGGTCGGCAACGCGAAGCTGAGCGAAGCCGCGGTGCGCTCCAACAACCTCGGCGGCGGCGTCGTCACCAGCGCCAAGATCAAGGACCTGGCGATCACCGAAGGCAAGCTGGGCAGCAACTCGGTGAGCAAGGACAAGATCGGCACCAGCGCGGTCGAGACCGGCAAGCTCGCCAAGGAAGCGGTGACCGCCGAAAAACTCGCGGCCGGCTTCTACGCGCAGCTGATCAAGAACATCTCCTACGAAACCAAAGAAAGCCCTTCGAACGCGACCGACACCAAGGAAATCACCGCCACCTGCCCGGCGGGCAAGGAGGTCACCGGTGGCGGCGCCCGCATCAACGGCGCCAAAGTCAAAGTCAGCGTCTCGGAGTCCGGCCCCGAACTCAACGCGGAAGGCAAGCGCACCGGTTGGTACGTGAGCGCTCGCGAGTTCGAACCGGAGACCGAAAACTGGTCGGTCACAGCCTTCGCGATCTGCGCCGAACTCTAGGCGCGATCCGAGCAGAGCCTGGGAGGCCTCGGAGGGCCCGCGTGAGCGGGCCCTCCCTGCGTTCTGCGACGTGCGGGGCGCGTCGCAAATAGACTCCCGCGGCTGATGCGCGAGAGAAACCCGCAAACCCACGAGGAGAAGCTCGCCTACCTGCGCGAGCTGCGCGAGGCCGCGATCCACTCGGCCTCCGACGAGGCGGTCGAGAAGCAGCACGCGAAGGGCAAGATGACCGCCCGCGAGCGGGTCGAGAAGCTGCTCGACCCGGGCTCCTTCGAGGAGCTCGACACCTTCGTCCGCCATCGCACCTACGACTTCGAGATGCAGAAGCGCCGTCCCTGGGGCGACGCCGTGGTCACCGGCCACGGCACGATCGAAGGGCGCACGGTCTTCGTCTTCTCGCAAGACTTCACCGTCTTCGGCGGCAGCCTCGGCGAGGTGATGGCGGAGAAGATGTGCAAGGTGATGGACCTGGCGGCCCAGGTCGGGGCGCCGGTGGTCGGCATCAACGACTCCGGCGGCGCCCGGATCCAGGAGGGCGTCGTCAGCCTCGGCGCCTACGGCGACGTCTTCGTCCGCAACGTCCAGTGCTCGGGCGTGATCCCGCAGATCAGCCTGATCATGGGCCCCTGCGCCGGCGGCGCCGTCTACTCGCCGGCGATGACCGACTTCATCTTCATGGTCAAAGAGACCTCGCACATGTTCATCACCGGCCCCGAAGTGATCAAAACGGTGACCGGCGAGGAGGTCGAGTTCGAGGAACTGGGCGGCGCGATGACCCACAACTCGAAATCGGGCGTCGCCCATTTCGCCTCCGAGGACGAGGAGAGCTGCCTCGAGGACGTCCGCTACCTGCTCGGCTTCCTGCCCTCGAACAACCTCGAGCTGCCGCCCAGGTTCGAGCCCGACGACGACCCCGAGCGCGAAGACGAGGAGCTCGACGAGCTCGTCCCCGACGATCCCTCCAAGCCGTATGACATGCGGGACGTGATCTCGCGGATCGTCGACGACGAGGAGTTCTTCGAGGTCCACGAGCACTTCGCCAAGAACATCGTCTGCGGCTTCTCACGGCTGGACGGCCACCCGATCGGGATCGTCGGCAACCAGCCCGCCTTCCTCGCCGGCGTGCTCGACATCGAGGCCTCCGAGAAGGCGGCCCGGTTCGTCCGCACCTGCGACGCCTACAACGTCCCGATCGTCACCTTCACCGACGTGCCCGGCTTCCTGCCCGGAACCGACCAGGAGTGGAACGGGATCATCCGCCATGGCGCCAAGCTGCTCTACGCCTTCACCGAGGCGACCGTGCCGAAGCTCACCGTCGTCACCCGCAAGGCCTACGGCGGCGCCTACGACGTGATGAACTCGAAGCACATGCTGGCCGACTACAACGTCGCCTGGCCCACGGCCGAGGTCGCGGTGATGGGGCCGGAGGGCGCGGTCAACATCATCTACCGCAAAGACATCGCCAGCTCGCCGACCCCCGATGAGCGGCGCCAGAAGCTGATCGACGACTACAAAGCCCATTTCGCGAACCCCTACTCGGCGGCCGAGCGCGGATACATCGACGACGTGATCGAGCCACGGCAGACGCGGCCGAAGCTGATCAAGGCGCTGCGGATGCTGCAGAGCAAGCGGGTCGCTCAGCCGAAGCGTAAGCACGGGAATATCCCGCTCTAAGGGATAGGCGCGCGGGTCCTGTCGTGGGGTGGGGGTGCCCTCCTGGTGCTGCGCTCTGCTCCGGGCGAAGGGATGCAAGCGCCCGCAGGGTTGCGGTCTTGCCCTCCGCAGACTTCGCACAGGCGGAGGACACCCCCACCCCACGCCACCCGCGCGACGACCCCTTCGGCGGGACAGCTCGAACAGCCCGCGTGAGACGGACGGCCCAGGGTCAGGCCATGACGAACCGTTCAGCGAGCATCACGATCTGACTCTCTGCGAGCGGCGCCAATATGGCGATTGCCACCGCCCCCGGACGCGAAGCGGAGGAGGCGGCGGGTTATGGCGAAGCGGAGGACGCGGTGGTTTGCGGCGAAGCCGGTTTAGCCCTGCGTTGACCATCGCGTAGATGGAAAACGCAGGATTCGACCGCCCAAAGTCCCCCTCGAAGGGTCAAAGGTCGAGCAATGACGAACCGTTCAGCGAGCATCACGATCTGATTCTCGTGAGCGACGCTGGTCCGGCGATTGCCACCGCCCCCGGACGCGAAGCGGAGGAGGCGGTGGTTTGTGGCGACGCGAAGCGGAGGAGGCGGTGGTCCAGCCCACCCCCTTTCGTTGGTCAGGGGGCGGCGACCTGGGTCGGCGGGGGGAGTGAGGGGGCGCTGCGCTGGAGGCTGTGGATGCGGCCCTTGAGCCAGTGCGAGAGGAGGTCGGTGCGCTGGAAGAGCTGGGGGCGGCGGGTGGTGCATTTGCCGAAGCCGGCCGAGGTGATCGCGATCTCGAGCAGGCCGCGGCCGTCGCGGTCGGAGGCGAGCAGTGGGCCGCCGGAATCGCCGTGGCAGACGCCCGAGGTGGCGTTCGGGAAGTCGATCGCGCAGAGGCGTCCGCGCAGCCCTTCGCAGTGGACGCCCTCGACCACGGTTCGCGCCCAGAGCAGGGCGGGGGTCGGGCCGCTGCCGAATTTGGTTTCGCCCCAGCCGGCGATGAAGGCATGGGTGCCGGGCCGCAGGCGGCGGTTGTCGGACGGGGTGGCGATCGGCACCGGCGGCGCCGTGGTCGGCGTCGCCAGCTGCAGCAGCGCCGCGTCGCCGTAGCCGCTGTTGGGCGCCAGGAAGGTGAATTTGGGATAGGAGACGATGCGGCTGACTTCGCTGACCTGCGCTTCCGGCGAGTCGACGTCGACGGCGCCGGTGACGACGAAGTAGCCGTCGGGCGTGTTGGTCACCCCGGTGCGCGTGTTGGCGGCGCAATGCGCGGCGGTGAGGACCACCGAGGGGGCGACTACGGTGCCGCTGCAGGCGAGGCCGCCGTCGCCGCGGAAGGCGATGATGAAGGCCATGAAGGGGAAACGGCCGGGTGGGGCGGGGGAGCCGCCCACGACCGACGCGTGTGCGGCCGGGGGCGCGGCAGGCGAGGGCGTCGCCGAGGCCTGCGCGATTGTCACTGCGGCGAGCATCAGCGCGACGCAGAGGGCAACGGTAGCCGCGACGGCCTGGGGCGAGCGAATCCTCATCGCCATTCCTAATCGGCCGGCGACGGCCTGGAGTTGAGCGTCGGGCGGAAATCGGCGCCGCGGGCCGTGGCGCGCTAAGGGGCGGCGGTCGCCTCGGCCTGGACCTCGCCGCCGCCGGCGCCGCGGCCGGCGGTCGCCCCGCCCTCGTCGCCGCCGAGGCGGTGGGCGAGGTAGACCGGGATGATCGAGATCAGGATCACGATCACGGCGACGGCGTTGACGATCGGCAGTTCGTGGGGGCGGAAGAGGTTGGAGTAGATCCAGATCGGCAGCGTCTGTTCGCCCGGGCCGATCGTGAAGTTGGTGACGATGATCTCGTCGAAGGAGAGGGCGAAGGCGAGCAGCCCACCCGCGATCAGGGCGCTTTTCATCCCCGGGAAGGTGATGTGGCGGAAGGTCTGCCAGGTGTCGGCGCCGAGGTCCGCGGAGGCCTCCTCGAGCGACCCGGAGAGGCGCCGGAGGCGGGCGACGGCGTTGTTGTAGACGACGACGATGCAGAAGGTGGCGTGGCCGACGATCACGGTGAAGAGGCTGAGGTCGATGCCGAGCACCTGGGTGAAGGTGTTGCTGAAGGCGACGCCGGTGACGATGCCCGGCAGCGCGATCGGCAGGATGACGAGGAAGGAGATCGTCTCGCGGCCGAAGAAGCTGCGCCGCGCGACCGCCAGTGCGGCGAGGGTGCCGAGGACGAGCGCGATCGCCGTCGCCGCCAGGCCCGCCTTGATCGAGGTGAGGAAGGCTTCGCGGGCGGCGTCGTTGTTGAACGCCTGCGTGAACCAGTGGGTGGTCCAGCCCGGTGGCGGCCAGGCGAGGATCTTGCTCGAGTTGAAGGCGTAGATCCCGATGATGATCAGCGGCACGTAGATGAAGGCGAGGCCGATCCAGACCGCGATGCGCAGGAGCGCTCTTGAGCGTTTCGAGAGCCGCATGATCAGACGTGCTCGAAGGCGCCGAGCTTTCGGGCTACCCCCAGGTAGGCGATCATGACCACGATCGGGACCAGCGCGAGCGCTGCCGCGAAGGGCTGGTTGTTGGAGATGTTGCTGAAGATCACGTTGCCGATGAACTGGTCGTTGGAGACCAGGCGCGGCGTGATGTAGTCGCCCAGCGTCAGCGAGAAGGTGAAGATCGAGCCGGCGACCACGGCCGGGAAGGTGAGCGGAAGGATCACCCGCCTGAAGGTCGTGAAGGGCCGGGCGCCGAGGTCCTCGGAGGCGCTGATCAGCGTGTTCGGCAGTCGTTCGAGGCCGGCGTAGATCGGCAGGATCATGTAGGGCAGCCAGAGGTAGCTCATCACCAGCCAGACCGCGGTGGTCCCGTAGCCGGGCCCGTGCAGGCCGAGCGGCTCGAGCGCCCAGTTGATCGCGCCGTCGGAGGAGAGCAGCGTCCGCCAGGCATAGACCTTGACCAGGTAGCTCGACCAGAGCGGCAGCAGGATGCCGATCACCAGCAGCGCCTTGCCGCGGCGGCTGGCGACCTTCGCCATGTAGAAGGCGATCGGAAAGGCGATCACGGCGTCGGTGATCGTGACCAGCAGCGCCGTGCGGACGGTGCGCCAGATGATCGTCCGGTAGACCGGTTCGTTGACCAGCGATTCGAAGTTTTCGAGGGTCCAGTTCTTGACGGTCAGCCCGCTGAGCGGGTCGACCGACCAGAAGGCGGCGACCAGCAGGAGGGCCAGGGAGCCGAGGTAGCCGATCGCCAGCCAGCCCATCGGGCCGGCCAGGAGGGCGCCTATCTGGAGTCGAGGGCGGCCTTGGAAGAGGCCGGCGAGCCTGTGGCCCACCGACCTCTTCCGAATTGCAGCCGCCTCAGATGCCACGCGCTAGAAGTGCCGGACTAGCCTTTGACTTCGGTCCAGGCTTTGACCCAGTCGTTGTAGTCCTTGCAGTCTTCTTCGCCGTTGCCGCAATCCGCCAACGGGGTCTCCCAGTAGTAGACCCGCTTCCAGAAGCTCGGATCTTCGGCGTGGTATTTGGAGCAGAAATCGGCCTCCGCCGTTTCCTTGCACGCCAGGCTCTGGGCCGGGGCCTCGCCGAAGAATTCGGCGACCTCGGCGTTGACTTTCGGTTCGATGATCCAGTTCATCCACTCGTACATGCAATTCGGATGCTTGGCCTCGGAGCTGAGCATCCAGGTGTCAGACCAGCCCGTCGCACCCTCCTTGGGCAGGAAGCCCTGGCTCGCCGGGCTCGCTTCGACCGGCACGCCTTCTTCCTGGAGCGCGAAGTACTGGTACTGCCAGGTGGTGCCGAGCTGCGAGTCGCCGCCGGCGAAGGCGGAGATCTGCTTGGCGGCTTCCGACCAGTATTCGCCGATGAACTGGCGCTGTTCCTTGAGCAGGTCGATCGCCGCGGTGAACTGTTCTTCGTTCAGCTCGTAGGGGTTTTCGATCCCCAGGTCGGGCTGGTGGAATTTGAGGTAGATCGCGGCGTCGGCGATGTAGCTCGATTCGTCGTAGGCGCTGATCTTGCCCTTGTATTTGGCCGCGACCTTGGGGTCGAACATGACGTTCCATGAGGTCGGCGCCGGCTTGACGTCGTCCTTGTTCCACATCAGCAGGTTGGCCCCACGGCCGTGAGGAATGCCGTAGTTGACGCCTTCGAACGTGTTGTAGGGCTGATCTTTGAGGTCGGGGAAGACCGTCTTGTAGTTGGGGACGAGGTCGGTGTTGACCGGGTCGACGAGCCCGGCGGCCCAGAGCCGCGCGCTGGCGTTGCCCGAGGCCGAGACGCCGTCGTACTGGCCGCTTTTCATCAGCTCGAACATTTCGTCGGAGGTGCCGGCTTCCTTGTCGCTCACCTTGCAGCCGGTCTTCGCTTCGAACGGCTTCGTCCATTCGGGTTCGACGTAGCCGGCCCAGGAGATCAGGTTGAGGGCCCCCTCGCCCTTGCCCAGCTTCTGCAGCGCTTCGTCGCCGTTGCCGCCGCTGGTGCTGTCGCTCGAGCTGCCGCAGCCGGCCAGCAACAACATCACGGCAAGGATGCCGGTGATGACGAGCCAGGCAGTGCGTGCCGGGTGTGCGTCCTTCCTCACGTTGTTCCCCTCTTATTGGTTGACTTGCCGCCGACCGCGACCGCTTGCTCCGGCCTCCAGCCGACGAGTACCTCTTGCCCTTGCAGCGACGCGGCATCGTCGCCCGCGCCTTCAGTGTTTTGACGGATCATCTGCAGCTCGCCGCCGGCCTCGAGGCCTACCGTGTAACGGGTCACCGAGCCGGCGTAGGCGACGTCGGTGACGCGCCCGCGCTCGCTGTGCAGGTCGGCCGGCGGGGCGGCCCCATCGAGCAGCTGGATCTTCTCCGGCCGGATCGTGAAGCGCGAGCCGTCGCGCTCGAGCAGGTTGGAGACACCGACGAAGCCGGCGACGAATTCGGTCTGCGGCTGCTCGTAGAGCTCCTGCGGTGCGCTGACCTGCTCGATCAGGCCTTCGTTGAAGACGGCGATCCGGTCGCTCATCGTCAGCGCCTCGTCCTGGTCGTGGGTGACGTAGACGAAGGTGATCTGACCTCGGACTGGATCGTCTTCAGCTCGGCCTGCATCTGCTCGCGCAGCTTCAGGTCGAGGGCGCCGAGCGGCTCGTCGAGCAGCAGCACCTTGGGACGGTTGACGATCGCCCGCGCCAGGGCGACGCGCTGGCGCTGACCGCCGGAGAGCTCGGCCGGCTTGCGGTCGCCGTAGCCGGGCAGGCGCACCATCTCGAGCGCCTCGTCGCGCCGCTTCGCCCGCTCCTCTTTCGAAACCTTGCCGACCCGCATCCCGTAGGCGACGTTGTCGCCGACGGTCATGTGGGGGAAGAGCGCGTAGTCCTGGAAGACGGTGTTGACGGCGCGGTCGAAAGGGGGGACGCCGTTGACGTCCTCGCCCGCCAGTTCGATCGAGCCGCCGCTCGGGTCCTCGAAGCCGGCGATCATCCGCAGCGTCGTCGTCTTGCCGGAGCCAGACGGTCCCAGCATCGTGAAGAACTCGCCGCGCCGGATCTCCAGGTCGATCCCAGCGACCGCGGCCACATCGCCGTATCGCTTGGTGAGGCCGGTCAGCCGAATGTCTGGGGGTGGAGTAGCTACACCCCGAAAGCTATCCGAGGGGTTCAGGAAAGCAAGGACAAACCCGCCCCGTCCGGTTGGACGGGGCGGAGTACGTCCGCAGCTTGCGAGGGACGGCTAGTAGCCGAGCGGGTGGCGCGGCACGTAACCGACGTTGTCACGCAGGTCTTCGTGCCAGCGCGGGCCGGTTTCACCGACGTCGCCCGAGGTGTCCCAGCGGTAGCCGGCGATTTCGGCGTAGGCATGCCCGCCGTTCGCCCAAACCGTGATCCAGCGGCCTTCGCCGGAGGCTCCCCACTTCTCCATCGGGCCCGAGGGAAGCGGGCTTTCGAGGAATTCGCCGCCGTGCAGCGCGTAGCTGACCGAGCCCGAGCAGTCATAGCCACGGTCCCACCATTTGCCGTGACCGCCACCCCAGACGTAGGGCTTGGTCCGGATCCGGTTGGCGGCAGCGATCACTGCCTTGACCCGCGGCGGGGCCGATACGGGCGGCACAAGCATCCCGTTGGTGAGCAGCCGCGCCTTGGCGGTCGGTGTGCAGATGTCTATTTCGGCCGAGCTGATGCCGCCGCCGCCGCAGTTCGCGGAGGCGCCGCTCGGGCCGATCAGCGCGAGGGCGACCAGGGCTGTGCCTGTCGCTATACCCGCCTTGAGCTTCTTGGTGTTCGAAAGCAAACCGATCTCCTTGGTCGGCCTACGGGGTTAGCTGTCGGGCTGGCGCGAAAGGAGCCTGCGCCCCCACCTGAAAGAGGTGAGTTAGCCCCGAAAACGTGGTTCCCCCGCTCCCGACCGCGTCATTGGACGCTCGGGATTAGGCGTTTCGGTTGTATGGAACGGCGGCAGTGTAGACGATCGCCTGGTCGCTTGCTCACAAAAAGCAAACATTTTGTGGCCATTCGCACTAAGGGGTCGTTTTCCTCTCATTCCAAGGTTCCTGTCGGCCACCCCGCTGCTAGCTTGCGGATTGGGATGGAACTTGCCGGTCGCACAGCACTACTGACCGGCGCAACCGGCGGTCTCGGCAGGGCGATCGCGGAGGCGCTCGCCGCCCGCGGCGCCTCGCTGCTGCTCAGCGCCCGCAAGCGCGACGCGCTCGAGGAGCTCGCCGCCGGGCTGCCCGGCGAGGGGCACCGGGTGCTGCCGAGCCGACCTCGCCGAGGAGGGCGCCGCCGAGCGGCTTGCCGCCGAGGCGGGGAGCGTCGACATCCTCGTCGCCAACGCCGGGCTGCCGGGGGCCGGGCTGCTCGATTACTTCAGCCCCGAGGAGGTGCGGCGGGCACTGCGGGTCAACCTCGAGGGCCCGATGCTGCTCGCGCGGGCGCTCTACCCGGGGATGGTCGAGCGCGGCTCCGGCCATCTCGTCTTCGTCGGCTCGCTGTCGGGCAAGGCGGCGAGCCCGAGGACGTCGATCTACAACGCGACCAAGTTCGGCCTCCGCGGTTTCGCATTCGCCCTGCGCACCGATCTTGCGCAGCAGGGAGTCGGCGTCTCGCTGGTCGCCCCGGGCTTCATCCGCGACGCCGGCATGTTCGCCGACACCGGCGCCAGGACCCCGCCTGGAATCGGCACCGGCACCTCCGAGCAGGTCGGCGAGGCCGTCGTCCGCGCGATCGAGAAGAACAAGATCGAGATCGCCGTGGCGCCGCTGATCACCCGCGTCGCCACCCACGTCGCCTTGGTCAGCCCGACGATCTCGGATCTCGCTCAGGCAGGCTCGACCGGCCAGAAGGCGGCGGAGGACGATTGCCGAGGGCCACGCCGCCAACGCGCCCGAGAAGCGCTGAAGCCGGGGCGCCGCCGAGGCGCCCGGCTTCGTAGGATGGGGAGCATGAGCAAGCGACTCCTTCGGCGCCCGTTCCAGCCTCGAGGTCGGCGGCCGCTCCTACGAGATCTTCCGCCTCGACGCCCTCGCCGAGCGCTTCGACGTAGCCCGCCTGCCGTACTCGATCAAGGTCCTGCTGGAGAACGTCCTGCGGCTCGAGGACGGCGTCTCGGTCAGCGCCGAGGACGTCGAGGCGATCGCCGGCTGGGACGCGGCGGCGGAGCCGAGCGTCGAGATCCCCTACCAGCCGGCCCGCGTGCTGATGCAGGACTTCACCGGCGTGCCCGCCGTCGTCGACCTGGCGGCGATGCGCGACGCGATGGCCGAGATCGGCGGCGACCCGGAGAAGATCAACCCGCTGGTCGACGTCGACCTCGTCATCGACCACTCGGTCCAGGTCGATGCCTTCGGCAACGAGCGCGCCTTCGCGCTCAACGCCGAGCGCGAGTTCGAGCGCAACCTCGAGCGTTACCAATTCCTCAAGTGGGGCCGCGAGGCCTTCGACAACTTCAGCGTCGTGCCGCCGGCGACCGGCATCTGCCACCAGGTCAACCTCGAGCACATCGCCCAGGTCGTCTACAGCCGCGAGCGCGACGGCGTGCTCCAGGCATACCCCGACACCCTCGTCGGCACCGACTCGCACACGACGATGGTCAACGGCCTCGGCGTGCTCGGCTGGGGCGTCGGCGGGATCGAGGCCGAGGCGGCGATGCTCGGCCAGCCGGTCTCGATGCTGCTGCCCCAGGTCGTCGGCTTCAAGCTCGAGGGCGAGCTGCCGGCCGGCTCGACCGCGACCGACCTCGTCCTCACCGTGACCGAGATGCTGCGCGAGCGCGGCGTCGTCTCCAAGTTCGTCGAGTTCTACGGGCCCGGCCTGGCCGAGGCTCGGCCTCGCCGACCGGGCGACGCTCGGCAACATGTCGCCCGAGTTCGGCTCGACCTGCGCGATCTTCCCGGTCGACGCCGAGACGCTCCGCTACCTGGAGCTGACCGGCCGCCCGACCGAGACGCTGGAGCTGGTCGACGCCTACGCCCGCGAGCAGGGCATGTTCGTCACCGAGGACTCGCCCGACCCGGCCTTCTCCGAGACGCTGGAGCTCGACCTCGGCGACGTCGCCGCCAGCATCGCCGGCCCCAAACGCCCCCAGGACAGGGTGCCGCTCGCCGACGCCAAGGAGGCCTTCCTCGAGGCGATGGAGGAGTTCGACCCCGAGGCCGGGGCGGAACTCGGCAACGGCCGCGACGAGGCGATGGACGAGTCGTTCCCCGCCTCCGACCCGCCGGCCGAGGACCACGACGACGAGCGCGGCAAGCCGCGGCCGGCGGTCAGCGCCGGCGGCACGGCGCTCGCCTCGCGGGTCAGCGAGGACGCGATCGCGGTCACGCTCGAGGACGGCGCGACGTTCGAACTCGACCACGGCCGGGTCGTGATCGCCGCGATCACCAGCTGCACCAACACCTCCAATCCCTCGGTGATGGTCGGCGCCGGGCTGCTCGCCCGCAACGCGGTCGAACGCGGCCTCACCCGCAGGCCCTGGGTCAAGACCTCGCTGGCGCCGGGCTCGACCGTGGTCACCGAGTACCTCGACAAAGCCGGCCTCACCGAGTACCTCGACATGCTCCAGTTCAACCTGGTCGGCTACGGCTGCACGACCTGCATCGGCAACTCCGGGCCGCTGCCGCCGGCGATCTCGGCGGCGGTCGAGGAGAAGGACCTGGCGGTCTGCGCGGTCCTCTCCGGCAACCGGAACTTCGAGGGGCGGATCAACCAGGACGTCAAGGCCAACTACCTGGCCAGCCCGCCGCTGGTCGTCGCCTACGCGCTCGCCGGCCGCATGGACCTCGACCTGACCAGCGAGCCGCTCGGCGAGGGCAGCGACGGTGAGCCCGTCTACCTCGCCGACATCTGGCCCGACCCGGACGAGATCAAGGAGCTGGTCGGCCGCTCGATCGCCTCAGAGATGTTCACCCGCAACTACGGCGGGGTGTTGGAGGGAGACGACACCTGGAAAGCAGTCGAGGTGCCCGAGGGCGACCGTTACACCTGGCCGGACTCCACCTACGTGCGGCGGCCGTCGTTCTTCGAGGGCATGCCGGTCGACGCCCCCGGGATCGAGCCGATCACCTCGGCGCGGGTGCTCGCCCTGCTCGGCGACTCGATCACCACCGACCACATCTCACCCGCCGGCGCGATCAAGAAAGACAGCCCCGCCGGGCGCTGGCTGATCGAGCAGGGTGTGGAGCCGCGCGACTTCAACTCCTACGGTTCACGACGCGGCAATCACGAGGTGATGATCCGTGGCACCTTCGCCAACATCAGGCTGCAGAACCTGCTGGTCGAGAAGCGCGGCGGTTTCACCCGCCACTTCCCCGACGGCGATGGGGAAATGGCGATCTTCGACGCGGCGACGAAATACGCCGAGGAAGGCGTTCCGCTCGTTGTCCTCGCCGGCAAGGAGTACGGATCCGGCTCCTCCCGCGACTGGGCGGCGAAGGGGACCAAGGAGCTCGGCGTGCGCGCGGTCATCGCCGAGAGCTTCGAGCGCATCCACCGCTCAAACCTGATCGGCATGGGTGTGCTGCCGCTGCAGTTCCCGCAGGGTGAGACGAGCGCGTCGCTGGGCCTCGACGGCGAGGTGACGATCGACGTCGGCGACCTCGAGGACGGCGAGGCCTCGACCGTGTTGGTGACCGCCCGCCGCGACGGCGCCGACCCGGTCGAGTTCGAGGCGACGGTGCGGCTCGACACCCCCAACGAGGTCACCTACTTCCGTAACGGCGGCATCCTGCAGACGGTGTTGCGCAACCTCCGGGGCTGATCCCAGGACCTTCCCTCCCGGGCCCGAGAAGGAAGGGGTGCAGCGGGGCCGCGGGAGGCAGGGGGGTCCGCGCGACCCTCACTGCACCAGCGCGTCGGTAGCCAGGGAGGGATGCCGACGCGGCCGCTCCCCTAGGCGGGACTGCCCAGAGGAACAGTCACCATCTACCTATACCGCGTAAGTGGTGTGGGGTCAAGGCAATTTGAGCGTATTACCGGGTTTCCGCAAACTGCTCCGGCGCACTGGCGACACCCCAACCCTTGCGCTCGATCAGTTCGATCCCGATCACGCTTCCCACCGGACCGACCGGCGTCAGCGTCGCGGCCAACAGTGTGTACGGAGCCTCGCGCCTCACGCAGGCGATCCAGATCACCACGCAGAGGCCGATGAAGCCGAGCCCATGGGCCCAGCCGAACAACATCGTCTCGGTTTCGAACCCCGGCAGGATCCAAAACAGGATCAGCCCGCTGAATATCGCCAGCTCGATCCACGACAGCCGCTTCACCCAGACGAAAAGGTGTCCCGGAACCGGCTTTCTCAGCGCACTCATGGTCCATCCAGACTAAACAAACGCCATCTCCTCAGCTCGCTTCCGGGGATGGCGGCAATCGCCATATCGGCGCCGCTCGCA
Organism: uncultured Solirubrobacterales bacterium; assembly: GCA_963836415.1. Classification (GTDB taxonomy): domain Bacteria; phylum Actinomycetota; class Thermoleophilia; order Solirubrobacterales; family 70-9; genus VRUE01. Next base: position 1,457,005 of record CAWIJE010000004.1, read on the forward strand.
GAGAGTCAGATCGTGACGTTCGCTGATCGATTCGTCATGGGTTTTGACTTGGACGTCTCAACTGACGGCCGGTCCCTGGCCATCTGGAACGATCGCATCGCGGCTCTGACGTCTGGCTCATGGCCTGTCGCGCGGGTGGCGTGGGGTGGGGGTGTGCTCCGCCTGCGCGAAGTCTGCGTAGGGCGAGATCGCAACCCTGCTGGCGCTTGCTTCCCTCCGCCCGAAGCAGAGCGCAGCGCCAGGAGCACACCCCCACCCCACGACAGGACCCGCGCGCCGAGGCCCTAGGCGCCAGGCGTCAAAGCGGTAAGGACGATCCGTTCTTGCTCGCGCGCATGCGCCACCGAGTACCCCTCGCCGGGGCTGGCCCGGGTCGGGCGGCCGACGTAGTCGAGGACGACGCCCTCGGGGAGCAGGTCCGGCAGGCGGCGGCTCATCACCTTCCAGCAGCCCATGTTGCGCGGCTCCTCCTGGACCCAGACGACCTCTTTCAGGTTGGGGTAGGAGG
>CAWIJE010000005.1:0-261930 GCA_963836415.1 uncultured Solirubrobacterales bacterium
ACGACGCGCCAGAACTGCCAGTTCAACTGGATCGCCCTGGCCGACGCCGCCGATGTCATGGACGTGCTCGCCGACGCCGGCATGCACGGCATCCAGACCAGCGGCAACTGCATCAGGAACATCACCAGCGACTGCTTCGCCGGCGTCGCTGCCGACGAGATCGTCGACCCGCGCCCATACTGCGAGATCCTGCGCCAGTGGAGCACGCTGCACCCTGAGTTCGCGTTCCTGCCGCGCAAGTTCAAGATCGCCGTGAGCGGCGCCACCGAGGACCGGGCCGCGACCGCGTGGCACGACATCGGCCTGGTCCTGCGCAAGAACGACCAGGGCGAGATCGGCTTCCAGGTTCGAGTCGGCGGCGGCATGGGCCGCACGCCGGTGATCGGCACGGTGCTGCGCGAGTTCCTGCCGTGGCGCGAGATCCTGGTCTACATCGAGGCGATCGTCCGCGTCTACAACCGCTATGGCCGGCGCGACAACATGTACAAGGCGCGGATCAAGATCCTCGTCAAGGCCGAGGGCCAGAAGTTCATCGACGCGGTCGAAGACGATTTCCAGGACATCCTCGAGCGCGACGTCGACGGCTCGGCGCACTTGCTGAGCGACGCCGAGTTCAAGCGGGTCGCGGCGTTCTTCACCCTGCCCGCGAGAGTCGCGCCGGTCGAAGAGATCCAGGGCCAGCATGCGCCGGCCGCGTCGAAACTGGTCGCCTACACGCGCTGGCTCGAGCGCAACGTCCACGCCCATCGCCTCCCGGGCTACCGCGCGGTGACGCTGTCGCTGAAGCGCTCCGGCCGGCCCCCGGGCGACGCGTCGGCGGACCAGATGGACCTCGCCGCCGAACTCGCCGAGCGCTTCAGTGCCGGCGAGCTGCGCGTCTCGCACGACCAGAACCTGGTGCTGCCGTGGGTCCGCGTGAGCGACCTGCCGGCGCTCTGGCAGGCGGCGCGCGAAGCGGCTTCGCGACTCCCAACATCGGCTACCTCACCGACATGATCGCCTGCCCCGGCGGCGATCTCTGCGCCCTCGCCAACGCGCGGTCGATCCCGATCGCCGCGGCGATCACCGAGCGCTTCGACGACCTCGACGAGCTGCACGACATCGGCGACATCGACCTCCACATCAGCGGCTGCATCAACTCGTGCGGCCACCACCACAGCGGCCACATCGGCATCCTCGGCGTCGACAAGGACGGCCAGGAGTGGTACCAGGTCTCGCTCGGCGGCGCCGACGGCTCGACCCTGAGCGGCGCGTCGACCGCGGGCAAGGTGATCGGCCCGTCGTTCGCCGCCGACGAAGTGCCGGACGTGATCGAGGCGGTGATCGACACCTATCGCGCCGAGCGCGCCGGTGCCGGCGAGCGCTTCATCGCCACGGTGCGCCGCGTCGGCATCGAGCCGTTCAAGGTCGCCGCCAACGGCGTGCGCCGGGCGACGGCGGTGCACGCATGAGCGCGCGAGCCGATCGAGGCTGCCGTGGTGGCGCGCGCCACCGATCCGCTTCGTCGCCGCCGACACGCCGGTCGACTTCGTACTCGGCAACGACGTCGACGTCGAGACCATCGTCGCCGACCTGCGCCAGCTACCAGAGCATCGCCCTCGTCTTCCCGAAGTGGGTCGACGGCCGCGCCTACAGCCAGGCGCGGCTGCTGCGCTCGCGCTATCGCTTCGCGGGCGAGATCCGCGCCACCGGCGAGGTGCTCGTCGACATGATGCCGCTGCTGGCTCGCACCGGCTTCGACGCCGCCGCGATGCGCGCCGACCAGTCGCAGGAAGTCGCCGAGCGCGCGCTCTCCTTCTTCCCTGACGGCCATTACCAGGGCGACGTGATCGAGCACGCGGCCGCGCTTCGCGCGGCCCGAGGCGGAGCGAGCGCATGAAGGCCGGCACGCGTCGTCTTCGTCGGCGCCGGCCCGGGCCAGGCCGACCTGATCACGGTGCGCGGCGCCGCAGCGCCTGCGGCAGCGCCGACGTGGTGCTGTTCGATTCGCTGGCCGACCCGGCGCTGCGCGCGCTCGCGCCGCAGGCGAGCTGGATCGACGTCGGCAAGCGCGGCTTCTCCGGCGTCGCCGCACGCCGCCGCGCGGCGGCCGCGAGAACACCGGCCAGGACACGATCAACGCGCTGCTCGTCAAGCACGCGCGGCAGCGGCCAGCGCGTCGTGCGGCTGAAGGGCGGCGACCCGAGCGTCTTCGGCCGGCTCGAGGAAGAGCTCGAGGCGCTGGCCGCGGCCGGCATCGCGTGCGAGGTCGTGCCCGGCGTCACCGCCGCGCTCGCCGCCGCGGCGCGACCCAGCGCCCGCTGACGCGCCGCGGCAGCGGCCGCAGCGTCGCCCTGACCACGGCGATGACGCACGCCGGCGGCCTCGTCGCCGGGCGCCGCGCCGACACCGAATCTTCTACATGGCCGGCCAGCAGCTCGCCGCGCTGTCGCGCCGCCTGATCGCAGCCGGCTGGCCGGCGGAGACGCCGGCGTCGTCGTCTCGCGCGCCGGCTGGCCCGACCAGCTGGCAGCGACCACAGCGTCGCCACGCTCGGCGACGCGACCGTGCTGCACGGGCCGGCCGACGGTCGTCACCGTCGGCGTCGGTGCCGCGACGGCGCGTCGCCGCCGCGTCGCACGCACGCCGGCGCGAAGCCGGCACGCCCTGCGCCACGGACCGAGGCCGAGGCGCCTCGACCCGTAAAATTCGGGGTCCTGCCGCCTGCCGCAGCTCAGTCGGCCGCAAGCCATCCACTGCCATGACCCACGTCGTCCCCGAATCCTGCATCCGCTGCAAGTACACCGACTGCGTCGATGTGTGCCCGGTCGACTGCTTCCGCGAAGGCCCGAACTTCCTGACCATCGATCCCGACGAGTGCATCGACTGCGCCGTCTGCATCCCCGAGTGCCCGGTCAACGCGATCGTTCCCGAGGAAGACGTGCCCGGCGACCAGCAGCACATCATCAAGCTCAACGCCGAGCTCGCCAAGGGCTGGCCGGCATCACGCAAGCGCAAGCCCGCGCTGCCCGACGCCGACGAGTGGAAAGACAAGACGGGCAAGCTCCCCGAGCTGCGTTCGCTGACCCGGCCGTGACCCCCGATGTCGCCGATCGAAACCGACGCCCTGATCATCGGCGCCGGCCCGGTCGGCCTGTTCCAGGTGTTCGAACTCGGCCTGCTGGAGATCGCGCCGCACGTCATCGACTCGCTGCCGCACGCCGGCGGCCAGTGCGTCGAGCTGTATGCCGACAAGCCGATCTACGACATCCCCGCCCTGCCCGTACGGCACCGGCCACGAGCTGACCGAGCGGCTGCTCAAGCAGATCGAGCCGTTCGGCGCCGGCTTTCATCTCGACCAGCAGGTGAACGCGTCGGCGCGACGCGACGACGGCCGCTTCGACGTCGACACCTCGGCCGGCACGCGCTTCGTCGCCAAGGCGATGATCGTCGCCGCCGGCGTCGGCTCGTTCCAGCCGCGGCGGCTGAAGGTGGACGGCATCGACCGCCATCGCGGCACGCAGCTGTTCGAGCACGCCGCGGCCTTGCACCAGCACGCCGGCAAGCGCGTCGTCATCGTCGGCGGCACCGCGGCGGCGGTGGCAGCGGCGATCGCGCGCGGGCGAGGACGGCGCCGCGGCCGCGGCGAGCGTGACGCTGGTCCATCGCCGCGACGACTTCGACGCCGACGAGGAGACGCGCGCGCGTCTCAACGCGCTTGCGCGCATCGGGCCGGGTCGAGTTCGTCGCCGGCCAGCCGGAAGCGATCGTCGAGAGCGACGGCAAGCTGGCTGCGCTCACCGTCCTCGGCAGCGACGGCGAATCGCGCGAGCTGCCGCTCGACGTGCTGTTCGTGCTGCTCGGCTGGAGCCCCAAGCTCGGGCCGATCGCCGACTGGGGCCTGGCGCTCGAGAAGAAGCAGGTCGTCGTCAACACGGCGAGCTTCGAGACCTCGACGCCGGGCATCTTCGCGGTCGGCGACATCAACACCTATCCGGGCAAGCAGAAGCTGATCGTCTGCGGCTTCCACGAGGCGACGCTGGCCGCGTTCGCGTCGGCGAGCTGGTCCACCCGGAGCGTGCGCAGCCGCTGCAATACACGACGACGAGCGCGAAGCTGCACAAGCTGCTCGGCGTGGCGCCCGGTTTGCCATAGACTTCGGTCCGCGCTCCGGCTTCGGCCGGGGCGCATTCGCTAGGGGTGTTGGGGCGCAAGTCATCGCGCTTCGACTGAGAAAGTCCCTTTGAACCTGACTGAGGTAATCCTCGCGCAGGGAAGCAAGCCGAACCGGCCGCAGCCGGTGCCTCGCGGCCCAGAGCCTTGCCATCGGAACGACGATGGCCGACACGACCTTCACGCGCGCCCACGCGCTTGCCCTCGCGCTCGCCGCGGCGGGCGCAATCCTCGCCCTCGACGCGCACGCGCAGACCACGCTCGCGCCGGTGGCGGTGACCGGCAAGGCGCCGATCACGGCGAGCGTCGCCGGCTGGGGCAACATGCCGCTCGCTGACGCGCCGCTGCAGGCGACGACGATCGACCAGGCGCAGATCCGCGACTCCGGCGCGCGCCGCCTCTCGGACCTGACGCAGTTCGACGCCGCGGTGACGAGCGCCTACAACACCGAGGGCTACATCGACTACCTGACGATCCGCGGCTTCGTCGTCGACAACCGCTTCAACTACCGCCGCGACGGCCTGCCGATCAACGCCGAGACCTCGATCCCGCTCGAGAACAAGGCGCGCGTCGAGATCCTCAAGGGCCTCTCGGCATGCAGGCCGGCACCAGCGCGCCGGGCGGCCTGGTCGACCTGATCGTCAAGCGCCCGCTCGACGCGCCGTTGCGCTCGGCATTCGTCGAGTGGCGCGAGCGCGGCAGCGTGCTCGGCGCGGTCGACATCAGCCAGCGCTTCGGCGCCAACGACGCGTTCGGCGTTCGCCTCAACGCGGCTGCCGGGCACCTCGACCCGATCGTTCGCGACGCGCGCGGCAACCGCAATCTGCTCGCCCTTGCCGGCGACTGGCGCGCGGCGCGGCGACGCTGATCGAGGCCGAGGTCGAGACCAGCCACCAGTCGCAGCCGAGCGTGCCCGGCTTCAGCCTGCTCGGCGACAGCCGTGCCGGCGGTGGCCGACCCGAGGCTCAACCTCAACAACCAGCCGTGGTCGCTGCCGACCGTGTTCGACGCGACGACGGGCTCGCTGCGCATCACGCAGAAGCTCGCCGAAGGCTGGCGCGTCGTCGTCCACGGCCTGATGCAGCGCCTGCGCACCGACGACCGGATCGCGTTCCCGTTCGGCTGCACCGACCCGAACCCGCCGCCCGACGGCACCTACTACCCCGACCGCTACTGCCCGAACGGCAACTTCGACCTCTACGATTTCCGCAGCGAGAACGAGTCGCGCCGCAGCGGCACGCTCGACGTCACGCTGCACGGCGCCGTCGCCACGGGCGCGCTCGCGCACGAGCTCAGCCTCGGCGTGCAGCGAACGGTCGTCAAGAACCGTTTCCAGGCCGACGCCTTCAACTTCGCCGGCACCGGCAACGTCGACGGCACGCTCGTCGTGCCGCCCGCGCCCGACATGGTCGTGCCGCAGACCAACCGCGACGAGCGCTCGACCGAGATCGGGCTGCGCGACGCCATCGCGTTCGGCAAGAGCGGAGCGACCGCCTGGCTCGGGGCGCGCCACACGCAGCTCTCGCGCAGCGCGACGCCGACCGACGGCACGCCGGGCACGTCGTTCAGCCAGTCGTTCACGACGCCGTTGGTCGCGCTGAGCCAGGCGTTCGGGCGCGGCCAGATGGTCTATGCGAGCTGGGGCAAGGGGGTCGAGAGCGACGTGGCGCCGAACGTGCCGCTCGACGCGCGGCCGGCCGCCGGTGCCGCGCTACAGCAACGCCGGCCAGGCGCTGCCGGCGGCCGACAGCCGGCAGATCGAGATCGGCCTCAAGGGCGGCGCCGAGCAACGCCGAATGGAACGCGGCGGCGTTCGACATCCGCCGCCCGCTCTTCGGCGACATCGCGACCGCGGCCGGCGCCGTGCGGCGTCGTGCAGTGCACGCGCGGCCTCGTCGGCGACCAGCGCCACCAGGGCGTCGAGGGCAGCGTGGCGTGGCGCGCCGGCGCCTGGGGCGTGCGCGCCGGCGCCCAGTGGCTGCACGCGCGCGTCGAGAACCCGAACGACCCGACGCTCGACGGCAAGCAGCCGACCAACGTGCCCGCCGTCACGCGTGCGCCTGCAGGCGCGACTGGCAGGTGCCGGCGCTGCTCCCGGCCTGCGCCTGCTCGCCGCCGGCACGTACGAGAGCGCGCGCGAGGTGCTGCCCGACAACAGCGTCCAGATCCCGAGCGTGACCCGATTCGACCTCGGCGCCCGCTACGAGATGAAGTCGAGCGCCGGCACCACCTGGACGCTGCGCGCCGGCATCGACAACCTCTTCGACCGGCGCGCCTGGCGCGAGAGCCCGTACCAGTTCAGCCACGCCTACCTGTTCCCCCTCGAGCCGCGGACGCTGCGCGTCTCGCTGCAGGCCGACCTCTGAGCAAGCGGCCGCGCGAGGGCCGCCGGCTATAATTTGAGGCTGTTCCTCGATAGCTCAGTTGGTAGAGCGCCGGACTGTTAATCCGTAGGTCCCTGGTTCGAGCCCAGGTCGGGGAGCCAAGAAATTCAAGGGGTTACGTCGAAAGGCGTAGCCCCTTCGTCTTTTCGATTCCGAGCAGCAGTTCGGGGCACACCTCGAGCAATCCGCGCATAGACCCTCGGGCCGAGTTCGGCGGCACGTCGATGTCATCTTCACGGCCCACCGCGAGCCCCCTACGAGGCAACCAGGGACGACCACGTCCTCTATGAGAAGCTGCGCAAGGCAACCGGGCTAACGAGCCCGCTGGTCGACCTCGTCGCCTTGCTGAGCGCGATCTCGGCGGCCTTTGGGCGCTCCCGGAGTCGGAACCTGTCAGGTCTGACAGGTGGTTCACGCACATCCCCGCGCGTATGGTCCGTGCTCGCGCAACGACTGAAGTGCATCCCATGGCCCTGCCTCCCAGCTTCGACCCCACTGCGCATCGGGTGCAAGACCGCGCGTCGCGTCCGCCTGAGCCCTCCAACTGGCGGCGCCACGGGCCGCATTTGCGCACTCTCGCAGTAGCCGTCGTGCTCACGGCCGCAGCCGCCTCTGCGGGCCTGCTGATGGCATTGATGGGGGACTGAGCGGTCAGGCAGCGTCGCGGTGCGCCGGCTGCACCGTGATGGTCACGTCCCCAAAGTCCGCATTGCGCTAACGGGCTACCGTACAGAGGCCAGCCTGCACCGAAAGCGCATGCCCCCTTAAACGAGGGTTCACGCCCGACGCCGGGCGCCTCTAGCATCGCTTCAGACGGTGGCGAGGCGAACACAATCATCCTTGCCGAACAGCCTGGCGATGACGCTCGTGCCGGCACCGTCTCCACTCAGGCATAGACAACGCTCGTCCATTGCACGAACTTTCGGATAGTTCCGCTCGGTCTCTGGTTCGAGCCTAGGTCGGGAGCCAAACATTGAAGGGGTACGTCGCGAGGCGTAGCCCCTTTTGGCTTCTATATTGAGCGCCGGCTTTACCGTCGGCGACATGGCAACCGCCTTGCGCGCTGGAATTTGAGCGAGCAAGATCGACGATTCCATTTCAATGACAGCTGTGGAACCGAAGAAGCCGCCGATGCCGCGCCGCGTTTGGCGCATGACGAGTGATGCGCCCCTGGGCAAGGTCGTCGATTTCGATCCGACCGAGGGTGCTGGCTCCCTCGCGGATGCGCTTCACAGGGTGCTCGATCCGGCGCCGGTAGTCGATTGGCGCGGCTCATCCTTCGACCTCCTCAACGGTGCCGACGTGCGCGACCACTCGGACTCGATTCCCGGCGAGTTGTTCGAGAGGCTGTTCAAGCGCTGATGATCAAGGCCATCCGGCGCAATCCGTAGGTCCCTGGGTCGAGCCCAGGTCGGGGAGCCAAGAGTGACGGGGTTAGCTGGTGATTTGCCTGCTAGCCCCTTCTCCGTCTAGACCCTAAGTGTCCTAAATCGCAGCCAGATGGCCTCGGCATCTGCGCGTGACTGATCTGACGTGTAGACAAGCGCATCATGCGCGTCCGAACACTCGTACGGTGGTTCTCGAACCGACCCTCATGCGCAGTTCGCCCATCAGTCCTTCTCCCGCGAAAAGCGTCCGGCAACTGTTGGAGGAGACTGCGTGGGTTCAGGCGCTTCCGACAAGCGCCAGGGAGCGGGTCCTTCTGGACACGCATGAGCAGACCTTCCGGGCGGGAGATCTGGTGGCTCACAGGGGCGAGCCTGCCAGTTCCTGGATCGGCGTCGCCGACGGGTTGTTGAAGATCAGTGCCGTTCACCGCTCCGGCAAGGTCGTCATGTTCACCGGAGTTCCCGAGGGAAGCTGGATCGGCGAAGGTTCCGTTCTCAAGCGGGAGCCTCGGCGGTACGACATTCTGGCGGTGCGCCCCAGCCGTATCCTGCACCTGCCCGGATCGACGATGCGCTGGCTGCTCGACACTTGCATCGAGTTCAACCACCTGATCATCGCGCGTCTGAACGAACGCCTGGGGCAGTACATCGGCATGGTGGAGATCGATCGCCTGGGCGACCCGGTGGCTCGAGTCGCCCGCGCCATCGGCACGCTCTACAACCCGTTGCTCTATCCGCACATGAACGCCTTGCTCAGTCTCTCCCAAAGCGAGCTGGGTGAACTGATCGGGATGTCGCGGCACAGCATCGCCGCCGCGCTCAAGCAGCTGGAGTCGGAGGGACTGATCAGCACCGAATACGGCGGAGTGCTCATTCGCAAACTGTCTGCCCTGGTCGCCTATCAGGAGCGAGACGCGAGATAGGCGCGCCCCTGCAGCACGGAAATTCGCGTAGGGATATCCCTTCGCTTCAAGACCGCGAAATGGTCGAGTGCGGCCATTTCGTCGCAATGGCTCCTTCTACATTGGATGCCCCGAAGACTGCGAGGGCACATGGCCCTCGCACATAAATTCAAGGAGACATTCATGCACCTGAACGCATTGCCAATTTCCGCGGCGGCCGACCGGCGCCGCCTTGGACGAACCACCTTCGTACTTGATGGCGCTCTCGGCGTTCGCAGCGTCGGCAGCTGCCGCTAAGGTGGATTGCGCGGGCCTGGGCGGACAGACGATCGGCGGCGCGTCGATCGTCGCAGCGACCGACGTCGCCGCCACCCCGACGCTTGCTGCCTATTGCAAGGTCCAGGGCTTGATCGCCCCGAAGCTCAACTTCGAGCTGCGCCTGCCGGCCGACTGGAACCACAAGCTGCACTACGGCGGCGGCGGCGGCTACAACGGCGCCATCCCGCCGGTCACGGCGCCGGCGCTGAACGCCGGTTACGCGCAGGTCAGCAGCGACTCGGGCCATCAGGGCAACGGGCTCGACGCCTCGTTCGCGCTCAACGACCCGCAGGCGGCGCAGTTGTTCGGCATCGCTGTCGGTGCCGACGGTGATGGCGCGGCGCTCGAGATCGTCAAGGCGCACTACGGCTCTCGGCCGATGAAGTCGTACTTCGAGGGCTGCTCGAACGGCGGCCGCGAGGCGCTGATGAACGTGCAGCGGTACCCGACGCTGTTCGACGGCGTGATCGCGCGCGCGCCGGCCTACAACTGGGTCGGCTTCATGGGCCAGTTCAATCGCACCGCGAAGGCGCTCGCCGCGCCCGGTGGCGCGATGCCGCCGGCGAAGGTGGCGACGCTCTCGAACGCGGTTCTCGCGGCGTGCGACAGCCTCGACGGCCTCGCCGACGGCGTCGTCTCGAACCTGCAGGCCTGCCACTTCGACCCGCAGACACTCCGCTGCCCGGGCGGCTGGACACCAGCAACACCTGCTTGTCGGACCCGCAGCTCGCCTCCGTCGCGTCGTGGACGCAACCGGCCTTCTGGGCCGGCGGCACCTACACCAACACCGGATGGCCGCTGACCGGCAACGAGAGCGACCCCGGCGCATGGGGACCTTGGGTCGGCAAGCATGCCGTCGCTGCAGTTCCTGTTCTCGGACACCACGGTGAAGAACTACCTCGCCCGCGATCCGGCGGCGAACTCGCTGACCTACGTCTGGGACAGCGACCCCGGCGCGCTGTTTGCGCTGGCGGCGCTGAACGACGCGACCAACGCCGACCTCCACCCCTTCCTCGGCGCCGGTGGCAAGCTGATCCTCTGGCACGGGGGCAACGACTCGGCGTTGTCGAACAAGGCGACGGCCGCCTACGTCGCGCAGGTGACGGCCGCCGTCGGCGGAGCGGCCAACACCGAGCAGTTCATGCGCTTCTATGTCGCCCCGGGCGTCGACCACTGCGCCGGCGGTCCCGGCGCCGATCAGGTCGATCTTCTGACGCCGCTCGACCGCTGGGTCAGGTTCGGACGCGCTCCGGGCGAGCTGACCGCGGCCAAACTCGACCCGAGCACCGGCGCGACGGTGCTGACGCGTCCGCTGTGCGTCTACCCGGCGTACCCGCGCTACAAGGGTCGCGGTGATCCGAACAAGGCGTCGAGCTTTACCTGCACAAGCGACTAGGTTGCTTCGGCCGATTGCGATCTCGCGGCGATCGGGCGCCTCGGGATCGCAAGCTCGCTGTCTCGATCGTGAGAAGCCGCTTGGACCTAGACGTCGGACGCCGATTCGCCGCGCCTTGACGTCGACCTTCCGTTGTCTGACCGAGAACCACTCATCGCGGCCGGGCGCGCAGGAAGGCCGATCGCTACTTCGCATGCGACGACGCGCCGGCGGCTTCCAGGTGCCTTCGCCGGCCGGCAGGATCGAAGGCGGCGTGTCCTTGGGCCAGTACAGGCGCATCACCAGGTAGATCGTGTCGTTGGGCGCGGGCAGCCAGTTCGCTTCCTTCGCCTTGCCGGGCGAATCCTTCTGGATGTAGAGCGTCAGCGAGCCGTCCGCGTTCTTCTTCATGCCGCGGCAGCATCGGCGAGTTGATGAGATAGCGATTGATCGGGTTCTTGATCAGGAACTGGCTCTTGCCGTCGTACATCGTCACCGACCAGAAGGCATTCACCGGCGGCAGCTGCCCGGCGGGGAAGGTGAGCGTGTAGTTGTGCTTGCTGCCGTCGAGCGTCTCGCCCGTCGCAGTCGACGCGGGTCAAGGGATACATGGCTTCCACGGCGTCGTTGCCATAGATGCCGCCCTTGGCAGCGGCGGCGCGCATCAGCCAATTGCCCTTGTAGAAGTCGCGGTCGCCGAAGAAGCGAGCCGATCGTTCCAGCCGTTGATGTTCTTCATGCCGCTCGGCGAGGAACTTGTCGACCTTGTCGTCGCCCTCCTTCATGCCGAGCAGGACGGCGGCCTTGTGCTCGGCGAGAGATCCTTGAACGTCGAAGGTCTTGCCGGGGCCGATGCCGATGCTGGCGAGCTTGGCGCGGATCGTCCTTGTCTTCCGGCGACGGCGGGCACGAACTGCAGGGCGGCGTCGAGATACTCGAAGAAGTTCTCCTTGATGCCCGCGGTGGTGGCCGGGAGGAAATCGATCTTCGGCGCGGCCGGCGGCGCGGGCTGCTTGCAGGAACGCGGAAAGCGGCTGCGCCTTGTAGCCCGCCTGCACCTTCACGACGTTCGGCATGTCTGCCGGATTGAAGAGCTGGGTCCGGAAGACGGCGAGCGCGAACGGGGTCGTCGAGTGAAAGACCTTCTTGATGCCCGCGCGGCGTCTCGCCCTTCCAGTCCGGGCCGACGACGAGGTAGTCGCCCGGCTCGTTGCCGGTCGCGCGGCTGCCGATGTAGCCGATAGTTGTAGGTATTGCCGTCGATCAGCTGCACCGAGTAGTAGCGCTTCTTGTCCACCGCCGGCACCGAGAGCACCATCGGCTCGGCGCGCAGATCCAGCCAGAGCATCGAGTAGGGCGTGTCGCTGTTCGGCGTGATGACCGCCGTGTCCTCGTAGGTGGAGACGCGGTGCTCGTTGTTGATCTGGTTGAACGGCGCCTTGAACTGGCTGGACTGTCTTGTCCACGGCGTATTCGTTCATCACCGCGTAGTTCATCACGAGCGGCAGGCCGTAGATGAAGCCTTCCTCGGCGATCGCCTTGGTCTCCTCGATGCTCGGCGCCGCAACGCCCTTGGCCGCGTCCTTCTTCTCGGCCTGAGCGATCACATCGTCCTTTTTGTCGCAGCCGATGATCAGCGTCGCGGCAACGGCAGCAAGCAAGAACCACCTCTTCATTCCCATCTCCCAAAGGTTTGTTGACCACGCTCCGAAGCTCCGAAGCCTCCAAAGCTCAGCACGTGCACGCGATGCGAATCGGCGGCCGCGTTCGAGTCCCAAGGCACCTTACCCGAACCCTTTTGTGACCGCCATTGGCCTTTCTGGGCCTCGTCGTCGCTAGGCGGTCGCTCACGAGCTGCTCGGAAATCCGTCTGCGCGCCCATCATTGGTGACGAGTGACCCGTCGTCGACGCCGACACAGGCGTCGGAAAACGCCGAAGGGAGCATCTGCGCCGACAGCGCTCCGACGAACACGCCGGGCTTGCCGCCCTTGCGGCGCCGGTCTGCTCCTTCCGGAATGCCGCCGGATCAGGGCGATGAACAGGTCCACGCAGACGTCGCGCCGCGGCGCTCGTACGGGATCGGATCAACACCCAGCGAACCTCAGTAGGTGGTGCGACGACGCGGTTACCAGCGTCAGGCCGGAGAAAAGCAGCACCAGGAACAGCGTCCGCGTGAACTTCGCACCTGACATGCCGCGGTACCAGCGTGAGCCATCGATGACGACAGCAGGATCGGCGGCCCCAGCGCCGCACCCACCGCGCGGGTCCGCGAACTCGAACTGCCGCGCGAGGCGCTGGTCAACGTCATCGTCCGCGACGGCACGGCGATCCCGCCGCGCGGCTCGACCGAGCTGCGCGAGGGCGACGAGGTGCACGTCCTCGTCCGCGGCGAGCTGCGCGAGCAGGTCGAGCAGCTGACCCGGCGCTGGAACGAGGGGCCGGTAGGCACCCCGGAGCAGCCCCGCCTGCCGCACCGCGGCTCACCGCAGGTCTTCACGGTGCGGCCGGTCCGCGATGACGGCGACGACCCGTCCGCGCCGAAGGACGTCGGCGGCATCCCGGTTGTGGCGGTGCTGCGCAGCCGCCGCGAGCGCCCGAGCGCCCTCGTCGCCCTCGCCGACGGCCGCTACTCGGTCGTCACCGAGGGCGTCGTCGCGGTCGGCGGCCGCCAGGCATTGGCCAGTTGGTGCGAGCGGCGGGCCGAGCGCGGCGGCGACGACCCCGCCGAGCGCTCCTGGTGGCAGGAGGTCATCGGCGCCCTGATCGCGAGGGGCTGAGGCCGGCGCGTTTCGGCGTCCTCGGTCGCTCACGTGCGGAAAACGCTTCGCTCCCTGCGTCCTTGAACCGCTTGGCCTCTAACCCTGGTTCGAGGGTCGATCAGATCGCATCAAGTTGTCCATGCATAGCCTGGCGAAGTTGATGGAATTTGCCGGCCGGGGCGGGGGCGGGCGCCGGGCCGATTAGGCGGCGCCGGCGGCGGCGGCGATTGCCGCGTAGGCGGCGGCGGGGTCGGCGGCGCCGAAGACGGCTGAGCCGGCGACGAAAAGTGAGGCGCCGGCGTCGGCGACCGGGCCGGCGGTGCCGGCGTCGATGCCGCCGTCGACCTCGATCGTCGTCTCAGGCGCGACCAGGTCCTTGAGCCGGGCGACCTTCTCCGGCGAGCCGTCGATGAAGGCCTGTCCGCCCCAGCCCGGGTTGACGGTCATGCAGAGGACGATGTCGGCGAGGCCGCGCAGCTCGGCCAATGCCGCCGCCGGGGTGCCGGGGTTGACCGCGATCCCCGCGTGGCAGCCGAGCTCGCGGATCGCGGCCAGGGTCCGGTTGGAGTGCGGCGTCGCCTCCTCGTGGAAGGTGATCGAGTCGGCCCCCGCCTCGGCGAACGACTCGATCTGACGCTCGGGCGCCTCGATCATCAGGTGGACGTCGATCGCGCCGCCGGCGGCGTGGACCTGGTCGGCGAGCGCCCCCGCGACCAGCGGGCCGATCGTGATCGGCGGCACGAAATGGCCGTCCATCACGTCGACGTGGATCACGCGGGCGCCGGCGGCCATCACCTCCTCGACCTGGCTGCCGAGGCGGCCGAAGTCGGCGGAGAGGATCGATGGCGCGACCCGTGGCTCGTGCAGCAGCTCGGCGATCCGCTCGTTCATACCTGTCTCATCATCGAGTCGCCACAGTGCTGGCAGGTCATGTCCTCGGTGCTGCTCATCCGCGCGATCGTCTGGTGTTCACCGCAGTTCGGGCATTGCGAGACCAGCTCGAAGCGGCGCAGACAATAGACGCAGCGGAAGCGGCCCGGGAGCTGGGTCGGCCGCAGCCAGGGCTCGCCGCAGCCAGGGCACGGCGCCCTGCGCAGGATGCTCTGCTCTTTGTCCGGCTCGGCCATCTCGGCGTCAATCATCCCTTTTCAGGCGGCAGATGAAAAAGCCGGTGGTCGAATCGCGGTCCTGGCGCAGCTGCAGGCAGCGCCGATCGTGGCTCGAGACCAGCGTTGGCGCCCGCTCGCCGAGGTCCTCGACCGTCAGCGAAGGGCCGTCGGCGGCGGCGATCGAATCGAGCAGCGCGATGACCCGGTCCTCGTTCTCGCGGCGGGAGATCGTGCAGGTGGCGTAGACCATGACGCCCCCGGGGCGCAGCGCCCGCGCCGCCTGGGCGAGGATCCGCTCCTGCTCGCCGGCGAGCCGCTCGATCATCGCCGGCGACTTGCGCCAGCGCGCGTCGGGGCGCGAAGCGAGGGCGCCGAGGTCCGAGCAGGGAGCGTCGACCAGGACCCGGTCGAAGGCGTCCGCCATCCCCATCTCGGCGGCGTCAATCTCGATCACGGTCACCCCCCGCAGCCCGAGGCGGTCCGCCTGGGACGCGACTTCGGCCGCCCGTGACGGATCGAGCTCGATCGAGATCACCTCGCCCCGATCCCCCATCCGCGCCGCGATCTGGCCGGTCTTCGTCCCCGGGCCGGCACAGAGGTCGAGGACGTGATGCCCGGGCCGCGGGTCGAGAACCTCGACCACGGCGGCCGAGCCACGGCTCTGCGGGGTCAGCCCGCCGGCCTCGACCCGGGCCGGGACGGAGTCCCCCATGCGGCCGCCGATCACGATCTCCTCCTCGCTGCCGAGCGGCCAGGGGGCCTCGGCGGCGGTCGCCTCGACGCCGCTCTCGCGCAGCTCGGCGATCACCGCCTCGCGCTCCCCCGGCGCCGAGAGCCGCATCGCCACCTCTGCCGGCTCGTTACAGGCGGCGAGCAGCGAGCGGGCGCTCTCGGCGCCGAGCTCCTCCCACCACATCCGCACCAGCCAGAGCGGCGCCGAGTGGGCGACCGCGGCCAGCTCGGGGGTCGAGTCGTCGCCGAGCAGGCCCGCCGCCAGCTGCTCGTGCTCGCGGGCGGCGCGGCGCAGCACCGCGTTGACCAGGCCCGAGGCGTGGGCCGCCCCGGCACCCTTGACCAGCTCGACCGCCTGGTCGACCGCCGCGTGGTCGGGAGTCCCGTCGGCGAAGAGGATCTCGTAGAGGCCGAGCCGCAGGGCGGCGAGCACCGGCGGGTCGAGCAGCCGTATCGAGCGCTCGGCGAGGCGTTCGATCGCGGCGTCGGCGGTGCCCCGGCGCTGCACGGCGCCGTAGGCGAGCCGTTGCGCCTGGGCGCGCTCGCGCCCGCCGACCCGGCGCACGGCGGCCAGCTCGCGAAAGCGAGACGTCGGTGTAGGCGTCCTGCTCGAAGGTCGCCCGTAGGACTTCGAAGGCGAGGGCGCGGGCCGGCGCCACAGGCGAGCGCCGGCCGCTCACGAGAGCTTCGGCGGCGAGTGCCCGCGCAGGTAGGCGTCCGCCGCCATCGTCTTGCCGCCCTCGGGCTGGACCATGCTCGAGGCGAAGGGTGCCGCGACCGCAGCCGAGCAGCAACGAGCCCCACTCGGCCTTGAGCTCGCCGGCGCGGACGCTGACGTCGACCGGCCGCGCCCGCCGCACGCCGAGCCGCCCGGCGGAGGTCTCGAGATAGGCGCCGATGTGCGGGGTCAGGGCGCGGATCGCGCGGTCCAGCTCCCGCGCCGGGCGCTCGGCGTCGAGGCGGCGCTCGGCCGGCTCGATCTTCTCGGCGTAGGTGACCCCGTCCTCCTCCTGCTCCTCGAAGCCGAGCTCGCCCGTGGCGGCGCGGTCGAGCGCCTCGACCAGCATCCGCCCTCCGACCTCGGCGAGCCTCGCCGAGAGCGTGCCGAAGTCATCCTCGTGGCCGATCTCGAGCTGCTCGCGAGCGCGCCACCGGCCCCGAGTCGAGGCCCTCGGTGAGGCGCATGATGCAGACCCCGGTCGCCTCGTCGCCGGCCATGATCGCCCGCTCGATCGGCGCCGCGCCACGCCAGCGCGGCAGCAGCGAGGGATGGACGTTGAGGATCTGCTCGGGCCGAGAGCAGCGGCTCGCGGATCAGCTGGCCGAAGGCGCAGACGACCGCCGCCTCCGGGTTCGCCGCCCGGATCCGCGCCAGCGGCTCGTCCTCGTTGACGTTCTTCGCCTGCAGCAGCTCGATGCCGAGCTCGGCCGCGACCTCCGCCGCGGGCGGGGCACCGGTCTTGCGGCCGCGGCCCTTGGGGCGATCGGGCGGGGTGACGACGAGCTGCGGGCGGTGCGGGGTCTCGGCCAGCGCCGCGCAGGACGGTGGCGGCGAAGTCGGAGGTGCCGAGATAGACGGTCCTCACGCGTTTCGATCGGGGCGCGCGCTCACGGTGTGCTCTTCGGCTCCCGGTGCTCCTCGGGCTCGGGCGGCAGGTCGTCCTCCTCGACCGGAGGGCTGTAGGAGCTGCCCTCGCGCAATGCCCGCAGCGCGCCCTTGCGCTGGTCACGGGGAGCGTCGGTCGAGGATCAGGACGCCGTCGAGATGGTCGATCTCGTGCTGGAGGACCCGGGCCTCGAGCCCGGAGGCCTCGATCGTCACCTGCTCGCCCTCGAGCGTCGTGGCCGCTGACCGAGACGTACAGGGGCCGCTCGACGTCCATCGAGACCCGCGGCAGGCTGAGGCAGCCCTCCTCGGCGACGACCAGGTCATCGGAGCGGCACTCGATCCGCGGGTTGACCAGCGCCGTCGGCTCGCGCGTCGGGGCCCGCCTGGAAGACCAGGACCCGGCGCAGGAGGCCGAGCTGGGTCGCGGCCAGGCCGACCCCCATGCCGTCGCTGCATGATCGCGATCATCCGCTCGACCTCCGCCCGCAGCTCGGGGCCGAAGTCCGTCGATCGGCGAGGCGACGCTCTTCAGCACCGGGTCGCCGAACTTGACGACCTGGGCGAGCGCCGCTTCGCGGCGCTCGATCAGCTCGTTCTCGAGCTCGGAGCGCTCGCCCTCGCCGGTGCCCTGGGTCGCTTCGATCGCTCACCCCGACGATTGTATGGATCGTGCCGACGCCGGCGGCTACTGCGGGTCGACGTCGACCGCGATCGCGACATCGCGGATCAGGGCGCGATCGGCCGCGAGCCGCTCGACCGCGTCGCGGACGGCGCCGACCAGTCGCCTCGCGGTCGTCGGCCTTGACCAGGATGCGGCGCCTGTGCCGGCCGCTGACGCTGAACATCGGCGCCGGGCCGAGCAGGTCGGCGTCGCTCGGGCAGGCGCGTCGCCGAGAGCCGCGGCCAACGAGGCGGATGCGGCGGCGAGCCGCGGGCTCGGACTCGGAGCGCAGCAGGACCCGCGACGAGGTGGGTGAACGGCGGGTAGCGCAGCGCCGCGCCGGCGCTCGATCTCGCCGGCCAGGAAGCCGGCCGAGTCATGGCCGGCGGCGTGGGCGATGCTCGGCGCCGCCGGCGCCAGGGTCTGGACGATCACCTCTCCCCCGGCCTCGCCGCGGCCCGAGCGGCCGGCGAGCTGGGCGACCATCGCGAAGGTCCGCTCCGAGGCGCGGAAGTCGGGGAAGCGCAGGGTCGCGTCGGCGTCGAGGATCGCGCTCAGCGTCACCTCGGGGAAGTCGTGGCCCTTGGCGACCATCTGGGTGCCGACCAGGATGCCGCTCTCGGCCTCGCCGAAGGCGGCGAGGATGCGCGGCGTGCGCGCCCTTGCGCCGCGGCGGTGTCGGAGTCGAGCCGGAAGACCGGCATCGGCGCCAGCCGCTCGGCCAGCAGGGCCTCGATCTGCTCGGTGCCGGCGCCGGCGCGCGAGAGGGTGGTCGAGCCGCACTCGCCGCACTCGCGCGGCAGCGGCTCGGCGTGGGCGCAGTGGTGGCAGACGAGGCGCTCGGCGTGGCGGTGGACGATCAGCGAGACGTCGCAGTTGGGGCAGTCCCAGTGGTGCCCGCAGGAGCGGCAGGTCAGCCAGGGGGCGAAGCCGCGGCGGTTGACCATCACGATCGCCTTCGCGCCCTGCGTCGCGGACCGCGGCGAGCGCCTCGAAGGTCGCCGGGTGCAGCGGGCCCGAGCGCGGGTCGCGTCTCGCGCATGTCGAGCACCCGGACCGGCGGCATCCGCAGGCCGTCGACGCGCTGGGGCAGCTCGAGCCGCGGCAGCTCGACCCAGGACTCGGGTCGCGGCGTCGCCGTGCCCGCGACCAGCACCGCGCCGGCGTCGGCGGCCGCGGCGGCGGGCGACGGTGCGGGCGTCGTAACAGGGGTCTCCCTCCTGCTTGTAGGAGGGGTCGTGCTCCTCGTCGATGACGATCAGGCCGAGGTCGGAGAGCGGGGCGAAGACGGCGGAGCGAGGGCCGACGCAGACGCTCGCCTCGCCCTCGCGCAGGCGCCGCCACTCGTCGTAGCGCTCGCCGTCGGAGAGGGCCGAGTGGAGGACGGCGACCCGGTCGCCGAGCCGGGCTCGGAAGCGGGCCACCGCCTGCGGCGCGAGGCCGATCTCGGGGACGAGGACGATCGCCGTTTGTCCCTTCGCCAGGGTGGCCTCGACCGCGGCCAGGTAGACCTCGGTCTTGCCCGAGCCGGTGACCCCGTGCAGGAGCAGCTCGCGCGGCGCGCCGGCCTCACCGTCGAGGGCGGCGACGATCCGCTCACAGCCGCCTCTTGCTCGGCGAGCAGCCGCGGGCGGCCGCTGTCGGCCCCGACCGAGGTGTGCTCGGGCGCCCGGCGCAGGCGCGGTGCTGCGGGTCGCGATCAGGCCGCGGTCCTCGAGCCGGCGCAGGACCTGGCGGTCGGCGCCGACCGCGCTGGCGAGCTCGGCGCAGCGATGACTCGCCGCTGCCGCGCAGGGCCTCGAGCACCGCGCGCTGGCGCACCCCGAGCCGCTCGCCGCCGCTCAGCGCCGACTCGCCGCCGGGGGCGATCTCGGCCCGCAGCTCGAGCCGCGAGCGGATCCGCTGGCCCGCGGCGCCGGTGCCCGGCGGCAGCACCAGCTCGAGCCCGCGGGCCGGGGTCGAGCAGTACTCGCGGGCGATCCAGAGGCCGAGGCGGACCAGGTCAGGCGGTGCGCCCGCCTCGAGCGCCTCGATCGGCTCGGCAAGCCGCTCGGCAGGCAGCTCGGAGCGCTCGGCGCGCTCGACCACGACGCCGAGGATGCGCTGCCGGCCGAAGGGGACGCGGACGACGCTGCCGACCTCGAGGCCCGTCCATCGAGGCGGGCAGGCGGTAGTCGAACGGGCCCCGCAGGGCGCGGGCTTTGGTCAGCGGCTCGACCTTCGCAATCGACACCTGGCCACGGTATGGAGGACGGCGGACGCCGATGTATGCTGCCGCCGGATGCCCCACCTCAACCTCAGCGCCGGCGAGCAGGTGATCTTCGAGGGCCATCCGTCGTGGCGCGCGATCCTCGGCTTCTACCTGAAAGGGGTCGCGATCGCGGCCGTGATCGGGGTGATCGCGAAGCTGGTCGGCGCCGGCAACGCCACCGTCTTCCTGATCGTCCTCGTGATCATCGCCGTCACCGTCCTCGTCGGCTTCGTCAAGCGGGTCGCGACGACCTACACGATCACCAACCGCCGCCTCAACATCAAGCGCGGGATCGTCTCGCGCGAGATCCAGGAGACCCGCCTGGAGCGGGTCCAGAACGTCAACTACCGGCAGACGGTCTACCAGCGGCTGATGCAGATCGGCGACGTCGACTTCGACACCGCGGCCACCGACGACTACAACTTCGTCTTCATCGGCGTCGCCGACCCGGCCGACGTCGTCCACGACGTCGACCGCGCGACCGGCGCGGACGTCGCCGGCAGCCATGGGCTCGGCGAGGCCCAGCCGCCCACCGCCGAAGCACCGACCCGGCAGCAGCCGCCGGCCTGACCGTGCCCGACAAGGACCTCGCCGTAGTCGTCTTCGGCGCCACCGGGATCACCGGTCGCCAGGTCGCAGCGCACCTCGCCGAGCGCGCCGGGCAGGGCGACCTCGCCTGGGCAGCCGCCGGACGCGACGCCGAGAAGGTCGGCGGACGCTGGCCGAGATCGGGGTCGAGGCGCCGGAGACGATCGTCGCCGACGTCGAGCGACGCCGCCTCGCTGGCGGCGATGGCCGCACGGGCGCAGGTCGTGATCGACACGGTCGGCCCCTACACGCTCTACGGCGAGCCGGTGATCGAGGCCTGCATCGCCGGCGGCGCCCACTACATGGACCTGACCGGAGAGCCCCCCTTCGTGCGGCGGATGATCGAAGGCGCCCACGAGCGGGCGGTCGCGGCCGGGGTCAAGATCGTCAACACCAGCGGCTTCGAGGCGCTGCCGCCCGACCTCCTGGTCCTGCTCGCGACCGAGACCGCCCGCGAGCGCTGGAGCGAGGAGCTGGCGACCGCCGACCTCGACGCCGTCCTGCCGACCGACACCAACGGAGCCAAGCTCTCCGACATGATCTCGGGCGGCACGATGCAGAGCCTGGCCGAGGTGCTCGGCGACGAGCGCGCCGCGCTGGCCGCCGACCCGGCCGCCTTCATCGTCGACGAGGGCGACGCGCAGAAGGTGCGCAGCGTCAGCCCGATCGCGATCGCGCCCCGCTTCAACGCCCAGGGCGACGTGATCGTGCCGATGATCCCCTCGCCGCTGATCAACCCCGCCGTGATCCACCGCACCGCGGCGCTGCTGGCGGCCGAGGAAAACCGGGTCTTCACCCCTTCCGCTACCGCGAGGGGGTCGCGATCGGCGGCGGCGCCGGCTCGCTGCCGCTGCGCTTCGCGGCGGCCGGCTTCCTCAGCCGGCACCCAGGCGCTCTCGAAGGCGCTCGTCAACGCCGGGCCCATCGCTGCGCCGGCGCGTCGCGGGCACGCTGCGCAAGCGCCTGCCCTCCTCCGGCTTCGGGCCGACCGGGGAGAAAATGGAGGAGTGGAGCTGGTCGATGGCGGTCAACGCGAAGACCGTCGGCGGCCACTACATCCGCGTCGACCTCGAGGGCGAGGGCCAGCCCGGCTACCTGACCACCGGCAAGATGCTCGGCGAGGCCGGCATGCTGCTCGCAGAGGAGGGCGCCACGCCCGAGCGCAGCGGCTTCGTCACGCCGGCCCTGGCGCTCGGGACGGAGCAGATCGACCGCTTCCGCCACGCCGGCGTCCGCGTCCAGATTTCCTCCTAGCCTCTCCCGTCTCCAGCGTCTCGTCTCGTCCACGTCTCAGAAAGGCTCGTCCCAATGCGCTCGAAGCTCACCTTCGCGAACGTCATGGTCGTGATCCTCACCTTCATCGTCCTCGGCGGCGGCGCCTACGCGGCGACCCAGCTGCCGAAGAACAGCGTCGGCGCCAAGCAGCTGAAGAAGGGCGCGGTGACCAAGGCGAAGATCGAGGCGAAGACGCTGAACGAACTGAAGGGGGCTGTCGGCCAGGCCGGGCCCGCCGGGCCGGCCGGGCCGGCCGGCCCGGCCGGTCCCTCCGGCGCCCCCGGGGGCACCCTCGCCCAGGGCGTGACCCTGCGCGGCGTCGCCGTCGCCGGCATGATCAGCACCGGCCCCGCCGGCACCCACGCCGCGATCAGCGGCATCTCCTTCGGCGGGTCGCAACTCGCCTCGAAGCCGAGCGCGAACATCATTCCGCCCGGAGGGGCCTCGACCGCCAGCTGCCCGGGGACGGTCGCCGCGCCCGAGGCCGCCGCCGGCAACGTCTGTCTCTACGTGAACGTGACCGAACCGAGCGACGAAGGCGTCGTCGTGATCTCCGACGTCACCCCGGGCAGCCCAAAAGAGTACAGCGGGCTGATCTACGAACTCGGGCCCAAAACCAGCAAAACCGTCGGCGAAGGCAAGGTCTCCCGATTCGGCTTCCAGCTCACCTTCCAGACCCCTGAATCGACGATCCCGCAGGCGGTCGGCAGCTGGGCCGTGACCGGCAACTAGTCGCGGGCGAAGCCCGGGAGCCGAGCGGGGTCAGGCGGGAGCGGCCGAGCCGGCGGCGCTCTTCAGCGCCTCGACCCGGTCGGTCTTCTCCCAGGTGAAGTCGGCGTCGTCGCGGCCGAAGTGGCCGTAGGCGGCGGTCTTCTGGTAGATCGGCCGGTGCAGGTCGAGGTAGCGGCGGAAGGCTCCGGGCCGCAGGTCGAACTCGGCCTCGACCAGGCGCGAGATCTCGGCGTCGGGGAGCACCCCGGTGCCGAAGGTCTCGACCATCAGCGAGACCGGGTGGGCGACGCCGATCGCGTAGGCGACCTGGACCTCGCAGCGCTCGGCGAGGCCGGCGGCGACGACGTTCTTGGCGACGTGGCGGGCGGCGTAGGCGGCCGAGCGGTCGACCTTCGACGGGTCCTTGCCGGAGAAGGCGCCGCCGCCGTGGCGGGCCATGCCGCCGTAGGTGTCGACGATGATCTTGCGGCCGGTGAGGCCGGCGTCGCCGACCGGGCCGCCGACCACGAAGCGGCCGGTCGGGTTGACCAGCATCGTCTCGGCGATGCGGTCGGTGTCGCAGAGCTCGGCGGGCAGCATCGGCGTGATCACGTTCTCGATCAGGTCGGGGCGGATCGTCGCGTCACGGTCGACCCCGTCGGCATGCTGGGTGGAGATCAGGACCCGCTCGATCTCGACCGGCACGTTGTCGCGGTAGCGGACCGTGACCTGGGTCTTGGCGTCGGGGCGCAGGTAGGGAAGGGTGCCGTCCTTGCGGACCGCGGCGAGGCGTTCGGCGAGCCGATGGGCGAGTGAGATCGGCAGCGGCATCAGCTCCTCCGTCTCGGCGGTGGCGTAGCCGAACATCATCCCCTGGTCCCCGGCGCCGGCCTGGTCGGCGTCGTCGTCGGAGCCCTCCTCGCGCGTCTCCTGCGCGGCGTCGACGCCCTGGGCGATGTCGGGAGACTGCTGGTCCATGCGCTCGAGCACCTCGACGCTGTCGGCGCCGAACTGCGGGTCGAAGCCGTCGTAGCCGATCTCGCGGATCGTCTCGCGGGCGATCTCGGTCAGGTCGAGGCCCGCCTCGGTGCGGATCTCGCCTGAGATCACGACCAGGTTGGTGTTGACCAGGGTCTCGCAGGCGACCCGCGCCTGCTCGCCCTCACCGTGCGCCATGACCGCGTCGAGGACACCGTCGGAGATCGCGTCGGCGACCTTGTCGGGGTGCCCCTCGGTCACGGACTCGGACGTGAAGAGGTACTCACCATCGGCGAGCGGCTTGGACTGGGACTCGGCAAGTGGCTGGGAATCTGTCATGCGTGGAAGCCTAGCTTTCTTTGGAATGTCGGCCTGAGTGGGGGACGAAATCGATGATCAGCGGGACGCCCTCGAGGCCGTAGTTCTCGCGCATCCGGTTCTCCAGGTGGTAGGCCCAGTCCCGGTAGATCAGGCGGCGGTCGTTGACCTGGATCGCGAAGCGCGGCGGGCTCTCGCCGATCTGGGCCGAGTAGTACAGGCGCAGGCGGCGGCCGCGACGCGAGGGCGGCGGGTTCTTGGCGACGACGGCGGCGACGAAGCGGTTGAGCTCGGGCGTCGGGATCCGCTCGGCGGCCTTGGCCGCAAGCTGCAGCGCCTTCGGCAGCAGGTTGGCGACGTTGCGGCCGTGCAGCGCCGAGCAGGTGACGACGGTCGGCCGCAGGCGCAGCTTCTGTTTGACCCGGGCGCGGGCGTCGTCGATGTCGGTCCGGGTCTCGTCCCACTTGTTGAGCGCGATCAGCGTCGCGCAGCCCGCTTTCATCGCCAGCTCGGCGACCCGCAGGTCCTCGGCGGTGATCCCGTCGTTGGCGTCGCAGACGACGAGGGCGACGTCGGCGCGCTCGACCGCCCGCTCGCTGCGCAGCTGGGCGTAGTAGTCGATCGAGCCGGCGACCTTCGAGCGCCGGCGCAGGCCGGCGGTGTCGACGAGGATGACGCGGCGCCCGTCGAGCTCGAGCTCGGTGTCGATCGAGTCGCGGGTGGTGCCGGCGCGGTCGGAGACGATCACCCGGTCGGAGCCGAGGAAGGCGTTGACGAGCGAGGACTTGCCGGCGTTGGGGCGCCCGATCACCGCGACCCGGGTCGGCGCCTCGCCCTCGTCCTCGGGCGGGCGCTCGCCGAAGGCGCCGACGATCTGGTCGAGCAGGTCGCCGCTGCCGAGCCCGTGGGTGGCGGAGACCGGGAAGGGCTCGCCGAGGCCAAGGCCGTGCAGCTCCGCGGTCAGGTGAGAGTCCTCGGGCCGGTCGACTTTGTTGGCGACGAGCAGGACCGGGACCCGGGAGCCGCGCAGGGTCGCGGCGAGCTCGGCGTCGCCGGCGCGGACCCCGGCACGGGCGTCGGCGACCATGACGACGACGTCGGCCTCGGCCATCCCGATCCGCGCCTGATGCTGAATGTCGCGGGCGAGCTCGTCCTCGTCGGCGAGGTCGATGCCGCCGGTGTCGAGCAGCTCGAAGGCGACCCCGTTCCACTCGGTCGCCACCCGCTTGCGATCGCGGGTGACCCCGGGCTGGGCATCGGTGACCGCCTCGCGGCCGCCGGCGAGCCGGTTGACCAGGGTGCTCTTGCCGACGTTGGGGAAGCCGACGACGGCGACCAGGGCGGACGCTCACGCGATCCCCCTCTCGCGCGCCAGCCCGACGATGCGGGCGATCGCCTGCTCGAGCGAGAGGCCGGTGGTGTCGAGCGCGACCGCGTCGGCGGCGGGCCGCAGGGCGCTGTGCTCGCGGGTCTCGTCGCGCTCGTCGCGCAGGCGCTGAGCGGCCAGCACCTCTGCCTCCGCCTCGCCGGTCTGGGCAGCGCGGCGGCGCGCCCGCTCCGCCTCGGAGGCGGTGAGGAAGACCTTCAACGGCGCCTCGGGGCTGACCACGGTGCCGATGTCGCGGCCCTCGGCGACGAAGTCGCCGGAGGCGATCAGCCGGCGCTGCTCGGCGACCATCGCCTCGCGCACCGCCGGGTGGACCGAGACCCGCGAGGAGGCCGCGGTGATCGCGGGCTCGCGAATCGCGGCGCTGACGTCCTCGCCGTCGAGCGCGACCAGGTCACCGTCGAGCCCGATCGCGAGCGCCGCCGCCAGGGCGCCGGCCGCGACGGCGTCGTCGAGATCGACCTCGCCGCGCAGCGCGGCGAGCGCGACGCAGCGGTACATCGCCCCGGAGTCGAGATAGGTGAAGCCGAGCTCGCCCGCGACGCCGCGGGCAACGGAGGACTTGCCCGCTCCCGCGGGTCCGTCGATGGCAATGACCATGGCCGGAGTCTTACGCCTCTAGGAGGGAATTGAAGTCGGCCTCGACGCCGGGGTAGCTGACCGCGGCCGCCTCGATGCCGTCGACCTCGACGCCGTCGCTCGACGCCAGGCCGGCGACGAGGCCGAGCATCGCGATCCGGTGATCGCCGTGGGCGGCGACGAGCCCGCCGCGCAGGCCTCCCCCGCCCTCGATCCGCATCCCGTCGGCGCTGGTCTCGACCGTGGCGCCGAGGGCGGTCAGGGCGGCGGCGACGGTCTCGATCCGGTCGGACTCCTTGCGGCGCAGCTCGGCGGCGTCGCCGATCGTCGTCGCGCCCTCGGCGAAGCAGGCGGCGAGCGCGACCAGGGGCAGCTCGTCGATCGCCAGCGGCACCTCGGCGCCGCCGACCTCGGTTCCGTGCAGGCGGGAGGCACGGGCGACGATCGTGCCGATCGGCTCGCCGCCCTCACCTTCGCCCGGCTCGAGCTCGACCGAGGCGCCCATCCGCTCGAGGATCGAGAGCAGGCCGGTCCGGGTCGGGTTGAGCCCGGTCCCGGCCAGGCGCACCTCGCTGCCGGGAACGAGCAGCGCCGCGACCAGCGGGAAGGCGGCCGAGGAGAAGTCGGCGGGGATGACGAAGCGGCCCGGCGCGAGCCGCTCGGCGGGCCGGACGACGACGGCGTCGCCGCGGCGCTCGATCTCGGCGCCCGCGGCGCTCAGCATGCGCTCGCTGTGATCGCGGCTGGGCAGCGGCTCGATCACTGTCGTCTCGCCCTCGGCCAGCAGGCCGGCGAAGAGCAGGCAGGACTTGACCTGGGCGCTCGCCACCGGCATCTCGTAGGCGATGCCGCTCAGCGGCGCGCCCTCGACCGTCAGCGGCGGCAGGCCGTCGCGGCTGGAGACGATCGCCCCCATTCCGGTCAGCGGCCGGGCGATCCTGTCGACCGGCCGGCGCCGGATCGAGTCGTCGCCGTCGAGCTCCCAGGTGCCGCCGGGCTGCCCCGCCAACCAGCCCGGCAGCAGGCGCAGCAGCGTGCCGGCGTTGCCGACGTCGATCGCGGCCGAGACGCAGCCCTGCAGGCCGACGCCGGTGACGCGGATCTCGTCGGCGAGCGAGTCGGCCCGCTCCACGGTCGCGCCGAGCGCCTCGGCCGCGGCCAGGGTGGAGCGGGTGTCGGCGGCATCGAGGTAGCCCTCGATGCTCGTCATCCCCTCCGACATCGCCGCGATCAGCGCCGCCCGGTGCGAGATCGACTTGTCGGGCGGAGGGCGCAGGACGCCACGCAGCGGGCCCGCCGGGTCAAAACGGCTCAGCATCGGCTACTGCTCGGCGCCGACGGCGGTGACCGAGTGCCCGAGCCCACTGATCAGCTCGGTGGCGCGGGCAGCCTCGGCGTCGCCGGAGACCCAGAGGGTGACCGCGCCGGAGCTCATGTCCGGGGTCGGGTAGAGCGCCATGTCCTCGATGTTGACCCCGGCCTCGCCGAGGGTGAGGGCGAGGCCGGCAATCGTCCCCGGACGGTTGGCGACGACCACGCGCAGCTCACGCAGCGGGCCGCCGGCGAGGTCGGACTCGAGCAGCCGCCGGCGCTCCTCGGCGGCGCCGGCGTGCCAGGCGGCGACCGCCTCGCGATCGCCCTCCCGGATCAGCGCGGCGGCCTCGCTCAGCCGGGCGCCGACCGCGTCGATCGCCTCGGCGACCGCCTCGCGGTTGCTGGCGAAGATGTCACCCCAGATCGCCGGGTTCGAGCCGGCGACCCTGGTCGTGTCACGGAAGCTGGGGCCGACCTCGACCGGGATCCGCTCGGAGTCACGGCCGAGCTCGGCGATCGCCTGGCCGACGAGGGCGTTGGCGACGACGTGCGGCAGGTGGCTGACCGTCGCCATCAGCCGGTCGTGGGCCTCCGGGTCGATCGCCTGCGGGCGGGCGCCGAGCTCGGAGATCGTGCGCTGCAGGCGGTCGTAGAGAAGGCCGCTGGAGCCGGCGGTCGGGGTCAGGTACCAGCGGGCGCCGTCGAATAGGTCCTCGCGGGCGTTGGCGACGCCGGCCGTCTCGGCCCCGGCCAGCGGGTGGCCGCCGATGAAGCGCTCGTCGTCGCCGAGAGCGGCGACGATCTCGCGCTTGGTCGAGCCGACGTCGGTGACGACGGCGGCCTCGTCGCTGTGCTCGAGCGCCGCCCGGGCGAGCTCGACCAGGCCGCCGACCGGGGTCGCGCAGAAGACGACCTCGGCGCCGGCGCAGGCGTCGGCGACGGTTGCCGCCGAGCGGTTGATGGCGCCGGCGGCGACCGCTTCGGCGACCGTGCCGGTGTCGAGGTCGAAGCCGGCGACGTCGGCGCCGGCACGCGAGCGTGCCGCGCGACCGATCGAGCCGCCGATCAGGCCTACCCCGAGGATGGCGACCTTCATCGCCGTCGCCGGGCCTGGACCGCCGCCGCCAGCCCGTCCAGGACCGCAGTCGTGTCCTCCCACGCCATGCAGGCGTCGGTGATCGACTGGCCGTAGACGAGCGGCCCGTCGCCGTCGCTGCTCTGACTGCCCTCGACGATGAAGGACTCGAGCATGACGCCGACGATCGCCTCGTTGCCGGCGGCGACCTGATCGCCGATCTCGGCGGCGGCGACGACCTGGCGGGCCGGGTCCTTGCCGCTGTTGTCGTGCGAGGCGTCGATCACGACCCGCTCGGGCAGGCCGGCGGCGCGCAGCTTGGCGAGCGCCTCCTCGACCCCGGCCGGGTCGTAGTTGGGGGCGCCGCGGCCGCCGCGCAGGATCACGTGGCCGTCGGGATTGCCGGCGGTGTGGTGGATCGCGGGGATGCCGCTGTCGTCGATGCCGGCGAAGGCATGCGAGGCGGCGGCGGCCCGCACCGCGTCGACGGCGACCTGGACGTCGCCGTCGGTGCGGTTCTTGAAGCCGATCGGCATCGAGAGGCCGGAGCCGAGCTGGCGGTGGATCTGGCTCTCCGTCGTGCGGGCGCCGATCGCGCCCCAGGAGACGGCGTCGGAGATGTACTGCGGCGTGATCGGATCGAGGAACTCGCAGCCGATCGGCAGGCCGGTGTCGAGCACCTGGAGCAGCAGCTTGCGGGCGATCCGCAGGCCGGCGTTGACGTCACCGGAGCCGTCGAGGTGCGGGTCGTTGATCAGGCCCTTCCAGCCGATCGAGGTCCGCGGCTTCTCGAAGTAGACCCGCATCGCGATCAGGAGATCGTCGCCGTGCTCGGCGGCGTAGGCAGCGAGGCGGCCGGCGTAGTCGGCCGCCGCCTCGATGTCGTGGACGCTGCAGGGGCCGACGACGACCAGCAGCCGGTCGTCCTCGCGGTTGATCACCGCCTCGACCTCGGTCCTGCCGCGGACCACCGCCTGCTCGCGTCGATCGCCCAGGGGCAGCTCCTCGAGCAGCGTCGCCGGCGATGCCAGCTCGACGATCCGCTCGATGCGCTGGTCGCGGACGCGGTCCTTGGCGCCCTGCTCAGCTCCGATCATCATTTTTCCCTCACCATCCTCCAAAGTCCGAAAATCCTACTTCCGAAACCCGTGCGACCGATCAGGGGTGCACGGGGAACGCGCAATGACCCGACGGCGCCCGACCGAAGCGCGTATCTGACGCGGCGAAAAACGCCGCCAGGCCGGACGCCTAGCTAAATCGCCAGTAATAGGAGCGACGGGCAGCCTCGAGCGCGGCGCCGGTGGCGCGGAGGGGGCTCGGGTTCTGGTCCGTTCGCTTCACTGCCACAGTTTTTAGCACGGGAGGAGCGCCGTGTCGAAGTTCGAGGCCTGCCGCGGCAGGTCCTCAGCCGAGCAGGGAGCCGAGCGCATCGAGTAGGCGCTCGTTCTCGGCCGTGGTGCCGTAGGTGATGCGCAGGTGGCCGGGGTCGCCGAGCGGCGTGCCGGGCCGGACCGCGATCGCCCGCTCGGCGAGCCCGGCGACCACCTCGCCCTCGTCGGCGGCGCCGAGGTCGACCCAGGAGAAGTTGGCCTGGCTCTCGCTGGTCGCTAGGCCGAGCTGCTCGAGCCCCGACTCGACCCGGATCCGCTCGATCAGCGTCGTCTCGACCCGTTCGGCGACGTCGTCGCCGTGCAGGATCGCCTCGGCCCCGGCCGCCTGGGCCAGGGCGTTGACGCTGAAGGGCTGGCGGACGGCGTCGATCGCGGCGCGGAACTTGGCCGAGCCGATCGCGTAGCCGACCCGCAGGCCGGCCAGGCCGTAGGCCTTGCTGAAGGTGCGCAGGATGACCAGGTTGGGGAACTCGGCGAGCAGGTCGACCGTCGAGTCGGGGTCGTCCTCGGTCTGGAACTCGATGTAGGCCTCGTCGAGGACGATCGTCACGTGCTCCGGCAAGCGCTCGCAGAAGGCGCCGATCTCGCTTGCCCGGATGTGGGTCGCGGTCGGGTTGTTCGGATTGCAGACGATCAGCAGCTGGGTCGCCGCGGTCACCTCCGCCGCCATCGCATCGAGGTCGTGGACGGCGCCCGGGCCGAGCGGGACGCGGACCTCGCGGGCCCCGGTCAGCGCCGGCAGGTACGGGTACATCGAGAACGAGGGCCAGGCGTAGACGATCTCGGCCCCGGGCTCACAGAGCGCCTCGGCCGCGGCGAGCAGGATCTCGCAGGAGCCGTTGCCGACCGCGACCCGTCCGGGCTCGGTCTCGTAGCGGTCGGCGATTCGACTGCGCAGCAGCGTCGCGTCGGGGTCCG
This sequence comes from uncultured Solirubrobacterales bacterium, assembly GCA_963836415.1. Lineage (GTDB taxonomy): Bacteria > Actinomycetota > Thermoleophilia > Solirubrobacterales > 70-9 > VRUE01. The sequence goes on from CAWIJE010000005.1 coordinate 30,176, forward strand.
GGTAGCGATTCATCGCGCCGGCGGCGGCCTCGATCGCCTCGATCACCTTCGGGTGCGGCGGGAAGGGCGACTCGTTCGAGGCGAGCTGGGCGATCTCGCCGGCGGCGACCTGCTCGGGCGCCTGCCCGGTGGGGACTCCGGCCTGGTAGCCCGGGATGCGGGCGAGCTTCTCGGCGAAAGTGACGGTCACGCTGACATTGTGCCGACCGGCGGCCCTATTGGGCGGCGTGGAGGTCCGAGCGCAGCGCTTTGGTCGCGCCCAGATAGGTGTGGGCGGGCGCCTCGCCGGAGGGGCCGTAGAAGTGGACCAGGACCCGGATCACCCGCTCCATCGCGCCCGGGACGGGGATCTCACGGCAGCAGAGGAGCGGCACCGTGTCGAGGCCCAGGTTGCGGGCGGCGACGGCCGGGAACTCGGCGTCGAGGTCCTCGGTGGTGGTGAAGATGCAGCTGACGATCTGCGGCGCCTCGAGCTTGTTTCGCTCGAGCAGCTCGCTCATCAGCTCGGAGGTCGCCGAGAGGATCGGCTCGGCCTCGTTGGCGTCGGCCTGCACCGCGCCGCGTACGGCAAAGAGTCTCTGCTCGCCCATCGCAGGCATCTTTCCAGGTAGCGTCAGCGGCGTGGTTCAGGCGACCGAGATCAGCATCGAGACCGAGGGGAACGGCGCCGTCCACGACATCACCGCCGAGCTGCGGCGCGCCGTCGAAGAGGCCGGGATCGAAGAGGGCCAGGCGCTGGCCTTCGTCCGCGGCTCGACCGCGGCCGTCGCGACGATGGAGTTCGAGCCGGGCGGCGTCGCCGACCTGCGGGCGTTGCTCGAGCGCCTCGTGCCGAGCGAGGGCGACTACGAGCACAACCGGCTCAACCACGACTCCAATTCCCACGCCCACCAGCGGGCCACCCTGATCGGTCCCTCCGAGGCAGTGCCGGTGTCCGGCGGCCGCCTGGCGCTCGGCACCTGGCAGCAGGTCGTCGTGGTCGACTTCGACGACCGCCCCCGCCGGCGCACCGTGGTCCTCCAGGTCCTCGGCTGACCCAGCCGCAGCGGACTGACGTCGGCCGAGTGCTCCGGTCGGCCGAGTGCTCCGATCTGGGGGCTATGGGCCCCGTTTAGCAGCACTCGATCCGCTGCCGCTTCCGTTCGGGCTGCGGAGCGACTCGACCTCGGCGGCGGAGAGACGGCGGGCCTGGCCCTCGGGCAGGTTGCCGAGCTCGATCGGGCCGAAGCGGACCCGGCGCAGGGTGACGACGCGGTTGTCGATCGCCTCGGCCATCCGGCGCAGCTGGCGGTTGCGGCCCTCGCGGATGACGACCTCGACCTTGCGAGCGCTGAGCCGGCGCACCACGGCCGGCGCCGTGATCCCGTCCTCGAGCTCGACCCCGTTGCGCAGCCTCTCGACGTCGGCCTCTCCCGGCGGCCGCCCGAGCTCGATCCGGTAGGCCTTCTCGACTTCGTAACGCGGATGGGTGAGCCGGTTGGCGAGCTCGCCGTCGTTGGTCAGCAGCAGCAGGCCGGTCGAGTCGACGTCGAGCCTGCCGACCGGGTAGAGCCGCAGCCCGGTCTCGACCAGGCTGACCACGGCCGGCCTCTCGCCCGGCTCCTTCGCGGTCGAGACCACCCCGGCAGGCTTGTTGACCGCCCAGACCTCGCGACGCTCCTCGCCGACCGGTCCGCCGTCGACCCGCACGTCATCGGCCTCGCCGACGTCCCGGGCCGGATCGGTGACCACCTCCCCGTTCACGGTCACCCGCCCATTCCCGATGATCCGCTCCGACAACCTCCTCGATGCGACCCCGCCATGAGCGAGGAATTTCGCCAACCTCACGACGCAACCCCACCGGGAGCGAGGAACCTAGCCGGCTTCACGATGACCGGGGAGCAATCGACCCCGACCTCAAAGGGGGTGCGGGGGAGGTCCCGGCGGAGCCTCCCCGCTGTTGCTCAGACGGGACCTCCCCCGGGCCCCCTTCGAATTCACGGTTCGGCCCTTTGTTCCCCGGCCTTGAGCAAGCGCTCGCGCAGCTCGCGCTCGTCCTCGGGGGTCGGGTCGAACCGCGAGGGATCCGGCAGCTGGTCGAGCCCGCCGAGGCCGAAGAGGCGCTCGAAGAGCTCACTCGTCTTGAAGATCGCGGCGCCGAAGCGCGAGCGGCCGGACTCCTCGATCAGGCCGCGCTCGGCCAGGGTCTGCACCGCCGACTCCGAGGAGACGCCGCGGATCCGCGCCACCTCGGGCCGGGAGACCGGCTGCAGGTAGGCGACGATCGCCAACGTCTCCGCCTGGGCCTGGGTCAGGGGCGGCGTGCGCGGCTTGGCCAGCAGGCGGCGCGCCGCCTCCTCACTCGCCGGGTCGCTGGCGAGCGAGAAGCCGCCCGATACCTCGCGTAGGACGACGCCGCGCCGTCCCTCGGCGAGGTCCTCGCGCAGGACCCCGATCGCCTCCTCGACCTGGCCCTGCTTGGACTCGGTCGCCTCGGCCAGGTCGGCGGCGGACACCGGCTGCGGCGAGAGGAAGAGCAGCGACTCGATCGTGCGGGCGAGGTCGTTCACCGCTCGCCTCCGACCGTGATCTCGATCGGCCCGAAGGCCTCGCTCTGCTTCCAGGTCGCCTCGCCCCGGCGGTAGAGCTCGAGCAGGGCGAAGAGGGTGACCGCCTGCGTCAGCCGGTCCTCGCCGCCGAAGTACTCGTCGAAGTCGACGCTGCCGCCGCCGGCGCGCAGCGCCCGACGCAGCACGGCGAGCCTTTTTTCGAGCGAGACCGTGGGCCGGATGTGGCTGACGTCGACCGCCGCCGGCTCGGTCAGCAGGTCGCCGAGCGCGGCGCCGAGCTGCTCGGGGTCATAGACCGCGGTGGCGGCCTCGGTCGCGACGCGGCGCAGCTCGGCGGGCAGCGGCGCCGACCGGTAGAGGTAGCCGCGCTCGGCCTCGAAGCGCTCGACCAGGAGCTTGGAGGCGCCGGCGTAGCGCCGGTACTCGAGCAGGCGGGCGAGCAGCTCGTCGATCGCCTCCTCGGGCTTGAGCTCGTCGAGACCGTCGTCTGCTCCGGGCAGGATCAGCCGCGACTTGAGCTCGAGCAGCGAGGCGATCAGGACGAGGAACTCGGTCGCCACCTCGAGCTCGAGCTCGCCTTCGCGCTCGAGGTGCTCGATGTAGGCGACGACTACCTCGCCCAGCTCCACCTCGAGCAGGTCGACCTCTTCGCGCAGGACAACGGCGAGCAGCAGGTCGAAGGGACCGGCGAAGACATCGAGCTCGAGGTCCAGCTCAGCGACGGGGGTCATGCGCCAACGGTAACGGCAGCGAACGACGACGGCCTAGCCGCCGCCGAAGCCCATCCGCGCGCGCACCTCGGCGACGGTGACCGAGGCGATCGCGCGCGCCTTCTCGGCACCGGCGGCGAGCGCCGCCTCGAGCGCCGCCTCGTCGGGGCGCAGCTCGGCGTAGCGCTCGCGGACAGGGGCCAGCAGTTCGACCACGCCCTCCGCCACGGCCGCCTTGAAATCGCCGTAGCCGACGCCCTCGAACTCGGCCTCGATCTGCTCCGGCGTCACCCCGCGGGAGACGGCGAGGATGTCGATCAGGTTCGTGATCCCGGCCTTGTCCTCGCCGCGTCGGACCTCGCGGCCGGAGTCGGTGACGGCGCTGCCGAACTTCTTGCGGATCTGGTCGGGCTCGTCGAGGACGAGGACCGTCCCCGCCACCGAGGGCGCCGTCGTCGACATCTTGTTGGCCGGTTCCTGCAGGTCCATGATCCTCGCGCCGAGCTCGGGAATGCGGAACTCCGGCACGACCAGGGTCTCGCCGAAGCGCTCGTTGAAGCGGCGGGCGATCTCGCGCATCAGCTCGACGTGCTGGCGCTGGTCGTCGCCGACCGGCACCTCTTCCGCCTTATAGGCGAGCACGTCGGCTGCCATCAGCACCGGGTAGTAGAAGAGCGCCGCCGAGACCAACTCGCGCTGGCTCGCCGACTTGTCCTTGAACTGGGTCATGCGGTTGAGGTCGCCGTGCGAGGTGACCGCCGAGAGCAGCCAGGTCAGCTCGCTGTGCTCGCGCACGTCGGACTGGCGGAAGAAGATGCAGCGGGCCGGGTCGAGGCCGGCGGCGAGCAGGATCGCGGCGGTGTCGTAGGCCCGCTCGCGCAGCTCGGCGGGGTCGTAGGCGACCGAGATCGCGTGCAGGTCGACGATGCAGTAGATCGCCGGGTCACCGCGATCCTGGCCCTCGACGTACTGGCGGATCGCGCCGATGTGGTTGCCGAGGTGCTTGCGCCCGGTCGGCTGGATCCCGGAGAAGATGATCATCAGCGGTGGGAACCCTATGCCCGTCGAGGCTCGAGCGCCGCCTCGGAGTCGCGCTCGTCGCAATCGGCCGAGTGGCCGCACTCGCCGGCCTGGGCGCTGCCGCGCACGGCGATCGCTTCGACCGATCTGCGCTTCGGGTTTTCGATCCCGAATCCGGCGACGATGCCGCCGAGGATCATCAGCACCCCGGCGATCCCGATGCCGAGGTGAAAGGAGGAGGTCGAGGCGTCGTCGGCCGCGGCGACGATCCGATCCGCCTCGTCGGCGGCGAGGTCGCCCGTCGCCGGGACCGCCAGCGGCTTTTCCTTGGCGTCGGCGACCTTGCCGGCGGCCTGGTCGGAGAGCGGCTTCGAGCCGAGCTCGTCGTCGAGGGCGGAGCCGAAGTGGGCCGAGATGACCGCCCCGAGGATCGCGATCGCGAGCAGCCCGGCGACCCTGGAGACGCCGTTGTTGACGCCGGAGGCGATGCCGACGTGGTGTTCGTCGACCGAGTCGAGCACGGTCGCGGTCAGCGGCGCGACGGTGGCCGAGAGGCCGACGCCGAAGATCAGCAGCCCGGGCAGCACGTCGGTGACGTAGCTGGGGTCGGAGCCGACCCGGAGCAGGAGCAGGAGCCCGATGCCGCCGACGATCGGCCCGGCCGACATCGGCAGGCGCGGGCCCGTCCCCGAGGCGACCTTGCCGAAGCGGGGCGAGAGGAAGAACATCAGGACCGAGATCGGCGTCGTCGCCAGGCCCGCCTCGAGCGGGGTGTAGCCGGCGACCTGCTGGAGGAAGAGGCCGACGAAGAAGAGACCGCCGATCAGGCCGGCGTAGGCCGAGAGGGTGGTCAGGTTGGCGACCCAGAAGTTGCGGATCCGGAACAGCCCGAGCGGCAGCATCGGGTGGCGAGCGTAGGCCTCGCGGACGATGAAGAGGCCGAAGCTGACGATCCCGACCAGCATCGGCAGCCAGACCATCGGGCTGCCCCAGCCGTTGGCCGGCTGCTCGATCAGGGCGAAGGTCGGGCCGCCGAGCCCGATCGCCGAGAGCAGGATGCCGAGGTAGTCGATATCGAGGAAGGCGTCCTCGTCGCGGCTCTCATCGACCGCCTTCAGCGTCAGCGCGACCGTGGCGGCGATCAGCGGCAGGTTGACCCAGAAGATCGCCCGCCAGGAGACCAGGCTGATCAGGGCGCCGCCGCCGGCCGGGCCGATCACGGTCGCGATCCCGGTCCAGGCGGTCCAGGTGCCGACCGCCTTTCCGCGCGCCTCGCCGGAGAAGGTCGAGGCGACGATCGCCAGCGAGCCGGGGACGAGCAGGGCGCCGGCGATCCCCTGCAGGGCGCGGGCGGCGATCAGGAACTCGGAGGTGGGCGCGATCGCGCAGAGGGCCGAGGTGACGCCGAAGGAGACGAGGCCCATGACGAAGATGCGGCGGCGGCCGAACTGGTCGCCGAGGCTGCCGCCGACGAGGAGCAGGCCGACCAGCGCGAGGGTGTAGGCCTCGACCACCCACTGCTGGCCGGCGAGGCCGACGTCGAGGCCGTCGCTGATCGCCGGCAGGGCGACGTTGACGACGGTGCCGTCGAGGAAGACCACGGTCGAGCCGAGGATCGTCGCGATCAACGTCAGGCGCTGCTGGCGGGACACGCCGCCGAGTCTACGTCGAGGCAGGAGCCGGCCTCACGCAAGAACCGACCCGTCCGGGCGGACCTGCAGGACAGGCCGGTGAGGGGCTGGAACAATCGGGTACGTGACTGCCGATGGCTAGAGCGATTTGGAGCGGTTCGATCAGCTTCGGGCTCCTCAACGTGCCCGTCAAGCTCTACAGCGCGACCGCGCGCCGGGGAATCTCGCTGCGTGAGATCCGCGAGTCCGACGGCGCCCGCATCCGCCACCGCCGGGTCGCCGAAGGGACCGACGAGGAGGTCCCCTACGAGAAGATCCAGAAAGCCTTCGAGATCACCTCGGGCAACTACGTGCCGATCAGCAAGGACGAGCTGGCGGCGATGGCGCCGAAGAAGTCACGGGCGATCGAAGTCCAGGACTTCGTCGACCTCGGCGAGATCGACCCGATCTACTTCGACAGCCCCTACTACCTGGGCCCGGCCGACGGCGCCGAGAAAGCGTATTCGCTGCTCGCCAGCGCGATGGAGGCCTCGGGCAAGGTCGCGATCTCGCGCTTCGTCTTTCGCAACAAGGAGCACCTCGCCGCCCTGCGCACCGAGAACGGCGTGCTGACCCTGACCACGATGCGCTTCGCCGACGAAGTCGTGCCGGCCTCCGAGCTCGACGATGTCCTGCCGGCGGAGAAGCCGAAGGTGGCGAAGAAGGAGGTCGAGATGGCGGAGAAGCTGATCGAGTCGCTGACCAGCGACTTCGACCCGACCGCCTATCGCGACGAGTACCGCGAGGAACTGATGGCGCTGATCGAACGCAAGGCCGAAGGCAAGGAGATCGTCGCCTCGACCGAGTCCGAGCCGGAGGCGACCAAGGCGCCGGACCTGATGGCGGCTCTCGAGGAAAGCATCGCCGCGGTCAAAGGCGACTCGGCCAAATCCGACGGCAAGGCGAAGAAAGCCCCGGCCAAGGCGAAAGCCAAAGCGAAGGCGAAAAAACCCCGCAAAGCGCCGAAAAAAGCCGCCGCCAAAAAACGCTCCAAAGCGAAATCCTCCAAGTAGCGTCCCGTGGGCACTGACCGCCAGGTCGAGGTCGATGGTCGGGAGCTGAAACTCACCAACCTCGACAAGGTCCTCTACCCGAAGGCCGGCTTCACCAAGGGCGAGGTGGTCGACTACTACGCCAAGGTCGGGCCGACGATGGTCCCGCACCTGAACGGCCGCGCGGTCACCCTGCGCCGCTTCCCCGAAGGGGTCGAAGACCTCGACTCCGCCTTCTTCGAGAAGCGCTGCCCCAAGCACCGGCCGAAATGGGTGAAGACGGCGAAGGTGCGGGCCGGCCCCAACGCCGGCAACATCGACTTCTGCGTCTGCGACAGCCTGCCGACGCTGATCTGGATGGCGCAGCTGGCGGCGGTCGAGCTGCACCCCTCGCTCTCGCGCTCACGGGCGCCGAACCGGCCGACCGTGTTCGCCTTCGACCTCGACCCGGGCCCACCGGCGGACATCGTCGAGTGCTGCGCCGTCGCCGTGCGCCTGCGCGAGCTGTTCGCCCACTTCGGGCTCGAGTCGTTCCCGAAGACCTCGGGCTCGAAGGGGATGCAGGTCTACGTGCCGCTCAACGTCAAGACCTCCTACGAGGAGACCAAACCGATGGCGAAAGCGATCGCCCAGCTGCTCGAGAAGCAGACCCCGGACAAGGTCGTCTCGAAAATGAAAAAGGTCGAACGCGAGGGCAAGGTGCTGGTCGACTGGTCGCAGAACCACCGCAGCAAAACGACGATCGCCGTCTACAGCCTGCGCGCGCGCGAACAGCCGACCGTCTCGACCCCGATCACCTGGGACGAGGTCGAGGCGACGATCGAGAGCGACAGGGCGAGCGACCTCGCCTTCAAGACCGGCGATGTGCTCGAGCGGATCGAGCGGCACGGCGACCTCTTCGCCCCGGTGCTCGAGCTCGAGCAGGAGCTGCCCGAGATCTAGAAGGCCGTCCGCCGGGGCTCTAGTCTTACCGGCCATGGGGAGAATCGCTCGGCGTCTCGTGCCGCTGCTCACCGCGATCGGCATCCTCTTCGCGGCGCCCGACTGGGCCGGCGCCGAGCAGCGCTTCGTCGCCCCGGCCGGAGTGCCGATGGGCGCCTGCGCCGCGGCCAATCCGTGCCGGATCGACTACGCCGTCAACCTCGCCGACGACGGCGACGAGGTGATCGTCGCCGCCGGCGACTACAACGTCACCGCGACGCCGCTCTCGACCCTGAAAGGGATCACCGTCCGCGGTGCCGATCCCGGCATTCCGCCGAGCATCGTCAGCGGCTCGGCCGCCGACGCCACGCTGTCGCTCGGCGCGGGCTCGACCGCCACCGGGCTGCGCCTGACGAACGTCGGCGGCGGCGCCTACGGAGCCCTCGCCATCGGCACGGGGAGCACGGTCGAGCGCGTCTTCGCGCTCTCGGGCGGCAGCGGCTCGATCGTCGCCTGCGGCTCGACCATCCGCGACTCGGTCGCGATCGACAACGGGCCGTCCGGAGCGGCGGTCTACCTGCACGGACCCGGTGCCAGCACGATCGTCAACGTGACCGCGATCGGCAGCGCGGCGGGAACCTTCGGAATCGTCGTCCGCCCTCTTGCGTCGGGCCAGTCGGCGACCGCCGTCATCCGCAACACGATCGCGCGTGGCGTCGAGAAGGACCTGATCGCGCAGTCCAACGATTCCAGCACCCTCGCCGAAATCGAGATCGACTACTCCAACTACCGTCCCTCGGCGGTCAACTCGCTGGGCGAAGGGCAGGAGGTCTTCACACCGGGTCCCCACAACCAGGACGCGGCGGTTGCGGCCCCGCTTCTAATCGACGCCGCCACCGGCGATGTCCACCAGCTGCCCGGCTCGCCGACGATCGACGCCGGCCTGCAGAGCGCCGCGGTCGGCAGCCTCGACTTCGAGGGCCAGCCGCGACCGCAGGGCGCCGCGGTCGACATCGGCGCCGACGAGCTCGCCGTCGCGGTCCCGATCGTGGCCAAGGCGCCGCCGCGGCTGAGCAAGCTGAGGCTGAAGCGCAGGGCCTTCCGGGTCAAGACCGGCGCGAAGAAGAAGCGCGGCACCGCTTTCAGCTTCAACCTCGACGCGGCGGCGAGCGTCAGGGTGACGATCCGCAGGGTCGTCAAACGCAGGGGCAAGACCAGCTTCCCCAGGGTCGGGACGCTGCTCAGGGCGGGAGCGGCGGGAGCGAACTCGATCGCCTTCTCCGGCCGGGTCAAGGGCAGGCCCCTCTCCCCCGGCCGCTACCGCGCCGACCTCGTGGCGACGAACGCAGGCGGCGCCTCGGGGCTCGCCTCGGCCCGCTTCCGGGTCCTCGCTCCCTAGCCGAAGATCGTCAACAGCTCGGGATGGGCGTCGAGGCAGTCCTCGAGCGACTGCGGCGCGTGTCCCGAGAGCCGCTCGACCCCGTCGGAGAGGAATTCCATCGAGCCGTCGGCGACCGCCTCGTAGTTGCTGATCATCCCGGCCAGCATCCAGTCCGGGAAGCCGAGCGGCTCGCGGCTCTCCCAGGCCTCCTCGACCGTCTCCGGCGCGTAGGAGTAGGGCCTGCCGGTGTAGGCGCTGATCCGCTCGGCGACCTCGGCGAGGCCGAACAGCTCGCCGCCGGTCAGGTCGACCGTCTCGCCGTCGAGCGGCGCGCCGTCGGCGAGCAGCACCGTCGCCGCGCAATCGGCGATGTCATCGCGCGAGACCAGCGAGAAGCGGCCGTCGCCGGCGGGGCCGCGGAATTCGCGCTCGGGGCCGGCGAGGATGGTGACGAAGTCGAGGTAGAGAGAGTTGCGCAGGAAGGTGTGGCGCAGGCCCGACTCGCGGATCGCTTCCTCGGTCGCCCAATGGTCGCGGGCGAAGGTGAAGACGGCATCGGAGGCGGCCCCGAGGACCGAGGTGTAGACGATCCGCTCGACCCCGGCGTCGGCGGCGGCGGCGACCGCGCTGAGGTGCTCGGCGACGCGGTCGGGGGCCTCGCGGGCCGAGATCAGCATCAGCGTCTCGATCCCCTCGAGCGCCTCGCGCATCTCCTCGCCGGCGCCGTAGGAGGAGGCGACGACGACCTCGGCGCCATCGAGCCCCGGGGCGCGATCGGCGTCGCGGACGATCAGCCGCTGCTCGACTCCGGCGTCGGCGAGCCGCTCGGCGATGCGGCCGCCAAGCGCACCCGTGGCCCCGGTCAGGGCGAGATCGGCCACGCGCTCAGCCTGCCGACCGTGGCTCGCGCCACATCTGGGTCACGGGCGGGCCGTCTTCGGCGAGCTCGAATGAGCTGAAGGGGAGGAAGCCGACGCCTTCGTAGCGGGCCTCGTTGGCGGGGTTGGTCGACTCGAGGTAGGCCGCCGCGCCCTCGGCATCGATCCGGGCGAGGCAGTCGGCGAGCAGGCCCATGCCCTCGCCGCGGCCGCGGTGGTCGGGGTGGGTGCCGAGCAGGCTCAGGTAGTAGTGCGGGCCGCGGTCGGGGTGCGCGGCGTTGAAGCGCTCCATCGTGTCGAGCAGCCGGGGCGCGTCGGCGCCGACCAGATCCTCGACGAAGGGAGTCATGCCCGCCTCATCCTCGGCGCTCAGCTCGGACCCGCCGGGCGGGATCCAGACCGCTGCCGCCCCGGCACCCTCGGTCATCCAGGTCCAGCCGTCGGCGAGTGACGCCCGGCTCAGCAGCCGCCAGTGCTCGCGGTGCTGGGCGAGGCGCCGCTCGGGGTCCGGGAACGCCCAGCCCCAGACCGGATCCTCGTAGAAGGCGAGGGCGAGGGTCTCGGCGACGGCGTCGAGGTCGGCCGCGCCGGCCGCCCTCGCCTCGAACCCGTCGGGCTCGCCGGCGCCGGGCATCAGCCCAGGGCCTGGCGCACGACCGGCCTGCGCGTCGCCTTGACCTCGTCGAGGCGGCGGACCGGTGTCGTGTAGGGGGCCGAGCGGGCGAGGTCGGGGTCGTCTTCCGCCTCGACCAGGATCTGCTCGACCACGTCGGCGAAGGCGTCGAGGCTCTCCTTGGTCTCGGTCTCGGTCGGCTCGACCATCAGCGCCTCCTCGACCAGCAGGGGGAAGTAGACGGTCGGCGGATGGAAGCCGAAGTCGAGCAGGCGCTTGGCGAGGTCGAGGGTGGCGATCCCGAGCTCCTTCTTCATCGGCCTGCCGGAGAGGACGAACTCGTGCATGCAATGGCGGTCGAAGGCGATCGGCAGGCGCTCCCCGGCGCGACCCCGGGCCAGCCTCGCCTTCAGGTAATTGGCGTTCAGCACCGCCGTCTCGGAGGCCTCGGCGAGGCCGTCGGCGCCGAGGCTGAGGATGTAGGCGTAGGAGCGGACGAAGACGCCGAAGTTGCCCTGGAAGCCCCGCAGGCGCCCGATCGACCGGGGCCGCTCGTGGTCGAGGTCGAAGCTCGGCCCGCCGCCGTTGTCGCTCTCGCGCCTGACCACCTGCGGGCGCGGCAGGAAGGGCTCGATCCGGTCGGAGACCGCGATCGGGCCGGCGCCGGGGCCGCCGCCGCCGTGCGGCTGGCTGAACGACTTGTGCAGGTTGACGTGGACGATGTCGAAACCCATGTCGCCGGGGCGCGAGTGGCCCATCACGGCGTTGAGGTTGGCGCCGTCGTAGTAGAGGGTCCCCCCCGCCTCGTGGATCAGGCCGGCGATCTCGGCGATGTTCTCGTCGAAGAGCCCGAGCGTGTTCGGGTTGGTCAGCATCAGGCAGGCGACGTCGTCGGGGTCCTCGGCGATCTTCGCCCGCAGGTCGTCCATCTCGACCCCGCCGCGCTCGTTGGTCGCGACCTTGACCACCTCGAAGCCGGCCATCGTCACCGAGGCCGGATTGGTGCCGTGCGAGGTGTCGGGGGCGAGCACCTTGGCCCGCTCTTCGCCGCGGTCGGCGTGGTAGGCGCGGGTCAGCAGCAGGCCGGCGAGCTCACCGTGCGAGCCGGCCGAGGGCTGCAGGCTGACGTGGGGCAGGCCGCAGATCTCGCTCAGGCTCTCCTGCAGAAGCCACATCAGCTCGAGCGCGCCCTGGGCGCGCTTCGGGTCCTGGGCCGGGTGCAGGCGGGCGTGCCCCGGCAGGGCCGCGACCCGCTCGTTGAGCCGCGGGTTGTGCTTCATCGTGCAGGAGCCGAGCGGGTAGAAGCCGGTGTCGAGATCGAAGTTGCGACGCGAGAGCCGGTTGTAGTGGCGGACGATCTCCGGCTCGGCGACCTCCGGCAGCCGCGGCGGCTCCTCGCGCAGCAGCTTGGCCGGGATCAGCTCGGCGAGCGGCGGCTCGGGCACTTCGGCATCGGGGAGGACGGCGGCGCGACGCCCCCGCTTCGACTTCTCGTAGATCGTCAGCGCCCGTTCGCGCTGCATCGGGGTCTCCGTGGCGCTCACGCGGTCACCACCTCGGCCGCGATCGCGGCGCCGAGGGCATCGGCGAGGTCGTCGATCTGGGCTTTCGTCCGGCGCTCGGTGATCGCGACCAGCAGGCCGTCCTCGTACTCGGGGTACTCGCGCCCGAGCGGGTAGCCGGCGGCAATCCCCTGCTCGGCACAGCGCTCGAGGACGCGGTCGACCGGCGCCTCGAGCCGCAGCCCGAACTCGCGGGCGACCGGCGCCTCGTGCAGGAGCTCGACGCCATCGACCGCGGCCAGGCGCTCGCGGGCGTAGGCCGTGCGGTGGACGAGCAGCTCGCCGAGCTCGCGGAAGCCCTCGCGGCCGAGCCAGGCGAGGTGGACCATCGCCGCCAGCGCGTTCAGCGCCTGCGCCGTGCAGATGTTGTTGGTCGCCTTCTCGCGGCGGATGTGCTGCTCGCGGGTCTGCAGCGCGAGGACGAAGCCGCGGCGGCCGTCGACGTCGTCCGTTTCACCGGCGATCCGCCCGGGCATGCGGCGGATCTGCTCCTCGGTCGCGCAGAAGAAGCCGAACGAAGGGCCGCCGAAGTCGAGGCGGTTGCCGAGCGGCTGGCCCTCGCCGAGGGCGATGTCGGCGCCGCAATCGCCGGGCGGCTTGAGGATCCCGAGCGTCATCGGGTCGACCGCGACGACGACGAGGGCGCCGTGCTCCTTGGCGGCGGCGGCGAGCGCCCCAACGTCCTCGATCGCGCCGAGGAAGTTCGGGTTCTGGAGGAAGATCGCGGCGGTCTCGCCGTCGACCGCCGCGGCCAGGGCCGCCGCCTCGGTGACGCCGTCCTCGAGCCCGACCTCGACCAGCTCGGCGCCGTAGCCGACGGCGTAGGTGGCGAGGGTCTCGCGGCTGTGGGGATGGAGGCCGCGGGAGACGACGAACTTCCGGCGCCCGGTCGCGCCCATCGCCAGGTAGCCGGCGGAGGCGACCGACGAGGGCCCCTCGTAGAGGCCGGCGTTGGAGACCGGCAGCCCGGTCAGCTCCGACATCGCGGTCTGGAACTCGAACATCGCCTGCAGGCCGCCCTGTGAGATCTCCGGCTGGTACGGCGTGTAGGGCGTGAGGAACTCGGAGCGCTGGGTGATCGCGTCGACGATCGCCGGCACGTAGTGGTCGTACATGCCGGCGCCGACGAAGCAGACCTCGCTCTCGGCATCGGCGTTGCGGGCGGCGAGCGCCGCCAGGCGCTCGAAGACCTCGGCCTCGCTCAGGCCCGCGGGCAGGTCGAGCTCACGGCCGAGCCGCAGCGGCGCCGGGATCTGCTCGAAGAGGTCGGCGGGGGAATCGACCCCGATCGCCGCCAGCATCTCGGCACGATCGGCATCGGTCGCAGAGGTGTAGCGCGTCACGCCAGACAGGCTACGTGAGCCGGCCGGCGGGCCTGGCCCTAGGAATCGAGCAAATTGCGGTAATCGGCGGCGCTCAGGAGCTGCTCCGCCTCGCGCGGGTCGCTGAGCCTGACTTTGACCAGCCAGCCCTCGCCGTAGGGGTCCTCGTTGATCCGCTCGGGAGCGTCGCCGAGCGCCTCGTTGACCTCGATCACCTCGCCGGAGAGCGGCGCGATCACGTCGGAGACGGCCTTGACCGACTCGACCTCCGTGTAGGAGGCGTCCTTGGCGGTCGTCGACCCGACCTCGGGCGGGTCGAAGAAGACGACCTCGCCGAGGCTGTCCTGCGCGTACCAGGTGATCCCGAAGGTCGCCTGGTCACCGTCGATCCGCGCCCAGTCGTGCTCGGCGTGGTATTTCAGCTCCTCTGGGTAGCTCGCCTCGGCCAAGGTTCATCTCGCTTTCTCGTAGAGGGGCTTTGACGCTATCCGGGCGGGCCGTCGCTTGCCGCGCACGTCGATCTCGAGCTCGGTCCCGGGCTCGGCCAGGTCGGGCCTGACGTAGCCCATGCCGATGCCGATCTCGAGCGATGGGGAGAAGGTGCCGGAGGTGACCGTGCCGACCCCTTCGTCGCCGATCAGGATCGGGTTGCCCTGGCGCGGGATGCCCTGGCCCTCGATCCGGAACGGCGCCAGCTTCTCGGCCGGGCCGTCGGCGCGGGCGGCGGCGATCGCCTCGGAGCCGACGAAGCCGGTGCCCTCGACGCAGCACCAGCCGAGCCCGGCTTCGATCGGGTTGCGCTCGGGGCTGAGGTCGTTGCCGTGCAGGTGGAAGCAGACCTCGAGCCGCAGGGTGTCGCGGGCGCCGAGCCCGCAGGGGACGACGCCGGCGTCGAGCAGCTCGGCCCAGATCGGCGTCGCCACCTCGGGGTCGATCAGCAGCTCGACTCCGTCCTCGCCGGTGTACCCGGTGCCGCAGACCAGCGCCGGGCGGCCGCCGACGCGGGCGACCGCGACCCGCATCCGCGGCGGCAGAACGATCCCCAGGCTGCGCTCGACCGTGGCCCGGGCGTGCGGGCCCTGCACGGCGAGCATCGCGTAGCGATCGGCGACATCGCGGACGGCGACGTCATGCCCGCGGCTCCAGCGGCCGAGCCAGGCGAGATCGCTCTCGTGGTTGGCCGAGTTGGTGACGATCAGGTAGCGGTCGTCGCCGAGCCGGTAGGTGAAGAGGTCGTCGAGGACGCCGCCGCCCTCGTCACAGAGGCAGGAGTACTGGGCGCCGCCGATCGCGATCTTGGCGACGTCGTTGGAGAGGACGAGCTGGAGGAAGGCGAGCGCGCCCGGCCCCTCGACCTCGACCTCGCCCATGTGAGAGACGTCGAACATGCCGGCGTGGGTCCGCACCGCCATGTGCTCCTCCCGGATGCCCTCGTAGGTGACCGGCATCTCCCAACCGGCGAAGGGGACGACCTTCGCGCCGAGCTCGAGGTGCTTCTCATACAGCGGGGTCCGCTTCAGCGACGTGTCGACCGTGGGCACGCGCACCAGCGTATTCGACATCCGCGGCCGCCGAACAGGCGCGATTACGGTGCGACGGCGGGCAAATACGGTGGTTTCGCTGATGTGAAGGGCGGCGGTCGCGCCTACCGTCGAATCGATCGATAAATCGACGAAGGAGCACCCGATGCAGCTCTATGGAATTCAACGACGCAATGCCTGGACCTCGGCAACCGAGCTCGAGGCGAGCGCGAAACGCTCGACCGAAGAGGGCGACAAGCCCGATTCCGGTGTGCGCTGGATCCGCAGCTACGTCCTCACCGAGGAGAGCGGCGAGCTCGGCACCTTCTGCATCTACGAAGGCGAGAGCCCGGAGGCGATTCGCGCCCACGCGAAGGCCAGTGGAATGGCGGCCGACGAGGTGATCCCGATCGCCGACACCGTGATCGTCCGTCCCGACCCGGTCGCGGCATCCACCTAGGACCGACCCGGCGCCCTCATCCCGAGGGCGCCGGTCGGCACTTCTAGACTGGCCTGGATGAGGAGCCGGACCCCGCTCGTGGGGCGGGAGAACGAGCGGCAGATCCTGCTCGGCGCGCTGCGGCGGGCCGGCGACGGGGAGGGCTCCCTGCTGCTGCTGGCGGGCGAGGCGGGCGTCGGCAAGAGCCGACTCGCCGGCGAGCTGGCCGACGGGCCCCCCTCGACCTATCTGCGCGGCGCCTGCGCCGACGGGGCCGCGGCCCCCTACGGGCCGATCGTCGCCGCGCTCCGCGCCCAGCTGCGCTCGGCACCCGACGCATTTGCCGGGCTCGGGCCGTTGCGGCCCCACCTTGCCCTGCTCCTGCCTGAGCTCGGACCGCCCGCGCCCGACAGCGACCGGGCGACCATCTTCGAGGCCGTCCACGCGGCGCTGGTCGAGATCGCCTCGGTCGCGCGACCGACGGTGGTCGTGCTCGACGACCTGCAGTGGTCCGACGAGGCGACGATCGAGCTGCTCGCGGCGCTCGCCTCGACCCTGCGGGAGGACCCGGTCCTGATAGTCGCCGCCTACCGCTCCGACGCCCTCGCCCCCGACCACCTCCTGCGCTGGCTCCGCAACGAGCTGCGCCGTGGCGGCGAGCTCGAGGAGATCGCCCTCGAGCCGCTGGCCGCCGAGCAGACCGCGCAGATGCTCGAGCGACTGCTGCCCCAGACCCCTTCGCCGACCCTCACCCGGGCGATCCACGACCGCACCGGCGGGTCTCCGTTCTTCACCGAGGAGCTGGTCGCGGCGCTGACCACGAAGGGGGCCCTGGAGGAGGGCGCGGGCGGGCTGGAGCTCGCCTCCGACGGAGAAGAGCCGATCCCCGAGACCGTCCGCGACGCCGTCCTGATCGGCTTCTCCCGGCTCTCGGAGCCGGCTCGAGCCGCGGCCGAGGTCGCGGCCGTCGCCGGCGACCCCTTCGACCCGGGCCTGGTCGTCGAGATCTCCTCCGAAGAGGGCCTGCTCGAGCTCGAGCGCAGCGGCCAGGTGCTGGACTGCGGCTCCGCACAGGGCGCCTTCCGCCACGCGCTCACGCGCGAGGCCCTCTACGCCGAGGTGCCCTGGCTGCGACGGCGGGAGATCCACCGCCGGCTGGCGGAGGCGATCGAGAGCGAGGGCGGCGGCGCAAGGCTGCTGGCCACCCACTGGATCGGCGCCGGCGAGGACGCGCGGGGGCGCGAGGCGCTGGTGCGCGCCTCGGAGGAGTCGGAAGCGCTGCGCGCCTATCGCGACGCGGTCAGGGCTGCGCAGGCGGCGCTGGAGCTCTGGCCGGCGGCAGAGGACGGCGAGGGCCGCAACGCGACCCTCGAGCGCTACGCCGCCTGCGCGGAGCTGGTCGGCGATCACGCCGACGCCGCCAAAGCCTGGCGCGAGCTGGCGGCGCTCCGTGCCGAGCGCGACGAAACGGTCGGCTTCGCCGATGCCCAGCGCCGCCTCGCCGCGGTCTGCGAATTGAGAGGCGAGCGAGAGGCCGGCTTCGTCGCCCGACGCCGCGCGGCCGAGGCGTTTCTGACGGCGGGGCGGCCGGCGGAGGCGGCGGCGGAGCAGCTCGCGATGGCGAACCACCGCCGCATCGGCGCCCATTTCGGCGAAGCGGCCGAGCACGCCGAGAGCGCGGTCGAGTTCGCGCGGGAGGCAGACCGTCCCGACCTCGCCGCCCGAGGCCTGGGCCTGCTCGGTGTCTCACGGGCGAAGGGTGGCGAGTACCAGCTCGGCCTCGACACCGTCCGTTCCGGGCTCGCCCTCGCGGTCGACAACGACCTGACACCGGTCGCGGCCGAGCTCTACCAGCGCCTCAGCCTCGTCCTCTATGACTCGGCCGACTACGGGCGGGCCGAGGAGGCCCTGGACACGGCGCTCAGCCTCTGCCGCCACGGCGAGGACGCCGACACCGAGGTCGCCTGCGTGACCTGCCTCGCCTACGTGCTGCGCGAGCGAGGCGAATGGTCGCGGGCGTCGAGCGTCTGCCATGAGCTGATCGAGTCGGAACGGGCCGCCTGGGTCGCGGAGGGCCTGCTCGGCGCGATCCAGGCCTTCCAGGGCAAGCACGCCTCGGCCCGTCGCCTGCTCACGTCCTCGCGGGCGGTCGCCTCCTCCGTCGGCCATTACAACATGGTCATGGACACGACGGCGAGCCTCGCCCACGTGGCCGCGGCGGAGGGGGCGGATGACGAGGCGACCGAGCTCTGCCGCTCGCTGCTGAGCCGCTGGGAGCAGAGCGAGGATCACCACTACGCGGTCTGGGGGCTTCGCTGGGCCGCCGGCTTCTTCGCCCGCAGCGGTGACCGCGACGGCGTCCACTCCTGCGCCACGGCGCTGACCCGGATGGCGGCCGACGGCGGCCACGCCGATGCGCTCGCGGCCCTCGCCCAGGCGATCGGCGAGCTGGCGATGCTCGACGGCGAGACCGCGACCGCGGCGGAGCAGCTCTCCCGCGCGGTCGAGCTGCACGGGGGGCTCGGGATCCCCTTCGAGCGGGCGCAGGTCGAGTTACGCGCCGGGGTCGCGGTGGCGGACGCCGTCGACCGCGAGAAGGGGATCGACCTGATCTGCCAGTCCTACAGGACCGCCAAGAAGCTGGGCGCGCAGCCGCTCGCGACCGAGGCCGCGTCCGCGGTCGCCGCCCTCGGCGACTCGGTCGCCGCCCGCCTCGGCCGGCGCTCGGCGGCGGAGATCGCCGAGGCGCCCCTGACCCGGCGCGAGCTCGAGGTCCTCGGCCACGTCTCGGTCGGGCGCACCAACCGCGAGATCGCCCAGGAGCTGTTCCTCAGCCACCGCACGGTCGACATGCACGTCAGGAACATCCTCCGCAAGCTCGAGTGCCGCTCGCGGATCGAGGCGGTCAACCGCGCGGCCGAGCTCGACCTGCTCGGCTAGCTCAGTCTTTGAGGAAGCCGGGGACGTCGATGTCGTCGTCGGAGACCCGCAGTTTGCGGATGTCGGTGTCCTCCGCCGAGACCCGCGGGCGGCTCTCGTAGCGACGGCGGACGCGCTGCGGCGAGCGGGCGAGGAGCTCGAAGCCCTCGAAGCCGGTGGCGATCACCGTGACCCTGATCTCATCGCGCATCGACTGGTCGACGACCGAGCCGAAGATGATGTTGGCGTTGTCGTCGGCCTCGGCCTGGACCAGCTGCGCCGCCTCGTTGACCTCGAACAGGCCGAGGTCCTCGGGGCCGGTGATGTTGAGCAGCATGCCGGTCGCGCCTTTGATCGACTCCTCGATCAGCGGCGAAGTGATCGCCGCCTTGGCGGCGTCCAGTGCCCGCGACTCGCCCGAGGCGGTGCCGACGCCCATCAGCGCCGAGCCGGCGTCGCGCATGATCGTGCGCACGTCGGCGAAGTCGAGGTTGATCAGGCCCGGGATCGTGATCAGGTCGGTGATGCCCTGGACGCCCTGGCGCAGGATGTCGTCCGCCTGGCGGAAGGCCTCGAGCACGCTGGTCCGCCGCTCGACCGCCTGCAGCAGCTTCTCGTTGGGGACGATGATCAGGGTGTCGACGTTGTTGCGAAGTTTCTCGATCCCCTCGAGCGCCTGCTGCATGCGACGTTTGCCCTCGAACTCGAAGGGCTTGGTGACCGCGCCGACGGTCAGTGCGCCGATCTCCTCCTTGGCGATCTCGGCGATGATCGGCGCCGAGCCGGTGCCGGTGCCGCCGCCCTCGCCCGCGGTGACGAAGACCATGTCGGCGCCCTTCAGCGCCTCCTTGATCTCGTCGCGGCTCTCGGCCGCCGCGCCCGCCCCGACCTCGGGGTTACCGCCGGCGCCGAGCCCGCGGGTGAGCTCCTGGCCGATCGAGAGCTTGATGTCGGCATCGCAGGCCTGCAGCGCCTGGGCGTCCGTGTTGACCGCGACGAACTCGACGCCGCGAATGCCGGCATCGATCATCCGGCTGACGGCGTTGGTTCCGCCACCGCCGGCTCCGACGACCTTGATCACCGCGAGGTATGTGGATTCCATCTCCCGATTTCTCCAAGTCCGGCCTCAGAGGCCGGATATCTCCCAACCCTGCGAGGGGCTGGATTTTGCCCAGCCCGGCAAAGGACTGGATTTTGAGTTGAGGCTAAGTTCCGTCTGACGCTACAGCCATGCTAGAGGGTTCTAGCTTCCGGCATTACGCCGGAATTTGCGCTCAACGTAGGGCATTGACAGAACTCTGTCAAACGCGGGACAGGCCTCTTGCAGCCGCCAAGTCTCGACCCCCACTCGAGAGTTTGCCGTATCTAACTCTGAGGTCGAGGGTTTGACCGGGTCCTGGCCGCAGGCCGCCCTGGAGCGTGTAAATCGGCTTGGGACGGGGCTTTCGCCGGCACCCGCCGGCTACCCGCCGCAACCTTCGGCCGAGCCTTCGCCGGGCGCGGGCAGCGAGTGGCTTGAGCCGCCGGTCGCCGGATGGCGCGGAGAGTGGAGGTCTACATAATCGAGCGCGGTGACCTGCGGGTTGGCGAGCACGGCCGCCGCCGAGTCCCATTTTTCCTCGGCCCGGGTCGCGTCGCCGAAGCGCAGTTCGATCCCCGAGCGCAGCTTGACGTCGATCCCGCTTTCGCCGTAGTAGCTGCCCGCGACGCAGGATCGCAGCGCCGCCGGCGCCGCTCCCAGGATGCGGGCCTGTTCGAGCATGTGGCCCTGCAGCCTGCCGTTCTTCGGCGGCGCCGAGATCGGCAGCAGCGGCAGCGTCCCGTCTTCCGGGGCGGGCGCTTCGGTGTTGATCAGCCCGGCGGCCGAGACCCCGACCGCCCCCTCCCCCTCGCCGATCGCCGAGGTCGGCAGCTCCGAGGTCAGCTGCGGGTCGACGCTCGAGTCGCCGAAGAGCAGGAAGTAGATGGCGCCGACCACGACCAGGGCGCCGAGGACGGTGAGCAGACGGCGCCTCACAGCTGCCAACCCCGCGGCCAGGCGACCTCGCCCAGCGTCTGCACCTCGGGCTCGAGCACGACCCCGAAGGCATCGTGGACCCGGCGCCGCCCCTCCGCCATCAGCTCGAGCACGTCGGCGGTCGTCGCCTCGCCCTCGTTCTCGACGAAGTTGGCGTGGACCTCGGAGAAACGGGCGCCACCGACCCGCAGGCCGCGGCAGCCCGCCGCCTCGAGCAGCTGGCCCGCCGACCTGCCGTCGGCGTTCTCCTGCTCCGGGTTCTTGAAGGTCGACCCGAAGGTCTTGATGCCCGAGGGCTGGGCCTCGCGGCGGCGCTCGCGCATGGCGGCGAGGGTCGCCCGCACCGCCTCGCTGTCGGCCGGCACGAGCAGGAACGAGGCGTGGGAGACGACCTCCTCCGGGCCCAGGCTCGAGCTGCGATAGCCGAAGCCGAGATCCTGCGGGCGGCGCCGCTCGACGCCCGAGGCCCGGCAGACGTCCACCCACTCCAGCACCTCGGCCAGTTGCCCGCCGTAGGCGTTGGCGTTCATCCGCACCGCACCGCCCGCGGTGCCGGGGATGTTGATCCCGAACTCGAGCCCGGAAAGACCCCAATTGGCGGCCTTGGCCGCCGCCGAGGGAAGCCTGGCGCCGCCGCCGCAGAGCAGGCGGTCTCGATCGC
The DNA here is from genome assembly GCA_963836415.1 of uncultured Solirubrobacterales bacterium. Classification (GTDB taxonomy): domain Bacteria; phylum Actinomycetota; class Thermoleophilia; order Solirubrobacterales; family 70-9; genus VRUE01. The sequence goes on from CAWIJE010000005.1 coordinate 51,350, forward strand.
GCTCGATCGCGGCCAGCTCACCGTCGAGCTTCAGGGCGAGGCCGCGGAATCCGTCGTCGGCGACGAGCAGGTTCGAGCCCGAGCCGACGACCCCCAGGGCGACGCCCTCTTCCTCGGCCCAGGCGAGCAGCTCGAGCAGGCCGGCCTCGTCGTGCGGTCGGGCGAACCAGTCGGCGGGGCCGCCCGTCCTCACCGTCGTCAGGCGGGCCAACGGGTAGTTCGACTCGACCGAGGCGGGCGCTTTCACCCCGCCCCCTCCGCGACCAGTTCATCGCCGATCGTGAAGACATCGCCGGCGCCGACGGTGACCAGCAGGGCCCCCGGCGCGATCCGTGCCTCGAGCGCCTCGCGGGCGTTCTCCAACCCGGGCGCCCAGACCACCGCGCGGCCGCCCATGCGATCGGCGGCGGCGCGGGCGACGAGCAGCCCGTCGATCCCGGCGAGCTCGCCGACCGCCTGCTCGCGCGCCGCGTAGACGTCGAGGACGACCGCTTCGTCGGCGAGCGCGAGTGCCGCGCCGAAGCCGTCGGCGAAGGCCTTCGTGCGCGAGTAGAGGTGGGGCTGGAAGGCGACGACCAGGCGCTCGGGCCCGAGTTCGCGCAGGGCCGAGAGGGCGGCACGCACCTCGGTCGGGTGGTGGCCGTAATCGTCGTAGATGCGGGCGCCGCCGCGCTCGCCCTTGAGCTCGAGCCGGCGACGCACCCCGGGAAAGTCGCCCAGCGCCCGCGCCGCGGCGTCGACGTCCTCGCCGCTGAGCTCGGCCGCGGCCAGCGCCGCCCGGGCATTGAGCAGGTTGTGGCGCCCCGGGACCGCCAGCGGCAGCTCGGCCGGCCCCGGGGAGTCGAGGTCGAAGCGGGCGAGGCGGGCGCCGGCGGAGAATCGCTCGAAGGCGGCTCGCAGCTCGGCGACCGAGCCCCAGCGCGCGTGGTGATCCATCTCGACGTTGGTGATCACCGCGATCTCGGGTTTCAGCTCGAGGAAGCTGCCGTCGCTCTCATCGGCCTCGGCGACCACCCACTCGCCCTCTCCCCAGCCGGCGTTGGCGGCGGCGCCGCCCTCACCGACGCCCGGCACCTCGCCGCCGACGAAGAAGGCCGGGTCGGCGCCGACTCCGCGCAGGGCCCAGACCAGCATCGCCGTCGTCGTCGTCTTGCCGTGGGTGCCGGCGACCGCGATCAGCCGCTTCTCGGCGCAGAGCTCGGCCAGCAGGCGGCCGCGATGGATGACCTCGAGCCCACGCTCGCGGGCGGCGGCCAGCTCGGGGTTGTCGTCGCCGATCGCGGTCGAGACGACGACCTCGAGCTCGTCGCCCTCGGGCAGGTTGCCGGCGGCGTGGCCGACGACCGGCGCCAGGCCCGCCGCCCGCAGCCGCTCCGTATATGTGGACTCGGCCCGGTCGCTGCCGCTGACCGACGCCCCGAGCCGGGCGGCGACCAGCGCCAGGCCGCTCATCCCGGCGCCGCCGATGCCGATGAAGTGCAGCCGGCGCCGCGGCCAAGCGCCGGCGCTCACCAGCCCTTCTCCTCTTCGGGGGTGACCCCGGCCGCCTTCAGTACCTCCTGGGCGATGCGCCAGGCGGCGTCCGGCTTGGCCAGCCCGGCCGAGGCCGTCGCCATCTGCTCGAGACGGGCGGTGTCGCCGATCACGTTTGCGACCTCCGCGGCGAGGCGGCCGGCGTCGAGCTCGGCGTCACCGATCACGCTCGCCGCCCCGGCCTTCGCCATCCAGGCGGCGTTGGCGCTCTGGTGGTCGCCCGTCGCGTGCGGGTAAGGCACGAGGATCGCCGGCCTGCCGACGGCGGCGACCTCGAAGATCGAGCCGCCGGAGCGGGCGAGGACGAGGTCGGAGGCGGCGAGGCAGTCGCCGAGGTCCGGCTCGTACTCGAGCAGCGTGTAGCGCTCCTTATAAGGAGCGGCGGCCAGGCGCTCGCCGAGCTCGGCGAAATCACGGCGCCCGGCGAGGTGGACTACGTGGAAATCGCGTCCCTCGCGCTCGGCGAAGGCCTCGACCGCGCAGAGGTTGATCGAACGGGCGCCCTGGCTGCCGCCCATGACCAGCAGGCAGCGATCCGCCGCGGCGACCCCGAAGCGCTCGCGGGCGGCGCCGCGGTCGGCCGCGAGGACGGCGGCGGGCACGGGCCGCCCGGTGACCAGGTAGCGATCGTCGTCGCGGCCCTCGATCGGGAAGGCCAGGCAGACCCGCTCGGCCCGGCCGGCGAGCAGGCGGTTGGCGAGGCCGAGGTGGCTGTCGGCCTCGGTCAGCACCAGCGGCGTTCCGCTCCGCACCGCGGCGAGCCCGGCGGGACCGGCGACGAAGCCGCCGCCGCCGACGACGACGTCGGCGGCGCGGGCGCCGAGCGCGCGGCGGGCGGCGCCGACCGCACCGCCCGCCTCGAAGGCGGCACGCGCGGCGCGCAGCGGGTTGCGGCGGTCGATGCCCCGGACCTTGATGAAGTCGATCTCGAAGCCGGCGGCGGGCACCAGCTCGGCCTCGATCCGCTCCCGCGTGCCCAGGAAGGACACCCGGGCGCCACTAGCCCGAAGCTCGGCGGCGACCGCCATGGCGGGCACCACGTGACCCGCGGTTCCCCCCGCTGCCACCACCACTCTGACGTCGTTTGGCATTGCTGGATCGACTCCTTCCACGGGTGGACCCACGCCCGCCCTCGACGACCCGCAGTTTGCCAGCGCCGGCGGTCCCTCCGCGGGCGACGTTGAGGATCAGGCCGACGGCGAGCAGGGTCGCGAAGAGGCTGCTGTTGCCGTAGGAGACGAGTGGCAGCGGCACCCCGGTCAGCGGCGCCAGGCCCATCACGGCGAAAAGGTTGATCGTCGCCTGCACCAGGATCAGCGAGGTCAGGCCGGCGACGAGGATCTTGCTGTAGCTGTCCTTCGCTTTTTTGGCGACCTGGAGGCCGGCGTACCCGAGCATCGAGAAGAGGCCGACGACGCCGACGATCCCGACCATCCCCAGCTCCTCGCCGATCACGGCGGAGATCATGTCGGTGTGGGCCTCGGGCAGGTAGAAGGCCTTGCCGACGCCGTTGCCGATGCCGACGCCGAAGAGCCCGCCGGAGCCGAGCGCGATCTTCGCCTGGGCGGCCTGGAAGCCGGCGCCGCTGGCGTCGGCGCCCGGGTTGAGGAACCCGGTCAGGCGTGCCATCCGGTACGGCTCGATCACGGTCAGGAGCAGGGCCAGGAAGGCGAGGCCGGCGCCGATCAGGGCGAGGTCGCGGATCCGCGCCCCGGCCGCGACCAGGGTCGCGGCGGCGGCGAAGGCGACGACGAGGGCGGTGCCCATGTCGGGCTCGATCACGATCAGGAAGGCGGCGGCGCCGACGACGAGCAGGAACGGCATCAGCCCCTGGATCGATTTGACGCGCTGCGGCTTTTCGGCGAGCAGGTTCGCGGCGTAGAGGACGAGGGCGATCTTGGCGATCTCGGAGGGCTGGATCTGGAGGAAGCCCGAGCCGAGCCAACGGCTCGAGCCGTTGACCGAGGTACCGGCGCCGAGGACGACGACCAGCAGGAAGAACGAGCCGATCAGGAGCGGGCCGGTGAGGCGGCGGATCGCCTTCAGGTCGTAGCGGGCGACCAGGTGCATGAGGACGAGGCCGACGAGGCCGAAGAGGACCGTTCGCTTCAGGTAGTAGACGGAGTCGGTGAGGCCGCCGTCGCTGAGCACTTTGGTCGTCGAGCTGGCCGAGAAGACCATCACCGCGCCGAAGGCGAGCAGGCAGAGGGTCGCGGTCAGCAGCATGTTGTACTCGGTCGGCATCGCGATCTTGCGGGCCCGCGCCTTCGAGCGGGATTTCTTCCGCGCGGTCGCTTTCTTCTTCGGCGCCGCCCGTTTCTTCGGCGCGGCCTTTTTCTTCGCCGTCGATCTCGCCGTCGCCGACCCCCGCGGTTTTCTCGCCCTCGAGGCCATCAGCCGCCGAGCCCCGCGACGAGCTGGCGAAAACGCTCGCCACGTTCTTCGAAGTCCTCGAAGGCGTCGAAGCTGGCACAGGCGGGCGAGAGCAGGACGACCTGGCCCGGCTCGGCGGCGGCGCCCGCGGCCCGCACCGCCCCCTCGAGGTCGGCGGCACGGTGGATGGCGACGCCCGCCTCGAGCACCGGTGCCAGCGTCTCGGCCATGCGGTCGGCCGTCGCCCCGATCAGGTAGGCGGCGGCGCAGCACTCGGAGACCGGCTCGACCAACGGCGCGAAGTCCTCGTCCTTGTCGCTGCCGCCGAGGATCGCGTGGACGCCGCCCTCGAAGGCGCGCAGGCCGACGATCGCCGAGGCGACGTTGGTCGCCTTCGAGTCGTTGACGTAGCGCACGCCCTCGATCTCGGCGACCGGCTCGAGCCGGTGCGGAACCCCGGCGAAGCTGCGCAGGCCCTCGCGCACGGCCTCGCGGCCGAGGCCCATCGAGAGCGCGGCGGCGGCGGCGGCCATCGCGTTGGCGACGTTGTGCTCGCCGAAGAGGCCCAGCTCCTCGGCCCGAAGCAGCGGCTCGCCGTCGTAGAAGATCGTCCCCTCGGCGAGCGCCACCTCGCAGTCGGGCCCGGCGCCGACGCCGAAGGAGACGCGGCGGGCGCAGCCGCCGAGGTCGACCCCTGCCAGCAATGGCTCGTCGGCGTTGTAGACGGCGACGTCGTCATTGCCCTGGTTGGCGAAGATCCGCAACTTCGCCGCCAGGTAGGACTCGAGGTCGTGGTGGCGGTCGAGGTGGTCGGGCGCCAGGTTGAGGAAGACCGCGCACTCGGGGGCGAAGTGGTCGGTGTCCTCGAGCTGGAAGCTGGAGGCCTCGCAGATCACCGTCGCCGCCGGGTCGAGCCCGGCTTCGGCGAGGCTGGAGAGCGGCGTTCCGACGTTGCCGGCGACGGCGACCGGCTCGGCGGCGTTCTCATAGACGTGGCCGAGCAGCTCGACCGTCGTCGTCTTGCCGTTGGTGCCGGTGACGGCGATGAAGCGGTTGGGCAGCGCCCGCCAGGCGACCTCGAGCTCACCGACGACGTCGATCCCGCGCTCCAGCGCGGCGGCGATCACGGCAGCCTCCCGGGGCACGCCCGGGCTCTTGACGACCGTCCGGGTCCCCTCGAGCAAAGCAAGTCCATCCGTATCCAGGACGACTTCAACGCCGATACCCCGAAGCCCTGCCGCGCCATCCGGATGCCCTGAGTCGACCCCGCGCACCGACTCCCCCTGCTCGCCAGCAACCGCGCCGCGGCGATCCCCGAGCGGGCCAGGCCGACGACCAGGAAGGGCCCGTCCGGCAGCGGCGGGCGAAGCCTGGTGGGAGGCGGCGAGCTCACTCGGATACCTTCGATCCGGACCGCCGTGGACCTACCTGCCGAAACCGAACAGGGCAAGGCGCTCTTCGAGGAGCTGCTCTGGGTTCACGGCGCGATCAGGCGCGACCTGGAGACGGTCGAGCGCCTGGCCCGCGATCTCGGCGAGGGGCTGCCGGCCGCGCAGGCCCGGGAGCGGGTCGAGCGGCTGCGCGCCGACGGCCCCCTCTGGCAGCTCAAGGTCAACTGCCTGCGCTACTGCCGCTTCGTCCACATGCACCACAACGCAGAGGACACGCTCTTCTTCCCGCGGCTGCGCGAGGCCAACCCCGACCTCGACCCGGTCGTCGACAAGCTCGAAGCCGACCACCGCACCGTCTCCGACCTGCTCGACCGGGTCGAAGCCGACGCCGCGGCGCTCAGCGACGAGGAGGACGCGGTCAGGGCCCGCCTCGGCGAGAGCCTCTCGAGCCTCGCCGCCGAGCTCCTCGCCCACCTCGACTACGAGGAGCTCGAGGCCGGGCCGACGATCCGCGGCCTGACCCGGCACCCGTTCGCCGGACCGCCGCCCTCCGCCTAGCTAACGCCCGATCGACTGCTGGTAGAGGGTGAAGCCGATGCCGGAGCAGACGGCGGCGATGATCCAGAAGCGCAGCATGATCTTCGTCTCCGACCAGGCCATCATCTCGAAGTGGTGGTGCAGCGGCGCCATCAGCAGCACCCGGCGACGGAAGGTCTTGAAGGAGAAGACCTGGATCGCAACCGAGAGCGCCTCGATCACGAAGATGCCGCCGATGATGATCAGCAGCACCTCGGTCTGGGTCATCACCGCCAGCGCCCCGATCGCGCCGCCGAGGCCGAGCGAGCCGGTGTCGCCCATGAAGATCGAGGCCGGGAAGGCGTTGTACCAGAGGAATCCGATGCAGGCGCCGACCAGGCAGGCGGAGAGCAGCGCCAGGTTCTGCTGCTCGTTGGTGACGAAGGAGATCGCCGTGTAGGCGAGCAGGACGATCGCGCACGAGCCCGCCGCCAGCCCGTCGAGCCCATCGGTCAGATTGACCCCGTTCGAGGTGCCGGCGATGACGAAGAAGACGAGCACGAAATAGAGCACCGGGCCGAGGTCGATGCTGGCGTCGCCGATGCGGAAGTAGAGGATCGGCTCGAGCCCGACCGAGTGCCGCGCCACCCACCAGAGGCCGAAGGCGAGGAAGACCTGGGCGAGGATCTTCCAGCGCGCCGAGAGCCCGAGCGAGCGCCGTTTGACGATCTTGATGAAGTCGTCGGCGAAGCCCAGGGCGGCGCAGCCGATCGCCACCCCGAAGACCGCCATGCTCTGCGCGTCGCGGTCGGAGAGGACGAGGTAGGGGACGCAGATCGAGGCGAAGATGATCAGGCCGCCCATCGTCGGCGTGCCGGCCTTGGTGTGGTGCCCCTGCGGGCCCTCCTCGCGAATGTGCTGCCCGAACTCGCGCACCCGCAGGTACTCGATGAACTTCGGCCCGAGGAAGATGCAGATCAGCATCGCCGCCATGCCGGCGATCAGGACCTCACCCATCGAGCGGCTCCATCAGGCGAGGCATGTTTGCAGCGCCGTCGGCCATCAGCCGCGCAGCTCTTCGCGCGCTACCTCGCGGTCGTCGAAGGGGATCTTGCGCCCGTCCTCGAATTCCTGCCCCTGCTCGTGGCCCTTGCCGGCGATCACGACGCTGTCGCCGGGCCGGGCGCGCTCGAAGGCGAGCGCGATCGCCGCCCTGCGGTCGGCCTCGACCTCCACTCCGTCACGCTCCTCGACCCCGGCGAGGACCTCGGCGATGATCGCCTCCGGGTCCTCGGAGCGGGGGTTGTCGGAGGTGAGGATCGCGAGGTCGGAGCCGCGCGCCGCCGTCCGCCCCATCTTCGGCCGCTTGTCACGGTCGCGGTCGCCGCCGGCGCCGAAGACCACGATCACCCGGCCCGCGGTCAGCCGCCGCGCCGCCCGCAGGACGTTCTCCAGCGAGTCCGGGGTGTGCGCGTAATCGACCAGGACGGTGAAGTCCTGGCCCTCCTCGATCGGCTCGAAGCGGCCCGGCACCGAGCTCGCCTCGAAGAGCGCCCTGCTCGCCGTCGCCGGCGTCACTTCCAGCGCGATCGCCGCGGCGAAGGCGCCGAGCGCGTTGGCGACGTTGAAGTGCCCCGGCAGGGGCGAGCGCACCGGGGTGCGGGCGCCGCCGTGCTCGACCGTGAACCGCGTCTGCCCCGGCAGGGGCTCGACCTCGAGCGCCCGGTAGTCGGCCTCGGCGCCCTCGGCGGAGAAGGTGACGCACTCGAATTCCTCCGCCAGGCGGCGCCCGTAGGGATCGTCGACGTTGACCACCGAGGCGCCCGGGCCGAGCTCGGCGAAGAGCATCCGCTTGGCGCGGAAGTAGTCCTCCATGTCGGCGTGGAAGTCGAGGTGGTCCTGGGTCAGGTTGGTGAACAGCGCCGCCTCGAAGTGGATCGCGTCGACCCGGTGCAGGGCGAGCGCGTGCGAGGAGACCTCCATCACGCAGGCGCGGTCGCCGCCGGCCAGCATCTGGCGGAAGGTCGCCTGCAGGTCGATCGCCTCCGGGGTCGTCCGCTCGACCTCCTGCTCGACCGCGCCGACGATCTGCTTGACCGTGCCCAGCAGGCCGGACTGGATCGCCGCCGCTTCGAGGATCTGGTGCAGGAGGAAGGCGGTGGTCGTCTTGCCGTTGGTGCCGGTGATCCCGGCGACCCGCAGCTCTGCCGTCGGGTCGCCCCAGAAGCGCGCCGCCAGCGTCGCCATCGCCGCCCGCGCGTCGCCGACCTGGACCTGGGGCAGGTCGAGCTCGAGCTCGCGCTCGACGACCAGCGCCGCGGCCCCGGCGGCGACGGCGGCCGGGGCGAAGTCATGGCCGTCCGCGCGCTCGCCCGGCACGCAGAAGAAGAGCGTCCCCGGCCGCACCCGGCGGTTGTCGTAGGCGAGCACCTCGACCTCCACCCGATCGAGGTCGCCGCGGCTCCCCACCACGTCCTCGCCCGCGATCAGATCGGCCAGCTTCACGCGCAGATTCTAGGCTCGCGCCCGGCCACGGCCACGCGGCATCGGCCTATTCGGGCGAGATGCCGAGGTACGGGAGGGCGAATTCGGCGATCTTGCCGAAGGCGGGCGCGGCGACCGAGCCGCCGTAGATGTCGCCCTGGGGCTGGTCGACGATCACCGCGACCAGCAGCTGCGGGTCCTGGGCGGGGGCGAAGCCGATGAAGGAGGCGACGAACTTGGTCTCCGAGTAGGTGCCGTTTTCGGCGACCTGCGCGGTCCCGGTCTTGCCCGCCAGGGTGTAGCCCGGGACGCTGACCTCGGAGGCGGTCCCGCCCGGGGCGAGCACGCCCTCGAGCATCGTCCGCACCTGGTCGGCGACCGCCGGTTCGATCACCCGCCGTCCCTTCGGCTCGTGCACCGGTTCGCCGTCGACCTTCTCGATCAACTGCGGCGGCCGCAGGGTGCCGCCGTTGGCGATCGCCGTGTAGCCCTGGACCATCTGCATCGGGGTGACCGAGATCCCCTGCCCGATCGGCAGGTTGCCCATCGTCGAGCCCGAGTATTCGTCGAGCGGCGGCACGATCCCCTGCTCCTCGGCCGGGTACTGGACCCCGGTCGGGCGGCCGAAGCCGAAGCGGTTGATCCATTTGCTGAATTTTTCGGCGCCGAGGCCGAGGCCGATCGTGACCGCGCCGACGTTCGAGGACTGGGCGAGGATCTGTGCCGTCGTCATCGTCTCGGTCGGCCGCGCCTCGGCGTCTTCGATCGTGCGGTCGGCGACCTGGATCGAGGGCGGCAGCACGAACGAGGTTTCCGGCGTCACCTCTTTTTCCTCGAGCGCGGCGGAGACGGTGAAGGCCTTGAAGGTCGAGCCCGGCTCGTAGGTGAAGCCGGTCGCCTGGTTGAGCAGGTCCTCGGAGCTGGCGTCTTCGAGGTCGGAGGGATCGACCGGAGGCCAGTTCGCCATCGCCAGGATCTGCGAAGAGCGCGGGTCGACGACGACCGCCGTCGCCCCCTTCGGCGAGTACGTTTCTGCCACCCCGTTGAGCACTTCTTCGGTCTTGGTCTGGATCGCCGGGTCGAGGGTCAGCTGGATGTCGCTGCCGTCTTCGGCTTCCTTCACCGTTTCCAGCCGGATCGGTTCGCCGAGCGCGTCGTTGACGATGCGCCGTTCGCCGTCGCTGCCCTGCAGAATCGAGTTCTCGCCCGCCTCGAGCCCGGTCAACCCCTCGTTTTCGGAGCCGACGGCGCCGATCACCTGGCCCGCCATGTCCCCCTGCGGGTAGGCGCGGCGACTGTCGGGCAGCCAGCCGATCCCGGCCAGGTCGAGGCGTTCGATCCGCGCCGCGATCGGCAGCTCGACTTTTTTGGCGACGTAGGAGAAGCCCGATTCCTCGGTCAGCGCTTCGAGCACTTCGGCCGGCTTCTCGTCGAGGATCACCGCCAGTTTCTTCGCCGCCAGCTTCGGTTTCTTCACCTGGTACGGGGTCGCGTAGATCGTCTCCGCGTCTTCGGAAGAGGCGATCGCCTGTCCGTGACGGTCGAGCACGGCGCCGCGCAGGCCCGGCGTGGTGACGACCTCGGTCTGCTGGTAGGTCGCTTCGGAGGCCAGCTGCGCGCCCTGCACCCCCTGCAGCCAGAAGGCGCGGCAGACGATGACGAGGAAGCAGAGGAGGAAGCCGGCGAAGAGGAGGCCGATGCGTCCTTCGATCGCCCGCATCCGGGTTAGTAGCCCGCCCCGGCGCCGGCCAGCCGTTCGGCGGCGACCGCGGCGTCATCGGGGGCGGCGTTGATGGTCGTCATGTCGTCGACGTCGGACATCGCCAGGCCCTGCGCGCCGGCTTCGTGGCGGACGCGGGCGGCGCCCGAGCGCTCGGCGTCGCGGCTGGCGAGGATCGTGTTCTCCTTTTCGAGCGCCTGCACGTTCTCGTCGACATGGCCGGCGCCGGCGGCGATGCTGAGGGTGAAGACGTTGAGGGCGACGATGCCGACGAGGAGGACGCCGAGAACCGCGATCCAGGCGCGACCCTGGGTCATCCGCACGACCAGGCCCGAGTCCGGCAGCTGCTTGACGCGGGCCGCGGTGCCGAACGCGATCGGGATCAGCTGTCCGGTGTGGATGCGGCCGGGAGCGGTGCGGCTAGGCGTTGCGCGGCGCGTGGGCGCCTTGCGGCGGGCGGGCGCGGCGGCGCTCGCCTTGCGGGCGGTCGCGCTCGCTTTACGGGTGGCGGTGCTCGCTTTGCGGGTGGCGCTCGCTTTGCGGCGCGGCGCGGTCCGTTTGCCGGGCACGGGGCGTGAGCGCGGGCGCTTCGCCGGGGCACGGCCAGGCGCCGCGGCGGGAGCGGCGGCGGCGGCGGGACGGCGGGCGACGGTCGCGGCCTCCATCAGGCCGTCTCCTCGATCTTGACCGCGGCGCGCAGGTGGGCCGAGCGCGAGCGCGGGTTGGAGTCGACCTCCTCCGGGCCGGGGGCGACGGCACGGCGAGTCAGAAGGTCGGCTTCGGGCTTGCGCCCGCAGGCGCAGACGGGCAGCTCGGGCGGGCAGATGCAGCCCTTGGCGCGCTCGGCGAGGTACTGCTTGACCCGCCGGTCCTCGAGCGAGTGGAAGGAGATCGCGGCGAGGCGGCCGCCGATCGGCAGCATGCCCCAGGCGGACGGCAAGCCGTCGTCGATCGAGTCGAGCTCGTTGTTGACGGCGATCCGGATCGCCTGGAAGGTGCGCTTGGCCGGGTGGCCGCCGCCGAAACGGGCCTTGGCCGGCATCCCGGCCTTGACCGCTTCGACCAGCTCCGAGGTGGTGCTGAGCGGCCGGCGGCGGACGATCTGACGGGCGATGCCGCCGGCGAAGCGCTCCTCGCCGAAACGGCGCAGGACCTGGGCGATCCGCGACTCGGGCCACTCGTTGACGAGGTCGGCGGCGCTGAAGTCGGAGCGCGTGTCCATCCTCATGTCGAGCGGCGCGTCATAGGAGTAGGAGAAGCCACGCTCCCAGGCGTCGACCTGCATCGAGGACATTCCGAAGTCCATGTAGATCATCTCTGGGTGGACGCCTTCGCCGCGCAGGGCCCGAAGCCCTTCCGCGAAGTCGGCGGCGATGAATCGCGTCCGGCACTCGACCTCGGCCGCGAAGCGCTGAAAACGCTCTTCCGCGGCGGGGTCACGGTCGATGCAGATCAGGGTCCCGTCGGCGCCCAGCGCCTCGGCCACGCGGCGCGCGTGGCCGCCGGCGCCGAAGGTGCAGTCGACCGCGGTCTCCCCCGGCGCGGGCGCCAGCAGCTCGATCAGCTCGGAGGCGAGGACTGGCTCGTGCTCGGTCATCTTGAGAATGGTTGCGAGATCGGGTCCCCGGCTGCTGTCCGCGGGGCTGCCCGGGGCGATCGAGGGGTTGGCGACGCCCCCCGTGTGGGCGATGAGGGGCGCCTGGCGAGAGGGGGCCGCCATCTCACTCAGACCCCCCGGCGCTCGCCAGCCCCTCGGCGATCTCGGGGGCGGAGGCGTCGAGCTCCTCCTCCTGCTTGGCCCAGGCCTCGGCGTTCCAGATCTCGAGGTACTCGCCGGTGCCGACGACGACGCAGGGGCCGGAGAGCGAGGCGTGCTCGATCAGGGGCTTGGGCAGGCGGACGCGACCGGCCGAGTCGAGCTTCTCGTCGAAGGAGGAGCCGTGGAAGCGGCGGCGCAGGCTGCGGGCGTCCTTGCCGAAGGGGCTGTGCGGCTCGAGGAAGCGCTGCGAGAGCTGCTCGTACTCCTCGGTCGTGTGCACCCAGACGCAGGGGTCGAAGCCCTTGGAGAGAACGATGCCGTCAGCGAGGGCCGCGCGAAAGCGCGAGGGAACCGTAAGGCGATCCTTGGAGTCGAGACTGTGCTCGTAGAGACCCCGAAATGCCATGCGCCTGGGTTCCTTTCTGCGGCCGGAAAGAGTTAGGACCGGAGTGATGAGGTGGGAGGAGCCTCACCACCCCGGTCCTTGGGCTTCAACTCGCGGGCCACAGTAACCCACTTCCCCCCACTTTGCAACACAGCCCGGACGGAACCTCCCAAACGCAAGATCATTTGCATCGGGTAGGTTGCGCCCAGCTTGGGCAGCGCGGAGCAAGAGCAGCAGCAGCCGGCCGAGGCGGCACCCTCGGCGCCGATCGACGACGCCAACGATCTCCGCGGCTACCACTTCAAGCGCCTGCTCGGCAGCGCCTGGACCTGGGGCATCGTCGTCGCGCTGATGATCGCCGCCGGCCTCGGCGCCGCGATCGGCCTCAAGAACGCGGGCTACGGCGGCGCCGCGGCGGCGCTCGTCCTGCTGGTCGCGATCGTCGTCGTCTTCGTCATCGCCGACAAGCGGGCGGCCGAGTCCTTCTTCGAGTCCTACGCGGGCGCCCGCGGCATGACCCTGAGCGGCCGCTCCCGCCTGCCCGCGGCGACGCCGCTGCTGCGCAGGGGCAGCGACCGCTACGCCGAGCGCGCCCTCAACGGCCCGCTCGGCGAAGGCGTCGACGGCATCCTCGCCCTCTACACCTACGAGGAACGGACGACCGGCAGCGATGGCGAGACCGAGACCAACTACTACCGCTACACGGTCGGCATGGCCGAGGTCCCGGAGTGCGTCCAATTCCTGCCCGAGCTCTACTGCCAGCGCAAGTCGGGCCTGCGCTCGCTGGAGAAACTCGAGGACGTCTTCCGGCGCTCGAAAGTGAGGATCAAGCTGGAGAGCGAGAAAGCCGACGAGCGCTACGAGATCTTCGCCGCCAAGAACGAGGACCAGAACTGGATCCGCCAGTTCTTCTCCCCCACCTTCATCGTCTGGATGACGGACTCGGCGCCGAACAAGTTCGCCTTCGAGCTCGTCGACGGCACCCTCTGCTGCTTCGTCAACGGCCACAAGCAGAAGGCCGAGGAGCTCGACGAGATGCGCGCCGCGACGACGGCCGTCGCCACCCGCCTGCGCCAAGAGGCCTTGGAGTAATAAAGCGCGGCCTCCTCCGCTCCCGGTAGGGCGCGCTCATGGACACCGGCGACCTCGCGCCCTCCCTCCCGCGTCCGGGGGCCGCTTCCTTCACCTTGAATCAAAAGCCTTGTAATAAGAGGTCGGCGTTGGCGATCAGGCCGGCGGCGATCATCAGCAGGACCGAGGGGACGAGGACGAGGGCGACGACGAGCTGGATCTTCGGCGCCGCGCGGGCGGCGTGCTCCTCGACCGCGCGGCGCTGGTCGCGGCGGATCGCCGCCGACTGGCGGCGCAGCTGGTCGGCCAGGGGCGAGCCGAACCGCCGCGATCGCTCGAGGGCGGCGCAGAGGGTGGCGACCTCGCTGCCGGGAACCCGTTCGCGCAGGGCGGAGAGCGCCGCCCCCAGCGGCATCCCGTAGTCGAGGTCGGCGACGGTGATTCGCAGCTCCTCGGCGAGCGGGCCGGCGCCCGCCGCGGCGACCTCGGCAAAGCCGGCGGCGGGGCTGCGCCCCGAGGCGGCAGCGACCGCGAGCAGGTCTAGAGCGTCGGGGAGGGCGGCGAGCAGGCGGCGCTGCCGGCGCCGCGCGGCGCGCGCCCGCAGCAGGTCGGGGACGAAGAGACCGCCGGCCGGCAGCGCGATCACCAGCAGCCAGGCCAGCCTCGCCGGGGCCGACGGGGCCAGCAGCAGCGCGCAGAGGCCACCCAGGCCGGCGAAGCCGAGCCGCGGCGGGAGCTCGGCGAGATCGACCGCGGGACGGCTCACTCGACCACCCGCGAGAAGCGCCTGATCGCGACGAAGCCGATCAGCTGCAGGGCGCCGGCGAGGGCGAGCAGCACGGCCGCGGCGGGCGAGCCGACCACCTTGAGCAGGAAGCCGGGCTGCAGGAGCTCGGCGAAGAGGGCGCCGCCGCTCGGCATCGCGACGACCAGGAGCCCGGTGAAGCGGGCCTGGGCGGTGGCGGCCCTGGCGTCCTCGGCCACCCGGTCGCGTTCGGCGGCGCCGGCCGCGAAGCGCCGCAGCAGGCCCGCCAGGTCACCGCCGGAGAGCCGCTGGCTGAGCAGCGCCGCCGCGAACGCGTCGACCCGCGCCGAGCCCATCCTCCGGCGCCAGGCGGCGACCGCGGCGGCGGTCGGCGCGCCGAGGTCGAGCTCGGCGCCGAGGCGGGCGAGCTCGATCGAGGGCGGCCCGTCGAGCGAGGCCGCCGCGGCCGGCAGCGAGGCCCGCAGCGAGCGGCCGGCGCTGAGCGAGTCGGCGATCGCGATCGCCACCTCGGGCAACGCCGCCTCGACCGCCGAGCGGTAGCGGCGGCGACCGCGGGCGATCGCCCAGGCGGCGAGGGCGGGCCCGGCGACCGCCAGGGGCAGGGCTAACGTCGGCCCGCCGACGAACCAGCCGGCGAGGACCGCGACGCCGGCGCCGAGCGCGGCGAGCCGGCGCCGCTCCGGGGTCGAGGGCGAGTAGCCCTCGCGTCCGGCGCGCAGCAACGGCTCCAGCGCGCTCCGCAGCCAGGCGACCGCGGCCGGGCTGCCCAGCACCGCCTCGCGGGCGCCGAAGACGGTGAGCCCGCCGGCGCCCGCGCCGAGCAGCAGCGGGCCCCAGCTGCCGCCGCTCACTCCCCCACCTCGGCGATCTCGACCACGCGCCGATCGCCGCCTGCGCCGCGCTCGAGCTGGACGACCAGGTCGATCCCGCGCCGCGCCTGCTCGGCGATCGCCGCGTGCGGCAGGCCGACGCCCGCCATCAGGGCCAGGGTCTCGATCCGGGCGACGGCATCGACCGCCGAGTTGGCGTGCACGGTCGAGAGCGCCCCGTCGTGTCCGGTGTTGAGCGCGGTCAGCAGGTCGAGTGCCTCGACCCCGCGCACCTCGCCGATCACGATCCGGTCGGGCCGCATCCGCAGCGCGTTGCGGAGCAGGTCGCGGATCGTCACCTCGCCCCGCTCCTCGACGCTCGCGGGACGGCTCTCGAGCCGCACGACGTGCGGCTGGCGCAGGCGCAGCTCGGCCGCGTCCTCGATCGTCACCACCCGCTCGCCGGCGCCGATGAACTGGGAGATCGCGTTGAGCAGGGTCGTCTTGCCCGAGCCGGTGCCGCCGCTGACCAGGACGCTGCGGCGCTCGCCGACGGCGGCCTCGAGCCGTTCGAGCTGGGCCGGGGTGAGCGTTCCCATCTCGACCAGCTCGCGCGGCCCGGGCCGGCGGTCGCCGAAGCGCCTGATCGAGACGATCGGGCCGTCGATCGCCAGCGGCGGGATCACCACGTTGACCCTCGAGCCGTCGGGCAGCCGCGCGTCGACCATCGGGCTGAGCTCGTCGATCCGCCTCCCCAGCGGCGAGAGAATCCTCTCGATCGCGTCGCGCAGCTCCTCCTCGCCGGCGAAAGAGGCCCCGGTCAGCTCGATCCGGCCGCGACGCTCGGCGTAGATCGTGCCCGGCCCGTTGACCATCACCTCCTCGACCTCGGGGTCGCCGAGCAGCTCCTCGAGCGGGCCGAAGCCGACCGTGTCGCGGACGATCAGCCGCACCAGCTCCTCCCGGTCCTCGTCCGCGAGCAGCGCCGCCTCTTCGGCGACGAGAGCCTCGACCTCGACCGCGAGCTCGGTCCCGGCCTGCCCCTCGCTCGCCGCCCGCGCCCGCCGCCGCTCGACCAGACGGCCGCGAAGCGCCGCCGCGAGCTCCTCGCGCTGGCGCTCGCGGGCGTCCACGCCTAGCGCCGCGGCAGCAGGGTCAGCCTGCGGGCGAAGCTCTCCGCGGCGATCAGGCGCAGCGCCTGGCGACGGCTCAACGCCAGCGTCGCCGCGGCGCTGCCGCCCGGGCCGGGGCCGTCTTCCCCGGGGCCCAGCGAGAGCAGCGGCACCGCGGCGGCGGCGACGTAGGTACGGCCGGGGCCGGGGCCGTCCGGTTCGCTGGTGACGACGACGTCGACCAGGCGCCGGGCCGTGGTCGAGCCGTCGGCAAAGAGGGCGTCGGCGCCGCTCACCGCGATCTCGACCGGGTGCCGGCCGGCGCCGAGCTCGGGCCGGCGACGATCGGCGCCGGGCGGGCGCAGTTGCGCCCCGAGCAGGTAGGAGCCCGGAGGGGCGGGAGCGCGCAGCTCGAGCCCGAGCGCGTCGCCCGGAGCCCTCAGGGCCCCGGGCGGCACGAAGCGGACCGGCACCCGGCGCACCTCGAGGGCGGCCGCGACCTGCTTCGGCCCGATCGGCCGTGCCACCGGCAGCTCGCGCCTGAGCACGACGACCGGGCGCAGCGGCCCGTAGCCGCCGGTGACGCGCGAGCCGTAGCCGGAGAGGATCGTGGCGCCGACCAGGGCGGCGGCCAAAGCGAGCCCGAAGAAGGCGAGTGCCCGTGCCCGGCGGCTCATCCGACCGCGCCCGGGACGCCGGCGAGGATCGGCAGCTCGATCACCGCCTCGGTCCCGGCGGCGGAATGCCGCAGCATGAAGCGGCCGCCGTGCTCGGCGGCGACCCGGCGGACGACGGCGATCCCGTGCCCGTGGCGGCGCCTGCCGGTGATCCGCGCCAGCGGGCTCTCGCGGGCGGCACGGGGACCGGCGCTCGGCCGCCGGCCCGAGTCGGCGACTGAGACGACGAGGTTCACGCCCCGCCGGCGCCCGGCGACGACCACCTGCCGCCCGCCGTGTTCGATCGCGTTGACGATCAGGTTGTCAAGAGCCTGCTCGAGCGACCGCGGGTCACCGACAACGCAGGCCTCGCCGGCGCGCCAGCGCACCTCCAGCGAGCCACCGGCGAGCGCCACCCGCGGCCGCCACCGACCGGCCGCCGAGCGCACCACCGTTTCGACCCGGACCGCCTCGCGCGTCGCCCTCGCCCGGCCGCCGTTGACCTCGCGCTCGAGCCGCTCGAGGGCGTCGGCGACGAGCCGCGCCGAGCGCTCTGGCCCGTCCCGGTGCCCCGCCGGGGCGAGCGCCACCACCTGCAGCGGGCGGCGCAGCTCGTGCAGCGCCTCGTTGATCGCGCTGCGGCGGCGGCCGGCCCGGATCACCAACAAGGCGACGACCACCGCCATCGCCGAGGCCAGGGACCAACCGAGGGCCTGGCCGAGCCCGCTCACCCGTCGACCAGCCTGTAGCCGACCCCCCAGCAATTGATCACGTAGCGGGCCGACTCGGGGTCGAGTTTGCGCCGCAGGCGGCTCGCGTGCGAGTCCAGGGTCCGGGTCCGCGCCTCGGTCCGGTAGCCCCATACCTCTTCCAGCAGCTCTTTCTTCGAGAAGACCCGGATCGGGTCGGAGGAGAGGACGCGGAGCAGGGTGAACTCCTTGTTGGAGAGGACCACGTCCCTGCCCTCGACCCAGACCCTTCTCCGCGCCGGGTCGATGACGAGGTCGCCGACCCGGCTCGGCCCGTCGCGCCGGCCGGAACGGCGGCGCAGCACGGCCCCGATCCGGCCGCGCAGCTCCGGGTAGTGGAAGGGCTTGACGATGTAGTCGTCCGCCCCCCACTCGAAGCCGCGCACCCGCTCCTCGTCGAGCCCCTTGCCACTCAGCACGATGACCGGCAGGCCGGGATCGAAGCGCGCCTCGGCGCCGTCGGACTCGCGGATCTCCCTGAGCACGTCGAGACCGGACGCGTCGGGGAGCGCCAGGTCGAGGAGCAGCAGCTCCGGCTGCTTGTAGCGGCAGAGTCGCAGCGCGTCGGACGCGCTGGGCGCGGGGAGCGCCGCGAAGCGATCGGCGGTGAGGTGATCGCAGAGCAGCTCGAGCGTCTGCTCGTCGTCCTCGCAGACGACGATCCGGGCGACCTCTTTGCGCTCGGGAAGCATTGCCGGTTCCCTAGCCGGGCCGTCGCTCGAAGTCTCCCCCCGCGGCGGGGGTCGTCGCGGCTAGCGCCTGGCGCAGGCTCGGCGCAGCCGCGGACGCTTTCGCCCGCACCGCTTCTTCTGGCGCGGCTTGGCCGCATCGCGGGCCTGCGGTGCCGGGCTCGAACCGTCCTGATCCGGGACCGTGCAGCCCTCGGGGATCGCGCACCACGGGCCCTCCGGTGTGCATCCCTCCGGGAGCGCGCAGCCGGGCTCTTCCGGCGTACAACCCTCGGGGATCGCACAGCCCGGTCCCTCCGGCGTACAACCCTCGGGGATCGCACAGCCCGGTTCTTCCGGCGAGCAGTACCAGGGCTCGATCATGCACTGAGGTTGTTCCGGCGTACAGCCCTCGGGGATCGCGCACCACGGGCCCTCCGGTGTGCATCCCTCTGGGAGCGCGCAGACCGGGCCTTGCGGCGGACAGCCCTCAGGGATCGCGCAATCCGGGTCGTTCGGCGAGCAGTGCCAGGGCTCGATCGCGCAGCCGGGTTTTTCGCCGACTTCAGCCGCGCCGCTGCAGGCCGGGACGGCAAGGAACAGCGCCGAGCCGGCGAGGACGAGCAGCACGAGGCGTGAGCACTTCATCCACCGACGACCGTACCACCGGGCAGCGCGGACGCAAATCCGGCGCCGGCGGGGGTCTCGAGCACGGCAAATGCCGCTCTGCGCGAGACCAGCCGCCGCGGCGGGACGCCCCGGCACAGGAGGAGGATCGTGCCCTCGCGGTCGAGGAAGGCGAGGTCGATCGCGAAGCGCATGCCGAAGGTGTGGACGCTCGCGCAGCGAGGGATCAGCAGCCCGCCGCCGGCCTCCTCGCGGTCGATGAAGGCGAGGCCGAGGGCCCGCGCCCGCAGCCCCCGCGCCACCGCGACCTCGACCCCGCCGACTACCGTCGTCGGCAGTCGTCGCAGCCTGGCCGCTCTCGCCGAGTCCGCCACCGGGCGCTCCAGGAGGGCCGATCGCGGGCTCTCCCCCGCCGGGTGCAAACCCTCGTTCAGGCACGGTCCCGGGCACGCACGCAGCTACGCTTATCGGCATGATCATCGAGCGCTTCCGCTGGGCTGCTGAAGCGTGATGGTCTTCAACTCACATGGATAAGAAAACGACCCGGCGAGGGAACTACGAGTCTGGCTCCGATTACGTATTGGAGTACGGAGAGCTGCGTTTTGCCTTCAATGAGCAGGACTTCGGCCAGCGTGTCGAGCAGGCCGCGGTCAAACTCGGATTCGTCGCCCAGGGCCTCAGCCAGGAGGAGCTCGACGACCTGCTCGACCTCGCGGTCAGCGGCGAGATCGCCGAGCCCAGCTCCGCCCTCGGCGAGCACATCAACGAGAACTGGGAGGAGCTGGTCGGCCCCGCCAACCGCAGCCTCGTGCACTGGCTGCGCCGGCTCGTCTTCCGCGGCGCCTGGCTCGACCAGCGGGTCAAGGAGGGCGAGCTCGACATCGTCTTCGACGAGCGCCACCAGACCTTCGGCTACGTCCAGCCGGACCGCAGCTCCGAGCTGATCGAGCTCTCAAAAGAGCCCAGCTGGCGCCGCATCGCCTACCGGCGCTAGCGCCGCCTCCCCACCGCTCCCTACTTCCCCGCTCGACCCGCTAGTCGGCGGGCCGCTCGACAGCGGCGACGACGGTCAGCGAGCCGCTGCCCGCACCGGCGCTGAGACCGGCGTCGAAGAGCTCCTTGGCCGTCTTCGAGCCGCCGAACTCCTCCGCGGCCCGGGTCAGCGAGTCGATCAGCAGGAGGACCGCTTCGCCGCTCTCGGCGCGGCGCACGGCCTGCGCGACGGCGTCCTCGGCGTGGCGCTCCTGGCCGGCAGAGACGATCTCCGCCTTCGGCGCCTCGCGCTTCCACTCGGCCAGCTCCTCGGGGCTCGGGTCGATCAGCACGGCGACCGGGTCAGGCCCCTTGCCACCGGAGAGATCGGCGGCGAGCTCGCGCAGCAGCGCGGTGCATGACTCCCGGGTCTCGGCATAGACCAGCGCCTGGCGGGCGCCGGCGGCCGGCAGCAGCATCTCGTGCGGGCGCACGGTCTTGCCCCCGCGGCGGCCGAAACGGCGGCGGCGACGGCGTTTCGGCTTCTCCGAAGACTCCTCGGCGCGCGGCGCCGGCTCCTCGCGGCCCTGCGGCTCGCGCTCGGCCCGATCGGGACGGCGGCGCGGCTCGCGGTCGCCTCGCGACTCGCGGTCAGCTCGCGGCTCACGGTCTCCGCGGGGCTGGCGATCGCCGCCGCCGCGCTCACCGCCGCCGCGTGGCTGACGCTGACGCTGACGGCCGCCGCCGGACTCGCGGCCCCGGCCGCCACGTGATCCACCGCGGCCGCCGCGCGACTCGCGGCCACCGCCGCGGCTCGAGCCGCCGCCGCGACTGGAATCGCCGCCTCCGCCTCCGCCGCCGCCACCGTCGGCGAGCGCGTCGACCAGCTCGGCCTTGGCCAGCATGCGATAGCGCTCGACACCGGCCGCGGCGGCCAGCTCGTGCAGCTCGGACAGGGATTTCGATTGCAGCTCAGACTTGTTCATCGGAGCCGCAGGTTATTCAACCGTCCAGGGCGGGGTCGATGCCCGCCTCGGCGGCAGCCGCCGGCCAGGCCCTGGCCGCCGCCTGCTTGGCCCGTCGCGACCAGCCGAGCTCGTCGCCGATCGCGTCCGCGACCGCCTTGACCGAGCTCGCGTCGCGCAGCTGCGGCGCCGCGACCAGGCCGAGGCGGGTGCGGCGCAGGAGGACGTCGGCGACGCTGCGCGCCTGCTCGTCGCGGGCGGCGACGACCGCCTCGGCGAGCAGGTCGGGCCGGCCGGCGACGATCGGCGCCGCCAGCTTCGGCTGCTCGCGGGCGAGCTTGAGGACGTTGCGGGCGGCGTGGCCGTAACGGAAGGCGAGCTGGGCGACGGCGAGGCCGGAGACCCCGTCCGGCGCCACGAGGTCCTCCTCGCGGGCCGGCATGCCGAGCGGGATCTCGGCCGTGTGGCACGGGGCCGCGCGGCCCTCGCGCTCGACCATGCGGTCGACCGTCTGCTTCGCCATCCGCCGCCAGGTCGTCAGCTTGCCGCCGGTGATCGTCAGCATCCCGGAGGAAGTCTCGTAGAGCTCGGCCCGGCGCGAAATGTCGACACTCTTCTTCGGGTCGCCGGTCGCGATCAGCGGTCGCACCCCGGCATAGGCGCCGACCAGGTCGGCGATCGCGACGTCGGTGCCGAAGAAGGCGTTGACCGCGTCCAGCAGGTAGGTGACGTCGTCCTCGCCCGGGTGCGGGTGCTCGGTGTCGCCCTCGAAGTCGTTGTCGGTGGTGCCGACCAGGGTCCGCCCGTACCAGGGCAGGGCGAAGATCTGGCGCCCGGCGCCGGCAGGCACGATGCAGGCCGCCGCCCCGGTCGAGATCTGCTCGCGGTCGACCAGCAGGTGGGTGCCGCGGCTCGGCTTGATCCGCGGCACGTCCTCCTCGTCGACCACCTCCTCGGGCCGGATCGTGTCGGCGAAGACGCCGGTCGCGTTGACGACGTTGTCGGCCTCGACCACCACCCGTTCGCCGGAGTCGGCCTCGACGAAGGCGACGCCGGAGGCGCGGCCGTTCTCGGAGATGACCTCGGTCACCTCGGCGCCGTTGAGCATCACCGCGCCGAAGCGCTCGGCCTCGCCGAGCACGGTGAGGACGAGCCGCACGTCGTCGGTCTGGCAGTCGTAGAAGAGATAGGCGTCGTTCGGGTCGCGGTCGGCAAGGGCCGGGACCATCGCCAGCACCTCGTCGCGGTCGATCGTCCGGTGGCGGTCGGGCGACCAGTAGAAGTCCTCGTCCTCGTCCTTGGAGGAGCGCATCTCGCGCCGGCCGCGACCGACCCGGGTCGTCGCCATCACGTCGTACATGTTCAGCCCGGCCCCGATTTTGCGGTCGCGCCGGTCCTCGCCGAAGGAGGGGATCAGGAACGGCGTCGGGTAGACCAGGTGCGGGGCGAGTTGGACCATCAGCTGGCGCTCGAGCAGCGCCTCGCGGACGAGGCCGAGGTCCAGGTGCTGCAGGTAGCGCAGGCCGCCGTGGACCATCTTCGAGGAGCGGCTCGAGGTGCCGATCGCGTAATCGCCGCGCTCGAGCAGCGCCACCGAGTAGCCGCGCGAGGCGGCGTCGAGGGCGACGCCGGCGCCGGTGATGCCGCCGCCGATGACGACGACCTCGAATCGCCGCCCCGCGATCGCCTCGATCGAGTCCGCCCGGGAGAGCATCAGCGATTGTCCTCAGGGGGAGCCATCAGTCGAGGAAGACCGTGGTCTGGGCGATGGGCGGGCGCTCCGGCGGCGGCGGCTGCTGACGCGGATGGCCGAGGTGGAGGAGGCCGACGAAGCGCTCGGAGTCGGCGAGCCCGACCGCGGCCCGGCCCTCGGCGGTGCGCAGCAGTCCGGGGGTGCGCCAGTAGCCGGCCAGGCCGCGAGCGTGGGCGGCGAGCAGGACGATGTAGGCGGCGACGGCGGTCGCGTGCAGGTCTTCCTCGTCGGCGATCGGGTCCTCGCCGCCGAGCTCGGCCGAGGCGACGATCAGGGTCGGCGCCCGCTCGAGCTTGACTGCACCCTCCGGCCCGGCCGCCGCCTGCAGCCGCTCGAGCGCGGCCGGGCCGACGACGCGGAAGCGCCAGGGCGCGGTCAGGTGATGGTTCGGCGCCCAGCGCGCCAGCTCGAGCAGTTCCTCGACCTCGCGCCGGGTGACCGGGTCGGGAGCGTACGCCTTATGTGTGCGGCGGCTGCGGATCGCCGTCTCAACGTCCATAGGGACAACCTAGCCGGGTCCGGCTACCAGGCGAAGCGCTTGCCGAGCAGCAGCGGCAGGGCGACCGCGAGCGCGGTGATGCCGAGGCCGATGCCGATCGGGACCCAGGGCGAGGGCGAATCGCTTTCGACCGACGACGCCGGGGCCGCTTCCGCAAGCACCGTGCCTTCTGGCTCTGGTTCTCCGGTCGCGCTCGGCGGCGCCGCGATTCCCGCTTCGGGAACGAGCGGGCCGCTGCCGCCGGTGGTCGGGGCGGTGGTCGTTCCCGGCGGCGCCGCCGACTGGGTCGGCGCGCTCGGCACGGTGGGCGTCCCCGGCAGCGAGTCGACGCCGGGGATCGGCACCGGGGTGACCGGGGTCGCCGGCACGGTCGAGGGAGCCGTCGTCGTCGTGGTCGGCGTCGGCGGCTTCGGCGCCCGTGGCGCCACCGAGACCGGGAAGGCCTGGCCGGAGATCGGCACCAGCACCTGGCCGGTGACGAAGATCGGCGTCTGGTTGCTGGAGCCCGAGTAGCGGTAATGGCCGTCGGCGTCCTGCAGCCCGGCCAGGTAGTTGAGCGCGGCGCCCGCGTCGGCGCCGACCGCGATCATCCCCTGCGCCGCCCAGGCGGTCGACTGGGCGTTGACCGGCCCGCCGCCGCCGAGGGCGAAGCCGCCGCTGCCGCTCTGGTGGTTGCGCAGGTACTTGAGCCCCCCCTGCGCCGCCTTCGTGTCGGGGATCGCCTGCATCGCCTGGCCGGTGACGTCGGCGCTGCTGCTGTTCGAGTTGGGGCGTTCCCCCAGCCGCCGTCCGCGTCCTGGGCGCCGGCAAGCCATGACTGCGACTTGTCGA
Source organism: uncultured Solirubrobacterales bacterium (assembly GCA_963836415.1). Taxonomy (GTDB): domain Bacteria; phylum Actinomycetota; class Thermoleophilia; order Solirubrobacterales; family 70-9; genus VRUE01. The sequence goes on from CAWIJE010000005.1 coordinate 74,989, forward strand.
GGCCGCCGCTCGCCCCGGCGGCGCGCATCGCGATGATCGCGTAGGAGGTGACGCCGGGCCAGCCTTCCCAGGAGCCGTCGTCGCGGCGGCGATTGGCGAGCGCCGTGACCAGGTCGCGGCCGCCGAAGTTGCGGGGGTCGACCCCGGCTCCCTCGAGCGCCAGGATCGTGCGCGCCAGGTCGCCGGCGCTGCTCAGCTCACCGACCTTCGAGCGCAGGTAGTCGACCGGCGTCTTGCCGCTGCGCGAGACGTCGAGCGGGTTTCGCCCCGCCGCCTCGAGCCCGAGCATCGCCCAACCCGTCGTGTCGGGGCTCGATTCGTCGCCGGGGGTGCCGGCGAAGCCGCCGTCGCTGTTCTGGACCGAGACCAGCCAGCTCACCGCGGTCGAAGCGCTGGCGTTCGCCCTGGCGGGCAGGGTCGCGACCAGCGCCAGCGCCATCAAGAGCGAGGCGACGGCGGCCGAGCGCGGCACGTGCCACTCGAAGCGCTCGCGGAAACGGACCAGCATCCGGATCATTGCCGGCCCCGCGATGAGCGCGAATGTGATGTTCCCGATCGCATGTGCTGCTTCGAAGGGAATGCCCCTCGCCTCGAGCACGAGGAAGTGCTTGAAGGTCAGGTCCCCTCCATATGTTGCCATCAGGGAGAAATTCAACAGGGCGCCGTAGACGATGGCGGCCGCACCGCAGAATCCGGCGAGGGTGAGGCGGCCGACATTGCGGCCGCCGAGGGCGAGGCCGGCGCCCATCAGCCCGCAGATCCCCCAGCCCGCCATCTGCCACGGAGTCCACGGTCCCTGGCCGAACCAGAAGTTGGAGACGAGGGCAGTCAGGGCGCCGACGGCGAAGCCCGCGGCGCCGCCCAGCGCGTAGCCGGCGAAGATCACGATGTCGGTCGTCGGCTTGACGTTGGGGAAGGCCGCGAAGGCGATCCTGCCGGCGATCGCCAGCGCCGCCAGGGCAGCGACCAGGGCGACGACCTGCGAGCGGCGGGCGCGAGCGCTCATACCAGCCGAAGCCGACGAGGATGACGGCGACGACGATCGCGAAGCTGGCCAGCTCGCCAGGACATCAGCCCTCCCTTCCCGCCAGGAGGTCGGCCCCCTGCTCGGGCGAGATCACGCCCGGGCGGTCGAGGACGCGGGCTACCTCGGTCGCGAAGTACCAGCCGCCGGAGAGGACCTCGGCCGCCGGGCCGTCGGCGATCACGACCCCGCGCCCGAGCAGGACGACGCGCTCGGCGAAGGAGGCGGCGAACTCGACGTCGTGGGTGGCGACGAGGACGGCCGCGCCGCGCCCGGCCAGATCGCCGATCAGCCCGGCCAGATCGTCCTTGCGAGCCCGGTCCATCCCCCGCGTCGGCTCGTCGAGAGCGACCAGCGCCCGGCAGCTCCTCCCCCTCCATCCGCCCCGCGAGCGCGATCGCCAGCGCCAGCCGCTGCCGCTCGCCACCGGAGAGATCGCGCGGGTCGGCGTCGACGGCGTGCTCCAGCCCGACGACCCGCAGCGCCGCCAGCCCCGCCTCTCCCGGCAGCTCGTCCCCGACCCGCTCCCGGACCAGGTAGTCGCTCCGGATTCTGCGTCAGCAGCGCCATCTCCCCGGGAATCTCGATCCGTCCCTTCACCGCCTCCTGGAGTCCGACCGCGGCCCGCAGGAAAGTGCTCTTGCCTGCTCCGTTCCGACCCATCAGGGCGACCCGCTCTCCGGCCTGGACCTCAGATCGATCCCTCGCAGTACGTCGCGCGCTTCCTCGTCCCGCTCGAGCTCGACCCACAAGTCGCGGGCTGCCAGGGCGTTTGACGACGGGGAGTCGGGCTGCCCTCCGAACGGCTTGGACCCGACGTCGACGAGGCTCGACTGCCTGCCACCGACTCAGCCCGGAAGGGTTGAGTGAGGAGGGGGCCCGACTCCCCGCCGCCTGCAAGCATCCTGCGAGCTTCCCGCACCCCGGTCGGCAGGGGCTCGATCTTCGCGAGCGAGAACATCCGCGCCGCCGGGGTCTCCAGGGCGGGGTCGGAGTTGGAGGCCCAGCCGAGGAAATTTCGTGGCGAGCCGTCGAAGGCGACGGCGCCTGCCGCGATGGCGATCACGCGATCGGCGGCGGCCAGGCAACGCTCGAGGCGGTGTTCGGCGAGCAGGATCGTCACCCCCCACTCCTCGTTGAGCCGGCGAAGAAGCCAGATCAACTCGTCGCCGGCGACGGGATCGAGCTGAGAGGTCGGCTCGTCGAGCAGGACCAGCTGGGGACGAGTGACGAGCGAGGCGGCAAGCGCGACTCGTTGCAGCTCCCCGCCGGAGAGGGTGTCGACTGCGCGCTCGAGCAAATGCGGGATCGCGAGGGCGAGGGCGGCCTCCTCGACCGCGCTTGCTCGCGCCGCGGCCGCGATCGTTGCGCAGCTCCAGCGGCAGGGCGATCTCGGCGGCGACCGTGGTCGAGACGACCTGGGTCTCCGGGTCCTGCGCGACGTAGCCGACGTGGGCGGCGAGCTCGCCGGGGCCGGCGGCGATCGCGTCGAGGCCGGCGACCTCGACCGAGCCCTCGATCTCACCGCCGTGGAAGTGAGGGACGAGGCCGCAGGCGGCGCGCAGCAGGGTCGACTTGCCGCAGGCCGAGCGGCCGGCGAGCAGGGCGAACTCTCCGGCGGCGAGCTCGAGCGAGACGTCCCTCAGCGCCGGGCGCCGCCGCGTGCGGATAGGCGTAGGTCAGCCCGGCGAGCGAGAGCGCCGGGGCCGGGCGGGCACGCCGGTCGCCAGCTCAACCACGGCGCGGGGCCAGTCCGGCGAGGGCGACGAGCAGGGCGAGGACGACGGTCGCTGCGCCTGTTTCGACACTTATCCGCGGGTAGGCGTCGAAAGCCGCCGGCGCCGGCGGCCAGCGGCCGCGGCGACGTCAGCGCCAGCAGGCCGATGCGCGACCGCGTAGAAGCGACGGTCGTGGCGCGAGCGCTCGGCGCCGCTCTCGGTGACCCGCGGCGAGCCGAGGCCGTAGCCGCGCAGCTCGAGGGTGGCGGCGACGTCGACCGCCCGGTCCAGGGAGCCGGCGAGCAGGCGGCGCGAGAGCGGCGCCCAGCCGACCTCGGCCGCGCCCGGGCCGCGCAGGCGGGCGGCATCGCGCAGGCGCGCGGCATCGGCGGCGGTGACCGGCACCAGGCGCGGTGACCAGGGTCGCGGTCAGCGCCGAGCGGCCGGCGATCGGGCGCAGCGCCCTCAGCACCCGGTCGGGGTCGACGCAGGCCGAGTAGACGGCGAAGGCGACCATGACGACCAGCCGCCCGCAGGCCGAGCACGAGCCCTTCGACGATCGCCTCGGCGGTGACGTCGACGCGGCCGAGCAGCGGCCAGTCGCCGAGCCGGGCGAGGACGGTCTCGCCGCGGCTGACGATGCAGGGCGTTGACGACGACGATCAGCAGCGCCAGCGCCAGTCCCATCCGCAGCGCCGCCCGCACCGCGCGGCGGGCTCCGGCGAGAAGCCCGGCGAGCACCGCGGCGACAACCGGCGGCGGCGAGCACGACCGGATTGGAGAAGGCGAAGGCGACCGTCGCGATCGCGCCGAGGTAGGTGACGGCGGCGCCCGGCGAGGCGGCCTGCAGCGGCCGGCGCCGCGGCACGTAGGCGAACGGCGACCTCATCGCGCCGGCAGCGGGGATCGCGCTTCCGGCGGCGCCGGCAACGGCGTAGCGGTCGCGCAGGTCGGCCGTCGTCGAGCAGGCCCGCCGCCGCTCCACGGCCGCGGCGGTGACCCCGGTCACGACCCAGACCGGCGGCGTCTTCGTAGCGGCGGGTCGCGGCGACCAGGCCGGCGTCGGGGCCGAGGCGACGTGCCTCCTCGCCGTCTTCTCCGAGCGCGACCAGGTCGAGCCCGCCCGCTCGCGATTCGAATTCGGCGTAGACGCCACTCGTCTGCGGGCCCTTCTCGATCTGCGCCGCGGCCGCATCGCGGCTGACCTGCGCCCAGGGGCCGACGAGGACGCGGATCGGGCCGTCGCCTCCGGCTGAGGTCGCCGCCGCGTCCTCCGTCACCGAGGCGCCTTCTGAGCTGAGTCGTTCTGAGACCGTCGCGCAGGCGCTCGGCGGCGCGCCCAGGCATTCGACCTGCACCGGGTGGCTCTTTCCTTCGTAGCCGTCGACGAAGGGCTCGGGCCAGGAGCCGACGACCGCCGGCACCCGGCTCGCGGCCGACCAGTTGCGATAGTCCCACCAGATCGCCTCGCCGCCCTCGAGCCGGTAGTCGGCGGCGCCGATCGGTGACTCGACCCCGTTGACGAAGAAGAACCAGTCCGAGGGCCCGCCGGAGCCGCCCTCGTCGGCTTCCAGGCCTTCGATCCCCTGCACGAAGCCGCCGCCATAGCGGGTGTCGATCTCGGCTCCCGCTTCGAGGACGCGCATCACGCTGTCGGATTCGTCGATCTCACCGCTGCTGCGTTCGACCACGGGCCGAGCGCCGAAGTCGCGGGTGACGGTGAGGCTCGCGTCGCCGACCGTCGCGCCCGGGCCGAGGCCGCAACCGGCGGCCGCGAGCGCCGCCGGCAGAGCCAGCGCGATCGCGACCGCCGTGAAACGGCTTCGCCTCAAGGCGATTTCCTCAGGGGCACACCCCGGCGAGGCAGACGCCGACGCCGTTCGAGGGGATTTCCTTGCCGTGGGTGGCGCGCAGCGTCGTCGGCGCGCTGAGCGTCACCGTCGTCTTGCCGCTGGACCCGGTCGGCGCCGTCGCGCCGGTGACAGTGGCGCCCACGGCCGGCTTGCGCTTGCCCTTGTCGTCATAGGAGAAGACCGAGACTTCGAAGGGGACGCCGGCGGTCGCCGTTTCCGGGCCTTCCAGGGCCAGCTCGTTCGGGTAGGGATAGGACTCCAGCGCCCAGAGCACGTCGTCGCCGGACTTGAGCTTCACTTTTTCGCCGCCCAGGTTCGGGTTCTTGTGGTTGACCTTGAGGTACCAGGAGAGCTTGCTGGTCGAGGTCGAGCCGCCGACGCTGCAGATGCCGAGGCCGAATTCGTCGACGAAGGCGTCGGTGATCAGCAGCGGCTTCAGCCCCTTGGTCGATGTCGCCGCCTGGCTCAACAGCCCGAGCGCGGTCGGCCCGCCGCTTGCGTACTTAGTGCCGCTGCCGCCGGTGCCCTTGCCGAAGCAGGTCGCCTTGCTGCTGGTCGGGACCTTGGTCGGGCCCGTTTTCAGGCTCGTGTCGGCAAGCACCTTGCCGCCCGTGCCGACGACGCGGATGTTCGCTTCGACCTTCTTCGCCGCCGCGACGGCGACGCTGGTGATGAGCATGATCAGGGCCAGGCCGCACGCGGCAGCCAGCCTGGATGGGATGAGTCTTGGCATTGAAGCCGCCCCTTCCTCGAGGGTTGTCATGGCTGGCCGGGGACAGGTCTCCTGGCTTCCGGGACTGGTCTGGCAACGCCTTCCCGGGACTCCGTGTGTCGTCCCAGTGGCCGGCGCCTCGATCGACGCCTGCTGCCTCCTTGCCCGGTCACAGTGGCGGGACCGCGCCGGTTTCACACCGGACTTCCCTTGACCACCGACCGTATGTACGCAAGCGAGTCTATCCGCCAACCCCCGATCCCGCCGACGGGCCGATTTCGCTACCCGAGGTAGCGAAATCGGCCCGTCGGCGGGAGGTGTGGCGGAACGGGGGGGTTTATGGAGGAGACGGTGGTGGCTGGCGGCGCTGTACGAGCGTCCAGCGGTATTGGATCTCCCACCGGTCAGTCCTACTCTCGCCGACTTGCATCCGTCCCCTCAGAGGAGGTCGATATGAGCTGGCAGGGATACCGTCGATGAATCGCCCCCGATGCCCCGGGGCCGGCGCGGCGATTGCCGTCGCGCTGGCCGCGCTCTTCGTCGCCCTCGGCGGCACCGTCTACGCCGCCCACCGGATCAGCGGCGCCTCGATCAAGGTCAGGCTCGCTGCCCGGCAACCGGCTCAAGCCGCGCTCGGTCGGCGCCGACCGGCTCAGGCCGGGGGTGCTCGGCGCCGCGACGGCGCCGGCCGGGCCGATCGGCGGCGCCCAGATCGACGAGCGCAGCCTCGGCCAGGTGCCGAGCGCCGACTACGCCGACTCGGCGGGGACGGCGCTGAGCGCGATCGACGCCCAGACCGCGGCCAACGCGATCAACGCGATCCACGCCGACACGATCAACGGCCACGCCGCCGGCTGCCAGACGGGCACGGTGCCCTTCGCCGGCGCCTGCTGGCAGGCCTCGGCGAGCGAGGCTGCGGCATCTGCGCCGGTCGCCGCCACGGCCTGCGCGACCCAGGGCGGCGCACTGCCCGAGGCGCTGCAGCTGGCGGCGTTCTCGCAGGAGCCGGGCGTGCAGCTCGACCCGGGTGATGAGTGGACTGCCGACATCCCTGTCTTCTCGGGGCCCGGGACATATGGCGTGATCACCGTGTCGGCCACCGCTGAGATCGATTCGGTGCCATCCACTAACACCAAGCACTACCGCTGCGTGATCCCGCTGGTCGTCTGATCGGCGCCAGGCAGCCGCCGCCTTCGGCGCCGGGCCGAGCGCCGGCACCTCTATTCTCCGTGGCTATGAATTGCCGCTCGCAACGGGGACAGGCGGGCGTTTGGGGAACGCTCGCGGCACTGGCGCTGGTCGCCTGCGCGCTGGCCGCGCCGGCCGGCGCCGCGGCCTCGCCGCGCCTCCATCCCCGCCCCGCCGGCGCCACCGCAAGCGCCGGCAGCGAACTGGCCCGGATCGCCGCCTACTGGACGCCGGCGCGGATGCGCGGCGCGGTCCCGCTCGAAGGCGGCGGCCGTGCCGACCCGCTGGCCGTGACCAGCTTCGTCTCCGTCGCCGACGCGACCGTCGCCCCCTACGCCGTCAACGGCCGCATCTTCATCCGCCAGGGCGGTCGCAGCGGCTACTGCTCGGGCACGGCGATCAACAGCGCCTCGCGCCGCCTCGTCCTCACCGCCGGCCACTGCGTCAACACCGGCCCGCGCGGCCGCAATGGCAGCAACGTCTGGTCGCGCTTCCTCGAGTTCGTCCCCGCCTACACCGACGGCACCGCCCCCTTCGGCGCCTACGTCGCCCACCGCGCCCAGGTCTTCGCCCCCAACGCCTGGATCAAGCAGGGCAGCCCCAACTTCGACATGGGCGCGGCGCTGGTCAAACCGATCGAAGGCACGGTCAACCTCGCCGACGCGGTCGGCGGCGTCACCATCGCCCTCAACCGCAGCCGCAAGGAGGAGTTCCAGACCTTCGGCTACCCGGGCGAATCGAGCAGCCTGCAGCGCTGCGACTCACCCTCGGTCGGCGACGACAAACTGACCTACGCGATCCCAGGGCCGCCGACCCTGAAGATCCGCTGCCACTGGCTCCCCGGGGCCAGCGGCGGCGGCTGGCTGATCGGCGACGGGACGGAAATCGACGGCCTGACCAGCTACGGCCGCAGCCACGACGACGTCCACACCTTCGGTCCCTACTTCAGCAACCGCAACATCGGGCCCCTGGTCAAGGGCTTCTAGCCGACGGCCGCCCGCTCAGGCGCTGAGCTGGTCGCGGTAGAAGCGGTAGTCGCCGCGCTCGGGCTGCAGGTTCGAGGCGAGCGCCAGGTGATGGCGGGCACGCTCCGTCTCGCCCGTCTTCGAGAGCGCCCGGCCGAGGCAGAAGTGGGCGTAGTCGTCGACCTGATGGGCCTCGACCACGGCGCCGAACTCGACCGCGGCGGCGGCGAAGCGACCGAGGCGGAAGTAGGCGCGGCCCAGCGCCTCGCGGACCGAGGCCTTCTCCGGCGCCTCGCGGGCGGCCTGCTCGAGCGGCACCGTCGCCTGCTCGAAATCCTCCTCCGCGAGCAGCTCGACACCGCGCCTGTAGAGGGTGAAGGTCGAGTCGCGATCGAGGTCAAAACTCATCCGATAATTGTAGGAGGCGGCGCCAACGGGCCGAGGAGCTGGCCGGCACACGCCCGCCGTCTCCGGCGGTGACGGGACCGCGGCGGCGCTAGGCGGAGAGCGAGCGCAGCGCCGAGCGGGCGGCGTTGAAGCCGCCCATGCCGTGGGCGCCGGCGCCGGGCGGGGTCGCCGCGGAGCAGATGTAGACGCCGGGGATGCCGGTCGCGTAGGGGTCGACGGCGATCCGCGGCCGCATGTTGGTCTGCAGCGGCGTGTTGGCGCCGGTGATGATGTCGCCGCCGACGTAGTTGAGGTTGTGGGCGGCGAACTCGGCCGGCGAGCGGCTGGAGCTGCCGACGATCCGCTCGCGCAGGCCGGGCGCGAAGCGCTCGAGCTGGGTCAGGATCGCCTCGCTCGCGTCACCCTCGTAGCCGCTCGGGACGTGGGCGTAGGTCCAGACCGGGTGGACGTCGCCGTTGGAGCGCGAGGGGTCGGCGAGGTACTGCTGGCCGACGAGGACGAAGGGACGCTCGGGCATGCGGCCGCGGTTGACCTGGCGCTCGCCGTCGGCGATCTCCTCGAAGGAGCCGCCGGCGTGCACGGTGCCGGCGCGGCGGGCGATCTCGTCGCGCCAGGGGACGCCGCCCTCGACCGCGAGGTCGAGCTTGAACGCCCCCGGCCCGTGCCGGTAGCGGCGGTAGGCGCGGGCGACCCGGCCCGGCAGCCGGGCGCCGGCGAGATCGGCGACGGCGGCCGGCGCCAGGTCGAGGAAGACGGCGTCGGCGGCCGGCAGTTCCGCCAGCGAGCGGACCGTGCGGCCGGTCTCGATCGTGCCCCCGTTCTCGGCGATGACCGAGGCGAGGGCGGCGGCGATCGAGCCGCTGCCGCCCCTCGCCACCGGCCAGCCGAATCGGTGACAGGCGCAGATCAACGCCAGGCCGGGCGCCGCGCTCAGCGGCCGGCCGAAGGGCGAGAAGCCGTGGGCGGCGACGCCGGCGAAGAGCGCCCGCGCCGCCGCCGTCGGCAGCGCCCGGCCGACGACGCTCGCCGGCGGCAGCGCCCGTAGCCCGAAGCGGGCGAGCAGCAGCGGGTGGCGCGGCGGGTGGGCGATCGGCCGCAGGATGTCGTCGCAGAGCTCGCCGAAGCTGCGCGAGGGCGAGCCGAAGAGGCGCCGCCAGGCGGCGCCGGCCTCCCCCAACCCGCTCGCCGTCCGCTCGAGCGAGCGCACCATCACGGCCGGCTCGGCACCGTCGAGGGGATGGACGAGGTCGACCTCGGGCCAGGCCCACTCGAGGCCGTGGCGGTCGAGGTCGAGGGCGAGCAGCGCCGGCGAGGCGGCGGCCAGCGGGTGGGATGCCGAGCAGAGGTCGTGGATCACTCCGGGGACGGTGAGCTCGCCGGAGCGGGTGCCGCCGCCGATCTCCCCCTCGGCCTCGATCACCGTCACCCCCACCCCGCGGCTTGCGAGGGTCGCGGCGCAGGCCAGGCCGTTGGGGCCGGCGCCGACGACGATGGCCTCGCTCATGCGGTCGGGAAGGGCTCGCCGTCGAGCCAGGGCTGGCGCCCGACCATGTCGGCGACCTTGACCGTGCCTTCCTCGATCAGCCCGTCGGCGGCGTCATAGATGCGAAAGCGCTGGCGCCCATCGCCCGCCGGCTGCGACTCGAGGGTGACCACGCGCAGCTCCCCGGGCTCGAACCGGCAGCGCTCCTGCACCGCCTCGAGCAGCTGGCGGCCGTGGAAGTGACCGTCGCCGAAGTTGTAACCGAGGACGACGCCGGCGACGATCTCACCGTCGCGGATGTCATATGCCTCGAGCTTGTCGACCGCGCGCGGCAGCAGCCCGTTCAGCGCCCGCCCGTGCGAGTGCATCGAGCGGAAGGCGAGGCCCTTGTAGGTCAGCACCTCGACCAAGTCCTCGTCGTAGCGCTCGAGCAGCTGGTCGACGACGATCGGCGCCACCTTCTTGACCCGCTGATCGAGCTTCTTCTCGGCCTTCGTCTCCTTGCTGAAGAGCCACTCACTGGTCGCCCAGTTGCCCGCGTAATAGCGCATCGAGGGCAGGAACGAGATCAGGTCCGGGCGCAGGTTGCCGAGCACCGGGATGCCGACGCAGGTGACCGCGAGGATCAGGATCAAGAGCGGGTCGTCGATCGTCCCCCAGGGGGTCGAGCCGTAGTGGCCGAAGAGGAAGAGGACGCCGAAGATCATGAAGACGTTCCACTCGAGCGGCACCGCCAGCGGGAAGGTCGAGAGGATGTGGAGGTGGAAGATCACCATCCCGGCGACCGCGATCCAGGCCAGCGGCCCGCCCTGGGTGACGAGCAGGATCAGCGGCAGGGTGAACTCGACCACGGTGCCCATGTGGGCGGCGAGCCTGCCCAGGTCGGAGGGCAGCAGGTCATCCGGGTGGTCGCGGTAGAGCCGCCGCTTCATCGACTTGAAGCGGTTCCACGGCGTGTTGCTGATCATCACCGTGACGACGAAGGGGAAATGGCTGTTGAGCTTCGACGAGGCGGCGCCCCACCAGATGCAGATGAAGACGAGCTGGGCGGCGACGATCATGTTCGTCAGCGGGAAGAGGAAGAGGATCATCAGGTTGCCGTAGATCTCGGCGCGGGCGGCGAGGAAGGGCACCTTGTCGCGCAGGCCGAGCAGGACGAGGAGCGCCAGCAGGGTGCCGACCGCTGCCGGGTCGAGGCGGCCGGCGAGCGTCGTCGGGTCGGCGCTGCCGTCGGTGAGCAGCAGGTAGAGCAGCCAGAAGAGGACCGCGGCGTAGACGGCGACGTCGAACGGACTCCGCGTCGTCCCCCTCGTCCCCGGCACCTTCTCGGGCCAGGGCGGCAGCCGCGTCGTCCCCGGCCGCAGCCAGTAGAGGACGCCGCCGATCATCGGTTTGAAGCGCAGGGTGAGCGGCAGCGAGCCGGCGCCGAGCCCGAGGATCTCCCAGAGCATCGTCCAGACCACGGCCTTCTGGAAGACGATCGGTTCGGTCCACCAACTGCCGAAGTCGCCGAGGCCGCCGAGGCCTGAGGTCGTCGCCGAGATCACCAGGATCCCGCCGAGGGCGTAGGCGGCGACCTTGACCACGTAGAGCAGGTAGACGAAGACCGGCGTGCCGAAGCCGTTCAGTGCCCAGTCCTGGGCGAGCGGCTTGATCCGCTCGAGGTGGGACTTGGCCTTCCACCCCTCGACGTCGTCGAACGGCGGCGGGGCGGGCTCGATGAATCCCATAAGCCCGCTGAGCCTACTTCGCCTGCGGGCCTATGGGATCGAGCCGGGCTCTACTTCTTGTGCTTCTTCTTCTTCGGGCAGCCGCTGATCTTCAGCGGCAGCTTGTTGTTCTTCAGCTTCTTGCCGTTCTGGCCGACCATGTTGAGCGCCGACTTCGGGCCGCCCTTCTGCTTGCAGAGGTCTTTCGAGTTGACCAGCAGGCCCTTGCTGCCGCCGTTCAGGTTGAGCGTGAACTTGGTCACCGGCGCATCCGGCACCTTGCCGAAGGTGGTCCGCAGACCGGCCTTCTTCGAGGTGCTGATCACGCCGCGGAGCTGGACGTTGATCTGGCCCCTGAGGTCGACCAGCACGTCCGGCAGCTTGCCTGTGCTCGCCGGCACCAGGTAGATGTTGCCCGAGAGCGGGTTGTCGAGCAGCGGCGTCGTCGCCGTCGCCTTGCCGAGAACCGTCTTCGCCGGGCAGGCATTGGCGGCGAGCTGCGCTTTCACGCAGACCGTGCCGATCCGGCCGTTGTCGAGCAGCACTCCCGGCGGCAGGGTGACCACCGTGCGGGCGATGTTGGCGTCGTTCGGACGCGTGGTCAGGATCGCCTGCAGTTTCGGATGCGAGCGACGCTTGGTCGACTTGCGACCGCCGAGCAGCTTGGTCACCAGCTTCGGCTTGAAGCCGAGCGAGTCGCAGCCGGTCGCCTGGTACGGGGTCGAGAACGGGTAGGAGCTGAACGCGGCCGGGTTGGCCGGGTCGGCTCCGCCGCCCCGCAGAACGCCGGTGACCGCCTTGGCGTCGCAATTGGTCGGGTTGTGCATGAAATTCGGTCGATTGAGGTTGATGAAAATCGAGCGAATGTCGAGCTTGACGCCGCCGAAGACGTCGGGGATGACGTCGCTGATCGCGGTCACCGCGGTCGTTTCGGGGTCGACGTTGAGCGCGATCCGGACGACGACGGTGCCGACGTCGAACGGGCCCTGGATGCCAGGGGTGATCACCGCCAGTGAGAGCGGCGCCCCCTTGTAGGGGCCGGCGAGGTAGACCTTGCCGTCGAGCGTCGCCGGGCCGGGCCCGGTGCCGCTGCGCGTCGTCGCGACGCCGATCTGGCTCGCCGAGGAGCAGCTCGGCGAGGCGTTCTCGGAGGCGCCGGACTTGCCCGCTGCGGCCGCCAGGCCGGAGTCGGGGCAGTACGGGATGCCTTTGAGGCTGGCGGCGTGCCCGGCCGGCAGCGTTGCGTTGACGACCTTGAGCTCCTGCTCGCCGTCGGTGCGGCTGACGAAAACGGAGAACGGGCTGTAGGCGCCGCCCTGGGTGTTGGCCGATTTGGCCGTGTAGCCCGGGGTGAACTTGCGGGCGCCGAGCGTCGTCGGGCAGGTGCCCCCGCCAGGCTGGCTGGTCAGCGTGAACGAGCTGGTCGGGCTCTTGGTCGAGGCCGGCGTCGACCACGGTTCCATCGTGCTCGTGGTCTGCGCGGCCGCGCAGGTGGGAGGCGTGGTCAGCACGCTCTTCGCGCCGTCGAAGTGCAGTTTCACCGATTCAAAGGGCACCTGAGGCAGGCCCTCGGGCAGCGGGCCGGCCAGCGGGCCGACCTCTTTTTCGGTGAAGGTCGTCGTCAGCTGACCCGTGGTCGGGTTGGCCGCGACGTTGCCGATCAGGCGCACATCGATGCCGAGCGCTTCCGACTTCGCTTCCGCCAGGATCCGGAACTGTTCGCCCGAGGCGGGGTTGCTGCTCTTCTGTTCGCCGACGTAGATGTCGCCTTTCAGCGAGCCGGCGGGCAGCGGAGGCGTTTCGATCTCGATCGAGCCGATTTTCGAGTCCGTCGGGCAGGTGTTGGCGTAGGTACGGACGCCCTTGCCGAACTGCGCGTCGGTGCAGGCCTGGAGGCCGACCGAGCCGGACGGGTTCAGCCCCATCCCGGCCGGGAGCGTGACGCTCGCTTTACGCAGATCAGACTGCGAGAGATTTTCGCCGCCTTTTTCGAACGGGATTTCGGTGGTCACGGTCGCCGACGAGGGCGAGTCGATCGCGTTCGTCCCGGGGTCGGTGGCGATCGTCGGATCGAACGGGACGTCGTCGCAGCCTTCCTGCTGGACGCCAGGCGGCAGGCCCGCCTCGAACGCTGTCGATCCGGCCGGGAAGGTCAGGTTTTCTTCGCCGAAGGAGTGGGCGCGAAACCAGGTCGAGTAGAGGTGTTCGAAAGCGGCCTCGGAGGGATCGAGGCAGGTCGGCGGGTTGGTGATGAAGGTGCCTTCGAAGGCCGGGTCTTTGCCGGATCGGCCGAAGTTGACCAGGCGGCTGATGATCGTCTGGAATTCCTCGGATTCGACCGGGAATTCAACCGTGAAGCTCTCGTGGAAGTCACTCTCCCAGGCCACTTCGGTGCGCAGGAAGATCGGCTCTTTGCCGGCGATGATGAACCCGAACAGCGCCGGTTCGGCTTTCGCGGGGCCGTAGCCGGGAAGGCTCGGGAGCGGCGGCTGGAGGTTGTAGACCGGGACCTGGAAGACGCCCGGGATCAGCGGCAGCCTGGTGCCTTTGTTGGCGATGATGTTGGAGGATCCCGGCGGGAATTCGACGTTGGCTTCGGTCGTCACCAGGTTGGCCTGCTCTTCGCCGGTTTTAGTCTCTTCTTTGCATTCGGGCGCGAAGGTCCCCGGCGAAGCCCCCGGATGGAGGAATTCGGCGACCGAGCACTTTTCGGCGGTTGCCTCGGGGTTGACGACGAGACCCGGCGGCAGATCGACGCGCAGGGCCTTGATGTCGCGGTCTTTGAGCGGTTCTTTGAGCGGTTCGACCAAGCCGGCGGCGACGACGCTGTGCTGGACGATGTATTGGGTGAATCCGACCTGGGGATGGCCGGAAGCCTGTTTGTAGAACTGGGCCGCAGTTTCCGGCGAGCATTTGCCCGGCACGGTGTCGGAGGTGCAGGTGCCGGCCTGGAAGCCGTCTTTCGCCGTCGGCGGGTCATTCTGAGGTTCGATGATGTCGCTGGTATCGGCCTGCGCCAGCGGCGCGACCACGAAAGCCGCACCCAGAACCGCGAGAAACACCATCAGCAAACGCCTTGGCATCTATGTCTCCTCCGAATAACCCTTTTGACAGTTGGCCGCCCCTGCGCGGCTACCCTCAAACGCTTCCCGACACGACTGTAGCTTGCACAGGTGACGGAAGCAACCCTTCGCGACGAACCGTCGCGGGGGTTGAGGTGAGCAGGACGCTGGCCGATAACTACCCTGCGTGTGAAGGGGCCAAACGGATGACATCGATGCCGCCGCCCGGCGCCGCACGGGATCCGGCGCCCCCGCCGGCGCCTGCGATGGAGCCGGAGGAGCCGGGCCTGACCCCCCTCTCGCGCCGCCTGCTGCAGGCAGCCGCCGCCCTCTCCGTGCTGCTGATCGCCGTCGTCGCCTACGGCTGGCGCACGGGCGACGAGGACGCCAACCCGCTCAGCCCGGTCTTCAACCCGATCGCCAAGGCCGCGACCCGCACCGCCCGGCTCCCCGGGATGCGGGTGACGATGCGCGGCTCGGCGGCGCTCACGGGCGGCTCGGCGGCGAGCATCTCGCTGGCCGGCGACGCCCTCTACAACGCCCGCACCGAACGGACCCGGGCGGAGATCTCGGTCAGCTCCCTCGGCCAGACCCAGCAGATGGAGATGATCGCCGCCGGCGGCCGGGCCTGGGTGCGCTCGCCCGGGCTCTCCGGCGGGCTTCCCGGCGGCGCCGAATGGATCGGGGTCGACGCCGCGGCCGGCGACGCGACCGTCGGCAACGCCGGCGACCCGCGCCAGCAGTTGCAGGTGCTGCGCTCGGCCTCGGGCGAGGTCGTCGACCTCGGCGCCGCGAACGTCGGCGGCGTCAGGACCACGGCCTACCGCGGCGACGTCGAGCTCGACGACCTCGCCTCGGCCCTGCGCGCCGAGGGCGATGACGCGCTGGCCGACTCCTACGAGCAGATGGCCGACGAGCTGCCGCGCATGAACGTCACCGTCTGGATCGACGGCGGGGGCAGCCTGCGGCGGACGGACGTCCTGATGCCGATCCCCGCCGCCGAGGACCGGCCCTCAGGCTTCGCCCAGGTCACCGCCGAGTACTCGGATTTCGGGATCAGGCCCCGCATCGACCTTCCCGATCCCTCCCGGGTCTACCAGGCGCCGGCCCTTTCGCCGGAGACCCTCGGCAGCTAGCATCGAGGAATGCTTTTCGGCCAAGAGCATGTCGACCGCTATCGCGAGACCGACGGCGCCGAGGGCCATGAGTGGCGTAACGGCACGAAGATCCTGCTGCTGACGACCACCGGCCGCAAGTCGGGCGAGGAGCGGACCACGCCGCTGATCTACGCGCCCTACGGCGATGACGCCTACACGATCATCGCCTCGAAAGGCGGCACCGACGAGCCCCCCGCCTGGTACCTGAACCTTTCCGAGAAGCCCGAGGTCGAGGTGCAGGTGCTCGGCGACCGCTTCAACGCCCGGGCGCGGACGGCGAGCGCCGAGGAGAAGCCGGAGATCTGGCAGACGATGGTCTCCGAGTGGCCCGACTACGACTCCTACCAGGAGAAGACGGAGCGGGAGATCCCGGCCGTGATCCTGGAACGCGCCTGAGCGACACCGTCCTCATCGCCCGCACGATCCCGGCCGCCGGCCGTGACCGGATCGCCGCCGCCGCCGATCGGCTCCGCGAGGGCGGCCTCGACGCGACGCCGGAGCGGATCCGCGAGCTCGCCGCCGGGGCGACGGCGATCGTCCCCGACCCGACCGTCGCCGTCGATGCCGAGCTGCTCGACGCCGCCGGCCCGGGGCTGAGGCTGGTCGCCAACTTCGGCGTCGGCTTCGACAACATCGACCTCGATGCCTGCCGCGCCCGCGAGGTCTTCGCGACCAACACGCCGGGCGTCCTCACCGACGCCACCGCCGAGCTGGCCCTGGCCCTGACCCTGGCCGCGGCGCGCGGGACGGGCGCCGCCGAGGCGCGGCTGCGGACGGGGCGCTGGACCGGGTTCGACCCCGGCGGCGACCTCGGCAGCGGCCTCAGCGGCGCCACCTTCGGCATCCTCGGCATGGGCCGGATCGGCCGCCGCTACGCCGAGCTGATCCGCCCGCTGGCCGGCGCGATCCTCTACACGAGCCGCCGCGCGGCGGCCGCGGCCGAGGACGAGCTCGGCGCCGAGAGGGTCGAGCTGGACCAGCTGCTCGAGCGCTCCGATGTGGTCAGCCTGCACCTCGCGGCCGGCCCCGAGACGGCCCGGATGATCAACCGGGCGGCGCTCGCCCAGATGAAGCCCTCGGCGATCCTGGTCAACACGGCACGCGGCTCGATCGTCGACTCGGCGGCGCTGGCCGAGGCGCTGCGCGAGGGGCGGATCGGCGCCGCCGGGCTCGACGTGTTCGAGCACGAGCCCGATGTCCCGGCGGCCCTGCTCGAGGCTCCCAACTGCGTCCTCCTCCCCCACGTCGGCTCGGCCACGGTCGGCGCCCGCGACGGGATGGCGAACCTGGTCGCCGACGCGGTGCTCGCGGTCCTCGAGGGTGCCGAGCCGCCGAACCGGATCGACCGGGCCGGCTAGCGGGCGGTCAGCGCGACCCTGGCCCCGGAGGCCAGCGCCCGGCCCGGCTTCGGGCGCTGCTTGACGATCCGCGCGCCCGGAGAGCGTCGGCCCCTGACCCTGCCGACCGCGCAGCCCGCCCGCCGCAGCCGCCGCTTTGCCGCGCGCAGCCCCTTGCCGGCCAGCTTCGGCACCAGGCAGGCGGTCGCCTCGAAGGCGACCGGGGCGCTGCCGGTCCCGGCCGGGGTCCTGACCAGGACCGGCGAGATCGACTTGGCGGCGAGCGCCGGCAGGACGGCGCTGATCCGCGATTCGGATTCGACCGTGAAGCTCTGCGCCTCGGTGGTGCCGAAGCTGACGCTGCTGGCGGCGGTCAGGTCGGTTCCCGTGATCGTCACCTGCTCGCCGCCCTTGAAGGAGCCGGCTTCGGGCGAGATCCCGGAGACGGTCGGCGCCGGCTGGATTTCGGCGTTGAAGGCGAGCTCGACGTTGTCGTTGCCGCCGCCTTCGCCGCTGACGCCGTCGCTCAGGGTCGGCGCCCATTTGAGGAACGAGGCGAGGCCCGCGGATTCGGCCAGGCCGATCGTGCCGACCGCATCGTCGATGTCGAGCCCGATCGCCTGCCCGACCCGGATCGGCAGCGAGGCCGGGAAGCTCTGCAGTTCGGGGCCGCTCGGCGTCTGCGTTTCGCTGCTGCCCATCCCCTTGTAGCTACTGCCCCCGGCCGGTGCCAGGACCCGGATGCGGTATCCGGTGCCGGGGCTGCCGAGCAGCATGTGCCAGCGCACCACGGCGCCGTCGACCGGGGAGGTGGCGAGCGCGCCGGGGGTCGAGAAGCTGGTGTTGGTCAGCGTGCAGGAGGGTGAATCGCAGGCTTCCGGCCTGAATTCGCCGGCCAGCGGGCTGCCGACGATCACGTTCTTGGCGCCGGCGGCGGCGGGCGCGAGCACCACCCCGAGGGCGACGAGGAGGGCCGCCGCGGCGCGGCTGAGGCGCGGGCTCAGGGGCGTCGATCCGGGCATCGCCGCAGCCTAATGACTGCCCGAGGCGCCGGAGCCCTCTTCCTCGGCGAAGGCGCGGCGCAGCGCCTCGTCGACCGATTCCGCCTCGATCTCGAAGGGCGCGGCGCCGGAGGGGTCGGTGACCACGGTCGGGGTCGTCAGGCCCTCGACCAGCGGCCGGGCGACGTTGGTGTCGACCGGCGTGACCAGCCCGAGCCAGAGCGAGGAGAGCCAGGGGGTGATCAACGGCACCGGGATCTTCGGCCGCGGCTCCTTGTAGAGGGCCAGCGCCATGCGGTCGAGCATCTCCGAGAAGGAGAGGACCTCGGGGCCGCCGATCTGGACCTCGCGCCCCTTCGAGGCGTCGACGGTCGGGGCGCGGCGAAGGTAGCGGACGGTCGAGTCGATGCCGATCGGCTGGGTCGGGGTGCGCAGCCAGCCGGGCGCGATCATCACCGGCAGGCGACCGACGAGGTAGCGCAGCGTGCGGTAGCTCTCGCTGCCGGCACCGATCACCATCGCCGCCCGGAAGTAGGTCAGCGGCGGCCCCTCGGCGGCCAGCGCCAGCGCCGTCTCGTGGCGGCTGCGCAGGTGCTCGGACTTGCTCTCGTCGCCGAGGCCGCCGAGGTAGACGACGCGCTCGACCCCTTCCTCGGCCGCCATCCGGGCGAAGTTGACCGCTCCCTCCTGCTCGCGCTCGGCGTACCCCCGTCCCCCGGCCATCGCGTGCACCAGGTAGTAGGCGGTCTCGATCCCCTCGCCGGCGCCGGCGAGGCTGGCGCGCTCGCCGATGTCCCCCTCGTGCAGCTCGTGCCCCGCCTCCTCGAGCGACCGGGCGCGGGCCCGGTCGCGGACCAGGCAGCGCACGCCGACCCCGGAATCGGCGAAGTCGGCGGCGAGCCGGCCGCCGACGAATCCGGTGGCACCCGCGATCAAGGTCGTTGCGTTCATCCCACCGCTACTTGCCGAAGCGGGCGAAGCCGAAACCGCCGGGCTGCCAAGCTGAGGGCGTGAAGGTCCACGTCCTCGAGCGAAGCCAGCGGGTCGAGGTCCCGGTCGAGGCGGCGTTCGCCTTCTACGGCGACGCCCTCAACCTCGAGCCGCTGACGCCGCCCTGGCTCCACTTCGAGGTGACCAACCCGGAGGGGCTGGAGCTTCGCGAAGGCGCCCTGCTCGACTACCGGCTGAAGCTGCACGGCGTGCCGATCCGCTGGCAGACCCTGATCAAGACATGGGAAGCTCCGGACCGCTTCGTCGACGTCCAGCTCGAGGGGCCCTACTCGCTCTGGGAGCACACCCACACCTTCGAGCCGACCGAGGACGGCGCGACCGTGATCCACGACCGGGTCCGCTACGCGATCCCCTTCGGCCCGCTCGGCGCGATCGCCCACCGCCTCTTCGTCCGCCGCGACCTGCGGCGGATCTTCGACTACCGGCGCGACGCCGTCGCCAGCGGCATCGCCCGCGCCCCCGCCGCCTGAGCTTGACGCCGTCGGCGCGGATAGGTTTGCGCGATGGAAAACTCGAACGGTGAATCTCTCTGGCCCTGGATCCTCGGCGGCATCGCCCTGATCGTCGCGATCGTCGGCGTCGTCCTCGCGATCTCCGCGAACGACAGCTCGACCAACGACAAGAAGGCGATCAACGCGGCGGCGGGCGAAATCGAAGAACAGCTCTCCGGGGTCGCCGGCGCCCAGGCCGCGGGCGAAGCCAAGTCCGACCAGGCCGCCCGCCTCGCCAAGCAGGACCGCGCCAGGATCAAGCGCACGGTCAACCGGGCGATCGCCGGCGGCGAAAAGGAGCTCGACACGGTCCAGGGCGAAGTCCGCCAACTGCAGGCCGAGTCGACCGAGCTGGAGAAGAGCAACGCCGGCCTCAAGGGCGAAGTCTCCGACCTCTCGAGCGAAACCGAAGATCTCGAAGCCGAAGTCGCGAAGCTGAAGCAGCGCGTCAACAACCGCGGATAGTTAAAGCTGAGCAAACGGGGTAGGGACGGGCAATGGCCGAGCTCGTCCTGGGACCGCTGTTGCGCTACGTCGGTGAGACCGAGGCGACCGTCTGGGTCGAGACCGACGAGCCCTGCGAGGTCGAGATCCTGGGCCGGGCCGAGCCCACCTTCACGGTCGAAGAGCACCACTACGCCCTGGTCCGGCTCGAGGGGCTCGAGCCGGCCGGCGAGCACGAGTACGAGGTCGCGCTCGACGGCGAGCGCCGCTGGCCCGAGGCCGGCTCGGAGCTGCCGCCGAGCCTGATCCGCACGATCGACCCCGGCAAGCCGATCGACGTCTGCTTCGGCTCCTGCCGGGTCGCCCTGCCCCACGATGGCAAGTACGTCGAGAGCAAGGACAGCGACGAAGACGGCAAGGAGTACGACGCGCTCCGCGTCCTCGCCCGCGAGATGGTCCGCGGCGAGCACAGCGAGTGGCCCGAGTTCATCTTCCTGCTCGGCGACCAGGTCTACGTCGACGAGGGCTCGCCGCGGACCAGGGAGCGGATCCGCGAGCGCCGCGGCGTCGACACCCCGCCGGGCGAGGAGGTCACCGACTACGAGGAGTACAGCTGGCTCTACGAGGAGTCCTGGAGCGACCCGCTGATCCGCTGGCTGTTCTCGACCGTCTCGATCTCGATGCAGTGGGACGACCACGACATGAGCGACGACTGGAACATCAGCGCCTCATGGCTGGAGGAGATGCGGCGCAAGTCGTGGTGGCACCGGCGCGCGACCGCGGGCATCATGAGCTACTGGGTCTATCAGCACCTCGGCAACCTCTCCCCCGCTGTACTAGACGAGGACGAGCTCTACGGGCGGGTGCGCGGCAACGTCCACGCCACCACCGAGCTGCGCGAGTTCGCCGCCGAGGTCGACACCACCGGCTCCGGCACCCGCTGGAGCTTCTGCCGCGACCTCGGCGGGACCCGGGCGATCTTCGTCGACTCGCGGGCCGGCCGCGTGCTCGAGCCCGGCGCCCGCTCGATCGTCGACGAGGAGGAGTGGGAGTGGATCGCCGAGCACGCCACCGGCGACTTCGACCACCTGCTGATCGCGACCACGGTCCCCTTCCTGCTCTCGCCCGGCTTCCACCACCTCGAGGCCTGGAACGAGCGCCTTTGCGACGGCGCCTGGGGCGGGCTCGCCGCGCGCGCCGCCGAGAAGCTGCGACGCGCCGTCGACTTCGACCACTGGGCCTCCTTCAACCGCTCGTTCCAGAAGCTGCGCGAGCTGATCGAGGCGGTCGGCTCGGGCGAGCGAGGGCAGGCACCGGCCTCGATCGTCGTCCTCTCCGGCGACGTCCACCACGCCTACCTGGCCGAGATCGGGGTGCGGCCCGGGGTCGAGATGCGGAGCGCCGCCTACCAGGCCGTCTGCTCGCCCTACCGCAACCCGCTCGACCGCCACGAGCGGCTTGCGATCAAGGCCGGCTTCTCGCGCCCCTTCAGCGCCACGGTCCGCAGCCTGGCCAAGGCCGCGGGCGCCTCGGACCCGGGGCTGCGCTGGCGCCTCGCCGAGGGCCCCTTCTTCGACAACCAGGTGGCGACGATCAGGCTCGACGGCCGGCGGGCGACGATCAAGCTCGACAAGACCACCGGCGGCAGCGACGGCGAGCGCGAGCTCGACCGCGTCTTCGAGCGGCGCATCGCCTGAGCGAGAGTCGGCCCCCGCTCAGAGGTGGTCGCTGGGCAGGTGCCAGCGCCGCGGCGAAATCAACTCGTGGCTCGCCTCGGGCCCCCACGAGCCCGGCGCGTAGGTGACGATCGGCGGCGGCTGCTCCAGCACCGGCGCCGAGATTTCCCAGAGCCGCTCGATCGCGGCAGAGCTGGTGAAGAGGGTGCGGTCGCCGACGAGGACGTCGTGGATCAGCCGCTCGTAGGGGTCGAGAGCCTGCTCGGAGCCGCCTTTGTCGGCGAAGCTGAGCCGCATGTGCGCCTCGCCCAGCTCCATCCCCGGGCCCGGGACCTTGGCCAGGAAGGAGGCCGAGATGCTGCCCGGGTCACCGAGCTCGAAGGTCAGGTGGTCGCGGCCGAACGCCTCCTCGACCGCGCTGCAGGAGACCGGGAACATGCGCCGCGGCGGCGAGGCGAAGGCGACGGTCAGCACGTTGCGCTTTTCCGTCATCCGCTTGCCCGTGCGCAGGTAGAAGGGGACCCCCTCCCAGCGCCAGTTGTCGACGAAGGCCTTGATCGCGACGAAGGTCTCGGTCTCCGAATCGGCCGCCACCCCGTCTTCCTCGCGGTAGCCCTCGTACTGGCCGCGGACGACGTTCTCCGGCCGCAATGGCGGCATCGAGTCGAAGACCTTCTCGCGCTCGAGGCCGAGCGGTTTGGGCTCGAGCGAGGTCGGCGGCTCCATCGCGACGAATCCGAGCACCTGCAGCAGGTGAGTGACGACCATGTCGCGGAATGCTCCCGTTTCCTCGTAGAAGCTCCCCCGCATCTCGATCGAGAGCGACTCGGGGATGTCGATCTGGATGTGGTCGATGTGGTTGCGGTTCCAGACCGGCTCGATCATCCCGTTGGCGAAGCGCAGGGCCAGCAGGTTCTGCACGGCTTCACGCCCCAGGTAGTGGTCGATGCGGTAGATGCACTCCTCGTCGAAGACCGTGCGCAGGCGCTCGTTGAGGGCCTGGGCGGAGGCGAGGTCGGTGCCGAAGGGCTTCTCGGTGATCACCCGGGCGCCGTGTTGGAGGCCGACCTCGGTCAGGCCGTCGATCGCGCCGGCCATCGCGCTCGGCGGCAGCGAGAGGTAGATCAGCGACTTGGCGCCGTCGGCGAGTTGCTCGCGGGCCTCGGCGACCGCCGCCGCCAGCCCCTGATAGCCGTCGCCGACGGCGACGAAGCTGAGGCACTCGGCGAAGCGCTCCCAGGCCTCGGGGTCGGGCGATTTGCGCTGCGAGGAATCGACCGCCTCGTGGGCGAGCTCGCGGAACTCCTCGTCGCCTGTCGCGTTGCGGGCGGCGCCGATGATGCGGAAGCGCTCCGGCATCAGGCCGACCTGGGCGAGGTGGAAGATCCCCGGCAGCAGCTTGCGTTTGGCCAGGTCGCCGGTGGCGCCGAAGAGGACGATGACGCGGTCGTCCGGCACCTGCGCCTCGATCTGGTCGGCGGGCTCGCTCGCGGTCGCTATCGCCATGCCATCAGGCTGCCACAAGTGAGTCGCGGCCGGGTGCTCAGCCGCCGAACCAACGGGCGCGCCGGCTGTCGCCGAACTCGCGCTTCTCGGCGACGATCGCCGCCGATGGGGCGTTGAAGGTGCCGGTCGGTTTCGGCCCGGAGAGGAAGTCGACGTCGACGCGACCGACCTCGCCGCCGCCGAACTCGATGTAGCAGGAGCCGTGGCCCTCGTAACCGTCGGCCTCTCCCCCGCCCGCGATCCGCGCGACCAGGGACTCGGCGAGCGCCCGCGCGGCGCCCTCGGCGAAGACGCCGGCCTTCGGCACGCCGACGCTGGCGACGTCGCCGACCGCGTAGACGCCCGGCACGCCGGTCTCGAGCGTGCGCGAGTCGACCGGGACGTAGCCGTCGACCGCGATGCCGCTCTCGAGCACGACGTCGGGGGCGCGATGCCTGGGCACTCCGAGGAAGAGGTCGTAGGGGATCGGCTCGCCGTCGATCACCTCGACCAGCTTGCGCTCGGGGTCGAGCGAGGCGATCCGCGTGCCGGGACGGAAGCCGATGCCGCGCTCGGCGAATGCGGCCAGCAACGCCTCCGAGGTCTCCGGCGAGGGCGGCACCGGGCTCCCCAGCGGCATCGCCAGCGTGATCTCGCAGCTCTCGCGGATCCCGCGACGGCGCAATTCCTCGTCGAGCAGCAGGGCCGCCTCGCTCGGCGCCGGCGGGCACTTGAAGGGGGCGCCGCAGACGCCGATCACGACGCGGCCGCCGCTGAACTCGGGCAGCAGCGAGGCGACCCGCTCGGCCCCGGCCATCGAGTAGAACTCGTGCCCGTCCTCGGCCAGGCCCGGAGTCGCCGCGATGTCGTAGTCGGCGCCGAGGGCGAGGACGAGGTGGTCGGCCTCGTGCGCCCCGACGTCGGTGGTCGCGGTGCGCGCCTCGGGGTCGATCGAGACGACCTCCTCGCGCAGCAGCCGCACCCCCGGCTTGGCGAACCCGGCGTAGGGGATCCGCACCTCCTCGACCCCGGCGACGCGGCCGAACATCACGTCGAGTTTGGAGAAGCCGAAGGAGAAGGCGTCGCCCTTGTCGATCACGGTCACCTCGACCGCCTCGCCGAGCGCCTCGGAGACGGTCGTCGCCAGCTCGAGCCCGCCGAAGCCGGCGCCGAGCACCAGGACCCTGGGCTTCTCCCCGCCGGCGGTCACGGCGTCATCGTCACCCGGCCGAAGGCGACGCGGCTCTCCATGTAGGCGTGCGCGTCGGCCGCCTCGGCGAGCGCGAAGTCACGGTCGATCACGACCTCCAGCTCGCCGGTCGCGACTTGGTCGATCAGCCCGCCGATCATCGCGTGCACCCGTGGGTACTCGGCGAGCAGGGCGCCGCCGAGGAAGACGCCGCGCAGGGTGTTGTTCTTGCCCCAGAGAGCTTTCGCCTCGACCTCGGAGCCCGCCCGGGCGGCGACGCCGACGCTGACCAGGGTTCCGCGGTAGGCGAGCGCGGCGATCCCGTCGACCAGGTTCTTGCCGCCGATCGCGTCGAGCACGACGTCGACCCCGCGGCCGTCGGTCAGCTCGGCGACCCGCTCTACGAAGCTCTCCTCGGCGTAGTTGATCCCGTGGTCGAGGCCGAACGGCTTCAGCCGCTCGAGTTTCTCGTCGCTGGAGGCGGTCGAGAGCACCGTCGCCCCGGCCCGCTTCGCCAGCTGGATCGCCGCCATGCCGACGCCGCCGGCGCCGGCGTGGATCAATGCGGTCTGGCCCCGCTGCAGGTTGGCGGCCTCGAAGAGGCACTCCTCGGCGGTGCCGAATGCGACCGGGATGCAGGCGGCCGCGGCCGGGTCGAGGCCCGCGGGGACGGGCCAGGTCGAGATCGCCGGCACCGCGCGCTTGGCGGCGTGCGAGCCGTTGGCGTTGAGCGCGACGACGACGTCGCCGATCGCCGGGCTCTCGACCCCGGCACCGGTCTCGACCACTTTTCCGGCGCAGAGGTAGCCGACGATGTGGGGGACGCTCGGCGGCGATGAGCCGGCGCGGGCGAGCAGGTCGCCGCCCTCGATGCTGATCGCCTCGACCTCGACCACGACGCAGCCCTCGGGGCACTCGGGGTCGGGGACGTCCTCGTAGCGCAGCACCTCCGGCGGGCCCGTCTCGTAGATCACCGCCGCTTTCACGGCTCGATCCTATTCCGGCTCGAGCACCGGGTGTCGCCAATATCCACCTTTCGCGAACTTCACGAATTCGTTAAAGACCGGGGCTAGCGTTGCCCGAATGTGCATGCAGTGCATGGCGACGGCGATGACGTCGGGCGGGGCCGTCACCGGCGGTGCCGCCGCCTCGACCGGCTCTGCCGCGGCCAGCTCCGGCCGATGACCTCGACTACGCTGCCGCCGTGCGCCTGCTGAGCCGACTCGGCGCCGGGGCCGCGCTCGCGGTCACGATCGCCTGGAGCCTGACCCTTGCCCTCTCGGGGTCGACCGACGCGCTGCTCTTTCTCGCCCCGGCGCTGCTGATCCTCGCCCCCCTACTCGCCGGTCGCTACGTCGGCGAGTCCCTGATCGTCAGGCTCGCCTGCGCCAGGCCGCGGCGGCGCCGGCGGCCGGGCCCCGCGCCCATGGCCCCGAAGGCTCCCGCGCTCTGGCTGCCCCGCGGCACCCGACTGGTCGCCTTCTCGCTCGCCGAGCGGCCGCCGCCGAGCCTGGTCGCCCAGACCTAGCGCCGGCCGGCCACAGCAGTCCGGTCGTCGCGCAACGACCGAAAGGAACCCTGTGCGCAAGCACTCGGCGGCGCTTGCCGCCCTGACCGCGGTCCTCGTCCTGATCAGCGCCGCTCCCGCCTGGGGGCACGAAGGCAACCCCGATTACCGCTCGGTGATCGACCGGGTCACGCCCAAGGTCCCCGGCGTCAGCTTCGAAGTCCTCTCATACGACAGCTACTTCCAGCTGCTCGACCAGCACGGCCACGAAGTCGTCATCTACGGCTACGAAGACGAGCCCTACGCGCGCGTGCTCAAGGACGGCACCGTCCAGGTCAACGAACGCTCGCCGGCCTACTTCCTCAACGACACCCGCTACCCGACCACCGAAGTGCCGCCGAGCGCCGATGCCAAGGCGCCGCCGCGCTGGAAGACGGTCGACGACTCCGGCACCTTCCTCTGGCACGACCACCGCATGCACTACGGCTCGGAAGCGACGCCGCCGCAGGTCAAGGACACGAGCAAGAAAACCAAGGTCTACGACTACGAAATACCACTGCGGATCGACGGCAGGAAAGGCGCCATCGACGGCACCCTCTACTGGGTCGGCCCGGCCGACACCTCGAAGCTGCCGTTCATCATTCTCGGCGCGGTGATCCTGCTCGGCGGCGGCCTTGCCGTGCTCTTCATCCGCCGCCGGCGCGACGGGGGCGGCGGCGAGCGCGCCGACGCCAAGCCGCCGAAGGAGGCCTGGTAGGTGCAACGCCTGCTGACCGCGGTCCCGCTGACGCTCGTCGCGCTCTGCCTGCTCGCCCCGGCGCAGGCGCTCGCCCATGCCCAGCTCGAGGGCACGACGCCGGAGCGCGGCGCCGTCGTCAAGCGCGAGCCGCCGGCCGTGGTCTTCCGCTTCAACGAGCCGGTCGAGGGCAACTTCGGCGCCGTTCGCGTCTACGACGCCGAGGGCTCGCGGGTCGACGAAGGCGACGCCTTCCATCCCGGCGGCGAAGGCCCGCGGCTCGGCGTCCACCTCAAGCCCGGCCTGCCCGACGGCAGCTACACCGCCACCTACCGGGTCGTCTCCGCCGACGGCCACATCGTCTCCAGCGGCTACGTCTTCTCGATCGGCAAGGAGGGCCGGGCGCCCCGGGAGACCGTCGCCGAACTGACCGCGGGCTCGGGCAGCGGCCCGGTGACCGAGACCGCCTTCGGTGTCGCCCGCGGCCTGCAGTACGCGGCGATCGCGCTGGCCGTCGGCGGCCTCGCCTTCCTGCTCCTCGCCTGGCTCCCGGCGCTGGCGGCGCTGAATGGCGCGGCCGAGAGCCGGCGGCGGGCGGCGGCGGCTTTCGGCTCGCGACTGCGGCTGATGCTCCTCGGCGCGGCGGCGCTCGGCGCGGTCTCCGCCGCCGCCGGGGTCGTCCTCGAGGGAGCCGAGGCCGCCGGCGTCTCTGGCTTCTCGGCGCTGCGGGAGACGATCGTGCGCGAGACGCTGGAAACGAAATTCGGCACCTTCTGGGGCCTGGCGCTGCTCGCCTGGATCGCCTTCGGCGTTCTCGTCGCGCTGCTGCTGCGGGGGGCCGAGCGGCGGCCCGCCGCGCCGGCACTCGCCCTGCTCGCGGCGCCGCCGGCCTTCCTCGTCCTCGTGCCCGCCCTCGCCGGTCACGGCAGCACCCAGTCCCCGGTCGCCCTGATGTTCCCGGTCAACGTCGTCCACGTCGCCGCGATGGGCGTCTGGCTCGGCGGCCTGGCGACCCTGCTCTTCGTCGCCCCTCGCGCGACCCGCGAGCTGGCCGAGGCCGACCGCAGCCGCCTGCTCGCCGCCAGCCTGGCGCGCTTCTCGCAGCTCGCCTTCGCCGCGGTCCTGGCGATCCTCGCCAGCGGCCTGGTCCAGGCCTACGTCTACGTCCGCCACCTCGACGCCCTCGTCGACACCGGCTATGGGCGGGCGGTGCTGATCAAGTTCCTCCTGCTGGTCGCGATCCTGATCCCGATCGGCGCCTACAATCGCAGGCGCTCGGTCCCCCGACTCAGGCGGATCGCCGAGGGCGGCGAGGCACCCGGGCGCGCCGGCCTCCTCCTGCGCCGCGCGCTTCGCGCCGAGGTCGCGCTGCTCGTCGTCGTCCTCGGTGTGACCGCGGCGCTCGCCGGCTACGCGCCGCCGGTCACGGCCCAGGCGGGCCCCGTCTCGGTCGAAGAGCAGTTCGGCCCGATCCAGCTCGAGCTGAGCGTCGAACCGGCGCGGGTCGGCGCCAACCAGCTCCACCTCTATCTCTTCAACGCCAGGACCGGCGCCCCGTACTCGAAGGTGAAGCAGCTCGAGGTCACCGCCGACCTGCCCGAAAAGGGCATCTCCCTGCCGCTCGAACCGCAGCTCGCGGGCCCCGGCCACTACACGGTCCCCGGCGCCCTGCTCAGCGCCTCGGGCGAGTGGCAGATCGAGCTGGCCGCCCGGGTCTCGGCCTTCAACGAGTACACGACCAAGGTCGGGGTCGAGATCCGATGAGGCTGCTCTACGGCGAATCCGGGCTGCTCTTCGTCGGGCCTTTCCTGATCCTGGTCGCCCTGCTCTTGCTCGGCCTCTATCCCGGGGAGAAGCTGCTGCTGCGGGTCGCCGCGGCCCGGCGCCCGCGGCACCGGCGGGCGCCGGGCAAGCTGCGGCTGCCGCGCTCGAACCGTCTCGCCGCCCCGCGCGGCGGCGCCCTCCTCGCCACCTCGCTGGCCGGTCGCGCCCCGCCGCTCTGAGCCCGCGCCGCCCGAGCGGGCGGCGCCTCGACCGTCAAGACTCAGAGAAAGGAACAGACAAATGCGACGAATCGCACTCGCCGCCGGCGCGGCCCTCGCGCTGCTGGCTCCGGCCGCGGCACAGGCCCACGTCAGCATTCACCCCAACGAGGTGCCGACCGGCTCCTTCGCCACCCTCGACATCCGGGTGCCGAACGAGATGGAAAAGGCGGACACGGTGAAGGTCTCGGTCCAGGTCCCGCCCGGGTTCCTCGACGTCTCTCCCGAATACCTGCCGGGCTGGAGCGTCGAGGTGAAGACGAGCAAGCTCGCCAAGCCGGTCAAGACCGACGATGGCGAGGTGACCGAAGAGGTCAAGCAGATCACCTGGACCGCCGAAGGTGGCCAGGGCGGGATCCCGCCGGGGCAGTTCCTCAGCTTCCCGATCTCGACCGAGATCCCGGGCAAGGCAGGGGAAGAGCTCTCCTTCAAGACCCTGCAGTACTACGACAACGGCGAAATCGTGCGCTGGATCGGGCCGCCCGATTCCGATGAACCGGCGCCGCAGGTCGACGTCACCGCCGAAGGCGGCGTGCTGCAGGACGTGGCGGGCAGCGAGACGGCGCCGCCGAAACCGGGCGCGGAAGCGTCGGCGGAGGGAGCTACGCAGAGCAGCTCGGGCTCCGGCGGCGGCGCCAGCAAGGGCCTCGGGATCGCGGCGCTGATCCTCGGCGCGCTCGGCCTCGGCGCCGGAAGCGCGGCCTTGATCAGGTCGCGGCGGCCCGCCTAGGCAGCCGCAGGCGGCAGGGCGGGACGCGGCGGGACGGCGGATGCGGCGGCACGCGCGAGCGTGCCGCCGCCGCTGTCGTGTGCCGCCGGCCGGGCCGGATCAGGAAGCCGGGCCGTCCGCGGGCTGCGAGGACGCCCTCCTCAGCAGGATCACGACGGTCAGCGCGTACAGGCCGGCGAGGCTCGCGTGCAGCAGCCGATCGTGTGCCGAGAGGACGGCATAAGCCGCAAAGGTGAGACCGAGGGGCAGATAGAGCAAGACGAGCCAGCGCATGTGCCGGGGAGAGGGCGGGCGTGAGTGTTTTCCCTCGCCCGCGTACAACCCCAGGTTCGGGGTCGCCCCTTCGGGATCCGTCTCAAACCGGGGCAGCCCGCTTCGCGTCGTGTCGGAGAGGTTCCTGCGCAGCCCCAGGACGACGACCGCGAGACCGAGCGCGATGGCGACGATCAAGGCGATGAGATCGCTGCTCATCGGTCCAACCTACCGTGGGCAGAAGCGATACCGCTACGGGGATTCGAACCCCGGTTTCCGGCATGAGAAGCCGGCGTCCTAGTCCCCTAGACGATAGCGGCAGGGGCTGGCGATTCTAGCGAGTGGCGGACCTGCTTCGTCTCGTCGTGCCGACTCGGCTGCGGGCCGTCAATCGGTAGATTGCCTACTCCCGCGGCTGTGGCGGAACTGGTAGACGCGCACGGTTCAGGTCCGTGTGGGCGAGAGCTCGTGAAGGTTCGACTCCTTTCAGCCGCATCTCCTGATCGAGTGCTGCGAAACGGGTGCCCTGGGCCCCAGGACGCAGCACTCGGCACCGCTGGCGTCGGCGGTGGGCGGCGTTCAGGCGGCGGGCGCGAGGGCGCGGGCGCGCTCGGCGGCGGCGGCGATCTCGTCGGCGAAGTCGGGCCAGAGCGGCCGCGGCAGGTCGTGGCCCATGCCCTCGAAGACGCGCAGGTGGGCACCGTGGATCGCTTTCGCCGTCGCCTTGCCGGCGGCGACCCGCGCCAGCGGGTCCTCGGCGCCGTGCAGGACGGTGACCGGCAGCTCGATCCGTTCCAGCCCCTTGGTGCGATCGCCGGAGGCGCTGATCGCGTGCATCTGGCGGACGATGCCGGCCGGGTTGTGGGAGCGGTCGTACATCCTGCCGGCCAGCTCTTCGATCTCGTCCGCTTCGCGGTAGCCGGGCGAGCCGATCACGTCGAAGGTCTTCGCCGTGCGCTTCATGTACTGCTCGCGGCCGTGCGGGAACTTGGACAGCAGCAGCCCCCAGGCGCGGAAGGTCGGCGAGCCGACCCAGCGGTTGCCGGTCGTCGACATCATCGAGACCATCGAGCGCACCCGCCGCGGGCGCAGGATCGCCATTTCCTGAGCGATCATCCCGCCCATCGAGGCGCCGACCACGTTGGCCGACTCGAGCCCGAGCTCGTCCATCAGGCCGAAGGTGTCGCGAGCCATGTCGGCGAGGAGGTAGGGCGCCGTCGCCCGGCGGCCGCTGACCATGTCGAGCCGCGAGGGCATGCCGAGCTGGTCGAGCATGGTCGAGTGGCCGATGTCGCGGTTGTCGAAGCGGATCACGCGGAAGCCGTGCTCGTCGGCGAGCAGCGCGCAGAAGTCCTCGTGCCAGGCGAGCATCTGGGTCGCCAGGCCCATGACCAGGATCAGCGGCTCGCCGGCCGGGTCGCCGATCTCCTGATAGGCGAGCTCGATCCCGTTGGCCGAGGCTTTGCGCTCGTCGCTGAAGGCGCTCACCCGGCCAGTCTAGAGAGCGGCCTGGCTGTGCAGCCAGGAAGTAGCCTCGAGCGGTGCGCACGGCGATCATCTCCGACCTGCACCTGGGTGGCGGCCACGGCGAAGACCTGCTCCGCGACCCGGGCCTGCGCGAGGTCCTCTTCGAGGAGATCGGCGACGCCGACCGCCTCGTCCTGCTCGGCGACGCGATCGAGCTGCGCGACCTGCCGGTCGGTCGCTCGATGGCCCTCGCCCGCCCCTTCTTCGAGGCGCTCGGCGAGGCGCTCGCCGGGCGCGAGGTCGTCCTCGTCCCCGGCAACCACGATCACCGCCTCGCCGAGCCGCTGCTCGAGCGGGTCGCCGGCGAAGGCGAGGGCGGGCTCGGCGCGGAGCAGGCCGGGGCGGCCGAGGACGGGCTCGGCGCGAGCCTCGCCGGCTGGCTCGGCGAGGCCCGCCTGACCGTCGCCTACCCGGGGATCTGGATCCGCGAGGACGTCTACGCGACCCACGGCCATTACATGGACTGCCACATGAGCCTGCCGCGGATCGAGTGCCTCGCCGCCGCCGCGGTGATGCGCGGCCTCGGCGTCGGCGTGCCGAGCCCGGCGAGCCCAGACGACTACGAGCGCGTCCTGCGGCCGATCTACGGGTTCGCCTACGCACTCGCCCAGGGCGGCGCGACGCGGCGCAGGCGCCGCCCCTCCGAACGGGTCTGGCGCGCCCTCAACGAGAGCCGAAGCCGCGGCCGCCTGCGCGGCGCGGCCCGCAGGACGACGATCGAGGTCGGCATCCCGGCGGGGGTCGGCGCGCTCAACCGCGTCCTGCGCTCTGACTTCAGGCTCGACCTCTCGGCCGGCGGGATCAGCCGCAGCGGCATCGCCGCCGAGGCCGAGCTGGCGCGGCGGCTCGACCTCGGCGCCGCCCACTTCATCAGCGGCCACACCCACCGGGCCGGGCCCGAGCCCGACGACCCGGGCTGGCAGCTCGCCGACGGCGGCCGCTTCCACAACACCGGCTCCTGGATCTTCGCCTCGGCCTTCCACCGGCCGGGCACGCCGCCCGGCTCCTACTGGCCCGGGACGGTCACCTGGGTCGAGGACGAGGGGCCGCCGCGTCGCAGCCGGCTGCTCGACGATCGCTCGGTCGAGCAGATGTGGGAGACGATGGGAAGGATCCGGAAGGCCGCCGGCGCGGCCTAGTCGATCCACTCGGCGATGATCCGGCCGATCTCCTCGCCGGCGTCCTCGTGGAGGAAGTGCGACGCGTTCTCGATCACCCGCGGCGGTGGGTAGTTGAGCCGCTCGGAGACCGCTTCGCCGACCGCCAGCGGCAGCGCCTGGTCGGCCTCTCCCCAGAGCACGAGCGTCGGCCGCTCGTCCTCCCGCAGGGCCTCCGAGACGCGCCTGCCGGCGGCGGCGCCGGGAGCGTCGGGCTCGGTCGGGATCAGGGCGGGGAAGGCGCGGGCGCCGGCCTTCGACTCGGGGCTCGGGAAGGGTGCCTCGTAGGCGGCGATCACCTCGTCGCCCGGGTCGTTCTTGCAGCCGGCCTTGACCAGGAAGCCGACCGGCAGGTCCTCCGCGTTGCGGACGAAATCGCGGAAGTTGAGCCAGACGTCGCTCATCTTCTGGTTGCCGGTGAAGGGGCCGGTGTCGGAGATCACGAGGCTGGAGAAGCGGTCGGGGTGCTCGACGAACAGCCGCAGCCCGATCGGCCCGCCCCAGTCGTGGACGACGGCGGTCGCGTCGCGGATGTCGAGCTCCTCGAGCAGGCCCGACATCAGCTCGACGTGGCGGTCGTAGGAGTACCACTCGACGTCGGTCGGCTTGTCGGAGCGGCCAAAGCCGGCGTAGTCGGGAGCGATGCAGCGGTGGCCGGCGTCGCGGACCGGCGGAATCACCTTGCGCCATAGGTATGACCAGGTCGGCTCGCCGTGGAAGAAGACGACCGGCCTGCCCTCCCCCTCATCGAGGTAGGCGAGGCGCAGCCCGTCGGACTCTAGGTAGCTCGACTCGAACGGGAAGCCGGGCAGCCCCTGCGTCGCCTCCTCCGGTGTGCGCACGACGTCCACGTCGGCGCAGCCTATTTCCCCGAACCCGGATCCGAATTCCCAAGTTTCCCGATCAACATTGTGCTACCTTGCCCGCTTCCTATTTAGAACCAAGTCGATCAAAAAACTAAATCAGTAGAGAAAGAAAGGAATCCTTTCTATGCGGAACGCTCGCAAGGTAACCCGGCGGCGAGGCGTTACGGCAGTCCTCCCGATTGCCCTCCTCGTCCTTTTCGCTGCCGTTTTCGCCGCAGGATGCGGCAGCAGCGACGACACCACCGGTGGCACCAGTGGCGGCTCCTCCTCGGGCGGCTCGCTCGACGTTGTCGGCTACTCCACCCCGGAATCCGTCTACCAGGAATCGCTCGAGCCGGCCTTCGAAAAGACTCCCGACGGCAGCGGCGTCAGCTTCAGCAACTCCTTCGGCGCCTCCGGCGACCAGAGCCGCGCGGTGGCCGCCGGCCAGCCCGCCTCGATCGTCCACTTCGCCCAGGCCGGCGACATGGAACGACTGGTCGAAGAAGGCCAGGTCGACGCCAACTGGGACAAGCAGCAGTACAAGGGCATCGCCCAGGACTCGGTCGTCGTGATCACCGTCCGCAAGGGCAACCCCGACGGCATCAAGAGCCTCGACGACGTGCTCAGCAAGGACGTCGACGTGGTCACGCCGAACCCGTTCAGCTCGGGCGCGGCGCGCTGGAACATCATGGCCGTCTACGGCACCCTGATCAACGAGGGCAAATCGCCCGCCGCGGCGCTCGAAGGCGTCAAGACGCTGCTCGAAAAGACAGTCGCGCAGCCGGGCAGCGCCCGTGACGCGCTGGCCGCCTTCACCTCGGGCCAGGGCGACGTTCTGCTCGGCTACGAGAACGAGGCGATCAAGGCCGTCAACGAAGGCGAAGACGTCGAATACGTCGTGCCGCCCTCGACGATCCAGATCGAAACCCCGATCGCGGTCACCAAGGAAGCGCCGGAGCCCGCCGCTCAGGACTTCCTCAAGTTCATCTGGTCCGACGAAGGCCAGGAAATCTGGGCCGAAAACGGTTACCGCCCGGTCAACCCGAAGCTGGTCGACCCGAAGACGTTCCCGACCCCGAAGGACCTGTTCAAGATCTCCCAGTTCGGCGGCTGGGGCAAAGTCAATGACGATTTCTTCGACGAAGAAACCGGCTCGGTCGCGAAGATCGAGGGTGAACTCGGGGTCTCCACCTCAGGCTGATGGAGGCACACCCGGCAACAGCAGCATCCGCGCAGGCACCCCGGGGGACGAGTCGAGTTCGTCTCCCGGGGGCCGGCGTCGGCCTCGGGACCGGCACGGTGATGCTCTACCTGAGCATCATCGTGCTGCTGCCGCTGGCCGCCGTCACCAGCGAAGCCTTCTCCGGAGGGGTGGGCACCTTCTGGGACCAGGTCACCTCGCCGCTGGCGAAAGCGGCTCTGGAACTGACCGTGATCTGCTCTTTGATCGTCGTCGTCCTCAACGCGATCTTCGGCACGATCCTCGCCTGGATCCTCGTTCGTGACGAGTTCCCGGGCAAGAGCTTCGTCAACGCGGTGATCGACCTGCCCTTCGCCCTGCCGACGATCGTCGCCAGCCTCACCCTGGTCGCGCTCTACGGCAACGACAGCCCGGTCGGCATCCACCTCT
Source organism: uncultured Solirubrobacterales bacterium (assembly GCA_963836415.1). Classification (GTDB taxonomy): domain Bacteria; phylum Actinomycetota; class Thermoleophilia; order Solirubrobacterales; family 70-9; genus VRUE01. Next base: position 109,331 of record CAWIJE010000005.1, read on the forward strand.
TCGGCACCCGCGCCGCGGTCGTCGTCGCCCTGATGTTCGTCACCCTGCCCTTCGTCGTCCGCGCCGTGCAACCGTTGCTGATCGAGATGGACCGCGAGATGGAGGCCGCGGCGGCATCGCTCGGGGCGGGCAACCTGACGATCTTCCGCAAGATCATCTTCCCCAACCTCCTCCCCGGCCTCGCCGCCGGAGTCGCCCTGGCATTCGCCCGGGCCCTGGGCGAGTTCGGCTCGGTCCTGATCTTCGCCGGCGGCCTGCCGTCGACGATGGTCTCGTCGGTATTCATCCGCCAGCAGATCGAGTCCGGCAACGACGTCGGGGCCTCGGCCGTTTCGGTGGTCCTGCTCTTCGCCTCGCTGATCATGCTCGGGCTCGTCTCGCTGATCCAGCGCTGGGCGGTGCGCCACGACCGCGGAGAAGTCGAGATCGGCTCGACGATCATGCCCAACGCCGGCAGGGGCACCTGATGAGCACCTCGAACCAGAGCCGCCTGGGACTGCGCGTCCTCGGGCTCGGCTACCTGACGATGCTGCTGCTGATCCCGCTCGGGATGATCTTCTACAAAACGTTCGAAGACGGTCTGGCGCCGCCCTTGGACGCGATCACTTCCGCGGAAGGCCTGCATGCCCTGAAGCTGAGCCTGCTGACTGTTGTGATCGCGGTGCCGTTGAACACCGTGTTCGGTGTTGTCTGTGCGCTGCTGCTGGTCAGACACAGGACGAAGCTGAACTGGCTGATCGACGGGATCATCAACCTCCCGTTCGCGATCTCGCCGGTCGTCATCGGCCTCTCGCTGTTCCTGCTCTACGGGACGGACGGATGGCTCGGGCCGACCCTCGCCGACGCCGGCATCAAAGTCCTCTTCTCGACCCCCGGCATCATCCTCTGCTGCATCTTCGTCTCGGTCCCCTTCGTGGTTCGCGAGACGGTTCCGGTGCTGCAGGAGATCGGCACCGACCAGGAGGCGGCGGCATCGACGCTCGGCGCCAACGGCTGGCAGACCTTCTGGAGGATCACCCTGCCGTCGATCCGCTGGGGAGTCGCGTACGGGGTCGTGCTGACGACCGCCCGCGTCCTGGGTGAGTTCGGCGCGGTCACGATCGTTTCCGGATCGATCAGCGGCCAGACCCAGACACTGCCGCTCTTCGTCGCCAAGGAGTACGAGAAATTCAACTTCCCAGGCGCCTATGGAGTCTCCGTGGTGTTGGCGCTGCTGGCCCTTTTGACCCTGTTCGGCATGAACCTACTCAAACGAAAGGAGGCCGTCTGATGGGAATCTCAGTCGAGGGAGCCAACAAGCGCTTCGATGACTTTCAGGCGCTCGATGACGTGTCCATCAAAGTTCCCGACGGGTCGCTGACGGCCCTGCTCGGGCCCAGCGGCAGCGGCAAGTCGACGCTGCTGCGGGCGATCGCCGGCCTCGAGGACCTCGATTCCGGCGTGATCACGATCAACGACGAGGTCGCCAACGACAAGCCGGCGCAGAAGCGCGGGGTCGGCTTCGTCTTCCAGCACTACGCCGCCTTCAAGCACATGACGGTCTACGAAAACGTCGCCTTCGGATTGAAGATCCGCAAGTGGAAGAAGCCAGAGACCTCCGAGCGGGTCCACGAGCTGCTGCAGCTGGTCCAGCTCGACGGCCTCGCCGGGCGCTTCCCGTCGCAGCTCTCCGGCGGCCAGCGCCAGCGCATGGCGCTCGCCCGGGCGCTCGCGATCCAGCCCCAGGTGCTGCTGCTCGACGAGCCCTTCGGCGCCCTCGACGCCAAGGTCCGCAAAGACCTGCGCACCTGGCTGCGCAATCTCCACGAGGAGATGCACGTGACGACGATCTTCGTCACCCACGACCAGGAGGAGGCGATGGACGTCGCCGAGCAGCTGGTGGTGATGAACGAGGGCCGGGTCGAGCAGTCGGGCAGCGCCGACGACCTCTACGACCAACCGGCCAACGAGTTCGTGATGAGCTTCGTCGGCGAGGTCAATCGGCTCGGCGACGGTTACGTCAGGCCGCACGACATGGAGGTCGTCCTCCACGCCGACGATCGGACCGAGGAGGCGCTGGTCCAGCGGATCGTCGCCCTCGGCTTCGAGATCCGGGTCGAGCTGGTGATGAGCGACGGCACGCAGGTATGGGCGCAGCTGACGCGCGGCGAGCTGCAGAAGCTCGAACTGCGCGAGGGCCAGATCGTCTACCTGAAGTCGAACCAGACAAAGAGCTTCAACGGTGATCACCGCGCCGACGGTCAGAGGGCCTCGACTCCCTCCGGCTTACAGGACGGTGGCGACGCAGAGCATTCTGCAGCCAGTTGAAGGGGTGAAGGAGCGGGGCGCATCTCTGCCGGGTGGCGCCCCGCTCCAACTCACCACACCCCTAATTAGAGCCGAATTCCCGGTCACCATGCATCGTTTTGCTCAGCTGCTATTCTTGACTTAGTTAGTCCACAAAGTAAACAAGACTAAGAAAGGACCAGAGATGAGCGCGAAGACGACCACCACGTTCACCTCCCGTGGCCGGCTCCGAGGGCTGATCCGCGACGAGGCCCCAGCCGGAACCGGCCAGAACCGCGCCAGCCGTGCCGCCCGGGGCGAGCCCGGCAAAGCCTCAGCCGACGAGGCCCTCTACTACCGCGCGAAGCTGATCCTCGGCGAGACCCTCCCCCGCCCCAGCCGCTGAGCCGGGGCGCGACCAGGCCTCCACGCCCGCGCCGCGGCGGCCTGGAGAGAAATCCCATCAAGTTCGCCAGGCAATACATGGCGAACTTGATGGGATTCGCCGGGCACCCCTAGAATCAAGCTCGGGACGGGGGTCTCAGCAACGAATCGGGAGAGATCGGGGCATGCGGGAAACAGGGAGCAGGCTGTCGCGGGGATTGCGGGTCGCACTCGCGCTCGCCCTCTGCGCCCTGACCTGGGCCGCCGCCCTCGTCGCCGAGGCCGCCGCCGACCCCAGCTGGAAGATCGTCGACCTACCGGGGCGCGAAGCGAACCTGCACTCGATCTCCTGTCCCAGCGCATCGCTCTGCGTCGGCGTCGGCAGCCCCGCCTTCTTCGCCACCTCGACCGCGCCCGCCGGCGACGCCTCCGCCTGGCAGACCTCGAGCTTCCCGCCGGTCGACCGGCTCGACGGCGAACTGCTCGGCGTCGACTGCCCGAGCGCCTCCCTCTGCGTGGCGGTCGAATACGACGGCACGATCCTCTCCACCACTAACCCGACCGCCGGCGCCACCGCCTGGAACAAGGTCCAGGTTCCCGGCGCCGAACGCCTGCGCAGCGTCTCCTGCCCGCGGACGAGCCTCTGCGTCGCCGTCGGCGAAGGCGGTGAGGTCGTCTCCTCGACCGCGCCGAGCGGCGGCCCCGACGCCTGGGAAGTGGCCGAACTCGGCACGCCGCTGCGCGCGATCTCCTGCGCCTCCGCCCTCTGCGTGGCGGTCGGCCCACAGGCGGTCCTCAGCTCGATCGAACCGCGGCGCGGCAGCGGCGGCTGGCAGGTCGAGCAGCAGGACCCGCTCGACCCGCGCCGCAGCTCGCTGAGCTCGATCGACTGCCCAACCGCCAGCTTCTGCCTCGCCGGCGACGGTGACGGCGTTCGGGTCACGGCCAACCCGTTGGCCCCGTTCTCGGGCTGGCAGCCGACCTCGCTCTCGAGCGGCTTTCAGGTCCACGGCACGGGCTGCACGGCGGCCGACCACTGCGTCGCGACGACCGACGACGGCGCCGCCTTTGCCTCCACCAACCCGCTCGGCGGTTCCTCCGCCTGGAGCGCCGCCCAGTTCGAAGGCGGCCGCTCGCCCGACGGCCTCTTCGCCGTCTCCTGCCCCTCGGAGGCACTCTGCGTCGCCGGCGGCGGCTTCGGTCAGATCGCCTCCTCGACCAATCCCTTCGAAGCGCCGACGACCCCGCCGCCCCCACCCATGAGCAGGCCGAAGCGGCCGCGCACGCTCCTGCTCGGCAGGCATCACCGGCGCCTGCGGCTGAAAGGCGGGCGGAAGACGATCGGGGTCCGCTTCCAGTTCACCGCCAACGGCGCCTTCAGCGGCTTCCGCTGCAGGTTGGACGGTGGGCGGCCGCGGTCCTGCCGTTCACCCAAGGCCTTCCAGCTCAGCCGAGGCAAGCACGTCTTCTCGGTCCAGGCGCTCGGCCCCGGAGGCGCCGACCGGACCCCCGAAGCGGCCCGGGTCGAGATCCTCGGGCAAGTCCCTCCCCGTCCCGGCCGCTAGGCCGGGACGGGAAAGAACTCGAGCCAGGGAGTTGCCCCCTATTTGGTCGTGGGGGGCGCTTCCGTAGTCGGCACTTCTGCCGGCTGCGGGTAGGCCTGGGCCGCCAGGTTCCAGCCTTTGATGTTGAAGACCACCGTTTTGGCGCCGGCGTACTGAACGGCGATCGTGTGGCCGCCCGGCTGCAGCACCGTGGTCACCGTCACCGTGTGGATCAGGTAGGCGGGGCTCGGCGAGGAAGCCGTCGCCGGGGCGAGGTTGACTTTGCCCGTCGACTGGCCGTCGACCAGGATCTGGATCGGGCAGGCGAGGTCCGCCGTCGGTTTCGGCGCGGTGCAGGTGGCGTTGGCCGAGAACGTGATCACGGTCGGGGCGTTGCCCTTTGTCGCGAACGACGTGAAGGCCGTCGGGATGTAGCTGGCCGTCAACTGGCTCACTCCGTACGGAGCGGTCCCGGCGGCGATGCCGACCACCGGTGCCAGCGGCGCCGTCTTCTTCGCAACGTAGAGGTTTCCGGCAGCTTTTTTCTTCAGGAACGTGCCGGATGCCTGCTTGTTGGTCAGGTACAGCTTCGACGCCTTCTGGCTGGTCAGGAACGACCCGGTGACCGACCCTGCGAACGATGGCGTCACCGCGATCGCGGCAACGAGCACCGCTGTCGCGGCGACCACGGTCACCGCTCTGGGGTTGGACAGTCTTCTTTTGAGCAATTGAACCTCCGTGTTAGTGGCTGCCCGATGGCCCTATCCCTGGCTTTCGGTCGCCTTCTTTACTAAAGAGGTCAATAAGGTACAGATTGTGCTAGCTTCATGTCGAGTTACATGAGTCATAAGATCAACAAAGTCCTATACCCGGCAGGTAAGGAACGAAATCTGAGATGAGAATCAAGACCCTCGCCATAGCGGCGACCGCCCTAGCCGGGCTCGTCGTGCCGGCCTCGGCCGGCGCCCAGGACCTGATCGGTTCGGGCTCTGTCGCCGCGCAGCCGGTTCTGCAGGCGCTCTTCAAGACCTACGAAAAGTCGAACCCCAAGGTCCACTTCGTCTACACGGCGAATGGCGGCAACGCCGGCGTCAAGGACGTCCAGAACGGCACCAGCCAGTTCGCCGGCCAGGCTCGCACCCCCCTCCCCTCGGACGCGGGCACGACCTACATCAAGATGTTCCTCGACGGGCTCTGCATCGACGTCAACCCGAAGAACAAGCTGACCAACATCAGCATCCAGCAGACCCACGACATCTACCGGGGTCTGATCACCAACTGGGCCGCCGTCCCCGGCTCAGGATTGGACACGACGATCGACCCGGTCGGCCGTGACACAAATGGAGGGACGTACAACTTCTTCCTCCAGGCGGTTCTCAACAACGAACTGCCGTCCTCGAACGTCAACGCGCTCGTCTCCGACGGGCTCGTCGTCAACGCGGTCAAACAGGATCCGTCCGCGATCGGCTACGACGGCCTTGCCTGGCAGGGCAAGGGGCAGAAGGCGCTCAAGGTAAACGGCGTCCCGTGCCAGGCGAACAAGATCAGCGTCGAGCCGCTCAAGTACCCGCTCTCGCGCTACCTGTTCCTGGTCCTGCCGACCGGCACGACCAACCCGGCGCTGGCCAAATTCATCGATTGGGCGCGTCGTGACCCGATCGCCGGCCAGGTCATCTCGAAAGCCGGCGGCGTCCCCGCCTTCAACAAGAAGAAGTAGGGGTACGTGGACGAGGGCTACCTCGAAGAGGAGTACGGCCCGAAGTGGTCGGACCAGCGCGTCGAGAAGATTCTCGGCGCGCTGGTCTGTTTCGTCGTGGCGCTCTTGCTGGCGCTGATCGTCACCGTCTTCGTCAAGGCCTGGCCCTCCTTCGCCCATAACGGCCTCGCCTGGTTCGGCGCCGGCGGCAACGTCGACGACCAGCTCAACACGATCTATCTCTCCGGCCTCAGTGGCGACCACTACGTCTACACCTTCCACGCCTGGCAGCTGATCTGGAGCACCTTCCTGATCGTCGGCTCGGCGGTCGTGATCGCCCTCGTCAGCGCCCTCTTCGTCTCGGTCTTCATCGTCGAGTTCGCGCCGGAATGGATGCGCGAACATCCTGCAACCGGTGGTCCGCTTCCTGGCCAGCGTGCCCTCGGTCATCTACGGCCTGCTCGGCGTCCTCGTCATCGTCCCCTTCATCGGCAACCACCTGGTCACCGAGCCGCAGAAGGCCTCGGTCGCCGGCGTGATCTCGCTCAGCGGCTACAGCCTGCTCGCGGCGATCCTGATCCTGACCGTGATGATCGCGCCGCTGATGGTCTCGATCTTCTGCGACGGCCTGCGCTCGGTCCGGCCCGGCTGGCTCGAGGGCAGCCTCGCGCTCGGCGTCAACCGCTGGCGCACCACCTGGAAAATCGCCGTCCGCACGGCCCGCCCGGCGATCGTCGCCGGCACCGTCCTGGCGACGGCACGGGGGATCGGGGAGGCGGTGATGCTGGCGATGGTCTCCGGCTCGGTCGCCTTCGCGCCGAACCCGGCCGACGGCGCGATCTTCCTCTACGAGCCCTCGCGGCCACTGGGGCCGACCATTGTCAAGAACATCGACTCGCTCGGCTCGGCGCCGTCGAACGCGACGCTGTTCGCGATCGCCGCGGTCCTGCTCCTCTCCGCCGCCTTCTTCTCCTTCGCCGGCTGGGTCGCGCGCCGCTCGATGCGCAAATACGGGGCGACGGCCTGATGGAGGCAACCGCCGTACCGACACCGGCGGCCCAGTCGCCGGCGCCCAGCGGCGGCCCGGCAAAGGGGCCGAACGAGGCGAGCGCCACCTGGCGCCTCTCCGACCGCATCGGGCTCGGCATCTGCTGGGCGCTGGGGCTGCTCTTCTGCGCGATCGCGGTCGCCATCGCCGTCTACCTCTTCATCCAGGGGATCAAGTTCCTCAAGCCCTCGATGCTGACCACCCCGGCCTCCTCCGGCTTCACCGAGTCCCAGAGCGGCGGCTTCTCCGACGCCTTCATCGGCACCCTGATCGTCGCCGCGATGGGGATCTCGATCGCCCTCCCGGTCGGCGTCGGGATCGCGGTCTGGCTGGTCGAGTACGGGCGTCCCGCGTCCCTCGCCCGGATCACCGAATCGACGATCGAGGCGATCGCCGGCATCCCCTCGATCGTGCTCGCCCTCTTCGGCACCGTGATCTTCTCGAGCACCGCGCTCGGCTTCCTCAGCCGCACCTCCGAAGGCGTCGTCTTCGGCCGCTCCTTCTTCGCCGCCTCGGCGATGCTCTCGCTGGTCGCGCTGCCGCTGATCGTCGCCAGCACCCGCGAGGGGCTGAACTCGATCCCCCAGCACGTGCGCGAGGCCTCCTACGCGGTCGGCAAGACCAAGGCGGCGACGACCCGACGCATCCTCCTCCCCACCGCCCGCCCGCAGGTCGCGACCGGAGCGATGCTCGGCCTCGGCCGGATCATCGGCGACACCGCGATCATCGTCGTCCTGCTCGGCGCGACCCAGAACTTCGCCCCGGTCGGCGGCGCCTTCCCGGTCAACTACCTGCGCGGGGCGGGAACGACGCTGACCAACTTCGTCTATGAGGCCTCCCCGACCGGGAACCTCAACCAACCGCAGAAGGCCTATGCAGCCGCGTTCGTGCTGCTGCTGATGGTCCTCGCGCTCAACGCGGCCGTCGACGTAGTTCATCGACGCGCCCGAAAGGGAGGGACATGGAGTTCGTAACACCGCCCCCGCCGCCGATCCGCCGCCTCGATCTCGACGCGGGACCGGCGACCGAGGTCCCGGCCCCGCCCGTCAACGGGTCGGCGAACGGCAACGGCGCCGCCCAGCGCGGTGGCTTCACCGCCGCCCGCCGCTCGATCAGCGCCCCGCAGTTCTCGATCCGCCGCATGGAGATCGACCAGGTCTCGGTCGCCTACTCGGATCGGCTCGCGGTCAAAGCCGTCTCGCTGCCGGTCCGCCAGGGCGAGGTGCTCTCGCTGATCGGCCCCTCGGGCTGCGGCAAGACGACCCTGCTGCGCTCGCTCAACCGGCTCACCGAGCTGACCCGGACGGCGACCCTGACCGGCCGCATCCTGCTCGACGACGTCGACATCAAGCTGATCGAACCGACCCTGTTGCGGCGCCGGGTGACGATGGTCTTCCAGCAGCCGAATCCGTTCCCGATGAGCGTCTTCGACAACATCGCCTACGTCCTGCGCGAGCAGGGCTCACGGCGGGTGCGCAAGAAGGCGCTCGAGCCGAAGGTCCACAGCGCCCTCGACCGTGCCGGGCTCTTCGAGGAGGTCAAAGACAACCTCGACCACCCCGCCCTGCGTCTCTCCGGCGGCCAGCAGCAGCGACTCTGCATCGCCAGGGCGCTTGCCGCCGAGCCCGAGGTGCTGCTGCTCGACGAGCCCTGCTCGGCGCTCGACCCGCAGTCGACGCAGGTGATCGAGGACCTGATCGTCAAGCTGCGCGACGACGTCGCCGTCGTCATCGTCACCCATAACCTGCAGCAGGCCTACCGGATCGCCGACCACGTCGCCTTCATGTACCTGGGCGACATGGTCGAGTACAACACGGCGACCAACCTCTTCGGATCGCCCCGCGAGAAACGGACCCAGGAGTACGTGAGCGGTGCGTTCGGTTAGGGCGACAAGAGCGCTGGTCGGCGTCCTCGCCATGGCCGCCTGCTGCCTGCTGCTGCTCGGCGGGCTGAGCGGCTGCGCGACGACGCAGGACACGGCGAAGGCGAAGAAAGCCGAATCCGAGCTCTTCCTCAAGCAGCGCGAAGCCCATCGCGCCAAGCACAAGGCCAAGGAGAAGAAGAAGGGAGGCGACGACAAGTGAGCGCGATCGATCAGCAGAGCCAGAATCGCTACGAACCCTGTGAAGAGTGCGGCGCGCCGATGGATCCCCAGCAGCGCTACTGCGTCAACTGCGCCGCCCGCCGCGGCAACGGCGCCAACCCCACCTCGCGCTATTTCGCGGCGATGGGCCGCCGGGCGCGGCGCCCGCCGCCCCGCTCGCCGCAGAAAGGCCCGGGCAGCCGCGCCGCGGCGGTCGGCTTCTTCGCCCTGCTGCCGATCGCGGTCGCGATCGGCGTCGTCGTCGGCCGCGCCGACTCGGGCGGCGGTGGCGACGAACAGGCGCTGCTGCAGGCGCTGAAGGAACAGAAGACGACGACGGCGAGCTCGGCCCCGACCACGACCGCGGCGAACGCCAAAAAAGGCGCCAAAGGCAAAGCCAAGGAGGCCGCCAAAGGCCAGGGCAAAGTCGTCGCCAAGACCTCGAACGGGGACGTGCACGAAGTCGCCGGCTTCGTGCCGAGCAAGGAAAAGGAAGAAGCCGACACCCAGCTGGTCGAAGAAAACCCCGAACAGGTCGGCTCCAACTACATAAAAGCGCAGCAGAACCTGCCCGACGTGATCGTCGTCGGCGGGGACGGCAGCGAAGCGCCGGCGTCCGGCGGAAAGGCAGGGGAACCATGAGTCGCCTCGCAGAGCTCGGACAACGCATCGACCCGCGCGGGTCGCGCGAGCAGAGGGCCGCGAAGGCAAGGGCCGCGGCGCCGAAGCCGGTCGCGGCGCCGGACCCGGGCAAACCGGACACCGAGGCGGAGAGCCTCGAGCTGCGCGGCCAGCGCGACCGCCTGCTGGAGAAGTTCACCGTGATGCAGACCGACCTCGGCGGCGCCTTCTATGAGATGGCGATCCGCGACCACGTCCGCTTGGACGTGCTGACCCGCAAGGCCGCCGAGCTGCAGCGCGTCGACGCCGAGCTGCTGGCGCTGGAGCGGATGCTCGAGCTGCAGCGCTCCGACGCCGCCGGCAACTGCCCCAGCTGCGGCGCCCCCTTCGGCCACGCGGTCCGGTTCTGCGCCCAGTGCGGGACCTCCCTGGTCCCGACGGAGGTGATCTGATGAAAGCGATCCGCGCCCAGTTCGACCGCGCGATCGTCGCCGCCGCGAGCCTGACCGGCAAACGCTTCGGCCTCCTCGTCGCCTCGTCGGTGGTCGCCACCTCGGCGATCGTCGCCAGCGCGATGACCAACCCCGAAGGCGGCCTCACCCCGCTGGCTGCCCTGCTCGGCCGCAGCCTCGCCGCCGAAGAGGCGCCGCTGGAAGCGACAGCCCCCGAAGAAGAATCGTTCGCGCCGGAAACGGCCGGGCCCGCCCCGGCCCCATCGAGCCCCTCCCCGGCGCCGGTCGCGTCTCCCTCCCCCGCGCCCGCCCCCGCGCCGGCCCCCGAAGAAGAAGCAAGTGAAGCGCCCGAAGAAGCCTCGACCCCGGTCGCCGAAGCCGGCCCGGTCAAGCACCTCTTCGTCGTCTCGCTGGTCAGCCCGGGCTACGAAGCCTCGTTCGGCGCCGCCTCGCAGATGCCCTACCTCGCGACCACCCTGCGTCCCAAAGGCGAGCTGCTCTCCAAGTACTCGCTGCTCGACAACGCCGCCGTGCCCAACTCGATCGCCGCGGTCAGCGGCCAGAAGCCCGACGCCAAGCTGAAGGGGAACTGCCCGCAGTTCGACGCCTGTGTGTTCCCGGTCGAAACCGAGACGATCGCCAACCAGCTCGGCGTCGCCCGCTTCACCTGGGGCGCCTACATGGAGGGCATGACCGACCCCGAAACCGGCAAGCCCGCCAGCTGCGTCTACCCCGCCGCCGAAGAACCGTACCCGCCGGCCGAAGGCGGCTACTCGGCGACCCGCAACCCCTTCGTCTACTTCCACTCGCTGCTCGACCTCGGCGACTGCACCAGCTACGACAAGCCGCTGACCGAATTCGAAAAGGCCCTGGCGAAGGAAAAAGCGACGCCGAACGTCACCTACGTCACCCCCACCCTCTGCAACGCAGGGGCGACGGTCGAATGCCCGGAAGGCCAGCCCGGCGGCCCCGCCGCGGCCGACGCCTTCCTCTCGCAGTGGGTGCCGAAGATCCTCGCCTCGCCCGCGTATAAGAAAGACGGGATGCTGATCGTCACCTTCAACCAGCTCGACCCGGTGCCGGCCGTCCCCGCCGCGACCCCGAGCGCCGAACCGCCGGCGCCGCGCCAGGTCGGCACCCTGCTGCTCTCGCGCCTGCTCTCCCCCAACTCGACCGACGCCAACAGCTACGACCCCTACTCGCTGCTGCGCTCGACCGAGGACCTGTTCGGGCTCGAGCCGCTGGAAGCGGCCGGAGGCGCCAAGGTGAAGTCCTTCACCGAAGCCCTGCTCGGCGGCGGCGGCGACTAGCTCAGGGCAGTTCGGTGAGGAAGTTGCCGACCGTGACCCCGAAGTAGGGCGAGTAGAGACGGTCGGGGCTGGCCGAGTAGCCGTAGCTGGTGACGCCGTCGACGTATTGCCCTTCGACGATCCAGGCGCCTCCGCTGGACCCGCCCGCCATGTCACAGGAGCCGGGCACCGTGGGCGGGCCGAGGTAGGAGAAGGTGAGGATGTCGCTGCCCAGGCCGCGCGCCCGGCAGCTGCGCAGTTCTTCGCCTTTGAGCGCCGCGGCCGGGTAACCGTAGATCTGGAAGAGGCCGATCCGGGTGCGCCCGGTGACGAAACCGCGGCCGCCGACGACGTCGGTGAGATTGCCGAATTCGTTCGGCGCGACGCTCAGCGCGGCGACATCGAAGTCGGGGTTTTCGCCGTGGCGCCACTGCGACATCAGGTAGGCGACTTCGACGTTGAAGGTGCCGAAGGGTCGCTGGCCGTGGTCGTAGGCGGGGACGAAGACGAGGTTCTTGCCGACGACGCCGTCCTCGAGCACGCAGTGGCCGGCGGTCAGCACGATCGAGCGGCTCGGCGTGTTGAGCGCCGTGCCCGAGCACGAGTAGGCGCCTTCGCGGGGGTCGAAGCCGAAGATGCGGCCATTGGTGCGCTCTCCTTCGCCGGAGAAGTCGGCGACGCGGGTGCTGCTCGCGCGGGCGCCCCCGGCGCCGCCGTCGAGCGTCACGACCCTGGCCGGCCGCGCCTGGACGAGCGCCGGCAGCGCCGCGAGCAGAATCAGCGAGACGCCAACGATCGCGCCGGTCAGGAACGGTCCCCTCATCCCCCTCACGCCACAAATGTTCGCATACGGAGGAGGCAGGCCACGCGGCACGAAGCCCCTTCTGGCACCGCACAGGAAATGCGATCCAACTAAGCGCGAAAGGGATTACACATGAACGATGAGAGCCTGATCAGCGGCTGGTGGGTGTTCGCCGGCGTCTTGCTCCTGATAGCCGGGGTCCTCAACATCATCTACGGCATCGCCGCGATCGGCGATTCCAAGTTCTTCACCGAACACGGCACCTACATCATCAGCGGTCTCCACACCTGGGGCTGGATCATCATGATCATCGGCGTGCTCGAGCTGGTCGCCGCCTTCTCGCTCTTCTCGGGCGGGGAATTCGGCCGCTGGTTCGGCATCTTCATCGCCTCACTGAACGCGATCGGGGCGCTCCTCTCGCTCCCCGGCTACCCGTTCTGGTCGCTGGCGATCTTCGCCCTCTCGGTGATCGTCATCTACAAGCTGGCCGAGGGCCCGGAGGGCAACCCGGTCAGCTGACGCTGCGCGGACGGAGGCCCCGGGAATCCGGGGCCTCCGCCGCTGCCGTCGCGTCGGGGCCCACCGACGCACCGGCCTCCCCCATCGCGACAGCAGCCGGCCGCGGCTCAAGAGTCGACCAGGGCGCCATGTAGCGGTCCTCCGGCTCGTAGAGGACGTCGGCGCCGGCCATCCGGTCCTGCCAGCCGCGGCGCCTTTCGTTGAAGACGATGCCGAGCAGGCCGAGGCCGAAGGGGATGATCGCCAAGGTAAGCCCGACCAGGCGCCGGATCGAGCGCCGCGGCGGTAGTCGCTCGCCCTGAAGGCCGATGCGGATGCCGAAGAAGCGCATCCCGGGCGTCTGGCCGGCAAGCGACCAGAACGAGACCAGGTAGGCGCCGCCGAGCAGGAACCAGGTGAAGGAGCCGACGACCAGGATCCCCCGCGGCACGTCGCCGCCGCCCCCGAACAGGGAGGCGACCAGGGTCGCGATCGCGGCCACCCCGGTGAAGGCGAGGTTGACGATCAGCGCGTCGAGCGCCAGCGCCAGGCCGCGGGTGACGGCGCCGGCCCGTTCGGTCGGCTGCGGGCGCGGCTTGCGGAAGAGCACCTTGCGGGCGATGCGCTCGACGACGCCGTCGAGCCGACGGGTCGAGCGGCCGATCGTCTGCCCGACGTCTGAGATCAGGCCGACGCTCTGGGCGCTGATCGCGGCGCGGATCTCCGGCGCCTCGGCGATTCGCTCGACCAGTCTCTGGGCCTCGTCGCTGGCCAGCAGCCGGCGCCAGACCTCGTCGACCATCTCGCTGTCGAGCGCCTCGACCAGAGCCCGCTTGACGGTCTCGCTGTCGAGCGCCTTCTGGACCGAGTTCTCGACCACCGGGCCCTGCAGGACGCGGGCCAGGGCGCGTTCGACCGCCTCGCTCTCGACCGCGGCGACCATCGCCTCCTCGGCGGCGGCCTCGACCGCGCGGTCGATCCCCGTCGCCTTGGTCACCGTTCTCGCCCGCCGAACTCCGGCGCCGAGCAGGCGAACCGAAAGCGGGTGGTTGCGGGGCGGCACCTCGGCCATCGCCCGACCCTAAAGCAACGCCGTCGCTAAGCCAAGCGCTTGAGCAGCCGGTCGACGAAGGGTGCCTGCGCCTTCAGCAGCTTGCGTCGGGCGGCGTCGGGCTCGAGCCACTCGGCACGGTCGACCTCGGGGAACTCGCGCTCGACCCCGGAGCGCGGCGGCCACTCCATCGTGAAGCCGATGCTGTCGAGCTTCGCCGGGTCGAAGTCCCCCTCCGCGGCCCAGCAGTGGACGATCTTGGCGGTCTGCTTGACCGAGCCGAGGTCGATCAGCTCGCCCTCACTCAGCTCCGGCACCGGGCCGAGCTCCTCGCCGAACTCGCGCAGCGCGCAGGCGACGAGATCCTCGCCTTCATCGAGTTCACCCTTGGGGATCGACCAGGCGCAATCGTCTTTCTTGCTCCAGAACGGCCCGCCTGGATGGACGAGCAGAAGCTCGAGCTCGTCGTCGCCGCCGCGATAGAGCAGGATGCCGGCGCTCTGTTTCATCGCCTACCAGCCTAGAATGTCGCGACCACGGGGCGTGGCGCAGTCTGGTAGCGCACTCGGCTGGGGGCCGAGCGGTCGCTGGTTCAAATCCAGTCGCCCCGATTTCCGAATCTCATCAAGTTCGCCATGTATTACCTGGCGAACTTGATGAGATTGAGTTCGATCAGCGGCACGAGGAACCCGCCGGCACCTTCCCTACTCCCAGGCGCTCAGCGGTGTCGGCTCTTCTTGCCCTTCTTCGACTTCTTCTTCGGGCACTTGGCGGCGACCTTCGGGCTCGAGCTCGACTCCTTGCCGTTCTGCCCGGTGAAGAGGACCGCGGCCTTGGGGTTGGAGCAGAAGCCTGTCGACATTTCGATCAGGCCCTTCTTGCCGCCGAAGAGTTCGAGCTGGAACTTGGTCACCGGGACGTCGGGGACCGCTTCGAAGGTGTTGCGGAGCGCGCCCTTGACCGAGTCGGTTTTGCCGGCCAGCTCGATTTCGATCGGCTGGCTTGCCGGCCCCTGGAATCCGACGACGAGGTCGGGGAGTTTGTGGGCGGGGTTGGCTCTGAGGTAGACCGGGCCGGCGAGGGTGTAGCCGAGCAGCGGCGTGGTCGCCGTCGCCTTGCCGTAGATCGACCCGGCCGGGCACTGGTGGGCGGTGAACTGGGGCCTGGTGCAGACCTGGCCGATGTTGTCGTTGTCGAGGAAGGCGGCCTTCGGCAACTTGACCTGGGCCGAGGCGATGTTGGCATCGCCGGGACGGGCGGTCAGGGTCGCTTTCAGGCTCGGGTGTGAGCGGCGGGCGACCGGGCCCTTGAGCGCCAGCTTCAGGCCGGGCTTGAAGCCGAGGTCCTTGCAGTCGCCGACCTGGAAGGGCTGGCTCGGAGTGGCGCTGGCGCCGTTCGAGCCGCTCACCGTCGCCGTCACCGCCATCGGCTGGCAATCGGTCGGGTTCAGGGTGAAGTTGGAGCGGTCGAGCTTTGTCTCCAGCGAGCGCAATCGCAGGGGCACGCCGTCGAGGATCTGGGGCAGCGGGTCGGTCTTGACCGTGACCTGGGTCGTTTCGCTGTTCAGGTGGACGGCGGCGCGGACGACGACGTCGCCGAAGTCGAAGGGCCCGGCAAGGACCGGGGTGATGAAGGCGAATGAGAGCGGCGCGCCCTTGTAGGGGCCGCCGAGGTAGACCTTTCCGGTCGAGTAGTAGGGGTTCGGACCGGGGCCGGCGCCGGCGATCACGGTGCCGAGCTGCGAGGCCGCGGGACAGGAGGGGCTCGCCTGCTCTTCGGAGCCGCTCTTGGCGGCGGCGGCGGCGATCGCGGCATCGGAGCAGGCCGGGATCCCGGCCAGCTTGGCGGTGACGCCGGGTGGCGTCACGGCTTCGATCGAGCTCAGCTCCTGTTCGCCGTCCTGGCGGGAGACCTTGAGCACGACCGGGCTGGAGGCTCCGGCTTTCTGGCTCGCCGTGCCGGCGCTCAGGGCCGGGCTGAAGGGACGCTGGGCGGGCGACGACACGCAGCCGCCGCCGTTCGGGACCGAGTCGACGTTGAAGCTCGCCGCGTCGTTGACGTCCGGTACCTGCGGCGAGCCCCAGGGGACGAAATCGGCGTCCATCGTCTGCGTGCCGCAGGTGACCGGAGTCGCCAGCGGGGCACGCGGCCCCGGCTTGAACTGCACCGTGACGTGACTGGCCGGAAGCTGCGGGTTTTGAGCGAAGGTCGCGGTCAACCGGCCGTCCTGCTTGTCGGCGACGGCGACGCCGGGGAGCTTGATGTTGACCCCGTACCGCGCCGCCTCGAGGTCGATCAGGAGACGGAACTTGCCGTCCTGGCCGTTGACGAAATCACCGGGATGGGGCTTGACCAGGTAGAGGCCGCCTTCGAGCGGCTGGGGGCCGACGGTTTCGTCGGTGGTCGGGTCGTGCAGGCCCAGCAGCGGGGTCGTCGCCGTGGCGGTGCCGATCCTCGAAGCGTCGGGACAGGTGACCGGGGCGATCGTGTCGTAGTGGACCTGGTCGCCGGCCGGGTCGGAGGCCTGGTCCGAGCATCCGACCAGCCCGTCGGAGGACGAGGGCGAGACGCTGAGGCCCGCCGGCAGCTTGGTCGTGATGTCCTTGAGCTCGGGCGTCTGCAGCGTCGCCGGGTCGACGGTCGTATTCAGGTCGGTCGGGTCGTTGGCCTGCGGCAGGTCGAGGTCGACGGCGAGGCCGGTGGGCTGATCGGCCCGCACGCCCGGGTTGGACTGCAGCGGTTTGATCCCCGCGCTCGCCTGGAACAGTTCGTCGAGCGCCGGGTCATCGCAGCCGGTGACCGGGGCGACCGGGAAGCTCGAGGTCTTCCAGTCGGAATCGCTGAGGTCCGGGACCTGGGTGTAACCGTTGGACTTCTTCAGGGCTGCGTGTTCCCACGAGTCGACCTGGATTCCCCATTCGAGACCGGTGTTGCCGCAGTCGACCGGATTGGAGAGGAATGGAGCTTCCGTGCCGACGTGGGTGTGTTCGAACGGGACTCCGTAGAAGACCGCTTTGACGGCGCCGACGGAGAAGCCGGCGGACCCGGCCAGGCGGCCGATGTCCGGCGTGACGACGGAGAGCCCGTAGCCTTCGGTGCGCGGCCGGGTGACGACCTGCAGCGAGACGATCGTGCCGAGGAAGTTGAAGGCGAACTGCGCTGGATGCCCTGAGTCAGGCTTGACGTTGTAGAGCCCGATCGGGAAGTTCGCCGGGGCCGCCGGGGTGCCACCGACGAACACTTCTCCGATCCGCGAGCCTTTCGGGCAGTTGAGGCCGGGGACGAATTCGAGCTGGGGCACCGACGAGATCGGGCAGCGAGGCGCGGCGGCCGGGTTGCCGATCATGCCGATCGGCAGGTCGACGACCGAGTCCTTGACCAGCTCGATCGGGTATTCGGCGTCGTCGCGGACGATGCCGAAGGAGGTGATGCTCTGCCACCCATGGCCGCCGGCGACCGAGTATTCGCCTTCGGCGTTGTCGACCATGCGGCCACTGAAGTATTCGAGGTCGAACGGCTTGCGATCGGCGACCGGCGCTTCACCTATCGCGGTGACGGTCGGGGCGCCTCCGCCGGACAAGCTGAACGTGGTGGTGACGTGGTCGGGGGCCGTTTCGGGAACGAGCACCGTGATCGGCAACTGCTGCGATTGGCCGGGTTCGAGCGGGAAGATTTCGCATTTGACGACAGGGGCGCCGTGGAGTTCTTCAGGGTTCGGCCCGGTGCCGACGCACGAGGCCGAGCCCGGCCTGGACCGCGACATCACCAGCGACGCGTCAGGCGTGACGGTGGCGATCAGAGGGTCTGCCGGGTACGAGGTGGGCGCGTCGCCGACGTTCGTGATCGTCGCGATGAACGTGTCCTGTTCGTGGAAGTCGAGCTCGCTTTCTTCGCCGCGATGGAAGGTGCCGGGATGGGGCGCGACCTGCACTTCGATCACGGGGCCGGCGGCCGAGGCGGCCGACGCCGACAGCAAGAGCGCCACGAATGCGGCGGCGAGGCAGGCAAGCACCGCACTCCCGGAGAGGGCGATTCTGCGGGGCGAGGTCACTTGACACCTCCACGGTTGGCGGCCGGTTTCGACTTGCCCTTCTTCTTGTGGTGCTTCTTCTTGTGGTGCTTCTTCTTGACGCACTTGCCCTTGACCAGGGCCTTGCCCTTGGCGCAGTGCTTGGGCTTGACGTTGCCTTCGCCGCCGCCCCCGGCGGTGAGCGGATTCGGCGGGTTGGGCGCGGAAGACGGCGGCGGCTGGCAGGCTTCGCCCGCGCAGGAGGAGGGCACCGACGACTTGAACCCACCGTTGACCCTGGCGACGTAGACATCGCCGACGTCGTCGCCGTCGGACGGGACCAGCTCCTGCGGGCTGGTGAAGTAGACGCTCTCACCGGACTTGTCGATGAACGCCTGGTTGGGGTTGCGCGACCCGACCGTGCTTCCCGCGGGGGGCTCCATGCTTCCCACCGAAGCGGTGGTGATCAGCGAGGTCTTGCCTTCCGAGGGTTTGCCTTCCAGGGGTTTGCCCTCCACCGGCTCTTTTTCGGTCCAGAGATAGGTGTCCGGAGCTGCGTTGCCATCGATCGGCGTGAGCAGTTCCTGGGTGATGAAGACGACCTTGCCGTTATTCGAGACCGCCGGGTGCGGGTAGGCGGACGCGGTCTGGCCACCGGCGCCTGACAGGTAGTTGTAGAGCTTTTTCGGAGAGACGATTTCCGCGTCGAAGGGGCCGTTGCCCGCGATGCCGGATGAGTTCACCGAGACCCGCGAGATTTCGCCGCTCTCGGCGTCGTAGCGGTAGACGTCGCGAGATTCGTCGGTGTCGGTCGGCAGCAGCTTGTTTTTCGTGACCAGGACGAAGTAGCGGCCGTCGTCCGTCGTCTGCGGCTGTTCGCCTTCGTGAGGATGGAAGGAGTCCATCGCTTCGGCGACGTCACTCGGGTCTTCGAGGGCGACGACGAACTTCGTTTCGCCACCCGGGTCGGCGGCGGTCTGGCGCCAGACGTAGAGGTTGTGGCCACCGGCTTTGGCCGTTTCGCCGAACGGGCCTTCGTCGTCGGCAAGGACGCCGCCGGCGATGAAGTAGGCGGTCGAGCCGTCTTCGCTGGTGGCCAGCACCTGTTCGACGGCGGCGCCGCTCGCGGCGCCGGAGACCTCGGTCAGCGGCGCGCAGGGATTTCCCCTTTTTCCCGGCGCGGGCGTGCTCGAGGGAAGGTCGCAGGCGTAGATGTCATTGGTCTGGTCGGTGTCGCCATTGACGAGCTGCTGGTTGCTGGTGAAGAGGACGCGCGAGCCGTCGTTCGAGACGCTCAGGAAGGTCGGATTCGACCCCGCGTTGCAGGCGCCACCGGGGTCGCCCGCCGTCCGGGTGCAGAGCGATTCGGAGACGTCGTAGCTGGTTTTGCCGTCGACCCTCGCCCAGATCTCGCGCGTCGGCGGTGTTTCGCAGAATCCGCCGCCGTTGACGGTGACGACCGAGGTGCGTCCGTTGGCGGAGATGTCGTCGTTGAACGCGAACCTTCCCGCCTGGGCGGCCGGGCCGCATTCGCCGATCGGAGCGCCGGAGTTGTCGATGTCCACGCGGCGGGTCGGTTTGGTATTGCCGGTGCCGACGAATTCGTAGACGCCGGGGCCGTATGCGGAGCCCCCGATCGACCCGTTCTGCGTGCCGTCGAACAGAAGGTGCGTGAGGTCGCCGGAATAGTGCGTATTGAGCCCGGCGAGTGAGACGTTGCTGTTGTTCCCGTTGAGCGCCTGGTCGGCGGCGTCGCCGATCTTGGTGAAGGTGCCGTCCTGGTTTCGAAGCCAGGGGCGTTTGTGGTAGTAGCTTTTCTCGAGCGGCTCGATCATCCACGCCGAGGTCAGCAGGTCGTTGGCGTAGAAGTTCGGCAGGACGACGGGGTATTCGAGTGCCTGCGGACCCGAGGAGAGCGAGCCATCGGCGCCGTTGAGGCCGGGGATGGTTTCCCAACCGTGTTCGGTGCGACGGGAGACGTAGTAGTTCTGGCCGATGCTCCCCTGTCCCGAGCCGGCGATGTTGCCCGCCAGGGTGCTGTAGCCCACCGCGTCAGGGCTTCCTTCGCCGAGGCCGAACGCCCGCGCCGGGTAGCCGCCCTTTTCCGAGGCGGAGACCATCTCGTAGGCGCGGCATTCGGGCAGCGCCAGGGAGCTGTTTTCTTCGCGGGCCTGCTCGTTGGGGCAGTTCTGGCGCGGCGTCAGGGTCGGGATGAAGATCTGATCGGGCGTCGACACGGTGCCGGCGGAGTTGGTGACGAAGAGCCGGACGTGGTAGGTCGCATCGATGGTCAGGGGCCCGACATGGGCTTCGACGGTGACCGCGTGGTTGACCCCGGCAGGCATCGGGGCGCAGGCGACTTTGTAGGTGTTGGGGTAGGTGGCAGTGGTGCCGTATTCGAAGTAGCAGTCGGGGCTCGAGTTCTTCGGATTGACGATGCCCTGGAGGATGTAGCCGCCCTGCCCGTCGGAGCCGCCGGGCGTCGAGGTGACCGAGGCGAGCGGCGTTTTCGTCGTGAAGCCTTTGGTGTCGGTGTCGGTGCCACCTTTGTTCGTCGCTTCGAGGGTCACCTGGTAGGCGGTGCTCGGTTCCAGTCCGGATGCGTCGACGCTCACTTCGTGGGAGCCGTTGTCGGCGGCAACCGTCTGGGCGGTGAGGCCCGGGCATGCCGGGGTGCAGACGAAGTTCCATTCGGTGTCGAAGCCGGGGTCCTGCGGGGCGGCGCCGGGGGCTTCGGGTTTGACGTGGCCGGCGAAGTGCGCGCTCGTGTCGGTGATCGCCGAGACCGCGTCGAAGGTGGCGATCGGTGGGATCACCTGCAGGGTTTCGACGGTCCGGTCCGGCTCGGGTGAGGTGGCGATCAGATCGCCGTAGTCGGCGACGAGCCGGTAGGAGTAGATCGCGTGGTTTTCGAGCCCGGTCGGATCAGCCGCGACGGCGATCGGCCCGTTGGCTTCGGCCTGGGCGCCGGTGATTTCGCCTCCCGGGCCGTCGGTCCAGCCGAATTCGACGGGATCCGTCGAGTACTGGAAGTGCCATTTGATCGCGACCGCGTCTCCCCCGGCGGTCTGATTGCCGCCGTGCGGGTCGATCGTGCCGGAGAGGTGGGCCCGGGTGTATTCGACCTGCGAGGCGGCGGCCGTGGCCAGCGTCGGCGCGGTCGTCGGTTCCGGCTCGGTGGTGATGATCTGCTCCGCCGAGTAAGACGACTGATCGCCGTAGGTGTAGAGGGCGTGCAGGCGGAGGTGGTATTCAGTCCCGTAGGCGAGGCCGGTGATCGTGCCGGCGACGTCCTGCGGACCCAGGTGTGCTTCGAACGGTTCGCACGGTTCGTAGATGAAGCCGCTCCAGTTGACGCCGTCTGGCGAGTATTCGAAGGTGTAGTAACAGGCCTGCCCTGCTTCCTGCTCTTCTTTGGCGAAGGCGGTGATCGTGTAGGTGCCGGTCAGGTGGACCGACGTGTAGATCGGGCCGCTGACCGGATCCATCGTCGCCGAGGCCGTGACCGCGGAGGCGGAGCCGGCCGAGAGCAGTCCCACGGTGAGGGCCAGCGCAAGGGCCGCTACCACTCTTGCCGCACGCGATCGACGGGTCGAAGCAGTCATGGCTGCGCTCCCTTGGTCTGAAATCTTCGTCTCCCTTTCCCTATCGGCCCGGCCCGCTCCCAGCGGCCCCGTGCCATGCCTCGACCGGTTGGGTCGAGCTTCCCCGCCGGGATTGGATCGGACTCGGTACCCGATCGAGCCCGCCCGTACCAGCCGGGCCAGTGAACCACAGACGCGCTTCGCCTGTCAAGGAACGTATGTCGTCAGGGCCGCCGACCGAGACGCGACGACCGCCATCGACCGACGGCGAGTGCTGTGGTTCGGGGCCTATAGACCCCGCACCACAGCACTCGCGCCGGCGCCGAGGAGGGGCTAGCTCAGCTCGAGCGCGAAGGGGCTGCCCTCGGAGTCGCGGCAGATCGACCAGCGCTCGCCCGGGTGGATCACGGCGCCGCCCAGCTTTTCGACCCGCTCCAGCGTCGCGCCCATATCGCTGACCGGGATGTAGGGCAGCGAAAAGCTGTCGCCGGGGCCCTGCCCGCGCTCGTGGACGCCGATCCGCAGGCCGTCCTCGCGAGCTTCCCAGCCCGCGCCGGCGTCACCCGAGCGTGGCGCCAGCCCGAGGCCGAGGACGCCGCCCCAGAAGCGCAGGGCGCGTTCGGGGTCGTCGGCGGGGAACTCGACCAGGGCCCGCGCGGGAGGTTCGGAGCGGCGGGCGGGCGGCTCCAGTGACCCGTCGCGGCCGAGGAAGGAGCTCTCGGCGCCGATCAGCTGCTCGAGCTCGCCACGGTCGAGGAAGATGCCGTGGCATTTGGTGCACTGCTCGATCGTCACCTGGTTGCGACGGTGGGTGCGCAGCGCACCCTGGCATTTCGGACATGTCATCTCGGCCATCGGGAGGAAGTATCGAGGGCCGGCACCTCCGGCGCCCTCAGAGCGAGTCGAGCGCCGCCGCGATCGGCTCCTGCCCGGAGACCACCTCGAAGGTCTTGCCGACCGTCGAGGCCGACCCCAGCGCGGCGACGATCAGCGCCGCGACGTCGGCGCGAGGGATCCCGCCCGGCTCGAGGTCGGTGCCGACCTGGACCGACCCACTCGGCGGATCGTCGCCGAGTCGGCCCGGGCGGATGATCGTGTAGTCGAGCTCGCCGGCTTCGATCTCCCGGTCCGCCTTCGCCTTCGCCCGCAGGTACTCGGCGAAGACGTCGCCGCCCTCGGCGGGCGGATTGCCGGCGCCGATCGAGCTGACCAGCACGTAGCGGCAGATCCCCTCGGCTTCGGCCGCCTCGGCCAGCTTGACGGCGGCTCCGTAATCGACGGTCCACTTGCGCTCGGCGCCGCTGCCGGCGCCGGCCCCGGCGGCGAAGACGACCGCGTCAGCTCCCCTGATCGCCGCGCCGACGTCGCCCTCACCCTCGAGGTCGCAGAGCACCGGCTCGATCCCGGCGGCGCGCAGCTCATCGGCCTGCTCCGGCTTTCGGATCAGCCCCCTCGCCGAGTCGCCGCCCTCGGCCAGCGCCCTGCCGACCATCATCCCGATCTTGCCGTGCCCTCCTGCGATCGCAACGTCCATCGCTCCACCTCTCTCCGGTCCATCGAACAGGTGCCTGAGCGTCCAAGCCTAGAGACGCATCGCGACCGCGGCGACGGCCAGCAGCGGGACCGCGACCGAGAGACCGAGCAGGGCGCCGTCCAGCGGAGCCGTCAGCGCCGCGCGATCGAGCCGGCGGACGCTGCCGTCGGCGAGGAACTGCTCCCCCTCGACCGACACGGTGCGGCGGCGCAGCTCGCGGACCGGCGTCGAGAGCCGCCTCTGCACCAGGGTCAGGGTGAAGCAGGCGAGGACCGCGGCGGCGGCGGCGATCGCTTCCTCGGGGGAATGGACTCCGAGCGCGTTCACCCACCAGCCGGTGAAGGCCGAGAAGCCTCCCCACGATGCGGCCAGCCAGAAGTCGTTGTGGAAGCGACCGCCGAAGAGCTCGAGGTTGTAGGCCGGGGCGATGAAGCCGCCGGCAAGGACCAGCGGCAGCAGGGTCGGCGAGACGGTGAGGACACCGACGATGCCGATCGCGAGGGCGCCGCCGAGGCCACCGACCGAGAGGGCGATCAGCGCCTGCCGCGACAGCCGCGTTCCCAGCGGCCGGCCCTGCAGCTCGTCGAGGGAGTGGGCGCCGACGCCGACCGCGAGGAAGAAGGCGGCGATTGCCGCGAGAAGCCGGTCGGGGTAGATATGACGTGCCGCCGCCGCCCCGATCGCGACGTTGCTGACGTGCCAGAGCGTGTAGGGCGGGTGCAGGATGGTGACCAGGTCGCGCCAGCCCCCGGCGCGCAGCGCGTAGAAGGCCGGCCGGGTCTCGGGCTCAGCCGCCAACCGTCCCCCAGATGACGACGCCGCCGCCGAGGCTCATGCGCCGCGCGCGGACACCCTCGATCCCCGCCGCTTCCCAGAGCTGGAGCTGGCGTCGCAGCGGATAGCGGCGGTAGAGGTCTTCGATGCTGGGGCCGAGGAAGCGACCGGCGGCGAACCAGCTGCGCGAGGCAAGGCGGCCGAGCAGCGGCAGGCCGACCCTGGTGTAGAGGCGCCAGGGCCAGAGCCAGAGCCCGCCCGGAACGCAGAACTCGAGGCTGGAGACCCGCCCTCCCGGCTTTACCACCCGGGCCAGCTCATGCAGCGTCGCCGCCGGGTCGTCGACGTAGCGCAGGAGGTAGGTGAAGGTCAGGTGATCGAACTCGCGGTCACCGAAGGGCAGGCTCTCGGCCTCGCCCTCGACCAGCGTCACCCGCCCGGCCAATTTCGGGTCGGCGGCCAGCATGCCGCGGGCACGACCGAGCATCGGCGCGCTCTGGTCAAGACCGACGACCGTGCACCCCCAGCGCTCAACCAGGGCGCGACTGACCATGCCGGTCCCGCAGGCAACGTCGAGAACGCGGTCGCCGGCGCCGGCCTCGACCGCCTCGACCGCGGCCCGCCGCCAGCGCGGGTCCTGGAAGAAGCTGAGCAGAGCGGCGACCTCGTCGTAGCGGGCGGGCAGCGAGCCGAACATCTCGATCGCGTGTCGCTTGCGGTCGGAGACCCCTCCCCCTGCCCCCGAACCTGCCATCGCAGCTCCTCGAGCTCCCATGCCCTTCGGGCGATCCGGCGAGTGGGGCATGGTCTCAGTATGTCGCGCGCCTCCCGGTCGGATCGGATCTCACGCTGGGCCGGGCCCGTGCGATTGGCGGCAGGGCTGATCTTCGTCGGCGCCGGCATCGCCAAGTTCGCCTTCAACGCGGGTGAGGTCCGGGCGTTCGACCGTTACGGACTGCCCGCCCCACACGCGTTCGTTGTCCTGATCGGGATCGTCGAGATTCTCGGCGGAGCGTTGCTGATGGCCGGCGTGGTGATCAGGCCGACGGCGGCGGTCCTGGCCGCGGTCATGGTCGCAGCGATAGCCCTTTCGGGAATCGGTCAAGGAGAGGTCGTGCCCAGCCTCACCGTCGCGCCCGTCCTATTGGCGGCGATGCTCTTCCTGATCTGGGCCGAGCGATGAGCTCAGTCGATCGCATCGGGCCCGATCGCACGATCGCGGTGATCGCCGACACCCACATGCCGAAGGGGGACCGGCGGCTGTCCGAGCCCTGCGTCGAGGCGATCCGCGACGCCGACGCCGTGATTCACGCCGGAGACCTGATCGCGCCCTCGGTCCTCGAGACGCTGCGCGCGCTCAACCCCAAATTGCACGCGGTTTACGGCAACGTCGACTCGGCGGCGCTGCGCAGCTCGCTGCCGGAGACCCTGTCGCTCCGGCTCGGCGCCGCCACGGTCGGGGTCATCCACGACGCCGGCCCGGCAAAGGGGCGCTTGTCACGATTGCGGGGCCTCTTTCCCGATGCCGACGCTGTCGTCTTCGGCCACAGCCACCTTCCCCTCCACGAAGAAGAAGAAGAGGGCTTTCAGATCTTCAACCCGGGCAGCCCTACCGAGCGGCGCCGGGCTCCCCGGCGCTCGCTCGGCTTGCTCACCGTTTCCGGCTCGAGGCTTTCCTTTTCCCACCTCTGGCTTTAGCCGATTTGGCGGGTTTGCGTTTGGTGGCCGGTTTGCGTTTGGTGGCCGGTTTGCGTTTGGTGGCCGGTTTGCGTTTCGCCGCAGGTTTGCGTTTCGCTTTTTTCGCACTCCTCGGCGCCTTGCGCTGGGAGCTCGGGACCTCTTCGATCGCGACCGCGCCGCTCAGCGATTTGATCTGGCCCTCGAGGAACTTCGCCATCCGTTCCTCCTCGCGCCGGATCCCCTTCGCCAGCCTCGCCGTCTCCGGGTCACCGACCTTCTGCGCCAGGGTCTCGAGCGCCAGGTAGGTCGAGATCTCCTCGTGCTCGTTGAAGTACTCGGTCTTGGCGTTCTTCAGCATCTTCTCCTGCTCGCCGTGCCCGCGCAGCATGTGCATCGGGCCCTTGGCCGCCGCCGTCGCTTTGCCGACGGTCTCCTGCAGCTTCGAGCCGACGGCGCCGCCGCCGAGCTGCTTGATCCGCCGCTCGACGCTTTTCGCGTGGGCTTTGGTCTCGCGCAGGTGCGCCTGCAGGCGTTTCTTGTAGGGCGCCTTGGTGGTCATCGCGATGTGCGCCTGCAGCGCCACCTCGAGCTCGCGCTCCTTGCCGTAGGCCTCATTCAGGTATTGGACGAGCTTCGCGTTGCGCTCGTTCAGGTTGGTCGGTAGGGACGGCACCTAGTACCACTTCCCCTTGGCGAATCCGCCGAAGGCGATCAGGCCGACCAGGGCGATGACGAGGCCGACGACGAAGCTCCAGGTGAACATCAGGACGATGCCGATGATCACGAGCAGGCCGCCTAAGCCGATACCTCCGATTCCACGGTTACGACTCTCAGCCATTGCTTCTTCTCCTTCTCGAGTGCCTAGCGCGGGAAATCCCGGGCAAACGCCCACTACCCGTCTCACAACGGGCCAACCGGGCGGCGCGGGGCGAGCGCCCGCCACGGCGACCTAGCGGCGGGCGTTCAACCAGCCGCCGAAGGCACTGAGCAGGGCGCCGGCGATCGCGTCGATCACGATCAGGAAGGGCGGAAAGCTGCCCAGCGAGACCTTCGCGTCGGTGCCGGCGACCGCGTGCGCGAGCAGCACGCCGAGGCCGAACAGGGCACCGCCGACGACTCCGCGCAGGGCGCCCTCGCGGGGGCCGTCGTGCTCGCGGCCGGCGAGCACCGCGCCGATCGCGGCCAGCGCCGAGAGCGCCCAATAGACGCCGGCCGAAATGCCGAGGAAGACGCCGACGACGGCACCGAAGACGAACGGGATGACGATCGCGAGCACGACCTGCGTCGACTGCGACCTCTCACGAAACGGAACCGGCTCCATGCTCTCCCCTCTCGTTGGTTTGCAGCTGTCCGAAGAACCAGCGCGCGTGCTCGACCAGCCGCCGCGGCGAGAACTTGACCGGGTCGGAGAGGACCAGACGGGCGTACTCATCGGCGATCGCCGAGAGCGTCCTCGCGGTCAGCTCGGGGTCCTCGGCCGGGTCCCCGGGTCGCAGGCCTGGCCGGACCGCCTGGACCAGCTTGTCGAGGACCTCGGCACGGCCGCCGACGATGCTGCGGCGCAGGATCTGCGGCGCTCCCTCGGGCGGCATCAGGACCAGGCGCCAGGTGTCGGGGTGCCGCTCGACCGCGTGCAGGTAGGCGCCGAGGCTCTCGACCATCAGCTCGGTCGGGTCGCCGCCCCCCAGGTCCCTGAGCTCGGTCGCCGCCACCTGCTCGAGAGCCGCCGCCATCTCCCGCCTGACGAGAGCCTCGAGCAGGCCGTTGAGGTCGCCGAAATGCTCATAGACGATCGGCCGCGATATCTCCGCCGCCCGTGCCACCGACTGGATCGAGACCGTCTGGAAGCCGCCTTCGGCGACGAGCGCCGCGGTCACGTCCAGAAGCTGTTCCCGGCGGCGCTCCGAAGGCATCCGCTTGGCCCCGGGACTGGTCACATTCGCCACGAATGCCGATGTTACGCCACTGTCGGTTTCTTCCCCGCATTTTTTCCCGGCCGCGCTTGTAGGGTCCGGCGATGAGCTGCATTGGCCCGCGCGGTCGCTGGCTGACGATCGCGATCTGGGTCGTGATCGCGATCGCCGGCTTCGTCGGCCGCTCGCAGATCGAAGAGGTGACGGCCGCGGGCCAGAGCAGCTTCCTCCCCGCCCACGCCGAATCGACCCGCGTCGTCGACGTCCTCCAACGCGAATACCGGGGCAGCGGCGACGACGTGCCGGCGATCATCGTCTTCCAGCGCCACGGCGGTTTGACCGGGCGGGACATCGCCGCGATCGGCCGCCTCGCCGACGGCCTCGACCGCCTCGCGATCACCGGGGCGACGCCGGTGATCGCCCCCTTCACGCCGCAGTCGAAGCACCTGCTCACCGAAGTCGCGACTTTCACCCACGGGATCGGGCCGATCGCCCGCGACGGCGAAGCGGCGCTCGCCGTGCTCGCGATCAACGCCGCCGATCGCGGCGCGGTGCTCAAGGGGGTGCGCACGATCCGCGCCTACCTGCGCGAACACAGGCCGCCCGGACTGCAGTCCTACGTGACCGGGCCCGCCGGGATCGCGGCCGACCTCGAGCAGGTCGCCGAAGACGCCGGCGAGACCCTCCTGGTCGCGACCCTCGGCCTCGTCCTGATCCTGCTGCTGATCGTCTACCGGGCGCCGATCCTGGCGCTGACGCCGCTGATCGGGGTCGGCGCCGCCTACCTGGTCTCGATCGGGATCACCTACCTGCTGATCCGGGCCGACGCGATCACCGTCAACGCCGAGGGCACCTTCCTGCTGCTCGTCCTGATCTTCGGCGCCGGCACCGACTACTCGCTGCTGCTCGTCCATCGCTACCGGGAGGAGCTCGGCGCGGGGCTCGAGGCGGAACCCGCCCTGCGTGCCGCGCTGGCCAGGAGCATCCGGCCGATCGCCGCCTCCGGCGGCACCGTGATCGCCGCCGTCCTCGTCCTCCTGCTCGCCGAACTCGAATCGACCCACTGGCTCGGCCCGGTCCTCGCGATCGGCATCGCGGTGATGCTGGCCGCCGCCTTCACCCTGCTGCCGGCCCTGCTCGCGGTCAGCGGCAAGCGCGCCTTCTGGCCCGCCGAGCACGGCGCCGCCACGCCGGGCGACGACCCCAGGTGGACGCGGGTGGCCGGACTCGTCCGCCGCCGCTCGGGCACGATCATCGTCGTCGTCAGCGCCGCACTGCTCGTGCTCGCCGCCGGCAACCTGCTCCGCCACGGCACGATCGGCTTCGGCCAGGGCGAGACGCGGCCGACCGAATCCGGCCGCGGGACAAAGGTCCTCGAAGAACATTTCCCGCCCGGGATCGGCTCGCCGCTGACCCTCGCGGTCGAAGCGGGGCAGCTCGAAGCCGCCGAGCACAGCGTCGAAGAACTCGACACGGTGAAGCTGGCGATCCCGGTCCCCGCCGCCCCCGGCTCGGCCGAGGCCGTGATCGGCGTCATCCTCAAGGGCAACCCCTACGGCAGCACCGCGGCCGACGCGGTCG
The DNA here is from genome assembly GCA_963836415.1 of uncultured Solirubrobacterales bacterium. Lineage (GTDB taxonomy): Bacteria > Actinomycetota > Thermoleophilia > Solirubrobacterales > 70-9 > VRUE01. The sequence goes on from CAWIJE010000005.1 coordinate 138,139, forward strand.
AGGGGGTCCGCGATGCCCTGCACCGGGTCGACCCGGGCGGCCTGGTCGGCGGCATCCCGGCCGAGAACTACGACGTCGAGACGACCAACACCCGGGACACGCGGCTGATCGTGCCGGTCGTGCTGCTCCTGATCGGCCTGATCCTCGGGCTGCTGCTGCGCTCCTTCGTCGCCCCGGCCTACCTGATCGTCACCGTGGTCGCCTCGCTGGCGGCGACCCTCGGCCTGGTCACCTTCCTCTTCACCCAGGTCTTCAACTCCTCCGGTCTCGCCTTCAACCTCGTCCTGCTCTCCTTCATCTTCCTCGTCGCCCTCGGCGTCGACTACAACATCTTCCTGATGAGCCGGGCGCGCGAAGAGGCCGCCCTGCACGGCACCCGTGAGGGCACGATGATCGCCCTCGTCAACACCGGCGCCGTCGTCACCGGCGCCGGGCTCGTCCTCGCCGGCACCTTCGCCACGCTCACCCTGCTGCCGCTCGAGGAGCTGATCCAGGTCGGCGCGACGGTCGCCCTCGGCGTCCTGCTCGACACCTTCGTCGTCCGCGCCCTGCTGATCCCGGCGATCACCTACCGGCTCGGCGAGCGCGCCTGGTGGCCCTCGCCGCCGCCGCGGCCGCCCGAGTAGCCGGCGGCCGCGCTCAGACCTGCCGCGCGCGGGCCTTGCCCGACATGTGCTCGTGGATGAACCGCACCACCGTCGCTCCCTCGCCGACCGCGGTAGCGCAGCGCTTGATCGAACCGGCGCGCACGTCGCCCGCCGCGTAGATGCCGGGGACGCTGGTCTCCAGCAGGCCCTCCGCTTCGGCTTCGGGCCCGGTCAGGATGAAGCCGTTCTCGTCGCGCTCGACGACCTCGCCGAGCCAGCCGGTGCAGGGCGAGGCGCCGAGGAAGAGGAAGAGGTAGGAGAGCGGCACCTCGGCTCCGTCGGTCAGCGTCACCGAGGCGAGCCTGCCGTCGTCGCCGTGCAGCTCGGCGACTTCGCTGCGGTCGCGGACGGCGACGCCGAACCGTTCGACCTCGTCGATCAGGTAGCGCGACATCGTCTCGCCGAGGTCGGCCCGGCGGTGCAGGAGGGTGACCAGGGCGCCGCCACGGGCGAGCCAGACCGCCGCCTGGCCGGCCGAGTTGCCGCCGCCGATCACGCCGACGCGCTGGCCGCCGCAGAGATGGCCCTCCGGCGGCCCCGCCGAGTAGAAGACGCTGAGGCCCTCGTAGCGGTCGAGGTTCTCGACCGGCAGGCGCCGGTATTCGGCCCCGGTCGAGAGCAGGACCGCCTGCGCCGCGACCTCGTTCCCCTCCTCCAGCCGGACCACGTGGTGGTCCTCGCCGGGCTCCAGCGAGGCCGCCCGGTAGGGGGTCGCGGTGCGGGCGTGGAACTTGCGCGCCTGGGTGATCGCGCGGCTGATCAGTTCGGTGCCGCTGATCCCGGCCGGGAAGCCGAGGTAGTTCTCGATCCGCCGTGAGGTGCCGGCCTGGCCGCCGAGCACGGTGCTCTCGAGGACGAGGGTGTCGAGGCCCTCCGAGGCGCCGTAGACGGCGGCGCCGAGGCCGGCAGGGCCGCCGCCGACGACCAGCAGGTCGACCTCTTCGCGCTGTTCGAGCTCGAGCCCGATGCCGAGCGCCCGCGAGAGCTCTCCGTTGCTGGGCCGGCGCAGGTCGCCTCCGCCCGGCAGGCGGACGAGCGGCACGTCGGCGGGGTCGAGGCCGTCGAGCAACGCCCGGGCGGCGGCGCTCTCCTCGGGGTCCTCCCAGGTGTGGGGCAGGCGCGCGTGGCGGGCGAAATCGAGCAGCCGCCGCGTCTCGGCCGAGCTGCGCGGGCCGACGATCTCGATCCCGATCCCCTGCCGTTCCTGCAGCATCTCGCGGCGGGCGACGAAGGCCGGCAGCAGCAGGTCGGCCAGCGACGCGTCTTCGAAGAGCAGCCCGCGTAGGACTTCACGGTCGACCGCGATGTAGCGCATCGGCTCGACCACGACCGCGCTGAGGAAGACGGTCTGGCCGGAGAGCAGGTTCATCTCGCCGAGGAATCCGCTGGCGCCGTGGCGGACGATCTCGATCCCGGCCGGGTCCCTGACCGAGACCTCGCCCTCGAGGATCGCGATGAACGGGTAGCGCTCGTCGCCGACTTCGAAGAGCGTCTCGCCGGCCTCGGCGGTGCGCTCCTCGCCGTGCCGGCCGAGCATCGTCAGCTGCGAGCTGGAGAGGACGCGACTGACCGGACCGGACACGCCGCCAAGGCTACCCGGCCGGCACCGCGCGCTAATGGACCGGCGGTGGCTTTCCCTCGGCGCTCGCCGCGAGCTCGCCGTCCCAACCGCAGACGAGGCAGGCGTGGCGGAAGGCGGACTGGGCGAAGCCGACCGCGTAGGCGTGCGGGTCCTCGGCGGCCCGCACCGCGTCCCAGTCGAGCACGTACTCGCCCAGGTCGCCGGCCCAGCGCGCCTCGGCCGGCTCCAATGCGCCGTCGCCGAACCCCTCAGGGGCCGGATGCGCGTAGGCGTAGAAGGCGGCCTTGCCGTAACGGCCGTCGCCCGGCCACCAGCCGATCGCGACCTCCTGCGAGTCCATCGCGTTGCGCATGATGAAGTCGTCCGACGGCGGCTCGGCGCTCTCGCCGGAGAAGAGGCTGACGGCGAGGTCGAAGGAGCCCCACCAGGCGCAGACCGCGGTCGAGCGGCCTCGGAAAGGGGCCCTGAAGGCGGCGAGGACGAGCGCCGCCCGCGTCGCCGCGGCGAAGTAGGCCTCAACCTGGGCCGTGTCGTAGGTCGCGTGCTGGTCGTCCTCGTCGAGCGCCACCGTCCACTCGACCTCCTGCGGCGTCGGGTCGATCTCGAAGGCGCCGGCGAGGTCGACGGCCGCGGCGAGCAGCTCGCGGGTGACGCTGCCCACCGCCCGGTTCTGCAGCGTCATCGCCTTGGCGCGGCCGTCGCTGTGCTCGACCAGCGCCTCGTGCCGGCGCAGGTCGAGGGCGAGGACGAAGGAGCCGGAGCCGTCAGGGGCGGGAACCGGCAGCGTCTCCCAGCCGCGCGCGGTCAGCCGCAGGGCCGCGTGCTGGAGCTGCGGCTCGGGCGGCGAGAGCGTCGCCGCGACCTTGCCCAGCACCTGGGTGTGGGCGTGAAGCGTGTCGCAGGTCTCACTCCAGTCCTCGTAATTGACTGAAGACCAACTCGAACGGGACATGCCCCCACCGTACAACGGCGCAAGCTCAGTCGAGCAGGAGTTTGACGATCGCGGTCGCGCCGACGACGACGATCAGTGCCCGCAGCACGCCCGGGTCGAGGCGGCGGCCGTAGCGGGCGCCGACCTGGCCGCCGACCACGGAGGAGCCGGCGATGATCGCCGCCGGCGCCCAGGCGACGTGGGCCGAGAAGACGAAGACGACGCCGGCGACGCCGTTGGTGATCCCGGCCAGCACGTTCTTCAGGGCGTTGGTGCGCTGCAGGCCCTGCGGCAGGGTGACGCCGAGGATGCTGAGCAGGAGGATCCCCTGGGCGGCGCCGAAGTAGCCGCCGTAGACGGCGGTGCCGAGCACGCCCGCCGGGGTCAGGACCGGATGCTCGTGCTCCCCCTCCCCCTGCGCTCGGCCAGCCAGGCGCTGATCCGCGGCTGCAGCACGACCAGCGCCAGGGCGATCAGGATGAAGACCGGCACTATCGCCTTGAAGGCCGAGGCGGGCAGGACCAGCAGGAGCACGGCCCCGCAGACGCCGCCGAGCGCCGAGAGAGAGCCCAGCCGCGCCGCCCGCCGCTTCTGCCCCTCGAGCTCGCGCCGGTAGCCGAAGGCGCCCGAGATCGAGCCCGGGACGAGGCCGATCGTGTTCGAGACGTTCGCCGTGACCGGCGCGTAGCCGAAGGCGAGCAGGACAGGGAAGGTGATCAGGGTGCCGCTGCCGACCACGGTGTTGACGGCGCCGGCGGCGAGGCCGGCAAGGGCGATCGCAACTATCTCACCGAGGTCCATCTGAGCCGGGACTCTATGTACCGTTAGGCGCGCTTCACGCGGCGGTAGCTCAACGGTAGAGCCTCAGCCTTCCAAGCTGATGACGCGGGTTCGATTCCCGTCCGCCGCTTCGGTTCACCGGGGAAGGCCTTACTTCTTCGCCTTCTTCTTCTTCCCCGCGACCTTGAAGTTGGTAGTCGACGTGCTGACGTTGCCGGCGACGTCGGTGGCCGTCATCGTCAGCCGATAGCTGCCCGGCTTCAGCTTCTTGCCGTTCGGCAGGGTGACGCTGTTGGCACCCGCCGTGCCGGTTCCGGCGAACGCCGCGCCGAGCTTCTTGAACAGCGGGCACTTCTTCTTTTTCTTGTTCGCCGCGGTCTGCTTCACGCACTTCTTGCCGGCCTTGCGCCCGGGCGCCTTCTTTTCCAGCTGCAGGCTGACCGTCGCGGCCTCGGAGAGCTGGTAGGAGACCTTGCCGTTGCTGACGCCGAAGCCGCTGACCTGCGGGGCCGCCGTGTCGCACGCCCCCTGCGTCGTCTTCTGCGTCGGGCACTGGTCCTGGGTCTCGTCGCCGAAGCCGTCACCGTCGGCGTCGGGCTCGACCGTCGCCTGCACGAGCAGCTCGCCGGTCACTTCGGTCGATCCGCGGGCACCGGAGCCGGCGACCAGGGGCGGCGAGAAGACGTAGCTGAACTTGGAGCCGCTGGAGTCGTAGACGTCGTTGACGTCGGGGCCCGACTGCAGCCCGAGATGCTGGCCTTTCTTAACCGCGAGCCGGGCCGGGAACTCGAGGATCGGGACTTCGGAGGATTCGCTGGTCGGGACGGTCACCGTCGGGCCGACCGCCGCGGCGGTCGCCAGGGCGCTGTCGGGGTTGTTCGGGTCGGGCAGGCTGATGTCGCTGACCAGGAGGGTCACCGGGGACGGCGCCGGCACGTAGGCCCGCAGCCGGAACTTGGTGATCACGCCGTCGACCGGGGCGCCGCCCGAGTAGGGGTCGCCGTTCGGGTCGCTCGGGTGGATGAAGGAGACGACCGTGCAGGGGTCGGGCGTGCCGCAGCCCTGGGTCGGGTCGTGGTCGAGACGGCTGCCGAAGATCGTCGCCGCCTGGCTGCCCGCGGGCACCAGCAGCAGGCCGCCGGTCAGGATCAGGGCCAGGGTGGTCAGGCGGCGCTTGCGCTTCGGCATCGGGGTCCTTTCGGGACGCAGGTGGCTACTCGGCGACGATCGTAAAGGTGGGGCCGTTCTTTGGCTTTGCGCTGTTTCCGGCGGCGTCCTTGGCGCCGACAACCACCCTGTAGCTGCCCGCCGCGAGTGCCTTCGACCCGCTCAGGAGCCCCTCGAAGCGGACCTTGTTGCGGCCGGCCTTCGCCGCCAGGGCCTTGGTCGAGCCGACCGTCTTGAAGACGGTCCTGCCCCGCTTGCGCGCCTTGCGCTGGAAGCTGAGGGTTGCCTTCGCCGCCTCGCTGAGCTTGAACGAGACCGAGGTGCCGACCGGGACCAGGGAGATGCTCGCCAGGCGCTTGCCGAGCCGCCAGCTCTTCGCCAAGACCTTGACCGCGGTGATCTTCGGCGCGGTCGTGTCCTTGCCGCCCCCGCCGCCGCCGGTCTTTTTCGGTGAGACGCGGATCGTCACCGTCGCCGGCGGCGAGTTCGAGGTGCCGTCGAAGCCGACGTAGGCGAAGCTGTCGGTGCCGGTGAAGTCTTTGTTCGGGGTGTAGACGATCCTGCCGGTGTCCTGGGAGAGGCCGCCGAGGTTCCCGTGCGCGGGGGGCGAGACGATTTCGAGCGCCTGGGGGTCGAGCGGGGCCGCGTGCGGCGGGGTCGCGCCGAAGCCCTCGTCGGGATCGGTGCAGGAGAGCTGCAGGGTCGCGAACTGGTTGGCCTCGAGGTTGGCCGACCTCTGCTCGCATTTGGGCGAGAAGTTCGTCGCCCAGTCGGCGTTGCCGTCGAAGTGTTCGGCGACGTTGAGGGCGCTGTGGGTGATCAGGTCGCCGCCGTTGATGTTGCGGCTGGTGAGTTCGCCGGCGTAGAAGGCGCCGACGGTGTAGAGGATCCGGGTCCCGTCAGGCGACCAGACGCAGTTGAGGTCGCCTTTGGCGGAGGCGGCGAAGGAAGCCGCGCCGACGCCGCTGACGCTGACCGTCCAGAGGTCGGCGGTTTCATCCTGGCCGCCGCGCAGGAAGCAGAGCCGTTTGCCGTCCGGCGAGAGCGAGGGCTGCCAGTCTTCGGTTTCGCCGGTCACGATCGGGATCTCCGAGCCGCCCGGGGTGACCGGGCTCTTCAGGTAGATGTCGCGTTTCTTTTTCGGGTCGACCGGGATGTCGGCGCGGTTGTAATAGAGCGTTTCGCCGTCGGGGCTCCAGACCGGGCGTTCCTCGGTGACCGCCGGCGTGTTGGTCAGCTGCACCGCGCTCGACCCCGACGCCACCCCCTTGACCCAGAGGTCCCCGAGCGAGCCGTAGGCGATCCGCGTGCCGTCGGGGGACCAGGTCGGGCGGTCCTGCCCTTTGGCTTTGGCGACGAATTCGGTCTGGTCGCCGGTCTCCAGGTCGACGATCCAGAGCGCGTATTCGCCGCTGAAGGCGGCCCCGGCGGCGTAGACGATCTTGGTGTGGTCCGGGGACCAGTTCGGATGGCGATGCTGGAGGCCGGCCGGTTCGGTCGTCACCTGGGCCGGGGTCCCGGAGGGGTAGTCGGCGACCCAGATCCGCGCTTTCGCGTCGTCTTTGTCGGCCGGGCTCGGCACTTCGCTGTTGGCGCGGCCGCTGGCGAAGGCGATCTTCCCGTTCGGCCCGGGAATGAAGGTCGCCGAAGCGGCCGCCGGAATCAGGGCGAGCAGTGCCATCGAGAGGAAGACCGTTTGGACGAGTTTGCGCATTCCCCGCCGGTCAAGCTAACGCAGCTGTCTGTCGATGCCAAATGTTCCGATGCCGGTTCATCCGATCGTCCACCGCCCCCTCGCCGGCCTGGCCACCCTGGCCTGCGTCCTCGCCCTGGCCGGCTGCGGCGGCGGCTCGGGCGGCTCCTCCACCGACGGCGCCGGCTCGGCCTCGGCCCAACTCGTCTCCTGGCCCCTCTTCGGCCGCGTCCCCGAGCGCACCCACTACCTGCCGGCGCCCCCGCGCCGCCTGCTCGACCCGCCGCTGCGCGAAGCCTGGTCGATCAACACCCACGCCCTGATCGAGTTCCCGCCGGCGCTCGCCGGCGGCGTCGCCTACGTCGTCAACAAGTACGGCAACGCCGAGGCCGTCCGCCTCAGTGATCGCAAGGTGCTCTGGCGGCTGCGCACCGACCCCGGGAACCGCGGCGCCCAGACCGACGTGACCGCGCCGGTCTACCACCAGGGCCTGGTCTTCTTCGCCTTCATCGACGGGCGCCTGCTCGCGGTCGACGCCGAGACCGGCAAGCAGGCCTGGGAACGGCGCCTGCCCGGCCACCTCGAATCCTCGCCGCTGGCAGTCGACGGCCACCTCTACCTCGGCACCGACACCACCAACGTCGTCGCCCTCGACGCCTCGAGCGGCAGGGTGCTCTGGCAGTTCAACTCGCCGGCCGCGATCAAAGCGAGCCCGAGCTTCCACGCCGGCCGGGTCTATGTCGCCGACTACCAGAGCTCGATGTTCGCCCTCGACGCCGTCAGCGGCAGGGTGCTCTGGCGCACCAACACGAGCAAGGTGCCGCCCTTCGGCGAGGGCGGCTTCTTCTCCTCGCCGGCGATCGGCTTCGGCCGTGTCTACGCCGCCCGCGATGACGGCACCGTCTTCGCCTTCAACCTCCGCAGTGGCAAGGTCGCCTGGTCCTTTCACACCGGCGGAGCGGTCTACGGCTCCCCCGCCCTCGCCGACGTCCCCGGGACCCGGCCCTCGGTCTACATCGGCTCCGAAGACGGGACCTTCTACGCGATCGACGCCCGCAGCGGCCGCCAGGAGTGGCGCTTCCCGGTCGGCGGCCCGGTCCCCGGCACCGCGACCGTGATCGGCCACACCGTCTACACCTCGAGCTTCAAGACGCGTGAGACGATCGGCATCGACGTCCGCGCCCACCGCCAGACCTTCGCCCTGCACCAGGCGGGCTACACGCCCGTGATCTCCGACGGACGCCGCCTCTTCCTGGTCGGCTACTACGAGCTGGTCGGGCTCGAACCGACGCGACACTGAGCGCCCGCGCGGCGGCCCGAGCCCCTTTGCGAAAGTGTGCGGGGTGAGCGACGAGGCCAGCGCAGACAAGGGCAGCCCGAGCTCGCTGGTCCAGAGCGACGTCGCCTTCCCGCGCCTCAACCAGACGCAGCTTGCGGCGGTCGCCGCGGCCGGGACGCGGCGCGCCCTGGTCGCGGGCGAGACGCTCTACGCCCCCGGCGACATGGACTACGACCTCGTCGTCGTCCTCAGCGGCCGGATCGCGGTCCTCGACGGCGCCGGGACCGCGAACGAGTCGACGATCGCCGAGCACCGGGCGCGCCAGTTCTCCGGTGAGCTCAACCTGATCACCAGCGAGCCCGCCTACCTGACCGCGGTGGTCGAGGAGAGCGGCGAGGCGATCTCGCTCAGCCGCACGTCCCTGCGCGGCCTCGTCTCGCGTGACCAGGCGCTCGGCGACCTGATCCTCACCGCCTTCGTCGCCCGCCGGGCGCTGCTGGTCGAGACCGGCAGCGGCGTGCGGCTGGTCGGCTCGGGCCTCTCGCCGCGCAGCCGCGAGCTGCGCGAGTTCCTCACCCGCAACCGGGTCCCCCACTCCTTCGCCGAGCTCGAGAGCGACCCTGCCGGCGACGCGCTCGTCCGCGAACTCTCGATCGTCGAGGCCGACCTGCCGCTCCTGATCAGCGGCGGCGCAGTGCTCCGCAACCCGACCATCCTCGAGGCCGCCACCGCCCTCAACCTGCGCGCCCCGAACAAGACCGCGCGGGTGCCCTGGGACCTGGTCATCGTCGGCGGCGGCCCCGGCGGCCTCGGCGCCGCCGTCTACGCCGCGACCGAGGGCCTCTCGACGATCCTGGTCGACGCCGTCGCCGTCGGCGGCCAGGCCGGCACCTCCTCGCGGATCGAGAACTACCTCGGCTTCCCGGCCGGCATCTCAGGCTCGGACCTGGCCGACCGCGCCACCGTCCAGGCGCGGCGCTTCGGCCTGCGCACCGCGGTTCCCGAGCGGGCCGAGGCGCTCGTCGTCGAGGACGGCCACTACGTGGTCGAGCTCGACAGCGGCGACGCGCTCGCCGGCCGCACCCTGGTGCTGGCGACCGGGGCCAGCTACCGCCAGCTGCCGGTGCCCGGCATGGAGCGCCTCAACGGCGCCGGCGTCTACTACGCCGCCACCAACATCGAGGCGCAGATGTGCGGCGGTGACCCGGTCGCCGTGGTCGGCGGCGGCAACTCGGCCGGCCAGGCGGCGGTCTTCCTCTCCGGCCAGGTCAGCCGCGTATCGCTGCTGCTGCGCGGTCCCGACCTCGCCGCCGGGATGTCGCACTACCTGGTCGACCAGGTCGAACGGACCGAGAACATCGACGTCCTGCTCGGCACCGAGGTGCGCGAGCTGCACGGTGCCGAGACGCTCGACGGGATCACGGTCGAAGAGAGCGCCGCCAAGCAGAGGACGCGGCTCGACACCTGCTCGCTCTTCGTCTTCATCGGCGCCGACCCATGCACCGAGTGGCTCGACGGGGCGCTGACCATGGACAGCGACGGCTTTTTGCTCACCGGCGGCGACCTCGAGCTCACCCACCTCGAGGCGGGCGCCTCGGCCGGCGGCCGGCCGCCGCTGCCGCTGGAGACGAGCCTGCCGGGGGTCTTCGCCGTCGGCGACGGCCGCTCGGGCTCGATCAAGCGGGTCGCCTCGGCGGTCGGCGAGGGCTCGATGGCGGTGCGCCTGGTGCACGAGCACCTCGAGATCGAGCGGCTACGCTGAGCCGCATGTCGACCCGCGGAAGGCGCCTCCCGCACCGCCTACGCGCAGGCGCCATCGGGGCTGCGGCCGTCCTCCTCGCCTTCCTCTGCGCCCTGCCCACGATCGCGGCGGGGGCAGGCCCGGGCCTGCCCCCCGGCCCGAAGATCCTCAGCGCCTCCTGGGGGACCGACAACGCGGTCGGCTGCCCTAACGGGACTCAGGGCCTCGACAACATCCCCGTCACCTTCAACTGGTTCATCCGTCGCGCGTCGATCCAGCCCGCGGACTTCCAGGTCATCCGCACCGACGGCACCACCACGAGCCCGACCTGCGCCCTCCAGTTCCCGCCCGACGAGTCCGACGAGGCGCAGACGGTGAACCTGATCGGCGACTTCGGCGACTCGGCGAGCGGCCCGACCCCACTCGCGGTGCGCGTCGTCGGCACCCTGCAGGGCAAGGCGCCCGGGGCGGCTCGGTGGCAACCGATCCCACAGCCGCCGCAGGCCGAAGTTGAGCCCCTGGCGGGCGGCCCCTACATCGTCGACGCCTGGACCCTGACCCCCGCGATCTACCGCGGTGACGCCAACCGCTGCGAGGTCGGCGCGAGCTTCGTCCGCGTGATGTGGTCGAACGGGCTCACCGCCTACCCGACCGGCGCCGAGGTCGGCGCCCCTGTCGTCGCCTCCTACCGCGCGATCTACAAGCGACCACAGGGCAAGGCGGTCACCCTGGCCCCGCTCGAAGTCGCCGATCTCGACGACCATCCGAGCTCGGCCAACGCCGACAACATGCATGACCTCTGCCTGCCGCGGCCGCCTCGCGGGGCGAGGCTGGTGGCGGTGACGATCGGCGCCGGCCTGATCCAGGACCCCAACGGCGATCCGAATCTGGCCCAGCGGTTCCACATTCGCTGACGCGAAACCGCCGTCGCCCCCGGACGGCCCGGCGGTGCGCGTCGCACACCGCCGGGCCGGCGCGCTCACTGGCTAGCGCGCCCTGCTGTCCGGAGCCGTGGTCTCAGTGCCCGCCCTGGGAGTGCGAGTCGTGACCGTGACCGTTCTGCTCCGAGCTGTACCACGGTCCCCACGGCCCGTGGCCGTGACCATGACCGTCGCCGCCGCCCGGGCTCCAGGGCAGCAGGTAGGCACGGTAGGAATTGACCCCGTCGGGGAACCGGGCGTTGTAGAGCAGGTCGCCGTCGGAGTCGAACTCCGAGAAGTAGGGCAGTGAGCCCCACCCGACCACCTGGTTGCCGTCGGCGGTCGTCTGCGCGTTGCCCTGCGACGGCGCGGTCAGGCCCTCCGGCTGGTTGTGCGACCCGATCAGCGTCGCCGTGTTCGTGTGCGTGTTGAGCTTGAACGTCACCGAGCGGCTGAGGCCGAACTCGGCCGTCGCGTCGGTGCCCGTGTTGGCGACCCCAGCCGCCTCGTTGTCGAACACGGTGTAGACGTTGTTGCCCTGTGCCTCCGCGTCGTGCTGCCAGGCGAAGAAATCACCGGCGTTGTTGAGTGACTGGCCCGGCGCCGCCTGCAGTTTGAAGCTGCTCGCTTTGCCGCCCAGCTGCCAGATGATTTTGCCGCTGTGGTGGTTGACCTTGTAGGCCGTCCACGTGTTGCGGGCATCGATCAGCAGGTTGCCGTCGGTGTCCAGCTTGACCGCGTTGATGTGGAACCAGTCCCACGGGTCGCTCGCCGAAGCGGGCAGGGGCTGCTCGCTCTGGCCGTAGGGCACGTGGTCGGCGCTGTTCCACTCGAACAGGACTTTGCCCGTCTTGATGTCGATCTCCTGGACCACACCGTTGATCACCGTCTGATCCGCCGGGCCGCCGATCGAGGTCAGGTCGGCGGTGCCGGTCGTGTAGGCCAGGATCAGGGCGGTGTTCTGCGGCGTGATCAGGAACTCATGACCGTCGGCGCTGAGGCCGTTGCCGGCGTTCACCGTGGCGATCTGCTGGTACTGGTCGTTGTAGATGTAGTCGGTGCCTTTGGCGAGGCCGCCGAGCCCGGTGCCCTGCCACCAGGTCAGCACCGGCTTGCCCTTGTAGGTCTGGGTCCGGAAGTCAGATGCCTCCTGGCCCTCCGGCACCGGCTGGAACCAGACGACGTTGCCGTTCTGGTCGAGGATCTCCGGCCCGTTGGCGTATTTGTCCGTGCCGCCGAAGGGCGAGACGAAGAAGTCGCCATGACCGACTCGGCCATGGGTGAGGACCGTGACCGGTGGCGGTGACGTCGGCGTGTCGGCGCCGGCGCTACTCGCCCCCGCGGCAAGGGCCGCGACGGCGGTTGCTGCGACTGCCGTGGCGAGCTGCCGCCATCGGCTCTGGAACCTCTTCCGCATGTTTCGTTGGGATGGCTCAAACATGGGGTGATGTCCTTTCCTGGGGGTCTGGGTTGTGGACGAGACCCGGCTGCCAGGGGGGCGGCCGCGGAGCAAGATAGCAAAACTAGACAATCTTGATCAGCTTTCTCGACAATAGCTCTAAGAAGCCGCCCGGACGCCCTCCCGCCCACCGCAACGCCTCGCCTCAAATCCCATCAAGTTGTCCATGCGATGCATGGACAACTTGATGGGATTTGAGATTGGCTCGCGCCGCGCGGCGCGCCTGAGGCCCGGCTGGGGGCTGGGAGCTAGCTGCCGGTGACAGCCCAGGAACCGCTGATCACGTACGGGCCGGGTTTCTTGGCGATGGGGATGATGTCGGCGCCGAAGGCATAGGGGCTGACGCCGATCAGTTCCAGGTTTTTTTCTTCGTCGGCGTAGAGGCAGAGCCATCCTGGACCGGCTCGGGGATCGGAGACCGACCCCGGGCAGTCGGAGTCGCCGGCCTCGCCTTTGCCGACGACCAGGAACTGCGGTGCGGCGGCCAGGAAGTACCCGAAGGAGATGCTCTCGCCGTGTTCGTCGAGCGCTTTCGCCGCCACCGCGTCGACGCGGAAGCGCCCGCGCAGGGTCACGTCACGACGGAGTTCGGTGTTGAGATTGCCGGCCGGCCCCGGTTCGCCCCGGTCGCCCTTGTCCCCCTTGGGCCCGACCGGGCCGCGCGCCCCGACCGCGCCACGGGCGCCTTCAGCTCCGGTCAACGCCGATTTGGAAGCCCTGCTGAGCTTGGCCGGCGTCACCGCTTCCTTCTTCAGCTGCTTGGCGCCGACGCTGTTCTTCGGCAGCTGCGTCGCCGCGTAGGCGCCGCCACCGAGGGCGATGAAGAGCGCCAGCGTGGCGACCACGTTGGCGAAGGTGAGCCTGCCCTTGATCCCCTGCATGCGAGTCCTCCCTTGCCCTGTGACGCAGCCCGGGAGGGCTGCCTGAGAAATCGAAAACGGGGCAGCCAGGACTCGAACCTGGAATCGCCGGTTTTGGAGACCGGTGCCTTAGCCAGTTGGGCCACTGCCCCCGAAGGGCGGGATGCTAGCCGCCCGCCGAGGGAAGCGGCATCGATGCGGGCGGAGGGATTTGAACCCCCAAGGGCCGAAGCCCACCAGGACCTAAACCTGGCGCGTATGCCAATTCCGCCACGCCCGCAGAGCACCCCCCGTTCGGAGGGCTTAACGCGCGGCAAACGCCGCACCGCCGCTCATAGATTCTATGATCGTCCCTGTGAGTGTGGGAGAGGTAAGGCCGGGCTATGAGTTGTGGAGGCCCAACCGGGAGAAAGCCCAGTCGGTGACGACGAAATTCGTCCTCGTCCTTTTGCTGTGGGCAACGGCCGCTCTGGCGATCCTGGTCGCGATCACCGGCTTCTCGCTGATGACCGGCGGCGCCGGGATGGGGATCATGTCGCTGATCTACGGCATCCTCTACGCCTTCTTCGGTTTCCTCGTCCTGCGCTGGAACCGCGGCATCCTGCCGGTCGCCGCGGCGCTCTCGATCATCCTCGCGATCCTCTGCGCGGTCGGCGCCAACAGCTGGTTCGCCCGCGACAAGACCGGCTTCGAAGACGGCATGATCCCGACCTCGGTGATCGGCCTGCTGGTCATCATCCTCGCCCTGCTGCAGATCGTCGTCATCGTCGCCTCGCTCTACGCCTTCAACCAGGAGTGGCAGGTCGAGGAGGAACGACTGCTCGGCTCCGGCGAAGACTACGGCGCCGGCGCCCCGCCTGAGAACGGCGCCCCGCAGCCCGCCTGACCCGCCGCCGCGAGCCCTGACGGAGACGGCCGCAAGTGGCCGCGACGATGCCGGAGGTGGGACTCGAACCCACAAGCCCGCAAGGGCAATCGATTTTGAGTCGATCGCGTATGCCAATTCCGCCACTCCGGCGCGGCGCCAACGATAGACCGCCGCCCCGTCGCCCTGCGCACTAGATGAGCACAGGCACTACTCATCTAGACTCGCCGCCGGGATGAAGGTTCACCACCTGAACTGCGGGACGCTGTGCCCCCACGGACGCCGCCTCTTCGCAGGCGAGGGCGGTTGGCTCGAGCCGGCGAAGTTCGTCTGCCACTGCCTGCTGATCGAGTCCGACGACGGCCTCGTCCTCGTCGACACCGGATTCGGCCTCGACGACATGCGCGACCCGGGCCGCCTCGGCCCGGCCTTCAAGATCCTCCGCCCCCAGCCCGAGCTCGGCGAGACCGCGATCAGGCAGGTCCAAGCGCTCGGCTTCGAGGCCGGCGACGTGCGCCGCATCGTCGCCACCCACCTCGACCCCGATCACTCGGGCGGCCTGCCGGACTTCCCGGAGGCCGAGGTCCACGTCTTCGCCGACGAGCTCGAGGCAGCGCTCGAGCCCAGCCTGCGCGACCGGCAGCGCTATCGCGAGTCGCACTGGCGCCACGGCCCGAACTGGGTCCGCCACGAGGTCGAAGGCGACGACTGGTTCGGCTTCGAGGGCGTCCGCATACTGCCCGGTGCCGGCGCCGAGATCGTGCTGGTGCCGCTGGTCGGGCACTCGCTCGGCCACTCGGCGATCGCGATCAAGACCGGCGAGGGCTGGCTGATGCACTGCGGCGACGCCTACTTCCACCACGGCGAGGTCGCCACCCCTCCCCACTGCCCACCCGGGCTCAACTTCTTTCAGCTGCTGAACGGTGCCGACGGCAAGCAGCGCAAGGCAAATCAGGAGCGATTGCGGGAGCTGGCCTCCCGCCACGGTGAAGAGATCGACCTGATCTGCTCGCACGACCCGCATTACCTATGAGCGCCCCCGAGAAGCTCTGGGAGCCGAGCGCCGAGCTGGTCGAGAACTCGCGCCTGCGCGAGTACATGTCCTGGCTCGAGGCCGAGCGCGGCCTTGCCTTCGGCGACTACGCGGAGCTCTGGCGCTGGTCGGTCGATGAGGTCGAGGCCTTCTGGACCTCGATCTGGGACTTCTTCGAGGTCCGCGCCGACGGCGAGCCGAGCGCGGTCCTCAGCTCGCACGAGATGCCCGGCGCCCGCTGGTTCGAGGGAACCAGCCTCAACTACGCCGAGCACGTCTTCGCCGGCAAGGACGACGACGAGGTCGCGATCCTGCACGCCTCGGAGCTGCGCGAGCTCGACCAGCTGAGTTGGGGCGAGCTGCGCTCCCAGGTCGCCGCCGTCGCCGCCGGCCTGCGGGCGCTCGGGGTCGAGCGCGGCGACCGCGTCGTCGCCTACATGCCGAACATCCCGGAGGCGATAGTCGCCTTCCTCGCCACCGCCTCGCTCGGCGCGACCTGGTCGAGCTGCTCGCCCGACTTCGGCTCGGCCAGCGTCGTCGACCGTTTCGCCCAGATCGAGCCCAAGGTCCTCTTCGCCGTCGACGGCTACGGCTACGGCGGCAAGCGCTTCGACCGGGTCGAGGTGCTCGCCGAGCTGCAGGCGGCGATGCCGACGCTGGAGCGCACCGTCGTCCTCCCCTACCTCTCGCCCGATCCCGACCTCGGCTCGCTGCGCGACGCCGTCACCTGGGATGAGCTGCTCGAGACCAGCGACGGGGCTGAGCTCAGTTTCGACCGGGTCCCCTTCAACCAGCCGCTCTGGGTCCTCTACTCGTCGGGGACGACCGGCCTGCCGAAGGCGATCGTCCAGGGCCAGGGCGGCATCCTGCTCGAGCACCTGAAGAAGCTCCACCTGCACATCGACGCCCACCCCGGCGATCGCCTCTTCTGGTTCACCACGACCGGCTGGATGATGTGGAACTTCATCGTCTCCGGGCTGCTGACCCGGGCTGCGATCGTCCTCTACGACGGCAGCCCCGGGTTCCCGGACATGGGCGTGCTCTGGGACCTCGCCGAGCGCGCCGGGGTGACGATGTTCGGGACCAGCGCCTCCTACGTCGCCGCCTGCATGAAGGACGGGGTCGAGCCGGGCGCCGGCCGCGACCTCAGCCGGCTGCAGGCGATCGGGTCGACCGGCAGCCCGCTGGCGCCAGAGGGGTTCGACTGGATCTACGAGCACGTCGGCGCCGACACCTGGCTCTTCTCGACCAGCGGCGGCACCGACCTCTGCACCGCCTTCGTCGGCGGCTGCGCGCTGCTCCCGGTCTACCGCGGTGAGCTGCAGGCGCGGGCGCTCGGCGCCGCGGTCGAGGCCTGGGACGAGGACGGGAAGGCGCTGACCGACGAGGTCGGCGAGCTCGTCGTCACCGAGCCGATGCCCTCGATGCCGGTGCGCTTCTGGGGCGACGAGGACGGCAGCCGCTACCGCGCCAGCTACTTCGAGATGTACCCCGGGGTCTGGCGCCACGGCGACTGGATCGAAATCACCTCGCGTGGGACCGCCGTCATCTACGGCCGCTCCGACTCGACCATCAACCGCTCCGGCATCCGCATGGGGACGAGCGAGATCTACCGCGCGGTGCTGGGCATCGACGACATCCTCGACGCCCTCGTCGTCGACATCCCGCGGGCCGGGACCGAGGGCTGGATGCCGCTCTTCGTCGTCCTCCGCGAGGACGCGGTGCTCGACGACGACCTGCGACGCCGGATCGCGGCCGAGGTGCGGCGGCGCTGCTCGCCGCGCCACGTCCCCGACGAGGTCTTCGAGATCGCCGAGGTGCCGCGCACGCTGAGCGGCAAGGTGCTCGAGGTGCCGGTCAAGCGGATCCTGATGGGGACCCCCGCCGAGCGCGCGGCGAGCCGCGACTCGCTCGCCAACCCGGCGGCGCTCGACTACTTCAGCGAGATGGCAACTCGCTTGGCCAACCCGTAGCCCGGCGCCGACCGGGGCTCGAGCGCGTCAGCAGCAGCAGCGCCTGGACCGCGAAGGCCCAGCCGGAGGCGACGAGGATGCCGCCCAGCACGTCGCTCGGGTAGTGCCAGGAGAGGACCAGGACGGAGACCGAGACGGCGAAGACGTAGGCGGCGCCGATGACCGCCGCCGGCACCAGGTTGCGGCGGGGGACGACGAAGAGGAAGGCCAGCGCGATCGAGGCGGCGGCCGTCGCGTGGCCGCTCGGGAACGCCGCCGAGTTGAGCTGGTCCCAGCCGAGGATCGGCTGATAGCGGGGATGGGCGAGGGCGACCTTGAGGATCTGCGTGGTCAGGTTGGCGCCGGCGACGACCGCTACCGCCGCGAGCGCCGCCCGCGGCCGCCCGCGAAAGAGGGCGTAGGCGCAGACCCCGGCCAGCATCAGCAGCAGCGCCGGCGGATCGGCGAGGTGGGTGACGGCGGAGGCCAGCGAGCTGACGGCGGAGCCCTCGGTGGCGCTGAGCCGGCTGAAGGCGCTGGCATCGAGGCGCTGGACCGGGTTGGCCTTGTAGGCGAGCAGCGCCAGCAGGATCAGGCCACAGACGCAGCCGAGCCAGCCGCCGACCGCCGTTTTGAGGCTCCTCGTCATCCGCAAACGGTAGCGGCAGCGGCCGCCGCGGCCCGGCGGGCCCTCAGGCGGGGGTGACCGGATTGCGCCGCGGGATCGTCTCGCGGCGCCTGCCCTCGGCATGGGCGAAGCGCCGGATCAGCTCGCCGCGCAGGTCGTCGGGCTGGACTACGGCGTCGACGACCAGCTCCGAGGCGAGGTGGAGGATGTCGATGTCGGCGGCGTACTCGTCGCGCTTGGCGGCGACGAAGGCCTCGCGCTCGGCCTCGTCCTCGATCGCCTGGATCTGGTTGTAGAAGACGGCGTTGACCGCCGCCTGTGGGCCCATCACCGCGATCGAGGCGCTCGGCAGGGCGATGCAGCCGTCGGGCTCGAAGGCGGGGCCGGACATCGCGTATAGGCCGGCGCCGTAGGCCTTGCGGACGATGACGCTGAGCTTGGGGACCGTCGCTTCGGAGACGGCGCTGATCATCTTCGCGCCGTGGCGGATGATCCCCTGGCGCTCGACCGCGGTGCCGATCATGAAGCCCGGCACGTCGGCGAGGAAGAGCAGCGGCACGTTGAAGGCGTTGCAGGTCTGGATGAAGCGCGCCGCCTTGTCGGCGGAGTCGACGAAGAGCACGCCGCCCTTCTGCTTGGGCTGGTTGGCGACGACGCCGACGACGCGGCCATCGATCCGGCCGTAGCCGACGATCAGCTCTTTCGCCCAGCGCTTGTGGACCTCGAGCAGCGAGTCGGCGTCGAGCAGCACGTCGAGCACCTCGCGCATGTCGAAGGGCCGGTTCTCGTCGGCGGGGACGATCTCGGCGATCGAGGCGCTCGAGGCCGGCTCGGCGGGCGGCGCCGGTGGCGGCTGCTCGCTCCAGTTGCCGGGCATGAAGGAGAGGTAGCGCCGGGCCAGGTCGATCGCCTCCTCGTCGCTCTTGACCAGGAAGTGGCCGCAGCCGGAGACGCCGGTGTGCATCTTGGCGCCGCCCATCTCCTCGAGACTGACGTGCTCGCCGATCACCATCTCGGCCATCCGCGGTGAGCCGAGGTACATCGAGGCGTTGCCGTCGCGCATGACGACGACGTCGCAGAAGGCCGGGATGTAGGCGCCGCCGGCGGCGCTCGGCCCGAAGAGCAGGCAGATCTGCGGCACCTGGCCCGAGAGCCGCACCTCGTTGTGGAAGATGCGGCCGGCGCCGCGGCGCCCGGGGAACATCTGCACCTGGTCGGTGATGCGGGCGCCGGCGGAGTCGACGAGGTAGAAGCAGCGGCACCTGGTTGGCGAGCGCCCGCTCCTGGATGCGGAGGATCTTCTCGACCGTCTTCGGTCCCCAGGAGCCGGCCTTGACCGTCGGGTCGTTGGCCATCAGGGCGACGTGGCGGCCGTCGACCGTCGCCATCCCGGTGATCACGCCGTCGGCGCCGAGCCCCTCCTCGTCCCAGTTGGCGAGCAGCCCTTCCTCGGCGAGGGAGCCGGGGTCGACCAGGCGCTCGACCCGCTCGCGCACCGGCAGCTTGCCCTGCTCCGCGGTCTTCTCGTGGTGGCGCTCGGGGCCGCCACCGAGGGCGGCCTCCAGGGCCTGCTGGAAATCCGACATGCCCGGGAGCCTATTCACCCCCACCGCGCCGATTCACCCCGCCCACCGTCCCGCCATCCCCCGCTGCGTCGATTCGCCCTCACCGCCCCGAAATCGCATCAAGTTGTCCATGTGATGCCTGGCGAACTTGATGCGATCAGCTTCGACGTGCGATCAGCCGCGGTGCCAGTCCACCGGACCGGCGCGGAGCACGTGCGAGCCGAGCGGGCGGCCGAGCACCTCCTGCGCGGCGCGCGATGCCTCGACCAGGCGCTGCAGGTCGACCCCGGTCTCGATCCCCATCTCCGCCAGCATCGAGACCAGGTCCTCGCTGGCGATGTTGCCGGTCGAGCCGGGCGGGACCGGGCAGCCGCCGAGCTCGCCGAAGCTGGCCTCGAAGGAGTCGACACCCTGCTCGAGCGCGGCGAAGACGTTGGCGAGGCCCTGGCCGCGGGTGTTGTGGAAGTGGGCGGTCAGCTCGACCCCGGAGAGGCGCTCGCGGGCGGCGGCGAAGAACCCCTCGACCTGGCGTGGGTTCGCCATCCCGGTGGTGTCGCCGAAGCCGACCTCCTCGCAGCCGGCGGCGGCGAGCCGCTCGGCGATGCCGAAGACCCGCTCGACCGGGACGTCACCCTCGTAGGGACAGCCGAAGGAGGTCGAGATCACGCCCTCGCAGCGCAGCCCCTCCGCCCTCGCCCGGGCCAGCGTCGCCTCGAGCCCGGACAGCGACTCCTCGATCGAGCGGTTGACGTTCTTGCGGTTGTGGGTCTCGGAGGCGGAGAGGAAGACGTTGATCTCGTCGAAGCGGTCGCGCCGCTCGAGCGCCCGCTCGAGGCCGCGCTCGTTGGGGATCAGGACCGAGAAGGCGACGCCCTCGCGCCGCTCGATCCGGTCGAGCACCTCCTCCGCGTCGGCGAGCTGCGGGATCACGTCGGGGCGGACGAAGGAGGTCACCTCGAGCCGGCTGAGGCCGCTGGCCGAGAGCAGGTCGATCAGCCGCACCTTGTCGGCCGTGGCGATCGTCTCGGGCTCGTTCTGAAAGCCGTCGCGAGGGCCGACCTCGCGGACGCGGACGCTCTCGGGCAGCTCGGGCATCGACCGGGAGCTTAGGCGTCGGGCGCCATCGCCGGCCCCGCCATCGCCCGCGCCCTGAGGCGGCCGGCGACGGCACGCAGGGTCTCGATCACGTGGGCAACCTCGAAGTCGATCTGGTCTTCGGTGAAGCGCAGCGTCGTCAACCCCGCCGCCGCGTGCGCCTGGTCCCGCCGCCGGTCGAGGGCCTGGCGGCTGATGGTCCGGTGGTATTTGAGGCCGTCGGTCTCGACCACCAGCCCCAGCTCGCGCCAGTAGAAGTCGACCTCGAACCCATTCACCCGTTGCTGGGTCAGCGGCGTGGGCAGCCCGGCACGCACGACCAGGCGGAGAAAGGCGCGCTCGAGACCTGATTTCGTGCGACGAAAGACGCGGGGGTCGAGAACCGCGCGCAGCTTCGCCACGCCGCGCTGCCCGCGGTAGCCACCCAGGGCGCCCCGCAAGGTGTCGGGATCGACGAGATCCAGCCGGTCGGCCTCGTTGACCAGCTGCTCGATCGTCTCCGAGTCGCTGATCGCCGCGAGGTCGATCAAGGTCCGAGTCGGCGCAGTCACCGGTATCCCCTCCCGCACGATCACATCCCCCGCACCCAGCTTCTCTCGGCGATGCACCCGAACCCCTCCCCTGCCCGTCACCCTCCCCCGCCCCCGGTCAGAACATGTGCGCACTGATACTTCAACTCCGCGTCTCTCACTAGATACGCCGAGCAGGGCTCCCGCGCTCCAATGGCTGAGGACCGAATCGGGCCCGTAGGTCAGAACGGCCGCCATCCATCGTCCCTGCCTGCTCAACCCCGGCCTGCCGACCGCAAAAACGCCTCCCATCACGGGGTGCAGGCGCCCGATGCGGATGCGGTGGCGCACCGCGTCTCTGCTCAAGCCCAGCGCCGACAGCTGCCGCCATGCGACCACCCCATGCTGCTCCGCGGCCAACGCCCACACCCCTCGCCCCGCCGCTCCTCGCCCCGCCGCTCCTCGCCCCGCCGCACCTCGCCCGATCGAGTGCTCCCATTTGGGTGCCATAGGCCCCAATAGGCAGCACTCGGCCCGACTCGCCCCCCTCGCCCCCGCTTTGTCCCTAGCCGAGTTGGGAGATGCCGATTACGCGGCGCTCGTGGGTGCCGACGCCGATCGTGCGCTCGCCCTCGGTCACTTCGACGTCGAAGCGGAGCTTGCGGTCTTCGACCACCTCGCGCAGCTTCGAGCGGACGACACAGGTCGAGCCCTCGAGGGCGGCGCCGACGTGCTTGATGCAGACCTCGAAGCCGACGGTGGCGCTGCCCTCGGGGAGATGCTCGGCGACCAGCACGGTCGAGCACCACTCCATCATCCCGATCATCCCGGGGGTCGAGAGAACGCTGGTGCCGATCGTGCCGCCGACGTCGGTCAGCAGCCTGTCGGCGACGACGAAGTCCTGCTCGCGCTCTGTCCCCACCTCGAGCCCCGCCATCAGACCATGCCGAGGCCACCGCTGACGCCGAGCGTCTCCCCGGTGACGTAGGTGGCGTCGTCGGAGGCGAGGAAGGCGACGCCGGCGGCGACCTCGTCGGGCTGCCCGAGGCGCTGCATCTGGGTCAGCCCTTTCATCGTCTCGATGATCTTCTCGCCGATCTCGCCGAACTCCTTCGCCCCCATCAGCAGCGGCGTCTCGATCGGCCCGGGGGCGACCGCGTTCGCGGTCACGCCGTAGCGGCCGTTCTCGCGGGCGATCGTCTTCATGAAGGCGATCACGCCGCCCTTCGCCGCCGAGTAGACCGCCGACCCCTTCGAGCCGACGCGCCCGGCCTCGGAGGAGATGCTGACGATGCGGCCGTATTTCGCCTCCTGCATGCCCGGCAGGGCGGCGAACGTGCAGTTGAGGACCCCGATCAGGTTGATCGCGATCACCTTCTGCCACTGCTCGGGGGTGGTGTAGGTGAAGAAGCCGAACTCGTCGGTGCCGGCGTTGTTGACGAGGATGTCCAGCGTCCCGGTCGCCTCCAGCGCCGCCTGCGCCGAGCCGAGATCGGTGACGTCCAGCTCGAGCGCGTGGCCGTTGATCTGGCCGGCAACCTCGCCGGCGCCGTCGGTGTTGACGTCGCCGACCCAGACCTCGGCGCCCTCGGCCGCGAGTCGGGCCGCGATCGCCGCTCCGATGCCGCTGGCACCTCCGGTGACCAGCGCCTTGCGTCCCTCCAGCCTCATTGGTCGGTGAGCATAGACTGAGCCGCTCGTGCCTGACCGCGAGCCCATCCCGATCATCGGCGGAACCGGCGCCCTCGGCGCCGGCCTGGCCCGCCGCTGGGCCGCCGCCGGGGTGCCGATCGCGCTCGGCTCGCGCTCGGCGGAGCGCGCCGAGGAGGCGGCCAGGACGGTCCGCGAGGCGGTGCCCGGCGCCGAGGTCAGCGGCCTGCTCAACGAGGACGCCGCCCAGGCCGCCGAGATCGTCTTTCTCACCGTGCCCTTCCGCGCCCAGTCGGAGAACCTCAACAACCTGCGCGAGGCGCTGCGGCCGGGCCAGATCCTGGTCGACTGCACGGTGCCGCTCGCCGCCGCGGTCAGCGGCAAAGCGACCCGCTCGCTCGGCGTCTGGCAGGGCTCCGCCGCCCAGCAGGCACAGGAGATGGTCCCCGAGGGCGTCACCGTCGTCGCCGCCCTCCACACGGTCGGCGCGCCGACCCTCTCCGACCTCGAGGCCGAGCTCGGCGAGGACGTCCTCGTCTGCGGCGACAAGAAGGCCGACAAGGCCCGCGTCGCCCGCCTGATCGAGCTGATCCCCGGGCTGCGCGCGGTCAACGCCGGCCCGCTCGAGATGGCCCGCATCGTCGAGCAGCTGACGCCGCTGCTGATCTCGATCAACGTCCGCCACAAGGCCCACGCGGGGATCAGGATCACCGGGCTTCCCGACGCCGATCACTGGGCGTGAGCCCGGCCCGGGCATGAGGGTCGCCCTGCTCGCCGGCGGCACCGGCGGCGCCAAACTCGCGGCCGGCGTCCAGGAGGAGCTCGGCTCCGACCTGACCGTGATCGCCAACACCGGTGACGACGTCGAGCTGCTCGGCGTCCACGTCTCCCCCGACCCCGACCTCTGCACCTACTGGCTCAGCGGCGAAATCGACGCCGAGCGCGGCTGGGGGATCAAGGACGACAGCTTCACCGTCTTCGAGCGCCTCGGCAAGCTCGGCGCGCCCGGCTGGTTCAGCCTCTCCGACCGCGACCTCGCGGCCTGCCTCTACCGGCGCGAGTTCATCGACGAGGGCGGCCGGCTGACCGAGGCGCAGGCGCAGATCGCCCGCTCGCTCGGAGTCTCCGCCCGGGTCCTGCCGATGTGCGACGGGCCGGTCCGCACCCAGGTCCGCACGGCGGCCGGCACACGCGGGCTGCAGGAGTACCTGATCGTCGACGGCGGCCAGCCCGAGGTGCTCGGCGTCGAGCTCGAGGGCATCGCCGAGGCGGAGCCGAGCGCCGAGGTGCTGAGCGCGATCGCCGGCGCCGACGCGATCGTGATCGGCCCCTCCAACCCGGTGATCAGCATCGGCCCGATCCTCGCCCTGCCGGGCATCCGCGAGGCGATGGCCGCCTCGCCGGCGCCGGTCGTCGCGGTCAGCCCCTTCGTCGCCGGCGAGGTGGTCAAGGGGCCGACCGAGCGCTTCATCGCCGCCATCGGCCGCCCGGCCACCGCCGCCGGCGTCGCCTCGCTCTACGAGGGCGCGATCGACGCGATGGTCGTCGACGAGGGCGACCCGGACCCGCCGCCGGACTCGATCCCGACCCTGGCCACCGCGACCCTGATGGACGGAGCAGCGGGACGGGCGCGCCTCGCCCGCATCGTCCTCGACTTCGCCGCTAGCCTCGATCGGGCGTGAAGACCGCGGCGATCCTCCCGGTAAAGCGCTTTGACGCGGCCAAGCGGCGGCTCGCCGTGGGGCTCGACGACGAGCGCCGCGCGCGCCTGGCGGCGGCGATGCTGGAAGACGTCCTCGCCGCGATCGGCGCCGCCCGCTCGATCGAGACGACGATCGTCGTCAGCGGCGACCCCGGCCGCCCAGGAGCTGGCCGCGGACGCCGGGGCCGAGGTCGTCCCCGACCCCTCCGACGCCGGCCACGTCGAGGCCGCCCTCGCCGGCATCGCCCGCGCCGAAGCGGAGGGCGCCGACCGCGTCGTGCTGCTTCCCGGCGACTGCCCGCTGCTCGACCCACGCGAGCTCGACCGCCTCCTGACCGGCGTTCCCGAGCGCTACGTCGCCGTCGTCCCCGACCGCCACGGCGAGGGGACCAACGCCCTCCTGCTCTCGCCCCCCGGACGCGATCCGGCCGTCCTTCGGCGAGGGCAGCCGCGCCCGCCACGTCGCCGCCGCCCGCGAGGCCGGGATCCCCTTCGCGGTCGAGGAGCTGCCCTCGCTGGCCCTCGACCTCGACACCCCGGCCGACCTCGTCGCCCTCACCGGCGCCCTCGAGGCCGACCGCGCGGCGGCGCGCCGCACCGCCAGGGCGCTGGGGATTTGACCGCGTCGGCGCTCAGCATCCTGCCGGTCCCCGGCCTCCCCGAGATCACCGAGGGGGCGCCGCTCGGCGAGCTGATCGCCGCCCGGGCCGAGCTCGAGCAGGGCGACGTCGTCGTCATCTCGCAGAAGGTCGTCTCCAAGGCCGAGGGACGGGTGCGCAAGCTCTCCTCGGTCCTGCCCGGCGCCGAAGCGCGCAAGCTGGCGGCGGTGCTCGGCAAGGAGCCGAACCTGGTCGAGCTGATCCTCGAGGAGAGCACCGAGGTGATCCGCGCCGGCCGCAGCGTGATCATCAGCGAGACCCACCAGGGCTTCGTCTGCGCCAACGCCGGAATCGACAGCTCCAACCTCGCCGACCCCGACACCGTCTGCCTGCTGCCGGAGGATTCCGACGCCTCCGCCCGGCGGATCCGCGCCGAGATCGAAGCGGCCGGCGGCCCGAGGCTCGGCGACGATCGTCTCCGACAG
Source organism: uncultured Solirubrobacterales bacterium (assembly GCA_963836415.1). GTDB lineage: Bacteria > Actinomycetota > Thermoleophilia > Solirubrobacterales > 70-9 > VRUE01. The sequence goes on from CAWIJE010000005.1 coordinate 163,281, forward strand.
CTTCGGCCGCGCCTGGCGCCTCGGCCAGGCCGAGGTCGCGATCGGCTGCGCCGGCCTGGCCCCGCTCGACGACTGGCGCGGCCGCAGCGACGCCAACGGCCGCGCCGCTGGAGGCGACCGAGATCGCGATCGCCGACGAGGCCGCCTCCGCCGCCGACCTCGCCCGCGACAAGGCGAGCGCGATCCCGGCGGTCGTCGTCCGCGGCCTCGGCCGCTTCGTCAGCGCCGAGGACGGCCCCGGCGCCGCCGCCCTGCGCCGCGCCAAGAGCGAGGACCTCTTCCGCTAGCGCTCGCCCTTCCCGAATCGCATCCAACTTTGCCAGGCATAGCCTGGCGAACTTGATGCGATTTTCCGGCGCTCGGGCGGGGGCGGCCTCGGACGGCCCAGTGCTCGGGCGGCCCGGCGCTCGGGCGGGCTGGCGCGGCCGCGGGCGGCGCGGTGCTCAGGCGGGCGCGGGGACCTCGTAGGTCTCGAGGATCTCGTAGAGGGTCGTGCGCTGGGCGGGGTCGCGGCCGGCGGCGCGGGCCGCGTCGATCAGCTGCTCGGGCTCGAGCCGGACGCCGTGCTGGGAGCCCGCCATGCGCGAGATGTTCTCCTCCATCAGGGTGCCGCCGAGGTCGTTGACGCCCCAGCGCAGGCACTCGGTCGCCGCCCTCGAGGCCCATCTTCACCCAGCTCGCCTGCAGGTTGGGGATCGTCTTGCCCGAGCGCCAGGCGGAAGGCGGCGGTGTGCTTGAGGTTCTCGTCCTGCGAGATCTCCTCGACCCCGTGGGTGCGGCCGAGCAGCGTGTTGAAGGGGATGAAGCTGAGCGGGACGAACTCGGTGATCCCGCCGGTCCGCTCCTGCAGCTCGCGGATGACGCGCATGTGGCGGGCCAGCTCGCGCGGCTCCTCGATGTGGCCGAACATCACGGTCGAGGTCGAGCGCAGGCCGGCGCGGTGCGAGGCCTCGATGATCTCGACCCAGCGGTCGGCGGGCAGCTTGTTCGGCGAGATCCGCTGGCGGACGCCGTCGTCGAGGACCTCGGCGGCGGTGCCCGGGGTCGAGCCGAGCCCGCACTCGAGCAGGTACTCGAAGACCTCGTCCGGGCTCCTTGCCGGAGCGCTCGCACATGTAGTCGACCTCCATCGGCGAGTAGGCGTGGAGGTGGAGCTGCGGGGCGACCTCCTTCGCCAGGCGCAGCCAGCGGCCGTACTCCTCGAGGGTCAGGTCGGGGTGGATGCCGCCCTGCATGCAGAGCTCGGTCGCGCCGAACTCGACCGCCTCCTCGATCCGCGCCGGCGAAGTCCTCCTCGGAGACTTCGTAGGCGTCGGGCGAGCGCTTGCCCTGGCCGAAGCCGCAGAAGGCGCAGCCGACGATGCAGATGTTGGTGAAGTTGATGTTGCGGTTGACGACGAAGGTGACGCCGGTCGCCGGCCAGCTCGGCCCGCAGCTCGTCGGCGGCGACGCGCATCTCCTCGATCACCTCGGGCCGGGTCTCGGCGAACAGCGCGGTCAGCTCGTCCTCGCTCAGCGCGCTCGCCCTCGCGGCCCTTCGCGATCGCCCGCTCGGCCAGGCCCGGCGCCGGGTCGATCTCCTCGCGTGCGCCGGCCCGAGCCGCGGCGCGGGATGAAGCTCCAGTACTTGAGCTTGATCACGTCGAGGACGCCCTGCTCCATCCACTCGGGGTCCATGTACTGGGGGTAGACGCAGAGGCGCTCGGTCAGGGCGTAGCCCTTCGGCGCCAGCTGCTTGCGCACCTGATGCGGGCTCGGGAAGGCGTGCTCGGGCGAGATGTGGTCGCCGTTGGCCGAGAGGCCGCCGAGGTCGGTCGCCCCGGCCTCGACCAGCTCCGACCACCAGTCCGAGAGGTTCGGCGGGATCTGCACGCCGACGTCGGGCATCAGCCGCTTGCACTCCGGCGATCAGGCGCTTCATCTCGTCGACGTCGACCGGGTTGGCCCACGCCGGCAGGCTCGACCGCACCGTGTCGCCTTCCGGCGACTCGCCGTTGCCGCCCAGCGCTCGCCGGGCGGCCTCGTCGGCGATCTCCGCGACCTCCTGCCCGTAGTAGCGCGGGTGCGGCACGAAGTTCTGGAGGATCACCTCCTGGATGTGGCCGTGGCGCTCGTGGAGCTCGGCCAGCGCCTCGAGCGACTCGACCCGCTCCTCCTCGGTCTCGCCGATCCCGACCAGGATGCCGGTGGTGAACGGGATCTTCAGCTCGCCCGCGGCCTCGATCGTCTCCAGGCGCACGCGCCGGGTGCTTGGTCGGCGAGCCGGCGTGGACGGTCTCCATCAGCCGCTCGGAGATCGACTCCAGCATCAGCCCCTGCGAGGCGGTCACCTCGCGCAGGCGCGCGAGGTCGTCTCGGCGAGGGCGCCGAGGTTCGTGTGCGGCAGCATCCCCCGCTCCAGCGCCCGCTCGCAGGCCCAGACGACGTAGGAGGTGAAGTCCTCGTGCCCCCACTCGGCCAGCCGGGCCGCGACCTCGGGGTTGACCTCGGGCCGCTCGCCGGTCAGGACGAGCAGCTCCTTGGCGTTGCGCCTCACCGCCTCGTCGAGCCGCTCGCTCGACCTCCTCGGGCGCGTGGATGTGCGCCCGGTGCGTCGCGAACGCGCAGTACTTGCAGTAGCACTGGCAGGTGCGCGACAGGGAGAGCGTGTAGTTGCGTGAGAAGGTGACCCGGCGCACGCCGCCCAAGCTACAGGTCGAACCGCCCGGGCCGGCGTCGCGGCCCGGCGGTGCCGACCGAGCGACTCGGAGCCGGCTCGGCTTTCGGCTTCGGCTGCCGGGCTCTCGGCGGCTCGGCTTCGTCGGCCGGCGCCTTGACCGGCTCCGGCGGCTCGGTCGGCGCCGGGCCACCGGCCTCGATCACGAACCTGAAGACGCGCGGCGGCGAGCAGCGAGCCGACGATCGGGCCGACCAGGTAGGGCCAGACGCCGCCCGCAGTCGTTGCCGACCAGGGCCGGGCCGAACCAACGGGCCGGGTTGAAGGAGCCGCCGGTCAGCGGGCCGCCGACCATCACGATGAAGCCCAGGGTGGTGCCGATCGCCAGCGGCGCCCACTCCTTGACGCTCTTCTTGGAGTAGACGGCGGCGAGGATCACGAGGACCAGGCAGAAGGTGCCGAGCGCCTCGACGATCGCGCCGGCGAAGTTGCCGCCGAGCAGGCCGCTGACCTGCGCGGCGCCGTAGTGGGTGGCGCGACCCTCGTCGAGCAGCAGGCCCTTGGTCAGCAGCGCCCCGAGGACACCGCCCGAGAGCTGGGCGAGCATGTAGACGACCGCGTCGATCGGGTGATCCGTTTGATCGCCGCCGCGGCGAGGGTCACCGCCGGGTTGAAGTGCCCGCCGCTGACCACGCCGAACATGACGATCAGGCCGAACAGCAGGAATGCCTGGACGAGACCGATGACCGCGAAGTCCGAGCCGAACTGGGCCTGGTCTCCCGGTCGCCACGAACAGCACGACGACGCTGGTGATGAAGAACACCAGCAGGAAAGTTCCGATCAGCTCGGCCAAGATAGGCCGAAAGTCCTCGCTCCTGCACGCTTCTCCTCCTAGATCCCGTGGAAACGATGGGCGGCGGCAGTCTACCCGGATTCGCGCAAGGAATAGGGTTCGCCGCCAGATGAGAGGGTGTCGTCGCGCTGCTGGCGGCCGTCCTCGCTCGCCCCGGCGTCGCCGGCTGCGGCGGGAGGCGGCGCTGAACCGGGCGCGCCGAGTCGGCGCGACGCTGGTGCTCGATTTCACGCCCAACGCGGTCCACTGCGGGCATCTACGCCGCCCAGGCCGAGGGCTTCTACCGCGACGCCGGCGTCGACCTGTCGATCCACCAGCCGGGCGAATCGACCGACGCGCCGAAGCTGCTCGCCGCCGGCCGGACCGACTTCGCGATCCTCGACATCCACGACCTCGGCATCGCCCGCGAGCAGGGCCTCGACCTGGTCGGCGTGATGCCGATCGTGCAGCGGCCGCTGGCCTCGGTGATCGCCCGCGGCGACGGGCCGGTGCAGCGGCCCCGCGACCTCGACGGCAACACGGTCGGCGTCACCGGCCTGCCCTCCGACGAAGCGGTGGTCGACTCCGAGGTCAGCGCCGACGGCGGCGACCCGGCCGCGGTCGACGGGTGACGATCGGCTTCAACGCCGTCGCCTCGCTCGCCGCCGGCAAGGTCGACGCCGCGACCGGCTTCTGGAACGCCGAGGGGGTCGCGCTGCGCCGCAAGGGCGTCCCGGTCCGCATCTTCAAGGTCAACGAATACGGCGCCCCGCCCTACCCCGAGCTGGTCCTCACCACCTCCGCGGAGACGCTCGACGCCGAGCCCGAACTGGTCGACGCGTGGTCGACGCCGACCCGGCGCGGCTACGCGCTTCGCGATCGCCGACCCGGCTCAGGCGCTCGAGCGACCTGCTCGCCGCGCGTTCCCGGCACTCGACCGCGGCGAACAGGCGGCGCAGATGGCGGCGCTCGCGCCCGACCTGCGCCCGCGCCCCGTTCGACCCCGGCGGTGCTCGACGCATGGGCGGGCTGGGACCTCGAGCACGGCCTGCTCGAAGCGGCCGCTGGCGACGTCGCGGCCGCGCCTTCGACCTCAGCCCGAGCTAGACCTCAGCCTCGAGCAGGCCCTCGACCAGGCCGGCAGCTCGCGGGCCATCCGCGAGCGCGGCACGACGAGGTCGACGCCGGCGGCCTCGGCGCCGTCGCGGGTCTCGACCTCGACGTGGGAGTAGAAGCCGAGCGACCGGCAGCCCGAGCGCCGACCAGCGCCTCGGGGTCGACCGGCGTCGAGGTCGCAGACGATCAGCTCGGCCTCGGCGTCGCTTCCGGCAGCGAGCGGCGACGACGTCGACCTCGTGGCCGGCGGCGGCAAGCGTCGCCTCGACCCCGGCTGGCGAGCATCAGGTCGGCGGACGACGGCGAGCGAGCCCGGCGCCACTAGATCGAGCGGCGCTGGCGGAACTCTTCGCGGACGCTCTCCGGGCGGCCCCACATCTGCACGACCTCGGCGCGTCCCTCGCGCACCTCGCGCAGCTGCATCTCGCCCGCGACGCCTTCGCGCGTCGAGCTTGGCGAGGACGCCCATGACCGTCTCGGCGGCGGCGGCGTGGCCGAAGCTGTGGGCGACGAGCAGGCGCCAGTGCCAGTCGGCCTCGCGAGTAGGGCTGGGCGTTGACCTGGCTGAGCGCCACCGCGGTGTCGACGTAGCGGCCCTCGTCGTCGATCCGCAGGTCGACCTCGAGGTCGGTCCAGTCGGCGGCAACGAGTCGAGCACCTGCTGGAAGTCGTCGGCGAGGCCACGGCCGAAGCCTACCTGGACGGCGGATGCCGCCGCCGGGAGCCTCCCGAGGTCGTCGACCGGAGGAGGCCCACGGCCGCGAGCTCGGCGTTGATCCCCTCGGCGCTCATCACCCGGGCCCAGACCTGCGTCCGGCTCGGCGCCGCCAGCCGCGATGCGATGCTGAACTCGCCGCGCCGCCGCATCCGCCTAGCCGAAGAAGACCTGCTGGAGCAGGAAGACGTTGAGGGCGATGATCATCGCCGCGAGGACCCCGGCGAGCGCGGTCAGCCAGCGCGGGTTGACCAGCGACGCCCATCACCTCGCGCTTGGCGGCGATGATCAGCAGCGGCACCAGCGCGAAGGGGATCCCGAAGGAGAGCACGACCTGGCTGCCGACCAGGGCGTCGGTCGGGTTGAGGCCGATCGCGAGGACGATCAGCGCCGGCGCCAGCGTGATCGCCCGCCGCACGAAGATCGGGATGCGGCGCTGGATGAAGCCCTGCATGACGACCTGGCCGGCCATCGTGCCGACCGAGGAGGAGGCGAAGCCGGAGGCGAGCAGGGCGATGCCGAAGATCGTCGCCGCGTTGGTCGGAGACCAGCGTCTGCAGCCCTTCGTAGGCGCCTTCGATCGAGTCGATCCCGGCCAGCCCGCCTTCGTGGAAGAGGGCGGCGGCGACGACCATCATCGAGAGGTTGACCACGCCCGGCGAGCGACATCGCGATCACGACGTCGATCTTCTCGAAGCGCAGGATCCGCTTCTTCTCGGCGTCGTCGCGGCCGACGATCCGGCGCTGGGTCAGCGCCGAGTGCAGGTAGACGACGTGCGGCATCACCGTCGCGCCGATGATCCCGGTCGCCAGCAGGATGCTCTCGGTGCCGTCGAAGCCCGGCACGAAGAGGTGCTTGGCGACTTCGCCGCCGTCGGGATTGGCGTGGAAGAGCTCGAAGACGAAGGAGGCGACGACGACGCCGACCAGCGCCGTGATCCCGGCCTCGAGCCGCCGGAAGCCCATCTGCTGCAGGGCGAGGATCGCGAAGGCGCCGGCGCCGGCGATCACCCCGGCCGGGAAGAGCGGGATGCCGAAGAGCAGGTTGAGGCCGAGCGCGGCGCCGACGACCTCGGCGATGTCGGTCGCCATCGCGACGATCTCGGCCTGGATCCAGAGCCCGATCGAGGTGCGGCGCGAGAAGCGCTCGCGGCAGAGCTCGGCGAGGTTCTTGCCGGTCGCGATGCCGAGCTTCGCCGACTGGGTCTGGACGACCATCGCGATCAGGTTGGCCGAGAGGATCACCCAGAGCAGCAGGTAGCCGAACTTGGCGCCGCCGGCGATGTTGGTCGCGAAGTTGCCGGGGTCGATGTAGGCGACGGCGGCGACGAAGGCGGGGCCGAGGAAGGGCCAGACCCGGCGAGAAGCCGCGTGCCTCGCCGTCGAGCGAGCGGCGGGCCGCCCGGCGACCGCGGCCTCGCCCGGGGAGCACCGACTCGACCGTCGGCTGCGTGCGGCGGGCGCGGGCGGCGGCTTCGACCGGCGGCGGCGCCTTCATCGCGCCCGTCCTCCGGCGGCAGCTTCAGGTCGGGCCCGGGGATCGGGGTGCCGTGCGGGTCGTGGCTCGGCTCGCCGAGCTTGGCGGCGATCAGCAGCTCGAGCTCCTCGGAGATGTAGTGCTCGAGCACCTCGGCCTCGTCGTGGACGCGATCCTCGGCATCCCCAGCGCCTCGGAGAGGTAGGCCTCGATCAGCCGGTGATGGCGGATCACCTCGAGCGCGACCTTTTCGCCCGCCGGGGTCAGGTTGACGCCCTTGTAAGGGGTGTAGTCGACCAGGCCGAGCTCGTCGAGGCGCTTCAGCATCGAGGTCGCGGTCGCCGGCGTCACCTGCAGCCGCTCGGCGACCTCGCCGTTGGGGACCGGGCCACTGCGCTCCTGCGAAAGCGCGTAGATCGCCTTCGCGTAGTCCTCGATCGCCTCAGAAGGTTTCGACACGTCGAAATAAGTTTGACACATCTAAAACCTGGGCCGAGTGCTGGCATTTGGGGCCTATGGACCCCAATCGACAGCACTCGGCGGACGGGACGGGAAGAAGCGGCCGGGGAGGCGGCGAGGGCGGCCTCCTAGAATCGGCTGATGGCTTCCGAGCAGGCAACTGTCGAGATCGACGCGCAGTACCGGCAGCTGCGCGAGGAGTGCGGCCTGCTCGACCGCTCAGGTCGCGGCAAGCTGATCGTGCGCGGCGCCGAGGCCGCCGAGTACCTGCAGGGGCAGCTGACCAACGACATCGAGGCGATCGAGCCCGGCGAGGGCTGCTACGCCGCGCTGCTCGACCGCAAGGGCCACATGCAGGCCGACATGAGGGTCCTCGGCTCGGCGCCGACGAGCTCTGGCTCGACACCGAGCCCGAGGCCCTGGCCGCCACCCGGCGCCACCTCGAGACCTACAAGATCGGCCGCGAAGTCGAGGTCGAGGACGTCGGCGAGGCGCGCGCGATCCTCTCTCTGATCGGCCCGGCCACCGGCGCCGTCGCCACCACCGCGGCGCTGGGACGCGACGAAAACGAAGCCGACGACCGTCTTCGGCGTCAAGTGCATCGCGGTCGGCACCGACGCCGGGATCGACCTGATCGTCGCCATCGCCGAGGCCGACGGGCTGCGCCGGGCCCTGCTCGAAGCCGGCGCCGCCGAGGTCGCGCCCGAGGCGGCGGAGATCCTGCGGATCGAGGCGGCCGCCCGCGCTCGGCCTCGAGATGAGCACCGAGCACATGCCCGCCGAGGCCGGCATCGTCGAGGACGCGGTCAGCTTCACCAAGGGCTGTTACATCGGCCAGGAGCCGGTCGCCCGGCTCCACCATCGCGGCCGCCCCAACCGGCACCTGCGCGGGCTGCGGCTGAGCGCCCCGGCCGAGCCGGGGGCCGAGCTGCGGCTCGACGACAAGGCGGTCGGAGTGCTGGGCAGCACCTGCGTCTCCCCCGCCCTCGGGCCGATCGCGCTGGCGATCATCCGGCGCGAGGCGGAGCCGGGCGCCGAGCTCGCCGTAGGTGAAGATGGCGTTATGGCGCAGGTAGTCGACCTGCCCTTCGGCTAGATTCCGCCCCGATGATGGCTCTCGGGAGAGGCATTGTGGCGGGGGCATGCGTCGGCGCACTGGTGCTGGCCGCTGCCGGCTGCGGTGCCGAGGAACACGCGAACGAACCACGGCCGGCGCCGGCGACCAGGATCAGCGTCGCGATCCACGACGACTCGCTGACGGTCACCCCGGCGAAGATCGCCTTCGGCCCCGAAGAACGCGGTCAGATCCCGCAGAACAAAGGCCAGCCGCAGCCGGACATCAAGACCGACGAACCGCTCGACATCATCTTCGTCAGCGCCAATCTCACCGACACCTCCTCGAAGCTCGTCCTGCACGGGCCGAAAAACGCCACCTCGGGCGCGCTCGTCGCCAACGGCAACGGGCTCTTCCAGGTCGCCTTGCCGACCGGCTCCTACTCGGTCAGCGCCGCCGGCATGCCCGACGCCAAGCCGGCCAAGTTCCTGGTCGGCCCCTACCGGGCCTCCTCGCAGAACTCGGTTCTGCTGCCCTAGCCGTCTGAGACAAAACCTGCGTTTGGCTCCAGAGGCGGGCTGCGACGCCTGTTCGGCGCCCAGATTCCTGCCTCTCGAGCCTGTTCCGGCCGACCCGGGTGCGACGCTGAACAGCCCCATTTCGCAACCCGAATCAAGGAAGCCCCGATGATCGTCGTCCTAGTAATTGCCGTCCTCGCCCTGGTCGCCGCGCTGGTCTACACGCTCCTCTTCCGCCCCGAGCAGGCGGTCGAGCAGCCCGACTTCGCCCAGGCCGTCCAGGAGGCCACCTCTCGGGCGGTCTCCGAATCGCTGCCGGGGCTGCTGCAGGCCAATGACGAGGCGCGCAAGCTCGACGCCAAGACCGCCGAGGCATCGCTCGACAAGCGCCAGGCCGAGATCGACAAGCGCCAGGCGGAAATCAAAGGCCTGGCCGAGCGGATCGCCGAGGGCCAGAAGAAGATCGAGCAGGAAGTGCGCAAGCGCGGCGAGACCGACCTCGAGACCCGCACCCTGCTCGAGCAGATGGGCCAGACCGTCGGCAACCTCAACTCGGAGACCGCCGGCCTGAAGAAGGCTCTGCGCCAGCCGCAGACCCGCGGCCAGTGGGGCGAGCTGCAGCTGCGTCGCTGCATCGAGATCGCCGGCATGACCGAGCACGTCGACTTCGAGCTGCAGGAAACGCTGCGCACCGAAGACGGGCGGCTGCGCCCGGACGCCCGCTTCATGCTGCCCGAGGGCCGCAGCTTCGTCGCCGACTCGAAGGTGCCGCTCGACGCCTTCCTCGACGCCCAGGAGGCCGAGGTCGAATCCGAGCGCCGGGTCCACCTCGAGCGCCACGCGCGCCAGGCCCGTGAGCACGTGCGCGCGCTCAGCTCGAAGGACTACCAGGGCCAGTTCAAGGCCGGTGAGATGCCGGACCTGGTGATCTGCTTCATCCCCAACGAGCCGGCCCTGCACGCGGCCTTCGGCGCCGACCCGGAACTGTTCGACTACGCCCTGGAGCGCAACGTGCTGCTGGTCAGCCCGACCTCGCTGATCGGCCTGCTGCGGACGATGGAGCTCGGCTGGCGCCAGGAGCGGATGGTCGCCGAGGCGGCCGAGATCGCCGACGCCGCCAACACCCTGCACTCGCGCTTCGGCAAATTCATCAGCGACTTCGACACCGTCGGCAAACGCCTCGACTCGGCGACCAAGTCCTACAACTCGGCGGTCGGCTCGATGGAGGGCAGGCTGCTGCCCCAGCTGCGCAAGGTCGAGCAGCTCGGCATCGCGCCCGGCAAGGAGATCGAGGCGCCCGAGCCGATCGAGCTCACCGTGCGTGAGATCGCGGCCCCCGAGCTGCGCGACGTCAACGAGCGCGACGCCGCTTGACGCGGCGCCGGGCTCGTCTGAACTAGGATTCGCGCCGCCCTCGAATCGACCCGCGGAGGACCATCTTGGCCGTCGACAGCAGCTCAATCTCGAAGCTTGACGTGGAGCCCGGCACCCTGCCGGAGACGATGGCGGCGTGGGTGATCCGCGAGGAGCGCCAGGGCGAGCCCACCGACGCCTTCCAGATCGAGCAGATCGAGGTGCCCGAGCCGGGCGCCTTCGAGGTGATCGTGCGGGTGATGGCCGCCGGCGTCAACTTCAACAACGTCTGGGCGGCGCTGGGCAAACCGGTCTCGGTCTTCCCCTACGGCGACCACCCCGAGTTCGGCCACCACATCGGCGGCTCCGACGCCTCGGGGATCGTCTGGAAGGTCGGCGAGGGCGTCACCCGCTGGAAACCGGGCGACGAGGTCGTCGTCCACTGCAACCAGGCCTCCTACGAGGACGTCGAGGTCCACGGGCTCGACCCGCTGGCCGCGCCTAGCCAGAAGATCTGGGGCTACGAGACGACCTGGGGCTCCTTCGCCCAGTTCACCAAAGTGCAGGCGCAGCAGCTCCTCCCCCGCCCCCAGAACATGAGCTGGGCCGAGGCCTCCTCCTACGGGCTCACTTACTTCACCGCCTACCGGATGCTGATCGACCAGTGCAAGCTGCAGCCGGGCCACAACGTCCTGATCTGGGGCGCGGCCGGCGGCCTCGGCGTCTTCGCCGTGCAGCTCTGCAAGGCGGCCGGCGCCAACGCGGTCGGCGTCGTCTCCTCAGACGAGAAGGGCGAGCTGATCAAGCAGCTGGGCGCGGTCGACTACATCAACCGCTCTGAATTCGGCGACATGATGCGGACCAAGGACAACCTCGCCGACCCGGCGGCCGACAAGGAGCGCTTCAAGGCCTCGCGCGGCTTCGCCAAGCGGGTCAAAGAGATCCTCGGCGACGCTCCTGACATCGTCTTCGAGCACGTCGGCCAGGCGACCTTCCCGACCTCGGTCTACGTCGTCAAGCCGTTCGGCAAAGTCGTCATCTGCGGCGCCACCTCGGGCTTCCAGCTCGATTTCGACGTCCGCTACCTGTGGATGCGCCAGAAGCAGATCATCGGCTCCCACTTCGCCAACGCCTACGAGTGCATGCGCGCCAACCAGCTGATGGCCGAGGGCAAGATCCGGCCGGTCATCTGGCAGACGATGGGCTTCGACGGAGTGGCCGAGGCGCACCAGCTCCTGCATGAAAACAAGCACCTCGGCAAGATCTCGATCCTGGTCGGGGCCGAGTCCGAGGACGAGGGCAAGGTCGAAGACGGCCCCGGCGCGATCCGGGCAGAGGTGGGGGCATAACCATGGCTGAGGTCTGCAGGCTCGATTGGCACATCGCACCGATGCGGGGAGAGCGCTGGCTCGACCTCTGGGAGCCGGCCGCGGCCCGGATGCCCTCCTACGGCGCCAAGAGCTGGTCCCTGACCCGCTCGATCGACGACCCGCTCGCCTTCCAGCAGACCTCGATCTGGGAGAAGCGCTCCGACTTCGAACGCTGGTGGTTCTCCGAGGAGGTCGAGGACATCCGCGCGAGCGTTATCGGCTGGTACGACCTGCCGATCCTCCCCAGCTGGCATACGCTGCTCGCGGCCGAGTAGACGGGCCGGCCGGGCATCCTCATGTCCGCCGCCGACTACGAGCCGAAACGGGTCGAGAAGCCCTGGGGTCATGAGATCTGGTGGGCCGCGACCGACGCCTACGCCGGAAAGATCCTCGCCGTCAACGCCGGCCAGCAGCTGTCCCTGCAGCTCCATCGGCGCAAGGACGAGTCCTCCTACCTCCTCTCGGGCCGTCTGCGCCTGACCCGCGGGCCGAGCGAGGACGAGCTGGAGGAGCGAGAGATCGGGCCCGGAACCGCCTGGCGCAACCAACCAGGAGAAGTGCACACGATCCTGGCCCTGGAGGACTCAGTCGTGCTCGAGGTCTCCACCCCTGACCTCGATGACATCGTGCGGTTGCAGGACCGCTACGGGCGCGGGCCCGACAGTCCGGCTCCCTCGAATTCGTAAGATGAACCCCGTGGAGACCGGCCGCTCGATCGATCACCCGCAGACCTCGATCGAAGATTGCGACTCCGATTTCGAGCTCCGGCACACCCTGTTAGGCACAGAGTAGGAATCCGATGGGGGAGAACGAGATCGGACCGGGTCTATCCACCGGGGACCCACACAACGTCGCCTATCGCCTTGACAAGGTTGCTCGGTTGGTTCCGATCGAAGGCTCTTGGCTCGATTGCGGTGGGTTCGACGGCATGTACGCAAAAGGGCTCCTCGACCGTGGCGCGGGCGGCGCCACCATCTCCGACGTCAGCGAAGAGCGAGTGGAGGAAGCCCGCGGACTGTGGTCGCAGGACCCCCGCTTCGACTTTGCCGCATGCCCGGCCGAGCGGATGCCTTTTGGCGACGACAGCTTCGACGGAGTCCTGCTCAATGAGGTCCTCGAGCACGTCCGCGATGAGGAGGACACGCTGAGCGAGATCCATCGAGTCTTGAAACCGGGCGGCGTCCTCGTTCTCTTCAGCCCGAACCGATGGTTTCCGTTCGAGGGTCACGGTCTGGACGTCAGGGGGCGAAGAATCCGGATGCCGGCACCGCTGATCCCGTGGCTACCCAAACGGCTTACCCGCAGCATCGTCAAGGCTCGGAATTACTGGCCGCACGAGCTCCGCGCGCTCACGGAGAGGGCGGAACTGACCACGGTCAGGCTCGACTTCGCCTTGCCGACGCTCAACACCTATCCGTGGCTCCCCGCGGGGTTGGTCGGCGTCTACCAGAGGCACCTCGATCGGCTCGACCGATCACCGCTGCGCAGATTCGGCGTCTCGACTCTCGTCATCGGCCGCAAATCCGAGCCGCCCAGGGCCCGGACAGCCGCGCGTCCATAGTTCCAACGATCAAATTTCCCTGATCGTTTGCGGGTAAACCCGTGGGCTCGCACCCCCGGGGTTTGGACTGCTCTGAGGAGGTTAGAAAAAGACTGAGATACACAAGTTATGCACTAAGTGTGCGTATATTTCTGGTAGGGGACGGGGCTTCTGCCCCGACAGATCAACAATTCGGGGAGGATGTCCAGTGCAGTGCCTACCGGCAGATAGGACGATTGATCGATCCCTTCGGACTCTCCGTGCGAGTCGCGATCGAGTCGAGATGCTCGGGAGGCCTTTCTAGTGCCTCCGCTCACCGAACTTCCGCTCGAGCGTCCCTTCGGCCACGACCTGGCCGGAGCCAGTGCCCCGACCGATAGGTCAAGGGCAGAACGGGGACTCGGCCGCTGGTCGCTCCCCCTGATCGACCTGGCCTCCTCGGGCATCGCCCTCGCCGCAGTCGTCCTCGCCAGCGGCTCACACGTCAATCCCGGCCTCGTTCTCCTGCCGATCCTTCTTGTCGCGATCAACGGATTTCTGGGGGTCTACCGAAGCCGGCCCAGCCAGGGGGCGCGAAAAGCCGCCGAGGGGCGACCTCGCCGCCTCGCGGTCCGCGTCCTCGTGGCGGCCTGCTTCGCCTGGCTGGCGTCCTTGATCGTGCCGCTCGATGTCGTCGCGCAGATTTCTCTGATGGCCTCATTCGTGGTTCTCGACTCAGCCGGACGCACGGTCAGCACCCGCTTGCTGAAATCACTGACAGAGACGGAGCGATGGATCGTCGTCGGCGACGAGGCCACTGCCGAAAGACTCGATGCTTACGGGCCCCTTCGAGATCACGCAACCGTTGTCGGAGCTGTCGTCGCGCCGGTCAACCAGTGCTCTGACGCAGCCGGGCACCGGGTGGGGGTCCTGGAGCTGGTTGACCGTCACAACGCCGATCGCGTCGTGATCGCCAGCCAGGACGCGAACGACGAGTGCCTGCTCGACCTGGTGCGTGGCTTCAAGGCCGTCGGCGTTCCCGTCAGCCTCCTCCCCAGGCCCCTAGACCTCGTCGAGGCGCCCGCCGCAAACCCGAACCGGGTGGGCGGTGTGCCGCTGATCGACGTCGAGGCCCTTGCCCACGAGCCCCTCCCCTACGACGGCCAAAATCGGCGACGCGATCGGCGGGCAAAAGTAAGCGTCGTCGTTCCGGCGATGAACGAGGCGGGCAACATCGGCCGAGTATTGAGCGAACTCCCGACCGACCTCCACGAGGTGATTCTCGTCGACGGCAATTCTCGCGATGAAACGATCGAGGAGGCGCGGCGCGCGTATCCCGACATTCGCGTCGTGACCCAGATCGGCCGCGGAAAGGGAGATGCGCTGCGCTCGGGCTTCGCCGAAGTGACCGGCAACCTCGTGGTGATGCTCGACGCCGACGGATCCGCCGACCCGGCGGAGATCCCTCGCTTCGTTGCCGCCCTGGAACAGGGAGCTGACTTCGCCAAGGGCTCGCGATTCATTCCGGGCGGTGGAAGCTCCGACATCACCCCGCTCCGTCGCGCCGGAAACAGCGTGCTCAGTCTGACCGTGAACGTCCTCCACCGCACCTCGTTCACCGACCTTTGCTATGGCTACAACGCCTTCTGGACCCGGTGCCTCCCCTACATCTCCCTCGACGTGCCCGGGTTCGAGGTCGAGACCCTGATCAATCTTCGGATCGCCGCCGCGGGGATGAAAATCACCGAGGTCCCGAGCCACGAGGCCGACCGAATCTCAGGGCAAAGCAATCTCAACACCTTCCGCGACGGCTTCAGAGTGCTGCGCACGATCATCCGAGAGACCAGTCGTCGGCATTCCATCTCGGCGAACGCGCAACAGCCGCCCCGGCGGGAGGCGCGCAACGCAGAGATGGTCCTGCCATAGACGTCGCTCAAGAGCATTCTCTCGATGGACAGCTGGAACCGTGCGAATCGCGTTAGTCACCCCGCGATACCGACCAGCGATCGGCGGCGTCGAGATTCACGTCGAGAAGCTCGCGAAGGGCCTCGCCGAACGCGGCAATCAGGTCGAGGTACTCACCCAGGTCGAACGGAATGCCGTCGGCTCAGAGAGACAGCCAGAAGGCGTCGTCGTGCGCCGCTTCCGTACCGCGATCGACAGCGAGCACTATGCCTTCGCTCCGACTCTGGCGGTCCATCTCGCGCGCCAAGCGAATCGCTATGACCTGGTCCACGCGCACAACTACCATGCGCTCCCCGCCCTTGCGGCAGCCGGGGCGCGGGTTGAGAAGTTCATCCTCACCCCCCATTACCACGGGAAGAGCGAGTCGCCTTTTCGCGAACTCCTCCATCGCCCCTATCGGGTCGCCGGCAACTGGATGATGCGCCGGGCCTCAAAGGTGATCTCGGTTGCGAACAGCGAAGCGGAGCTTCTCGCTCGGGACTTCCCGCGGGCGCGGGAGAAGATCACGGTCATTCCAAATGCCGTCGATGCGCCGGCCCTTGATGCCGCGGCACCGTTCGCCGACGAATCGGGCCGTACGGTGCTGTTCAGCGCCGGGCGCCTGGAGCGTTACAAGCAGGTGGATCTCGTGATCCGCTCCGTTGAGGACCTGGACGAGAGTTACGTGATGATGATCGCCGGCGATGGCGGGGCGCGGCCAGAGCTTGAAAGGCTCGTCGCCGACCGCGGCCTGTCCGGGCGAGTTCGGCTACTGGGACAGATCGACAGGGCCGATCTCAATCGGTGGTTCCAGACTACCGACGTCTATGTCTCGATGTCGAAAATCGAGGCCATGGGGATCTCGGTCCTCGAGGCGCTCTATGCGGGCGCAAACGTCGTCGCAAGCGACATCCCCGCCCATCGCGAGATTCGCGACCTCACCGCCGCCGATCTCACGTTGTTGAACGACGGCGCCTCTGCCTCTGAACTTGCAGCGGCCATCTCTACCGCGGCGACGATGAAGCAGGTTCGTCCGCCCGGCATTCCGACCTGGGAAGACGTCGTCGAGCGCACGGAAGAAGCCTACGAGGAGACGGAGTCGCCGCATCGCGCGCGTTGAGCGGCTCCATTCATGCGGATACTCCAACTCTGCGACACCTACCCACCCGACGACGGTGGGCTCGGGACCCATGTGCGCCGCCTCTCGGGACATCTGATCTCACGCGGCCACGAGGTCACTGTCGTTGCCGCCGGCGCGGAGCCTTCGATCGACCGCCGGGGTGATTTCCCGGTCCACCGCGTTCCGCTCTCACTGGCCAGGGTTCCCGGCGCCTATGAGCCCACCTCGCCTCCCTTTCACCCGCCCTGGCCGGATCCCGCCTTCATCCATGGGCTTCGGGAGGTCATCGGAGATCGCCGTCCTGACGTTATTCATGCCCACGGTTGGTGCGTCCACTCGGCGGTGAGCCCAAAGTGTCCATCTGCGGGACGAGTGGTCACGACCCTTCATGACTACGGCCTCAACTGTCCAAAGAAATCGCTGCTCCGCTTCGGTCGAGAGTGCGCCGCAGGACGTGGCCCCGCCTGTCTCCGATGTGATGACCAGTCGATGCCCAAACGAGCAGGCTTGGCGGCTGCAATCGCAGCCACGACCCCTCTTCTACGCCGCAGGATTCGAAGTTTCGTGGCGGTCAGCGGCTATGTCGCCGAGCGCGCCGAAAGCGTCGGCGTGCCCACGGCCTCGATTGAGGTCATCCCCAATTTCGTTGATCTCGAGGATGAACTGTCGGATATAGCCGAACCGAGGCATCCATACGTGATGTACGCCGGCCCGACGGCGGCACACAAGGGCCGCAGCGTCCTGCTTGAGGCCCACTCGCGACTCGAAGCCGACCTGGAGCTCCGCCTCGTCGGTGGCGACGGGACCGTTTCTTCACCTGGCGTTGCTGATGTCGGTTTTCAAACCGGGGCGGAGCTGGACGACCTATACCGACGGGCGATGATGGTCGTGGTCCCGTCGATCTGGGCGGACCCATGTCCCACGGTTGCCCTGGAGGCGATGGCGCAGGGCCGACCGGTGATAGCCAGCGACACCGGGGGCCTCTCCGAAATAGTCGACCACGGAGTCACCGGCCTGCTGGTGCGACCAGGCGACGCCACGGCCCTACGGGAGGCGATCGATCGACTGGCCGGGGCGCCAAGCCTGCGAGATGAAATGGGCGCGAATGCCCGAGTGAGAGTGCTGAGGTTCTCCACCTCGGCTGTGCTTCCGAGGCTCGAAGCGGTCTATGCCCGTGCGGGGGGAATGGCCTGATGCGCGACGCGATCCGCGAGCGAGTCATGGAATTCGTCCGTGATCTGGTTGCCAGCCCCGCGCGTGACGATGTGCTGGCGGTCGTGGTCTCCGGCTCCGCTGCCCGCCAAGAGGAGCGATGGGTCGACGGTGTGCTCCTTTCGGACATCGACGTGATGGTGATCTCGCGCTCATCAAGGCTCAGGCTGGATCGCAGCCGAACCGTGGAAGCTGTCATCGGCCGGCACTTGAACCACAACATCGAGGGCGGACGAATTCCGGTCTCGACGCTGAACTACCTGACGCTCGCCAACTTTGAGGCCAGACACAGGGGTGTCGTCGTCTATGGCGACCCCGATGTGCTGCTACGCATCCCGATGGAGGAGCCCTCCCAAATCCCGGCCTGGGAGGCAATGCGATTGGTCGCAAATCGCCTCTTCGAGCACCTGAAGCTACGAGCCGGCGCCACTCGTGAGGATGCGGCAGTGCTGAAGAGCTATGAGGCGATCGCGGAGTCTCAGCTCGTCCTGGAAGGCAGGTACCGACCGACCTTCCATGAACGGACGATCGAGATCGAACATTCGGCGCTCCACTCGCCGGTGACTGACGCGGGAGCCCACTACGCCGCGGCCGAGGCAATCAGGAGGGGAGCGTCGAGCTCGACGCTGGACGCGTCCCCATCCAAGGCGCTGCGGGACCTCCACCTGCAATTAACTGCAACGATGGTCGCCCTGGATCTGCCGGGCGAGACTCTGGGGCAGCGCTTCGAGGCGCTTGAGCGCCGCGAGTTCCACCTCGCTCAGCGCGTTTATTGGACGGCACGGGGGGTTGGCCGCGCGGACGGGCGGCACCGTCCTACGATCGACCCAATTCTTCAGGTGTGGAAGGCCGGAATTCGCGGCCTGTCGGGCAATATCACCGAAACAGAATCGAGCGCTCTGGTGCTCCTCTGGCAGCAGTGCCCACAAATATTCAAGAAAGGGGTTTCGTCATAAAGCTCATCCTCTACTTCGCCGACGGCTTTGCCTGGCAATACGTCGTCGACAGGCCCTTCATGGAGGACTTTTGGGAAGAGCGAAGGCCGCTCGAGACCCTGCTCGGCTACAGCTCCACCATCATGCCCGCGATCGTCACCGGCCGAAAACCGGAGGAGACCGGAATCTGGACTGAGTATTACTTTGAGCCGCAGAAGCCCTCGCCGTTGCAGCGGTTCTTTTCGCGTCCACGAACGGCGGCGCTTCGCCCCTTCGTCGAAGTCGCACGCCTGATCCTGTTCCGGATCACGAGGCTCTACGGATACTCGGCCGAGCACCGACTGCGCCTCCCTCTCGGCGTGAGCCATTTGTTCTCGCGCCACCCGATCCGCTACGACGAGTTCCCCCCGATCAGCCTTCCGGTCCCGACGCTCGCGGATGTCTTCAAAGAGCGCGGCCTTCGCTACGAATTCAGGTACATCAAGGATGGACTCGACAGCGAGAGCGAGCTGCGACGCCTCCGAGAGCGGATCGATGACGTCGACGTCTTCTTCTTCTACGACCCGACGTTGGACGGCGGCGGACACTCGGCCGGCGCGTCCCCCGATGCACTGAGTGAGCCGATCGCCGAGATCGCGAAGTTCAATCGAGGAGCAAAGGACGTCGTCATCGAGGCCGGTCACGACCCCGAGATGATGCTCTTCTCAGATCACGGCATGACCAACGTCGAGAGTACGTTTGACCTCTTCGAACGCCTGTCGGAGTTCAAGCTGGGGCGCGATTACGTTGCATTCGTGGACAGCACGTTTGCCCGCTTCTGGTTCCCGAGCGAGGAGATGCGGAGCGCGATCATGTCGGCACTCGTTGATGACGTTCCCGGCCATTTCCTCAGCGATGGAGAGCTGAAGCAGTACGGCGTCGACTTCGACGACCGTCAGGTCTACGGAGAGGAGATCCTCGTCGCCGATGAGGGAGTCGTTCTCCACCCCAGCTACTTCGCACCGGAACTCCTTGGTCAACAGGGGTACCCAGACCGAGCGATGCACGGGTACCTACCCGGACTACCTTCGACCGACGGAGTGTTCTTCTACTCAGGCAAGGGCTTGCCCTCGGACCCTCCGACGCCCTTTCCCGTGACCGATATTTTCGCTGCGGTGGTCGATGTCCTCGACGGCGCCTCACCGAATCCGAACTCCGAGAGCAAAGACCATTCGCCGTGACCTACCGGCGCCTCTTCATCGGGCTGATGGCCGTGGTCTGGGTTTCCGCAACGGTCGTTGCCGTGGCCTCCTGGGCGCCGCTGCGGGCTGTCGCCGGTCTGCCCCTAGTCCTGGCCCTTCCGGGGCTCCTCCTGAGCTACGCGGCAATTCCGCCTGACCCCAAGGTCGATTGGAGGTTGCGCGGCGTCCTGTCCGTTGCGCTCTCGATCTCCCTCACCCTGATCGTCGGACTCGCGCTCGGTCTGGCCTTCGACAAGGTCTCTCAGGGTGCAATTGCACTTGGGCTGGGTGTCCTCGGCACCGCCGCCGCAGTGACCGCCATCGTCAGGACAACGGGGGACGCTTGGTTCGAGCCACCTCAGGTTCCCTATCTCTCTGCCCGCTCCACGGTCGTATCCGGCCTGCTGCTCGCTGCCTGCGCGACTCTCACCGTGATGGCCCTTAGCGTCGACTCGCTTCCGGGATCCTTCACTTCCCTCACGATCAGTCGAAACGCCGCAGGCGGTCGGCTTACCGTTGAAAACCACCAAGGAGAATCGGCTCGATACCGGTACGCGGTTCGTAGCGCCGGCCACCTGATCCGCTCTGGGCGGGTCGGCGTGGGTGACGGAGCGACCCGGTCGATCCTGTTCGCGATCCCCCCCAGAGCCCAACGGGTGCGCGCGGACATCTACCGAGGAAGCTCCGAACCGCTTCGATCGGTGAGCCTGGAGCTCAGGCACCCGTCCCCACTGAGCCCGGCGGCACCGTGACTTCGGCTCAATCGCGACCTGCCGTAAGGGTGGTCTATATCGTCGGATTTCCCCGCAGCGGAAGCACGCTCCTCGAGCGACTGCTGAGCGTGGAGGCGGGGTTATTTCCCGCCGGCGAGGTGCGCCGCATCTGGGAAAGAGGATTTCTCGGCAACGAGTTGTGCAGCTGCGGCCAGCCCTTCCAGTCATGTCCTTTCTGGATCTCGGTCGTCGATGAGGCCTTCGGGGGGCCGGATGGAGTCGACGTAGGCGCGATGGCCGCTGCTATCGGCGCCCTTGACACGGCCCGTACCCGAAGGCGAGCAATTGCCCGCCGGCTCCTGCCCTTCCCTAGGTCTGCCGCCGATCCACTCGATGGAGTCCTTCTCGCGCTCTATCGGGCCATCGTCAAGGTCTCCGGCGCCCCGGCCGTAGTTGACTCGTTGAAGGACTCGGCCTACGCGTTTCTCCTCTCGACGATCGAGGGCTTCGATGTCGAGGTCTTGCATCTGGTCAGGGATAGTCGCGCCGTTGCCCACTCCTGGCAGCGGAAACGACGGCGACCCGAGATCGTCGATCGTGAGGAGTTCATGCCCCTGGTCCGTCCGACAGGTTCTGCGGTCGGCTGGAATGCCCGCAACGTATCGGCAGAGTCGCTTCGCCTGTTCTCACAGAAATACACACGGCTGCGTTACGAGGATCTCACCGCGGATCCCGTCTCTGAACTCGAAAGAGTCCTCGGCTGGTCCAATCGACACAGTCGCGAATCTCCAACAGGAGGCACTGACAACTCGGGTCTGTACCACACCGTCTCCGGCAATCCCTCACGTCTTACTCCCGGTCCGTTGAAAGTGTCAACGGATCTGGAGTGGATCTCGTCGATGAGCAGCCGCGATCGAAAGTCAGTCACGGCTCTGACCTGCCCTCTATTGCTGAGGTACGGCTACAAGCTCGAGCCCGATCTGCCCGATGGCCTGCCGGCCCAAAGATGAAAGCCTCAGAGGCCCCCACGGCTGCGCTCGACACCCGCGACCTCCTACGCGGGCGCTTGGCCGAGATCAGCGGCCTGGCACCGGGATTTCAAATCGCCCGCAAGGCCACGCTGGTTCTTCTGGTCGGAATCGCCACTGCGGTCGTCCGATACCTGATCCAGGTGCTCTTTGCCCGACGAGGCGGCTCGGCCGAGTTCGGGACCTACTCGTTCGCCTTTGGCTGGACCCAGGTCTTGGTCATCCCTGCCACTCTGGGCTTGACGCTCAGCGTCCTGCGTTTCGTTCCCCAATACATCCAGGAAGAGCGTTGGGGTCTGCTTCGCGGGCTCATTCGCAGGAGCGGACAGGTAACCGCTCTCAGCGGCGTCCTCTTCTCGCTCGTGGGGATCGCCGTGGTCCTCGTCCTCGACATCGGGTCCTCACAGGCCTCCCTGCTGATCGGCATGGGGTTGATCGCCCTCGTCGCTCTTGTCACCGTGCTGCGCGAGACGACACGTGGAACTCACCGCGTCGTACTCGCCTACGGCATCGGCGAACTTCTGCCCATGGTCTTGATCTTGGCCGCCGCAGTCGTCCTACCCGCCGTTGCCGGGCACCTGACCGCGGAACAGATGCTGTTGATCACGGGCCTCGGCTTCACGCTCGCGCTCTCCGCGCAGTGGCTGAGCCTGCGCCGCGCGGCGCCACAAGCGTTCGCCCCGTCGGTGCGACCGGCGTTCTCGATGCGCACGTGGCTGGTGCTGTCGGCGCCCCTCTGGCTTGTCTCGATTTTCACACTGATGATCAATCAGTCCGATCTTCTGGTCTTGGGGATCGTCAAGTCCCCACACGAAGTCGGCGTCTATGCCGCCAGCAGCAAATCTGCCTGGCTCGTGTCGTTTGTGCTCACCGCCGTCAGCGCAGTCCTGGCACCGATATTCGTTCGTCACCATTCGGCAGGAGACATGAAGGGTCTGCGCGACACGATGCGGTCGGGCACCCGGCTGATTTTCTGGCCCTCGCTGGGCTTGGCGGCCCTTCTCTTCATATGGCCGGGCCTGATCCTCGGTGCGTTCGGACCGGAATTCGCCAGCGGCTCCTCAATCGTCCGAATCCTCGTGATCGGTCAGTTGGTCAACGCGATCACCGGTCCGGCCGGCTATCTGTTGCTTCTGACCGGCGGGCAGAACACTGTCGCGAAGGTGTACGGACTCTCCGCCGTGGTTCAAATCCTGCTACTTGTCGCGCTCGTGCCGCGCCTCGGAACCGACGGTGCTGCCTCCGTAACCGCGGCGACGATCGTGGTCTCCAACACGCTGCTGTACATATTCGCGCGAAGGCAGCTCAGCGGCAACAATGACAATTCGGATCACCCTGAGCACCAGGCAGCTTGAACACCGGACCGGAGTAGACATGGCAGCTGGAGGAAGATGAACGACACGACCATTTCGCTCGAGGGCACGGCACAGCCGCCCCACCCCACCTCCGAGGATCGAAGGATCGAGCCGACGTTTCTCGACTGGAACCAGTGGTGGCTGTCCGGATTCTTCCTGGCAGGCTGCATATTCGCCCTGACCTATATGCGGGCTTGGTCGGGCGAGACCAGCTGGGTCCATCTGATGTTCTGGGCCGCCGTCGCGACGATGGTCATTTCAGCGACCGGCCTGATCGCCTCCGGACCGACACGGGCAACCGGGCTGTTCGCGTCGATTACGCTCGGAGGGCTGCTCTACCTCCCCAAGCTCTTTCACAGCCCGACCCTGTTCAACTACTTCGACGAGCTGTCTCATCTCCGGGCGACCGAACAGCTGAACTCCGGCGCCGGCCTCTTTCTCGAAAATCCAATCAACAAGGCGGTCGAGTTCTTCCCGGGCCTGACGGCGGCGACGGGTGCGATGGCGTCGGCAACCGGGCTCTCGACCTTCGTTGTCGGGAACATCCTGATCGCGACGGCACACTGCCTCATACTCGGTGCCCTTTTCCTGCTCTACGAGCGCATCGGGGGGTCGACTCGGGTGGGGCTGTTGGCCGTCGCCGTATTTGCCGCCAGCCCGGCCTTCGTCTTTTTCAACTCGTACTTTGCCTACGAGTCCCTCGCTCTCCCTCTGGCCATGTCCGCCCTCACCGCACTTGTCCTCTCGGACAAGACCTCGCGGCGTACGGCAAACGGCCTTCTCACCGCGGCGCTATTGCTGTTGCTGACAGTCGTCGTCACCCACCACATCACTTCCTGGGCCATGGCAGGTCTGCTTCTGCTCATCGGCGTAGCGACGATTTGGGGCCGTGGATGGATCGCGCCGATCTCGAAGAGGACGATCATCGCGGCGGGGGTCACCACAGCGGCCGCCGCTGCCTGGCTGATATTCGTCGCCCCGTATTCCGTGGAATACGTCTCGCCGACCTTCTCCGATGGCGCGGATGCGTTGACACGAATCTTCCAGGGCAGCTCCGAGCATCGCCGGCTCTTCTACAGGTCTACCGCGCCCGTGTACGAGAAGTACGGGACGTATCTGGCGGTGATCATCCTCGCCGTCGCATTTGCCATCGCGATCGTGAAGCTGGTTAGAAGCAGGGCAATTCGGCGGGAGTATCTGACCACAGCCTTGGCGATCGTCGGCGTCACCTACTTCATCTCGCTGCCGATCGTGGCCCTGGTCACGAATAGCGCCGTTCGACGGATCTGGGACTTCGCCTTCATCGGAGTAGCCCCCCTTGTGGCGCTCGCCCTCGCCCCGCTGTTTAATCGCATCAATCTCCGTAAGCGGGTCCTCGCCGCGGTCCTCGTATTCGTCATCTTCCTCGGTGGGGTGGTCAGCCGGACCAGCCTCCATCAGGCACTGCCGGGCCCCTACGAGCCCACCGCCGACCCCCTTTCGATGACGTCGGAAGTATTCGCGGCCTCGGACTGGCTGCTCAACCATCGCGGCCAGGACAACGTCGTCACCGGCGACCGCGCGGCTTTTGAGGTTCTCGGCTCATATGGCGATCAGGACGCGATCTCGGGCCAGGGATCCGGGGCGCAGCCATGGCGAATCTTCCTTCCACGGTCGGTGACCCCACGGGTTCTGTCCGAGCTCGATCGCAATCACGTGCGCTATCTCGTTGTCGATCGGAGGATTACCGAATCCATTCCCTTGGTCGGCTGGTACTACAGCCCGACCGAGCCTGGCGCGGAAACGAGAAGTAAGCCACTGCCCCGGGCTGCGCTCGACAAGTTCTCGGACAGCCCGTACTTCAGTCGGATCTACAACAACGGCAACGTGAGCATCTACCGCTACCACCCTCCCCAAGACTCCCGCAACCTCGGCTAGCAGGGATCAGGTCGACGAGTGCCCTCCGCCGCGGTTGTCATCTGCGCCTACACAACCGAGAGATGGGATCTCCTGACCAAGGGGATCGACGCGGTGCTGGCCCAGACACACCCCCCCGACCGGACGATCGTCGTGATCGACCACAACGAGGAACTCTTTGCTCTCGTGGCGGAGCGATTCGGCCACAGGGTCAACGTCATCCAAAATGCCGAGAGAAAGGGGCTCTCAGGGGCCCGCAACACCGGCGTGGCCGCGGCGCAGGAGGAGGTCATCGCATTCATCGACGACGATGCGGTCCCGGAGCCGGACTGGCTCGCGGCCCTTCTCTCGTCATACGACAAGGATGTACTTGGGGTCGGCGGCCAGATCCGACCGACATGGGAGTCTCGCCGGCCGAAGTGGTTCCCGCGCGAGTTCGACTGGGTGGTTGGCTGCACCTACCTAGGAATGCCCGAAACGACGTCACCGGTTCGGAATCTGATCGGCGCGAACATGTCGCTCCGCCGGTCTGTGTTTGACCGGGTGGGCGGATTCGCCTACGAGCTAGGGCATCGGGGAAAGGTGCCGTTCGGCTGTGAGGAGACAGAGTTGTGCATTCGCGCCCACCAGTCGCTGCCGGAGGGCATGATCACCTACGAGCCGTCCGCCCGAGTCAATCACTGGGTCTCCGACGAGCGGGCGGAATTCGCTTACTTCCGAAAGCGGTGCTTCGCCGAGGGCGGCGGCAAGGCGCTGATGACGGGCCTGGTCGGGTCCGGCGATGGCCTCTCGTCCGAGCGTGCGTACACGCTGCGAGTGCTACCGGTCGGGGTGCTCAACGGCGTTCTCTCATCGGTCAAGTCCCGGCGCTCAGATGGGCTGCTGCAGGCCGCGGCGATCGTCGCGGGCCTCGCGATCGTCGCCTGCGGTTACGTCCTCGGCCGCATTCGCGCCTGACGACGCCGACCGAGGCTCTGGGCGCGAGACATCGCGCCGAGGATCGCGCCTAGACAGAACTCAAGCGTGGCGGTCACCGCGCCGATGCTTCCCATAGCCACGGGTGCCAGTACCGCGAGGTCGTACGCCCGACCGGCAGGAATCGATGGCCGCCAGACACTCACAGATCGCTTTGCGCATTGCCTGCTTCGTCGGGGCGTCCCTGCTGTTCCTGGCCGTCCTTGCTTCGTCCGCTTCAAGCCGCGGGCATGTGGCAAGGCTCTCCAGGGCTCAGATGCCTGGCGAACAGGTCCCGACCGGGATCAAGGCGCGGCTCAGCGGCCGCAGCGACGGCGAACTCGCCCAGGTCACCTCGAAACTACGAGACGCCGGAGTCTCGATCCTCAGGGAAGACGTCGCCTGGTCGACGATCGAGCCGAAACCCGGCCGTTACTACTGGGCCGGTACCGATCGCTGGGTCGCCGCCGCCGCGGAACAGGGTCTGCAGGTGATGGCGGTTCTGGACGCGCCGCCGAGCTGGGTGACCGAAAGATGGAGCGAAGCACCGGTTGCCGGACAGGAACTCTCCGACTTTGCGACCTTCGCCCGAGAAGTCGTGGCCCGATATGGAGCGGATGGCACATTTTGGAGCAGCCACCCCAACCTGCCTGCCGTCCCGATCAGGTACTGGGACGTCTGGAATGAGCCCTACGTTCCCCGGTTCTGGACCCGCGATTTTCCAGACCCGGCCGGATACGCACGGATGTTCAAGACAGTGGTCCAGGTAGCTCGAACCGCTGATCCATCGGCCCGGTTCATGCTTGAGGCCGACACCCGGATCATCGCCACCGGCTGGCCGTGGAAGCCGTTTCTCGCTCAGATGTTCGAAGCCGTCCCAGACCTCGGGAAATATGCCTATGGAGTCAGCATCCACCCCTATCAGGGCGACGCGGGGTCCCCTCGATCCTGTACCCCGAACATTCGCTCCCCCGGCGTCCGGTCACGCTGGCAGGCTACCGCGCTGCAGTTCTGCCGAATCGAAGACGTTCGCCATATCCTCGATGCGAACGACGCCTCCGACGTGAAGATCTGGATCACCGAGATCGGCTGGTCAACCGCGCCGAGCGGCGATCAGACGGTCTCCGAAGCCGCACAGGCAAGATTTGTGCATCAGGTATTCAACCTCGTCAGGACGAGGTACACAGGACTCGTCTCGGGCCTGATCTGGTACGAGTATCAGGGTCCGGAATCGGATCCGGCCAACGCCGATGACTACCTGGGCCTCGTCCGGGCCGATGGTCAGCCAAAGCCCGGCTGGCAGGCGTTCGTTGAAGAGGCCACACGCCAAAATTGATCCACTAGGGTTGGGTCGCGTGTCGCCCACCCCGAGCGAGAGGTCTGGCCAAGACTCGATCGCCGTGCTCGGATCCGTTGCGATCGACACGGTCGAGACCCCATACGCCCGCCGAGATCGAATCCTCGGGGGTTCAGCCACCTATTTCGCGGCGGCAGCAAGGCTGACTACCGGCGTCGGACTGATCGGTGTGGTGGGGGACGATTTTCGACCGGAGTACCAAACCGCCCTCGAGCGCCTTGGAATCGACACAACCATGCTTGAGCGACGAATTGGAAACAGCTACGCCTGGCACGGCCGCTACGGCGCAGACTTCGCGAACGCGACGACCGTACGACGCGACGTCGGGGTCATTGAGGGGTACTCCCCTCCGGCGAACGCGGCACAAGGCCATCAGGGTCTCTTCCTCGGCGCAATGGACCCGTCGATTCAACTCCAGCTTCTCAACGCGTCCCCAGAGGTCGAACTAATCGCCCTCGACTCGCGGGAGGCGTGGATCGAAGGGGCGCGCGATCAGGTGATGGCGCTCGCGGCCCGAGTTGATGTCGCTCTCCTCAACAGCTTCGAGCTTTCGGCCCTGACCGGCCAAACCTCGGTCGGACAGGGCGCCGAAACCCTTCTGAAAGCCGGTGCCGGGTGCGTCGTGGTCAAGCGAGGCGCCGATGGTGCTGAGCTCTACTCGGCTGGATGCAAGATCACCGTTCCGGCCTGCGACACGGTGGTCGTCGACCCGACCGGCGCCGGAGACGCCTTCGCAGGAGGCTTCATGAGCGTCCTGGTCGGTGATCGCCGCAGGGACCCGACCGTCCTCGGCGACGGACTCCGATACGGGGCGGCGATGGCATCCGTTGCTCTCGAAAGCTTCGGGATCGAGGCTCTCTCAGCGCTCAGTCACGACGACCTCAGGAGCCGAGCCGACTCAGTTGAATCGGAGATCGAGCGGTAGCGCGAGAAGACGGGCGGCGGGGCGGTTCCGCGGCTTGACTGCCCGCACGACCCTGAACGATTTGGCTGCCGGCGTCGCATCGACGTTCCCTGAGGAATCAATCGCCCGTGTTTCGAATCGGTGCTTGCCCAGCTTCAGGCGCGAATAGAGCATGGTCGAGGGACAGGGCGCAAATGCGGATTTGTCAATGCTGCATTCGAAGCGGAGCACTGGCTCGTTGGCGCCCATGGCGAACCTCGCCCGCGCCCGCGTCGGCTTCTTCAGTCGTTTCGCCGCCACGGCGACCGCCTGCTTAGCCGGCGGCGAGCTGACGATGGCTGTCTGCGGTGCGGTGGAATCCTCGGTGTAGTCGACCGACCTCGAGCAGGGCGATGCTCCGGCGACGTTCATCGCCATCGCACTAAGCGATGTGGTCGCGTCGGCCGGGACGTCCACTCCGATGCCTGGCCCGTTGAAATCCACCGCCGGTCCCTTCGCCGCAGGAGCGCCGGAACAATTCCCATTTGTGAATATCGCCACCGTCGTCGGCGACCTCACCGCCAGCGAACCGCTGATTCTGGGCCTTCGGGAACTCGAGGGAGAGGCGGGGTGGGTCGCGCTCACCACCGGAGCATCAGGCACCCTGGCAAAGAATGCGGTGATGACCTGAGCTTGGCCCACCGTAATCTCGTGCGCCGGCGCGCCTCCGTCGGACCAGCGTTCGAACGTGTATTCCACCCCATTGAGAGTTTGAGGGGAAGGGGCGATCACCGTGTTTTCCGAGCCTCGGATCACCGTGACAGAGGCTCCCGGAGGTTTGACCACTCCCTCATTCGCGATCAGTTGAAGGCCGGCCGGCTCGGATGCGAGCTTGAGATTCACTGTCTCAGGATGGAATTCAACGGAGTCGGTCGCTGTCAGCCCGCCTGAATCGACGACCTTCAGATCGAGCTCCAGCCACGATGGGTACTCGTGATCGGGCGCGATGATCGTGCCGGACTTCACGCCGTCAAACGTTTCGATGATGTGCTCATGGCAATTGCTGGGGCAGTGGTGGATGATCAACTCCCACGAAAAGGCCGAGGCCGGAAGCGCTCCGTCCTGCAGGTCGGAAGCCGTCGCGGAAAACGGGATCGCATCCCCCACCGACCATGTGAGCTCGGGCTGCGGCGTCGTGATTTCTGCCGACGGCGGGGTGTTCCCGACCTGAATCGAGACTGACGCCACGTCGCTCGCGTCATGCATATCCGTGACCTTCACCTTTGCCAGATGGACACCTGGATCTGAGTAGGTGTAGGTCGGGGAAACGGCTTCCGAGTCGTCGAATTCGCCATCCCCGTCGAGGTCCCAGGCGTAGGTCATGGCATCGCCACTGTCCGGATCGGTCGACTGGCCGGCGTTGAAGTGGACTTCCAACGGCGTGAGCCCGTATTCGGGGGAGGCATCGATCACCGCGTGGGGAGCCCGGTTCCCGAGTGAGTAATCGATGCGCCAGACCTTTCCGCCTGTCAGGTCTGGGAAGTAGAGAGCGCCGTCGGGACCTTCGGTCAAATTGACAGGCGCTGCCGCTCCTTCGTCGAAGGCCTCCACCTTCGAACGGATCCGGCAGGCCGTTGGGCCCAGGCAACATCGCCCAGATGCAATTCCGCGAGTAGTCCGCAAAGAAGAGCGCTCCGTCGTACTTGCCGGGAAAGACTCCGCCGCCGTAGAACGCCAGCCCCGAGGTTGAGGAGCTCCCGACGGTGCAGGTCTCGCCGGGGACCACCTGGGCGGCATGGTTGTAAACGAAGTAAGGGGAAAGCACGGCCGACTGACCTTCGTCGTAGAGGCTCTTGCAAAGGTTCAGATGTGCTCCCTGATAGGCATCGGTTGGGAAGCTCGTCCCGGATTCACCGCCCTCATAGCAGGGCCAGCCGAGGTTGTCAGCGGTGCCGTCATCCGGATGGGCGATGCGGTTGATCTCCTCCCAGGTACCCCACCCCACATCACCCACCCAGACTTCGTCGGTCCCTGGACGGATCGCAAATCTGAAGGGATTGCGCATTCCGTAGGCGACGATCCGGCGCGCATTGGTGTCGGCACTGGATCCAAGGGGGTTATCCGGAAGGCCTTCCCCGGTGTCCGGATCGACCCGCAGAACCGAACCATCGAGCGTGGTCGGATCGGCGAGGGTGCGCACGTCCTGTGCTCTCAGCGCACCGCCTTCGGCCAGCGGCGGAGTCAGTTCGCCCCCGATTCCCCCCGGAGGATCCCCGCAAGGATTCTTCGGATTGCCGCTCTGCCCCCAGTCAGCAGTGATGAATCCGGCCCCATCACCCGCCGAAACGAAGAGGTCCCCTTCCGGCCCGAAAGCGAGATCGCCAACCGAGTGACTGGGGAATTGCTGGCACCAATCCGTGATCAGCGGCGTTTCGTTGGTCACCGTGTCGCCGTCCAGGGTCAGTTTCGCGAGCCGGCCGGTGATCACGCACCCATCCGTGGTGGGGCCCGGAGGAGTCGGACAAGGGTCGCTGAGCGAGGTCCCGCCCCAGCGAGGGACAGTGCCACCTGGTTCGGCATCCCGGGCATACAGAACGTAGAGATACGGGCGAGCCGGGAAATCGGGGTCGAGAGCCATCCCGAGCAAGCCTCGGTCCCAGAAGTTGTAGACCTTTTCGGAGAGATCGGCGAGAACCGTCGGCGTCGGATCGGCCACGCTGTTGAAGATGTCGATCACGCCGGTCTTCTGGGCGACGATGACGCGACCGTCCGGCGTGAAGGCGATCGAAGTCGGCAGGGTCAGCCCCGTGAAGACTTCCTTCTCCTGAAAGCCGTTCGGCAAGGTTCCCGCCCGTGCGCTCGAGCAAAGGATGGCGAGGGCCAATGCGATTGCCGACAATGCAATCGACCCCCTGCGAATCACCGTCGCTGAACCCGAATACCCCGAAGCCAAGCTTAAAACTGTAGATCAAGAAACGCATTCGGTCGTACGACATACGTCCATATTTCTACAAAGTGCTCAAGGTGGCCCCGAAAAGCGCGGCCGCGGAGCTTCAGCGCCCGGCAGTAACGAGGCCGCTGCCGACCTTCGGCCGGGAGATACGGCCGGCATCGCGGTCGGCGATGAAGATGAGGACGGCGTGGCGGAGCAGGTCGTCCGTGTCTACCTGCTGGCGGGCGGCCTCGTCGGCGAGCTCATCCCAGACCCGTTCTTCGATTCGGAATTCGACTTCGGTGAGGGAGGCCGAGCCTGGTGCCCGGAAGCTGGCCGGGGGCAGTGGGGGGCGGGTCTGGTCGTCGCTGGCCAAGTAGTGGCGGATCACCATCGTCAGCGAGCGGCCGAGGACGAGGTGGTCACCTTCGGTCGAGCCGCCCAGGCCTTCGAGGCTGATCTCACCCAGTGCGACTGTGCGACGCACGGCGGCTCAGCTCCCCGGATTTCCGTGGCGGTCGGTCAGACGGAATAGTTTTTCGCACCGGTCGGTCAGAAGGCCCATGCCCGACCCATACCCGCGCTGCCGATCAGGAAAACCCTAGTGCTTCTTTTTCGCTTTCTTCTTCTTGACGCAGCGGGCCTTGCCCTTGACCGTCTTCTTCTTGAAGCCCTTCTTACAGGCGAGTTTCTTGGCCGGCGCCGGCGAGTTGGCGAGGGCCAGGGGCTTTGGCGTGACGGGGGCCTGCGAGCCTCCGCCACCGCCTCCGCCTCCCCCACCTGAGGGTGGCGGTGCGGTGCCGGTCGCGTGCAGGTGGGCGTCGACGCCGGTCCTCGCCTGCCCGCCGGAGAGCACGACGGGGGTCGCTTCCTCGATCGTCGCCTTGCCGTCGTAGAACTGGGTGTCGTAGCCGTCGTCGAAGATCGAGGCCGGTTCTTCGGAGAAGCCGACGTTGTAGGTGCCGGGGAGCAGGCCGGGCACCTTGTAGGCGCCTTCGGCGTCGGTGAATTCGCATTCGGGGAAGAACTCGCTGATCGTCCCGCCGGTCACGCAGACGTAGATTTCATCGAGGCCGGCGCCGGTGGCGGCGTCCGTTACGTGCCCGGAGATCGAGGCCCCGACGGTCAGTTTGTCGTTGATGTTTTCGGTGATCGCACCGGCGGTCACGAGGACCGGGGTTCCTTCCGCGTTGGTGTCGGTGAACCCTTTGTAGAGCTGGAAGATGTAGTCGGTCGCGGCCGGGTCGAAATAGACCGTGAAAGCGTTGGTCTGGAGGCCGACGACCAGGTAGTCGCCATTCGAGTCGGTCAGGTCGCAGAAGGAGGCGCCGCCCCGCGAAGCGCAGGCTTCGATCCCGGCGATGCCGTTGCCGGTGCCCGCATCGGTGAGCCGGCCGCTGATCTGCCCTCCCGATTTGAGTTTCCCGTTGATCCCGGTTTTCGACTGCCCGGACAGCAGGTCGATCAGGTCTCCCTCGTCAGGCGGCGCTTTTTCCGGATAGGCCTGGTAGAGGTAGTTGGTCTGCGGTGCCGGCCTGAAGTTGACTTCGTATTTGCCTTCAACCAGGCTGGGGAACGCGTAGGTCCCGTCGCCCGCGGTTTTCAGGCATTCGCGGTGGGCGCTGGATTCGGCGCAGACTTCAACTCCTCCCAGCGGGGCGCCGCCAGTCGCGGCGGTGACCGTGCCCGAGATCGACCCGGTGGCCGATGCGGCAGCGGGCACCGCGGCCAGCGCCAGAATCGCGATCAGGAACGACAGAACACCCTTCACCCTCGGACGAGACACCCTTATCCCCTTGTTCGGGCCCTCCCCCAATGGAGGGCGGTCCGCGGGCCGCCTGGGCCCGCTCCAACGGCGCAATCCTAGCTAGTGGTGCGGCTTCCTGTGGCGCTTTTTCCCGCGCTTGACGCAATGCGCCTTGCCCCTGACCTTCTTCTTCTCGAAGCCCTTCCTGCAGGCCGACCGGCGGTGCGGCGGTTGCGTGACCTGAAACGGGCTGGTCAGGATCGGCACGACGACCGGCGGCCGGGCGGCCGGGCGGGTGAGCCGCGCGTCGACGCCCGTCCGCGCCTCGTGGGCGGCAAGGGTGATCACGCTGGCTTCGGCCAGGGTCGCCTTGCCGTCGTAGAACTGGGTCTCGTAGCCGTCCTCGAAGGCCTCTTCGGGCTCCTCGGAGAAGCCCACCTTGTAGCTCCCGCCGGGGAGGCCGTCAAAGGAGTAGAGCCCGGCTTTCCCGGACAGCGCGCAGCCGCCGTAGGCGCCCGGGCTGGCTGGATGCAGGCAGACCAGGGTCTGCGCGACCCCGGCGCCGGTGGCGGCGTCGGTGACCCGACCCGAGAGCATCGCTCCCTTTTCCAGCGCGGCGTCGATGCCGGAGGCGGTGGCGCCGACGCTGACCTGCACCGGCGTCCCGCTGCCACCCCCGTAATACGCATCTTCATAGCCTTCTTCGGACCAGAATTCGACCACGTAGGAGCCGGCGGGAAGGCCTGCGATCGAGTAGTCGCCTTCGGCATCCGAAGTGGCGCAGCCGCCGAAGAATTCGTCCGGGACGAAGGCGCAGACTTCGACCCACTGGAGGCCGTCGCCGCTGAGCGCGTCGGTTACACGGCCGCGGATCGTCCCACCCTGTTTGAGGTGTGCATCGAGGCCGGTGACTGCCGCGCCGGAGGCGACGGTGACCGGAATCGCTTCTTCGTAGAAGCTCTTGTCCGGGTAGTACTGGCGGATGTAATTGAGGCCCTTGGGCCAGAATTCGACGACGTAGGACCCGTCAGGGATGTTCGGCACCGAGTATTCGCCGAGCTCGTCGGTTTCGGCGCAGAGGTACATCCATTCTTCTCCCGAGCCTTCTTCCCGGCTTTCGACGCAGACTTCGACCCCGGCGATCGGCGTCGTGCCGCCGAATTCCATCACCGTTCCCGAGATCGAGCCGGTCGCCGCCGACGCTGCCGGCGCGACGGCCAGGCTCAGCCCCGCCGCGACCAGAACGACGAGCACCCCCACCCTCGAAATAATCATCTTCCCCCTGTCCGCTAGCCCCTCTCCAGCGGGGCCATCGTAAGGCCTGCCGCGGAGAGCTGCTCCCAGTAATGCTCGGCCGGCTCACGCTGGCCGCTCCAGACGAGTGCTTGGCCGCTGTTGTGGATCTGGTCGGCGATCCGGTGCCCCTGGTCGATGCCGACGCCGGGGATCACCCGGGCCAGGGTCGCGGCGACGTGCTCGAAGGTGTTGTGATTGTCGTTGCGCACGATCACCCGCCAATCGCCGCCGAGGCCCGAGTCCGGCCCATCCGTGCGAGGTCGCTCGATCGTCGTCGTCGACATCGCTCGATTATGCGCGCCGCGGCGGGATCGGGCTAGTAGGGATTGGGTGCGCGGACGATCACGTCATCGACGCTGGCGACCAGGCCTTTGGCGTTCGAGGTCGCGCCGACCGTAAAGCCCGATGCCCTGCCCTGGAGGTCGCCGGCGGCGCCGTCGGTGAAGTCGGCGACCAGTTGGTTGCCGACGTAACCGAGCACCCGACAGTCGCCCTTGTCAGGGCCTTCGGTGATGTTGAAGGCGCGCAGCCGCAGCTTGTTCGCCTGGTTGAGCTGCTTGATCGAGCTCACGTCCTTGGCGATCCGCACGAATTTGGCGCTGCCGTCGGTGAAGGTCTTGCGCAGCTGCGCCTTGCGCTGCAGGGGGAAGACGAGCAGGTCGTAGTGGGCGCCGCCGCCGGCGCGCAGGGTGAGGCCGAGGAATGCCTTGCGCTGCAGCCCCTTCGGCGTCTTGCTGAGCAGCCGCTCGGTGGCGGCGATCTGCAGGTCGCGGCCGATCACGGGGCTGCGGTAGATGCATTCGCGGGTCCCTTTGCCGACGGTGACGCGGAAGGCGTGGTCGGAGCCGCCGGGCGCGCAGCTGGCGCCGAAGAGCTTGACCGGCTCGGCCCGCTGGGATTCGCTCTCCATCGGGTTGCGATCGAGGGTGATCAGCTCCGCCGCGGCGCTCGAGGCCACGACCAGGGTGGCCGCGATCGCGAGCAGGGCGATTCCTGTGAGGCGCGCTCTCATCGGTCCCACCCTAAACACAGGTCGGCGGAAAAGATGCGCGTCAAGGGCTCTGAAACGGGACATTCCCGCCAGCAAATAACATTCAGAACATGAGTCAGCACCGTCTTCCGGAGCCCGACAGGCCATGGGTGATGCGCACCTACGCAGGCCACTCCGACGCCCGGCGCTCGAACGAGCTCTACCGGGGCAACCTGGCCAAGGGCCAGACCGGCCTCTCGGTCGCCTTCGACCTGCCGACCCAGACCGGCTATGACCCCGACCACGTCCTCGCCCGCGGCGAGGTCGGCAAGGTCGGCGTCTCGGTCGCCCACAAAGGCGACATGCACCAGCTCTTCGACGGCATCCCGCTCGACGCGATGAACACCTCGATGACGATCAACGCGACCGCCGCCTGGCTGCTCGGCCTCTACGTCACGGTCGCCGAGGAGAACGGGGTCGACCGCTCCGAGCTCAAGGGCACCACCCAGAACGACATCATCAAGGAGTACCTCTCGCGCGGGACCTACGCCTTCCCCCCCGAGCCCTCGATGCGGCTGATCGCCGACATGGTCGCCTTCACTGTCAACGAGGTGCCGAGCTGGAACCCGACCAACATCTGCAGCTACCACCTGCAGGAGGCCGGAGCGACGCCGGTGCAGGAGATCGCCTACGCGCTCTCGACCGGGATCGCCGTGCTCGACGAGGTCAAGGCGCGCGGCCAGGTCTCCGACGAGGACTTCCCCAAGGTCTTCGGCCGCATCTCCTTCTTCGTCAATGCCGGCATCCGGCTGGTCGAGGAGATCGCCAAGCTGCGGACGATGGGCCGGCTCTGGAACGAGATCGGCCGCGAGCGCTACGGCGTCACCGACGAGAAGATGCTGCGCTTCCGCTACGGCGTCCAGGTCAACAGCCTCGGCCTGACCGAGGCCCAGCCCGAGAACAACATCCAGCGCATCGTGCTCGAGGCGCTCGCCGTGACGCTCAGCCGCGACGCCCGCGCCCGCGCGATCCAGCTGCCGGCCTGGAACGAGGCGATGGGTCTCCCCCGCCCCTGGGACCAGCAGTGGAGCCTGCGGATCCAGCAGGTCCTGGCCAACGAGACCGACCTGCTCGAGTACCCCGACATCTTCGAGGGCTCCGTCGTCATGGAGGGCCTGGTCGAGGAGCTGACCGAGGGCGCCCGGGCCGAGATGGCGGTGGTCGAGGAGCACGGCGGCGCCGTCTCCGCCGTCCCCTACATGAAGGCCCGCCTGGTCGAGTCCCACCGCGAACGCGTCGCCCGGATCGAGCGCGGCGAGCAGAAGGTGATCGGCCAGAACAGCTTCACCGAGACCGAGGACTCACCGCTGACCGCGGGCGTCGACGGCGGCATCCTCACCCCCGACCCCGAGGTCGAGCGCGAACGGGTCGAGGCGCTGGAGGCCTGGAAGGCCGAGCGCGACGAGGACGCGGTCAAGGCCGCCCTCGCCGAGCTGGCCGAGGTCGCCGCCAGCGATGACCGCAACGTGATGCCGGCGACGATCGCCGCCGCCAAGGCCGGGGCCACCACCGGCGAGTGGGCCGAGGTGCTGCGCGAGGGCTTCGGCGCCTACCGCGGCCCGACCGGCGTAGATGGCGCCGCGCCGCCCGCCGACCGCGACGCGCTGGCCG
This sequence comes from uncultured Solirubrobacterales bacterium, assembly GCA_963836415.1. Lineage (GTDB taxonomy): Bacteria > Actinomycetota > Thermoleophilia > Solirubrobacterales > 70-9 > VRUE01. The sequence continues at coordinate 199,583 of CAWIJE010000005.1, forward strand.
AGATCCGCGGCCGCGTCGACGAGGTCTCCGAGCAGATCGGCCACCGGATCAAGATCCTGGTCGGCAAGCCCGGCCTCGACGGCCACTCCAACGGCTCCGAGCAGATCGCCCTGCGAGCCCGCGACGTCGGCATGGAGGTCATCTACCAGGGGATCCGCCTGACCCCGGCCGAGATCGCCGAGTCGGCGCTGCAGGAGGACGTCGACGTCGTCGGCCTCTCGATCCTCTCCGGCTCGCACCTGGAGCTGATCCCCGAGGTCGTCCGCTTGCTGCGCGAGGAGGGCGTCGACGCGCCGATCGTCGCCGGCGGCATCATCCCCCCGGCCGACGCCGCGCGGCTGCGCGAGGCCGGCGTCGACGGCGTCTACACGCCGAAGAACTTCGACCTGAACCAGATCATGGGCGAGATCGTCGAGCTGGTCGCCCAGAGCGCCCGCACCCGCGCCACGGCCTAGGGCCGGTACGCCAGAATGGTCCGATGACCGATTTCGACGGCGACCGCACCGCCTGGCTGCGCTGCTACCGCTGCTGGTCGCAGAATCTGGAGATCCAGATCCACTACGACGCGATCCGTCGGGTCGACCCGGAGAGCGGGATCCCGGCCGAGGGCGTCGACGAGGTCCAGGAATCGGTGGTCCAGTGCCTCGACTGCATGCACGACCAGCCGCACCTGACCTTCCAGGGAGACCGCGTGGTCCCGATCGAGGACCGCTGGGAACGGATGGTCGCCGGCACCCCCTGGGTCGCCTCCTGCACCGTCACCGTCGACCAGGACCGGGTTGAGACCTGCTCCGGGCCCGACGCGATCGAGTTCCTCACCTACGGCGCCTTCGGCGACGCCGGCGTGCGCGAGTTCTTCACCCACGTCCGCTTCCACAAGCACGACGGCGAGCGGATCGTCGTCCACATGCTGGTCGAGCTCTACGCGCGCTCGGCCGAGGAGGCGAGCGAGGTGCTCGAAGAGGCCGCGCTCGGCCCGCTCGAGATCACCTCGCTGGCGGAGGAGTCACGCCCCCCCGCCCACGCCTCAGACGAAGCGCACTGAGTCCCGGCGCCGCACGTCCGATCAAAGTCCCGCCGCGGAAGATCCCATCAAGTTCGCCATGCATCACCGGGCGAAGTTGATGCGATCCTCGAGGAGGCGGTCGAGGAGGCGCATGAATCGGCCCGGGGCACGATCGAGCATGCGCCAGGTCGCGCGCAGAACGCGATAGCCGGCCTCCTCGAGCGCGAGGTCCCGCTCGCGGTCAACCTCGAAGGCGATGCGGTCGCCGTGGTAGAGGTACCCATCGGTTTCGACCACCACCCGCTCCGCCGGCCAGAGGAAGTCGACGAGCTTGCCGGCGGCGAGGACGTTGACCTGTGGAAGCGGGATATCGAAATAGCCACAAAGGCCGAGGAAGTCGGCCTCGAGTGCAGAATTCGTGTCGTCCGCCCGCGGGTCCACCCGCTTGGCCACCTTCCGCAGGCGACCGATTCCCGACCGGCCGAATCCCTCGAGAATCGTCCGTTCGAGCTCTGGCCAGCGCAGGCGACGGCTGCGGGACGCCGCGACGAGAGCGCGCTCGAGCTGCTTCTCGTCCAGACCGCCGGCGATGTCGACCAACGTCCTCTCGACCGTGGTCACCGGGATCCCCGACTCATGGGTCGTGTCGTCGCGCCCCAGCCTCCGTACCTGGCGCACCCGGAAGCCTTCGTGCGGCGACCCTCCCGAGAGCCTGCTGACGACGACCATCGGCGAGCGGCGCAGGTCCCAGAGCTCGGCGGCCGACTCGTGTGAGAGGACTCCGCCGCTCGCCAGGGTCGCCGCCATCCACCTGGCCTGCTTGGAGACCCGCGCGTGACCAAGCGCGAAGACCCCGCGATGGAGCGAGATCAGGTGGCCGCTGTCGAGGCGGTCGTCGATCAGCCCCTTGCCGATGCCGAGCTCGCGCAGCTGCCGGCGCGCGATGACTCCGTGCTGGGCCTCGGCGAGCCCCCGGATCGCCTCCGTCGCCCGATCAAACCGGACCCCTCCTGCGGCCCCAAGCGAAATCCCATCAAGTTCGCCAGGCGATACATGGCGAACTTGATGGGATTCGGAGGTGGGGGAATGCGGGGGCATGCGCGAGAGCCTGGAGGCTCGCCGCGCACGTGTGGCGCGTCAGCTGCAGAGAGTCTCCGCGCTAGTCGACCGAGTTCTCGGCGGGCGGGGCCTCGCCGGGTTCCTTGCGGGGGACGAGGACGAGGCGCTTGAACTCGGCGACGAGGACGCCGTCCTGGTTGAGGACCCTGGTGTGGACCTTGACGACGCCGCGGTCGGGCTTCGATTTCGAGGGCTTGACGTCGAGCACCTCGGTCTCGCAGTAGAGCGTGTCGCCGTGGAACACGGGGTTCGGGTGGCTCAGTTCCTCGGTCGCCAGGTTGGCGATCGCCTTGCCGGAGACGTCGGAGACCGACATCCCCAGGGCCAGTGAGTAGACCAGCGGCCCGACGACGACGTTGCGGCCCTGCTGGGACTGCTTGGCGTAGACGTCGTTGAGGTGAAGCGGGTGGTGGTTCATCGTGATCAGGCAGAACAGGTGGTCGTCCGACTCGGTCACGGTCTTGGCCGGCCAGTGCTTGTAGACGGCGCCGACCTCGAACTCCTCGAGGTAGCGGCCATAGGTGTGGGCGCCGCTCGCCTCGCGCTCGGCCTGGTCGGTGCTCAACTCATACGTCTCGCTCATCTGTTGCAGATTCTCCTCTGGTTTGGACCGGCGCGGGATGCTAGATGATGATCATCCAACGGCGCGGATATCGTCAGCTGCAATGAAACCGATCTGCAGAGACGATGGCTGAGCCGGCGGCACTGGATCTGGTCCAGACGAGGATCGCCGAGGGCCTCGCCCTGGTCGAGGCGATGCGCGACGACGAGGCCTGTGCCGGCCAGATCGCCGCCGTCGCCGAAACCTGCGCGACGGCGCTGGAGGCGGGCAACAAGCTGCTCCTCTTCGGCAACGGCGGCTCGGCCGCCGACTCGCTCCACATCGCCGCCGAGTTCGTCGGCCGCTACCTGGTCGAGCGCCGCCCGCTGCCCGCCCTGGCGCTGATGGCGAACCCCTCGGCGGTGACCGCGATCGGCAACGACTACGGCTTCGAGTTGGTCTTCGCCCGCCAGGTCGAGGCGCTGGCGGTCGCCGGCGACGTCGCCTTCGGCCTGACCACCAGCGGCGGCTCGCCCAACGTCGTCAAGGGCCTGGAGGCGGCGCGCCGGGTCGGCGCCACCGCGGTGGCGATGACCGGGGCGGACCCCGGCCCGGTCGGCGCCGCCGCCGAGCTGACGATCGCGATCCCCAGCGCCGAAACGCCGCGGGTCCAGGAGGGCCACATGCTCGCCGCCCACACGATCTGCGAGTGGGTCGAGTCGCGGCTGGCGACGGGCGGCGCCGGCGCTTGAGCCGGCCGAGGCTCGAGCCCGGCCGCACCGCCTTCCTCGACCGCGACGGCACGATCAACGAGCCCGCCGCCGAGGGCGACTACATCCGCCGGCCCGAGGAACTCCGCCTGCTGCCCGGGGCGGCGGAGGCGGTCAGGACGCTCAACGAGCTGCCGGCGAAGGTCGTCGTCGTCACCAACCAGCGCGGCATCGCCCTCGGGCTGATGGGCGAGGAGGACGTCGCCGCGGTCCACGCCAGGCTGGGCGAGCTGCTCGCCGCCGCCGGCGCCCGCCTCGACGCGGTCTACCACTGCCCGCACGGCAAGGACGAGTGCGACTGCCGCAAGCCCGGCACCGGCATGTTCGAGCGCGCCGCACGTGAGCTCGAGGGGGTCGAGATCGAGGGCGGCGCGATGGTCGGCGACTCGGCGCTCGACATCGAGGCCGGCCGCCGGCTCGGGATCACCACGGTGAGGTTGGGAGCGACCGCCGAGGGCGAGCCGCGCGCCGACCACGAGGTGGCAGACCTGCCCGCCGCCGTCGCCTGGCTGACGGCCGCTTCCTGAGCGGACCAGCAGCGCTCACTGCAGGCCCGACAGGGCGCCGCTAGTGGACTTTTTTCAGCCTCGCGCGCTGCTCCTGCTTTTCGACGACCTGGCCGATCAGCTTGCGCACGTTGGAGTCACCGGTCGCCTTGATGTGACCGGTCTCATAGGCCTTGCGGTAGCTCTTGATCGTCCCTTTCTCGGCCAGCTCGTTGAAGACGGGGCGATCGATTTCGACCAGGATCCGCTCGTCCTGAGCCAGGTCCTTGGTGATCTTCGGGCCGGGAACCTCGACCCGGTAGAGCTGGATGTCGTGTTTCGCTTTCAGCTCCAGGCCGAAGACGAGCTTCAGTTTCTGCAGCGCCGGGACTTCCTCCTGGAAACGCTCGACGGCGGTCTTGATCAGGTCGGAAGTCGACGCCATGTGGCTAGCCCCGCTCCATTCAGATCTTGTACCGCTGCAGCAGCTTTTTGCCGATCACCATGCGCTGGATCTCGGAGGTCCCCTCGCCGATCAGGAGCAGCGGCGCGTCGCGGTAGAGGCGCTCGATCTCGTACTCCTTCGAGTAGCCGTAGCCGCCGTGGATGCGGAAGCACTCCTCGACGCACTCCTTGCCGGTCTCCGAGGCGAGCAGCTTCGCCATCCCCGCCTCGAGGTCGGAGCGGATGCCGGCGTCCTTCATCTGCGCGGCTTTGCGGGTGACGAGGCGGGCGGCCTCGATCTTCGTAGCCATGTCGGCGAGCTTGAACTGGATCGCCTGGTGCTGGGAGATCTGCTTGCCGAAGGTCTTGCGCTCCTGGCTGTAGCGGAGGGCGAGCTCGAGCGCGCGCTGGGCGATGCCGACGCCGCGGGCGGCGACGTTGACCCGGCCGACCTCGAGCGCGTCCATCATCTGCACGAAGCCCTGGCCGACGCCGTCGTCCTCGCCGCCGAGGACACGCTCGGGCGGGCACTTGTAGCCGTCGTATACGAGCTCGGTCGACTCGACGCCCTTGTAGCCCATCTTCTTGATCTTGGGCGGCACCGTGAGGCCGGCGTAGTCGCCCTCGTTGACTTCCTTCCAGGGCTCCTTCTCGGTGATGAAGCAGGTCATGCCCTTGTAGGCCGGTTCGGCCTTCGGGTCGGTCTTCATCAGGACGAAGACGACGCTCGAGCCGAGCCCGTTGGTCACCCACATCTTCTGCCCGTTGAGCTCCCAGTTGCCGTCGTCGCCCTTCTTGGCGTTCGACTTGATGCCCTGGACGTCGGAGCCGACCTCGGGCTCGGAGAGCGAGAAGGCGGCGCGGATCTCACCGGTCGCCATCTTCGGCAGGAAGTAGTCCTTCTGCTCGTCGGTGCCGAACTTCATCAGCAGGTACGAGCCGATGAAGTGGGTGTTGACGACGCCGGAGATCGAGATCCAACCGCGCGAGAGCTCTTCGACGATCATCGCGTATGTCGTCAGGTCGAGCCCCATGCCGCCGTACTCCTCGGGGATCGTCACCCCGAACAGGCCGAGCTCTTTCATTTCCTCGACGATCTGCTCCGGGAAGACGTCCTCGTGATCGAAGTGCTCGGCGTTGGGGATGATCTTCTCGTCGGCGAACTGACGGACCATCTCGGTGATGTCACGCTGAAGGTCGGTCTGCTCGCTGTAGGCGGCGGTGTCTACGGCCATACCTCTTCCTAGCTCGGGGATTGCGGGTCTGGACGCGGGACTTTAACGCGAGCGGCTCAGCTGCCGAGCTTGCCCGCCTGGCCCAGGATGAATTCCCGGTGCGGGGCGCGCAGGCCGAACTGGACGCCCTTGCCCAGTGAGACCCTGAAGTTCTCGATCAGGATCAGCGTGTCGAAGTAGGTCGAACGATGCTTGAGGTAGTAGAGGTCGTGGCAGAGCTTCCAGCTCGTGCCCTCCTCGGAGCCGCCGTAGCCGCAGCGCGCCTGCGCCCAGCCGGCGAGGCCGGGCTTGACCAGGTGGCGGCGGTCGTAATAGGCGAGGCTCTTTTCCAGCTTGACGATCAGCTCGCGGCGCTCGGGCCGGGGGCCGATCAGGGTCATCTCGCCGCGGATGATGTTGATCAGCTGCGGCATCTCGTCGATGTGGAAGCGGCGCATGAACCTGCCGACGGCCGTGACCCGGTCGTCGTCGGCCTCCGACCAGAGCGGCCCCTCGTCCTCGGAGGCGACCAGCATCGAGCGCAGCTTGACCAGCTCGAACTCGCGGCCGCGTTCTCCCATGCGGCGCTGGCGGTAGAAGACGGGCCCGCCGTCGGTGAGCTTGACCGCGATCGCGAAGACGGCAAGCACCGGCGCCAGCATGACCAGCATGGCGCCGCCGATGACGATGTCGAAGATCCGCTTGGAGAAGGACCAGCCGGCCCGGTAGCGGGGGTGCAGCATGTACTGGAACCAGGCGGAGTTCGACTGGCCGAGGGGCACGTGGCCGAGCAGTTCCTCGTAGAGCTGGCCGACCTCGATCAGGCTGACCGGCAGGTCGAGGCATTCCGCCGCGACCCGCTCGAAGAGCTCGAGCCTGGTCGGCATCGCCGCCTCGGCCTCGTCGCCCCCGGTCGGCTTCAGCGAGTGCACGAGCAGATCGACCGAGTGGCGCTGGACCACCTCGCCGACCTGGGCGAAGGAGCCGAGGCGGCGGGGACCGGCGCCGGGCTCTGCCGTCGGGCGGTCGTCGGCGATCCAGCCGACGACGACGTGGCTGCGGATGTTGGAGTTGCTGAGCTCGTGGGAGAGGCCGAGGGCGACGGTCGGCGAGCCGATCACCGCGATCCGGATCGGCCGGTTGAGCTCGAAGCGGGTGACGACCCAGGCACCGAGCGCGACCGCCGCCCAGGCGCCGAGAATCGGGGCGACGAGGTCACCGAGATAGACCGGGGCGCCGGAGGCGGAAAAAATGCCTACTGCGACGGCTACCCCAAAAATAGGTACTAGAGTCCTCACCGTGAGTTCGGCGAGCGGCATCAGATGGAGCGGAATGCGGCCGCGCTCCCCTGCCCAGTAGGCGAAGAGGATGGCGAAGAAGACGATCGCGCCGCGACCGCCGCTATGCAGGTGGTCGGCCGCGAGCAGGCCACCGGCCGCCGCCGGCGCCACGCCGAACGCGAGCACGCCCAGCATCTGCTGGGCGCGCAACGCGGTCAGGCGTGAAGCTGCGGACGACTCGCGGCGCATTGGACTATTTCGTCTCCATGCCCGTCTTCGAGAGGCGCTGGAGGGCGATACCGACGGCGATGAACGCGCCGGCAACCGCCAGCAGGGCGAGTACGTCCATGCCCGTGAAGGGCAGGGTGCCGCTGCTGCTCCCGCTGCTGGTCGCAGACGGGTTCGAGGGCGATTCGGAGGCCGCCACGGGGACGACTTCCTCGTCACATTCGCTCGAGTTCCCGGAATTGGTGGTCGAGCCGGAGTTGCCTCCGTTGCCGTTCTCCGTGCACCTTTCCTGTTCTTCTTCGATCGGCTGCGGAGGGGTGGGCGGGCAATACTGGGCTGCTGTCGGGTCAGATCCCGCCGCTGCGCAATCGTTTGCAGCCTGAGACTGCGTGGGAACGATCAGGACAACGGCAAGCACTGCCGTAGCCATCGCGATGCGGAGGACCCGCCAGATGTCAACGGTTTCACTCACTTGGGTTGTCTCCTTTCTGTTCTGCCATCGCCAGAATCAGGTCGGCAGGTACGTTTGAGCCGAGGTCCGGGTGGAACTCCCCGAAATGAAGTCGTGTCTTTTCCACCAGGTGCTTGTCGCCACCGGCAGATATCACGGCTCCGCACTCACATCGGAGGACGAGCGTGGTTGCTTGAGTTCCGAAGCTTAAGTGGCTCGGCATTGCTGTCGATCTTGCAGGGTACAGATGCCCTACCGTGATGACAGCGTTTCCCCGGCGTTTCCATCGGCTCCCGCGGCCGATCGCTCGGGTGGCACGCGCATCCAGCTCTGCGGGCGCCTCAAAGTCGATTTCCAGGGGCACCACGTGACCCCGGCCCTGCGCGGCCGCCAGGGACGGGCGCTGCTGGCCTTCCTGGTGATCAAGCGCGGGCGGGCGATCAGCCGCGAGGAGATGATCGAGGCGATCTGGCCCGAGAAGAAGCCGGAAAACCCCTCCGCGGCCCTCCGCACCCAGCTCTCGCGCCTGCGCAGCGCCCTCGGCCCGGACTCGCTCGCCGGCCGCGACACGGTCGAGCTGCGCCTGCCGCCCGATACCTGGATCGACCTCGAGATCGCCGAGCGCGCCGTCCGCGTCTCCGAAGCGGCGCTCGACGCCCGTGCCTGGCGCGAGGCCTGGGCGCAGGCCCACATCACCCTCAACATCTCCGGCCGCCCCTTCCTCGCCGGCTTCGAGGCGCCCTGGGTCGACGACGTGCGCCGCGAACTGAGCGCGCTCGAGACCCGCTCCCGCGAGACGATCGCCCAGGCGGGAATCGGCCTCGGCGGCTCCGAGCTGGCCGGCGCCGAGCGCACGGCGCGGGACCTGATCCGCAGCGAGCCCTTCCGCGAGTCCGGCTACCTGAGCCTGATGCGGGCCCTTGCCGCCTCCGGCAACACCGCCGAGGCGCTGCGCACCTACGACGGCCTCCGCAACCTGCTCGTCGAGGAGCTCGGCATGGCGCCGAGCGCGGAGATCCAGGCTTTCCATCGCCAGCTGCTCCGTGGCGACACGCTCGACTGAGGCGACCACTACTCGAGCCCGTGTATCGCGTCGAGCATCGAGTCGGGATCCTCGATGCCGAAGTCGTGCTGAAGCCTGCGGGCGATTTCGGCGCGGCTGCTGCCGGCGACGACCATCTGGGTCGCGAGCAGGCGGGCGCCCTCTGAAAGTGGTTCCAAGGCTCCCGGCGCGGCCGGGCCGCCGACGTCGACCTCGACCTCGACCCGATCGATCTCGATCTGGTCGAGGTCGATCTTTCTCACCTCGGCGAGCGGGGCCGCGGGCGCCGGCCCGGCGGCCGGGCCTGCCTCGACGACGGAGCCGACGCCGCGGCGGGTCTGCTCGAGCGCGGCGAGCAGCTCGTCGGCCTGGCGCTTGACCCCCTCGGCGCGGGCGATCAGCTCGTCGGTCAGCGCCCACATGTCGTGGGCCCGTTCGGCCGCGAGCTGCTCGGTGCGCGCCTCGGCCTCCTCGACCTGCTTGCGGGCCTGCGCTTCGGCCTCCTCGAGGATGCCCGTGGCCGCCTGCTCGGCGGCTTCGATGATCGGCTGCACCTGTGCCAGCGTCCTCGCCTTGTGCTCCTCATCGCGCGAGCGACGGTCGTCCTCGGGGGCGTCGCCGAGGTTGTCCGAAGGTGGTGTCTCGTCGCTCATCGTCGAGGCCTGATCTGGGGCAGTGGTCGCATCCTACGCCGCGTTCCGCTGCCAGATCCGCCAGCCGCGCCGAGCCCGCGGAGGGGCCTCGGCCTCGACCGCGGGCTCGAACTGCCCGCCGAACAGCTCGGTCGAAACCTGTTCCTCCTCGCGGGGCTCGATGCCGCCGAAGTGGGTGCGCCGCTCGCGCAGGGTGATCTTCACCGGCGGCGCCTCGCCCTGCTCGCCGTCGGCGCGGCTCGCCGCGGGCTCGCCGAGCTGGCGCAGTGCGGCGTCGATCTCCCCCAGCTGCTCGGCGGTCTCGGCGTAGGCGGCGGCGAGCCGCGCGGCGCGTTCGGCGAGCTCGACCCGCAGCACGCCGAGCCCGGCCCGGCGCTTGACCGATTCCTCGACCAGCTGCTTTTCGAAGGTCGTCTCGAGCTCGACGATCTGGCTCCGCGCCGAGGCCGCGACCTCCTCGATCGCGAGGTCGGCCGCGGCCAGGACCTCGCCGACGACCGCGGCCGCGGGCAGGGCTGAGTCGCGCTCCTGTGAGCTCGGAGACATAGTCATTGCATTCTTGCTTGCGGGTCGGCCGTAACCGGGGCGGCCTGATCTACTTTCTCGCGATGGAGGCAGCCAAACGACCCACTGCGTCCGCAGGGCTGAGCGCCTTCCTCGTCGAGCACGAGGCATGTGGCTCCGGCTTCGACATCACCCACCCGGCCGGCCTCGGCAACGGGCGCCTGCGCATCACCTGCCGGGCCTGCGGCTCCTCGTTCGAGTACGCCCCCGGCCTCGCCTCGGTCAGGAGCGAAGTCATCGAGCGCGAAATCGAGTTCGAGCCGGTCGCCGCGACGGTCACGCCGCTGCCGAGCAGGCCGGCGGCCGCCAGCCCGGCGGCGGGCTCGCCGCCCAAGGGTGAGGACGACGGCTTCCCACGTGAGCGGATCGTGACCGCCGCCCTGATCCTCTTCGCGCTCGCCGCCGTCGCCTTCGCCGGCATCCGCATCGCGGGGAGCGGCGACGACGACTCGCAGCCGACCAAGGCGCCCGCCGCGCCGCAGCCGGCGATCGAAGCCCCCGCCGCAGGCGCCCCGGCCAAGCCGGCTCCGCCGCCCGGATCAGGGGCCAAGCGGGCCGGTGGCGCCGTCCGGGTCCGCAACCCACTCTTCTCGCTCGTCGTCCCCGGCGCCTGGATCTCACGCCCCGGCGCCGGCGACTCGACCGTCTACTCCCCCACCGGGGTCTCGCCCGCGGTCAGGCTCGCGGTCTTCCACGAAAGGAATCCGGCGATAGGCCGGGCGGCGATGGCGGCGAGCACCGCCCGGTTTCTCTCCGCCCGCAGCGGCGGCGAGGTCACCCCGCCGCGCTACCTGCGCTCGGGGAATGACCCGGCCTTCGAAGTGGAGACGAGTGGCCGCGGCGGCACCGAGACCGCACTCGGCGTGCTCTCCGGCCCCTTCCGCCTGCTCGCGATCGGCAGCGCCGCCGGGCGCGCCTCGGCGCCGGGCCGCCTGGCCCTGCGCCGGGCCCTGGCCAGCTTCAGGGCCCGCTGAGCTGCTTTTCCAGGGCGATCGCGGCGCCGTCTTTGGCGTTCAGCCGGCGGGCGCGCTGTAGCTCGACCCGGGCCGCGGCCGGATCCGAGCGCGACAGTTCGCGGGCGAGCAGGTAGCGCGCTTCGAAGTTGTCGGGCTCGCGGCCGAGCGCGCCGTGGAGGTCGGAGAGCGCCGCCTCTCGGTTGCCGAGCTCGGCCTCGAGGCCGGCCCTGATCATCAGCGGGTCCGGGTCGAGCGGGTTGAGGTCGGCCGCTTTGCGCAGGTCTTCGGCCGCCGCCGCGGGATCGGTCGCGCTCTCGCCGTAGGAGCGCTGCAGGTAGCGGGCGGAGAGGAAGAGCGGCATGCAGGCGAGCGCGGCGACGATCAGCCCGGTCGCGCCCAGCCGGCGAGGCCAGGGCGAGCGCCGCGCACCGCCGGTCAGGGCCGGCGCCGCCGCCGCGCCGAGCAGGAAGATCGCCGGCGCGGTCACCCCCGGGTAGTTCCAGAGCCAGTCGAAGGAGGACTGGGTCAGCCACTGAGCCCCCGCCGCCAGGGCGCCGGCGACGAGCCCGGCGGCGAGCGGCCCGGATCGTCGCGAGCGGATCGCGGCGAGCGTCGCGGCGACGACGAAGGTGACGAAGAGGAGCAGGCCGGGAAGGCCGAGCTCACCCCACATAAGGGCCTCGACGCTGTGTGGGTCTTCCGGGCTCTCGCCGCTGGCCCGTTCCTTCATGTATTCGACCTCGAAGGAGCCGCCGCCACCGCCGAGCAGCGGCTGGTCCAGCCCCTGGTGCCAGGCGACGCGCCAGAAGTCGTGGCGGTTGGAGCCGATGTTGGCCCCGTAGCGGACCCCCTGCCCATGGAGGTCGGGGTAGCCGACCTTGTTGAACTCGGAGACGCGCTGGTCGACGAAGCCGACCGGCCCGCCGTGGCGGGCGATGAAGGCGGTGCCGCCGACCAGGACCGCGACCAGGGCGACGATCGCGGTCGCCCTGCCGATCGCGATCTTCGCCTTCTCGCTGAGGCCGAGCCGCGGCTCGACCAGGCCGAAGGCGAGCGCCGAGAGGGCCAGCGAGAGCGCCGTGGTCAGCCCGATCGCGCGGGCCGAGTCGCGCAGCAGCGGGATCACGGCCGCGTCGGCTTCGCCGTGGCGGTAGACGTCGAGCAGGGTCGGCAGCGCCGCCAGCGCCGGGATCGCGACCAGCGCGAGGACGACGGTCGCCCGCAGCCGTTCCCGGCTGAAGCCGATGAAGGCGAGCACCGCCAGCGCCATCGCCGGAATCGAGCCACGGCTCTGGCAGAGGATCGTCAGCTCGACCAGGACCGTGCCGCCGGCGATCAGCGCCGCCTTGGCCGGCCAGCGCCGGTCCCCGGACGCGAGCGAGAGCAGCGGCCAGAGGCCGATCAGGATGAAGGCGGCGTCGGCGTTGCGGTAGCCGATCGGGAAGCGCAGGGTCGCGTCTTCGTGCAGGTACCAGGTGACGTCGTGGCCGCCGGCGAGGACGAAGACGGTGGCGACGCCGACGATGAGGACGGCGAGGGCGACCGGGGCCTGCGCCAGCCGCAGCCGGGGCCCGAGCAGCCTGGTGGCCAGGATCCCGAGGCCGAAGAGCGCCAGGTAGAGGAAGTCGTGCATCGCGTAGCGGACCGCGACCGCGGGGGTCGGCGACCAGAGGGCCGAGAGCAGCTCCCAGAGGCCGAGCGCCAGCAGGGCGACGGCGGCGACCCGCGCCGGGCCGGAGAGGCGCTCCTCGAAGGGGACGAAGAGCAGGACCAGCGCGGCGAGCAGGAAGATCCCGATCGCGCCGGGATAGAAGACGCTGCCGAAGTAGGCCCCCTGCTTCCAGCCCCACCAGGCGACCAATACGCCGACCGCGGCGAGCAGTAGCGCGGCGATCCGCTTGCGCCCGTCCGACATCGCGGCCACGCTAGCGCAAGCCGGCGACGACCCCGACTGACACAATCGGCTTCGCGCGCAGGACGAGAGGCGCCCGCCGCGAACCCCCCAAAGATGCCCGAGAAGCCCGAGAACCCGCCCGCAGACTGGCTTCAGCCGCCCGAAGAGGCGGAGGGCCTGGGTCGCTACGTCGAGACGATCCGCGAGCGGATCTGGCTGATCGTCGCGGTGACCGCGATCACGGTCCTGATCGCCGTCGTATATGTGCTTACGGCGAGCAAGACCTACGAAGCCTCGGCCGACGTCCTGGTCACGCCGATCAGCGGCAACGACCCGGTGCTCTCCAGCCTCGGACTGATCGGCGTCTCCACCGACCCGACCCGTGAAGTCGAGACCGCCTCGCGCCTGGTCACCAACACCACCGTCGCCGCCGCGGTCAAGACGGAACTGAAGAGCAGCGAAAGCGCCGAGGACCTGCTCAAGAAGGTCAGCGCCGTGCCGGTCGCCGAGAGCAACATCGTCGCCGTCACCGCGACCGCCGGCTCGCCCGAGGAAGCGCAGGAACTGGCCGACGCCTTCGCCGAGCAGGCGGTCGAAACCCGCACCACCGGCCTGCACGAACAGATCGAGGAACAGCTGCCGATCCTCGAAGAACAGATCACCGCGGGCGGCGGCTCCGAAGAAAGCCCGATCGAAAGCCAGGTCGCCCAGCTCGAGCTGCTGGCGAGCGGGCCGACCCCCGACATGCGGGTCCAGACCGAGGCCTCGCTGCCGACCGAGCCGGCCTCGCCGCGACCGGTGCTGAGCGTCATCGCCGGCCTGATCGCCGGCCTGATCCTCGGCCTCCTCGCCGCCTTCGCCTCCCAGGTCCTCGACCCGAGACTGCGCCGCGAGGCGCAGCTGCGCCGCCTCTACCGCCTGCCGATCCTCGCCCGCATCCCGAAAGAGTCGCGACCGGCGACCGCGCCGCTGGCGCCGCGCTCGGTGTCCCCCGTCACCCGCGAGGCCTACCGGACCCTGCGCTCGACGATGACGGTGGCCGGGCCCGGCCGCGGCCAGGTGGTCTTCGTCACCGGCTCCGGCCCGTCGGAGGGCAAGTCGACGACGGCGATCAACCTCGCCGCCTCGCTCGCCCTCTCGGGCCGCAAGGTGATCCTGATCGAGTCCGACCTGCGCCGGCCGGTGCTGGCGAAAACCCTCGGCGTCTCCCCCCGCAATGGCGGCGTGGTCAGCGTCCTGATCGAGAAGACCGAGTTCCAGGAGACGCTGACGACGACCGAGCTCTACGGCGCCAACCTGCAGCTGCTGCTCGCCGACTACGAGGGTGGCTGGATCGCCGAGCTCTTCTCGATCGGCGCCGCCGAGCGGATGATCGACGACGCGCGGGCGATGGCCGACTACGTGATCATCGACAGCCCGCCGCTCAACGAGGTCGTCGACGCGCTCCCCCTCGTCCAGCTCTCAGACGCCGTCCTGCTCGTCGTCAAGCTCGGCGTGACCCGCCTCCAGAAACTGACACAGCTCGGCGAAATGCTGGCCGAGAACTCGGTCAGGCCGACCGGCTTCGTCGTCATCGGCACCCAGCAACCGCCGAAGAACGGCTACCACTACCAGACGGAAGACGACGACAAGCCCCCTCCCCGCGGCCTGTTCCGGAAACCGCTGGACACGATCTCGAAAAGCTGAACCTCGTGGCCGAGCGCTTGGACTTCGGCGATCGGGCTCGGCTTCTGGGCGCGGTCGGCGCCGCCGCGATCCTCGGCCTGGTCGCCGGCGTCAACCCGCCGCTGGCCGTCGGCATGGCCCTCGCCGTCGGCTTCGTCGGCCTCGCCCTGGCGAATTTCACCGTCGCCCTGGCGCTCTTCTGTTACGAGCCCGCCGGCCTCGGCGTGGACGAGTCCCTCCTCGCCCGGGTCGCGCTCCTCGTCCTCGTCCTCGCCTGGGTCGGCAACTCGGTCAACCGCCGCCGCGGCATCGATTTCTTCAGCGAGCACCCCGGCATGTCCTGGGTCCTGGTCGTCTTCCTCGGCTGGACCCTGCTCAGCGTCACCTGGGCCGAAGACCAGGCTCTCGCCCTCGACGCCTGCGGCCAGTTCGCCGCCGCGATCGCGATCTTCGCGATGACCTTCAGCGCCGTCCGCACCCGGCGCCAGGCCTTCACCGTCGGCGCGATCCTCGTCGCCGGCGGGGTCGCGGCGGCCGTCGTCAGCATCTTCTCGGCGAGCGGAGTCGAAGCGGAACGCCTCGCCAGCGGCTCCACCGGGGCCAACGAACTGGCCGCGATCCTGGTCGCCGCGGCCGCCGTCGCCGTCGGCCTGGCGCTGCCGAAGACCCGGGCCGCGGTCCTCCGCCTGGGCGCTTGGAGCGCCGCGATCTTCTGCCTCTTCGCCGTCTACCTGACCGTCTCGCGCGGGGCGCTGATCTCGCTCGCGGCGATGATGGTCGCGGCGATCGGCTTCGGCGGTCGCTGGCGGGCCGGCGCCGCGGTCGCCGCCGTCCTCGTCGCGACCTCGACCGTCTTCTACTTCGCGGCGCTGGCGCCGCAGGAAGCGCGCGAACGGGTCGAGCGGACGACGGAAGGCCAGTCGCACTTCAAAGAGGGGCGGACGACGCTGTGGACGGTCGCCGAACGGATGGCGGAAGCGCACCCGATCGCCGGCGTCGGCGCCGGCAACTTCAAAGTCGCGGCGAGGCAGTACCTGCTGCGCCCCGGCGCGGTCGCCGACAGCACCGAGGTGATCGAGGAACCGAAGGTCGCCCACAGCTCCTACTTAGAGGTCCTCACCGGGCTCGGGATCATCGGCCTGGTGCTCTTCCTCTGGATCGTCGGCTTCGCCTTCTTCTCGGCGGTCAAAGCGGCGCGCAGGTTCGGCGAGGACGAGGACCTCGCCGGGCAGGCCTTCGCGATCGGCGTCACGGTGGCGATCATCGGCGTGCTGGTGGCCGACATCTTCCTCTCCCAGCAGGCCGAAAAGCAGGTCTGGATGCTGCTCGGCCTGGGGCCTGCGCTGCTCGCGGTCGCCGGATCTAGGGCTCGACCGACGCCGGACGGCGGCCGACCTTGAGCGCGTGCAGCTCCTCGTAGAGCGACTCGATCCTCCTCGTCGTCCCCTCCAGGGAGAACTCCGCCCGTCGCCTGGCGCGGCCGGCCGCTCCCATCTCGAGCGCGCGCTCGGGCCGCTCGATCAGCTCGGCGACCGCGGCGGCAAGGCCCTCGGCGTCCTGGGGCTCGACCAGGAGGCCGGTGACGCCCTCCTCGACCAGGTCGGGCACGCCGCCGACGCTGGTCGCGACGACGGGCTTGCCGGCCTCCATGTACTCCATCACCGAGAGCGGGCTGCCCTCGAAGTCGGAGCTGAGCACGGCGACGTCGAGGGCGGCGAGGACGTCGGGGATGTCGGCGCGAGGACCGAGCATCACCACCTGCTCGGCGACGCCGAGCTCGGCGGCGAGGCCTTCCAGCGCCTCGCGCTCGGGGTCGGCCGCGCCGGCCCGGCCGCCGGCCTGGCCGCCGGCGATCAGGACCCTCAGGTCGGGGTGCGCCCGGGCGAGCGGGACGGTCGCCCTGATCAGGACGTCGAGCGCCTTCTGCGGGCGCAGGGTCGCCACCGTGCCGATCACGGGCCGGCCGGCGCCGATGCCGAGCTCGGCGCGGACGTCGGCGCCGGAGCGCGGTGGCTCGGGGGTCGGGATCCCGTTCGGGATGAAGCGCAGCTTGCGCAGCGGGATGCGCTCGATCTCGTGCATGCGGCGCCGGTCCTCTTCGGAGACGGCGACGAAGGCATCGGCGGACCTCGCGATCAGCTCGCGGTCGAGGAACCGGCGCAGCGGCTGCCCTTCGAAGGACCAGGTGTGCTCGTGCGCGACGAAGACCGGGACCGAGGCCAGCGGCTTGAGCAGCGCGCCCCAGATGTTGGAGCCGGTCTTGTGGCTGTGGAGGACGTCGAAGCCCTCTCGCCGCATCCGCCCGGCCAGTCGCCGCCAGGGGCCGAGGTCGGCCTTCGAGCCGCGCTCGAGGCCGATGAAGCCGACCCCAGCCGCTTCCAGCTCCTCGAGCCCGACCTGGTACTCCTCGCGCGGGTCCCAGCGGCCGTCGCCCGGATCCCAGCGGCTGACGCAGTAGACCGACTCGAACCGGTCCGGGTCGAGGCCCATCGCGATCTGGCGGGCGAGCGACTCGGCGCCGCCGTGGGTGCCGATGCTGTCGACGAGGGTGAGGACGCGCAGCTTGCTCTCGGCCGGTCGGGTCATCACTAGCTTGTAGTTTCGTCCAATGGCGCCCAGGACCCCCTCGCGAACCAGGAATGTCGCCCAGGCCGGCAGGCGCGGGGCGCGGGGCCTCTTCCGCTCCCATGAAGGCAACCCCGACGCCTTCGGCAGCGAGCGCTCGTTCAGTCCTGAGATCGGCAAAAACTGGGACGCCGAGGACCCGGTCCGCGGCTTCTACATCGACTTCAGCTTCAAGGCCGAGTCACCGCAGTGGCCGCCGCCGCGGATGCCGGGCCTCTCCGAGCAACTCCACGTCGCCACCGTGCAGTGGGGCCTGGGCGCCTACGAGCGCTTCCTCGACGGGCAGGGCGAGGGCTGGCTCGAGGCGGCGAACAGGGTCGGCGAGCACCTGATCGAGATCCAGCAGCGCGGCGGCGCCCAGGACGGCGGCTTCCGCCATTTCTTCCCGATGCCCCACACCTACCGGATCGACCCCCCGTGGCTCTCCGGCATCACCCAGGGCGAGGCGGCGAGCCTGCTCGTCCGCCTCTACCGGCAGAGCGGCGAGGAGCGCTTCGCCGACGCGGCGCGCCGCGCCCTGCTGCCGATGTCCGTCCCCTCCGCCGAAGGCGGCGTGCTCGCCGAGCTCGACGGCGACCCCTTCGTCGAGGAGTACCCGACCAGCCCCGCCTCCTTCGTCCTCAACGGCGCGATCTTCGCCCTCTGGGGCGTCCACGACGTCGGCGTCGGCCTCGGCGACGAGGAGACCCGGGAGCGCTTCGAGACCCTGACCTCCTCGCTGGCGGCGAACCTCCACCGCTGGGACACCGGGCACTGGTCGCTCTACGACCTCTACCCGCACCCGCTCCCGAACATCGCCAGCGCCGCCTACCACCTGCTCCACATCCGTGAGCTCGAGGTCCTCGACCGGCTCTCGCCACGACCCGAGCTGGCCCGCTACCGGGACCGCTTCCAGCAGTACCGCAGCTCGGCGCTCGAGCGCCGCCGCTCGACCGCCCGCAAGGTCGCCTTCCGCCTCGTCGTCCCCCGCAACGCGGCGCTCTCGCACCGCCTGCCCTGGAACACGGCGACCCGCGACGACCCGCCGGAGGGCGGCCGCGCCAACGACACCCTGGTGCTCTGCTACCACGCGGTCAGCGAGGAGTGGCGCGGGCCGCTGGCGGTCACCCCGGCCGCGCTCGAGGAACAGCTGCGCCGCCTGGGTGAGCTCGGCTTCCGCGCCATCACCTTCGCCGAGGCGATCGCCCACGCCCAACCGGGCAAGACGGTGGTGATCACCTTCGACGACGGCTACCGCTCGGTCTCGAAGCTGGCCAAGCCGATCCTCGACCGGCTGGGGATGACGGCGACGGTCTTCGTCCCCAGCGACCTGATCGGCCTCGAGCAACCGATGAGCTGGCCCGGGATCGAGCACTGGCTGCGCGGGCCGCGCGCCGACGAGCTGACGCCGATGTCCTGGCCCGAAGCGGCGGCGCTGGTCGCCGACGGTTGGGAGATCGGCTCCCACACCCGCACCCACCCGCAGCTGACCAAGCTCGACGACGAGCGCCTGCGCGAGGAGCTGGTCGGCTCGCGGCAGGAGATCGAAGCGCGGCTCGGCAGGCCCTGCGAAACGCTCGCCTTCCCCTACGGCGACGCCGACCGCCGGGTCGCCGAAGCTGCGATGGCGGCCGGCTACGCCGGCGCCGCTGCGCTCTCGATGGAGCCCGACCTCCCCACCCCCTTCTGCTGGTCGCGGGTGGGCATCTACCGCGTCGACGGCGAACGCTCCTTCCAGCTCAAGATCTCACCCTCGTTCAGGCGGCTGCAGCGCTCGCGGCCTGGGGGCCGATCTCGGCCGGAGTGCGTCCCTTCCGGCCCAGCGACCCCGCGGTCAGCTAGCCGCTGCCGATGACCGAGCCGGAGATCGAGCCGAGCGGACTGTCGGACACGGTAGTCCGCGGCGCCAGCCTGGCCGGCAGCGGCTACGTCCTCGCCCAGGTCCTCACCCTCGGCTTCTTCCTCGTCCTCGCCCGGCTCGCGACCCCCGAGGACTTCGGCGAGTTCGCCGCCGGCTCGATCCTGGTCAGCGTCGGCCTGCTCTTCACCGAGTCGGGGATGCTGGCGGCGCTGATCCACCGCGAGGACCGGATCGACGAGGCGGCGAGCACCGCGACCGTGGCGACGTTCGCCGCCGGGATCGCCCTGGCGCTGCTCGCCCTGGCGGCCTCGCCGCTGGTCGGGCTGATCTTCGACAGCTCGCGGGTCGGCGCGATCGCCGCCGCCAGCTCGGGGCTGCTCTTCGTCCGCGCCCTGCCGGTCGTCCCCGAGGCGCTGCTGCAGCGCCGCTTCTCCTTCCTGCGGCGGATGATCGTCGAGCCGATCGGCGTGCTCGCCTTCGGCGTCGCCGCGGTGATCGCCTGCTCCCACGACCTCGGCCCCTGGGGGCTGGTGATCGGCTACTACGTCGGCGCCGTCGCCGACGTCCTGCTCTCCTGGACGCTGGTCCGCTGGCGGCCGAAGCTGCGCCTCGTCTCCTTCGCGATGTGGCGCGAGCTGGTCGCCTACGGGCGCTTCGTGCTCGCCTCCAACATCGTCATGCGCGCCGGCGAACAGATCCCGCTGGTGCTGCTCGGCCGCTTCGTCAACACCGACGCGCTCGGCCAGTACCGCTACGCCGACCGGATGGCGACGACGCCGCTCTCGCTGCTCGTCCAGGCCGCCTCCTACGTCCTCTTCCCCGCCTTCGCCCGGATCACCGACGACCGCGACCGCTATCGCGACGCCACCCTGCGCTCGCTGCGACGATGTGCGCCCTCGCCTTCCCGCTCGGCGCCGCTGCTGGTGCCGCTCGGCGAGCCCTCGGCGGTGCTGCTCTTCGGCGACGTCTGGCGCGACGCCGGCTACGCGGCGATGGCCCTGGTCGGCGTGCCGATCGCCGGCACGATCGTCTCCTTCGCCTCCGAGGCGCTGAAGGCCGACGGCCGCCCCGACCTGATGGCCCGCGTCCACGTCGTCAGCGTCACCGTCTCGGTGATCGCCGCGGTCGCCCTCCTCCCCTTCGGCCTGGTCGGCGTCTCGGCCGGGCTCTCGATCGGCATCACCGCCTCGGCCGTCTACGCGATGCTCAAGGAGCGGCCGCTGGCCGGCTTCGGCAGGGGCGAGATGCTGGCCGCGATCAGCGGCCCCGGGATCGCGGCGCTGGCGATGGTCGCGGTGCTGACGCCGCTCGAGTTCCTCGTCATCGAAGCCTCCTCGCGCTCGACCGCCGTCGGCATCGCCCTGCTCGTCGCCGAGGCGCTGCTCGGCCTCCTGATCTACATCGGCGTCCTCGCCCTGGTCGCGCCGAGGACCGCCGGTCAGATCCGTGACCTCTTCCTGCGCGTGCTCGGAAAGGGCGGCGGCGCAGGGACCGACGCCGCCGAGGCGGAGGCCTGATGGCCGCTCCCAATTTCAGCGTCGTGATCACCGCCTACAACGAGGAGGAGCTGGTCGGCGCCGCGATCGGCTCCGTCCTCGCCCAGACCGAAGCCGACATCGAGCTGATCGTCGTCGACGACGGCTCCGAGGACGCCACCGCCGAGGTCGTCCGCGAGTTCACCTCCGATTCGCGCCTGCGCCTGCTCAGCCAGGAGAACCGCGGCCTCTCGGCGGCGCGCAACGCCGGCGTCGCCGCGGCCGGCGCCGAGCTGGTCGCCTTCCTCGACAGCGACGACCTCTTCCTCCCCGACTACCTGGAGCGGATGGGGTCCGCCCTCGCCGAGCGCCCGGACGCCGGCTTCGCCTACACCGACGCCTGGCTACTCGACGACGAGGGCGACCGCTTCGCGCGGCCGAGCGCGATGTCCTGGAACCACCCCCCCGCCGACCCCCCCGCCGACCCCGAGGCCTTCCTGCGGCTGCTGATCGAGTCCAACTTCATCTTCGTCGCGGCCACCGCGCGGCGGGCGGCGCTGGAGGCGGCGGGGCCCTTCGACGAGAGCCTCAGCGCGGTCGAGGACTACGACCTCTGGCTGCGGGTCCTCGGCGCCGGCTTCGGCGCCGCCCGCGTCCCTGGCCGTCCCGCGATCAAGCGCAACCGGGCCGGGGCGATGACCACCCACCACCGCAACATGTACGCCAACCTCGAGCGGGTCTGCCGCAAGGTCGCCGAGAGCCCGGACTTCTCACCGCAGGTGCGGTCGGCGGCCACGGCGAGGGCGGACTCCGCCGCCTCCGAGGTCGCCCTGCTCGACGGCAGCGCCGGCCCGGCGGCCGGCACCCGGGCGGGCCTCGAAGGCGCCGCCCGCAAGCTGCTGGCGCCGCTTCGCAAGCGCGGCGAGTGGTACGAGCAGACACCGTCCGAGCTACAGGCCGCCTTCCCCGGCGGCGAGTGGCGGCGCCGGAAACGGCCCTAGCCGCGCTCGACCGCCGCCTCGAGCACGCGCTCGAGGCGCTCGACCTGGCGCTCGCGCAGGTACTCGGCGGCAAAGGCGCGGCCTGAATCGCCGAGCCGGTCTCGCAGGCCCTCGTCGTCGCGGAGCCGGCTGACGGCGGCGGCGATCTGGCCGGCGTCGCCGGGCGCGACGGGCAGCACCGCGCCCGCCTCCTCGGCCAGGCGGCGCGCCTCGCCGCCGACCGCGAGGACAACGGGACGGCCGACGGCACAGCCGTCGAAGAGCTTCGAGGGGACGAACATCTGGAAGGCGGGGTCGGCGCCGAGCGAGACCAGGATCGCGTCGGAGGCGCGCAGCCAGAGCGCCGCCTGCTCGGGCGGGACCAGGCCGCGGAACCTGACCCTTCCCTCGGGCAGCGAGGCGGCCCGCGCTTCGAGCTCCTCGCGCTTGGGCCCGTTGCCGACGATCTGCAGCTGGAAGCCGTCGCCGAGCGAGGCGGCGGCGTCGACCGCGGCCTCGAGACCCTGGGCGAGGCCGACGTTGCCGGCGTAGGTGAGGACGAAGCGGTCCTCGGGCATGTCGAGCTCGCGCCGCGGCCGCGGCTCGGCGGCGCCGGCGTCGAGCCACATGCGCGTGGTCCCGTTGGGGATCACCGAGAGCGCCGCCGGGTCCTTCGCCGGCAGCTTGGCGGCGATCGAGGCGCGGAAGGGCTCGGTCACGGTGACGATCGCTGCGGCGCGGGCGTAGAGCCGGCGCTCGAGCCGCTCGAGCGCGCCGATCACCCGCCGGTTGGTGAGCTCGCCGACTGCGACCGCCGCCTCCGGCCAGAGGTCGCGGATGTCGAGCACCAGCGGCACCCGGTGGCGCATCGCCGCCGCCGCCGCGGCGACCGCGGCGGGCAGCGGCGGCGAGGAGACGAGGACGACGTCGGGACGCTTGGCCAGGACCGCCTGGACGGTCGCTGCCAGGGTGTAGGAGCCGTACCAGACGAGCCTGTTGCGGGTCGTTTTCAGCGGCGAGGGACGGACCCAGACGTAGTCGACCTCGAAGCCGTCGAGCTCGCGCCTGACCCTGGCCCTGCCGCGAAACTCGTCCTCGACGATGCCGGAGGGATGGTTGGGCACCTCGCAGACCACGGTGACCTCGTGCCCGCGGCCGGCGAGGCCGGCGGCGAAGGCGTGCAGCCGCGCCGAGGCGGCGGTCACCTCGGGGGTGAAGTACTGGGTCAGGAGCAGGACCCGCAAAGGCGCCTACCGCTGCTTATGGCGGCGCGGGGCGAGCGGTACGAAGATCGCGCGGGGGGTCTTCGCGCCGGGCTCGATCGCGCGCCGTCGCCCGGTCGAGCCGTCCGACCAACGCGCGAAGCGCAGCGGGCGGCCGCCGTGGCGGGTGCGCATCGGCGGGATCACGAGCCGGTTTTCACCGAGGCCGAGTTCGAGCCGGAAGGGGGTCACCTGGCTGCCTTCGGCCTTGCCGAGCTTGAACCGGATCCCTTCCGGCCGTGAGCGAAGCAAGAGCGACTGGCGCGGCGCCGGCGGCGGCGCGGGCGGCGGCACCTCGGCGGTCGAGCGGTAGGAGGCGACGAGGACGAGCGGGCCGGTGCTGCTCGCGGCGTGGGCCCGTTCCCCCCCGTCAGACCAGCCGCTGAAGGCGTAGGGGACGCCGCCGATCTCGGCCGTCGGCGGCGCCGAGACGTTGATGCTGCCACCGGCGATCATCTCCGCGCTGAGCGGCGCCGGCCCGACCTCGGCGTCGAGGGTCAGCGGCACCCCGGCCGGTTCCGAGCGCAGTTCCACCGGCACGACCTTGGGGAACAGTTCCTTCGAGGTCGAGGCCGAGAGGCCGCGGTCGTCTGTCGCGGTCAGGGTGAGCAGCAGGTGCGACGGGTACTCATGCGAGGGGGCTTTGAGCTCGCCGTGATCGACGCCGCTGAGGCTCGTCAGCGGGTGCGAGTGACACTCGGTCACGGTCGGGCAGTGCCGGATCACGACGTTCCAGTTCAGCGCCGGAAAGGGGTCGCCGGGCTGGGCGCCGGGGAGATCAGGGTCGGGAGCGACGCCGGAGAATTCGATGGTTTCGCCGACCGTCCATTCTTTTTCGCTGACCGCGCTGACCGTGATCGAAGGCGCCGGAGGCCCGAGGTCTTCCGGGTAGACGGTCAGTTCCGCTTCGGAGGAGAGGCCGGCGGGGTCGGTGACCCGAACCTTGACTTTGACGTTCTGGGCGCCGTTGAAGGTCGCGTCCAGCTCGGGCGAGTCGGCGCCGTCGTCGAATTCGCCGTCGCCGTCGGTGTCCCAGGCGTAGGTCAGGTGATCGGAGTCGGGGTCGCTCGATTCGGAGGCGTCGAGGTGGACGTCGAGCGGCGCCTCGCCGTAGGTGCGGTCGGCGCTCAATTTCGCCACCGGCGGCTGGTCGTTGGCGAAGTACCGGATGCGGACGATGCTGTTGGTGAAGAAGCTCGGGATGTAGAGCGCGCCGTCGGGGCCGACAACGATGTCGACCGGCGTGAAGGAGCCCGCCGCGCCGGGGTCGAGGTAGGCGAAGTTGGTGATGTCGGTCGGGTCGGGACGCCCGTCGGGCCCGGCGTGCATCGCCCAGATGCAGCCGCGCGAGGCATCGGCCATCAGCATCGCGCCGTCGTAGGAGGACGGGAACGGGTCGGTCGTCGCGCCGGCCGGCGGTTCGTAGAAGGCCAGTCCCGAGGAAGCCGAGCCGGGCAGCTGCGAGCACTGGTCGCCGTCGAAGAGGCCGGCGGTCGCGTGCACGTACTTGAAGATCGGCATCGTCACCGCCCCCGGGGTTTCGTAGAGCGACTGGCAGAGCGGCGCCTGGCCGTTTTCGGCGAGGTGTTCCCAGTCCGGCTCCGGCCCGTCGCCCTCGTAACAGGGCCAGCCGAAGTTGAGCGCGCCCTGGCCCACGGCGGGTGGCGATTGGAGCCGGTCGAGCTCCTCCCAGGTGTACCAGCCGACATCGCCGACGTAGAGTTCGTCGGTGCCGGGGCGCAGCTCGAAGCGGAAGGGGTTGCGGAGGCCGTAGGCGAGTACCCGTCGGGCCCGTTCGTCGCTGCTGTCGATCAGCGGGTTGCCCGGCGCCGGTTCGCCCGTTTCGCGGTTGATGCGGATGATCGAGCCGCTGTAGTCGGTCGGGTCGGTCCCGGTCGCCGGCGAGCGCAGGTCCTGGGCGCGCAGCGAGCCGCCCTCTTTTTCGGGGTCACCGCAGGCGTTGGCGAACTGGCCGTTGTCGGCCTGTTCGAAGTTGGCGCCGTCACCGCCGCCGGCGAGCAGGGCGCCGCTGGAGTCGAACTCGATGTCGCCGATCGAGTGGCTGAGGAACTGCTGGCACCAGCTTTCGACCAGGATCTGCTGCACCGGGTGATCGACGCCGCCGACGGGGATGTCGGTCTGCGGGTCGAGGGTCAGCCGCACGATGCGACCGCTGGCGACGCAGTCGGTGAACGGCGGTGACTCGTCGCAGAAGTCGCCGCCGGAGGGGTCGCCCTGGGTCGCCGGCGCCTGGCCGCCGATCGGGGCGTCGTGGGTGTAGGCGAGGTAGAGGTAGGGCTTGGTCGGGTATTCGGGGTCGAGCTTGAGCCCGAGCAGGCCGCGGTCGCCGCGGCCCATCACGTCCGCCATCAGGTCGGCGACCAGGGTCGGCGTCGTGTCGTCGACCGAGCTCAGCACCTTGACCCTGCCGTTGCGCTCGGCGATGAACATCTGCCCGTCGGGGGCGAAGTCGATCGCGGTCGGGTACTGGAGGGTCTGGATGTAGCCCAGATTGCCTTCTTCTTCGGCCGGCGGGATGTTGAGGGTCGTCGCCTGGAACTTCGGCGGCAGGTTCAGGTTCAGCGCCTGGGCCGGCGCGGCGGCGGCCGATCCGAGCACGAGGCAGGCGAGAGCGGCCGTGGCGAGCACGGCAAGCCGACTGCGGCTCTTTCGACCCCGCGCACGCACCACTACGAGTATTCCCGACCCCATACAGAACATCAACTCTGGGTGAAACCCCTTACTTGCGGGGAAGTTTCAGGAGCCGAGCACCTGGACGTTGTCGACCTCGGTCGAGCAGCCGGTCGGCGGCGGGCAGGGAATTTCCGGGTCGTGGTAGATGCCCACCCGCAGGTGGTCGGGGATCGATTCCCCCGGCGCGATGTTGGTCAGCGGGCCGGCGGTCTCGGCGCGCAGGGTCGCGGTCTGGATCCGCGGGCTGCGCTCGCCCGGGTCGTTGAAGTCGCCGTCGTCGTTGAGGTCGGCGTCGACCTGGATGCTGCCCTTGCTCGGGTCCTGCGAGTAGGTGACGTCGAACATGAAGCGCGTCCAGACGTTCTTCTGCGCCGGGAATTCCCAGTGTTCGCCGTGGTCGGAGTCGACGACGAACATGCCGTTGTGGGCGCCCATGAAGAGGATCGGCACGCCGCCGCCGTTGTTGGCCGGCTGGGCCTGCTTCATCTGCAGGATCGTCTGCCAGTCGGTGGTGTCGAGCGGGAAGTTTTCGGGCAGCCGGATCGAGGCGTATGTGACCCGGCGCTGGCCCTCGTGATAGAGCGCGGTCGGGCCTTCTTCGCTGTTGTTGAAGCCGAGCTCGCAGCGCTCGCCGTAGTAGTTGTCGCCGTCGAAGACGGTCATCCGCCGGTAGTCGCCGTTTTCCTGGGGCGCGCCGGTCCCGGTCAGGTGGGTGTCGCCGCCCGATTCGAGGCGCAGCGGCCGCTGCTGGTCGACCGCATTGGGGAAGGTGCCGCAGTCGGCACGGCCCCAGAGCGCGGCGGCGTCGGGGGCCGAGGCGGTGTCGTTGAAGAGGACGCGGCAGCCTTCCAGCGTCGAGCCGACTTCATAGGCGGGGTTCTGCAGCGGGCAGGGCGGCGCCGGGTCGGTGACCCTGATCGGCACGCTCGGCGACTGGGCCTTGGAGGCGACGACCTGGAGGCGGGCGGTGCTGGTCTTGGCGGCGACCAGCTGGCCCTCGGGGACGCGGACCTTGACCTTGCGCGAGAAGTGGCCGGTCGCCCTGGTGTGGGAGACGCCGATCTTGCGCCAGCCGTGCTTGGTCCGCAGCTTGATGCGGACGACGCGCGGACGCTCGGAGCGGGTGGCGCAGGTGGTGCCGCTGACCCGCAGCACCTGGCCCGGCTTGACCCGGTGCTTGGAGACGTCGACCTTGATGTGGCCGCAGCCGGCGGCCGCGGCGCCGGATGCCGAGCAGAGCAGGGCGAGCGAGAGCAGGGCGGCCGCGGCGAGGGCGATCCGGAAGGGAAGTTGGAGGGGACGCTGCATCCCCTGCCGGATCGGCTTTTCAGGGCAATCGACTTAAATTGCCGCCTGCGACTAGAACAAACGTCCAGGGCGGCTTGCATACCGAAATCTCGGTGCTAGCCGTAGCGCTCCTGCCAGAGCGAGAGGCAGATCAGGCCCCAGATGTTGCGGCTGAGGTCCTCGCTGCCGGAGACGTGCAGGTCGATCGTCGCGGTCACGGCGGCGGGGTCGAGCAGGCCCTGCGCGGCGATCCGCTCCGGCGAGAGCACCTCGCGGGCGAAGGGCAGCAGCTCGCCGCGGAACCAGCTCGCGACCGGCAGGGCGAAGCCGCGCTTGCGGCCATTGACGACCTCGTCGGGGAGCATCGGCGCCACCGCCTTGCGCAACAGGCGCTTCTTCGAGAAGAGCCGCAGCTTCTCCCGGGTCGGGCACCGAGAAGGCGAAGTCGACCACTTCGGGGTCGATGAACGGCACCCGCGACTCGAGCGAGCAGGCCATGCTGGCGCGGTCGATCTTGACCAGGATGTCGTCGACCATGTAGGTGCCGAAGTCGAGATCCTGGGCGCGCGCCACCTCCTCGGCGCCGGCCGAGGAAGCCCAGCGCTCGCGGTGGGCGGCGAGCGGGTCGAACCCTCCCCCCTCGCGCTCGACCAGCAGCCGTTCGCGGGCCTCGACCGAGAAGACCTGGCTCCAGGCGACGTGGCGCTCCGGCTGCTCGAGGTGGGCGCCGCGGGCGAAGCGCTTGAGGCGGTCGTCGAGGCGGCGGCTGCCGGAGCCGCTCGGCAGGCGCTCGATCAAACTTCGGGCGACGCCGACAGCCGGGCCCGATCCGTGGCGCCCAGAGGTCGCCGAGGTAGGAGTAGTAGCCGCCGAAGAGCTCGTCGCCGCCCTCGCCGGAGAGCACGACCTTGACGCTTTCGGCGGCCAGCTGGGAGACGAGGAAGGTCGGCAGCGCGGAGTTGTCGCGCGAAGGGCTCGTCGAAGATCTCGACCATCTTCGGCAGCAGCTCGACCGCGTCCGGCTCGACGATCAGCTCGTGGTGGTCGGTGCCGTAGCGCTCGGCGACCTTGCGCGCCGGGTCGGCCTCCGACCAGTCGGCGTCGGCGAAGCCGATGGTGAAGGTCTGCACCCGCTCGGCGCTCTCGCTCGCTGGCGAGCGCGGTCAGCGCGCCGGAGTCGACCCCGCCGGAGAGCAGGACGCCGACCGGGACGTCGGCGACGAGGTGGGCGCGGACCGAGCCGCGCAGCCGCCGCGCGCAGCTCCTCGACCAGCTCCTCGGTGCCCTCGCCGCGCAGGTCCTCCTCGGCGACGGCGCCCGGGCTGGCGTAGCGCCTGACCTGCACCGCGCCGTCCTCGCAGACCGAGCATCTCGCCCGGCATCAGCTTGCGCGCCTCGCGGAAGATCGTCAGCGGCGCCGGCACGAAGTTCATCGCCAGGTAGGCCTCGAGCGCGCCGAGGTCGATCTCGCGTGAGAACGCCGGGCTGGCGCAGCAGCGCCTTCAGCTCGGAGGCGAAGGAGAGCTTGCCGTCCCTGCTCGCGGTAGTAGAGCGGCTTGATCCCGTAGCGGTCGCGGGCGAGCGACGAGGCGGCGCCGGCGCGCGTCCCAGATGGCGACGGCGAACATCCCGCGCAGGCGGGCGGCGAAGTCGAGGCCGTGCTCCTCGTAGAGGTGGGCGATCACCTCGGTGTCGCTGCGGGTGCGGCAGCTCGTGGCCGCGGCCGCGGAGCTCCTCGCCGAGCTCGCGGTAGTTGTAGATCTCGCCGTTCTGGATCGCCTGCACGCTGCCGTCCTCGTTGCGAGAGCGGCTGGTCGCCGCCGGCGAGGTCGATGATCGAGAGCCGCCGCATCGCCATCCCCAGCGGGCCGTCGAAGCACTCGCCGGCCGAGTCGGGGCCCCTGTGGACCAGGGTTTCGTTCATCGCCCGCACGTCCTCGGGCCGCGGCGGGGGGCCGTCACCGAGCTCAAGCACGCCGCAGATACCGCACATCAGCTGCCCGCCTTGAGGAAATCGGCCACCCGCCTGCTTTCGACGTCGAGCGCCGAGCGCCTCGCCAGGGCGAGGCCCTCGGCCGCCAGGCGCCGGCGCAGGTCGGGCTCGGCGGCGAGCCGCGCGATCGCCGCGGCGAGCCCGTCGGCGTCGCCCGGGGCGACGAGGAGCGCCGCCGCGCCGTCGCCGGTCGCCGCCCGGATCCCGCCGACGTCGGTGGCGACGATAGGCAGCCCGAGGGCCATCGCCTCGCAGATCACGCCCGGGACCCCCTCGGTCTTGGCGACGTGGACGTAGGCGTCGGCCTGGTCATAGAGGGCGCGCAGCTCGGGGCCGAAGGGCACGAACCCGGGCAGGTGAACCGCGGCGCCGAGGCCGGCGCGGTGCGCCTCGGCCTCGAGCTCGGGGCGGAGCCTGCCGTCGCCGGCCCAGGTGACGGTGAAACGGCCGGGCTCGGCGCGCTCGAGGCCGGCCAGCGTCTCGACCAGCAGCGCAGGGTCCTTCTCGGGCTCGATCCGGCCGACGGTGAGCAGCCGCACGGGCCGCTCCCAGCCGCCCTCGCGGGGCTCGGCGCGGATCTCCGCGCTGCGGATCAGGTTGACCTCGAACTCGATCACGTTGGCGCGCGGAGCGCCGTAGGCGCGGGCGATCTCGGCGCCGACCGCGGTCACCGGGTGGCGCCGGCCGAGGCGCTTGAAGAGCCGCTCGACCAGCCAGAGGGGCGCCAGCAGCGGCGTCCAGGCCCGCCCCGGCAGCCGGTTGCGGTAGTAGACCATCGTCTCCTGGCGGACCAGGACCGCGATCTTGCGGCGGCGCAGGCGGGCGAGGCCGGCGAAGAGCAGGGCGACCGGGTTCGCCGCCGAGACCCAGACCATGTCGACCTGGTCGAGCGAGCGCCAGAGGGCGCGCACGGTCGCCGGGATCGCGGCGATCACCGACGGCAGCCGGCGCAGGCTCGGGTAGTAGGGCAGGGCGAAGTGCTCGAGGCCCGGGGCGAGCTCGAAGGGCGCCGCCTCCGGGTCCTCGGTCGCCCGTGAGATCAGCAGCATGCGGTCGAACTCGGCGCCGACCGCGGCGGCGAAGGTCGAGAAGCCGAGCAGCTCGTTGCCGCTCCAGACCCGCTCGCCGTCGGACCGGTAGGCGGCATCGACGAAGAGGCCGAGCCTCACCGCTGCTCGCCGCCCCGTCGCGCCCGCCGCAGCGAGCCCCGCAGCCGCGCCGCCGCCTGGCCGCCGGCGGCGACCGCGCGACCTCCAGGGCCGGCGCCGAAGGCACGCGATTCGGCCTCGAGGTCGGCGCTGGCGAAGCGCCACTTGTAGGGCTCGGCGCCGTCGAGGAAGCGGTAGGCCGCGACGCCGTCGGCGCAGGCTTCGCGGACGGTGTGGGCGAGCAGGACGAAGCCGAGCGAGAGCTCGTCGAAGCGGGCGTCGCGGCCCGCCTGGTAGTACCACTCGGAGCCGGCGAAGCGCCAGCCATACCAGGCGGCGACCGGCTCGCCGTCGATCTCGGCGATCCACAGCCGCAGCCAGCCACGGCGCTCGGCGGCGGCGGCGAACTCGGCGCTGGAACTCGCCGTTGGCGCCCTCGAAGACGCCGCTGGTGCGCCCGCCCCAGCGCTCGCCGTGGAGGCGGACGAGGGTCTCGAAGTCGGCCTCGAGCGCGGCCGGCCCGCTCGAGAGCCGGAAGCTGAGCCCGTGCTCCTCGACCAGCCGGCGCTCGCGGCGGCGCACCTGCTGGCGGAAGTTGCGGCTGCGCGAGGCGAGCAGCCCGTCCCAGGTCTCCCCCGCCAGGGGCAGGACCGGGTCGGCGTGGGTGGCGAGCAGCCGGCCGCCGAGCGCCGCGTCCCAGCCGGCGCCGCCGGGCAGCCGCTCGGCGAGCAACAGGCCTGACAGCGCCCGCGGCCACGGCCATCGTGCTCCGCATCGCGGTCCCGGCGAGGCCGCGGTCGGCGGCCGCGCAGACCGGGCCGCGCAGGTCGCCGAGCCCGATGAAACGGGCGATCCGCGCCGTCCCGGCCCGCCTCGCGGCGTACATCGGCAGGACGGCGGCGAGGCGGCCGCTCTCGTCGCGGCAGGCGAAGGCGTAGAGCTCGCCGCCGCCCAGGTGGCGCCAGGAGCCCTCGTTCCACTCCCACGTCGCGAACGGGTGGTCGGCCGTGTCGGCCAGCTCCTTCCACTCCTGCTCGAGGTCCTCGAGCCGCGAGATCCGCTCGGCGGCCGGGGCGACGCTCACGGGGCGCGGGGACGGTCGCCGGCGCGCGCAGCGGAATCCGCTGCAGTGCCTGCAGGCGGGCGACCAGCCGGTCCGCGCGATCGCTGAAACTGCGCAGGCTCTCGTCCTCCGGGCGGGGTCGGCTGGCAGGCGGGCCGGCCCGGGCCTCGAGCATCGTGGGCAGCCCGCTCGGCGAGCTGGCCGAGCGGCCGCGTGCTCGGCGGCCTATCGCCTGCTCGACCGCGTCGCGGGCGCGTCCGGCGGCATCGACTGCCGCCTTCGACCGCGGCCTCGCCGACGCGCGCACGGCGTCCTCCGGAGGCACGCGCGATGCGACCGCGTCGTCGATCCGCTCGACCAGCTCGGCGAGCAGCGGCGGGGCCGCCTCCTCGCCGAGCAGCCAGTCCTGGGTGCGTGTCGCGCTCGCCGCCCTCCATCGCGCCCGAGAGTACGGTGGGGGCAGGCGGCAAAAGCGCCGGACCAAATAGATTTCGTCCCCGCAAACAGACCGAACTAGGAGCAGCCTTGAGAAACCCCAGAGACTTCTTCCAGCCGCTGGCGATCGGCGCGCCCGAGCCGCTGCGCGAGATCCCCGTCAAGCCCTCGCGGATGATCCACTTCCTCGACTTCTCGAACGAGAAAATGGTCGAAAAGGCCGCCGGCATCGCCGAGAAGACCGACATCCTGCTCGGCAACCTCGAGGACGCGATCCCGGTCGACCGCAAGGAGGCGGCGCGCGCAGGGACTGATCAAGGCCGCCAAGGAGTCCGACTTCGGCCAGACCGCGCTCTGGACCCGGGTCAACTCGCTCGAGAGCCCCTGGGTGCTCGACGACCTGACCACCCTGGTGTCCGAGATCGGCGACAAGCTCGAGGTCGTGATGGTGCCCAAGGTCGAGGGCGCCTGGGACATCCACTACGTCGACCGCCTGCTCGCCCAGCTCGAGGCCAAGGCCGGGCTCGAGCGGCCGATCCTGATCCACGCCCTGCTCGAGACCGCGCAGGGCGTCGTCAACCTCGAGGAGATCGCCGCCGCCAGCCCGCGCATGCAGGGCATGAGCTTCGGCCCCGCCGACCTCGCCGCCTCGCGGCGGATGAAGACGACCCGCGTCGGCGGCGGCCACCCCGGCTACCGCGTGATGGAGGACCCCGCCGACCCCGAGAACCCCGAGGACAACCGGGTCAGCGCCCAGCAGGACCTCTGGCACTACTCGATCGCGCGCATGGTCGACGCCTGCGCCTCGACCGGGATCCTGCCCTTCTACGGGCCCTTCGGCGACATCAAGGACACGGCGGGCTGCGAGACCCAGTTCCGCGCCGCCTTCCTGATGGGCTGCGTCGGCGCCTGGTCGCTGCACCCGGTCCAGATCGACATCGCCAAGAAGGTCTTCAGCCCGCCGCCGGACGAGGTCAAGTTCGCCAAGAAGGTGCTCGAGGCGATCCCCGACGGCCGCGGCGTCCACATGATCGACGGCAAGATGCAGGACGACGCCACCTGGAAGCAGTGCAAGGTGATGGTCGAGCTGGCCGAAATGCTGGCCGCGAAGGACCCGGAGCTGGCGGAGGCCTACGGCCTTTAAGGCGCCGCAGCGAAATCCCATCAAGTTCTCCATGCATCGCCTGGCGAACTTGATGGGATCTGGGCGCAGGCGGGCGAAGCCCGGGGATGGCGGGTGAGGCGCGGTCATACTTTCGCCGGTGCAGGTAAAGCTGATCGCGCTGACCGATCTCACCGCCGCCGACATGGCCTGCTGGCGTCGGCTCGCGGCGACGGCAATCGAGCCGAACCCGTTCTTCGAGCCCGAGTACGCGCTGCCGCTGGCCCGCGCCCTGGGGCAGGAGGAAGAGGTCGAACTGCTCGTCGTCGCCGACGGAGAGGAATGGCGGGCGATGCTGCCGGTCCACCGCCCCTCTCGCTGGCACC
Source organism: uncultured Solirubrobacterales bacterium (assembly GCA_963836415.1). Classification (GTDB taxonomy): domain Bacteria; phylum Actinomycetota; class Thermoleophilia; order Solirubrobacterales; family 70-9; genus VRUE01. Next base: position 232,185 of record CAWIJE010000005.1, read on the forward strand.
GGATCCCGCTGCCGGCGCTGGCCACCTGGAAAGGCCATCACCTCTACGGCCTGCTCGGCACGCCGCTGGTCGCCGCCGAGAGCCCGGCGGAGTCACTGGCGGCCCTGCTCACGGGGATGCGCGAGGCCGATCCGGCGGTGGCCTTCGCGGCGCTCGAGTGGATCAGCGAGAACGGCGCCCTGGCGGCGGCCGTCGGCGACCCCTTCGCCGCCCTCGACGGCCCGGCGCCGATCCTCTTCGAACGCTTCGAGCGCGCCGCCCTGCTGCGCCGCCCCGAGCCGACCTACGTCGAGGAGACGCTCAGCTCCAAGCACCGCCGTGAGCTGCGCCGCCAGCGCCGCAAGCTGGGCGAGGCGCTCGCTGCCGAGCCGCAGACGGTGGACCGCTCGGGCGACTCCGGCGCCTATGAGGACTTCATCGCCCTGGAGAAGGCGGGCAGGCGCGATCCCGACCAGGAACTGCTCGCCGACGACCCGGCGCACGCCGCCTTTTTCACCGAGATGTGCGGCGAGTTCGCCGCGCTCGGGCGGCTGCAGCTGCTCGAGCTGCACGCGGGCGACCAGACCCTCGCCGCCAAGGTCAACCTGATCGCCGGAGATACGATTTTCTGCTTCAAGATCGCCTACGCGAAGGAGTGGGCGTCGCTGTCTCCGGGTATCCAGCTCGAGGTGGACATGCTCAAGCTTTTCCACGAGCAGACCGATGCCGGGATCATCGACTCGTGCGCGGCCTCGAACAACACCATGATCAACAGGCTCTGGCCCGACCGGCGGGCGCTGGCCACCCAGGTGCTGCCCGCCCCGGGGCTGAAGGGGCGCGCGACGCGCCCCGCCCTGAAGACCGCCCAGTCGGTGCGAGCCCGAATTCTTGACAGGAGGAACGATGACCCAGGTACTTGAGATCGACGCCGGCCAACTCGCATCTCATTTCGCCGAGAAGCCGTTCAGCGTCCACCACAACCTCAGCGAGCACGAGCTGCTCAGCGTCGAGGCGGTCGCGAAGCTCGCCGAACAGCTCCCCGCCGAGGAGATCGAGCACAACCGCGGCGACATCCCGACCGTGGTCTCGAGCGAGGAGGTCCAGGTCCTCGACGACTCGCCCGGCGAGATCGCCCGCAACATCGACAGCAACGGCTGCTGGATGGTGCTCAAGCACATCGAGCGTGTCCCCGCCTACCGCCAGCTGCTCGACGAAGCGCTCGACGAGGTCACGCCGCTGGTCTCCGGCCGCGAGGGCGGGATGAACCTGCGCGAGGGCTTCATCTTCCTCTCCGCCCCCGAATCGACGACGCCGGCCCACACCGACCACGAGCACAACTTCCTGCTCCAGGTCCGCGGCATGAAGCACATGAACATCGGCCGCTTCGTCGACCGCGAAGCGGAGCAGCTGCACGTCGAGAAGATGTTCGGCGGCGACCGCAACATGGACCAGATGCCGGTCGACGCGACCGACTACGAACTGAACCCGGGCGACGGCGTCTACGTGCCGCCGAACGCGCCGCACTGGGTGATCAACGGCCCCTCGGTATCGGTCTCGCTCTCGATCACCTTCCGCACGCCGGTGACCGAGCGCGGCGCGATCGTGCACAGCGTCAACCGCCGCCTGCGCAAACTGAAGATCAACCCGCGGCCGCCCGGCGAGCACCTCGCCACCGACAAGGCCAAGTTCGCGGCGCACCGGAAACTGAAGTCGCTGAGCAGTTGAGCGCCGAGCTCGTCCCGCTGGCCGAGCTCGAGGACCGTGACCTCGATGCCTGGCGGGAGCTGGCCCGCGGGGCGGTTGAGCCGAACCCCTTCTTCGACCCTGACTTCGTCCTGCCCGCGGCGCGCGGGCTGGGCGAGTGGGACGACGTCGCCGTGGCCCGGGTGCGCGAGGGCGGCGCCTGGGCCGCCTGCCTCCCGGTCCGCCGCTACCGCCGCTGGAACCGGCTGCCGCTGGCGACGATCGCCACCTGGCGCCATATCTACTGCCTGCTCGGCACGCCGCTGCTCGCCGCCGGCCGCAGCGGCGCCGAGCTGCGCGCGATCCTCGCCGCGCTGCGCGGCGCCGGCGCGATCTCGGCTGCGGCGCTCGATTGGATTCCGGGCGACGGCCCGGTCGCGACCGCGCTCGCCGTCGAGGGGGACGACGGCCTGCTCTTCGACGAGTACAGCCGGGCGACGTTGGAGCGGCGCCCGCAGAACGACTACCTGGAGGGCCGGGTCAAGGGAAAGCACCGGCGCGAGTTCCGCCGCCTCGCCCGCGGGCTCGAAGACGAATTGGGCGGGGAGCTGGGCCTGGCCGAGCGCGACGACGAGGCCGCCGTCGAGGGGTTCATCGCGCTCGAGGCCTCGGGCTGGAAGGGCCGCGGCGAAACGGCGCTCGGGGCCGACCCCGGCCATGCCGACTTCTTCCGCGAGATCTCGCGCGCCTTCGCCGAGCGCGGCGAGCTCGAGCTGCTCTTCCTCGAGGCCGGCGGCCGGACCGCGGCCGCCCGCTTCAGCCTGCTCGCCGGCGGCGTCAGCTTCTGCTTCAAGGTCGCCTACGACGAGAGCCTCAAGCGCTTCTCCCCCGGCCGCGAGCTCGAGCTGCTGCTGATCGATCGCTTCCACGAGCGGGGCGAGCTGTCCGCGATGGACTCGTGCACGGCGCCCGGCAACGAGCTCTTCAACCGCCTCTGGCCCGATCGCCGCACCCTGGTCACCCGGGCCTACCCGGCCCCCGGGGCGCGCGGGCTGCTCGCCGCCCCGGTGCTCCGCGCCGGCGTCGCCTTCCGCGACCGCCGCCGCGGCGCCGTCAGCTGACAGATCGCATCAAGTTCGCCATGCATCGCATGGCGAACTTGATGGAATTTCCTTGAGACCGAGTGCGGCCTAGGCGAGGCGCTCTTCGAGCGCCTCGAGCTGAGCGGAGAGCTCGCTCGGCAGCCGATCGCCGAACTTGGCGAGGTGCTGCTGGATCTGCGGCAACTGGGCCTTGAAACCCTCGGTGTCCACCGTCAGCAGCTCCGACATCGCCTCCTCGGTGATGTTGAGCCCCTCGGTGTTGATCGCGCCCTCGGACGGCAGCAGGCCGATCGGGGTCTCGACCGCGTCGGCGGTTCCCTCGCAGCGGCGGAAGACCCACTCGAGCACCCGGCTGTTCTCGCCGAACCCTGGCCAGAGGAACTTGCCGTCCGCGTCTTTGCGGAACCAGTTGACGTAGAAGACACGCGGCAGGTCGGCTCCCTCACGCTCGCCGGCCTTGAGCCAGTGGGCGAAGTAGTCGGCCATGTTGTAGCCGCAGAAGGGCAGCATCGCCATCGGGTCGAAGCGCAGCTGGCCGACCTCGCCGGCCGCGGCCGCGGTCGTCTCCGAGGACATCGTCGCGCCCATGAAGACGGCGTGCTTCCAGTCGAAGGCTTCCTGGACCAGGGGCAGGACGGTCGCCCGTCGGCCGCCGAAGAGGAATGCGTCGATCGGCACACCGGCTGGGTCCTCCCACTCGGGTGCGATCGAGGGGCACTGGGACGCCGGGGTCGTGAAGCGCGCGTTCGGATGCGCGGCGGGGTCGTCGGACTCGGGAGTCCAGTCGTTGCCGTGCCAGTCGATCGCGTGCGCGGGCGGCTCGCCGGTCATCCCCTCCCACCAGATGTCGCCGTCGTCGGTCTTGGCGCAGTTGGTGAAGATCGAGTTGCGCTCGATCGTGTCCATCGCGTTGGGGTTCGTCTGGTGGCTCGTGTTCGGCGCGACGCCGAAGAAGCCAGCCTCGGGGTTGACCGCGAAGAGGCGGCCGTCCTCGCCGAACTTCATCCAGGCGATGTCGTCGCCGATCGTCTCGACCTTCCAGTCGGGCAGGGTCGGGACCAGCATCGCCAGGTTGGTCTTGCCGCAGGCGGACGGGAAGGCGCCGGTCACGTACTTGACGTTGCCCTCGGGCGAAGTCAGTTTGAGGATCAGCATGTGCTCGGCGAGCCAGCCCTCGTCGCGGGCCATCGCCGAGGCGATCCGCAGCGCGAAGCACTTCTTGCCGAGCAGGGCGTTGCCGCCGTAGCCGGAGCCGAAGGACCAGATCTCACGCGTCTCCGGGTAATGGACGATGTACTTGTTGTCCGCGTTGCAGGGCCACGGAGACGTCCTCCTGGCCCTCGGCCAGAGGCATGCCGACCGAGTGCACGCAGGGGACGAAGTCGCCGTCGGCGCCGAGGGCCTCGAGCGCGCCGGCGCCCATCCGGGTCATGATCCGCATCGAGACCGCGACGTAGGGGGAGTCGGTCAGCTGGACGCCGATGTGGGCGATCGGCGAGCCGAGCGGGCCCATCGAGAAGGGGACGACGTACATCGTGCGGCCCTTCATCGAGCCCTTGAAGAGGCCGCCGAGCATCTCGCGCATCTCGGCCGGGTCGCGCCAGTTGTTGGTCGGGCCGGCGTCGTCCTCGGTCTCGGAGCAGATGAAGGTGCGGTCCTCGACCCGGGCGACGTCGGCCGGGTCGGAGAGCGCCAGGTAGGAGTTCGGGCCGCTTCGCGTCGGAGAGGCGTCTCGAAGGTGCCCGCCGTCGATCAGCGTCTGCGCGAGCGAGTCGTACTCCTCGGCGGAGCCGTCGCACCAGTGCATGGCGTCGGGCTGGGTCAGCTCTGCGATCTCCCCGACCCAGTCGAGAAGCTTTGGCGTTGGTGGTCGGCGCTGCGGCCGTGGCATTTTGGCTCGTCATTTTGGGCACCTTACTTGCTCGTGATGAGGTCAACGGGCTTGCTGGTGATGAGGTCAACGGGCCAAACCTCAACATTCTTTTTCCGAGCCGGGTCATCCGCCTTTTTTCGGTGGTTCGAGCAGACAAGGCTGAGATCGGCATCACTGTTTCGGTACTTTAGCGTCACGATCTGGCTCTGGCCGCCCTTTTCAGCCACCGTGCAGGTGAATGTGGCGCCCGCCTTGACCTCGACGTCGGAGGGCAGTCAACAGACTTGATTTTCAGCCCTTCCGATTTTCCAGCGTGCTCTTGATCGTGTCGGCGGTCTTCGCGTTATCGACCACCGTTTCCCCACAGCCGAGGAAAGCGAGGGGGAACGCCCGCGCGATGCTGCAGAACGACCGCACCAAAGAGCTGCGCCGCCGCTTCCTGCTGACCTGCGTGCAGCGCAACCGCAACGCGCAGCTGCGGCTGAAAGCGCTGGGGGAGATCGCCGACCTCAGCGACGGCGACGCCTTCGACGACGCGATCGACATCGTCGGCACCTGGAGCCGCGAGGACAAACGGGCGGGGACGAAGACTTTGCTGCAGGCGCTGATCGACAAGCGGATCGGCGCCGCGACCAGGCGCAGGCGTGGGTCTGGCGGCTGGCCGAATACACGCGTGAACTGCACGAGGAGTACGCGGTGCAGCGCTGGCCGGAGACGAAGCGGCTGCTCGGGCTGCTGGTCAACTCGAGCGGCCGGGCCCACGGGCGCAACGCGCGCCGGCTCGTCCACGCGGCGCGCAAACAGGACCGCCGCCTGGCGGTGGCGCTGCTCGCCGCGGCGGTGTCGCACACGCCGGAGGGCGAGGAGGTGCTGCGCGGGGCGAAAATGCGGATGGCCCGGAAACCGAGCGGCGGTCGCGCGCGAGCTGCTGCGGAACTTCCCCAAAGGCGGCAAGCGCCGGCGCAAGCGCAAAGGCGGCGGGAACGGCGGCGACGGCGGGGAACGGGGCAGAACGGGCGGAAGTCGACTCGAGATCGATGAGAGCCCGAAGCAGGGCGGCTCGGGCAACGGCGGCGCGGCCGCAGGGCGGCGCAAGGGGAAATCGACGCGGAAGCGGCAAACGGCGCGGCCGGCGAAGGAGGCGCGCGAGAACGGCGGCGGCGCCGAAGGGGCGAAGCCAAGACGGCGAGGCGACGCAACGAGCCGGCGGGAGCCGAGGACGGGGCCAGGCGAGACGGGCGCGGATGAGGGCGTGGCGCGGGCCGGCGACGACGAGGGTCAGCGGCGAGGACGGAAGCCGGTCAAGCCGAAGGCGAAACGCAAAGCGGCGAAACCGAAAGCGGCGAAAGCGGCAAAGGACCGAAAGTGCGAAAGCGAAAGCCGCGAAACCGAAAGCGGCGCGAAACGCAAACGGAAACCGAAAGCCGCGAAAGCCGACGGAGGCCGACTCAGAAGCTGGTCAGATGGACATCGCCGGCGCCGAGGGCGACGCGGTCGCCGTCGGCGAGTCGGACGAGTAGGTAGCCGCGCTCGTCGATCCCCTCGGCGACCCCGGTCCCTTCTCCCAGCTCACCTCGCGGCCCAGGAGGGCGTCGCGCTTCCGCCACTCGGCGAGGACCGCGCCGTGTCGGCGTCGATCCATCGTCGAGCGTCCGCTCAGGGTCCTCGCTGCCAGCTCGTCCAGCTGGTCCTACGCCTCGATCGGCGATAGGGCCAGCTGGCGGCTTCGCGGGAAGAGGGACGTGGCGCGCTCCGGAGTTCCTCCGGGAACTCGTCTTGGGCGATCGTCAGGTTCAGGCCGACGCCGATACCGCCCAGCCGTCCTGGGGGCGTGCCTCGATCAGGATGCCCGCCAGCTTGCGGCCTTCGAGGTGGATGTCGTTGGGCCACTTGACCTTGCAGTCGATGCCGGGTCGGAGGCGCTCGGCGGTTTCGCAGACCGCGAGCGGGACGGCGAGGGGGAGGACCGAGTGGCGGGGGACGAGGGGGCGGAGGATCGGCCGAGTAGAGGAGCGCCGAGCCGGGCGGCGCCGTCCAGGTGCGCCCCTGTCGTCCCCGCCCCGCCGTCTGCTCGGCGGCGGTGACGATGGTCCCGTGCGGCGCCCCCGCCGCCGCAAGCTCACGCGCGACGGTGTTCGTCGACCCGATGCTCGCGAAGTGACGGTGCGGCGATCCGAAGGGTGTGGAGCTTTTCGGTCATAGACCGACAAGTCTCCACGGCAACGGTCAGTGGGTGGCGGCGTCGGCGAGCAGGGCGGCGAGGAGGCCGTCGACGTCGTGGCGGTCGGCCTCGACCGCGACCTCGAGGCCGGCCTCGCGGACCGACTCGCTGGTCACCGGGCCGATCGAGACGATCCGGGCGGCGGCGGGGAAGCGGTCGCCGAGCGCCTCGGTGAGGTTGGTCACCGTCGAGGAGGAGGTGAAGGTGACGTAGTCGGCGCGCCTGGGCGGCCTCGATCGCCTCGTCGTCGGGGGCCTCGCGGACCGTCTCGTAGAGGGCGACGACGTCGACCTCGGCGCCGCGCTCGCTTCAGCGCGTCGGGGAGGACGTCGCGGGCCTCGGCGGCGCGGGCGACGAGCACCTTCTTGCCCTCGACCTCGACGCTCGCCAGCGCTTCGACCAGCGCCTCGGCGACGAAGCGCTCGGGGATCACGTCGGCGGCGATGCCGTGGGCGGCGAGGGCGCGGGCGGTGCCGGGGCCGATCGCGGCGACCGTCGCGCCGGCCAGGGCGCGGGCGTCCTGCCCGGCCGCGGCGAGGGCCTCGAAGAGGAGGTTCACGCCGTTGGGGCTGGTCAGGCAGACGAGGTCGTAGTCGCCGATCGCCGCCGCCGCGGCGCGCACCTCGTCGGTCTCGATCCGCGACTCGATCCGGATCGCCGGCAGCTCGACCACGGTCGCGCCGAGGCTCGCGCAGGGTCGCCGCCAGGCCGCTCGCCTGGGCGCGCGCCCGGGTGACGACCACGGTGCGGCCGTGCAGCGGGCGGCGCTCGAGCCAGGCGAGCGCCTCGCGCCGCGCCGCGACGTCGCCGACCACGATCAGCGCCGGCGCCTTGACCGCCTCGCGCTCGACCGTCGCGGCGATCGTGCCGAGGGTCGCGCTCACGGTCCGCTGCCCCGGCCAGGTGCCGCGTTCGACCGCCGCCGCGGGCTCCTCGGGGTCGCGCCCGGCGGCGATCAGCGCCGCCGCGTTCTCGCCCAGCCGTTTGACGCCCATGTAGAAGACGAGGGTGCCGGGGAAGGCGGCGAGCGCGTCCCAGTCGAGCGCCGTCTCGGTCTTCTCCGGGTCCTCGTGGCCGGTGACGAAGGCGACCGCCGAGGCGTCGTCGCGGTGGGTGACCGGGATCCCGGCGTAGGCGGTCGCGGCGACGCCGGCGGTGACGCCGGGGACGACCTCGAACTCGACCCCGGCCTCGCGCAGCGCTTCGCCCTCCTCGCCGCCGCGGCCGAAGACGAACGGGTCGCCGCCCTTCAGCCGCACCACGCTGCGCCCGGCGCGGGCCGCCTCGATCAGCCGCTCGCCGATCTCGTCCTGCGGCACCGAGGGCACCCCCGGCTGCTTGCCGACGTAGATCAGCTCGGCGTCCTCGCGCGCGCCGTCGAGCGCTCCCGGCGGGATCAGCCGGTCGTAGTAGATCGCGTCGGCGGCGGCGATCAGCTCCAGCGAGCGCGCCGTCATCAGCCCCGGATCCCCCGGCCCGGCGCCGACCAGATACACGACCCCGCCGCGCGCGCTCACGTGCTCACCCACGTTGATGTGGCCGAAATCGCTGACGCAGAGCGCTTCTCGGCCGCGGAAGGGCGACGCTTCATGACGCGGCTCCGCGGCGCGGGCGAGGAGGTCGGCGGCGCCGGCGCCGAGCAGGCGCTTCGCCAGCTCCGCGCCCGGCCGCCTCGGGGTCGGCCGGCGTCGGCGTCGAGCTCGTCGCGGATCCACTCGCTGCCGTCGGGGAGGCCGACGAAGGCGCCGATCCGCAGCGTCCCGCCGTCGCAGCTCGGCGAAGACGCCGATCGGGGTCGAGCAGCTCGGCGTCGAGGCGGGTGAAGCAGGCGCGCTCGGCGCTGCAGCTCGGGCGAACGCCGCCGCGTCGTCGATCGCCCGCACCGTCGCCGCGGTCTCCTCGTCGCCGCTCCGCACCTGGATCGCCAGCGCGCCCTGGCCCGCCGCCGGGACCATCCGCGCGGTCGGCACGCGGAAGCCGATCTCGCTCTCGCGTCCCAGCCGCCGCAGCCCCGCCGCGGCGAGGATGATCGCGTCGTAGTCGCCCTCGGCCAGCTTGCGCAGCCGGGTGTCGACGTTGCCGTTCAGGTCGAGGATCCGCAGGTCGGGCCGCGCCGCCAGGAGCTGGGCCTTGCGGCGCAGGCTGACGGTCCCGACCCGCGCGCCCTCCGGGGCGTCCTCGAGCGAGCCGCCGGCGCCGATCCAGGCGTCGGCCGGGTCCTCGCGCGCCGGCACCGCGGCGATCTCCAGCCCCTCGACCTCCTCGCCCGGCAGGTCCTTCGCCGAGTGCACGCCGACGTCGGCGCGGCCGTCGAGCAGCGCCTGCTCGACCGCGCGCACGAAGCGCGACTTGTCGCCCGGCTCGCCGTCGGAGGAGACCTCGACCAGCTCGGCGCCGCCGAGCATCTCGGCGACCATCCCGGCCTGGGTCAGGGCAAGCTGACTACCGCGCGTGGCGATCCGCAGCGCCAAGGCCGCGGCTCAGCCCTGGCCGGGGCGCAGCTCGGTGACCTTGCCCGCCGCGTCGGCTTCCGACTCGACCTCGGTCTCGACGTCGAGACCGAACAGCTCGCGCAGCGCGCTCACGTACTGGTAGGCGTCGTCGTGGCCGGCGGCGCGGCGGATGCGCCGGGTCGGCTCGTGCAGGATCCGCGAGGCGATCGCCTTCGCCATCAGCTCCATCCGCGCCCGGTCGGCCTCGCCGAGGTTCTCCCAGCGGTTCTCGTTCTCGGCCAGCACCCGGCGCACGACCTCGTCGCCGTGCTCGCGCAGGGCGGTGATCGTCGGCACCACCTCGAGCGAGGCGAGCCACTTCTGGAAGCGGTCGAGCTCGGTCTCGATGATCCGCTCCGCCCGCGTCGCCTCGGCTTCGCGCACGCCCGGCGTTCCGTTCGACGATCTGCTGGACGTCGTCGATGTCGTAGACGCTCGACCCCGGCGACCTCGCGGCACTCGGGCTCGATGTCGCGCGGCACGGCGATGTCGATCAGGAGCAGCGGCCGCGCTTCGCGCTCCGCCATCACCTGCTCGAGCCCGTCGCGCTCGATGATGTGGTGCGGCGAGTTGGTGGTCGAGACGGCGAGGTCGACCTCGACCAGCTGCTCGGGCAGGTTCTCGAAGCGGATCGCCTCGCCTTCGAAGCGCTGGGCGAGCCCGAGCGCGCGGTCGTGGTGGCGGTTGGCGACGAAGACGGTCTGCGACGCCGCGGGAGACCAGGGCCTGGGCGACGAGTTCGGCGGTGGCGCCGGCGCCGATCATCAGCACCTTGCGCTCCGCGAGGTCGCCGAGCGCCCGCTGCGCGACCTCGACCGCGACCGAGGGGATCGAGACCCCGCGCACGCCGATCTCGGTCTCCGAGCGGGCCCGCCCGCCCGCCGCGAGCGCGCCGCGGAAGAGGCGGTTGAGGATCGGCCCGGTGGCGCCCTCGACCATCGCCAGCTCGTAGGCGCGTTTGACCTGGCCCTGGATCTCGGCCTCGCCGACGATCATCGAGTCGAGCCCCGCGGTCACCCGCAGCAGGTGGCGGGCGGCGTCGATGCCGCGCAGCGAGTAGAGGTGGCCGAGCAGCTCGGTCGGCGCGGATCTCGGCCTTGCGGGTGAGCACGCCGAGCGCCTCGGACTCGGCCTCGACCGGGTCGGAGACGACCAGGTAGAGCTCGGTCCGGTTGCAGGTCGAGATCGCCGCCGCCTCGGTGATCGTCTCCGCTTCGGTCAGCTCGCGCAGCGCCGCGACGGCCCGCCCCTCGGTCAGCGAGAGGCGCTCGCGCAGCTCCAGCGGCGCCGTCTTGTGCGACACGCCGAGCGCGAGGATCTCGCTCAAGATTTGACCTCCGCGGGCGCTGCCGTCTCCCCGGCGGCGGCGGCCGCGTCGTCCTTGCGCTGCTCGGCGATCTCGGCGACCTCGCGCAGGTCGCGCTCGATCCGGGCCAGTTTCATGCCCATGATCGCGACGTAGATCAGCAGCAGCAGGACGAAGACGATGTAGGCGCCGGCGACGTACTTGCCGCCGACGTCGTTGGGGATCGCCGGGGCGGCGAAGAGCAGGCGCAGCATCAGTTGACCTCCGGGGCGATCCGCGAGGTCGCCGGGTGGTCGGCGCGTCGAGGGCGCGGCGCAGGCGCTTCAGCTGGCCCTGGGCGCTCTTCGCCGAGAGCTCGAACTTGACCAGCGTCGTCCACAGCAGCGCCATCGAGCCGATCGCGCAGAGGAAGGTCAGCATCATCGAGCCGGGCAGGCCGCCTTCGGCGGTGGCGAAGACGCGCGGGTGGACCAGCGAGGCCGACGCCCGCACGGCGAGGAAGTTGAGCGGCACGAAGGCGCCGGCGGTGATCGCGAAGACCGAGGCGTAGCGCGCCTGGCGCTGGCGGTCCTCGATCGCGTAGCGGAAGGGGTAGTAGGTCGCGTAGAGCAGGAAGACGATCAGGAAGCTGACCAGCGTCGGTTCGTTCCAGACCCACCAGTGGCCCCAGGAGCCCTTCGCCCAGATCGAGCCGGTGAGCAGGGCGCCGACGGCGAAGATCACCGAGATGTGGATCGAGACGTAGGAGTAGGCGTCGTAGCGCGGGTCGTCGCGGCGCAGGTGCAGCACGGCGAAGATGCCGCCGACGATGAAGCCGCAGAGCGAGATGATCGCCAGCGGCACGTGCAGGTAGAAGATCTTCTGCAGGAAGCCCTGGTCGGCTTCGATCGGCGCGTAGAAGAAGACCAGCGAAAGGGTTACCGCGAATGCCACGACGGTCGCGATCGAAAGCGGTCTGAGTCCTTTGCCGTACATGCCTGGTGGGGGGTCCGGCTGCCGGACTCCGCAGGCTCAGTCCTCGAGCAGGAAGTCGAATACCGCGTAGCCCAGCAGGGCGAAGATCAGATCGTATAGACCCAGCACTATCAGCCAGGTTCCGAAACGGTGATAGGAGACTCCGCCCAGCAGCATCAGCGGTTCGGTGGCGGCCGTGGCGGCGATCATCAGCGGCACCACCAGGGGCAGCAGGACCAGCGGCACGAGCAGGTCGCGGGCGCGGGAATTGACCGCCATCGAGGAGATCAGGGTGCCCGTGCAGGCGAGCCCGATGTCGGCGAGGACGAGGACGATGATCAGCGGCGGCAGCGCATGCGCGCTGTTGAGGAAGAAGAGGGCGAAGATCGGCACCGCGATCAGCTCCAGCGCCGCCAGGTAGACGATCAGCGCCGCGACCTTGGCGGTGAAGAGGACGCTGCGGTCGATCGGGGCGAGGCGGATCGCGTCGAAGCCGCCCTCCTCGCGCTCGGCGACGAAGAGGCGGTTGATGCCGAGCACGGCGGCGAACAGCAGCGTCGCCCAGAGCACCCCGGCGGCGAGGCTGCCGGAGAGGTGGGTGCGGTTGAGGCCGAAGCGGAAGATCACGAATGAGGTGATCGCGAAGAGCGCCATCGCGGGCAGCGACTGCAGGGTGCGGAGCTCGGCCCGCAGGTCCTTGCCGAGGATCGCCGCGAAGGCGGTGCGCGAGGGGGTCACCGGACGCTCGCCGCCCGCTCGTCGATCGTCAGCCGCAGCACCTGGTCGGCCTCGGGCAGGTAGCGGTCGGGGTCGTGGGTGACGACCACGCGGGTCTGGCCGAGGCCGGGACCGATCAGCGTCTTGGCGATCTCGCGGCCCGCGATGTCGAGGTTCGAGTCGGGCTCGTCGAGCAGCAGCAGCTGCGGCCGGTGGAGGATGCAGCGGCAGATCGCGAGGCGCTGGCGCATCCCGGCGGAGAACTCGTAGGTGCGCTCGTCGCCGCGGTGGGAGAGCTCGACCGCGGCCAGCAGCTCCTCGATCCGGGCGTCGGCGGCGGCGCCGACGATCCCGTGCAGCTTGGCGTGGAAGCGCAGGTTCTCGCGCCCGGTGAGGTCGCGGTAGAGCAGCGGTTCGTGGCCGAGGTAGCCGATCCTGCCGCGCAGCTTCCAGGCCTCGCCGGGGAGCTTGCAGCCGAGGACGCGGACCTCGCCGCCGGTCGGCCGCAGCAGGGTGGCGAGGATCCGCAGCAGCGTCGTCTTGCCCGCCCCGTTGGGGCCGAGGACGACCAGCGAGCTGCCGGTCGGAACCTCGAGGTCGAGCCCGTCGAGCGCCGCGCGATCGCCGTAGACGCGGCGCAGCCCGACCAGCTCGATCGCCAGCTCGTTCTCCGGTGGCATGCGGGCGATTCTGTCGATTCAGCCGCGGCGGATGGTGCGGCGGCCAACCCGCGCGAGGGGGCGGGCGCCGTCGCGGAGCGCCTTCGCCCGTACCTCGCCGCGGCCGTAGAGGAGCTTCGCCGAGTTGCGCACCGCCTCGCCCAGGGTGCGGTCGTACGGGTGCCACCAGAAGTCCCGCGTCAGCCCCGGCTCCCAGGCGTTCATCTTGACGTTCACGCACTCGTAGAAGCCGAACTTGGAGTGCGAGCGGCCGAGGCCGGAGCTCTTCACCCCACCCCAGGAGCACTGGCAGGCGCCGTGGCTGAAGGAGTGGTCGTTGATCCAGACCATCCCCGATTCGAGCACCCGGGCGATCCGTTCGCCCTTCGCCCGGTCGCGCGTCCAGACCGAGGCGCCGAGCCCGAACTCGGAGTCGTTGGCGAGGTCGATCGCCTCCTGCTCGGAGTCGACGACGACGATCGGCAGCACCGGCCCGAAGATCTCCTCGCGCATGATCCGCATCTCGTGGGTGACCCCGGTGAGGACGGTCGGGGCGATGAACTTGCCGGCCAGGCCGGGGACCTCGACCGGGCCGCCGCAGAGCTTCGTCGCCCCCGCCGCGACCGCGTCGTCGATCAGCTCGACCACGGTCTCGTACTGGGAGTCGGAGGTCATCGGGCCGATCGCCGTCTCCCAGGCGAGCGGATCGCCGACCGGCAGCCGCTGCGCCTCGCGCGCCACCCCGGCGACGAAGCGGTCGGCGACCTCGCGCAGGACGTAGACGCGCTCGATCCCGGAGCAGGTCTGGCCGGCGTTGGCGAAGCCGCCCCAGACCGCGCCGCTCACCGCGTTGCCGAGGTCGGCGTCGGCGCAGACGATCATCGGGTCCTTGCCGCCGAGCTCCAGCACGCTGCCCTTCAACTGGGCCGCGCAGACTTCACCGACGTGCCGGCCGACCTCGACCGAGCCGGTGAAGAAGACCTTGTCGACCGAGGAGCGGGCGAGCGCCTCGCCCACCGGGCCGCCGCCGTGGACGACCCGGACCAGGCCCTCGGGCACGCCGCCGCGCTCGAACACCGCGCGGATCTTCTCGCCCAGCAGCGGCGTCAGCGAGGCCGGCTTCAGCACCACGCCGTTGCCCGCCATCAGCGCGATCGCCACCTCGCCGAAGGGGATCGACCAGGGGTAGTTCCAGGGCGCGATCACCCCGACGACGCCGAGTCGGCTCGTAGGAGAAGTGGCCGCTCTTCGACGCGGTGAAGGCCTGGCGCATCGGCACCCGCTCGTCGGCCAGCACCTTCGGCCCCGCCTTGGCGACCCAGTGCAGCGCGTCGACGGTCGGCAGCAGCTCCATCGTGTAGGCCTCGACCCGCGGCTTGCCCTGCTCGCGGACCAGCAGCTCGGCGATCTCGTCGATCTCGTCCAGCAGCGCGTCGGCCGCGCGCAGCATGTACCGCGCCCGGTCCTTGGTGGTCAGCTGCGCCCAGGCGGGCTGGATCCGCGCGACCTGGTCGACCACCCCCTGCACCTCGGCAGGCGCGATCGTCGCCACGCTCCCGATGACCTCGCCGGTGGTCGGGCTGCGCGACTCGAGCGTCACCCTGCCTGCGTGGCGCTCTCCATCGGGTGAGCGTACAGCGAGGGAGGAGAGATTCACCCTGCCGGACCCTTAGGTGGGGGTGGCCATGACGAGCCCCATAAGTGTGGAGGGAAGCAAACGTTCTGAGACCCTCGGCTACGGTCGAACGGTGGTGGAAGCCGAACGCGACGCCCAGGAGCTGCTGACCAGAGCTTGGAAGAAGTCAGGCCCGTCTGGACCCTTTCTGCCCGTCGATCCGTTTGAAATCGCCTTGGACCTCGGGTTACAGGTCTTCACCGGTCGCGGGATGTACCCCGATATCTCCGGAACGCTGACAAAGGCAGCTGGCTATGAGGATCCAAAGATCGTGCTCAATGCGCTCGATTCTCGGAATCGCCAACGATTTACCTGTGCACATGAGCTCGGTCACTACACCCTGCGGGTGAAGAACGGTGGTCTGGCTCCCTGGGAGCTTGAGGACGGGCGCGACCTTTTCGATGAGCAGTGTCTCGATCCGGACGAGGCATACGCCAACCACTTCGCCGCCGAGCTGCTGATGCCCCGGCAGACGGCGATTCGAACGCATGGAACATCCCTGCGGCGGCGATCGGCGCTTGGGTGGGAACCACGGTCGTCGAGGTGGTCGCCGTGGCTCTGATCGTCATGAACTACCTCTTTCCGGCCGAACGCCGAAAGTTCGCCTAGGGCGGTGCTCATACTGGTCGCATGAGCGATCAGCTCTTCGACACCGGCGGCGCCGGCCCGAACGGCGCCGAAGGGGCGGAACAGGTCCCTGCCGACGCGCCGCTGGCGGTGCGGATGCGGCCGCGGACGCTGGACGAGATGGTCGGCCAGGAGCACATCGTCGGCGAGGGGTCGGCGCTGCGGGCGGCGATCGAATCGGGCCGGCCGCACTCGGCGATCCTCTACGGGCCGCCCGGGTCCGGGAAGACGACGCTGGCGCGGATCGCGGCGCGGATGGCCGACGGCGCGTTCGAGGAGGAGTCGGCGGTCAACGCCGGGCGGGCGGAGATCCGCGCGGTGATCGAGCGGGCGAAAGAGCGCCGGCGCGGCAACGGGCGCGGCACCGTCCTCTTCCTCGACGAGATCCACCGCTTCAACAAGGCCCAGCAGGACGCGCTGCTGCCCGCGGTCGAGGAGGGGCTCCTGACCCTGATCGGGGCGACCACCGAGAACCCCTACTTCGAGGTCAACAGCGCGCTGATCTCGCGCAGCCAGGTCTACGAGCTGGCGCCGCTCTCGCCCGCCCAGGTGGAGGAGCTGCTGCGGCGCGCGCTCGCCGACCCGGAGCGGGGGATCGCCGAGCCGCCGCCGGTCGCCGACGAGGCGCTGGCGATGCTTGCCGAGCGCAGCGGGGGCGACGCCCGGGCGGCGCTCTCCGGCCTCGAGCGGGCGGTCGAGCGGGCGCAGGGCGCCGAAGTCGACGTCGCGGCGATCGAGGACGCCCTGCAGCGGCGGGCGATCGACTACGACCGCCAGGGGGATCGCCACTACGACTTCATCTCCGCCTGGATCAAGTCGACCCGCGGCTCCGACGTCGACGCCTCGCTCTACTACCTGGCGGTGATGCTGGAGGGCGGCGAGGACCCACGCTTCCTCGCCCGCCGCATGGTGATCCTCGCCTCCGAGGACATCGGTAACGCCGACCCGATGGCGCTTGTGGTCGCCGACGCCGCCGCTCGCGCGGTCGACCGGGTGGGGCTGCCGGAGGCGGCGCTGAACCTCTCGCAGGCGGCGATCTACCTGGCGCTGGCGCCAAAGTCGAACGCGGCGACCACCGCGATCGGAGCCGCCCGCGCCGAGGTGCGCAAGAACGGCGCCCAGACGCCGCCCGACTACCTGCGCGACGCGCACTACCCAGGCGCCCAGGCACTCGGCCGCGGTACCGGCTACCAGTACGCCCACGATCACCCGGGCAGCGTCGCCGCGCAGCAGTACCTCCCCGACGCCCTCGCCGAGCGCCGTTTCTACGAGCCGACCGGCAACGGCCGCGAGAAAGCTTTCGGCGAGCGCCTCGCCGAGCTGCGCAAGCGCCTCGGCCGCGACTGATGGCACGTCGCGGCAGGCCCTGAGGGAGCGGTCCATTCAGGCCCTCGCGGGCCTCGCGGCCAGGTGCTCCGGGGTCCGTCGAAATACGTCCTCCGCGGGCGCAACTCCCCCGCCGTAAGGGGTTTATAAGGGGCGGCTTTCCAAGTTATGCCAGGGAGAGCCGCAACACCCGCCGGAGGCTCGGACTGGGGGCTTCCGGCGGGGATAAACAGGGGGGAGAGGGCGTCGGGCCCCTTGACTCGACGCCCTCTCTGTTTAGACGGCCGCCCCGGCGCGAGTTGCCCAATCCGACTCGCGCCCGGCGCCCGCCATCTCGTATCGTCTGTGCATGGCGGCGGGCGAGGAGAAGGCGAAGAAGCTGCGGCTCGGCGGGATGGCCCTGCGCAACGGCCTGCTCGTCCACGGGCCGACCCACTGGGCGGCCGCGGTCCGCCGCCCCGACGGCTCGATCGAAGTCGCCTCCGAGCGCAAGCCCGAGCTGGTCCCCGGCCTCGTCGCCAAACTCCCCGGCCTGCGCGGCCCGGTGAAACTCGCCGAGGCGATGCTGGTGCTGCCGCTGGTGCGCAAGAAGATGCGCGCCGCCCGCCTGCCCTTCGAGGAGCCTCGGGTGGTCGGCGCCACCCTTGCCACGCTTGCCCTCTCCAGCCTCCTGCGCCGCAGCCGCCCGGCCACCGCCGCCCGCGAGGGCGTGATCCAGGCGATCGGCGTCGTCCCCGCCCTCGTCGCCCTCTCCGACCGCGACCTGGCCGCCTACCACGGCGCCGAGCACAAGGCGATCGCCGCCTACGAGCAGGGGATCGAGGACGTCGCCGCGGTGCCCAAAGAGCACGACCGCTGCGGCTCCAACCTGATCGTCCCGATGATGCTGATGTCGGCCGCCGGCACGGTCCTGCTCGAGCGCCTGGTCGAGAAGCCCTCGAACGCCACCCGCGCCGTCGTCGGCCTGGCCGGCGCCTCGCTCGCGGTCGAGGCCTTCGCCTGGTCGGATCGCCACCACGGCGAGCCGCTGGCCGAGGCCTTCCACACCCCCGGCCGTGAGATCCAGCGCCTCTGGGCGACCAAGGAGCCGAGCCCGGCGCAGCTCGAGGTCAGCCTCGCGGCGATGGCCGAGATCCTCCGCGTCGAGTCGGCCCCCGGCGAGCGGGCCGCATAGACTCCGCCGCGTGTTTGGACGGATCGACCACATCGGGGTTGCAGTCGAGGATCTCGACGCCGCGCTCGCGCTCTACGGCGAGAGCTTCGAGATGGAGCTCGCGCACCGGGAGACGGTCGAGTCGCAGGGCGTCGAGGCGGTGCTGCTGGACGTCGGCGAGGGCCACGTCGAGCTGCTGCGCCCGCTCGGCCCGGACACCGCTGTGGGAAAGTTCCTCGCCAAGAACGGCACCGGCCTCCATCACGTCGCCTACGCGGTCGACGACATCGACGCCACCCTGCCGCGCCTCGCCGCCGCCGGCATCCAGCTGATCGACGCCGAGCCGCGGGTCGGCATCCGCGACAGCCGCGTCGCCTTCCTTCACCCCCGCTCGACCGGCGGGGTACTCACCGAGATCGTCGAACCTGCAGGAGGGCACTGATGGCTGATGCACAGCGAGTCGAGATCGGCTTCGAAGGCGGCCAGGTGATCGCCGCCCGCCTCGCCGAAGACGACCTCAAGGACCTTCGCAAGCAGCTCGAGAAGGGCGGCTGGCACGACCTCCACACCGAGGACGGCGTGATCTCGCTCTACCTCGGCAAGGTCGCCTTCCTCCGCATCGCCTCGAACAGCTCCCGCGTCGGCTTCGGCTCCGTCGACTGAGCCGATGAAGGTCGAAGGCACCGACTTCGCGGCCGTCTTCGTCACCGACTTCCCGCGCGCCCGCGATTTCTATGGCGGCACGCTGGGGCTCGAGCAGTCGCAGGAATACGGGCGCATTCCAGGCGGTGAGTTCGAGACCGGCACCCTGACGCTGCAGATCCTCGACTCGGCCGCGATCGGCCGCGAGTTCTCACCGAACGGCAGCCCGCTCGCCCTGCGGGTCGCCGACGTCGCCGCCGCGCGCGCCGAGCTGGAGGCGGCCGGGGTCGAGTTCCTCGGCGAGACGGTCGACTCCGGCGTTTGCCACATGGCGCACTTCAAGGACCCGGACGGCAACGTCCTGATCCTGCACCACCGCTACGCGCCGCGCGACTGACGGAGGGCCTCGCGGCCCGCGGGCGGCCGAGGGGTGGCGAGGAGCGGCCGGGGCGAAGGACGCCGAAGGGTGGCCTAGGGACGGCGAGGGGCGGTCACGGGACGGCGAGGAGCGGCCGGGGGCGAGGGACGGCGAGGAGCGGCCGAAGGATGCCGAGGGACGGCCGGGGCGGAGGACGCCGTGGGTCCGGGCCTCTGAGGCGAGGGACGCCGAGGGTCCGGGGGCGGTAAGGGTGTACGGCGAGGGTCCTGGCCGCAGTGGCGAGGGACGCCGAGGGTCCGGGGGCGGTAAGGGTGTACGGCGAGGGTCCTGGCCGCAGTGGCGAGGGGACGCCGAGGGTCCGGGCCGTGGCGGCGAGGGGACGCCGAGGGTCCGGGCCGTGGCGGCGAGGGGACGCCGAGGGTCCGGGCCGTGGCGGCCGGGGGTCCGGCGTCCCGGCCGTCTCGTGGCGGCCCTGGCAGGCTGTGGCCGCCACGAGACGCCCGGGACTTGAGGGGGTCGGTGAGTGTGGGAAGGTCGGAGCGAATCCGGGGTTCCGCGATGGTCCTTCCCCGATTCGAGGCCCCGGCGGGCCGGGCCGTGAAGAAGATGCCGGGAACGTCACACCTTCCGGCCCTCCGAGGGCCCGGTTTCGGGGCCCCGGGACGCGCTGCATGAATCGACCGTCCTATAGGACGGTCAAACCGTGGTCACGTGTTCGTGACGCCGGAGGAACCCGGGAGAAAGCGTGACGTTCGCGGCGTCTTCGTCACGAGGGCGGGATCGGTGACGGTCCCGCCACAGTCCCGGGACCGTCACGGCACCCTTCGGTCCCCGTTCCGTCCCGATCGTCCCCCGAACCCCCGGCCGTCTCGGCCACGGCCACAGCCTGCCAGGGCCGTGGCCGAGACGGCCGCGTCCCGAATCCCGGGCGCCAGCTTCAAGCGGCCCCATCCCTCCCCCCGGCGCCAGCCTCAGCCGCCCGCCCCTATTCGTCGCAGACCCAGTTGGGGTCTTGGCCGTCCATCGCGCGGGCGAGGAGGCCGCGGAGCTGGGACCGTTCGGCGGGGTCGAGGTTGGCGAGCACTTCGCCCTCCAGCGCCTCCAGCTTCGCTTCCGCCTTCTTCAGCGCCTTGGCGCCGGCGGCGGTGATCACGACGATGTGGCGGCGGCGGTCCTGCGGGTCACGTTGGCGTTCGACGTAGCCGTGGTCGTCGAGCTCGTTCAGCAGCAGCACGCAGTTGTTCGAGTCGACCATCAGGGTCGCGCCCAGCTCCTGCTGCAGGCAGCCTTCGTTGCGGGCGAGGATTTCGAGGGCGATCAGCTGCTTCAGCTTGATCCCGAGGACGTCCTCGGTGGCGCGGCGGTAGACGACACGGTTGAGCTGGGACAGGAGCCCCATGGTGCCCGTCGTCTGGGGGGTTTGGATCGCCGGATTCATGCCTAATTCAGGATTTTAACGGATTCATCCTTGCATCAAGGATAGTCCCTGCTACGGTGACGATCCCATGTCAATTACCAATGACAACATAGCTCACTCTTCGTCCACCTCCGACCGCTCGCGCTGGATCGCCCTGGTCGTCCTCTGCGCGGGCATGCTGATGATCGTCCTCGACGCGACGATCGTGAACGTGGCGCTGCCCGACATCCAGTCCGACCTCGGCTTCTCCCAGTCGAGCCTCGCCTGGGTCGTCAACGCCTACCTGATCACCTTCGGCGGCCTCTTGCTGTTGGCGGGGCGGCTCGGCGACCTGCTCGGTCGTCGCGACGTCTTCTTCGCCGGGCTCGCCCTCTTCACCCTCGCCTCACTCGCCTGCGGCGTCGCCGAGAGCCAGACGGTCCTCGTCGCCGCCCGCTTCGTCCAGGGCATCGGCGGCGCCCTCACCTCGGCCGTCATCCTCGGCATGATCGTCACCATGTTCCCCGAGCCCGGGGAGCAGGCGAAGGCGATCGGCGTCTATGCCTTCGTCGCCTCGGCCGGCGGCTCGATCGGGCTGCTTGCCGGCGGCGCGATCACCGAGGCGATCAACTGGCACTGGATCTTCATCGTCAACCTGCCGATCGCGATCGTCACCGGCCTCTTCTCGCTGCGCTACCTGGAGCGGGATCGCGGCCTCGGCTTCGCCCAAGGCGCCGACCTGCCGGGCGGGGCCCTGCTGGTCGTCTCGCTGATGATGATGGTCTACGCGATCGTCGAGGCCTCCACCTACGGCTGGGGCTCGGCCCACACGCTCGGCTTCGGGGCCGGCTCGGTCGCCCTGCTCGGCGCCTTCATCGCCCGTCAGGCGACGGCCGCCAAACCGCTTGTGCCACTGCGGATCTTCCGCTCGCGGAACCTCACCGGCGCCAACATCTGCCAGGCGCTGATGGTCGCCGGGATGTACGGGATGTTCTTCCTCGGCGCCCTCTACCTGCAGAAAGTGCTCGGCTTCGACTCGCTCGAGGTCGGCCTTGGCTTCCTCCCGGTGACGGCACTGATCGGCACCCTCTCGCTCGGCTTCTCGGCGAAACTGAACATGCGCTTCGGGGCGAAGGCGACCCTGGTGCCCGGACTGGCCTTCGTCGCGATCGGGCTGGCGGTGTTCTCGCAGATCACCGCCGACGGCAGCTACTGGACCGAAGTGCTGCCGGGCATGGTGCTGATCGGCATCGGCGCCGGGCTCTCGTTCCCCTCGGTGATGACGCTGGCGATGACCGGCGTGCGGCCGGAGGAGGCGGGGCTCGCGTCGGGCCTGGTCAACACGACCCTGCAGGTCGGCGGCGCGATCGGGCTCGCCGTGCTGGCGACGCTCTCGACCAGCCGCACGACCAACCTGGTCAACAGCGGCGAGGGGTCCCACGCGGCGCTGACCAGCGGCTACCGGCTGGCCTTCCTGATCGGCGCGGTCCTGGTCGCCATCGGGATCGCGGTCGCCGTGCTGGTGATCCGCTCCGGCCCGCCGGCCGGACAGGAGGCCGCGGTCGAGGCAGCCGAGGCGGAGCCCGTCTTCAGCTCCGAGGCCGCCTAACGATCGAGGGGAAAGGGGACCCGAGCGAACCTGCCGCTTTTGCGAGCGAAGGGTCCCCCTTCCCCTCCCCGCTAAGCCAGGCGGGCGATGTAGATGGCCTTGGTGTGGTCTTCCTCCGACATCGGCTGGTGGGGGACGCCGTCGTGGTGGTGACCGTAGAGGGCCACCAGTTCGAGGCCCGAGGCATCGATCGCGGCCCGCACCTCGAACTCCGGATGGTGGCGCTGGCGATGGAGCTCGGGCGGCATTGTCGGGCCGCTGCCCGGCTCGATCGGCTCGAAGGAGAAGCTTGCTTCGGCGATCTCGCCGGCGCCGAGGCTCGCGTCGGAGAGGCCCTCCCAGATCATCCGCCGCCCGTTCATCTCGACCTCCATCCGTTCGGTGAAGAAGCCGCGGAACTGGGTCATCGTGTTGGAGTCGAAGATGCAGAGGGCGTGCGGCGCCATGTTCGCGGCCAGCCCGCGCAGGGTCTGTTCCAGTTCGCCCTGGGTGTGGAGGTAATTGACCGCGTCGTCGAGGCAGCAGACGAGGTCGAAGCTGCCGTAGACGGGCAACTCGCGCATGTCGGCGACCTCGATCCGCGCCACCTGGTCGCCGGCCTTCGCCCGGGCCATCTCCACCATCGAGGGCGAGATGTCGCAGGCTGTCACCTTCCAGCCGTACTCCAACATCGGGATGAAGCTCTTGCCGGTGCCGCAGGCGACGTCGAGGACGGTGTCGCCCTGGAGACCGTTGGCGGCGCCCAGCTCGAGCAGCGTGCTGACCCAGAGCCGGTAGTTGTGGTGGGCGGTGAAGTCGTCGTAGACGGGTGCGATCGCGTCGTAGGCGAATTCGGCGTGTCGGCTGTCCCCTGGCATCGGTTTGGTGGAGGTCTCCATGTCGGTCTGGGACCCCATCCTCGTTCAATAGCGTTCCAAACGATCTATCCGCGTATTCCGTTCATTGTCTCTTTCGGGCCGGCGCAGTTCCTATAGGTTCGCCAGATCATCTCTCAGAGGGACCATCACCACGAAAGTGACGATGGCTGGGAGTGGGGTGAGGCACAGAGAATTTGTCTGCGGCTGGCCTACCGCTACGCGAGCAACCCGAGCGAGGCGGAGGACATCGCGCAGGAGGCCCTGCTCCGCGCCTGGCGTCGCCGCTCGACCCTGCGCGACTCCGGCAGCCGCAAGCAATGGCTGTCGACGATCGTCCGCAACGAGGCCTTCCGCCATTACTCGCGGCCACGCCCCGACCCCACAGACGAGATCGAGCAGGTCGAGTCCGGGGAGGAGGAGCTGGTCGTGGTGACGGCCGAACGGGCCGACCTGCAGGCGGCGCTTGAGCGGCTCTCCGACCGCGAGCGGGTGCTGCTCTCGCTGCGCTACGAGGAGGATCTGACCCAGCCCGCGATCGCCGCCCGGCTGGGGATCCCCGAGGGCACGGTCAAAGTCCAGCTGCACCGGGCGAGGCTGAAGCTGCGCCGCGCCTACGTCTCCTGAGGGGGATCTACCAACACGGGCGTCCGAGATGCGCCTGTACACAGGGGCGAGCGGAGCGGCCCCAAGTTCGGACGTTTGGATAAGGACGGGCCGCCGTCGCCCAGCGAGTATTTAGTACGTGAAGACGGCACCGCGACAGATAGTGGCCTTCGGTGGCGGCGGGTTCTCGATGGAGTCGGGCAACCCGCTCCTCGACGACTACGTACTCGGGCTGACCAAGGCCGAGCGGCCCCGGGTGTGCTTCCTGCCCTCCGCCTCCGGCGACGCCGACCACTACATCGTGCGCTTCTACCGGGCCTTCTCGGCGCACCGTTGCGAGGCCAGCCACATCTCCCTGTTCCGCCGCGAGCAGGGGCCGGAGGACATCCGCCGCCACCTGCTCTCGCAGGACCTGATCTACGTCGGCGGCGGCAGCGTGGTCAGCCTGCTCGGCGTCTGGAAAGCGCACGGGATCGACGAGATCCTGCGCGAATGCTGGGAAGCGGGAGTGATCCTCTGCGGCCTCTCGGCCGGGTCGCTGTGCTGGTTCGCGGAGGCGGTCACCGGCTTCCACGGGGCGCCGAAACGGCTCGAGGGCCTCGGCCTGCTGCCGTTCAGCAACTGCGTCCACTACGAACGCAAGTCGGACCGGCGCCTGTCCTACCACGGCTTCCTGCGCGAAGGGATGCGGCCGGGGTATGCCGCCGAGGACGGTGCCGCCTTGCACTTCATCGGTGAGGAGCTGAGTCGCGTGGTCGCCTCTCGTCCGGAGGCGCGCGGCTACCGGCTCGATGTATCCGGGCAGCGGGTGGTGGAGATGAGGATCGCCACCCACTTCCTCGGCGAACGTGGGGTCGTGCCGCCCCCGCCGACGCCCGAGGCGCTGTCCACCGCGGTCGCGGCGGCCTAGGTGCCCCGTCCGGCGCATCTGGTGGCGGCCGGCTGATGGCCGCCGGCATCGGCGAGAACGGCAACACCCCGGGGGCGACGACTCCGGTCCGTCGCATCCTCACCCTCGGCGGCCACGACTTCACCTCGCGGCCGCCCGACCGCGCCGTCTGCGAGTTCCTCCTCCGCCTGGCGAGCGAGCGGGCCGGCAGCCGGCCGCGGATCTGCATCCTGCCGACCGCCAGCGGCGACACCTCCGAGCAGATCGCCCGCTTCTACCAGGCCTTCGGCGACCGGCCCTGCGAGCCCTCCGACGTCTCCCTCTTCCGCCTCGGCAGGCGGCCGATGGCGCTGCGCGACCACCTGCTCTCGCAGGACCTGATCTACGTCGGCGGCGGCAGCATGGTGAACCTGCTGGCGGTCTGGGAGGCCCACGACATCGCCTCGATCCTCAGCCTCGCCTGGCGCCGCGGGATCGTCCTCGCGGGCCAGAGCGCCGGCGCGATGTGCTGGTTCGAGGCCGGCATCACCACCTCCTCGGGCAAGCCGCTGGAGGCCGCCGGCCTCGGCCTCCTGCACGGCAGCCTCTGCGTCCACTACAACAACGAGCCCGCCCGCCGCGCCGCCTACCTGGAGGCGGTCGGCGACGGGATGCCGGGCGGCTACGGCCTCGACGACTACGCGGGCCTGCTCTGGGAGGGCGAAGACTCGCCCTCCGCCGTCACCGCCCGCCGCGGCGCCCGCGCCTACCGGGTGACCGCCCGCGACGGCGTGGCGAGCGAGAGCCCGCTGCCCGCCCGTTTCCTTCCCGCCCCGGCCCCCGCCGCCCTGCGCGAGGACATCGCCGAGTTCCGCCGGATCAAAACGATGCGCCGCCGCGCCGGCTGGCTGGGGTAGGGGGCAAACGTGGGCCTCCCCGGGACGGCGCGCTACCGGTGGTGGGGGAGCCTGAGGAAGAAGTTCTTTTCTTCGGTGTAGGACTGGCCGCCGCGCGGGCTGAAGGTGACGGCGACCGCGACCTGGACCCTGCCCTTGTCCTTCAATCGCCGCAGCGCCTCGCCGGCGAGCTGGAGCTTTACCTGGGGTGACCCACAGACGGCGGTCGAGGCGGTGCCGGTGGGGGCGTTGATCGCGATCCGCTTCGCCTTCTTCGGGTGTTCGCCGATCACGACCGCGACCGGCTTCGCCCGCAGCTGCCCGGCGCCCGGGACCTTGACGGTGATGAGGCCCGAACCGTTCGCCCGGACCGCCGACAACTTGCCGACGTGGAAGGTGTTGACGACGCCCGCCGGCGGCTTGATCCGCTGGACTTCCTCGAGGCCGCCGGCGAACCAGGCGCCGCCTTCGGCATCGGCGGCGATGGTTTTCGGTTCGACCGTGACCCCGGCGTAGAACTGGGTGATCGCGCCGGCCGGGGTGACCACTCCGATCGAGGGCGGGTCGACGATGTTCGGCAGCGAGCGTTCGGCGAGGCTGGTGAACCAGATGTTCCCTTCGGCGCCGCGGACCAGCGTTTCGGGGCCGAAGAAGGGCTGGCCGTACGCGAGGCAGTCGCGGAATTCGGTCAGTTCGCCGGTCGGCGTGAGGCGGCCGATCGCGGCACCGGTCTGGATGCCGAACCAGAGGTTGCCGTCGGCGCCGATGACGCTGCCGGTGTAGATGCCTCCGGACGGCGGCACCGGGGTCAGCGGGAAGGGGGATGGCCCGGCGAGCGGCAGTTTCGGATCTTCGGCCGTCGCCGTGATCGTGCCGGCCGGGGAGATCTGCCAGACCGCCAGGGGCTGGCCTTCGGTGCCCGCCGCGGCCTTGAAGCGGAGCGATCCGTCGGGCATCGCGGCGAGTTCGGTGACCGGCCCGGCCACCGGGAAGAGCGTCATCTCGCCGGTCGGCGCTACCCGGGCGAGGGACGGCGGCACCACGGTCTTGACGTAGTCGGAGATCGCCATGAACGACTTTTCCACCGGGAACCAGAAGCTGCCGTCGGCGGCGATCACCCCAGGGGTGTTGCTGCCTGGTGCAGATTCCAGCGGCGTCGGCCCGGCGAATTCAGTCACGCTTCCGGCCGCGCTGACCCGCCCGGCCCTGGCGTGCGAGTGGACGGAGTTGTGGCGCCCGACGAAGTATTCGGTGCAGGCGAACCAGGCGCCGCCGTCTGCCGTGGCGGCGATCGATTCGACGTTGCACCTGGTCGGGAAACTTTCGGCGATGCCGACCGGCTTCCCGGCGACCGCGGCCGGGGCGCCCGCCAGGACGGCGAGCGCCAGAACCGCGAGTAGGAAGTGCCTAGCTGGCCTCATCCGCGGCGGGCGGAGCGGTCGGGTCCGAACCCTCTTCGCCGAGGCTCTCGCGGGCGATGAACTCCTCCGCCAGCAGCAGGTTGTCGCGCGAGCGCTCGACCACGTTCAGCAGGTCTTCCATCAGCGAGACCTCCTCGACCTGCTCCTTGATGAACCACTGCAGGAACTGCTCGGCGCGGTAGTCCTTCAGCTCGCGGGCGAGCTCGAAGAGGGAGAAGATCTCGTCGCTGACCCGCTTCTCCTGGTCGAGCGCGATCTTCACCGGCTCGGAGCCGTCGGCGTAAGTGGTCGACACCGACTTGACGTCGGGGATCTGGACCTGCTCGCCGACGTCGAGGAGGTAGCGGATCATCATCATCGCGTGCTCGCGCTCCTCGATCGCCTGGCGGTAGAAGAAGGTAGCGAGGCGAGGCAGGGTTTCGGCGTCGTAGTAGACGGCCGCACCGACGTACTGCTGGGAGGCGCCGAACTCGTTCGAGATCTGCTCGTTGAGGGCGGCGGCGAAAGACTTCTCGGCCATCGTGTGGCTCCTTTGATGTGTGTCGCTTGAGGCGAGCGGCTGAGACGAACTTCGGTGAACGTAGCCGAAAGCTCAAATTCGGCTGCCCTACATAAGGCTTCGGTGCGCCTAACCCCAGCGGAAGCCGAGCACTTCGATCCGCGGCTCCAGCGGGCTCGACGGGAGGCCCGGCGCGGTCGCCTGCTTGGGATCGTTGTAGCCACTCGGGGCGACATCGTTCGGCGTGTCCGGGTGGAAGATCGAGGCGAGGTACTGGATCTGCCCACGGCCCGGGCCGAGCTCCGTCTGGCCGCCGCCGTAGGCGCCGATGCCGCGCTCCTCGCAGTAGTCGTAGGCGGCGAAGAGGTTGGAGATCGGGCCGAAGCGCGAGGGCTTCACGTTCACCGTCCGCGGCGGCGACCAGGGCATCGCCTCGATGTCGGCGATCGAGTGGATCGGCGCGTCCCAGGTGACCCGCTCGTGCACAGGGTCGAGCAGCGGCCGCGTCTCGTCGGTCACGTCGGGATCCTCGAGCCAGGCGTCGGGGAAGGTCTCGATCAGCTTCGCGTAGAGCTCCGGGTCGGTGATCACGTCGACCGGGGTGCCTTTGTAGAAGCCCTTCAGGTCGAGCGAGTCGACCGCCCCGGTCGCCGCCAGCGAGTCGATCAGCTCGTCGTCCCAGTCGTTGACGGGGTCGAGCTTGAAGCGCAGGGCGGGGTAGACCGCCAGTCGTTCCTCGACCGGCACGATCGACGACTTTTCGCCGGGGGCGAAGCCGGCCAGCCGCATCGAGTTGACGAAGTTGACCGGGCGCGGCTCGCGGCCGAGCGCCGCCGCCAGGTTCGTCCCCGCCTGGCGCAGTGCCAGGTCGAGCGCCGCCGACTCGAACGCCCAGCGGCGGTAGTCCTCCGACACCTCGCCGCGCTCCGGCGCCCCGGCCGGGAAGAGGTCGATCCCGGCGAGCTTGTTCGAGAACTCGTCGAAGGTGCCCGAGTGGGCGAGCCCGTCGGGCGGCCCGTGGCTCTGCTGGCCGATGTGGTCGACCGCGTCGTAGACGACGTCTTCGCCGATCCCCTCGGCGCCCGCGCCGCGCAGCTTCACCACCGTGGTCAGCCGTTCGAATTCGCCGAGCTGGAATTCGAGGCCCTCGAAGGCGCACTCCTCGATCTGCAGCGGCAGGTCCTTGATCGCGTCGTAGGAGGCCATCGTCGCGAGCCTACTGCGTGGTTCGTTTCTTCGGGATGGCCGAAGTTTCGAACCGCGCTAGCGCTCGAGCGCGACGCGCAGGGTCTTCAGCTCGCGATCGGAGCCGCCGCGGACGTAGCCGCCGTGGGCGATCGACTCGCGGATGTAGGAGAGCGTCTCGGCGGTCAGCCGCTCGCCGGGGAGGACGTTGGGGATCCCGGGCGGGTAGGCGGCGAGGCCCTCGGCGGCGACGCGGCCGGCGGCGTCCTCGAAGGGGATCACCTCCTGCGGGCCGAGGTAGGCCTCGCGCGGCGTCATCACCAGCTCGCCCCAGGGCGGCGGCGGCGCCAGTTTCTCCTGCGGCGGGCCCGGTTCGGCTTCCAGTTCGCCGACCGCGGCGCGCATCGCGCCGACCAGGCGCTCGCCGGTCGCCGCGGCGGGCTCGCCGAGGCCGAAGATCGCGACGACGACGTTCTCCGAGTAGAGCTCGAGGTCGATCCCGTGCGAGTAGAAGATCTTTTTCGCCAGCCGGTAGCCGGTCGAGCCGGTGCCGCGGACGTCGACCGAGAGGCGCAGCGGGTCGAGCCCGGCGATCCCGGGGCGGCCGACCATCGACTCGTCCAGCACCGCGAGGCCGGGGATCTGGACGATCGCCTCGCGGGTGCGGGCGATCGCCGCCAGGGTCTCGTCGAGCAGCTCGGCCCCGTGCACGGCGGCCTGCCGGCGGGCGGCGTCGAGCGAGCCGGTGAGGAGGCCGCTGGGGCTGGTCGTTTCGACCAGGCTGACGCAGCGGTCGACCACCGCGGCGTCGATCCGGTCGCCCTCGCCGAGGTGCAGCATCGCCGCCTGGGTGAGGCTGCCGACGATCTTGTGGGTCGAGGAGGTGACCAGGTCGGCGCCGCAGGAGAGCGCGTCCGGCGGCAGGTCGGGGTGGAAGTGGAGGTGGGCGCCCCAGGCCTCGTCGACGATCAGCGGCAGGTCGCGCGAGTGGGCGACCTCGGCCAGCGCGGCGACGTCGGCGCAGGCGCCGAAGTAGGTGGGGGAGACGACCATCGCGGCGACCGCGCCGGGGGTCGCGTCGAGCGCCGCGGCGAGCGACTCCGGGGTGAGGCCGTGGGCGATGCCGAGCTCCGGGTCGAGCTCCGGCGCGACGAAGGTCGGCCGCATCCCGTTCAGCACCAGCCCGTCGATCACCGAGGAGTGGACGTTCCGCTGCACGACCACCCGGTCGCCCATGTGGCCGAGCGCCATGCAGGTCGCGTGGTTGCCCTGCGAGGCGCCGTTCATCAGGAACCAGCTCCGTGACGCCCCCCAGGCTTCGGCGGCGAGCAGCTGCGCCTGCTGGAAGGGGGTCGGTTCGGGCCCGATGTCGACGCCCTCGGTCACCGAGGGGATGTCGTTGACCAGCCCGGTCATCCCGACCAGGGCGACCATCCCCGGGTCGGCACCGATGCCGCCCTTGTGGCCCGGTACCTGGAAGCGGCCCGGGTTGCGGGCCGAGTACTCGAGCAGAGCGTCGACGAAGGGAGTCGTTTCCTGCTTGCGATCAGCCATGCGAGCGACTCTAGTAAGTCCAGGTCCTCGGTCCGGCAAGATTGGACTCCATGGAGCACGAACGCCTCG
>CAWIJE010000006.1:0-114518 GCA_963836415.1 uncultured Solirubrobacterales bacterium
ATCGGATCGTCGAGCGCATCGGCCCGCTCGGCCTTGGCCGCGGCCGCCGCAGTATCGAGAGCCGCGGCACGTAGGCTCGGGCTGAGCTGCCGGCTTACGGTCAGCAGCCCTTCGAGCGTGGTGCCAAGCGATTCGTCTCCATCCTGCGCGCGCGCAGGATGGAGAGCTCCGCACGTGATGACGATCACGATGCCGGCGGCCAGAACCCCTGATCCGCGCATGTCACTTCCCGAGTTTGACGGGCAGCGAGGCGCGAACCGTCTCACTTTCGCCCTGCACCTTGGCCGCAACCTGAAGCGCCCAATTCCCCGCCATGCCCGGCTCGACCTCGATGGTGTAGAGGCCGGGCTGGGAGGCCGGTATCGCCTTCGCCGGCGCTTTCATCGTCGGCATGCCGTCCGGCCCCATATCGGCCGAGACCTGGAAGATGACGGCATCGCTCACCGGCTTCTTGTCGGAGGTGTGAAGAAGACGAAGCCGTCACATTGCTTTTGCGGGGTCCCGCGGGCTGCACCTGCGTCACTTCGAAACGGTAATCGGATAGCAGCGGCGTGAACCGGGCCGGCATGGAGGCCAGGTCGCAATGAGGCAGACGCCCGCGAGGGCGCGCGTGATGTGAGGAAAGGTCATGATCTCGATCCCTGTCTAAGGACGGCCGTCGGCGACGGCCGTGTGTTCACCGGATGCGGGCTGATGACCGCCAACATCCTGCCGCTGGCGGCGCTGATGGTCTTCGGCGGCCGGCTCGGCGACCTCTTCGGGATGCGCCGGGTCTTCCTCGTCGGCGCCGTCGTCTTCGCCCTGGCGACGACCGCGATGGGCGCCTCCCAGAACATCGACCTGGGCGATCGCCGCCCGCGCCCTGCAGGGGGCCGGCGCGGCGCTGATGATGCCGACCGCGCTGGCGATCGTCAGCGCCGTCTACCCGGACGAGCAGAAGGGCTCGGCGCTCGGGATCCTGGCCGGCGCCTCGGCCTTCTTCGCCGCCCTCGGGCCGGTGCTCGGCGGGGCGCTGACCTCGATCGACTGGCGCCTCGTCTTCCTCGTCAACGTGCCGCTGGCGGTGATCGCGATCATCATCACCCTGCGGGCGACGCCCGACCTGAAGCCCGACCAGGGCGCCTCGCGGGACCTCGACCTGCCGGGCGTCGTCACCTTCGCGGTGGCGGTCGGCGCGCCTCGATCTTCGGCCTCAGCCAGGGGCCCGAGGAAGGCTGGGGACAGGCGCGAGACGCTGGTCCCGATCGCCGTCGGGCTCGCCGTGATCCCGGTCTTCCTCCTGGTCGAGCGGCGGGCGGCGAACCCGATGATCGACTTCAAGCTCTTCCGCCACGAGAACTTCCTCGCCTCCAACGTCAGCCAGCTGCTGGCCGGGATGGTCGAGCTCGGGCTCGGCTTCCTGACCCCGTTCTTCCTCCTCCTCGTGGTCGGCGTCTCGCCGGCCGCCGCCGGGGTCGCGCTGATCCCGGCGACGATCCCGGTGATCCTCGCCGGCCCGCTCGCCGGGCAAGGCGTTCGACCGCTTCGGCGGCCGCTGGCCGCTGGTCGTCGGCTTCCTCGTCCTCGCCGCCTCCGGCGTCGTCCTCGCCGTCTCGGTCTCCAGCGAGTCGGCGGTGGCGCTGATCCCCGGCCTGCTGCTGCAGGGGCTCGGCCTCGGCATCGTCCTCACCGTCAACGACCCGACCGGGCTGACCGCGGTGCCGGCCAAGGACACCGGCGAGGCGGCGGGGATGATCAACACCTCCGAGCAGCTCGGCGGCGCGCTCGGGATCGCGGTCCTCTCCGCGGTCGAGCTCGGGGTCAACTTCCACCATCTCGACTCGAAGCTCGCCGAACAGGGCGTCCACCCGACCCCGCAGCAGACCGAACACGCCCGCGAGCTGATCGTCGAAGCCGAGCAGACCGGCATCAACCACCTCGGCCACAGCCCCTGCTCGAAGTCATCAAGCCCGACGTGATCGCCTCCCACGTCAGCGCCTTCGAAGTCACCTTCTTCGCCTCGGCCGGGATCGCCCTGCTCGGCGCGTTCTTCAGCCTCGTCCTGGTCCGCAAGACCGACCGGGTCAAGGCGGGCGTCTTCAGCCGCCGCTCGCGCTGGATCTCGGCGACCAGCGGCCGCTCGCCGGCGATCACCCGCCGGCCCGGCCGCCCTGATGCGCCGACGAGGGGATCCGCCTGGCGACAAGGCGTCTCCGCCCGCCGCCGTCCGCTACGGGCCCGAGGACTTCCTCGCCGCCCGCCGCCGCGATCCGCCCCCGCCGCCGCTGCCGCCGCGCCACCTCGCCTTCGTCAGGCAGCGGCGACTTCGAGGCGGACGGCCAACAGTTCCTCGGCTTCTTCCGCGAGCTCGGCGAGCTCGAGCCCGGCGACCGGGTGCTGCGAGCGACGGCTGCAGGCGTCGGCCGATGGCGCTGCCGCTCGCCGAGTACCTCGACCCGGCGCCAGCGGCTCCTACGCCGGCTTCGACGTCGGCCGCGGCATGGTCCGGCTGCGTTGCCAGCAGAGAGATCGGCGGCCGCCACCCAACTTCGAGTTCGACTGCGGCCCCGTCCACAACGGCAACACCGAACACATTCGGCGAGCTCGCCTCTTCGGCCGCCGAGTTCCGCTTCCCCTACGAGGACGCCAGCTTCGACTTCGCCTTCGCCACCTCGCTCTTCACCCACCTGCTGCGCGACGAGGCCAGCCACTACCTGGCCGAGGACCGCCGCGTGCCTACCGCCCCAGGCGGCCGCCTGCCTGCTCTTACCTTCTTCCTCCTCACCCCGGAGGCCGGAGCAGGGATCGCCGCCGGCCGCTACGGCTTCGCCTTCGCCCACCCGATCCCCGGCGGGCCTCACGATCGACGCCGCCCAGCCCGAGGCAGCGACCGCCTCCCCGCCGACGAGGTGCGGGCCTGGTGCCGAGGCGGGGCTGCCGCGGTCCACGAGCCGATCACTCGGCAGCTCGTCGGGGGCGAAGACCCGAGCCCTGCAGGACATGCGTCGTCGCCGAAGGCGTGCCGCGGCCGCGCCGCAGAGCCACAGAACTTCCCGAGGGCACTGGGTTGAAGGCGTCGGATGGAAGGCAGATCGCGGACCGGCTCGCGGCCGCTCGCAGACCGTCGCCGGCGGCCTCCTGGTCGCCCTCCTCACTGGCACGGCGATAGTCCCCCGACCCCGGGCTCGACGCGAGCTGGACCGCCGGGCTGGCGATGGCGGTCCACGACGGATCCACTTCGGCGACCAGATCGTCTTCACCTACGGCCCGCTCGGCTTCCTCCAGAACGAACTCGTCTGGTTCGGCGGACCTCGGGCTGCTCTCCTTCCTCTTCGCTCCGCGCTCCATACATGGCGATCTGCATCGGCCTCGTCTGGGCCCTGCGCCGGCGCGCTGCCACTGCTGGTCAGCCTGGTCGCGGCGCTTGCCGTGCTCGTCTCCTCATCGTCTCCTACGTCGAAGCCAACATCGTGATCGCGGTCGCTCGCCTGCGTTCTGGCTGCTCGAAGCGCGAGCGCTCGCCGGCGGCGCGCTCGACGCCTTCGTCGTCCGTCGGCGCCACCGTCGCCTCGATCGCCGGCCTGGGCAAGCTCTCGACCGGGCCGCTGGTCGTCGTCTTCTTCCTCGTCGCCCTGGTCGGATCGCGCCGGGCGCATGGCGGTCGACCGCCTCTCCTCGCGATCGTCGGTCGCCGAGGTCCTGCTGCTCTGGCTGGCGACCGGGCAGAGCCTCGCCTCGATGCCCGAGTTCCTCAAGCACACGATCGAGATCTCCAGCGGCTACAGCGAAGCGATGCTGCGGAAGGACCGACCGTCGCCCCTGGAAGCTGCTGGCGACGGTCGCTCGCGGCGGCGGCGATCCATCGCTCTTCCTGGTGGTCGTCGCCTGGCTCGGCACCTACCGCGACGAGCCGCGCCCGCTGGGCCGCGATGGTGGTGATCGCCGCGCTCGCCGCCTTCGCGATCTACAAGGAGGGGGTCGTCCGCACCGACCTCTGGCACGCCACGATCCTGCTCTTCGCCAAGCCTCTGTGCTCCTGCTGATGGTCGGGCTGGGGCAGGGCGCTGGCGCTGGCATGGTGGCGATGGCGATCGGGATCGGGGTGCTGAGCGTTGATGCCCGTGCGCGCCGGGGACGCGGCTCGAAACATCAGTCTTGACCACGACAACGTCAGCTTCGCCTGGGAGCAGGGGCGCGGAAGGTACTCCGGCCCCGCGAAGCGCGCGAGAGCGGTGAGCGAGGAAGGGCGCGGCGGTCCTGGAGAGCGTCTACGAGCTCGAGCCGCGGAGCAGCTCGCCGCGCTTCGCGGCCGCTCGGTTTGCGGTCGAACCGTGGGAGGTCGCCGCCGCCTGGGCCTCCGACTTCGACTGGTCAGCCGCTGCCGATCTTCCAGAACTACAGCGCCTACACCGGCGCCGCTCGACCGGCTGAACTCCGCCGCCGCCGAAGCCCCGGACGGCCCGGAACGGATCCTGCAGGCAGAACGCAGATTGGTCCTACCGCGAGGTCCCGACGCCGACCTCGACGGGCGCTATCTCGGCTGGGACCCGCCGGAACAGTCGCGGGCGGTGCTCTGCGACTTCGACCCGCTCGCGACCAGCGAACGCTGGCAGGTGCTCGGCCGGGTCCCGGACCGTTGCGGGCCCGCCCGGGAAGTGGGCGGTGAACGCCGGCGGCGGGCGGAGCAGGTGACCGGTGCCGCGAGCGGGGCACGGCGAGATGCGTCTTCGTGCGGATCGAGGGTGCCGGCGTTCCGGGCTGAAAAGGCTGACCACGGCCTGCTCCGCTCCATGCCGTTGCCGCCTCATCGTCGTCGACGGCGGGGCCAGCTACCGGCTGATCCCGGGACGGCGGGCGACGGGCCTGCTCCTGCGGGCCGGGCCGCGGTGCCGAACCGGCCGTTCTGGCCGATGCCGAGAAGCCCACACGATCTCGCTCGAAGGCGCCCCCGGCGGGCTCACCTACGCTTCTACGCGATGCGGATCAGCCCTGGGCCCGCCGCGGTGAGTCGCCGGGCCGCCGCCTCCACCGCCGCTTCCCCACCACCGCGACTTTTCCCGAGCACCGGGTTGAAGACGTTGGAATGTAGGATTGGCAGGACGCCCGCAGCCGGATCGCCGACGGGCTCGAGCGCCCGGCTACACTTGCTCCGACCCGGCCGAGCGGTCGCCGCGAGGAGTGGCTGGTGCGCCGCGTCCCGAACCAGCGCGGTCGCGGCTGCGGCTCCGACGGGCTGCCGCTGCCGCCGCCGCGGCTGCGCCTCCTGGTCGACGGCCGCTCCGCCGACAGCCACCGCTTCCTCGCGGTCGGCCGCCAGATGTTCGAGGGGATCCGCGCCGGCCTCGAGGCGATGGGACGGCCGGCGGATCAGCTCGGCGCGGTCCTCGACTTCGGCTGCGGCTGCGGTCCGGGTCGCCCGCCACTGGGCCGCCGTCCCCGGCCCCGAGGTGCACGGCTGCGACTACAACCCGGAGCTGGTCGAGTGGTGCGCCAGCAACCTCTGCTCCCTGCGAGGCGACTTCCGCAACGAGCTGGCGCCGCCGCTTCCCTACGTCAGCGGCAGCTTCGACCTGATCTACGCGCTCTCGGTCTTCACCCACCTCGACGACGCGCTGCAGCGGGCCTGGCTCGACGGAGTACCGCCGCCTCCTCGCCCCCGGCGGCCTGCTCGTCGTCAGCGTCCTCGGCGCCACCGTCGCCGACCGCCTCGCCCCCGACGAGCGCCGTCGCTTCGAGGCCGGCGCGATGGTCGTCCAGCGCCCGCGACTCGCCGGCCGCAACCTCTGCAGCGTCTTCCACCCGCGGGCCTACGTCGAGGAGCGAGCTGCTCGCCGGGTTCGAGGACGGTCCGCCAGTTCGAGCTCGGCTCCGCCCGAGCGGCCGCTCGTGGCAGACCGCCTACATCGCCCGCCGCGCTTGAACTCGCCGGCGCTTGGACCTTTAGCCCGCGGCCCCGCAGCGCGGTGATCGCCAGGCTGACGGCGAGCTTGGCGCCGATCCCGGCGTAGACCGCCAGGTTCAGCAGCGGGTTCGCCCCGGCGCGTCGAAGCGGCGGTAGAAGCGGCCCATGCCGCGGTGGAAGGCGATCTCCTGGCGCGGCGCCCGGCGCGCGGCGCTGGAGCCGCCCTTGACGTGGAGCGCCGACCCCGGCCGGCTCGTAGAAGACCTTCCAGCCCGCGTCCCAGAAGCGGTGGCACCAGTCGAGGTCCTCCATGTAGAGCCAGTAGCCCTCGTCGAGCAGGCCGACCTCGCGCATCGCCTGGGCCCGGCAGAGCATGAAGGCGCCGTTGACCGCGTCGACCTCGCCCGGCTCGTCGTCGCCGAATGCGGTCGCCCGGTACTGGCAGAGCGCCCGTCGGCGCCCGCGCCGCGGCCGATCCCGGTGAAGTGGGCGAGCGCCGAGAGCGGGGTCGGAAAGGAGCGCTTGCAGGCATGGTCGAGCGCGCCCGACTCGGTCACCAGCTTGACCCCGACCATCCCGATCCGCGGCTCGGCCTCGAACCGCGCCAGGCCGCGTCGAGCGTGCCGGCGTAGACCTCGGTGTCGGGGTTCAGCAGGAGGACGAATCGGCCTCGCCGGACTCGCGCAGCGCCAGGTTGTTGGCGGCCGAGAAGCCGATGTTGCCGCGCCGCCGCAGGCCACCTCGGGGAACTCCCGGGCGACCATCTCCGGCGTGCCGTCGGCGCTGCCGCTGTCGACCACGGTCACCCGCATCGCCGCGCCCCCGGCGGGTGCGCCCGCAGCGAGCCGAGGCCCGGCGCAGCAGCGCTTCGGCGCCATGGCTGACGATCACGACCTCGAGCTCGACCTCGCCAGCGTATTGGCTGCCGTACAGCCCCCTACCATCGGCAGGATGGCGACTCGATTCGAGACCAGGTCGGAGTGGCGCGGCCCATCCGGCGTCGCCGGAGCGCCTGCCCAGACCCTCGCCGGCGTGGCGCAGGGCCTGGCCGGCGGCGGGAGCTTCAGCCACGCCGTGCGCGACTTCCTCGACGAGTTCACGCTCGCCGGCGATCCCGCGTGGCGCCAGGGTGCGATCGCGGAGCGTCCCCAGCCGACCGGGGACCCCCGCCACGACGCCTACCTCGGCGCCCTCGCCGAGCATCTCGCGGCGGTCCACGACCTCGACCGCCCCGCCTGGTCGATCGAGCCGGACCGCTTCCTCGACCGCTTCTGGTTCGTCAGCGAGACGAAGGGCTTCCGCGCGATCTCGATCGCCCAGGCGCCGGCAGCCTTCCGCCGGCGCGGCGTCTTCATCCCCGAGCGCTCACTGCACCGGGTCTGAGATGGACCGCGAGCAGATCGTCGTGGCGCTGACGGCGCTCGCCGCCGAGCTCGATCGGCGCGGTCTCAAGCGCCGAGATGTACGTGGTCGGAGGCGCCGCGATCGCCCTGGCCTTCGACGAGCGGCGGGCAACCCGCGACATCGACGCGGTCTTCGAGCCGAAGGCTGCGGTCTACGAGGCGGCGGACGTCGTCGCGCGCGACCGCGGGGTGCCCCGGGGTGGTTGAACGACGCCGTCAAGGGCTTCCTCGCCGGCGAGGATCCGGCAGCGTCGCCGGTGCTGGAGCTTGCCGGGCCTGCGTGCCTGGCGGCCTCGGCGGAGGCCCTGTTGGCGCTGAAGGTCCTCGCCCACCGGGTAGGCGAGGACGAGGAGGACGTCCGTGCTGCTCGCCGCCGACCTCGGCCTCGGAGCGCGCGGAGGACGTTCTCGCCGTTGGCCGAGCGAACCTTCGGGGATCGCGCTCGATCCCGCCGCCCGCTTCTTCGTCGAGGAGCTCTTCGACGGGCAGGCATGGGGCCCGCGCCACGCCGGGGGCCGGTCAGTCGCTAGTAGGCGCCTTCGCCGCGGACCATCGCCCGCGGCGTCCGCATCAGGATCGCCAGGTCGGTGAGGATCGAGAGGTTGTCGAGGTAGTCGCGCTCCATCGCCAGCCGCTCCTCGAAGGTCAGGTCGCTGCGGCCGTAGACCTGCATCGGCCCGGTCATCCCCGGCTTGATCGCGAGGCGGCCGCGCTGGCGCTCGTCGTAGAGGGCGACGACGCTCTCCTCCTCGGGCCGCGGCCCGACCAGCGACATCTGGCCGCGCAGGACGTTGATCAGCTGCGGCAGCTCGTCGAGGCTGGTCCGCCGCAGGCAGCCGGCCGATGCGGGTCACCCGCGGGTCGTTGCGGATCTTGAAGGCCGGCTCGTCGAGCGACTCGAGGTCGATCAGCTCCGGCAGCAGCTCCTCGGCGTCGGCGACCATGGTGCGGAACTTGAGCACCGTGAACGGCGTCGCCGTCCTTGCCGGCGCGGCGCTGGCGGAAGAAGACCGGGCGGCCGGTGTCGAGCAGGATCCAGATCGAGATCACGACCAGCAGCGGCGAGAGCAGCGAGCAGCGCGAAGGCGGAGACGAGGAGGTCCATGCCGCGCTTCATCGCCTGGGTCGAGCGCGGCGGGTCGGAGAAGCGGAAGTCGAGCACCGGCAGCTCGGCGAGGCGGTTCAGCTCGATCCCCGGGCCCAGCAGCCCGTAGTGCTGGGGCAGGAAGGTGAGCGCCAGGCCCGGCCGCCTTGCACTGCTCGATCAGCCGCTCGGCCGCCGGCTCGCTCATCTCCTGTTCGGTGACGACCACGCGCTCGACCTCGTGCTCGGCGGCGACCCTGGCGATGTCGGCGATCGCGCCCAGCCGCGGCAGCTCGGCGCCGCGTCGCTCCTCGGCTCGTCGGAGAGGTAGCCGACCAGCGCCAGGCGGGTCTCGGGGTGGGTGGAGACGCGGCGGGCGACGGTGTCGACGGCGGCCGGCGGGCCGATCGCGAGGCCGGGGGCGAGCGGCGTCAGCCGGTGCCAGAAGAAGCGCAGGACGCCGCGGGCGACGAAGCTGCCGACCAGGGTGCCGACGCCGACCGCGATCGCGCTCGATCGGGTCGGAGCGGGCCGACCGGGCTCAGCGCCAGCAGGCCGTCGAGGACGAGGGTGCCGACGACGCTGGCCGAGACCAGCGAGGGGACCTCGTCGAGGGTGCTGTGGCGGATCCGCCGGTGGTCGTTGTCGTAGAGGCCGTGGAACTTGACGACGACGATCCAGGCTGGGGCTGAAGAGGATCGCCCAGAAGAGCATCGCGACGTCGGTTTTGCGAGCTCGCCGCGGTGACCACGCAGAGGGTCGCCGCCAGCGCCGCCAGTCGCCGAGGGCGAGCATCCGGCGCAGCTGCGAGCCGCGCCGCCGCGAGGCTTCGGCGCCGGCGCTCGGGCCGCGGCCCGGGGCCCGGCGCGGCGCGCTGCGGCACCGGCGCGCGCTCGCCGCGCGGCGATGCGGCTCGCGGCGCGTCGCGCTCGGTGTCCGGGGTGCTCATCCGCAACCGTCCCAGCCTTCCCGCAGGCAGTCTTCGAGCGGGTTCAGCTGCGCGCGCTTCGCGCGAGGTCGGCCCGCGCCGCCTGGCGTTCGCCGGCTTCGTGCTCGGCCTTCGCGCGCAGGTAGTAGAGGACCCAGTTTCGGTCCTCGCGGTCGATCGCCTGCCCGAGCCGCTCGATCGCGGTCGCGGTATTCGCCCTGCGACCTGGGCCAGCAGGCCGAGCTGGACGTAGGGCGAGGCGGCCCAGGGCTCGATCGAGCGGGCGGTCTCGGCGTGGTCGACGGCGCTGCCGAGTTTGCCGGCGGCGGCCGCCGATTTGCTGGCGTCGAGCTCGCGGTCGACCAGCAGCGGCCCGATCAGCGCCAGCGCCGCGATCCAGGCGAGCGCCAGGCCGGCGACGGCGAGCCCGAAGCGCCGCGGCGGCCTCGCCGCGGCCGTCGGCGGCCGCCCGCTGCCGCGCAGCTGCGCGCAGCGGGCGGCGACCAGGGCGCCGGCTGGCGAGGAAGAAGACGGCGCCGAGCGCGGCGATCTGCCAGAACCAGTCGATCGCGGCGCCGACCGCGAAGGTGAGCGCAGGCGGCGAAGAGCGCCGCGTAGAGCTCGCGCTGCGGGCCGCGCGGCGTCGCGCCAGGCGGCGAAGCCGATCCAGAGCAGGCCGAGGACCATCGCCAGGACCAGCAGCCGCGCCGACCACCCCGAGCTCGGAGAGCGCCTGCAGGTAGAGCGAGTGGGCGTCGTGGACGGGGCATGTCGATGTGGCGCAGCTGGTCCCAGGAGAACTGGTAGGTGCCGGCGCCGTGGCCGAGCGATCGGCTTTTCGCCGAAGGCGTCGAGGGCGACGCGGAAGAAGTCGCTGCGGCCGGAGCCGGAGAGGTTGTCGAACTGTCCGCTGGGGTTGGTCGGGATGGCGAGCGTCGGAGCTGGTGAACTGGTCCCAGGCGCGGCCGCCGACGGCGATCGCGGCGCCGATCGCGACCAGCGCCGGCGCCGATCGCGAGCCCGCGTGAGCACGCGGCGGTCGCGGGAGAGCGCCAGCGCCCGCCCGGTGCGGCCGCCGCCGCCGCGCTCCAGCCGCCGCAGGCCGGCGAAGAGCGCCAGCGCCAGCG
Source organism: uncultured Solirubrobacterales bacterium (assembly GCA_963836415.1). Classification (GTDB taxonomy): domain Bacteria; phylum Actinomycetota; class Thermoleophilia; order Solirubrobacterales; family 70-9; genus VRUE01. The sequence continues at coordinate 10,424 of CAWIJE010000006.1, forward strand.
CGATCCCGGCGAGCAGGATCGAGGAGCACGGTCACTCCCTGGTCGATCGCGCCGGGGAGGTCGACGTTGTCGGCGAGCGCCGTCGTCGCGACTGCACGTGAGCACCGCCGGCAGCGCGCCGAGCGGCGCCGATCGCCGAGCGTCGCCAGCAGCCAGAGGCGGTCATGGGAGAGGGCGAGCAGGACCAGCGCGGCGATCACCAGCGAGAGCAGGCCGCCGCGCGAGTAGGTGAAGTAGAGGGCGAGCAGCAGCGACCGGCAGCGCCCCGACCGCGACCCAGCGCAGGCCGGCGGTCAGCGAGCGGCGGCTCATCCAGAGCAGCAGCGCGACGCCGATCCCGCAGGCGACCCCGTTGGCGTTCCAGTAGCCGAGCGGGTAGCGCAGCCGCGAGCCGCTGCCGAGGCCGTCGCTGACCGTGAACACATGGGGCAGCAGGCGGCTGCCGAGAGCCAGCACGGCGACGCCGCGAATAGGGCAATTGCCGATCCCTTCACCGAAACGTTGGCGGCTTTGGTCGGTTTGCGCGATGAGGAAGGCGGCGACGAAGACGCCGAGGTAGACCAGCACGCGGTCGGCTTCGATCACGCTCAGCTCGACCGAGCCGGACCAGAGAGACGAGAGAGCGGAGAAAAGCGCCAATGCAAGGATCAGCCCACGCGCCCAGTAGAAAGGCTTCGCCAGCGCGCCCGAGACGCGGCGCCAAGCGCCAGCAGCCCCACCACTACCAGCCAGACGGCGAGGCCGGCGATGTGGCGAGGCGTCACTTCGATAGCCGCCGCCGGCAAGCGCCAGGCCGACGATCAGGGCGACGCGGAGCAAGGAACGCCGCCGATTCCTCTAACCTTGCGCGGAATGCATCGGCCCCGCCACCGCCGCCGTAGCTCGGCCCGGCTCGTCCTTCTTGCTTCTGTCAGTGCTTGCTCTGCTGGCATTTGCTGGTTCTCCGGCTTCGCTCAGGCTGAAGGCATGATCCGTCAGTACGAAACGATCCCGGTCACCGGGCGCCGACGGCGGACACGACAGTCAAGACCCACCAAGCATCGAACGGCTCCGAAGAAGCGAAAGCAACCCGACGGCCGCAAGTTCCGGCTCGACAGCGGCGGCGAAACCGGCTCCGAAACCGGACAATCAGAAGAAACTTCTCCGGATCGGGCGGCGAAGGGAACTCCGAAATGCAGCGAACGGCGGCAATCCTGGCACGAGCCGGCGGCGGACGGCAACGGCCCCGGCGACCAAGGCAAGGCAGCCGACCGGCAAGAGCGGCCTCGGCGGCAACGCGGAAGTGCCGACGAAGACCGCGCCGGTCAAGCACGTCTCCCAGCACCAGCGACTCCTCCGGCGGCGGCTCCTCGCCGCTGGTCCCGATCCTGATCGTGGTCGCCGTCCTGGCGGCGATCTCGATCGGCGCCGTGATCTACCGGCAGCGTCGCCAGGAGCGGCGACTCCGGCTCCCCGTCTCGCCGAAGGCCGGCTGAACCCCCGATGTCGAAAGCGAGGAAGCAGATGCTGAGGAAGTCGCGCGCCCTCGCGCTGGCCGCTGTCGGTCTGCGCTGCTGGCGCTGATGGCCTTCGCCGCGGCCGCCCAGCGCGGTGCCGGCGAACTTCTGGGGCGTCGTCCCGCAGGCGGTCCCGACCGAAGAACAGTGGTCGCAGCGCTGAAGCGGGGCGGCGTCGACAGCGTCCGCATCCCGATCGACTGGGGCGCGGTCCAGCCGACCCGGAACGGGCCTTCAACTGGACCGAACTCGACGCCCTGGTCAAGCGCGCCGCCGACGCCGGGCTCGAGATGCTGCCGTTCGTCACCGGCGCCCCGACCTGGGCGGTGCCGCCGGCCACCGTGCCGGGCACCGGCGGCGCGGCCAAAGCGCCGGCGCACCTGCCGGTCTACCGGCACCGCCGGCGACCGCCTGGTCGAACTTCGCTCAAACAGCTGGTCGGGCGCTACGGCCCGAACGGCACCTTCTGGGCCGCAGAACCCGGGCGTCGCCGAAGCGGCCGATCCGCATCTGGCAGATCTGGAACGAGCCCAACTTCAAGTACTTCGTCGCCCATCCCAACCCGGCCGAATACGGCAAGCTGGTGAAGCTCTCCTCAGCGCGCTGCGCAGCGCCGACCCGGGCGCCAAGGTGATCCTCGCCGGGCTGTTCGCGCGGCCCAAGGGCGGCAAGGCGAAAAGCCGCCGCACAGCCCCTACGCCTCGCAATTCCTCGAGGAGATGTACAAGGCGACGCCGGGGATCAAGTCCAAATTCACCGGCGTCGCCCTGCACCCTACACGGCCAACTACCAGGAACTGACGCCGGAGATCGAAGAAATCCGCAACGTCCTGACCGACAACCACGACGCGGCCAAGGGCCTCTGGATCACCGAGCTCGGCTGGAGCTCGCAGCCGCCGCCGGCGAACCCGCTGGAAAACATCTTCGCCAAAGGCGCTGAAGGGCCAGGCGCAGCAGCTGAAAGGCGCCTTCACCCTGCTCAGCGCAGAACGCGGCGAAATGGAAGCTGAAGCGGCGTCTACTGGTTCTCGGTCGACGACAGCCCGGCGCCTGCAACTTCTGCGACGGCTCCGGCCTGTTCAGCGAAGGCTTCATCCCGAAGCCGTCCTGGAACGAATACACGAAGTTCGCCGGCGGCACTCCCTAGCGCGACGCCGCACGGCGCCCCCGTCGAGCCGACGGGGGCGTCTGCGTAAGATCGGTGGGTTGACCACCGCGGCGAAGAAGAGTGCGAAATCTGACCCGCTGGCGCCGTTTCAGCGCGCCGGTGCGGCGCTGGTTCGAGGCCTCCTTCGAGGGGCCGACGCCGGCCCAGGCGGGGGGCTGGGAGGCGATCTCCGGCGGCGCCAACGCGCTGATCTGCGCCCCGACCGGCTCCGGCAAGACGCTCGCCAGCTTCCTCTGGGGGATCGACAGGCTCGCCCGCGACCCGGAGCTCGGGCACCGGGGTGCAAGCTGGTCTACGTCTCGCCGCTGAAGGCGCTCTCCTACGACATCGAGCGCAACCTGCGGGCGCCGCTGCGCGGGATCGGCGCCGAGATCTCGGTCGGCCTGCGGACCGGCGACACCTCCCAGACAGAACGGCGGCAGATGGCCAAAAACCCGCCGGACATCCTGATCACCACCCCCGAGTCGCTCTACCTGATGCTCTCCTCCCAGGTGCGGGAGACGCTGACCGGGGTCGAGGCGGTGATCGTCGACGAGATCCACGCGGTTGCCCAGACCAAGCGGGGGGCGCATCTGGCGCTGACCCTGGAGCGGCTCGAGGACCACGTTCGGCAGCACCGCGAGGAGGCAGCGGAGGGACGCCGGAGCGCACGGGAGGCTCCGACGAGTCCCACCGCGGCGATCCAGCGGATCGGGCTTGTCGGCCACCCAGCGGCCGCTGGAGCGGATCGCGCAGTTCCTCGTCGGGCCGAAGCGCGAATGCGAGATCGTCGATGCGGGGCAGCGCAAGGAGCTCGACCTGGAGATCGTGGTCCCGGTCGAGGACATGTCGGACCCCGGGGCGCCCGCCTATCCGTCCGAGGACGGGCCGCCGCCGACCGAAGTCGAGCCCGCGCGCCCACGTCCGCTCGATCTGGCCGGCGATCTACCCGAAGCTGCTCGAGCTGGTCCAGGAACACACCTCGACGATCATCTTCGTCAACAACCGCCGCGGCCGCCGAGCGCCTCGCCAAGCGCCTGAACGAGCTCGCCAACGGCGAAGGCGAAGAGGAGCTGCCGGCGACCGAGCACGCGGGGCACGGCGGCGGCACCGGGCGAGTCCTCCGCCGAGCAACAGCGCGGAGGCTCGTCGGAGGACCCAGCCGAGCCCGCCCCTTACGTGGAGATTGCTCGGGCGCACCATGGGTCGCTGTCTCACGAGGAGCGGACGCAGGTCGAGGAGCTGCTGAAGATCGGGCAAGCTGCCGTGCCTCGTCGCGACCTCCTCGCTGGAGCTGGGGATCGACATGGGGGCGGTCGACCTCGTGATCCAGGTCGAGTCGCCGAAGTCGGTGACCCGCGGCCTGCAGCGGATCGGCCGCGCCGGCCACCGCCTGGGCGAAGTCTCGAAAGGCCGGATCTTCCCCAAATACCGCGGCGACCTGCTCGAGTGCGCGGTCGTCGCCCGCCGCATGCGCGAAGCCGAGATCGAGGAGACGACGATCCCGCAGAACCCGCTCGACGTGCTCGCCCAGCACCTGGTCTCGATGGCGGCGCTCGACGAGTGGGAGGTCGACGAGGTCGAGCGGGTCGTGACCGCGACCGAGTCCTTCCGCGAGCTCTCCCGCGAGCAGCTCGAGAACGTCCTCGACATGCTCGACGGCCGCTACCCCTCCGACCGCTTCGCCGAGCTGCGGCCGCGGATCGTCTGGGACCGGACCGAGGGCACGATCCACGGCCGCAAAGGCTCGCGCCAGCTGGTCGTCACCAACGCCGGCACGATCCCCGACCGCGGCCTCTACGGCGTCCACCTGCCGGACGGCCGCCGGGTCGGCGAGCTCGACGAGGAGATGGTCTACGAGGCGCGCCCGGGCCAGGTCTTCCTGCTCGGCGCCTCCACCTGGCGGATCGAGGAAATCACCCGCGACCGGGTGATCGTCACCCCGGCCCCCGGCGCTCCCGGCGCGGTCCCGTTCTGGCGCGGCGACGGGATCGGCCGCCCGGCCGAGCTCGGCCGGGCGATCGGCGAATTCTCCCGCGAGGCGGTCAACAAGGAGCCGGCCCAGCTGGCCGAGGAATACGACCTCGACCCGCGCGCCGCCAACAACCTCGTCGCCTACCTGCGCGAGCAGCAGGACGCGACCCGGGTCGTCCCCTCCGACGAGACGATCGTGGTCGAGCGCTTCCGCGACGAGATCGGCGACTGGCGGCTCTGCATCCTCTCGCCCTACGGCGGCCGCGTCCACGCCGCCTGGGGCCTGGCCCTCGCCGCCAAGCTCCGCGACGAGCGCGACCTCGAGGCCGACGCGATCTGGTCCGACGACGGCATCGTCATCCACCTCCCCGACGCCGACGAGGCGCCGTCCGCCGAGATGGTCCTGATCGAGCCCGACGAGATCGAGGACCTGATCGTCGGCGAGCTCTCCGGCTCGGCCCTGTTCGGCGCCCGCTTCCGCGAGAACGCCTCCCGCTCGCTGCTGATCCCGCGCGCCTATCCCGGCAAGCGCACGCCGCTCTGGCAGCAGCGGCTGAAGTCCCAGAGCCTGCTCGAAGTCGCCCGCGACTTCCCCCGCTTCCCGGTCATCCTCGAGACCTACCGCGAGTGCCTGCAGCGACGTCCTCGACCTGCCCGCCCTCGACGACCTGCTGCGCAAGCTCCACGCCCGCCAGCTCAGCCTGGTCGAGGTCGAGACGCCGACCGCCTCGCCCTTCGCCTCCTCGCTGCTCTTCGACTACGTCGCCACCTACATGTACGAGGGGGACACGCCGAACGCCGAGCGGCGGGCGGCGGCGCTGGCCCTCGACCGCGACCTGCTGCGCGAGCTGCTCGGCCAGGAGGAGCTGCGCGAACTGATCGACCCCGAGGCGCTGGAAGAGGTCGAGGCGCAGCTCCAGCACCGGACCGAGGCCGGCCGCGCCGGCGACCGCGACGCCCTCCAGCAGATCCTCCGCAACCTCGGCGACCTGACCGCGGCGGAGTGCGCCGAGCGGGTCGAAGAGGGCTACTCGGCGGAGTCGATGCTGGAGAAGCTGGTCGCCGAGCGCCGCGTCGCCCTGGTCCGGATCGCCGGCGAGGAGCGCTACATCGCCGCCGAGGACGCCGGCCTCTACCGCGACGCGCTCGGCGTCCGCCGAGCCGCCCGGCCTGCCGGAGACCTTCCTCGAGGAGCACCCGGACGCGATGCGCGCCGCTCGTCCGCCGCTACGCCCGCACCCACGGCCCCTTCCCGACCGCCCAGCTCGCCTCGCGCTACGGGGTCGACCCGACGCCGGCGCTGCGCGAGCTCGAGGCCGAAGGGGCGATGGTCCGCGGCGAGCTCCTGCCCGGCGGGACCGAGCGCGAGTGGTGCGAGTCCGACGTCCTGCGCCGGGTCCGCCGGGCGAGCCTGGCGCGCCTGCGCAAGGAGGTCGAGGCGGCCGACAAATCGCGAGCTCGCCCGCTTCCTCGCCGAGCTGGCAGAACGTCGACGCCTTCCGCCGCGCCGGGGCCGGGCTCGACCGCCTGCGCGAGGCGCTGGTGCCGCTCCAGGGCGTCGCGCTGACGCCGAAAGTCTGGGAGGCGCGACGTGCTGCCGCGGCGGCTCGGCGCCTACTCGCCGAGCTGGCTCGACGAGCTCTGCACCTGCGGGCGAGGTGGTCTGGATCGGCGCCGGCGCGCTCGGCCGCTCGGACGGCCGCGTCGCCCTCTACTTCCGCGAGGACGTCCGCCTCGCCGGCCCGCCGCCGGCCAACGCGAAGCTGGAGACGCCGAGCGGCGAGGTCCACGAGGCGATCCGCGAGCGGCTCGCCGCCGGCCCCTCGTTCTGGCTCGACCTGGTCGCCGACCTGCCGCAGAAATCGGAGGAAATCCACAACGCCCTCTGGGACCTGGCCTGGACCGGCGAGGTCACCAACGACGCCTTCGCGCCGCTGCGGGCGCCGCGCCTGCGCGCCGTCACCGCCTCCGAACGCCCCGGCCGCCGCTTCGCCCGCCGCCGCTCGACCGCCGGCGCCGCCGTCCAGGGCCGCTGGTCCCTGACCGCGCCGATCTTCGCCAACGCCCCCGGCCCCGGCGCCCGCCTCCGCGCCCAGGCCGAGCTGATGATGGAGCGCTACGGGATCGTCACCCGGGAGACCGTCCTCGCCGAGGGCGTCCCCGGCGGCTTCTCCACCCTCTACTCGGAGCTCGGCAACCTCGAGCTGCTCGGCACCGCCCGCCGCGGCTACTTCGTCGAGGGCCTCGGCGGCGCCCAGTTCGCCCTCCCCGGCGCGGTCGAGCGCCTGCGCTCGCTGCCCGAAGCCGACGGCACCCACCTCGTCCTCGCCGCGACCGACCCGGCCAACCCCTACGGCGCCTCGCTGCCCTGGCCGAAGCTCGAGGGCGGCCGCAAGCCGGGCCGCACCCCCGGCGCCCACCTGCTCCTCCGCGACGGCGAGCCCGAGGTCTTCATCGAGCGCGGCGGCCGCGGCATCCTCCGCCTGCGCCAGCTCGGACGAGGCCGAGCTCGGCGCCGCGATGGCCGCCCTCGCCGACGCCGTCATCGCCGGCAAGCTGCCGAAACTGGCGATCGAGAAACTCGACGGCGAGGCGGTGATCGGCTCCGGCCACGAGGAGGCCCTGATCGCCGCCGGCTTCTCCCGCGGCGTCCGCAAACTCACCGCCTCGGCCTGCCCCCGCTAGGACATAATCGGGCCGTGTCCGAAGGGGAGCAGACAGCGGTCGAGCTGCTGCAGAGCGTGCCGCTCTTCAGCGATCTCGACGAAGCCGAGCTGGAGCGCTTCTCGCACGTCGCCGTGCCGCGCACCTTCCCGGCCGGGACCCGCGTCTTCCACGAGGGCGACAGCTCCGACGCCTGCTACATCGTCAAGGACGGCAGCTTCCGGGTCACCCGCGAGCACTCCGACGGCCGCGCGATCACCCTCGCCACCCTCGGCCCGGGGGAGATCTTCGGCGAGCTGGCGATGCTCGACGGCGACAAGCGCTCGGCCAGCGCCGAGGCGCTCACCGACGGCGAGCTGCTGGCGCTGCCGGCGGGCGACGTCCGCTCGCTCCTCGCCCGCCACCCGGAGATCGCGCTGAAGCTGGTCGCCGGACTGGTCCGCCGCCTGCGCGCCGCCAACGTGCGGCTCAGCCGCCAGTCCTTCCAGACCGTGCCCAGCCGCGTCGCCGGCATCCTCTCCGGCCTCAGCCGCGATGCCGCCGACGGCGAGCGCGGCGCCGGCGGCGAGGTCACGATCCGGATGAACCAGACCGACCTCGCCCAGCTCGCCGGCACCTCGCGCGAGTCGGTCAGCCGCTTCCTCGCCGAGCTCGAGCGCGCCGGCGTCGTCCGCTCCGGCCGCGGCCGGGTCACCGTGGTCGAACCGCCGAAGCTGCAGAACTACATCTACTGAGATGCCCGACTACGCCGCCCGCCGGGCCGCGATGGTCGAGGGGCAGCTGCGCGGCCGCGGGATCTGGGACGAGCGGGTGCTGGCGGCGATGGCGGCGGTGCCGCGCGAGGAGTTCGTCCCGCGCCGCTCGCGCTACCGCGCCTACGCCGACGGGGCGCTCGAGATCGGCGCCGGCCAGACGATCTCCCAGCCCTGGATCGTCGCCGCGATCTGCCAGGAGCTGGCGCTCGAGGGCACCGAGCGGGTGCTCGAGGTGGGGACCGGCTCCGGCTACTCGGCGGCGGTGCTCTCGCTGCTCGCCCGCGAGGTGATCAGCATCGAGCGCGACCCCGAGCTCGCCCGCGGCGCCCGCCGGGCGCTCGCCACGCTCGGCGTCCACAACGTCCACCTCGAGCTCGGCGACGGCAGCCTCGGCGACCCCGACCGCGCCCCGTTCGAGGCGATCGCCGTCCACGCCGCCGCCCCCGGCGTCGCCGCCGGGCCCTGCTCGAGCAGCTGCGCGACGGCGGCCGCCTGGTCCTGCCGCTGCGCGAGGGCGAGGAGGGGGAGAGCGAGGAGACGCTCGTCACCTTCCACCGCCACGGCCGCGAGCTGACCCGCTCCGACGTCGCCCCCTGCCGCTTCGTGCCGCTGATCGGCGAGGGCGGCTTCAGGGGCAGCTGATCGGCTTCGGGTCGGCCCGGTCGACGGCCGCTTCGTCGTCGCCGGGGCCGCAGTCGATCTTCTTGTCGCGCTTGCCGTCGTCGGCGGCGTCGATGAAGTCGTTGCCGCCCTTGCCGATGAAGGTGTCGGCGCCGAGGTGGCCGAGGAAGCTGTTGGCGCCGTTGTCGCCGATCAGCGTGTCGGGGCCGTCGGAGCCCTCGAGGCTCTCGTTGTCGCCGAGGACCTTGTCGGGGGTGCCGCAGCCGGCCGGGCCGCCGCTGCCGCCGAGTTCGACGATCGACGCCGGTGGTCGAGCGGGCGTAGGAGACGGTGTCCTCGCCGGGGCCGCCGTCGTAGGTGTTGCCCTGGCAGACCGGGACCGCGTTGACCAGCAGGTCGTTGCCGGCGCCGCCGAGCGAGGACGTCGGCGCCGGGGTCGGCGTAGAGGACGTCGGCGCCGCCGTTGCCTTCGAGGGTGTCGTTGCCGTCGTCGGGGCTGTTGTAGTTCTCGCCCGCTTCCAGCACGTCGTCGCCCTGGCCGCCGACCAGGTCGTCGTTGCCGGCGTTGCCGTTGATCCGCACGTGGGCGCTGGCCGGCACGCTGGGGTCGACGGTGACGTCGTCGTTGCCGTCGCCGCCGGTGATCGTCATCAGCGAGAGGCCGGGTTCGCCGGGGCAGAGGATCGCGGTGGCGCCGCTCGGGGCGCAGCCGTCGGCGGTGTAGAGCGGGACGCTGTCGGAGATCGTCCAGCCGCTGCCGCCGTAGCCGAGGTGGATGTCGTCGTTGCCGCTGCCGCCCTGGATCACCAGGCTGGAGCCGTCGAGGCCCTTGGTTAGGACCGCGTAGGCGGCGCCGGCCGGCGGGCCTTCTTCGGGGCCGCAGGAGTTTTCGACGCGTGAAGCCGCCTGCATTCGTCGGTGCCGGGGCCGCCGAAGGCTTCGCCGCCGCCACCGCCGGCGCTGAGGTCGTCGTCGCCGACGCCGCCGTCGAGCTTGTTTTCTTCGCCGTCGCCGACGATCGTGTCGCCCTGCGGGCGAGCCGACCACGTCCTCGAATTCGCTGATCTCGTCGTGGCCGTCGCCCTTGGCCGTCTGTCGGCCGCGAGGTTGACGGTGACGCCGCCGCGGGTGGCGCTGGCGTAGGAGACGATGTCGTTGGCGCCGGGGCCGCCGGAGAGGGTGTCGGTGCCGTTGTCGCCGCGGACGATGTCGCCGTCGCCGGGGCCGCCGTTGGCGTCGTCGATGCCGGCGCCGCCGAGCACTTCGTCGGAGCCGCCGCCGCCGTCGAGGTCCTCGTCGTCGCCGGCGCCGCCTTCGATCCGGTCGTCGCCGGCGCCGCCGAGCACCTTGTCGTTGCCCTTGTCGCCGAGCAGCCGGTCTTCGCCGGCGTCGCCGGAGACTTCGTCGGAGCCCTGCTCGCCGTCGACGTAGTCGTTGCCGGCGCCGCCTTCGAGGATCGTCGGGGCCCTTCGACGCCGAGCAGCAGGTCGTCGCCACCGCCGCCGTGCTCGGTGTCTTTGCCCTTTTCGCCGTAGAGGTCGTCTTCGCCTTCGCCGCCGTCGAGCATGTCGGAGCCGCTTTCGCCGTAGAGCTTGTCGTCGCCGCCTTCGCCGTAGAGCGAGTCGAAGCCCTTGCCGCCTTTGATCGTGTCGTTGCCGGGGCCGCCGCAGATCGTGTCGTTGCCGTTGCGCCCGCCGCTGATCGTGTCGTCCCCGCCGCCGCCGTAGATCACGTCGCAGGCGCCTTTGCCGACGATCGTGTCGTTGCCCGGCGTCCCCATGATCGTCACCTGCTTGCCGCCGCAGGTCATCGCCGCCGCCGAGCCGGCCAGCGGCAGGGCGAAGAGGAGCGCGGCGGCGGCGAGCGCGGCAAGCAGCAGTCGGGGACGGAAGCTCCGTGCGGTTGGCATGGAGTCTCCATCGGGCGCTCGGCGCCCGGAACTGAACGGCAGCTCATACAGGCGTCCAGGCGGGGTCGCCGCGATCGCCTCCTATAGGCTCCGCAACCTCATGCGCGGCGGCATCTACGTCCTCAACTTCTACTCGGCGTTCTTCATCGACCAGCTCAAACGCGGTCGCAAGACGGCGACGATCCGGCTTGGCGACAAGAGCAACAAGTACGAGCGCGGCCAGGTCGTCTGGGTCACCGTCGGCCCGCGCCACAGCCCGCGCGAAAAAATCTTCACCGCGGTGATCGACGAGGTCGAAGTGAAGCCGCTGGGCAAGCTCTCGCGGCGCGACATCGAGCACGACAACCCCGAGTTCCGCCGCCTCGACGAAACCAAGCGCTTCCTCGACCCAGCTCTACAGCCGCCCGGTCGAAGAGGACGACCAGGTCACGGTGATCCGCTTCTCGCAGATCATCGAGGCGCCGCGGCCGCACATCGGCAACGGGGAGACCCCGCACCAGAACTAGGTGCGCGGGCCGGGAGGGGGACGGTGGCCGAGTACGCGTTCCTCACCACCTGGCTGCTCGAGTCGCCGCGGGAGCCGGTCTGGGACGTCCTCCACGACCAGGCCGCCTGGCCCGAGTGGTGGCGCGGGGTCGAGGTCGCCGAGGAGGTGAGCCGGCCGCCGGGCGGGGACGACGTCGGCACCGTCTCGCGGATGGTCTGGCGCAGCCTGCTGCCCTACCGGGTCGAGTTCGAGGTCCTCGACCACCCGGGTCGAGCGGCCGACCCTGCTCGAGGGCCGGGCCCGCGGCGACCTCGCCGGGGTCGGGCGCTGGCGGCTCTACGAGCAGGAGGGGGTCACCGCGGTCCTCTACGAGTGGAACGTGCGGACGACCAGGCCCTGGATGAACCGGCTGGCGCCGCTGCTGCGCCCGGCCTTCGAGTGGAACCACGACTGGGTGATGGCGCGCGGCGGCGAGGGCCTGGCGGCGCTGCTCGGCTGTCGCCTGCTCGCCGCCGACTGACGGCTTGACCGGCGCCTGGTTTCGCTATCTTCACATGCGTTGGCACTCTCGCTAGTTAGAGTGCCAAGCGCCGCTCGGGAGCGGAAATGGCTCCAGACCGGCGATTTCCCGAGCTTTTGACCACCCACCACCTACCGAAGACGGAGGTTCACGGATGAATCTGAAGCCCCTCGGGGACCGGCTGATCGTCAAGCCCGTCGATGAGGAGGAGACGACTGCCAGCGGCATCGTCCTCCCCGACACGGCCAAAGAGAAGCCGCAGAAGGGCAAGGTCATCGCCGTCGGCGATGGCGCCATCAACGAGGACGGCAGCCGCCGGGCGCTCGACGTAGCGGAGGGGGACGAGGTCCTCTACTCCAAATACGGCGGCACCGAGGTCACCGTCGAGGGCGACGACCTGCTCGTGCTGCGCGAGTCGGACGTCCTCGCCAAGGTCAGCTAGCGCTGATCCAGGCCCACGGACTTAGAACCAAGGAGGACTGAAGAACATGGCTCATAAGGAGCTGAAGTACGCCGAGGAGGCACGAGGGGCGCTGCAGGCCGGCGTCGACGCCGTCGCCAACGCGGTCAAGGTCACGCTCGGCCCGAAAGGCCGTTACGTCGTGCTCGACAAAAAGTTCGGCGCGCCGACGATCACCAACGACGGCGTCACCATCGCCCGCGAGGTCGAGGTCGAGGACGTCTTCGAGAACCAGGGCGCCCAGCTCGTCCGCGAGGTCGCCACGGCGACCAACGACGTCGCCGGTGACGGCACCACGACGGCGACCCTGCTGGCGCAGATCATCGTCCGCCAGGGCCTGAAGAACGTCGCCGCCGGGGCCAACCCGCTGGCGCTGCGCCGCGGCATCGAGAAGGCGGTCGACGTCGGTCGTCGAGAACCTCCGCGACAAGCAGTCCAAAGAGGTCTCCGGCAAAGAGCAGATCGCTCGCGTCGCCGCGATTTCCGCCGGTGACGACGAGATCGGCAACGTGATCGCCGACGCGATCGAGAAAGTCGGCAAAGACGGCGTCGTCAACGTCGAGGAGGGCCAGACCTTCGGCATGGAGCTGGAGTTCACCGAGGGGATGCAGTTCGACAAGGGCTACATCTCCCCCTACATGGTCACCGACCAGGACCGCATGGAGGCGGTGCTCGAGGACCCCTACATCCTCATCGCCAACCAGAAAATCGGCTCCGTGCGGGACATCCTGCCGGTGCTCGAGCAGGTCATGCAGGGCGGCAAACCGCTCCTGATCGTGGCCGAGGACGTCGAGGGCGAGTGCCTCGCGACCCTGGTCGTCAACAAGCTCCGCGGCACCTTCACCGGTGTCGCCGTCAAAGCCCCGGGCTTCGGCGACCGCCGCAAGCGGATGCTCGAGGACATCGCGATCCTCACCGGCGGCGAGGTCATCACCGAGGAGATGGGTCTCAAACTCGAGAACACCCAGCTCGACCCAGCTCGGTACGCGCCCGCCGCGTCGTCGTCGCCAAAGACAACACCACGATCATCGACGGTGCCGGTGACGCCGAGGACATCAAAGGCCGGATCAAGCAGATCAAACGGAAATCGAGAACACCGACTCCGACTTCGATCGCGAGAAGCTCCAGGAGCGTCTCGCCAAGCTCGCCGGAGGTGTCGCCGTGGTCAAGGTCGGCGCCGCCACCGAGACCGAGATGAAGGAGAAAAAGCACCGCGTCGAGGACGCGCTGCAGGCGACCCGCGCCGCGCTCGAGGAGGGCGTCGTCCCGGGTGGTGGCGTTGCTCTGCTGAACGCCCAGGCCGGCCTCGTCGCCGGAGGATCTGCGACGATCCGGACGAGGTCACCGGTGCTCGGATCATCCACCGCTCGCTCGAGGAGCCGGTGCGGCAGATCGCCGAGAACTCGGGCCTCGAGGGCTCGGTTGTCGTCAACGAGGTCCGCGACCTGAAGGCGGGCGAAGGCCTGAACGCGGCGACCGGTGAGTACACCGACCTGATCACGGCCGGCGTCATCGACCCGACCAAGGTCACCCGCTCGGCGCTGCGAGAACGCCGCCTCGATCGCCAAGAACATCCTCGTGACCGAGGCGATCATCGCCGAACCGCCCGAGGAGGGCGGCGGCGGCGGGATGCCCGGCGGCATGCCCGACATGGGCGGCATGATGTAAGCAACCCTCTCCGAGGGAGTGCCTTGTCGCTCGGGCGGGAGCCAGAGGGCCCGGCTAACGCCGGGCCCTCTGCTTTTGCCCCGGAGCGAGCGCCGAGTCACAAAGCGCGTGCGCAGACCCGCGACGGCACCCCGTGCACCAGTGCGCACCACGCGTGCGCAGATCCGCGCCACCGTGGCCGATGCACGAGCGAGCCCCGATCCCGCCCGCAAGCCGCCCCGCCGAGCGCCCAAGGGGGCCGATGGGCCGAAAAGCCGCTGATATAGGCGGGATTTCGGCCCGTCGGCCGACGTGGGCTCGGCGAGATCGCTGGCGGCTGGCGGCGCGGCAGCATGGGTGCGTTTCGTTGGAGCAGCTGCTGGCGCTCGGGTTGTCGGAGCGGCGGTTCATCAACGGGTCGCGAGCGGACGCCTGCACCGCGTGCATCGCGGGTCTACGCCGTCGGCCACCGCCGCTGACCCGGGAGGCGCGGTTCATGGCGGCGGTGCTCGCCTGTGGGCCCGGTGCGGTGCTCTCGCATCGGTCGGCGGCGGTGCTGCTGCGGCTGCGGACGTCGCGGAAGGGGCGAACCGATCCACGTCACGGCGCCGAACCGGCGCGGGCGCTCGCCGGCGGGGATCGTCGCCCACCGGGACGGCTCGCTGGCAGCCGGCGACCGAACGGGCGAAGCGCGGCATCCCCTGCACCACGGTCGCGCGCACGCTGCTCGACCTGGCCGCGATCGCTCCGATCGAGCGAGTTGCGCGAGGCGGTCGGCGCAGGCCGAAGGCCTGCGCAAGCTCGACCGCATCGCCGTGCGCGGCCCTGATCCGCCGCCACCGCGGCGCCGCGGCGTCGCCCGCCTGCGGCTCGTCCTCGACGAAGTCCACCCCGACGAGCAAGCGCACCCGCGAGCGAGCTCGAGCGCGATGTTCCTCCGCCTGTGCGCCCGCGCCGGCCTGCCCGCAGCCCGCCGTCAACGTCTCTGCTCGAGGTCGAGGACGGCGCTGCTCGAGGTCGACTTCCTCTGGCGCGTCCCATCGCTTCGTCGTCGAGGCCGACAGCCGCCGCCATCCACGACACCGACACCGCCTACCGCCGCGACCGCCGCCGCGACCAGGACTGCAGCTCGCCGGCTGGCGCGTCGCCCGCTGCACCTGGGAGGCAAGTCGAAGACGAACCCGCGCGCCCTCGGCCATCCGCCTCCTCCTGCCTCCTCGAACCCCGCGCCGACGGGCCGATCGAGGCGGTTGATACGGCCGGCGAAATTCGTCCCGTCGGCCGCGTGGGGCTGGCGGTTCTTCGGTGTTCTTTTCCTTCGGCGGCAGCGCCGGGAAGAGTGCCGGCGCTGTAGGTCGGCTTCGGGGAGGAAGGTGGCGCGGCGGATCTTGGTCCGGACCGCGTTCAGGGTTTTGGGATAGAGGCTGAGGTCGTAGGGGTTGCCGACGCCGAAGCCCGTGGTAGTAGATGAGCATGTGGACCCGCGGGTGCTTGACCACCCAGGCGACCAGCTGGTTGACGAATTTGGGTTCGTCTTCGCCGGAGACCGCCCACTCGGTGATCGCCGACCGGCTTCCCCTTCCACTGCTTGCCGACGTAGAAGCGTTCGAGGTCTTCCCAGACCGGATATTCGGAGTAGAAGTCGGTCCCGACCCAGTCGACCCAGCGCCGTCCCGGCCAGTAGTTGCCGGGGAAGTTGCCTTTGACCCGCGGCGAGCCGCCCGGCAGCGGGCTCCAGATGATGCTGACCGGCGCCGCCGGCAGCGCCACCGGCGGCGCGCCCTTGGTCCGGTTCAGCGGCGGCAGGCCGATTTCGGCCAGGGTCAGCGTTGATCCCTTCCAGCGTCTGGCCGCCGCGGACGATCGCCGAGATCCGGCGGAAGGCCTGTTTGTACCAGCCGGTCGTGTGTTCGCCGCCTTTCTGTTCGCCCGACGCAGTCGACCGCCGACCAGGCGTTGAGGCAGCGGTTCGGCTCGCCCAGCGGCCGGATGTAGGCGGGCAGCCCGGTCTCGGCGAAGAACTGGTTCAGCTGCAGCAGGTAGTCGTCGCCGGCGCCGAGCGCGATCTGCTCGGGGGTGATGATCTCCGCCAGCGTCTGGTCGTCCTGGGTCGAGATGTGGAGGATCGGCCGCGTCCCGGTTTCGCGCCAGCGTTCGTAGCTCGAGTTGAGGCTGTTGCCCCAGGGATGGAAGGTCTCGAGCAGCGCCGGGTGCTTGCCGGTCAGTTCGACGAAGGCGTTGAATTCTTCGGTCGTCCCGCGGTCGGAGACGCCGAGGTAGACGTCGGGCTTGGGCGGCACCAGCGACCAGGCGCCGGCGCTCGCCGCCGTCGCCGCCCAGCAGGAGAGAGCGCCACGCGCGGGCGCCAGGAACAGCGCGTCTAAGTCGTCTCCAGTACATCGCTCATCCTTCGCGGCTCGACGCCCAGTGCCTGCGCGTCGGCCGTGCCTCGCTCGCTGACCATGGAGACCTCCATCAACTCGGCCTCCTCCCAGGTAGCGAACACGGCCTCGCCGAAAAGGGAGCGGATCGCGATCAAACTCGAGCGGACCATGCCGAGCGGCAGGTGGACCAGCGGCCGCGGCCGGCCGGCGATCCGGCTGACCAGGTCCGACATCTCGTCGTAGCTCATCCGCTCCGGCCCGGCCAGCTCGTAGCGCGCGCGCCGCCTCGCCGCCCAGCGCCAGCCCGGCGACCACGCAGCGGGCGACGTCCTCGGCCCAGATCGGCTGGAACTCGGCCCGCCCGTCGCCGGAGACCGGCAGCACCGGCAGGAAGGAGAAGCGGCGCAGCAGGGTGATCCAGGGATCGGAGTGGTCGTAGACGATCGAGGGCGCCCAGACGGTCGTGGCCAGCGGCGAGGAGCCGACCGCCTGCTCGGCCAGCCACTTGGCGCGGAAGAAGCGGGTCCGCTGCGCCGAGAAGGCGTCGAGGGCGCTGAAGAAGTGGAAGCGCTCGACCCCGCTCCGCTCGGCCGCCCGCAGCAGCCGCACCGTCGCCAGCCCGTTCAGCTCCTCGATCCGTTTCGGCGGCTGGTCGCGGATCGTCGCCGCCAGGTGGATCACGGTGTCGACCCCGCGCAGCGCCTGCCGCACCAGGTAGGGGTCGGAGAGGTCGCCGAGGTCGCCGAGCGCGATCTGCACGTCGACCCGGCGCTCGCCGAGCCGCCGCGGCTCCCGCACCAGGCAGCGCACGTCCTCGCCGCTCTCCAGCAGCAGCGGCAGCAGCCGCGAGCCGATCGAGCCGGTCGCCCCGGTCAGCAGCAGCATCGCCGCGCCATGTCCCTTGCCGAGAGCATCGGGTAAACCCTAGATGAGCCCTCCGGGCTAAAATGCGCAGCTCGCTCTTTAGGCGGGCGCCCCGGCCCTTGTCCCCGGCACCTCAAACGATTTAGGAGACTCTCCGAATGACCTACGTCATCGCCGAGCCATGCATAGGCCAAAAGGACAACTCGTGCGTCGAGGTCTGTCCCGTCGACTGCATCCATCCGACGCCTGACGAGCCCGACTACGACTCGGTCGAGATGCTCTACATCGATCCGGACGAGTGCATCGACTGCGACGCCTGCGTCGAGGCCTGCCCGGTCGACGCCTGCTTCGCCGAGGACCAGCTCCCGGCCGAGTGGGCGAAATACGCCGAGATCAACGCCAAATACTTCGCCGGCAAAAGCTAGGCCGCGGCCGCTCGAGCCGGCCGCCCGACGTACGCGAAGAGGGCCGCCCGTCGGGCGGCCCTCTTCGTTTGGGAGGAGGCGGGGCGGGGACCCCGCGGATGGAGCTAGTAGCCGACCGGGTGGCGGGCGACGAAGGTGCCGCTGGCGGCCGCCGCGAGGCCTTCGTGCCAGCGCGGGCCGGAGCCGCCTTCTTCGTCGCCGGCGGTGTCCCAGCGCAGCCCGGCGATCACCGCGTAGGCATGGCCGGCGTTGGCGTAGATCGTGATCCAGCGGCCGTTGCCCGGCGCGCCCCAGGTCACCATCGGGCCCGAGGGCAGCGGGCTGGCCAGCAGTTTGCCGCCGTGGAGGGCGAAGCTGACCGCCCCCGAGCAGTCATAGCCGCGGTCCGCCCAGCGGGCCGTGGCCGCCGCCCCAGATATAGGGGCGTGGTGCGGATCTTGTTGGCGGCGGCGATCACCTGGCGGACCGCCAGCGGCGCGTTGCGCGGGCGCGATCGCGCGGCCGTTGACCAGCATCGCCTTGCCGGCGGCGCTCGGGATCGGGCCTTCTTCGCCGGCGGCCGGCGTTTCGGCGGGGCCGGGGCCGGTTCGTCTTCGTAAGCGCGTCAGCCCGCCGCGTTCGGCGGCCTGGGCGAGCGATGGGAGAGCGATCGCGATGAACAGCGCCATGATCGCTATGAAGGTGCTGAGGCCGGCTATTCGCGCCAGCCTGGGGGCGTTCGTCATCTATACTCCTCCTTCGTCAGCCGGCGGGGTTAGCTGTCGGGCTGGCGCTGAAGGAGCCTGCGCCCCCACTCGAAGGTGGGTTAGCCCCAGAAACCTGGGTCCCCCGCTCCCCGGCTCTCTTAGCCAGGGATTAGGCAATTGTTTGGAGACCTTAACGCATGGCTGGGCGCGAAGTTGCGCCGGGCCCCGAGGATTTAGATTGGCGCGCCCCTGGCGCGGGTACGCCAGCTACTGGACGACGGGCAGCGGGGTGCCGCTGATCGGCGCCATTTCGGCGCTGGGCGGGGTCGCCTGCAGCACCGGCAGCTCCTGCGGGGTCACGCGATGATCCCGCGCGCCGCCTGGCGAATCGCCTGCGAGGCGGGGGCGTCGGGCTCGTCGATGACCAGCGGCGAGCCGTTGTCGGCGTGCTCGCGCAGCGCCTCCGAGAGCGGCACCTTGCCGAGCAGCGGCACGTCGAGCTCGTCGGCGAGCAGCTGGCCGCCGCCCTCGCCGAAGATCGTGAAGCGCTCGCCGTCGGGGGTGGTGAAGCCGCGACATGTTCTCGATCACGCCGAGGATCTCGAGGTCGAATTTGGCCGCCATCTCGGCGCCGCGCCTGGCCACCGACTGGGCGGCCGGCTGCGGCGTGGTGACGACGACGAACTTGGCCTGCGGCAGCAGCTGGGCGAGCGTCATCGAGACGTCGCCGGTCCCCGGCGGCAGGTCGAGCAGCAGGTACTCGAGCTCGTCCCAGGCGACGTCCTCGAGGAACTGCTGGATCGCCTTGTGGAGCATCGGGCCGCGCCAGACGACCGCCGCGTTCTCCTCGACGAAGAAGCCGATCGACATCACCTTGACCCCGCTCGGCGCGTCCAGCGGCAGGATCTTGCGCTCGCCGTTGACTTCGGGCTTGGCGTTGACCCCGAGCATGCGTGGGATCGAGTAGCCGTAGACGTCGCAGTCGAGGGCGCCGGACGGGTGGCCTTCGGCGGTCAGCGCCGCGGCCAGGTTGGCGGTCATCGTCGACTTGCCGACGCCGCCCTTGCCGGAGGAGACGCAGATCACGTTTTTGACCTTGGCCAGCGCGCCCTGCGGCAGCTTGCCGCGGCCGAGCGTCTGCTGGAGGGCGCCTTTCTCGTCGTCGGAGAGGACGTCGAAGCCGACCCCGACCTCGGTCACGCCTTCGAGCTCGGCGACCTGGCCGGGCGACGGCCTGTTCGAAGTGGGAGCGGATCGGGCAGCCGGCGGTGGTCAGCGAGACGATCACCTCGACCCGGCCGCTCGTCCTGGATGTCGATCGAGCGGACCATGCCGAGCTCGACGATCGAGCGCCGCAGCTCCGGGTCGATTACCGCGCGCAGCTTCTCGGTCACTTGGTCCTTCGTGGGGAGTGGCATGGCGCGCATTCTCGCAAAGCGCGGGCCCGGGCACGGCGCGGCGCGGGGAGGGGAGAGGAGGCGGCGCGCCGGCGCCTTGGGCCTCCCGTGCGACGGACGAGCGAGGAGAGCGACGGCGGGGACGCGGCGGCGGTGCGGGGCGGATCGTGGCGATGGCGGTGGCGCTGGCGGTCGGGCCTGCTGCTGCTGGCGGCGGCCGACGCGGCGCGGGCGGGGCAGTACACGGTGGTCGAGTGCGGGCTGGGGTGGGGAGCGACGCCGAGTGGAGCGCGACCGGCGCCCGGTTCGGGCCGGAATCGACCTGCGGCACGCCCCCTGCGGACCGGCGGCGGCGGTGCCGCGGCGCCTACCTCGGGGCGCTGGCGACGTCGGGATCGGTCGCCGGGCAGCAGTACGCCGGCTGGCGCTGGGCCTACCCGAGCGGGGTCCGCCTCGACGCGGCTCGCGGCGTCTGAGTGGCACGGCCTCCCCGCCGGCGTGGTCGAGCAGATCGGCTGGCGGGACGAGTCCGGCGACGGCTTCTGGCGCTCTGGGACCGCGGTCGGGACCATCGACCGCGGGCCCGCGTTCGCGGTCGACTTCCCGGCGCCGGCGGCAGCGGCTTCGAGGTGCGGGTGCTCTGCGCCCGCTCCGACGCCGAACGCTGCTCGCTCGCCGGCGGCGCCTGGTGGAGGCTATGGGGGCTGACCCTGAGCCTCGAAGACGCAGCCGCGCCGACGGCGTCGGTCGGCGGCGACCTCGCCGCGGCCGGGCTGGAAGCGCGGCGACGTCGCGGCCGAGGCGCGGGCCGGCGACGCCGGCTCCGGCGTCCGCTTCGGCGAGACGCGGGTCGACGGGGCGCGCGCGGCGCTGGTCGAACCGGCCTGCCGACGGTGGCCCTCGCCAGCGGCACCGCCGGCACCCGGATGCAGCCCTGCCCGGCCACGGTCGCGGCGCCGGTGACGGTCCCGACCGCGGCATTCGCCGACGGCGCCCACGAGCTGCGCCAGTGCGCGGTCGACTTCTCCGGGATCGAAGCCTGCTCGCCGCCGCGGCCGCTGCTGGTCGACAACGGCGCCGCCCCAGCTCGCCTTCGTCGCCCCGCGTCGCGGGCGAGGAGCCGCAGCGGGTCGAAGTCACCGCCACCGACCGGGCCTCGGGGGTCGCGGCGGGGAGGGTCGCCTACCGGCCGGCGGGCGAGTCCGCACTGGACCGCGCTGCCGACCCGGCTCCGGGCCGGGGCGAGCGGTGCGGCGACGCTCCTCGCAGCCGGCCCCGGAGGCGGCCGGCGCGGCGGCTCTTCTTCCAGGCCGAAGCGAGCGACGCGGCCGGCAACACCGCGACGACGACCCTCTGCGCCGACGGCTCGCCGATGGTCCTGCCGGCGCCCGTCGCGGCGCCGAGGGCAGGGCAGCGGCGGGCACGCCGGGCGCGGCGGAGCCACCGGAACGCCGGGGCGGCCGCGGGCAGGACCCGGCGGCGAGGGTGGCGCTCACCTCGACGCCTGGCTCGGCGCCGGACATGCCAGCTCGCTGGCGGTCGACTTCGGCGAGGGCGCGACGCTGCGCGGGCGCCTCGGCGGCGGGGCCTCGCGGCGCTCGCGCCCGGTCGGCGGCCGATCTTGCCGGCAGGCGGATCCGGGTCGGCGTCCGGTTCGCCCGCGGCGCCGGCGCGCCCGCCGCACCGACGACGACGCGGACCGGCGCCGACGGCGGCTTCGCGCTGCGCCTCCCGCCCGGACCCTCGCGCACGCTCACCGTCGCCTTCGCCGGCGCCGCGGGTGCTGGCGCCGGCGCGCGCGCCCGCTCGACCTGCGGGTCCGCGCCGGCGTCTCGCTCGCGGCCGAGCCGTCGCGGCTCGCGACCGGCGAGACGGTCCTCCTCAGCGGCCGGGTCCGCCGCGGCGGCGCACCGTCCCCGGCCCCGGCAAGCTGGTCACGATCTCCTACCTCGAGCGCGGCGAGCCACCGCTGGCGCCCGGTGCTCGTCACCCGCACCGACGCCGCGGCCGCTTCGACACCGCCTACCGCTTCCGCTACGTCAGCGGCCTGCGCCCGGATCCGGCTGCGGGCGACGGCGCCGGCCGAAGCCGCGCTGGCCCTACGCGCCCGGCTCCTCGCCGCCGCTCACGGTCGAGGTCCGCGGCTAGGCCGAGCGGGCCGGGCTGGCGAGCGCCGGGACTGGGTAGGGTCTGGCGCCATGTCCAAAGCCACGCTTCACACCAATGCAGGCGCGATCGTCGTTCGAGCTGCACGACGAGGACGCCCCGAAGACCGTCGAGAACTTCCGCAAACTGTCCGCCGACGGCTTCTACGACGAGCTGGTCTTCCACCGGGTCATCCCCGACTTCATGGTCCAGGGCGGCTGCCCGGAGGGCACCGGCACCGGCGGGCCCGGCTACACCTTCGAGGACGAGTTCAACGACCACAAGGTCGTCCGCGGCGCCCTCGCGATGGCCAACGCCGGTCCCAACACCAACGGCTCGCAGTTCTTCATCGTCACCACCCCCGCCGCGCCCTGGCTCGACGGCAAGCACACCGTCTTCGGCGAGGTGGTCGAGGGGATGGACGTGGTCGACGCGATCGAGGCGCACCGCCGACCGACGCCCGCGACAAGCCGGTCGAGCCGCAGACGATCGAGCGCGTCGAGCTCGCGGACTAGCGAGCGGTCCCGCGCCGGTCCTTAGGGGTCCGGCGCGGCGTCTCGGGCGTCTCGCCGTCGCCGGCGTCGCGGGCGCGCCGGCGCAGCAGCGCTTCGCCCGGCCGCCAGAGGCTGACCAGCCCGGCGACCAGGGTGACCAGGAAGATCTGGCCGATCATCATCTCGAGGCCGGCCAGCATCCGCCCCGGCTGGCCGCCGGGGACGAGGTCGCCGAAGCCGGTCGTGGTCAGCGTCGTGTAGCTGAAGAAGATGAAGTCGCTGTCGCCGGAGCCTGGGTGGCCTTCGAAGAACGGCCCGCTCTGGACCCGGGCGATGAAGGCGTAGAGGAAGGTGAAGAGCAGGCCGAAGACGGTGTAGACGCTGATCGCGCCGAGGATCGTCCGCGAGTCGGCCCCGGCGTTGGCGATCACCCGCCGCAGCACCGCCCCCATCGCCACCGCCAGCAGCAGCACCTGGACCGCCGAGGCGACGTTGAGCCAGATGTCGGCGCCGCTGAGCGCCGAGACCAAGGCCATCAGCACGTCGCCGCCGAGAGCCAGAGGGCGGTCCGCACGTGCTGCGGCCGGCGCGTGGGCGCTGGTCAGGGCGA
Organism: uncultured Solirubrobacterales bacterium; assembly: GCA_963836415.1. GTDB lineage: Bacteria > Actinomycetota > Thermoleophilia > Solirubrobacterales > 70-9 > VRUE01. The sequence goes on from CAWIJE010000006.1 coordinate 33,108, forward strand.
CGATCGAGGTCGCCGCGATCGCCAGCGCAGAGGACGAGCGCGGTCCAGCCGCGATCGGCCAGCAGCGAGGTCAGCACATAGGTGACCAGGACCAGCAGCAGGACCAGGCCGAAGGCGTCGCGGACGTGCTCGGCCCGGACCAGCCAGCGCCGGTTGCGGCGCGAGCGTTGGGCGGCCTCGTCCATCCCCGTGGATTCGGCTGCGGGAGCGGGTTTCCTGCCCGCTGCCCCCGGCCGGGGTCGCTCTGGGAACGGCGCCGGTCGAGCGCGAATGATCCACCGCCCCGGGGGCCTCGTTGTTCGGGCCAAATCCCCCTACGCCTAAAAGGAGGCGTTCCGATGGACCCCGATTTCACTATTGAGCAGGTTGATGTAAGCGGCGACATCCGCGAAACCGCTCACGATGCGATGGATTCGCTGGAGAGCCGTGGCGACACCCGCCTCAGCTTCCTCAAAAAGGCCGGCCTCGCCGGCGGTGCCGTGATGGGCGGCGGCGCGCTTCTCACCGCTCTCACCCCGGCTGCTGCGATGGCCAAGGGCAAGGGTGCTCCCCCCGCCAGCTTCGGCAAGGGCGACATCGGCATCCTCAACTACGCCCTGACGCTCGAGTACCTGGAGGCCGCGTTCTACAACGAGGCCACCAAGAACAAGGTCGCCAGCGGCGCCCAGGAGTCGGCCTTCCTCAAGCAGGTCACCTCCGACGAGAACGCTCACGTCGCGTTCCTCAAGAAGGCCCTCGGCTCGAAGGCCGTCGCGGCCCCGAAGGTCGACTTCGGCGATGCCACGAGCAAGGCGAAGTGGCTGCCGACCTCGATGGTCCTGGAGAACACCGGCGTCAAGGCGTACGGTGGCCAGGCCCTCAACATCAGCAGCCCCGCCTACATCACGGCTGCTCTTTCGATCTGGGCTGTCGAGGCGCGTCACGCGTCCGTCGCCGGGCTGCTGGTCGCCCCGAAGTCGAAGAACATCTCGCCCGAAAAGGGACCGTTCCAGACGACCGCCACCGCGGCGGAAGTCCTCAAGGCCGTCGAAGGCACCGGGTTCCTGGTCTAACGACCGCTACCTGACCCCCGACGAGCGGATAGGAAGAACACCATGCCAAACATTGGACCCATGGAGATCGGGATTGTCCTGATCATCGCCCTGATCGTCTTCGGGCCGAAAAAGCTGCCTGATCTTGGGCACTCGCTCGGCAAAGGGCTCAGGGAGTTCAAAGGGTCGTTGACCGGTGACGACGAGACGCCCGCGCCGGCGCAGGTGGCGCAGGCCGCCCCGGTGGCTCAGGCCGCCCCGGCGGTCCCGGTCACTCCGGTGACCCGGGAGCACGAAAAGACTCCCGTCGCCTAGCTCGACCCTGTACGAACCGCAGTAACGAAAGAGAGATCAACCGTGCGCCGGATAAAGCCAGTTTCCCCCGATGACTCGATGCCACTCGAGGGTCACCTGGACGAGCTCCGGTCGCGGTTGATCGTCTCTCTCGCCGTCTTCGGCGTCGCCCTCGCCCTCTGCTTCTGGCAGAACCACCTGTTGCTGGAAATCGCGAGCGGCCCACTCCCTGACAACCACGGCCGGCTGATCACCTTCAGCGTCACCGAACCGTTCACGACGACGATGAAGGTCGCCGCCTATGGCGCGATCATCCTCTCGCTGCCGATCCTGCTCTACGAGCTCTACGCCTTCTTCCTGCCGGCGATCTCCGCCCAGCAGCGCAAGACCGTCACCCCGCTGCTGATGCTGACCCCGGTCCTCTTCATCGCCGGCGTCGTCTTCGCCTACTTCGTCGTCGTCCCCGCCGCGCTCAACTTCCTCCTCAACTTCAACGACTCGCAGTTCAACGTCCAGCTCAAAGCGAGCGAGTACTACGGCTTCATGGCCACCACCCTGATCGCCTGCGGCATCGTCTTCGAGGTCCCGGTCGCGATCCTCGGCGCCACCCGCCTCGGCGTCATCAACGTCGCCCAGCTGCGCAAGAACCGCCGCTACGCCTACCTCGTCTGCGCCATAGTCGCCGCCGCCCTCCCCGGCGTCGACCCGATCTCGATGCTGCTCGAGACCGCCCCCCTGATCGCCCTCTACGAGGTCTCGATCGTCCTCGCCAGGGTCTGGGGCACGCCGAAGGAAAGCGTCGAGGCCAGCCCCGCCGCTTCGTAGGCCCGGCCGCAGCGCCCCACCCCCGCCGGCACGGAGGGGGTGGGATTCGAACCCACGAGACCCCTTGCGAGGCCCAACGGCTTTCAAGGCCGCCGCATTCAACCGCTCTGCCACCCCTCCGGGAGACGCGCCGGCGGATGCTAGATGCTCCAACCGGGGCCGCCGCGCGCCGGCCTCCGGCTCGGGGCAGTCGGGTTGATTGGATGGGCGGATGCGCCGCCTGCTCATCCTCGCCTCGGCGATGGTCTTCCTCGACGTCACCTTCTAGCGGCGATCGCGCCGCTGCTGCCGGACTACACGCACGAGCTCGACCTGAGCAAGGCGCCGGCCGGGATCCTCTCCGCCGCCTACGCCGCCGGGACCCTGGCCGGCGGCGCTGCCCGGCGGCTTCGTCGCCAGCCGGTTCGGGCCGCGGCGGACGGTGATCGCCGGGCTCGTCCTGCTCGGCGTCGCCAGCCTCGCCTTCGGCTTCGTCCACCACATCGCCCTGCTCGACGGCGGCGCGCTTCGTCCAGGGCGTCGCCGGGGCGCTGATCTGGTCCGGGGCGCTGACCTGGCTGGTCACGACGGCGCCGGAGGACAAGCGCGGCTCGGTGATCGGCTCGGTGCTCGGGATCGCGGTCGCCGGCGCCCTGCTCGGGCCGGCGCTGGGGGCGCTCGCCGGGTCGATCGGCACGGACGTCGTCTTCGGCTCGGTCCTCGTCATCTCGCTGGCGCTCGCCGCGGCGCCTGGCGCACGCCCGAGACTCCGGCGCCGCGAGCGCCAGCCGCCGCGCGAGGTCGTCGCCGCGCTGCTCCGCGGCCGGTCGTCGTCGCCTCGATCTTCGTCGCCGTCCCCTCGCTGATGTTCGGCGCGATCGAGGTGCTGGTGCCGCTGCGGATCGACGCGCTCGGCGGCGGCGCCGGGGTGATCGCCGCCGGCTTCATCGCCGGCGCCGCGCTGGAGGCGGTGCTGGCGCCGCTCGCCGGGCGCTTCTCCGACCGCGACGGGCGCCGCCTCCCGTACGTGGTCGGGCTGACGATCTGCGCGCTCTCGATGGTCGTCGTCGCCGCCGCCGGTCGCTGGCCGGGCGTGATCGCGCGCTGATCGTCAGCTCGCTCGGCGCCGGCATCTGCTTCGCCCCGGCGATGACGCTGATCTCCGACGTCGCCGAAGCCTCGAGCCTGCACCAGGCCTTCGCCGCCGGCCTCTCGAACCTCGCCTGGGCGGCGGGCAGGTGATCGGCGGGATCGGCGGCGGCGTCGTCGCCAACGTCACCGGCTACGCGGCGGCCAGCATCGCGGTCGCCGTGCTGCTGATGGCTGACCGTCGCCTACGCGCTGCGGGCGCTCGAACGGGCGAGCCGGCGCCGGTGGTCGCGGCTAGGGACGATGGCGGGCGGCAGGGACCTGGAGGCGAGGGCGGCCGTGCGTGGCCGCGGCCAGGGCCGTGCCGGCGGCGAGTGGCGGAACTGGGCCGGCGACCAGGCCTGCCGGCCGGCCGAGTTCGCCGAGCCGGCGCTCGGTCGAGGAGCTGGCCGCGGCGGTCTGCCGGCGCGGCGGCGGCCGGGCGCAAGGTCGAGCGTCGCCGGTTCCGGCCACTCCTTCACCGAGGCGGCGCTGACCGACGGGACGTGCTGATCCGGCTCGGGGCGCTGCGCGGGGTGCTCGAGGCGGACCCGGCGAGCGGGCCTGGTCAAGGTCGGCGGCGGCACCGTGCTCGGCGAGCTGAACGAGGAGCTGGCGCGCGCTTCGGGCTGGCGATGGAGAACCTCGGCGACATCGACGGGCAGACGATCGCCGGCGCGATCTCGACCGGCACCCACGGCACCGGCGCGCGGCTGCGCAACATCTCGGCCCAGGTCGAGGCGGATCGAGCTGGTGCTCGGCGACGGCAGCGTCCGCGAGCTGACCGCCGCGGGCGAGCCGGAGCTGCTGCGGGCGGCGCGGGTCGGGCTCGGGGCGCTGGGCGCGATCACCGCGGTCACCCTGCGCTGCGTCCCCGCCTTCGTCCTCGCGCCGGGTCGACGCGCCGCGCCCGCGCGAGGAGGTGCTCGACCGCTTCGAGGAGCTGGCCGCCGCCAACGACCACTTCGAGCTCTTCACCTTCCCCTACGCCGACTCGGCTCTGGTGCTCGAGCGCAACCGGACCGACGAGCCGCCGGAGCCGCGCGGCCGGGCCGCGGCCTTGCTCGAGGAGGTGGTGCTGGAGAACTGGGGGCTGGAGGCGCTCTCGGCGACCGGCCGGCGCTGCCGCGGGCGATCCCGGCGCTCTCGCGGCTGGCCGGCGCGGCTGGCCTCGGGCGGCCGCACCGGTCGACCGCTCCGACCGCGTCTTCGCAACCGACCGCCGCGTCCGCTTCACCGAGATGGAGTACGCGGTCCCGCGCGAGCACGGGCCGGAGGCGGCGCGGCGGGTGATCGAGTGGGTGCGCGCCAACCGCTTCCCGGTCTTCTTCCCGATCGAGATGCGGGTCGCGGCCGGCGACGACGCCTTCCTCAGCCCCTCGCACGAGCGCGACACCGCCTACATCGCCGTCCACCAGTACCGGGGGATGGAGTGGCGGCCCTACTTCGAGGCGGTCGAGGCGATCATGGCCGTAGTACGGCGGCCGCCCCCACTGGGGCAAGCGCCACTTCCAGACCGCCGCGACGCTGGCGCCGCGCTACCCGCGCTGGGACGACTTCCCGCGCGCCCGGGACGCGCTCGACCCCGGCCGCGTCTTCACCAACGAGTACGCCCGCCGCGTCCTCGGGCCCTAGCGCGTTCGTCATTCGTACCCCCCTGGGCTACAAGCGACGAACGCCTAGAGGAACGCCTTGCCCTCGCCGCGGTAGGTGGGGACGACGTCGACGATCCGCTCGCCCTCGACCAGGTGGAGGGCGTTGAAGCGCTCGCAGAGCTCGCCCGCCTTGGCGTGGCGCATGTAGACGCGGTCGCCGACCGCGAGGTCGGCGGCGGCGGCGCCGAGCAGCGGGGTCTGGACCTCGCCGGCGCCCTCCTCGGGGTCGAGCTCGAGGCCCGGGGGCAGCCAGGGCGCCGGCAGCCGCGCCGCGTCGCCGGCGCCCGAGGCGAGGTAGCCGCCGCCGAGCGCGGTCGCCACCTCGCGGCGCCGGCTTGCGGACGATCGGCAGCGCGAAGCCGGCGGCCGGGGTGAGGGTGAAGCGGCTGTAGTGGTCGAAGAGGGCGGGGGCGTAGAAGCCGGAGCCGGCGGTGACCTCGGTGACCGCGTCCTCGGCCCCGGTCAGCTCGAGGCTGCCGGTGCCGCCGCCGTTGACGATCTCGAGCTCGACAGAACTCGCCCAGCGCGGCGACGATCGCCGCCCGCCGCTCGGCCAGCTCGGCCGCCGAGCGCCGCTGCATCCAGCGGATCAGCCGCGCCGCGCAGCCGCCGGCCCGGCGGTTCGTCGCGGCGACGCCGGCGATCTGCCCCTCGTAGGCCATCAGCGCGTCGAGTTCGATCTGCGGCCGGCGCTCGATCTCCCGCGCCAGCGCCACCGCCTGCTCGACGCGTCCGCACCGGCGAGCGCTTCGGCCCGACCTTGACCCGGCCGCCGAGCCACCACCAGCCGGCGTCGACGTCGATGCAGACGCGGACCGGCGGCGCGTCGGCGCCGAGCACCGACTCGATCACGTCGAGGTGCTCGACGCAGTCGACCGAGGACGATCGGCGCCCGCGCCGGGTCGGCGGCCGAGCGCAGCGCCAGCTCCCGAGCGCCGCCGGTGTCGACGGTCGGGTAGGCGAGCAGCAGGTCGTCGAACCCCTGCTCGGCGAGCCACAGCGTCTCCGGCAGGGTGAAGGTCATCAGCCCGCCGAAGCCCGGGTCGCGCGCGCAGGATCGCCTCCATCAGCGCCCGGCAGCGGATCGACTTGGTCGCGACCCGGATCGGCTTGCCGCCGGCCCGCTCCAGCATCGCGTCGGCGTTCGCCCACATCGCGTCGAGGTCGACGAAGGCAAACGGCGCCTCGACCTCGGCGAAGATCCGCTCGTAGCGCTCGTGCGACTGGGCGGGCGGCCGGACACCCGCACGAGACTATCCGCGCGATGCCCGGTTAATACCTACAATCGCGGCCGGAGTGCCCGGAGAGGTGGCCGAGTGGCTGAAGGCACTCGCCTGCTAAGCGAGTAGGGGGCGCAAGCTCTCTCGAGGGTTCGAATCCCTCCCTCTCCGTTTTGGCGCGCGGTGTCCTCGTCGCGCGGCGCCTGATCGCGATTGCGTGCAGGCACACGCCGCTCGCTGCGTCCTTGCCCCGCTGCGCCACGGACAGCGAGCCACAACTGGGTTCGCCGCACGTGCGTCCTGTCAGGCCGCGCCTACTGCGTGGAATCGACAGGACTTCGTCGCGCACGCCGAGCCCGCTCGGTTTCACCTGCACCCGCAGCGAGCGCACCGCGACATCGGTCGTACGCTGCGCGCCGAGCGACGGCGCGACCCGCGGGTCCGCTATGCGGCTACGCGTGCGGCGTCGCGCTGCCCGCTCAGGCGCGGCGGCCGCGGATGACGACGCGGCCGCCGTGCGCCGGGATCATCGTCACGTTGCGGTGGAGGGCGCGCTCGGGGGCGGGGTCGTCGGCCTCGAGGTCGAGGCGGCGGGCCATCGCGGTGAGGACGACGCGCTGCTCGGCCATCGCCAGGGCGGCGCCGAGGCAGCGGCGGATGCCGCCGCCGAAGGGGATCCACTCGTAGGTGCCGGGCTTGCGGCTGCGAGCCAGCGCTCGGGGCGGAAGGCGAAGGGGTCGGGGTAGAGGTCCTCGCGGTGGTGGAGGAGGAGGATGCTCATCGCCACCGGCGGTGTCGGGCTCGACGCCGTAGTCGCCGAGCTGCCAGGGGACGGTGACGCGGCGGCCGATCATCGGGATCACCGGGCGCGAGCGCATCGCCTCGACGATCGTCGCCTCGACCCGCTCCTCGGCGCCCGTCGTCGCTCGCGGACCGCGGCGACCAGCGCCTCGTGGGCCTCGGGGAAGCGGACCAGCCGCTCCCAGGTCCAGGCCAGCGAGTTGGCGGTCGTCTCGTGGCCGGCGAGGACGAGGGTGAGGAGCTCGTCGCGCAGCTCTTTGTCGTCGAGCGCCTCGCCCTCCTCGGTCCGCGCCTGCAGCAGCAGCGAGAGGATGTCGCGGCGCTCCTCGAGGTCGGCGACGCGGCGGCGCGCGGCGATCACCGCGTAGGTCGGCCGGTCGAGCATCGCCATCGCCAGCTTCAGCGGGCCCGACGGCCTCGTCGCGGCCGACGTGGAGGAGCTCGGTCAGCTGGGCGCTCGGCCGGGTCGAGGCGGCGACCAGGCTGCTTGACCGTCTGCCGCAGCGCCGTGCTCGGGCGTGCCCGGCGCCGGGCCGTGCCCTCGATCCCGAAGATCCCGGCCATGATCACGTCGAGGGTGATCGCCTGCATCCGCGGCGCCAGCGCGAAGGGCTCGCCGATCGGCCAGCGGTCGATCTCGCGCTCGGCCGCCTCGGCGATCATCCGCGTGTAGGCCTCGATCGCCTCGCCGTGGAAGGGCGGCAGCAGCAGCTTGCGCTGGCGCATGTGGCGGCGGCCGACCGCGGTCAGGACCGAGTTGGGGCCGACGATCGGCCGCAGCGGCGACTCGCCGGTCAGCGACGGCGCCTGCTCGGGCTTGGCGGTGAACAGCGAGCGGACGTGGTCGGGGTGGCTGGTGACGACCGGGCCGCCGGGGATCGACGCCGCGCATCCGGAAGACCTCGCCGAGCGCGGCGCCGCGCGCCGAACATGAACTCGATCTGGCGCTGGTTGAAGCGCAGGGTCTGGGCCAGGGGCGGCAGCGTCGATGGTCGGCGGCGCCGGCAGCGCGGCCAGCGCGTCGGCGTCGATCGGCCCGGCGGGCGAGGGCGGCGCCTCGCCGACGAGGCCGGGGCCGCGGACGGCTCGGCGCGCCGCTCGCGCTCGAGGTCGGATGGGGTCGGTGGCCGTCGTCGTCACATGTCCTCCCGAGCGATCGATGCTACACAGAACGGTGCAACGCTCCCACCCGCCGAGCGGCGCGATTGTGAGGTGGCTCACACCGCCTTCACCCCCTCGCGCGCCCGCCGGGGTCTAGATTGGCCGCATGGACCTGCCGAAGCCGATCAACAGAGACCAGCGCCCACCTCGAGCGGCGGACCAAGATCATCGCCACGGTCGGCCCGGCGAGCTGGGACCTCGGCGTGCTCGAGCAGCTGATCGCCTCCGGCGCCGACGTCTTCCGCCTCAACTTCTCCCACGCCGGGGCGGAGAAACAGGCGGAGACGATCGACGACGATCCGCGCCGCCTCGCAGACGGTCGGCCGCGAGGTCGCGATCCTCGGCGACCTGCCCGGCCCGAAGCTGCGGATCGGCTCGATCCGCGACGACTTCGCCGAGCTGGAGACGGGGATGCACGTGACCCTGACCCCGCGCGAGGTCGAGGGCGACCGCGAGACGATCCCGGTCTCCTGGCCGGGGGTCACCGGCCTGCAGGAGAACGAGCTCGTCTACCTCGCCGACGGCGCGATCCGGCTGCGGGTCGCCGAGCCCGACCACGAGGGCGTCGGTCGCCGAGGTCGAGGTCGGCGGCACCCTCTCCTCACATAAGGGGATGAACATCCCCGGCGGCACCGAGCTGCCGGCGGCGACCGACGTCCGACCTGAGCTGGGCCGAGTTCGCCGCCGAGCACGGGGTCGACCTGCTCGCCGTCTCCTTCGTCTCCGCCGCCACCGACCTGGTCCCGGTGCAGCAGAAGCTCGACGCGCTCGGCTCCGACATCCCGCTGATCGCCAAGATCGAGCGGCCGCAGGCGGCGGAGAACATCGAGGAGATCGTCGCACGAGGCGACCGGCGGGATCATGGTCGCCCGCGGCGACCTCGGGATCGAAGTGCCGCTGGCCGAGGTGCCGATCCTGCAGAAGCGGCTGATCCGCGAGGCCGGCCGGCGCTCGAAGCCGGTGATCACGGCGACCCAGATGCTGGCCTCGATGGTGACCGCGCGGCGCCCGACCCGGGCCGAGGTGACCGACGTCGCCAACGCGATCTACGACGGCACCGACGCGATCATGCTCTCCGAGGAGACCGCGGTCGGCCAGCACCCGGTCGAGGCGGTGCGGATGATGGACCGGATCGCCCGCGCCACCGAGCCCGACCTCCCTTATGGAGAGTGGCTCTTCTCCCGCACCGACCAGCAGATCCAGGAGGTCGCCGACTCGGTCGCCCAGTCGGCGGTCGGCGCCGTCTACCGGCTGGGGCTGAAGGCGATCGTGGTGCCGACCTCGAGCGGGCGCACGGCGCGGATCATCTCCGCCCACCGGCCGAACGTGCCGGTGCTGGCGATCAGCCCGCGGATCGAGACCGTGCGGCGGCTGAACCTGCTCTCCGGGGTGACCGCGGTGCTCTCCGAGCACGAGGGGGACATCCGCGACCTGCTGCGCCGCTGCGCGGCACTGGCGGCGCGCCACGGGGTGGCCGAGACGGGCGACCTGGTGGCGATCATCGCGGCCCTGCCCGAACAGGAACTGGGGACCAACCTGCTCGAGGTGCACCGTGTGCCCTGAGGATCGTCTTCCCAACCTCGGCTAGGCTGCGCCGCGTGACCGATTTCGACCTGATCGCCAAAGGCATGAGCCAGGTGGTGCCGTTCGTCGGCTTCCTCGGCCTGCGGGTCGAGGAGATCTGCGCCGGGCGAGGCGACCGCCGTCCTCCCGGAGAAACCCGAGCTCGGCGAACCACGTCGGCTCCCAGCACGCGGGGGCGCTCTTCACCGTCGCCGAGACCGCCTCGGGGGCGGCCTTCGTCGGCGCCTTCGCCGAGCGGATGGGCGAAGTGCGGCCGCTGGCGCGGAGCGCCGAGATCTCCTACGACAAGATCGCCAAGGGCGAGATCACCGCGCGGGCGACGCTCGGGGTGCCGGTCGACGAGGCGCTGGCCAAGCTCGACGCCGACGGGGTGGTCGAGTTCCCCTGCCAGATCGAGCTCAGCGACGCGGCGGGGGAGAAGGTCGCGACCGCGACCGTCCGCTGGCACGTTCGCAAGACCGAGCCCCAGTCGCTAACGACGCCGGGGCGCCCGCCCCGCGCCCCCGGGCCAAAACTTTCCGCCTGAACCGTTTCCGCGGTTACTAATCCGCCCGGGGCGGGTAGCCCCTCGCCATGCGTATCGGACGAACTCTCGGTCGGGTCGCCATCGGCGGCATGTTCTTCGCCCACGGAGCCCAGAAGCTCTTCGGCTGGTGGGGCGGCTCGGGCCCCGAGGCCACGGGCCAGATGTTCGAGCAGCTCAACCTCTATCCGGGCAAGCGCAACGCCCTCGCGGCCGGCGCCGCCGAGGCAGGAGGCGGAGCGGCCCTCGCCCTCGGCGCCTTCACCCCCTTCGCCGCCGCGGCCCTGATCGGCACCATGGTCACCGCGATCCGCACCGTCCACCTGCCCAAAGGCTTCTTCGTCACCGACGGCGGCTACGAGTACAACCTCACCCTGATCGCCGCCCTCCTGATCATCGTCGACGGCGGCCCCGGAGGCCTCTCCATCGACGGCGCCCTCGGCCGCGACGAGACCGGCCCCGGCCTGGGCCCTCGCCGCCCTGGCCGCCGGCGTCGCCGGCTCCGCCGCCGTGATCGCCGCCGGCGACAAAGCCGCGCCGGCCGCCGAGTCCGCCGCAGCGCCTGCCGCCGCCTAGACCCCGGCCTCCCCCGCCAGCATCTAGAATCGCCCGTTCGGGGCAGCCACCCCCACTGCGCGCCAGTAGCTCAGCCGGATAGAGCGTCGGTCTACGAAACCGAAGGTCACAGGTTCGAATCCTGTCTGGCGCATAGCCGTCGAGGTCCAAACCGAGCGGCCCCGGAATGCGAGCCGATCTTCCTGCCACGGACAGGACGCGGTGACAGCGGTATGCGCCGATCCAGCGGATATGGAACTCGCAGAGATGTCCAGAGCGATGCTTGGCGACCCCCAAACATGCTGAATTCGAGTTGCCGAGGGTGAACGGAGGCCGAGGCTGAACGCTCTCGGCATCAGGCGTCTGGAGTATCGGCGAGAATAGCTCTATGTCTCTCGACGCCGACGCTACACCGGACTATCCATCGCTGAATGATCTATGGCAGCTTGAGTCAGACTCTTCGTTGGGGAGGGTCAGCAGCGTTCAAATTGTCAATTACAGAAGTATCAAAGCCACTACCTTGAGCCTTCAACCCTTCACGGTTCTGGTGGGCGCAAACGGGGCGGGAAAGAGCAATGTGGTGGATGTTTTTCGCTTCGTCTCGGAGGCGCTGAGTCTCGGCCTCTATCCGGCGCTTGAGCGCAGAGGCGGAATCCAGGCAGTGAGACACAAGGTGCCGAGTGGAGGTGGACGCCAGCGAACCGTCGAAATCAAAATGGCCCTAGATTTCAGCGGAGGCACGTCAGCCGACTACCAATTTCGGATTATTTCGGGGCCTCGGGGAACCTATCGCGTGGGTGAGGAGAGAATCGAGCTCTGGACCCCCAATGGGCACCAATTTGGCCTTGTGCATCTCAAAAATGGGGAGAATAGGCGGAAGCCTCTCCTTGTCACCGCGGAGGCCTATGAGCGCGGGGAGTCGTGGGGAGACATTTTGGGACCTCGCTTTGGGCAATTCGGCAAAGAAGCACTCGCACTTCCATTCGTCGCAGGCGTGCCTGGTTTTGCGAACGTGTTTCAAACCCTCCGGCAAATGCGTTCTTACGCGATCGTTCCCGATCTCCTTCGGGAGCCGCAAGACCCAGACGAGGGGGTAGTGCTCCATGCGGACGGACGCAACGCGTCGAGCGTATGGCAAGAATTGGAGGGGCCCGACAAAAAAGAATTAGTGGCCATGTTGGGTCACGCAGTGCCAGGCATCGCGGATATCAAAACGCTTCGGTACGGGCGCAAGCGTGGTTTCGAGTTCCTGCAGGCAGTTGAAGGTTCAAAGCGATAGTCTTGAGGGCCATCAGATGTCTGACGGGACTCTCAGGCTATTCGGAATCATCCTCGGCCTGCTCCAGCCTCGCGGCTCAACTGTTATCGCTATTGAGGAGCCAGAGGCGAGTCTGCATGTTGCGGCACTGGAGGCTCTTATCGGGTTGGTGCGGGCGCGTGTCGGTCCAAGCGAGATCATTCTTACGACGCATAGCCCCGACCTCATTGACTTCATCTCAGCGAAAGAGCTTCGTCTAGTTCGGAGGGAGCGCGGAAACACGGTGGTGTCCGAGGTGTCAGAGCACTCAAAGCGAATGGTACGGGAAGAGCTCTTTACCTTGGGTGAGTTACATCGCGCCAGTGGACTTCGCGCAGAGGACGAACCCAATTCGGTGCCCGTGGGGTGAAACACATTGGATTCGTAGTCGAGGGACGTGCAGACGTCACCATTACGGGCTTAGTTCGACGGTACCTGGCTCAACGCTGCTATACCGGGGTCGGGGTAGGGAGGCCGATCTGCGCCAAGGATAAGGGGAAGCTGCTTAAAACGGGGGAACTTCAGAAGTTCGTACATTTCGCTGCCACGCAGGAGGGAGCTTGTGCCGTTTTGGTGCTTTTTGACAGCGATAAGGATTCTGCGTGCGAGATCGGGCCGGCTTGCTGTCACGAGCAGGTGATCGCACTGCCTTACCAGTAAAGATATGCATTGCCGTTCGCAATATTGAGAATTGGATTCTCGCCTCAGCCGAGACGACGCTTGACGGGGGTTCTCCGTTGGAGAACCCAGAGGGGGGCGGGGGCAGTCGCAGCGATCAAGGATTTCCTGAAGCCGAACGCATACACGAAGCCGATCTTTCAGCCGGGCCTGACGGAAAAAATCGATTTTGAGCTCGCGCGCAGCCGGTCACCCTCCTTCGCTCGCTTTCTGAGAATTCTGGACGAGCTTGCTGCCCCCGTGGCGCAGTAATTGGCCGCGTACCCGAAGTCTTAGTTTCGAAGGCCGTCTAGCGCATCTCGTGTCTATGCCGCCGCTGCCGCTCAGGAGACAAGCACGGCGCGCGCGAAGCGCGCGCTCGAGCCCGGGGCCGTCGCGAAGTACAGGCACGGCTCGATCGCCTCGAGCTCCATCAGGACTGGGCGCCCGTCGGCGTCGGCGGCGATGTCGACTCGGGCGTAGAGGGGGGTGCCGAAGCGGTCGGTGATCGTCGCCAGCACCTCGGCGGCGAACTCGCGCTGGGCGGGGTCGGCGTGGCCGGCGACGACGAGGTCGTCCTCGAGCATCACGGCGGCCGGCCCCGCGGGGTCCTCCCCGAGTGGGGCCTCGCCTTCGCTCCGCAGGACGGGGCGCTTGCTGAGGACGTGGGAGAGCTGGCCGGCGACGAAGACGAGCGCGGTCTCGCCGTTGCGGCCGACGTCGTCGAGGTAGGACTGGACGATCGCGACGCGACCGCTGGCGCGGATTCGCTCGACCAGCTCGAGGGCCTCGGCGTGCCTCGATGGTCCGAAGCGGCCCGTGTCGCGGGCGCCCGCCGAGACGTTGGGCTTGACGACCACCTCGCCGTCGAGCTCGGGCAGCGGGTCTCCGGGCCAACGAACGTGGTCGGGGCGATCCGGACGCCGAGCTCGCCGAGGTAGCGCTTGTCGGCGTCGAAGGCGACCAGGTCGGGTGCGTTGCGAAGGCGGTCGGGGCCGACCGCCGCGCACCAGGCGAGGAACTCCTCGACCCGTTGGCTGTAGTCCCAGACCGAGCGCAGCACGACTCGGTCGTATGCCTCCCAGTCGACCGTCGGGTCGTCCCAGACGGCGAACTCGGCGCCGGCGAGCCGCGCCGCCTCTTGGTCGTCGTCCCAGCCCGCCGGCAGGGCGGCGCAGGTGGCGAACGCGATCCTCACTTGGTCGGATCGCTCGGGCTCGGCCACGGCCGCGCCGAGCACCCGGTAGGACTGGTCGAGCAGCTCGCCGAGGTCCTCGCCGGGGTGGCCGACCCAGCGGGTGAACGCCGCCATCGAGGCGCCGAGCGCGGCGTGGGCGATCGCCTCGGGGCAGGAGGTCGTCGGGCTCCAGGTCGAGCCGGGTCGCCGCGCACTCGGCGACCACGCCGCGCCAGGCGGCGTAGCGCAGCATCGAGTGCGCCTGCAGCGCCGGCACCGTGGTGATCAGCGTCATCCGGATGCGCAGCTCCGGCAGCTGGTCCGTCGGGATAGGAGTTGGAGAGCGATCGACGGCGCGGCGCAGGGCGTCCATCAGCGGCTCCGCGGCGTCGCCCTCGTCGAGGTCGGATGCGCAGCCGCTCGAAGCACCCGGTCGAAGTCGCCCCAGACCATGTCGTTCTTGGAGGGGAAGTAGCGGAAGAGCGTGCGCCGGCCGACGCCGACCGCGGCGGCGATGTCCTCGACCGTCGTCTCCTCGAAGCCGCGCTCGGCGAAGAGCTCGAGCGCGACGGCCGCGATCTCGCTCGTGGGTGGTGCGTCGGGGGTCTGCCTTGCGACATCTGACACTCGGGTGCTATAAAGTGGCGCCGGGAACTGCAACTACACCGAGGAGATTGTCATGGAGCTCGTTGCTACCGAACGACCCGTCGCCGCGCCGACGACGCCGAGAACGAGAGCCGAGCCGACGAGCTCGTCGACGAGGACCTGCTCGTCGAGGACGTCTCGATCGACGGCATGTGCGGCGTCTACTAGGCCCCGCCACCGATGCAGTCGACCGACGACCGACCTCGACCAGCGCTGGGCGCTCGACCCCCGGGTCGCGCTGCGCCCCGAGTCGCTTCGGCGCGCTCGCCTACCACTTCGGCACCCGCCGGCTCTCGTTCCTCAAGAGCACCGCGGCTGCTCGAGGTGGTCGAGACGCTCGCCGACCACCCGACGCGCGAGCGGCCTGCCGCGCCGCCGGCGTCGCCGAGGCCGAGCTGCCGAGCTACGCGCAGGCGCTCGCGACGCCTCGCCGACGACCGGGATGATCGTCCCCGCGAGCCGCGCATCCGACGCCGAGGTCGCCGCATGAGCACCGCGGCCGCCGCCCCAGCCTGGTCGACCACTTCGAGCGCGGCCTCGACGCCCCGATCTGCCTGACCTGGGAGCTGACCTACGCCTGCAACCTCGCCTGCGTCCACTGCCTGTCGAGCTCCGGCCGCCGCGACCCCCGCGAGCTGACCACGGCCGAGGCCAAGGCGGTGATCGACGAGCTCGAGCGGATGCAGGTGTTCTACGTCAACATCGGCGGCGGCGAGCCGACCGTCCGCAAGGACTTCTGGGAGCTGGTCGACTACGCGACCGCCCACCACGTCGGGGTGAAGTTCTCGACCAACGGCAGCCGCATCACGCGCGAGCGGCGCCGAGCGGCTGGCCGCCACCGACTACGTCGACGTGCAGGTCTCGCTCGACGGCGCCACCGCCGAGGTCAACGACGCCGTCCGCGGCCCCGGCTCCTACGACACCGCGATCGCGCGCGCTGGAGCACCTCGCCGCCGCCGGCTTCGAGCAGCCGAAGATCTCGGTCGTCGTCACCCGCCAGAACGTCGGCCAGCTCGACGAGTTCAAGGCGATCGCCGACCGCTACGGCGCCCAGCTGCGGATCACCCGGCTGCGCCCGTCGGGCCGCGGCGCCGACGTCTGGGACGAGCTGCACCCGACCGCCGACGCAGCAGCGCGAGCTCTACGAGTGGCTGCTGGCCCACGGCGAGGACGTCCTCACCGGCGACTCCTTCTTCCACCTCGCCGGCTACGGCGAGTCGCTGCCGGGGCTGAACCTCTGCGGCGCCGGCCGCGTCGTCTGCCTGATCGACCCGGTCGGCGACGTCTACGCCTGCCCGTTCGCGATCCACGACGAGTTCCTCGCCGGCAACGTCCGCGAGCCGCGCGGCTTCGAGGGGGTCTGGCGCGACTCGCGAGCTGTTCGCCGAGCTGCGCGGCCGAGCATCCGGCGGCGCCTGCGAATCCTGCGGCCACTACGACGCCTGCCGCGGCGGCTGCATGGCGGCCAAGTTCTTCACCGGCCTGCCGCTCGACGGTCCCGACCCCGAGTGCGTGCTCGGCCACGGCGAGGAGCTGCTGGCGGCGCGCGACGAGGCGACCGCGATCCCGGCCCCCTCGGTCGACCACTCGCGGCTGCGCCCGCGGGCCGAGCGCGAGCTGCCCGACCGCGCCTGCGACGAGGACCCGCTCGCCGACTTCTGGCGCGCCGCCCCGGCCGGCTGAGCGGGGGACGGAGTGGCCAGCACGGCGGAGTGGTTCGAGTCGGTCGCCGAGGCCCAGCGCCGCGCCAAGAAGCGGCTGCCCGCCTCCGTCTACAAGGCGCTCCTCGCCGGCTCCGAGCGCGGCGTCACCCTCGGCGACAACGTCGCCGCCTTCGGCGAGCTCGGCTTCGTCCCGCGGATCGCCACCGGGGTCGGGCCCGAGCGCTCGCAGGCGACCACGCGTGATGGGCCAGGAGATCGTCGCTGCCGGTCATGATCTCGCCGACCGGCGTCCAGGCGGTCCACCCCGAAGGCGAGCTGCCGGTCGCCCGCGCCGCCGCCGCGGCGGGCACCGCGATGGGGCTGAGCTCCTTCGCCAGCCGCCGATCGAGGAGGTCGTCGCCGCCAACCCGAAGGCCTTCCTCCAGATCTACTGGCTCGGCGACCGGGAGCGGATCGAGCGGCTGCTCGAGCGGGCGCGGAACGGCCGGCGGCGAAGGGGATCATCGTCACCCTCGACTGGACCTTCTCCCACCGCCGCGACTGGGGCAGCCCGACGATCCCCGAGAAGCTCGACCTGAAGGCGATGGCGGCGATGGCGCCCGAGGCGCTGCTGCGGCCGCGCTGGCTCGGCGCCTACCTGCGCAGCCGGCAAGCTCCCCGACCTGGCGGCGCCGAACCTGGAGGAGGCGCCGGAGCCGGCGCCGACCTTCTTCGGCGCCTACGGCGAGTGGATGATGACCCGCGCAGCCGAGCTGGGAGGACCTCGCCTGGCTGCGCGAGACGTGGGGCGGGCCGCTTCATGATCAAGGGCGTCTTCCACCCCGACGACGCCCGCCGCGCGGTCGACGATCGGCGCCACCGCGATCTCGGTCTCCAACCACGGCGGCAACAACCTCGACGGCACCCCGGCGGCGATCCGCGCGCTGCCGGCGGTCGTCGACGGCGGTCGGCGACGAGGTCGAGGTCCTGCTCGACGGCGGCGTCCGCCGCGGCAGCGACGTCGTCAAGGCGCTCGCCCTCGGCGCCCGCGCGGTGCTGATCGGCCGCGCCTACCTCTGGGGGCTGGCGGCCAACGGCGAGGCCGGGGTCGCCAACGTGCTCGAGATCCTCCGCGCCGGCATCGACGAGACCCTGGTCGGGCTCGGCCGCGCCTCGATCGCCGAGCTGACGCCCGACGACGTCCTCGTCCCCGACGGCTTCGGCCTCGATCTCTGAGATGGCCGGGCTCGGCGAGCGGACCTGGCCCGAGGCCGAGTCGCTGGCGCCGCGCTCGGTCCTCGCGATCCCGCTCGGCGCCACCGAGCAGCACGGGCCGCACCTGCCGCTCGCGCACCGACACCATGATCGCCCGCGCGCTGGCGCGGCGGCTCGCGCGCGGCCGAGCAGGCGGTGGTCGTCGCCCCGGCGCTCGCCTACGGCTCGAGCGGCGAGCACGCCGGAGTTCGCCGGGCACGCTCTCGATCGGCGCCGAGGCCACCGAGCTGCGTCCTGGTCGAGCTGTGCCGCTCGGCCGGCGCCGCCTTCGAGCGGGTGGTCGTGATCTCCACCCACGGCGGCAACGCCGCGCCGCTGCGGGCGGCGCTCGCGCGGCTCCGCGCCGAGGGCCGCGACGTCCGCGCCTTCACCCCGCGCTGGGGCGGCGACGCCCACGCCGGCCGCACCGAGACCTCGCTGATGCTGGCGATCGCCCCGGAGCTGGTGCGGCCGGAGCGCGGCGAGCGCCGGGGAACACCGAGCCGCTCGCCGAGCTGCTGCCGCGGCTGCGGGCCGAGGGTGTGCGGGCGCGTCGCCGCCAACGGGGTCCTCGGCGACCCGGCCGGCGCCTCGGCCGAGGAGGGCGAGCGGCTGCTCGACGGCGCGGTGGCCGAGCTGCGCGCGATGGTCGCGCCGGGGGTGCCGGCATGAGCCGCTCGCCGGACGGCGAGGGCCGCGCGGTGAGCCGCTCGGCGCTCGTCACCGGCGCCGGCCGCGGGATCGGCGCCGCCACCGTCGCCGCCCTCGCCGCCGAGGGCTGGAGCGTCGTCGCCCTCGACCGCGCCGCCGACGACCCGCGCCTGCCCTACCCGCTGGCGACGCCGGCCGAGCTCGACGCCGCCGTCGCCGCGGCGAACGCCGCGGCGAGCGACGGGGCCGAGGTCCGCGCCCTGCGCGGCGACGCCGCCGAGCGAGGAGGTGCTCGCCGAGGCGGTCGCCGTGGCCGAGGAGCTGGCGGCCGCTGGACGCGGTGGTCGCCGTGGCCGGGACGATCGCCGGCGGCGCCCCCGCCTGGGAGCTGCCCGCCGCCGAGCAGGCCGCCGTGGTCGAGGTCAACCTGCTGGCGACGATCGCCGCCGCCCGGGTCGGGATCCCGGCTCTGCTTAGCCGCCCGCAGCCGCGCTCGGGCCGCTTCGTCGCCCTCGCCTCCGCCGCCGCCACCCGCGGCATGCCCGGGCTCGCCGCCTACTCGCCGCCAAGGCCGGGGTCGGCGGCTTCGTCCGCGGTCTCGCCGCCGACCTGCGCGGGACCGGCATCACCGCCAACGCGGTCGCCCCGGGCTCGACCCGGACCCCGCTGCTCGACGGAGTCGGCCCGCCTCTACGAGCTCGACTCGCCCGAGCACTTCGCCTCCCAGCAGCCGCTCGAGCGGCTGATCGAGCCGGCGGAGATCGCCGCCGCCGTCGCCTGGCTCCTCGGCCCCGGGGCCGCCGCGGTGACCGGCGCCCTGATCCCGGTCGACGGCGGCCTGGCGCTCTAGCCATCTAGGGTTGGCGGAGATGCGAGAGCAGAAACGCGCACGGCGGATCGCGATGGGCGACGAGGAGCGGGACGAGTTCCTGGCCGCGGAGCGGACCTGCCGGCTGGCGACGATCAGTCCGCTCGGGCCGCACGTGGCGCCGGTCTGGTTCGTCTGGCACGGCGGGTCGATCTGGATCCACTCGGTCGTCAAGAGCCAACGCTGGACCGACCTCGAGCGCGACCCGCGGGTGGCCGCCGTGGTCGATGCCGGGATCGAGTACGGCGAGCTGCGCGGGGTCGAGTTGCGGGGGAGGGTCGAGGTGGTCGGCGAGGTGCCCCGGACCGGCGAGCCGGAGCCGCGACTGGAGCCGGTCGAGCGCGCCTTCGCCGAGAAGTACGCCGGCGGGGCCGAGTTCGGCTCCGACGGCAAACACGCCTGGCTCGAGCTGCGCCCCGAGAAGATCGTCAGCTGGGACTTCCGCAAGCTCCCGTGAGCCCTCGCTCGACGGCGTTTCCACCGCGCGGAGGGATGAGCTAGCCCGGCGGCGCCTCTTCGGCCTGGAAGTCGCTCGCCGTCGCTCCGGCGACGGCGAGGGCGCCGCGGGCGACGAGGATCGCGTCCTCGGGGCTGCTCGCCTCGATCTCGAGGAAGTGGCGCATCAGGCCCTCGGACTGGGCGAAGGCGGGCTCGGGCACCGCCTCCCGGTACATGCCCTTCTGCTCGAGATGGACGATCGCGCCGCCCGAGAGGTTGCCGCGGCAGCTGACGGTGAAGTTGGGCATGGCTCAACGCTACCCATGTGGGCGGCGCATCGCGGCCGGATTGAATCGGCGGCGATAGTCATGTCGCTTCGAGCCGCTCGGCCAGTGCGACGAGCTCGGAGGCGGGCACTCGCAGTGCCTGGGCGACCGCGGCCAGGGTCGCCAGGCTCGGATTGCGAATCCCGCGCTCGATCCCCGAGAGGTAGGTCCAGTGAATCCCCGCCGCCGCGGCGAGCTCTTCGAGCGTCAGCTGGCTCTTGACGCGCAGGCTGCGGATCGCCTCGCCGATTCGATCGGAAGACGGAGAGGGGTCAGCCGCCTCCGTCCGCTGCATCCTGCGCTTCCTTGGCGAGCTCCCAGATCGTGGTGTCGAGCGCCTTGGCAAGCGAGCCGTGTTTCTCCCAGCCGAGGCTTCTTTTGCCGCGCTCGACGTACGAGAGGTAGCTGGCATCCATCTCGGCTCGCTCGGCGATCGCCTCGATGCTCTCGCCGCGAGCCCTACGACGGCGGCGGATCACGGCACCGAGCTGGTCTGAGGTGGGGGCCTCCCTCGGCACGCATTGAAGCATCCACCGAACGTCCCCGAATCTCCATAGCCTATAGACCATGGACCTCGACAATCCTCTCTTCGGCGGCCTGGTCGAGGCGGTCTTCGAGCGGACGATGCGCTGTCTCCGCCGCTCCGGGGCGGCGGCCCGGGAAGAGGATCGGACGCCTGGCACCTGGACTCTCCATGGCTGACGCGTCGAATCGGGATGTCGCCGAGCCCGCGTTGCGAAGGCTACGGGAGCTGGAAGCGACGGTGCTCGGATTCGTCGTCGAACACGCCCTCGACCCGGTCTCCGAGGCGGCGGTGGTCGAGGAGATGAGCATCGCCGACAACACCCCGGTGCGAGCCGACGCAGTCCGCCATGCGGTTGAAGGTCTGGCCGAGGTCTCGCTCCTCGAGCGTCGGGGCGACGCGCTCGTTCCAACCCCTGCCGCTCGCCGGGTCGGGGAAATGAGACTCGGACTTTGAATCGACCGCTGACCGTATCCTTACCGGTAACTGTTCTCCCACCGGTAAATCACCCTGCATCGGAGAGGATCGATGGCCACCGCTGACCAGAAGCTGATCGACGAGGTGAGCCGGCGGCTGGCGTTGGCGGCCCCGGGATCGCGAGTGATCCTCTTCGGCTCGCGCGCCGGCGGCGACCCGCGGCCCGATTCCGATCTGGATCTGCTGGTCATCGAGCCCGGCGAGGTGACGGAGCGACGGGCGGAGACGGCGAGGTTGAGAAGAGAGCTGAGGAACTTGGACGTGGCACTCGACGTGATCGTCGTCAGTTCGAGATATGTCGACGAATGGGGGCATTTCGAGGGATCCGTGGTGAACGAGGCGTTGCGCAGTGGGCGGGTCCTTGTCGAGGCCTGACCGCACGGACCGGGCGCGCGTCCTGGCGAGGAAGGCCGCGGGAGACGCGAGGGCGATGCGCCAGCTCGCCGGGGTTCGCGAGATCGACGACGAGGCGGTCGGGCTGCACGCGCAGCAGGCGATCGAAGAAGTGGCTGAAGGCGGTGGTCGTCAGCGAAGGACTGGAGTTCGCATGGGGCCATGACCTCGGCAAGCAGCTCAGGGTGCTGGCCAGCGGCGAGGTCGAGCTGCCTCCCGGCGCCGATTGGCTCGATGAGCTCTCGATCTACGCCTCGACGATGCGCTACGAGGACCTGCTCGATGCCGAGCCACTCGATCGGGATCGGGTGGTGGCGCTGGTCGACGCGATCGGCGAGTGGGCCGAGCGCCTGCTCGCCTCCGACGGTCGCTCCTGACCGCTGGCGGGTCGATGGACGACTGGCCGCAGATCGACGAGCCCGAGCTGCTCGAGCGCTTGGGGCTCGACGAGGACGGATTTAGGGGCTACATCCGGCGACTGCTGGCGAGCGTGCCGGCCCGGGAGTTCGGCGAGGTGGAGATGGAGCGGGCGCTCGGCTATCCCTGGGAGCGACCGGCGGGGTCGTTCCGGCTCGATGCCGACGGGGTGGTGACGCCGCTGGTGGAAGGCCCGGCGGGAGAGGTCGCGGGGGAGGAGCTCGAGGGGCGGCTGCCGCTGCTGGCGATCGGCTCCAACGCCGCGCCCGAGCAGCTGCTGCGCAAGTTCGGGCACTTCGAGCAGCCGGAGGACCGCAGCGTGCTCGTCCTCGCCGGCCGCCTGCATGACTTCGACGTCGGTGCTTCGGCAAGCCCGACCCTCTACGGCTCGATGCCGGCGACGATCTTCCCCAGCCCCGGCACCCGCGTGGCGGCGGCGCTGACCTGGGTGACGCCGGCCCAGTTCGTGCAGCTGACCTGGTCGGAGGTGAGCTACCTGCTCGGCCGTCTCCACACCCGCTTCGAGGCTGCCGAGAGCGGCGAGCACTTCGATGACGTGCTCGTCTTCGTCTCCCGCTTCGGCGCTTTCACCATCGACGGCGCCCCGGTCGCGCTCGCCGCCGTGCCGGCCGAGGGACGGACCGCGACCGCGCTCACCCAGCGCCAGCTGCTCGACGCTGCCGCGGCGTTGGCGCTGGGCGAGGGCGCCGAGGCGGCGGCGCTCGTCCGCGCCATGCACGAGGACTCCGGCAGGCTCGGCGAGCGCGTCGCCGCGACGATCTGGCGCCACTCCGAGCCCTTCGCCTCCGAGCGCTGGACGCCGTACCCGACGCCCGCGCCGTCCTAGCCTCAGCCCTCCGGCGCGCTCCCGAGCCGCTCGTGCATCTCGTGCACCTCCTGGGCCAGCCGGTGCTCGACGCCGTCGATCTGCTTGCTCCGGGCGTGGAAGAAGGCGCCGAAAGAGCCCGCCAGGGTGGCAACGACGGTGATCGCCCAGAGGTCGAAGAAGAGCTCCAGCACCTTGCCGAAGTCGGTATGGGGAGTCGCCACCGAAGAGGCGGTGAGGAGCTGCGAGGTGGCGAAGAGGAAGGCGTCGAAGAGGTCGTGGATTTCGGTCCCCTGGGCGTGGCGCTCGGTGAAGTAGACGACCAGGGTGCAGATCACCGCCATCGCCGCGGTCGCGGCGAAGATGATCCCGAGGCGCCGCCGCAGGTGGGTGTGGGGCGCCTGCTGGGCCTGCGCCACCGCGATCACCTCCCGGTGCGCCCCCTGGGCCTTGTGGTGATGCTCCATCGCCGCTCGATTATCCGTCCCCTCGGCGGCGGCAATCCCAGCGTTTGGGGGATTTCGCCCGGCGGGACGGCGCGGGTTCGTCTAGGTTTTGCCCGTGCTCGCTCGTCCGCTTGCTCGTCTGGGGATCCTCACCGCTCTGCTCGCCGCGCTGGCGCTCGTCGTCGTGCCGCTCGCCGGTGCCGCCGGGAAGGCCGCGAAGGCGCCCGAAGAGCAGCTAACCCCGGTCATCGGCAACCCGGTCGCCTCGCCGGAACCGGTCCTCACCTCCAACGGCCGCCGCCAGCTCGCCTACGAGCTGCAGCTGATCAACCGCACCCAGTCGGTGGCGACGGTGAAGAGCCTGCAGGCGCTGGCCGGCACGAAGGTGGTCGAGACTCTCTCCGGGGCAAAGCTGCTGGAAGAGATGGCTCCCTACGGCCAGCCGCGAACACTCGATCTCGCTGCAGCCGGGACAGGGCGCCTTCGTCCTGATGGACGTCAGCCTGCCGGCCAAGGCGAAGGTGCCGGCGCTGCTCACCCACCGGATCAAGGTCAGGCTGAAGCCGGCGCAGCCGACGGTCGCCACGAGCTACGAACTGGCGCCGACGCCGGTGACCAGGCCGCGAGCAAGCGGTCGTCGTCGCGCCGCCGCTGCGCGGCCCGGGCTGGGTCGTCGGCAACGGCTGCTGCGCGGACTTCAACGCCCACCGCGGGACCGTGCTGCCGGTCAACGGCGCCGCCCACGTGGCCGAGCGCTTCGCGATCGACTTCGTCCAGCTCAACTCGCAGAACAAGCTCTTCCTCGGCGCCCGCGACCAGCTCGCCAACTACTCCTACTTCGGCGACCCGATCTACTCGGCGGCCGCCGGCAAGGTGGTCGGCGTCGCTCGACACGCTGCCCGAGACCCCGCTGACGGGCGAACTGCCGAAAGGGATCACCGCGGCACAGGCGGGCGGCAACCACGTCGTCGTCGACATCGGCCACGGCCGCTACGCCTTCTACGCCCACATGCAGCCGGGGAGCATCCGGGTCAAGGTCGGGCAGAAGCTGAAGGTCGGCCAGGTGATCGGCCTGCTCGGCAACACCGGCAACAGCGACGGGCCGCACCTCCACTTCCACGTCATGGACGGCCCCGGGCCGCTCTCCTCGAACGGGGTGCCCTACCGCTTCACCAACTTCACGGTCGAAGGCCGGGTCGAAAACATCGGCCCGATCCAGGAAGGCGCGGTCGCCCAGATCGGGTCCGTCGGCCTCGGTCCGAAGCGGCACGAGCTGCCGCTCGACAACCAGATCGTGAACTTCCCCGGCGCCGAGTCCCCGGCCGGCTGAGCTGCGGCTCGCGGAGCCCGCGCCCGCGATAATCCGCCGGTGCCGCCCGCGGGCTCCTACAGCTACGACCCGAGCGCCTTCCGCGCCGTCTTCGCCGGCCGCCGCGGCTACCTCGCCGGGGTGGCGCGGAACGCCGAGCGCTTCGCCGCCAGCCGGCGCTGAGCGAGCCGGCGAGCGGGCGCGGGCTGGACCTACGCCGAGCTCTGGCGCGACGTCGAGCGGCTGGCCGGGGCGCTGGCGGCGCGCGGGGTGCGGCCGGGGGAGCCGCTCGTCTTCCAGCTCTTCAACGGGCCCGAGTTCGCGCTCGCCTGGCTGGCGGCGATGCGGCTGGGCGCGATCGCGACGCCGATCAACTTCCGCCTCTCGGCCGGCGAAACCGCCCACGTCTTGGCCGACTCGCGCCCGCCGCCTACATCTACGACGCCGAGCTGGCGCGCGGTGGCGGGCGAGGCGCTGGAGCGCTCCTCCCACGCGCCCGCCTGGACCGCGGTGGTCGGCGCGGGCGCGGCGGCCGGGCGACGCGCTCGGCTTCGCGAGCTGCTGGCGGAGGACGCCGAGCCGCCGCCGCGCCCGCCGGGCGACGGCTACGTCGAGACCACCCGCCTCTACACCTCGGGCACGACCGGGATGCCGAAGGGCGTCTCGCTGAACGACCTGGTCGAGGTGGCGAGCGCCCACGACGTCGCCATGCACTTCCCGCTGTCGCCCGGCGACCGCACCCTCAACATGACCCCCTGGTTCCACCGCGGCGGGCTCTACTCGGGCGGGCCGAACCCGGTCTTCTACGTCGGCGCCGAGGCGGTCTCGCTGCGCGCCTTCGACCCGGCGGCGGTCCTCGACCTGGTCGCCGCGCGGGAGCTGACCTTCCTGGTCGGGGCGCCGACCAACCTGGCGATGCTCGCCGCCGAGCAGCGCCGGCAGCCGCGCGACCTCGACAGCCTGCGCGGGATCGTGACGATGGGGGCACCGCTCGAGCGCGAGGCCTGTCTGCTCTACCAGGAGGTCCTCACTCCGCGGATCTTCAACGGCTACGGCACCACCGAGTCGTTCTGGAACACCTTCCTCCGCCCCGAGGACCTGCCCGCGCACGCCGGCTCGGCGGGGCGCGCCTGCACCGACGACGACGTCGTCGTCGCCCGCTCCGACGGCGAGAGCGGGGGCCGACCCCGGCGACCCGGTGGCGCGCGACGGCGAGGAGGTCGGCGAGGTCGTCGTCCGCACCCCGAAGGCGGGCTATGCCTACGTCAACAATCCCGAGGAGCAGGCGGCGCGGTTCCGCGGCGGCTGGTTCCACACGGGCGACCTCGCGACCTGGGACGGGGAGGGCTTCGTCACGATCGTCGGCCGCGGCGACGACATGCTGATCTCCGGCGGCGAGAACGTCCACCCGATCCAGGTCGAGGAGGTGCTGAACGAGCATCCCCTGGTCGCCGACTCCTGCGTGGTCGGGCTGCCCGACGAGCGCTGGGGCGAGCTGATCGTCGCCTACGTGGTGGCGGTGGGCGGGGCGGACGGCGAGCCCCTCGACGTCGCCGCCCTCGACGCCCACTGCCGCGCGCACCCGATGCTCGCCGACTACAAGCGCCCCCGCGCCTACCGCCTCGTCGATTCCCTGCCGATGACCGCGACCGGCAAGAAGATGCACTTCCGCGTCCGCGGCCAGCGCGATCGCCGACAACGAGGCCGGGCTGCTCGTCCGTCCCTAGCCCGCGGCGTTCGCCAGCCCGGCGCTCGCCCGGGCCCGGGCCGGCCGCGTCCGCCAGGCCTCCTCGGCGACCAGCAGGGCCAGGACGATGATCGCCGAGCCGAAGATCTCGAAGGTCTCCTGTACCCCGAGCGAGCCGACGACGAGCCCGGCGGCGACCGCCGGCAGCGAGAGCGAGGCGTAGGCGACGACGTAAAAGGCCGACATCGTCGCGCCGCGGTGCTCGGGCGGGATCGCGACCGAGAGCGAGCGCAGGCCGCCGAGGAAGGCGACGCCGAAGCCGCCGCCGGCGACGATCGCGCCGAGCACGAAGAGCAGCGCCGACTCGCTCGCCGCGGCGGCGACGATCAGCGCCATCCCGGCGGCCAGCGCCAGCGAGCCGTAGGTGGCGCCGGCCCAGGGCACCGAGCGGCCGAAGGCGAGCTGGGCGACCGAGGCGGTCCCGGCCAGGAGGAAGATGCCGAGCCCGGTGACCAGGTGGTTGTCGGAGCTGAAGACGATCGTCGCGAGCTCGCGGGCCGAGCGAGAGGAAGAGGCCGCCGAGCGACCACGAGGAGAGCACCGCCAGCGACGCCAGCAGGAACGGCCGGCGGGCGACCGGCGGCACGTAGGGCCGCTGCGGGGTGAGGCGGAAGCGGGCGCCGGGGGCGACCTCGACCGGCTCGCGCAGGCGCCAGGTGGCGGCCAGGGCGACAGGAAGAGGACCAGCAGGAGGACGTAGGGGAGGACCCGCGGGGCGGGCAGGTACTGGACGATCGCGGCCGAGGAGGAGGACGCCGCTGCCCATCCCGATCGTCGAGGCGACGCCGTTGGTGAGGCCGACGGCGACCGGGTCGCGGTCGGGGTGGAGGTCGAGCAGGGCGGCCGCGGCGGCGCTCAGGGCGAGGCCGGTCGCCAGGCCCTGGATGCCGCGGGCGACGAAGAGCCAGACGACCGAGTCGGCGACCATGAAGGGGACCGTGACCACCGCGAGGGTGGCGAGCGGCGACGATCAGCACCGGCCGCCGCCCGACCTCGTCGGAGAGCCGCCCGGCGAGGATCAGGGAGGCGAGGACGCCGAAGGCGTAGGTCGCGTAGACGAGGGTCAGGACCAGCGAGGAGAAGCCCCAGAGCTGGGCGTAGGTGCCGTAGAGCGGCGAGGGCGTGCCGGAGGCGAACAGCGCCAGCCCGATCACCGCGGCGGCGAGCAGGTAGGCGGCGGGGCGGGGGAGCGGGGCGGCGCGACTGGGGATGCGGTCTGCGAACGACACTGGACGACCTCGCTTCATATTTCCAAAGTTTTGGAAGTTCAATAGTTGTATCATGTCCTCGATGCCGCCAACCGCCAAAGCCACCAAGCCGAAGCCCGAGCGGGCGGAACGGATCCACCACCCGAGCACCGAGTCGCTCGAGCTGGCGACGATCATGCGGACCCTCGGCGATCCCCTGCGGCTCGAAATGGTCCGCGTCCTCGGCGACGGAGGGGAGTGGCTCTGCGGGCCGCTCAGCGAGCGGCTGGGACTGCCGTCCTCGACCGGCAGCTACCACATGAAACTGCTGCGCGAGGCGGGTCTGACCCGCAGCCGCGCCGCCGGCACCCAGCGCCTGATCAGCCTCCGCCGCGACGACCTCGAGAGCCGCTTCCCCGGCCTGGTCGAGCTGATCACGGCCCCCGTGAAGTAGCGGCGCCCGGCGCCGCGGGCGCCTACGGCTGCGAGGTCGGCCGGACGACGATCTCCGAGAGCGCGACCTCGTGCGGGAGGCCGACCGCGTAGGCGATCACGCCGGCGACGGCGGCGGGGTCGAGCGAGCCGATCCGCGTCCTGCGCCTTCTGCAGCGCTGCCCGCGAGGCCTCGTCGCCGATGTGCGAGCTGAGCTCGGTCTCGACCAGGCCGGGCTCGACGAGGAGGACGCGGACCGCCGGCGCCAGCTCCTGCCGCAGCACTTCCGACCAGCCGATCATTCCCCACTTGGTGGCGCTGTAGACGGAGGAGGTGCGGTCGGCGGAGCGGCCGGCGAGCGAGGAGACGTTGACGATGTCGCCCCCGGCGCGGCGCAGCTGCGGGAGGAAGGCGGCGGTCGCGTTCATCGCCCCGAGCAGGTTGACCTCGACCATCCGCCGCGTCTCCTCGGCGCGGTCGGCCTCGAACGGCGCGAGCAGCATCTGCCCGGCGTTGTTGACGAGCACGTCGGCGCCGCCGAGCTCCTCCTCGACCCGAGCCGCCGCCGCGTCGAGCGAGGCGCGATCCGTCACGTCCGCCGCAACCGCCAGGGCCGATGGGCCGATTTCGTCCGACTATGTCGTCGGAATCGTCCCGTCGGCGGGCGTTGAGCTCGGCGGCGAGGGACTCGATCCGGTCGGCGCGGCGGGCGAGGAGGGCGACGCGGAAGCCGGCATCGGCGAGCGCGCGAGCGGTGGCGGCGCCGATCCCGCTCGAGGCGCCGGTGACGACGGCGACGCGGCGCGCGTGGCGAGGTTCCCTCCATCGCGCGCGAGCCTACCGCGGGCGCGGCGCCTCGGCCGGCCAGCTCGTAGGCGGCGCGGAGCCCGTCGGCGAAGGCGCGGACCGCGTTCAGCTCGGCCGCGTCGTCGGCGCCGCCGACCACCCGGAACGGCACCCCGACCCGCTCCAGCAGCGGCCGCAGCGCGTCGTTTCGCTCCTGCCCGGCGGCGATCACGACCCGCTCGGCGGCGACCAGCTCCGGCCGCCCCGTCCTCGGTCTCGATCTCGACCCCCTCCGGCGTGATCCGCCGATAGGAGAGCCCGGTCCGCGTCTCGACCCCGGCCCGCTTCAGCGCATCGAGCCAGACCCACCGCGTAGTCCGCCCGATCCCCGTCCCGACCCGCCCGTTCCGCCGCATCACCGTCACCCGCGGCGCCGTCTCCCGCGAATTGCTCCGGCGTCCGCGGCCGGGAGATATTCGCCGACCTCGAGTGCCCCGGGTGGTGGAGGTCGGTCGCGTAGGAGCGAGGAAGTCGGTGCCGCGGTCTCGGGGTGGGTGAGGAAGTGGGCGAGGTCGACGCCGATGCCGCCGGCGCCGATGATCGCGACGGATGCGCGTCGCCGACGCCCCGCTCGAAGG
This sequence comes from uncultured Solirubrobacterales bacterium, assembly GCA_963836415.1. Classification (GTDB taxonomy): domain Bacteria; phylum Actinomycetota; class Thermoleophilia; order Solirubrobacterales; family 70-9; genus VRUE01. Next base: position 62,002 of record CAWIJE010000006.1, read on the forward strand.
CCTGGTGGTAGTCGAGGACGCGCGGCGTCCTCGGCGCCGGGGATCTCGACCGGCGCGGGAGCGACGCCGGTCGCGAGCACGATGCCGTCGCAGCCGGCGAGCAGCTCGGCGTCCTCCTCGCCGACCGCGCGCCCGAGCTCGACCTCGACCCCGAGCCGCGGCAGCTCGCGCTCGAAGAGCTCGATCGTCGCCGCCGTAGTCCTCCTTGCCCGGGACCAGGCGGGCGCAGCGGAACTGGCCGCCGAGCTCGTCGCCGGCCTCGAACAGCTCGACCCGTCGCGCCGAGCCGCGCCAGCGAGCGCGCCGCCTCCAGCCCCGCCGGCCCGCCGCCGATCACGGCGAACCGCCCGACGTCGGCCGCCGTCGTCGCCTGCCGCGCTCCTCGCGGCAGCGGGAACTCGCGCTCGTAGCCGGCCCGCGGGTTGACCAGGCAGGAGACGTGCTCGTCGACGATCGAGCGGTCGATACAGGCCTGGTTGCAGGCGATGCAGACGTCGACCGGGCGGCCGTCGCGGCCGCGCGCGACCAGCTCGGGGTCGGCGAGGAAGGGGCGGGACATCGAGACGAAGTCGATCTCCTCCGTCGCGCAGCAGCCGCCGCCGCCTCGCTCGAGCCGGTTGACCCGGTTGCCGGCGATCACCGGCACCGCGCGCGCCGACCGCCCGCGCGATCTCGCTCGCCCACGGCACCCAGGCCCCCGGCGGCACCGGCGCCCTGCACGGTCGGCACCGGCGATTCGTGCCAGCCGACGCCGACGTTCAGCGCGTCGACCCCGGCCGCCGCCAGCGCCGCGCGCGAACTCGCAGACCTCCGCGCAGGGCTCGCGCCCGCCGGGCATCAGCTCCGCCCCGGTCATCCGGAAGAGCACCGGGAACTCCGGCCCGACCGCGGCCCGCACCGCCCGCGCCACCTCGACCCCGAAGCGCAGCCGCCGCTCGGCGTCGCCGCCCCACTCGTCCTCGCGCAGGTTGGTCAGCGGCGAGAGGAACTGGTCGACCAGGTAGCCCTCCGAGCCCATCACCTCGACCGCGCCGAAGCCGAGCTCGACCGCGCCGCGCCGCCGCCCGCGCCGAAGTCCGCGACCGCCTCCCAGACCTCGTCGCCCGAGAGCTCCCGCGGCACCGCCCGCGAGACCCGGCTCGGCACCGCCGAGGGCGCCACCGGCTGCACCCCGAAGCCCTCGCCGCTCGCGTAGCGCCCGGCGTGGAAGAGCTGCAGCGCGATCGTCGCCCCGGTCCCGCGCACCGACCCGGCGACCGGCTCCAGCGCCCGCGCGCCCGCGTCGCGTCGCCGACCAGCCCGTACCCGGCCCCGCCGCGCCCTCGCGCGAGACCGCCCAGCCGCCGGTGACGATCAGCCCGGCGCCGCCGAGCGCCCGCTCGCGGTAGAACGCCGCCAGCCGTTCGCCGGCGTCGGGCTCGGCCTCGGTCCCCATGTGCATCGCGCCCATCACGACGCGGTGCGGGCAGCCGGAGCGACGCCGATCGCCCCGGGTCGTCGAAGACGGCCGCGGTCCGCCGCGGTGCCCAGCGTCGCGGCATCGGGCAGCCGCAGCGGCCCGGTCGCGTCGTCGAAGAACGGCGGCGCGACGATGCTGAGGCCGCCGTCGACGACCAGCGACTGCCCGGTGACGTACTCCGAGCGCGGTTCGAGCAGGAACTCGACGCAGTCGGCGACCTCCTTGACCGTGCCCTGGCGCGCCTTCGGGATCTTCGGCAGCACGTCGCGCTCGAGGTCGGGCATGCCCTCGACGTCGTAGAAGTAGGCCGAGGAGTCGGACTCGATGATGCCGCCGTTGACCGCGTTGACGTTGATCCCGAGCGAGGCCCACTCGACCGCCATGTACCGCACCCAGGCCTCGATCGCCGCCTTCGCCGCGCCGAGGTTGGCGTAGGTCGGGTAGGCGCGGATCGAGCCGTAGGAGGAGAGCGACGACGATCCGCCCGCCGTCGTCCATCAGCTCCACCGCCCGCTGCGCGCCGAGCACGAAGGCGCGGACGTTCATCGCGTAGGAGCGGTCGAGGTTGTGGACGCCGAGGTCCTTGATCGACTTGAAGGAGCTGCGCCGCGGCGTTCGAGACGAAGTAGTCGAGGCGGCCGAACTCCTCCCGCGCGGCGTCGAACAGCGCGCTCGATCTGCTCGGCGTCCTCGACGTCGGCCTGCACCGCGATCGCCCGGCCGCCCGCCTCCTCGACCTCGGCGACGACCTCCTCCGCCAGGTCGGCGTTCTTCTTGTAGTTGACGACGACCGAGCCGCCCTGCGCCGGCCAGCGAGAGCGCCAGCGTCGCGGCCGATGCCGCGCGAGGCGCCGGTGATCAGCGCCACCTTGCCGGCGGCGAAGCCGTCAGCCAGGCGCTCGCCCGCGCCATCGGCCGCTCACGCGCCCGCCGCCCGCTCGCCGGCGTCGCCGTGGACCGGCGCGAAGACCTCGCGGGCGACGATCGTCTTCTGGATCTCGTTGGTGCCCTCCTCGAAGCGCTGCGCGCGCGCGTCGCGGTAGACGCGCTCGATCGGCGTGGACGCCCAGTAGCCGATCCCGCCGTGCGCCTGCAGCGCCTTGTCGGTGACCCGGGTGAGCATGTCGACCGCGGTCAGCTTCGCCATCGAGGAGAGCACCGCCGCCTCGGGCGTCGCCCTCCTCCCAGCGCCGCGCCGCGTGCAGGACGAGCTGCCGCGCGGCTTCGATGTCGGCGTCGTTCTCGGCCAGGGCGAACTGGATCGCCTGCCGCTGGGAGAGCGGCTTGCCGAAGGTGACGCGCTTCGACCGCGTGCTCGACGGCCAGCTCCTGCGCCCGCCGCGCCAGCCCGACGCAGCTCATCGCGACGGCGATCCGGCTCGGGGTGAGGAAGCCGCCGAAGGCGACCTCCAGCCCCTCGCCCTCCTCGCCGAGCCGGTCGGCGACCGGGACCGGGGCGCGGTCGAAGACGAGGTGGGCGTGGTCGGTGCCGCGGACGCCGAGCGAGTCGCCCATGTCCTCGACCGTGACCCCGGGCGTCTCGCGGTCGACCAGCAGCGCGACCGTGCCCTCGGCGCCTTTCGTGCCCGCCAGCCGCGCGAACAGCAGCCAGCGGTCGCAGCTGACCCCGAAGGTGATCAGGTGCTTCTCGCCGGAGAGGTAGTAGGTGTCGCCCTCGCGCTCGACCTCGCAGCGGATGTCGGCGCCGGTGCCGGCGGTCGGCTCGGTCAGGGTGAAGGCGACGGTCAGCTCGCCGGTCACCGCCGGGATCACGTACTCTCGCGCTGCTCCTCGGTCGCGAACTGGTCGACCGAGCGCCAGATGCCGTTGGCGACGTGGACGATCATCCGCAGCGAGGCGTGCGAGATCGCGAACAGCTCCATCAGCTCCAGGTAGCGGGAGAAGGGGATGCCGCGGCCGCCGTACTCCTTCGGCGCGGCGAGCGAGAGGTAGCCGCGCTCGTTCAGCTCGGTCCGCAGCTCCGGCGGCACCGCCCGCTCGCGCTCGATCCGCTCGCGTCCACGCCTCGCCCTCGTTCGCCACGTAGGCGGCGATCTCGCGCTTCAGCTCCGCGAACTCCTCCTCGTCGAGGGTCTCCGGGGACGAAATCGCGTGCCTGCGTTCAACTCACTGTCTCCTTCTGGCCGTCGGGGCTGGGAGCGGTCTCCGGCGCGCAGCTCGCGGGCGCGCTCGCGCAGGACGAACTTCTGGATCTTGCCACTGGGGGTGCGCGGCAGCTCGTCGATCTGCTCGACCCGCTCGGGCCAGTAGTGGCGGGAGACCTCGCGCCCGTCGAGGAAGCTCGCGCATCGCGGCGAGGTCGAGCTCGCCCTCGCCGCCGTTCCGCACGACGAAGGCGCAGGCGCGCTCGCCGAGCCGCTCGTCGGGCATCGCCACGATCGCCACGTCCTCGACCAGCGGGTGCTCGTGCAGCAGCTGCTCGATCTCGGCCACCGGCACCTTCTCGCCGCCGCGGTTGACGACGTCCTTGACCCGGCCGGTGATCCGCAGGTAGCCGTCGGCGTCGATCGTCGCCAGGTCGCCGGTGCGGTACCAGCCGTCCTCGGTCATCGCCTCGGCGGTCAGGTCGGGACGGTCGAGGTAGCCGTCGAAGAGGCAGCGGCTGGTCACCTCGAAGTTGCCCTCGGCGCCGGGGCGAGCGACGAGGCCCGCGTCGTCGGTGATCCGGATCCGGGTGCCGGCCAGCGCCCGCCCGTCGGTGCCCCAGACCTTCTCCGGGTCGTCGCCGGGGGCGGCGAGCGCGCCGAGGCAGGACTCGGTCGTGCCCCAGGCGCCGCAGACCGCGGCGGCGAGCGTCCGGTCGCGCGCTGGGCGAGCGCCCGCGGCACCGCGGCGCCGGTGACGACGAAGATCCGCAGCGCCGGCGGCGCCTCCTCGCCCTCCTCGACCGCCCGCACCAGGTCGGCGAGGAACGGCGTCGCCGCCTGGACGAAGGTGCCCTCCCACTCGCGCAGCGCGCGGGCGCCGCGCACCGGCTCCCAGACGTCCTGGAGGATCTGCGCGAGCCGAGGCAGAAGGCCAGCCACATGCCGTAGAGGAAGCCGGTCTGGTGGGCGAGCGGGGTCGGGATGAACATCGCGTCGTCGCGGCCGAGGCCGAGGTGCTCGACCTCCATCATCGCCGCCCGGGTCAGCGCGTCGTAGCGGTGCAGGACGCCCTTCGGCTCGCCCGATGGTGCCGGAGGTGAAGAGGAGCTGGGCGAGCGCCGTCGGGCGCCGGCGTGCGGGCGGCGATCGCGGCGCGGTCGGGCTGCTGGGCGGCGAGCGCCGCGGCGTAGTCGTGCCACTGGACGCCGCCGGTCGCGGCCGCGGGCAGCGTCGGGCCGCCGCCGTCGGCGGCCGTCGCCGCCGACGACCAGCACGTGCTCGAGCGCCGAGCACGTGCTCGCGCCGTTCGGCCCGTCGCCGCGCCAGCATCGCCGCCGTCTCGGCCAGGTGCTCGCGGTTGCGGAAGCGGTCGGCGACCGACCAGCACCCGCGCCCCGGCGCGGCGCGAGCATCTGCGAGATCTCGCGCTCGCGGAAGATCGGCATCAGCGGGCAGCAGACCGCGCCGATCTTCATCGCCGCCAGGGTGAGGACGACGAACTCGCCCCAGTTCGGCAGCTGGTAGGCGACCGTCTCGCCCGGCTCGCACGCCGAGCTCGAGCAGCAGCGACGCCGCCCGGTCGGCCTCGGCCTCGAGCTCGGCCCAGGTCCAGGTCCGGGTGCCGCCGCGCCCGCACGTCGACCAGCGCGGCCTCGTCGGGCCGCTCGCGCGACCCAGCGTCCGACCCAGTCGACGATCGGCAGCTCGGCCGCCTGGTCGATCGCCACCGACTCGTGCGCCCGCTGGCCGGAGCCGCTCGCGACCGCGGCGCCGCCCTCGGCCGCTCGCGGTCGTCCTCGACCCCGAGGTCGAGCCCGATCGCGCGCATGTCGTCGAGGAAGCTGGGATAGGAGATCCGGTAGGCGTTGGGGTAGGTCAGCGAGCTCTCGCCCTCGGCCCGCGAGGCGGCGACGGTCAGCGACATGTGGACGCGGTGGTCGTTGAAGGAGGAGAGCGGGGCGCCGCGCAGCGAGCCGCTCGACGCCGCGGACGACGAGCTCGCCGTCGACCACCTCGACGTCGCCGCCCATCCGGTTCAGCTGCAGCATCGAGACGACCCGGTCGGACTCCTTCAGCCGCACGTGCTCGACGTTGCGGAAGCGCATCTCGCCCTCGGCGAACTGGCCCATCGTCGCCAGCACCGGCAGCATGTCGGGCATCGGCCGGCAGTCGACCTCGACCCCGCGCAGCGGCGAGCCGTCGTGGCGGACCCGCACGTTGCCGCGCTCGTCGAGCTCCATCGGCAGCCCCATCTCGGCGACGACGTCGATGAAGTGGGCCTCGGGGTGGTCGACCCGGCCGAGCTGGTCTGGGTCAGGCCGGGGAAGGTGACGTCGGAGCGGTGCAGGGCGGTGGCGGCGAGGCCGAAGGCGGCGGAGCCGATGTCGGGCGGCAGTGTGATCTCGGCCGGGCGCGCCTCCTGGCCGCGGCGCGATCTCGAAGCGGCGCCAGTCGTCGCGCGACCTCGACCTCGAGCCCGAAGTCCCGCATCATCTTCACGGTCAGCTCGACGTAGGGCTGCTCGTTCAGCTCGCCCTCGACCTCGACCACGGTCGGCCGCCGGTGGCGAACGGGGCGACGATCAGGAGGCCGGAGATCCACTGCGAGAGGGTGCCGGCGATCCGCACCGTGCCGCCGCTCGGCCGCTGCGGCTGGACCGTGATCGGCGGCGTCGCGTGCTCGGCGAGGAGAGCTCGATCCCGAGCTCGCCGAGCGCCTCCAGCAGCGGCCCGACCGGGCGCCGCTGGAAGTACTTCTGGCCGGTGATCGTGACCGGCGCGTCGGCCAGCGAGGCGAGCCCGATCATGAAGTAGAGCGTCGTCCCCGAGGAGCCGACCGAGACCGCCTCGCGGTTCGGGCGGTAGGGGCCGCCGTCGACCAGGAAGCCGTCGTCGGTCTGCCTCGATCTCGGTGCCGAGGCCGGTGAGGACGTCGATCGTCGACCGCACGTGGCGGGCCGCCGTGCGACCGGCGATCCTGGTCGTCCCCGGAGCGAGGGAGGCGAGGATCAGGGCGCGGTGGGCGTGGTACTTGGAGCTCGGGACCGGGATCTCGCCTCGGATTTGAGACTCTGTCCCACGGACGTACAGATGCACGGCTGCACCGTATAAGGCGAGGCAGCCGGCAGTCGCCCCGCACCCCGCACCCACCGCACGGGTCCCCCGATCAGCGGGGGTCGTCGCCGCGGCGAAACGCGATAATCAGAGACGAATGAACGCGGTTCCTGGCGGAAGCTTTGAGCTCGAGCGCCGGCGATCCAGTCGTGACGGGGATCGGCGCGCTGACGCCGGTCGGCCTCGACGCGCCCTCGACCTGGCGGGCGCTGCTCGCCGGCGAGTCCGGGGTCGGCCCGATCACCCATTTCGACGCCTGCGGCCCTGCCGACCCGGATCGCCGGCGAGGTCAAGGGCTTCGACCCGGTCGAGCACCTCGGCGCCAAGCGCGCCCACCGCACCGCCCGCTTCTCGCAGCTGGCGATCGTCGCCGCCCGCGAGGCGGTCGCCGACGCCGGGCTGGAGGTCGAGCCGATCGCCGAGCGGGTCGGCGGTCACCTATCGGCTGCGCCGTCGCCGGCACGCCGGAGACCGAGCGCAACATGCGGGCGCTGGTCGAGGACGGCCCGAAGGCGGTCAGCCCCTTCTTCGTCGCCTCGACGATCCCCAACATGGCCGCCTGCGAGGTCGCGATCGACCTCGGCGTCCACGGGCCGGTCAACGCCAGCGCCCTCGCCTGCGCCACCGGCACCTACGCGCTGCTCGAGGCGCGGCGGCTGATCCTCGCCGGCGAGGCCGACGTGGTGATCGCCGGCGGCGGCGACGCCGGGATCAACCTGGCGATGTTCGCCGGCCTCTCCAACATGGGCCCGCTCTCGGAGCGAAACGACGACCCGGAGGGCGCCAGCCGGCCCTTCGACTCCGACCGCGACGGCTTCGTCTTCGGCGAGGGCGCGGTGGTGATGGTGGTCGAGTCGGCCGAGCACGCCGCGGCGCGCGGGGCCGAGGCCTACGGCCGCGTCGCCGGCGGCGCCCTGACCGCCGACGCCTTCCACATGAGCGCGCCCGAGCCGAGCGGCCGCTACGCGGCGCTGGCGATCGAGACGGCGCTGCGAGCGGGCCGGGATCGCGCCGGAGGAGCTCGGCTACGTCTGCGCCCACGGCACCGGCACCCGCGCCAACGACAGCTCCGAGAGCCGAGGCGATCCGCGCCGTCCTCGGCGACGCCGCCGACACGCATCCCGGTCTGCTCGCCGAAGTCGATGGTCGGCCACCTGATCGGCGCCGCCGGCGCCCTCGCGGCGATGGCCTGCCTGCTCGGCGATCCGCGACGGCGTCGTGCCGCCGACGATCAACCTCGACAACCCCGACCCCGAGTGCGACCTCGACCACGTCGCCAACGAGGCCCGCGAGACCCCGGTCCGCGCCGCGATCGCCAACGCCTTCGGCTTCGGCGGCCAGAACTGCGTAGTCGCCCTGACCGCGCCCGAGTAGCGGCGGCCTCGCTCGCGCCCCAGCCGGCGACCAGGGCGCGGGTGGCGCGGCGGGCGCGGGCGGCGATCTCGGCGCTGTCCGTCGCGTCCGGCCGGGTGGCGCCCCGGGCGGCCAGCACCGCCATCCCGTTGGCCAGCGCCAGCTGCGTGCCGATCAGCTCGAGCGCCGACTCGTAGTCGGGCGCCAGCTCCAGCCCGAGCGGCACCAGCAGGTCGAGCATCTGCCGCCGCGCCTCCTGCATCTCGCGGTTGTCGCGGAAGGCGAAGCGCGGGCCGTGGGTCAGTTCGAACCCGGCCGGGTTCTCGATCGCGTAGGTGACGAAGGCGGCGCCGACCTCGGCCAGCGCCTCGGCCGGGTCGGGCGCGCCCGCGATCGCCGCCGTCGAAGCGCGTCGCGCAGATCTTCGATCGGCGCCACGCCGGCCGCGGCCAGCAGCGCTTCGCGGTCGGCGAAGTGGCGGAAGGGGGCGCCGCTGGAGACGCCGCTCCGCCGCGCCGCCTCGGCCACGGTGAAGCCGCCGACCCCCTGCTCGCCGACGATCTCGGTCGTCGCCTCGATCAGCGCCGAGCGCAGGTCGCCGTGGTGGTAGCCGCTGCGCGGTTCGCTTTCCCATGCGGAGCGACGTTACCGGGCCGAGCGGCGAAGTATGTAAGACTTACTTACATCGAACTTCAGAGCAAGAGGAGGACACCCCGATGGCAGCAAGGACAACTCGGCGACCGCGACCGTCAACCGGATCGGCTACGGCGCGATGCAGCTCGCCGGCCCCGGCGTCTTCGGCCCGCCCAAGCGACCCCGACGCAAGCCCGCGCCGTCCTCCGCCGCGCGGTCGAGCTCGGCGTCGACCACATCGACACCGCCCAGTTCTACGGCCCGGACACGGTCAACGAGCTGATCCGCGAAGACGCTCCATCCCTACCCCGAGGGCCTCCGGCTGGCGACCAAGGTCGGCGCCCGCCGCGACGACGAGGGCGCCTGGCTGCCGGCCCTCTCGCCCGGCCGAGCTGCGCGACGCGGTCGAGGACAACCTGCGCAGCTCCGGGTCGAGCGGCTCGACCTGGTCAACCTGCGCCCGATGGACGAGGGCGCCGGACGAGGTCGGCGCTCGAGCCCGAAGCGGGCCTCGGCGACCCTGGTCGAGCTCCGCGAGGAGGGCAAGCTCGACCTGATCGGGATCTCGACCGTCCCGGCCGCGGTCGTCGAGCGCGCCCTCGAGCTGACCGAGCTCGGCGAGGTCCAGAACTCGTTCAGCATCATCGACCAGGCCGACCGGCCGACCCTCGAGCTCTGCCGCCGAGCGCGGGGTCGCCTACGTCCCCTACTTCCCGCTCGGCTCGGCCTTCACCGGCGGCCCGCCGCGCTCGCCGAAGACGAGGCGATCGCCACCGTCGCCGCCAAGCACGGCGCCACCACCTCGCAGGTCGCCCTCGCCTGGCTCCTCGCCCTCGTACGAGAACGTGCTGCTGATCCCCGGCACCGGCTCGGTCGCCCACCTCGAGGAGAACCTCGCCGCCGCCGAGATCGAGCTCGACGCCGCCGACCGGCCGACGCTCGAGCGGGTCCAGCACCTCGGCGACCCGATGGCCCGCAAAAGAGGCCGCCTAGAGCCCGCGCCGGTAGACGCGGTAGCGCTTCACGACCCGGCCGTTCATCGCTTCCAGGCCGGAGTTCATCGCGTGGTTGGTCTCGAGGATGAAGCCGGCCTCGCCGTGTTTCAGGCGGCGAGCGGGTCGGCGGCTTCGAAGTGTTCGACGTAGAGCAGGGCCGCGACCCCGGTGTGCTGCCACTCCGGCTTCACCCCGAGGAAGCCGACCCGCAGCCGGTCGGTGGTCTTGTTGCGCCGCAGGAAGTGCCACCAGCCGAGCGGCAGCAGCTTGCCGCCCATCCGCCGCTGCACCTGGTTGGCGTCCATCACGGTGATCGCCATCGCGATCGTCTCGCCGTCCTTTTCGGCGACCATGAACCATTCCGGCGTGAAGACCAGCTGCAGCTCGAGCGCGTAGGCGTCGAGGTCCTTCTTCGAGTAGGGGACGAAGCCCCAGTTCTCCGACCAGGCCGAGTTGTAGACCTCGGCGAAGCGGTCCATGTCGGCGCGCAGGCTGCGCCGGGTCATTTTGCGGATCGTCACTCCGTGCTTGGTCTTGCAGCGCTCGGCGAGTTTCTCGATGATCGGCTTCATCTGCGCCCGGTCGTCGATCGAGAGGTCCCAGGAGAGCAGGTCCATCGCCTTCTCCAGGCCGGGCTGGCCTCGCAGCGCTCGCTGGTAGTAGGGCGGGTGCCAGTTCTGACGGACCAGCGGTTCCAGCTCGAAGCCCTCGATCAGCACCCCCGCCTCGTCATTCAGCGAGAAGTCCATCGGCCCCAGCATCTCGGTGCAGCCGCGGGAGCGCAGCCAGGCCTCGGCGGCGGCGAGCAGTGCGCGTCAGCACCTCGGGGTCGTCCTCGAACTCGAGGAAGCCGAACATCCCGGTGCGGCCGCCGTGGAAGCGGTTGTAGGCGAAGTCGATCTGGGCGCTGATCCGGCCGACGACGCGGCCCTCGCGGCGGGCGAGGAAGTACTCGGCCTCGCCATGGCTGAAGTAGGCGTTGAGGCGGCGGCTGAGGAACTGGCGCCGCTCCAGTTTCAGGTGCGGGACCCAGGGCGTGCCGGCGTGCAGGCGGTAGGGGAGGTCGATGAACTCGCCGACCTCGGCGTGGCTGCGCGCGCTCGTCACCTCCACTGCCATCGGCGCACCTTATCCACAGCGAGGCCGTCGGCCATCGCATATAAGTGGGCGATGGCGGACGAGGGCAGCGGCGGCCTGGCGGCCTACGCGGCGGCGCGCGGGCTCGAGGTCGAAGCCGACCGCCACCTGCCGCGGACGACGCCGCTCCTCGCCGGCGGCGAGCTGCGCGGCGTCGACGAGGTGGTCCGCGGCTGGCTCGCGACCTACGTCGAAGCGCAGCTGGCCGTCGTCACCCGCTCGGAGTCGCGCTTCACCGTCGCCGTCACCCACGTGCCGAAGGCCAAGCGCTTCGTCCCCTGGATGCTCTGCCACCGGGTCGAGGACGAGCACCTGCTCGGCCGCGCCGCCGCCGAGCTGATCCACGGAGGCGATCGAGTCGACCTCGGCAGCGCCGAGCTCGACACCCACTACCGGATCTACGCCGCGCCCGAGCGCGACGACGTCTGGCTGCACGAGCTGTTCTCGCCCGCCTTCGTCGTCTACCTGATCGACCGCGCGCCGACCGGGCTCTCCTTCGAGTACGTCGAAGGGACGCTCTGCGTCGGCCTGCTCGGCAGCCGCACGCTGACCGAGGACCTCGACGGCCTGCGCGACGCGACCGTCGAGCTGGTCGCCCGGATGCGGGCCGAGATCAGCGAGGCGCTCGGCCGGGCGCAGGGCCGCTCCGCGCCCGAGCCGCCCGGCTACCCGCCAGCCGCCTAGAAAGCGCCGCCGAGCAGGCTCTCGAGCTCGGCCTCGGAGTGGATCCGCTTCACCGCGCCGGAGACTTCGCTCTTCGCCGGCGGCGCGATCGGCGCGATCGAGCCGATCTTGGCGTAGTCCTGGGTGATTCCCGCGGTCGCCCCTTCGGCCGACGCCGTCGCGGTCAGCTGCCGCATGTAGCCCTTGTCGTCCTGGGTGATCGTGAAGTCGACGTCCGTGTCGCCGAGGCCGCCGGCCTGCGAGAAGGCCGAGGCCGGGGCGGTGAATTCGTACTTCGGGCCTTCGCCGCTCCCCCCGCTCGCAGCTTCGAAGGTCCCCGGTTCCGAGGATTCGTGGAGGCCGGTCGCGGCGCCCGCCAGTTCGCTGAAGTCGGTGTTGTCGTCGGTCAGTTCGGTCAGCACCTGGGGGTCGATCCGCCCCGGTCGGTACTTGCCGGTTCCCTGCTTAACCCAGAGGTCGGGGCCGATCGCCCGCACCTCGACCGTGTCCGCCAACCCTTCGCAGCCGTCTTCGATCACCCGCATCTCGACCTTGTCGTCGGCGTCGCTCTTGCCGCCCTTGTCGACCGAGAGCTTCAGGCAGCCGCCTTCGGCCTCGTCGGCTTCGCCGTCGAGGCGCACTTCGATCCCCATCGCGAGTTCGAACGAGGGCGCGTCGCGGAGCCGTTCGAAGCCCTTTTCGAGCTTGCCGCGAAAGGCGTCTTCGTCGCCTTCGTCGGTGCCGCCGCCGCAACCGCCGAGCGCCGCGCCGCCGAGCAGTGCGCAGAGCAACGCCAGCCTTCGCAGCCTGCCTTTGCCTGCCGTCCCCAGACTCACGACCGCCGCCTACCCGTCGTCCCCCGCAGGAAACGAGGCGCGCGCCAGGACCAGCAGCCAGACCCCGAAGACGACCTGGTCGACTCGCTGGAACGCCCCTTTCACCTCGTCGACCCCGTGCGAGAGGTAGCTGACCCCGGTGACGATCGTCAGCACCAGCCAGACCACGCCGAGGACGGCGGTGACCCGTCCGATCCGGTCTCGGCGGAGGCCCCAGGCGATGCAGGCGAAGGCGGCGATCGTCGCCGCGATTTCGCCCGCGGTCGCGACCGACGTGGAGGATGTCGATGCCGTCCTCGGCGAGGTGGCACTGCGCTTCCAACCCTTCGCCGCAGCTGAGCGGCGGCGGCGCTGGCGACGACTACGAAGGCGCCCGAGACGGCGAGCGCGACGACCCCGCGCCGCACCCACGTCCCGCGCGCCCCCAGCGGCCCGAGCAGCACCAGCGCGTAGAGGACGATCGCCACCCCCGAGGCGACGCCGAGCGCGACGAAGATCGCGCCGGAGCTCTCCGAGCGGGTCGAGAGGTCGCTGATCCACGAGCCGTCGAAGTCGGTGCGGTCGGCCAGCAGCCCTTCCAGCACCCAGTAGTTGCAGAGGAGAGCGGCGGCCCAGGCCGAAGCGAGCAGGAGGGGGCGGCGCCCGGCCATCGCTCAATCCTAGGTCGCGGCCCTCCGATACAGATCACCGATGCCCTCGTCCGACCTCGACGCGATCCTCGTCACCGCCGAACACGACCGCGCGCGGCTCAACTCGAACGCGCTCGGCGCCTTCAGCCTCACCCTGCTCGGGGTCGCCAGCGTCGTCGGCGCCGGCATCTTCGTCGTCACCGGCGACGCCGCCGCCCACTACGCCGGCCCGGCCGTCCTCATCTCCTTCGTCCTCGCCGGGATCGTCGCCGGCCTCACCGCCCTCTGCTACGCCGAGCTCGCCGCCTCGATCCCCGCCGCCGGCAGCACCTACTCCTACGCCTTCGCCGCCTTCGGCTCCTTCGCCGGCTGGTTCATCGGCTGGGACCTACTGCTCGAGTACCTGTTCGCCGCCTCGACCGTCGCCGTCGGCTGGTCCGGCTACCTGGTCAGCCTGATGGACTCGATCGGCGTCCACCTCCCGCACGCGCTCGTCAACGCCCCCTTCGGCTCCGACCACGGCGCGATCAACCTGCCGGCGCTCGGGATCATGCTGCTCTGCTCGGGCGCCCTCTACCTGGGGACCCGGAGTCGGCGGTCGCCAATAACGCGATGGTGATCCTGAAGCTGCACGATCCTCGCCCTGGTCGTCGCGGTCGGCATCTTCTACGTCACCTCCTCCAACCTGACCCCGTTCGTCCCCGCCCACTCGGGCGGCTTCGGGGACTTCGGCTGGACCGGGATCCTGCGCGGCGCCGGCATCGTCTTCTTCGCCTACATCGGCTTCGACGCGGTCTCGACCGCGGCGGCCGAGGCACGAGAACCGCGGCGGACGATCCCGATCGGGCTGATCGGCACGGTCCTGATCGCGACCGCGATCTACGTCGCCGTCGGCTTCGTCCTCACCGGGATGCTGAACTACCGCCAGCTCGGCGTCGCCGACCCGGTCGCCGCCGCCGTCCACGCCGCCGGCCCCAGCCTCAACTGGCTGCTGCGGCTGACCGACGTCGCCGCCGTCGTCGGTCTCGCCTCGACCGTGCTCGTCACCCTCTACGGCCAGACCCGGATCTTCATGCGGATGTCCGAGGACGGGATGCTGCCGCCGGCCTTCGGCAAGGTCGGGAAGAAGACCAAAACTCCGCACTTCTCGATCGGCGTCTGCGGCGTCGCCGGCGGTGCGGTCGCCGCCCTGGTGCCGCTCTCGGTGCTCGGCGAACTGATCTCGATCGGCACCCTGCTCGCCTTCATCATCGTCTCCGCCGGCGTGGTCACCCTGCGCCACCGCTACCCCGACCTCGAGCGTCCCTTCAAAGTCCCGTTCCTTCCCCTGGTCGCCGCCGCCGCGATCCTCTCCTCGCTGGCGCTGATGGCGACCCTCCCCGGCGCCACCTGGATCCGGCTCGCGGTCTGGGCGCTGCTCGGCTTCTGCGTCTACTTCTTCTACGCCCGCGGCCACTCGGCGGCGAAACGGGCGGAGCTCGAAGCGGGGGAGAGGGCGGCGGCGTGAGCGCCCGGCTCAGCCCCTTCCGCGGCGCCAGCCGCAACGCCGACCTCGGCCTCCTCCACGAGACCTTCTTCATCGCCGCGGTGACGACGATCCTCTGCATCCGCACCGAGCTCTGGCTGACCAACTACCCCCAGCTCGGCGGCCACGGCCTCCACATCGCCCACCTGCTCTGGGGCGGCCTCTTGATGGTGATCGCGATCGCGATCCTGCTCACCCTGCTCGGCCGCCGCGCCCGCTGGCCGGCGGCGCTGATCGCCGGCGTCGGCTTCGGCTTCTTCATCGACGAGCTCGGCAAGTTCATCACCTCGGACAACAACTACTTCTTCAAGCCGGCCGCCGGCCTGATCTACCTCGTCTTCATCACCTTCTTCCTGATCTCGCGCGCTTACCAGCGCCACCGCGGGCTGACCGAGGCCGAGCGGGTGCGGAACGCGATCGAGCTGATCGGCGAAGCGAGCATCGGCCCCTTCCTCTCCTCGAGCCGCGAAAAGGCGCAGCGGCTGCTGGCTGAGGTGCCGGCCTCGAACCCGCTGCGGGCGCCGCTGGTCAACCTGCTCGCGGGGATCGATGCGACCCCGGACCCGGCGCCGCCCTGGTACCGCCGCGCCGCCGCCGGCGTCGCCCGCCGCTACGCCGGGTGGGCCCGGGCCGGCTGGTTCCACGGCGTCGTCGTCACCGTCTTCGTGATCTGGGCGGCGGCCGGGGTCATCACCATCGTCGGCCTCGTCCTCGGCGGCGAAGGCGGCGACTCGATCGCCCACCTCAGCTTCGTCAACGTCGCCAGCCTCGGCTCGACCACGGTCTCGACCGCCTTCGTCGTCATCGGCCTGCTGGCGCTGCTGCGCGGCGAGCGGCTCGAGGCCTACACCTGGCTGGCCCGGGCGCTCCTCGTCTCGATCTTCATCACCCGCATCTTCAGCTTCGTCGAGTCCCAGTTCGGTGCCGTGCTCGGGCTGGGGGTCGACGTGCTGCTCCTGGTCTCGGTCCAGGGGATGGCGCGGCAGGAGCGGCGGGCGGAGCCGATCGCGTCGGGGCCGCCCCGACCGATAGCATCGCCGCCGCGATGACGACCTGCGTAGTAACCGGCGGCGCCGGCTTCCTCGGCTCCCACCTCAGCGAGCATCTGCTCGGCAAGGGGCACCGGGTGATCTGCCTCGACAACCTCGAGACCGGCTCGCTGGAGAACATCGCCCACATCCGCGACGAGCGCTTCGAGTTCCGCAACGTCGACATCACCACCTACGTCGAGGTCGAGGAGCCGATCGACTTCGTCTACCACCTGGCCTCGCCGGCGAGCCCGATCGACTACCTGCGGCTGCCGCTGCACACGCTGAAAGTCGGCTCGCACGGGACCCACCACATGCTCGGCGTCGCCAAGGCGAAGCGCGCCCGCTTCCTGATCGCCTCGACCAGTGAGGTCTACGGCGACCCCCAGGTCCACCCCCAGCAAGAGGATTACTGGGGCCACGTCAACCCGATCGGCCCGCGCGGCGTCTACGACGAGGCGAAGCGCTACGCCGAGGCGCTGACGATGGCCTACCACCGCCAGCAGGGCGTCGACACGGCGATGGTCCGCATCTTCAACACCTACGGCCCCCGCATGCGCGCCCACGACGGCCGCGCGATCCCGACCTTCCTCCGCCAGGCCCTCCAGGACCTGCCGATCACGGTCTTCGGCGACGGCAGCCAGACCCGCAGCTTCACCTACGTCGACGACCTGATCAAAGGCATCGTCGCCCTCGCCGAGTCCGACGTCCACGTGCCGGTCAACGTCGGCAACCCCAACGAGTTCACCCTGCTGGAGCTGGCCGAAGCCGTCCTCGAGGTGACCGGCGCCAAGTCGGAGATCATCTACGAGCCGCTCCCCACCGACGACCCCAAACAGCGCCGCCCCGACATCACCCGGGCGAAGGAGCTGCTGGGCTGGGAGCCGACGGTGCAGCTGATCGACGGCCTGCGCCGGACGATTGACGAGACGGGTCGCGACCGTCTCATCGGCGCCGGCGCCTAGCGCCCCCGCGAGATCCCTGAACCTGACGCCGCCTGCGTGCCGGCCGCCGGTGCTCCCTCCCAAAACGCTCCGCCTTCGGCTTCGCTTGAGTGTTTTGGGAGGAAGCCCCCGCGTCCGCCCCAGCACCAACCGCCAATAACCCTGCCCCGGCCCGAGGTCCGAAGCTAAAGAACCCGAGCGGGATCGGTTCCAGTCTGTTTGGGAGCTTCTGAGATTCGGGAGCGTCTCGCAGGGACAGGGCTTGAACTCCTCGGGCGACCGCCCGACCACACCGCGCCCTGCTTAGGCAAAGAAAAGGGGCGGCCCGAAGGCCGCCCCCATTCCAACTCGAACTGAACTGATCCCGCGAACTACTGAGCCTGACCCGAGAACGAGATCAGGCCGAGGGGCTGGCCACCGGCGATCGCGTCAGTCGCTTCGACTTTTGCTTTGGCGGGGGCGGCTTCGGCGAGTTTCGCTTTCGCCGCGGCGCCTTTGGCTTCTGCTTCTTTGCCTTTGGCTTCCGCTTCGTCGCCTTTGGCTTTCGCTTCGGCAAGTTTGCCTTCGCCGGCGAGTTTTTCGGCTTCGGCTTTGTCCGCTTTCGCTTCCGCGCCGAGTTTTTCGGCTTCTTCGCCGAGTTTTTTGGCTTCGAGTTCGGTTTTGCCTTTCGAGTATTCGGCAAAGACTTTGACGAACCCGTTCAGGACTTCACCGCTCAGCGGCTGCAGCACCGCGGAGCTGTTCTGAACCGCGACCGACCGCGTTTTCGGATCGGCGAGAATGCCGCCGATCGTCACGTTGGCGACCGAGCTGCGCCCGAGAGCACCGAGGTTCAATTCTTTGCTCGCGGTCGAGGTGGCACTCACTTCAACCGTGATCGTTTTCGCCTGGAGGTCGTACCAGAACCCGCCGAGCGTGATGTTGGTTTTGAGATTGGTAGGCGCGGGCGTCGTGGCCAGGGTCAGATTCTGGACCAGGGACAGGCCGCCACCCGACTGCACCGTGCCGGCCGTGCCGGTCGCGGAGAAGGTGCCACCGGTGATCGGGAACGAGAACACCGGCGGAGCCGTGCTCAACGTCGTGGTGCCGGTAAGCGGCACGACTTTGGCTTTCACGTCGCTCAGCTTTTTAGCCAGTTCGGCGTTCAGCGCGAAGGTCATCGTGCCACCCGGAACGAGGGCGGTTTCCTTCGGCTGCTCTTCGGACTTGGAGGAGGCGATCAGCTTGTTCTTCAGGAACGGCAGCGGCTTGCCACCGGCGAAGCCGAGGGCCTTGTTCAGCGCGTTGGCGCCGGCCGGGGTCAGCTTCACCTTGTTGGCGATCAGGTTGGCGCCGAAGCCGTTACGGGAGGTCTTGAGCCCCGCCAGCTTCGCCAGCTGGATCTTCTTACCGCCGGCCTTGCCGGTCAGCATCTTTTTCTTGGTGTTGACTTCGAGCGCGTTGATCTTGACCTTCATCTTGCCGGCGGTCAGCTTCAGGCCGCCCTTGTGGGTCAGCGTGCCGACGCCGGTGGTCGGGTCGACGCTGCCGCCGGAGACCGGGAGGGTCACCGTGGCGCCCTTGACCTTGGCCTTGCCGGTGCCGGCGACCTTGATCCCGAAGGTGCCGAGGTACTTGACGAAGCTCTTCTGAAGGGTGAGCTTGGTGCTGCCGCTGGCGACCGGATCGGGCGCGGCGGAGGCGAAAGGAGCGAGTGCCAGCAGCGCGATGAGGGCGGACGCCACGATCGCGACCGGCAGCAGCTTCCCCCTGGCCTTGCGTGGCTGGGTTACATCGGACATATAGATAGTTCCTCCGTTATTGCCGCCCCCTGCTGTCCCATAAGGCAACCAGCGGCAAGTCGATTGTTTTCAAGCCTATTGGCGGCTCTGGTCGTTAACAACCCGCGCACTCGGCAAGGGTCGCGGTGGGCGCGAGCCTGCATCGGACGGCGCCGCCACGATCCCTCCCTGGCCCCACCGCAATATCCTGCTACCCGTGAATCCACCAGAGGGAACCGCCGCCGAGGACGTCCACCGCACGATCGCCCCCGTCGTCGGGCCCGACGACGAGCGGATCTTCACCGACTCCGGGATCGAAATCGAGGCGCTCTACGACCCGAGCGACGTCGCCCCGGGGCTGCGAGGAGCGGCTCGGCGAGCCGGGCGAGCCGCCGTTCACCCGCGGCATCCACGACGGGATGTACCGCGACCGGCTCTGGACGATGCGCCAGTACGCCGGCTTCGCCTCGCCCGAGGACACCAACGAGCGCTACCGCTACCTGATCGAGCACGGCTCGACCGGGCTCTCGATGGCCTTCGACCTGCCGACCCAGCTCGGCCGCGACTCCGACGACCCGCTCTGCAACGGCGAGGTCGGCCGCACCGGGGTGCCGATCGACACGATCGAGGACATGCGGATCTGCTTCGACCAGATCCCGCTCGACGGCGTCTCCACCTCGATGACGATCAACGCCCCCGCCGGGGTCCTGCTGCTGCTCTACGAGCTGGTCGGCGAGGAACAGGGAGTGCCGAGCGAGAAGCTCCGCGGCACGGTCCAGAACGACGTGCTGAAGGAGTACATGGCGCGCGGCAACTACATCTACCCGGCCGGGCCGACGATGCGGCTGACCACCGACCTCTTCGAGTACTGCCACGAGAACGTGCCGAAATGGAACACGATCTCGATCTCCGGCTACCACATCCGCGAGAAGGGCTGCTCGGCCGTGCAGGAGGTCGCGTTCACGCTCTCCAACGCGATCGCCTACGTCGAGGCGGCGCTCGAGCGGGGCCTGAAGATCGACGAGTTCGCGCCGCGGCTGGCCTTCTTCTTCAACTGCCACAACAACGTCTTCCAGGAGGTCGCCAAGTTCCGCGCGGTGCGGCGGATGTGGGCGAAGATCGTCAAGGAGCGGTTCGGGGCCGAGAACCCGAACTCGATGAAAATCCGCTTCCACACCCAGACCGGCGGGGTGACGCTGCAGGCCCAGCAGCCCGAGGTGAACATCATCCGGGTCGCCCTGCAGGGCTTCGCCGCGGTCGCCGGCGGCACCCAGTCGCTGCACACCAACGGCTTCGACGAGGCGCTGGCGCTGCCGACCGAGCGCTCGGCGCGGATCGCGCTGCGCACCCAGCAGGTGCTCGCCTACGAGTCCGGCGTCGCCGAGACCGTCGATCCCTTCGCCGGCTCCTACTTCGTCGAGTCGCTGACCGACGAGGTCGAAGAGCGGGCCTGGGAGCTGATGGACGAAGGTCGAAGAGCTGGGCGGCTCGGTCGAGGCGCTGGAGTTCATGCAGCGCGAGATCGAGGAGTCGGCGCTCAGCTACCACGAGCGCTACAAGTCGCGGCCAGGACACGATCGTCGGCGTCAACAAATTCGTCACCGACCAGGTCGACGACGTCGACATCCTCAGGGTCGACCCGGAGTCCGAGCAGCGCCAGCTGGCCCGGCTGAAGACGTTCAAGGAGAACCGCGACCAGCAGGCGGTCGAGGAGAAGCTCGAGGCGCTCCGCGACGTCGCCCGCGGCGAGGGCAACCTGATGCACCCGATCCGCGCCGCGCTCGCCGCCGACGCCTCGATCGGCGAGGTCTGCGGCGCGATGCGCGACGTCTTCGGCGAATACCAGGGCGGCGCCTTCTTCTAGGCGGCGGTGCCGGCGCCGAGCGTCTCCGCGGCCCAGCGCCCGAATCGCCTGGCAGGAACTGCGGCCGCGGGAGGGCACGAACTGGCGGCGGAAGCGCACCATGATCGAGGTTTCCAGGACCCTGATGAAGTCCGAGCCCGAGTTGGCGGAGCTGGTCGCGACGGTCGAAGGGGTCGAGGTGACGATGGCCGAGAAGGGCTTCGGAACCCGGGTCAGCCTGCGCGCGGCCGAGCAGAGCGGCCTCGGCGAGGCCGACCTCGAGGCGGTCCTCGACCGGCTCGCCGAACCGCAGCGCCGGCCCTTCGTCTAAGCCGGAGCGGCGACGCCGGAAGCGCGCGCAAATAGAATGCCGCGCGCTCCCTCGGAGCCCCCCGTCCATGCGCGAGAAGAACCCGATCACCCACGAGGAGAAGGTCGCCTACCTGCGCGAGCTGCGCGACGCGGCGATCCATTCGGCCTCCGAGCAGGCGGTCGAGAAACAGCACGCGAAGGGCAAGCTGACCGCCCGCGAGCGGATCGACAAGCTGCTCGACCCGGGCTCCTTCGAGGAGCTCGACACCTTCGTCCGCCACCGCACCTACGACTTCGAGATGCAGAAAAAACGGCCCTGGGGCGACGCCGTCGTCACCGGCCACGGGACGATCGACGGCCGCACGGTCTTCGTCTTCTCCCAGGACTTCACGGTCTTCGGCGGCAGCCTCGGCGAGGTGATGGCGGAGAAGATGTGCAAGGTGATGGACCTCGCCGCCCAGGTCGGGGCGCCGGTGATCGGCATCAACGACTCCGGCGGCGCGCGGATCCAGGAGGGCGTGGTCTAGCCTCGGCGCCTACGGCGACGTCTTCGCCCGCAACGTCAAATGCTCCGGCGTGATCCCGCAGATCAGCCTGATCATGGGCCCCTGCGCCGGCGGCGCCGTCTACTCGCCGGCGATGACCGACTTCATCTTCATGGTCAAAGAGACCTCGCACATGTTCATCACCGGCCCGGAAGTGATCAAGACCGTGACCGGCGAGGAAGTCGAGTTCGAGGAGCTCGGCGGGGCGATGAGCCACAACTCGAAGTCCGGGCGTCGCGCACTTCGCCTCCGAGGACGAGGAGAGCTGCCTCGAGGACGCCCGCTACCTGATGAGCTTCCTGCCCTCGAACAACCTCGAGATGCCGCCGCGCTTCGAGCCGAGCGACGACCCGGATCGCGAAGACCTCGAGCTCGACACGCGTCGTCCCGGACGACCCGTCGAAACCGTACGACATGCGCAAAGTGATCACCCGGGTGGTCGACGACGAGGAGTTCTTCGAGGTCCACGAGCACTTCGCCAAGAACATCGTCTGCGGCTTCTCGCGGCTCGACGGCTATCCGGTCGGCGTCGTCGGCAACCAGCCGGCCTTCCTCGCCGGCGTGCTCGACATCGAGGCCTCGGAGAAGGCGGCGCGCTTCGTCCGCACCTGCGACGCCTACAACGTCCCGATCATCACCTTCACCGACGTCCCCGGCTTCCTCCCCGGCACCGACCAGGAGTGGAACGGGATCATCCGCCACGGCGCGAAGCTCCTCTACGCCTACACCGAGGCGACCGTCCCCAAGCTCACCGTCGTCACCCGCAAGGCCTACGGCGGCGCCTACGACGTGATGGCCTCCAAGCACATGCTGGCCGACTTCAACGTCGCCTGGCCGACGGCGGAGGTCGCGGTGATGGGCCCCGAGGGCGCGGTCAACATCATCTACCGCAAAGACATCGCCAACTCGCCGACCCCCGACGAGCGTCGCCAGAAACTGATCGACGACTACAAAGCCCACTTCGCCAACCCCTACTCGGCGGCGGAGCGCGGCTACATCGACGACGTGATCGAGCCCCGCGAGACGCGCCCCAAGCTGATCAAGGCCCTCCGCATGCTGCAGAGCAAGCGCGTCCCCCAGCCGAAGCGCAAGCACGGCAACATCCCCCTCTAACCCGCCAAGAGCGCCGCGAGGGACCAACCGGGGGGAGGACTCCGGCGTGAGCTGTTCCTTATAGCCGTGTGGCGAAAAAAGGAACAGCCCAATCGATGTGTGGGGGCTGGTTGCGGCGCTCGCGGGGTCGCAGCAAGGGCTTGGTGTCGCGAGATCAACTGCGGGCTTTCGGGTTCTCGGAGGCTGGGATCGCCCGTGCGGTCGCATCCGGCACGCTGCACCCGGTGTTTCACTCGGTCTATGCCGTAGGGCACGCGGCGATCTGACCGCCGCGCGCGGCTCCTGGCGGCGACCATGGCTTGCGGAGAGGGCACGGTCGTCTCGCACGGGACGGCCGCCTGGCTCCTCGGCGCTCCGGGAGTGGCAGCCGTTGGACGTCGACGTGATCGCGCCGGTCGAAGCGGGGCGGAAGATCGACGGGGATCAAACGGCGGTTCGTGCCGCCGCCGGAGCCCTGGGAGGTCGGGATCTGGAAGGGGGTGCCGACGACGGGCGCCTCCCGGGTGATCGTCGATTGCGCCGGGATCCTCGGGGTGGAGGAGCTCGCCGATCTGATCGAGGAGGCGGCGCTTCTCGGGGCGCTCCGCGGTCGGTCGGATCGACCGCATCCTCGACGGGCCGCGGCGCCGCAACGCCAAACTGCTCCTGCGGCTGCTCGAACCGTGGCGGCGCTACAAGCCGGGCATCCGCCTCCGCAGCCGGATGGAGGTCGAAGCTGCTGCCGCTACTCAGCCGGCGCGGGCTGCCGATCCCAGAGACCAACGCGAAGCTTCGCCTCGCCGGCAAGACCTACGAGATCGATTTCCTCTGGCGCGATGCAGCAGCGTCGCGGTCGAAACCGACGGCGGCAGCGTCCACGACACCCCAGCCGCCGGCGTCCGCGACAGCGAACGCAACCGCGCCCTCCTCGCCGCCGGCTACGCTGTCGCTCCGCCTCGGCTGGGAGGAACTCCGCGACCGTCCTGCCAAAACCCTGCGACGAACTCGCCGCCCTTCTCCGCTGACTGTTCCTTATGCCGTGTGGCGGATATAAGGAACAGCTCGCGCTAGGCGCGGCGGTGGCCTCGGCCTCGGCGACCTCGGCGCCGGTGCGGCCGCGCCGCCGCCCCGGCCGCCGCCGACCCCGCCGTCGTCGCTCGACAACCGGTGGGCGATGTAGACGGGGATGATCGAGATCAGGATCAGGATCACGGCGACGGCGTCGACGATCGGCAGCTGGTTGGGGCGGAAGAGGTTGCGGAAGATCCAGATCGGCAGGGTTTCTTCGCCGGCGCCGATCGTGAACGTGGTGACGATGATCTCGTCGAAGGAGAGGGCGAAGGCGAGGAGGGCGCCGGCCGTCACGGCGCTGCGCAGGCTCGGGAAGGTGACCCAGCGGAAGGTCTGCCAGGTGTCGGCGCCGAGGTCGGCCGAGGCCTCCTCGAAGGACCCCGAGGTGCGGCGCAGGCGGGCGACGACGTTGTTGTAGACGACGACGATGCAGAAGGTGGCGTGGCCGATGATCACGGTCATCAGGCTGAGGTCGACGTTCAGCACCTGGGTGAAGGTGTTGGAGAGGGCGACGCCGGTGACGATCCCCGGCAGCGCGATCGGGATCACGACGAGGAAGGAGATCGATTCCCGGCCGAAGAAGCTGCGCCGGCCGACCGCCAGCGAGATCAGCGTGCCGAGGAGGATCGCGATCGCGGTCGCCGCCAGCCCCGCCTCGACCGAGGTCAGGAGCGCTTCCCGCGCGCTTCGGATTCGACCGCCTTGACGAACCAGTCGGTGGTGAACCCCGGCGGCGGCCATTTGAGGATTTTCGAGGCGTTGAAGGCCTGGACCCCGATCACCAGCAGCGGGATGTAGATGAAGGCGAGCCCGATCGCGACCGCGACCCCCAGCAGCGCCTTTGCCCGTTTCGAGAGCCGCATCAGACGTGCTCGAAGGCGCCGAGCTTGCGGGCGACGCCGAGGTAGGCGATGACGACGACGATCGGGACCAGGGCGAGCGTCGCCGCGAACGGCTGGTCGTTGGTGATCGAGTGGAAGATCGCGGTGCCGATGAACTGTTCGTTGGAGACCAGCTGCGGCGCGATGTAGTCGCCGAGGGTGAGCGAGAAGGTGAAGATCGAGCCGGCGACGACGGCCGGGAAGGCGAGCGGCAGGATCACCCGCCGGAAGGTCGTGAAGGGCGAGGCGCCGAGGTCCTCGGAGGCACTGATCAACGAGTTCGGGATCCGCTCGAGCCCGGCGTAGATCGGCAGGATCATGTACGGCAGCCAGAGGTAGCTCATCACCAGCCAGACCGCGGTCAGGCCTTCGCCCGGCCCGTGCAGGCCGATCGGGTGGAGCGCCCAGTCGAGGACGCCGCCTTCGGCGATCAGCTCGCGCCAGGCCAGCACCTTGACCAGGTAGCTCGACCAGAGCGGCATCAGCACCGCGATCACCAGCAGCGCTTTGCCCTTGCGCCCGGCGACCTTGGCCATGAAGAAGGCGATCGGGAAGGCGATCACCGCGTCGGTGAGGGTGACGAGGATCGCCGTCCGCACCGTGCGCCAGATGATCGTCCGGTAGACGGGTTCGTTCCAGAGGCTTTCGAAGTTTTCGAAGGTGAGTTCCTTCACCACTTTGCCGCTGAGCGGATCGACCGACCAGAAGGCGGTGACGAGGAGGATCACCAGCGACCCCAGGTAGAGGATCACCAGCCAGGCCATCGGGGCCGCCAGGAGCGACCCGAGCTGCAGCCGGGGACGGCCGTGGAAGAGGCCGGCGAGCCGTCTGCCCGCCGACCTCTTCACCGCGACTGCTTCAGAGGACATGCATCAGGACCGGGAAATCAGGACCGCGGTCCTAGCCTTTGATTTCCGTCCAGGCTTTGACCCAGTCGTTGTAGTCCTTGCATTCTTCGGCCCGCCTTCCAGCATTCGGGCAGCGGCGTCTCCCAGTAGTAGACCCGCTTCCAGAACGCCGGTTCTTCGGCGTGGTATTCGGAGCAGAATTTCTTGTTCGCGGTGAATTCGCAGGCCTTTTCCTGGGCCGGCGCCTCGCCGAAGTATTCGGCCACCTGGGCGTTCACCTTCGGTTCGATGATCCAGTTCATCCACTCGTACATGCAGTTGGGATGAGCCGGTTCCTTCGAGATCATCCAGGTGTCCGACCAGCCGGTCGCACCCTCTTTGGGCAGGAAGCCCTGGCTCGCCGGGCTCGCTTCGACCGGTTCGCCTTCGCCCTGGAGGGCGAAGTACTGGTACTGCCAGGTGGTCCCGACCTGGTTCGAGCCGTTGGCGAAGTTCTGGATCTGCTTCGCCGCGTCCGACCAGTATTCGCCGACGTTCGGCTTCTGTTCCTTCATCAGGTCGACCGCCGCTTCGAACTGTTCTTCGTTCAGCTCGTAGGGGTTTTCGATGCCGAGGCTCGGTTCGTGCTCTTTCAGGTAGAGCGCGCCTTCGGCGATCGACATCGGGTCGTCGTACTGGCTGATGTGGCCCTTGTACTTGGCCGCCATCTTCGGGTCGAGCGTCACGTCCCAGGAGGCCGGCGCCGGCTTGACGTCTTCCTTGTTCCACATCAGGAGGTTGGCGCCGCGGCCGTGGGGGATCCCGTAGGGCACGCCTTCGAAGGTGTTGTACGGCTGATCTTTGAGGTCGGAGAAGACCGTCTTGTAGTTGGGGACGAGGTCGGTGTTGACCGGGGAGACTCAGCCCGCGGCCCAGAGCCGCGCCGAGGCGTTGCCGGAAGCCGAGACGCCGTCGTACTGCCCGGTTTCCATCAGCTTCACCATTTCGTCGGAGGTGCCGGCGACCTTGTCGTTCACCTTGCAGCCGGTCTTGGCTTCGAACGGCTTCGTCCATTCGGGTTCGACGTAGCCGGCCCAGGAGATCAGGCTGACTTCGCCCTCGCCTTTGCCCAGATTCTGCAGCATGCCGCTGGTATCGCCTTCTTCTTCGCCGCCACCGGTGCTGCCGCCGCTCGAGCTACTGCTGCTGCCACCGCCGCAACCGGCCAGGACGAGCATGAACGCGACCAGTCCGGCGGCGAGCAACCAGGCCGTGCGGGCCGAGTGGTTGTGCCTCCTCATGGTGCTACCTCCTCTTTGTTTTTCGTGCCCTGAATCGCGGCCGCGTGCTCCGGCCGCCACCCCACCAGGACCTCGTCGCCTTCCCCCGGCACCGTCCCCGGCGCCTCCTCGACGTTCTGCCTGACGATCTGAAGCTCGCCGCCCGCCTCGAGGGCGACCGTGAAGCGGGTGACCGAGCCGGCGTAGGCGATCCCGCGCAGGCGCCCGGGCTCGGTGTGGAAGCCGTCGGGAGCGGCGCCCGGGGCGAGCAGCTCGACCTTCTCCGGCCGGATCGTCTGCCGCCCGCCGTCGCGCTCGATCACGTTGGAGACGCCGACGAAGCCGGCGACGAACTCGTTCACCGGGTGCTCGTAGAGCTCGCGCGGCGGGCTCACCTGCTCGATCCGGCCCTCGTTGAAGACCGCGATCCGGTCGCTCATCGTCAGCGCCTCGTCCTGGTCGTGGGTGACGTAGACGAAGGTGATGCCGACGTCGCCCTGGATCGCCTTCAGCTCGGTCTGCATCTGCTCGCGCAGCTTCAGGTCGAGGGCGCCGAGCGGCTCGTCGAGCAGCAGCACCTTGGGCCGGTTGACGATCGCCCGGGCGAGGGCGACCCGCTGGCGCTGGCCGCCGGAGAGCTCGCCGGGCTTGCGCCCGCCGTAGCCGGGCAGCCGCACCATCTCCAGCGCCTCGTCGCGGCGCCTGGCCCGCTCGCCCTTGTCCACCTTGGCCACTTTCAGCCCGTACTCGACGTTCTGGCCGACGGTCATGTGGGGGAAGAGCGCGTAGTCCTGGAAGACGGTGTTGATCGCCCGGTCGTACGGCGCCACCCCGCTGACGTCCTCGCCGGCGAGCTCGATCGTGCCCCGAGCTCGGGTCCTCGAAGCCGGCGATCATCCGCAGCGTCGTCGTCTTGCCGGACCCCGACGGTCCGAGCATGGTGAAGAATTCCCCGCGCGACGGCGATCCTGCGAGGTCGATCGCCTGCCAGGCGGATGTCAGCGGGCGTGGCTACCGGCGGCAGGTTATCCAGGGGCCGAGGGTTCAAGGCTAAGGACGTTGGATTAGACGGGTGGAGTACGGGATTCTGGGAGACGGCGAGGCGGGTGGGGTGGGCGAGGCGGTCGGGGCCCTCCTCGCTGGCCCCATCGTCGTCGCTGCGTGCTCGTGCCGTCCGACCGTGCGCCCGGCTCCATCGGGCAATACGCGAGGAGGGAACCCGACCCCCCCTCGACACCTATGTCTCGAGGCAGCGAACCCCCCAATTTGAGAGCTTCGAGGGTTCGGGCCGGAGTGGGGAGCGCCTTGCGAGAGACGCGGCGCTCGCCTCTCAGAAGCTAGAGAGAAGGGGCGGTCCACCGTCTCGAGACGATGCTTCCTGGAGGGAGGTCGGTACTGCCTCCGAACGTTTTGCGACTCGCATTGCGCTCGGCCTCGGACGACCGGAGTCGATCCTGCGACAGTCGAGAGAGGAGGTAGTACCGACCTCCCTCCCCGCAACCGCCTAGCCTAGCGGCGACTAGTAGCCAGCAGGGTGCCGCGCGAAGAACCGATGTTGTCGCGCAGTTCCGTATGCCACCGCGGGCCGGTTTCGCCACCTTCGTCGCCGCTGGTGTCGAACCGGTACCCGGCGATCACCGCGTAGGCGTGGCCAGGGTTGGTGTAGACGGTGATCCAGCGGCCTTCGCCTTCTTCTTCCCA
This sequence comes from uncultured Solirubrobacterales bacterium, assembly GCA_963836415.1. GTDB lineage: Bacteria > Actinomycetota > Thermoleophilia > Solirubrobacterales > 70-9 > VRUE01. Next base: position 89,737 of record CAWIJE010000006.1, read on the forward strand.
GCTTTCGAAGGAGCTGGAGTCGAGCGGGGTTTCGAGGAATTTGCCGCCGTGGAGGGCGAAGGAGACGGAGCCGGAGCAGTCGTAGCCGCGGTCGGCCCAGCGGCCGTGGCCGCCGCCGTAGATGTAGGGCTTGGAGCGGATCGCGTTGGCCGCGGCGATCACGGCCTTGACCCGGGGCGGGGCGCTCGCCGGCGGGATCAGCATCCCGTTGGCGAGCAGGCGCGCTTTCGCGGTCGGGGTGCAGATTTCGGTTTCAGCGGCGCTGAGGCCACCTCCGCCACAACCGGCCGGGACCTTTGCCGAGGCGGCGCCGGGCGCCAGCAGTGCAGCTACCGCGAACGCGAAAGACGAGCGCGATCCCAGCTTTGAACCTAAATCTGTCGAACAGCAAACCGATCTCTCCTTCGTCGGCCTACGGGGTTAGCTGTCGGGCTGGCGCTGAAAGAGCTCGCGCCCCCACCTAAAAGGTGAGTTAGCCCCGAAAACGTGGTTCCCCCGCTCCCGCGCGCCCATGGACGGTTGGGACTCGGCTTTACGGTGCTTCGGACCGGCGGCAGTGTAGTCGATCTGCCGGCGTTTTGCTCACGGTTTCCACATAAACGTGGGATTTCCCCCTTTTCCCCCTGGAAACCGCCGCCTTCTTGCCGCTGGTAGCGTGGATTCTCGATGGATCTCCAAGGTCGCAGAGCCCTACTCACCGGGGCCACCGGCGGCCTCGGCCGCGCGATCGCCGCCGCCCTCGCCGCCCGCGGCGCGACGCTCCTCCTCAGCGGCCGCGACCAGGCCGCCCTCGAGGCGCTCGCGGCGGAGCTGCCGGGCTCGGGCCACCACGTCCTCCCGGCCGACCTCGGCGATCCCGGCGCCGCCGCCGCCCTCGCCGCCGCCGCGCTCGCCGCCGGCCCGGTCGACGTCCTCGTCGCCAACGCCGGCCTCCCCGGCACCGGCTGGCTGCCGGAGATGGGCGAGGAGGAGATCTCCGGCACGATCCGGGTCAACCTCGAGGCGCCGATCTTCCTCGCCCGCGCCCTCTTCCCGGCGATGGTCGAGCGCGGCGCCGGCTCGCTGGTCTTCGTCTCCTCGCTCTCCGGCAAGGCGGCCAGCCCGCGCTCCTCGATCTACAACGCGACCAAGTTCGGCCTCCGCGGCTTCGCCTTCGGCCTCCGCACCGACCTCGCGCCGAAGGGCGTCGGCGTCTCGCTCGTCTCCCCGGGCTTCATCGCCGACGCCGGCATGTTCGCCAAGACCGGCGCCGACACCCCGCCCGGGATCGGCACCTCGAGCCCGGGCGCCGTCGCCGCCGCCGTGGTCAAGGCGGTCGAGTCGAACCGGACCGAGATCGCGGTGGCGCCGCCGGTCTCCCGCGCGCTCGCCCATTTCGGCATGATCAGCCCGGCGATCTCGGCCCGGGTGCAGAGCGCGCCGGTCGGCCAGAAGGCGGCCGAGGAGGTCGCCGACGGCCACGCCCGGAACTCGCCGCCGCCACCCCAGACTTAGAAGGCCCCCCGACCCTCCCCCACATGAGGTCTCCCCGACTTGGAAGGACACAGCAGAGATGAGCAGCGATTCTTTCGGCGCCCGTTCGACCCTCGAGGTGAGCGGGCGCAGCTACGAGGTCTTCCGCCTCGACGCCCTGCAGGAGCGCTTCGACGTCGCCCGCCTGCCCGTACTCGATCAAGGTCCTGCTGGAGAACGTGCTGCGGCTCGAGGACGGCGTCTCGGTCTCCAAGGAGGACGTCGAGGCGATCGCCGGCTGGGACGCAAGGCCGACCCCCGCGGTCGAGATCCCCTTCCAGCCCGCCCGCGTCCTGATGCAGGACTTCACCGGCGTCCCCGCGGTCGTCGACCTGGCGGCGATGCGCGACGCGATGGAGGAGATCGGCGGCGACCCGTCGCGCGATCAACCCGCTGGTCGACGTCGACCTCGTGATCGACCACTCGGTCCAGGTCGACGCCTTCGGCAACGAGCGCGCCTTCGCGCTGAACGCCGAGCGCGACTTCGAGCGCAACCTCGAGCGCTACTCCTTCCTCAAGTGGGGCCAGGGCGCCTTCGACAACTTCCGCGTCGTCCCGCCCGCGACCGGGATCTGCCACCAGGTCAACCTCGAGCACCTCGCCCAGGTCGTCTACAGCCGCGAGACCGACGGCACCCTGCGCGCCTACCCCGACACCCTGGTCGGCACCGACTCGCACACGACGATGGTCAACGGGCTCGGCGTCCTCGGCTGGGGCGTCGGCGGGATCGAGGCCGAGGCGGCGATGCTCGGCCAGCCGATCTCGATGCTGCTGCCGCAGGTCGTCGGCTTCAAGCTCTCCGGCGAGCTGCCGGAGGGGGCGACGGCGACCGACCTCGTCCTCACCGCGACCGAGATGCTGCGCGAGCGCGGCGTCGTCTCCAAGTTCGTCGAGTTCTTCGGCCCGGGGATCTCGACCCTCGGCCTCGCCGACCGCGCCACGCTCGGCAACATGTCGCCCGAGTTCGGCTCGACCTGCGCGATCTTCCCGGTCGACGCCGAGACCCTCCGCTACATGGACCTGACCGGCCGCCCGACCGAGACGATCGAGCTGGTCGACGCCTACGCCCGCGAGCAGGGGATGTTCCACGACGAGCTCCTCCGAGGACCCGGTCTTCTCCGACCTGCTCGAGCTCGACCTCTCGGCGGTCGAACCCTCGATCGCCGGCCCGAAACGGCCGCAGGACCGGGTGCCGCTGGCCGCAGGCCAAGGAGGCCTTCCTCGAGGCGATGGGCGAATTCGACCCCGGAGGCGGCCGAACAGATGGGCAACGGCCGCGACGAGGCGATCGAGGAGTCCTTCCCCGCCTCCGACCCGCCGGCCGAGGACCACGACGACGCCCGCGGCAAGCCGCGCGAGGCGGTCACCGCCAGCGGTGCCGCGACCGCCGAGCGCAAGCCGACCGACGACGCGATCTCGGTCAGCCTCGACGGCGAGGAGTTCGAGCTCGACCACGGCCGGGTCGTGATCGCGGCGATCACCAGCTGCACCAACACCTCGAACCCGAGCGTGATGGTCGGCGCCGGCCTGCTCGCCCGCAACGCGGTCGAAAGGGGCCTCACCCGCAAGCCCTGGGTGAAGACCTCGCTCGCCCCGGGCTCGACCGTGGTCACCGACTACCTCGACAAGTCGGGCCTCGACCGAGTACCTCGACGCGCTCCAGTTCAACCTCGTCGGCTACGGCTGCACCACCTGCATCGGCAACTCCGGCCCGCTCGCCGAGGAGATCTCGGCGGCGATCGCCGAGAAGGACCTGGCGGTCTGCGCCGTCCTCTCCGGCAACCGCAACTTCGAGGGCCGGATCAACCAGGACGTCAAGGCCAACTACCTGGCCAGCCCGCCGCTGGTCGTCGCCTACGCGCTCGCCGGCCGCATGGACATCGACTTGAACAACGAGCCGCTCGGCGAGGGCTCCGACGGCGAGCCGGTCTACCTGCGCGACATCTGGCCCGGCGCCGAGGAGATCAAGCAGGTGGTCGGCGACTCGGTCAAGGCCGAGATGTTCTCCCGCAACTACGCCGAGGTCTTCGCCGGCGACGAGAACTGGAACGCGGTCGAGGTCCCCGAGGGCGACCGCTACAGCTGGCCCGACTCGACCTACGTGCGGCAGCCGAGCTTCTTCCAGGACATGCCCGGCCGACCCGCCCGGGATCGAGCCGATCGAGGGCGCCCGCGTCCTCGCCAAGCTCGGCGACTCGATCACCACCGACCACATCTCGCCCGCCGGCGCGATCAAAAAAGAAAGCCCCGCCGGCCGCTGGCTGATCGAGAACGGGGTCGAGCCGGGGGAATTCAACTCCTACGGCGCCCGCCGCGGCAACCACGAGGTGATGATCCGCGGCACCTTCGCCAACATCCGCCTCCGCAACCAGCTGGTCGAGAAGGCCGGCGGCTTCACCCGCCACTTCCCCGACGGCGAGGAGACGACGATCTACGAGGCGGCGATGGCACTACGCCGAGGAGGGCGTCGCCGCTGGTCGTCCTCGCCGGCAAGGAGTACGGCTCCGGCTCCTCGCGCGACTGGGCGGCGAAGGGGACCAAGCTGCTCGGCGTCCGCGCCGTGATCGCCGAGAGCTTCGAGCGCATCCACCGCTCCAACCTGATCGGGATGGGCGTCCTGCCGCTGCAGTTCGCCGACGGCGAGAGCGCCGAGCGCTGGGGTTGAGCGGCGAGGAGACCTTCACGTCGGGGATCTCGAAGGGGGCGGGCGAAATCGGTGGCGGTCACGGCGACGGCCGATGACGGCGGGACGACCGAGTTCACGGCGACGGTGCGGCTGGATACCCCGAACGAGGTCACTTACTTCGACAACGGCGGGATTCTGCAGACGGTGCTGCGGAACCTCGGGGCTAGCGGAGCCTGCCGACCTCGAAACCGGACGGGGAGACGGGGTCACCTCTCCCGTTCGCTGGGTTTTTTGCTGGGGAGACGCTGGCCAGCGAGACACGAGCTCGTGCGCAAAAAAGAGGACGCCGCTTACGGAGAGGTGCCCCCGTCTCTTCACTTGCGGCACGAGCTGCCAACCCCGCCCGAGGTCCGAAGCTAGGGACGAGGCCCATCCAGGTCGACCACCCCCGAGGTTGCTTTTAGCTTCTGAGGGACTGGAGCGTGGTTGGACTTGGGATCTCAGGCTTGGCGAGATGTTGGGGGCGCCCCCCACCAACCGAAACCATGCACCGATATGAGACCCGCTCCCACCTCACAGTGGAAAACGGTAAGGGCGGGAGGGCCGCGGGAGGCAGGGGGGTCCGCGCGACCCTCACCGCACCTGCGCGTCGGTAGCCAGGGAGGGATGCCGACGCGGCCGTTCCCCCGAACGGGACTGTCCAGAGGAACAGTCAGTGTTTAGCTATAGCGCCTGAAACCCGCTCGGTCAAGCGGAATCCACCGCTTTGGGGGCTTGCGCGGGCTCGACGACGGCGTGGGCGATTCCCCAGCCCTTGCGCTCGATCAGCTCGATCGCGATCACACTTCCCACCGGGCCGACCGGGGTGAGAGTGGCCGCGAGCAGGGTGTAAGGCGCCTCGCGGCGCACGCAGGCGATCCAGATCACAACACACAGTGCGACGAAGCCGACCCCGTGTCCCCAGCCGAAGAGCATCGTCTCGGTTTCGAACCCCGGCAGCAGCCAGAAGACGATCAGGCCGGTGAAGATCGCCAGCTCGAACCAGGAGAGGCGCTTGACCCAGACGAAGAGCCGGCCGGGGACGGGCTTCTGCAGCGGGCTCCCGCTCACGGCGAGCTAGGAGCCGTAGGTGAGGGCGGTGAGGACGATGCGCTCCTGCTCCAGCGCGTGCGCCCCGGCGTAGCCCTCGCCCGGGCTGGCCCGGGTCGGTCGCCCGATGAAGGTGAGGTCGACGCCCTCGGGGATGACGTCTGGGAAGCGGCGGGACATCACCTTCCAGGCGCCCATGTTGCGGGGCTCCTCCTGGGTCCAGGCGATCTCCTTCAGGTTCGGGTACTGCGAGATGACGTTCTCGAGCTGCTCCTTGGCGAAGGGGTAGAGCATCTCCATCCGCGCGATCGCCACGTTCTCGGCGCTCTCGCGCTTCTCGTTGCCGTCGATGTCGAAGTAGACCTTGCCGGTGCAGAGGACGAGGCGTTCGACCTTCTCGCGGCGCTCGGTCGCCTTCGGGTCGTCCATCACGAACTGCAGCTCGCCGTCGGTCAGCTGGTCGAGCGTCGCCGTCGCGCGGTCGAGCCGCAGCGAGCCCTTCGGGGTGAAGACGATCAGCGGCCGCGGCTTGCGGATCAGCGCCTGGCGGCGCAGCAGGTGGAAGTACTGGGCGGCCGTGGTCGGGTAGGCGATCCGGATGTTGCCCTCGGCGCCGAGCGCCAGGAAGCGCTCGATGCGGGCGCTCGAGTGCTCGGGGCCGGAGCCCTCGTAGCCGTGCGGGAGGAGCATCGTCAGGCGGCTCGTCTGCCCCCACTTCGCCTCGCCGGAGACGATGAAGCTGTCGATGATCACCTGGGCGGCGTTGCCGAAGTCGCCGAACTGGGCCTCCCAGAGGATCAGCGAGTTCGGCGTCGCCGCCGAGTAGCCGTACTCGAAGCCGAGGCAGGCGACCTCCGAGAGCGGGCTGTTGTGGAGCTCGAAGGGCGCTTTCGCGTCCGGCAGGTGCTGCATCGGCGTGTACTTGAGGCCGGTGTTCTCGTCGTGGAGGACGAGGTGGCGGTGGGAGAAGGTGCCGCGCTCGGAGTCCTGGCCGGTGAGGCGGATGTGGACGCCTTCGGCGAGCAGCGAGCTGAAGGCGAGCGCCTCGGCCTGGCCGAAGTCGATGCCGCCCTCGTCGAGCGCCTCGGGGCGGCGGCCGAGCGGGCGGCGCAGCTTGCGGTGGACGTTGAAGCCCTCGGGGGTCTTCAGCAGCTCCTCGTTTAGGTGGATCAGCTGCTCGCCCGGGACCTTGGTGTCGACCGGCGGGCAGGCGGTGCGGTCGAGTTCGCCGGTCGAGGTGGTGATCGTCGGGTCCTCGTACTCGCCCGACTCCATCTTCTGGCGCAGTCCCTTGAGCGCCGCCGACATCGTCTCTTTGCGGTGCTCGCCGGCCTCGGCGACCTCGGCCTCGGTGACCAGGCCCTCGTCCTCGAGCTTCTTCGCGTAGAGCTCGGAGACCGGCGGGTGGGCCTTGATCGCCGCCGCCATCGTCGGCTGCGTGTAGGCGGGCTCGTCGGTCTCGTTGTGGCCGAAGCGGCGGTAGCCGATCACGTCGATGACGACGTCGCGGCCCCAGCGCTCGCGGTAGGCCATCGCCAGCCGCACGGCGGAGACGCAGGCCTCGACGTCGTCGGCGTTGACGTGGATGATCGGGACGTTGAAGCCCTTGGCCATGTCGGCGGCGTAGGGGGTCGAGCGCGACTCGTCGGGGTCGGTGGTGAAGCCGACCTGGTTGTTCTCGATCAGGTGGATCGTGCCGCCGGTCGTGTAGCCCTTCAGCGCCTGCAGGTTGAGCGTTTCGGCGACCACGCCCTGGGCGGGGAAGGCGGCGTCGCCGTGCAGCAGCACCGGCACCGCGCGCCGTCGGGTCGAGGGTCAGCTCGGCGCCCTCGAATTCGGACTGCAGGTAGCGGGCGCCGCCGGTCACCACCGGGTCGACGAACTCGAGGTGGCTCGGGTTCGGGGAGAGGCGGACGGCGATCTTCTCGCCTTCGGCGGTCTCGTAGGTGCCGCGGTGGCCGTAGTGGTATTTGACGTCGCCGGTGCCGCCGTGCGGGATCGCGGCGACCGCCTTGACCGCGCCGAGCTGTTTGGAGCCCTCGAACTCGGCCAGGATCGATTCGACCGAGCGGCCGAGGTTGTGGGCGAGGACGCTGAGGCGGCCGCGGTGGGCCATCCCGAAGACGACCTCTTCGGCGCCGCCGCGGCCGGAGAGGGTGACGACCTCGTCGAGCATCGGCACGATCACGTCGAGCCCCTCGATCGAGAACATCTTCTGGCCCAAATACGCTTTCTCGAGGAAGCGCTCGAAGTTGAAGACGTCGATCAGCCGCTCCAGCAGGCGCTTTTTCTCCTCCTCGCCGAGCGGCTGGCGGTGGGCGCCGGTCTCGATCATCTCCCGCAGCCAGATCCGCTGCTGGTGCGAGGAGAGGTGCTCGAACTGGTAGCCGATCGTGCCGCAGTAGGCGGTGCGCAGGCGGGGCAGCGCCTCCAGCAGCGTTTCGCCGGGGACGCCGACGCGGAGGATCGAGGCGGGGATCCGCGCCATCAGCTCCGGGGTCAGGTTGACGTTCTCCGGCGAGAGCGCCGGGTCGCCCTTCGGCTCGGAGCCGAGCGGGTCGAGGTGGGCGGCGAGGTGGCCGTGGGTGCGGAAGGCCTTCAGCACCGAGGTCGCGGCCTGGACCGCCTGCAGCAGCTCTTCGTCGACCGCGCCGGGGACGGCGGCGGCCGCGGCGGCGCGGGCGCGGCGGGCGCCGAGCGGCGGCGCCGAGGCCGAGGCGGGGTGGGCGGCGGTGACGCCGGCGGCGTCGATGCCGAGGTCGGCGGCGACCTTCTCGTAGAACTCGTCCTCGCCCTGCAGCAGCTGCTCGATCCGGCGCAGGAAGGCGCCCGACTCGGCCCCCTGGATCACCCGGTGGTCGTAGGTCGAGGTCAGCGTCATCACCTTCGAGACGCCGAGCTGGCGGAGCCGGTCCGGCGAGGCGTGCAGCCACTCCGGCGGGTAGGCGATCGAGCCGGTGGCGATGATCGCGCTCTGCCCGGAGAGCAGGCGCGGCACCGAGGCGACGGTGCCGATCCCGCCCGGGTTGGTCAGCGAGATGTTGGTGCCCTGGAAGTCGTCGGCGGTCAGCTTGTTCTCGCGGGTCTTCGCGATCAGCTCCTCGTAGCGGCTGTGGAAGCCGGCGAAGTCGAGGCTCGTCGGCGCCCTTGATCGCCGGGACCATGAGGCTGTGGGAGCCGTCCTTGCGCTCGACGTCGACCGCGATGCCGAGGTTGACCGGCCCGTTCTCGATCGCGAACGATTTGCCGTCGCGCTGCTCGAAGACGCGGACCATCACCGGGAAGTCTTTGGCGGCCTCGACGATCGCCCAGGCGACGAGGTGGGTGAAGGAGGTCTTCAGGCCGCGCGCTTTGAGCTCGGCGTTGATCGCCTTGCGCTTGGCGTCGAGGGTGTCGACGGCGATCGTGCGGAAGGAGGTGGCGGTGGGGACGGCGCGGCTCTCGTCCATCGCTTTGGCGAGCATCGCGGCGGGGCCGCGGAGCTGCTTCTCCTCGCCGGCGGCGGCCGGGGCGGCGGCGCCGTTGCCGCGAGCCGCCGTTCGGCGCGTTGAGCACGTCCTCCTTGGTCACCTTGGCGCCGGGGCCGGTGCCGGAGACCGAGCCGAGGTCGACGCCCGTTGGCCGCGGCGATCCTGCGGGCGACCGGGGTGGCCCGGACGTCGGCGGCGCCGTTGCCGCCGCCGTTGATCGGGGCGGCGTCGCTCGTCGCCGGGGCCTCGGTCTGCGGCTCGCCGCCGTTCTCCTCGAGCTTCGGCGCCGGGGCGGCGCCGTTGCCGGCACCCTCGCCGGTCTCCATCTCGGCCAGCGGCTGGCCGACCGGGACCTCGTCGTCGACGGCGGCGATCAGCTTGGTGATCACTCCGTCGGCGGGGGCCGGGACCTCGGCGTCGACCTTGTCGGTCGAGACCTCGACGACGGTGTCGCCCTCGCTGACCGGTCGCCCTCGGCGACGTGCCACTCGAGGACGATGCCCTCGGTCACCGACTCGCCCATCTCGGGCATGGAAATCTGCACGGTGGCCGTCTCTGGCATTGCTTACTTGGATACTAGATAACGCGCCCACTGGGCGCACTGCCGAGATACATTGGTACCCATGAGCTACTTCGTCACCGGGGCAACGGGCTTCATCGGACGCAATCTCGTCGAGCGCCTGCTGCGCCGCGAGGGCACCATCTACGTGCTGGTGCGGGCCGGCTCGCGCGGCCGCCTGGAGGAGCTGCGGACCGCCTGGGGAGCCGACGGCGCCCGCGTCGTGCCGATCGCCGGCGACCTCACCCAGCCCGGGCTCGGGGTCTCCGAGGAGGACCTGCTGACGATGCGGGGGGAGATCGACCACTTCTTCCACCTGGCCGCGATCTACGACATCACCGCCAAGGCGGAGACGCAGGAGCTGGCCAACGTCGAGGGCACGCGGCACGCGCTGGAGCTGGCCGGCACGCTCGACGCCGGGGTCTTCCACCAGGTCAGCTCGATCGCCTCCGCCGGCCTCTACAAAGGCCGCTGGCGCGAGGACATGTTCGACGAGGCCGAACGGCTCGACGTCAATCCCTACTTCCGGACCAAGCACGAGTCGGAGCGGCTGGTGCGCGAGATTCGAGCGGCCCTGGCGGGTCTACCGGCCGGGGATCGTGGTCGGCGACTCGCGCACCGGCGAGATCGACAAGATCGACGGGCCCTACTACTTCTTCAAGACCCTGCAGCGGCTGCGGCGGGTGCTGCCGGCCTGGATGCCGACGGTCGGGATCGAAGGCGGCGAGATCAACATCGTCCCGGTCGACTACGTCGCCGCGGCGATCGACCACATCGCCCACCAGCCCGACCTCGACGGCCGCGCCTTCCACCTCACCGACCCCGACCCGCGGACCGCGGGCGAGGTGATCAACCTCTTCGCCAAGGCGGCCGACGCGCCGCAACTACGCGACAGCGAGTTTCTGCAGGGCGACGAGTCGCCGATGCCCTTCTTGGCCAGCGCCATAAAGGCCTCGAACTCGTCCTGCGCTGAAGGCCGCGTTCTCGGCGGTGGCCTGGACCTCGACGATGTCGCCGTCGCCGGTCAGGACGAAGTTGGCGTCGGCCTCGGCGTTCGGAATCCTCGGCGTAGTCGAGGTCGAGCACCGGCGTGCCGTTGAAGATGCCGCAGGAGACCGCGGCGACCTGGTCGCGCATCGGGTCGGCCTTGATCATGCGCCGTCGTTCATCCAGTCGATGGCAGTCGCGCAGCGCGACCCAGGCGCCGGTGATCGAGGCGGTGCGGGTGCCGCCGTCGGCCTGGATCACGTCGCAATCGAGCGTGATCTGGCGCTCGCCGAGCGCCTTCAGGTCGACGACGGCGCGCAGGGAGCGGCCGATCAGCCGCTGGATTTCCTGGGTGCGGCCGGACTGCTTGCCCGCGCGCCGCCTCGCGGCGGCCGCGGGTGTGCGGTGGCGCGCGGCAGCATGCCGTATTCGGCGGTGACCCAGCCCTGGCCCTTGCCGCGCAGCCAGGGCGGCACGCCGTCTTCGACGCAGGCGGTGCACCAGCACCTTGGTGTGGCCGAAGCTGACCAGGCAGGAGCCTTCGGCATAGGTTGCACGCCGCGCTCCAGGGTCACGGCGCGCAGTTCCACGGCCCTACCAGGGGGTGACGCGGGCCGGCCGGTCGCGGAGCGGGGCGCTGCGGCGACCCCTCCGACTCTCGGATGGACCGCCGCCGGCCCGACCCCGCGGCTCGTCATCGGGCCCCTCGGGCCGACGTGGCGATCCTCACACCCTCTTCCGCGCCCGCCGTCGCTCGCGGGTCGCCTTCTGCCGCGCCGCTCGCCGCCGTGACTCGTCCAGCCGATGCTGCAGCACATGCTCCGGATGGCTCGCCGCCCACCGGTCCGGCAGCAAGGACTCCAACTCCGTCTCACCGGCGCTGAGCCGCAGCAGCACGTCCCGTAGATAGGCCCACGGCTCCAGGTGATGCCGCTTCGCTCCCGCCAGGATCGTGAACAGCACCGCCGCTCGTGGGCCCGCCTCCGCACTCCCCAGGAACTGCCAATTCTTCCGGCCGATCGCTTGCAGCCGCAGCGTCCGCTCCGACACGTTGTTGTCGATCGTCAGCCGGCCGTCGCTGGTGTACCGCCGCAAGGCCGCCCACTGGTTCCGCGCGTAGGTCACCGCCTGGCCCAGGGCCGACTTGGGCAGCACCCGGCCCGTCAGCTCATCCAGTCGCGCCTCGATCCGGTCGAGGATCGGCACGGCCTCCCGCTGGCGCAGCGCCAGCCGCTCCGCGGCCGACCACCCCCGCGCCCGGTCCTCGATGTCGTAGAGCTGGCGGATCCACTCGAGGATCTCGTTGGCCTGCCGCGGCGCATTCGACCGCGCGTCGAAGAACTTGCGGCGCGCATGCGCCAGCAGGCCACCTCCTCGATGCCGCCGTCGGAGGCGAGGAAGATCCCGTCGTAGCCGCCATAAGCATCGGCCTGGAGGAAGCCGCGATAATCGCGCAGGAAGGCGGTCGGGCCGTCGCGGCTGCGGCTCATGGTGAAGTCGTACACGGTGTAGGGATGCTCGCCGTCGCCGATGTAGGCCCAGAACCGGCCCGTGGAACTGCCGGGCTCGTCGCCGCCGAGGACCGTCACGGGCGTATCGTCGGTCCAGATCACCGGCGACTGCAACACCAGCGCCTTCTGCAGCGCCGCCAGCGGCTCGAGCACCGTGGCGGCATCGCGGACCCAGTCGCACAGCGTGCTCCGCGCCAGGAAGACGCCGTGTCGCGTCAAGATATCTTCGAGCCGATACAGCGGCAGGTGATCGCCGAACTTGCTGACGATCACGAAGGCGACCAGCCCGGGCCCGGCCATGCCGCCGGGTGTGGGCTTGGGCGGGACCGGCGGGCTGGCGACGCCGTCGCGGCACTTCGAGCAGGCGTACTTGGGCAGGACATGGACATGGACTTCCAGCCGGGCCGGGATGTACTCGAGCGCGTGGGATTCGTCCTCGCCGATGCGGACCTTGGGAGTCCCGCAGCAGGAACAGGTCTTCTCCGCTTCGGGGAGGTCGTGCTCGATGCGGATGTGCGGGAGGTGCTCGAAGCGGGCGCGTCGAGGGGTGCGGGCCGGGCGGGGCGGCGGCGAGGCCGCGTCGTCGGCCGCGTCCGGCGTGATGGGCTCGGGTCGGGGCTCGGCGGGGAGATCGAAGAGATGCCCTTGATCGGGATCGTCGACCCGGCGTTCGCGTCGCGGGCCGAAGAGGTAGCGGCGGAGCAGGGCCAACGTTTCGAGCAGCTCGGCGTGTTCTTGCTGGAGTTGGTCGTAGTCGGCGGCGGTGGCGTTGAGGATGCGCTCCAGCTCGTCAAGGCGGCGGCGAATGTCCTCCGCCTTCCGGCGTTCGCCCTCGGCCCGCCGGCGTTCGTCCTCGGCCCGCTCATGTGCGTCCTGGGCCTGCTGCCGCAGCGCGTCGTGGCTGCGGAGCAGGTCCGCGAGGAACCGCCGGCACTCGGCCGGATCATCGGGTAGCTGCGACGCCAGGTCCATGGCACCGATTATACTCGATCATTGTTGTTATGCAAATCCCTTTCGCATGTATCTCCCTGATTTTTCGAGGGGACCCGACCGGCGAGCCGGAACCGCTGCCGTCGCCGGGCCGTCTTCAGGTCGATGCCGGAGAGGATCATGGCCAGTTGCGCCGGGTCCAACTCGATGCCGTCGCGATCGCCGACGTCGGGCACCTGGAAGCTGCCGACTTCGAGTCGCTTATACCAGATGGCCAAACCGTCATGATCGAAATAGAGTGCCTTGATGCGATCCCTGCGGCGATTGACGAAGAGGAAGAGATGGCCGTCGAGGAGGTCCTGGCGGAAGCATTCCTCGACGAGGCCCGAGAGGCCGTCGAAGCTCTTTCTCATGTCGACCGCTCGGGTGCAGAAGAACGCACGAACGGCGGAGGGGAGCGAGATCATGGGGCGTCCTCCCGCGACGTGGGATCGGCCAGCGCGGTGACGAGCCGACCGAGCCAGACGGGATCGGGAGCGACGGAGCAGCGGAGGCGGATGCGGTGGGGCAACTCGATCTCGAAGCCGAGCGCCGGCGACGTGTCACCGGTGGGTGCCGTGGGATCGAGGCGGATCGGGACGAACAAAGGCGGGTCGGCTGGGGCGGTGACCGGGGGTGCGGCCAGCCGTCGCCTCCAGGCGTAGAACGAGGCGGTGGAGACCCCCTCGCGCTGGCAGAATTCGGGGATCGAAAGGCCACCGGTGGCTTGCCGCCTGAGGCGCAGCCGCCAGGTGTGTTCGAGGCCGAGGTCCTTGGGACGTGCCATGGGCTGACTCCTGGGTTGGAAGAACCGAACCAACCCAGCAGCGTAGCAGCCCTCGCAAGACTGGTTTTGCCGTGCGCTTAATTCTCCAGGGCCTGTTCCTCCGCCACCCGTGCCCTCTCCTTGGCCACGCGACGCCGCCATTGCCCCATGACGAGGGCCAGCGCGAGCCCCGCGATGATGACGAGCGGCATCAGGCTGCTGAGGCGGATTCGCCAGCGGGCACGTTGCTGATCCATGGTGTGGACCCTCTCCGATGTTCTCCCGGAAGGTCTCCGGCCCGCTCAGTCCAACCCTTCTTTGCTCACCCCCGACGGATGACCTGGTCCAGGGCCACGGCGTGATTCAGGCTCGTCACGATGGACCGCGCCGCCCACTGGCTCTCGGGCAGTCCCTTTGCCCTCAAATGGCCCTCGACCCTATCCCTCAAGAGCCTGAAGATATCCCCCCACCACAGCCACGGCTCCCGGAAAAGCTTTGCGGTGATCCTCCGGTCGGTCAGCCCCAGCCTCTGGTACTCATACACCCTGGCGAAATAGTTGAGCAGGGAGCGGACGGCATGGGTCCGCTGCTCCGGTATCATCTCGTCGATCTCGGCGACGGTATTCCCAAGAAAGTCGCCGCCGAGCCAGCGGATTACGGCCTCGTCCTTGCGATACACGAGGTCTTTCCAGACGTCCCAGGCGATGCTCCTGTATTGCGACAACTCCTCGGTATCCCATCTCTCTCGTACAGGTTCAGCGTGTTCTGCTCACCGGGCCGTGCGGGCCTGGAGGACCGTAAAGGTAATGCCCACGACACCCAGGAGGACCGTCGCCAGGAGTTGCAAGAACTCGAGGTCTACAAGCCCTTCATGTATCGTTGTCGCCCCCTCCCCGCCCGCCCTTGGCCTTCCGCCTGGTCGATGCCGGCCGTTCGGTGGACGGCTCTTCCGGTTGCTCGCGGCGCCAGGGTGCGAGCTGGCCGCAGCGCGGGCACCGCTCCGCCAGGCTGATGTAACCACAGGCCCCGCAGCGGTGCTGGGCCGCCCGGCGGGACCACTCGCCCGGCCGGGGAGTCGTTGGGGTGGGCGTGTCCATCGTCTCGCTCCGTAGTGCGTTCCGCCAGGCTGATACCCGGCCGCCTCACGGCCGGTCCGGCGTCGGGGCCGGGATGCCCAGCGACGTGACCAGGGCGACGTCGAAGACTTCCCGCACTCCGTCGGGCAAGATGCAGATGGCCGATCGGGTCTCGTTCAAGGCCCACGCCACGGCCTCGGGATGGCTGACCGGGAATTCCCACCCGTCCGCCATTCGGACCGAGAACGGCCGGAAGGGCGCGTCCCGAGTGCCCGCTTCAACTCGTCGATCCTCATCGGTCAGGGCCTCCGTGGTTCGATGGGGGCGGCCGGAATGCCGGGTCTAGTCAAGATGCTTGGGGCTACGATCAGCTTCTCCGGTCCATAGACTTCGTCGAGGATGGCAGTGACCATGCGATTGTTCTTCGCGGAGAGGTCTTCCGATGGGGTTCGTGGGTCTTCGGCGAACTCGTCCGCATCTCGGTATCCACCTCGACCCGAGACACCCCATCTGCTTCTTGCGCCTGTCGGCATGGTCGAACAGGGAGACGATCCTGTTCCTTTCCGCCGCCACGGCTTCGTTCTCCAGGGGTAACGCTCCCATGTAGATCGCGTCGAAGACGCGATCTACCGCGTCCTCGGTGGGAATGCCCGTCAGTATCTGGCGTGTCTCGCGCGATGACCATCACCGCGGCGCGCACCCTCGCCGGCTGGAACGGTTGCCAGCATTCTTGAGCCGACCTTCTCGCCATCTGATTGGCATATCGTCGGAGGTTGACGGTATCGAGATTGTTCCGCGTCGCCCAATTCCTCCAGGCGAGGAGCTCTTCGGCTACTGAAGCTTCTCTTTCCTGGGAGGACATTCCTGCTACCGGGAACCGAAAAAACTCGTATCCTGCCTCCTTCTGATCGTGACGGCGTCGGGATAATCCTGCGGATCGACCGACTCGTTCTGTCGCCATATCACTGGCCCTCTTGCTCGAGCTTGTTCAGCTCGCGGAGCAGCACACGTCATCAACGCCTGACGGCCGTCTCCAGCAACCCCGACAGGTACGGGCCGACCTTGATCCCCCTCCTGTTGGCGATCGTGTTGGCCATATTCACAAGTTCGGGGTCAAAGGCGCACTGGCTTCCCCACACCCCGGACGCTCTCCGCCTTGGGCCTGCCTGCTTTCTTCTTGGCCACGGGCCGAATCTCCAGCATTCCGACGGACATGCCATCTTCTCCAGAGGGCCAGGGTATCAGGACACGACACTCATCGCCACTGTACATAATACCGCTGGTGGTCACAGCGGCAAAAAAGAGAGACACGAATTTTATGAACACTATATTGACTGAAACATTTCGGTCGCGTATCATTCTCGTGTCGGGTCGAGATGACAGCCTCAAGCCAAGGAGCCCAGAGATGCATGATCTACCTCGAGTCCCTGAGAGAGCAGCTCAAGAGCGTCGCGGCGGACCTGGGACGGCATGGCCCAGCACCTGGCCGGGAGCGAGTGGCACATGGACCGGATCGACGAGGCCCGCTTCCTGGTCCGCGAGATCGAACGACTGACCGCCCAGCTCGAGGACGAGGGCGACGAGGGGGCGTTCATCGAGACGAGGTATTGCGATGCGTGCGGCGAGCTGCTGATCGGGGCGGAGACCTGCACGACCTGCACCCCCGCACCTTCGCGTTGAAGCCACTGTTCCAGCCTACGGGGACGGTCAGACACCCGGCGTTGCCCGTTGGTCGAGATGACAGCCTGATCGATCGAGACACCGGGCCGGCGTTCGGCCTGGGAAAGAAAAGAGCCCCGGGGAGCCTGGCCACTCACCGGGGCGATTGGGAGGAGATTCCCGTGAGCAGTCGAATCATGTGCATCAAGACGCCGAAGGTCAAGGCCACCGTCGGACCGCACGTGCCGATCGGCCGTTCGGGACCGGTTTGCACCGCTTCGTGCCCTTTGCCGTCACTGCCCCCGGCTTCGTCGAGCCCAGCGACGAGGACCGGGCCGTCATCGGTCAGATGTTCGCCGACCCCGAGCCCGATCCGGACTATGACGCGATGGCGGCCGAGGCCGAATGGTATCGCCAGTACGAGGGCCTGACCCCGCCACCTGGCCATTGCACGAGCTACGGCGAGCCGGACGAGACCAACCGGTTCGGCCTGTGCGGCCGCTGCGACGACCTCGCCGACACCATCGCGTGACGAGGCGACGATCGCCAATAAGAACCGCCAGCATGGGCCCGGCTGCCGCACGTTCTGACTGGAAATGTTGTGGGCCGGCGCGTAGACGGCAATCTCGCCCGGCCCGGATGACCCTTCCCCCGAGAACCGTTAACGAACCCAGGAGAAAGCTCAATGGCCCATCTTACCATTCGCGACGTCCCCGTGCTCACGAATTCCTTGCTCCAGCCGGGGTCTCGACGCTGCGCCGTCGGCCTGGCTCGAGGATCGTCACTACTCGTCCTGGGCCGCGTCCCGCATCGTTGCCCGCGTCGCCCGTCGAAGGCGAGTTGGCCGGCACCGTCGCCGCCGGCCTGTTGGATCGCGAAGACGAGGCCGCAGCGACGGAGGTCTTCGTCTCCACGTTGCCCGAGGTCCCGAGCGATTCCCCGGCCTGGAACTACCCGGCGGTATACGTGGATCGGGAATCGATCCTGGAAGCTGCCGGGGGCCATCCCGACGATGAAGACCGCTCGATCCCGCCCCAGGCCATCGTCGTGCCCCCGGAGCTCGACCCCGACGACGCCCTGCTGACCGAGACGATGCCCCTGGCCCTCCGCGAATCAGCGGCGGCGCTCCGACAACCGACCAGCGCGACGACGACCCCTTCGCCAACGAACGTGGCATGGCCTTCCCCCGAAGCTTCGCCCAGACGCGGCGAGAGGATCCGGCCGCGTATCGCGAGCAGCAGCGACGATTCGAGGCCGACGTCCGACGGTGGTACGCCGACCATCCCGAGAACGGGCCCGCGGCCTGATCGGTCGTCCGCTCGCCCCGTCCGGCCCGATCCGGCGGCCGGGCGGGTACCCCGCCTAATCTTACCTTGCAATCACGCTCGTTCTCATGACCCACTTTTCCATTCCGGCGCCATTGACGGCTCGCCCCGTCAGACTCACCGAGGAGCTCCCTACCGATGCCCACTGATCTTCGTTCGCGCCTTGTCCGCCCGTCCCATTCGATGCCTTCATCATTCGTGGTGCCGAGCAGCGGCACTTTCTCAAGATAGGGGTTCGGAGAGAGTTTTCCGTGGACAATTCCCGCCGGTATGTGTGCAATCGTGGGTGTGATCCCTCGATCGGCCTCGACGGAGTGAGCCCCATGCCCACGATCCCGCAACGCATCGCCAGTGCCTTCGCCGTTCTCTGCGGCCAGTACGGTGACGTCACCGAGATGGCCAACGATCGTGACCAATCACGGCAGTCGCTCTACCGCGAGGCAGAGCAGGTCGCCAACGCCGTGGACGGCACTGCGGCCCAGTCCCGGATCGACGAGCTCCAACACCAACTCGCGTGCCAGTCCGACGAGATCCAAGCCCTCCAGGATCGGCTCAAACAGGCCATCGAGATCACCCCCGACAAGCAGCACGAGTTCGCCACACTCGCCCAGGCCGAGGGGGTCAGCCTGAGCGTGGCCCGGCGGCTGTTGCGGGTCGTCGAGGGGTCGAAATCGACGCCGAGCGTGGCGACGCTGGGGCGGGCGACCCTTGAGGCCGGCGTGCGCGCCGGCGGCTTGCTCAAGGTGCTCGACGAGGTGGCCCGGCCCGAGGTCAAGCAGGCCGTCGCCGACGAGATTTTTTTGGCCGCCAACCGGTCCTGATGGTCGTCGAGCCCGGCAGCCTCTGCTGGATGACCGGGCGGATGGTCGAGGCCCGCGATGGCCTGACGTGGGCCGAGGAATTCGCCCGATTCCCGGCGCTGCTGGCGGTGATCCGCGACGACGGCACCGGCCTGGGTAAAGGGGTGAGACTCGAACGGGCCCGCCGTCGCGCCGCCGGCCTGCCCGAGTTCGACGACACCCTCGACATCTTCCATACGCTCCGGGAAGGGGGGCGGGCAATGCGGAAGACCTGGGGCGTGGCCACCCGAGCCCTGGAGCGTGCCGACGCGGCCCAGAAGGAATTCGATCGGCGAGGTCGCCAGGGACAATCATGCCAGGGCCATGGCGCGCCTCTGAACCAGCTCTGGCGTCAGGCCGAGCGGCTCTGGGATCAGGCCACGGCCGCCGAGACGGCCTGGAAACGGGCCAAGTTGGCGTTCGAGTTCTTCACACCCGAAGGCCGATTGAACGACCGAACCGCGGCCGAGGTGGTCGTGGCGGCGGCGTTGCCGCACTTGAGCGGCGCGGCCTGGGCCAAGACCCGGCGGTTGTTACTCCGCCGCGAGAGCTTCACGTTCCTGGATCAAGTCGCGGTGCGGTTGGCCGAGTTGCGGTTGGACCCCGAGGTGCTCTCGGCGTTATTGGACCTGGAAGGTTTGCGTCGCCAGCCCTGGCGACTGTCCGGCTTCAGCCGCGCCTTGGCGTTGGTTCGCACGGTTCAACTGGCGAAGTCGCGTTCGGATTGGCGTGAGGAGGCGCGGCGTGTCGGCGCGGTGATCGGTGGGGTCTGGCGTGCGAGCAGTTTGGTGGAATGCGTCAACAGCGTGGTGCGGATGCAGCAGGCGCGACACCGGAAGATGACACAGGGATTACTGGACTTGAAGCGTCTGTACTGGAACCTGCGGCGGTTCCGGATCGGTCGCCGTAAGGATCAAACGCCGTATGGGCGGCTGGGCCTGGATCTCCCCGAGCTGAGTTTCTGGGAGTTCCTCAAGCTGACCCCGGAGGAATTGCGGGAAAGACTGTCCGCGCAAAAGGATACGGCATGAGATGGTGCCCCGAGCAGCTCTTCGATGACGGCCGCGAAGAGATGCTCGCGAAAGTGTTTCTGGCTTTTGAACCGGATGAGGCCTGCGCTGCGATGCTGGTACGTCGCGGCTCCGGGACGACAAGAACGCCCGTCGGTATCTGATCTAATGACCCGCGAGCCGATGATCGCCCCTTCGTGCAATGCGAGAACTGGGTCCCGGCCGACGAACTCACTTTGTTCCTGTGGCCAAAGTCGGGTGGGCCCATAACCACGGTCGTGGACGGGCCAAAGGGCGTGCACGTTGCGTGACCGTCTCGCCGCCAGGCCCCATGTGCGGCAGCATCGGTGCGCGGGGCTGTCTCTTCATTACGGGATTCTGGTGTGAAAGTCGAGTTTATCAAGTCCAGAAGGGCCGGACTCGAAGTGTTGTTGTGAAGATCGAGTTTATCGAGCCCAGAGAGGAGATCCCCCAGGATTTCGGTGTGAAAATCGATGTTAAGAGAGCCAAATTTAAAATATCCTGATAAGAACTTGACACTACTACGGAATAGGGAAATAATATGGCGAGCTAGGTTGTCGGCCGATCGACTCTCGAAAATAAGAAAAAATCGGCAGAGCCCTACTGTCTCGTTGCAGTTTAAGCCGATTACAGAAAAGGCCAAGGCCGCGGGAAAGACCCTGGCAGGACCCCCGCGGCCTTGGAGAACCACCCGAACCCGGCCGACTGGCCGAAATCCAGATGGAGGCTCATGTATGTTCTCGAAGGGCTCGATCGAATCCGGTTCCCGTGTTCCCGGAAGTCGACCCACCGCCCCTGTCTGAAGAAGACCTGATCCCGCTGACTCAGAAGGCGAAGGAGCTCGGCTGCGACCTGGCGGCCCTCCACCGGGGGCCGCGAAACCGGCACACTAAGTCGGCCGGGTCCAAACGGTGATCGTCGCCGCGTTTATCTTGAGGTCGTGAAGATCCTCGGCCGCCACTACACCAGCAAGCAGGCCTGGGCTCGATACCTGCGGGCCTAGTAACGGAGCCCCGAAGTCCGCCAGCTCCGACGGCACCTGAATCAGTAGTCTCCAACCCCGGGCTCTCAATCCCGACGTGCCGGACACCTGCCCAGCGTAAGGCCGCGGTGGATCTCGCGCAAACAAGCAGGCGGCCTGTGCTCGGCTGCTGATCGCCTCGCCTGACCCCGACCGATCGGCCGGTATCTTACCGCCGGCCCGATCTCGGGTCAACCTCAAGAGCCGAACACGCTGTGTTTGCTAATTGGGTCGCCCGTCAGAGTCGCCATGTGCCGGGGGGCCCGGATCATCGTCCGCACCGATGTGTCTTTTGATGTGTTGAACTTGGGGCGAAAGACGAAGAGAGTCGGATCGCAGGATACCCAGGGAACGCGGGAGAGAATGAAAAAGGGCGACCGGCTCTGCCACAAGCCGGCGCCCAGAAGAAATGGGGTCCCGATGAAACTGTACACCGCACCCAGCCGCCCGGCAAGCTCTGCTGTGCATTTTACATCACTCAGATCTATACACGATCTGAATGTCAAATCATCGCTCGCGACGGCTCCGCCGATCGGCCTCGGTCGAAAGGAGTGCGGCACGATCAGCCCTCGACGCCGCCGAGCTGCAGAACGGCCCCCAAGCCGCGTCTCCGCGACGCCCGGCCCGGCCTGAGCCGCCGCCAATCCCGAATTTCGACGCCAAGACCACGTGCCGGTTCCTTCGGTTCATGTCAGTCTGTGACATCGGCGTATTCGAGATCCGGATCTTTGACCCCACCAAGATCAAGAACGGATACCTGATTCCGGACGACCAGTACGGCTCGAAGTATTCGGGCTGGTACGACGATATCAATGAGGCGATCGTCGATCTGAGCAAGCTGAAGGGAGTCATGGCCTACATCACTATCAATCCGGTGAACGAGGCTCTATTCGCCAAGTCGGCCAATTGCCTCAAGGCGAAACTGAAGTCAACGACCAGTGACAAGGATATCGCCCACTATCGCCTCCTCTACATCGACTTCGATTCCAAGCGGCCCGACGGCGTCGTCATCCTCGACGAAGAGCTGGCCGCCGCCGTCGAGAGGCGAGACAAGTTCTTGGCCGATCACCCGGAACTGGCCGCGTCCGCGATCTGGGGCAAGAGCGGCAACGGAGCCTGGATCTTCGTTCTGCTCGTCGGATACTCGCCGGATGAGGGGCATGACCTGGCGGACCGGCGGCTCGCCTGGATCGGTAAGCACTACGGTGACGAACGGGTCACCGTTGACCAGAAGACCAAGAATCCGGCCCGCGTCGCTCCCATCCCAGGCACGGTGAAGTGCAAGGGCTCGCACATCGCGAATCGCCCCCACCGACTCGGCGACCCTGGATAGCCCTGACCGCGAGCTTTGCGCGATTCCGCGCTTTGACTTACGGGCCTGGATCACCAGCGTCGGGGCCGATCGGGTAGAGGACAAGCCGGCTGCCCAGACGGCTGGACATGCAGGAGGCTACAAGCCGCTCTCGTGGGACGCCGACGACTGTGCCTGGATCATCGAGCGGGCCCGGCGGTGCATCATGTCGCCCAGGTTCGAGGAATCGATCGCGGGACAAGACGGGCATCTCGGTGCGCTTTATCACGCGGCCAGCGTCCTGATCGACGAGTTCGGACTGATGAAGGCGGAGGCGTGGGGTCCGATGTGGGAGTACAACACGACGAAGGCCCATCCGCCCGAGTCGGAATACCAGATCAACCACAAGCTAGACGACGCGATCAAGAATCATCCTCGTCCGTCGCTCAGGGCTCTCGAGAACGACCGTCCGAAGTCGAACGAGCATCCCAACGCCTCGAGCAACGGCACGAACGGACACGCAAACGCACTTCGTTTTCGGACGCTCATAGAAGGCGAGATCTTGGGATTCGGCGATCGCGACAACTTCGGACGTGTCGTTCAGGACATGGGGAACGGCGGCCTGATAACCTTCAGGGGAGGGCCAGGCCGGGGAAGTCACCAAGCAGCTTCCTATTGAGGGTCAGGTTTATGACTTCACACCGATTCCTGCATGGTGGAAGAAACTCGTCACGAGTTCATGATGTCAACGAATGCGAGCGAATTCGCGATCGGCTTGACGACGGATCTGATCCACATCCTCGGGGACGGCGTTCCGAAGATGTTGCTTCGCGTTGCCATGACACGCCTCCTCGGGATTCAGGTCCGGCGCGTAGGGCGGTAACCATTCCACGCTGACCTCGCGATTCGAGGCCAGGTAGTCCTTGACCTCTTGGGACTTGTGGGCACTCAGACCATCCCAGATCACGATGATCGGCGATCGGAGTCGTTTACGAAGATGCTTGAAGAAGTCAACTACATCGGGACCATGGATCGTGTGCTGGAAATGTCGCCTCAGAATGCGCCCCGATACCGCTAGACCGATGATCGTGGAGAGCTCTCGTCGCTTGCTGACACGGCGTAAGACGGGCGTCTGGCCTCTGGGAGCCCATGTCGTTCCGACGCGCGAGCGGAACGAGAAGCCGGTCTCGTCCCAGAACACGATCTCGGCCCCTTGGCGGCGAGCTTTTTTGATGCGAGGCCAGTCTTGGGCGAGCCAGGCGAGCACCAATTCCTCGTCACGTTCCTTGGCGACGACCGCCGGGATTTGGGCGCTCCAGCCCGACGCCCGGAGGCGATCGGCCAGATAATGCGGATGATAGGTCACGCCGAACTGCCGGCGGATTACGGTTCGGATTCGATCCAACGTCCACCGATCGGTCTCGAATCCCGCTTTGAGAGACCCTCGCTGGAGGACCTCCAAGAGTCCTTGCCACTGCTCGTCACTCAAGCGAGACGGCGCCCGGTCCGGGGATGACTTCTCAGGATCTTCAACCCTTCGGGACTGTCTTTAAGCCGCTTGGACCAGGCGAGACGGTTCGGCGACTGATTCCCAAGCGCCGGGCGATTTCGGCCTGGGTGAGCTGGCCTTCGAGCAAGAGCCGACCGCCTTCCAGGCGCCGTTCTTCGAGCTGTGTCTGCGTGAGGATGCTGGGTTGCCACATACCAGGCCAGCGTAAGAGAGCCGTTCTCGAGATTCAAGGTGAACCTATTAACCTGACGCTCAATAAGTCCTTGATGCGAGAACGGGACGGCTCCCCACTGAGGCGACTCGGGGGCGAGAGCGAGAGCGACGACAGGGATATTGCCGACCCGATCGGCGACATCGACCCCGCGGCGTTCCACGGGCCCCTCGGCCGGCTGGCATCGCTACTCAACCGGAGACGGAGGCGAATGCCGTCTTCGTCCTGGCTGCACCTGCTGGCCTATGTCGGGGCGATGGTAGGCGGGACACCCACTTCACGGTCGCGGCGACCAGGCACCGACTCAACATCAACATCGGCCTGATCGGCGCTTCCGGCATGGGGCGGAAGGGCATGGCCGGCGATGTCGCGAAAGAGATCGTCCGGAGGGTCGATACGGCCTTCGCGGCCAGAACATCACCGACGGCTTGAACTCCGGCGCGGGGCTGCTCTGGGACCTCCGGGACGCGTCACCGGAAGCGGAACAAGGAAGGCGAATAGGTGCATCGTCACCGATGGCATCCGGACAAGCGGCGGGTGTTCCTCGAGACGGAATTGCCACCGTCCTGAAACAGGGCCCGCGAGAACGACCCCTGACCGAACACCTGAGAAAGTTCTATGACGGGAATGAGACCGTCGGGTCGAATGTCCGGGGCGACCCGTTGAAGGTCACCGGCGCCCACGTCGCGGTGATCGGCCACTGCACCCCGGCGGATCTCGACTGACTTGACCGACGCCGACAAGGCGAACGGCACCGCCAACAGGTTCATGTGGATGTTCGGGATCCGGTCCCGGGTCATCCCCACCGGCGGCAATGTGTTCACCTTGCTCGAAAGCTGCCTGGTCGATGACCTGGCCGAACTCAGGGCAGGCGCTGAACGACTCGCGGGACCTCGAGAGATCCGTCGGGATATCCAGGCCGAGGAGCGATGGACGAACTCTACCGCGGCGAATGGACGGACGTCCCGACCGGCCGACTCGGGGCGTTCTTCGCCCGGGCCGCCCCACACGTATGCGGCTCGGCCCATCTATGCCGTGACCGACCGGTCGCGGATGGGTCCAGATCGAGCACCTCGACGCCGCGCTGGCGATCTGGGAGCCATTCCGCCCGTCCTCCGGTTCATCTTCAGTGCCGACGCCGATCCGCTCGCCGAGAAGCTCCTCGAGGCCCTCAAGGCCGGACCGGCCGGAGGGACTCGCAAGAGCGAGATCACCGGAGGACGTGTTCCACAAGAACCGGGACGCGGAAAGCATCAATGGGTTTCTCACAAAGCTGTACTCGCCTATCGGATCATCTTGGCCAGCGAACCGGCATCGAAGGGCGGCCGCC